>NZ_JBBOSS010000001.1:0-10000 GCF_038005185.1 Solibacillus sp. FSL K6-1554
TTGGAACATTTAGAAAACCTATGGAATGCCGTCCTTGCCCAAGCTGAACAGAAAATCTCGAAACCGAGCTTTGATACTTGGCTGAAATCAACAAAACTTCTTGCGCATAGTGGCACAAAAGTGACGATTTCCGCGCCTAACTCTTTTGCCCGCGATTGGCTTGAACAATATTACATCCATATGATTACAGGAATATTAAACGAGTTAACTGGAGAGGATCTAGTCATTAATTTTGTTGTCCAGAAAGATCAGACGGCAGACGACTTTGAACTACCGCCCCCAATTACTCAAGCAAAATCAAGTGAACACCATGACATTACCCCGGGTATGCTCAATCCAAAGTACACATTTGATACATTCGTTATTGGTTCCGGTAACCGCTTTGCCCATGCAGCGAGCTTAGCTGTAGCAGAAGCACCCGCAAAAGCTTACAACCCGTTCTTTATTTATGGGGGGGTAGGTTTAGGGAAAACTCACTTAATGCATGCAATTGGCCATTATGTAAAAGAACATAATCCGACAGCAAATGTCGTCTATTTATCATCCGAAAAGTTCACAAATGAGTTCATTAACTCCATCCGTGATAATAAAACAATCGATTTCCGAAATAAATACCGCAATGTTGATGTACTGCTAATTGACGATATTCAATTTTTGGCTGGTAAGGAATCGACACAAGAGGAATTCTTCCATACATTCAACACACTGCATGAAGAATCAAAGCAGATTGTCATCTCAAGTGACCGCCCTCCAAAGGAAATCCCTACTTTAGAGGACCGTTTGCGTTCACGCTTTGAGTGGGGACTAATTACAGATATTGCACCACCAGATTTGGAAACACGTATTGCTATTTTACGTAAGAAGGCCAAAGCTGATGGACTCGATATTCCAAATGAAGTCATGCTTTATATTGCCAATCAGGTTGATACAAATATTCGTGAACTTGAAGGGGCATTAATACGGGTTGTGGCCTATTCATCCTTAGTAAATATGGATGTTTCGCCTGAACTTGCTGCAGAAGCTTTAAAAGATATTATGCCAAATTCAAAACCGCGCTTGATTTCGATTTTAGATATTCAAACTGCAACTGGTGAACATTACAGTATACGTCTGGAAGATTTTAAGGCTAAGCGCCGGACAAAATCGATTGCTTATCCTCGTCAAGTGGCGATGTATTTATCGCGTGAGCTAACAGATTACTCATTACCTAAAATTGGTGAGGAGTTTGGAGGCCGTGATCATACAACAGTGATCCATGCCCATGAAAAGATTTCTTCCTTACTTAAAACAGATCAGCAGCTTCAGCAGGATATTAAACAAATACGTAGTATGTTAGGTAAATAATCTCTGTGTATAACTTTATGTTTTTCACACATACCTATTCACAGCTTATCAACATGTGGATAGCGTGCTCTGCCTGTTTAAATTAGGGGTTATCCACAAATTCACAGGCCCTATTACTATATCTATTAATATCTTTAAATAAATAATTAATTATATAAGAGAGGTAAACTAATGAAATTTACTATTTTACGTGATCGTCTTTTAGCAGGATTAAACGATGTAATGAAAGCTGTAAGTTCCAAAACAACGATTCCTATTTTAACGGGAATTAAAATTGATGTTACAAACGAAGGTATGACGTTAACTGGTAGTGATGCAGACATTACAATCCAGACTTTCATCCCGGTAGAAGAAAATGGCGAACAAATTATGGATATTACTCAAACAGGCTCTATTGTGCTACAAGCTCGTATGTACAATGAAATTATCCGTAAATTGCCGACAAATGAAGTTGAAATTGAAATTACGAACGGCTATGCAACAATCATTCGTTCAGGTAAATCGGAATTCCACCTTATCGGCTTAGATGCAACAGAATATCCACAACTACCTGAAATTGCTGCTGACCGACAATTTACGATTCCAACCGATTTATTAAAATCAGTTATTAGAGAAACTGTATTTGCTGTAGCGACATCGGAAAGCCGTCCGGTGTTGACAGGTGTAAACTGGAAAGTTGAAGGCGATGCATTAATATGCGTTGCAACGGATAGTCACCGTTTAGCACGCCGCAAAGTCAATCTTGAAAATTTACCAAATGATATTACTTCAGTCGTAATTCCAGGTAAAAGTTTAAATGAATTGAACAAAATTTTAGAAGACACAAATAATCCGGTTCAAATCGTATTAACAAATCAGCATGTATTATTTAAAACAGATGATGTCCTGTTCTTCTCTCGTCTTTTAGAAGGCAATTATCCGGATACATCACGTTTAATTCCGGAAGAGTTTAAAACAATGATCACTATTAACGGAAAATCTTTATTGCAGGCAATTGACCGTGCTTCACTTTTAGCTCGTGAAGATCGCAATAATGTTGTTCGTTTTGAAACACTTGAAAATCAAACGGTCGAAATTTCATCGAATTCACCTGAGATTGGTAAAGTTGAAGAGCAGATCCAAGTGGAAAGTTTAGAAGGCGAAAATTTGAAAATTTCATTCAGTGCGAAATATATGATGGAAGCCTTAAAAGCGATCGATGGACAAGATGTAGTCATTGAATTTACAGGTGCAATGCGCCCGTTCATCTTACGTTCTGTTGCGGATGATGCAATATTGCAGCTGATTTTACCGGTACGTACTTACTAAAATTCAATAAAAATTCTAAAAGGAAGGGTCTTAACTTGTTATTGAGACCGTTCCTTTTTTACTTATGGACAATTTTTAGGTATGATAGAATGATAAGACTTTATTTAAGTGGAGGATGAATTACGTTGAATGAATTAGTAATTGATACAGAATATATAACGCTTGGTCAAGCGCTGAAAATGACAGATACAATTAGCTCTGGCGGTATGGCAAAGTGGTTTTTAAGTGAACATGAAGTGTTTGTAAATGGAGAAGTGGAAGATCGCCGCGGGAAAAAACTGCGTCATGGAGATGTAGTTAATATTCCTGGTGTAGGACGTTACAAAATTGTCGATGCATTTATTGAAAACGGAGAAAATTAATTCATGAACATCGAGCGCTTGCAGCTAACAAATTATCGTAACTACGAATCGTTAACACTGGATTTTTCAGATAAAATTAATGTTTTTATTGGGGAAAATGCCCAAGGAAAAACAAATGTAATGGAATCAATCTATGTACTAGCGATGGCCAAATCTCATCGTACCGCGAACGATAAAGAATTAATACGTTGGGATGCGGATTATGGTAAAATAGAAGGTGTGGTAAATAAGCGTTACGGTGGCGTTCCTATCGAATTGACGATTTCAAAAAAAGGCAAAAAGGGCAAAATCAATCATCTTGAACAAACGAAACTAAGCAATTATATCGGACAGATGAATGTAGTAATGTTTGCACCTGAAGATTTGAATATCGTAAAGGGCAGCCCCCAAATTCGCCGAAGATTCATCGATATGGAAATCGGACAAATTTCCCCTGTTTACTTACATGATTTACTAACATTCCAAAAGATTTTGAAACAACGTAATCATTTATTAAAAAAGAATATGGGTAAACAATCACTCGCATCCGATGTGATGTTTGAAATTTATACTGAACAATATGTGCAGGCGGCAATTCAAATTATTCGTAAAAGATTTCAGTTTATCGAGCTTTTACAGGATTGGGCTGAACCGATTCACTTTGGTATTTCGCGGGGATTAGAAAAGCTCGTCATAAAATACCGTCCTGTAACCGGGATGGATGCAAGCTGGACTGCCGAAGAAATGGCGGATTACTTAACAAAGAAGCTAGAAGAAGTGAAGCAGCGTGAAATTGAGAGAGGCGTAACACTTATAGGGCCTCATCGGGACGATCTGCAGTTTTTTGTCAATGATTATGATGTTCAAGTATATGGCTCACAAGGACAGCAACGCACGACGGCATTATCTTTAAAACTTGCCGAAATTGAACTGATCAAACAGGAAACGAAGGAAACACCGATTCTTTTATTGGATGATGTTTTATCTGAATTGGACGATTATCGCCAATCACATTTATTAAATACAATTCAAGGTGAGGTCCAGACATTCGTTACAACAACGAGTGTAGAAGGCATTCACCATGACACAATACAGCACGCAAAATTGTTCCGTGTCACACAAGGAACAATTGAACAACCATAAGTGCATTGAAATACGTAAAAAAGAAGCATACTGATAGTTATGAAAGAGTAGGTGAACAATAGTGGCTTTAGAAGATAATAAAGTCCAGCAATCTTATGATGCGGATCAAATACAAGTATTAGAAGGATTAGAGGCTGTTCGAAAACGTCCGGGCATGTATATTGGTTCAACAAGTTCAAAAGGATTGCACCATTTAGTTTGGGAGATTGTTGATAATAGTATTGATGAAGCTTTAGCAGGTTATTGTTCAGGAATCACAGTAACAATTGAACAAGACAATTGGATTCGCGTAGAAGATAACGGTCGTGGTATTCCCGTAGATATTCAGGAAAAAATGGGTATGCCTGCTGTTGAAGTAATTATGACAGTACTGCACGCCGGCGGTAAATTCGGAGGCGGAGGCTACAAAGTATCAGGTGGTCTTCACGGTGTAGGTGCTTCTGTAGTAAACGCATTATCAAGTCAGACAATTGTTCAAGTACATCGAGATGGTAAAATCCATGAAATTATTTTTGAGCGCGGTCATACTGTTCAACAATTAACAGTCATTGGCGAAACAGACCATACAGGTACAACAACTCGATTTAAAGCGGACAGTGAAATATTTAAAGAAACAACAGTTTATGAATACGATATTTTAGCAACACGTATCCGTGAATTAGCCTATTTAAATCGCGGCATCAGCCTGACGATTGCAGATGAGCGTACAGGACAGGAACGTTCGGAGACATTCCACTTTGAAGGCGGTATTCGCGAATATGTTGAGCATATTAACGAAAATAAAGAAGCGATTCATGCGCCAATTGATGTGTTGGGTGAAAAAGAAGGCATTACGGTTGAAATTGCCATGCAGTATAATGCAGGTTTCAGCTCGAATATAATGTCTTTTGCGAACAACATTAACACATATGAAGGTGGTACCCACGAATCGGGCTTTAAAACTGCCTTAACACGTGTTATTAACGACTATGCCCGCAAATCAAACTTAATTAAAGAATCGGATGCCAACCTTACAGGCGAAGATGTTCGTGAAGGTTTAACGGCAATTGTCTCAATAAAACACCCGGAACCTCAGTTTGAGGGTCAAACAAAAACAAAACTAGGGAACTCTGAAGTAAGCCAGATTACAAATGCTTTATTCTCAGACGGATTTGAACGTTTCCTGCTTGAAAATCCGTCGGTAGCACGTCAAGTTATTGAAAAGGGTACAATGGCGGCACGTGCTCGTGTAGCAGCGAAAAAGGCTCGTGAATTTACACGTCGTAAATCTGCATTGGAAGTTTCAAGCTTACCAGGTAAGTTAGCAGACTGTTCTTCAACAAACCCTGCCGAATCTGAAATCTATATCGTAGAGGGTGACTCTGCCGGTGGTTCTGCTAAATCAGGACGTGACCGTCATTTCCAGGCGATCTTACCATTGCGCGGAAAAATCCTTAACGTTGAGAAAGCACGCTTAGACCGTATTTTATCGAATGCCGAAATTCGAGCGATGATTACAGCATTTGGTACCGGTATTGGTGAAGAATTTAATTTAGAAAAAGCACGTTATCATAAAATTGTAATTATGACGGATGCCGATGTCGATGGTGCACATATTCGTGTACTATTGCTGACATTCTTCTTCCGTTTCATGCGTCCGTTAATCGAAGCGGGCTATGTATATGCAGCAAAACCGCCTCTTTATCAGGTGAAACAAGGGAAACATGTTGAATACTGCTACTCAGATCAGGAGTTAGAAGATATTTTAAACCGTCTGCCGAAGTTACCGAAACCTAATGTACAGCGTTATAAAGGCTTAGGGGAAATGAATGCGACACAATTATGGGATACAACAATGGATCCAGAGCACCGTACTTTAATTCGAGTAGAATTGGATGATGCAATTGAAGCGGATAAAATTTTCGATCACTTAATGGGTGATGAAGTTGCACCTCGTCGTGATTTTATCGAAGAAAATGCAGTATACGTGCAAGACTTGGATATTTAACAGCTTTCAGCGGTTTGAAAACCCGCTGAAAGATGCAATTATGCTCGGGCATAATTGATTAGTTAGTGCAATTGGAAGGAGGTCCTTATTTTGTCTGACATTCAGCATGGACATATTGAATCTAGAAATATTACAACAGAAATAAAATCATCTTTCTTAAGCTATGCGATGAGCGTTATCGTTTCGCGTGCCTTACCAGACGTACGTGATGGGCTTAAACCAGTACATCGTCGTATCCTCTATGGTATGCAGGAGCTAGGAAATACTTCAGATAAACCATATAAAAAGAGTGCCCGTATTGTAGGGGACGTAATGGGTAAATTCCACCCTCACGGTGACTCATCAATTTATGATGCAATGGTGCGTATGGCGCAAGACTTCAGCTACCGTTATATGCTAGTCGATGGCCATGGTAACTTTGGTTCTGTCGATGGCGACGGTGCAGCAGCAATGCGTTATACGGAATCACGTATGTCAAAGATCGCGATGGAAATGTTGCGCGATATTAATAAAGATACGATTGATTATGGACCGAACTATGATGGTAGTGAAAATGAACCTTTAGTATTGCCGGCGCGCTATCCGAATCTATTAGTGAATGGTGCTTCTGGTATCGCAGTAGGTATGGCTACAAATATACCGCCTCATCATCTTGGAGAAACAATTGACGGCGTATTAGCAGTGGCAGATAACCCAAGCATTACAACAGAAGAGCTAATGGAAATCATTCCAGGTCCGGATTTCCCTACAGGGGGAATTATTCTGGGGCGCAGCGGTATTCGCCGTGCATATGAATCGGGCCGTGGTTCACTGACAATTCGGGCTAAAGTAGAAATTGAGCAAGCTTCTAACGGCAAAGAGACAATTCTAGTACACGAATTGCCATATCAGGTTAACAAAGCGAAACTAATTGAAAAAATTGCTGAGTTAGTTCGCGACAAAAAAATCGATGGCATTACTAATTTACGTGATGAATCAGACCGTAATGGTATGCGTATTGTAATTGAAGTACGCCGTGATGCAAATGCAAATGTCGTATTGAACAATTTATTCAAGCAAACAGCGATGCAATCAAGCTTTGGTGTAAATATGCTTGCGCTAGTTGACGGGCAGCCAAAAGTATTAAGTCTAAAAGAAGTGCTTTATCATTACTTAGAACACCAGAAAGTAGTTATTAAACGTCGTACTGCATTCGAACTTCGAAAAGCAGAGGAACGTGCACATATTTTAGAAGGTTTACGTATTGCGCTTGATCATATCGATGAAATTATTTCTATTATCCGAGCATCTCGCAGCGGGGAAGAAGCAAGACCTCAATTAATGGAGCGCTTTAATTTATCTGAACGCCAAGCACAGGCAATTTTAGATATGCGTCTTGTGCGTTTAAGTGGGTTGGAACGCGAAAAAATTGAAGCTGAGTACCAGGAACTATTAAAATTAATCGATGAATTAAAAGCGATTTTAGCTGACGAAGCAAAAGTAGTCGAAATTATCCGTACAGAAATGACGGATATTAAAGAACGCTACAGTGATGAGCGTCGTACTGAAATTACAGCTGGCGGCTTAGAAATGATCGAAGACGAAGATTTAATTCCTCGTGAAAACTCGGTACTGACATTAACACATAACGGGTATATTAAACGTTTAGCTGCGAACACGTATCGCTCACAAAAACGTGGTGGCCGTGGTGTACAAGGTATGGGAACGAATGAAGATGACTTTGTAGAACATTTATTATTCACTTCTACACACGATACAATTCTGTTCTTCACTTCAAAAGGGAAAGTGTTCCGTGCAAAAGGATATGAAATTCCTGAGTTTGGTCGCCAAGCGAAAGGTTTACCAATAGTAAACTTGCTTAATATTGATAAAGGTGAGCATGTTACTGCAATGATTCGTGTAACAGAGTTTAAAGAAGATGCTTACTTTATCTTTACTACGAAAACAGGGGTAACAAAACGTACACCTGTTGATCAGTTTGCTAATATCCGTACAAATGGTTTAATCGCCATTACATTACGTGAAGACGATGATTTAATTTCTGTTCACTTAACGGATGGCACGAAGGAAATTATTATCGGTACAAGCGATGGTATGTTAGTACGATTTAAAGAAGACGATATTCGTTCAATGGGTCGTTCAGCTGCCGGGGTACGCGGTATTAAACTTCGTGAAGGTGACTTTGTAGTAGGTATGGAAATTCTTGAACCAGGTCAGGAAATTTTAGTTGTCACTGAAAATGGTTACGGTAAACGTACACCAGAATCTGAATACCGTTTACAAAGCCGTGGCGGATTAGGTCTGAAAACGATGCAAATTACCGATAAGAACGGTAAAATGTGCGCGGTAAAGGCTGTGGATGGATCAGAAGACATTATGCTGATTACGATTAACGGTATGTTAATCCGAATGGATGTAAACGATATATCTGTTATCGGGCGTAGCACACAGGGCGTTCGTTTAATCAGACTTGCTGAAGGCGAATATGTAGCAACTGTGGCACGAGTAAAAAAAGAAGAAGATGCTCCGGATGATGAAGAAATCGATTCCGAAATTGAGGGAGAGTCCGATTCAGGTATAGAAGAGTAATTTAAAAAGTAATCTAGTTAGTTTAGACTATCTAGATTACTTTTTTTGGTTGTATTTTATTTTCCATTCGTTATAATTAACTTATAATATGAAAAATTTAGCAGTTATCTAGTAAGAGTAAATTATATGATAAGATTTTTTCTTCCGTATAACTGATAATAAGCATAAGGGGTTGTGAAATTGGAAGCAATATTGATAAGAGTTGAGGAATTGCAGTTAGGTAAGGTAATTGCTGAAGATATTTTCGCCAATACACAATATCCGATTATCTATAAAAATACAAAAGTAAAACCTGAGCACTTACGTGTGTTTGATTTATTTAATTTAAAAACAGTATTAGTACATAATGAAATTGAAGTTGAAGAAATCGAGCTGAATGAAGAAAAATTGGATATCCCTCCAGTAGCTATACCGCTACAGCAATTCACAAGTTTCGAAAAATATTATCTTGATGGTATTGCACAATTGAAAAAAGAGTTTTCAAATTGGGAAGCGGGCGGAAGAGTCGATCTGACAAAAGTGAGAAACATAATGCTCCCGTTAATGGATATGGTTTTAGAGGATCGCTCTTACATATTCGATTTAAACAGTTATTCGAATGCAAAGGACTATTTATATCATCATTGCATCGCTACCGGATTAATTGCAGCAGTCATTGCAAAGAAAATGGGATATGAACGAGGGGATACGATTCAGCTGGCTATCGCCGGAATGCTAGCTGATTGTGGAATGTCGCGAATTCCCTCACGTATACGGGATAAGAAGAGTGTATTAACAGAATCAGAATTTGGGGAAGTACGAAAACACCCTTACTATAGTTACTTACTAATCAAAAACGTAACCGCTATAAAGGATATTATGAAAGTTGCTGTATATCAGCACCATGAACGTTTGGATGGCAGCGGCTATCCAAAAGGTGATCGTATCGGGTCAATTTCAATATTTGCCCAAATTATTGCTGTAGCAGATGTGTTCCATGCAATGACTAGTGAGCGTATGTATCGTTCAAAACAATCTCTTTTCAAAGTAATTGAAATGATTAAGGAAGAGGAGTTTGGAAAATTCGATATTAAGGTTGTTCAGGCTTTAATGAATATTGTCGTTGACTTACCAATAGGAACGAAAATTGAATTATCGAATTTAGAGTTGGGTGAAGTAATGTTCATTAATAAGTACTCACCTACACGCCCACTTGTAAAATTGACACGTACAGGAGAAATTGTGGATCTTTCATCTAATAGAAGCTTTTATATTTCACGTGTAATTACTCAGGGATATAAACTGAACT
>NZ_JBBOSS010000001.1:12500-130000 GCF_038005185.1 Solibacillus sp. FSL K6-1554
CGAGCGAAACGGGAAGAGCCCAAACCAAAGAGCTTGCTCTTTGGGGTTGTAGGACACTCTATACGGAGTTACAAAAGAATGAATTAGACGAAGCGACTTGGAAAGGTCCGCGAAACAAGGTAAAAGCCCTGTAGTCAAAAGTTCATTCCCTCCAGAGTGGATCCTGAGTACGGCGGAACACGTGAAATTCCGTCGGAATCCGGGAGGACCATCTCCCAAGGCTAAATACTACCTAGTGACCGATAGTGAACCAGTACCGTGAGGGAAAGGTGAAAAGCACCCCGGAAGGGGAGTGAAATAGATCCTGAAACCGTGTGCCTACAAGTAGTTAGAGCCCGTTAATGGGTGATAGCGTGCCTTTTGTAGAATGAACCGGCGAGTTACGATTACGTGCGAGGTTAAGTTGAGAAGACGGAGCCGCAGCGAAAGCGAGTCTGAATAGGGCGAATTAGTACGTGGTCGTAGACCCGAAACCAGGTGATCTACCCATGTCCAGGGTGAAGGTGAGGTAACACTCACTGGAGGCCCGAACCCACGCACGTTGAAAAGTGCGGGGATGAGGTGTGGGTAGCGGAGAAATTCCAATCGAACCTGGAGATAGCTGGTTCTCTCCGAAATAGCTTTAGGGCTAGCCTCGTGATTGAGAATACCGGAGGTAGAGCACTGTTTGGACTAGGGGGGCATCTCGCTTTACCGAATTCAGACAAACTCCGAATGCCGGATATTTATACACGGGAGTCAGACTGCGAGTGATAAGATCCGTAGTCAAGAGGGAAACAGCCCAGACCACCAGCTAAGGTCCCCAAGTAATCGTTAAGTGGAAAAGGATGTGGCGTTGCTTAGACAACCAGGATGTTGGCTTAGAAGCAGCCATCATTTAAAGAGTGCGTAATAGCTCACTGGTCGAGTGACGCTGCGCCGAAAATGTATCGGGGCTAAACGATTCACCGAAGCTGTGGATGCATACTTTGAGTATGCGTGGTAGGAGAGCGTTCTAACAGCGTTGAAGTCAGACCGGAAGGACTGGTGGAGCGGTTAGAAGTGAGAATGCCGGTATGAGTAGCGAAACATGGGTGAGAATCCCATGCACCGTATGACTAAGGTTTCCTGAGGAAGGCTCGTCCGCTCAGGGTTAGTCGGGACCTAAGCCGAGGCCGATAGGCGTAGGCGATGGACAACAGGTTGATATTCCTGTACCACCTCCTCACCGTTTGAGAAATGGGGGGACGCAGTAGGATAGGGTAAGCACGCCGTTGGTTGCGCGTGTTCAAGCAGTAAGGCGTGTATGTAGGCAAATCCGCATACTATAACGTTGAGCTGTGATGACGAGCTCGTATGAGCGAAGTTCCTGATTTCACACTGCCAAGAAAAGCCTCTATCGAGGTGAGAGGTGCCCGTACCGCAAACCGACACAGGTAGTCGAGGAGAGAATCCTAAGGTGTGCGAGAGAACTCTCGTTAAGGAACTCGGCAAAATGACCCCGTAACTTCGGGAGAAGGGGTGCTTCTTTGGGTGCATAGCCTAGAGAAGCCGCAGTGAATAGGCCCAGGCGACTGTTTAGCAAAAACACAGGTCTCTGCAAAACCGTAAGGTGACGTATAGGGGCTGACGCCTGCCCGGTGCTGGAAGGTTAAGAGGAGCGGTTAGCGCAAGCGAAGCTGTGAATTGAAGCCCCAGTAAACGGCGGCCGTAACTATAACGGTCCTAAGGTAGCGAAATTCCTTGTCGGGTAAGTTCCGACCCGCACGAAAGGCGTAACGATCTGGGCACTGTCTCAACGAGAGACTCGGTGAAATTATAGTACCTGTGAAGATGCAGGTTACCCGCGACAGGACGGAAAGACCCCGTGGAGCTTTACTGTAGCCTGATATTGAATTTTGGTACAACTTGTACAGGATAGGTAGGAGCCAGAGATCTCGGAGCGCCAGCTTCGAAGGAGGCGTCGGTGGGATACTACCCTGGTTGTATTGAACTTCTAACCCATGCCCCTTAGCGGGGTAGGAGACAGTGTCAGGCGGACAGTTTGACTGGGGCGGTCGCCTCCTAAAGAGTAACGGAGGCGCCCAAAGGTTCCCTCAGAATGGTTGGAAATCATTCGTAGAGTGTAAAGGCATAAGGGAGCTTGACTGCGAGACCTACAAGTCGAGCAGGGTCGAAAGACGGGCTTAGTGATCCGGTGGTTCCGCATGGAAGGGCCATCGCTCAACGGATAAAAGCTACCCCGGGGATAACAGGCTTATCTCCCCCAAGAGTCCACATCGACGGGGAGGTTTGGCACCTCGATGTCGGCTCATCGCATCCTGGGGCTGTAGTCGGTCCCAAGGGTTGGGCTGTTCGCCCATTAAAGCGGTACGCGAGCTGGGTTCAGAACGTCGTGAGACAGTTCGGTCCCTATCCGTCGTGGGCGTAGGAAATTTGAGAGGAGCTGTCCTTAGTACGAGAGGACCGGGATGGACATACCGCTGGTGTACCAGTTGTCTTGCCAAAGGCATCGCTGGGTAGCTATGTATGGACGGGATAAGTGCTGAAAGCATCTAAGCATGAAGCCCCCCTCAAGATGAGATTTCCCATTACGCAAGTAAGTAAGACCCCTGAAAGACGATCAGGTAGATAGGTTCGAGGTGGAAGTGCGGTGACGCATGCAGCTGACGAATACTAATCGGTCGAGGACTTAACCACATTTTATTGCTCAATTCAATGAAACGTTTATCCAGTTTTGAAAGAATGAAAATTCTTTTACATAGGCTTATTAAAAGCCATTATAGTGAAGTGATGATGGCAAAGAGGTCACACCCGTTCCCATACCGAACACGGAAGTTAAGCTCTTTAGCGCCGATGGTAGTTGGGGGCTTCCCCCTGTGAGAGTAGGACGTCGCTTCGCACAACGCAAACCCGCTGAGAAATCAGTGGGTTTTTTGTTATAAACTACTTATTTTCCGTACATACGAAGAAAAAACCAAATAATATAATATTCCGAATTATTTTATTTTTTAAAGATTCTTGACAGTGATGTCCCTCGGAGGTAACCTTACAATAATATTCTTTTATAAATAGGAGGCATTCTTAACAATGTGGGAAACAAAATTTGCTAAAGAAGGTTTAACTTTTGATGATGTACTATTAGTGCCAGGACACTCTGAAGTGTTACCGAAAGATGTTAATTTATCTGTAAATCTAACTGACAACATTAAGTTAAACATTCCGCTGATCTCTGCAGGTATGGATACTGTAACCGAATCAAAAATGGCAATTGCCATGGCTCGTCAAGGTGGAATTGGTATTATTCATAAAAATATGAGTATTGATGAACAAGCAGAAGAAGTCGAAAAAGTAAAACGTTCTGAAAATGGCGTTATTACAAATCCTTTCTTCCTTACTCCAGAACATCAAGTATTCGATGCAGAGCATTTGATGGGCAAATACCGCATTTCAGGTGTCCCTATTGTAAATAACATGGAAGATCAGAAGTTAGTGGGTATTATTACAAACCGTGATTTACGCTTCATTTCAGATTACTCATTAAAAATTGATGATGTAATGACAAAAGAAGATTTAATCATTGCTCCTGTAGGGACAACTTTAGAAGATGCAGAAAAAATCCTTCAGCAATATAAGATCGAAAAGTTACCGCTAGTTGATGAAGCTGGGAAGTTAACAGGCTTAATCACAATTAAAGATATCGAAAAAGTAATTGAGTTTCCAAATGCTGCGAAAGATAGCCACGGCCGATTAGTTGTAGGAGCGGCGGTTGGTGTTTCAAAAGATACAATGATGCGTATTGCTAAGTTAGTGGAAGCACAGGTGGATATCGTTGTTATTGATACAGCACATGGTCATTCTCAGGGAGTTTTAAATACAATCAAAGATATTCGTGCAGCTTATCCGGACTTGGATATTATCGCAGGCAATGTTGCAACTGCTGAAGGGACACGTGCATTGTTTGAAGCTGGTGCCGATGTTGTAAAAGTAGGTATCGGACCTGGTTCTATTTGTACAACTCGAGTTGTTGCAGGTGTTGGTGTACCACAAATTACAGCTGTTTACGATGCAGCATCAGTTGCACGTGAATTAGGTAAAACAATTATTGCTGATGGCGGTATCAAGTATTCAGGAGATATCGTAAAAGCTTTAGCTGCAGGTGGACATACTGTAATGTTAGGTTCATTATTAGCCGGAACGTCTGAATCTCCTGGTGAGACAGAAATCTTCCAAGGACGCCGCTTTAAAGTATACCGTGGAATGGGTTCACTTGGTGCAATGGAAAAAGGTTCTAAAGACCGTTACTTCCAAGAAGATGCGAAAAAGCTCGTTCCAGAAGGAATTGAAGGACGTTTACCATACAAAGGGCCTTTAGCAGATACAATTCATCAATTAGTTGGTGGTGTACGTGCCGGAATGGGTTACTGCGGTGCACCGAATTTAGAACAATTACGTGAAAAATCACAGTTCATCAAAATGTCAGGTGCAGGACTACGTGAATCACATCCACATGATGTACAAATCACAAAAGAATCACCAAACTACTCTTTACAATAATTGCTAGGAAACTTTCAAACGTTACTATCGTCAAATTGAAGATAGTAACGTTTTTTTATTAACAGAAGGTCACATACAACTACTTATGTATGATAAAATGACGTTAGACAAGATTAAAAATTTGGAGGTAGCTTTGTGAAGAAGGTAAAAAAGCAAACGGTTTTAAGTATTGCCTTAATCCCGATTTTAATACTTAGCATGCTGGCGATGACACCTGCTAAGACACATGCAGCAACGGATTTAGGATTAACGGTAGATGCAGCAATTTTGATTGACGCAGATACAGGAAAAATTTTATATGAGCAAAATGCGGAAACAGCTTTAGGTATTGCAAGTATGACGAAAATGATGACAGAATATCTATTACTTGATGCAATCAAAGAAGGCTCAATTTCATGGGATCAGGAATATAATGTAACAGAGTATACATATAAAGTTTCCCAAAATCGTTTATTGAGTAATGTGCCGTTACGTGCTGATGGTACGTATACGATTAAAGAATTATATGAAGCGATGGCAATCTATTCTGCAAATGCTGCTACAATTGCGATTGCAGAAACAATTGCAGGTACAGAAAAAGAATTCCTGAAATTGATGGATAAAAAAGCAGAAGAACTTGGTTTGGAAAATTACAAGTTTGTAAACGCAACAGGCTTAAATAATGCTGACTTACAAGGCATGCATCCAGAAGGTACTGGAGAAAAGGATGAAAACGTTATGCCTGCTCGTTCTGTAGCAAAGTTAGCATACAACTTATTAAAAGATCATCCTGAAATGTTAGAAACAGCAAAGATTCCGAAGAAAGTATTCCGTGAAGGAACTTCGGATGCAATTAGTATGTCCAACTGGAACTTCATGCTACCAGGCCTTGTATATGAATATGAAGGCGTAGACGGGTTAAAAACGGGTACGACAGATTTTGCTGGTCATACGTTTACAGGTACGGCTAAACGCGGAGATACACGTTTAATTGCTGTTGTTATGAAGGCAGTGGATTCAAATGGTGTAGGTTCTTATAAAGCACGTTTTGATGCGACAGCGAAGTTATTCGATTATGGATTTGGTCAATTTTCAAAAGTAGAACTTCTTCCAGGAAACTATGTATTTGAAGAGCAAAAATCAATTCCTGTTATAAAAGGGAAAGAGGACTCTGTCAAAATTGCTGTAAAAGAGCCAGTTTCTGTAATGGTGAAAACAAGCGAAAAAGATTCATACGTTCCGACATTAACATTGGACAAGAAAGAAATTGAAGCAGGTATTGAGAAAGACCAAGTTGTGGGACAGGCTGTACTTGCACCTACAGAAGGTGTAGATTTTGGCTATATTGACGGCAATGGTATTGTTGCAGATGTTGTGACGACAGAACCAGTAGAACGTGCAGGGAAAATATCATTAATGTTCCAAGGTATCGGAAGCTTTTTTGGTAACCTATGGGATGGTGTATTCGGATTTGCAGGTAATTTAATTAAATAATAAATGAGCTTTTTTACAAGTAAACACTTGTAGAAAGGCTCTTTTTTTTAGCAGAAGGAATTTTTTCGAATGGGACAATTTGTCGATAATCCATACAAAACATACATTGATACATGGAGGGATAATAATCATGTGTGGAATATCAGGTTGGATCGATTTCTCGACTCATTTAGTAAATGAAGAATCGATGATAAAAAAAATGACGAGGACGCTTTTACACCGAGGTCCGGATAGTGAAGGGTACTTTATAAGCAAACATGCTTTATTAGGCCATAAACGGCTTGCAATTATCGATTTAGTGACGGGAAGCCAGCCAATGACACGCGGTGAGTTGACCATTGTGTACAATGGCGAAGTTTACAATGCAAATGAGCTTCGCGAACAGCTTAAAAGTCTAGGCCATTCCTTTCATACATCATCCGATACAGAAGTCATTTTAATGGCGTATGTTGAATGGAAAGAACGCTGTATGGAGTACTTAAATGGAATATTTGCTTTTGCTGTATGGAATGAGCAGGAGCACTCGTTGTTTCTATGTCGTGACCGGCTAGGGGTAAAGCCTCTATTTTACTATGAGCTTCCGGATGGGCTATTGTTCAGCTCTGAAATAAAAGGGATCCTGGCACATCCTGCTGTAAAGACGGAAGTTGATGCAGAAGGGTTTGCCGCATTATTCAGTCTTGGTCCTTCCCGTATTGTAGGGCATGCCATATTTAAAGGGATTAAGGAAGTTAAACCCGCATATGCAATGATAGTGCGGAAGGATTTCAGGAAAAGCTGGCAGTATTGGGATATAGAAAGTAAACAACATGAGCACTCAGAGGCAGAAACGATTGAGAATGTCCGGGAACTCGTAACAAATGCGATTATCCGTCAATTAATAAGTGATGTGCCGCTCAGTACAATGCTTTCAGGCGGGCTTGATTCAAGTATCATTACGGCGGTTGCTGCCCGGCAACTAGCGAAAGAACAGAAAACATTATCAACGTATTCCGTAGCATTTGAAGAAAATGACCAACACTTTATGCAAAATTCATTTCAAACGACTCAGGATGAATACTGGATCGGCAAAATGCAACAGGCATTTCAGACAAAACACCGACAAGTGACATTGACTCAACAAGAATTAGTAGAAGCTCTGGAACAGGCGATGCGTTTAAAAGATATGCCGAGTATGGCGGATATTGACAGCTCGTTTTATTTATTCTGCAAAGAGATGAAAAAAGAACATACGGTAGCGTTATCCGGTGAATGTGCGGACGAAGTATTTGGTGGTTACCCATGGTTTTATGAAGGAAAAAAGGGAACACTCTTCCCGTGGCTACGCTCCACTAAGGAACGTGAACAGTTATTTAAAGCAGATTGGCAAAAGCGTCTGCAATTGCCGCAGTTTATGCAAAGTACTTATGAAGAGGCAGTTAAGGGAATGCCTGCATTTTTAGGAAGTAAAGAAGAGCAGGAACGTCAGCAGCTGTTTTATTTAAATAACCAGTTTTTTATGCAGACGTTATTGGAGAGAAATGACCGGATGACAATGGGCGCAAGTATGGAAGTCCGGGTACCGTTTGCAGATCATACGATAATTGAGTATGTATGGAATATTCCTTGGGAAATGAAAAATAGCGGCGGCATGGAAAAAGGGATTTTACGAAAGGCATTTCAGGATATTTTACCGAAGGAAGTCGTGGAACGTAAGAAAAATCCGTATCCAAAAACGTATCACCCAAAATATACAGAACTCGTACATCAGCGACTGCAGCAAATTTTAAGACAGAAACACTCAGTTCTCCATGAATTGTTTGAAAAAGAGCAGTTAGAGCAATTATTAGCTACAAATGGCCAATCGTTTCAAATTCCTTGGTTTGGCCAGTTAATGGCGGGGCCTCAGCTCATCGCCTACTTTATACAATTACATGAATGGGTCGAGCAATACCGCATCAATATTATTACAACATAAAGAGACGTTCCCATACGGAACGTCTCTTTAAAAATCCCTTCTATATTAACTTTTTAGAAATCCCCCAAATTTCCATTAGCTGATGAATGTTCGGCTCAATATCATGAAGCTGCAAATTGCCAAATCCTAATAAAAACGTTCTTTTGGAGTAATGCTGCTCTGTTAAATAATAATTCGATAACGGTAAAATATGAATGCCATTCTGGCGTGCAACCTGTTGCAGTTCCCGTTCTGATTTCTCATGACGGAAGGCAACAAGTATGTTTGTACCGGCAGCATCCCCGGAAATCGTGATTTGGGGGTAATTATTTGAAAAGACTTCAATGCATTTATCATGCTTTTTACGATAAATTTTACGCATACGGTTTAAATGTTTGGCAAAGTGTCCGTCTTTCATAAATTTCGCTAAAATGTGCTGTTCAAACCGCGGAACGGTAGAAGAATAGTAATTGAAATGCTCCTGATAGCGTTGAACAAGTGTCGGCGGCAAGACGAAAAAAGCAACGCGCAATGATGGCATCAATGATTTTGTAAAGGTACTTAAATAAATGACACGATCATTTACATCAAGTCCTCTAAGAGCCGGAATTGGCTTTCCAATATAGCGAAATTCACTATCGTAATCATCTTCAATTATAAAACGATCTGGTGCTTTTGCTGCCCAGTTCAATAATTGTGTCCGTCGGTTAGCTGAAAGAACCGCACCAGTCGGGAATTGATGCGAAGGTGTTATATACACGACATTGGCATTCGTTTTCTGCAATTGTTCAACAACAATTCCATCCGTATCAACAGAAATCGGGATAGCGAGCTGCCCTAATTGATGACGTGGAATAGGTGAATAACCTGGATTTTCAAAGGCGAGCTGGGAATTAGTATCTAAAATTTTTAAAATCATAGGCAGTAACTGCTCAGTACCGGAACCAATGACGATTTGCTCTGGCTCACACTCGATCCCGCGCGATTGGTGTAAATAATTTGCAATTTCAATACGCAGTGCATGCTCACCTTGACGTTCCCCAGTTTGCAGTAAATGTTTGAAAGGTCTATCCAGAACATCCTTTGCATACTTACGCCATATCGTAAAAGGAAAAGCATCCTCATCAATTTTTGCAGAGGAGAAGTCAATTTTATATTCCATAGTTTCTGTTGTCTTTTTAATTTCTTTGTTCGCGATATCACTTTGGCGGTAAGGTAATGAATCTATTTCTTCAACGAAGTAACCGACACGCGGTTTTGATATAATATAGCCTTCCGCCAACAGCTGCGAATAGGCGAGCTCGACCGTTGTTTGACTTATATTGAAAAAATCCGCCAGTTCCCGTTTAGAAGGCAAACGCACACCTACAGCCAGCTGGTTGTTAGTAATCGCATTTTTTATGCCGATATACAGTTGTTCATATAGTGGTATCGTATGGTCCTTTTGAAGCTGAAAGAAAAGCATTTTCTTATCCTCCTTATGTAACCTTAATGAAATTTCAATTTTAACTAATATTGATGGTGTCAGAAAAGTATAGCATGTTGTAGAAAATTAATGAATGTTTTCATCGGAACTTGCAAATGTATATGGTTTTATAGTACAGTATGGTTAAATTTATAAATGAATTCGATGATAGGAAGTAGTAACAAGCCCGTTTTTTTCAGAGAGTCAGCGGTTGGTGGAAGCTGATAAAAACACTTGTGAATCCGTCCTTGAGATGCTTTTTCCGAAATAATAGTAGGTGGAAGCCGGCTTACCAAAGTCGTTAATTGTTAAGAGGAATAGATTTTTTCTATTCAATTAGGGTGGCAACGCGGGTAGCTCTCGTCCCTTTCATAGGGATTGAGGGCTTTTTTGTATTTAATCCGCTAGTACATTAATGTATTAAAGTGCTCAAGATCATCATTTCATAAATTTTAGGAGGAAAAAACTATGTTAGATATTAAACGCGTCCGTGACAATTTTGAAGAAGTAAAACGTATGCTTCTTACACGTAATGAAGATTTAGGGAATTTGGACAACTTCGAAAGCTTAGATACGAAGCGTCGTGAATTAATCGCCAAAACAGAAGTATTGAAAGCAGAGCGCAATAAAGTGTCTGAGCAAATTTCTGTTATGAAACGCAACAAAGAAGATGCATCAGAAGTAATTGCACGTATGCGCGAAGTAGGCGATGAAATTAAAGCATTGGATGCCGAGTTAAATGCCATTGAAGATGAATTTAAAGATATGATGATGCGTTTGCCGAATATCCCGCATGAATCAGTACCTGTTGGCACAGAAGAAGATGATAATGTGGAAGAGTACACTTGGGGCGATGTGCCGGCATTTAATTTTGAAGCAAAAGCACATTGGGATATTGCCAAAGATTTAGATATCGTAGACTTTGAGCGCGGAGCTAAAGTTACGGGAAGCCGTTTCTTGTTCTATAAAGGTTTAGGCGCACGTTTAGAGCGTGCTTTACTGAACTTCATGATGGATCTTCATTCAGACCAGCATGGCTATACAGAAATGCTGCCACCGCAAATCGTTAACCGCGATTCACTGACAGGTACAGGCCAATTACCGAAGTTTGAAGAAGATGTATTTAAATTAGTTCGTGAAGAAGATGAAATGGATTATTACCTGATTCCAACTGCTGAAGTACCGGTAACAAACTATTACCGTGATGAAATTTTATCAGCGGATATGCTGCCGCAAGCGTTCTCTGCATTCAGCGCTAACTTCCGTTCAGAAGCAGGCTCTGCAGGTCGTGATACACGTGGACTGATCCGTCAGCATCAGTTCAATAAAGTAGAATTAGTTCGCTTTGTTAAACCGGAAGAATCTTATGAGCAACTTGAAATTTTAACAGGGCATGCTGAAAAAGTATTACAGCTTTTAGGATTACCATACCGTAAATTAAAAATGTGTACAGCTGATTTAGGGTTCACAGCTGCCAAAAAATACGATTTAGAAGTATGGATTCCAGCCCAAAACATGTACCGTGAAATTTCTTCTTGTTCAAACTTCGAAGATTTTCAAGCGCGTCGTGCCAATATCCGTTTCCGTCGTGAAGCAGGAGCAAAACCGGAATTCGTTCATACATTAAACGGTTCAGGTCTAGCAATTGGTCGTACAGTAGCGGCAATTTTGGAAAATTACCAGCAAGAAGATGGTTCTGTTGTTATTCCGGAAGTATTACGTCCATACATGGGTGGCGTAGAAGTCATTATTGCAAAATAATTTAAGTAAATTAAAAAGTGTGTTGAAATAAAAATTTCAACACACTTTTTTTATTTTCTGCGGTAAAGATATTTCGTGATATTTAGTAATTTGTTTTACAAAACGAGAATATTTTGTTATATTCGAGAAAATAGGATATTGGATACAATATTTAAAGATTCCTAGATTTTATTGAATAAAGTTTTTAAGGACATCATATTTTGCACGTGTAATATGTTGCTCTAGTAATTGGCATGTAAGCTCGATGTTATTGTTAGCCAAAGCTTTCACCATTAAATCGTGTTCACTAATGGAAGTAGCAATTTGGTTAGGTAAAAGATGTGGTGTTTGCTGAGGGAAACCGGTCCACAAATTTTCAATAATATTATTTAATTTCCCCCAAGGACAGTCTTTTATTAACAGATGATGAAATTGAATATTAAGCTGAATATATTCATCTGTATCATCCGTTTTCTTCATTTTCTCGTTAAGATTACGCAACTGATTTACTAGTTGTGATGACATCGTTTTCAAACTTTCGGCAGCCGCCAGTGGCTCAAATTTTGCTCGTAAAAAATAAATCTCTTCCAGTTCGTGTATTGTAAATTGTTTGACGACAGCCCCTTTATGCGGCTCAACTGTGACATAGCCTTCAGCGGCCAACTGTTTTATCGCTTCCCGGATTGGCATTCTGCTAACGTTTAATGTCTTCGCCAATTCATCCTGGACTAGGCGTTCGCCAGGTTGTAGCTGACCTTTAATAATTGCTTCACGCAGAATCCGGTAAATTTTCGAGGGTAATGTTTCAGCAGTTAAATCATGATCAAATTTCATAAAAACACCTCATTGTGTGTTGTATTTTGGATCCAATATACAATATACAGGAAAACTATGCAAACTTTAAAGGGGGATGTTGTGATGGAGCAACAAATTCAAATTGGATGGCAAGGACGGTTTTATGAAGACTTTGAAGTAGGCGATAAAATTGCACATGTGTTAGGCAGAACAATTTCGCAGACCGATAATAGCTGGTTTACACAGCTGACGCAAAATACAAACCCTATTCATTTTGATCACCATTACGCAAAGCAAACAGAGTTTCAAAAGGCAATTGTGAATTCCGCATTTACCATTGCTCTTGTAACGGGACAATCTGTTTCGGATATTTCCCAAAATGTAATGGCCAATCTTGGATGGGATGAAGTTCGGCTTCCGCACCCAGTTTTTGAAGGCGATACCATTTACTCCTATACAGAAATCTTATCGAAAAGGGAGAGTGCTAAGCGGAATAACGTCGGAATTATCGAAGTGAAAACAACCGGCTACAATCAGGACGGGCAAATTGTCATTCATTTTAAACGCACGATGATGATTTATAAAAAGGGCTATGCACCAAATATCATGAAGCCTTTGATCGATCAAGTAATCTCACAGGACGGGAAGTGAGCGAATGGAATATATTCAAGTTTCATATGAATATGAAGAGAAAATTGCGATTGTTACGTTAAACCGACCGGAGATGCGCCATGCATTTAACACGGATATGGCGAAGCAGCTGTTAACTGTATTTCAGTCATTCAATGAGCAGCCGGTACGCGTCGTCATTTTAACTTCCTCCACTGAAGATGCCTTTTGTTCAGGCGCGGATTTAAAAGAACGGAAAGGGATGAGTGAGGCAGAGTGGAAAAAACAGCATCATTTATTTGAACAAATGTTCCAGGCAGTAGCCAATTGCAAGCAACCTACCATTGCTGCGATCAATGGCTATACACTTGCAGGAGGGTTTGAACTTGCTTTAAATATGGACTTAATTGTTGCTGGTAAAAATACAAAAGTAGGGCTAACAGAGGTCACTCGAGGTATTATGCCAGGCGGAGGGGGAGCACGTCTACTGCCAAAACGTATACCGCTTCATATCGCAAAAGAATGGCTATTTACAGGTAGGATTGTATCCGTAGAAGAAGCACAGAACGCAGGGTTATTTAATCGAATTGTCGAATCAGAAGATGTAATGAGTACCGCAATTGAATTAGCCGAAAAAATGGCAGGCAATGCACCTTTAGGAGTTCAAGGTGTTAAAAAAGTAGCAGAAGTCAGTTCATTGAAAGCATCTGAAGCATTCCGTATTGAAATCGAAACTTACAACGAGGTTATTTCTTCTGAGGATCGAATGGAAGGTATTTTAGCATTTAACGAAAAAAGAAAACCTAATTTTATCGGACGGTAGGAGGAACTCAAATGATGTTAACAGAGAATCTGGCATTTTTAGAAGAACTTCGTGAAGGTGTAAGAGCAGTTTGCAAACGTTTTGATGGTGAATACTGGCGGAAGTTGGATGAGATCGACGGATATCCGACCGAATTTGTGGAGTCGATTACGCAGGCAGGCTTTTTAGGAGCTTTAATACCTGAACAATATGGTGGATCGGGTTTAGGAATACTGGAAGCATCCGTAATTTTAGAAGAGATTAACCGCTCAGGTGGGAATGCGGGCGCATGTCATGCACAAATGTATACGATGGGAACAATTTTACGGCATGGTTCTTCGGCACAAAAGGAAAAATATTTGCCGAAGATTGCGGACGGATCGCTTCGTTTACAAGCATTTGGGGTGACAGAGCCTAATACTGGCACGGACACAACAAATTTAAAAACGTTTGCGAAACGCGATGGCGACCATTATATCGTGAATGGTCAAAAGGTATTCATTTCCCGTGCAGAGCATTCGGATTTAATGATTCTATTAGTTCGTACAACACCGAAAGACCAATGCGTTAAAAAGAGTGATGGCTTGTCTGTGTTAATTGTTGATTTGAATGAAGCAGTTGGAAATGGTTTAGAAATACGCCCAATCAAAACAATGATGAACCATGCGACAACAGAATTATTTATCGACAACTTAAGGGTGCCGGTAGAAAATTTGATTGGTGAAGAAGGAAAAGGATTCCGCTATATTTTGGACGGAATGAATGCCGAGCGGATTTTAATTGCTGCGGAATGTATCGGTGATGGTCGCTGGTTTATTGAACGGGCAACAAATTATGCAAAAGAACGGGTTGTTTTTGATCGTCCAATCGGTCAAAACCAAGGAATACAATTTCCGATTGCCCAGGCGCATATCCATATTGAAGCGGCAGACTTAATGCGCATAAAAGCTGCGGAACTTTATGATCGCCGGCAAGCTTGCGGGGCAGAGGCCAATATGGCGAAGTTACTCGCTGCAGATGCATCATGGGAGGCAGCCAATGTAGCCATTCAAACATATGGCGGCTTTGGCTTTGCCGCAGAATATGATATTGAGCGGAAATTTAAAGAGACGCGGCTCTATCAAGTAGCTCCAATTTCAACAAACCTAATTTTATCATACGTCGGAGAACATATATTAAAACTTCCAAAATCTTATTGAGGTGAAAATCATGCACTTTCCAAAGCAAGTTGAAATTATTGAAGTAGGTCCACGCGACGGTTTGCAAAATGAATCACGCTTTGTGCCAACAGAGGAAAAGAAACAGTTAATCAAACAATTATATGAAGCGGGCTTTCAGCGTATTGAAACGGCATCGTTTGTTCATCCGAAAATTGTCCCGCAAATGGCGGACGCACAGGAAATTACGGCATTTTGCAATGAACTGGGAATGGAATATATCGCTTTAACCCCAAATATGAAAGCACTGGAGCGTGCCATTGATGCAGGTGTACCGCAGATTGCGGTATTCGTCGGGGCAAGTGAGACATTCAACCAAAAAAATATTAAGCGTTCCATTGAAGAGTCTTTGGCAGAATGCAGCGAAATGTTCCGGCATGCAAAAGCTCAGAAAAAGTTTATTCGTGGCTATGTGTCGATGTGTTTTAGCTGTCCGTATGAAGGAGCCATTTCCTATGAGCAAGTTAAGCGGGTCGTAGCGCAATTTGTAAATGACCGGGCTGATGAAATTTCAATTGGTGATACGAATGGACAGGCAAATCCGCGCATTGTGTATGAACGGTTCAGCGCATTGAAAAAAGATTTTCCGGATACAACATTCGTGGCTCATTTCCATGATACAAACGGTTTTGCCTATGCAAATATTATTGCCGCATTAAATGCGGGAATAGAGAAGTTTGATAGTTCGATTGCTGGTCTTGGAGGTTGTCCGTTCTCACCTGGGGCTACTGGAAATGTAGCAACAGAGAAAGTGGTGGAGCTGTTTGAAGCAATGGAAGTAAAAACAAATATCCACCAGGAAAAATTAAAGGACGTGGCAAATTTCGCTTACAGTTTAGTTTAAGGAGGGCTGAAATGAAACCATTACAAGGGATACGTGTTCTCGATATGACAACAAATATTTCAGGGCCGACGTTAACAATGATTTTAGCCGATTTAGGCGCCGAAGTGATCAAAGTAGAAAAGCTGAGCGGCGATGAAGCGAGGAAGATGGAGCCTAAATATCAGGAAGATGGCGTGTATTTTTTGAACATTAACAGGCAAAAAAAATCGGTCACCCTCAACATGAAAGAAGATTCTGACCGCGGAAAGTTAATGGGACTCATAAAAACAGCAGATGTCTTCGTGGAAAATTACCGGTTGGGTGTAGCACAAAAACTAGGCATCGATTATGAAGCGGTAAAGAAAATCAATCCGAAACTAATCTATTGTTCGCTATCCGCCTATGGCCAAAACGGTCCAAAGAAAAAATATCCGGGCTATGATGCCATTATGCAAGCTGAAACAGGCATTATGAGTATTACAGGAAGTACTGATTTAGCAAGAGTGCCGGTTTCATTAATTGATCAGGGAAGTGCCATGTGGGGGGCGATTGGTATTGTATCAGCCATTTTACAACGTCATAAAACAGATGAGGGCAGCCTTGTGTCGACCTCTTTGTATGAGACCGGGGTATTTTGGGCGAACTATCATTTACTTTCAACAAAGTTAACAAGTGAAAATCCCGAAAAACTAGGTTCCAATCATGGGGCATTTGCGCCTTATGGGGCATTTCAAACTGCAGATGGTGCCATCATGATCGGCATCTCGAACAATAAATTATTCGAAAAACTTTGCGAAGTATTGCAAAAACACGAATGGATTGAAGATGGCCTCTACCATACGAACGAAGAACGAGTTAAAAACCGTTTACTTCTTAGTAAGGAAATTGAACAAATAACAATGACGGAAAAAAGCGAGGCACTCATTCAAGCACTGGAAGCTGGCGGTGTACCAGTAGCGCAAGTGAAAACAATGAAAGATGTAATAGTGGATCCGCAGCAAATAGAAAATAAACTGATTGTACGTCTACCACATATACGTGATAAGGAAATGTATGCAACGAGAATTCCTCTAACGTTTTCAAATTGTGATATAACACCTACCGCCCCTGCACCATTGTTAGGGGAGCATAATGAAGAACTGTTAGGGAGGGATTATGTTCATGACATTAAGTGAGCAGTTGGCACAATATATTGTGGATGTACGTTTCGAGGATATACCGCAGGATGTTGTACAGTTTACGAAGCTATGCATTGTCGATTATTATTCGTCTTTACTGAAAGGTCAGGAAGCAGAACCTGTTCGGATGATGGAACAAGTAGCGCAATTAATAGGCGGAGAACAACAGGCAACGGCAGTAACGGGGTTGAAGACGAGCATAACAAATGCAGCGTTCATTAATGGCGGCGCGAGTCACGTAATAGAGCTCGACGATATTCATAAAGCATCCATTGTGCATGCGGCAACTGTTATTATGCCTGCAGCGATTGCCATTGCAGAATGGAAAAATTTATCCGGCAAACAATTGATCGAGGCCATTATTGTGGGATATGAAGTGGCGTTTCGCGTAGGAGAAACGGTGACGCCTTCCCACTATTACTACTTTCATAATACGGCAACCTGCGGAACATTCGGCGCGGCAGCAGCAGTGGCAAAGTTATTGGATTTATCCAGAGAACAAATTGTCCAAGCATTTGGTTCTGCCGGCACTCAAGCTGCAGGGTTGTGGGAATTTATCGAGGATGGTGCCATGAGCAAGCAATTGCATCCTGGTAAAGCAGCGATGAATGGTATTTTAAGTGCTCTGTTAGCACAGCAGGGTTTTACAGGAGCAACAGCCATTTTGGAAGGGCGTAGAGGATTTTTTGAAGCAATGAGTGACGAGTACGATGTAACACGTATGACCGAAAAATTAGGTAAGCAATACAAAATTACCGAAAATGCCTTTAAAGTCCATGCATCTTGTCGTCATACACATGCCGCAATGGACTTGGCGCTTGAACTGCATAAAAAAGTAGAGAAAAATGGCATCGATTTTATAAAATCAGTCGAAGTAGGAGCATATCAGGTGGCGCTGGATATTACGGATGCAAAAAGTCCGCAAACAATATATGCGGCAAAGTTCAGTTTGCAATTTTGTGTAGCTTTAGCGTTATGGACCGGTGAAGGAGGATTTGATGCCTTCAATGCAGATATATTGCAAGACCCAACCATTCGAAAGCTGATGGAAAAGCTGACCGTATCTGTAGATAAAAATATTAACAGTCAATATCCGCAAGAGTGGGGCGCGAAAATTCAAATTCATTGGCAGGATGGTTCAAGTGACGTTGTGCAAAGCAGATTTCCTAAAGGGGATCCGGAAAATGCATTAACAGACCAGGACTTTATTAATAAGTTCAATAGTTTAGTGCCTTTAGAAGAAGCTCATAAAGAAAAAATTATTCATGACTTATTACATTTAGAAACGATTCAAGTACAGCAGTTAATCCGAACATTACATCCCGTAGAGCATATTTCGATTGTGTAGTAGCTATTCAATTTTCAGAAAAATGAAGGGCGAGTGAGCGCATGCGTGAGACAAAGGGAAGAGTTGCCGAAATGACATCCCCGATGGAACTCGTTTTTAAAGAGTATCCGCTGGTGGAGCCGGCACCAGGAGCGGTAATTGTAAAAATCATTCAAACAAATATTTGCGGATCTGAACTGCATATATGGAAAGGGCATCATCCGGTCATTCGCAGTGGGGCTTTAGGACATGAAATGATAGGTGAAATTCATGCGTTAGGTGAAGGAGTCGAAACAGATTTTGCGGGTACCCCTGTAAAAGTCGGGGACCGAATTGTAAGTGCTTACTTTTTGACTTGCCGTAAATGTCCGCCTTGTCAGCATGGACAATTTAACTTATGTGAAAATGCTTATAAGTATTGGCGTTTACCGACAGAGGAAGCACCGCATTTCCATGGGACATTCGGTACGCATTATTATATTCATTCCGATCAGTATTTTTATAAAGTACCAGACAATATATCAAACAGTGTCGCAGCAAGCGCAAACTGCGCATTATCCCAGGTGTATTTTGGGCTTGAGCAAGGAAATATTGTCTCAGGGGAAACAATTCTCATTCAAGGCGCGGGCGGACTCGGATTAAATGCGATTGCTGTTGCGAAAGAAAAGCAATTGAAAGTCATTGTAGTAGATGGTGTTGAAAGCCGTTTAGATCAGGCAAAGGCATTTGGTGCAGATGAAGTAATTTTAATATCGGACTTTCCAACGGTTGAACAGCGCGTTGCACAAATTATGCGTCTGACAGGAAATCACGGAGTGGATGTTGCCCTCGAAGTAGCAGGTGTTCCTCAGGCTTTTGCTGAAGGTGTGGAGTATATTCGAGCTGGCGGCCGTTACATTGTAATCGGCAATATCTCACCTGGACAAACGGTGGAATTTGATCCTGGTTATTTAACGCGTAAAGCAATTCAAATTATTCCCGTTCTGCGCTACAACCCATGGTATTTAAAAAAGGCACTCGACTTCCTGGAGCGCAATATTGACCGCTACCCGTTTGAAACATTATTGGATGCAAGCTTTAGTTTTGAGGAAATTAAAATGGCGTTAGATGAATCCGCAAAACGTTCGGTTACACGTGCCACGATCATTCCAACTTAAAAGTATGGATCTTGAAAGGTGGTGACGGTGGATTTACGCTTGCAATGCTGAAAATAATAGAAGTCTTGTAAAAAAATAAAAACATTATGGGAGGAATTACGATGTGTAATAAAAAAGTATACGTGCTTGATACAGGGACAATGAAAATGGATAAAAACTATATGATTGCCATGCACAATCCAGCAAGCATCACTAATCCGAATCCGCCAGCCGAGTTTGTCGAGTTTCCCGTTTATGCAGTACTGATTGACCACCCAGAAGGAAAAATTTTATTTGATACAGGCTGTAACCCGGACGGAATGGGAGATGATGGGCGTTGGCCGGAAGGGGTTCAGCAACTGTTCCCTGCCTTCCAAAGTGAAGAATGCTATTTGATCAATCGACTTGAACAATTGAAAGTTCGCCCGGAAGACATCAAATATGTCATTGCCTCACATTTGCATTTAGACCATGCAGGTTGCCTGGAGTTATTTACAAACGCAGAAATTATCGTTCATGATACGGAACTGTCAAATGTCATGAAAACATTTGCGATGACACGAAATATGGGTGCCTATATTTGGGGCGATGTCATGGCTTGGATTCAAAAAGAACTGCGTTGGCGTACTATTAAACCTCATGAAAAAGAAGTGCCACTAGTAGAAGGCATTAAAATTTTAAACTTTGGTCCAGGGCATGCTTACGGTATGTTGGGCTTGCACATCGAACTCCCGGGTCACGGAAATGTTTTACTTGCATCCGATGCATTATACACAGAAGAAAGCTATGGTCCACCAGTTAAGCCGCCCGGAATTTTGTATGATTCAGTAGGCTACAACTCTACTGTAGAAAGAATCCGAGAGTTTGCTACACGTAATGACTCTGAAATTTGGTTCGGACATGATTCAAAGCAATTTAAATCGTTTATCAAATCGACAGAAGGCTATTACGAATAATAAATTTGCACCCTAAGTAAGCCTTACTTAGGGTGTCATTGTCATAACGGAGGGAAGAATATGCAAAAAATAGGATCTGTACTCAATGGAGAGCACCGTCTTCAAGAAGAAAAGACGATGGATGTTTTAAATCCTTTTAATCAGGAACTGATTGCAACAATTGCCTGTGCCTCAATTGAAGATGTACATGAAGCAATTGAGGTCGCACAGCAAACATTTAATGCAACGATGCGCAAAATGCCTGCACATGAACGTAGCCGTATTTTACGTAAAGCTTCATTGTTACTTGAAGAACGGAGCGAACAGTTTGCGAAAACCATCTCTTTGGAAGCAGGAAAACCGATTAATGAGGCACGGGGAGAAGTAACACGAGCGGTTCAAGTGCTGCTGTTTGCAAGTGAAGAGGCAAAGCGGCTGGCAGGAGACCAGATTCCGATGGATAGTGCAATTGGCGGCGAACGTCAAATTGGCATTGCAAAACGTGTACCTTTAGGAGTAATTGCTGCCATTACGCCTTTTAATTTCCCTTTAAACCTAGCTTTGCATAAAATTGCTCCGGCCATTGCTGTTGGAAATACAGTTGTTTTGAAACCAGCCGAAAAAACGCCGCTGTCTTCTATTTTGCTGTATGAATTATTGCATGATGCGGGATTGCCAAAAGGAGCGTTAAATATCCTTCAAGGACCAGGCACGGAACTAGTTGAGCCACTGGTAAAACATCCTTTTGTGAAAAAAGTTACCTTTACGGGGAGCGGAAAAGTAGGATGGCATATTCATGAACTGGCAGGAAAGAAGCCGGTAACTCTTGAGCTTGGCTCCAATGCTCCGAACATTATATTTGCGGATGCCGATTTAGAGTACGCAGCGTCTACCATTACGATGTCCGGTTTTACATTTGCCGGTCAGGCATGTGTTTCTGCACAGCGGATATATGTCGAGCAATCTGTTTATGACCAGTTTGCACAATTACTACAGGAAAAAGTGGAAGCGCTGGTAATGGGGAATCCTGCTGAGGAACAAACACAACTGGGGCCAATGATTACAGAAGACGCGGCAATCCGTGCAGCAACCTGGATTGAAGAAGCAGTATCACAAGGGGCAACAATTCGTACGGGAGGAAAGAGGAACGGCACATTACTCGAGCCGACCATTTTGGAAAATGTTACAAAGCCGATGCAGGTCGTATGTATGGAAGTATTTGCCCCGATGGTTGCACTCATACCATTTACTGAAGAGGACGAAGTGTTGGCCGCTGCCAATGATTCAGATTACGGATTACAGGCAGGTGTGTTTACTTCAGATATTAACCGTGCCTTAAAGTTTGCAGAGGAGCTGGAAACAGGAGGCGTTTGGATTAATGAATCTTCGGTACGACGCTTTGACCATATGCCATATGGCGGGATAAAAGAGAGCGGTACTGGAAAAGAAGGAATACGTTATGCAATTGAAGGGATGTCAGATTTAAAATTTATAGGAATTAAGTTAATTTAAGGAGGACATCATCATGAAAATTCGATCTGCCATATTACGCTCATCCGGTGTAACTAAGCCCTATGCGGAAAGCAAGCCGATCCATATCGAAGAAATTGAGCTGGATGCTCCTCAAGAAGGGGAAGTATTGATTCAAATAAAAGCGGCAAGCCTTTGCCATTCGGATTTGTCAGTCATTAACGGGAGTCGTCCACGTCCTTTACCAATGGCTCTTGGTCATGAAGCAGCAGGAATCGTTAAAGAAGTAGGGCCTGGTGTTATGAACTTTAAGCAAGGAGATAAAGTAATCTGCGTATTTGTACCAAGTTGCGGGCATTGTGTACCTTGTGCAGAAGGACGTCCGGCATTATGTGAACCGGGTGCAAAGGCAAATGGAGACGGAACATTGATCGGTGGCGGGGTCCGTTTACATGCAGGGACTGAAAAGATTGGGCATCACGTTGGGGTATCTGCCTTCTCGGAGTATGCAGTCGTATCGCAGAATTCCCTCGTAAAAGTGGAAGAGGAATTGCCGTTTGAAAAACTGGCGCTCTTTGGCTGTGCAGTTATTACAGGGGTAGGCGCTGTCGTAAATACAGCGAAAGTCCAGCTTGGAAAAACAGTTGCTGTTGTCGGTTTAGGCGGAATTGGCTTAAGTGCGCTGCTCGGGGCCATTGCAGCTGGTGCCCGTGAAGTAATCGCAATTGATATTAATGAAAAGAAGCTGCAGCAGGCAAAGGAATTGGGGGCAACAGCCGTCTTTAATTCGAAGGATGCTGATGTAGTCGCACAAGTGAAAGCCTATACAAATGGCGGGGTTGATTATGCTTTTGAAACTGCGGGTGTCGTTCCAGCGATGGAAGTGGCATATGCCATTACAAAGCGTGGCGGTACAACAACGACAACAGGACTGCCACATCCGGAACATCAGTTTTCTTTCCCTTATGTAACATTAACAGCAGAAGAAAAAACGCTAAAAGGTTCATATATAGGAAGCTGTGTGCCATTAAGAGATATTCCGCATTATTTGCATATGATGAAAACCGGAAAGCTGCCGGTCGATCAGCTGTTATCAAATATTATTACGCTCGATGAAATAAATGAAGGCTTTGATCTATTAGCGACAGGCGATAATTCTCGAATTATTATTAAAATGGATTAATGAAAAAACATAATAAAAACGGTGAAACATCTACTCTGTAATGTTTCGCCGTTTTTGTATAGCAAGAAGTACATAAAGCACTATCCAAATACTAACTATAACTCCGGCTAAACTTAATAAATAGCCAGCTGCCCCAAATGCATCGTATAGCCATTGAAGAGGCGTTCCTTTTACAGGGCGATTTAAAAACATAAAGTTCGTACGGAAATGAGCATTGTATATATAAATTGGCGGAACTGTGATAAGCAGAAACAAGAGAGCCCGCCAAATATCCATAAAAGTTGTCATCAGCTGTTTTTCCAAAATCAAAACCGCAACAAATACGACGAGCAGTGCATGAAATAGAAAGCTGTGAAAATGCAAAAAGCCGCCAACCGGATCAATTGTCCACCCGGGGAATAAAAGTGCAATTGCAGCTCCGGGCAACGTAAGCGTGTATAGTAATGTAGCTGTTGTCCGTGTTGGAAAATACGTATGCCAGCCAATAATGAAAATGCCAAAGCCGCATAAATGAAGCGGGGGACTCCAATACGAATATTGGTCCGTTATGAGTAAATAAAGTTGCTTTGCTATTTCTGAAAACAGCAGCAGCCAGAATACCGTTTTTTGAAAAACATATTGTTTTTCACGAGAAGAATAATGATAAACATATAATGAAACAACTAAAAAACCGGCAATAAAAATAAGCCACATTATATGGATCGAATCGAAAATGGTAAATCCATTCATTCCATCACCTTACTTTTCGGATTGTTGTTTTCTCGCCAACTTCTCTGCTTTTTTACGCTCGCGTAGCGCCTTGAAAAAGTCCGTTAAAATTTGTCCGCATTCTTCTGCCATCACACCTTCTGTTACAGTACATTCATGATTAAAACGCGCATCATTCAGCAGACGGTATAATGAGTCGACACAGCCTGCCTTTATATCCCGTGCCCCGTAAACAACCCGAGGTATGCGCGACTGTAAAATAGCCCCTGCACACATCGGGCAAGGTTCAAGCGTGACGTACAAAGTAGTTTCTTCTAAACGCCAGCTGCCAACTTTTTTGCAGGCTTCTTGAATGGCCATGCTTTCTGCGTGTGTCAGTGCATTTTGGGTTGTTTCGCGTAAATTATGTGCACGTGCAATAATTTCATCTTTATATACAATAACTGCGCCGATCGGTACTTCCCCAAGGGCAGCTGCTTTTTTTGCTTCTTCCAATGCTTCCTGCATGTATTGGTGATCTTTGTTTTCGAGCATTCATCTATCACTCCTTAAATCCTAGTTTAGCATGCCGGTGAATACTTGGGCGACAAGAAATAAATCATGCTATGATGAAAGAAAAGTTTGAAGGAGTACAGCGATGAAGTCATTTCAAACAGAGGAAGAAATAGATGAGTATTTTGATAAGGCATTGGCTGATCTGCATAAAGAGTATGAACAGAAATTGTTGACGATTGAGAAAAATGAACAACAAGTAACTGACACATTGCAAAAGCAATATGAACAGCAAAAGGTAGCCATTGCACAGCAGCATGAAAATGAAGAAAACAATCTTAACAATAATCGTGAACAAGCGATCGAAAAAATTAGAAAGTTATTCGACCATAAAAGAAAAGTCCTATTGGAAAACTATAAAATTACTTATGAAGAAGAAAGAAAAAACCATCACGTCAATAAAATTGAACTACTAGAGCAAAAACAAACGGAAGAACGCAGGAAGTTTCAATTTTACCATGATCAGCAACAAGCGCCATTAGCACAAATTGAACAAGCTCCAGATCTGACAGAGGCAATGGAACAGGCAATGGATAATTTATATCAGGAGTTAACCGACATCTTGATTAAATATAAACAGCAATTCGAGGAAGCCGAACAACAGTTTGAAGAAAGCTGCCATGAACTGGTTCTACAATGTGATGAGGCAATCGAAAACCTAATTGATAATGAAGCAGCTTCACAAAGCCAGCTAGACGACCAGTTATTCGAGGCGTTACAGGATTTAGCCGAAAAAACAGATAAACAATATGAGGAAATAGAACAAAGCCTATTGGAAAAAGAACAGTCTCTTCAGGAAATGGTACTTGCTCAGCAAGAAAAAATTACCGCAGACTATGATAAACGGCGTGAAAAATTATTTGAACTACAATAGGAAGCACTAGCACAATTTAATTACTAGAAATTGGCTATGCATGAATTCGGTAAAATAGAATTGTTTGCTTTGTTGTCTAAAGAGCGTTGTGATAAAATTAAAAGCATTGACTATAAAAAGAGAAGGAGCACTTCTAATGTCTGTGCCATTTATAACAGTAGAAGGTCCGATTGGTGTTGGGAAGACCTCATTATCTAAGGCCGTATCACAAACGTTTGACTATCATTTATTAAAAGAGATTGTAGATGAAAATCCATTTCTCGGTAAGTTCTATGAAGATATTAGTGAGTGGAGCTTCCAAACGGAAATGTTTTTCCTGTGCAATCGCTATAAACAGTTATCTGATATTCATGAAATTATTGAAGCACAAGGGCCTGTAGTGGCTGATTATCATATATTTAAAAATTTGATCTTTGCAAAGCGTACTTTAAAGCCGACAGAATATGAAAAGTACGAGTCGATCTACCGAATTTTAACTGCTGATATGCCAAAGCCCAATATGGTCATTTATTTACATGCAAGCTTGGATACATTAATGAAACGAATCACAATGCGCGGTCGTGAAGTGGAAAAGAATATTTCCCGTGAATATATGGAACAACTTTCAAGCGATTATCATCAATTTATCGGACATTTTGAAAAGATGCATCCAGAAATTCCTGTTATCTCATTAAATGGGGATGAGCTTGATTTTGTGAAAAGTGAAGGAGATTTACAGTACGTACTACGATTAGTAGAGGAAAAGTTACAACAAAGGAGTTTGCATCAGAAATGAACTTAAGAGAGAAGTACAATATTCCTGCGAATGCAGTGATTACAATAGCAGGAACAGTCGGTGTCGGAAAGTCAACAATGACTAAAGCATTATCACAGAGCTTAAATTTCCGTACATCTTATGAAAAGGTTGATACAAACCCTTATTTAGATAAATTCTATGACGATTTTGAAAAGTGGAGCTTCCATTTGCAAGTTTATTTCCTTGCTGAACGTTTTAAAGAACAGAAGCGTATTTTTGAATATGGCGGAGGCTTTATACAAGACCGTTCTATTTACGAAGATACAGGTATTTTTGCAAAGATGCATTATGACAAAGGGACAATGACACCGACAGATTATGAAACATATACAAATTTGTTTGATGCGATGGTGATGACACCGTATTTCCCGCACCCGGATTTGCTTGTATATTTGGAAGGTCCGATTGGTGATGTGATTGGTCGTATCCACGAACGTGGACGCGAGATGGAGCAGCAAACACCTCATTCGTACTGGGAAGAAATGCACGGACGTTATGAAGACTGGATTAACAATTTCAATGCATGTCCAGTATTGCGTATTGATATTAACGATTACGATCTAATGAAAAATCCTGCACAAGTTGAGGATGTCGTTGCACGTATCGGATATATGCTTGAACAAACAAGCCATTTACGAAAATAATAAAAAGGACTGATTTCTATATGTAACGGAAATCAGTCTTTTTTATTTCGTCCAAACAATAACAAAAATGGGTGTCATAATGAGCAGAAAGACAAAAAAGCTCCATAAAACTTGTTTACCTGTCGTCATATTTTTAGGCTTCATACTGATGGATTCGTATAGCTCATTCACTGCGCGCTGTTCCCTTTCATAAAGCATCCTCTGAAAAGAAGCATAATTTTCGATGTATGACGCCGGGTTTTCAAAATGAAAGCGAATCGCCCGTATATCATCTGTAACGTCTTTATCCTGGTGCATATACGTAATTGTAGGAGCAAGACCACCTGTCAGCCGGGCAATAACCTTGATATCGAAGGTCTTCATCTTATAAGTTGTGTTCCCGCTTTCATCCGTTACTATTTCAATAAGCGGATTATTCATGTATATCCCTCCTTTCTTTTATTTCCAGTATTCCCAACATAGAAAAGTTTTTAACGATTTTAAAAAATATTGCGAACAATAAGTTGTACCGTTTATGCTAACAGTAATTACAAATTTTAATGATTTGTAATATTATAGCGAAAAGGGGATGGGAATATGACTTTATCAATGGTAGAACGCTTACGTGCATTACCAACGACAGCAATTTCCGATGCAACAGGGGGACATACGAATGTGGCATCAGCAATTAAACCGCTAGCCGAACACTTCAAAATTGCAGGGAAAGCGAGAACGGTCCGCCTGCCAGATGGGGAAAATGGTGCGGTACTTGAAGCAATTAGTCAGGCAAAAAATGGGGAAATATTAGTCATCGATGCTAAAGGCAATACGAATCGTGCTGTAGCGGGTGACTTTGTTATGCAGCTAGCACAAGGTGTCGGTGTTCAAGGTTTTGTCGTGGACGGGGTTATTCGCGATATAGCAGCTGCAAAAGAAATCGATTTTCCGGTCTTTTCATTAGGTACAACAGTAGCAGCAGGCAATAAACATGGTGGCGGGACACTAGGTATAGCTGTATCTGTAGGAAATGTCGCTGTTCAAACAGGTGATTATGTAATTGGTGATAGTGATGGGGTCGTTATTATCCCTCAGAAGGATATCGAGCAGATTATAGAGGCAGCGGAAGCTAAAGTAGCAAAAGATGAAGAGCGGGCACATGAAGCATTACATAATGGGGAAGCATCAATCCGCGCATATTTAGCAATAGTAGTAAAATAAAAAATGGCGTAGTGAAATCGTTCACTACGCCATTTTCTAATTTTATTTTAAGTTCGCAGCTTGATACTCAGCAAATTGCTTCTCGTCGAAACGTTTTTCCCATTTCGCCATTACAAGTGCTGCCAATGTGTTACCTACTACGTTTACAGCTGTACGAGCCATATCTAAAATACGGTCAATACCTGCGATAAATGCTAAACCTTCAAGCGGAATACCTACAGTGCCTAATGTTGCAAGAAGTACCACGAAAGATACCCCTGGAACGCCGGCGATTCCTTTAGATGTTACCATTAATACAAGCATTAATGTAATCTGTTCCACAATTGAAAGGTCGATACCGTACATTTGCGCAATGAAGATTGCCGCAATCGCCTGGTAAAGTGTCGAACCGTCTAAGTTGAATGAGTAACCTGTTGGAATAACGAACGAAACGATATCCTTTGGTGCACCCATTTTTTCTGTTTTTAACATAATACGAGGTAATACGGTCTCTGATGAAGAAGTAGAGAATGCCAGTAAAAGCTCGTCCTTGATCATACGAATTAATTTGAAGATATTAATACCGAAAATACGTGCTGTAAGACCTAAAACAACGACTACGAAGAAAATCATTGTTGCATATACTAAAATCGCCAGTTTCCCTAATGGAATAAGGGATTCTACACCAAATTTGGAAACGGTTACACCGATAAGTGCAAATACGCCGACTGGTGCAAATTTCATTACTAAGTTTGTGACCCAGAACATGGCGTCTGCCGTACCTTGGAAGAATGCGAGCACTGGTTTTCCGCGTTCTCCAATTGCTGCCACACCTAAACCGAAAATTACAGAGAAGAAAATAATTGCAAGCATGTCGCCTTCTGCCATTGCATTTATAATGTTTTTAGGAACGATGTCTACAATAATTTGGAAAGTTCCTTTGTCCTCTTCAGCTTCCGTTGTTTCAACATATGAAGAAATATCAGATTTCTGTAATTCGTTCATATCGATACCAGCACCTGGTTGGAATAGGTTAGCTGCTAATAAACCAACAGCAATCGCGACTGTTGTGATAACTTCGAAGTAAATAAGTGTTTTACCGCCAAGTCGACCTAACTGTTTGATGTCACCAGTTCCGGCAACCCCAACAATCAGTGTCGAAATAATAATCGGTACTACGATCATCTTAATTAAGTTTAAGAAAATATCGCCAAGTGGCTGTAAGTATGATTGTACATTTTCGTTACCGAAGAACACAGCACCTACGATAACACCAAGTACAAGACCGATTAAAATTTGCGCGGCTAAACTAATTTTAAACTTTTTCAAATATAGTTCCCCCTAAAAATTTAGATTCAGGACTAGCCTAAAACTAATTTTATTAGATACATACAAAATCCGACAAAATCCGACTAATCAACTTTACTAATAATTTCTGAATACAATACTTGAATGAATTTTTTTATGTTTACTTTTGCTTTACGTTGATCATTATTCTCTATTTGATTCATTAAATAACGAATGTCCGTTAAATCAAAATAGCGGGGGGTATAGTATTCAAATTCAGAATTCGTGTAATCGACAATCCCTAAGTTCGCCAAGTTAATCATGGCAGCTAATATAGTCCGGCGTACACGTTGTTCAATTGCTTTACTCTCTTTTACAATTTCGTCCGGCGTATTTTTCGTCAGCATTGCAACACGTTCATATACTTCCTTTAATGGAGGAAGCGGTGCAATTTTATGCTTCTCGATTAATAGCTGTTCTATAATTTTAATAATATCTTCACTGCCAACTTCAGCGACAATTCCCATATCATTTAAGATGGACTGAATATGTTCTCGCGCCGTCTTTTTTGTATGTGTTACATCTGTAATATCAAAGTTTGTCAGGGACTGGCGAATAACTTGCAAAGAATTTCTTAATAAGTATTGCTCAGTTGTTCGTTTTAATACCATTTGTACTTCAACTTTATTGATAGGCTTATGAATGAAAAATTCAATTCCTTTCGAATAACTTTCAGCGACCATTTCCTTATTTACAACTTGTGAAATCATAATAAACTGGCCTTTAAAGCCATTTTGTTGTAGTCGTTCAATTGTTTCAATTCCATCCAACTTCGGCATGAGTAAATCGATTAAAACAAATTCCGGCTGCATCATTAAAATTTGGGGAATGGCATCCAAACCGTTTTTTGCCTCCCCAATGACAGCTCCGAGTTCACAGTCATTAATAATATTACTGAGCATCATCCGGCTTGCCCGGTCATCATCTACTATAAAGTAACGCATTAGTCATTCTCCTTTTGAATGTTTTCTGTAGGGATTTGCACAACAAAGCAAGTTGAGGAATCACTTGTTACGTGAATATTCCCTTCAAGATTTTCAACAATTGTTTTTGTATGGGAAAGACCAATTCCTGTAGAACCTTGGCCCTGTTCATTAAACTTGGATGTATAGCCTGCATCAAAAATAATTGGAATGAGTGCCGGATCAATACCAACTCCATTATCTTCTACGATAAAGGAAGTCATATCCTGTTCGGCTACAACATTCAAAGTAATAAATCCGCTTTCTTCAATTGCCTCCACAGCATTTGCCATTAGGTTATTTAAAATAGCAAATAGTGCAATGTGGTTTTTTGTTTGATAATCATCTGGACAAATAAGAGTAATGGAAATCGATTTATTTAAATAGGCGGCATAATTTTCATTAGCCTCAATAATAAAACTTAGTAACTCAGACAACAGAAAATTTGACGGGTAGTTTCTCTTTGTTATTTTAGAGAGTCCGGCATGAATCCGTTCATTATCTTTTTTTACTTCATGGATTTCCTGGGCAATATGTAAAGCTTCAGAAGCTAGCTGCTCTTCATTTGTTTTCAGTTTTTTGTAAAGCTGATAACTGTTTGCTGTTAGCTGTTCGATTTGGGTCATCGTTTTTTGAAGATACAATGCTTCTACATATAGTTCCGAATGAATCGTCATGAGCTGTTTTAGCTGTTTCTTCTGTTCTGACATTGTTATCATGCTGTAAATGCCGACAACAAAAAAGCTGCGTAACAATCCAACGAGGATGAACAGTAGAAAAGAAGTAAATGTTTCCTGATCAGAAACAAGCAGAATATCCGTTAATACATGTTCGATCGTGTTGGAGAGTACTTCAAATGCTGTTGCTAATAAACCGAGCATAAGCGGCTGTTTTTTTAATTCGTCCAGTGGAATTAATTTAAAACATAGTGCAAAGACTGTATAAAAAGCGCCTGCCGGCAAATGTTCAACAATATGAGTAACGAAGCTTTGTCCATAAATAAAAATGTCCAGTAAAGACCGACCGACAATGACGATCAGTGCAGTCAATAAACCTGTAGATACAATCGGTAATGGACGGATCAGTAAAGCGAAAAAGAAAATAATGCTCCCTAATCCGAAACGAAAAGGTCCTTCTTCAAACGGAATTATTTTAATTTCGCCACCAATGGCGGTCAATAAGCCGACAAGTAGCATAAATAAGAAAAGTTTTGTTGTTTTAATATGTGGCTGAGTCGATTCCAATTTTAATATACCGCCCTTTACATACATGACATAGTACTTAATTGTACAAGAAAGTCGTCTACAAATACAAAAAAGTACTATTTCCAATGAATTGAAATAGTACTTTAAAGTGAATTTTGCTATAAAAAAAACCGCTTAACTAATGCAGCGGATGAAAGTTCAAAAATGGAGGAGGTAGAGGGATTCGAACCCCCGCGCGGTGTTACCCGCCTGTCGGTTTTCAAGACCGATCCCTTCAGCCAGACTTGGGTATACCTCCAAAATATAAGATGTCTTTTCGACAAAGATTAATTTACCACGGAATGAGATTTGCGTCAATAATTTTTTCGGGAAAATTATAAGCTGATTAAATAAAGAAAACGAGATATCCAAATTTATAGAGGATGTCTCGTTTTACTATTGATTTATTTTTTTGAGGCATAAACTTTATTCGATGAATTTTTTAAAAAGCTTAAAATATTTTCAATGAATGGTTCTGTTTTTTCGATTTGAGTCCAGTGCCCACATTCATTAAATACATGTAGTTGTGCGTGGGGTAGTAATTGAATTAATCGATAGCTTGTTTCTTCGATTGGAATCACTTGGTCATTCAGGCCATGGAAAATTAATGTTTCAATTTCAATTTGCTTAATCTGCTCATCTTCTAAAGCCATTTCATCTAACATTTTCTGACGTGGTTCCGGGAACATTGCCGAGAACGCATCTCTTACATCAGGGCGCATGCTCGCTTCATAGCGCATGCGAACAAGTTCCTCATTATTTGCAGCTGCTTGATCGTACGAGAACAATTTAATAAGCTCTTTCATTGTTTCTAAACTTGGTTCATAGCCCCACACACGGTCTAGACCATCAGAAATTGGATGCTTTGTGCCAACACTACCCATTAAGATTAATTTTTTTACTAAATCTGGTCTGCGATATGCGATATGAAGAGACAATGCACCACCAAATGAATTACCAACTAAATAAACGGGTTCATCAGCAACCTTTTCAATAAAGCCAATTAAGTGCTCCACCCATAGCTCAATATTGTAATTATGGTCTGCTAATTTATCTGTTTCACCAAAACCGATAACATCCGGCGCTAAAACTCTATACGACTCACTAAGACGTGGGATAACTAAACGCCAGTTTGCAAGTGCAGACACACCAGGTCCTGATCCATGTATTAAAATGATTGTTTCATTTCCAGTACCTTCTTCATGATAGTGTGTGTTAACACCATTGATATTTAAATAGTTTGAACTAATGTTCAATTCAGCCACTCCTTTTTTGTTAATTGTATTGAGAATTAATTAGAAAGAAGAAAACAAGTTCCATCTTTCTAATAAGTTATATTTCTAAGGTTTAACAAGTTCTCCAGATTTAATAGGAGTACCATATTGGAAGAATTCCTGCGGTAAGGTAGAACCATGCCAAATAATAGATTTTTCTAAATCTTTACCTTTCCATTCCACAGTTCTCCAAGAAGGATCAAAAATTTGATAGCCTGGGTCACCGAATAATTCTACACGGTTTCCACCTGGTTCCATTACATACAAGAATGCAGCTTGAGTTACGCCATGCTTACCTGGACCGGCTTCAATATTATAGCCAGCTTCAATTAATAGGTCTGCAACATCTGATAAATGCTGAGGGAATCCGTACCAATAGCAAATATGGTGCAGGCGACCTGATTCACCTAATGCATCGCCCATAATTGCAATGTCATGAACTAAATTACTTACACTTAACCATGCAGCTATGGAAGAATCGTCGTCCGCTACGATGCGTTCACGTAAGTTAAAACCAAGCACCTCTTTTAAGAACTCAACGTTTTTGTCAGTATCGCTTGCTAATAAGTTGATATGGTCTAAGCGACGAACCGGCACACCGCGATTTGGACGTTTTTGCGGGCGATTTAATAATGGTGTTTTTTGGTCTTCAGGGGCTTCATAATACTCAACATCCCATAGAAGCTCAATTTTATGACCGTCTGGAGTTGTAAATTGGTATGCACGACCGTGACCGACATCTCCTTCAATCCAACCAATCCCATATCCAGTTTTTTCGATTTCAGCTACACGGCGCTCTAATGCTTGAGCAGAAGTAGCTCTTAAAGCAATATGACCTAAACCAGCTTCATCATTTTCTGTAATGATTAACGTGTTATGGTAATGATCCTCGTAAGCACGCATATAAACTGAGTTACCTCGACGACCTACTTCATCCATACCAAGAATATTTTTGAAGAATTCTACTGATTCCTCTAATTTAGGGCTGTAAATTTCAAAGTGTGCAAGTTGTGCAACGTCAAACATAGGCTCTTTTGTCATATTAAATTCCTCCACTTTTCATAAGTTTATTTTTTTATAGTAAAATTCATAGTTTTGAATTTACCAAGTCGGATGTCCTTTGAATCCAAGAATTGCGCTTCCGTATCCGGCCATTGCATCTTCGTATTGATGTGTTGGGTGAGCAGCAACGGTAAGAATATCTCGAACAAATCTTTCTGTTCCATCACTCTTGTAGACTGAGTTACCACCAAGCGTGATTAAAATACGAGTGGCCATTTCTGCAGAAGTTTTTGCAATATAGCCGCGAATTGCAAATAACTGTTCGCGTTCTTCCTCATCTAAAACGCGGATGCCCTCATTCTGGTAACGGTGTAAGCGATCTGCATAATCTTTTGCTAAAGCTTTTAAAGCAGTTAGTTGTATATTTAATTCTGCAAGTGTCCGCTGTGCCGTACCTGCATTTTTTTCATTTGTATTATTGTTGAAAATACGAACACGATGTTCTGTTTTTTCTTTAAAGTTTCGTATTAAGCGTTCCACACCACCAATTGCTACATGTGAGAAACCAGCTAAGAAGAATGCAAGATAGGGAACATTGAAAATTTGGTAATCCGGTTCGTAATTACCGTCCGGTGCAGTTGCCCCATTCACTACTCGAGTTACCGGAAAAACATAATTTGCTGGAACGTAGACATTATCTAACTTTACAGCGTTGCTGCCTGTTCCCCGTAAACCTAGGGAATCCCAGTTTTTAACAATTTCAAAATCTTTTTTATGGACAATAAACAGGCCAAATTCTGGTTCTGTCCCATCGTGCAATTGATGAATAGCGCCTAGTGCAACCCAGTCGCAGTAAGGAATGCCGCTGCAGAAGTTCCATGTTCCTGATATACGATATCCTTCACCATCATTTACGACCTTACCAATCGGAGCAAATACATCGGCCATTAATTCCCCAGTGCCGAATAGCTCTTCCCGACCTTGTTTGTCTAAAAAAGCTGGCCAAGTTTCATGAATAATAGCAAAGTATGTTAACCATGCTGCTGAAACATTATAGTTCGCTACAGTTCGGATAATATCCCCAAATGTATAGTAGTCTAAATCTTGCCCACCATATGCTTTTGGTCTAAGTAATTTGTGGAAGCCGGCTTCTTTTACCTTTTCCATGACTTCATCCGGTAATTTTCTATCAAAATCAGTTTGATCTGCATATTTCTCTGCTAACTCACCTACTTCTTTTGCCTTTTGGAGTAGTTCTTCACGATTCAATGTCTTTTCAAGAAGTGCCAAAGAATTAATTGTCATATAAATCCTCCTTTTTGATTTGTAAGCGTTATCACAGCATCTTGTCGTACTGGTTATCTATTATTATAATTATCTGAATTTATTGAGATAGCTATTTAAAGTACGGAAAAACGTATTTTTTTAGAATATTTAGACTAAATACGTTTTATTGGGGTTGGGGGATGAGTAATAATAGTTATTTAACGCTCTATTCATGCTGCTAATATTCTTTACTGATTTTTAAAAAAAGCCTTAGAAAGTAAAAAATGCTACTTTCTAAGGCTTTAAGAACTTTTAAATTAATGGTAAGGGGGACTTTAAAATATAATTTGGTTTTTAACTTTTAATACTTTTAATGCCATATAGACAGAGAAAAGGCGCTTTGTATCATCTAAGCCAATATTTAAAATTTCGCTGATTTTAGATAAGCGGTACCTTAATCCACTAATAGACATGGAAAGAGCTTTCGCGGTTTTATTGATATTAATGCCATTCTCAATATAGGTATAAATCGTTTTTGTTAAATCGTAATCTTTGTCTATCTCCAATAATTTACCTAATTGTTGCATTACAAAGCGGTCGATTAGAACCTCGTCTTTAATTTGGAAAAGTACGCCTTCAATTTCCAGATCCTCATAGAAACAAATATGCTTTTCTGGGTTTTTTGCCTTTAACGCTGCCAATGTCTCGTTATATAAAATATTGATTTGGCTCAAATCTTCTATAACCGTACTTGCTCCTATATAAAATTCGTAACTTTTAAAACGACGTAAGCAGTATTTTAGTAACTGGTTTATAAATGTGTGGGGCACTGTATTTAACCTTTTAAATGTTGGATATTCAATTAAAATAATGAGTTTATCGGTCTTTTGTGAGACAAGGGCATTAATATTTCTTTCATTTAAAAATAGGATAATTTGTCTGATCAACTCTTCGTTTACTTCTATTTCATCACTAATATTAGAATGATTTAATGTTCTTTCTAATGTAAGCAACCAATACGATTCAGTAGGCGGAAAATTGAGGTAATGAGCAATTTTATAAATTTCATCTTGCTCTAATTTACCATCCAATACATCGCTTAAAAAACTTCGCTTTATATTCTGTTCCGTACCAATTTTAATATTTTCATTTAGTAAAATGACAGATGCTGTTAAAGCAGTTTTGTCGATAATCATGTATTCTAATTCCGTTGGTTTTTTCCCCGACTGATATATAAATGAACAATAACCTTTAATTTGCTCTTCAAAATAAATAGGGGTTCTAAGTATTCCTAGTTCAGGTGTAATAGTTATAAATTCAGTAGTATCAATATCAATTTTTTCCAACTCAAAATTGATCATGACATCTGCTGACTTTATAATCACTTCATTCGTCTCGTTTTCAATGAATATTGGTAAACCGGTTGATTCATTTAATAGATTGACGATTTTTTGGAGCCCTTGCTTTGATAAAAGTGCATGGGTTAATTTTCGTTGAACTTCATTTGCTTGTTTTAAATAATCACGCTCTATTTTCAGTTTTGCTGTTATTTCGTCTAGCTCTTGAATTATGCTAGTTGACTGGTAATAGCTGTATTCGTGTTCTTGATGACCCCATTCTTCGAGAGGCATGCAAATTACTTTACATTGCTCATACCCCATTGCACGACACTCCACCTCTTTTACAAGAATGGTCTTTTCTAATACCGTGGATAAATAGCCACTTGCATAACCACATAGTGTATGGCAAATTGGACGATCACTTAAGTTCCCATCTGCCAAAAACTCATCGGCCTCAAAAGAATTCTCCCAAATAACGTCTATTTTTTTTAAATAATTCTTCTCATCATAATGAATGTCAGATACGCTTACTCGATCAACATAGCCGTGCAACATATGAAATTTTGTACCGCCTAAAATCAATTCCAGCTCATCCTCGTAGTGGTATAACTTTGCTTTTCTAGCATCGCTAACACCACAATGCCAACCATATCGAACAAAAACGCCTTTCGAGCGATCTTCTCCTATAATTGACAGTAGTTCTTTTTTTAATGCTGTTCTTGCAGTAGTTGGAATTGTTATCATTCGATCATAAAATGCTGTTAAAGCCTCATCTTTAGGTAAATGAAATACGTCATTTAAATTTTTTTGCTTTAAATTCATAATGATCCCCCTGGCTTAATTAAGTTTTTTAAACGATTTACGCTAAAAAAATTCAGAATTAGCTATTTAATGTGTGAATATTCTTTCTTTTCACTATGCTATCATTTATTTGTGAAGTTCTAAACGTTGAGTTTTTTGGACCTAGGGGATTTATGTATTGAAAGTTTTAACCTGTAAAGTGTGGAAACTAATTTTCCAGAATTGTTCCCATTTCAAATTTTTGAATATTTAAAATAATATCATCTATTAAAAGACAGGTAAATGCTACTTTCAACTTAAATTTGAGAGCGTTTACAAATGATATGTCTTACTAGTTTTGACAAAAGGAGGATTAATGAATGTCAAATTTAAAAGTTGCTATTTTAGGCTCAGGTAATATCGGTACGGATTTAATGAAAAAAATAATGCGTTCATCCAACTTAGAATTAGTAGCAGTAATTGGTATTGATCCAGAATCAGATGGTTTACGCAAAGCGCGTGAAGCTGGATTTCAAACCTTTCACACAGGGTTAGATGGATTTTTGGATGCCGGTGTGAAAGTTGATGCTGTATTCGATGCGACAAGTGCCTATACACATATAAAGCATGCTGAACAATTACGGGTGCATAACATCCGTGCCATTGACTTAACTCCTGCAGCAATTGGTCCGCTAATTGTACCTACTGTTAACCTTCATGCTCATCCAAATGCAGACAATGTAAATATGGTGACATGTGGAGGGCAAGCGACAATACCGATTATTCATGCAGTTTCCAAATTATATAATGTCGAGTATGCCGAAATCGTGGCAACTATTGCAAGTAAAAGTGCGGGTCCTGCAACTCGTGCAAACATCGATGAATTTATAGCGACAACTTCGCGGGCAATCGAGCTTGTAGGTGGTGCTAAGAAAGGAAGAACCGTTCTGATTTTAAACCCTGCGGAACCGCCGATTATGATGAATGACACCATTCATTTATTAGTGGATCGACCTGTAGAGGAAGATACTCTTTATGAAGCGCTAGTTCAAGCGGAACAAGCCGTTCAGCAGTATGTGCCCGGCTACCGTCTTAAGTCTCGCCCATTTGTGGAGGGGAATCGAATTTCAGTATTTTTAGAAGTTGCGGGTGCTGCAGACTACCTACCTGCCTTTGCTGGAAACTTAGATATTATTACAGCGGCATCGATTAAAATTGCCGAGGAATGGGCGAAGTCAAAAGCATTATTATAACGGGAGGGATTACTGATGAAACGAGATGTCATACTAACAGAGGTCGCTTTACGAGATGGCAGTCATGCGATGCGTCACCAATTCACAGAAGCCCAGATGCGTGCTGCAGTTGCTGGTTTAGATGCAGCAAATATACCTTATATCGAAGTTGCACATGGTGATGGATTAGGTGGCTCAACGATTCAATATGGCCGCTCTTTAACAGATGAATTCAAATTAATTGAAGCGGCAGTAGAAACAGCAAAGCATGCAAAAATTGCGGTGTTATCATTACCTGGTATTGCAACGAAGCCGGATATTAAGCGAGCAGCCGATTTAGGTGTTTCGATGGTACGTGTAGCAACACATGTCACAGAGGCGGATGTATCTTTAAAACATCTTGCTTATGCGAAAGAGTTAGGCTTGGAAACAGTGGGGTTTTTAATGATGTCGCATATGGCAGAGTCAAGAGAAATTGTAGAACAGGCAAAAATTATGGTAAATGGCGGAGCAGATGTCATATATATTGTAGATTCTGCGGGTGCTTTATTACCAAATCAAGTAATGGATCGCGTACAGGCGTTAAAACAGGAAATTGCTGTCCCGATAGGATTCCACGCGCATAATAATTTATCTTTAGCTGTTGCAAATTCATTGGCAGCAATTGAAGCCGGTGCTGAACGTATTGATGGTAGCATTCGTTGCTTAGGTGCGGGTGCCGGTAATACGCAAACAGAAGTTTTTGTTAGCGTACTAGATAAAATGGCCATTCAAACTGGGGTGGACCTTTATAAAATAATGGATGTTGCAGAGGAAATCATTGCGCCTATTTTACCGCAACCACAAGAGATTACGAGAGGCAGTCTTGTACTTGGTTATGCTGGAGTGTATTCAAGTTTCTTATTACATGCCCAAAAAGCAGCTGAAAAGTTCGGTGTTGATTCACGGGATATTTTAATGGAAATCGGTAGACGGAAAGCTGTAGGTGGACAGGAAGATATGATTTTGGAAGTTGCAGCAGAGTTACAGAAAGCTTAATTAGAAGTTGGAAATTATATTCAAATATACAATCTTAAATTTAAATGAGGAGGTTATAAAAATGGATGATCGTTTATTTAGAGATGCAATGGGGAAGTTTGCGACAGGTGTTACAGTAATTCTAACAGAAACAGAGGGTGAGCCACATGGTATGACAGCTAATGCTTTCATGTCTGTCTCACTTACACCGAAATTAGTTGTTATTTCAATTAAGGAAAATGCACGTATGCTTGCTAAGATTCAAGATTCAAAGAAATTTTCTGTTAACATATTGGCAGAAAATCAAGAAGATATTTCAAAAATCTTTGCTGGGCAAATTAAAGACCAGCAAGTTTCGTTTGAACGTTTAGCAGATGTTCCTGTTATTCCAGGAGCATTAGCACAAGTTTCGTGCGAGGTATCAGCTGAGTATATTGAAGGTGATCATACATTATTTATCGGTAAGGTAAATGATATTACGATTACAGATGGCGATCCATTGCTATACTTTGCAGGTAAATATCGTAATTTAAGTACATTAGTAGAGGCTTAATCTATTAAAAAAAAACTTAGATTGTAGAAAGGTAGGTTGTTGGATGAAGACGCATTTTATCAATAGTCAAAATTTGCACTTGATTCAAAAACAGGCAACTTCTTGCGTAATGGCACTCGGTTATTTTGATGGGATCCACCTTGGACATCAGCAAGTGATAAAGACAGCTCGTGAAGAAGCGAATAAGCGCGGACTACCATTAGCAGTAATGAGTTTTCGTCCACATCCTATCAATGTTTTATCTAAGGGGCAAAGCATAGTACCGCACTTAACAACTCCTTGTGAAAAAGAAAAACGGCTTAAACAGCTTGGTGTTGATTTATTTTATCTGGTGGATTTTACATTGGCATTTGCTGCGCTCACATCTAGTCAATTTGTAGAAGATTATTTAATGAAACTTGATGTTGTCCATGCAGTAGCAGGATTTGATTTTTCCTACGGTGTGAAGGGTGTAGCTAAACTCTCGCAAATAGTGGCTGATTCCAATGGGGAAATCACGGTTACGAAAGTAGAATGCATTGATTATGATGGTGAAAAAATCAGCTCAAGTGCGATTCGTCAACGTTTACTTGCGGCCGCTGTTCATGAAATCCCACACTTCTTAGGAGTTCACTTTAATTCCAAGGTGCATTGGGACGGTAATAAATTTCAGCAAATTGAAAAGACAATGTTGCCATCTGCAGGTATTTATAAAGTAATTTTAGAACTGCCGAATAAACAATTAAGAACATATATTTCAATTGATGCAGCAGGTCAAATCCAACGAATGGAACGGCAAAGACGTCTGCCAAAGGGGATTTTTTCTATTCACTGGTTGCAGCAAGTTGAAAAAGCGGTTCCATCAAAAGCAATTTAAATGAAAGGAGTAGTGAATATGACAGAGGGATTGATGTCAAAAGCTATAGAATTATTAGATAGGGCTTATGAAAAGCATACATCCGTTTCAGAACCTCTTTCTATATTAAACCCTATGATGACAATTGATGAGGCTTATGCCATTCAGATTCAAAGAGTTGAAGCAGCTACAAGCAAGGGTGAAGTGATTTCAGGGAAAAAAATTGGCTTAACATCTTTAGCAATGCAAAATTTACTAGGAGTGGACCAGCCAGACTATGGGCACCTTTTTCACTCAATGGAAGTTCCGAATGAAGGTATCGTTTCACTTAGTAAACTGTTTCAACCAAAAATTGAGGGTGAAATTGCCTTTGTACTAAAAAAAGATTTAGTAGGACCAAATGTTACAGTTGAGGATGTTTTAGATGCGACAGATTATGTAATAGCGGCCATTGAAATTGTAGATAGCCGAATTAAAGATTGGAAAATAAGTCTTGTAGATACAGTAGCGGATAATGCATCATGCGGATTATATGTACTAGGGTCAAAGAAAGTTAATGTGAACGATATTGATTTAAAAGCAATTCATATGGAACTTATAAAAAACGATGAATTAATTAATGAAGGAAAAGGGACGGATGTATTAGGGAATCCAGCATTCTGTGTTGCTTGGTTAGCGAATAAATTACATGAATACAACGTTACATTAAAATCTGGGGAAGTCATTTTATCTGGGGCTTTATCTGCTGCTGTTGTAGCAGAGCCTGGTGACAAATTTACAGCATCATTTAATACGCTTGGTGAAGTGAAAGTCCAATTTATCAAGTGATAGTAATGATGTGAAATATTTAAAGGACATTCTAGAGTATAGTTCTGCTAGCGTTGGGAAAATTTAATTGAAGCAATTCATTGCAATTTAATAGCTTGCTTAGTATACTAATACTTGCCGTGCTAGATGGGGAGGTAGCGGTGCCCTGTAACTTGCAATCCGCTCTAGCAAGATTGAATTCCTTTTCTGAGGCTGTCCGTATTGTTTGGTCTGCCTTTTGCACGTAGTGTTGACGGTTGGGTCCTGCGCAATAAGTACCCATGAACCATGTCAGGTCCGGAAGGAAGCAGCATTAAGTGGTATCACTTATGTGCCGCGGGGTAGCCTAACCCGAGCTGGCGACAAGAGTAACGCTTATGTGCGGCAGTCGAAGAAAGGTGCACGGTATTAAATTACCATTTCAAACGCATCCATCATTTATTGGTGGGTGCGTTTTTTATATGAAAAAGAGAGTTTATCTCATTCGGCGAGCTTTTAAAGAGCCCGCCGAATGAAGATAAATACCTGGCGGATGTCACAGATTTTTTAAGGGAATAGAAGTCAGTCTAATAACGTCGCATCATGCGACAACGGCTGACTGACCCACATCCTGTGGGTCTGAAAAATCTGGACTTAATTACGCCGAGGCATAATTTATTCATCTTATTTCAAAAGAGTTTATATTTACTTTATGCTATACTGAATGTATGTATTTTTAAATGGAAGGGAGAGGGGAAAGGTTGACATATCAAGCGTTTTATCGTGTTTATAGACCCCAGTCATTTAGAGAAATGTCAGGTCAGACACATGTAAAGAGGACCCTTCAAAATGCTCTCCTCGCAAGTAAGACAACACATGCCTATTTATTTTCCGGTCCTCGAGGAACAGGGAAAACGAGTACAGCTAAAATTTTCGCGAAAGCATTGAATTGTGAAAATGCCCCGGCAAGTGAGCCATGCAATGAATGCCCTACATGTCTAAGTATTACTGAAGGTTCACATACAGATGTAATCGAATTTGATGCTGCTTCCAATTCAAGAGTGGAAGAAATGCGTGATATTATCGAAAAAGTCCGTTTTGCCCCGGCAAATGCGCGTTTCAAAGTGTACATTATAGATGAGGTGCATATGCTTTCTACGAGTGCATTTAATGCATTATTAAAAACACTTGAGGAACCACCTGAACATGCAGTATTTATTTTAGCGACAACTGAGCCTCACAAGCTACCAGCAACAATTATTTCCCGTTGTCAGCGATTTGATTTTAAACGACTTTCTTCTATAGATATAGTAGAGCGTATGAAGGTTGTATTGGAAGATATCGGTATGGGTTATGATGAGCAGGCGCTTAAGGCAATTGCTCAAGTTGCAGCAGGAGGTATGCGTGATGCATTAAGTTTACTCGATCAGGTTGTTTCATTTAGTAATGAGCATGTCCAATTGGACGATGTACTTCTTGTAACAGGTTCTGTAAGCCAGGATGCATTTTACGATATTGCGATTTCACTACAGCAAAAGGATGTTGCCCAAGTATTAGGCAGTGTCGAAAATTTAATTGCGGATGGGAAAGAACCATTACGCCTTGCAGAAGACTTTATTACATTTTTCCGGGATCTGCTTCTATTAAAGACGGATGGTACGTTAGAGGAATTATTGGAGTTTATTTCACCGGATGAAAAGTTTCTGTCATTAGCGGAACAGTTTGAAGCTAATACACTTTACGGCTTTATTGATATTTTAGCGAAGACCCAGCAGGAAATGCGCTTTTCGCATCATACGAAAATATATTTAGAAACTGCCCTTTTAAAAATGGCACAATATAAAGCTTCACCACAAGGGGCCGCTGCAGTCGATCCGGCTATTGAAGGTAAGGTAGCGTCACTTGAAAGCAGGTTAGGGCAACTGTCTCAACAGCTTGAAAGTGGTGGAGGGGGAGCACCTGTTCAACAAAAAGAACAGGCCCGACAGCGAGTACGTCCGCAGGGGAATCAGTACAATGCCCCGACTGGCCGTATTCAGGAAGTACTAAAAACTGCAACAAAGCCAGACCTGCAAAAAGTGAAATCTGCATGGGCAGGCGGTTTAGCAAGCTTACAAAAATCACATGCAGCTTTATTGGCGGATGCAGAGCCTGTAGCCGCAAATGCAAGTGCTTTTGTGATAAAATTCAAGTATGATATACATTGTCAAATGGTAGCTGACAACAATGCACTTGTTTCGTTGTTTACACAGCAGATTGCTTCGGAAGTAGGGATTCAATATGAACTTTTATGTATCCCGGAGCCGGCTTGGATTCGTCTGCGTGAAAACTTTATAAATGAAAATGGCTTAAATCAAAAGAAATCGCCATCGGATGATATGAATGCGGTGGAAGATTTAATAGAGGAGCCCCATTTCCTTGAAGATGTTCAAGTAATGGAAGCGCAAGATCCGCTTATTACAGAAGCTGAAAAACGTTTTGGAAAAGACTTTGTTGAAGTTATCGAAGAGTAAATACACATTTTAAGGAGGAAATAAGATGCGTGGTATGGGTAATATGCAAGGTATGATGAAAAAGATGCAAAAGATGCAAAAAGAAATGATGGAAGCACAAGAAGCTTTAAATGCACAGTTATTCGAAGGTGCAGCAGGTGGCGGTATGGTGAAGGTAGTAATGAACGGCCAACGTCAAATGCTTGAAGTGAATTTAGATGAGTCTGTAGTAGATCCGGAAGATATCGAAATGCTGCAAGATTTAATCGTTATTGCAACAAACGAAGCATTGAAAAAAGTTGAAGAAACAACAAATTCTACAATGGGCAAATTTACACAAGGAATGAACCTTCCTTTCTAATTTGAATCAAGTAGAACGTAGCGCACATCTCAAGCATTGGGATGTGCCTTTTTAAAGGAGGGGGAACAGGATGCATTATCCAGAGCCGATATCTCGATTAATAGACAGCTTTATGAAACTGCCGGGCATTGGTCCGAAAACAGCAGCTCGACTGGCATTTCACGTACTAACAATGAAGGAAGATACTGTATCGACATTTGCGAAAGCGCTTGTCGATGCAAAACGTAATTTAATGTATTGCTCACAATGTGGTCATATAACAGATATCGACCCTTGCCATATTTGTTCGGATAAACAACGTGATGTTTCAACAATTTGTGTTGTGCAGGATCCGAAAGATGTAATAGCTATGGAGAAGATGCGTGACTATCAAGGTCTCTATCATGTGTTACACGGTGCAATTTCACCTATGGACGGTGTAGGACCTGAAGATATTAATGTAGCTTCGCTATTGGGGCGCTTACATGACGAGCGTGTACAAGAGTTAATTTTAGCGACGAACCCGACAATAGAAGGGGAAGCAACGGCAATGTATATTTCCCGCCTTGTTAAACCATCAGGAATTCGCACTACACGTATCGCACACGGATTACCTGTTGGCGGAGATTTAGAATATGCGGATGAAGTAACCTTATCAAAAGCGCTGGAAGGTAGACGCGAGTTGTAATCTAGGAGGAAGCCCCATGTTATTTTCTCGGAAAGGGAAACTCAAAAAAGAATTTGATGACAAACTAGTTTCTTCTATTAAAGAGACTAAAGAAGCTTTACAAAGTGCGAAGGTAATTGAAGAGTTGACCGCCGATTATAACTTAAATGTAATTGCCGAACGAAAAAGAGCCGAGAGCATACATTACTACTTATATAAAGAAGCACGTGTACGTCATGTGCTAATTAAATAATTTTTTAGAAATAAGAAGCGAAGCAGTTGCATATGTTACCACTAAATAAAAAAGGATGGTGCTATGCAATACATAGTTTTAGCTATGGTCTGTTTTGTTGTCTTGTTTCTTTTTTTATTAAACAAGAACGCAAGAGGAAAAGTGTGGGAGTACTTTGCCTGGTTTTGGTTTAAAATTGCAGTAGTTATCGTTGTCTTATTTTTAGGGAACTTAATGATTGGAGCTGCAGGGTTTCTTTTTTATGTACCGATCAATTTCTTTTCAGTCCTTACAATAGCCATTCTAGGCATTCCCGGTATGATGTGTGTAACTTTATTAATATTATTTAAATAAAAATAATAAAAACTATTGCTAAGTGAATAATATCGTGATATATTATTATAAGTCGCAACGACGACAACGAATATCGAAAAAACATTTTAAAATAAATGTTGACATAACATTTGTAGAATGGTAAGATATAAAAGTTGTCACTTAAACGACGCAATGAACCTTGAAAACTGAACAAGCAACGTTAATGAAACAAGCTTCTTAAATGAAGCAAACAATAGATTTCAACTTCTAACGAAGTTGGATCGCTAGCAAAGCAAATGAGCTTTCAAACTACTTTTATGGAGAGTTTGATCCTGGCTCAGGACGAACGCTGGCGGCGTGCCTAATACATGCAAGTCGAGCGGAAATTTTATTGGTGCTTGCACCTTTAAAATTTTAGCGGCGGACGGGTGAGTAACACGTGGGTAACCTACCTTATAGATTGGGATAACTCCGGGAAACCGGGGCTAATACCGAATAATACTTTTTAACACATGTTTGAAAGTTGAAAGACGGTTTCGGCTGTCACTATAAGATGGACCCGCGGCGCATTAGCTAGTTGGTGAGGTAACGGCTCACCAAGGCAACGATGCGTAGCCGACCTGAGAGGGTGATCGGCCACACTGGGACTGAGACACGGCCCAGACTCCTACGGGAGGCAGCAGTAGGGAATCTTCCACAATGGACGAAAGTCTGATGGAGCAACGCCGCGTGAGTGAAGAAGGATTTCGGTTCGTAAAACTCTGTTGCAAGGGAAGAACAAGTAGCGTAGTAACTGGCGCTACCTTGACGGTACCTTGTTAGAAAGCCACGGCTAACTACGTGCCAGCAGCCGCGGTAATACGTAGGTGGCAAGCGTTGTCCGGAATTATTGGGCGTAAAGCGCGCGCAGGTGGTTCCTTAAGTCTGATGTGAAAGCCCCCGGCTCAACCGGGGAGGGTCATTGGAAACTGGGGAACTTGAGTGCAGAAGAGGATAGTGGAATTCCAAGTGTAGCGGTGAAATGCGTAGAGATTTGGAGGAACACCAGTGGCGAAGGCGACTGTCTGGTCTGTAACTGACACTGAGGCGCGAAAGCGTGGGGAGCAAACAGGATTAGATACCCTGGTAGTCCACGCCGTAAACGATGAGTGCTAAGTGTTGGGGGGTTTCCGCCCCTCAGTGCTGCAGCTAACGCATTAAGCACTCCGCCTGGGGAGTACGGTCGCAAGACTGAAACTCAAAGGAATTGACGGGGGCCCGCACAAGCGGTGGAGCATGTGGTTTAATTCGAAGCAACGCGAAGAACCTTACCAGGTCTTGACATCCCGGTGACCACTATGGAGACATAGTTTCCCCTTCGGGGGCAACGGTGACAGGTGGTGCATGGTTGTCGTCAGCTCGTGTCGTGAGATGTTGGGTTAAGTCCCGCAACGAGCGCAACCCTTATTCTTAGTTGCCATCATTCAGTTGGGCACTCTAAGGAGACTGCCGGTGATAAACCGGAGGAAGGTGGGGATGACGTCAAATCATCATGCCCCTTATGACCTGGGCTACACACGTGCTACAATGGACGGTACAAACGGTTGCCAACCCGCGAGGGGGAGCTAATCCGATAAAACCGTTCTCAGTTCGGATTGTAGGCTGCAACTCGCCTACATGAAGCCGGAATCGCTAGTAATCGCGGATCAGCATGCCGCGGTGAATACGTTCCCGGGCCTTGTACACACCGCCCGTCACACCACGAGAGTTTGTAACACCCGAAGTCGGTGAGGTAACCTTTTGGAGCCAGCCGCCGAAGGTGGGATAGATGATTGGGGTGAAGTCGTAACAAGGTAGCCGTATCGGAAGGTGCGGCTGGATCACCTCCTTTCTAAGGATTATTTCGGAATCATTCCCTCGGGGAATGAAACATTAACGTTTGCTGTTCAGTTTTGAAGGTTCATTCTTAAATGAATGAAATACTTCAAACCTTGCTCCTGACGCTTGCGCTTACGTCGCAAAGCTGCATGAAGCAAAATCAGTGAAGCTTCTCACGATGTGATTGAAGTCAGCTGCTTCGTTCTTTGAAAACTGGATAAAACGACATTGAAAGCAATAAATCAAATTTCTATTTTATAGATTTTTAAACAAGTCAAGCAATTGACGTGTAAACTTAAATCTTAGATCTCTGATCTAAGTGTTAACTTTTGGTTAAGTTAATAAGGGCGCACGGTGGATGCCTTGGCACTAGGAGTCGATGAAGGACGGCACTAACACCGATATGCCTCGGGGAGCTGTAAGTAAGCTTTGATCCGGGGATTTCCGAATGGGGGAACCCACTATCTTTAATCGGATAGTATCTTCACGTGAATTCATAGCGTGTTGAAGACAGACGCAGGGAACTGAAACATCTAAGTACCTGCAGGAACAGAAAGAAAATTCGATTCCCTGAGTAGCGGCGAGCGAAACGGGAAGAGCCCAAACCAAAGAGCTTGCTCTTTGGGGTTGTAGGACACTCTATACGGAGTTACAAAAGAATGAATTAGACGAAGCGACTTGGAAAGGTCCGCGAAACAAGGTAAAAGCCCTGTAGTCAAAAGTTCATTCCCTCCAGAGTGGATCCTGAGTACGGCGGAACACGTGAAATTCCGTCGGAATCCGGGAGGACCATCTCCCAAGGCTAAATACTACCTAGTGACCGATAGTGAACCAGTACCGTGAGGGAAAGGTGAAAAGCACCCCGGAAGGGGAGTGAAATAGATCCTGAAACCGTGTGCCTACAAGTAGTTAGAGCCCGTTAATGGGTGATAGCGTGCCTTTTGTAGAATGAACCGGCGAGTTACGATTACGTGCGAGGTTAAGTTGAGAAGACGGAGCCGCAGCGAAAGCGAGTCTGAATAGGGCGAATTAGTACGTGGTCGTAGACCCGAAACCAGGTGATCTACCCATGTCCAGGGTGAAGGTGAGGTAACACTCACTGGAGGCCCGAACCCACGCACGTTGAAAAGTGCGGGGATGAGGTGTGGGTAGCGGAGAAATTCCAATCGAACCTGGAGATAGCTGGTTCTCTCCGAAATAGCTTTAGGGCTAGCCTCGTGATTGAGAATACCGGAGGTAGAGCACTGTTTGGACTAGGGGGGCATCTCGCTTTACCGAATTCAGACAAACTCCGAATGCCGGATATTTATACACGGGAGTCAGACTGCGAGTGATAAGATCCGTAGTCAAGAGGGAAACAGCCCAGACCACCAGCTAAGGTCCCCAAGTAATCGTTAAGTGGAAAAGGATGTGGCGTTGCTTAGACAACCAGGATGTTGGCTTAGAAGCAGCCATCATTTAAAGAGTGCGTAATAGCTCACTGGTCGAGTGACGCTGCGCCGAAAATGTATCGGGGCTAAACGATTCACCGAAGCTGTGGATGCATACTTTGAGTATGCGTGGTAGGAGAGCGTTCTAACAGCGTTGAAGTCAGACCGGAAGGACTGGTGGAGCGGTTAGAAGTGAGAATGCCGGTATGAGTAGCGAAACATGGGTGAGAATCCCATGCACCGTATGACTAAGGTTTCCTGAGGAAGGCTCGTCCGCTCAGGGTTAGTCGGGACCTAAGCCGAGGCCGATAGGCGTAGGCGATGGACAACAGGTTGATATTCCTGTACCACCTCCTCACCGTTTGAGAAATGGGGGGACGCAGTAGGATAGGGTAAGCACGCCGTTGGTTGCGCGTGTTCAAGCAGTAAGGCGTGTATGTAGGCAAATCCGCATACTTTAACGTTGAGCTGTGATGACGAGCTCGTATGAGCGAAGTTCCTGATTTCACACTGCCAAGAAAAGCCTCTATCGAGGTGAGAGGTGCCCGTACCGCAAACCGACACAGGTAGTCGAGGAGAGAATCCTAAGGTGTGCGAGAGAACTCTCGTTAAGGAACTCGGCAAAATGACCCCGTAACTTCGGGAGAAGGGGTGCTTCTTTGGGTGCATAGCCTAGAGAAGCCGCAGTGAATAGGCCCAGGCGACTGTTTAGCAAAAACACAGGTCTCTGCAAAACCGTAAGGTGACGTATAGGGGCTGACGCCTGCCCGGTGCTGGAAGGTTAAGAGGAGCGGTTAGCGCAAGCGAAGCTGTGAATTGAAGCCCCAGTAAACGGCGGCCGTAACTATAACGGTCCTAAGGTAGCGAAATTCCTTGTCGGGTAAGTTCCGACCCGCACGAAAGGCGTAACGATCTGGGCACTGTCTCAACGAGAGACTCGGTGAAATTATAGTACCTGTGAAGATGCAGGTTACCCGCGACAGGACGGAAAGACCCCGTGGAGCTTTACTGTAGCCTGATATTGAATTTTGGTACAACTTGTACAGGATAGGTAGGAGCCAGAGATCTCGGAGCGCCAGCTTCGAAGGAGGCGTCGGTGGGATACTACCCTGGTTGTATTGAACTTCTAACCCATGCCCCTTAGCGGGGTAGGAGACAGTGTCAGGCGGACAGTTTGACTGGGGCGGTCGCCTCCTAAAGAGTAACGGAGGCGCCCAAAGGTTCCCTCAGAATGGTTGGAAATCATTCGTAGAGTGTAAAGGCATAAGGGAGCTTGACTGCGAGACCTACAAGTCGAGCAGGGTCGAAAGACGGGCTTAGTGATCCGGTGGTTCCGCATGGAAGGGCCATCGCTCAACGGATAAAAGCTACCCCGGGGATAACAGGCTTATCTCCCCCAAGAGTCCACATCGACGGGGAGGTTTGGCACCTCGATGTCGGCTCATCGCATCCTGGGGCTGTAGTCGGTCCCAAGGGTTGGGCTGTTCGCCCATTAAAGCGGTACGCGAGCTGGGTTCAGAACGTCGTGAGACAGTTCGGTCCCTATCCGTCGTGGGCGTAGGAAATTTGAGAGGAGCTGTCCTTAGTACGAGAGGACCGGGATGGACATACCGCTGGTGTACCAGTTGTCTTGCCAAAGGCATCGCTGGGTAGCTATGTATGGACGGGATAAGTGCTGAAAGCATCTAAGCATGAAGCCCCCCTCAAGATGAGATTTCCCATTACGCAAGTAAGTAAGACCCCTGAAAGACGATCAGGTAGATAGGTTCGAGGTGGAAGTGCGGCGACGCATGTAGCTGACGAATACTAATCGGTCGAGGACTTAACCACATTTTATTGCACAAATTCAATGAAACGTTTATCCAGTTTTGAAAGAATGATCTTTCTAAGGGTTTCAAGATACAAGCTAGTCGAGGAAACGACTGAGTGATTGAAGGAGCGTACTTAAGTACGTGACTGAAAGAACGAAGGAAGTTGACGAAGGATAGCGCCGTGTATTGGAAGCCGAAAATAGTGAAGTGATGATGGCAAAGAGGTCACACCCGTTCCCATACCGAACACGGAAGTTAAGCTCTTTAGCGCCGATGGTAGTTGGGGGCTTCCCCCTGTGAGAGTAGGACGTCGCTTCGCACAACGCAAACCCGCTGAGTAATCAGTGGGTTTTTTGTCGTTTAAATTAAATAGGAATTTGACTTGTTCATTTTAATATTTAACATCGAGAATCGTGTGGGATATGAATTCCTTTTATAATCCGAGGTTCCGTTTATAAACTTTTCCCCACCTAGTTCTCTATATAAATTAGTCCGTGATTTCCCTGAGAGAGAAAATAAAATTATCAGCATTCATTTTTTCTCAAATTTCGCTGAAATAAGAAACCTTAGAGAATACGGGGAATAGTAATGGAAATAATTTTTCTTTGTAATTTATTAATTACACACATAGATTATATTTTTAATATAAAACTTATATAAATGTCATTTTCAAAGTAAAAACGCTCCCTTATGGAAGGAAGCGTTTAGATTATTCATTTTGGTAACTTATAGATTGTTCATGGTATTCAAGTAGTGCCTGGGTTAATTGTTTTGGAAACTTTTCTTCGATATAAGCTGCGATATACAGCTTCTTATCTACTTCCATTTGCGCAGAACGGAAAAGTTTCTGGAAAAGGGTTATTTTTCTTTGTTGCGAATACTGCTGTACTGCTTCATTTTGCAAACGGTTGAGCACAATTTGTTCGATTGCCTTTTCTCTAATTCGAATAGCAATATCCTCTTTATTGGAAGCCATTATTTCCTCGACTTTCTTTTTCAATTCGGTATTTTCCTGTTCAAGTTTTTTTGTAGCCACTTGGATCTCCGTCAATTCTTGTGAATGTTCCGGAGGGAGGGCTTTGATCTCCTGTTTAAAGAAATCATAGTTCAAACTTAGCTGCATTTGCTGGCTCTCTTCATCTTGTTCCATTTTAAACAAACCTGTTTTCATAATTTGCTCAAGTGCTTGGCTCATGGCATTGAGTCTGTACTCAATATTATCGGGCATTCCTACTTCTGTTGAGGAAGGAGTTCTTTTTTTGATAATGTGGCCATCTTTATTAATACGTAATAGCTGCTTTAACCCTTTTACACGGTATTCGTCCTTTAACAGTAAAATCATACGCAGTTTTATAACGGCCTTAAAGTCTAAACGAATAACAGATGCTGTAGTAGGATTTGACGCTTCATCATCAAAAAGATATTCTTCAAACGGTTTAATATAGTAACGTATCTGTGCATCAGTGACATTAAACCAGCTGGCTACTTCAGGTGTGGAATAGTATTTTTTCTCAATGAGGTTGGACAAATAAGTTTCCGATAAAAAGAATTGTTCAGTCGGTGTTTCTTTAATAACTAAATAAAGCGGGTCATCTGCAAAAATTTCTTTAATACGTTTCTCTATCGAAATCGTTTGTTCCATCTTTTTTTCTCTCCTGTTCTACGGGGAATTTTTCTATTCTTTGCAGCAACTAAATTTACTTCTCTACTTTTTTCTATTCTTAACAGTGCCGTTTTATACCTAATTTTAAAAAAAGAGAGAGGAAAAGATGCACTTTAAGTGGCTATTACATAAAAAGGTGATACTTGATGAGGCTATAAAGCAAATAACAAAGCTATCTCAAGAGACACCAGATTATGAGTTGAATAAAAATTATTTATTATCACGTATACAAGATTCATTGGCAGTTTTATATTCTATAAAAAAAGAATATAGTAAGACGTTGTTCTATTATAATAAAATTGATGTAACTATTTTAGATAGCTATTTTATGTTTGAACCCAAGACCTTTAAATTGAAAGTTATATTTAATAAAGTAAAAATGAAATATGATATGGGTTTTTATAATGATGCAATTAAGATCAAGCAAGCAATAGAAGGTATCGCTGAATCGATTTAAAATGAAATATGACGTATGTATGGAATTTTTATTATTATCTCGGACAATGTTAAGAGTAGCTTGGATATTCAGAAGAAGAGATTAAATATTAATAGAAGCGTGCAGTAATCTTTTTGGAAATATTAGTACGAGAAGTCCTTTTAACGATATTGAGGGATTTGAAAGGGCATTGGCTTGTATGAAGGTAAATTAAATAAAATATTAAGAGGTATTTCTAAACATTTTAGAAATACCTCTTTTACTTTCACTTCTTAAAAACGTTGGGATTAGTGAGGCGAATTGATTGAACTTCCCCACAGCTTATACAAAAAGTATAAACCTTTTCAGATCCAACAAACGAAACTTTACTTTTTCTCAGTAATATATAGTCTGTCGCTTCATCAAATTCAGAACTTCCACAATGTCTACATTTTCTTTCTTCATTAAATGTCATATTAATTTCCTCCTTATTTACGTAAGTATAAATTATATACGTACCTTCTGTAAAAAAAGTTCCAATATTAGGGTGTTAATATATTTTTTACTACTTAATTTAAAGTTAGGAACATAGGAAACATTTTATGTACGGTGGCTAGTCGACGGTTCTCTTTAGAGGTATAGTTTTAGTATTTATACTATATAACAGCAGTAGCACCACGAATCTTTATATATATAAAATAAAAGGAGAATACTGAAGAAAGTGATTTGCTCTACTTTTCATTACTGTACGGAGAAGTACATTATTATACTAAGACTGGCTTATTTGACGTTAGCAAAGCAAAACTTGTATATTAAATATATAAAATCAAAAAAAGTTATAAAAAACTATTGCTAAGTGAATAATATCATGATATATTATTATAAGTCGCAACGACGACAACGAATATCGAAAAAACATTTTAAAATAAATGTTGACATAACATTCGTAGAATGGTAAGATATAAAAGTTGTCACTTAAGCGACGCAATGAACCTTGAAAACTGAACAAGCAACGTTAATGAAACAAGCTTCTTAAATGAAGCAAACAATAGATTTCAACTTCTAACGAAGTTGGATCGCTAGCAAAGCAAATGAGCTTTCAAACTACTTTTATGGAGAGTTTGATCCTGGCTCAGGACGAACGCTGGCGGCGTGCCTAATACATGCAAGTCGAGCGGAAATTTTATTGGTGCTTGCACCTTTAAAATTTTAGCGGCGGACGGGTGAGTAACACGTGGGTAACCTACCTTATAGATTGGGATAACTCCGGGAAACCGGGGCTAATACCGAATAATACTTTTTAACACATGTTTGAAAGTTGAAAGACGGTTTCGGCTGTCACTATAAGATGGACCCGCGGCGCATTAGCTAGTTGGTGAGGTAACGGCTCACCAAGGCAACGATGCGTAGCCGACCTGAGAGGGTGATCGGCCACACTGGGACTGAGACACGGCCCAGACTCCTACGGGAGGCAGCAGTAGGGAATCTTCCACAATGGACGAAAGTCTGATGGAGCAACGCCGCGTGAGTGAAGAAGGATTTCGGTTCGTAAAACTCTGTTGCAAGGGAAGAACAAGTAGCGTAGTAACTGGCGCTACCTTGACGGTACCTTGTTAGAAAGCCACGGCTAACTACGTGCCAGCAGCCGCGGTAATACGTAGGTGGCAAGCGTTGTCCGGAATTATTGGGCGTAAAGCGCGCGCAGGTGGTTCCTTAAGTCTGATGTGAAAGCCCCCGGCTCAACCGGGGAGGGTCATTGGAAACTGGGGAACTTGAGTGCAGAAGAGGATAGTGGAATTCCAAGTGTAGCGGTGAAATGCGTAGAGATTTGGAGGAACACCAGTGGCGAAGGCGACTGTCTGGTCTGTAACTGACACTGAGGCGCGAAAGCGTGGGGAGCAAACAGGATTAGATACCCTGGTAGTCCACGCCGTAAACGATGAGTGCTAAGTGTTGGGGGGTTTCCGCCCCTCAGTGCTGCAGCTAACGCATTAAGCACTCCGCCTGGGGAGTACGGTCGCAAGACTGAAACTCAAAGGAATTGACGGGGGCCCGCACAAGCGGTGGAGCATGTGGTTTAATTCGAAGCAACGCGAAGAACCTTACCAGGTCTTGACATCCCGGTGACCACTATGGAGACATAGTTTCCCCTTCGGGGGCAACGGTGACAGGTGGTGCATGGTTGTCGTCAGCTCGTGTCGTGAGATGTTGGGTTAAGTCCCGCAACGAGCGCAACCCTTATTCTTAGTTGCCATCATTCAGTTGGGCACTCTAAGGAGACTGCCGGTGATAAACCGGAGGAAGGTGGGGATGACGTCAAATCATCATGCCCCTTATGACCTGGGCTACACACGTGCTACAATGGACGGTACAAACGGTTGCCAACCCGCGAGGGGGAGCTAATCCGATAAAACCGTTCTCAGTTCGGATTGTAGGCTGCAACTCGCCTACATGAAGCCGGAATCGCTAGTAATCGCGGATCAGCATGCCGCGGTGAATACGTTCCCGGGCCTTGTACACACCGCCCGTCACACCACGAGAGTTTGTAACACCCGAAGTCGGTGAGGTAACCTTTATGGAGCCAGCCGCCGAAGGTGGGATAGATGATTGGGGTGAAGTCGTAACAAGGTAGCCGTATCGGAAGGTGCGGCTGGATCACCTCCTTTCTAAGGATTTTTCGGAATCATTCCTTCGGGGAATGAAACATTAACGTTTGCTGTTCAGTTTTGAAGGTTCATTCTTAAATGAATGAAATACTTCAAAACACTTCGTTCTTTGAAAACTGGATAAAACGACATTGAAAGCAATAAATCAAATTTCTATTTTATAGATTTTTAAACAAGTCAAGCAATTGACGTGTAAACTTAAATCTTAGATCTCTGATCTAAGTGTTAACTTTTGGTTAAGTTAATAAGGGCGCACGGTGGATGCCTTGGCACTAGGAGTCGATGAAGGACGGCACTAACACCGATATGCCTCGGGGAGCTGTAAGTAAGCTTTGATCCGGGGATTTCCGAATGGGGGAACCCACTATCTTTAATCGGATAGTATCTTCACGTGAATTCATAGCGTGTTGAAGACAGACGCAGGGAACTGAAACATCTAAGTACCTGCAGGAACAGAAAGAAAATTCGATTCCCTGAGTAGCGGCGAGCGAAACGGGAAGAGCCCAAACCAAAGAGCTTGCTCTTTGGGGTTGTAGGACACTCTATACGGAGTTACAAAAGAATGAATTAGACGAAGCGACTTGGAAAGGTCCGCGAAACAAGGTAAAAGCCCTGTAGTCAAAAGTTTATTCCCTCCAGAGTGGATCCTGAGTACGGCGGAACACGTGAAATTCCGTCGGAATCCGGGAGGACCATCTCCCAAGGCTAAATACTACCTAGTGACCGATAGTGAACCAGTACCGTGAGGGAAAGGTGAAAAGCACCCCGGAAGGGGAGTGAAATAGATCCTGAAACCGTGTGCCTACAAGTAGTTAGAGCCCGTTAATGGGTGATAGCGTGCCTTTTGTAGAATGAACCGGCGAGTTACGATTACGTGCGAGGTTAAGTTGAGAAGACGGAGCCGCAGCGAAAGCGAGTCTGAATAGGGCGAATTAGTACGTGGTCGTAGACCCGAAACCAGGTGATCTACCCATGTCCAGGGTGAAGGTGAGGTAACACTCACTGGAGGCCCGAACCCACGCACGTTGAAAAGTGCGGGGATGAGGTGTGGGTAGCGGAGAAATTCCAATCGAACCTGGAGATAGCTGGTTCTCTCCGAAATAGCTTTAGGGCTAGCCTCGTGATTGAGAATACCGGAGGTAGAGCACTGTTTGGACTAGGGGGGCATCTCGCTTTACCGAATTCAGACAAACTCCGAATGCCGGATATTTATACACGGGAGTCAGACTGCGAGTGATAAGATCCGTAGTCAAGAGGGAAACAGCCCAGACCACCAGCTAAGGTCCCCAAGTAATCGTTAAGTGGAAAAGGATGTGGCGTTGCTTAGACAACCAGGATGTTGGCTTAGAAGCAGCCATCATTTAAAGAGTGCGTAATAGCTCACTGGTCGAGTGACGCTGCGCCGAAAATGTATCGGGGCTAAACGATTCACCGAAGCTGTGGATGCATACTTTGAGTATGCGTGGTAGGAGAGCGTTCTAACAGCGTTGAAGTCAGACCGGAAGGACTGGTGGAGCGGTTAGAAGTGAGAATGCCGGTATGAGTAGCGAAACATGGGTGAGAATCCCATGCACCGTATGACTAAGGTTTCCTGAGGAAGGCTCGTCCGCTCAGGGTTAGTCGGGACCTAAGCCGAGGCCGATAGGCGTAGGCGATGGACAACAGGTTGATATTCCTGTACCACCTCCTCACCGTTTGAGAAATGGGGGGACGCAGTAGGATAGGGTAAGCACGCCGTTGGTTGCGCGTGTTCAAGCAGTAAGGCGTGTATGTAGGCAAATCCGCATACTATAACGTTGAGCTGTGATGACGAGCTCGTATGAGCGAAGTTCCTGATTTCACACTGCCAAGAAAAGCCTCTATCGAGGTGAGAGGTGCCCGTACCGCAAACCGACACAGGTAGTCGAGGAGAGAATCCTAAGGTGTGCGAGAGAACTCTCGTTAAGGAACTCGGCAAAATGACCCCGTAACTTCGGGAGAAGGGGTGCTTCTTTGGGTGCATAGCCTAGAGAAGCCGCAGTGAATAGGCCCAGGCGACTGTTTAGCAAAAACACAGGTCTCTGCAAAACCGTAAGGTGACGTATAGGGGCTGACGCCTGCCCGGTGCTGGAAGGTTAAGAGGAGCGGTTAGCGCAAGCGAAGCTGTGAATTGAAGCCCCAGTAAACGGCGGCCGTAACTATAACGGTCCTAAGGTAGCGAAATTCCTTGTCGGGTAAGTTCCGACCCGCACGAAAGGCGTAACGATCTGGGCACTGTCTCAACGAGAGACTCGGTGAAATTATAGTACCTGTGAAGATGCAGGTTACCCGCGACAGGACGGAAAGACCCCGTGGAGCTTTACTGTAGCCTGATATTGAATTTTGGTACAACTTGTACAGGATAGGTAGGAGCCAGAGATCTCGGAGCGCCAGCTTCGAAGGAGGCGTCGGTGGGATACTACCCTGGTTGTATTGAACTTCTAACCCATGCCCCTTAGCGGGGTAGGAGACAGTGTCAGGCGGACAGTTTGACTGGGGCGGTCGCCTCCTAAAGAGTAACGGAGGCGCCCAAAGGTTCCCTCAGAATGGTTGGAAATCATTCGTAGAGTGTAAAGGCATAAGGGAGCTTGACTGCGAGACCTACAAGTCGAGCAGGGTCGAAAGACGGGCTTAGTGATCCGGTGGTTCCGCATGGAAGGGCCATCGCTCAACGGATAAAAGCTACCCCGGGGATAACAGGCTTATCTCCCCCAAGAGTCCACATCGACGGGGAGGTTTGGCACCTCGATGTCGGCTCATCGCATCCTGGGGCTGTAGTCGGTCCCAAGGGTTGGGCTGTTCGCCCATTAAAGCGGTACGCGAGCTGGGTTCAGAACGTCGTGAGACAGTTCGGTCCCTATCCGTCGTGGGCGTAGGAAATTTGAGAGGAGCTGTCCTTAGTACGAGAGGACCGGGATGGACATACCGCTGGTGTACCAGTTGTCTTGCCAAAGGCATCGCTGGGTAGCTATGTATGGACGGGATAAGTGCTGAAAGCATCTAAGCATGAAGCCCCCCTCAAGATGAGATTTCCCATTACGCAAGTAAGTAAGACCCCTGAAAGACGATCAGGTAGATAGGTTCGAGGTGGAAGTGCGGTGACGCATGCAGCTGACGAATACTAATCGGTCGAGGACTTAACCACATTTTATTGCTCAATTCAATGAAACGTTTATCCAGTTTTGAAAGAATGATCTTTCTAAGGGTTTCAAGACACAAGCTAGTCGAGGAAACGACTGAGTGATTGAAGGAGCGTACTTAAGTACGTGACTGAAAGAACGAGGGAAGTTGACGAAGGATAGCGCCGTGAATTGGAAGCCGAAAATAGTGAAGTGATGATGGCAAAGAGGTCACACCCGTTCCCATACCGAACACGGAAGTTAAGCTCTTTAGCGCCGATGGTAGTTGGGGGCTTCCCCCTGTGAGAGTAGGACGTCGCTTCGCACAACGCAAACCCGCTGAGGAATCAGTGGGTTTTTTGTTTACTTAAAATCTGTATGCGCTGTAACCATGAGTATGCAAATTCAAGCAAGTACAAAGACCGAGAGCAAAGAAACTTTTGATAATTGAACATAGACATATGAAGTGCCAAAGTCTAAATGCAGTGACGAATGTAGATATTGTTATAGAAAAGATAGTAGTTTGTTTAAAAATTTATTAAGTAACCAATATATGTTTTATGACTAGCTAATGATCAATGTTAGCTAGTTTTTCATTTCTAACGCCAATGGTGGTTTGAGAGGTCGAGACGTCTTATAATAGAGGAACAATGGAAAATGAGGTGAATATGGTGAATAGTAATCGACCAATTGTTCAAGCATTAAAAAAGTTTGTTGCGGATGAGCCGCAATCTTTTCATGTGCCTGGACATAAAAATGGGTTGCTGTCGAATTTGCCTGATGAAATAAAACAGGCATTAAAATATGATGTAACTGAACTGACAGGTTTAGATGACTTCCATCATCCAGAAGAAGCCATTCAACAGGCAGAGCAACTCCTCGCAACTACATATGGGGCAAATCGGAGTTTCTTTTTAGTAAATGGTTCCACAGTTGGGAACTTAGCAATGATCTATGCAACTTGTGAAAAAGGAGATACTGTACTTGTTCAAAGAAATGCACACAAATCTATTTTTCATGCATTGGAACTTGTTGGGGTGAAACCTGTATATGTTTCACCAAAGTGGGATATAAAAAGTCAGACTGCGGGTTGTATTGATTTGGATACATTAGAGCAAGCGATAGCAACTTATCCGCATGCCAAGGCCGCTATCTTTACGTATCCGACTTATTATGGGGTGACAGCAGTTGATTTTGCAGAGCAAATTGAATTATGCCATGAGTATCATATTCCTGTTCTAGTTGATGAGGCACATGGGGCCCATTTAACCGTATCGGAGGATCTCCCCGCTTCGGCCCTTGAGCTAGGTGCAGACATTGTCGTCCAGTCAGCCCATAAAACATTACCCGCTATGACAATGGCTTCCTTTTTACATATGAAATCATCATTAGTAAGCGAACAGAAAGTAAACCGTTATTTACGTATGTTACAATCGAGTAGTCCATCGTATTTACTTTTAGCTTCCCTTGATGATGCAAGAAGTTATGTAGCCAACTATACGCCAGCTGACTATGCGTATCTTATGGAGAAGCGTCTGCAATTTATTGAATCATTGACAACTTTAACGAATTTAAAGGTTATTGAAGTGAGTGATTCATTAAAACTATTAGTACGTGCCCCTGGTTACACAGGTTTTCAATTAAAAGAGGCATTGGAAAAAATGCATGTGTATGTTGAGTTGGCAGATGCAAAACAAGTGCTTTTAATTTTACCGTTATTGAAGCAAGGAGATTGTTATTCGATTACGAATTTATGTAACCGTATGAAAGAGGCAAATACTCATTTAAAACTCTGCGAAAGCAATGAATATATAGATGATACAGAAAGCTTTGAGACGATAGCAATTACGCAACCGGAATATAGCTTTGAGGAAATAGAGCAGGCAGAAAAAGAGTGGACTCCATACAAGCTGACTATCGGGCGAATTGCAGCTAATACAATTATTCCGTATCCACCGGGAATTCCATTACTGGTCCAAGGTGAGAAAATTACGGAAGCACAAATTGGTCAGTTGGAAGAGCTGCTCGCTATCGGTGCACTGTTCCAGGGAGATCACCGATTACAGGAAAAACTAATACAAGTCATAATATAGATGCAGGGAGAATATAAAAATGCAAAGGAATTTATTTATTACGTTTGAAGGCGGGGAAGGTGCCGGTAAAACAAGTGTACTAAAGGCAATTGGGGAGCGTTTAAAAGAAGAGCGTATTGAGGCTTTACTAACACGTGAACCAGGCGGGATTGAAATCGCCGAGAAAATTCGGACGATTATTTTAGACCCGGCACATACGGAAATGCATGAGCGGACAGAGGCATTATTATATGCTGCAGCACGTGCACAGCATTTCTATGAAAAAATTGTGCCTGCATTGGAAGAAGGAAAGCATGTATTATGCGATCGGTTTATTGACTCCTCATTGGCATATCAGGGCTATGCACGGGAAATCGGAGTCGATGATGTACTTTCTATTAATGAATTTGCGATAGGAAAGCGTCTGCCGGATGTAACTATTTTCTTTAATATTGCACCGGAAAGAGGGTTAGCGCGTATTCATGCGACACGTAGTGATGAAATTAACCGATTAGACGCTGAAGGTTTGGCATTCCATCAAAAAGTATATGAAGGGTACGAGGAAGCAATAAGACGTTACCCGGAGCGCTTTAAAATGGTGAATGCAGACCAGGCTCTTGAACAGGTGATTGAAGAAGTGTGGGGGATTTTAAATCCGTTATTAGGGTAAAAGTAAATGAAGTGTACCTTTTATTTTTATTCAGCGGGTTTCTAGAACACCCGCTGAATAAAAATAAGCCTATGGCAGATGTCACAGATTTTTTAATAGAAATTTTTTGAGTAAACTCAAAAAAAATCTGGACACAATTACACCGAGGCGTAATTGATGATATAATAGAGGAACCAATTCAATGAAGGGGTGAGTACGGATGAAGTTAGTAGTAGCAGTAGTGCAAGATCAAGATAGCAACCGCTTATCGAATGCATTAACGAAAAACAACTATCGTGCGACAAAATTAGCGAGTACAGGTGGATTTTTACGATCGGGAAACACGACATTTTTAATAGGTACAGATGATTCTTTAATTCCAAGGTTATTAGAGATTATTCGTGAAAACTGTCGATCACGCGAGCAAATGGTTGCTCCTGTATCGCCAATGGGAGGGAACGCAGATTCTTATATCCCGTACCCTGTAGAAGTTGAAGTTGGAGGAGCGATTGTATTTGTATTACCAATCGAACAATTCCACCATTTTTAATTTCTTTCAAAAGACTGAAGGAAATTAAAGCCCCAATCGGTAATGTTAAATTCACGCAGCCATCATTATTGCGCGCATAAAACCGAGTTCGATAGTAAGTATAGTGGGGCGTTATTTTTTTGGAGGCGAATGGTAAATGAAGATTAATCAAGATCTCCGAACAAATTTGAATGCGAATCGCAATGATTTGCGTCCGGCAAATCAAAACGGGAATCGCTTTGGTGACATGATTGTAAAGCAAGAGTCGAAAATGCAGTCAGAGCAACTCACGAGATTAATGGGTGATATTTCTACAGCGGGTGACCGAGTAGCACGATCACGGAATTTACGTGAATTAGCTCGTTTTAAAATGCTTGTGAAACGTTTTTTACAGGAAGCAGTAGATTATGGGCTTGAGATGAAGCAATCACATACATGGAACCGTTTTGGAGAAGGGCGCCGCTTAAAAATTGTCGAAACAATTGATGAGCGTCTTGTCGAATTGGCAGAAGATATTCTAAATGAAGAAAAAGAGTCTATTGAGTTATTGGCGAAAATTGGCGAGATTAAGGGACTTTTAATAAATCTGTATATGTGAAAAATGCCCGTGTCTTTGTTGTGCACTAGACACGGGCATTTTTCCAAGCAGAATATATATTGTTTGAATTGTACATAGGGCATTCAAATAAATAGAAGCAGGAAATGAAAAAGGTGAGGGAATTGACACGAACTATTGAAGAGCTTACGAAGCTGCAACCTGTAGTGATGAAGCAACTACAAACAATTGTAGATAAAGATCGTTTAGCACATGCCTATATATTCGAAGGTGAAAAAGGTACGGGTAAACGAGATGTCGTCTCTTTTTTTATGAAACTTCTTCTTTGCGGAAATTTGTCAGAAAATGTTCCATGTGAAACATGTCGAAATTGCAGACGAGTTGATTCGGGAAATCACCCGAATATTTGGCAAGTAGAGCCTGATGGACAATTTATTAAAATTGATCAAATAAGAGATTTAGTTGCGGAAATGAAGATGACAGGTGTAGAGAAGGGCAAGAAAATTTATGTGCTTCATCATGCAGATAAATTAAATATTGCTTCTGCTAATATGCTCTTAAAGTTTTTAGAAGAACCTGACGGACAAGTCGTGGCGATTTTATTAACCGAGCAAATTCAATCTATTATTCCGACGATCCGTTCTCGTTGTCAGCATATTAAATTTGCAAAAGCACCCCGTATTACTATGATGGAGCAACTGGTAGAACAGGGAATTACAAATTCAATGGCATCGACAACAAGCATGGTGACAAATGATCTCGAAACAGCTATTGCACTTGCAAATGATGAGCAATTTGTACTTGCACGAAAAACAGTGTTAAAATTAGTAGAGATTGTTCATCAAAATGTTCATGAAGCACTATTATATGTTCATGAAGAATGGCTCCCGCTCTTCAAAGAAAAAGAAGATATGGAGCTAGCACTGGATTTGTTGCTATTTGCATACCGTGATATAGTAGCGATTAAAGCAAACCAGCAAGCAAAGTGCACGTATCCCGATATGTATCAACGATTTAATGAACTGGCACTCGTATTGACATATGAGAAACTGTCACGCCAAATGCAATCTATTTTGCAGGCCCGCACGAATTTAAATCGTAATATGAATCGTACGTTATTGATGGAACAGCTTATGCTGAATCTTCAGGAGGGGTATACATTTGTATAATGTAGTCGGAGTTCGCTTTAAAAAAGCGGGTAAAATATATTATTTTGATCCAGCCGCTTATATTTTGGAAGTTGGCGAATATGTAATCGTAGAAACAGCCCGGGGAATTGAATATGGCAAAGTAGTTGTGCCGATGCGGCAAGTCGGGGAGAATGACGTTGTTTTACCATTAAAACAAGTAGTTCGACCAGCCGATGAACGTGATCGTTTCCAGGTAGAAGAAAATACTATTGAGTCAAAACGTGCCTTTGAATTAGCGAATACGAAAATTGTTGAGCATTCGTTGGATATGAAGCTCGTTGACGTTGAATATACATTTGATCGCAATAAAATTATTTTTTATTTTACAGCAGAAGGGCGTGTAGATTTCCGGGAATTAGTAAAAGATTTAGCTAGCGTTTTCCGTACACGAATAGAGCTACGTCAAATTGGTGTTCGTGATGAAGCGAAACTGCTTGGAGGAATTGGTCCATGTGGAAGAATGCTTTGCTGTTCGACATTTTTAGGTGATTTTGAGCCTGTGTCGATTAAAATGGCAAAGGATCAGAATTTATCGCTGAATCCGACAAAAATATCCGGGTTATGCGGGCGTTTAATGTGTTGTCTAAAATACGAAAATGATGATTATGAGATTGCAAAAGAAGGTATGCCAGACATCGGTGATTTATCAATGACACCAGAAGGCGAAGGCAAAGTCGTCGGATTAAATGTATTAGAGCGACTCATTCAAGTATATTTGACGAAGCAGGAGCGTATGGTTGAATATACGCTTGAAGAGCTTATGCAATATGAGAAAAATCTGATATAGATAGAAATTAATGGGGTGGCTTGAGTGAAGGACCGTAATTTTTTGGATACTGTTATGGAGTTCGAACAACAGCTTGAATCAATGCAACAGCAATTTAGCGCACTTAAGCAATTTGTTGCGCATATGATGGAGGAGCACCAGACGCTTCAAACAGAAAACCTTCACCTACGTACGCGCTTAGAAGAACTATTAGCGAATGAAGCAACTGCAATTAAACGAGTAGAAGAGCTGAAAAAAGAACCAGTAGATATTGGTGAAGGGTACGATAATTTAGCAAGGCTTTATAATGAAGGCTTCCATGTATGCCATGTGCATTTTGGAAGCTCACGTAAAGGTGAAGATTGTTTGTTCTGTCTATCATTTTTAAATAAACAAAATGGTTAAAAACAAAAGGCTGAATCTGCTAAAGTAGATATCAGTCTTTTGTTTAGAAAAGACTGATTATAATAGCAGTTAAGTGGAGGATTTAATAGTGGAGCAATGGTTGAAGGATGATGAGCGATTAGATTATTTACTGGCGGAGGATTTACGAATCATTCAAAGCCCGTCCGTCTTTTCGTTTTCATTGGATGCAGTATTATTGGCGCGATTTGTACAAGTTCCGAAAAATAAAGGACATATTATTGATTTATGTTCAGGCAATGGGGTAATCCCATTATTTTTGAGTGCGCGGACAAATGCAAAAATTACAGGTGTTGAATTACAGCCGCGGTTGCATGATATGGCAACACGCAGTATCGAATACAATAACTTGGCACAACAGATCGACATGCAGCTTGGTGATGTGAAAGATGCACCAGGAAAACTTGGTATTGAAAAATATGATGTTGTGACATGTAATCCTCCTTATTTTTTGGCACATGAGTTGAGCGAAAAAAATACGAGTGAGCATTATGCAATCGCAAGACATGAGCTGTACTTAACGCTGGATGAAGCAGTCGAAGCAACAAGTCGTCTATTAAAACAAGGCGGAAAGGCGGCCTTTGTGCACAGACCAGGCAGGCTTTTGGACATTGTAAGTGCGATGCGCGCAAATCGGCTGGAGCCAAAGCGGATTCAGTTTGTTTATCCAAAACGGGGGAAAGAAGCGAATACATTACTGATTGAAGCAATTAAAGACGGCAAGCCGGATTTAAAAGTATTGCCACCATTATACGTATATGAGGATAATAATGAATATACGCCAGAAGTGAGGGCGCTTTTATATGGAGAAGGAAACTAAACATTACTTTTATGTGGTAGAGTGTAGTGATGCAACACTGTATGCAGGCTATACGAATAATTTAGAAAAGAGAATTGCGGCACATAATGCAGGTAAAGGGGCAAAGTATACACGGGCACGCGGTCCGGTAACGTGTATTTATTTTGAAACATTTGAAACAAAACAGCAGGCAATGTCTGCTGAATATGCATTTAAACAATTAAAGCGTCCCCAAAAAATAAAGTATATAAGGAGTGCTACAGATGAACTCACAAAAAAGTAGCCAGCACGAACAAGGGAGCTGTCTTTACTTAGTAGCGACACCAATTGGCAATTTAGAAGACATGACGATGCGTGCACTGCGTATTTTAAAAGAGGTCGATATTATTGCTGCAGAAGATACACGCAATACGAAAAAGCTATGTAATTATTTTGATATTCAAACACCGCTCATTAGTTATCATGAACATAATATTGAAGTAGGCGGCGAGAAACTGCTTGGCTATTTACAAGAGGGAAAATCCATCGCATTAGTAAGTGATGCAGGTTTGCCTTGTATATCGGATCCAGGTGCAGATATTGTCGTAAAAGCAATTGCTGAAGGATTTGCTGTCGTACCGATTCCTGGAGCAAATGCAGCGTTAACTGCTTTAATTGCATCCGGTCTTTCTCCGCAGCCATTCTATTTCTTCGGCTTTTTAAAACGAAACAAAAAAGAACGCAGAGAACAGCTGGAAAAATTGTCAAAGAGAGAAGAGACGCTGATTTTTTATGAAGCACCACATCGTTTAAAGGAAACATTAAAAGACTTACAGCTCGTATTAGGTGACCGTAAAATTACATTGGCTCGCGAATTAACAAAGAAATTTGAAGAGTTTTTGCGAGGCACAATAGAAGAAGCGATCATTTGGGCAAGTGAAAATGAAATTCGCGGTGAATTTTGCATCGTACTGGAAGGCAATACTTCCGGTGAAGTCGAAGCAGAAGAAGAGGCTTATTGGACGACAATGTCATTGGATGAGCATGTTACTTATATAATAGAAGAAACTCAATTATCTTCAAAAGAAGCTATAAAAGAAGTAGCCAAATTACGAAACTTACCAAAACGTGACGTTTACCAGGCATATCACCAATAAAAAAGCGTTGAAAAGTCGACATACTTTTCAACGCTTTTTATATTTGGTAAAATAATACTTTACATTACATAAAGTGGAACTTCAAATTGCGGGGTTTTCGCCATGCTTAAGTCCAGAGGCGGGATTCTTGCCTCTGCCGCTATGCAATCGATGCAGATAACCTACTGCCCGTTAATACGGGATAAATTAGTAAACCCTATCCACTTTATTTGTGTAAATAAGTATATTATTTTTTTAAGTTTTCTTGAATTTCTTTCATTAATGCTTCTGCACCTTCAGAAGACAAGATTAATTTACCGCCTACTAAACGCATGTTTTCATCAGAAACTTCACCAGTTACTGCACATGTCATGTTAGGCATGTATTTTTTTAAGATGATTTTGTCGTCATCCACATAAATTTCTAAAGCATCTTTTTCAGCAATACCTAATGTACGGCGTAATTCGATCGGAATTACTACACGTCCTAATTCGTCTACTTTACGTACGATACCTGTTGATTTCATATTAATACTTCCTCCTATATAATAAAAGTTATTTAAATTCGTCAAAATTCGACATTCATCTTGATCTAGTTAAAATCATAACAATTAATACCATAAACGTCAATAAATTAGTATTCATATTTTCGTCATTTAAGAAACTTTTTTGTCATATTTGTACTTTTTAAGGAAATTATAAAAAAAACTTATCATTTAATATTTAGAATAGTCGGAAAGATTTAACCAATTACCAACATTTAGTTATCGATTTTTCGACAAAACTGAATTCCAATAAACTTTCATTGAAACAATTTTCGTACTTCGTTAGAATAAGGATTATACTTTAACAAACAAATGGAGGCACTTTCGTGAGTGAACAACAAACATTCTATATAACAACCCCTATTTATTACCCGAGTGGAAAATTCCATATCGGTACTGCATATACGACGGTTGCATCTGATGCAATAGCGCGGTATAAGCGTTTAAAAGGCTTTGATGTCCGCTTTTTAACAGGCATGGATGAACACGGACAAAAAATTCAGGAAAAAGCACAAGAAGCCAATATGCATCCACAAGATTATGTAAATGAAATTGCAGAAGGTGCTAAAAAATTATGGAATACTATGGATATTTCCTATAATGACTTTATTCAAACCACTGAAACGCGTCATACAGATTCTGTAGAGAAAATTTTCCAGAAATTTTTAGACAATGGTGACATTTACAAAGGCGAATATGAAGGACTATATTGTGTACCTTGTGAGTCTTATTATACTGAGACACAATTAGTCGATGGAAAGTGCCCGGATTGTGGACGTGATGTGCAAAAGGTTAAAGAAGAGTCATACTTCTTTAATATGAAGAAATACGCAGATCGCCTGCTTGCTTATTATGAAAATAATCCAGAGTTTATCGAGCCGGAATCTCGCAAAAATGAAATGATCAATAACTTCATTAAACCGGGGCTGGAAGATTTGTCTGTATCCCGTACATCATTTGACTGGGGAATTAAAGTACCTGGAAATCCGAAGCATGTAATTTACGTATGGGTTGATGCATTATCGAACTATATTACTTCTTTAGGATATGGTTCTGACAATGAAGAGCTGTTCAATAAATATTGGCCGGCAGATGTCCATGTAGTAGGGAAGGATATTGTCCGTTTCCATACAATTTATTGGCCGATTTTCTTAATGGCATTGGATTTACCATTACCAAAGAAAATTTTTGCACACGGTTTCATCATGATGAAAGATGGAAAAATGTCGAAATCTAAAGGAAATGTTGTGTATCCGGAAATGTTAATTGAGCGATACGGTTTAGATGCGACACGTTACTTCTTGTTACGTGAGCTGCCGTTTGGTCAAGATGGCGTATTTTCACCTGAATCATTCGTTGAGCGTACAAACTTCGATTTAGCGAACGATTTAGGAAACCTTTTAAACAGAACAGTTTCCATGATGAACAAGTATTTTGATGGGGTAATTCCTACTGAAAATTTGGAAGCTACACAATTTGATGAAGCATTAAAAGAACATGCTGAAAGTGTACGTATTAGATATGAAGAAAGTATGGATAAAATGCAGTTTAGTGTCGTACTTTCTGAATTATGGTCTTTAGTTTCACGCACTAATAAGTATATTGATGAAACATCTCCATGGGTATTGGCAAAAGACGAAGCCGATCATAACAAGCTTGCTGCTGTTATGAATAATTTGGCAGAGAGCTTACGCCATATCGCAGTGATGATTCAGCCATTCATGACTAATGCGCCAAAACAAATTATTGAACAATTAGGTCTTGATGAGAAATCATTACAATGGGACACGATTGAAACATTCGGGAATGTTATTCCGAAAAACATAAAAGTTGCAGAAAAAGGTACTCCAATCTTCCCGCGTCTTGATGCGGAAGTGGAAGTAGCTTACATTCGTGAACAAATGCAAAGTTCTGTAAAAACACCGCAGGAAGAGGAAACTACAACTGTTGAAGCACCTGAAACAGAAGAAATTACAATTGATGATTTCATGAATGTAGATTTACGTGTTGCAACTGTAATGGCATGTGAACCAGTAGCAAAAGCAAAGAAATTATTAAAGCTGCAGGTTGATTTAGGTTATGAACAACGTCAAGTAGTATCAGGTATTGCCGAGCATTATAAACCGGAAGAGCTTATCGGTAAAAAAGTAATAGTCGTTGCCAATTTAAAACCTGTTACATTACGCGGCGAATTATCTCAAGGGATGATTTTAGCAGGTTCACATGATGGAGTTTTAACGTTGGCCACTGTTGATCCAAAATTAGCAAACGGTGCACAAGTGAAGTAATTTGAAAAGAGTCTGTTGGACCAGAAAAGTTCAGCAGACTTTTTCATTATTTTGTAAATAAAAGTAAAATAAAGCTATTCTAGTATAACTTATAAATGGTTGAAAAAGGATGATAAGTGGTTTTATGGTACCTCGTTACTAACTTTATAACAAGTACACAATAATAAATGAATATTTTGTAACCTACATGTAATAATACTGAAAACTAAGAAATATGATCTATGAGTACAATACACGATAGGAGAAATGAAGATGAGCACATTTATAGATACACATGTCCATTTAAACGCAGATCAATATGATGAAGATTTACAGGAAGTAATTGACCGTGCTATTGCTGCCAATGTAGAAAAGATGGTTGTAATCGGCTTTGATAAAAAAACGATAGAGCGTGCGATGCAGCTAATAGAGGATTACGATTTTATTTATGCAGTAATTGGTTGGCACCCGGTAGATGCGGTTGATTGCACAGATGACTATTTAAACTGGATTGAACAATTAGCAAAGCACCCGAAAGTTGTCGGAATAGGTGAGACAGGACTGGATTATTACTGGGATAAGTCTCCGAAAGATGTTCAGCAGTATTGGTTCCGTAAGCAGATTCATTTAGCAAAAAAACTCGAATTACCAATTATAATTCATAATCGTGATGCGACAGGGGATGTCGTACGGATTTTAAAAGAAGAAAATGCAGCTGCTGTTGGCGGAATTATGCATTGTTTCGGCGGTAGTGTTGAAACAGCTCATGAATGCATAAACATGAACTTCATGATAAGTCTTGGAGGACCGGTGACATTTAAAAATGCACGTCAGCCAAAAGAAGTCGCGGCAGAAATTCCGCTTGAGCATTTGCTGATTGAAACAGATGCGCCATATTTAGCACCGCATCCATTTCGAGGGAAACGGAATGAACCGGCATTCGTTACTTTGGTGGCAGAGGAGATTGCTCGCCTAAAGGAATTACCTGTGGAAGAAGTTGCCTATAAAACGACGGAAAATGCAAAACGCTTTTTTAAAATTTGATGATGAAACTATTAAAATAACCGTTGAAATAGATTCGGGATTTTTTCGTTAGGATAGTTTTTTAAAGTGTAAAAACTTTACCATGATAAGTCGCCTCCAATACTAGTTGCAGTACGAGTTCAAGCAAAATGCCCAATTTTTGATAAATTCTTTTTTATTGACAGTAAGAAAACTAGTACGTATAATCCAACTTTGTATTAAGGAGGCGTTATTTTCATGTCAAATCAATCCATGAAAAGCCAGTTCTTAGAATCATTGAGGAGTAAGCAAACAGGGGTCCGAATTTTTTCTGTAGTCCTGTTTGTATCTGTAATTGCATTTGTTCTATACCACGGAACTAAGACTCCCGTTATGTTGACAGCAGACGGGGAGACCACAAAAATTTATACACACGCAACTACGGTTGATGAGCTTCTGACAGCTCAAAATATAGATTATACAAAATACGATAAAGTATCCCCCTCACTGAGTACCAGTATTGATAGTGGAATGTCAATAGAATGGGAACAGGCAAAAGAAGTAGTAATTTCAGTTGATGGAAATCAGTCTAAAGTTTGGACAACTGAAAATGTAGTGAAGAACATTTTGGAAGAAGCAAATATTGAAGTAACAGAGCATGATCTTGTATCACAAAGCTTAGATACAGAAGTAGGAGCCGATAACAAAATCGATATTCAAAAAGCGTTTCAGTTAACGCTTGTCGATGGCAAAAAAGAGAGACAAGTATGGTCCACTTCGACTACGGTCGCTAACTTTTTAAAACAACAAGAGGTTCAATTAGGTGAATCGGATCGTGTCGACAAAGGTTTGGAGGAAGTTATCACTCCAAATGATAAAATCGCAGTTGTTCGCGTAGAAAAGGTTACCGATGTAGTGGAAGAATCAGTAGATTTCGCAATTGAAAAGAAAAATGATTCTTCTTTATTAAAGGGCAAAGAAAAGGTTGTTTCAGAAGGTAAAAAAGGTAAGGTAGAGCGTACATACTCTATCGTAAAAGAGAACGGAAAAGTTGTCTCGAAAAAACTTGCTTCTGAAAAAGTCATTAAAAAACCGAAAACAAAAGTTGTATCTGTAGGGACAAAAGTTGTTACTGCCAATGTTTCCCGTTCTACTGAACCGAGTTCTGGGAAAGAGTTTTATGTAACTGCAACAGCATATACACCAAATTGTGCAGGCTGCTCGGGTATTTCAGCAGCAGGTCTTAACCTGCGCGCAAATCCGGATATGAAAGTCATTGCAGTTGACCCTAACGTTATTCCATTAGGAACAAAAGTATGGGTTGAAGGCTACGGGAATGCTGTAGCTGCTGACACAGGCGGTGCTATAAAAGGTAATAAAATCGATGTTTTAGTACCAACAACGTCCAAGGCAAAAAGCTGGGGACGTAAAAAAGTGCGTATTAAAGTACTGAAATAAAATTTACCTTTATTCAGCAAATTGTTTTTGTGCCGAAGGAGTAGCGGCAGGTACAAAAAAAGCATTCACCTCTGTAGGTGGGTGAAGAGTGCCTTTGTTCGTTTCAACTTCAGCGTAATTGATTATTTAGTTGTTTTATATAAGATCAACAATCCAAAATGTATAATGGCTTTCTCGCTTTTTGACTGATGGCGAGGGAGCTTTTTTCATTGAAGTTAGCACAGCGGAAACAAAGTGCAATCTATGGTAAAATAGCGAAAGACTATGTTGGAAATGAGGAACGTTTCTTGGATATACAAGAGATTATTGTTGTTGAAGGAAAAGACGATACAACAGCGATTAAGCGTGCAACAGGAGCAGATACTATTGAAACAAACGGCTCTGCCATTTCAGACGAAGTACTGCGCCGTATCGCACATGCCCAGAAAAAAAGAGGCGTCATTGTATTCACTGACCCTGATTACCCAGGCCGCCGTATTCGTGCGATTATAGAAGAACGGATACCAGGTGTGAAGCATGCGTTTTTAGCAAAGGCGAAAACAATCGCCAAAAACGGTAAAGGTTTAGGGATTGAACACGCAAACGATGAGGATATCCGTGAAGCATTAAGCAATGTTTATACATTGGCGGATTCACAAATTGAAGAAAAAATTACACTGGAAGATTTAATGACAGCCAAACTGATAGGACACCCGCAATCGAAAAAACGTCGTGACCAGTTAGGTGAAATTTTAAATATTGGCATGACAAATGGTAAACAGCTTCATAAACGGTTGATGATGTTTCAAATTACAATCGAGCAGTTTGCAGAGGCAATTTCGCAATTAGATCAGGAGGATACGCATGCATAAAGACATTGCTACACCGGTACGTACAAAAGAAATTTTAGAAAAATACGGATTTTCATTTAAAAAGAGCTTAGGGCAAAACTTTTTAATCGACCCGAATATTTTACGTAATATCGTCAGCCACGCCAATTTGACGGAAAACAGCGGAGCAATTGAAGTTGGACCTGGGATTGGTGCATTGACAGAGCATTTAGCCCGCGAGGCAAAAAAAGTCGTATCGTTTGAAATTGATCAAAGGCTTTTACCTGTACTCGAGGATACATTAAGCCCTTATGACAATGTAAAGATAGTCCACTCGGATATTTTAAAAGCGGATGTTGCGCAAGTAATTGAAGAAGAAATGCCAGGTATTGAAGATATTATGGTTGTAGCTAACTTACCTTATTACGTAACAACGCCAATCTTAATGAAGCTTTTAAATGATCGTTTACCGATTCGCGGTTTTGTCGTTATGATGCAGAAGGAAGTAGCGGATCGTATTACGGCAAAACCGGGTACGAAGGCATATGGCTCCTTATCAATTGCTATTCAGTATTACGTAACAGCGGAAATCGCAATGGTTGTACCGAAAACGGTATTTATGCCACAGCCAAATGTAGATTCAGCAGTAATCCGTTTGATCAAACATGAAAACCCGCCGGTGAAAGTAATTGACGAGGACTTTTTATTTGAAGTATCCCGTGCTTCTTTTGCGCAACGACGTAAAACAATTTTAAACAATTTACAAAACGGACTTGTAAACGGAAAGCAAAACAAAGAGCTGATCCTTAAAGCATTAGAAGAAGCCGGAATTGAGCCCTCACGCCGCGGCGAAACATTGTCAATTCAAGAATTTGGGAAATTAGCGGACTGCTTATATCCACACTTTTGTGTACGACAATAAAGTGAATTTCCATTAAAAAATTTTAAGAAATCTTAAGAAAAAAGTTGACGACTTTGTATTGCGGTGATAAAATATTATATTTTATTGACATTTTAACTACATCATGGTATACTGTTTTATAGTGAGGTGTATGCAAAAATGCCAAAAACGTTAGCAGACATTAAAAAATCATTGGATAGTCATTTGGGTAAACGTTTGCAATTAAAAGCAAATGGTGGTCGCAAGAAAACAATTGAATGCGAAGGCGTCTTAAGTGACACTTACCATGCAGTGTTCGTCATTGAACTAAAGCAGGAAGATAATGCGTGTAAACGCGTATCTTACAGTTACACAGATATACTTACTGAAGCAGTAGAGATTACTTTTTTAGATGATGCTGTAGCTACCATCAAATAGTTTTTCTAGTACTTATTTTAATATTTTTAAAAAAAGCGCTCATTTAAAGTGAGTGTTTTTTTCTTTTTTGCACATGCTAAAAGCGTCAACAAAAAGGAGGTTTTTTGCATGGCAAGACAAAAAATCATGTCGAGTCGTCTAAAGGAAGAGATTGCAAAAGAACTTGGATTTTACGACGTTGTTCAACGTGAGGGTTGGGGCGGTATTAAAGCCCGTGATGCAGGAAACATGGTAAGACGTGCGGTTGAAATGGCTCAGGAAAACTTAGCTAAACAATCGCAGAATAACCAAAAATAAGTTGACACAAAGATGGCACCATCGTAGGTTCTCGCTTACGGTGGTGTTATTTTGCTTGCAGGTAAAGCGATTTACTCAGCTTACTTAAAATGTCTAACTACTGGATTGTGCAGCATGCATATTTTAACAATAAATTGCAAAGAAAAGTGAATGTTTTCGTGCATAATACAACGCTTTCATATGGTAAAATAGGGGCAATAGAATTTTAATCGCGTATTACATATTATGCGTGCCTTATACAGTAGGAGGAATTTTCAATGTTATACGTAAAAGCACCCGCAAAAATTAACTTAACACTCGATGTGCTTTATAAACGTCCAGATCAATATCATGAAGTCGAAATGATTATGACAACGGTCGACTTAGCCGATCGAATTGGACTAGAATCACGAGCAGATGGCCAAATTAAAATTGTTTCGACAGATAATTTTGTTCCGGATGATCAGCGGAATTTTGCTTACCAGGCAGCAGAGCTTTTAAAAAATACATACGGTATTAAAGAAGGCGTAACTATTTCAATTGAGAAGCAAATTCCTATAGCGGCGGGTCTAGCGGGTGGAAGCAGCGATGCAGCGGCTACATTGCGCGGTTTAAATGAGCTTTGGAATCTAAATTTAACATTGGACGAGCTGGCGGAACATGGAGCGAAAATTGGTTCTGATGTATCTTTCTGCGTTTATGGCGGTACAGCATTGGCTACTGGGCGCGGAGAAAAGATTAAAGAACTATCGGCACCTCCAACTTGTTGGGTTGTTTTGGCCAAGCCGAAAATTGGCGTATCGACAGCTGATGTATACGGTGGGCTGAATATTGAAGGGTTACAACATCCAAACACGAGTGAAATGATAAAGGCGATTGAAACAGAAGATTATGAGCTAATGTGCAATTCACTTGGAAATGTTTTGGAAACTGTAACATTTAATCTTCATCCGGAAGTTATTACAATTAAAGAGCAAATGCAACGTTTTGGTGCTGACGCAGTACTTATGAGCGGCAGTGGTCCGACAGTATTTGGGCTGGTGGAAAATGAAGCACGTGTCAGCAGAATCTACAATGGATTACGTGGTTTTTGTGAGGAAGTTTATGTAGTACGTATGTTGGGGGAACGAAATCCACTTGCATAAATACGTATAATTATGGTAATTTGACTATTAAATATTCGTATTTTAATAATTAATGTTTAGGAGAGGGTCGCATGAAATGGAAGCGCAGTGAACGCCTTGTGGATATGACTTATTATCTACTTGAGCATCCACATCAGTTGATCCCGCTAACTTATTTTTCTGAGCTTTACAGTTCTGCAAAATCTTCAATTAGTGAAGATTTAACAATTGTAAAGGAAACATTCGAAGAAAAAGGAATTGGGCTTTTAATTACCGTACCTGGGGCAGCAGGCGGTGTTAAATATATCCCTAAAATGGCGGAACAAGAAGTTCGTGATATAATTGGGGAATTTATGGGAGAACTTAGTCAATCCGATCGACTGTTACCTGGTGGCTATTTGTTTATGACGGATCTTTTAGGAAATCCGGAATTAATGAACCGTGTAGGTAAAGTATTTGCAAGCGTGTTCGCGGATCGGCAGATTGATGTCATTATGACTGTTGCAACAAAAGGGATTTCAATTGCACATGCGATTGCAAGACATTTGAATGTTCCGGTTGTAGTTGTGCGTCGTGACAGTAAAGTGACTGAAGGTTCAACGGTGAGTATTAATTATGTATCAGGATCTTCTCGTCGTATTCAAACGATGGTTTTATCAAAACGTAGTATGAAAAGTGGCCAGCGTGTATTAATTACCGACGATTTCATGAAAGTCGGAGGCACAATGAATGGTATGAAGAACTTATTGGAAGAATTCGAATGTGAATTGGCAGGTATCGCTGTATTAGTAGAAGCACAGCATGCTGATGTAACATTAGTAGATGATTACTATTCTTTAGTAAAACTACAAGAAGTAAATGAGAAAGATCGCACAATTGCATTAAGTGAAGGTAATTTTTTTTCAAAAGGAGAGAAATTAAAATGAAAACTGTTTCAACAACAAATGCACCAGCAGCAATCGGTCCATATGCACAAGGTATTGTAGTAAATAATATGTTTTATTCTTCAGGCCAAATTCCACTTACAGCTTCAGGGGAACTTGTAGAAGGCGATATTGAAGTACAGACTCACCAAGTTTTCGAAAACTTAAAGGCAGTTTTAGCAGCAGCCGGTTCTTCTTTAAGCCAAGTTGTTAAAACAACAGTATTTATGAAAGATATGAATGATTTCGCTATAATGAATGAAGTGTATGCAAGTCATTTTGGTGAGCACAAGCCAGCTCGTTCAGCAGTGGAAGTTGCTCGTTTACCAAAAGATGTAAAAGTTGAAATTGAAGTCATTGCATTAGTGAAATAATATTTTATTAGGAATAATTATTTTGATTTATATTAGTTATAGCTTAAATCCACGGCTTTCGGACTTTAGAAAAGGCGTGGATTTTTTTTATTAAAAAAATATTTTGACTCTATTTACAGCAATTATTAAGAAAATTCTCATAAATAAGTAGAATATTTAGTTTATTTTAATAATTATAAAAATTGTAGATAGAAAAAAATTACATTATATTGTATTCTATTGATAAATGATGAATTTTTAGAAATTTAATGGATGATAGAAGGAATCTATACTTTCATCCCGAATACTAAAAATAACACATCAAACTACAGGGGGTATAAATAATGGAAGTAACTGACGTAAGATTACGACGTGTTCAAACAGAAGGGCGTATGCGTGCGATTGCCTCAATTACGCTAGATGATGAATTTGTTATCCATGATATTCGTGTAATTGATGGAAATACTGGTTTATTTGTAGCAATGCCTAGCAAAAGAACACCAGATGGCGAATTCCGCGATATTGCGCATCCGATTAATTCAAATACGCGCAACAAAATTCAGGAAATCGTTTTGGAAGCTTTCCATGCATCTGCTGAGGAAAATACAGAGGAAACTTTGGAATTAGAAGAAGTGAATGTTTAATATAAATTAGGGTCACTCATATGAGGAGGCTCTTTTTTTTATGAATTTTTTTATAGGCAGAAATGTTCTATAACAGAAAAGGAAAAATGAGAATATGGTCGGAAAAATACTGATTAATTACTTTTTATCGTTAAAATTTGCTGAATTAGTACACAAAAGAAAATGTGTCAAACTATTATAGATATTTTAAATTCAAAGATTTGTCAAGTCTGAATACCTTGAAAAGATTATGAAATTGCTTTATAGTCATAAGAGAAAATGAGCTAAATTGGAGGACTTGTAATATGACGAATATTTTTGCGGTCGTGTTAGCGGCTGGTCAAGGTACACGAATGAAGTCCAAATTATATAAAGTGCTCCACCCAGTATGCGGAAAGCCAATGGTGGAACATGTAATTGATCATATCAGTTCATTAAATGTTGAACGTGTCGTAACTGTTGTAGGACATGGTGCAGAGCTGGTAAAAGAAACACTTGGAAATAAGAGTGAATATGTTTTACAAGAAGAGCAATTAGGCACAGCGCATGCGGTTCAACAGGCAGAGCCGATTTTAAGCGGACTTAGCGGAACTACGCTTGTCGTATGTGGAGATACCCCTTTAATTCGCCCTGAAACAATGCAGGCACTGCTGGATCAGCATGCTTCTCAAAATGCAAAAGCAACTATTTTGACAGCGGTTACAGATGATCCGACAGGCTATGGTCGTATTTTACGTGACGAACATGGTCAAGTTTCGCAAATTGTTGAACAAAAAGATGCAACATCTGAACAACAGCTTGTGAAAGAGATTAATACAGGAACATACTGCTTCGATAATGAAGCACTGTTTGAGGCACTTAAGCTCGTTAAAAATGAAAATGCACAAGGTGAATTCTATTTGCCGGATGTTATTGAAATTTTACAGAAGCAAGGTGAAACAGTTGCAGCCTATGTAACAGAAAACTTTGATGAAACGCTTGGTGTCAATGATCGCTTTGCTCTATCTCAAGCAGAGGAACTAATGCGTGCACGTATTAACGAACGTCATATGCGTAATGGTGTAACGATTATTAATCCGATTTCTACACATATTAGTGCAGACGCAGTAATCGGCAGTGATACGGTTATTTTACCTGGAGTGATTATTGAAGGTAAAACGGTTATTGGCGAAGATTGTAAAATTGGTCCGAATAGTCATATTGTGGACAGTCAAATTGGCAATGCAACTACGATTCATAGTTCAGTCGTGCTAAACAGCCAAGTGGGCAATGAAACAGCAGTAGGTCCGTTTGCACATTTACGTCCGGAATCTTCATTAGGAAACCATGTAAAAATCGGTAATTTCGTTGAAGTGAAGAAGAGTACATTAGGTGATGATACGAAAGTTTCTCATTTAAGCTATATTGGCGATGCAGAAGTCGGCAAGAACGTAAATATTGGCTGCGGTTCAATCACTGTTAACTATGACGGTAAAAACAAATATAAAACAACTATTGAAGACGATGTATTCATTGGGTGTAATTCAAATTTAGTTGCACCGGTAACATTGAAAAAAGGTTCCTTTATTGCAGCAGGATCGACAATTACTAAAGAAGTTCCTGAAGATGCATTGGCGATTGCGCGTGCTCGCCAGGAAAACAAATTAGGCTATGTGAGTAAATTAAATTCAAAATAAAATTAACTAAAATACAGGAGGCCATCATGCCGTATCAATACGCTGACTCAAAATTAAAAATCTTCTCATTAAATTCTAACAATCCACTTGCCAAAGAGATTGCTGATGAAATGGGTTTAGAACTAGGGAAATCATCCGTTAAACACTTCAGTGATGGAGAAGTCCAAATTAGCATTGAAGAAAGTATTCGAGGAATGGATGTATTTATCGTTCAATCTACTTCTGCGCCTGTTAATGAGCATTTAATGGAACTTTTAATTATGATTGATGCTGTTAAACGTGCATCTGCTCGTACAGTAAACGTTGTTATGCCTTACTATGGCTATGCACGTCAAGACCGTAAAGCAAAAGCGCGTGAACCAATCACTGCTAAATTAGTAGCAAACTTACTTGAAACTGCCGGTGCAACTCGTGTAATCGTATTAGATCTACATGCACCTCAAATCCAAGGTTTCTTTGATATTTTAATCGACCATTTAGTGGCTGTACCACTACTTGCTGAACATTTCGGGACAAAAGGATTCAATGAAGAGGAACTAGTTATTGTTTCTCCAGACCATGGTGGTGTAACTCGTGCGCGTAAATTAGCAGAGCGCTTAAAAGCTCCGATTGCTATTATTGATAAGCGTCGTCCAAAACCAAACGTGGCAGAAGTAATGAACATTGTTGGTAATGTAGATGGCAAAATCTGTATCCTAATTGATGATATCATCGATACGGCAGGTACGATTACGATTGGTGCAGAGGCATTAATTAAGAGCGGTGCTAAAGAAGTTTACGCATGTTGTTCACACCCTGTATTATCAGGTCCAGCAATTGAGCGTATTGAAAATTCTCCAATTAAGGAATTAGTTGTAACAAACACTATTCAATTGTCTGAAGAAAAACTTTCTCCAAAAATTCAGCAATTATCAGTTGCGAAATTAATGGCAGATGCAATCTCTCGTATTTATGAAAATAAATCTGTTAGTACATTATTCGACTAATCCATTGCAAAACAAGAAGCAAACAGCATTTTCCTCAATAGAGGAAGATGCTGTTTTTTTATACCCTCACTCATGAAATCTCTACGGCTGTCGCAACTAAATTTTCATTCTTCGTATTTCTATATGCGAATATTTGCAAAAAATCTGACAATTTTTATGTTTAGTGTGGACAAAGGTAGGGTAAATGTATCTTTGTATAACTATTTAAGGGGGACGATGGAATATGACTACAGTATTACAAGCAACAAAGCGAGAAACTGGGAAACGTTCGATACTATCCCAACTTAGAAACGAAGGCCAGCTGGCAGGTGTGCTGTATGGCTATGAAACAGAAACAACACCAATATCGTTGGATTATAGAGATACCGCTAAAGCAGTTCAAACATATGGTACAACTAGCGTGTTTAAAATTGAAGTAGGCGGGAAAAGAGTAAATGCAGTACTTACTGATATCCAACGTGATGCACTAAAAGGACATGTGAAGCACGTTGACTTCCTTGCTATCAATATGAAAGAAGAACTTGAAGTGGATGTTCCAATTGCATTTATCGGGACTTCAGTTGGTGTAAAAGAAGGTGGAGTAATTACTCAACCTAACCATACATTGAAGATTAAAGTGAATCCAAGTAAAATTCCAGACACAATTGAAATCGATGTATCCGATTTAGCAGTTGGTGAATCGTTATCTGTGGGTAATGTTCGCGATCAATTTACAGCGTTTACGATTGTAGATAATGACGACTATACATTAGCAACGGTAACACCGCCAGCAGCACCAGTTGAAGATGTCGATGCAAATGCAGAAAATGTAACAGCCGATGATCTTGATGCAACGGGAGAAAAATTATCGCCTGAAAAACCAGGTAGAGAAGATTAAGAAATTGGACGGACCGCCCTATTTATTAGGGCGGTTTTTTAGTGTAAAAAAATACTTCGACATCCGAAAGGAAATCAGTATAATAATATGGAGATGAGTAAATATTAAGAAAAATTAGAGGTCTTTATGAGAACACATAATGAAAAAATGAGTATTTACCACGGGATGGCATCTGCTGTTGCACAAAATACATCAAACAGCTACATTCCGATTTTTGCGATGACGATTCTTGGTGCAACAAATTATCAGGTAGGGTTGATCAGTTCTTTGCCACCGTTAATTACATTGCTAATGACATTACCGGCTGCTATTTTACTAAATCGTGCATTCGAACAAAAAAGGCTCGTTGCTTTTTCCGTTTTGGCAGCACGCTTTGTTTTCCTACTAATTGCCTTTATTAGTTATGTACCAGGAAGTTTTGGTTCTTGGTTGCTGCTGGCTCTGATCGCTGCAATGAGTGTGCCGAATACGATGGCGAACATGGGCTGGCAATCTTTTATCGGTAATATTATTGAGGAAACACGTCGAGCCCAATTTTTTAGTGACCGTAATCGCTTGCTGACAGTGGTAGGCTTATTCGTTACATTAACGATTGGTATTGTCATGAAAGATATAACCGCCAATCGGATAGCTTATCAAGTACTATTCATGTTTACTTTTGTCGTCGGGGTTGTTGAGCTGTATTTTCTGTTAAAGCATGATGAACCGGTACGTGAACGGAATGTAGAAAATAAACGTGCAATGGATTGGTCAATTTTTAAAAACAATAAATATGTCCTGTTTTTAATAGTTGCACTTGTTTTTAACTTTGGCTGGCAAATGGCATGGGGGATTTTTAATATTTATAATGTCCGGTATGCAGAAGCGACGATCTTTTGGATTAGTATGTTCAATGTGGCAAATATGATTGCTCAAATTTTATCATTTTCGTTTTGGCGTAAATGGTCGCAAAAATATGGCAATATGAGTGTATTTGTCTGGGTTGCCTTTGGGATGTCAACAGCACCATTACTGATGGTTTTATCGACGAATCTTTATTATTTAGTCGCGATGTCCTTTATTTCAGGGTTGTTTGTTTCAGGGACGGTTTTAATATTATTTAATTTATTGCTTGAAAATTCACCGCAGGAAGTGCGCACGTATTGTATTACGACTTATAATGTGCTGCTTGCAGTCATTGCTTTTTCTTCTCCGCAAATAGGAATATGGCTGCTCGAAACTTACTCGATGGAAACAGCGATGTATTTATCGACAGCAGTTCGATTTTCTGCTGCAGTAGGCTTTTTAGTACTTTATATTGTAAGGAAAATGCGCGAGAAATCATTGGCGTCATACTAGTGGACGATACATACTTTTCATGAGGATATATGATAAAATAAAGGCGATCAGAGAAAAAGGATGCGATTACTAGTGAAATTAATTATTGGTTTAGGAAATCCGGGAAAACCATATGAACATACACGCCACAATATAGGTTTTGATATAATTGATGAATTAGCCAATCGATGGAATGCGCCATTAAACCAAACTAAATTTAATGGTATGTATGCAACGGTTCATCGTCCTGAGGGAAAAGTCATTTTATTGAAGCCACTAACATATATGAATTTATCAGGAGAATGTGTTAGACCTCTAATGGATTATTTTGATATAGAAATTGAAGATATTATTGTTATTTATGATGATTTAGATCTGGAAACGGGTAAGTTAAGATTACGCGGCAAAGGAAGTGCTGGTGGACATAACGGGATTAAATCATTAATTCAGCACTTAGGGACACAGGAATTTAACCGAATCCGTGTCGGAGTAAGCCGCCCGCCGGCAGGTATGAAAGTTGCGGATTATGTATTGGCAAAGTTTTCAAAAGAGGATCAGCCCATCGTAAAAGAAGCTGTTGAAAAGAGCTGTGATGCTGTAGAAACAGCTTTGACAAAGCCGTTTTTAGAAGTGATGAACAAATTTAACGGCGCATAAATTAATCAAAAAATGGTTAGACTTTAATATACATAAGTGTTTAAAGGAGGCCATGGGAGATGCCTGTACGCTACCGCTGTAGACATTGTGAGGTAGAGATTGGTACTTTGCCTTTCGATGCAGAAGAAACGGTTCAAAAGCTTCACTTGTTTGAAATAGGTGAAATCGATGAATTCATTAAAAAAAATGAACGGGGAGAAACGACCGTTTACAGCATTTGTGAGCATTGTGAAGAATCATTGCGTCAGTTTCCCGATTACTATGCGTTAAAAAGATGGTTACAGTAGAGGAGTTGCTTTGGTCGCATAAAATGCGCCAAGGCTTTTTCCATTTCCGTTTTCATTTATCGAAAAAGAGAAGGGGGACTAGACGTGGATACGATACATCAAATATTTATAAAAGATAAACAGATTGATAATATGATAGAGCAAATTCGAAAAAATCAAGCAAACGATCACCTTATTACAGGGTTAACGGGAAGTGCAAGACCTGCGCTGATCCATACAATCTATCAAGAGACAAATAAATCGATTTATATTATGTCCTCAAACCTATTGCAGGCACAAAAATTAGTAGATGATCTGACTGCGTTAGTTGGTGATGGGCATGTCCATTATTACCCGGCCGAGGAATTTATCGCTGCAAATATGACGACTTCTTCCCATGAGCTGCGTGCACAGCGTATTGCAACTTTAGGGCGCTTAGTTAATCAGGAACGCGGAATCTATATTATTCCGGTAGCAGGAATGCGCAGTATGCTAAATGCGCCTCAAAAGTGGCTTGGATATGAACTTTCTACTTCTTTAGGTCAAGATGTCGACATCAATACTTGGCTAGATAAGCTTGTTGAAATGGGCTATACGAGAAGTGAAATGGTTACAACACCAGGTGAGTTTGCAATGCGCGGCGGAATTCTGGATATTTATCCGCCATATGCACAAGATCCGATCCGTATTGAATTATTTGATACGGAAGTGGATTCGATTCGTACGTTTTCTGCCGATAATCAGCGCTCGATTGAAAAGTTAAAGGAAATCAAAATTTTCCCTGCGACAGAGCTTCTTTTAACGAAAGAAGAGCGCATAAAACTTGCGGAACGCCTTGAAGCATCATTGGCAGTGAGTTTAAAAAAGGTCCGTAAACAGGAAACACAGGAATTGCTCATGCAAAACATTCAGCACGATATTGAGCTGCTGCGTCTTGGTCATCTACCGGATCATATTGCAAAATATGGCTCGTTATTATTTGATCAGCCGTATTTTTTAGGTGATTACTTCAATGAGGACGGCCTTGTCTTATTTGATGAACTAGGTCGTATTCAGGAAGTGATGGAAGCTTGGGAACGCGAAGAAAATGAATGGTTTATTTCATTGATTGAGGGGGGCAAAATGCTTCATGATGTAAAGCCCTCCCATTCATTAAAAGAAGTGCTTTCAATGCTGAAACAGCAGAAAATGTATTTCGCATTATTTACAAGAACATTTGCAGGTGTCTCTCTTAAAAAGACAATCAACATTTCCTGCAAGCCGATGCAGCAATTCCACGGACAAATTGCTTTACTGCAAAATGAAATTGAGCGTTGGACGCATGAAAAATTTGTCGTGTTATTTACGGCTAATTCAGATAGCCGGATAAAGGCCATGCAAAATTTACTGGATGACTACCATATTGCGTCAACAATCGGCTATGCCGATGCACCGGGCATTTATCTGGTCAATACGGCATTGTCTTCTGGCTTTGAGCTACCATTACAAAAAATAGCGGTTGTTACAGATGATGAACTCTTTAAACAACAGGCCAAGAAAAAATCACGACCACAGCAGATGACTAATGCTGAGCGTATTAAGTCTTATACAGAAATTAAATCAGGCGACTATGTTGTACACGTGCATCATGGAATCGGGAAATATATTGGCATCGAAACACTTGTTGTGAATGGTACACATCAAGATTATTTGCATGTACGTTACCGTGAGGACGATAAGTTATATGTACCTGTGGATCAAATTGAACTGATTCAACGTTACGTGCCTTCAGGCGAAAAGGAACCGAAACTTCATAAACTCGGTGGTACGGAATGGAAGAAAACACATAAGAAAGTTTCGAATGCGGTACAGGATATTGCGGACGATTTAATCAAACTTTATGCAAAGCGCGAAGCAGAAAAAGGTTATGCCTTTTCTCCGGATTCCGATGAGCAACGGGGCTTTGAGGCTGCTTTCCCGTACGAAGAAACAGAAGATCAGTTACGCACAATCGCCGAAGTGAAAAAAGATATGGAACGAGAACGTCCAATGGATCGCCTCGTTTGCGGGGATGTAGGATACGGAAAAACAGAAGTTGCAATTCGTGCTGCATTTAAGGCTATTTTAGACGGCAAACAGGTTGCCTTTTTAGTGCCGACTACTATCTTGGCGCAGCAGCACTATGAAACGATCTCGAAGCGTTTTGAAGACTATGCGATCAATGTAGGTCTGCTCAGTAGGTTCCGCTCCAAAAAGCAGCAAACAGAGACGTTAAAAGGTCTAAAAGAAGGAACAGTAGATATAGTGATCGGTACACACCGTATTTTATCGAAGGATGTAGTGTATCAAGACCTAGGATTGCTTATCGTCGATGAGGAGCAACGTTTCGGTGTTACGCATAAAGAAAAAATTAAGCAGCTTCGAACGAATGTCGATGTGCTGACATTAACGGCAACACCAATCCCGCGTACCCTTCATATGTCGATGGTTGGGGTGCGTGATTTATCGGTCATCGAAACACCGCCACAAAACCGTTTCCCTGTCCAAACGTATGTAATGGAGCATAACGGAGCACTTGTACGTGAAGCGATCGAGCGTGAAATGGCACGTGGTGGACAAGTATTTTATTTATATAATCGGGTAGAGGATATTACAAGAAGAGTTGAAGAAATTCAGATGCTTGTTCCGGATGCACGAGTCGCTTTTGCACATGGTAAAATGACGGAGGCGAAGCTGGAATCGGTTATTTTATCGTTTATTGAAGGTGAGTATGATGTGCTTGTCACGACAACGATTATTGAAACCGGTGTAGATATTCCAAATGTAAATACATTAATTGTTCATGATGCAGATCGTATGGGACTTTCTCAACTGTATCAGCTGCGGGGACGTGTAGGGCGTTCAAATCGAATTGCCTATGCATATTTCATGTATGAACGTGATAAAGTTCTTACTGAAGTCGCAGAGCAGCGTTTGCAGGCCGTAAAAGAATTTACGGAATTAGGTTCAGGTTTTAAAATTGCGATGCGGGATTTATCGATCCGTGGTGCCGGGAATTTACTTGGTGCTCAGCAGCATGGCTTTATCGACTCAATCGGTTTTGATTTGTATTCACAAATGCTGGAAGAAGCAGTGGAAGAACGTCGAACAGGTGTAAAGAGAGAAGAGAAGCAGGATGTCGAGATTATGCTGCATGTTGATGCGTATATTCCGGATGCGTATATTCCCGATGGCTACCAAAAAATCCAGATGTATAAACGAATTAAGGCGATGGAACACATCGAAGATTATTCGGAAATTATCGATGAACTGCAAGACCGCTTTGGAGATTTACCAGTTGAAACAGAGCGTCTGATGCGTGTGGCCCGTATGAAAGTTTGGGCTAAGGAAGCGAATGTGCTTTCAATAAAAGAAAAGCAGCAAGTTGTATCTATTATTCTTTCAGAAGAAGGAACAGCCAATACAAATGGTGCACAGATTGTCGAGCAGTCGATGGAGTTTGGTCGGGCGGTCGGTTTTGGAATGGAAGGAACACAGCTTGTAATAACAATAGATTACAACAAATGCGGAAATCACCTGCCATTTGATGTAGTAGAAAAAATGATGCAAATTATCGCATCTGCAAAAAAAGAATCATAAAAAAAGAGAGGAAATATTAAAAGTTTTGGGCTTTTAATATTTCCTCTCTTTTCGATTGCATACAACATATGAATTATAAGAAAGATTGTTGCACACTATAATGTACTCCGTTCGAATAATTTAAACGTTGGAGCAATTCTTCGCGGTTACTATGTTCTTCACGCTTTGCCAATAGCTGTTTCTCTCTTGTAGTGGAAGCAGAAACTAAATCGCGCTGACCATTTGGCTTTTCTAAATAACGTTTGAAAATGCCGTTTTCAAATTTTGAAATAACAGTAGAACGCTCTTTCGATAAATCCGGGTAATAAGCTAAATGAGTACCTGCATAATATTGATGCTGACGATATGCATCTGGTGTTGATGTAATACGATCGACTCTTACCATTACTGCACCTCCAAAAAGATTGTTTTATTTTGTCTATTGCCTCTTTCATAAAAACAAAACATAAAATGACCGAAAACGTTGTAATTTCCTATATCATGTTGAGGAAAAATAGGTACTTCATCATACATATACGAAATATTATTTTATCCTTTTCGAACAATGCATAGTTTCATGTATTTCTTTCCATACTAGGAGCATCATGCTGTGAATTGATGGAAAGTGAGGGAACATGAACGATGAAAGCAACAGGAATAGTTCGCCGCATCGATGATTTAGGTCGTGTTGTTATCCCAAAAGAAATCAGAAGAACACTTCGTATCCGTGAAGGGGATCCCCTTGAAATTTATACGGACCGCGAAGGAGAAGTGATTTTAAAAAAGTATTCGCCAATTAATGATTTAGGCGAATTTGCACAACAATATGCGGAATCATTATTTGAAACATTAGGTACTCCAACATTAATAAGTGACCGAGATGAAGTAATAGCCGTTGCAGGCGTTTCGAAAAAAGATTATGTGGCGAGACGTTTAACAGTTTTTGCGGAAGATATTATTAAAAACAGGTCACTTGTAAGTGAGAAGCTGGAGATGTCGATTGAACTTGTAGCAGGACAGTATGAACAAGTGAAATCATATTGCATCGTACCGATCGTTTCGAATGGAGATCCGATTGGTGCTATTTATTTAATATCACGGGCCCATTTTATCGGTGAAATTGAACAAAAAACTGCTGAAACAGCAGCCAATTTTTTAGCAAAGCAAATGGAAAACTAAAATCACTTTAAAACGTCCATATTAATGGGCGTTTTTTTAATTCCTCGAGTAAAATTAGCAAATGGTTTTCATGATATAATTAGTTTATTGTATGAAATAGAGGAAGGAAATAGAATGACTTCGCAAAGTTTTGGTATGAAAAATTATATGAAGGGCGCCCTTCTCCTGACAGTTGCGGCGCTATTAGTAAAAATATTAAGTGCAATTTACCGAGTACCCTATCAAAACTTAGTAGGTGACCAAGGATTTTATGTATATCAGCAAGTGTATCCGTTCATCTCGTTTTTTGTCGTATGGACATCAAGCGGATTTGCTGTTGCCATTTCCAAAATGCTCGCGGATATTGAAGGGCGTGGTGGTACATATGGAGAAAAACGATCTGTATCGCGCATCATCTTTTATTATTTAACAGCATTAGCTCTTATCTTCTTCTGTCTTTTATTCTTTGGTGCACAGCCATTAGCTAATTTGATGGAAGATCCCCAGCTTGCGGGGCTATTAAAAGTAGGCTCATTCATTACGTTATGTATGCCGCTGCTTGCTGTTTTAAAGGGTAATTTTCAATCGGAAAGTAAGATGCAGCCGGTTGCTTATGCGCAAGTGTTCGAACAAATGGTTCGGGTAGCGATTATATTAGTCGGAACAATTGTGTTGCTGCAATATACACAATCTGTTTACACAGCCGGGAAAATGGCGATGCTCGGTACAGTTGTAGGGGAAATAGCAGGGATTTTACTACTGCTTTACTTTTTGAAACGGCAGTATCAGCCAACTGGAGAAATAGCCAATGTAAAAGTCTGGCCAATCTTAAAAGAGGTCACATTATACAGTATCGCGATCAGTATGAGTGCACTGCTATTATTATGCTTCCAGCTTGTGGATTCCTTTACGATTTACAAAATGCTTGTCCATTCAGGGATGAATACGCTTGAAGCGATGGAAGTGAAGGGGATTTATGACCGCGGCCAACCGCTTGTGCAGCTCGGAATTGTAATTGCAACTTCTTTATCGCTGGCTATTGTACCGCTCGTTGCATTAAAGGCAAATCAGCCAAACGGTCGTGGTGCAAAGCCGTTTATTCAATTGACATTCCGGAGCTCCCTCATATTCGGAGTAGCTGCGGCACTCGGATTAATACTTGTTATGCCATATGTAAATCAAATGCTGTTTAAGACAGATGCCTATTCGAATGTGCTGAAGCTTTATTCGTTTCAGATTGTTCCATTATCGATAATTTTAACGTTTACAGCTATTTTACAAGGCTATAGTAAATTAAAAGGACCTGCCGTATTTTTAGGAATCGGAATCGTATTAAAATATATAGGGAACATTATTTTTATTCCGCGTTATGATGTGATGGGCGCGGCAATTGCGAGTAATATCGGGCTGATTTTTACAGCAGCTGCCCTTATCGTTTATTTAAAAAAACTGACGTCTATCAGCCTGGCGAATCGTACGTTTTATAAAAAACTGGCCATCGCCTGCCTCATTATGATAGTCGTTGTACAAGGCGCTGTTTACAGTTTAAACAGTCTGTTTACCGGCCTGTTTAGTCGTTTTGATGCACTCATTTACAGTGGGGTGCTCGTCATGCTTGGCGCAGGTGCTTTTATAACAGCAGTCGCAAAAATGCGAGTATTGACAGAAAAGGATTGGTTTTTAATCCCACTCGGCAGGAGAATGGCTGCATATCAACTAATGTTAAATCGAAAGAAGTAGGTGTATAACTTGAATCAATTAACCGTTATTGGCTTAGGAGCAGCCGATTTTGAACAAATGCAAATGGGTGTTTATAAAAAAATTAAAGCAGCCAAAAAAATATATGTCCGAACAGAGGACCATCCTGTCATTCAAGACTTAAAACTGGAAGGTATCGAGTTTACGAGCTTTGATGATGTGTATATTAAGCATGGTTCGTTCGGTCCTGTTTATGAAGAAATTGCACAGCGTCTTATTGAAGCCGTTTCACAGGAAGATGTTATGTATGCTGTGCCAGGACATCCGCTCGTAGCAGAGCAGACCGTCCAGCACTTAATTGAAGCGGACCAGAACGGGCAGATTAAGCTTGTAATTGAAGGCGGGCAAAGCTTTTTGGATCCGATTTTCGGCGCCTTAAAAATTGACCCGATTGAAGGGTTTCAGCTGTTGGACGGTACGAGCATGTCCATCCATGATATGAATATGCGTCAACACATTTTAATAGCCCAAGTCTATGATTCGTTCAGTGCGTCAGAAGTAAAGCTCACGCTAATGGAAAAATACCGTGATGATTACCCGGTAACAATTGTGACAGCAGCAGGTTCCTCACAGGAATCATTGCGTACTGTTCCGCTTTATGAGCTTGATCAAGCAGCAGAAATCAACAATTTAACGACTGTCTATGTACCGCCTGTTGAATCTGATGAGGAAGCATTGCGTGATTGGACAACATTCCGTCAAATCATAGCGACATTGCGAGGTCCAGATGGCTGTCCTTGGGATCAGAAGCAAACACATGAATCATTGAAAAAGTACTTATTGGAAGAAGCACATGAGTTTTTAGCAGCGGTTGATGCCGAAGATGATTTTGCTATGGTTGAAGAGCTCGGCGATGTCCTTTTACAGGTGTTTTTGCATGCGCAAATCGGGGAAGATAATGGTTATTTCACATTGGAAGAAGTGCTTGCATCGATTAGCGAAAAAATGATTCGCCGCCACCCGCATGTTTTTGGGGATGTGACTGCAGAAGATGCAGAAACGGTTGTAGCTAACTGGGAAGCAATTAAAAAGCAGGAAAAAGACAATGTAGATGGCGAACCACTATTAAAGAACGAATATAGTCCTTACTCATCGCTTCAAACATCGTACAATTACCAGAAAAAAGCAGCGACAGTAGGTTTTGATTGGCCGAATGCTGACGAAGCGTGGAAGAAGTTTACGGAGGAATGGCAAGAGTTCCAGGATGAAATAAAGCAAGGTAACGAATTAAGCCGTACCGATGAATTCGGGGATGTATTATTCACCCTTGTGAACATCGCACGATTTTATAAAATTTCACCGGAAGAAGCGATGCTACATGCCAATGAAAAATTTGCACGTCGCTTTCATTACGTTGAGCAAAGTGTAGCAAAGAGCGGCAAGGCATTCAGTGATTTTACATTAGAGCAGTTAGATTCATTTTGGAATGAAGCAAAACAAATAGAAAAAGGGGAGTAAATGGGATGCGCTTAGATAAGTTTTTAAAAGTTTCACGTTTAATTAAACGTCGTACATTAGCGAAGGAAGTGGCGGTGCAGGGCCGTATAACGATTAATGATAAAGTGGCAAAAGCCAGCAGTACTGTAAAAGTTGGCGATGAGCTGGCAATTCGTTTCGGTCAAAAAATTGTAACGGCACGTGTCGAAGAAATTCGTGAAAATGTGAAAAAAGAAGATGCTTTAAAAATGTTTACAATTATAAAAGAAGAGCGTTTAGAGAAAGTTGAACCAGAATTTATTGATGATGAAGATTAGGGCATGACCAACTTTTGAGTCATGCTTCCTTCCGTTGATGCATATAGTGTACAACTATAAGCTCAAAGGGGGACTTGCATTGACTATTCATCAAGAAAGCGCACGCTATACCATTTCGTCTGGGGATCACTTAGTAACGGTACGTAATCGTAAACGGATGGACATGACATCTGTTAAAAGTATCGAACGGTTCGATCAGGAAGAATTTTATGTGAATACATCACAGGGTCATTTATTGATTCGTGGTGAGGAACTGCGTATTGTTCATTTAGATGTGGACAAGGGATTACTGACGTTAGAAGGGGAAGTGAAGCAATTCCAATACGATGAAAGCGAGAGTGGCTTATCGAAAAGTTTCCTTCATAAATTGTTTGGATGATGATGAGTGCGCAGCTTATAAGCATTCTTGTCATGTTTATAAGCGGAGTTGCTGTAGGTGCAATAATCGATTGTATCCGAATTAATGTAAATCGTATCCCTTTAAAAAATATTCGACGTATTACATGGATTTTAGAATGGATTGTCTGGTTAATATTAGGGGTTACTACGTTTTATTTATTATTTTTAGTAAAAGGAGGGCAATGGCGGGTAGTTGATCCACTTGCCCAAATCGCCGGAATTGCAACATATGAATTGCTGTTCCAAAAAATTATCCGCTTTGTTGGAAGAGTATGTATAAATTTATTTGTGAAGCCGGTTTTTTTCATTGGACATGTAGTAGTTAAAATGGTCAAAGGTATTATAAAATTATTGGTAGGGATTGTATTATTTATCTGTCGTCCCTTTATTAAGTTTTTCAAGAAATATTTGTTAAAAAACTTTAAAACACAGCAGTGAACTCGTATAATGATTACAACTATTGATTGTGAGGGAGGAGACGGAAAATGGGAAGAAGAAATGTGCAAGAAGAGCTACATAACCAAAATGTCCAGTCGTTGAATAACGATTATGTCCGCTCAAATCCGCAAGCAAAAGCTCAAATAAAAGCAAAAATTGCAGTACGTCGTCGCAGAAGATTAGCAGTATTTTTCATTTTAGCAACTGTAGTAATAGCAGGATTAGTAAAAGCTAACATGGTCCAAAGTGAACGCCTCGCCGCAAAGGAAGAAACGAAAGCGGCGGTGGAAGAACGATTGGAAGAAGCGCTTCACAGACAAGAGCTACTAAATTTGCAGATTGCGAAGCTGGAAGATGATGAGTATATTGCGAAGCTGGCAAGAAAAGAATTTTTCCTTTCTGAAGAGGGCGAAATTATTTTTACAATACCGAATAAATCGGATAAAGAAAATAAAGACAAGCCTGAAGATGACAAAGAATAATTTTAACGCGATAATAAAAGAAAAAAATGTGACTTTAAAAAATAATAAAAAACCAGTAAGCATGGTAATTTCGTGATAAAAATTTTGGTATTAATTGCCTTTAGGTAGAGTGTCTTGTTGACACTCTTTTTATGTTAGCTATAATTAGAGAAGAAGCTATTGAACAAAAGTTTCATTATAATTGATAAATGGCTTTTCAATCGAAGAGTCTCTTAAAATTTAAGGAGGAGCATTTTTTTTATGTCAATTGAAGTAGGCAGCAAAGTACAAGGTAAGGTAACAGGAATCACAAATTTCGGTGCATTCGTTGAGCTTCCAGATGGGAAAACAGGTTTAGTTCACATTAGTGAAGTGGCAGATAACTACGTAAAAGATATTAACGAGCATCTTAAAGTAGGCGATGAAGTCGAAGTTAAAGTGATGAATGTTGAAGCGGATGGAAAGATTGGTCTTTCAATTCGTAAAGCAAAGCCTCAAGCTGAGCGACCAGAGCGTCCACAGCGTCCTCGTCGCGAAAACAACCGTTCTAACGATCGTAATGATCGTCAACCAAAAGAGAACTTTGAACAGAAGATGGCGCGTTTCTTAAAAGATAGCGATGAGCGTTTAACTACATTAAAGCGTGCAACTGAGTCTAAGCGCGGTGGCCGTGGAGCTCGCAGAGGATAATTTTGCTGGCTGTTTGAACGTAGAAAAAGTGTCAAATAGATGATAAAGCGATGGATTGTAAGTGTATATCTTACAATCCATCGCTTTTTTTCATTAATAAAATGTTGTGTTGGAGTGCAAAATCAGATTATTCTTTTTCAGTATTATGCCTTATGAGTACACGGATGAGGGTAATAAAACAAAAAATACCTCCGATTAATCCGATTGTAATCATAAGAATCTGCAATGCGAGCGGCAAATTTGTCAAGATGACGCCTCCAACGACTAGAAACATGCTAATACCGCAAAGAAAAGCTAAATATGTAAAGTTTTGGACCAAAGAAAACGCCTCCTCTTATAGTTACAAGTATAATGGATAAGGGAGAAAGTGTGTCAGGAATTTACAGAATAGAAAAAAGAACAAAATAAAAGCCGCCTAGGAACACTAAGTTCCTAAACAGCTTTTGAGATGACCCGTACGGGATTCGAACCCGTGTTACCGCCGTGAAAGGGCGGTGTCTTAACCACTTGACCAACGGGCCTATAAATGGTGGCGGCAGAGGGAGTCGAACCCACGACCTTTCGGGTATGAACCGAGTGCTCTAGCCAACTGAGCTACACCGCCAAATTTAACAACAGAACTAATAATACATTGCAGTCTATATAGTGTCAATACTATTTTTTAATTATTTCCTCTATCATAATATGCAGGAAATTACTGCGTATTATTTTTTGTAATTACTAATAAAAAAAGCGTAAAAACGCGCATATTACCGTAAAAAAACCGTCGAACAATTTTTTGGTGTCAATCCTACAAACAGACAAAATTCACTTTTTCAGCTTTATATAATAGCGTTAAAAAGAAAAGGTGATAGTAAAAATGGTGACATTAAATAATCAAAATGAGTTTCAAACACTAAACTTAGACTTATTCTTATATAAAGAAAAAACGAGAATAATAATAGCAAGTGTTATAGCGTTTGCAGCTTTCTGTTTTGCTCAGGCGGTATTCTTTGAAGCTGTTACTCCGTTGTTTTTACCTTTTTGGCTTGTTATTCGAACGAGATTTGCCTCATTTCAAAAGAGTGCTTTACTAGGGGGAATCCTCGGAACGCTCTTTATTGGGTTTGGACAGGCAGCCGTTGTGTTAGTGCAGTTACTCTTCATGGAATGTCTCGTCCGTTTTAAGTTTATAAAACTATCACCGTACTTTTTACTAGGAAGTACAATTATCGCTATTCAGCTAGCATGGCAAATGCTGCTTCATAGTGGTATGCCATCTGTCATGACATTATTTTATATCGTATATGAATGTCTTTTTGCAGTTTCGATTTTATTCTTTATGCGTATTTTGACATTTCCAAGTAAAGAAAACGGAACCATTGAATGGACAAGAGAAAAAATAACGGCAATTATTGTCGTTTTGGCCGGTATGCTAATCGGCATGGAAAGCTTGACTCTATTTTACTTTTCAATGTCACTGATTGTTCTTCATTTCCTCATCTGCCTTGTAGCCTATGCCTCGACAGTTGGAGCTACGGTTATTTTTTCATTATCTCTTGGCTTTTTTATAGGCTTAGCTAATTTATCATTCACAGGTATGATGATCCTATATGCATGTACAGGGCTGGTCGCCGCTTTTGTACAAAACCAGGGACGTTATGCCGTTGCGCTTTTTAGTTTTCTGCCGAGTATTTTTTTCTTCTTTTATGATGCAACATTACCGATCGATAGCGTTTATTTTATGTCGATGCTTACAGGCGCAATTATTTTCCTGCTTATGCCGAAAAATATACTTGAGTATTGCAAAATGTATTACAAACAAAATACGGTTAGTATAATCCAGGTGAACCGCAATGAAGTAGTGGAAGTGCAGCTCAAGCAATTTCAGCAATTTGTATCTTTTATGAAGGAGCTTGTGTTTGATCATTTTACACAAAATAAAACTAAAAGTAAGACAACTGCAGAACCGTTTCTAATTTGCTCCAGCTGTTTCAAATATGAAGAGTGCTGGGGGAGAAACGGGGAGATGGAAGGAATTATTGATTCTTGGCGGTTAGCGAAAAGAAGTACGAAACCAGTCAGCTGGATTCGGGTAGAAGAGCAGCTGAAAGGGAAATGCATTAAATCTTCTAAATTGCTGGAAGAACTAGAGTCGGCTTTACACAAAGAGCATATGGAGAGACAGTTCTATCATGGTAAAAAAATGATTGCCTTACAGCTTCGGGATTTAAGCAGCCACTTTGAAAAGCTGTTAAACAGCCAGCGATTAGAAATCGGCACATCGGAAATGGATGGGGAGATGCAGCAGTTTTTAAAGGAACATGATATTCATTGTTTGCATATTCAGTGGATAAAAAATGAAATAGGGAATCGAGAGTTCGTTTGTTATGTCGCAGATCATCGTGATGCACATGTCGTTATCCAGCAATTAGAACAGCAACTGTTTGAATTTTTGCATGAACCATTGAAAGGTGAACAGATTTACGAGCAGCACTCGCCAATTTTTTATCGCCAAATTAAGTTTACTTCAGCAATTCGTTATCAGTTGGAGTATGATATATATACGTATTCCCATGCAAACCATGCAATTTCCGGAGATTCTTACCGGGTATTTCCGATTCATCCAGGACTTATGGCGATCATGCTGTCGGATGGTATGGGGACGAATGTGAGAGCAAATCGTGAAAGTGAACGCTTAATTCAAATGATGCAGGATTGTCTTACGTACAACATGGATCCTGAAACAGCGATGCACACAATGCATTATGTCATGTCGCTTAAAAATGATTCGGACATGTATGCGACAATGGATTTTGCACTTGTCGATTTACAGTTCGGCCATTTATGGTGTTGGAAAGCGGGAGGCATGACGACATATGTATTAAGAGGGAATGATTTATTCAAAATAGAAAGTACAAGTGCTCCAATTGGCTTTTTGCCTAACTTCGCAATCGATACAGAAATGACACAATTATTGTCAGAGGACGTTATTTTAATGATTTCCGACGGGTTATTTTCACCATCTGCACAATGGGATGCACAGGAACAATTATTTATCCGGCTGATTCGTCAAGGGCTGGAAAATGGTGCTTCCATCCAAGTTGTACTATTTGATGTCATGACGCAATTCAAACAAAAATACCCGATTGCAGACGACTGCACTGTGATGTTATTCCGTTTGCAGCATGTCATAAAACCGTGGCAAGTATTCAGACCAGCAATCACACATTGAAATGTAATATGAGGTGAGTAAATGCACACTTTAGAGCATCAAGTTTTAGCGTATATAAAAGAGCAGCAGCTTATTAAAAGCGGAGATAAACTATTAATTGCTTGTTCAGGAGGCGTTGATTCAATGGCGCTTCTTTCTTTTTTTTATCATTTTCAGCACTATTTTAATATTGAGCTCGCCGTTGCGCATGTTGACCATATGCTTCGCGGCGAACAATCTGCTCAAGACCGCCAATTTGTTGAGCAGGCATGTGAAGACTGGGCTATTCCTTTTTATAGCTGTGCGATTCCGATTGCGGAAATCCAAAAAAAAGAAGGCGGAAACATGCAGGCTATTTGCCGGAAGGAACGCTATCATTTCTTTGAAACCGTCATGCATACACATAAGTTTACAAAATTAGTAACTGCCCATCATGCGGACGATCAGCTCGAATCAATGTTAATGGCCATGACGAAAGCGAGTTCACTAAACGGATTAAAAGGCATATTACCTTCCCGTAAATTTCAACAATTTACTGTAATTCGTCCTTTTTTGATGGTTACAAAAGACGAAATTGGGGAATATTTACATAGTAAAGGTCATTTGTACCGTGAAGATCCGAGCAATGCAAAGAATGATTATACCCGCAATCGTTTCCGTCACAATGTCGTACCAGTTTTAAAGGAAGAAAACCCCCTTGTTTCCCGACACGCAGTCCACATTGCCCAGCAGCTTTTAGAGGATGATACGTATTTAATGGAGCTTGCAGAAGAGCGTTTTTCAAAGCTTTTTCTGAAAGTTGATAAAAATTGTTATAAAGTCAAGGTTTCGGAATTACAAAAAGAGCCACTTGCTTTACAAAGAAGGCTCATTTTAATACTATTAAGTTATCTTTATAACGATTCAAATACGATTCAAAGCTACGCACTTTGCACGACGATTTTGACGTTATTCTCAATGTCGGATGGAAGTCGTGCACTTGATTTACCGGAGAATTTTATTGCGCGTCAACAATACGATGAAGTTGTATTTGAATATAAGCAGCAAAACTTGCGAACATCAAATCAACAAATCGCTTTGAATGAGTGGTGTGTGCTTGGAACGATGCGCATATATATTGGGGAACTTGCACAATGTGATGAGGACTTACTTCAAAAGTATCCGCATCACTTTTTCGCCGCATCATCTGTTTCGTTTCCTTTATTCGTAAGGGCTCCCAAACAAGGGGATCGTATTTTGCTACAAGGTATGCAGCATCAGAAAAAAGTATCTCGCATTTTTATTGATGACAAGATTCCTTTCACCAAAAGAGCTAGTTGGCCGTTGTTAGTCGATGCTAATGATGACCTTTTAGCGATAGTAGCTGTACGCGTTAACAATAAATTTTCTAATGTAAAGTCGGCGGAGCATGAAATGGTGCTTCTTGTCGATAGCAATGAACGTCTTTAGAAAGTTTGAAAAATAAAAGGAGGAATCTACTCATGATTCAAAATGACATCGAAAAAATAATGATTACAGAAGAACAAATCCAGGAACGTATTAAAGAGCTTGGCGCTCAACTGACAGAGGAATATAAAGAAATGTTCCCATTAGCTGTCGGAGTGTTAAAAGGTGCAATGCCATTTATGACGGATCTGATGAAACGTTTCGATTCATATGTGGAACTGGACTTTATGGATGTTACTTCATATGGAAATGCAACTGTTTCATCTGGGGAAGTAAAAATACTTAAAGACTTAAATACAAGTGTGGAAGGTCGCGATGTCATTATTATTGAAGACATTATCGACAGTGGTTTAACATTAAGCTATTTGGTGGATTTATTTAAATACCGTAAAGCTAAATCGATTAAAATCGTAACATTACTGGATAAGCCATCTGGCCGTAAAGTGGAATTGAATGCAGATGTTGTAGGCTTCGAAGTACCGGACGGTTTTGTTGTGGGCTACGGATTAGATTATGCAGAGAAATATCGTAACTTACCTTACATCGGAATTTTAAAACGCGAAGTATACTCATTTTAATATTTCCTAGACTGTACAAACCTTCAATTTTGAGGTAAGCATTTAGGCATAAGCAGTAATTGAGCGGATTTTGTCATAATTCGTTTCAACGTTTAAAATGTGTGGTGCTTTTTATTGTATGAAAATTTCAACGTATGTTAAGATTTTACTTATAGTTTTTCTGTAACGTTGTGAGGAGGCTGGGGATGAATCGAATATTTCGATACACCATATTTTATTTACTAATATTTCTCGTGATTATCGGGATTTTTGGAACATTTAATGGTGGAAAAAAGACAACTGAAAACCTTGATTACTATGCGTTTTTTGAGGCTTTAGAGAGCAATGAGATTGCTTCTATGGATATACAGCCTGAAAGAGGCGTGTATAAAATTGTAGGTCAGATGAAAGGCGCTGAAGAGGGCGAAACTTTCACAGTAAACGTTTTACAAAATGACCAAACTACTGTAGACCGTATTCTGCAAATTGAAGAACAAGTTGCAAACGGTGAATATCCAGGAGTGGAAATTTTAGAACAACCACAAACAAGTGGGTTCGTAACATTCCTTACGAGCATCATTCCATTTGTCATCATTATTATTTTATTCTTCTTCTTACTAAGCCAATCGCAAGGTGGCGGTAATAAGGTGATGAACTTCGGGAAGTCAAAAGCTAAGCTATTTGATGACACGAAGAAAAAAGTTCGTTTCAATGACGTGGCAGGTGCCGACGAAGAGAAACAAGAACTTGTTGAAGTAGTAGATTTCTTAAAAGATCACCGTAAATTCACTGATATCGGTGCACGTATTCCGAAGGGGATTCTATTAGTAGGTCCTCCAGGTACAGGTAAAACATTACTTGCACGTGCTGTTGCCGGTGAAGCGGGCGTACCATTCTTCTCGATTTCAGGTTCTGATTTCGTAGAGATGTTTGTCGGTGTCGGTGCATCTCGTGTTCGTGACTTATTTGAAAACGCTAAGAAAAATGCCCCATGTATCATTTTCATCGATGAGATTGATGCGGTAGGTCGTCAACGTGGTGCGGGTCTTGGTGGTGGTCACGATGAGCGTGAACAAACATTAAACCAATTACTAGTTGAAATGGATGGTTTCGGTGCAAACGAAGGTATTATTATCATCGCTGCAACAAACCGCCCTGACATTCTAGATAAAGCATTATTACGTCCTGGTCGTTTCGACCGTCAAATTACGGTTGGTCACCCAGACGTAAAAGGCCGTGAAGCAATCCTTAAAGTACATGCTCGCAATAAGCCATTATCAGATACAGTTGATTTAGCTGCTGTTGCACAACGTACACCAGGATTCTCAGGTGCAGATTTAGAAAACTTGTTAAACGAAGCAGCTTTAGTTGCAGCTCGTAAAAACAAAAAATCAATAAACATGGCTGATATTGATGAAGCATCTGACCGCGTAATTGCCGGTCCTGCAAAAGCAAGCCGTGTGTATTCTCCAAAAGAGAAAAAGCTTGTTGCATTCCATGAAGCCGGTCACGTAGTTGTCGGTCTTGAATTGGATGAAGCTGATACTGTTCATAAAGTAACGATTGTCCCTCGTGGTCAAGCAGGTGGTTATGCCATCATGTTACCGAAAGAAGAGCGTTTCTTCACAACGAAGCAAGAGTTACTAGACCGTATCGCCGGATTACTAGGCGGACGTGTTGCGGAAGAAATTGTACTTGGTGAAGTATCTACTGGTGCACATAATGACTTCCAGAAAGTAACGAGCATTGCGCGTGCAATGGTTACAGAATACGGAATGAGCAATAGTCTTGGTGCTGTTCAATACGGTTCAAACCAAGGCGGTAATCCATTCCTAGGTCGTGACTTCGGTTCAGATCAAAACTACTCTGATACTGTAGCATATGAAATCGATAAAGAAGTTCAGCGTATCGTTGATGAGCAATATGCTCGTACGAAACGTATTTTAACAGAGCGTCGTGACTTACTAGATTTAATCGCAAATACGTTAATTGATAAAGAAACGTTAAATGCACAGCAAATCGAACATTTACGCGACCACGGTATATTACCTCCTGAAGAGGCGGTAGTAGAATCGGAGCTTCAACAAAAAGATCAAAAAGAAGCAACACCAACAATTGAAACGGCTGGTAATGCATCGATTAATGAAGATGTTCAAGGTGAAAAGAAATCACCAACAGTTGAAGATCTACCGAAAGACGTGTCAGATGATCGCCCGCAAGGCATCGATGAAGACCGTCCAAAATAATACAACACAACTGACTATTTCCTGGGAAAAGGAGATAGTCAGTTTTTTCTTCTTAAAATCTTGCCTTTAAATAAACGCGATTTGGTGAGCTGGTTGAAAAGGAGGGTGGTAGACTCTAGCGGAAAGCCTTTACCCCTATGGAGATCAACAGGTTTTAGTTGAAAGGGAATGATTGCCGACTAAAAATACTGAATACTGTATAGTAGATGGCCAAATATGGTATGATTTTTTTCAGTATAAGAAAAGTAGGTGCCACTTGTGATTTTAGTAATGAATGCGGGTAACTCCAATATCATTTTAGGTATTTATGATCAAGATAAACTTATCCATCATTGGCGGACAGAGACAAATATACGAAAAACTGAAGATGAATATGCGATGCAATTTAAGGCGTTTTTTTCTCATGAAGGCATTTCATTTGAACAAGTAAAAGGGATTATTATATCCTCAGTTGTGCCACCTATTATGTTTGCACTTGAATTAATGTGTAAAAAGTATTTCAATATCCAGCCTTTGATTGTGGGACCCGGTGTAAAAACAGGCTTGAATATAAAGTATGAAAATCCGCGTGAAGTAGGCGCAGACCGTATTGTAAATGCGGTTGCCGCTTTACAGCAATATAGTGGGAGACCACTGATTATTATCGATTTTGGTACAGCGATTACGTATTGCTTTATTAATGAACGAGGCGATTATTTAGGGGGCGCCATTGCACCCGGTATTGCCATATCAACAGAGGCGCTCTATACACGTGCAGCAAAGCTACCTCGAATTGAAATTGCCCATACATCGCAAGTTGTGGCAAAGAATACGGTAGCTGCTATGCAGGCAGGGGTTTTTTACGGGTTTTTAGGACAAGTAGAAGGCATCGTCAGTCGTATGAAAGCGCAAAGTAAAGAAGAGCCCCTCGTAATTGCAACTGGGGGACTAGCAAAATTGATTGCGAATGAAACCCAGATGATTGATGTCGTCGATCCGTTTTTGACGCTCAAGGGACTAGCAACGATTTATAAAAGAAATCAATAGAAAAGAGGAATTTCAACATGAAAGACTACTTAGTAAGAGGAATTGCATATGACGGACAGGTACGTGCGTTTGCAACAAATACAACTGCAACTGTAGGAGAAGCACAACGCCGTCATAATACATGGCCTGTTGTATCTGCTGCGTTAGGCCGTTCAATGACAGCATCTGTAATGATGGGTGCGATGTTAAAAGGTGACGACAAAATTACCGTAAAAATCGAAGGGAACGGTCCAATCGGTCCAATGGTTATCGATGCAGATGCCAAAGGAGATGTGCGTGGCTTCGTTACAAATCCACATGTTCACTTTGAATTAAATGAACAAGGAAAACTGGATGTACGTGCTGGTGTCGGTTCTGAAGGTGCTTTGACAGTTGTTAAAGACTTAGGTTTACGTGATATGTTCTCAGGTCAAACACCGATCGTCTCAGGAGAAATTGCTGAGGACTTCACATATTACTTCGCTACATCTGAACAAGTACCTTCATCAGTAGGTTTAGGTGTGTTAGTAAATCCGGATAATACAATTTTAGCAGCGGGCGGCTTTATTATTCAATTAATGCCAGGCTGTGAAGAAGAAACAATCGAAGCAATTGAAAAGCATTTATCATCAATTGAGCCTGTTTCTAAAATGATTGAAAAAGGATATACACCTGAGCAAATTTTAGAAGCAGTATTAGGCGAAGGCAATGTTCAAATTCTTTCAACAATGCCTGTACAGTTCCAATGTCAATGTTCAAAAGAGCGTTTCGGTGCGGCAATTATCGGTTTAGGTGTCGGTGAAATTCAGGAAATGATTGACGAAGATGGCCAAGCAGAAGCGCAATGCCACTTCTGTTTAGAAACTTATCACTTCGATAAAAGTGAACTTGAAGGCTTTGTGAATGAAATCCAATCGTAATTTACACAAAACACCACAACCACCGCAAAATAATTTACCGTATACACAACGACGCTTAAAAACAAAACCTACGTTGCTGTTATTACTGCTATTGTTAATCGGAAATCTATTTTGGTTTGTGTTATGGGTACTCCCATCTGATGAAACAACATCAGAGAAAGAAGACGGCGGCGAAAAAATTGCTGCCGTCGAGGGAGATCCAATTACACGCCAACAATGGCTTGCTGAAATGGAAAACCGTTACGGAAAAGAAACATTGCAGAGTTTAGTAAATGAAGCTGTTATGGAAAAAGCGGCGGAAAAATATAAACTCGATGTAAAAGAGGAAGAGATTGATTTAGAAATAGCCTTATTACGTTCGGCACAAGATTCAAATGATTCAACTCTACATAGTTTATCCCCAGAGCAACTGCGTCAAAAAATGCGTGCTCAGCTCATCTTAGATAAAGTACTGACAAATGATATTGTAGTAAAAGAGAATGAAGCTAAAAAGTATTACGAAGATAATAAGTCGATCTATAATATTCCAACTACACACCGAACAAGTATCATTATCGTGAATTCAAAAGAGGATGCGGAACGGGTGGAAAAAGAGCTGAAGGACGGCTCTGATTTTGCGGTTCTGGCACGCGAGCATTCATTGGATACAGCATCGGCAAGTTTAGGTGGAGACATTGGCTTTATTTCATCAAGTCAATCGGCAGTGGATCCTGCCATTTTACCAGAAGTGGAAAAGCTGAAGGAAAAGGAAACTTCCAAACCTTTTGTATTAAGCGATGGGCGCTATGCAATCGTCAAGGTTACTGAGAACATGGAAGGGCAGTCATTCAGCTTTGATGAAGTAGAAGGGCATGTGAAACGTCAGCTCGCTTTGGAACAGCTGTCGCCTTCCATTACACCGGAAGCTTTCTGGGCAGAATTTAATGCAACATGGATCTACGGAGAATCTAAAAATTAACACCAGATTTATATGGGCCAGGACAGAAGTTGAAGTTTAAGTGAAAGAGGAACTTTTAACTGTCTTTGCCCTTTTTCCTATTTAATAAGTAAAACTAAATAGTCAGAAATTTTACAAAAATTTCGTTTCAATTAATTGACAAGTACTATGAAAAATTGATAAGATACAAATTAAGTAAAACCTATTGATTTGGTAGGGATTTGGAGAGGAATGGATAAAATGAGTAAATTAGCAAATTCAGTGGCGGACTTAGTAGGTCGCACACCAATCGTAAAATTAAACAATGCAACAAGTGAAAATGAAGGTACAGTTTACGTAAAGCTTGAATACTTTAACCCAGGTTCTTCAGTAAAAGACCGTTTAGCTTTAGCAATGGTTGAAGCAGCAGAAAAAGACGGCACATTAAAGCCAGGCGGTACAATCATCGAGCCAACTTCTGGTAACACAGGGATCGGTTTAGCGATGATTGCTGCAGCAAAAGGCTATAAAGCGATTTTAGTAATGCCAGAAACTATGTCACTAGAGCGTCGCAACCTTTTACGTGCTTATGGTGCTGATTTAGTATTAACACCAGGCCCAGAAGGTATGAAAGGTGCAATTGCAAAAGCAGAAGAATTATCAAAATCAGAAGGCTACTTCTTGCCACAACAATTCAAAAACGAAGCAAACGCAGAAATTCACCGTTTAACAACAGGTCCTGAAATTGCGGAAGCATTCGAACAAGAAGGCTTAAAATTAGATGCATTTGTTGCTGGTGTAGGTACTGGCGGTACAATTACTGGTGCAGGTGAAGTACTGAAAAGCAAATTCCCTGAAATTGAAATTATTGCGGTTGAACCTAAAGATTCTCCAATTCTTTCAGGCGGTAACCCTGGTCCACATAAAATTCAAGGTATTGGTGCAGGTTTCATTCCGGACGTATTAAACACAGAAGTATATGATTCTGTATTACCGGTTGAAAACGAAACGGCATTCGAATATGCTCGTAAAGTAGCCCGTGAAGAAGGCATTTTAGCTGGTATTTCTTCAGGTGCAGCAATTTATGCAGCAATCGAAACAGCAAAACGTTTAGGCAAAGGCAAAAACGTATTAGCAATTATCCCATCAAACGGTGAGCGCTACTTATCAACGCCTTTATACCAATTTGAAGATTAATTAAATTTTACCTAAGTGATTTTAAAAGCTATTTTGCGAGTTTAACCTCGTAAAATAGCTTTTTTTCTTAGAAACTGCTAAGTTAAAAATGGATTTTTAAAGTGTTATCGAGTTTAATTAAGAAAAAGGTAAAGCAGGTGTAAATTGATGCAACAACTAGAAACACATACATTTTACATGACAAAAGATGAGTTTTATTATAGTTTCCAGGAACAGACAGCAATGGAAAAACAGCGTGCATTTCTGGAAAGCGGTAGGGGCGGGCATTTTTCAATTGCTGCATGGCAGCCAATTGCAACAGCAAAGTCAGTGGAACACGGTCTGGAACTGAAGTGGAAAAATGGAGAGACAGAACTGAAAACAGGTGAGGCACTGGCGGAATTAGAAAAAGTAATCGCAGAGTATAAGCTTGAAGCGAATCCGAATCTGCCTGATTTCCAAGGTGGAGCAATTGGATTTATTTCGTATGACTATGCTCGCACGATTGAAGTTCTTCCAAATAATGCGGAAGATGACTTACACGTACCGGATCTTTATTTTTATTTGTTTGATCATTGGGCAGTCCGGAATGTCCAAACAGGTGAAGTAACATTGATGAAGTTGTCTACTAGTGAAGTCGATTTACTTTCATGGCAATCGGATTGGCAACAGCATGCCGAATCCGGGTTGGGAAAGCGTCATTTTAATCAGGAAACAGCTAAAAACATGCAGCAGGATGAAGCGGAATTACAAGTTTCCTTCAGTGGGGATGCATTTGAATCTGCTATACATAAAATTCAGCACTATATTGGACAAGGTGATGTGTTCCAGGTGAACTTGTCGGTGCGCCAGGCGAAAAAACTTTCTGCAGCACCGATTGCGATGTATGAGGCAGTTCGTTCGTTTAATCCTTCACCGTATATGGCTTATATTGAAAGTGAGGATTTTGCGGTTGTTAGCGGCTCGCCGGAATTGCTTGTAAAACGTAAAAACAATGAGCTGTCAACAAGACCAATTGCAGGAACACGTCCGCGCGGAGCATCGGAAGAACAGGATGTGGCTTTAGCCAATGAACTGATTGAGCATGAAAAAGAGCGTGCAGAACATGTCATGTTAGTTGATCTAGAGCGCAATGATTTAGGAAGAGTAAGCAAATACGGAACGGTAGAAGTAAATGAGTTTATGGTTATCGAGCATTACTCGCATGTGATGCATATTGTTTCGAATGTGCGCGGGGAAATTGCACAAGGAAAAACAAATGCGGATGTCATTCGGGCAATGTTCCCCGGTGGTACGATTACAGGGGCACCGAAAATCCGTACGATGGAAATTATTGAAGAGCTGGAGCCGGTACGCCGTGGTCTTTACACAGGATCAATCGGATGGATTGGCTACACAGGTGACTTAGAGCTAAATATCGTTATCCGTACAGCGTATATTCAAGATGGTATTGCGTACATTCAGGCGGGTGCCGGTATTGTCATCGATTCCATACCGGAAAACGAGTATATTGAATCGATGAATAAAGCGAAGGCAATGTGGCAGGCAAAAGCGATGGCAGAAGAGGTGAGCAAATGATTTTAATGATTGATAACTATGATTCGTTTACATATAACTTAGTGCAATACTTCGGTGAATTCGGTCATGAATTGGTCGTAAAGCGCAATGATGAGATTACGGTCGAGGAAATTGAAAAACTTCGGCCAATGATGCTTGTCATCTCACCAGGGCCGTGTACACCAAACGATGCCGGAGAAAGTCTCCGTATCATCGAACATTTCACAGGCAAGCTTCCGATTTTAGGTGTGTGCTTAGGTCATCAGGCGATTGCACAAGTATTTGGCGGCGATGTTGTGCGTGCTGAGAGATTGATGCACGGGAAAACTTCCCCTGTTCTTCATAAGGGGATTGGTCTGCATAGAAAAAATGCGAACCCATTTTTTGCAACACGCTACCATTCACTGATTGTAGAACCGACAACTTTACCGGACTGTCTGGAAGTGACTGCTTGGACAGCGGAAGGCGAAATTATGGGGCTGCGACATAAAGAATATCCGATTGAAGGGGTTCAATATCACCCGGAATCAATTATGACCGAAGACGGCAAGCAGCTGTTACGCACATTTATTGAGTCGTATTGTTAGGGGGAAAGGCAATGCTATGTTGGATGAATGGACAGTATATCGATGAACAAGATTTGAAAATTTCTCCGTTTGATCACGGTTTTTTATATGGACTCGGTTTTTTTGAAACATTTCGTACATATGAGGGAAAGGCTGTCTATTTGCATGAACATTTCAGCCGTCTGCTTGAAGCATTAAAAGAATACCGTATTCATTTTCCGTATACGTTACAGAACATAGAAGAGGTCATTGAAAAGCTCAATGCACAGGACGGCAAAGAAGGGTATTTTCGTTTAAATGTATCAGCCGGTGTGCATCCAATTGGACTTGCACCCTCCGAGTATACCGAACCGACCGTTATTCTGTTTCGTAAAGAACTGCCAGAAATGGTACGCGGGACAGAAAAAGAAGCGGTGTGGCTGAAAACAGCCCGTAACTCTCCGGAACAGCAGACCCGCTATAAAAGCCATCACTACGGCAATAATGTACGAGCGCGGTTAGAGTTACCGAGTTTAGCTTCTCAAGAAGGTTTCTTTACCAATCAGAATGGTGTTATCGCAGAAGGCATTACGTCAAATGTCTTTTGGATAAAAGATGGTATACTGTATACGCCTTCTACTAATTTAGGTATTTTACCGGGGATTACACGTAAAAAAGTCATTCAACTCGCTGAAGAACTCCAAATGCCGGTACGAGAAGGCCGCTTTATGGCATGGGAATTGGAACAGGCGGATGAATGCTTTATTACAACAGCTGTACAGGAGCTCGTACCGATTTCCCGTATTGGGGAGGTACGCTTTGCGGGCAGTGAAGGCAGACTTTATAAAAAGTTGCATCAAAAATATTTACAAAAAATTGTTATGTGTTTAGGAGACCGTCATGTTAGAAAACTATAAAGTACTCACATTAAATGGGATCGAACTGGATTTTCGTAAAGAAACATTCGTGATGGGCATTTTAAATGTAACACCGGACTCATTTTCGGATGGCGGCAGGTTCAATTCAGTTGAAAAAGCAGTTGCACAGGCAAAAAAAATGGTGGCAGATGGCGCAAAAATTATCGATGTTGGCGGGGAATCAACACGCCCTGGCTATACACGGATTTCAGATGAGGAAGAAATTGCACGTGTTGTACCGGTAATTCGGGCGCTTTTAAAAGAAGTACCTGCGATTATTTCAATTGATACGTATAAATCAAATGTTGCGCGTGCTGCAATTGAAGCAGGGGCACATATTATTAATGATATATGGGGCGCAAAGGCGGATCCGGAAATGGCAAGTGTCGCGGCAGAACTCGATGTGCCGATTATTTTAATGCATAACAGACTGTCAGATCAGTACGATAACTACTTCAACGAATATATGGCCGATATGCAGGAAAGTATTGCGATTGTAAAAGCAGCAGGTGTACGTGACGAGCATATTTTCCTTGATCCTGGTATCGGTTTTGTGAAAAGTTTAAGTGAAAGTATTGAAACGATGCAGCGCCTTGATGAGCTTGTTGCATTAGGCTATCCAGTATTGCTTGCGACATCACGCAAGCGTATGATCGGATCGATTTTGGAACTACCCGTAGATGACCGAGTGGAAGGGACAGCCGCTACTTGTGCATTTGGTGTCCAAAAGGGCTGCCATATGATGCGTGTTCATGATGTAAAGGAAGTGGCGCGAACAGTGAAGATGATGGATGCGCTTGTAGGGAAATTTGAAGTACAAGGTGAATTGGCACCGAGACATTAAGGAGTTTGCAATGGATTATATTCATTTAAAAGAAATGCAGTTTTTTGGTTATCACGGTGTATTACCGGAAGAAAACGTATTAGGACAACGCTTTCGGGCTAATGTTTCGCTTGCTGTTGATATGAAACGTGCAGGTGAGACGGATGAGCTGGATCAGACGGTTAGCTATGTGGGCGTTTATGATATTTGTAAAGAAGTAATTGAAGGGAAGCCGTTTAAATTGATTGAAGCAGTAGCGCAAAAAGTTGCTTCAAGCATTTTAACGCAATATGAAGGTCAGATTTTTGGGTGCCGCGTCGAAATTATTAAGCCTGACCCTCCAATTCCGGGACATTACAAAGAAGTCGCGGTTGAAATTACAAGAGGACAATTCGTATGATGACGACAGCGTACTTATCGATCGGTACAAATATAGGTGAGCGTGAGCAAAACTTGCAAGACGCAGTAAAGCTGCTCACCGCACATGAGGCGATATCTGTAACAGCGATTTCTTCAATTTATGAAACAGCAGCAGTAGGCTATACAGATCAGGCAGATTTTTTGAATATCGCAGTTGCTCTTGAAACGGAACTCGATGCCTTTGAGCTTCTTGCGGAGTGCCAAAAAATCGAAAATGATCTTGGCCGTGTCCGTGAATTTCGGTGGGGACCACGAATAATCGATTTGGATATTTTGCTGTATGGTCAACAACTGTATGAAACCGAAAAATTAATAATTCCACATCCTCGAATGTACGAACGTGCATTTGTGCTTGTACCGTTAGAAGAGATTATGACGCAAAATTATGATATGCTTGTAGGCGTGCAAAAAGCGTTACATGCACTTGATATAGAGAAAGAAGGCGTCAATCTGTGGAAGAAAATCAATACGGTCGCAGAATTCGTGCCTTTCGAAAACTAAAACGAATTCAGCAAACCGAATTTGCAAAACATATTGGTATATCTGTAACAATTTTAGGGCGAATTGAACGAGGCGAAAAGAAACCCTCTGAAGAACAACTTCAAACAATTGCAGATGTATTACAAATAGATATAAAAGAATTAAAAGGTGAGTAACCGAGTGGAGGGAACAGAAAAGGTGTCAAACATCGACCAAAAGCCATTCCAAATAGGCGATATTATTATGGATAACCGGGTCGTTCTTGCTCCGATGGCAGGAATTTGCAACTCTGCTTTCCGGTTAACGGTAAAAGAGTTTGGAGCGGGGTTAGTCTATGCGGAAATGATCAGCGATAAAGCGTTGAACACCCGCAACAAAAAAACATTGGATATGCTTTATATTGATGAGCGGGAAAACCCGATGACGCTGCAAATTTTTGGAGGAGACAAAGAAAATTTAGTAGAGGCGGCGAAATTTGTAGACAAACATACAACAGCCGACATTATAGATATCAATATGGGTTGTCCTGTAAACAAAATTATTAAATGTGAAGCTGGCGCAAAATGGCTTCTTGATCCGAATAAAATTTACGAAATGGTTTCATCAGTTGTCGATGCAGTTGATAAACCCGTTTCGGTAAAAATGCGTATTGGTTGGGATGAAGAGCGTGTATTCGCTGTGGAAAATGCCCAGGCAGCAGAACGTGCAGGCGCAGCCGCTATCGCGATGCATGGCCGAACTCGTGTGCAAATGTATGAAGGTAAAGCAAACTGGGACGTTTTAGCCGAAGTGAAGAAAAATATTAGCATCCCGTTTATCGCAAATGGAGATGTGGAAACACCGGAAGATGCTAAGCGCATTCTGGAACATACAAAGGCAGATGGGGTCATGATTGGTCGTGCTGCTTTAGGAAATCCATGGATGATCTATCAAACGGTAAAATACTTGGAATCAGGTGTTCAAATTCCAGAGCCTTCAGTTCGTGAAAAAATGGATGTTTGTTTATTGCATTTTGAACGTCTAAAAGCACTTAAAGGTGAAAAAGTGGCGGTTAGAGAAATGCGTAAACATGCATCATGGTACTTAAAAGGTATTCGTGGAAACGGAAAGATCCGTAATGCCATCAATTTAACGGAGACCGAGCAAGAATTACGTATTCTTCTAAACAGTGTTGCAGATGAATACGAAGAAGAAGCAGTAATTGTATAAAAATCATTGAAGGCATCAGACGATGGTGCCTTTTTCTTATGTAAAGAAAAATCACCTGTCATAATTATCTGATATTTAAAATTAATTCGAAACAGGTGAATCAACAAAAGAAATACTGTACAATAGAAACATTATGGACTATTGTGCCGTTTTGGAGCGCAAAAACATTAAGGAGTGAAATACGTGTCAAATATCGAAGAATTAAACGACCAACTTTTGGTGAGACGCCAGAAGATGACAGATATTCGTGAAAACGGTATGGACCCATTCGGCAGCCGTTTTGAACGCACACATTTATCGAACGAAGTTATTGCAGAAAATGAGCAATTTAATAAAGAACAGTTAGAAGAAAATCCACGTGAAGTAGTAATCGCCGGACGTATTATGACAAAGCGCGGTAAAGGTAAAGCAGGTTTTGCGCATATCCAGGACTTAGCAGGCCAAATCCAAATTTATGTACGTAAAGATGCAATTGGTGAAGAAGCATATGAATTGTTCAACAAAGCAGATCTTGGTGATATCGTAGGGGTAAAAGGAAACGTATTCCGTACGCAAGTTGGAGAGTTGTCTGTTAAAGCGACAGAGTTCACTTTCCTAACAAAAGCGTTACGCCCGTTACCCGATAAATTCCACGGTCTGACAGACGTAGAACAACGCTACCGTCAACGCTATGTAGACTTAATGACAAACGACGAATCAAAAACAACATTTATCCAACGTTCAAAAATCATCCGAGCAATCCGCAACTATTTAGATAACAATGGTTATTTGGAAGTGGAAACACCAATGCTGCATACAATTGCAGGTGGTGCTGCGGCTCGCCCGTTCATTACACACCACAATGCGTTGGATATGGAATTATATATGCGTATCGCAATCGAGCTGCATTTAAAACGTTTAATCGTTGGTGGCTTGGAAAAAGTATATGAAATCGGCCGTGTATTCCGTAATGAAGGAATTTCAACTCGTCACAACCCGGAATTCACAATGATTGAATTATATGAAGCGTATGCAGACTACAACGATATTATGGACTTAACAGAAAACCTTATTGCACATGTAGCCCAAGATGTTCTTGGTACGACAACTGTACAATATGGTGAAGATACAATTGAATTAGGTGTTGGCTGGAAACGTGTGCATATGGTAGATGCAGTTAAAGAAGCAACGGGTGTAGACTTCTGGGCTCCGATGACTGTAGAAGAAGCACGTAAACATGCTGCTGAACACGGCGTGGAAATTAAAGATGCACATGAAGTAGGTCACATCATCAATGAATTCTTTGAGCAAAAAGTAGAAGAAACATTAGTACAACCTACATTCGTAACAGGTCACCCTGTGGAAATTTCTCCGTTAGCGAAGAAAAATCCTGAAGATCCACGCTTCACAGATCGTTTTGAGCTATTCATTGTTCGTCGTGAGCACGCTAATGCATTCACAGAATTAAATGATCCAATCGATCAACGCGAGCGCTTTGAAGCCCAAATGGCCGAAAAAGAGGCAGGAAATGACGAAGCACATGAAATGGATAATGACTTCATCGAAGCATTAGAATACGGTATGCCGCCAACAGGTGGTTTAGGTATCGGTATCGACCGCTTAGTAATGTTATTAACGAACTCACCATCAATTCGTGATGTATTGTTATTCCCGACAATGCGCCATACAACAAAATAAGTTTAGTTTAATTAGGGCCTTGCGCTATTCGCAAGGCTCTTTTCTTTATTATAGGAAGATGAGAGTGGCTGCTTGGCAGAGGTGAACGATGGGAGTCACGGCGTATAAATTATTACTGGGGGATTATACAGATGTATTGTGGGAAGAATGGTCATTCCTTTCTATATATTGGAGTGGATATAGGAGAAACAATAAATATTATAAAAAAATATAATATTTTTTAAAATAACTATTGCAATATAATTGTAGGGGTGGTATATTATTTCTTGTCGCTAAAACGCGGCGCACTAAACTACAAAGTTCTTTACTTTTCGACTTTAGAGTGGTAAAGTGTAAGAGTTACCGAATTTACAGTGATTATGAGTTTGAAACTTTTTTGAAAAAGTTGTTGACAAATGATTCGTGAAAATGGTAAGATATAAAAGTTGTCACAAAGACAACGCAATGAACCTTGAAAACTGAACAAGCAACGTTAATGAAACAAGCTTCTTAAATGAAGCAAACAATAGATTTCAACTTCTAACGAAGTTGGATCGCTAGCAAAGCAAATGAGCTTTCAAACTACTTTTATGGAGAGTTTGATCCTGGCTCAGGACGAACGCTGGCGGCGTGCCTAATACATGCAAGTCGAGCGGAAATTTTATTGGTGCTTGCACCTTTAAAATTTTAGCGGCGGACGGGTGAGTAACACGTGGGTAACCTACCTTATAGATTGGGATAACTCCGGGAAACCGGGGCTAATACCGAATAATACTTTTTAACACATGTTTGAAAGTTGAAAGACGGTTTCGGCTGTCACTATAAGATGGACCCGCGGCGCATTAGCTAGTTGGTGAGGTAACGGCTCACCAAGGCAACGATGCGTAGCCGACCTGAGAGGGTGATCGGCCACACTGGGACTGAGACACGGCCCAGACTCCTACGGGAGGCAGCAGTAGGGAATCTTCCACAATGGACGAAAGTCTGATGGAGCAACGCCGCGTGAGTGAAGAAGGATTTCGGTTCGTAAAACTCTGTTGCAAGGGAAGAACAAGTAGCGTAGTAACTGGCGCTACCTTGACGGTACCTTGTTAGAAAGCCACGGCTAACTACGTGCCAGCAGCCGCGGTAATACGTAGGTGGCAAGCGTTGTCCGGAATTATTGGGCGTAAAGCGCGCGCAGGTGGTTCCTTAAGTCTGATGTGAAAGCCCCCGGCTCAACCGGGGAGGGTCATTGGAAACTGGGGAACTTGAGTGCAGAAGAGGATAGTGGAATTCCAAGTGTAGCGGTGAAATGCGTAGAGATTTGGAGGAACACCAGTGGCGAAGGCGACTGTCTGGTCTGTAACTGACACTGAGGCGCGAAAGCGTGGGGAGCAAACAGGATTAGATACCCTGGTAGTCCACGCCGTAAACGATGAGTGCTAAGTGTTGGGGGGTTTCCGCCCCTCAGTGCTGCAGCTAACGCATTAAGCACTCCGCCTGGGGAGTACGGTCGCAAGACTGAAACTCAAAGGAATTGACGGGGGCCCGCACAAGCGGTGGAGCATGTGGTTTAATTCGAAGCAACGCGAAGAACCTTACCAGGTCTTGACATCCCGGTGACCACTATGGAGACATAGTTTCCCCTTCGGGGGCAACGGTGACAGGTGGTGCATGGTTGTCGTCAGCTCGTGTCGTGAGATGTTGGGTTAAGTCCCGCAACGAGCGCAACCCTTATTCTTAGTTGCCATCATTCAGTTGGGCACTCTAAGGAGACTGCCGGTGATAAACCGGAGGAAGGTGGGGATGACGTCAAATCATCATGCCCCTTATGACCTGGGCTACACACGTGCTACAATGGACGGTACAAACGGTTGCCAACCCGCGAGGGGGAGCTAATCCGATAAAACCGTTCTCAGTTCGGATTGTAGGCTGCAACTCGCCTACATGAAGCCGGAATCGCTAGTAATCGCGGATCAGCATGCCGCGGTGAATACGTTCCCGGGCCTTGTACACACCGCCCGTCACACCACGAGAGTTTGTAACACCCGAAGTCGGTGAGGTAACCTTTATGGAGCCAGCCGCCGAAGGTGGGATAGATGATTGGGGTGAAGTCGTAACAAGGTAGCCGTATCGGAAGGTGCGGCTGGATCACCTCCTTTCTAAGGATTTTTCGGAATCATTCCTTCGGGGAATGAAACATTAACGGTTGCTGTTCAGTTTTGAAGGTTCATTCTTAAATGAATGAAATACTTCAAAACACTTCGTTCTTTGAAAACTGGATAAAACGACATTGAAAGCAATAAATCAAATTTCTATTTTATAGATTTTTAAACAAGTCAAGCAATTGACGTGTAAACTTAAATCTTAGATCTCTGATCTAAGTGTTAACTTTTGGTTAAGTTAATAAGGGCGCACGGTGGATGCCTTGGCACTAGGAGTCGATGAAGGACGGCACTAACACCGATATGCCTCGGGGAGCTGTAAGTAAGCTTTGATCCGGGGATTTCCGAATGGGGGAACCCACTATCTTTAATCGGATAGTATCTTCACGTGAATTCATAGCGTGTTGAAGACAGACGCAGGGAACTGAAACATCTAAGTACCTGCAGGAACAGAAAGAAAATTCGATTCCCTGAGTAGCGGCGAGCGAAACGGGAAGAGCCCAAACCAAAGAGCTTGCTCTTTGGGGTTGTAGGACACTCTATACGGAGTTACAAAAGAATGAATTAGACGAAGCGACTTGGAAAGGTCCGCGAAACAAGGTAAAAGCCCTGTAGTCAAAAGTTTATTCCCTCCAGAGTGGATCCTGAGTACGGCGGAACACGTGAAATTCCGTCGGAATCCGGGAGGACCATCTCCCAAGGCTAAATACTACCTAGTGACCGATAGTGAACCAGTACCGTGAGGGAAAGGTGAAAAGCACCCCGGAAGGGGAGTGAAATAGATCCTGAAACCGTGTGCCTACAAGTAGTTAGAGCCCGTTAATGGGTGATAGCGTGCCTTTTGTAGAATGAACCGGCGAGTTACGATTACGTGCGAGGTTAAGTTGAGAAGACGGAGCCGCAGCGAAAGCGAGTCTGAATAGGGCGAATTAGTACGTGGTCGTAGACCCGAAACCAGGTGATCTACCCATGTCCAGGGTGAAGGTGAGGTAACACTCACTGGAGGCCCGAACCCACGCACGTTGAAAAGTGCGGGGATGAGGTGTGGGTAGCGGAGAAATTCCAATCGAACCTGGAGATAGCTGGTTCTCTCCGAAATAGCTTTAGGGCTAGCCTCGTGATTGAGAATACCGGAGGTAGAGCACTGTTTGGACTAGGGGGGCATCTCGCTTTACCGAATTCAGACAAACTCCGAATGCCGGATATTTATACACGGGAGTCAGACTGCGAGTGATAAGATCCGTAGTCAAGAGGGAAACAGCCCAGACCACCAGCTAAGGTCCCCAAGTAATCGTTAAGTGGAAAAGGATGTGGCGTTGCTTAGACAACCAGGATGTTGGCTTAGAAGCAGCCATCATTTAAAGAGTGCGTAATAGCTCACTGGTCGAGTGACGCTGCGCCGAAAATGTATCGGGGCTAAACGATTCACCGAAGCTGTGGATGCATACTTTGAGTATGCGTGGTAGGAGAGCGTTCTAACAGCGTTGAAGTCAGACCGGAAGGACTGGTGGAGCGGTTAGAAGTGAGAATGCCGGTATGAGTAGCGAAACATGGGTGAGAATCCCATGCACCGTATGACTAAGGTTTCCTGAGGAAGGCTCGTCCGCTCAGGGTTAGTCGGGACCTAAGCCGAGGCCGATAGGCGTAGGCGATGGACAACAGGTTGATATTCCTGTACCACCTCCTCACCGTTTGAGAAATGGGGGGACGCAGTAGGATAGGGTAAGCACGCCGTTGGTTGCGCGTGTTCAAGCAGTAAGGCGTGTATGTAGGCAAATCCGCATACTTTAACGTTGAGCTGTGATGACGAGCTCGTATGAGCGAAGTTCCTGATTTCACACTGCCAAGAAAAGCCTCTATCGAGGTGAGAGGTGCCCGTACCGCAAACCGACACAGGTAGTCGAGGAGAGAATCCTAAGGTGTGCGAGAGAACTCTCGTTAAGGAACTCGGCAAAATGACCCCGTAACTTCGGGAGAAGGGGTGCTTCTTTGGGTGCATAGCCTAGAGAAGCCGCAGTGAATAGGCCCAGGCGACTGTTTAGCAAAAACACAGGTCTCTGCAAAACCGTAAGGTGACGTATAGGGGCTGACGCCTGCCCGGTGCTGGAAGGTTAAGAGGAGCGGTTAGCGCAAGCGAAGCTGTGAATTGAAGCCCCAGTAAACGGCGGCCGTAACTATAACGGTCCTAAGGTAGCGAAATTCCTTGTCGGGTAAGTTCCGACCCGCACGAAAGGCGTAACGATCTGGGCACTGTCTCAACGAGAGACTCGGTGAAATTATAGTACCTGTGAAGATGCAGGTTACCCGCGACAGGACGGAAAGACCCCGTGGAGCTTTACTGTAGCCTGATATTGAATTTTGGTACAACTTGTACAGGATAGGTAGGAGCCAGAGATCTCGGAGCGCCAGCTTCGAAGGAGGCGTCGGTGGGATACTACCCTGGTTGTATTGAACTTCTAACCCATGCCCCTTAGCGGGGTAGGAGACAGTGTCAGGCGGACAGTTTGACTGGGGCGGTCGCCTCCTAAAGAGTAACGGAGGCGCCCAAAGGTTCCCTCAGAATGGTTGGAAATCATTCGTAGAGTGTAAAGGCATAAGGGAGCTTGACTGCGAGACCTACAAGTCGAGCAGGGTCGAAAGACGGGCTTAGTGATCCGGTGGTTCCGCATGGAAGGGCCATCGCTCAACGGATAAAAGCTACCCCGGGGATAACAGGCTTATCTCCCCCAAGAGTCCACATCGACGGGGAGGTTTGGCACCTCGATGTCGGCTCATCGCATCCTGGGGCTGTAGTCGGTCCCAAGGGTTGGGCTGTTCGCCCATTAAAGCGGTACGCGAGCTGGGTTCAGAACGTCGTGAGACAGTTCGGTCCCTATCCGTCGTGGGCGTAGGAAATTTGAGAGGAGCTGTCCTTAGTACGAGAGGACCGGGATGGACATACCGCTGGTGTACCAGTTGTCTTGCCAAAGGCATCGCTGGGTAGCTATGTATGGACGGGATAAGTGCTGAAAGCATCTAAGCATGAAGCCCCCCTCAAGATGAGATTTCCCATTACGCAAGTAAGTAAGACCCCTGAAAGACGATCAGGTAGATAGGTTCGAGGTGGAAGTGCGGTGACGCATGCAGCTGACGAATACTAATCGGTCGAGGACTTAACCACATTTTATTGCACAAATTCAATGAAACGTTTATCCGGTTTTGAAAGAATGAAATTTATTAAAAAAGTACTTGACGAATAGAAAAAGTATGATATAATGAATAATGTCTTTTAAAGAAAATAGTCTAGTGATGATGGCAAAGAGGTCACACCCGTTCCCATACCGAACACGGAAGTTAAGCTCTTTAGCGCCGATGGTAGTTGGGGGCTTCCCCCTGTGAGAGTAGGACGTCGCTTCGCTAGAATATTGGAGGATTAGCTC
>NZ_JBBOSS010000001.1:135000-232500 GCF_038005185.1 Solibacillus sp. FSL K6-1554
CGACAGGACGGAAAGACCCCGTGGAGCTTTACTGTAGCCTGATATTGAATTTTGGTACAACTTGTACAGGATAGGTAGGAGCCAGAGATCTCGGAGCGCCAGCTTCGAAGGAGGCGTCGGTGGGATACTACCCTGGTTGTATTGAACTTCTAACCCATGCCCCTTAGCGGGGTAGGAGACAGTGTCAGGCGGACAGTTTGACTGGGGCGGTCGCCTCCTAAAGAGTAACGGAGGCGCCCAAAGGTTCCCTCAGAATGGTTGGAAATCATTCGTAGAGTGTAAAGGCATAAGGGAGCTTGACTGCGAGACCTACAAGTCGAGCAGGGTCGAAAGACGGGCTTAGTGATCCGGTGGTTCCGCATGGAAGGGCCATCGCTCAACGGATAAAAGCTACCCCGGGGATAACAGGCTTATCTCCCCCAAGAGTCCACATCGACGGGGAGGTTTGGCACCTCGATGTCGGCTCATCGCATCCTGGGGCTGTAGTCGGTCCCAAGGGTTGGGCTGTTCGCCCATTAAAGCGGTACGCGAGCTGGGTTCAGAACGTCGTGAGACAGTTCGGTCCCTATCCGTCGTGGGCGTAGGAAATTTGAGAGGAGCTGTCCTTAGTACGAGAGGACCGGGATGGACATACCGCTGGTGTACCAGTTGTCTTGCCAAAGGCATCGCTGGGTAGCTATGTATGGACGGGATAAGTGCTGAAAGCATCTAAGCATGAAGCCCCCCTCAAGATGAGATTTCCCATTACGCAAGTAAGTAAGACCCCTGAAAGACGATCAGGTAGATAGGTTCGAGGTGGAAGTGCGGTGACGCATGTAGCTGACGAATACTAATCGGTCGAGGACTTAACCACATTTTATTGCGCAATTCAATGAAACGTTTATCCAGTTTTGAAAGAATGATCTTTCTAAGGGTTTCAAGATACAAGCTAGTCGAGGAAACGACTGAGTGATTGAAGGAGCGTACTTAAGTACGTGACTGAAAGAACGAAGGAAGTTGACGAAGGATAGCGCCGTGTATTGGAAGCCGAAAATAGTGAAGTGATGATGGCAAAGAGGTCACACCCGTTCCCATACCGAACACGGAAGTTAAGCTCTTTAGCGCCGATGGTAGTTGGGGGCTTCCCCCTGTGAGAGTAGGACGTCGCTTCGCACAACGCAAACCCACTGAGGAATCAGTGGGTTTTTTGTTATATTTTATTGAATTTCAACTTTTAAAACCCTGTATTGCCCACTCTAAAATCCATCATATATTAAAACTCCAGAACGGCCCGCAAGTTATTTATATACGATTGACTAACTGGCAATTCCACACCATCATTCAGCTGTACAATAAAATTGGAAGTCAAATCCCGAGAGATTTTCTTTATATAGCAAATATTAATAATATAGGAACGATGAATGCGAAGAAAGTTATTTGGCAATCGAGTCTGCAGCTCCTTTAATGTAATCGCTGTTTTGTATTGTTCTCCTTTGGAATAAAACCATGTCCGCTTTTGCAGACTTTCAATATGCGAAATTTGGTCGATTGAAATCGGTATCCAATCTTCCATTTGTTTACCTGTTAAAAACTGATATATATCTGAACTCTTTACTTTAAATAACGGGGGCAGGACGACAACTAAAGCACCTTGTTCGCCATTTACCAAAATCGGATACCCGATTGCATAATAAGGTGATTCAAAAAGTGTATTTTCCATAACAGCATCTACTTTTCTACCTGTTTGAAGTACTTTATAAGCAATGCTGTCTTTCGGTACATCGGAACCTACTTTCAATGAAAAATGGTGATGACCTGTACTGAAATAAATAAAGCGATTGTTTACTGCTATTGCAATCGATGCATCTTGAGGAATCCAATCTTCTAAAATAATTTTATACTGATTTAAAATGTTCTTTTCGATCTCAATATTTTGTAGTGACAATGCAAATCCACTCCCTCTGTATTATTGCCTAAATGTCAATTCATCCTCCAAATATACACATTCATCCTAAATTAAAGTTAATTTGTCAGAAAATAATGAAAAGTTAAACATTCTGTTATACATTATATTACAGCAAGATGTTCTGTTATGGAACAGGCAATTACAAATTTTTCTAACAGAATATCCATACACAATGGGGAAGGTGGAAATTTATTATGTCAACTCGTCAAGAAAGAATCGAAGCTTTACAAAAGGATTGGGCAGAAAACCAGCGCTGGAAAGGAATTGAGCGTGGCTATACAGCAGAAGAGGTTGTAAAGTTACAAGGTTCATTCATCCAGGAGCAAACATTAGCAAAACGAGGATCAGCTCGTTTATGGAAGTCATTACACGAAGTGCCTTTCATTAATGCTTTAGGTGCTTTAACGGGGAATCAGGCAGTACAGCAAGTAAAGGCAGGTTTACAGGCAATCTACTTATCGGGGTGGCAAGTAGCGGCTGATGCAAACCTTTCTGGTCAAATGTATCCGGACCAGTCTTTATATCCGGCAAACTCTGTACCGGCAGTAGTAAAGCGTATTAACCAGGCACTGCAACGTGCTGACCAAATCGACCATGCAGAAGGCCGCGACGATGGCTTTGACTGGTTTGCGCCGATTGTAGCTGATGCGGAAGCAGGCTTTGGGGGTCCTCTAAACGTATTCGAATTAGTTAAAGGGATGATTGAAGCGGGTGCAGCTGGTGTGCATTTAGAAGACCAATTAGCTTCTGAGAAAAAATGCGGACACTTAGGCGGGAAAGTATTATTACCAACACAAAACGCTGTACGTAATTTAATTGCTGCACGTTTAGCTGCTGATGTGGCAGGCGTTGATACAATTTTAATCGCACGTACAGATGCGGATGCTGCTGACATGGTAACGTCAGATATTGACCCACGCGATGCAGAGTTCTTAACGGGTGAACGTACTCCAGAAGGATTCTACCGTACTAAACCAGGTATTAAGCAAGCAATTGCACGCGGGTTAGCTTATGCACCATATGCAGACTTAATCTGGTGTGAGACTTCTCACCCATCATTAGAAGAAGCTCGTGAGTTTGCTGCTGCAATCCACGCTGAGTTCCCAGGGAAAATGTTAGCGTACAACTGCTCGCCATCATTCAACTGGAAAGCTAAATTATCGGATGAGGAAATTGCAGAGTACCAACGTGAATTAGGGAAACTTGGCTACAAGTTCCAATTCATCACACTTGCAGGTTTCCACAGCTTAAACTTTGGTATGTTCGAGCTTGCGCATGACTACAAAGACAATGGAATGGCTGCTTACTCTAAGCTACAACAAGCTGAGTTTGCTGCAGAGTCTAAAGGTTACACTGCAACTCGTCACCAACGTGAAGTAGGTACTGGTTACTTTGATGAAGTATCACAAACAATTTCAGGTGGTACATCATCGACAACTGCTATGTCAGGTTCTACTGAAACAGAGCAATTTGTATAAGATTAAGATTTTATAGGCAGTGTTATGAATAGATTCATAAACGGGGAACTGCTTTTACGGATTAACTTATTCCTTTTCTTCTATCATATCGATTCAAGTGACATTGGGGAATGTGCACTTAGTAAATAGACGTTATGCCGAAGCGGTTATTGAAAGAAACGTAGGATGGAGAAGGGGAATAACTTTTTGAACTTGAACAGCTTGACTACTACGATAATTACTAAATCGAATTGGAACGCGGTTTAGTATGGGGTTGCCTCCCAACATATAAGGAAAACTTAGGGGTTTTTATAGAGATAAATGTCTTTTTAGCTTGGATGGGGCTAGAAAGGCATTTTCTATTTTTTAAAAATGAAGGAGTTCTAATCTGATATAGAGAATATTATATAGATAGAATATTTTTACTATTGTGAAAAGGGAGTAATTACAATGAAAAATAAAGAATTATTATTAGTACCAGGGCCGACACCGGTAATGGATGAGATTTATGACGCCCTGGCAAGTGAAACGAGAGGGCATACGGATCCTCGGTTTGTGGAAACATTTAAAAACGCACTTGCCAATACAAAAAAGCTATTTAATACAGATGGGGAAGTGTATGTTGTAGCAGGATCAGGAACATTGGCAATGGAAATGGCAATAGTAAATACTATTGCAAAAGGTGAACGTCTGCTTGTTATCAGTCATGGTTACTTCGGTGACCGTTTTACACCACTTGCAAAGGCGTTTGGAATTGAAGTCGATGTACTGCAGTCAACATGGGGTGAGCGTGTAGACTCAAAGCTTGTTGAGGAAGCATTGAAGGCTAACAATTATAAGGCGGTTACAATTACACATGCGGATACATCAACAGGGGTTATGTCCGATTTAGAGACACTTGTACCGATTATTAAAGCATCTGGGGCACTTGTTATTGTCGATGGTGTTGTCGCAACAGCAGCATTGCAAGAGGATATGAGTAAAGCTTACGGTGAAGACGACTATAAAATTGATATTGTGTTAACAGGATCTCAAAAGGCGATTGGTATTCCTCCTGGGCTGGCGATTGTTGCTTTCAGTCAACAGGCACTGGCTGCCCGTGAACAGATCGGGACAGTGCCAGCTTATTATGCGGATATACATAACTGGCGCGCAATTATGGAAAACCCGGCAATGTACTTTGCGACGCCTCCAGTGAACTTAATTTACGCATATGATGTTGCATTAAATATTGTATTAGAAGAGGGCATGGAAAAACGTGAAGCGCGTCATATTGCATTTGGTAAAGCAATCCGTGCTGCACTGCGTTCGTACGGGATGACACCATTGGCTAATGAGGAAGTAGCAGCACCGACATTGAGCTGTATTTTATATCCTGAAGGTATTGATGATGCCAAGTTCCGAGCAAGCTTGGCAAAAAGCGGCGTTATTGTAGCGGGTTCTTTAGCCCACTTAGCAGGAAAAGCATTCCGAATCGGACATATGGGGAATACGACGGCGGAAATGCTGGAGCAGGCAATTGCTGTGATTGGTGAAGCATTGCAAGAGCAACAGCTTCAAGTCGATATCGAAAAAGCTAAAAAAGTATTCTTGCAACAGTTAGAAGCAGCTATGGTACAAAGTTAAAAAGATTGCCCGGAAAGCATATAGAGATTCGGGGGAATATTGAAAAGGGGACGGTGCAATTTATGAGCGTTCCCTTTTTATTTAGTTACTGATAGAAAATATTGTATGATAGTTTGAAATAAAAAGGGTGGGTGGCATATGAAGCAAATCATCGATCAATCCCAAAAACGGGGAAAAGCAGATTTCATTATTCAACATGCACAAATTGCAGATGTCTTTAATTTGCGGTGGCGACAAGGGGATGTTGTAGTAGCAGAAGGAAAAATTGTTGCGATTTCCGAGCCGGGTGAATTTGAAGCAGAAGAAATAATAGATGCGCACGGAAAGTATATTGTGCCGGGCTTTATTGATGCACATATTCATATTGAATCTTCTATGGTGGTGCCAAAACAGTTTAACCGAATCGTGCTTCCCCATGGTGTAACGACTGTTGTTACAGACCCGCATGAAATTGCGAATGTCGCAGGAAAAGCTGGACTGAGATTTATGCTGCAGGATATAGAAAATGTGGAAATGGATATTTATTATATGTTGCCATCCAGTGTACCGGGCACCTCTTTTGAAAACGCGGGCGCAGTGCTGACTGCAAAGGATTTAGAGGAATTTGTTCAACATAAAAGTGTACTAGGTTTGGCAGAGGTGATGGATTTTCCTGCTGTACTAAATGGGGAAAAGGAAATGCTCGCAAAGTTAATGCTTGCTCAAGAAAACGGGATGGTCATCGATGGGCACTGTGCAGGTTTAACAAGTGCACAAATACGTGGCTACCGGGCGGCCGGCATAACAACGGACCATGAATGTGTGACGGCCGAAGAAGCATTGGACCGAGTGGAGCAGGGGATGTATGTGTTGATCCGGGAAGGTTCTGCAGCCAAAAACCTTAAAGCCATTTTACCTGCTGTAACAATGGCTAATTCGCGTCGTTTTGCCTTTTGTACGGATGATAAGCATTTGGATGAATTGATAGAGCAAGGGAGCATCAATTATGCAGTGGCCCTAGCGATTTCAGAAGGAATGGACCCATTACTGGCGATTCAGCTTGCTACAATAAATGCTGCGGAATGCTATCGTTTAGTAAATAAAGGTGCTGTTGCTACAGGCTATGACGCAGATTTTATAATAATTGATGATTTAAAGACGATGAAAGCACGCGCTGTATGGAAAAATGGAAGAAAAGTTGCGGAAAGTGGAGAAATACTTTCACCAATCCCGGAAAAATCTACTGTGGAGAGATCTATTTTACAGTCAATGCACTTAACAAAACTTACAATTGAAGATTTACGCCTGCGGTTTAAAGGAAACCGGGCAAATGTTATAAAAATTGTACCAAACCAACTCATTACAAAACGGATAGAAGTGGAAGTAGATGTAGAAAACGGACAATTTGTACCATCGATCGAAAAGGATTTATTGAAGCTAGCAGTGGTAGAGCGCCACCACCATGTTGGGACAAAAGCAGTTGCAATTGTACAGGGTATCGGTATTCAAAGCGGTGCTGTAGCGACAACGATTTCCCATGATTCACATAATGCGATTGCCGTAGGAACAAATGATGAAGATATGCTAATCGCACTTAATGCACTTCAAGAGATAGAAGGCGGACTAGTCGTAGTTAATGATGGGGAAGTGATTGCTTCTTTTAGTCTGCCAATCGCAGGTCTTATGACAGATATTCCTGCAGAACAGGCGAAGCAAAAGCTGAAAAAATTACATGAAGGACTGCATACCATTCATCCTACGCTCGATTATCATCTGTTTCTGACATTATCATTTCTGGCACTGCCGGTAATCCCTGACATTAAGCTTACCGATACAGGATTGTTTGATGTTAAAAAATTCCGGCATATTCCTGTTGAGATTTTACAGTCCGATCAATCGCATTAACCTATATAGTTCCCATAAATATTTTATTAAGGAGCATGTAAAATGGAGCAAGTCATTATTATGATTCCAGCGCTAAACCCTTTACCGGCCCTTCTGGAATTTGTCAGGAAACTGCGTGCATTGCCGATCGCTCGTATTATTGTCATTAATGATGGCAGTGAAGAAAAATATAACCGTCTGTTTGAACAATTACAGCAAGAAGGTTGCGATGTATTAACACATGACCAAAATCTAGGGAAAGGCCGCGCACTTAAAACTGGGATGGAATATATTCTAAAATCCCGACTGCGTACAAAGGGAATTATTACAGTAGGTGCACATGGTCAGCATTCGGTGTTGGATGTTGAGCAAGTGCTATCAAGTACGAAAATTTTCTCGGATGGGATTATTTTAGGGATTCGTGATTTTAAAGATTCAGACTACCCGTTCATTAGCAAACTTCAAAATCGTGCTTATTCGATGATGTTTGAACTGTTTATTCGTAAACGTTTGCTCGACATTCAAACAGGATTACGTTATATTCCAAGAAAACATCTGCCATGGCTATGTAAAGTGAAAGGAGAGTCTTATCACTATGACACGAATATGCTGATAGAGGCGATAAGACGAAAAGTTCCTGTATACGAGGTGCCGATCGGTCATGCAAAGCTCCGGAAAAATTCAATCATTTACTACGATGAAGTATTGAATCCAACGAAAATTTTTCAGCAACTTTGGATAAATTTCCTACATAAAAGACAAAATACGAAATGAATCTTTTCTAATAGCGAAAACGTATAGGATTACGAGTCGCATATTTGAGGAATACTAATGTAATAGCAAGGAAAGGAGCATGAGTATGAGCGAACAATATAATTTCGAAAAAATGGTTGAAGGTCAAGACCAACATTATTCAGATAAAAAGTTTCTGCATAAATTGAAAAACTTCGGTGGAGGTTTAGGTTATAAAGCGGTGCATGCAGCGGCGACACTTTACGTTGCCCTGCGTAGCCCGGACATGCCTAAATCGAGTAAACTCATTGTTTTAGGAGCGCTGGGGTACTTCATTTTACCATTCGATTTAGTTGTCGATTTTCTCCCTTTAGTCGGTTTGACGGATGATGCATTTATTATTTTAACTGCACTTGGAAAAGTATATTTATCAATTACAGATGAGATGAAGGATGAGGCAAAAGGGTTAATCGATTCAAAGCTTGGAAGCCAGGAAAATGTAGTGAAATAAAAGAAGAAATCCCCTTTCAGCAACTACTGCAAAAGGGGATTTTCTATGTCTACTTTACGGGTTGTGCCCCATTTAATTCACGTAAGCCGCGGTTAAAGATAGCTTCAATCGGCTTTTCCTCACATAACTTTAACGTTATCTTCGGATGTGTTTTTTGGAGCTGTGTAGTTATTAACTCAACAAGCAAGGGATTGTTTTTTAGTATTCCGCCATTTAAAAAAAGTGTATGGGCTATATTGGAGTAACCGGCATTCTTCAATGTCGTTGTTGCCAATAATACAAGCTCATCTGCTGCCTTTTGCATAATTTTTTGTGCAACAGTATCTTCCATTTCGACTGCCTGTTGTAAGTAGGAACTGAAACTTGCCAATCGCGCATTTGTATAATCCGCTGAATAAATTAGATTGAACAATTCATCTGTGCTGTTGACATGATGACCAGCTAAAACAAGCTCTGTTAATAAAGTCGGTTTATTTCGCCCGTCGGCAGCGCGGAAAATTGCTTTTGCAATATGTTTTCCGATCCAGTAACCGCTTCCTTCATCGCCAATCCGATGACCCCAGCCACCGCCGCGGCTAATCCGATCATTCATAAGGCTGTAGCAAATAGCCCCTGTACCGGAAATTAGCAGGCTGACATTGTTTTTCCCGAGCCCCTTTAAAGTTGCTTCAACATCATTTTCGATAATAATTTGACCGAATGTAAAAGGGGAGCGGGCGATACTTTCTTCAATAATCTCTTCGATAATCTTTTTGTCCTGATCTGTATCAATGCCGGCAAGTGCAAATATCGCGATATCAATAAACAGACTTGGTAAATGAGCTGCTGCACTCCGGAGCAGGCCGGTAAATACATGTTGGACATGTTCGATTCCAACAGCTTGGTAATTTGAGCCTGTGGAAGTTGCGGTAAATAGTTCACGGCCATCTGTAGAGCGAATAGTCATTATTGTTTTTGATGCACCACCATCAACGGCTAATACATAACGATTACTCATGTTCCGTCCACCCCTTTAAAATTTGTTCCAATCCATTTTCGGCCTTTAAAATTGCCTCTGTTTTTTCTCTCAGCCAATTTTCAAGATGGACAGTATCATCTTGTGCCTGGCTAAGTGATTTTCGCATTGTTGCAGGCGCAGGACCTCCCTTTAATGTACGAATATTAACGAAGTATTCCGGCTGAATGGCCTGGTAAAAAGCAATCTCATTAATTTGAAGCGTCTTTCCTGTAACTTCCACACATTTCTCATTTGCCAAATTCCATGTCAGGCTTGCAAGCGATTCTTTATTATTTGCCATCAGCTCCCGCACACAAAGGCTAACAATTTTATGTGATTGACGGAATGAAATACCTTCGGAGCGGACAAGGGAATCGGCAAGCTCTGTTACATTGGCAAAGCTGTTTTGTGCACGCTTCAGTAAATTCTCCTTATTCACATCCATCGTGAGAATCATTCCTGCAAATAGCTTATAAATTCCGACTAACCGGTCGATTGCCCGCCATAAATAAGGTTGCATATCATCTTCTGTATCGACAATATCTCCAAATGGTGTATTGTGAACCATCTGCAATACAGTAGCCGCATCCCCGACAACCGATGAGAGCAGTGAACGTGTATGCTCAATTGAAACAGGGTTGCGTTTTTGAGGCATGATGGAACTGATTTGCACATATGGACTGGCTAGCTTAAAAGCATTAAATTCCTGTGTTGCCCATAGTAAAAAGTCCTGAGATGTGCGCCCTAAATTAAGTGCGGCAAGCTGTACGATACTGGCAGCTTCAGCGATATAATCGGCACCGGCTACCGCATCCCAAGCATTTTCGATTAAATCATCAAAGGCAAGCAACTCCTGCACCCGTTCGCGGCTAATCGGAAACCCTGTAGTTGTTAAAGCAGCCGCGCCCATACTGCTTCGGTTAATCGTATTATATGCGGCCTGCATTCGTTTATAGTCCCTAGTAAGCTGGTCAATAACGGCCTTTAAATAATGGGCAAACGTTGTCGGCTGTGCTTGCTGTGTATGTGTATAGCCAATCATAATCGTCTCTACATGCTCTTCGGCAAAGACGATTAGCGATTGACGTAAATTCAAAAGTTCCTGCATGAGCGTGAGCATCTTTTTACGTAGTGTCATGCGGTAAATGGCGATTCCCATATCGTTTCTGCTGCGTCCAATATGTAAATTTCCAGAAACGTCACCACCCAGTTCGATTAGCTTGTTTTCAATACGAAAAAATAAATCTTCAAACTGCGGGTTATAATCACGCGTTTTATAATATTCCAAATCAAGATTTTGGATAGCTTGACCGATACGACGTGCATTTTCTGAGGTAACCAATTCCTGTTCTTCTAGCATCTTTAAATGGGCAATATGAATTTGAAGCATCGCATCCAAAAAATGCTTGCGTGCCTCATCGTAAGCGGGCTGTAAAACCATTTGACGATAACTATTGGAAGGAAATAAAATTCCTTCTTTTTCATTTATTAAATTGCGGTAATTCTGAAAGAACATGTTGAATGGGCCTCCAATCAAATGATAGAAACTACTACCTAATATTCTCATTCTACAATTATTAGAAAATTTTATCAATTCAAATAAATAAAGTGAATTAACCGGAATAAAAGAAAAACAGCCGCCCTAAATTCAGGGCAGCTGTTGTTTTTGATCGATAACACGCACTTTTTTTGAAGCGAAATAAGATGGCAGTACCATACCAAATAGTACAAATACGATACCGAAAATTTGTAGAAGTGTTAAACTTTCATTTAATACAATGACGGATACTGTAATTGCTACTGGCAGCTCCATTGCACTTAAAATTGGGACAAGTGCACCACCGACTTTTGGCGCGGCAATCGAAAATAGTAAAATCGGCAAGATAATACCGAAGAGTCCGAGTGCCAGACCGAACTTCCAAAGACCGTCAGTTAATTGGCCGTTCCATACAATTTCAGGTGATAAGAAGATGAATACGATAATCAGTGACACAACAGATAAAATAAATGTACGTCCAATCGTCGTCACCCCTTCAACAGGCTGAGCGTTAAATTGCATAAATGCTGCAAAAGTAAAGGCAGCGAGTAAACCTAGTGCCCATCCTTGCCAAGCAATCTGCGATAAATCTACATCAATCACACCGGCTGCTAAAATCGTACCTACAAATAAAAATACTAATGAAATTAATTCAATACGAGTTGGCAGACGTCTTTTCAGGAAGCAGTCCATAAACAACCCAATCCATGTGAATTGGAATAGCATAACAACTGCCAATGAAGCAGGTAAATAATTAAGGGAGTGTCCGTAAACAATACCGGTAATCGCTGTACATGTTCCGGCTAAAAGCAAAGTGATAGCGCCTTTTTTTGAAAGCTTCGGTAATGTGCGTTGTGTTACTACAAAAAGTACGAGTGCGAGTAAAAATCCAACGAAATACTGGCTAGTAACAGCTTCTGACGAAGTATAGCCGTGCTGCATTGCCACTTTTACAATTGTTGATAATACTCCATAACTACTACCCGCTATTACGATTAATAGCGGGTAAATCCAGTTTTGTTTCATTTATTACTTCTTCCTATTCTAAAGCGATTTCACCATATGATGAAATGGCTCATTAATTATTGTCCAGCTTTCGGTTGTACGGTAGCCTATTTTTTCATACAAGCGTCGTGCATCTTGTTTCTCTAGTTCCACATTTAGAGAAATTTTTTCATAGCCAAGTTCCTTGCCTTTTTGCTCGGCGAATTGTAAAAGAAGCGTACCAATACCAAGTCCGCGTGCATTTTTTGAGACGCAAACTGTATCGATATAATATTCATCCATATGTGCTTCAATATCCAATGAAGTCTGTATTCCTTTTTTGGCTAGCTGTTGTTCAAGCTGGCGATCGAGCTTGTACCCGAGACGCCCATCATAAAGCACGACAATCCCAACTATTTCACCTTGCTGTTCCGCTACAAAAGTATTCAAATAGCTGTGTCGATTTGTCGTTTCTGTGACATACTGTTCTAAAGCAGCTAAAATTTGCGAAACTTCCTCTTCACCAGTCAAATTGTTTGCAATGTCTCCGATTGCGTCATAAATTAAAGGGGCGACAGCTTTCGCGTCATCTCGTTCTGCTTGTCGAATGGTAATATTCATTAACAATCATCTCCTTACCGAACACAGTATAACAGAAATTAAATTCATGCGCGAAGAAAGCATTAGTTTCAGAATAGTATAAAGTTTTATAAATATATCTTTTCTATGGTAAATTAGTAAGAACATACAACGTCGGAGGTTAGACAATTAATGAGTCAAATAGACAAAGAATTCATCTTAGTTTATGGAGATGCATTCGTTGATTATATTGCAAATGATCAGACCAATACTTCATTTACGAAGTATTTAGGTGGCGCAACAATCAATGTTGCAGCAGGGATTAGTCGTATTGGGGCACCGTCAGCACTTATTACAATTACAGGCGATGATGAAACTTCGGAATTTTGCCGTCAGGAGATCGCAAAAGAAGGTGTGAATCTTGATTTCGCTGTATTTGATGCGAAGAAGCGTGTAAGTGGTGTATATGTGCATTTAACTGAAAAATGTGAGCGAGTATTTAAAGATTATGTCGATGAGACGCCGAATTTACAAGTAACACCTGAGCAGTTACAGGAAGAAGCATTCAAACGTGCTTCCGTTTTAAATGTTTGTTCAGGAACGATGTTTGAAGAAACCGCATTAAAAACAACACGTGCTGCAGTGGATATGGCCAAAGATAAAGGAGCGATTATCGCAATCGATGCGAATATCCGCCCGCTTCGATGGGAATCCGAGGAAATTTGCCGTGAGACGATTGCTTCATTTTTTGAAGATGCCGATATTTTAAAGCTTACCGATGAGGAATTATATTTCCTGACAGAAACAACAACAATTGAAGAAGGTCTCCAAAAGTTGGATGAGCTGTTAGTACCGATTGTGTTAATTACAGTTGGAGCTGATGGAGCATATGCTGTATTAAACGGTGAAGTAACACATGTTCCGGTTGAACAGGTAGTCCCTGTAGATACAACAGGTGCCGGTGATGCATTTATGGCAGGCGTACTCCGTTATGTTCATTTCAATGGTTTACCTACAGTAACAGAAGATTTAATCAGCTGTGTCGCATTCGGCAACAAGCTGGGAGCAATGGCTGCTACTAAAGCAGGTGCGTTAACGGCACTGCCAAGCTTCGAGGAAATTAAGCATTTAATTAAATAAACTTTATATAGAGCAAGCTGTCTCCGAAGTGTTTTTACATTTTGGAGGCAGTTTTTTGTTGAGCGCAAGTTTGGGTTGCGGTTATTAGAAGAGTGAAGCCGTTTATTAGAAGAAGTTGGATGGTTATTAGAACAACGGGTGGTGTTATTAGAAAGTGAGGGGAATTGCGAGTGACAAGGTCTTCGTTTAAACATGAATAGAGGAGAAGGAAGGGCGTTTTAATTTTTATTAGAACAATGGTACGAGATATTAGAAGAAGTAGGAACGATATTAGAAAATACCTTAGCGATATTTGAACAATTCATCCGGATATTCGAACAATGAACGGTTATATTAGAAAATCGCGATTTTATTAGAACAAATAAAAATATATTAGAACTTCCCCCATTTTATTAGAACATCCTGCCTCCACAATCCTAGCCACCACCGCCAAACGAAACCATCAGTTGACAAAATCTATATTTCGAAAGAATTAGTCGCTATTAATCAGCCAAAGTTCTTTTATAATAAGAATAAGAGGTGAGGGGGATGACCAACTTTCAATTTGCGGCCATTTTTACAGAGCGCCGTAAACAATTACAAGTGACACAAGAGGAAATTGCGCGGCATGTCGGGGTATCAAGGGCAGCTGTTTCGAAATGGGAGAAGGGGCAAAGCTATCCGGATATCGCACTATTGCCGAAGCTTGCAACATTTTTCAATATTTCAATTGATGCACTGCTCGGTTATGAGCCTCAATTGACGAATGAACGGATTTTGAAAATGTATGCGGAATTAGCAAAGCGCTTTTCAAAGGAGCCATTTGCTGAAGTGGACGTAACAATTGATCAACTCATTGAAGAATATTATAGTTGTTTCCCGTTTTTACTGAAGATGGCGCAGCTTTACGTCAATTACTATAATCTTGCACAGAATAAAGAAGCCGCTGCGGACAAAATACAGGAACTCTGTAAACGTGTAAAGGAGTTCAGCGGAAATTACCGGCTGAAAAACGAGGCGAATTTACTTGAGGCATATACGTATATTTTAAGAGGAGAACCTCAGCATGTACTCGAATTATTAGGAGAAGATGCTGTAGTTCAGCTTGGTACTGAACAGCTTATCGCTACGGCACAAACGATGCTGGGCAATATAGAAAAGGCGAAGGAAATTCACCAGGTCAACATGTATCAGCATTTGCTGTATATGATTACGAATGCGAATGAAGCACTTGGATTGGAAATAGGAAATGTATCTTATTTCGAACAGTCGGTCAGCCGAATTGAAACGATAATAGACACTTTTCATTTAAATAAACTGAATATACACAACACACTGCTGTTTTATATAAAGGCAGCGAGCGGATATGCAACACAAAATAATATAGAAGAAGCAATTCGCTGTATTGAGCGCTATGTAAAAATTTGTACGCAAATCAAATTTCCATTTCAAATTACAGGAGATGATTATTTCTACTTGCTGGATGGCTGGATCGCAAAGGAAGTTATGCTGAGCACGCAAACACCACGTGATGAAGAAACAATCAAAAAATCAATTTATGAAAGCATTGCCCACAACCCGATGTTGGCAAGTGTGCAAAACGATACGCGCTATAAAAGTTTACTGGTCAATTTAAAACATCATTTAAAAATTTAAGGGGGATTTATAATGGATCAATTATCGAATATTCCTTGGGGACTTATTGCGCCGTTATTAGTATTGCAATTGGTGCTTGGGGCGGTTGCCATAGTGGATATTGTACGCAGTTATGAGACGCGCGGCCCGAAATGGGTATGGGTGCTCGTATCACTCTTTGTTAATACACTCGGACCGATCGCCTACTTTCTATTCGGACGGAAAAGCCAATGATCTGTATTGAAGTGAAGGGACTCACAAAGCGGTTTGGCGCAAAAAAAGTAGTAGAGGATTTATCATTCACATTACCGATGCATACATCAACCGCGCTGATCGGTCCGAATGGCGCGGGGAAAACGACGGCCCTTTCGATGCTTTCCAATATACTGGAGCCGACAAGCGGCAAAATCATGATGCCGGATGTAAAGGATATACGCAGTGCAATCGGCTTTTTACCCCAATATCCCCAGTACTATTCCTGGCTGACTGCACTTGAATATATGGAGATGGTGGCAAATTTAAGCGGTCTTGAAAAACGCTCATTAAGAAGTGAATGTAAAAAGATGCTGGAATTTGTGGGCTTGCATGATGCGATGAACAAAAAGACCGAGACTTTTTCAGGAGGAATGAAGCAGCGCTTAGGTATTGCCCAGGCAATAGTTCATAAACCAAAACTTCTATTGCTGGATGAACCAGTATCAGCACTTGATCCGGTTGGACGTCGGGAAGTGATGAACTTGTTAAAGGAAGTGCAGCAGCAAACGACGATTTTGTACTCAACGCATATTTTAAATGATGCAGAGGAAATGACCGATCAGCTGCTGTTTTTACGAGACGGTAAACTTGTCGAGCAAGGTTCATTAACAGAGGTGAAGCAAAAGTTTGAGGAACCGCGTTATAAAATTACATTCAAGCATGCGGAAGAGGCGATTCAATTTGCGAGTCAGTCTACATTAGGAGCTGTAGCTAATGGTATAGCAGCATATGTGGAAGTTATAGATGAACGTCCTTCGATGCAACAGCTGCTTCAGCAATTGGCGGCCTCACCATTTGAAGTTGTAAAAGTAGAGCGGGAAACGGCAAGCCTGGAGGAAATCTTTATGAAGGTGGCGGGAAAGCATGCAGCAATTTAAGGCATTACTTTTAAAAGAATGGCGTGAAAGTGTTCGTAGCTTTAAAATTATATGGATTCCGCTCGTTTTTGTATTGCTCGGAATTAGTGATCCGCTCATGAATTACTTTATGGAAGATATTTTGCAGGCGGTTGGCAATATGCCCGATGGATTTATGATGACAATGCCTGAACTTCAGCCTGCTGATCTGCTTATGGCATCAACCGGGCAATTTCAATCAATTGGACTGCTTGTATTAATTACTGCCTTTATCGGTTCCGTGAGCCGTGAACGTCAGAATGGTACTGCGACACTTCTTTATGTACGCCCAATGTCTTTTACTGCGTTGTTTTTCAGTAAATGGATTGTTGCAAGCATGATTGCTATTCTCAGCGCATTGGCGGGATATGCGGGGAGTATGTATTATACAGTACTGCTTTACGGGACTGTTGATTTATCAAAATTTTTAGCAATGCTCGGTACGTATTGTGTTTGGCTGATGCTAGTTATGGCGCTTACTGTTGCGATGAGTGCAGCCTTCCAAACATCGGTCGCTGCTGCGATTACAATTATTCTCATCCCAGTCGGTCTGCTTATTGATACATTAATCGGCAGCTTTTGGAGTGTGACACCTTGGAAGCTTGCCCAATACGGAACAGGCCTTCTGACAGATAGCGTATTAATGGAAAATTATTGGTATACTTTATTAGTTGTCCTCATTTTAATTTTTGTCATCGTACTGCTTGGCATTAAAATGAGCAAGAACAATATTCGTTATTTAAAAGTATAGATGGTAAGCAGAAATCGTTGTTTTACAATTGATTTCTGCTTTTTTGTATTAACTTTCAAGAAAATTGGTAATATAATGAAGATTAAATGTCTTTTCAAATGGTTATGAAGGTGGACTAGCATTTTTAATACTAATATAAAGTGATCCATTTTCTAAAATTTGCGCATAATAAACTTTATCGATCTCGTGGATATTTTTCTTTGCTAATTTTTTTCTGAGCCAGTCTTCAGTAAGCTGAAGATCCGTTAAGTTTTTTTGAATAATTTTCCCGTCCGAAATCAATTCCAGAGGAAAGTATTGCGGGGCAGGGGCAGACACTGATACGTCTTCTTTTGTTGCAGTCCGGGCAAGCGGCTTTTTCAGGACACTTAATTCTCCATTTGTTTCAAAAACGGCATATAGTACTTCATCAAATGAGAAAATGCTCTGTTCACGCAACAGCATAGCGAGCTCGTCCGGATGAAGCCGTGCTTTTCTCAATTCATTATTTAATATGACACCGTTATTGATGACAATCGACGGTTTATCGTCAAAAAGGATACGTGCTTTTGAAGATCTGAATGAAATATAACTAACGATAATTGTTAATGCAGCCCACACGATTAAAGAAACCATGCCGTCTAAAAAAGGGGTTTCCACTTGAGTCGAGACTTCGGCAGCAATCGAACCAAAAGTGATCCCCGTGACATAATGGAAGAAAGTGAGCTGACTCACTTGCTTTTTACCGATGATGCGGGCGAGTATTAATATCGCGAAAAAGGAAAAGCTTGCACGTAAAATCATTTCGCCAAGGTTCAGTTCTATGATAATCCCTCCTTATAAAGGGTAGTATGAATAAAATGCGATAATCTATGCACCCTTAATGCATTCAATACGAGAGGCAAAATTGAGGGGTATTTTTATAAAATTAGCGAGTTGCTGAATTAAAAATTATGAGTAATGTATTGATCTAGCAGAAAGAATGTGAAAAAATGTCGACTACAACAGTAAAACAATCAAACCCTGTCTATCCTATTATGGTCTCCATTGGGGTATGTCACTTAATTAATGATACGATGCAGGCGGTTATACCGGCAATGTTCCCATTATTAGAGCGCGACTTAGGACTGACGTTTACGCAGCTTGGAATGATTTCATTTGTCCTGAATATGTTCGCCAGCCTGCTGCAGCCGGCCGTCGGATTTATGACAGATAAGAAACCATTCCCGTATGCATTGCCGCTTGGGATGGTGAGCTCTTTTATCGGGCTGACAATGCTCATATTGGCAGGCGAATACTGGATGATTTTAGTGTCGGTTCTATTCTTGGGGCTTGGTTCAGCCATTTTCCACCCCGAAGGCTCACGTGTATCGTTTATGGCGGCAGGCAATAAGCGCGGCTTAGCTCAGTCCATTTACCAGGTAGGGGGGAATAGCGGACAGGCATTAGCTCCATTGCTAAGCGCATTTATCATTTTGCCTTTTGGGATGTACGGGGTTTCCGTTATTCTTATTTTTACATCGATCGGCATCTTTTTATTAACGAAAATATCGATGTGGTATAAACGTCAGCTCGAAGCGGAAAAGAGATCGAAAATCAAAAAAATGCTGGTTTCGTCCTTGCCGCCTTTAACGAAAAAGCAAGTTGGAATGGCTTTACTCGTGCTGCTGTTCATTATATTTGCCCGTTCGTTTTACGTTACGAATATAACAAGTTTCTATGTCTTTTATTTATCGGAACAATATGGGATGAGTGTTGAGCGCGGTCAGCTGTTTATCTTTATATTCATGGCAGTTGGGGTTGTAGGCACTTTTTTTGGTGGTCCATTATCAGATCGCTTCGGACGAAAAAATGTTATATTGCTGTCGGTAATCGCACCGATTCCATTTTGTTTAGCACTGCCGTTTGTTCCTTTGCCTGCTGTATTGGTATTACTTATTATTATCGGATTGCTGATTATGGTTAGCTTTACCGTCACGGTTGTTTATGCACAGGAACTTGTCCCATCGAAAATTGGGACAATGGCAGGTTTAACAGTCGGAGTTGCCTTTGGGATGGGGGCAATTGGATCGATTGTTATCGGGATGCTCATAGACAAAATGGGCATTCATTTCACAATGAATGCTGTGTCGGTACTGACATTATTATTGCTCGTAGCGTTTTTACTGCCACGCGATCGAGTAGGGGATTAGGGAAATAAAAAGAACTTCGGATTTTATTGTCCGAAGTTCTTTTTTAATAATCCTCCACCAAAATATACGTCATTCTCACTGGTCCGTGTACGCCGACAACTAAGTTCATTTCGATATCTGCGGAGTTGCTTGGTCCTGTAATAAAATTAATGCAGGAAGAGACATGTGACTGCTCACGTAAAAACTGGGCAGCTTGTGTCATGCGTGGAACAATACTGCTTTTCGGTATAACGGCAATCGAATTTTCAGGCAAAAATGAAATTGTTCGGCCGACTTCCGGTGACGCTTGAAGCATAATTGTGCCGGATTCTGCTAATGTCACGTTGCTGATTACGACACCGACATTGGCCTGTTCAGCAAAATCGATATTTCTTTCACCGTTCCCAGATTGCCATTTTAAATGTTCAAATTGCTCGAAAACAGGTAACACATTCAATACTCCAAACCGCGGATCATTGCTGTAAAGTACTCGCCCACCACCATAGTCTACAATTGTTTCATTTAATATTTCAGGCAGTTGCTGCTTTGTGCATTTCTTTAATGTAGTGTGGATGTTCAAACATTGTTCTCTCAACACTTCGATAAGTTCTTCCATCGAAGCATCCTTCAATACTTCGTGTTGAGGGAGATGCTTCCAGTTTCGCTCCGGTTTGGTTAAAGAAGGAGTGGATCTGCCGAGACGAGCAGCGACTGACTGTAAAAACGATTCTCGATTTTGAATCATTTGGGATTGCCTCCTTTGTTATGCTGTTCAAACCAGTCACGGAAACGCTCTTTTTGTAATGATGGAAAATCGCGATACGCTGTCCAGTTTTTCAACGGACCAGGACCATTAGTAATTTTCTCGTTCTTCGTGAACGGCTTCATAACCGTTGAGGCTACTTTAGTACCTAGCTTATAGATTGATTGCGATGAAGTTCCCATTCCAAATGCCTGCATCAGTAGACTTTCACTAATCGGAGCACGGCCTTCTCGTTCAACGATCACTTCCCGATGCTTATGAAGCAATTGGTGTAGCGGAATTTTCACTGGGCATACATCTGTGCATGCACCACATAAAGTGGAAGCGTAAGGCAGCTCTTTATAATCATCATATCCTCCTAATAACGGTGATAATACCGCCCCAATAGGACCCGAATAGATGGAACCGTACGTATGGCCGCCAACATGGCGATAAACAGGGCATGTGTTAATACAGGCAGCACAACGGATGCATTGTAAAATTGACTGAAATTCGCCGCCTAAAATCGAAGAGCGTCCATTGTCCACAATGACTAAATGGAATTCTTCCGGACCATCGACTTCAAGCGCTTCTTTTATGCCTGTCAAGACGGTAATATAGCTCGTCAGCTTCTGGCCAACTGCACTGCGTGTTAGCATACCGACGAGTACTTCCATTTCTTCAAATGTTGGTACTAAACGCTCCATCCCCATGACAGAAATTTGTGTTTTCGGCAAGGCTGTTACAAGATCCGCATTGCCTTCATTTGTTACTAAACAAACAGAACCCGTTTCAGCAACGGCAAAATTGCAGCCCGTAATACCTATATCCGCCGTTAAGTAATGTTCGCGTAAAACTTTGCGGGCATGCAGTGCAAGTTCTTCAGGTTGAGAGGAAGCTGTATAACCAATTTTTTGTTCAAATACTTCACGTATCTGATCTTTGTTTTTATGAAGTGCCGGTGTCACGATATGGGAAGGCGGGTCATGGTCATCAAGCTGTAAAATATATTCGCCTAAATCCGTTTCAATCACTTCACATCCAAGTTGTTCCAAGTGTGAGTTTAAATTGATTTCTTCCGTTACCATCGATTTTGCTTTCACAATTTTTTTAGCATTTTTCTGTTTGGCAATTGTTGAAATGTATTCAGTAGCTTCTTCAGCAGTTTGTGCAAAAAATACATGGCCGCCTCGCGCTTCGACGTTTGTACTCAATTCATATAAATAGTAATCGAGATTTTCCAGTACGTGCTGCCGGATTTCTTCTCCATGATTGCGCCATTCTTCCCAGTTTAAAGAATCTACAGCGGCGCTTCGTCTCGTTTGAAAACGGTGCTGTGCGCCGGCTACGGCACCACGCATAAAATCATTTTCCAAGTTGGACGAAAGGCGTTCATTAAATTTTTGCTGACTGATTTTCATCGCCATTTGATACACATCCTCCTCTCTATTAACGGCTATTCAATATTTCTGCGATATGCATTGTTTTAATGTCAATGTTTTTCCGGTCAATCCGTCCGCCGATATTCATAAGACAGCCTGCATCAGCCCCGATTAAGTAGTGGACAGCAATCTGCTCAGCAGAAGCAATCTTTTCATCTACCATTTGTTCAGATATTTGGCCCATTTTAATAGAAAATGTCCCGCCAAAACCGCAGCAATTTTCTTTTAAAGGCATTTCCAGCAATTCAAGGCCTTCTACATGCTGGAGCAATGTGAGGGGAGCTTTCTGTACTTTCAATAAGCGCGTCATATGACAGGAAGGGTGATAAGTAGCCGTTCCGTTTAGTTTTGCTCCGACATTTTCAATTTTAAGTACATCGACAATAAATTGTGTCAGTTCATATGTTTTGTCTGCGATTCGTTGTGCTTTTTCATGCCAAAGCGGCTCATCTTTAAAAATATGAACATATTCTTTTAGCATGTAAGCACAAGAACCTGATGGACAGACGATGACTTCTGCGTCTTCAAATACTTGAATTGTATTTTTCATCGTTTCTTTAGAGGCTTTTACATAGCCACTATTATAGGCTGGTTGACCGCAACAAGTTTGGCCTTTTGGAAAGCTTACTGTACAACCTAAGCGTTCCAACAACTCAACCGTGTTTTTCCCGATATTACTTTGAACCATATCGACTAAACATGTAGCGAATAATGATACATTCATCCAATCCCCCCCTGTTCCATTAAATTTACAACTTTCTGATAATTAAGTCAACAGGTCATCTGATGACTTTGTAAATTAGTATTTAAAGAGAATTATATTGAATTAAAACATTATTTGTCGAAAAGTAATGATTCGACTGTTTCAAGATGTTTTGCCATCGCTTGTTTAGCTTGTACATCATCTGCATTTACTAAAGCGCTATAAATAGCGGTATGTTCCTCATGCAAATTGTATAAAGCCGCATGATCTGTAGTGGATAAAATGGAACGGGTATGCTGGATTTGCTGTGCAATCGGCTTTGAAACACTTTGTAGCATCGAAACGAGTAAAGGGTTGTCCGCTGCTTCAGCGATGATTGCATGAAAGCGCATATCGGCGTTACTGCTTGTCTCAGGATCGATCAAGGCATCGTTCATTTTGATGAGCGCTTCTTTTAATTGTTCAAGGTGACGAGCCGTTCTGCGCTTTGCGGCATTTTCAATTAAACCTAATTCTAGAATTTTTCGTACTTCAAATATTTGTTGTAAATCCTGCTGTGAAAAGGAGGCATATGTAGGAATGTTCAATGAAATATCCTGGGCCGTTACTTTGCGGATATAAGTTCCTTCTCCTTGGCGGATTTCGATAATACCGCGAGCCTGAAGAGCTGTTAAAGCTTCACGAATAGCAGAGCGGCCAACTTCAAAGTTTTTTGCAAGCTGTTCAACAGAATCCAGTTTATCGCCAGGTGAAATATCCCCGTTCGTAATTTTTTGTTCTATAATAGCGGCTATTTGTTCATATAGTTTTTTTGTTTTAGGCACTTCAAATTTCATATTAATAATCCTTCCTATTTATAAATTCTAAAAAAAGCTGCTCCAATAACTTGGAAACAGCTTTCGTATTAAGGTTTTAGTGATGTAAAGCGATCTTTAGGGAGAATTTCAGGGTTGTTAACAGTACCTTCTGTTATATCAGCTTCTAAAAGCTTCCCGTTATAATTAAACTTGAATATACCATTATCGAAGTCTGTCCCAATTTCCTTAAAGAAAATTCCTTCAAGTGCCACAATTTTAGGGCATGTAAACACGACTTTATAATAATCATTTTCCTGGATTATATAAGCACGAACACCTTTTTCGTATACATCGATCAGTTCATCCTCAGAAGGACGCTTTACCGATACTATATGAAAATCGACGAATGGTACTTCTTTTAAGAGAACATTCAAGAAAGAACCTTTTGTGATTTCCTCCCAGCGGCTTTGGGCACTCTGACCCACGATGATTTGGGTAATGTTAAAGTCCATTGCAATTTCTGTAATGACTTTATGGAATGGACGCTTTTCATTATCCTTAATAATAAACTGTTCTACTTCCAACTCATCAGTCAGTTCTTTCCACTGCTCGATATAGCCGGATTTTTCCGCATCAAATGCATCAATTGGCTTTGAATCAACAGTCAACACATATAATGGGCAGTCAAGTAATGTAGCAAGCTTGTGTCCTCGGCGAATTAAACGCTCACCATTTTGTCCGTAATATACACAAACCAAAATACTTTCGTCTAATCGGCCTTTAACATGTTTCATTTTAGTTCGCACCTCTTTTTCTTATCCTATAATAATGAATTAAATCCGAATATATTTTGAGAAACTAAGCATAATTGAGATAAAACGAAGGCTATTACAGTGCAATGCACTCATCATTATTGTATACTTATTTCTATGATGCATATTTATATTCAGTAAATTTTATGTTATATTTTTGCTTTTGTAATTTTTATTAAATTACTGTTGTTGGAAAATATATTCCCCATATGCCACATTATTATGAAGATAGTTATATAGATAGTCAAGTGTGATTGTTCGAATGCCGAACTTTACATATTTTTATTGGCTCACTCGGTTAGGAGGTTATCGCTTTTGGTTGTTGCTTTTTCGATTATGCTCCCATTTCTTGCTGCAGCATTAATCCCATTAATATACAGGAAATTTAAGAATATCCATTTAGGTTGGTTCGTTTTACTTGTTCCTGTTGCTTTATTTTCGCTTTTAGCTACATATATCCCTCGAATTGCCAATGGTGAAGTATTCATTAGGACATTTGAGTGGATCCCCACTTTCGGTATTAATATTACTACTTATTTAGACGGCTTGAGTATGATTTTTAGCTTACTCATTACTGGGGTAGGCAGTTTAGTAATACTTTACTCAATTTTCTATTTATCAACGAAAGAATCATTACACCATTTCTATTGCTACTTACTATTATTTATGGGCGCGATGTTAGGCGTCGTCTTTTCAGATAACTTAATGGTGCTTTATGTATTTTGGGAATTAACGAGTGTATCGTCATTCCTATTAATCGCATTTTGGCATCATCGTAAAGCATCTCGTGCAGGCGCACGAAAAGCAATGACCATTACGGTTTCTGGTGGTGTTGCGATGCTGGCTGGTTTTTTAATGTTATATGTTGCATCAGGAACGTTTAGTATTCGCGAAATTATTGCGAATTTGGATGTCGTTCAATCGAGCGTTTATTTTGTACCGGCAATGTGTCTTGTACTTTTAGGTGCGTTTACGAAGTCGGCACAGTTCCCGTTCCATATTTGGTTGCCGGATGCAATGGAGGCACCGACACCTGTTTCCGCTTATTTACACTCTGCAACGATGGTAAAAGCGGGTATTTACTTAGTAGCTCGTACAACACCGATTTTTGGCGGGCACGAGGTATGGTTTTGGGCAGTGAGCGGGGTAGGTCTTCTTACATTATTCTGGGGCTCCTTCAATGCGGTCCGCCAGTATGATTTAAAGGCATTGCTAGCATACTCCACAATTAGTCAGCTTGGACTGATTATGTCTTTATTCGGTCTTGGTTCAGCAGCACTGCATTTTGGTTATTCAACACAGTCGGTAATTTATACGCAGGCTACATTTGCTGCATTATTCCATTTAATCAACCACTCGACATTTAAAGGCGCGCTCTTTATGATGGTCGGAATAGTCGACCATGAAGTAGGAACACGCGATATTCGTCGATTAGGCGGATTGATGTCGTTAATGCCGTTTACATTCACGATTGCCGTAATCGGAAGTGCCTCAATGGCAGGGTTACCACCATTCAATGGCTTTTTAAGTAAGGAAATGTTCTTTACAGCTACATTAAAAATTACACAGCTTGATATTTTCTCACTTGATAGCATCGGTCTTTTATTCCCGATTATCGCTTGGGTGGCCAGTGTATTTACGTTTATTTACTGTGTCATTATCGTTATGCGTACATTCTTCGGGAAAATACAGCCGGATCGTTTGGAAAAGCCGCCACATGAAGCGCCGTTTGGTATGTTAATTTCACCATTTATTTTAGTTGCCTTCGTTATTGGAATTTTTATATTCCCGAATGTTTTGGGACATTATATTTTAAGTCCGGCGATGGCAAGCATTTACCCAATGTTCCCATCTGTAGAGGAAATGACGCCTCATATCGCAGCATGGCATGGTTATATAAATACGGAACTTATTATGACGTTTGGTGTCATTGTTGTAGGGGTTTTCTTATACCGTACATTAAAAAAATGGCGTCCTGTCTATCTGTGGATACCGCAAAGCTTTACGCTAAATGCGATTTATGAACGTGTGATTAATTCAAGTGAGAGTGTATCAGGACGTATAACAAACCGTTATATGAACGGTAATTTAACGTATTATTTCGTTTATATCTATGTTTTTTTTGTAACGCTACTGGCAGGGTATATGATTTATGCGGACGTATTCAGCTGGAATCCTTCGAAAGACTCGGTGATTGAGCCATATGAATTGGTTCTTGTATTCGTTATGATTGCGGCTGCAATTGCGATTATTTTTGCAAAGCAGCGTATTACAGTCGTGCTGTTGAATGGAGTACTCGGGTATTCTGTTGCCTTTTTCTTCGTAGTATTTAGAGCTCCTGATTTGGCGCTGACGCAGCTTGTCGTTGAATCGGTTACAACAGCACTGTTTTTACTATCATTTAAATATTTACCGAAGCTTAAAAATGAGTATATTTCGAAAAGCTGGCGTTTTGCGAAGGTGACAATTTCGGTTGCGGTCGGTGCAACCGTGACACTGATTGGATTAGCTGTAATGAATTACGATCGTTTTGAACCAATCTCGAAATACTTTGAGGACTCGTATGATCTGGCAGGCGGGAAAAATATCGTCAACACGATATTAGGCGATTTCCGTGCATTTGATACGATGCTTGAAGTAGTTGTACTTTTCATTGCAGGTCTAGGCGTCTACACACTTATTAAGCTTAAGGCGAAAAAGGGGGATGGAGACGTTGAAAGTAAATGATGTTATTTTAAAATCAGTTGTACGAGGCGTTGTTTTCATCGTCTTTACGCTTGGTATGTATTTATTTTTTGCAGGACATAATGCTCCAGGCGGAGGATTCATCGGCGGGTTAGTGCTTGGCTCTGGGATTGTCCTGTTGTATTTGACGTACGACATTGAAACTGTGCATAAAGGAATGCCGTTCGACTTTAAAAAAGTGGCGGCAATCGGTGTATTGCTGGCGACAGGTTCGGCCATTGCCTCGATTTTCTTTGACGTACCTTTTTTAACACAGACAGCTGGCTATTATAATCTCCCGTTGGTAGGAGAAAAGCATTTGTCGACTGTTACGATTTTTGAAGCAGGTGTCGCAATGACGGTTGTCGGTACACTCGTAACGATTATTTTAAATATAAGTGAGGATGATTAGTATGGAATCATTAATGATTGTACTTGTCGGCATTCTAGTCGCAGTCGCTACTTATTTAATCCTCTCTCGTAGTGTCATACGTGTGATTGTCGGCACCGCCATTTTATCTCATGCCGTTCATTTATTGTTATTGACGGTCGGCGGGTTAAAAAAAGGGAGTGTGCCGCTATTAGGTCAGGCGGCTGCACCATATACCGACGCTTTGCCACAAGCATTGATTTTAACAGCAATCGTTATTAGTTTTGCTGTTACGGCCTTTTTACTCGTACTGGCTTATCGAATGTATTTAATGAACGGAACCGATGATCTAGGGGAACTTGGAGGGTCATCAGATGAATAATATAATTGTTTTACCAATGATCGTGCCGATTATAACGGCCGCATTGTTAGTATTTTTAAATAATAATATTAAACTTCAGCGGGTAGTAAGTTTAGTGACAATGATTTTCGTAGTGGGGACTTCTGTTGTCCTTCTGCAGCTTATTCAGACAGAAGGTATTATGCGTATAGACTTTAGTGGCTGGGCACCGCCGTTCGGTATTTTATTTGTTGCCGATTCATTTTCGGTACTCCTTGTTTTAACGGCAAGTCTAGTTACGATGTTCTGTTTAATTTATGCCTTTTCCACAATCGGCGAGCGTCATGAAAAAATGTACTTCTATCCGTTTGTATTATTCTTACTAGCAGGTGTAAACGGATCGTTTTTAACAGGCGATATTTTCAATTTATTCGTTTGTTTTGAAGTAATGCTTCTTGCGTCATACGTCCTTGTTGCTCTTGGCGGAGGAAAGATACAGCTGCGCGAGTCAATCAAGTATGTGCTCATTAATGTTGTCGCATCCTGGATTTTCCTCGTTGCACTGGCATTCTTATATGGAACGCTAAAGACGCTTAATATGGCGCATATTGCACAGCGTGTTGCAGAAGCCGGTCAAGACCCGTTATTAACGGTTGTCGCACTTGTTTTCCTAATTGTTTTTGCTTTAAAAGGAGGCTTGCTGCTGTTCTTTTGGCTGCCTGGTTCATACAGTGTGCCGCCAACAGCAGTACAGGCATTATTTGCGGCATTGTTAACAAAAGTCGGCATGTATGCATTGTTCCGTACGTTCACGCTCATGTTCCCGTTACAGCCGGAAATTACGCATACGGCCATCGGTGTGATGGCAGGGCTGACGATTATAGCGGGTTGTATGGGCGCATTTTCCGGACGAGATGTTCGGACAATTGCTACGTATAACGTCATCATTAGTGTTGGCTTTATACTGGTGGCACTTGCGATTGGAACAGAATCCGCAATGGCAGGAGCGGTCTATTATTTAATCCACGATATGCTCGGTAAGGCGTTACTGTTTTTACTTATTGGAACAATGGTGCTATTAACAGGGGAAATTGTCGTAAAAAATATGAATGGTTTAATTCGAATTTATCCATTGTTCGGCTGGCTGTTCTTTATTATGATGTGTGCACTTGTCGGAATTCCGCCGTTAAGCGGATTTATCGGGAAAGTATTGATCGGCCAGGGTGCTGTTGAAGCAGAGGCCTATATTTTATTGGCATTGGCATTTGGCTCGAGTATCATCGTACTCTATTCATTATTGCGTATTTTCCTTGCTTCATTTTTTGGAGAAACATCGATTAATGAAGAGGACAAAATTCGGATGCCACGTGGTGCGATGGTATCGTTCATACTCTTGACGATTTGTATCGTTGGCTTGGGAGTTGGCGCAGAAGGACTGGCGGTCTATGTTAATGATGCAGCATACACATTATCAAACCCTGCTGTTTACATTGATGCGGTTTTAAATACGAATAAATAAAGGAGGGTGAGCACTTGTTAGGTCAATTTATTATTAATTTATTTATTGCGGCGCTTTGGTTTTTGTTAAAGGATGATCCAACTGCAGACTTTACGACATTTATGTCAGGATTTTTAGTCGGAACATTGATTTTATATGCTATGCACCGATTTTTCGGAACACAGTTTTACTTGCGTCGTGTATTAAAGATTATTAAGCTCATCCTAATATTTATTCGAGAGCTGCTTTCATCAAGTGTTTCTGTATTAAAACAAGTGCTAGATCCACAGATGAATTTTACACCAGGTATTTTCACTTATGAAACAAAATTAGAAGGAGACTACCAAATAACGACATTGGCCCTGTTATTAACGTTAACTCCGGGTTCTGTTGTAATGGAAGTCTCAGAAGATAACAGTACGTTTTATATTCACGCGATGGATATAGAAGAATCGAAAGAAACGGTACTCCGTTCAATCGGCAAGTTTGAACGTGCCATTTTGGAGGTGACACAATGATCGATTTGATTCTTAAGGCGGCACTTGTTCTATTTATGGTGGCAATCGGTCTATCCTTATTTCGTGTGATAAAGGGGCCGTCACTGCCTGACCGTGCAATCGCTCTTGATACAATTGGTGTTAATTTAATTTCTGCGATCGCCATCGTGTCAATTGTTTTAAAAACAAAGGCATTTTTAGAAGCCATTTTAATATTAGGGATTTTAGCATTTATCGGAACGATTGCATTCTCGAAATATATCGAAAGAGGTGTCATTGTTGAACGTAAATCAGCTGATTGAATTAATGGCGGCACTTCTTATTTTGTTAGGAGCAATTGTGAGTGTCATTAGCGCATTCGGCATGATCCGTTTACCAGATGTGTACACACGCTCACACGCTGCAACGAAAAGTGCGACACTCTCTGTATTGCTTTGTTTGTTCGGTGGGTTCATTTACTTTTGGATCCATGATGGCTATGTGAGTATTCGCCTCATTTTAGGGATTATCTTCGTATTTATTACAGCACCAGTTTCGGGGCATTTAGTCTGTCGCGCGGCATATCGTTCACGCGTACCGCTAGCTGAAGGTTCTGGAGACGATGCATTAAATGAAATTTTGTTTGGCGAAGAAAATTTGCAAGTGAAAGAAGAAGTAGAAGCTACATTGAAAGAAATTAAATAATGAATGGAAAAGCATTCTAAAAGTGATGGCATGTCACTTTTAGAATGCTTTTTTTAGTGGATAAAAAAGAAAGAGGTGTGGATAACTTGTAGATAAAGTTTTGTAAATATCAATAGAAAAGGAGCAGTTTACTTTTTTTTGCGGAAGATTAATACGTAAAGTTAAAATTATTCCTTTTTTATATGAAATGGCTACGTTTAATGTAGAAAAATGTGACATTTTATAGAACAAATGAATATATATTCGAATATTTTTTTAATATCTTGTTCTAAAATAGAATTTCAAGATATTAATATGTGGATAAGTTAATTGCAACCTGTTGAAAAATCGTGATTAAATTGTGGATAATTGACGTTAATGTGTATAACTTTGTGGATAAATAGTATATGTGGATAATATTTCTTGATTTATTGACAAATAAGCTCGTTTTTTATATAGTACATTACAACACTAATGTACTGGATAACTTTGAAAGGAGGATCCCTTTGATTTTTAATACACAAAGTACAATGCCTATTTATATGCAAGTAGCGGAATGGATCGAAAATGAGATATTGGCCGATCGGCTGCTACCGGAAGGGAAAGTTTATTCCCAATATCAGCTTGCTGAAATTTTTAATATTAATCCGGCAACTGCCGGAAAAGGCCTGACAATTTTAGTTGAAAAAGAAATTCTATATAAAAAGAGAGGGCTTGGAATGTTTGTGGTCGGGGATGCAAAATATCGTATTTTAACAACAAGACGAAGTGATACATTGACGAAGATGGTAAAGGAAATCGTAGAAGAGGCAAAACGTTTAGGCGTGATGGATGAAGATTTGATTGAGTTGATCAAACATATTCAAAAGGAGGGGTGAGCGAATGATTGTATGCGAACAAGTGGAAAAACGATACGGCAGGAAAACGATTTTGACACAGTTGTCTTTTGAAATTACAGAGCCGAAAATCATTGGGCTGATTGGGCGCAATGGTGTTGGCAAGTCGACATTGCTGAAAATACTGGCAGGTCATGTAAAAACATCGGCTGGAAAAACAGAAGTTATTGGTAAAAGACCATTTCAAAACTTAACGGTTGCCGCGAATACGATATTTATCGAAGATGGAATAACATTTCCGTCTGTGATGAATTTAGAGGAAATTTTGAAGTCGGGTGAAAAATTCTATAAAAACTTTGCAACGGATTTAGCGTTTGAACTATTGAAGTTTAGCCGCATATCCGATAAAAGTCATCACCACCACCTTTCAAAGGGTCAAAAAGCGGTATTCAATTTAATTTATGGCATTGCAAGCCGCTGTGCGATTACTTTGCTGGATGAGCCAATGAACGGCATGGACGAAACAATCCGTGATGATATGTACCGCATCATTTTAAAGGATTTCCTGGCGTATCCGCGTATTATGATCATTTCAAGTCATTATTTAAATGAAATGGAACATTTAATTGAAGAAATTTTACTGTTGCATGAAGGTAAAGTTGAATTATTCGCTCCTGTTGAAGAAGTGCAGAGTCTTGCCATCAAGCTTGTAGGGCAAAAGGAGAACGTGGAGCCGGCTTTAAAAGCGTATGAAGTACTTGCGACATATGAAAACGGCCCAATTTTCGAAGCAATTGTTAAAAACAGTGAGTTGCCATTACCTGAAGGAGTAAGAATGCAAAATCTATCGGCAAGTGATGTATGCAAAGTGTTGACGACATCGAAAGGGGGTTCCGTTGATGACATCTATCGTAACAGTAAGTCCAATGTGTAATATTTATGAGCAGGTGAAGTGGAAATGTAAGGCGTACAGTTCAATGTTCAGTACGGTGCTGATTGTATATATTTTAATGGGGTTACTTTCAGGTGGTATGAGCGGCTCGTTAGGAACAGGAACCAGTTTTGTGAATTATGAAGAGCAATTCTATTCACTGGACGGATTTTTTATCTATACAATCATGCTAATGCTGATTTTAGGATGGATGCTCGCTTCAAAGCAGCTTTCCCGGCAAAACTATTCAATTGTAACGACAAATCTGACGGAAGTTGTATCAACCGGAATATTCCTGATAGTATTATGTGTTTTTACACTTGCAGCAGCGGTTAGTACTTTAACGATTTCCGTTTTAATCAATCTGTTGAGTACAGGAGATCAGAGTTTGTATTACGACTCTAATATTTCATTTATTGCAATTATCGGTTTTATTGTTTGTACATTACTCGCTGCATCAGTCGGCTATTTTTTGCATGCCGTGTTCAATTTCTCAAAGATTGCTTTTATCATACTCGCTGTCGGTATGTTCTTACTAATTCGTCAATATACATTTGATACATGGCAATTTGTTTTTGGTGATGGAACAATGCAAATTATTGGGAGAAGTGCTGTTTATGTCGTAATTTTATGGCTTCTAATTGCGTTGATCCGTCGAAAAAGGGAGGTGACAAGCCAATGATAGGTGGGGTTATGTTTCTTGTTCTAATACTAGGTATAGTTATGATTTTTACTAGCCTGTTAATTACAAAAATACGAATCTGGAAGCCGAAGCGTACGTTTTGGTTTGCGGCTGTTTACTTTAGTTGTGGAATTATGGCGTTTATATATTTGCTGTTTGTGTCGGGCAATGTGGAAAAGATAGCTTCAGATAAGGTTTTAAAGGAGCAAATGGAGGAAACCGAACAGTTGGAGAAAGATTTAAAAAATCGCCGGTTTGAAAGCTTAAAGGAAGAGCATTTAAAATTTACGGAAACATTTGAAGCGAAAGAAGAAAATATTGAAGTCATACGTAATGAAACCAGCTATTACTTACCGGTTGTTATTTCATGGACGGATTCAGCCGAAAATAAAATAGAGGCTTCTTATTACGAAACACCGCTTTATTTGAATCGTGTTTATATTTCGCCATATGTTAAAGCACCAAAAATCGAGTGGGATGACAATAAACTATACATTATAGAGACCGAAACGAAAATAACAGCGAAATCAATGCGTTTATCTATGGAACTTTTAAACTCTACTGAGTACGAAAGCTACAATAATCCACTCAACGAATTAATTGGTAAACGGATTTTACACTTGAATGTTCCGAAACAGTTCAATATTATTGATAAAGATGGGTGGTATTAGTCGCTGCTTAAAACTCACAATGAATTGAGCGAATAAATTGAAAAAGTTATTGAAATTAATCCTTTTTATAGGCGTTGTCTATCTATTTTTATATATAAATAATAATTGGCTTGTCACAACCGATTATGTACATGAATCAGAGAAAATACCGGAGAGCTTTGATGGCTACCGGATTGCCCAAGTAACCGATCTGCATGATGCGACATTTGGGGAAAATCAATCGCGATTAGTGAAAAAAGTGCGGGCTACCAAACCGGATGCTATTTTCATAACGGGTGATTTAGTTGATAGTCGCCGCTATGACTTGGAAAACAGCTTGCAGGCTGTGCGTCAGTTAGTCGATATTGCGGATGTTTACTATGTTCTGGGCAACCACGAAGTTGCATTGAATTTAACAGATGAAATTTATGCGGCTTTAAATGAGCTGGGCGTCCATGTGTTACCGAATGATGCGGTACAGTTGGAGCGCAATGGAGAGCACATTGTCATTGCGGGTATTGAGGACCCGTTAATGGGGAAAGAAGTGGGACAGTCAATAGATGAAGCACTGTACAATATGAATGCGGATGCATTTAAAGTGCTATTGTCACACCGTCCTGAGGTGTTTGAAACATATGTTGAAAAGGACATTGACCTAGTGTTAACAGGGCATGCACATGGTGGTCAAATTCGTCTGCCATTTATCGGCGGACTTTTTGCGCCAACTCAAGGTTTCATGCCAACATACACAGCAGGTATTTATGAACAGCAGGACACGGAAATGATAGTAAATAGGGGGTTGGGGAACAGCCTGTTTCCTTACCGAATCTTTAATCTGCCTGAAATTTACGTGGTTGAATTGAAAAGGAAAGACTAATTAGTAGTTTTCTAATATATGCTGCAGGTTTTCTAATAAAGTCGAATAAGTTCTAATATAATGTGAGTGTTCTAATAAATTATTAAGAAGTTCTAAAATAGGCCCTTGTTCTTCTAATAACCTGGTGAACTTTTCAAATAAAGTATTCCCTTGTTCTAATAATCTGCAAAAAGTTCTAATATATTTCCAAACCTTCAATAAAGGACGGCATTCCCGTTCTTAAAACGCAAAATATTCGTAAGCTTATGCAGATTATCGTAAAATAAGTGAAAACAGATCTTAGGAGTATGCAAATGGAAGGGATTATTACACTACTTGCAATGGTGGGAATCATTGTAATGATCGTGCGTTTTATGCCGAAAAAAGGCGTGAAATATATGACGGTAAAAGAACTGCAGCCTTTACTGGATGATAAGAAATATGTATTTGTGGACGTCCGTACGGAAAAAGAATATAAAGAGGCTCATATTCCTCAGTTTATTAATTGTCCGCTTGGAACGTATTTAGGAGATTTGCCGAAAGATCGACCAATTGTTGTCATTTGTCAAAGCGGTGCACGCAGTAATAAAGCGTGCAAGGAACTCGTAAAGCTCGGTTATACCGATATAACAAACATTCGTCGCGGGATGAATGGACTGCGTGCAGAATAAAAAGAAGAAGCGATAGAGGGTACCCTCTATCGCTTCTTCTTTCGTTTTATCCCGCATTAACGGTTAGTAAGACCCAGCCTTCATATTTAGGCAGGGCAAAGGGAGATGCGGGAGATCTTCTCCCCGTAAAAGCCCGATTGGTTCAACTAACAATCCGTGGAGGAAAACCTCCCGGATAGAAATTTCACTTTATTGAACTGCTTCCTTCATTGCCTTAATCAGTGCTTCTGCAGTTATTGCCTTCTCACCGCCACCTTGTACAAGCGCATCATTGCCGCCGCCTTTACCATTAATAAGCGGTAAAGCAGCTGCAGAAATATCTTTCATCGATTTCGTTTGTTCACTTCCGCGTGCCGCAACAAATTGTAGCTTGTCTTCATTATTGGCAACGAGCAGGGCAATTGCCTCATCATTTTGCTGTGTAATAAAACGGGCAAGCTTCTGCAGGCTTTGGATCGAACGGTTTTCGAAAGTCGCGGCTGCAACGGTTTCTTTTGCCAGTTCTTTTGCTTCGAATTCAAGAAGGGTATCTTGTGCTTCCGTTAAACTTTTCTCTGTTTGTTTTGCTGCTTTCGTGAATTTGCGCAACGTATTAGCTGCTTCTTCTTCCGATGCACTCAACTGTCGAGCCACATCGCTTAAGACCTGTTTGCGCATTGCCAGCTGCTGTAATACGCGATTCCCGCATACGAAATGTACACGAATCTGCTTCTTCATCTTCTCGGTAGCTAAAATCTTAATTAAGCCTACTTGTCCGGTAGAAGTAGGGTGTGTGCCGCCACAGCCGTTGTAATCATAATCAGGGATTATAACTAGACGGATATCTTCGTCGACTTTTACATCTTTCCGCAGGTTATATTGTGCTAACTCTTCTTTTGTTACCCACTTTGTTTCAATAGGTCGGTTTTCCAAAATAATTCCGTTAGCCCGTTTTTCCACTGCTGACAGCTGATCTTCTGATACTTCACCAACATTTAAATCGATGGTGACAAGCTCTGTTCCTAGGTGGAAGCTCACTGTCGCCATATCGAATAATTCAACAAAGGCCGCTGATAAAATATGTTGCCCCGCATGTTGTTGCATATGGTCGAATCGGCGCGACCAATGAAGTTTCCCGGATATTTCCCCGGAAATATTCGACACATCGGCTGCCGTATAATGACGAATTTCCTCATTAATTTTCTCAACATCGATAATTTCCACATCATTAATCCAGCCGGTATCATGGGGTTGTCCGCCACCTGTAGGATAAAAGGCCGTATTGTCTAATACGATGAAGTTTCCCGTGTCATCTTTGCCTATTTTCACAACCTGTGCCGTAAATTCCTTCATCATTGCATCTTTGTAATATAATAGATTTTTCAAAGTCCATCACTCCTTAATTTCTAGTTTGTCATATGAAAACGTTGCTGTCACGGTGTAAATAATGATTGTTATTTGACGCGGGGCAATTTTCGTTTATGATAAAATAGAAGCATTTCCCGGAAGGAGCATGAATATGAATATTACGCAATTTTCAATAGAAGAAATTTTAGATCCGACAAAGATTATTGAAGGTAAACGCTATGAGTTTTTATTAGATGTAGAAGTGGATGAGGAAGATGAACTGTATTCCGCTGCAGGATTAGAGATTCGAGTAATTGTAGGGGTAATTGACGATAACGTACGCATCGTGAACTATTTTATTATCGATAAAGAAAATAATGAGTTTTTGGATTTTGCATTGGAAGAAGACGAAGAAGGGATGATTCTGGCGTTTTGCAAAGAGGAATTATCTGCTGATTCTAGTGAAACAGAAGCTGAATAATCTGCATAAAAAAGGTAGCGCATTCGCTACCTTTTTTAGTCTATATATTTCGTTTTAAACTGATTTGAACCAATCCCGTAAAACCAATTAAATGGGATACGCCTGATTTGTTGTATGAATATCTTTTACCAAGCGGCAATTGCGCCATCTGTTCGTGGCTCTGTTCCACCGTATAACACGCCTGTTTTCTGATCCCGCCAAATTATTTGGCCGCGTCCAAAACTGCCGCCGTCGACTGCAACTCGAATGTCGTGCCCTTTCCGCTGCAATGCCTGCACTAAATAATTAGGGAAGTGCGGCTCGACTTCAACGTGCTTTTCACCGATCCATTGCCATCTCGGCATATCGAGTGCTGCTTGCGGGTTGAGTGCGAAATCGACTGTGGATGTAATGACCTGGAAATGCCCTTGAGGCTGCATATAACCCCCCATTACACCAAACGGTCCGACCGCTTCATTATCCTTCGTCAAGAATCCTGGAATAATTGTATTGAATGTTCGTTTTCCAGGCTTTAAGAAGTTCGGATGTGCTTCATCCAATGAAAAGTCATAGCCGCGGTTTTGAAGTGCTACCCCCGTTTCCGGAATGACCACGCCTGAACCGAAGCCCATATAGTTACTTTGGATGTACGATACCATATTCCCATCTGCGTCGGCTGTTGCCAAATACACGGTGCCGCCTTTTGGAATATCGAATGGTTTCGGCTCGAGTGCTGTATTGCTGATTTCGGCAAAGCGTGATTCTCCGTAAGTTTTAGATAATAGTGTTTCGACATTTATCGGCATATCAATTGTTTCTGTGATAAATGCTTTACCGTCCGTATACGCAAGCTTCATCGCTTCGATTTGATTATGTAGTGTCTCGGCATCATGCCACTTCGATTCGGCATGCTGATAAATATTCAGCGCCATTTGTGCAACAATGCCCTGGCCATTCGGCGGGATTTCCCATACATCATAGCCTTTGTAATGCACTTTTATCGGGTTTACCCACTCCGGTTCATAGCTTTCCAAATCGTCCTTTGTAAGAAAGCCGTTATGTTTTTTCATAAAAGCATCAATTTTGTCTGCAATTTCGCCTTTATAGAAAGCCTCCCCATTTGTTTTGGCGATTTTGCGCAACGTATCTCCATGTGCTGGTGAATTCCACACTTCCCCAATTTCCGGCATCCGTCCATCAATGGAAAATGTTTCAAACCAGTGCTGGAATTCTTCGGATGTAAAATTCTTTTTATACTTTTTATAGGCCGATTGCCAGTAGTGTCCGAGCGTTACAGAAATCGGATATCCTTCTTCTGCATACGAGATGGCAGGGGCTAATACTTCACTCAGTGGCAGCTTCCCGAACCGCTTTGACAAGGCCGCCCATGCTGATGGAGCACCTGGAACAGTAACAGGAATAACTCCATGCATCGGAATTTGATCAAGTCCGCGTTCGGTTAAGGCTTTTTTGGAAAACGACTTAGGAGAAGGTCCTGAAGCGTTTAACCCGTAAAGTTCATCCTTCATCCAGACGAGCGCAAATGCATCGCCGCCGATTCCGTTTGATGTAGGCTCAACGACAGTTAGTGCCGCCGCTGTTGCGATCGCTGCATCGACTGCATTGCCGCCTTTTTTTAAAATATCCAGTCCTGCCTGTGCTGCGAGCGGCTGAGATGTTGCGACCATACCTCGATTGGCGATGACCGTATTCCGCTTACTTGGATACGGATAATGTAAAAAGTCCACAAATAATTCCCCTTTTAATTTTAATGACATAATAAAAAGAATATTAAAATTATTTTAGTATACAAGAGGGGTATTTACAATTCAAATATTTCAGAATCCGAAATAAAAACTGTTTGGAAAGTTAATCCGCTTTCCAAACAGCTCCATAATACCAATTGTTATTTCAGCAATTCATCAATCCAGCGCTGCACTTTTAGGCCTTCCTGAAATGGTACGACAAATGCTTCCTCTCCTAAAAGGACTTTTCGGCATGCATCGAGCATTGTTTCAGGAGTTTCGTCAGATGTTATTTTCACTTCCGGTTCATATGCTTTGCTGATATAAACTTCGGACCAGTTGCGCAATGTTACGACTTTTTCTGTACCGAAAATTTTAAAGTCGATGCGCTCTTCCTGTCCAATACCTGCAAGACCGTTCATGACCATTGGAATACCACTTGCTGTTTTTGCTAAAGCAGATACCCCAGTTTCACAAAGTGCTTCATTTTCAGGGTAAGTAGTTTCATGCGCCAAAATATCAACATCACCGAATAAATGATGCGTTAATTGCAAATAATGCGGGAAAATCTCCCGAATAAAGCCACCTTGCTCACGTGAAGCAATCCAAGGATTTTGCTGCCATTTACGAGGCCATTCAGGAAAATACGTATGTAGTTCAATACATGTAATATTGCCCATACCTGTTGCCAGCTCTTGTTTTAGCTGGTAGACTGCTGCACCGTACATTAAAGGAAAGTGCATCGCTGTTTGAACATTTGCTTCATTTGCAATGCGTACCATTGTTTCTCCGTCTTCTGCATCATGGGCAAGCGGTTTTTCCGATAAAATATGTAATCCATGCTTTGCAATTTCTGCGGCAAGTGTTGCATGACTGACAGGCGGTGTGCCGATGTACACCCAGTCCGGTTTTAAATTTAATAACGCTTGTAAATCATTAGTAGTGGGTACATTATATTTAGACGCCAATTGCGCTGTACGTGCTTCATTTGTATCGAAAATTGCCGCAATTTCATAATGTACGTTTTGCAGTGCCTGGTTAATAATGCGTTCACCGACAACACCAGTGCCGATAATGCCAATCGTTGTTTTAGTCATTCAATATTCTCCTTTTTTACCAATTATGCCTTGGCGTAATTGCGTCTGGATTCGGCTTTGCGCACCGGCGCAAAGATGTCCTTATCGAATCCATGACATCCGCCGGAGGCTTTATTTCTTTCGTCCGGTGTATGCCGACGAAAGAAATATGGGATTTTTCTGATAGTTAGTGTAACATATTTTGGGAATACATAGGATTACGAAACAATAGTAATGGTATGCTATTAATAGAAATAATTTTCGGTGGCATTTTATAAAGAAGAGAAAAGTGTATTGAGGAGTGGATCAGCTATGAAAGTTGTAATTATAGGCGGCGACGCGGCGGGGATGAGTGCGGCTATGGAAATCGTGCGTAACAATAAATCCGCCCATGTTGTCGTATTGGAAAAAGGAGAGGTCTATTCGTATGGACAATGCGGATTGCCTTACGTAATTAACGGAAAAGTCCCTCATGCAGAAGAATTGATTGCAAGGGATGTTGAAGAGTTTCGTTCGAAATACGGAATTGATGCCCGCATTTTCCATGAAGTGACTGCAGTTGATACGAAACTGCAAAAAGTGTGTGGGACTGATGTAAACAGCAATGAGCCATTCGAATTTATATACGATAAACTGCTCATCGCCACAGGGGCATCACCGACAATGCCGAAAATCGAAAATGCCCATTTAAAAGGGATTCATACAGTAAAAACAATTCCGCAAATGAATGAACTGATGGAACAGTTACCGAATGTGAAGCACGTAACGGTCATCGGTGGAGGATATATTGGTCTGGAAGTTGTCGAAACAGTACGGGAGCGAGGTCTCGATGTACGTCTCATTCAACGTGGAAGCAACTTAATGTCGATTTTAGATACGCAGCTTACTGAACTTATATATGAAGAAGCAATCAAAAACGGTGTGGAAGTTTTATTAAATGAAGATACGATTGGCTACGTAGGAACCGAATTTGTGGAGGCTGTTCGGACAAATAGTGGTGTGCATACTACAGACCTCGTTATCGTCGCAACAGGAGTGCGTCCAAATACACAGTTTGCACAAGGTTTTGCCAAGCTGGAAAATGGTGCACTTATCGTCAATGAGCAAATGGAGACTTCGATTCCCAATGTGTATGCGGCTGGGGACTGTGCCTCTCATTTTAATCGCGTAAACCAAAAGGATGATTATTTACCGCTTGGGACGACGGCAAATAAACAGGGGCGAATTGCCGGGTTGAACATAGCCGGATTTAATCAGAAGTTCCGCGGTATTGTCGGAACATCCATCTTGAAGTTTTTCGACCTGCACATCGGCATGACAGGATTAAATAATGAAGCTGCAGATCGTTTAAATGCACTTGTTGAAGCGTATGTGATGGAAGTAAATGATATTGCTAGCTATTATCCGAATGTCCAGCCGATGAAGCTGCGAATGCTCGTTGAACAACATAGCCGCAAACTTGTGGGTCTTCAAATTGTCGGGAAGCACGGCGTCGATAAACGCATCGATGTATTTGCGACAGCACTATACAATAAAATGACCTTCGAGGAACTACTGAATTTGGACTTAGCGTATGCACCGCCATTTAGCGGCGTGTGGGATGCCATTATGCAGGCACCGAAACGCTATGGTAAAAAAGAATAAAATATCAAAAGCTCCAGCTACTATTGGGAAATAGCTGGAGCTTTTTTGTGTTTAACTTCTTTTAGTAGCATCTTCCCACCTCTATGAAAGGTTGCAAGATGGCTGGAGGAAGTGTCTATATTGTTTCAAGTGTGTGTTATAAACACTCGCTAAATGAAGTTAAAACCTCGGGTGGATATCCAACGTTTGGATACAATTACGCTGTGACGTAATCGGCAAAGAGGTGTTAGTCAAATTTGTTCAAATTAATTATGTATAGTTATGCGTTCGCTCATGCTAGCAGCTGTGATTTTCTGCAAAGGTGGAATCATGATGAAGGCTAACTACTTGTTTTGAACTTATCCATACTATAGCGCATAATTATTAGCAAAATGTCAATTTAATAAAGATGTAAATAAGATGTAAAGTAGCAAATTATATGAAAAAACCTATTGTATCAAGGCTTTGAAGGTGTTTTTTGCATTTTTTATTATTATTTTATTGTATTTGTATAACAAAAATATGACATCTGTGACGAAATAAAGAAAAATTATGTTGGAATAAATAAAGTGAAGGAAAACAAACTAAATTTATCATCGAAAAGGAGGAATAGTGATGAAAAACAACAGACATGAAGTGTTTAACAAAGGGTCGGAAAATGCAATAAGTTTAGGGAAAATGATTAACAATACAAAAGAAAATATACACGAAGCTGAAATTAGTAAAGAGTTTGCACTTCCTGATGAATTGGAAAATATTGAAGAGAAAAATGCGCGTCGCAGAACAGCCATTGCCGAACTAGAAGAACAAATCAAAGAAAGAAAAGCAGCCAAAGCTAGAAGAGAATCATTTAAATAGCATATTTATTTTATAAATAAAAAGCTCCCTTTAAACGTTAATCTTATTTTTAGATTAACGTTTTTTTATGTATAAAACAAAATTTATTAAGAGATTTTTGTTGTGAAGTTTTCATTTTCATACTGAAACTCTCATACAGTGTTTTGGGAGAGTTATTCTATTTTAAATGGGATTGCTCAAAATAGTTATTTGCACCATTCAAATGACTTAAAGGAGGTTTCAAATGAAAGTAACAGAATATTACCAAGCATCTGTACAAGAGGTAATGAAAAAGTTAGATGTGACGCAATATGGGTTAAATGATTACGAAGTTCGTGGCCGACAGAAAAAGTATGGATATAACGAATTAAAAGAAGGAAAACAGAAAAATATTTTTCAAGTATTCTTGGAGCAGTTTCAGGATTTTTTAGTAATCATTTTAATTGTTGCGGCAATTGTTTCGATATTCCTTGGAGATATGGACAGTTCCATTGTCATTTTAGTCGTCATAATATTAAATGCCATTCTGGGAACCGTTCAGCATGCACGAGCTGAAAAATCATTGAACAGTTTAAAAGAAATGTCGGCACCCGTTTCAAAAGTAAAACGCAATGGAGAGATTTTGGAAATCCCATCTAGAAATGTAATTGTAGGGGACTTGCTCATTTTGGAAGCGGGCGACTCTATTAGTGCGGATGGACGAGTAGTTGAAAGTTACAGTTTGCAAATAAATGAAAGTTCGTTAACAGGCGAATCTTTGGCAGTCGATAAAGTAGCCAATACTATTCATGAAACAGAGCTTGCACTGGGAGACAGAAAAAACATGGTGTACTCCGGCAGCTTTGTAACAAATGGACGTGGAGCGGTGGCTGTTACTTCGATTGGAATGACTACAGAAATCGGAAAAATTGCTAAGCTGATCGATAATGCGAAAGAGAAAAAAACTCCTTTGCAAGTTAATCTTGATAAATTCGGGAAACGTCTTGCGATTGGAATTATCTTTATTTGTATTATTATCTTCGCACTGGATATTATTCGCGGCCGCGAGATGATTGATTCCTTTATGTTTGCAGTTTCATTGGCAGTTGCGGCAATCCCTGAAGCGTTAAGTTCGATTGTGACGATTGTTTTGGCAGTAGGGACTCAAAATATGGCAAAAGAAAATGCGATTATCCGCAAATTGCCGGCAGTAGAAAGTTTGGGAAGTGTTTCGATTATTTGTACAGACAAAACAGGGACGCTGACACAAAACAAGATGACTGTTCAGGAAATTTATACGGGGGAGCAGTTTTTCTCATCTAGCGAGCTGGAGCCGGCCAATCCGAATCATAAAAAACTGCTCGATTTCGCCATTCTTTGCAATGATTCTATGATGCTAAGGGATAAAACAATAGGAGATCCAACAGAACTTGCGCTTGTAAAGTTAGGACATGAATTTGAAATGAGTGAGCAACTGATACGCGGGCTTCATCCGCGTGTAGGAGAGATTCCTTTCGATTCTACTCGAAAATTGATGAGTACTGTTCACCGTATGGGGAACCGTAATGTCATGATTACTAAAGGGGCAGTGGACGAGCTTCTTCCCCGTATTAGTCGCGTCGATTCAAGCAGCAGTACAATTATTACAAACGAGCAGCTAGAAAAGATTAATCAGGCGAATACCGCATTTTCGAATGCCGGGTTACGCGTAATTGCCATTACGTATAAAGATGTCTTTTCTTCTCATATAAGTGAAAAGGACGAGCAAGGCTTAACATTTGTCGGTTTAATCGCGATGATGGATCCTCCGCGCGATGAATCGGCACAGGCAGTTGCAGATTGTATTGAAGCGGGAATTAAACCTGTCATGATTACAGGGGACCATAAAATTACAGCAATTGCGATCGCGAAACAGCTTGGTATATTAATAAGTCCTGATGAAGCAATTGAAGGAAAGGAAATTGAAAAGCTCTCGGATCGGGAATTGAAAAATAAGGTGGAAAGCTTCTCTGTCTATGCTCGTGTATCTCCAGAGCACAAAATCCGTATTGTAAAGGCTTGGCAAGAAAAGGGACATGTTGTCGCAATGACGGGGGATGGGGTAAATGACGCCCCGGCTTTAAAACAGGCTGAAATTGGTGTGGCAATGGGGAAAACCGGAACAGAAGTGGCTAAAGATGCGTCAGCAATGATTTTAACCGACGATAACTTTTTAACAATCGTCAAATCGATCTCCAACGGACGAAGTATTTATGCCAATATTAAAAACGCAATTAAATTCCTTTTATCCGGGAATGCAGGGGCCATTTTCGTTGTTTTATATGCGACGCTTTTTGCTTTGCCGGCTCCGTTTCTGCCGATTCATCTGCTGTTTATCAACTTATTAACGGATAGTCTTCCAGCAATTGCGATTGGTTTGGAACCGCATAATAAGAAATTGATGAAGGAAAAACCGCGTCACATAAATGAGTCACTCCTAAATAAAAAATTCGTATCTCAAGTAGGTTTTGAAGGCCTGATAATTGCAGCAGTCACAATTATCGCCTTCCAAGTTGGCTTATCGACAGGCGATACAGCAGTCGCAACAACGATGGCGTTTGCAACATTATGTTTATCAAGGTTACTGCATGGATTTAATTGCCGATCGGAAGAATCCATTTTTAAAATAGGGATTTTCTCAAATTTGGCAGTTTGGATCGCCTTTTTACTCGGGTTTACAATACTGAACTTTGTACTGATCAACGGGTTATTTGAGGTTGCTAATTTGACGAGTAACCAATATTTAATGATTTACGGATTATCTTTGGTGCCGTTAGTTATTATCCAAGTCCGTAAACTGTTTTTCGGGTCTACTAAGGCATAAACAGAAAATAGAATGTATAAAAATGCAAATGGCAACTTTTCTTGCCGGTTAACATAAAAATAAGGTTAACAAGGTTATGGAAGGATGACATTATTAGCACGACAAAACATTTCTTCGGCCAGGCAATGACAGGGCAGGGTATTAAAAATATTTATAAAGAGTTAATGGATGAAGCAAAAGCTGTGTATTTATTAAAGGGAGCACACGGTTTCAAAGTTTCTGAGTTACTGCAGAAAATTAGCTCTCATTACTGTGAAAAAGGTGCCCACATTGAGCTTTTCCATGATCCTTTATTTGAAAATACGGTCGAGGCTGTTTATATTCAAGCCCCTCATCAGATTTTAATTGTTCAAGCGACAAACCCGTCAATAGAACCGGTACTGCCGGGGATACGGGATCATGTCATTTCCCTGAATGACTGTTTGGATGAACAATACATTTCATTGTATGGAAATTTGTCTTCAGTAAACGAATCGAAACAAGCCTATTATGACCAATGCTTTGCCAAGCTTGCAGATGCTATTCACATTCATGATGACTGGGAAGTGGAAACGAGAAAGCAAATGGAATGGAGCGGGTTGGATCAGCAGTTTGCGGAGTTGACGAACGATCTGTTTGGCGAAACGAATCGGCAGAAATCCGGCCAGCTTACTCATCGCTTACTCGGAACATTAACCCCAACAGGAGCGCAAGACACAGTACAAAGCATTACGCAAAACCTTGAAAAGAGATTGTTTATTAAAGGGTATCCCGGAACAGGGAAATCTTCGATGATGAAGAAATTAGCCAATGAAGCGATAAGCAGAGGCTTTGATGTACAACTCGTTTGGTGTGGACTGGATTCCAATTCGATTGATATGGTCATTATCCCTGAATTGAAATTCTGTATTTTTGACAGTACGGAGCCGCACGTGTATTTTCCTGATGGAAATCGTCCTGGTGATGAAATTTTCGATATTGCTCAGCATTGTCATCCGACAGAAGTAGAAGAAAAGAATATTGAAGCAATCGTAGAAAAGTACAAAGCAACGATGGCAGGTGCAAAACATTTTGCAGCAAAATACGCAGAACAAGAAAGGAAAGTACGTGAAGCAGTAGATGCTGCTATCAACTTAGATGAATTCAATAAACGAACAGCCGGGCTTTTTGAGCTTTTCTGATTTAAATAACATTTTTAGTAGGCATGGATCCGAATCTATATCGGGTCCATGCCTCACTTTTGTGATGATATATCCTATATTATAAATACTTTTTCCAAATAACATAAAAGTTTACAGAATATTAAATTTTTTAGGGGCTATAAATTTTACTCAAACAGAAAATACTGTATGCTGATGGTGAGCTTTTCATAACAAAGGAGGACAACTCATGAATCGTTTTGAAGGAAAAGTTATAATTGTTACCGGTGCAGGTTCGGGATTAGGACAAGCTGCGACATTGCAAATTGCAAAGGAAGGCGCAAAGCTTGTACTCGTTGATTTAAACCAGGCTGGACTGGATGAAACAAAGAAAAAAGTGCAAGAAGTGGCACCAAATGCTGAAACATTGTTAGTGACAGCAAACGTAGCTACAGAGAGCGAAGTCGAAAATTTTGTCAATCAAACGGTTGAGAAGTTCGGCAAAATTGATGGTTTCTTTAACAATGCAGGAATTGAAGGAAAGCAAAATTTAACTGGTGATTACGGAATTGAAGAATTTCATAAAGTCATATCCGTCAATTTAAACGGTGTCTTCTATGGTATGAAATATGTGCTTAAAGTAATGAAGGAGCAAGGATACGGCTCGATTGTCAATACAGCTTCGGTTGGCGGGATCCGTGGTGTGGGTAACCAGTCAGGCTATGCGGCAAGTAAGCATGGCGTTGTCGGTTTAACGCGCAACTCGGCGATTGAATACGGCCAATACGGGATTTCGATTAAAGCAATTGCCCCTGGTGCAATCATGACCCCAATGGTAGAAGGATCACTGCGCCAAATGGGTGGCGATAACTGGGAGGAAGTCGGTAAGGAGTTTGTAAAGCCGAATCCGATGAGACGTTTCGGTAAGCCGGAAGAAGTCGGTTATTTAGTGGCATTCCTCTTATCAAACGAAGCTGACTTCATCAACGCAGCGGTTATTCCGATTGACGGTGGGCAGTCTTATAAATATTAATTATTAATCCCCTTAAAAAAATCTTTAAGGGGATTTTTTATCCTCATTAATCTCCTCTTTTAACGCTCCAAAACGCGGCTTTCCAGTAAATATGTTACTCCATATTTCTCTGCCAATTGTCTTAAAAAGGTTAATAGTTCGCTGAAGCTTGATGTTTGTATCAATTGTTCATACTGTTTTTTCTCTTCTTCGGTTGCAACCTTTTTAAAATAGCCCCACATATGTTGGCAAGTATTGCGCATGCTTCCTTCTGTTGGCGTTAAGTTTAATGCCTGTTCGATCAGCGCTGAAATTTCTTCATAAGCGGCCTTGTTTTTCATCGTCTGTCGAATCTTATTATAGTAATTTTGGCTGTGAAACATCACATTATACTTTTCCTCACGCCAAAGGATTTCCGTCTTCTTCTGATCCATAAAATTTTATCCTCCCGTTCCACTTTTGCATAATGTACTAGTTGTTCACATTATATAAGATAGAGAAAAGTTTTGCTTTTATATAAAGGCAAACCAAACTTATAGTGTAAAAAATTGTATAATGTAGATAGCTTCAAAATTTACTGAATTTACTTAAAATTAAAGGGGAAGAGGGATTCCGATGGTAAATGAACTAACATCAGTGAGTGGAGAAATAACAGGAGAATCGGTATACCGGGAAAAACAAGTCATTCAGGCTGCTGAAACAATATTCGTCAATGAATTTACAGATGGTGTATTAAATCCGAATGCACCGATGTTAGGACCATTAAAAGATGGGGGGACGATTATTGCCAATACAGCTCCTGGCTGTTGGGGCCCAATGATCACACCGACGATTCGCGGAGGACATGAAGTAACGAAGCCGGTATATGTGGAAGGTGCGGAAGTCGGAGATGCAATTGTTATTCAGATTAAGTCGATTCAAGTGACATCGATTGCGACTTCTTCAGGAACAGACGAAGCTCAGAATGAACGTTTTATCGGAGATCCTTTTGTGAAAGTGAAATGCCCGGGTTGCGGGAAGCTCCATCCGCCGACAATTGTCCAGGGTATCGGTCAGGAATCGGTAAAATGTATGACATGCGGGACGGATACAACACCATTTAAAATTTCAAACGGCTATACGATGACATTTAATTCAAAAGGGAATGTCGGATTAACGGTCGGAAAAGAGGCTGCACGCCGGATTGCTCAAGACAGCAAAAACTATATGCGAACTCCGGAAAATTCCGTTCAAAATCCAATTACTTTATTCGCGCCGAGTGATTTGATCGGAGTACTTGCAAGAATGCGTCCGTTTGTTGGACAGCTTGGAACAACGCCATCAAAAGCAATGCCGGATTCTCATAATGCCGGTGATTTCGGAACATTATTAATCGGAGCACCACATGAATTTACGATGACCGAAGACGAGCTGAATATTCACCGTACAGATGGACATATGGATATTAATCGTGTACGTGAAGGGGCTGTTGTCATTTGCCCTGTAAAAGTTCCTGGTGGCGGTGTATACGTAGGAGATATGCATGCAATGCAAGGTGATGGAGAAATTGCCGGACATACGACAGATGTCTCAGGTATCGTACAGCTTCAGGTGAGTGTATTGAAAAAAGTAAATTTGGACGGTCCAATTCTGCTGCCGAATGTAGAGGATTTGCCTTATACTGCAAAACCTTTTACGAAAGAAGAAAAACGCATTGCACGTGAGTTGGCTGAAGAATTCGGTGTGAAGCAAGTTGAGGAAAGTTTCCCGTTGTCGGTAGTAGGAACAGGAGCTAACTTAAACGTGGCTACAGAAAATGCACTCGAACGAGCAGCAAAATTATTTGAGCTGACAGTGGAAGAAGTGAGAAACCGTGCAACCATTACCGGTGGAATTGAAATAGGAAGGCACCCGGGTGTTGTGACGGCTACGGTTCAAATGCCGAAAACACTTCTGAAAAAAGCGAGACTGTTTAAAACCATTAAACGCCAGTATGACTGAATTTCGTTGATCAGTCGTAAAAAGCAGTAAAATCATAGTTAATTAGATAAGTTTTTGTTCTTTATTTTTCGGGAATTAGGAAATTACTAGAAAAGTAGAGGGGATGAAGCGATGCAGCCATTGATCAAGAAGATAGAAGCTCTTGTCATCTCGATTAGCGTTCAGTCCGGTATTGGTATTATTGAAGCAATAAGTGAAAAAGACGGCAATAAGAAAGTCATATTCCAAATTACATCAAAAACGCCTTTAATGACAAAGGACGGATACCAAATTGGGGCATCTGCCATTCCGGTTAAGGCGAAAATTATTGCCTTTATTGATTCCAGAAATCCGTTGCCAATGGTTTCCCCGCCACATACGACACCATTGCTCATTATTTTTGATCAGTTTGATAAAGAGGGCGAGGTATGTGTCGGTGCATTTGACCGGGTGCTTTACTGTGATCAGCTGAAGCTTAAACTCCATGTTAATGAAAAAACGGAAATTGTGGATTTGTCGGGAAAGCGCGTTGATCAGAAAGATTTGGAAGGAAAGATGCTGTTCATTTTTTATGACCGTGCAACGAAAAGTAAACCAGTGCAAGCCAATCCATCAAAAATTATTGTGACCTCTATTATGCATAATGAATAGTGAAGAGGCATATCGTTTTCTATTTATCAGTTTGTATGTTCTAAGCAATATTTCATACGAATTGGAACAAATGAAACGATATGCTTTTTTTGTGCAAGAAAAGTAAAAAAATTAAAACGTTACATACACAATTATTTTTTGGTATATTTTTGTATAGAAATAAGGTGGAATATATGGAGGGATCTTTGTTGTTGCTTTCATTTGATGAGCAGCTCTTTCAACGGACGGACGGACAAACAGGAAAAAAGCTAGAGCAAGCTTTGGAGGAAGATTTTCTATTTGTAAAACAAACTGCAATTTGGGGTGCAACTGTACAAAGTAATGAATTTTTGTTGGAGCAGGAGCGTGCAGAAAAGTTTTGCTTTCAGTTAATCAAAAAATATTGGGGTAAACTAGAATTATATAGTAATGATTCATTTCACGAGACGAATACAGTGAATGAAAAAATGAAGGAGTATTTTGCCGAGCAGCAAAACAGAAAAGCGTTATTTTCATTTTTACATACACAAGGGGAAGTGGCATTTGACCAGCTGATTGAATTTATTTATACAAAACCTGTTCCTGTATCTCGTCAACAAACAGGACTTGAGAAAATGTATGTGTACAAAGTAAACAATCAATTTTTTGTGCAACCAATTTACTCTGTAAATGAAAAGTACTGGAAAATAATTGGGGCGAAGAAGATTTATTCAATGTTTTTACAAGTACCCTTAAGGAACATTACAAGACCCGTTGAATTAATGAGACATTTTAAAACATTGCTTGCGGGACAATTCACGGCAAATCGGATTGCAACTATTATTCATAAGCTCGTACAAAAGATTGATTATGAAAATCCGAAATCTGATGAAGTAAAGCAGCTGCATCTATTAAATGTCCGAACGCATTTTACAAGTGGACGACGCCATATGCTGAAGCTTCGAAAATGCATTCACGCATTACTGGAAAATTGGTCGACCGGAAAGTTTGCATTAAATATGAAAGAACAAACACTGCTTGGCTATATGTTATTTCAGGAGGCGGTTTATAAAAGAGATTATCGGAGTATTTTACTGCAGGGTATGTATTTAATTGAAGAAGAGCGGATTAATAATCATGCGATTGAACTTGTCGTTGAATATGCTGACGTGTTGAGCAGCATGAACCCGCAGCCTGATACACTTGTGAAAGATTACCGGGAAAACTACTTGGAGCATGTCTTTTATGAACTGATTAATAGTGTTGTAAAAGAAGAGCAGTTTGGGCTTGGGATGGAGCTGTTGAAAAATAATGAGCTCGCGTCATGTACAGCGGTATTTCAGCTGCTGCATGCCGATGAAACGGAAACGATGCTGCATATGATCGAAGCCACTGTTCAACGCGATATTGCTCTATTCGTTGATGGTTCGCCACAAAATATCAGGGAATCGATCATTATTTGGCAACAGCAATATTTAAAAAAAGGCAGCGCTTATTATCATGTCGCTGAAATGACATCACAGCATATTTGCAACTTGTTGAAAATACTGTTTTGGGCAGAAGAAGATCTTTTAGTGGAGAAACTATTAGCGGTCTATAAGAAATATTTGATTATACCGCATCATTTCCAAGATTTGCGCCTATTTATTGAGCGCCGTGTAGCTCTATGTTAAAAAAGAAAAGGTGAGGCAATGCCGATGCATGCCTCACCTTTTTATTTTACTGTAATACCCCTGCTTTAGTTAGTTGCTCGATTTGTTCTTTACTATAACCATATGCAGCTAAAATTTCCTCGGTATGTTCACCCATTTTTGCCCCGACATGTTTATAAGTCGGCTCAACCCCGCTTATTTTCAGGGCAGTTCCAATTTGGCGTTGCGAGGATCCATCCGGTTTCTGAACATCTACAAGCATATTCCTTTCTTTTATTTGCGGGTGTTCGCAAGCTTCGTCAAATGTAAGAACGGGCTCCACACATCCGTGGAAGTCTTCATTGAAAATTTCTAGCCACTGATTAAATGTTTTCGAGCAAAACGCATCGGTAACCGCTTCCTTAAAGCGTTGCTGTGTATAGTAGGAGTCATTAAATGTGCTGTCGATCAGTTCCGGGATGCCAAGCGCTTCACATAGCAGTTTACGGAACTGAGGCTCCAGGCTGCCGACTGAAAAATAGCGCCCGTCTTTCGTACGGTAGTAATCATAAAATGTTCCGCCGTTTAAAATTTCCTCTTCTGGCTGAGGCGGACGGCCGCTTCCGAGATATTGTGTGCCATATAAAGCATTCATGGAAAACACCGCATCGGTCATCGAGACATCAATAAATTTCCCTTCGCCTGTTTTTTCACGGTGAAAAGCAGCCGCTAATATTCCGACAGCAGCATGCATTGTCCCGCCGGCAATATCCGCGATTTGAATTCCCATTGCAACAGGTTTTTTATCCTTTAAACGGGAATGATTGAGCACTCCGCCAATTGATAAGTAGTTATTATCATGGCCTGGCCGTGTTGCATATGGTCCGGTTTGTCCATAGCCTGTAATCGCACAGTAAATGAGGCGCGGATTGAATTCGCGCAATGTTTCATAGTCAATTCCAAGACGCTTCATCACACCCGGGCGGAACCCTTCAATGACAATGTCATAATCTTGGATAAGCTTTTTAATAATTTCAATGCTCTCCTCAGACTTTAAATTGAGCTGCAAAGATTTTTTTGAGCGGTTTAAATGCTGATGGAAGTAAGATTCCTTATCTTCATCATAAGGCGGCATAATCCGCATTAAATCAACACGGCGCTCTGATTCCACATGAATAACATCTGCCCCAAGATCTGCAAACATCATTGACGCAAGCGGTCCCGGTAATAGCGAACAAAAATCCAAAACTTTTAACCCATTTAAAATAGTCATACCCATCCCCCTTATGTGTTGAACAGTTGTTTTTGTAAGAAATATTGAATGTTAAGTGTGGAAAGTAGAAACCCTTTGCCGGAAAGTAGAACTTTTTGGCGTAAAAGTTGAATCAAATTAAGTGAAAGTAGAAAGCATTGGTGTCAAAGTGGAAAGTTCTGAATGAAAAGTAGAACCAACGCCAAAATAAGAGCTTATACAAGAGCAGATGACGCCAACGCTTTCAATAAAATATAAATATAAGAAAAAGAGTCCCCTTATTTTCTCATTCTCTATTATCCATTATATTTTAAATACTCTGAAAATTATAGTGCGAAAATAAGCAAATTGTGCAGAAATATAGAAAAAACAAACTTAGATAGATTGTTCTCTCTTCTTTTTTTTAAAAAATAGCCCTAATGAGGAATAAAATATAAGTTTAGTGAATATTAACTAGTATAGAAACCCTATTAAAGATTAGAAAGTTTTTAGCTAGGGTAAAGTATGGATGGTTGGCTATTTATTTATAAGAACGATTTTGCTTTAGACATTTAAGTCGGAGCAGGGTCGTTCCTTTTTTTGTCCAAATATAGAAATATTATAGACCCATTACAGGCAAACAGCCCAGCAGATTAACAATTTACATTAAACTTAACTGATATTCATTCGTGAGGTAGGTGAATATAATACGGTTTTCTCATTAGGAAATTATATATACAATTTTATTCTAGATAAAATTTGGAAATATTGTTGGGCAACTAATGATGGAACAACAAATCAATATAGAACAATTAGTAATGTTTTAAACATTTGGTTCCAGTAACTTTTGCTGCATCGATATAATTCACAAAAAATGGGTGTAAAAACTCATCGTATTGGGAAAGTAAAAAGCATAAACGGCAGGATGGTGAGCTGAAAACAACGAAAGAGAAACTAACGAATATAAATATTGAACATATCAAACAATACATTGCATATAGGCAACGCCGTAATAAGCAGTGCTATGTATTTATAATGCTAATCAGTTTACATTTTTCAAGAGAATGTAACTAGTGGCAAGGTTAAAATAACAGAGCTAAGTATAGTCTAAAAGAGACATAATTCAATTTGAATTAGAGTCTTTTTGGTTGTAGTTTTGCTGGATACTCGTTCTTAAACGTTATACAACTTTTATAAATTGTAAAAGGATTTAACTATGGAGTTTAAAATAAAACAAAAGAATACGCTTAGATTAGGATTAAATTGAGATAAAAAGGATAAGCAATTTAGAAGGAAAATAAAAAAATAAAGATACACGACGATTAAAAGGTTATACATTTTTGCAATTATTGTATAATGTTAAGTGGAAGGCAATCTATCTATATACATAAGGATGAACGAACGTAACCGAATAATTATTAGGGGAGCTCATGAATAAAAAGTCATTGTTATGGGAGCGGGTGCAGCAGGAATGGCAAGTACAATTCGCTTGCAACAAGAGGGATACGAGGTGGAGCTGTTTGAAAAGGATGCACTGCCGGGAGGGGGCAGATTCGAGTCTAAACAAAAAGATTACAGAGGGGGAAACACAATATGTTAGGTAAGAAAAAGGTGATTGTAATAGGCGGAGGGCTTGGTGGTTTATCAGCTGCGATCTCACTTCAGCAAAAAGGATACAATGTTGACCTATACGAACAGAATCATCATCTCGGCGGAAAGTTGAACCGTTTGGAGCAGGATGGTTTTGGTTTTGACCTGGGTCCATCCATACTAACGATGCCTCATATATTCGAAACTTTATTTCAGCAAAGCGGAAAACAAATGAGCGATTATGTTCCGGTTCAGCGATTGGAGCATCAATGGCGCTCATTTTTCCCGGACGGTAATACACTTGATTTATTTGAGGATTTACAGGATATGGAGAACTTGAATCCTTCTCTAACGAAAAAAGACATTAAACAATACAAAAAACTACTGGAATATTCTAAAGGATTATATGAAATAACGGAGCAAGGGTACTTTAATCAAGGGTTAGACAATTTAAAGGAAGTGCTCCAATATCACGGTACGTTTCAATCATTGCGGAAATTTGATTTATCTTCCACAATGTTTGATGCAATTGATAAAAGAATAAAGAACCCGCAATTCCGGGATATGCTAAGTTATATTGTAAAGTATGTTGGATCTTCCACCTATCATGCGCCGGCTGTTCTAAATATGATGATTTACATGCAGCATGCCCAGGGAATTTGGTATGTACCTGGTGGAATGCATAATTTAGCAAATGCTTTAGTGAAGTTAGCAGAGGAGATTGGTGTGACATTCCATCTTGGGAAAAAGATCGTGAAATTAGATAAAAACAAACGAGTTATTACAGCTGCCTATACAGATGATGGAATGAAGTTGACTGCCGATTATTTTGTTTCCAATATGGAAGTCATCCCAACGTACAAACAATTAACAGAAGAAAAAGAAAGTTATACCGATAAATTAGATAAAAAATTCGAACCCGCAAGCTCGGGGCTTGTTTTACATTTAGGGGTTAAAAATAGCTATCCGCAACTTGCCCATCATAATTTCTTTTTCTCCAACAATATGAAAAAACAAATGAATCTGATTTTTGATAAGCATGAACTGCCTGATGACCCGGTCATTTATTTAGTGAATGTGAATAAAACTGATCCAAAACAAGCACTGCCAGGCCATGAGAATCTGAAAATTCTTCCACATATTCCTCACCTTCAAGAGAAGCCCCTAACTCGACAGGAGTATACCGAGTTTGCTGAAAAGGTATTAATCAAGCTGGAAAATATGGGATTGGACAGACTTAGAGAAAGTATTGTCACAAAGGATATGTGGACACCGCATGATATTGAACGAACGTACTCTTCAGACCGCGGGGCAATTTACGGAACCGTATCCGATAAGAAAATGAATAAAGGATTTAAACATCCGAAGCAAAGTGAACGTTATGACAATTTATATTTCGTCGGGGGAACCGTCAATCCAGGCGGCGGCATGCCAATGGTTACGCTTAGCGGGCAGCAGGTGGCGAAGAAACTAATGGAAAGAGACAGGCTGAAGTAGACAGCGTATTAGCTATTAGACAAAAGCAAATGGAAGGAACATGATCAATGGAAACTTTGTATTTGGTTGTGCAAATACTATCCTTACTCGGATTATTATGTGGTGTGCTGATGTTTTGGTCTACAAGAAAACCACCAGCAAAAGAGGGGAATCAGCCATTACCTGCATTGTCGATCATCATACCAGCCAGAAATGAAGCGCTTCGGTTACCGCCATTGTTAAAATCACTCCAGCAGCAAAGTTGGAAGCGTTTTGAAATAATTGTAGTCGATGATGGTTCCTCGGATCATACTGCTGAAGTTGCATTGTCATACGGAGCGAAGGTATTAAATAGTAAAAAAGTAGGCGGGATGAGCCCGGGTAAATCCAATGCTTGTGCGTACGGGGCACAATCTGCAAAAGGAGAATGGCTGCTGTTTTTAGATGCGGATGTTCAGCTTGCCGATGAGGACAGCCTTGAGCGCATGATGAATAGCTTCAGCAAGCAAGAAGGAAAAGGGATCTTATCCATTCAACCGTATCACCGGATTGTAAAATGTTACGAAAATTTATCCGTAATATTTAATATTATTGTGCTGACAGGAATGAATGTATTTACCGTTTGGAAAGGAAAGTTTGCAACGGCAGGATCATTTGGACCATGTATCCTTTGTGATAAGGAGAGCTATATTTCAACAGGGGGGCATGAGGCGGCGGAAGAGTCGATTATGGATGACTTTGCACTGAGTGATGTTTTTTTAGCTAAAGACTTACCGGTAACCAATTATGCCGGCAAAGGGATTATTAATATGCGTATGTATGAAGAGGGACCGAAACAATTATTGGAAGGCTGGACAAAAAATCTGGCAACAGCTTCACAGTCTACTCATAGATTTGTTATGATGCTCATTCAGCTTTGGATTTTTGGTGTCATAATGGCAGTGTTGGCACCAATTCTCGCTTTTTTGACGGAATCTTCTGTGGCGCTCTTATGCGGAATTATTGTCTACTTATTATACGGAGGGCATGTGTATTTTCTGGCGAGAAGAGCAGGGAATTTTCATCTCACGATGTTCTTGTTCTATCCTTTTTTTGTTTTATTTTTTACAGCCGTATTTTTATATTCATTATATCGCACACATGTTTTACATTCGGTCATGTGGAAAGGCAGAAAAATCAAAGTGTAATAGGAGAGAGGTATGACAGTCATAAATGCAATTTGGCTTCTCATTGTTAATATAATGGTATGGCTTGTTCTTCATTTTTCGATTTCAGCGCTCTGTTTCAAAATTCCTTTACGCTATTTTTTGAAGGATGTTGTATTTCTCCGTATTGCAGAGTGGGAGGAAAACGGGAAGATATGGAACCGGTTATTTTTAGTGAAGAAATGGAAAAGGCACTTAATTGATGGGTCTTCGATTGCAAAGAAAAGTTATAATAAAAGCCATTTGCACGGTACAAAGCGGGAAGATTTAAAGATTTTTGCAGCTGAAACAAAAAGAGCGGAGATAACGCATTGGCTGCTAATTTTGCCAGCGCCCCTTTTTTTCATATGGAATCCTGTTTGGGCAGGCTGGATTAACATCGCCTATGCACTCTTCGCCAACTTCCCATTTATTATGACGCAACGTTATAACAGAGGACGAATTGAGTCTATTGTAGGTTTATCTAATCGTAGCAATTAAAAAGTATATCTATATCGTTCAATCGCAAAATAAGACGTATGGAAGTTCACTATGTTAAAATTTTATTGAAATAATGTTTGAAGGAGACGATAAAATTGGGTCAGTCATTACAAGGTAAAGTAGCGGTTGTAACAGGTGCTGCACGCGGAATAGGTAAAGCGGTAGCGGTAGCATTAGCAAAAGAGGGTGTGAACGTAGGGATCATTGCACGTTCGGAAGAGGCACTACAGCAAGTAGCGAAAGAAATTGAAAGCCATGGCGTTAAAGCTGCTTATGCAGTGGCGGATGTTTCGAATTTAGAACAAGTACAGAAGGCTGCTGCCCATCTAAAAGAAAAGTTGGGGTTAACGGATATTTTAGTTAACAATGCAGGTGTCGGGAAATTTGAAAAGCTCGTGGACATGGATCCGGCAGAATTTAAAGAAATTGTCGACATTAACGTAATGGGTACTTTTTATGTATCGCACACAATTGTACCGCAATTAATCGAGAAAAACGCGGGTGATGTTATTAATATTTCATCAACAAACGGTTTAAACGGTGCGGCAACATCAAGTGCATACAGTGCTTCTAAATTCGGTGTCATCGGCTTAACCGAGTCACTTGCTGCAGAAGTGCGCCGTAACAATATTCGCGTAACAGCATTAGCGCCAAGTACGATTGCAACAGATTTGGCGGATGCACTGAACTTAGTGCCTGATGAAAAAAGAGATCAATATATGCACCCTGAAGATATTGCGGATTATATTATTGCTCAATTAAAGCTGAACAATCGCATGTACATTAAAAACGCGACATTAATGAATACAAATCCATTCTAATCATGGACCGGTTTTCATAACTGTTGAATATGAAAAAGCCCTTCATTCTGTTTGCTGCAGACTGAAGGGCTTTTTTTAATAATTCTATTTTAGGGTGTAAAAGCGATTAGAATTCCTCTTTTAATATAGAGTAATAAACACTATCTACGAGAGTACCTTTAATCATATGATTTTTTCGCATCGTTCCTTCATGGGTCATCCCTAAACGTTGCATAACTTTAGCGGAGGCCGCATTTTGAACGTGAGATTCAGCAAATACACGTTCTAAGCTGAGTGTATTGAAGGCTAAGGCCAATATTACTTTGCTTGCTTCTGTTATATAGCCTTTTCCCCAGAAGCTGCGGTTTAATGTAAAGCCGAGTTCCCCGCTTTTATTCCATTCATGGACACGGAACTCGATTGCACCGATCATTTTATTGCTTTCTTTTAATACAATTGCATACTTCCCGGCAGGTTCTTTCATAAAATAATTCTCAATCATCTTCTTCGTTTGTTCCAGATCTTTGTGTGCATGATAAAGAAATTTCGTCGTTTCCTCATCCGCAGTATATTCGTACATATCTTCAGTATCCTCAATAGAAATCGGACGTAAAAAAAGACGCTCGCTTTCCAGATGACTGTTTTTTTCTAGTAATAAATTAAGGTTTTCCATTTGTTTTCTCCAATAATATGACTTTTATTCGAGAGTGTTATAGGCTTTCTTATCATAACATAATATACATTTTTTAACAAAAACAGATATGTTTAGTATAAACTTAGGGTATTAAAGTGGAAATTAATCAAATGGAAGTTGAATGAACTGATCAATAATAAAGGAGGCAGCACCGAGGGCAATTGCACGATCCTTTAATTTCGAAAATTGCACAGAATAGTTATCCCGCTGAAAATGCATAGTATTAGAGTGAATTGTATCTAATATTGATTGCTCGATAAACTTTTGCGCTTTTATAATTCGATTACCAATAATAATTTTTTCCGGGTTAAATGTTTGAATTAAATTGGTGATACCGAGACCGATATAGTACCCGGTTTCCTTGAATAACTGTATAACATCTTCATTGCCCTCTTCAGCTAAAGTAATTATCTGCTCTAATGTTAATTCTCTTTCTTTTAGCATATAAGTTGCATCATGGATAAGGGCATATTCTGAGGCATATGCTTCCCAACATCCATTACGGCCGCATGTGCATTTACGTCCATTCATATGTATGATGGCATGTCCGCTTTCGCCCGAATAACCGTTAACCCCTAGATAAATATTATGATCAATAATAATTCCGACACCTAGCCCGATTCCTATACTTAAATATAATAGATTTGAAGTTTCTTTATTATTTTCAAAAATATATTCTGCATAAGCACCAGCATTGGCCTCATTCGAAATATAGATTGGGAAGTCAAAGTGATCACGTAAATAGCTGCTAATATCAAAATTTTCCCACCGTAAATTGGGCGCAATAATAATGACACCGTCTTTATTAACGGAACCAGGAACAGCAACGCCTAATCCGACGATCGAGAATGGGCTAGGGGGTACATTTTCCATGAGTAATTTTATTAAATCCAAAATACTTTTTAAATACGCGTCAAGTTGGATTGTTGGTACGAGTTGGAGATTATCGAAAACAATTTCCCCTTTTAGATTAAAAACTGCACCATATAAATAGTTAACGCCAATATCAATGCCAAGTGCAAAGCCAGCTGTTTCATTAAACCTTAATAACCGGGATCTTCTCCCTCCAGTTGAAAAATCTTTTCCATCTTCTACGATTAATCGGTCCTCTATTAGTTCAGTTACTAGATTTGCAACAGTTGCTTTTTTTAACCCTATTTCTTCAATGATTTCTCCTCTAGAAACGATTCTTTTAGAGAAAATATAATTTAAAATTTGCTGCTTATTGAACTTTTTCCCTATTTGTTGATTCCATGACAAAGTAACAATCCCTCCAATACAAAACGATCATAAATTTAATTAAAGTATAACAAAAAAACTTTGTTCATCCAATAGACAAACAAATATTAACATGTTATCCTAATTTTAAATTAAGAATATTACAAATATTAGAAGGGGTGTAGTTCATGTATAAATGTAAGGGCTTTCTTTTTGGGATTCTGTTAGTAATGTCAATGTTATTGGTGGCTTGTGGGCAGGATGCAGGAGATTCAAGCACAGGCAAGGCTAGCTCAAGTGATTCAGCAGGGGATAAATTGAAGATTGGTTTATCGGTATCGGACTTAACATTAGAACGTTGGCAGCATGACCGTGATTTCTTCGTAGCTAAAGCCGAAGAAATGGGTGCAGAAGTCGTAGTGCAGTCTGCAAATGGTGATGAAGCAAAGCAATTATCGCAAATACAAAATATGCTGTCTCAGGATTTAGATGCATTAGTAATTATTGCGATTAATTCTGATTCTTTATCTACTGTTGTGGAGCAGGCAAATGCAGAAGACGTTCCAGTATTAGCATATGACCGATTGATTAACGGGGCAGATATCAGTGCATATGTTTCATTTGATAATGTACGTGTGGGCGAGATGCAAGCGGAGTATTTAGTGAATTTAAAACCTGATGGAAACTACTTCTTAATGGGGGGATCTCCAACGGATAACAACGCAAAAATGTTCCGTGAAGGGCAAATGAATATTATTCAGCCATTAGTTGATAAAGGTGATATTACAATTGTAGGCGATCAGTGGGCGAAAGACTGGGATGCAAATGAAGCATTAAAAATTATGGGAAACGCATTAACTGCAAACAAAAACAATATTGATGTTGTCGTTGCTTCAAATGATAATACGGCGGGTGGCGCAATTCAGGCGTTAGAAGCTCAGGGATTAGCTGGTAAAGTACTAATTTCTGGGCAAGATGCTGACCTGGCAGGTGTTCAGCGTATTGCAGAGGGATTACAGACAATGACGGTTTACAAGCCAATAAAAGCAATTGCTGAAAAGAGTGCAGAAGTAGCGGTTCAATTAGCAAAAGGTGAGGAAGTTACTGCTACGGATTCTGTAAACAATGGCCAGATGGATGTTCCATTCATTAAGCTGGACCCAATTTCAGTAGGTAAAGATGAACTTATGACAACAGTTATTGAAGATGAATTCCATAGCTATGATGATGTATATAAAAATGTTCCGGAAAGTGACCGTCCGTAAATAACAGCAAAAGGAGGGGAGAATTTCCCTCCTTTCTTCTAAATGAGGATATCGAGAATGGTGGTGGAAACATGACAAAATATGTTTTAGAAATGAAAGGAATAACAAAAGAGTTTCCAAGTGTTAAGGCTCTGGACAATGTTACTTTTTCAGTCCGAAAAGGTGAAATCCATGCTTTATGTGGTGAAAATGGTGCAGGGAAATCGACCTTGATGAAAGTATTAAGCGGCGTTTATCCGGCGGGCACATACAGTGGGAAAATTTTAATCAAAGGTAAAGAAGCAAGTTTCAAAAATATTAAGGAATCACAAGATGCAGGAGTGGCAATTATTTATCAGGAACTGGCATTGGTTGGTGAAATGACGATTGCCGAAAATTTATTTTTAGGACATGATTTAATGCGCTCGGCCGTTATTAATTGGAATGAAATTTATAAAAATTCGATGGTAGCACTTGAAAAGGTTGGTTTAGATCTGGACCCACAAATGAAGGTATCCGAATTAACGGTAGGAAAGCAGCAACTTCTGGAAATTGCAAAAGCCCTGACGAAGGAAACGGATATTCTAATCTTAGATGAGCCGACAGCTGCTCTTACAGAAAGTGATGTAGCTGTTTTAATTAAATTGTTAAATGAACTTCGAAAACAAGGTGTAACATGCATATACATTTCGCACAAATTAGGAGAAGTAATGGAGCTGGCTGATTCTGTAACAATTTTACGTGATGGTCAGACAATCTCAACGAATTCCATCGAGTATCTCACTGAGGAAATGATCATTACAAAGATGGTTGGTCGTGAACTGACGGAGTTATTCCCTTATGAGGTGCATGAAATTAGTGATGAAAATGTATTACATGTAGAAAACTACACTTCATACAATAAATCAGGAAAAAAAGTTGTATCTAATATAAATTTCAATGTTAAAAAGGGTGAAATTGTAGGCTTTTCCGGCTTGATGGGAGCCGGCCGCTCAGAGCTGTTTATTAGTTTGTTTGGCGGAATGCCTGGTAAAAAAGAAGGTACGGTCAAATTAAATGATAAAACCGTAACAATTAAATCACCGGCAGATGCCATTAAAGAAGGATTTGCTTATGTATCGGAAGATCGTAAGCGCTACGGTCTAGTACTAGGAATGGATATAGCAAAAAATACGACACTAATTGCATTAAACAAGGTGATGAAACTAAATGTGATTAGCCAAGCACTTGAAGTAAGAGCAGCAGAAGAGATTACAACCAAGATGAAATTAAAAGCACCTAATCTAGACATAGAGGTAGGAAAGCTAAGTGGCGGAAACCAGCAAAAGGTTGTTTTGAGTAAATGGATTATGAACAATCCAAAACTATTAATCTTAGATGAACCTACTAGAGGGATTGATGTTGGTGCTAAATATGAAATTTATAAAATTATGAATGAGCTCGTTCAACAAGGTGTAGGGATTGTACTAATTTCATCTGAGCTGCCCGAAGTTTTAGGAATGTCAGATCGAATTCTTGTTATGTGTGAAGGGAAAATTACGGGTGAATTTACAAGAGAAGAAGCAACGCAGGAAAAAGTAATGATGTGTGCAACTGGAGGGGAAAAACGTGATTAATGAACAGACAATCAAAAAAGAAAGTAAATTATCCTTCAAATTCGATTTACAATCCTATACCTTAATTCTTGCTTTAATTTTTATTGCTATTATTTTCACATTTTTTACTGACGGAGAATTCTTATCTTCTCGTAATATTTCTAATTTATTTACCCAAATGTCAATCATAGCTGTACTTGCGGTAGGAATGACATTAGTAATTGTGGCAGGTCACATCGATTTGTCGGTAGGTTCAATTGTCGGAGTTACCGGTGGAATTGCCGCGATGCTGCAAGTTTGGCAAGGATGGAGTACACCGGTTGTTGTCCTCGCAGCAATTATAATTGGAGGTTTAATTGGATTATGGCAAGGATGGTGGGTGGCATACCGAGCAGTACCAGCATTTATTGTTACCCTTGGCGGTATGTTGATATTCCGAGGGGTTTTAATCGGCCTATCGGATGGTCAAACGATTTCATCATTAAACCCAAGTTTTAAACAAATCGGGAACAGTTACTTACCATTTATACCAGGTTATATTATAGCTGCTATAGCCGTTATTTTAATGATAGCTTTCACGGTAAATAGTCGTAGAAAGCGTAAGGAAATGGGCTTATTATTATTGCCTTCTGTAATCGATTACGGAAAAGTGACAGTTTATTCTGTTGTTCTAGTAGTCATTACGTATATGTTGAATCGTTATTTAGGTATTCCAATCCCGTTTTTAATTGTAGCGGTAATTGCGCTTATTTTCATGTTTATTACAACAAAAACGGCATTTGGACGCCGGATTTATGCAATAGGCGGCAACCCGGAAGCAGCAGCATTATCCGGAATTAATATTAAGCGAAATACGTTATATGTATTTATCAGCATGGGTGCATTGGCAGGTGTGGCAGGTGTGTTATTAACAGCACGTTTAAATGCAGCAACAGTTTCTGCTGGGAACAGCTATGAACTGGATGCCATCGCAGCCTGCGTAATTGGCGGTACATCTTTAATGGGCGGTAAAGGGAAGATCTTTGGTGCGATTATTGGTGCACTGATTATGGCAAGTATTGATAACGGAATGTCGATGATGAATATCGGCGCATACTGGCAGTATATCGTAAAAGGTTTGATTTTAATTTTGGCGGTATGGGTTGACATCATTTCTAAACATAAATAAATCGGGGGAATATTATATGTCATATTTCAGCAATATCTCAGCAATCAAGTATGAAGGACCAAAATCAACAAGTGATTTAGCATTTAAATACTACAATCCAGAGGAAGTTGTTGGTGGGAAAACGATGGAGGAAACTTTACGTTTTGGAGTAGCCTATTGGCATACATTTACGTATGATGGCGGAGATCCGTTTGGTGCAGGAAATATGGAGCGGTCATGGGACAGATTTTCCGGCATGGACCTAGCAAAGGCACGTTTAGAAGCTTCATTTGAATTTTATGAAAAGTTAAATGTGCCATTTTTTTGCTTCCATGATGTAGACGTTGCACCGGAAGGCCAGTCATTGGCGGAAACGAATAAAAACCTGGATGAAATTATAAACATGATGGAAAAATACATGGCTACATCAAAAACTAAGCTCCTATGGAATACAGCCAATATGTTTTCAAACCCACGCTTTGTTCACGGTGCTGCGACTTCACCGAATGCAGATGTTTTTGCCTATTCGGCTGCGAAAGTGAAAAAGGGCTTGGAAGTAGCGAAGCGTTTAGGTGCTGAAAACTATGTCTTCTGGGGTGGTCGTGAAGGCTATGAAACACTGCTTAATACAAATATGAAGTTAGAACAAGATAATCTTGGTAAGTTCTTGAACATGGCGGTAGATTATGCAAAAGAAATTGGTTATGAAGGTCAATTCTTGATTGAACCAAAGCCAAAAGAGCCGACAAAACACCAATATGACTTCGATGTAGCAACAGGGATTGGTTTCTTGCGTACGTACGGATTAGAAAACAAATTCAAATTCAATATAGAAGCAAACCATGCAACATTAGCCGGGCATACATTTGAGCATGAGTTACATACAGCACGTATTAACGGTATGCTGGGCTCAGTGGATGCCAACCAGGGCGATACATTACTTGGATGGGATACGGATGAATTCCCTACAGATCTTTACACAAACACGTTAGCGATGTATGAAATTTTGAAAAATGGCGGCCTCGGAAAGGGCGGTTTGAACTTTGATGCAAAAGTACGCCGTGGATCATTTGAGCAGGATGATTTGTTTTATGCACATATAGCGGGAATGGACTCATTTGCTGTCGGACTAAAGGTTGCCCACAAGCTATTGGAGGATGGTGTGTTGGAAAACTTCGTAGATAATCGTTATAGCAGTTATAACGAAGGCATTGGCAAACAAATTGTTGATGGGACTGTCGGCTTCAAAGAGTTGGAAGAATATGCTTTAGGGCTTGGGGAAGTTAAAAACAGCTCAGGTCGCACAGAAAAATTGAAAATGATTATAAATCAGTACATTTTAAATGTTATAGCTGAATAATTGGGGTCAAGAAGCTTTTTGAGGCTAGAGCAAAAGATTTATACTTTTGGTCTAGCCTTTTATGCAGTATACGGGTGGAGGCAGAAATATGAAGTATGTAATCGGGATTGACCTAGGAACAAGTGCTGTAAAAGCACTGTTAATGAATGAGCAAGGAACTATTGTCGATGAAGCATCAAGGAGCTATCCGCTTGTTCATGAAAAGCCAAGTTACTCAGAGCAAAATCCAAATGATTGGGTGACTGGAACTAAAGCGGCAATTCAGGAAATTGTTAAACGGTTTACAGGAGATGTTTCTACTATTATAGGGATTAGTTATTCTGGACAAATGCATGGATTGGTGCTACTTGATGAAAATAATGATATTCTTCGACCTGCAATCTTATGGAATGATACGCGGACAACAGAGCAGTGTAAGCAAATTATTGAACAAGTTGGGCAGGAGGACCTGCTGAGAATTACTAAAAATAATGCTCTTGAAGGTTTTACGTTACCAAAGATTCTATGGGTAAAGGAATATGAACCGGAAATTTTCAAAGCGATAAAAACTTTTCTATTACCTAAGGATTATGTGCGTTTTGTGATGACTGGAAATTTGCATATGGATTATTCCGATGCGGCAGGCACATTATTACTGGATATAGAAAAGAGCGAATGGAGTCAGGAAATAGCTGCAGTGCTGGGAATTGATTTAGCAATATGTCCACCGCTTGTGTCATCGGCAACAGAAGTGGGGCAATTGACAGAGGAATTTGCTAAAAGCACAGGATTAACGACCGCAACTAAGATTTATGCTGGTGGTGCGGATAATGCTTGTGGGGCAATTGGTTCTGGTGTTGCAGGCGATGGTAAAACAATGGTCAGTATTGGTACATCGGGAGTTCTATTATCATACGAGGAATCCAATACAAAGGATTTTGAAGGAAAGGTACACTATTTTAACCATGTTGTAGAGGATGCTTTCTACACAATGGGGGTTACGTTGTCGGCTGGGCATGCCCTTAGCTGGTTTAAAGAGAGATTTGCGGAAGGGCAGTCTTATGATGAATTATTTGCGGGGATTGATACAATTACTCCCGGAAGTAACGGATTATTATTTACACCGTATATTGTAGGTGAACGCACACCTTATGCTGATTCTACAATTCGTGGAAGCTATATTGGCATAGATGCATCACATACAAAGCAACATTTTGCGCGGGCTGTGATGGAGGGAATCGTTTTTTCACTGCGTGATTCGTTAGAGATTTTCCGCGCCTCGGGCAAAGATATTACCGAAATGGTTTCTATCGGCGGTGGCGCAAAAAGTCCAGTCTGGCTACAAATGCAGGCCGATATTTTTAATGTAACGGTGTATAAACTAAAAAATGAGCAAGGGCCAAGTATCGGTGCGTGTATGATTGCAGCGGTAGGAGCGAATATATACACAGATTTTGAAGAAGCTGTTCAGGTTTGTGTTCAAGTAGAAGGGAAATTTGAACCGAATCCTGAGAATGTTGAAATATACAATCAACTATATGCGGTATATCAACAGATTTACATTCAGACAAAAGCGTTAAATGAACAATTAAAACTATTTCGCTAGGGAGGAATTCATAATGAACAAAGTAAAATGGGGTATTTTAAGTACAGCCAATATTGCGCAAACGCAACTGATTCCGGCTATAAAACGTGCTGAAAATGCGGAAGTCATTGCAATTGCCAGCCGTGGTCCAAAGGTACATGCGATCGCTGAAAACTTAGGAATCGAAAGAGCTTACGAGAGTTATGATGAATTATTAAATGATCATGAGGTAGAAGTAATTTATATTCCACTCCCAAATGATTTACATAAAGAGTGGGTCATTAAAGCAGCAAAGGCAGGAAAGCACATTTTGTGTGAAAAACCTGCTGCATTAAATGAAGCTGATTTAGAAGAAATGATTACAGTTTGTAATGAAGAGAATGTACAGTTTATGGAAGCGTTCATGTACCAATTTCATCCACAGCATATGCGAGTAAAAGAAATTATTGATTCTGGAGAAATTGGTGAAGTAAAACTTTTTAAATCAAGTCACTCATTTTATTTAACAGATCGTAAAGGTGACATTCGCATGAACGCAGAAAAAGGTGGGGGTGCTATCTGGGATGTTGGTTGTTATTCGGTTCATGCAATGCAACTCATTTTGGGAAATGACGTTAAGTCACTTTCATTTAAAAGGGTTGCAGATTCAAAAACTACTGTCGATATTTCTGCGTTTGGAATAGTAGAGTTAGAAAATGGAATCCACGGAATGATCGATTGTAGTTTTGATATGACAGAACGAAATGAATATGAAATAGTGGGGACGAAGGGAACGGTAAAAGTTAAAAATGCATTTAGACCAGACCGTCTAAGCGGGAATGGACAAATTACTATCAATACTTTAACAACAGAACGTATCGAACAAACCGGAGGAGATATATACAAGCAAGAGGTTGAATACTTCTCCAATGCTGTACGTACTAATGGAGCCCTGACAGTACAGCATAATTATTCACGCAAAAACGTGGGGATTTTGCACGCGATTCAGCAATCGGTAGACACAAATCAACAAATCGTATTGGCTGATTACGTTTGCAATGATTGAAGTTAGATCTTTTGGTCAAATAAACAAGCATCCCGTTTATGAAGTTATTTTAACGAATACGAATGGGATGTATGTAAGCAGTTGTACATTAGGGTGTACGATTACGGCAATCGCTACCCCTGATGCTAATGGAATAATTGAGAATGTTGTTTGTTCATTTGATACGGCAGAAAAATATAAACAAGATCCGCAGTTTTTTGGTGCGGCGATTGGACCTTTTGCAGGCCGTCTTGAAGATGCTATTTTAGAAATCAATGGAGTTTCTTTTCAAGCGAGGGCAAATGAGGGACACCATTTATTGCACGGCGGAAATGACGGCTTTCACAATCAGCTATGGCAATTTGAAACAGGTGTATCCTCGCGTGGACAGTTTGTAAAATACTTTTTTAATTTTGAATCCGTTGATTTTCCTGGAGAGTTAAATATGTCTATAACCTATACATTAACAGCCAGTAACGAGCTAATTATTTCGTATGAAGGTATAAGTGATGCTGATACAATTTTAAATTGTACAAATCATAGTTACTTTAATCTAAGCGGAAATTTAAAGCGTACGATTGAAGGGCATACATTAAAATTTTCCAGTAGAGGAATGCTTTATATTGATGAGCAGGGGTTACCGCTGGGCAATATAGAATATGTAATTGGAACAGTATTTGACTTTAACGAAAAGAAATATTTGAGAGAAGTCATTGGTAGTAATTTTTCTCAAGTTAAAATGGCGAGCGGAGGCATAGATCATCCGTTTCTATTGGAGAAAAAAGAAATCGAGTTATTGGATGAAGAGAGTGGTCGTAAACTTACGATTATAACGAATGAGCAAGCTTTAGTCGTATATACAGGAAATAAAATCGGCAGTGGCTATTCGTTTAAGGAAGCGCCCGCACAAAATTTTTTAGGTGTTTGCCTAGAAGTGCAAAATGTGCCAAACAGCGTAAAACATAAACATTTCCCCAGTTCAATAGTAAAAAAAGGAGTTCCTTATCGGCGTGAAACAATCTACAGATTTACCCATCTATAAAATATACATCCATGAATAGAAGAAGCACCATTCGATTATGAAACGAATGGTGCTTTTAACCTTACATATTCGATTGATGGGCAGTGGAAATTTTTTCTTCTCTTCCATTTGTTTTTCTCGTTAAAGAAAAGACTGCACATGCTAACGCAACAAGTACAAGTGCACCGCCATACCAAGCTGCATGTGAAATCGTGTCTGTTTGAGTGATTACGATTCCGCCAAACGCTGATCCCATTGAAATACCGATCTGTAAAGCCGAATTATTAAAGCTTTGCTGAATATCGGAAGTAGCAGGATCTGTCTGAATCAAGTAGCTTTGCTGTGGTGGTGATAAACTCCAGCTTAGCGCTCCCCAAATCATCATAATCGGTATGAAGATGATAAGAGAGAAGGTTGTGAATGGCAGGATAAATAGCACGACTGCAAATGAAACAATAACGAAAATGATACTCTTTGGTGCACCAATTTTATCCGAAAGCGTTCCGCCAAATGCGCCGCCGCTTACTGCAGCAATCCCGAATAATAAATAGCAGAGACTGATCCAGCTGGAATTCAGACTTAGTTCTGTTTCCAAAAATGGTGTGAAGTACGCGTACATCGTATAGTGTCCAGCCAGCATAAACATCGTTGCAAGATGGGCACTGCCGATTTTGGAACTGGCAACTGCCTTTAATTGTTGCGAAAGTGGAATTGTCATTTCCCCAGGAACCTTCTCTAAAAAGATTGAAATGAGAATAAATGAACCTACCGATAAAATCGCAATGCCTAGGAAAATTACACGCCATCCGAAGTAATCGGAAATTAAAATGCCAAGTGGTACACCTAATACAAGCGAAGAACTAATTCCCATATAAATGAAACCAAGTGCCTTCGCACGATGCGCCGGTGAAACTACTTTTGCAGCGAGGATTAACGAAAGCACGGTAATCAGTGATGTACTCATTGCACTTAAAATACGGGCAACCATCATAAATGTGTATGTCACACTGAAATACATCATGATATTACTGATGAAGAAAATAAACAACGAAATAAGATATAACTTTTTTCGTTCAACTTTGCTCGTTAAAACTAATAATACAGGACCGGCGATTGCATAAATAAGGGCAAATACAGTAATCAGTTGTCCGGCAGTACTTATTGAAATATTCATATCAGTTGCAATGATTGGGAGAATGCCTCCAACGATCAGTTCCACCAACCCGACAGCAACTGTTGATAATGCGAGTATTAAAACTTTGAAATTCATATTTTGTCTTACTTCCTTTCTTATAAAAAATAAAAAAATCCTGATTACAAAAAATGAAAAAAAATCATTTTCTGTAATCAGGATTTTATGGTTCCTGGTAGAGACCCTCAAGCCATATTCTTGAGGTTATACAGTTACTATTAACTTGGATAAATGAGCACTTTGATAGTTTACTCGTTTTCGAAAAAAATTTCAAGTATGTGTTTTTTAGTAAAAAGCTGTCCTCGTAATAAGAGACGAGGACAGCATGCTGAATGAAGCGTATAATTAAAAGCTGAAGTGATCCGGATCCGGCCCGATACGTAAATCTTGGTTAAGGGAAAGCTTTTACTTCCGATTGAGATAGGCGTGGATGGTCAATTCCCGCAAGCAGAAAAGCACCAATTTTCTTATAAAGAAAATTGATTCTTTTCATTTTGTATAAGGTCCGTGGGGCAATTCTAATCGACAGCCCGTGTATTATTTATATTTTAAACTTATGCATTACTTGCTGTAAGTGATCGGCCATCTGATTTAAAGCATGAGCAGAGGCACCCATTTCTTCCATAGAAGCATGGATTTCCTCCGTTGTAGCCGCCACTTCTTCAGCCGCAGCAGCAGTCGTTTGTGCATGAGTCACTAATAAAGTTGCTGTAGAGGAAGTTTGTTCTACAGAAGCCGCCATTTCCTGGGCAGTTGCTGTAACATCATCCACTTTAGGGGCGATAGTTTGCAGTGCCTCTAAGATTTGATGGAATTTTCCGGCTGTCTCGTTTGTCAGCTGTATACCCTGCTGAACATCTGTCTTCGCATGGTTCATCAATGCAACGGAATTTGCCGTGTCTTCCTGAATTCCTCTTATTAATAGATTGATTTGCTCTGTTGATTGCTGTGAGCTCTCTGCAAGCAGACGAACTTCCTGTGCGACAACGGCAAAGCCTTTTCCATGCTCACCCGCACGAGCGGCTTCAATGGCCGCGTTCAGCGCTAATAAATTTGTTTGGTTTGCAATATTATTAATAACATCTACAATACTTCCGATTTCATCAATGCGCTTTGATAATGCGCGAATTTTTTCATCTGATTGTGCAACCGAGTCATCGATTGAATTCATTTGATTCACTGTGTTTTGAACGACGATATTTCCTTCGTTTACTGTACCGATTGCATTAGTCGATAGAGAAGTGACCTCGTATGAACGATTTGCAATTTCAATAATATTTTGACCTAATTGATTCATCAATTGTGCGTTTTGTTCATTACCTTTTAGTTGCTCGTCAGTGCTGATGGCTACTTCTTGTACTGCGTGTGCGGATTGCTCCGTCGCCTCGATTGTTAAATTTGTACTTTCTTTCAATGAGGAGGCGGCTTCTCGAACACCTTCCGCACTATGCAACCCTTGTTGTATTAGAGTACTTAAGTTCTCGCGCATTGTATTAAATACTTGTCCTAAATGTCCAATTTCATCTTGGGTATTAATATTTACTTTTACGGATAAGTCACCTTCACTAATAAGGGTTGCCTTTTTAGATAATTCCTGAAGTGGTCCATTAATTGACCGGATAATCAAATAGACGAAAACTGCTGCGATAATAAAGGCAATAAAGACAACTGTTAAATCATTAAGCAAGTTTTTATTTGCAACTGCCTCTGCTTCGCTATCAAATGTTTTCGCAAGCACGGTCCATCCTGTTTGTTCATTTTTAACGTAGAAAGTTTTGGTTTGATCATCTTTAATAACACCATTGTTTTCATTAATATTATTACTGATTGACTCCCCGGCTGCTGAACCAATTTCAATATCAGGTGCTGCCATAAAATTGTTTTTGCTATCCAAAAGCATGGTGAAGCCTTTCTCGCCAATCACTACTGAATCATTAATCTCAGCTAATTTTTGAATCGCCAAATCAATCCCGATAACGCCTGACTTGTCCGCTAATTGTTGTGCAATCGTTACAACAAGAGTACCGGAACTTGTTGCAATGTAAGGATCGGTAATAATTACTTCTCCCTTTGCTTCAATTGCCTGTATATACCATGGACGTTCCCGTGGATCGTAGCCCGCTTCATATTGATGTGCGGGGCGACGTAGCATTTGACCATCAGCTGTCCCTACATAGGCTATGTTGATTTCTGGGTGAAGTGTGAGATATTCATCGAATAGTGAATTAATTTTATTATCATTTTCCAGGGTATCTTGTGAAATATAGGATGAAAAGTATGACATTTGCTGAAGCTTTGGCTGAATTGTTTCTGTAATCTTTGAATTTAATAAATTTAAACTTTGTTCAGCAGTTGACTCATGATCTTCAAAAATCAGGTTTTTTGTATTGTTATATGAAAAAAAAGATACAGTTAAGGTTGGTATTAAGAGTACTATTGCAAATGCAAAAACAAGTCGAAATTTAATGGACCACTTAGTAAAAAATTTCAAAATTATAACATTCCTTTTCTGTTTAGGATAATAGTATATAAATCAATGTATATCGATAATACTTTATTACTATTAGATAAATATTGCAATATATATTTTATTAATAAGATTCAAAATTATAAAACTATGTAGAAGGGGGTTATGGTTTCACGCAATTTTCGGTTGGTGAAAAAACGAAGGTTGATAACGAACGATATCGAAAATGGATTATTTAAGGGGATATTTGGTGGTGGGTCAACTCTTTATCGAATTTTCCGAAATTATAAAACCAAAAGGGAAATTGCAAAGTGCAATTTCCCTTTTGGTCTTAACCGAAACAATTACGTCCCAGCCTCATTAAGTTTTCTATATTAAAATCAAATAAATATTGTTCCAGGTATATTTTTATTATTCGATTCCACGTTTATCTTCTGCCACCATTATTAAAATCTTGCCTGCTTCAAATTGCTCGTTGTAGCGCTCTGCCTCATCTTCCGGAATCCCCATACCGACTAAAGCACCGACGATTCCACCGACCATTACACCGGTAGCTAATCCGGTTAATCCGGCAGCGATTGGTCCCGCTGCAACAACAGGGCCGATGCCTGGAATGGCAAGTGCACCAAGTCCGACAATAACTCCGCCAAGTCCGCCTAATGCGCCGCCAGCAGCTACACCTGTAATGGCACCTTCCATAGCATTTGCGCCGGTTTCATTGGAAATTGCATCTACATCCGATACGTTTTTACTGATGATTGAAATATCCTGTGCACTGTATCCTTGTTGCTTTAAGTCTTCAACTGCTTCAATAGCTTCTGCTTCTGTATCATAATATCCTACGACATGTTTTACCATTTCCCTCATCCTCTCAAATTCTCTTTTCACATACTAAAATTTACCCTTGAGGAATATTTGTAAACATGAGGAAACAGGGAAGGGAGAAAACATAACGAAAAAAAGCCATTCTGATAAATCAGGAATGACTTTTTGCTGCTCTATTATAAAAGTGTTGTACCGCGTGTATTTTCATCTACCATAATTAAAATTTTACCAGATTCAAATTGTTCATTGTAACGGTTCGCTTCATCTTCTGGAATCCCCATTCCGATAAGAGCTCCCGTCAAGCCGCCGACACCTGCACCAGCTGCAGCTCCTGTAATTCCGGCAACTATTGGACCAGCTCCCACGATTGGACCGATACCTGGAATTACCAATGCGCCAAGACCTGCAAGCACGCCGCCAATTCCGCCTAAAGCACCTCCCGCAGCTGCGCCTGTGACAGCACCTTCTGCAACGTTTGCACCTGTCTCATCGGTAATTGTATCAACATCTGATCGGCTTTTACTGATAACTGAAATATCTTCAGTACGGTAACCTTGTCGTTTCAGATCCTCGATTGCATCAATTGCCTCTGATTCTGTATCATAATACCCCACAATATGTTTTACCATTTCTATCATCCTCCTCATCTGAATGTTGCACAATATAAATTTACCCGTGTCGATTGTTTGTAAACATAACTTGTTAACATCGATGCTAATTGGAGGGAGGAAACAGAAACATTAGGTTAAATATATTTTTGCCACCCAAAAGCCGGCAAAAGCAAAGGAAAGACCAACCGAATATGTGAGTATAGAATAGACTAAAAATTGCTTCCATTGTTTTGCATGAACAAGTGTAAGACTTTCCAATTTGAAAGTTGAGAATGTAGTAAACGCACCTAAAAATCCAATACAAAGAATAAGGTTTGCAGTTGTATGGAGATGCATATTAACTAAAAATCCCAATGTAAAGGAACCGAGCATATTTACCGCAAAAGTACCGAAGTGAACAAATCGATATGTATGATTGAGCCGCTTAGAAATAACAGCCCGCAAAATCGCCCCGAAAAATCCACCAACTGCAACTAACAAGAAATTCATCATACTGGTTCCTTCCTTTCCCAAAGGCTTCTACCTGCTTTCATACCAAGCGCAACAAATAGGAAACCGAAGATGGCACTAATGAAAATATAGAGAATGGCAAATAAATAAGAGTGATGCTGCAGCAGCTGGATTACTTCGACACTAAATGTGGAAAAGGTCGTAAACGAGCCGATTAAACCTGTTTTTAATGCAGATAAATAGTTAGAATTTGCTGTTATCTTCTGTTCGAAACCGGAAGAGAGCAAACCTAAAAGAAAGCAGCCTACTAAATTCACTGCAACCGTCGCAAAAGGGAAGGCAGCTGTATCGTTTGTTATCAAAAACAGGGAAATGCTATATCGTAATACGGCTCCAATAGCACCACCGATACCTATTAAAAACATTGGCATATTCAATAACCTCCTTAAATAAAACAGACTCCCGCCAGTTCATTAAACTGACAGGAGTCATTCGTCTATAGGCGGTTAAGTGCGAATCACGCCTATCATGTTCTATTTACTACATTAGTTTATCAATTAATGGTAAGTCAAGATGCTCTTAATAAACAGTGGGATCATCTGAAAATTATAAGTGCCCCGGTATGCAGAATCTGACCTGTTAATTAGGTGAAGACAAATCGTTCCTTCATCGTTATTCTTAAATAATGGAAATAGGAGGAATAAACGTGCAACCATTAATTCATGGAATTTTATTGGCATTTGGCTTAATTTTGCCACTGGGTGTTCAAAATGTATTTATATTTAATCAAGGTGCAACACACCGGAAATTTACGAAATCATTGCCTGCAATAGTAACAGCAGGCGTCTGTGATACGATTTTAATTTATTTGGCAGTAGCGGGGGTATCGGTAATTGTTTTTAGTTTTGAATGGTTGAAAATATCGCTTTTTTTAGCAGGGTTCTTTTTCTTGGCATATATGGGATGGGTAATATGGAAGGACAATCCATCAGTAAATGCACATCGAGAAGAAAAAGGTTTTTCAGCACGACGTCAAATTACGTTTGCTGCATCAGTATCGCTACTTAACCCCCATGCTATTTTGGATACAATCGGGGTAATAGGAACAAGTTCATTAGCTTATACAGGTTATGAGAAATGGATGTTTACATTGGCCTGTATAGTTGTGTCGTGGATATGGTTTCTGTCAATTGCTATTGTCGGGAGAAAGATTGGACAAATTGACGGAAACGGGAAATTCTTAAATTCCCTTAATAAGATATCTGCCATAATTATTTGGATAATGGCACTATATATGGGCTATCAGTTTTATTTATTAATTGGCGAATAGGCAAGATGACCGAATCATTGCCAGACTGATGGTAACCACTAATTCTCCGTTAGGAATTTATACTCTAACCAGGGGCTATATAAAGGCATCAACTCCTCAAAACGTAGAAAGCTAAAGGCACTAAATTGAAGAATGAATAACAGATGAAAGGTCTTCCAAAACTGATGAAGCTTGAGTTTGAAGAACTAACAATCGATGTGTATAATTTTTAGATTTACCGGAGAGATTACGAAGTAAAGTGGAAAGGGAAACCGCTGAACTTGTTTATTTGCTAAATAGTCATTTTGCGTTGGTTGTAAAAAAACGTAAAATAAATAAGTGGTCAATATTTGTCATACCTAACTGTTAAACAACTCGGAAAACAACAGCATTTTATGTTTTTCGAGCTTTTTTGGTGTTTGGGAAAGAGTGGATTTCTTGTAGTCCTAAAGGACGACTTGGGTTGAGGTCGCAAATAATTGCTTTAAATTATGTTAGAATATTTAATGGAGCTATTTAACTTACGCTCACAACTATCTGCGCGGTAAAAAAATCATTTCTTTTTTTGTTTCTGAATTGAAGGGATCAATTGCAGATGATTTACCGTAACCGACCTTTCCCTTAAAAAGATCCATCCACCTCTAATTAAAAGTTCCTTTGAAACAAAAGAAGTATAAGTACAGAAAGGATTTGATTGAATGAGATCTGAGATTACTGCAGATCAGAAATTAAGAGAACAAGACTTTTCTCGTCAAGAAGCAACTAGTGACTATACGTTTGACCGAGTTCCGCGTGAAGAACGCAAAATGGGCTGGTTAAGTATCACGAATATAACGTTTGGTATTGCAACTGCCATTTTCTATTTCCAAATGGGAAGTGTGATGGCACTACAGTTCGGAGCGGTCAATGCGCTCATCTCTGCTGGCTATGCAATCATTGTTGCAGGTATCCTTGGAAGCATCATTGTTTATTTATCGGCTAAGTCCGGCATGAACGTCAACTTATTATCCCGCGGAGGATTCGGTTATATCGGAGCCTCATTAACCTCATTAATTTACGCATCAAATTTTATTATGTATTGTGCATTTGAAGGTATGATTCTAGTCGCTGCAGTTCATGCATTTTTTCCGGCGATTCCGATCTGGCTTTTAATTGTAATCTTTGGTTCCTTAGTAATTCCGTTAAACTGGTTTGGCATTAAACAATTGGACAAACTTCAAAAATGGTCATTGCCAATTTTTGGAATATTCCTCATTACAGCCATTGTTATTGCTTTTAATACCCCATCAATTAACTCTGGAAATTTCTGGACCTATATGCCTGAAGGTGTTCAAATAGGCGGTACGGCATTACTGTTATGTATCGGAATGCAACACGGTATAATGGGACTTACAGCATTAATTGCTTCGGATTACGCACGTTTCCTAAAACCGAAAGACTTGAAAATCGGTTCAATTGCTATCGGATTTATTCCGCAAATCTTCTGTTTTGGTGTAATGGGCGGCCTTGGCATTTGGTTCGGTGTAAAATTTGCCGAAGCAAATCCCGGCGTTTATATCGTGACATTGTTAGGGCTTGGTGGTGTCGTATTTACGGTACTGACACAAGTTCGTATTAATATAACGAATATTTACAGCAGCTCACTTTCCCTCTCAAACTTTTTTGAAAACATGTTTGGCTTTACACCGGGACGCCGTTTTTGGGTTGTAGTAGCTGGTGTCATTGCGATGATTTTAATGCTTGGCGGTATTGTTGATCATCTTCAAATTGCGATGACTTTCCAAGGTGTAGCACTGATGAGCTGGGCAGCCGTTCTCGTAACGGAAGCGCTCGTTCTAAAAAAATGGCTGAAGATCGGCCCGCGCTATTATGAATCCAGACAGGAAAACCTGTTTAAATGGAATCCGGTTGGTGTCATTGCTTTGATTGTCCCAACTGTAATCGGTACAATTGCAGCACTCGGATATATGGGCACATTCCTGCAAAATACTGCCGCATTTTTCGCCGCGCTGATGGCAGCAGTTCTGACTGTCATTGTAGGATTGACGACAAAAGGGCGATACTATAGCAAGAAAGAAGTAAATGATATTCCGAAAGATGATTGGATCGCTTAAGTAGTTCAATCATGTTAAAACCTCTAAACTCCAAAGTTTAGAGGTTTTTTAATATACTTTTATCTAAATATAGCTTTTTTATGATGGTCATCGAGGTAATGTTCTCAATTTCCCCCTTTAATGGTAATTTAAATACCCCCTTTAACTTCTAAATATTCCAATAATTTTAAAATATTATTTACAATTCCAATAGAGATAGTATACAATAAAATAGTGAATTTTTTGAATTTAGTGAAAATAAAAAGGGTGGGTAATAATGACAGAAATTAAAAATAGTTATTTAGTAATTGGTGATGTGAACGCACCTGTAAAAATTGAAGTGTTTTTAAATTACGCGTGTCCGTATTGTGCGACGTTTTTCGATTTAGTTGATAATACACTACCAAAGTATTTCGCAGAAAAGAAAGTAGCGTTAGTAGTAAAGCATTATGACAAACCACGTGAAATGTTATTACCCGGAACGCTAATTAATGCGAATTTGGATTATTCTAATCCAGAAAGAACATTAGAAATCATAAGTGAATTATTTAAGGATCAAGCAAAATGGGATAAATATTCAAGTTTTGAAATAAAGAAATACATTGAAGAGAAATATAACTTAAAAGAAGAATTTTCAAATATCGATCGTAGCTTACTAATTACTGCGGAGGCAATTGAGCGTAATGTGAAAATGGTGCCTACTGTATTTATCAATGAATTGGAATTCCAATATCCGCGAGAGATTTTTGCAGAAGAATTAGTAGAAGTTATAGAGAAAGAACTAGAAAAGGTGGAAGCTTAAATGAAGAGTTTAAAGAAATTATCATTTCTGGTTCTTTTTAGTGCTCTAATATTACTGTTAACTGCTTGTGGCAATGATGGTGGTGCTGGGTCACCGTCAAAAGAAACGAATGCTGATAGTGGTAAAAAAGAGGTCTTAGTTGTAGGTTCTTCCGGAATTTATCCTCCATTTATTTCTGTAGATGAAGACGGCAAAGCCCAGGGATATGACGTGGAAGTATTAGAAAAAGTTGGTGAAGCATTAGGGTATGAAATTAAGTGGGAGTTTGCTGAGTTTTCAGGTATTTTCGGTATGCTCGATGCAGGAAAAATTGATACGGTATCCAATTTAATTGCAATGACAGAAGAACGTCGTGCAAAATATGATTTTTCAACACCTTATGCTTATTCAGGTGCCACTCTAGTTGTACATGAAGAGAATAATAGTATTAACAGTATTGAAGACTTAAAAGGTAAAAAAGTTGGTGTTTTATTAGGAAATAACTTGCATCAATTTTTAGAGAAATGGAATGAAGAAAATGGTGGTGAAATCATCATTACACCGTACCAAGATGTAAGCGGAACATATAATGAAGTGGCATTAGGTCGATTGGATGCATTTATTGATGTGAAAATTACAGCAGCATCTCGTATTCGTGATGAAGGTTTACCATTAAAAATTTACGGTGAAGAATATTTAGTTAACTTTGACTATGGCTTCCCGTTTGTACGCTCTGAAGAAAATAAAGAATTTTTAGAAGCGTTTAGTGCAGAAATTCAAAAGCTACAAGATAATGGCACATTAAAAGAGCTATCTGATAAGTGGAGTGCAATTGACGTAACAATTCCACATAAATAATTTTTAATAGGGGCTGTCCAGAGTAATCTCTGAACAGCCTTCTGATTTCTAGTTCTACAGAAAAGAGGGATTTTGTGAATTTCGATTTTGGTTATATGATTGAAATCTTTCCGAGAATCATAGAATATTTACCAATTGTTTTGTACATGGGGACACTTTCCTTTATATTAGCAGTCATCATTGGTCTACTATTTGCAGTAATAATTAATTTTAAAGTTCCTGTCATTTATCAAATTTTAATTGTAATTATTTCTTATTTCCGTGGAGTCCCTACGCTCATTCAGATTTTTATTTTTTATTTTGGGATACCCCAATTATTTCCTAGCTTCAGCTCATTAGATGCTATTACAGCTGTTATTTTTGCGCTAAGTGTAAAAAATGCAGCATATTTATCGGAAGTATTTCGTTCTGCATTTTTAGCGGTCGATAAAGGTCAATTTGAAGCATGTGATGCTATGAACATGACAAAGTGGCAAGGGTTACGTACGGTTATTTTGCCGCAAGTATTACGTGTTGCAATTCCTGCATCAGGAAACTATTACATTATGATGATTAAAGAAACTTCATTAGCTTTTACGATCGGTGTTGTGGATATGCTTGCTCGGGCAAAGCTCGAATCAGCTGTCACTTATAAATTTCTTGAAGCGTATTTAACAGTTGGTTTAATTTATTGGACCATTACAGTAATTTTAGCTTTCTTACAGTCAAAACTTGAAAATTATGTAGAGCGTCCCTACCAAAAGGAGGCAACAAAATGATTAAAATTCAAAATTTGCATAAAAGCTATGGAAACACTGCGATTTTAAAAGGAATTAATGTAGAAATTAAAGATGGTGAGGTACTTGCTATTATCGGTCCTTCAGGGTCAGGGAAATCGACATTTTTACGTTGTTTAAACTTTTTGGAGAAAGCAGAAAAGGGCATTATTGAAATTGATAGCGAAGAAATGAATTTAGAGAATTTTCAAAAATCACAAGTAGTAAAATTACGCGGGAAAACAGGAATGGTATTCCAAAATTATAATTTATTTAAAAATAAAACAGCATTACATAACGTATCTGAACCATTGCGTCTATCTAAGAAAATCTCCAAGCTGCAGGCTGAGCAAATAGCGTACGAAATACTAGCTGAAGTCGGATTAAAGGGGAAGGAACTGAATTATCCTGTCGCACTTTCAGGAGGGCAACAGCAGCGAGTTGGCATAGCAAGAGCACTTGCACTTGATCCATATGTAATCTTATTTGATGAGCCGACTTCATCACTTGATCCAGAGCTTGTAGAAGAAGTATTAAATGTTATGAAGGCAGTTATTAAACAAGGTCGAACTATGATTGTTGTAACTCATGAAATGGAGTTTGCAAAAGAGGTAGCAGATCGGGTCATTTTCATGGCAGATGGACATATTGTTGAGGAGGGGACCCCGAAAGAAATTTTCGAGAACCCTCAAAATGAACGAACAAAACGTTTTTTAAAAAATTATTTAACGCTTCATAATTTAGGTGGAGATGGTATTTGAACTAAGTATCTAAAGTAAAAACCGCTAAGATAAATTGAAAAAAGGATTTACATACCGTTTTTTTTGAGAGAGTAATGACTTATTTAATTGAAAAATAATTTTTGTTAAGCAACTGTATGTTACGCGCGGTAAAAACTCCGTCTCGCTAATCAATTATCCTAAACCGGTTACCGTTTTTGTTTTCCCACAAACTCCAGTGAATAAATATGTGTTTGGGATAAAGCAATGACTTCTTCTATAAACTCTTCTTTGGATTCTTTAAAATTGCTGTTAATCCAATTTTGAATAAGTCCGTAAAATCCGTATGCAGTATATCGTTTAAAGTAATCCATATTTACTGGGATATTATTGATTGTTTGAAATATAAATTGCTCCCCGTATATTTTTAATATCGTTTGAGGAAATTTTGTATGTAAGCCTGTTAATGTATCATCGTATTTAATCAGTTCAAAGAAATTTCGATTATCATAAATGTAAGAAATAATATTAAAAGAGGGTTCACTTAGTTTTGACGTATATACTTTTTGACCAGGAGAATACGGTTTCCCTACAGATTCTTCCAATCCCGCAAGCATTGTTTCAAGTAGATCCTCTGCCAATTGAAATTTATCCTGGTAATGTACATAAAATGTACTGCGATTGTAAGAAGCATGATCGACAATATCCTTTACGGAAATCGCATCGTAGCCTTTCTTTTTGATAAGGTCAATTAACGCCAACTTTAAATGTTCTTTTGTTCGGTTTTTTCTTTTGGATGCATCATTTTCCAAGACATTCCCTCCATGTAAAAAGACAAAATAAAAGTAAGTGTCTACTTATTATACATTTTACAATATTCTAATGATTGATGTATTTATTGGAATTGTTAAAATTGAAGTGTAAAGAAAATGCGCATATTTCTGCTATTTCTGTTCAATTTAACTTAAATATGTATGTTTTCGAGGACTCATTATATAGGAGGAATAAAAGATGGGAAAATTACAAGGTAAAGTAGCAGTCATCACTGGTGGTGCATCAGGTATTGGTGCAGCTACAGCAAAATTATTTGTCTCTGAAGGTGCTAAAGTCGTATTAGTTGATTTAAATGAAGAAAAAGGTAAAGCTTTCGAAGCAGAATTGAAAGCACTTAACGCGGACGCAGTATTTGTTAAAGCAAATATTACAAGTGAAGAAGAAGTAGCAAATATATTCAAACAAACGATTGAAGCATTTGGAAAAGTGGATGTCGTATTTAACAATGCCGGCATCGGCCGTGTTTTCCCTTCACATGAATTGGAATATGCTGAATGGCGCAACACAGTTAATGTAGACTTGGATGGTGTATTCTTGGTAGCACGTGAAGCTATCCGTGAAATGCTGAAATCTGGCGGAGGGTCAATCATCAATACCGCTTCTATGTACGGCTGGGTTGGTTCACCAGGATCGGCAGCATACAATGCAGCAAAAGGTGGGGTTATTAACTTAACACGCTCACTTGCACTTGAATATGCAGAGCAAAATATTCGTGTGAATTCACTATGCCCAGGCTTCATTGACACACCGATTATTCCGGAAGAAAGCAAACAGGCATTAGCTTCAATGACACCAATGAAACGTCTTGGACAAGCAGAAGAAATGGCAAAAGCTGTATTATTTATGGCAAGTGACGATTCTTCATTCATGACTGGCAACAGCTTAACAGTTGATGGTGGATATACAGCCCAATAATTTTTGATTCAAAGCGCACTTTCAATTTGGAAGTGCGCTTTTTGTGTGGGCTGTTTTTATTAGAAAAGTTAAGCGGGATATTAGAAAAAGTGTTGTCGATATTAGCAAATGCTAAAGGAATATTAGAACAAAGCGAACACTTTTTAGAACATTACAGTTTTGTTAGAACAAATAAAAATATATTAGAACATTTTCATTTATATTAGAAAATCTCGCCTACTTTAATTCGTGCTAACCGTAAATAAATATTTCTGTTAGAATAAATTTACAGTAAATTCTAACAATTTAGGGGGGCAAAGTATGGAGGAGATTCAAGAGAAGAACTTAAATAGCGATACAATCACGAAATTGGAACAGGTAGTGGAGACAATTTTAGGGAAGGACAAGGCAACTTTTACGCTGCGGGACAAAACATCTGGAGAGATTCTGTATACATATCGAGGGGAGCATTTAATGCGTCCTGCGTCCAACATGAAAATTCTTACAGGGGCAGCTGCAATTTCGGAGCTTGGACTGGACTACCGATTTAAAACAGAAATTTTTATAGACGGAAATGTTGAGGACCACACGTTAAACAGGGATATTTACGTGAAGGGTTACGGTGATCCGACAATAAATGAAGCGACACTTAAGCATTTTGCAAAAGTTTTGCGGGAATACGGCATCCGATATGTGAAAGGTAAGTTAATCGGGGATGATACATATTTTTCGGGTGAAACATTGCCTCCTGGTGTTGATGATGAAGGGGAAACCCATTATTACGGTGCACGTATTTCGCCTATTACGATGTCTCCGAATGATGATTTTGATGCGAGCACAATTATCGTCGAGGCAGCTGCCGGGAATATCGGGGAAAAGCCGATGTTTAATGTCATCCCGCATTTAAGTGGTCTGCAAATTTTTAATGAAGGGAAAACAGTAGATAAAAATGCTGAAAATACATTAGAAATCCGCCGAATTAATAATACAAATCATATCGTGATTACCGGTGAACTACCAGAAGGAGAAACGGCGAAAGTATGGGTGTCCCACCAGGATCCTACAAAAAACACATTGCTGTTTTTCAAAGAACTATGCAAAGATGCAGGCATCCGCTTTGAACAGGAAGATGCCATTGCAAGCGGCACGACGCCAAAGCATGCCAAGCTAATCCACACGCACGAGTCTCGTCCAATTGCAGAGATGTTTTCTATATTTATGAAACTAAGCAATAACAGCATCGCCGATATTTTCCTGAAAACGATGGGGAAACAAAAGCATGGAATAGGCGATTACGTGCATGGCCTAAAAGTAGTGCGAGCTTATTTGGAAAAGCGGCATATCGATTTTGCGACATGGCAATTTGCTGATGGTTCTGGCCTGTCACATCATAACCGTCTGCACTCAAATGGTTTATCCGAGCTATTGTATAAGCTGCAAAAAGAACCGTATTTCGAGAACTTTTTCGAATCCTTGCCTGTTGGAGGAAATACAAACAGACTGGTTGGCGGGACGTTAAAAGACCGCTTTTTAGAGCCGGAACTGCAACAGCAAATTTTCGCCAAAACAGGCTATATCCATGAAGTGAATACATTGTCAGGCTATGTAACGGGAAAAAGCGGGAGAGATTATATTTTCTCGATTATGCTTGAAGGCAGGGAAGAGGGAATTCCGTTTTTGGATGAAGGGTTGAAGGTAATTATTGAAATAGTGTAACCATTGAGCGCAAGGAAACAGTCTCCAACTATTAGCTGCTGACTAATAGTTGGAGACTGTTTATTAAGAATTAAATATACTGATAAAATAATCCGTCACGTGTATCGAACCAAATTAGTTTCCCGTGTTTTTTACGCGGGACTGTTGCCTGCAAAGCCCATTCAGGGAACTGCTTGTACAATTGAATCTGATCCCCTGTTGCCAGTGCGATAAATGATACGTAATGGTCTTTCGTCATTGGGTGGTCTGCTGAAATGGACCATTGCATATCGATTTCCTCTACTTTTAATTTTTGTTCGTCCGTTGCTTTTACAGCGGCTAACGGCTCCAATTTCCGTCCGCAACACGAAACGGTAAAATTCCCAGTTGCTAACCCGATATTCGAGCAGCTTGGGCATACATAATAGCTTGAATTTTTCATATTGCCTCCTACCAATTCATTTTGATTTATTTCACCTGTCAGTAAATTTTCTATTGGAATATCGAAGAGGGCAGCAAGGTGAGGGAGAAGTGTAATGTCAGGACAGCCGATCCCTCTTTCCCATTTTGAAATGGTGCGGTCCGATAAAAACAGTGCATCTGCTACTTGCTTTTGCGTCATCCCTTTTCCCTTGCGCAATGTATAAATTAATTGGCCAATTTTTTCATTATCCATTCGTTTCCCTCCTACTGTTTTAGCATAAAAGGAATGAAGCTGATTCGCAACAAACGGAGCGTAGAGTTGGGATGTGAACGACCAACAGCTGAATTCTTAGTACCGAATATAAAATAAATAATAAAGAAACCTTATTTACGTAGTGATTATTAAAAATCTCTTATTCATGATGGAGTGCCAAATAGCTTTTACAGCAGAAAATTAATTGGAAATAAGCGGAGCTAAAGGGCAAAACAAATTTATTACTATACTAAGCAAGTAATTTTGAAACTTCCTTGACCTCAATCCGTAGAAATTATTAGGAGGTGTAAGATGAAGAACAGAATTGAAGCATTGGATGCATTGAGAGGATTTTCTTTACTGGGTATCTTGATTGCGAATATGCTGTATTTCCAATATGGAGATATAACGATAAATACAATTGAGCCTACAACATGGTGGGATAATGTAGCATTTTATTTCACAAAAATATTTATAGAGGCATCGTTTTATCCGATTTTTGGATTTTTATTTGGATACGGAATTATTTTATTTGTGCGTGCGTTGGAAAATCGAGACTTGAAGACGCTCGGTCCTTTATGGCGCAGGGTGATAGGGTTAATAATTTTAGGAAGCTTACATATTACATTTGTATGGGACGGCGATATTTTATTGACATATGGTGCAGGTCTTATCATTATCATATCGTTCATTAAGCGTAAGGTGAAAACTTTGCTTATTTGGGCGTCTGTATTAGCAGTGCTGATGATCCCGCTTTTAATATTGAAAACAGATGTGTTGTTGCTTGCTGGATTAGAAGAATCAACGGCCGTTATAGCGAATGGAACCTATTGGGAAGTTGTGCAACAACGGATCGGTTTAACAGAAGAGGTTCCATTAATCTTCTTCTTAATCGGAATACCAATTGCACTTGTTTTTATTGTGTTGTTGGCCTTTTTCACAATTGGTCCTTTTGTGTTGTTGGGGATGGCAGCAGCGAAGAAGGATTTCTTTACGCATATTAGGCTAAGAACAAAGCTTTTAAAACGTTTAGCGTTGCTTGTTCCACTAGGCTTGGTGTGTAAGTCATTTTTATATTGGGATCATTTTGCAGGAAAATTGATTTATGGTACGGGAACATATTTACTGGCGATTGGCTATATTGCTTTATTTACGCTAATTTATTTAGCGAAGGATGAAACGAAGCTTGCACAAGCATTTGTCAGTATGGGACGTTTATCACTAACCAATTATTTAATGCAATCTATTATATTTACATCAATTTTCTACGGATATGGATTTGGCCTCTTTGGAAAGCTAGGTGTAGCGGTTGGATTACTGTTGGCAATCGTAGTGTACATCTTGCAACTTTATATTTCAGGAATTTATACAAAACGCTTTTCAATTGGACCGGTCGAATGGTTACTAAGAAAATTTGTTTATTTGAGGTATGGTCGTAGTTAATAGAAGCAGGAGCACGCCAGGCCAACAAGAAGAACTTTTTTTCTTTTAGCCCGCAACCTCTCTAAAAAGTACAAAAACATCCACTTTTCTCCCCCAGAGGAAAAATGGATGTTTTTCAATTTGCCCTGGCGACTTTTTCAACTCACTAATCACTGCTTTTCCAATACCTTTCGTTCAATCAGTTCAACGCCTTTATACATAATCGTTGCCAATACAATAATGATGAGAAGCGCCAAGAATACTAACGTAAAGTTAAATACTTGGAACCCGGAAATAATCAGATAACCGAGGCCGCTTGATGATACTAAAAATTCCCCGACAATAACCCCAACCCATGATAAGCCGACGTTTACCTTTAAAGTAGAAATAATCGTCGGGGTAGAGGCAGGAAGAATAACATGCCGGAATGTTTCATATTTGGATGCCCTGAAAAGCTGCATGACTTTAATATAGTTTTCGTTTACTTGCTGAAATGCGGAAAAAATAACGATGGTCGAAATAATAACCGAAATGAGCACACCCATTACGAGAACTGCGAGCATATTCGGTCCGAAAACCACGAGAATCATCGGTCCAATTGCGACTTTAGGCATTGCATTCAATACGACAAGATAGGGGTCCATCACATTGGCAAATGTTTTGGAGGACCATAGCGAGATTGCAAGCAATGTTCCAAAAAGGGTTCCTAATATAAAGCCGACAACGGTTTCAAACATCGTAATCGCAATATGAGGGAATAAACTGCCATCCGTTATTTTTGTAATAAACAGGCTTCCCACTGCGCGTGGGCTGCTGAAAATCAGCGGGTCCAATATACGGAAATGGGTCGTAATTTCCCAAAATAGAAGAAGACCGACAAGGAGCATTAGTTGGAAAGAGAAAATTTTTCGTTTTTCACGGCGCCGCTTTTCGTTATATTGCTGCTGCAACTGTTCAATATTCATCCGAATCAAGCTCCTTCCATATTTCCTGGAATAGTACTTGGAAAGCAGGGGCATTTCTTGCTTCGAATGGTGTCAGTTCGCGAATTTCCTGTGGGATGATGAAGCTTTTCACAATCGATCCCGGACGAGGGCTAAAGATAAATACCTTATCACTCATCGCAATGGCTTCGCTAATATCATGCGTCACCAAAATGGTCGTCGTTGAAAATTGCTTCAATGTATTCGATACAAAGTTTTCAAGGGACAGTTTGGAACGAAAATCGAGCGCAGAAAACGGTTCATCAAGTAAAAGTAATGTTGGTTTTACGGCAAGTGTTCGGGCAAGGGCGATACGTTGGCGCATACCCCCGGAAAGCTGCGTTGGGTAAAGTTTTTTCGTATGGGCCAATTCAAATTGTTCGAGCAGTTCGTCAATGATTTCACGGTTTTTCCTTTTTTGCAGTGTCAGACCGAGTGCGACATTATCCTCAATTGTTTTCCATGGGAACAAGAAATCCTGTTGAAGCATATAGCCGATTTCAACATCGGGCTCAGCAAAATTAATCGAACCGGTCGTCGGTTTCAATAAGCCTGCGAGCAAAGAGAGCAGTGTGGATTTCCCGCAGCCGCTCGGGCCTAAAAAGGAAACGAATTCTCCTGAAGCAACTGTGAAATTCACATCTTCAAGAGCTGTTGCCACTTGCTGTTCTTTAAAGAAATGATGGGTAACCTGTTTTACTTCCAAATAAGTCATTTACTTCACAACCGCATCGGCAAATGACCGGTTTACTAAATCTTTGTAAGCTGGCTCAAACTCCAGTACGCCTGCTTCGGTCATTACATCAAGTAGATTTTGGAATTCGTCTTCATCGATAATCGGATCTTTTGCATAAGATTGCTGATCACGGTAACGCGTCACAACCTGCTCAATAATTTTTTGGTCTGTATCTTCAAAGTAAGGGGCAATCGCTTTTGCCACATCAGCGCTTGATGCTTCGTACACCCATTTTTGTGCTTTATAAAGAGCTTTCGTAAAGCTATCCATCATTTCTTTTTCCGAGAATGTACTTTCTTTCGCCATAAATACCGTATATGGAATGGCGCCAAGCTCTTCGCCGAATGAAGCGACGATTTTTCCGATGCCTTGCTGTTCAAAAATGCTTGCAGTCGGTTCGAAAAGTTGTACATAATCACCTGTACCTGAAGCAAAGGCTACCAGTTACAAAAAACACTATTATTTACAATAGCTAAAATTTGAGCTTGCCTAATTCCTTTCATTCATTTGGTATTTAGTCATCATATGTCCTACACCTCTTTGATTAAATAAACGTATTAGAGAATAAAATGAGTTGATTGGAGGGGCAACTTCAGTGGGTATAGCGAGACTGCCGATACATCGCTGGAGCGAAGCTACTAAGAGAATTGACACTTACCCACCAAGCGCGTCCCCCGGAATGGGTATCAATGGGTTTAACTAGTAACTTTGTTTAAAACAGACTCAATTAGAAATGGGGACTATTGAACAGCTTTTCTTTGTAAGTCACCTCGTTGGTAAATTAGGTGCAGCCATTGATTTTTCATTTCATTAGTTGAAAACTTATCTTCATCTTTCGGTAGACCAAGTATCGATCCATTTTGTCGACAATCTAATACATATATAAATATATTTATATATATAACTAAATTAACTATATATTTATACAATGGAAAAGTAAGGAATAAATATACATTCTATTACAATGAATACTAATAGAGAGGGGGATTATAATGAAAAAGAAAATTGGAATTACATTTGTTGCTTTTCTGATGTTTACTTCAATTTCTACTGCTTCTGCTTTTGCTTCAACAGGAACACCAATTGAAGCAAAAGAATTAAAGGCTATAGAAGATACTGTAGTAGAACCTCAATTTTTGCCAGCATATGTAGCTATTGCTAATGCTGCAAGGGTAGTTGGTGGTGTTACTAAAGCTGCAAAATGGGGAGCAGCTGCATTTGGCGCTGGATTTGCAGGTAAAGCCGGTTCAGATGCTTATGATAAAGTGGCTGGAAGCTTATCTCTAGAAATGTCTTCTTATGAGAATATTGAAGAAATTTTTGATAAGTAAAAAATAATCTGAAAGAGTTGTTTATTAGCGAAACTTTGTTAATAAACAGCTTTTTGTTTATGAATAGGAGATAGTTTATGAAGAAAAAAATTGCCTTCTTTTTATTAATTACTGTAATTTTTGTTTTCCACTTTAGCATGACAGCACTCTATGTATTACCGTTTAACCCTCTGGCATCTAAATATAATCATCAAATACAGTCGTATATGAATCCATTATTTACACAAAATTGGCAACTCTTTGCTCCTAATCCGTTATCACAATCTATATATGTAAATGTGCAAATTAAAGATACTGAAGGACAAGAATCAAAATGGATTGATTTTACTACTCCTCTATTAGAGGCAAATCATAAAAATAGATTTTCACCTGTCAACACTATAGTCAGACTTGGTCAAAGTGCTTACTTACAATCTGTTCATATAGATCCATTGACAGAAAAGATTGCTACTAAAAACATTGAAATAGACGAAGTGAGCCAACGATTATCCGATTATCAAAAGGATGGTGTATACATACTATATAAGTTAGGACTTCATTATGCAGAGCAATATTTTGAATCAAGTAAGATTAGTGATATTAGAATTCGAGTTATTAAGGAAGAATCAATACCGTTTTCTCAAAGGAATAATCCAGATTACGAAAATGAAATTAAATATAGTGAACACGATTGGGTTCCTGTAAAAAAAATAAAAAGTGGTGAAGAAGATGTTATCTAAATTAATTGAACAATTAACTGTCAAGAAGGGACTAATTGGATCGAGTATTTTAAGGATTGGAATTGGTTTAGTTATTCTTTATAACTATAGTATTAATTATTCCCAACGTCACTTTTTATGGGGAAGTGATGGAATTAGTAAAACTCCTAACTTAAATGAATATATGAATTTTTCCATTTACCAGTTTATTGATTCTACACTATACTTTGATATAATATACCATTTAGGTATAATACTGGCATTCCTCTTCGCTGTAGGGTATAAAACAGTATATGTAAGCATTTTAAATTATATTTTTGTATTCTCCTTGCAACAAGAGAATGGTTTAATCCTTGATGGTGGATCTAATATTATGATTATTGTCTTATTCTATATGATTTTTATGAAAACCAATGCATATTTTTCACTAGACAGCCAAAAATATAAAGAAACTGATAAACAGAATTTTTATCTTTGTTCAATCCATAATATGGCACTATTAGCTATAATAGCCCAATTAAGTATTCTTTATTTAAATTCTGCATTATACAAGGTAATGGGTGAAACTTGGCAAAATGGTACAGCTATTTATAATATATTACAAGTTAAAGATTTTAATTTACCATGGCTAACAGATTTAATCATTTCTAGTGATACATTGGTTGTTATATCAACATATGTAACGCTTTTAGTTCAATTAGCATTTCCTTTCATGTTATTTAATAAGTATACAAAATATTTAATGCTTTTAATTTTAGTCCCAATGCACATAGGAATTGCATTTGCTATGGGTCTCCTAACTTTTTCATTTATCATGATTATATTAGACTCACTCCTGATTACTGATAAAGATTATAAAATACTAGGTAACTATGTTAAAAGTCGTTTCTTAAAGAAAAATAAGTCAGGTATAGTAGAGGAAGAAGTAAAAGTTTATGAAGGTGAAGTTAATCACCTAGCCAAAAGTTAATAGAGGTGAAAAAGTGAATAAATTTCTAGTAAAGTATTCTTATACAAATCAAATATCCGATGAAGTTGGACTTTGGATGATAATTCCTGATGATGTAAATTTTACGCATAAATATAGGAATCCAAATCATAAAACTAAAATACAAACTGGTGAAACACTTGCATATTTTAATTTGAAAAGGGGACAAGGTATTACGTTAGAATATACAACTGGTTTTTATATTCCCCAAAAACAAGAGTTATCGAAAGTTGAAGAAGAATATTATTTAAGGAGTACTATACTATCTCCTATCAATGAGGAAGTTAAATCTCTTGCTATGAAGATTATAAAAAGTAAAACAACTAATAAAGAGATGGCGAAAGAAATATTTCTGTATATTGTTAATAATTTTAAATATATATATCCTCCTACAGAAAGAGGCGTACTTTCATTTATTTCTAGTAAAAAAGGTGATTGTGGTGAATTTTCATTTTTGTTTACTTCGCTTTGTAGAGCAGTTGGAATTCCAACGCGAACCATAATGGGAAGTTGGGCTTATGGAAAAATGAATGGCCATGCATGGAATGAGTACTATGATGAAGAAAGTGGTTGGACACCTGTTGATACCAGTATGGCGTATATACAAAAAAAACAAAAACTCAGGTTTCTTGACAGTAGTATAAGAACGCTAAATTGGAATGATTATTTTGGGAAGACAGAAGGACAAAGAATAGTTTTTTCTAAGGATACTGAACTAGAATTAACACCTACTTTAAATGAAAAAGACAGCGGTATTATTCTTATGAACCCTCTTATAATCAACGGAGAGATATTTCTTTGGGGAGTACAGGCTTTGAACGGAACTGCCCCATATTTACAACCTGTCTACCTACAATTTAAAGGAGAGGTGGATACGACGCCTAGTGTTTCGAACCTTTTTGGTTTGTGGATAGTAAAGCAACAAGGAGTCCTCGGGAGATTAGCTGATTATAGAAAGGGGCTATTTTCACTCGGATTATTGTTAATGATATTCTCCTTTTTATTGAATGATAATCATATTTTAGATTTACTTTATAAATCAATTTTTGTTGTAGCCAGTATTAGTTTTATTTTGAGAAGAGAAAGAATTCTCATCTTTAGTGTTGTTACTTCAATGCTAGTACTTTCTTTACTTTCAACAATAACAAGTTTCTAAGATGAAAGGTGAAAAATATGAGAAAAACTATAGTGCTATATGATGGTTGGTGTCCATTTTGTATTAAAAGTATTAATAGGTTTAAACAATTAGATTGGTTTAAGAGAATTGAATTTAAATCTTTTAGAGAAGAAAGTATTGTAAATAAATATCATATTGAAATAGATAAATTAGAAAAGCGAATACATTCCATTACCAAGAACAATTACATTGAGGATGGAATACATGCCATTAACAGAATATGTAAAAATATCCCTGCTCTATGGTTTTTAATTCTATTTATTAACTTTTCTATTTTATTCGGTTTTGGCCAAAAATTATATGACTGGATTGCGGATAGACGACTTTTATTCCCTACTGGATGTAATGGGGACTCTTGCACGATACCTAATATCAGTAAAATAAAAGATGAGGAATTATGAACTGTACCTGTGTTAAAAGGAGTAAGTATAAGTTGATATCTTTTGCTAAAATGACCCCCAAAGGTTAGAATGAAAAATCTAATTTTTGGGGGTATATTTATGACTAATTATATTGCTCATTTAAAGTTAAATGTCATTAAAATCTTGTTAGCCTCTAAGAAACGAAATTTAGCACGGGGTTTAAGGTATCGATTTGTGTATTCTCATTATTATACATAACTTTCACTATAGTAATTTTGAGCTTACTTCCGTTTGAATTAATAAAAATTTAATTAGGATTAAATCGATATGTATTATATTCACCTTCCAAACGCTCCTTAAGTAATTCGTCATCATAAGCCAATAGTAATAGATCTCTCTTTTTTAAATATTCAGCAACAATCTTTTGATTCTGGTATGTAAGACAAATAGCAATACGGTTGAAACCTATTGCGAGCGATATATAAGTTAAAGTTTTTTGTTTTTCCATAAGTAAAGGTTCTAAATACTGCATCGCTTGTTGGAATTTATTGTTGCGAATACAAATTAAAGAATAATTCAAAGTAATCGAGCTTTGTAAGCGTAAAGCTTCTCCAAAATGATTGTACTTGCTAAGTTGCTGAAGCAAACTTTTTGTTATAAATGTCACAGTCTCAAAATCAAACAAAAATAATATGGCATTTAATATTCTAATATCTGCTAAATAATACTGATCATATCTAGAAATACGCTCCCAGATGTGTAGTACTTTTTCTCGAGCACCTTGAATATTTTCATCATTTGATAGCAGAAGTAACGCTTCACAAATAGTTTTTAATTCAATAATGTATATATGATGAGGATTTTTTGTTAGAAATGTTTCTATTTTATATAATAAAACTTCTAAATCCTCCTTTTTATTGTAGGGAGTTTTATAAAATAATTCGATAAGTTGTTCCGAAGGTGTTAGATTATAGTCATTATGGATATAAAGTAACTCATCCAAACTTAATTGAAGTTGTTCTATTAAAAATACAAAGTTTGTGGCATTTATATCTGATTTATTTTTTTCAAAATGAGAATAAGATGCTTGTGTAAAATACCCTGCTGCTATAGTTTGTTGAGAATAATTTTTACTTTTTCGAATTTTTTTTAATGTTTCACCAAACATACATCAATCTCCTAAAATATAAAAATGTTTATATAATTACAATATTATACCATTTTATAATAGAATGGTACTAATTTCAATTAGTTAAAAATAACTCAGATGTTGAGGTGAGAGGATTTATGGATAAAATTTTACATTTCATTAATGTAGCATCGGATATTATTTGGATAATTGGTGGTTAAATTCAATTCAAGTTGTAACTGTACAGGTTAATAACTAAATATTCATCCTTTATTTAAAGGCATAAGAGAAATGTAAACGTTTGTGCCAGTTTATTAGGAAGAATGACTTCTTACAATTGTCTATAGTTGTCTATAGCAATTATCTTTGAGCAGACAGCTATTAAAAATGAACTCCCTAAAAGAGGGGAGTTCATTAATGAGGGGTATATTATGTTATAAAGGTATTAAGAAATCGCTTTATACCAACTAGAAAGGAATCTTACTTAAATAGACAGTTAAATTGTGTTAATTTTGCCATATATAATATCACTTAATCAAATTTCCCTTCAAAGTAATCTGATAACCATATATTTAGTTCGATTTCTATTTCATTTTTCCCTAAATAAACCTTATCAATTATTCTTGAGAGCATTGCTTTTTTTAGATCATCATCTGCATCATTAAACTTTTGCTCCCAGTTATCTAATTCGTTTGCCAGATAATTTACATCCGAATAGTTCTCCCTCTCTCTTTCTAATTCTTCTTTCAAAGAATTTAATTGTGATAACTTTTCCTCTGTTTGTTTTTCTATTACATTAATAGCTGCGGATAACTGTTCAGTAGTAAAAGAACTTTCCCCGATTAAAGTTTTCCCAATTTCAAGGTTTAATTTTTCTTGTTGCTTTGTTAAAGCTAAATACTCTTTCTCTAAGGTATGGACATTCCGTTCCTTTATCTTTAGCAGATCAGCTTTCGTATTTTTACTTATATCAAGAAAGGATTTTAATTCAAATTGTGATAAGATAAATTTTATCTTATTAATAATGAGTGTATCAAATTTTTTCCCGCCCCAGATATTTTGCTGGTGATCACAATATAGCTTACCTTTGTTTAAAGGACATTTATATCGGTAAATGGTGTTTTTATAGAATCCGTCTTTGTTATTATATTTTGAATTCCTATAGAGATAATTAGAGGTAAGCTTTGAACCGCAATATTTGCAATATGCCATCCCTGAAAACATTAATTTCCCTGCTCTTGGTATTGCGGATTTGTCCTGCTCATTAATATTACTACTCCTAGTATTTCTTATTTGCTCAGCTTGATTAAATAACTCGTCTGGAATAATTCTTAACTTTTCATTATATGGCTGTGTTCCACCTACAGCATTTTTATACCGCTTTAATCCAATATAAATTGAATTTGATAATATTCTCTGGAGGGTACTCACTATAAAAACTTTACCATCTCTATTACGATATCCATTTTCATTTAAGTAGTCCGCAATTTTTCTATAACCCATATGTTTGTTTACATATAACTTATAAATCAACTTAATCATTTCTGATTCATCTTCATCTGGCACTAATTCTTTTACTCGACGTTCTTTATTTTTCCAATGTTGCTCAGCTGTTTCCACAATTTTATATCCAATTGGGGGGGAGCCACCTTGAAAATATCCTTGTTCACTAAGTTGTTTTTTTGCTTCTTTTACCCTAATTGAAGTTTTTTGACTTTCACCATCGGATAGCCAAAAGCTTATATAATTTAGAAGCTTATCAGTATGAGATTCAATTTTTCTTTGGCCTTCTTTTACAGACCAGACCTCGATATCGTTCTGAACTAAAAAGTTTACCATTACTGGTGTTTCATCTTCTCTTCGACCTAAACGATCGAACATAAAGACCAATAATACGTCAAATTCTTTATTTAATGCGCCTTCTTTTAGGATTGCCATTTCATCTCGTTCGTTAACTGTTTTTTTCCAACCGGATACTCCTTTTTCGTATAACTCATTTGTTATTATCCAATTAGTTTTGCTTTTAACGAATTCATGACAAGAATTTTTTTGCATCGGTATATCATCATCTGTACTTACTTGTTGTTTCTTAGATACTCGAAAAAGACACCAAACTCGTTTCATTTTCACACACCCGTTCATTAGCCTTTAAAAAGGAAGATAATTATAATATCTCTAAGAAAAAGGTTTTTAATCCATTTTTAGCAGCATTTCTTTTTTCTTGATCTTTGGTAAACTTCAAATGTATTTTTACTTCGTTTTCTGAAATATCCTTTAAATAATCAAATTTATCATCTGGTTTGTGCAGATACTTTACTCCACCAATATCAATTTCACCCAACGATTGAGGATGACATACATCCTTCATAATAAATCACTCCGATGTTATGGGGTGTTAAAGTGTATTCGTCTTGAATCGATAATATTAGTCATTTTTTTACATAAAAAATGTCTTATAAGAACACCTAATTCAACACCTTTTTAAAAAAAGAAAAACCCCCAAGCTTTATTCATCAAAGGTTCATTATAAAGAGTTTTAAAGATCAGCTTTCGTTGAAGATGCTTTATTAATTGTAGTGTTTCTTGTACCCTCACGCTAAGGCATTCGCAATATTGGCAAAATCAATATTTTGAATCAATGTTAAATCATTGTGCGGGTCGATCCCTTGTTTTTTCAATACAAATTCGCCGGCCATTTGCGGCATACCTCCAACACGCTGACCTAAAAATGTGCTGTCTTTTAAAGCATCCCAGCTAAAGTCGACATTCTGGTCACGTGCGACTAAAAATGTTCCATCTGTTTGCGTAAGTTGTGCAAAGTTAATTACTTTATCGTTCGGATTTTGCCCAGATACATAAACCGATGTTTCAGCTCCAATTAACGCAATATCAATCCCGTCCGATAAAAGCGCGGTCATCGTTTTATCTCCACCAGGTATAGTGGATAGTTGGATCGATAAACCTTCATCCTCAAAAAATCCTTCTTCAATCGCTGCATAAAGAGGTGCGTAGAAAATGGAACGGGTTACTTCACCAACTTTTACTTCCTGCAAATCCTTCTGACCACAGCCGACCAACAACAATAAAAGCCCAACGAAAAGGGCAATTCTAAGCCATTTCATTTGGTCATCCTTTTCTTTAATAGTGTTGTAGTATCGTATGCAGTAAAGGGGTGAGAGGTGTTACTTCCACATTTCCATTTCACCATAGAAGTCGGTCATGGTACGATAAAGATAACTATTTAGTAAGGTGGAGAATGTTATGGATTTAAATCATCTGAAAGGACAGCTTGCAAAACCGCAGCCTTTGTTTTTAGGGGAAGAGACTGCATTCCGATCGGCCGTGCTTATCCCGCTTGTGAAAAAACAGGGCGCGTGGCATATTTTGTTTGAGGTGCGTGCTTTTACGATGCGCAAACAACCTGGCGATATTAGCTTTCCGGGCGGGAAAATCGACGAGACAGATGAATCGCCGCTCGCTGCAGCGCTTCGAGAAACACATGAAGAGCTCGGAATTGATCAACAGTCAATTGAACTAATAGGTAATCTCAGTCCGTTTGTTATATCACCAGCTTTTGTTGTCTATCCGTTCATCGGTATCATCGAACAGTCGGAACTGAATACGTTTAATAAGGATGAAGTAGAAGAACTGTTTACTGTCCCGTTAGACTGGCTGTTGACACATGAACCGTATGTGCATTATGTTCCGGTTGAACCGAAGCCTCCGATTGATTTCCCGTACGATAAAATTGCGAATGGCGAAAATTACAAGTGGCGCTCAAGCCGGATGGAAGAGTGGTTTTATGAATACGGAAACTACACAATATGGGGTTTAACTGCACGTTTATTAAAGCATTTTATAGAAAAATTAAAATAAAAAATTTGGCGTCTTCCTACTACCGGGAAGACGTCTTTTCCTTTGTTTTACTTAGATTATTAATAGTTTTGAGGAGGAGGGGAAATATACAAATCCTATGGTAAAATCAATGTATTGTCCTAAAGTTTATGCGTAGATGAAGAAGAACCATAGATAGCTGGAGTGGAGCAATATAAAGAACAGGGACTCATTATAAGGGAAGAATCAGGAGGCATTTATGAAAGGGAAAAAGATGTTGTATATAGGAGTTGTTGCAGCGATTGTAATTGCTGCAGCTTTAGATATTGCATTTAAAGGTTTAGGTTATCAACTGTTGCAAAAAATATTTTCATAAGTCTGTAATTACTCGCTGCATTTTTAATGTAGCGAGTGTTTTTATATAAAAAAAGCAAACCTTTGTAAGAAAAGGCTTGCTAAAAAACTACAGATTATAAAGTTGTGAGTATTTATTTTCTAAATAATCTGCCAAATATTTTGCTGAAAGTGCTTCTCCGGTACCCT
>NZ_JBBOSS010000001.1:237500-452500 GCF_038005185.1 Solibacillus sp. FSL K6-1554
GAGTATGCGTGGTAGGAGAGCGTTCTAACAGCGTTGAAGTCAGACCGGAAGGACTGGTGGAGCGGTTAGAAGTGAGAATGCCGGTATGAGTAGCGAAACATGGGTGAGAATCCCATGCACCGTATGACTAAGGTTTCCTGAGGAAGGCTCGTCCGCTCAGGGTTAGTCGGGACCTAAGCCGAGGCCGATAGGCGTAGGCGATGGACAACAGGTTGATATTCCTGTACCACCTCCTCACCGTTTGAGAAATGGGGGGACGCAGTAGGATAGGGTAAGCACGCCGTTGGTTGCGCGTGTTCAAGCAGTAAGGCGTGTATGTAGGCAAATCCGCATACTATAACGTTGAGCTGTGATGACGAGCTCGTATGAGCGAAGTTCCTGATTTCACACTGCCAAGAAAAGCCTCTATCGAGGTGAGAGGTGCCCGTACCGCAAACCGACACAGGTAGTCGAGGAGAGAATCCTAAGGTGTGCGAGAGAACTCTCGTTAAGGAACTCGGCAAAATGACCCCGTAACTTCGGGAGAAGGGGTGCTTCTTTGGGTGCATAGCCTAGAGAAGCCGCAGTGAATAGGCCCAGGCGACTGTTTAGCAAAAACACAGGTCTCTGCAAAACCGTAAGGTGACGTATAGGGGCTGACGCCTGCCCGGTGCTGGAAGGTTAAGAGGAGCGGTTAGCGCAAGCGAAGCTGTGAATTGAAGCCCCAGTAAACGGCGGCCGTAACTATAACGGTCCTAAGGTAGCGAAATTCCTTGTCGGGTAAGTTCCGACCCGCACGAAAGGCGTAACGATCTGGGCACTGTCTCAACGAGAGACTCGGTGAAATTATAGTACCTGTGAAGATGCAGGTTACCCGCGACAGGACGGAAAGACCCCGTGGAGCTTTACTGTAGCCTGATATTGAATTTTGGTACAACTTGTACAGGATAGGTAGGAGCCAGAGATCTCGGAGCGCCAGCTTCGAAGGAGGCGTCGGTGGGATACTACCCTGGTTGTATTGAACTTCTAACCCATGCCCCTTAGCGGGGTAGGAGACAGTGTCAGGCGGACAGTTTGACTGGGGCGGTCGCCTCCTAAAGAGTAACGGAGGCGCCCAAAGGTTCCCTCAGAATGGTTGGAAATCATTCGTAGAGTGTAAAGGCATAAGGGAGCTTGACTGCGAGACCTACAAGTCGAGCAGGGTCGAAAGACGGGCTTAGTGATCCGGTGGTTCCGCATGGAAGGGCCATCGCTCAACGGATAAAAGCTACCCCGGGGATAACAGGCTTATCTCCCCCAAGAGTCCACATCGACGGGGAGGTTTGGCACCTCGATGTCGGCTCATCGCATCCTGGGGCTGTAGTCGGTCCCAAGGGTTGGGCTGTTCGCCCATTAAAGCGGTACGCGAGCTGGGTTCAGAACGTCGTGAGACAGTTCGGTCCCTATCCGTCGTGGGCGTAGGAAATTTGAGAGGAGCTGTCCTTAGTACGAGAGGACCGGGATGGACATACCGCTGGTGTACCAGTTGTCTTGCCAAAGGCATCGCTGGGTAGCTATGTATGGACGGGATAAGTGCTGAAAGCATCTAAGCATGAAGCCCCCCTCAAGATGAGATTTCCCATTACGCAAGTAAGTAAGACCCCTGAAAGACGATCAGGTAGATAGGTTCGAGGTGGAAGTGCGGTGACGCATGCAGCTGACGAATACTAATCGGTCGAGGACTTAACCACATTTTATTGCGCAATTCAATGAAACGTTTATCCAGTTTTGAAAGAATGAAATTCTTTCAATAGTGAAGTGATGATGGCAAAGAGGTCACACCCGTTCCCATACCGAACACGGAAGTTAAGCTCTTTAGCGCCGATGGTAGTTGGGGGCTTCCCCCTGTGAGAGTAGGACGTCGCTTCGCTAGAATATTGGAGGATTAGCTCAGCTGGGAGAGCACCTGCCTTACAAGCAGGGGGTCGGCGGTTCGAGCCCGTCATCCTCCACCATTTCTAAATGCCGGTGTAGCTCAGTTGGTAGAGCAACTGACTTGTAATCAGTAGGTCGAGGGTTCGACTCCTTTCGCCGGCACCATTTAGAGAGCCATTAGCTCAGTTGGTAGAGCATCTGACTTTTAATCAGAGGGTCGAAGGTTCGAGTCCTTCATGGCTCACCAGTTTTATAAAATTATACATACTGTCAGAATAAATAGATCTTAAGCATTTTGCGGAAGTAGTTCAGTGGTAGAACACCACCTTGCCAAGGTGGGGGTCGCGAGTTCGAACCTCGTCTTCCGCTCCAAAATGCCGGGGTGGCGGAACTGGCAGACGCACAGGACTTAAAATCCTGCGGTGAGTGATCACCGTGCCGGTTCGATTCCGGCCCTCGGCACCATTTTATAATTCTTATCTCTAATAATGCGCGCCCGTAGCTCAATTGGATAGAGCGTCTGACTACGGATCAGAAGGTTGTGGGTTCGACTCCTGCCGGGCGCGCCATAATATATTTTTACTGACATATTCGGAATGTAGCTCAGCTTGGTAGAGCACTTGGTTTGGGACCAAGGGGTCGTAGGTTCGAATCCTGTCATTCCGACCATTATTTATGGGGCCTTAGCTCAGCTGGGAGAGCGCCTGCCTTGCACGCAGGAGGTCAGCGGTTCGATCCCGCTAGGCTCCACCATTTATATTTTATTCCCTTTGGAGGTATACCCAAGTCTGGCTGAAGGGATCGGTCTTGAAAACCGACAGGCGGGTAACACCGCGCGGGGGTTCGAATCCCTCTACCTCCTCCATTTTTAATATTTTTACTTTAGATGTTGGTCCCGTGGTGTAGCGGTTAACATGCCTGCCTGTCACGCAGGAGATCGCCGGTTCGATCCCGGTCGGGACCGCCATTTTTTTTATGGGTTTGTAGCTCAGTTGGTAGAGCATTAGATTGAAGCTCTAAGTGTCGGCGGTTCGATTCCGTCCAAACCCACCATACTATGGGCCTATAGCTCAGCTGGTTAGAGCGCACGCCTGATAAGCGTGAGGTCGATGGTTCGAGTCCATTTAGGCCCACCATAGTATTATTCCGAAGTAGCTCAGTTGGTAGAGCATCCGGCTGTTAACCGGCAGGTCGCAGGTTCGAGTCCTGCCTTCGGAGCCATTGGCCCGTTGGTCAAGTGGTTAAGACACCGCCCTTTCACGGCGGTAACACGGGTTCGAATCCCGTACGGGTCATATACACTTGAAAGAAAACACATTGCAGATTTTGCAATGTGTTTTTTGTTATTTTAAAAATGAATTCAACATAGGGAATTATTTGAAATACTGAATGTTAAGGAGTTTGAAGAAATGAGTATGATAGCCTATATAGGCTTTAATTTTCCGATAAAACGAAATGAAGGTGATGTAGAACATGAATATGAAGTTGACTATGTTTGCCCCGATGCAGAACATCTTAACATAGTTAAACAAAAGCATTTTACGACACCCTATATCTTTGAGATTTTACAATTTGCAAATCCTATTTGGGAATTGACGGACTATAATAAGGCTTATTCTCCACATAACTATGAAAAATCTAAAAAAAATTTTCTCGATTTATGTCATTCTCTAAAAGAATTGCTCCCGAAGGGTGATATTTGTGAAATATACATCTGCTGGGATGGAGAAGAAAATGAAGACCTTGAAGTTGAATTGAAGATTAATTTAAATGATTTACAAATTGAAGCCATTGAAATATATGAAAAGTGCTTTATTCGTGTAGAAAACTAAAGGTTAAATTAGAGTATGAGTATTGTCATGAAAGGAAAATAATTAGAGGAACTTAATTTGCTGAGCTCCTCTAATTATTTATTTCAAAATCAACAATTAAATTTAACAGAGCCTTTTGTTTAGTAAAGGGAGGGCCATCAATAAAAATGAAGGTTACCTGGTAGACTGTCCAGCTGTAATGAGCGATACAAATAGTAAATCATACAGCTATTACAAATTTATACTTTAATAAAAAACATCCTACAGACAAATCGCTTTCGGCATGGACGATTTATCGATGTAGGATGTTTTTTGAGATATATTATAAAAGGGATGCGTGGAAAATTGTTCAAAGTTCAATTGTTATACTATGTGATTAAAAATGAAGAGTTTTACGTTCTATAAAAATTGGGCAGAATTTTTATAGATGCTGCATTAACGGAATGCAGCTTTAAATTCTCCAGTCACTTCCTGGTGACCATTATTCGACTCATACGCTTGCTCGATCTCTAATTCAAAACGATCCATAATTGGAATATCATTTACAGAGAATAAGTACGAATCTTTTGAAGCATAGTGCTCATACCAAGCCCAGTTTGGAACGACAAAGTAATCGCCTTTTTTCCAGTCAAAGCGTGTACCGTTAATAACTGTATAGCCTTCACCTCTATGCACTTGATAAACAGTAGAATGCGTATGGCGTAAAGCTTTTGTATGCATGCCAGCTGGTAAGTGCTGCATACGTGTACCTAATGTCGGGTTGGCTGCTTTACCTGTAGAAGGATTAATATATTCAACAGCAAAACCATGATGCGGGTCTGGATCAAATGACATTAAGCCTTTAATTCCTTCAACCGTACGATCCCATTTATAGTTGGCAAGTGGTGCTACTGTATACTTGTCATCTCCGACAGGGCGTACCATTCCTCCACGATAACGCTTTTCCGTGAAGTTATCCGGAATATTCGGCTCTTGTAAACCGCCTTCATAAGGATCGAAGAAAGTACCGCCGATTCCGTATAAAGTCGGGATATCCAGCGCGTCTGTCCATAACATCGGCTCATCGCCAACATGTTCATGCCCGTGCCATAAACCTTTAGGTGTAATTAAAAAGTCGCCTTCCTCCATGAAAATACGTTCGCCTTGTACGATTGTGTAGGCGCCTTGTCCTTCAGAAATAAAGCGCAATGCTGATTGAGAGTGACGGTGAGAGGGGGCTTTTTCACCCGGTAACAGCATTTGTACCGCTACGTAAATCGTTTGTGTAGTAGATGCCCAACCCCATGGCTGACGATATGTTAATCCTGGATTTTGGAAATAGATTGCACGACGTTCTCCACCACGATCTGGTGTAAAGATTTGTGCTGCTTCGCCCATTTTCTTTTTAATTAGTTCATCACTCCAAAGGTAAGCTTGTGCTTGTGGCTTTGGTGTATGATTCATAATTTCCGGAATGGCTTCCCAAAGTGGACCTAAATGATATTGTTCAATATCTTTTGTAAAATCTTTTACCGTATCACTTTTCATAAACTCTTTTACTTCTTCTGATACTCCTGCCATACATCTTCACTCCTTTAATAGTAATTGTGCATAAAGAATACTAGACCGTATTGAAGGTTATACACTAACTGGCACATTTGCAGCTGCTACTTTGTTTTCCAGAGCACCAACTTTATCAATTTCGATGCGGACAACATCGCCGTCTTTCAAGAAAGTCGGAGGATTCATTGCAACCCCAACACCACCTGGAGTACCTGTTAAAATTACATCACCCGGCTCTAATGTCATTAAGTTAGAAAGGAAAGCAACTAGCTTTTGTACAGAAAATACTAAGTTAGCCGTGTTCGTTTGCTGGCGTACTTCGCCATTCACTGTCAATACAACAGATAACCCTGATGGATCCGGTAATTCATCAGCTGTTAATAAATAAGGTCCCATCGGTGCAGAACCGTCTACTGTTTTACCTTGCAGCCATTGTAATGTACGACGTTGGATATCACGATAAGTCACATCGTTCGTAATTGTATAGCCGGCTACGTAATCCAGGGCGTCTTCTTCTGAAACATTACGGGCTTGTTTGCCAATAACAAATGTAAACTCTGCTTCATAATCAAGCTGTTCAGAAATCGGATAGAATGGAATATCATCATCAGGCCCTAAAAGTGTATTTGCAAATTTAGCGAAAATAACTGGATGTGTTGGTAACTCACGGCCCATTTCCAGAATATGCTCACGGTAATTGTGACCTACACAAATGATCTTTCCTGGATTTAATACTGGTGCTCCAACATGTACTTCGTTACGATCAAAAACCGCTTTTGTAATAGAAGCATTTGGATTCTCTAAAATGAAGTCGACAGCTTGTTGCGCCAATTCAATAGATTTTTTCCCGCCTTCATAAATACCATCTGTAGTTGCCGGCACATAAGCATGGGCAATCTCCTTATAACGATATTCACCTTCTGCTTGAAGTTTTGCTTCAAAAGCATGGTTTAAATCGATTACTTGTTCCTTCACAATCGCTCCAGCACGTGTAATACCGTTCACTGTATAGTTGACTAATTTCATAGTTATCCTCCTTTATCGAAATAGAATACAAAGTTCTCTATTTAAAGAAAATATAAAGTACTTTAGGTAGTAAAGTCAATATTTTTCAGAAAAATCTTTTAAATAAGTGATTTAGGACCTATTAAAATCAATTAATTATCAGTAAATTTAGAAATATTATTGACAAATGTTTCTCTTTTACGTTACATTTTCATTATAAGTAAACAAAGTTCTCTATTTATAGAATTGGAGGTAATGATATGACAAATATTAGTGATGTAATTGTAGTTGGTGGGGGAATTGGCGGTTTAGCGACAGCGCTTTCAATAGTACAACGCACAGATAAAACGGTAGCAGTATTAGAACAAGCACCTGCATTCGGAGAAATAGGAGCAGGTATACAATTAGCACCTAACGCACTGCATGTATTGGACCAATTAGGTGTTAAAGAAGAAATATTGAATGTAGCGGTCGTACCGAAGCGCTTAGTGCTAAAAGATATTTATACGGCAAAGGAATTAGCTGTACTTGATTTGACTGACGGTTTCCAGGAGCGTTTCAAGCAGCCGTACGTTGTATTGCACCGCTCGGATCTACACCGTGTTTTATATGAAGCATGTTTGAAAAATAACCGTATTTCATTTAAAAACGATGAGCAAATCCAAACAGTATCACAAACGCCAGATCAAGTAACGATTACAAACCAACGTGGTGAGTCCTATACAGCAGAAGCAGCAATCGGGGCAGATGGTATTAAATCAAATGTACGTAAGCTATTTTCTCAAGACGAAATGATCTGTTCGGAATATGTAGCATACCGTGGGACATTACCGATTGAAGAGATTACTGCTGAAGGCGATATTGCAATGGATGATGTGATTATGTGGATTGGACCGAACTTACACTTAGTACAATATCCTGTTCGTCGCGGTGAGTTATATAATCAAGTTGTTGTTTTCAAAACATATGACTATAAACCGGAAGGCGACTGGGGGACTCCGGAAGAAATGCAACAACGCTTTGAAGGTGCACATCCGGATGTAGAGCGTGCGTTAAAGTATATTTCGACTCAATTCCGCTGGCCGATGTTCCACCGTCTGCCAATAGAAAACTGGACAGATGAAAATGTAACACTATTGGGAGATGCAGCTCACCCGATGCTCCAATATTTAGCACAAGGCGGTGCACAGGCACTTGAAGATGCATATGTATTAGGAGAAGCTTTAGAAAATGAAGCAACGTACAATGAAGCATTTTTACGTTATCAAAAAGAGCGCCAACCGCGTTCAGCAATGGTACAAAATTCAGCACGTCGCTGGGGTGAAATTATTCATGCAGATACAGCTGACGACCTTGACCGTGCGCTTGTGTTATTACGTGATCATTTATTCGGCAGTCACAAGGAAACAAACTATGATGTAGCAGACTTTTTATATAATTACTTCAACACACGCAAAAGTGAAGTTAAGAGCTGAATAACGGAAAATTAAAAAGAGAAAGGGGATTAGTTCCCTTTCTCTTTAAAGCCATATACAGTCGACATTTCTTTACTCATATCAATAATTTGCTGCATCATTTCAGATGAAGTGTCTGTAGGTACGTCCTCTTCAAAGCCAACAACTGTGATGGCACCGACAAGCTCATTTTTGTAATTGAGTATTGGTAAACCGATAGAGGAAACATGACGGACAAGAGGCTCATGTGCAAACGAAAACCCGTTTTTGCGAATTCCTTTCAGCTCGCGTTGAAAAGCCGCAACATCAAAATTGGCAAGTTCATTTTGCTGAGCTTCAATCCAGTTCGTAATTTCCAAGGAATTAGCATAGGCCGCAAAAATTTTTCCTGTAGATGAATTAATCGGCAGTTTCGTACCGACTTGCGCACCGATACTTAAGCCAAAATTCGTATTCCAAATATTTGTGATTACAGGGGAATCATTTACCCAAAGCGATAGCAATGTCGTCATATTTGTGAGATTGCTAAGTTCTTTAAAATAGGGTGTAAGGCGTTCGATAAAATCGTCGTTTTGCATGGCAGCATTCCCGTATTCCAAAAATTTATAGCCGAGTGAATAGCTACCGGTCTTTTGATCACGATAAAGCAAATCTAACTGGATAAGTGTATTTAAATATTTATAGAGATTACTTTTAGAAATGCCTGTTTGTTCCTGAATATCGGAAAAACGTAGTGGGTGGTCGCTTTGCGCAACGACATCGATAATTTGAATACCTAATGCTAATGATCCGATTGTAGTACTGCTTGACATAGTATTCTATTCACCTTTCTTAAAAAGTCATTCAAAATAAGGAGATTATATCATGAAAACTAATGTTATGGAAAAGAAGTTTGAAAGTTTCGAGAAAAGCATCAATAGTATGGTTGATCTAATAAGTATAACAGAGACGGGAGTGCTGTATAAAAAACCATCCGAAGAAAAATGGTCGGTTATGCAAATCGCTACACACATCATCGAAGCAATCGAGTTTTGGGTAGCCGACTTAGAGGCACTCCTAGTCGTACCAGGAGCGAAATGGGGACGTAACCATGAACATGTCCGTCGTTTAGCTGCGGTAGATGAAAATTATGTAGCGACTGTTTCAAAGGAAAAAGCGATTGCAAGGCTCAATGCGCTCATTCCTTTAGTGAACGAAAGCTTTGCAAAAGTGCAACAGGAAGATTTAGAAAAAACTGCACCTAGCTACAACCCGAATTTTGATGGCAAGCCGTTATCATTTTTAATCAACCATCTAATTATTTTGCATACTGAAAGTCACGTAGGGCAAATGCAGCGCCATTTAGAATTGGTACAGCCGCAAAAGGTAGAGTAATAATGGAAGTATCCACTGTTTGATGTGCGTATAGTAAGGTATTATAAAGATACAATAGAGGGGCTGTCTGGAATGAATTTCGGGGCATGCCCTTTCTGCGTATAAAACAGTGGAAGCAGGTGGAAAAGTGGATGCAATAATAAAAACAGGGAATAAAGCAGTCTATCCGATTATTTTCCCTTCTGACTATAGTGGATTGGGGAGTATTAACTGTTATGTCTACCAAAATGGAGAAGACTATACATTAATCGATGCGGGCATCAAAAATGAGGAATTTGAGCAGTTTTTTTATCGGAAATTGAAAGAATATAATATAGAAATTAATCAAATTACCCGGATTATTTTAACTCATTTTCATAATGATCATATCGGAGTAGTCAATCAAATTGCGAATGAATACCCGATTCCTGTCTATGCAAGTGAAATCGCCATTCCCCGTTTGAAGTGTGAGGATGATTATTTACAGCAGAAGCTTAGCTTTTACTATGAGTTGTATGAGCAATACGGCGTACCGGAATTTGCCCGTGAACGAATGGCAAAAATGGAGAATACCCTTCAAAATAAAGAACATGTGATGATCTATCCGCCGATTCTGAAACTGGAAGACGGGCAAGCAATCGGAGGATTACGCGTAATGACTGCTCCCGGGCATTCACCGGATTCAATTTGTTTGTTTGATGAGGAGACAGGATGGCTATTCGCGGGGGACTTTTTATTGGCTACTGGTATGACGAATGCTTTAATCGATCATGACGAATCAGGAGACATAACGAACCCGATTAGCCAATATATAGACTCGATTGAGAAAATGAAAGCATACAATGTGCGCACCGTATTTGCCGGACATAAAGAGATTTATGAAAACTTGAATGAAGTGATGGAGAAAAGCTTAAGTAAAATAGAATACAAGCTGCAAAAGGTTGTATCCAAAATTAGTGAAGGAAATCATACGGCGAAACAATTAGGAGATGCAATCTATGGTGCCCGTTTTGCGAAGTATTTTACATTTATAATTTCAGAAATTATCGGATTAACGCTCCTGGCAGAACAGCGCGGTTTAATTGTGCGTGAGTTGCGGGGCGAGGATTGGTGTTTTTCAGTTACAAGTTTGATTGATCAATGAAAACAGCTGCCCGGGAGAGGCAGCTGTTTTTGTTATAGCGTATTATTTCCATCTCACATAAAGTGTCGTCGGAGTCGTTTGAGGTTGATTCCATTTTGCGAAAGCTTTTGTATACTTACTCGTTGTATAAAGATTGTTCAGCGGTTTTGTATTGATACCAAATTCATATTTAGCAGATGCTTTATTAATGTCGGCCGATTTAATAATCGTTGTTTTCTTACCTTGTAATGTAATGGTTTTCAGCGGATTCATAAGCACTGAACTGAACTCTACTGACTGGACATTTGCAGGAACTGTCAGCTTTGTTAGCTTGTTATTGAAAAAAGCACCATTGCTGATTGTCGTTACTTTCGAAGGGATCGTAATCGAATTCAGCGCATTGTTCGCAAACGCAGCTTCTTTCAATACTTTTATATTTTTAGAAATTTGGACTGATTTTAATTTGTTATTAGCAAATACATACGGTCCCATCGCTGTTACACTGTCCGGTATGATGATGGAAGTTAACCTGTTCATATCAAAGGCATGCTGGCCAATTGATGTTAACCCGTATTTTAATGAAACAGATGTTAAAGCATTGTCTATGAATGCATATTGTTCGATAACTTTAATGTTTTTAGGAATCGTCACTTTAGTTAACTTATTATCCGCAAACACAAAGCTTTCAATCTCAGTTAGCTTTGACGGAATGGTGATTTTAGTCAATTTATTATCGCTAAAGGCTCCGTACTTAATACTTTGCACATTTTCTGGGAGTGTTAGCGATGTTAATTCGTTTGTTTCAAAAGCTTGGTCACCAATTAGCTTTAATGTTGCCGGGAATTTCACAGATTTAAGTTTATTTGTATGAAAAGCGAAACTTTCAATGGCCACGACTGATTTTGGAATCGTTACATCTGTTAGTTTATTGTTCGCAAATGCATTGGCCGAAATAGTTTTTAATCCATCTGACAACGTTAATGCAGTCAAACTATTAAAGGCAAATGCATACTGTCCTATATTTGTTACGCTGTTCGGTAATGATAGGCGCGGCAGCTTATTGTACTGGAATGCACTTTGGCCAATTGTCTGTAATGAATTGGGTAAAGTTAAACTTGTAATTGCATTGTTTGCAAAAGCAAAGTCTGGAATGGTTTTAATGCCATTGCCGACTTTTACTTGTGACAAGCGGTTTGCGTAAAAGGCCTTTTTGCCAAGGTGCGTAACAGAGTCCGGGATCGAGACGCCGGCAATTTTATTCCTGCTGAATGCTTCCTTACCGATTTTTTTCAAGTTGTTCGGTAGTACAAGAGTTTTCCCTCCGAATATGTTTTCACTGAAGCTGAACGCATTGTTGCCGATTACTTCCAAACTGGCAGGAAGTTGAAGCGGCTTATTTTTATCGTAATTAACGGATGCAAATGCATAAGGTCCGATAACACGAATTGTATTTGGCAAAGTTACACTAAATTGCTCTTTACTCATTGCTTTGTTAGTAGCCGGAATGATGGAGTGTTTAGTTGTAAAGGCAAATGGTGCGATTTCGGTAACCGGAATGCCATTGATGGCAGCCGGAATATTGAACGACTCAGCGCCTGCATTTTCGTCAAAGCCGGTAATTTTAATTTCCTGCTTCCCGTTATGTTCCGTAATGGCATAATATAAATTTTCATATTGGTGGTCCTGATTACTTTGTAAATGAGCAGGTAAAATCAACTCTACATTACGCTCACTATATAGAGTGCCGACGATTGATGAACCAATTGTTGTGACTGAATCTGGAACAGTAAGGGATGAAATGGAATTCCCCATAAAAGCTTCTGTCCCGATTTCTTCAAGTCCGGCTGGTAATGTAACGTTTTGAAGGGAGTTGTTTATAAATGCTCCATCACCGATTCGTTTCAACGTTTTCGGAAAACTAACGGTATGGACGATTCTCTCTTCATAATCAGGCGCATCATAATTAAACCATTCTGTATCAATCGCAAAAGCATTATCCGCAATTTCCGTTACAGGAAAGCCGACGATTGTTTCGGGAATAGTTAAGTTTTTTGGTGCAGAAGAGCCAATAATTCGTACCTCTTGTTTTCCATTTTCAGCTGTAAAAATTACATAATAGAAATTCTTGTATGTCTCATATGGTGCAGCAGTTGCAGAACTGCAAAATCCGATAATAGAAACGAGCATTAACGCACAGGTAATAATGATTTTTTTCATAGGTTAAATCCTTTCTTTATTTTGGAATTAACGTACAGACGGATTAATTGGAAATAAGTTTCAAAATTAAATAAATATTTTTTAGTGGTAAATTACAACTTGAAAAGGTTCCTGCCACCTTATTAGACAAGAACCTTTTTGCTACTCTAAAGTGAGCGTTCCACTATATGTCGTTCCTTGATCACGGCCGGCTTCACAATAAAACTCGGTTGTTTTAATTGTCTTATTAGTAAGCCGTTCGAATTCAATAACACATCGATCACCATCCGCTGTTTTGGATAACCGCGCTTTTGTATCGGTTGTGAATGTCGCTGTTCCTTCAATCGTGCCGGATTCCCAGCCGTCATACGTATAATAGGTCAATTGGAAACCGGTTTTCGTACTATTAGAGATTGTTAATACACGCCCTTTTGAATCAAGGTCCCCTTTACCGTAAGTATGAAAATACGTATACTCGCCATTCCAAGATTTATTTGGCTTCTTGTCGGCGGTAGGGGACCAGTTTGAACCTGTGCGCAATGATTTATCAAGCATACTGCGGGCGGAGGAAGCACGTTCATAAAGCGGGCTATTACTAGCAAAGCTTTCTTCTGCCATGTCAGAACGATAAAAGAAGTTTTTATTTTGCATGTTATAGAAAAACAGAACGAGCTGTGCACGTGTTAAATTATTTGTTGTACCAAAAAAATGCTGTAAATTAGTTTGCTCATACTTTGCGTTTTGTCCGTTAGAAATATCATGATCCAGTAAAAAACGGATTGCTTTATTTAAAGTCGTTTGTCCATCCGCTATATAGGCAATCGCCTGTGCAACAGTTCCCCGTTTTACAGCTGCACCTCGAATACTGTTATGGAAATAGCCGTTTAAAGGTACTTGATAGGTGGCAAGCGTATTATAGTTAGCATCGGATGGAATCTCTTTCTTTGTGAACTTATCCAGTTCTTCCGAGACAGGTTCCAAATCAAAATAGCTAACTAAAATTTGAGCAAATTGTTGTTCAGTGACGGGTTGGTTTGGACGGAATGTACCGTTAGCATAGCCGTTTATAATATTAAAATCATATGCCCATTTAATTGCGTCATACGCATAATGGTTTGTCGGGACATCTTTAAACACTTGCTTCGCTGCCACCGAGTTGGTTGGAGAAATAAAAAAAGACAGCCCTACAATAATAGAGATAATTGTGAAGTAGAAGCGTTTCATAAAAAAACCTCCTCTTTATAATTGGATTATTTTTACTTTACCATGACTACCTCCAGTTTCCACTTACTTTTTATTCTAAAATATGTGATAAGAGCCGATATAATAGATATGGTATATAAAATGAGGTAGTGATACATATGAATAAATCAAAGTTAATGCTAGCTGCATTGGCCGCAATCCCGGTAAGTATTGGGATGATAGGGGAAGTAGAGGCAGAGGGGGCAGCTGCGCCTGATATTGTCGCAGCAGATAAAGTCAGAGAAATGATTCAAACGTTAAAGACGAGTCGACGCCTACTGAAATCAGTGTAGCACGTAAAGCATATGATGCATTAAACAGCGAGTCGAAAAAGCTAATTGAGAAAAAAGTAGTTGCAAACCTTGAATACTTCGAAAGCAGGTTAGCTGTTCAAAAGGCACAAACTGAAAAAGAAGCGAAAGTCGTGATGGACCGCATTAATCGAATCGACAAATTGGAATATACAGAAGTTCAAATTAAAAGTATACGTATGGCGTACAATGCGCTGAGTGATCTTGCGAAGTCGTCTGTAACAAACCTCCACATTTTAATTGACGGCGAGAATTATATTATTTATCAAAATACTGTTGTGAAACAGGCAAAGCTTGATGCCAACGCATTTGATATATATATGAACGATATTAGCCGCAGCTCGACGACACATGAAATTGCGAGAGCCCGGTCACTATACAACAACTTATCGGCAGAAGCGAAAAGACATGTAACAGCGTTGGAAAAGCTTGTTCGTCTTGAAACAACGTGGAGAGATCCGTATTATATTGAGCTTGTGTATCCGTATTATCCTGATTATATTCATGAAATAAAGCCGGGCGGAGTAGTCATTGAGAAGCCGGCATATGATTCGCTTTACATTCCGGATGATTCAAATACAGTTGCGACAACGATTCCGAAAACGCCAACTTGGTCACAATATGAAACGATGATCTATCAAAATGGCCGTTATACAACACAAATTACCACTTCTCAAGTGAAAAATATTACAGACCGGAATATGCGTTTAAAAGCGGGAGATATTGAAATCGTTATTCCTACATCGGAAATAAAGTCTTCTACAGCTAATGTTGGTGTGTCAGTAAATGTGGCGAATAATCAGCTGAACATCCAATTTACAGAAGGAAGTCGTGCAAAAACTTTTGAAAATACAGTAGAAGTTCATGTTCCGGTCTCTAAATTAAAGGCGAATACTTCACAAGTAATTCAACGTGTTCTATCAACTGGTACATCACCGGCATCATTTAAGGTAGATGGCTCGAAATTCATTATCCGTACAGCCACAGGTGGTACATTTAAAGCAGCGAATAGCAGCGTTATTTATACGGATATTCCAAACAATGACCAAGGACGTGCAATTCGAGAGCTGGCAAAGCGCGGCATTCTATTTAATACGAAAAGCCGTCTAGTTCAAACCTATAAACTAGTAAGCAAACTCGATGCAGCGGTAATGATTGCATCGGCACTGGATTTATCAAGTAACGCCAAATCGAAATATCTGGATATAGCAAATGCGCAGCAATTAAAACTAGTCCAGGGGTTATTGGAAGCAGGCATCATGAGTGGTGCAACATCGAGCCGTTTTACACCTAATGCTTCGGTGACAAAGCAAGAAGCAGCCATTATTATTGCCAACATGTACCGCTATTTAAATCAGGATTTGGCAAAAGTATACAATGAATTAAACATTAGCTATACGGATATTGCAAACCTGACATTTGAAGCGCGTCAAAGCATTGCAATTCTAGAGCTGTTTGGTGTTGTCGATGGGCAAGGTCCATTTAGTCCTGAGAAAACATTATCACGCGGCGAGTTTGCCGAACTTATTTACAATGCGTTAATAGCAATCGACTATTTATAAAATTGATTGGTCCTGGAGTGGAAATCAATTTTTACGTACATCGAAAAAACCCCCTTTTTCTCACAAAGAAAAAGGGGGTTTTTGGGGTATGTCTCGCACAGAGTGGAAAATTAGCAATAATAGGTTTGACTGCTAAGCTGAAAACAGAAAAATCCGTAGGAACTTCTGACAATTCCTTTACAAATACGCTATAATTAACTACTACAGCACACATGCACAAAAGGAGTTTTCGCATGGTCTATTTATCGATGATTTTCTTCAAAATTGTTGCACCGATTTTAATTTTACTTATTATAGGTGCTATTTTACAGCGCAAGTTTCAGTTTAACCTTAAAGCATTATCCCACCTCATTACATACTGTTTCATGCCGGCTGCGGTATTTATCAATATTTATGAAACATCCATTGAAATGAGCGTGCTTGGACAAATTACGATTTTTATTATTTTGTTTATCGGTGCGCAAATGCTGTTAAGTCAGCTGCTCACAAAGTTGTTAAAACTTGATAAAAAGGAAGCGGCTGTTTTTAAAAACAGTGTTGTCCTTATAAACTCCGGTAACTATGGGATCCCGGTTGCACAAATGATTTTCGCAACCCAGCCGATCGGGGTAGCGATTCAAGTTATTCTTGTTATTTTTCAAAATATGACGACGTATACATATGGCTTGTATAATTTAATCTCATCAACAAAATCAGGATTAGCGATTGTCCGGGACTTTTTGAAAATGCCGATCGTTCATGCGCTAATTATTGGTGCGGCATTAAATTATTTTAGTGTACCGATCCCGGAAACGTTTAGTATTCCGCTGGAGCATATTGCAGACGGATTTGTGGCGGTTGCACTTATAACATTAGGTGCGCAGCTTTCTACAATCGAAATGCGCTCGATGTTCAATAAAACGATTTTTGTCAGCTGCTTTACACGATTAATAGTCGGCCCTGCAACAGCACTAGTTATTATTTTTGCATTGGGTCTGGACGGAGTAGTGGCACAATCGCTATTTATCGCAAGTGCATTCCCGACATCAAGAAACAGTTCCAGCTTAGCACTGGAGTATGATATTGAATCGGCAACAGCTGCCCAGACAGTACTGTTTTCAACGATTATCAGCTGTTTAACCGTGACGTTTGTTATTTATTTATCGACGATTTTATTTGCTTAGAAAAGGGAATCAAATAGAATTAAAAGTTTGATTGGAAAAGGTTAAAACGAAACGGATATTTTTACGCACAGCTAAAAAACCCATTTTTCTCATAGAGGAAAATGGGTTTTTGGGTTATGTGGCAGCCCTTTTTGTATATAAAAAACCGCAAGTATCCCCTCAGATACTTGCGGCTGTAAGCGATTATAGTTGGATATCAATAACGCTTTCGTAATCTAGTAAACACTAAATCAATGAAAAGCTAGTGAATTTAACAATTTGAGCAAGAAGCTAAATTCATAGAGTACTTCTTAGTACATACTTACCGTATTAGAGTATGGGTTTGAAAGGTCCATACCATCTAATGAAAGACCCATTGCCTTCGCTACACCTTCACCATATGCTGGATCAGCTAAGTAGCAGTGTAAAATGTGACGACGTTTGATGAATTCTTCAACACCGTTCATTTCTGCAGCAGTTGTTTCGAATAAACGTTGTTGCTGTTCCGGCGTTTGAAGACGGAATAATTTACCTGGTTGCTCGAAGTAGTTGTTGTCATCTTCACGGAAGTCGTAGATGTCAGCTGGACCATCAAGAGCTAATGCAGGGTCTTTATATTGTGTTTGACCTTGTAATGCGCCATAGCTATTTGGATAGTAAGTAATTGCAGAACCACGGTTTCCATCAGCACGACCTTGACCATCACGGTGATATACCATGAATGGGCATTTTGGTGTGTTTACTGGAATTTGGTGGTGGTTAACACCTAAACGGTAACGAGTTGCATCTTGGTATGCGAATAAACGAGCTTGCAGCATACGGTCTGGTGAGAATGAAATACCAGGTACAACGTTTGATGGAGCGAATGCAGCTTGCTCAACATCAGCGAAGTAGTTTTCCGGGTTACGGTTTAATTCGAACTCTCCAACTTCTATTAATGGGTACTCAGATTTGTACCAAACTTTTGTTAAGTCGAATGGGTTGTCCTTAGAGTTGCGAGCTTGCTCTTCAGTCATCACTTGAATGTACATTTTCCATTTCGGGAAATCGCCTTTTTCGATTGAATCGAATAGGTCACGTTGTGAAGATTCACGGTCTTTACCGATAATTTCAGCAGCTTCTGCACCAGTCAGGTTTTTAATACCTTGTTGTGTACGGAAGTGGAATTTCACGTATACACGTTCGCCAGCTTCGTTGATCATTGAGTAAGTGTGAGATCCGAAACCGTGCATGTTGCGGTAACCTGCCGGAATACCACGGTCAGACATTACGATTGTTACTTGATGTAAAGCTTCTGGTAATGAAGTCCAGAAATCCCAGTTCGAGTTGCCGTTATGCATGTTTGTTTTTGGATCACGCTTAACTACGTGGTTTAAATCCGGGAAGTGTAATGGGTCACGGAAGAAGAATACAGGTGTGTTGTTACCAACCATATCCCAGTTACCTTCTTCAGTGTAGAATTTTAATGCGAAACCGCGAATATCACGCTCAGCATCAGCCGCACCGCGCTCACCTGCTACAGTTGAGAAACGTGCGAACATTTCTGTTTTCTTACCAACTTCAGAGAAAATTTTTGCTTTTGTATATTTTGTGATGTCATGCGTTACAGTAAATGTACCGAATGCACCAGAACCTTTTGCGTGCATCCGACGCTCAGGAATTACTTCACGGTTAAAATTCGCTAATTTCTCAATTAGGAATACGTCTTGTAATAAGATCGGGCCACGGCGACCAGCTGTTTGCGAATCATCGTTCGATACTACTGGAGCACCAGTAATTGTTGTTAAACGTTCGTTTGTCATGTATAGTTCCTCCTAAATCTTTTTGAAAAACTCTTCATAAATAATATAACAAATCTAAATGATAATTTCTACTAGATTATAATAATTCTTTTTAAGGAATCTTTGTATTAAAGAACTGGTTATTATATATGGATATTAATGAAAATTCCGATAATATAGTTTTCTAGTAAATTATACCTTTTTCCAGCTTAGAAAGATAAAGATTGCTCCACAATTTTTGGTCAATAACCACTTTTTACTTGTTTATCGACAAATATGGGTAGTTCTTCTATTATTACCTATATAGTAGAGGCAATTACTTTACGAAAGGACATAAGCATGCAACTAACATTAACTTTTATTATTTTAGCAGTTACGATACTTCTATTTACGACGAATCGATTGCGGGCAGATCTTGTCGCAGTAATGGCGTTATTATCATTTGTCATATTAAATATTTTGACTCCCGCTGAAGCGCTGGCAGGGTTTTCGAATTCTGTCGTCATTATGATAGCAGGACTATTTGTTGTCGGGGCAGGTATTTTAAGGACGGGTCTTGCAGGAATGGCAGGAAACCTTCTCTTGAAATGGTCGGGGGATAATGAGCTCCGTCTCTTCATTTTACTTCTTGTCATTGTCGCAATTGTCGGGGCGTTTATGAGCAATACAGGTACGGTTGCATTAATGCTGCCGATTGTAGTTTCGATAGCAATCAGCATCAAAGTAAGCCCGTCCAAATTTTTAATGCCGCTTTCGTACATTGCGAGCATGTCGGGGCTGATGACATTAATTGCATCGCCGACAAACCTGATTGCTTCGCAAACACTCGTTGATCACGGCTTTGAAAAACTAGGATTTTTTACGATAACTCCAATCGGAATTATCGCAACGATTACCGTCATTATTTATTTAGTATTAGTACGCAATGTGCTGTTGCCGAATGAGGATAACCGTTCGCAATCAAGTGCGGGGTATAAGCTTTCTCCCAAAAAAATTGCCAAGGAATATGATTTACATGATAAATTGTTCCGCGTTGTCGTAAGCGAGCATTCGACCATTTCGGAACAAAAGCTTGCTGATTTGAAACTTCCGGCAACCTATCATATTTACATTATGAAAATAAAACATGGCGCTGTGCAGGAAGGGCTTAATTTACGACCGATGACGTACCAGGAACTTGCGGGTCCGAATAGTGTTATTCATGTAGGAGATGAATTGTATGTTCAAGGTTTTGCCGATGATGTAGCACGGTTTGCCCATGATTTTGCGTTGACGGTTCAGCCGTTTGAAGATCATGCAAAAGAGCTCGTCACGAAAAAAATTGGTGTAGCGGAAGTATTGCTAACACCGCAGTCACGTCTTATCAAGGAATCTGTCAGTAAAATCGGGTTCCGTGAAAAGTACAATTTAAATATTCTGGGAATCAACCGTAAAGGTGATTACTTATTGAAAAACATGGCCGACCAAAAGCTGCGTTTTGGGGATGCGATTTTAGTGCAGGGAACATGGGATGAAATCGAGCTGTTGTCCCGAGAAACGCATGATGTTGTCGTAGTGGGGCAGCCGCGAGAGTTAGCGGGAGCAATTGCAGCAAACGGAAAGGCTCCGATTGCTGGTATCATCATGCTGCTGATGATCGGACTCATGGTATTTGAAGTGTTTGACGCCGTTATTGCTGTATTAATCGGAGCCGTTCTTATGATTATTACAGGCTGTCTGCGCAATATGGATGATGCTTACAGCAAAATGAACTTTGAAAGTATTGTGCTCGTAGCGGCAATGCTTCCGATGGCGACAGCACTCGAGAAGACAGGGGGAATGACGATTCTCGCGGAAGGGATTATCAGTTTGCTTGGAGATTTCGGATCATATGGTGTATTGATGGGGATTTATTTATTAACAGTTGTTTTCGGGCAATTTGTTAGTAATACTGCGACAGCGGTACTGTTTTCGCCGATTGCCATTACTGCAGCACTTGCTATGAATGCAAACCCGTATACATTTATGATAGGGGTAGCAACTGCTGCGAGTATGGCATTTGCGACACCGATTGCATCTCCGACAAACTCTCTTGTATTAACAGCGGGCGGCTATAAATTTATGGATTTCGTCAAAGTCGGTGTTCCATTACAGATTATTATGTTTATCGTCATGATGATTGCAGTACCGTTGCTGTTCCCATTTTAGTCGGTATAAAGGAGGTATTTGAATGGGATTGTCATTCAAATACCTCTTTATTTTATTGTAACAGCCTGTACAATTTTATTTTCCTGTACGCCTAAATCAATGACACCATCTTCACTTTTAATTTCAAGGCGCATCACATCACCAGGCTGTAAATAGCCGTTATCTTTTTGAGAATTGTAGAACGCCTCTATTTTTTCTTCAAAAGGGATGGAGTTATCATAAATGATTCCTAAAATCTCAGCATTCAGACGTAGACCTACACCAGCAGGAGTACCTGTTAAAACAAGGTCACCAGTTTTCAAATCAAAAATACTCGACATTTCGGTTAATGTTTCAGTCGGTTTAAACAATAGCTGATCTGTTTTCACCTGTTGACGCGTTTCACCATTTACAGATAAATGGAGCTCTAGCCTTTCTAAATAATCAATTTCGCCGTCTTCCAGTAAATATATATACGGTCCAGTAGGGCAGAAGCCGCGGTAGCTTTTTCCTTTAAACCATTGTTGTTCAACGATTTGTACATCCCGTGCGGAAACGTCATTCGTAATAACGAAACCTGCTATATAATCTTTTAAATTATGCTCCTTCACTACAACCGCTTCCGTTACATCCTGCTTCATAATAATGCCTAGCTCAATTTCATAGTCGAGTAAGCGAACATGTGCAGGGCATACGATATTTGCTGTTGCAGAAGTTAACGTACTAGGTGCCTTAGTAAATAGTAGATTATATGGCGGCTTTTGCTGTGAAAAACCGGCTTCCACACGGTGTGCGCTGTAGTTTGTACCCTGACAGTAAATATTTGCATCATCTGTTACAGGCGAAAGAATGGTAATGTCAGATTGATTGACGATTTGACCTGTTTGTTTGGCAGTAACAACATCCTCCATACCCGTTGTTAAAATATCCCGTAATGTTTGGTAAGAACCGTTGACTACATAAAGTTCATCCTCTAATACACCCCATTGATTCGCATCATCTTGCTGAAAGCGTACTAATTTAATTCCCATTGAAACCCCTCCTAAAATAGTGAAGTACCGTAATTGTAATTAAAAAAGTAAAAAATAGTTAGTTGTTAATTAATGGATTTATATGGGGAAATCAATAAAAACTTATGAAAAAATAAAACAAAGGCTGTTCAACTATGAGGTAAACTCATAGGAACAGCCTTTTAATAGGCTAAGCAACTTCAGTCTGACCTTCACTTTCATGAGTGGGAAGGGGTGATTTTCTTGTTGCAATAACCGCCCAGACAATGGCTAAAATAAACAGACCGATAGAAGATACAAGTAAAGTAGAACGCCCGCCTTCTAAGCCAAAAATACCTAAAAGAGTGGCAAACATGTAAGGGCTCACAATACCGCCCAAACCTTGACCGGCAGCAGCGATACCGACATAGGAAATCCCTTTTGCCAAGTTAGATAACTCCGATACACGTGCTAATACGCCGGGTAGAACGATTCCCAAGCCCATGCCTCCAAGTACACTTGCTACAAAGATCATCGTTAGACTACCTACTGCAGAACACCATAAAATACCCGTAGCTGTTAACAGTACACCTAGTGGTACGATCATGTTTGGCAACATAGAACGCAATCTGCCGAAGATGAAGCCTGTTATTAATGTACCTGTTGTAAAGAGCGATATTGCCAAACCAGCTTCCGTCGCATTTCCTAAACCTTCAGTTTGAATAATGATTGATATATTTGTTACATAGCCAAAAATGAATGCTGAAAAAATGATCTGTCCAATTGTAAAGCCGTAAACTGTTTTAGGTGCTTTAAATAAAACATCTTTAATTGACGCGTTTGGTACATCCTGTTTTTTCGGTTCCGGTAAAAACATGAACGTAATAGCTAAAATCCAAATAGGGAATAAGTACACTAGGAATCCATAATTCCAACCATAAGAGTCTGCCAGCATACCACCAACTACTTGGAAGAAGATTGCACCAACACATGCGATTGTCGATGTACCGAATCCGATCAGGAAATCACGTTCACGGCCATCAAAGAAACCAGTAATAATATCGATGGATAAAGGTAGAGTGATACCAACACCAAGGCCTAAAATACCACGGAAAACAATAATTGCGAATAGATTGCTTAAGAAGAATGGCATGATTCCGCCAATTATGAATAAGATTAACCCGGTCGTTAATAATGCACGTTTTGAAAATTTATTCGCTAGCTTACCATAGAAAAGGGAAGGGAAAATTTGAAGCAACCCGGGTATTGTCGCAATTAACATAACAGTAGTAGGGCTGAACTCCGGGAAGGCTACAATAAGGTCTGCCATAATCGATCCAGCTACACCAGCAGCTACGTCTTGGAAGGCAATCAGGACAATTAAAAACTTTAAAAAACCTCTGTTGGATGTTGGAAACATGAAATACCCCCTAATTTTTTATTTATTTGGAACTTAAAAACACAGCATGTTGTGCAAAATACCCCCTCAATCGATTGAATATTCAGATATTATCATGTAAGCCCTTTCACGGGAACGATAATAATTTACGGAAAAGTATTTTCTAATTAAACAAAAATTGTTAAATACCGGAAAAATATTGTTGACCGAATCAGCTTTTGGCGTATGAAATTAACAATTAATAAAAAAAGTACAAAACTACGGAAATTCCGCTGTTTTGTACTAGAAATTCGGTTATTCTATTTCAATTTCACCTAGAACGATTAACGACTCAATTAAAAGAATTAATTCAAAAAGGTTTTTTGAGCTCCGCAGGTTCCGGTCAAGCAGTTCCTCAATTTTTTGAATACGGTAAACAAGCCCGCTCATCGATAAATTCAAGTCAACCATTGTCAGATTAAGGTTTCCGTTATGATTTAAAAATGTGTATAAAGTCTTCAAAAATTCGTCTCTTTTATTTGGTTTTAATGACAAAATAGGATCCAGCTCACGTTGGGCCAATTTCACAATAATATCGCTGTTTTGATGGTTAATTAATGAGCCAAGTATATTCGTATTTTCAAAATATACGATTGTATCCCGCTTATTGATATTTAACGACGAAATAGCCTGGCGATGTGCTTCCGCAATGTCATCAATATCATTAATTACGCGGCTTAAGCCAATGCGGAAATCATGATTTCTGAATTTACGCTGTAAGTGCTTCAATATATTTTGATAAATATCCTCGGTATCATCCTTTTTAGGGAACAGAAATACAATTTCATCCTGGAATTCTGTAATGAAAATCGATGTTTGATGCATTTCCAAATAGACAATGACGGACTGAATAATTTTAGAAATAGTGGAAGCTTCATGAACAGGTATCCCCTTTTTGGAGACGCCAAGATTGCCGATATAAAAATCTTCATTTAGATCAATTTGTAGGAGGTAACTGCGGCTGATCATACTTTTCTTAGAAGTATACTGCTGCTGCAGTAACTGTTCAAAAAAGTATGCTTTAATATTTTCAGTCGCTTCCAGACTCGATTTTTCATTTAAATAGCAGAGGGAGATGGAAACGGCTGAGCGTTGTAAATAATGCATTTCTTCTTTATAATTTGTATCCTTCGAAAAATAGATGAAGGAAATATAGCCAATAATTTGCTTCTGTACGATAATCGGACTAATTAGCCGCGTATGATTCGGACAATCTACCTGACTTGGCTGCATAGGGTCGATTGGCTGAATTAAAATTTTTCCTGACTTTGTTTGGGGCATTTGCTGAATAAAATCCTCTTTAATAAATTCCAGCTGTTCCTGTGTCATCCCAATCGAGTGATGTGTATTAAAGCTTAAGTCCTGTACGATAGCAGGTATGTTCAGCGTATTGTAAATTGTTTCTAAAATCTGGTCGATGTGCATTCCTTGTGAAATACCAAGTGTTAGGTTGTTATGGAAAGTTGATACTTTTTCTGTATGTTTCTTCTCTTCGAAAAGCTCCATATATGTTTTGTTCAAATCATCAATCATACGTGTCTGACTAATTTTCCTTAAGTCGGCTTGAGTTTCGGGATCCCAGTGCTCCAACATGCGCATTTCAAATGCACAATGTTCATCGCCCTTGGCACGGCACGTCATTTCTACAATATATACTTCTTTTTTCGTTAAATAAGAGGTATAGCCACTTGAATAACCGGCCAGTGTATGGCAAATACAGGAATCACTTTGACTGAAATGTTTCAGGTGTTCTTCAACTTCATAAGAATTTACCCAAATTCCTTTAGCGTACATATACTTCACCGTATCATCAGGGTTTAAGTGTAAGACTCTTTCTGAAAGAAGATCTGTAATTTGCCCGGATGCAAGGTGGTATCCGACAGCACTATTTAATTTTTCGGTTAATGTGAGTGGTAAATAATCAACTTCTTTGGCATGAGTAATACCGATATTCCAGCCATAACGCTGTAAAAAAAATTTTGCGTATTCCAGGCCTAAGCTTTCAATCAGTTCCTTTCTTAAAATTCCAAATGTATTAGTAGTAGTATACAACGCTTTATCTACATAAGATGAGCCAGCCATTTTAAACCTCCTGAATATTCGGAATATTATCTATTTTAAAATGAAACATACCATACTTTACATAGAAATGAGAAGATACTTTTTAATATTTATTAAAAATTAGTAAAGAAATTACTATTTTCAACTTAATATTATTTTCTATAAAAAACTTAAATTTGGTCTGTTATTCCTGCTTTTTGTAATATAACTAAAGGGAATTATTATGTTGGAAAGTGGCTTTATACAGAAAAACGTTTATTTTAATTTGAAAATCGTTTTCCATAAAAATGAAACAAAAAGATTTGCACAATCCATAAAAACCGTATTTTTTATACGAGTGGACGTTTGCTGTCTGATCAAGATTCGTTAATTTTTACTTATATTTGATTGTAAATTCCATAGATATTCACCATATTATTCGAAATTTAAAACCGTAATATTGGATTTAACAAATATAAGGAGTTGAAATGATGACGACAGCGCTTACAGAAAGACAAATTGAAGTAATGAATAAAATGCAGGAGATTGCAGCGAATGTTCGTAAACGTGTTAAGGAAACAGAGGAGATTAGAAGAATACCAGAAGCGACAATGCAGGAATTGAAAGATTCTGGCTTAATGTATATTTTACGTCCGGAACAATACGGCGGTTTGCAGGCAAGTGTCGAAACTTACAGCCAGGTCATTATTGAACTATCGAAAGCATGTGCTTCAACTGGATGGATTGCTTCTCTATGTGCGATACGCGATATTATGGTGGCGGAATCATTCAATGAAAAGGCACACTTGGAAATTTTCTCTGACAATCCGCAAGATGTATTATTTGCGGGTGTTTACGAACCACGATCTTGTACGGTCCGTAAAGTGGAAGGCGGTTACCTTGTAGAGGAAGGTCACTGGATGTTCTGTTCTGGTTCACTGCATGCGACGTGGGGTTACTTTGGCATGTATACAAAAGATGAGAACGACAACATTTTAGAGCAGCTGTTAATGACAGTGCCGTTTGATGTACTGGAAATTGAAGATGACTGGCACACACTAGGTCTTCGTGGAACGGGCAGTAATGCTGTGAGAATGAAAAACGTTTTCGTACCGGAACACCGTGTTACATCATTTGTGAAAATTTTAGACGGAGATTTCCAGTCACCGCATTTACGCGATATTCCGTTATATAATTCTGCATTATTCCCATGTTTAATTTTATCTTTAGGTTTACCAGGTCTAGGTGTTGTAAAAGAGATGCTCGATAATTTTAAACAATCATTGCCTTATCGTACCGCTCAGCATATGGGTGTGAAAATGATTAAAGATGCGGCGAGCACACATCATTTATTAGCAACAGCCGAGTTAAAAGTAGAAACTGCTGAACTTTACTTTATGAATTTAGCAAAATCGATTGATGAGTGGGCAGCAAAAGGGGAGATTATGCCAAAAGATTTACGTCTGAAAGCGTTGGCGGATATTGGCTACGCAAATGAAATGCTGAATGACGCGGTTCAGGCAATTTTAAGAGCGAGCGGATCCGGCTTTGTGTATGATGCGAGCCCGATGCAACGTCTCCTTCGTGATTTCTTAACATTAAACTCCCACCGTTCATTGTCACCGGTTATTACGAGAGAAAACTATGGCAGACAATTAGCAGGTTTACAGCCAAATCAAATTCGTTATTAAGTAAATATTTACGGATTTTTCAGAAAAAACAAAAAAGTTTTCTTGTAGTTTGATAGTTGTGAAGTAAAGTACAGTTACTTTTAAGTAAGGGGGCTAAGTGAATGAAACAAGCAATAGCAAAATTAGGGTATGTCGCATTACAGTCTTCGAATGTGGAAGCATCATTGCATTTTTTCCAAGATGTTATCGGCCTTGAGCTAACAGAACAGATTGGAGATACGTATTATTTACGGGCGTGGGGAGACTTCCAACACCATACACTGTCCATTGCGCCAGGTGAAGCAGGTCGAGTAACCCATATCGGTTTCCGTACAAAGCGCAGAGAGGATGTTGCTTTATTTGCGGATCAATTAGGCGGCAAAGGTTATGAAATTGAGCATATCGCCGCTTGGACAACACCAGGAATCGGTGAAGCAATCCGTTTTACGGCACCATCGGGTCATCGGCTGGAGCTTTACTATGATATTGAAAAACCGGTTGTGGAAGAAAGCCGTCGCTCTGTTCTGAAAAACCAAACTTATAAATCATACAACAAGGGCGCTTCTCCTCGACGTCTTGACCACGTTAATATTCATACGGATGCGGATTCAAGTGTCACTTATAAATTCTTCACGGAAGAACTTGGTTTCCGGATCAATGAATGCGTTGAAACAGAAGAAGGGGATATTTTAGCCGGCTGGATGAGTGTAACACCATTAGTACATGATGTCGCTTTAGTATCTCATGAAAAACTTGAAACAACAGCGCGATTCCATCACATTTCTTACTGGCAAGATAACTCAGGCGATTTACTGCGAGCTGCGGATATTTGCAAGGAGCACGGACTGCAAATTATAGGACCTGGAAAACATAGTATTTCACAAGCAATTTACTTATATGTAATTGATCCTGGAAGTGGTTGCAGAGTGGAACTGTTTACAGGTGGTTATTTAATTTTCGAGCCGGACTGGGAAACAATCGTATGGCGTCCCGAAGAACGTGCATTTGGAAACACTTATTGGGGGGATAGCATTACAGGTAATCCGCTTATCGTGCCAACAATTGATGCCACAGGGATTAAAGAGACAAAAGCAGTTCCAGCATTAGAAGTATAGGAGGATGGAAAATGACAGTAGCAAATGAAGTGAAAATTAAATCAGGTCACGTGAAAACAGGTAAATATACATCATTTGTCCATGAGGCAGGTTCAAAGACAAATGAAACGATCTTATTTTTACACGGTTCAGGTCCTGGTGTAACGTCAATCGCCAACTGGAGTTATGCTTTAAATGACTGTGGGAATGACTTCCACTGTTTAGCACCTGACCTATACGGCTTTGCCGATAGTGATCATCCGGATGAACCGCTTAAGAATCGCCAATTGTGGATGGATTGCTGGGTAGAGCAATTAATTGAGCTGCTAGATTACTATGAAATCGAAAAAGCCCATGTAGTAGGGAACTCGTTAGGCTGTTCCATTGCGCTAGAACTGTTGCTTGAATATCCTGAACGTTTTGACCGCGTTGTATTAATGGGTCCAGGCGGCACACCTAATACGAAACTAAGCTTAGAGTTGGCACGCGCAAAATCGTTCTATGACAATCCTTCTAAAAAACGCCTACAGCAAATTATGGGCTGGTTCGTTTACGACAAGGATGCGATGCAACCGGCTATTGACGGTTTAACAGATGCACGCTATGCCAATGCGATGCGAGAAGAAGTAAAGCGCTCAAATAACTCGATTTTCTCGACGGCAGCTGTACCGATTCCAGTCGTAGCGTTAAACCGCATCGGCAATCAGATTTTATTAATCCATGGTCAAAACGATAAAGTATGCTCAATCGAATCAAGCTATTATTTAGCAGAACATATTCCAAACGCACAATTGCATGTATTCCCTCAATGCGGTCACTGGACACAAATCGAGAAAAAAGAGTCGTTCAATTATTTAATTCAACAATTCTTCAACCGTAAAATTTAAGTCTTTCTGAGTGTTTTCCGCTGAATGATAATAAAGCGCTTACAAAATGAAGTGGAAGTGATTTGAAAATGTTAAATGAACAAGCAGATATCGTCGTAGTAGGTGCCGGAAATGCCGCGTTATGCGCGGCCATTTCGGCAGCAGAACATGGCGCGAAAGTAACGGTACTGGAAATTTCCTCTGAAGAAGAAAAAGGTGGCAATACGACATATACGCACGGATCAATTCGCTTTGCTTTTAAAGATGGTGAAGAGGTTAGGCAATTGCTACCGGATATGACGGATGAGGAATTTGCGATGACGGATTTCGGCAGCTATCCAAGCGAACAGTTTTTTGATGACGTATGCACAATGTCGAACTTTCGTACAGATTACGATTTAACATCGGTCATGACCGACAAAAGCTTTGAAACGATGCAATGGTTACTCAATCACAATATTAAATTCATCCCGATCTATGGTCGGCAGGCATATAAAATAGACGGAAAATTCAAATTTTGGGGCAACATGGTCATCGAAGCAGTCGGCGGCGGAAAAGGCTTAGTTGATGCGTTACATAATGAAGCCAATCGTTTAGGTATTACAATCCATTACAATACGGCGGCTGTTGATCTCGTAACGGAACAGCGCAAAGTAAAAGGGATTATCGTCCGTCATGCCGGTGAAGAACGCCAGATTGATTGTCAGGCGATTGTACTGGCAAGCGGCGGCTTCCATGCAAATGTGGAAATGCGAACGAAATATTTAGGACCTGGTTGGGATACTGTTCATACGCGCGGATGTAAATATAACGTGGGAGACGGCTTGCGAATGGCAATGCAGCTCGGAGCCCGCACAACAGGAAACTGGTCTGGTGCACACGCGGTTGGAGGCGACCGTTATTTGCCGGATTATAAAGAAGGCTTCCAAAAATTAAGCTATCCATTTGGCATCCTAGTCAATAATGAAGGCAAACGCTTTATAGATGAAGGCTCCGATTTCCGAAATTATACGTACGCCAAACTTGGACGTGAAATATTAAAGCAGCCGGGGCAATGTGCATGGCAAATTTTCGATGCAAAAACAAAACCTTTCCTTCGGGAAGAATATGAAGGGCGTCACGTGTCAAAAGTGTCCGCGCCAACGCTGGAACAATTAGCGGAAAAGATGGACGGTATCAACAAAGACCGTTTCCTGCAGGAAGTTGATGCTTTTAATGCAGCGGTAAGCCGCGACACAGCATTCAATCCGAATATATTGGACGGCAAAGCAACTAGTGGTTTGGACGTTCCAAAATCCAATTGGGCAAACCCGATTGAAGAAGGTCCATTTGAAGCGTATGCCATCGGGTGCGGTATTACATTTACGTACGGCGGTTTGAAAATCTCGAAAAAAGCGGAAGTCATTCATAATGATTTCACAACGATAGATGGCTTATATGCAGCAGGTGAAATTGTCGGCGGTTTGTATTATGACAATTATCCGGGTGGTGCCGGCTTGACTTCCGGTGCAGTATTTGGACGCATTGCTGGGGAACATGCCGCAAAGTATAGCCAACAAAAAATGACGGTTTAGGGAGGAAGTTATTATGACTATTATTGAGCGCAAAGTAAAAACAGGCGATTACGAAACATTTATTTTAGAGGGCGGTATCGGGAATAAAGATGCGGTAATTTTAATTCACGGATCTGGCCCTGGAGCAAATGGTAAAGCGAACTGGCAATTTGTCATTGATGATTATGCGGAAGATTTCCATGTTATCGCCCTTGATCTCTTCGGTTTCGGCAACACGGACCATCCGGAAGAATATCCGGAAAACGGTGTGCAATGGATGTCGGTACGCGTGAAGCAAGTACTCGACTTAATGGATGCGCTGAACATTGAAAAAGCAAATCTGATCGGGAACTCTTTAGGCGGCGTTGTAGCAACATATTTGAACATGGCTGCTCCAGAGCGCTTCAATAAAATTGTTCTGATGGGTGCAGGTGTCTCGTTATCACAGCCAACACCGGAACTGTCAAAACTGGCAAACTTCCATTTAGACCCGACAAAAGAAAACTTGCGCAACTTACTGAGCTGGTTCGTCTATGACCTGAATCGTATGCAGGACTTTGTAGACCAAGTAGTAGAGGCGCGTTGGGAAGCATTCCAACGTCCGGAGATCCAACGTTCATACCGTGAAAACTTTACACGTTCAACAATGATAGAATTCCAAATTCCGCAAACGGCACTGGAGCGTATGCAAAATGAATTTTTACTAATCCATGGCTACCACGATCGTTTCGTGCCAGTACAAAGCAGTCTTTATGCGCTGGAACATTTACCAAATGCAGAGCTGCACATCTTAAAAAGATGCGGTCACTGGGCAATGATCGAACAGCGTGAAGAATTTTTACACGCGACAAAGCACTTTTTCACAAAGGATAAAAAAGAAGTACATTCTTAATCATATAAGGGGGCTATATCATGGGAGAATCAGTAGTAAGTACATTATCTGTAAGCGAAATGCTTGTTGAGAACGCTCGCCAGCTCATACCGAAATTACGTGAAGCAACATTGGAAATTGATAAAAACAGTCAAATTCCAGATGAAATCATTCAGGAAATGCGTGAAAAAGGATTATTGAAAGTTTTACGACCAAAAATTTTCGGTGGACATGAAACAAGCATGCAAAACTATTTTGATGTCGTAACTGAAATCAGTCGCGGAAATCCGTCTGCCGGATGGTTCACAGCGTTAAGCAATATTCGCGATTACATGATTTCCTATGTATACGGCGAAAAAGCGCTAGCAGAGATTTTTGGGCCAAACCGTGATAATGATGTGATTTTAGCAGGTAACTTCAAACCGATCCGTATCGATATTGAAAAAGTTGATGGCGGTTACTTCATTAAAGACGCACAGTGGCCATTCGTATCGGGTGCTCCGTATGCAGACTGGTTCTACTGTGGCGCACCGGTTGACGATGGCAATGGCGGAATCGAAATGGCGATTTTAATCGTACCTCGTGAGGATGTTACAGTTTTGGACGACTGGGATGTAGTCGGTTTAAAAGGGTCCGGCAGTAACAGTATTGTCATTAAGGAAGTGTTTGTCCCGGATCACCGTATTTCATTAGACCGCTTAGCTCAGCAGCGTCATTATATGATCGATGAATTAAAAGACAATCCGTTATACCGTACACCATTCGTACCGTCACTGACATTATCAATTGCAGCACCGGTATTAGGCACAGCTCTTGGCGGATTTGATGTCCATATGGAACGTGTGAATAAAGCAGGGATCGGCAATACATTCTACAACAAAATGTCAGATGCCCCGCTGACACATTTACAAATAGCGGAAATCGATCTGAAGTTGGAGTGCGCAAAATCGTTATTCGAAAATGCGATTAAAATTTTGGACGATTACTCAACGAGCGGCAAGGAATTCACGCAAAAAGTAAGTATTCGCATTAAGGCACAGTACGGCTATGCCAACCAATTATGTAAGGAAGCGTATGATTTGATGCTTGCGGGATCAGGTTCGGTATTTGCTTACAATAGCAACGTATTCCAGGCGTTTTACCGCGACTTTATTACGATGCATTTACACGCATTCATTACACCGTCAAGCTTACTTGAAACACATGGACGTTTAATGGTCAATCTTGAGCCAAACACGTATTTCGCGTAAATAAATTAATAATGAAAAAAGGGGAATGCACTATGACAAATCCGGAAATTTCAAAACTCGGCCACTTTGGTTTAGTAAGTACAGATTTAGAAAAATCACTTTGGTTTTTTAAAGAAGTAATTGGTCTTGAAGAAACAGAAGAAGCAGACGGTGTTCACTATTTACGTGCATGGGGTGACTTCGAGCACCATACATTAACGCTTCGTGCTGGTGAAGAGTCTCGCCTTGATCATATTGCATGGCGTACAAAACGTCCTGAAGATGTAGATGCTTTTGCTGAAAATCTGCAAAAAGAAGGAATCGAAATCAATTGGGTAGAGGAAGGCACGGAAAGAGGTCAAGGAAAAGCATTCCGCTTCCAGCTTCCTAGTAAACATACATTTGAAATCTATTTTGATATGGAAAAAACATTAGCTGCACCGGAAACACGTTCTGTATTAAAAAATCAGACGCATAAATCATGGAATAGAGGAGTATCACCGCGTCGTATTGACCATGTGAATCTATTAAGCTCTATACCGGCAAATGAATTTTCAGATTTTATGATACAACACTTAGGCTTTAACTTACGTGAATATGTGGAAGCACCGGACGGCAGCTATTTAGGCGCATGGTTAAGTGTAACACCACTTGTACACGACATTGCATTTAGCTTTGATCCGCATTCCGCATCTACACACGAAGTACACCATATTTCATACTGGCTGGATAATGCACAGGATTTATTACGTGCAGCGGATATTTTAAAGGAAAACGGTATTGAGTTTAAAGGTCCAGGAAAACACGGTATTTCACAGGCAATGTACATTTATGCAATTGACCCTGGTAGTGGAGTTCGTCTGGAAATCTTCACAAACGGCTATTTAATTTTCGAGCCGGATTGGGAGCCAATTCGTTGGACGTTAGATGAGATGAGCTTAGGTTTCACTTATTGGGGTGATCAAATGGACAATAACCCTGAAAATAACCCGACAATTAAAGCGTAAAAGTGTCTCGCACCAAAGCGGATAGTTTACGAAGTGAAAATAAAATATTTACAGAGGGGGCTTCATTATGATGGATGATCGTTTATTTAGAAATGCGATGGGGAAGTTTGCGACAGGTGTTACCGTCATTACAACAGAGCACGATAAACAAGAGCATGGTATGACAGCGAATGCATTCATGTCTGTTTCTTTAGAGCCGAAACTGGTTGTAATTTCAATCGGAGAAAAGGCACGCTGCCTTCCAAAAATTAAAGAGAGCGGCATTTTCGGTGTAAATATTTTAGCTGAAGATCAACAAGATCATTCAATGGTTTTTGCCGGTCAAAAGAAAGATGAAGTAGTAGAGGTAACTTTCGAGCGTTTAGCAGGGGTACCGGTTTTACAAGGGGCCATCGCACAGATCAGCTGTGATGTTGTATCGGAGTATGTCGAAGGTGATCACACATTATTCATCGGCAAAGTACGGGATATTAAGCTAGATGATTCGAAAGAGCCATTATTATTCTACGCGGGCAAATACCGTTCATTAGAAACAATAACTGTATAACAGGGGGATTCAAATTGGATATTCAACAAGCTGCAAGTGCCTTATTAACTGCTGAACGTTCGAAACAGCCAATTAAACCTTTCACGTCGTCAACTGATATTTCAGTTGACGACGCTTATCATATTCAGCTGTTACAAATTAAAGAGAAATTGAAGGAAGCTGAACTGGTAGGCATGAAGGTTGGATTGACGAGCGAAGTCATGCAAAAGATGTTCAATGTAGACACACCTGATTTCGGGCACATTTTGAGCACGATGGTTTATGAAAATAACAGTACAATTTCGAAATCGCAGTTTATTCAACCGAAAGTAGAATTCGAAATTGCTTTTTTATTAAAAGAAGATTTAAAGGGACCGAATGTGACAGTTGAACAAGTATTACAGGCAACAAAAGCGATTGCACCGGCAATTGAAATTATCGATAGTCGCATTATGGACTGGAAATTTAAATTTGAGGATACGGTTGCAGATAACGGTTCATCTGCCGGCGCAATTATTGGTACACCATCTGATTTACCATCTTTTGAAGAACTCGCGAACATTCCGATTGTCGTGAAGAAAAATGGCGAAGTGATCGATCAAGGTGTGAGCAGTGCAGTAATGGGGAACCCAGCGAGAGCAATTGCCTGGCTTGCCAATATGTTAAGTGAATATGATATCTCACTTAAAGCAGGTCAATTCATTTTAGCAGGCGCAATTACAGCAGCAGTATTTTTCGAAGTGAATGACGAGTTTGAAATTGATTTCGGTAAGTATGGACAGCTAAAAGTACGATTTACAGATTAAGGATTGAGGTGAGCAAATTGACGAAATTAAAAGTAGGCATTATCGGTTCAGGGAATATCGGTACGGATTTAATGTATAAAATTGAGCGTTGTGATGCACTGGAGATGGCGGTCATGGTAGGTATTGATCCGCAATCAGAAGGTTTGGCACGTGCACGCGACCGTGGCTATATTGCAATCGAAAATGGTATTGAAGGATTTAAATCGCAGTTAGATCTAGTTGATATCGTTTTTGATGCGACGAGTGCCTATGCTCACAAAGAGAATTATGAGGTTATAAAAGCTGCAGGTAAAAAGATGATTGATTTAACTCCGGCAGCAATAGGACCATTCACTGTTCCGCCAGTAAATTTGAGTGAGCACTTTGAAAAAGACAATGTCAACATGGTAACGTGCGGCGGTCAGGCAACGATTCCGGTTGTGGCAGCGATTTCCCGTGTTGTGCCTGTGGACTACGCAGAAATCGTGGCAACGGTTGCAAGTAAAAGTGCAGGCCCGGGAACACGCGCAAATATCGATGAATTTACACGGACAACGGCAAATGCAATCGAAGCAGTCGGCGGTGCGAAAAAAGGGAAAGCAATTATCATTTTAAACCCGGCAGAACCGCCTATTATGATGCGTGATACAGTGCATGCGCTCGTAGCGGAGACAGGGAAAGAAGATGAAATTCGCGCTTCTATTAAAGAGATGATTGAGGAAGTAAAAACATACGTCCCGGGTTACCGTCTATGTGGTGAACCGATTTTTGAAGGTAATAAAGTATCAGTTTTATTAGAAGTGGAAGGGATTGGCGATTTCTTCCCGCCTTATTCAGGAAATTTGGACATTATGACGGCAGCTGCTGCACGTGTAGCAAATGAATTAGCCAAAAATCTAATAGCGCAAGGAGCGGTTGTGCGATGAGAGACATTCATATTTTAGATGTATCGTTACGAGACGGCAGTCACTCCATGAAGCATCAATATTCCGAGCAACAAGTACGAGATATTGCCAGAGGATTAAATCAGGCAGGTGTAGAGTATTTTGAAGTCGCACATGGTGATGGGTTAGGCGGATCGAGCTTGCAGTACGGTCTATCTGCTGTAGACGAACTGAAGTTAATCGAAGCAGCTGCCAATGAATGTACCGATTCAAAAGTAGCTGTCTTACTTATTCCCGGCATCGGGATTAAGGATGATTTAAAAAATGCCGTGAATGCAGGCGCAAAAATGGCACGTGTTGCAACACATGTGACAGAAGCCGATATTTCAGCACAGCATATTGCCTATAGTCGTGAATTGGAACTGAAAACTGCCGGATTTTTGATGATGGCACATATGGCGCCGACAAGCGTCATTGTCGAGCAGGCTAAATTATTTGAAAGTTACGGTGCAGAAATCGTGTATGTGACGGATTCTGCAGGTTACCTTTTACCAGATCAAGTGACGGAACGCATTCGGGCACTGAAAGAAAATATCGGCTGTGAAATCGGATTCCACGCACATAATAATATGTCACTGGCGATGGCGAACTCTTTAGCGGCAATTGAAGCGGGCGCTACTTATATTGACGGCTCATTGCGTGCACTGGGGGCAGGCAGCGGCAATACGCAAACCGAAGTATTGGTTGCTGTACTGCAGCGGATGGGCATTCAAACAGGTGTTGATTTATATAATATTATCGATGTCGCAAATGACATCGTCGCACCAATTTTACCTCGCCCTCAGGAAATATCAGGTTCGAGCCTAATTATGGGATATGCAGGCGTGTATTCAAGCTTCCTACTACATACAGAAAAAGCTTCCAAGCAATTCGGTGTAGATGAACGCGATATTTTAGTTGAGCTGGGCCGCCGTAAAACAGTCGGCGGACAAGAAGATTTAATTTACGAAGTGGCACAGAGTTTGCGGAAATAATGAAAAGCGCTGTTGATATTACGATGATAAATGAAATAAACCGATAATGTTGAATGCTACCTTAATATAAATGAGGTAGCTTTTTATTCATCAACTATTTTTAAATACTTTTATAGATAAAGAAGGTGAGCGCATGAAGATTTGTGGGAAATACCGCGCGAAATTTGCAGATGGCCCAATCTGGCATCGGGCATACGGTGTGATTTGGCTCGATATTGCGAATAAAAAAATCATAACTTTCAACCCGGAAACGGAAAAAGAAGATGTGTATGATGCAATGGGCTGGATTCAATCAATCATCCCGACAGCAGATGGTCAGTTTATTGGAGTTTATAAAGACGGCCTCTATTTAATCAATTTTAAATTGGGCCTGAAAAAACCGTTTGTTTTGCCGCCAGATCTGTCTGAATTACATTTTTTAAATGATTCTAAATGTGGACCAGATGGACGACTATGGGTGGGCTCTTCAGACGGTTTTTTTAAAAAGTTTAAAGAAACACCGCAAACTGCATTTTCTAACTATCCATTCGAAAATGCGAAATTAATTTCCGTTGATGCAGAAGGCGAAATTCAGACGCATTTATCGAAAGTAGCGATATCAAATGGTTTGGAATGGGATCGCAAAACAAATAAATTTTATCACATTGATTCGTCGAAGCATGCAATCTTTCAATATGAATTAACAGAAAGGGGACAGCTGCTTTTTGAAAAAGTTGTTTACACGTTCAAAATGGTCGAAGGATATCCGGCCGGTATGACGATCGATAGTGAAGGTAATTTGTATGTAACATTATTTAAAAGCGGTCTTATGGCAAAAACAAGTAAGGAACAAACCCGTGTGGTATGTATCAATCCACAAGACCAGCAGATCAAAGAAGAATTTATCATACCCGTCTCCCATGTCACTTCCTGCACAATCGGCGGGAAAAATTTGGACAACTTATTTGTAACAACAGCTTATGAATCTTTGCCGGAAGCGCGTATAAAAGAAGAGCCGCTAGCAGGCTATTTACTGCAGTTTCCGTTAAAAATGACAGGTGTATTACCTTACGAGTTTATGTTGGCGAGCAGCGGAAACGATTAGTAAAATTCAATAATTTTTTACTAAAAGTTAGATTTTTCTGAATAAAAGTTTCCTAGATATCAAAAAGTACATTTTGTAACATTGAAAACAATAAGAAGTTATTCATATCCATCATTTTGAGGGGGAATTACAGTGGCACCAGAAATCGCTAAATTAGGCCATGTTGCTTTAGTGTCAACAGATTTGGAAAAGTCATTAGTTTTCTTTAAAGAGATTATTGGTTTGGAAGAAACAACGGAAATTGACGGTGTTCACTATCTACGTGCTTACAGTGATTTCCAGCACCATACATTGAGCATTGAAGCCGGTGAAAATGCTCACGTAAAGCATATTGGCTGGCGTACAAAAACAGCTGACTGTGTTCTAGGATTCAAAGGACTTTTAGACGAGCAAGGGATAGCTGTTCAGGAATATCCAAAAGGCACAACACCGGGCATCGGTGATTCGATCCGTTTTCAATTACCAAGCGGACATACATTTGAACTTTATTATGAGGTTGAAAAATCTAAGGCTGCATCAGATAAAGCTTCGATTCTAAAAAACCAAGTATATAAATCATGGAATAAAGGGATTTCACCTCGTCGATTTGATCATGTAAACATTCATACGACGACAGATGTAGATGAATCCTATGAATTTTTAATGGAAGTGCTCGGTTTCAATATGCGTGAATATGTACGTGGCGATGACGGTATATTGGCGGGCTGGATGAGTGTGACACCACTTGTGCATGATGTGGCGATGATAAAAAAGGAAACGCTTCCAACACCAGCCCGACTCCATCATATTTCTTACTGGCTGGATGATACACAGGATATTTTACGTGCTGCAGATATTTTAAAAGAAAATAATCTGCCATTTATCGGTCCAGGCAAACACGGTGTATCTCAGGCGATCTATTTATATGTAATGGATCCGGGAAGTGGTTGCCGTGTGGAATTATTTTCGGGGGGTTACCTGATTTTCGAACCAGATTGGGAACCGGTTGAGTGGACATTGGAAGAACGTGCCTTAAGCAATACATATTGGGGCGACAGTGTGCAGGATAAAGAATTAAACAATATTACGATTGAAGCAAGGTAAGGAATAAAGAGCATAAACCATTAAATTACGCCATCTTAGAGAGGTTGTGAAGAAGCATGAAAATAATTATCGTAAATGAAAATAATCTACCGATTGTCCAGCAAAATAGCGAACCGGCAGTAATTGCATTAGGATTTTTTGATGGTGTGCATAAAGGCCATCAGGAAGTGATTTTAGCAGCCCGAAAAAAAGCCCGAAAAAATGGCTTGAAATTGGCTGTGATGAGTTTTTTCCCCCATCCGAAAACGGTCTTTTCAAATGAAGAAGTGGACTATTTAATGCCGATGGAGAAAAAGGCCGAACGCTTTCAGTCCTTAGGTGTCGATCTGTTCTATATTGTGGATTTTACGAAATTGTTTGCTGCTCTTCAGCCGAAGCAATTTGTACAGCAATATTTAGTGGGGCTTCAAGTGCAGTATGCTGTAGCAGGTTTTGACTATACGTACGGAGCTAAAGGAGCCGGTACGACTGCTACGATTCACTCTGACAGCGACTGCAAAATTATCGTCGACATTGTGAAGCGTTTTTCCATTTCAGGTAAAAAGGTGAGCTCGACATGCATTCGGGAAAAATTGAAACGGGGCTATGTCGAAGAAGTAACAGCGTTACTAGGAAAGCCGTATAGCGTCCAATACTCGATGGAAAATGGATTGCACGATTACTATACACTACCTCAATGCGGAGAATACTATGTCACGATTTTATCAGGCAATCGCGCTATCTCGCAAAAAGTGTATGTGAAGAATACCGAGGACATTATTTTTTACCATGATTTAAATATTGATGATTGTTCGATTTACTTTCATCAACGCGCAACCCAAAAATACCAAGAAATTAGTTGAGAGGCTGGTTAAACTTGAAAAAAACAGAGATGTTTCAACAGTTATTAGCAAGTAAAGACACATTTATATTACCAGGCGCCTTTGATGCAATGACGGCCCGCATTATCGAAGAAACCGGGTTTAAAGCCATTTATGCAACAGGAGCCGGCATTTCAAATGCGCAGCTTGGCTGGGCGGATGTCGGACTGGCGACTTTAACGGAAATCGCCCAGGTTGTTTCCTGGATGAGTGAAGTGACAACGGTTCCGATTGTCGTTGATGCCGATACAGGCTTCGGCAACGCCATCAACATGCAGCGAACAGTAAAGGTACTTGAAAAAGCGGGTGCAGCTGCATTGCAGATTGAAGACCAGGTCATGCCGAAAAAATGCGGTCATTTCAACGGGAAAGAAGTAATATCAAAGGATGAAATGGTCGGCAAAATTAAAGCTGCTCTTGATGCACGTACAGATGATCAGCTAGCGATCATTGCACGTACGGATGCGTTAGGTGTCCTTGGTTTCGATGAAGCAATTGAACGAGCAAATGCTTATAAAGAGGCAGGTGCACATGCAATTTTTGTGGAAGCGCCAACTACGTATGAGCAATTGTCCCGTATTACAAAAGAGGTATCTGGTATCCCGCATATTATTAATCTTGTAGAAGGTGGTAAAACGCCTTTAGTATCACGTCAGGAAGCGCAAAATTTAGGCTTCCAGATTATGCTGTGTGCCAACTCGGCTTTACGCGGTGCGATTAAAGGTGCTACCGATGCAATGCAAATTTTAATGCGGGATGAAAGTCAGGAAAACATTCATGATGTCATTTGCACATGGGAACAACGCCAAGAATTGTTTAAGTTAAAAGAAATTCAACAACTGGAAAAACAATATTCTTAATATTCGGAAAGATGGTGTGGATATGAGTGGAGTGGACTATGATTTAGTCATTGTTGGTTGCGGTGCAGCTGGAACAGCGTCTGCATTAGCTGCAGCTGAACAAGCGAAGGAACAAAATGAAAACTTAACGATTGCTATTTTAGAGCGTGCACCTTTTGAACAGCGTGGTGGAAATACACGCTGGACGGCTGCTTATATGCGGATGGAAAATATCGATAAGCCGGCAGATGGCATCGTTGAAGATATGGTCACATTTTCTGATTCATTTATGGATCGTGCATATGCCGAAACATTACGTGATGAAGCGGGAGAAACATTACGTTGGGTAGAGTCGAAAGGTGTTGATTTTGATTTTCTTCCCACAATGTTTTTGACTGCATCCAAACCGCGCCTGTTACCGGTTGGTGGAGGACGTGCCATTATCGATGCCCTCACTTTACGAGCACGTGCTTTAGGTGTGGAAATCATTTATGAAACAACAGCATGGGATTTAACGCTCGATGGTGATGGGGCGATCAATGGCATCAAAGTACGTATGGCTGACGGGACATCCATCGTTCTGAAAACAAATGCGGTCATTTTAGGTGCAGGTGGTTTCCAAGGGAACAAAGAAATGATGGCACAGTATATCGGACGGGATGCACATAAAATTCCGCCGGTCTCTGAAGGTGGCCTGTTTAATAAAGGCGAGGCAATCCGCATGGCGTTAAATATCGGTGCTGCCGGAAAAGGGCAGTTTGATGCTTTCCATGCTGAAACAGTAGACCCGCGCAGTAAACGCGAAGAAGCGGGCGTCATGTTGTTCCCGTATGCCATCCTCGTGAATAAGCAGGGGAAACGCTTTACAGATGAAGGGGTTACAACAATTGATGAACAGTATGAAGAAGTAGCACGCAAAATTTTTTACGAATGTGAAGACCATATTGCTTACATGATTACCGATCAAAAAATGTATAACATCCCGAATTATGAAGAGGCACTGCAAACCGATATTCCGGCAATCATCGGAGAAACGATTGAAGATATCGCAAATCAGATCGGTGTGAATGCAGAAAACTTAAAGCACACAATTGATGAATTTAATGCAGCTTGCCCGACAGGTGAATTTATCTACAACCGGGTCGATGGGCTTGCAACAACTGGCTTGGCATTAAACAAATCGAACTGGTCTATTCCGATTAACGAAGGTCCGTTTATTGCGTATCCGATTATTTGCTGCAACGTATTTACGAATGGCGGGTTAGCTACAGATTTAAATGGGCGTGTCCTAACGGGTGATGAAGTAGCGATTCCGGGTCTATATGCTGTAGGCGAAACTTCGGGTGTTTACTACGGCAAATATCCGGGTGGTACATCGGTACTGCGTTGCTTAGTCTTCGGTCGCCGAGCAGGGCATGATGCAGTGCGGTATATCGGGGAAAAAGAAAAGTCGTATCAATAGGGAGGTTCATATGGAATTACTAGGTAAAGTAGCGCTTGTGACAGGCGGCGGTCGGGGAATCGGTAAAGAATCTGCCTTATTGCTAGCTTCAAAAGGTGCGAAAGTTGCTGTATGTGCGCGCAATGAACAAGAGTGCGCAGAAGTGCAGCAGCTGATTGAAACAAAATATAATGTCCCATCAATCGGAATTAAATGCGATGTTTCCGATTATGCACAAGTCCAGGAAGCTGTAGCAGTTGTCGCAAAGGAGCTTGGACCAATCGATATATTGATCAATAATGCAGGAGCGATGGCATTAAAGTCGTTTACGGAAACGACGCCCGAAGAATGGATCAAAATGCACGATATTAATGTACATGGCCCTTATTACTTCTGCTATGAAACGGTTCCTTCGATGATTGAAAGACGTACAGGTGCGATCATCAATATTTCTTCAATATGGGGGACGAAAGGTGGTCCGAACCGTAGTGCCTACATCTCGTCCAAACATGCGGTAATCGGTTTTTCAAAAGCATTGGGTGAAGAGTTAAAGCCATACGGTATACGAGTAAATGCCGTTTGCCCAGGCCCGGTTGATACACAGATGACCAATGAACTTGGAGCAAACTTGAATAAAGACGGCTGGTTGGATGCCATTGATATTGCCAATGTCATCGTGGATCTTGTACTGCCGAAGAGCCGCGCGATTACTGCCACTTCAGTAGAGGCATTCGGATTCGGTGCACCAGTTGGATTAGCTAAATAATAATTAAAAGGGGATATTAAAATGACAGAATTAACGTACTCATTCCAGCAAAACACAGTGACTTTAGATTTAGCGAAGAAAATGTTAGAGAAAGCAGAGGAAAAAGGGAAAGAGCTAGGCATGAAGTTCGCAATTTCAATCGTGGACAAAGCCGGAAATTTAAAAGCATTTTCAGCTATGGACGGTGCACCGGTATTAGCGTTGGAAATTGCACAAAATAAAGCATTCTCAGCGGCAGCATATAATCGTGCTACACATGAATGGTACGACCGTTTAAAAGATGATCCGCCACTAATGGAAGGTCTTGTTCATACAAATCGCCTCGTTATTTTCGGAGGGGGTTATCCAATTCAATTAAATGGTGAATGCATCGGAGGAATCGGTGTAAGCGGCGGTCACTATACACATGATATGCAAGTTTGTGAAGCCGCTCTTGAACTATTGGCCGAAACAGTTAAGGAGGCGTAGTGCGGATGAGCCGTGACCATCTTATAATTGTTGGTGCGGGTATGGCAGGACTTTGTGCAGCAGTGGAGGCTTCTGCTGCTGGCGCAAAGGTCATCGTCCTGGAAAAACAAGCTGAACTTGGCGGCAGTTCCTTATTAAGCGGCTGTTTTATGGCCTTTGCCGAGACGGATTTTCAGAAGAAGCTCGGTATTGAAGATACGACAGAAAGCTTAATGGAAGATTTCCTTGCTGTAGGTCAATATAAAAACAAACGTACACTCATTGAAGCATACGGTAAACATCAGCTTGCTACATACAACTGGCTTGTCGAACAGGGTGTCCAATTCCAAACATGCCAAGCTGTAAGCGGACATTCCAACCCGCGCGGACATACGATCATTCCTAGTCAGGCAATTGGCCAATTACGTGCAAATGCTGAAGCAAATGGCGTAATAATTAAAACCAATGCACCCGTTGTACGTTTAGTAAAAAATAATGAGCAAGTAGTTGGTGTTGTATACGAAGAGAACGGTGAACAGATCGAACTTACTACGGATTATGGTGTCCTATTAACAGCGGGCGGTTTTTCTCAAAGTGAAGAGCTGCTGGCACAATTTGCTCCGCAGTTAGCGAATACGGTTCGTCTCGGTGGGGCGGGTAATAAAGGCGACGGGATAAAACTTGCTGCTTCGGCAGGTGCATGGCTCGAAGATTTTACTTATTTGAAGGGCACATACGGCTTCCACCCAACATCGACAAATGATAAGAAACGTCAGGCCCATACGTTTTATAAAGGCGGCATCATTGTGAACGAGCTCGGTAAGCGCTTCGTGAATGAATCCATTTCGTATAAGCTGCTTGGTGATGCAGCACTACAACAACCGAATTGCCGGACATATCAAGTATGGGATCAGACGGTCATGGACAAAGGTGTCGCAAATGATGCGCTTTATGACTTTGATTTACTTTACAGAGAAGGTTTAATTGAAAGCTTTGACACAATTGAACAGTTAGCAGAGAAAGCAGGTCTATCGGTAGACGTGCTACAGCAAACGATTTCCACGTATAATTCCGATGTGATAAAAGGGCAGGATACAGCATTTGGCCGTACATCGCTCACACATAAATTCGGTACACCAACGGCAATCGAAACAGCTCCGTTTTATATAATGGACACTGCAACAGCGATGCTTGCTACGTATGCAGGTGTCCAAGTTGATGAACATACACATGTGCTCAATCCATTCGGTGAAACAATCCAAGGTTTATATGCAGCCGGCGAAATGGTCGGAGGTTTCCACGGAGCGGGTTATATGACGGGCAGTTCTTTAGGGAAAGCCGCAATTTTCGGCCGCATAGCTGCAAGAACAGCAATACAAGCAAAAAAGCAGGAGGTACTTAAATGAAAATTTGGCACCAAAGCTTAACATCAATTGAAGATATTCCGGAATATCGCGATGCGGTCATTCAGCATATTTTAAAAATAGCGCATCCAGATGTAGATGTCGTCCTTCACGGTATGACGAATGATACGTACCCGGAAAATTATCCCGGTCACTATATTACGTACAACTATTTACAAAGCCTGCATAAGGAGCAGTTTATCCGCAATGCATTAATCGCGGAAAAAGCTGGCTATGATGCAGTGTTTATTGGCACGATTCCGGACGTTGGCTTAATCGAGGCACGTGCGCTTGTTGATATTCCGGTAATCGGTTACGGTCAAGCGTCGATGCATATGGCATCAATGCTTGGATCGAAAATAGGGATTGTTAACTTCCTGGCACCGTTAGCCGATCAGCTGCGTCTCAATGCACAGCAATACGGGTTGGCACAAAAGCTTGGACCGATCGTACAGGCGGATATCGGCTTCTACGATATTATGGAAGGCTATAAAAACCCTCAGCCAATTATCGATAAATTTATTGCTGCTGCTGAAATAGCTATTGCGCAAGGTGCGGATGTTATTATTCCTGGTGAAGGGCCGATGAATATTTTCTTGGCAACCCATCATATTCACCATGTCGGCAATGTCCCGATTATCGATTCTTTTGGTACAGGAATTAAAATGTGTGAATCGCTTGTTGATCTGCAGAAGATAAGCGGTATGACGGTGACACGTGTAGGCTATTACAACGAAAAACCCCCAACGGAAATTGTTGAAAAGTTAAGAGACTATTATAATTTGAAACAAGCAGCAGCCGACATGGATTTTGGGCTATCTGTCCGCGCTACGGCGTCTGTATAAATTCTTTTATTTCTCAATAGTATTCAATTAAATTATTGAAAACCGGAGAAATCAATTGCTATAAGGATTGATTTCTTTTTGTATGAGGGAGAAAGAAAAAAACTGATTGAATAAAGAAAAAAACTGATTGAATAAAGAAAAAAACTATAAGTAAGAAACGGATATTAAAATTGATTGGAATGGAGGGGCGACTCCTTGGGGATAAGCGTGATGCCTGAGACTTAGGAACAAAAGCTAAAAGCGCCACGTCCTGTGGCAACGCTTTTGTGACCAACATCGTGTTGGCCTCAGGCCACGCCCCCGGAAAGCGTCCCCGGGATGGAAATCAATTTTTGGCTGAGCCGACTGTTTTCCTCACCTGCAGACGGTAGCGGTAGGGGGTTAACTGATAGTATTCCCGAAATACTTTAGTGAAGTAATTGCCGTCCGTGAAACCGACCATTTCCGCGATTGTCCCTATCCCTAAACTCGTTTCTATTAATAGCTTTTCGGCTTGCTGTACGCGGTACTGCTGTAAATATTTGCGGAACGGAATACCTCGTTTTTTTGAGAATACATTGCTCAAATAGTTGGTGCTTATATTTAATTTATTCGCTGCATGCTGTAATGTCAGTTTAGCATTTTCATAGTCGCGCTCAATTATTTCGACAGCCAATTCCGTATAGTCAGCAATTTGCTGTAGCTGTAAATTTTTTCGCGCATCGATCAACCGCTGTGTAAACAAAATAAACTCCTGTACAATCGCATATAAAATCGGATGCTCTAATATAAAGTGGAACAGTGCGCGGTATTGCTGTTCGATTTTTGCTTGCTGCTGCAGATGATACTTCATCATGAACCGGCGGATTTGCGCTAAAATACTCGTCAAATGGATACGCACATCATCCTGGTGGTAATAGGTAGAACTCGTTGTCAGCATATATAAAAAAGTCTTAATTGCTTTTAAATCACCGTTTTCAAGACTCGTAATCCAAAGTTGCTGTTCTTCAGGGGTTAAAAGCGGATCAAGCCTTGTCACATGAAGTGTTTGTGAGCTTTTAAAAATATGGGAATACCCTTTATAAAAGCGCTGAGCCAATGTTTTTTTACATTCCTGATACATTGTCAGCAAAGTTGTCTCCTCGCCGTCATAAACAGCAATATTCAGCGATTCACCGCTAAATTTCTCCCATTCCTGGCTCATGATTCTAAGCTGCCTGAATAGATTGGTAAAAACATCGATTTCAGCAATACAAATCACACGGTTTTGCAGCGGTAGGGCTAACAGATTATGAAAAATAGGCAATTCAATGAGCCACTCATACAGCATTAAGTTATGCTCGTATTCTGCACACTCAATTAAGAAGAAAGACTTTCCATCTAATGAGAAATTCCCAGGCTTATTTAAAAATAAATCCGAATATAATTGCATTTCGACTGGAATGGTACTGCTTGAAGTTTCTGCCCGCTTAGTCGAAGGGATTTTCAACAATGCAGACTTTAGCTGCTCCAATGGAACGGGCTTCACAAAAAGATCGATTGCCTTTAAGCGGATTGCTTTCATTGCCTGCTGAAAAATAGGCTCCGCTGTTATTCCGATAACAGGAATCGCCTGCTTTTGTAAAAATTGCTCTATAGAAGGAGAAACAAGTTCCATTTCAATAAGAAGTACTTCCGGCCTCGCTTCTTCAAATGCTTCAATTATTCTACTGCCATCTATTACGCCAATTACTTCAATATCCCGCATAAAATAGTTTTTTAAATACCACTCAATTCCTGCAATTTCCTCAAAATCCCGCTCAACAATTAAGATTTTCAATCGAACACCACCTTTAATAATTACTATTTAATATATAAATTCTAAAAATCATTCAAAATAAGTTTACTTTATTCAAATATTACTATAACTGATGTTTTTATTCTATTTATTCGGAATTGAAAGAAAATTAAACTGAAAATAACAAAGGGGTGGTTGAATGACAAAGTATCAGGAAGAACATGAACTGCCGAAAATTGGACAGTTTGAAATGAGCATTTTTATTAAAATGGTGATTTGCAGTTTAATCGGAATTTTTAGTTTTTTTATTACATTTGAATGGAATGGAAAAACGTCGATTTTAATCGACCATATCGTAAGTGCATTCACAACATTCACACCAGCATTAGTAAACGGGTATGTGTTGATTCTTTTAGTACTCGGAGCATTTTATCCATTTGTCAGGAAAAAGTGGAATACTTCAAAAGTAAATATGGTGCTATCAATTTTTAAAATAGGCGGACTGGTCGCAGGGGTAATGCTTATTTTTGGATTTGGTCCTGCATGGTTGTTTAATCCGGATATCGGTCCATTTTTATTAGAAAAACTTATTAAGCCGGTGGGGCTGGTCATTCCGATTGGTTCGGTTTTCTTAGCATTGCTCGTTTGCTATGGCTTGCTTGAATTTATAGGGGTACTTATGCAACCGGTAATGAAGCCGATTTTCAAAACACCGGGCCGTTCAGCAGTCGATGCGGTAGCTTCATTTGTTGGCAGCTATTCGGTTGGTTTAATATTGACGAACCGTGTGTATAAGGAAGGGAAATATACAGCGAGAGAATCAGCCATTATTGCGACAGGCTTCTCTACAGTGTCAGCTACTTTTATGGTAGTCGTTGCGAAAACACTGGATTTAATGGAATACTGGAACTTATTTTTCTGGGTGACATTAGTTGTGACATTCGTCGTTACAGCGATTACAGCCCGAATTTATCCGTTAAATAAAATTAAAGATGAATATTATGAAGGTTCAACTCCTCAGCCTGAAAAGATTATAAAAAATGACCGTCTAAAAGTAGCCTGGACAGAAGCGGTGGAAGCAACAAAATCAAACCCGTCTTTGTCTAGAAACTTATACATTCATTTAAAAGACGGTTTTATTATGGCGATGGGTGTTATTCCTTCCATATTATCAATTGGTTTATTAGGAATGGTATTGGCAATTTATACGCCGCTATTTGATTGGTTGGCATACATCTTCGCGCCATTTACGTATTTACTGCAAATTCCGGATCCGATGCTGACAGCAAAAGCATTGTCATTATCGATTGCGGAAATGTTTTTACCGGCGATGATTGTAACGGAGGCGGTTCTTGTAACGAAGTTTATTGTAGCCGTTGTTTCAATTTCAGCTATTTTATTCTTCTCAGCTGTGATTCCCGTAATTCTATCGACAGACATTCCGTTATCAATACGCCAAATGATTATTATCTGGTTTGAGCGCGTTGTCTTAACACTCATTTTCGTCACACCAATAGCATTTATCTTATTCTAACTTCAAATTAAAGGAGAGATTTCTTATGGTATATAAAACAAACATCCGTGCACCACGTGGTTCAGAGCTTTCATGTAAAGGTTGGACACAGGAAGCGGCAATGCGCATGCTGATGAACAATCTGGATCCGGAAGTAGCGGAAAATCCGGATGAGCTAGTTGTATATGGCGGTATCGGGAAAGCAGCGCGTGATTGGGAAAGCTACGAAAAGCTCATTGCGACATTAAAAGAACTGGAAAATGACGAAACGATGATTGTGCAGTCCGGAAAACCGGTTGCAGTATTTAGAACACATGAAAATGCACCTCGCGTACTGATCGCCAACTCGAATCTAGTGCCTGGCTGGGCAAACTGGGACCATTTCTATGAACTGGAAGAACGCAATTTAATGATGTACGGGCAAATGACGGCGGGCTCATGGATCTATATTGGGGCACAGGGAATTCTCCAAGGAACATATTTAAGTTTTGTGGAAGCAGGGAAAAAGAAGTTTGGAACAGCCGACCTTCGTGGTAAGTGGATACTAACTGGTGGTATGGGCGGCATGAGTGGTGCCCAGCCATTAGCAGGAAAAATGGCGGGTGCGGTCATTTTAGTTGTTGAAGTGGACCGTGCGCGAATCGAACGAAAAATAAATGAAGGCTACTGTGATTACCTTGTCGAAACAGTAGATGAGGCGATAGAGCTTGTAAATAAGTTAACAGCCGCTAAAGAACCTGCGTCAATTGGTTTAGTAGGAAACTGTGCGGATATTAACCGTGAGCTGTTGAATCGTGGTTTGATTCCGGATTTTGTTACAGACCAGACATCTGCCCACGACCCGATTAACGGCTATATTCCAAACGGGATGACGTTGGAAGAAGCACTTCAACTGCGCAAAACGGATGTGAAAACATACGAACGCCGTGCAAAGGAAACGATGGCAGAGCATGTGCGAACAATGCTTGAATTCCAGCAGGCAGGAGCGGAAACATTCGATTACGGAAACAATATCCGCGCCTACGCAAAGGAAATGGGTGTGGAAAATGCTTTTGACTTCCCGGGATTTGTACCGGCATATATCCGCCCGTTATTCTGTGAAGGAAAAGGACCGTTCCGCTGGGCAGCACTGTCAGGTGACCCGGAGGATATTTACAAAACAGATGCTTTGGCAAAAGAAATGTTTGCTGAGGACACAGCATTAGTAAACTGGATTGATATGGCACAGAAAATGGTGAAATGGCAAGGATTACCTGCCCGTATTTGCTGGCTGGGGTATGGTGACCGCCACCGATTTGCACTAAGAGTGAACGAGATGGTTGCAAACGGTGAATTGAAAGCGCCGATTGTATTCGGCCGTGACCATTTGGACTCCGGATCAGTCGCTTCACCAAACCGTGAAACAGAGGGGATGCAGGACGGATCAGATGCTGTATCAGACTGGCCGTTATTGAATGCGCTCGTCAATACAGCAGGCGGTGCGAGCTGGGTGAGCATTCATCATGGCGGCGGTGTAGGAATGGGGTATTCCCAACATGCCGGCCAAGTACTTGTTGCTGACGGCACAAAGCTAGCAGCAGAAAAAATCAATCGCGTGCTTATTTCAGACCCGGGTATGGGGGTTGTACGCCATGCCGATGCAGGCTACGACATTGCAGTTCGCACAGCAAAAGAAAAAGGTATCAATATGCCGATGCTAAAAGGATGATGAACTTTGGCTATTTTAATAAACAATGCAAATGAAGTATTAACAATGGAAAGTGATATAAAATTACCTCGCCGTCGTGAGCAGATGAGCGAGCTCGGCCTGAAAACAGAGGTAAGTGTACTAATCGAAGGAGATCGCATCGCAATGATTGCGCCTCTTGATGAAATAAAACAGGAATATCCGCATCTAGTAGGTAGTGCCGAGGTAATTGATGCACGAGGGAAGATTGTGATGCCTGGACTTGTTGACTGCCATACACATTTAGTGCATGGGGGAACACGTGAACATGAGCTGAATATGCGTCTTGCCGGAAGGTCCTATATGGATATTATGAATGAAGGTGGCGGGATTCACTATACAACGACAAAAACACGTGAAGCGAGTTTTGATGGTTTATATAATAAAACCGTTCAGCACTTAAACGAGTTTTTGCGCCATGGCGTTACGACGGTTGAAGCGAAATCTGGCTATGGTCTTGATCTTGAAAACGAAATCAAACAGCTGTATGTTGTGAAAAAGCTGCAGGAAGAACATGCGGTGGATATTGTCTCGACTTTTATGGGCGCACATGCCGTTCCGAAAGAATATAAAGGCAATGAAGATGAATTCGTGAAAATTATAATAGAGCAGATGATTCCAAAAGTGGCGGAGTTAGGGCTAGCAGAATTCAATGATGTCTTTTGCGAAAAAGGAGTGTTCACACCTGCACAATCCCGTCTTATTTTGGAAGCAGGCAAAGCATACGGACTGACACCGAAAATCCATGCAGATGAAATCGAGCCATATGAAGGGGCGGAACTCGCTGCAGAAGTCGGTGCCATCTCCGCAGAGCATTTACTCGTCGCATCGGATGAAGGGATTGCTGCAATGGCAAAGGCAGGGACAATTGCAGTACTCTTGCCGGGAACCGCATTCTTTTTACGCGCACCGTATGCAAGAGGTCGCCTCATGGTTGATAGTGGTGTACCTGTAGCCATTTCAACGGACTTTAATCCAGGTTCGTCTCCGACAATCAGCTTGCCGTTCATTCAAAATCTGGCGTGCATGAACATGGGAATGACGATGGAAGAAGTGCTTTGTGCAACAACGATCAATGCTGCTCATGCGATAAAACGAGCAGATGAAGTCGGTACACTAGAAAAGGGTAAACAGGCAGATGTACTGATTTTAGACGTCCCGAATTATAAGCAGCTTCAATATTTTTACGGAATGAATCATACAGATACTGTAATTAAAGCAGGAGATGTCGTTGTGAAAGGTGGCAGCTTACTGTGAGCGAGTTTCTTGTAAGTCCGGCAACTACTTGGAATCGAGTGGAATCTGAAGACATGAAGGTAAAAGACTGGGTTGAACCAAGTTATGGGGAGCTTTCGGAATCCTTTGATGTAGTCCTTACCGGTGTCCCGCTGTCCCGTTCGTCAATCAGTGCTTCAGCAGCTTCGGAATATCCGGATTTTTTCCGCAAAACCTGGAATCTGTTCACAACGTATTCGATTGATGAAGATGTAGATATTCGAGCACTTCGGATTGCTGATGTCGGCGATGTGAAAATGCACGGGACGAATATTTTGCAATGTCATGACAATATCGAACAGGCGATGACGGATGTATTGAATGGCTGTCCTGAAAGCTTCTATGTACAAATTGGCGGGGATCATTCGATTACTGCGCCTGTTGTGAGAGCATTTGCCAATTCTTCCGGGCAACGAGTCGGTATTTTACAGTTCGATACCCATCTGGATGTACGGACAACAGAATCGGATGGCCCGACAAACGGTACACCAATCCGCCAGTTGCTTGATGCTGGTGTAGTGAAGGGCGAAGATGTGTACAACATCGGGCTGCACGGTTTTTACAATGCCCCGAGTCTCATACGTGCTGCAGATCATTATGGTGTAAACCGCATTACATTAAAAGATTTCCGTCGTCGTGGCGCGGAGTCGGTAATAGCAAATGTAATGAAGGAGCTTTCTGAAAAAGTAGATGTAGTGTATGTGACAGTAGATATGGATGTACTTGATATCGCATATGCACCTGGAGTCCCTGCCTCTACACCAGGTGGCATGCGGACAGATGAGCTGTTTGATTTGTTGTATGAAGTAGGGAAATACGAAATTGTAAAAGGAATGGATTTTGTCTGTGTTGACCCGCATCGTGATACGAAGGAACTGCAGACAGTAAAAGCCGGCGTATACGCGTTTTTAACAATGATGGTGTCGAGGTATGTTCATTTGCTATAGTAATAAATTGGGCTGTTTGAAAAGTTTACACGCTTTTCGAACGGTCCATTTTTTATTAAGGTTGGCTTGAGTTTTCTAATAAGTTTGCGATTCTTTCTAATATCCGTGCCCAAGTGTCGAATAAAATGGTTATTTTCTAATAAAGCATACGGATTTTCTAATACTGATCCCCGATTTTCAAATATATGGTCTGAATTTTCAAATATCGTCTACCAGTTTTCTAATATATTCCGCTTTCTTCTAATAAAAGTTGACTGCCTCTGCAATACAGGAAAATTTATGAAACTTCTCCTTGCCCCAATCGTAAATAGTAACAATTATGTTCGCAAAAGGAGGTTCGGTATGAAACGTAAAATCCTGTTCGCATTCATCGGGGCACTAATGTTACATATTCTATATTTTGCCGCACAGCTGTTAATCGGATTGATTCAAACTTTATTCTACAAACCGCAATTTGCACCGGATACAGTTGTGCTGCAAAACGAAATGGCATTCGGATTTATTAACCAAGGTTCCCCGACATTTCTGCTTGGCAGCTACATTGGGGTAGCGCTTCTTATATACGCTGTACTCAGTTTAAAAAGGAAAGGCGTGAACAGCAGTGATTGAAATTAACGGAAAGTATACAAACGCTAAAATTTATACGAATACACCACAGGAAGCAGCGATTCAGCAAATTGATGAACTCGTCAATCAGTCATTTATGGTAGGGACAAAAGTTCGAATAATGCCTGACTATCATGCCGGGAAAGGCTGTGTAATCGGCACAACGATTCAGCTGAATGACCGTGTCGTACCGAATCTCGTCGGTGTTGATGTAGGGTGTGGGGTGCTCGTTTCGGAAATCGGCAAAGACGCAATTGACTTTAATGAACTCGATACAGTAATCCGACGTTTCGTACCAAGTGGCAATGAAATCCATGAAACGGTGCTAAAAATAAAGGACGCAGAGCGTTTTGAGAACGAAAACTTCATCGCACGCGGCTTGCAAAACGAGTATACAGGACGCTCGCTCGGTACATTGGGCGGGGGCAATCATTTTATCGAGCTAGCAAAAGATGTTACCGGTATTCATTATTTATTGATCCATACGGGCTCGCGCTATGTCGGGGCAAAGGTGGCGAACTGGCATCAGAAGCGTGCATTCGAATCGTTGCAACGCGAAGATTTAACCGAAAGAATTGCAGCACTGAAAGAAGCCGGTAACAGCAAGGACATTCAGAAAATGATTAAAGCATATAAGAACGAAAATCCGGTTGTGCCAAAGGACTTAGCTTATTTAGAAGGTGATCTGTTCCAGGATTATATTGCCGACATGAAACTGGCGCAGCGTTTTGCACATGAAAATCGTATGCATATTGCCAAGACAATCGCCGAACATATGAAGTGGGAGTTCGCAGAGCAGTTTGATTCCGTACACAACTACATTGATACGGATGCCATGATTTTACGTAAAGGGGCAGTGCGTGCGGCAAAAGATGAAAAACTCGTCATTCCGATGAATATGCGGGACGGTTCGCTTATTTGTATCGGAAAAGGGAATGTCGACTGGAATGAATCCGCCCCACATGGAGCAGGCCGCATTTACTCACGGACAGCCGCAATGAAAAACCTGTCGATGGATGATTTCAAACAGACGATGCAAGGAATTTGGACCACTTCGGTAAGTGAGGAAACGCTCGACGAAGCACCAATGGCCTATAAGCCGATGCAGGAAATTGTTGAGCAAATCGGAGAAACGGTGACAATCCAAAAGCACGTGACTCCGGTCTATAATTTCAAAGCTAGCGATAAATGGAAGAGATAGTGTATTGATCACTATATTAAATAGATAACTTTTAAAACGACAATGTAGCCACTTGGCGCCTTAATTATTCGGCGTCAAGTGGCTATTCGCTTTTGGCAGCATTCCGTATAACCTGAGCTCATTTTGCATATATTGCAGGAGTTTGCCAATTGTTAGAATTAAGAGAAAATTCTTATGCTATAATCATCTAAAGTAATAACTGCCAAAATAGGGGTAATAGCATATGGAAAGAAGCTCATTAAATTTTCGTTTTTTCAAGTACAATACGATTCTGGCCGCCATGATCTTATTAGTAAGTTTAGTTTCAACCTATTTTATTATTGGGGAAATCGTGGAAAAAGAAATAGGTGAGCGTGCACTTGGCGTAGCACAAGTCGCTGCGAAGCACCCGGATATTATAGAGGGACTGAAGCAACCCCAAACATCAGCAGAAATTCAAAAAATTGCATTGCAAATTCAGCAAAGTGTTAATGCCGAATATGTGGTCATTGGGGATGAAAAGGAAATCCGGTATGCCCACCCAGTAAAAGAACGAATCGGTCAAAAAATGGTTGGTGACGATAATGCTAAAGCGCTTATCGATGGAGAAGCTTACATATCAAATGCGGAAGGTACTTTAGGTAAAGCATTACGCGGCAAGGCACCTGTAAAAGATGAAAATGGGGAAATCATTGGTGTCGTTTCAGTTGGCTTTTTATTTGCCGATATCTTTTCAGCAAATATCATTTATTCCAAGTATTTAATCATAATATTTTTCATTACGATTGTTTTATCTATTATTCTTTCCACTTATTTTTCCAATAAAACAAAAGCACAATTATTGGATTACGAACCTCAGGAAATCGTTAAAATATTGTCCGAGCGAAATGCGATATTGGAATCGATTCGAGAAGGAATTATTATGGTTGATCGAGAAGGGACCATTACATTGATTAATCATTCTGCGAAGGCGATTTTAAGGAGCGGGGATTCTGAAATAGGCGAAAATATTAGTAAAGTTATTCCGAATACACATTTAATTAAAGTGATGGAATCCGGTCATGAACAATTAGACCGAATGATGACCATTAATGGTGTTAAAACATTAGTAAACCGTGTTCCGATTGTTAATAATGGCGAAGTAACCGGTGCGGTGTCCAGTTTTAGACCGTTTGAAGAAATTGATTTAGTTGCCAATGAGCTGTCACAAGTAAAACAGTATATCGAATCGTTACGGGCACAGACACATGAATACAATAACTTTTTATATACGATTTCAGGGTTGATTCAACTGAAGGAATATGATGAAGCCCTCTACTTGATTCATTCTGAGCGACTTGGGAATCATGCGTTAATATCCTTTTTAAACGAAAAAATACAAGATACGTTTATTTGCGGTCTTATCATCGGGTTTTATAATAGAGCGAAAGAATTAAAGGTTACGTTATTACTAGATGAAGATAGTTTTTGTGGGAAACTGGGTCAACATCTTGAAAAGCATTTACTTATTTCAGTCCTAGGGAACTTGGTAACAAATGCCTTTGAAGCAGTAGAGCATTTAGATGAAGAAGAACGTATCGTACGAATTTATATTTACGAGGATGAAAAAGAAGTCATTTGTGAAATTGAAGATTCAGGGAATGGAATCGATCAACAAGTGATCAACAATATATTTGAAAAAAAGCAGTCAACAAAAGACAAAGAGCATCGGGGTTATGGCTTGTTTATCGTCGATGAAAACCTGAGAAAATTAAATGGATCAATTGCAATTGAGAGTGGAGAATTGGGTGGGGCACTATTCATTTTTTCAATTCCAAAAGAGGGGTGAGTCGTATGGGGAATACAATTGAAGTACTAATCGTTGAAGATGATATGCGGATTGCTCAAATACATGAAAAGTTTCTTGAGCAAATTGATGGTTTTAAAACGATAGGAATGTCCCATACAATTGAAGAAGCAAAAATTTGGCTGGATACAATAAAGCCGGAATTGATTTTGCTGGATATTTACTTTGCCGATAACTTGGGGACAGAACTAATCGATTATATTAAGCAAAAGGATATGGATACCGATATTATTTTAATTACGGCAGCAGCGGAGGTTGAAATTGTAAAAAAGGCATATGCGAGCGGTGTGATTGATTTTTTATTAAAGCCTTTAACACTACAGCGTTTTAAAGAATGCCTTCTCAAATATAAAGAGAAAAAAACAATACTTAGCTCAACCGACCGCTTACAGGCTGAGGATATAAAAAAACTGTGGAATAACCTTACATATGCGGGTGAACTGGAAAAGGGAAGCAACCCTAAAGGCATTGATTCTGTTACAAAAGAAAAAGTGGTGACCTATATTCAAAATTGCGATGAAGGAATTACTGCTGAAAAACTTGGCAAAGAAATAGGGATAAGCAGAACTACAGCGAGGCGTTATTTGGAGCATCTAATGGATGAAAAAGTAATTTTTGTTGAGCATATTTATGGCTACGTCGGCAGACCAGAGCGCCGGTACTTTATAAAAAAATAACAAACAAGAGTATGTCGAATAGGGACATGCTCTTTTTTATGTCGTGAACAATATGAACAATATAGACACTATGAAAATAAAAGACAATAGTTTCGTTATATATAAAAAAGACACAATATCCTTTTTAATTAAGATAACGCTTACATAACGCGTGAGACAGAAGGGGGACTATTTTTATGACAATGAAAAAGAAGCTGTTAACTTTATTTTCAGCAGCGGCGTTAACACTGACATTGGCAGCGTGTACTGATAGTGAGGGGACATCATCAGGCGATAAAGACTATCCGACAAGTAACTTAACAATCGTAGCACCATCCGGGGCTGGCGGGGGATGGGATTTAACATCTCGTTCGATTGCAAAAGTTATGAATGAAACAAAATTAATCGAAAAACCGATAACAGTAGAAAACAAACCAGGTGGCGGTGGTGCCGTATTCATGGCATCTTACGCGACAAAAGAAGCTAAAAACGACCATATGTTAATGGTAAAATCACCACCGATTTTAATTAATAACTTAAAAGCTGAAGGGAATAGCCCTTACGGATATAAAGATACAACACCTTTAGCACAGCTAACGAAGGATTTTGGTGCAATTGTTGTTCGTGCTGACTCTCCTTACGAATCGTTAACCGATTTATTGGATGCTATTAAGGCAGATCCAACAGCGCTTACAATGGCTGGCGGTTCCGCTCCAGGTTCAATGGATCACTTAGTTACAATTTTACCTGCATATGAGTACGGCATTGATCCAAAAGCCGTAAAATATGTTTCTTATGACGGCGGCGGGGAAGCGATGGCCGCATTATTAGGAAATAATGCCGATGCGATCGGAACAGATATTTCAACTGTAACACCTTATGTGAAGAGCGGTGACGTTCGAGTATTGGCAGTTACATCACCGGAAAAGATAGCACTTGAAGGTTTGGAAGAAATCCCGACATTATATGACTTAGGGATTGAGGCAGAGTTCACAATTTGGCGCGGTATTTTCGGACCTAAAGATATGTCTGATACTGCAAAGGATTATTGGATCGAAAAACTAACAGAGTTAAACGATAAAGAGGAATGGAAAACAGAATTAGAGCGTAACGGCTGGGCTCAAGATTTCCGTGTAGGTGATGATTTCGTGAAATTCCTTGAAGAACAAGAAGGAACGATTACTGAAATTTTAACAGCTTTAGGTATGCAAAAATAATGAAATCTTGATGTGGGCATATTTATTGCCCACATCTTCATTACAGGAGGTGTACAACGTTGAATTTAAAATTTGACCGTGTTGCTAGTGTTGTATTTTTAGTGCTAGGAATATTAATTATCGTCGAATCCCAAAAAATATCTACAAGTGCGTACGGCTCTCAAATAGGCCCGAGTACATTTCCGTTTGGATTAGGAATAGCTCTAATTATATTAAGTATTTTGCTATTTTTTGAAACGATTCGTCATCAGGCAATGTATAAAATTGCTGAAGATAAGGAAGGGGAGAGCTTCTCTAATTATAAGCGATTCCTGATTATTTTTGTTTCAGCGGTTGCTTATGCATTTTTGCTTGAAAAACTAGGTTATTTAGTTACGACCTTTGCATTTTTATTAATCTCATTTCAAACACTTGAACGAGGAAAGTGGGTTAGCTCCATCATAGTGGCAGCCGCATTTTCTGTAATTATTTACTTCGGCTTCGTCAACGTATTAGGCGGATCATTGCCTAAATTCCCACTCTAAATAGAAAGGAGGAATTTATTTGTCAACGATACAGTACTTACTAGATGGCTTTGCAATTGCTTTTCAATGGCATAATATTTTATTCGCATTATTAGGTGTAATTATTGGAACAGCTGTAGGCGTACTACCAGGAATTGGCCCAATGAGTGGGGTTGCATTATTAATTCCTGTTACGGCTACATTAACGTCAGGTTTACCAATAGAAATGGCTGCAACTAGTTCAATCATATTACTGGCGGGAGTATACTACGGTGCAATGTATGGTGGATCTACAACATCTATTTTATTAAATACACCAGGCGAATCTTCTTCAGTTGTTACGACGCTGGACGGATATCAAATGGCACGGCAAGGAAGAGCTGGAGCCGCCTTATCGATTGCGGCAATCGGATCTTTTGTCGCGGGTATTATTGCGTTAATCGGATTGGTTTTATTAGCCCGACCATTATCTAAAGTAGCGATAAATTTTGGTCCGGCAGAATATTTTTCACTAATGCTGTTAGGATTGGCAGCGGTAAGTGGTTTAGCGGGTAAATCGATTACGAAGGCATTAATTATGACGGTTCTGGGCCTATTATTAGGAACGATTGGAATAGATGCTGTTTCAGGAATTGCCCGATTTACATATGACCAACCGGTTTTATTTAGTGGAATTGAATTTTTAACAGTTGCAGTAGGTTTATTTGCATTAGGTGAAGTATTTAAAACGATTTTCGAGAAGGATGGCAACGATGAACCAATCGCGAAAATTAATCGCATTTTACCTACAAAACAGGATTTAAAAGACAGTGCGGCACCAATTACACGTGGCTCATTCCTTGGTTTCTTTTTAGGGGTGCTACCAGGTGCAGGAGCGACGCTTGCTTCATTCTTTGCTTATATTACAGAAAAGAAAATCAGCAAAAATCCGGATTCATTTGGTAAAGGAAACATTGCCGGGGTTGCTTCTCCGGAATCTGCAAATAATGCGGCGTCGGGTGGAGCGATGATTCCGCTTTTAACATTAGGAATCCCGGGATCAGGAACGACAGCTATTTTAATGGGTGCGTTCATTATGTACAATATTCAGCCAGGTCCATTACTATTTGAGGAACATCCGGATGTAGCATGGGGATTAATCGCGAGTATGTTCCTTGGAAACTTAATGCTGCTTGTATTAAACATGCCGCTAGTTCGAGTTTTCGCTAAAATCATCCAAACACCGAAAAGATTTTTACTGCCTATTATTATTGCCATTTCATTCTTTGGTGTATATGCAGTTCAGTATACGACGTTTGATTTATTCCTATTATTAGGATGCGGTATTGCAGGTTATTTCTTTGCGAAAAATGATTTCCCTGTGGCCCCATTAGTTTTAGCGCTTGTGTTAGGACCAATGATTGAGAACAACATGCGTCGCGCATTAACAATTTCCAATGGAGAATACAGTATTTTCGTAGCAAAACCACTTTCATTAGTCTTTTTAATTATTGCAGTTTTATGGATACTGATTCCAATTCTTATGAAATTACGTGGGAAAAATGTAATTATTAATGAAGAAGGATGAGTTAAGCTACTAAGTGTTGTTTAACGAAGAGTTGCCGTCCGAATCCGGGCGGCTATTTTATTTGAAATAAATAAAGGGGAGTGCGTGAAATGAAAAGTGTGCGTCAATACAAAGCAGGAACGGCAGATGTTTTAATTTTGGAGGATGTAGAAATACCTGCCATTCAACTGGGAGAAGTATTAATACAGGGGCTATATACGAGCGTAAATTATGCAGATATTAAAACGCGCATGGGGAGTAAAGGTCAGAGTACATTTCCGATTACATTAGGCTTAGATATTGTAGGGCACGTCATCGAAAGTAAAAGTTCTGCATTTCAGAAGGGAGATTATGTTTTCGCATTCCCTAATGGGGGTTCTTATCAGCAAGTAGTAGCCGCGAAGGAATCATTAACCTTTAAAATTCCCGAAACAATCGATCCATTACAAGCCGCAGCACTTCCAACCGTGACAATATTATCTGAGATATTACTTAAACAAATTGGAGATGTACAAAAGGAAGATACAATTGTCGTACATAGCGCTGCTGGTGGTGTGGGGACAATGCTTGTGAAGTTGGCAAAACATTATGGTGTGTCAAACATCATTGGAACTGTCGGTGATTTAAGGAAGAAAGATTATGTTCTGGGTATAGGTGCTGATGATGTGTTTACTTACGACAGCTTTGTAGATGGCGTTAAGCAACATACTAATGGTAAAGGGGCACAAGTGATTTTTGATTCGGTCGCTGGTGATGTTACAAAGGCAAGTCTTGAATGCTTAGCTAATTTTGGCACATTAGTGCAGTTTGGAAACAGTAGTGGAAAAGCTGGTGTAATATCAACAAGCGATGTGCACAATAGCTGCCGAAACATAAAAGGTTTCAGCTTAGGTACAACTCGTAAGGAGGCTCCTGCTCGCCTTGCTCCTGTTGTTGAGCGGATTATTCCATTGTTCGAAGGTGGACAATTAAGCGTTCCAATTGCGCGAGTCTATGATTTAGAGGAAGTTCAGGAGGCGCATCGCCTAATCGAAAGTAGAAAGCATCAAGGTAAGATTTTAATTCGCCTTATAAAAGATGAAAATTAAAAGATACAAACATTATGAACAATTTTAGTCATATATGAAAAATACATGTTTTAACCGGTTGTTGTATTGTTGAGATTCCCTATCGAAGGCGCGAAAATGGGATTAGAAGGGGATGAAACAATGGCAACAACGACTACAGTATTGCATGAACGAATAGAATTCCTAACTTTATATAAAAAAGAAACAAAGCAGTCAGAAGAGTGGCTGAAAGAACGGAAGAAAGAGGCGCATCTTCCTGATTTCACCTTAACGACAGATGAGCTTACGCACGGTGCACGGGTTGCATGGCGCAACAGCAATAAATGTATCGGACGCCTGTTTTGGAATAGCTTAAATGTGTTTGATCAGCGCCATTTATTAAATGAGGTCGAAATTTATGAAGCGCTTCTATACCATATCGATTTTGCGACAAACAACGGAAAAATCAGACCGGCCATTACACTGTTTGACCCGAAACGTGTACGGGTGTGGAACCACCAGCTCATTCGCTATGCAGGCTATGAGACAGATGATGGGATTGTTGGAGATTCGGATTCGATTGAGTTTACGAAAATATGTGAAAATCTCGGTTGGCAAGGTGCACGTTCAAACTATGATGTTTTACCGCTTGTCATTCAAGTAGATAACCGGGAGCCAATGTTTTTTGAAATTCCTGAAAAGCATGTGCTGGAAGTGGCGATTACTCATCCGGATTATGATTTTTCAAAGTTAAATATGAAATGGTATGCAGTACCGATTATTTCGAGTATGCGTTTTAATATTGCGGGCGTTGATTTTCAGGCAGCGCCGTTTAACGGGTGGTATATGGGGACGGAAATCGGGGCGCGCAATTTGGCGGATACGTACCGCTATAATTTTCTGCCGAAAGTGGCGGAAGCAATGGGATTGGATACTGCAATGAATGCGTCGCTTTGGAAGGACCGGGCACTCGTAGAACTGAATGTTGCGGTGCTTCATTCGTATAAAAAAGCGGGCGTAAGTATTGTTGATCATCATACTGCTGCCCAGCAGTTTCAGCTGTTTCAAAAGCAGGAACATACAAGCGGCCGGGAAGTAACAGGGAACTGGGTATGGCTTGTCCCGCCATTATCCCCTGCAACGACCGACCTGTATCATGAACCGATTGCCAACACGATTAAAAAACCAAACTATTTTTATCAGCAGCAGTCCTACTAAAAATAAGGGTGGGACATAATCTAATTGATTTCCATTTCGGGACGTATTCCGCGGGCGTGAGTCCAACATGATGGTGAAGGTTTTAGCTTATGTTCCTTATAATCAGTGGGGATGAAGAACCCCCCCACTGATTGAAGTTTCACTTTATCAGCAACAGTCCTACTAAAAAGAGGTGTGCAGGAAGCGAAAGCCTCTGCACACCTATTTCTTACCTTTTATTTAACATAATTTGAATCAATTCATCTCGATCGATTAAATAAACGTCATTGATGTCGGCAAGTTTTTCGGCCTGGCGTGTAAAATGACTGTTTGTGACAACCCATGCCTCTGTTGCTTCATACATTTTTACTGCACCGATAATTTCCTGTACCGCTTTTACACCGACAGTACCGGAATAGCGTTTTGCCTGGACTGCAATAATATCTTTTCCGTCCTTTAAAATAAGGTCGGCACCGTAGTCACCGCTCGTAGCGGTATAGCTCACTTTAAATCCGCGGCGCTTAAATAATTCGCCTAAAAATCTTTCAAAATCTTCACCGGTCATTTTATCGACTTCGCGAATTCCGGACTTCCGCAATTTCCTCGTCTTCAGCGATTTCAGCCAAATTTTAAACGCGATATATAGAACGAAATAAGCGACAATTCCCATACCGATGCCTTCAGCTGTTTTCGTTACATAAAAACCAGCTGTACCAGCCGATGCGATGAAAAATAGCGGGATTACTGGCAGGCTTTTTTTATTCCGTCTTCTCTTTTTACGCAATAGTTCTGTACTCCTTTTATTTACTACGGTTATTATATCATAAAAGGGTACATATGTTTGGTTATATTGTACGATTGTCTGAGCTCATAAAGGAAGCCAAAAACAATAGAACAGAAATGAGAATGAACAGCACAATCGGGATTGTCCAGCTGTCCGTCAAATCATGTGCAAAGCCGAACAAAACTGGCCCGATTGCGGCAACAAAATAACCGATTGATTGTGCGAAGCCGGAAAGTTCAGCTGCATCATAGGCTGTCTTTGTGCGCAATGAAAATAACATCAGCACTAAACCAAACGAAGCCCCTCCTGCAAAGCCTAATAAAATCATCCATACGACAGCAAGACTTGTCCATTCCATTAAGACACCAGTAAAACCGACTAAGTAACAAATCGTAAAGAAAATGACGATCGGACGTTGAGAAGCGATTTTCCCTGCAAGAATCGGAATAATAAATGTCATCGGAATTTGTGCAAACTGCATAACGGATACCATCCACCCGGCCGCTGTAGCATCAAGGCCCTGGCTAATGAAGATTTCCGGCAACCATGCAGACGAGCAGTAAAATATGAACGACTGGAATCCCATTGCTCCAGCGACTGCCCAGGCAAGCGGCGACCTCCACATTTGCGTTTTCTTAGTCTGCGATGTCGGCATATTTAATGCAATTTTTTCCTGGCGCAAAATCGGCAGCCAGATTAGTAATGTAAGAATCCCTAAAATAATTGTAATACCTGCTGCGATTTGCCATCCTGCGTTTGCCGCTATAGGGTAACTGAAGCCTGCAGCAATTCCGGAAGAAATGTTCATTGAAACGGAATAGATCCCTGTTAATAATCCGATATGTAATGGGAATTTCCATTTGAAATAGCTAGGGATAAGAACATTCCCGAATGCAATTGCGACCCCAATTAATATTGTTCCTATAACGAGTAAAGACGTTGCCCCTAGCGAACGCAGTAAAATCCCTGCACAAAGTAAAATGACGGAATAAAATAATGTCCATTCAATCCCAAACTTACGGGCAATGCGTGGTGCAAATGGTGATACAACCGCAAAGGCAATTAAAGGAATAGTCGTTAAAAAGCCTGCAAGAAAGTTCGATATCCCAAGCCCTTCACGTATAAATGAAATAATCGGGCCGATCAATGTAATCGGTGTACGTAATGTGGTCGCAAATAAAAATACGGCTACCATAAAATAGATGAGCGGTCGGTTGGATAGTAGTTTTTTGCTATTTTGATTAACTTGTTGTGTGTCCATTTTCGATTCTCCTTTTGTATGTTGATATATATTAGAGTAGTGTGAATACTCATAAAAAACAGAATAAAGGTGAAGCCATTGCTATCAAAAAAATATTATGTTAGACTTTTAATCATTGATTCAATTAAATTAAATAAAACATTACCTCATGTAAATTATGAGGTAGAGGTCGCAATCATTAAGACTAGTATAGCTGAGATTAGGAAGAATCGGTGAAGCTTTATGAAAGGAATGGTTGCCGAAGTGTTATTTTTCTTCTTGAAAATAATGCTGGGGCTGTTTCCGATAAGGAACAGAACTGTCACATGTGTGAGCATGTGTTGAGCTATCTTTCAAGTTTGATGAGGTGTAACTATAACCATCACAAAAACTTGTGGTGGTTTTTCTTTTACACTTCACCAACAAAACAAAAAGGGAGTTTTATATTCATGAGTGAGATTAAAATAGATCAGCTCGGTAATAATAACGGGTTGAAAAAAAGTTTAAAAAGTCGCCATGTAACGATGATTTCGCTTGGCGGAACGATCGGTACAGGTTTATTCTTAGCATCAGGTGGTGCCATTGCACAGGCAGGTCCTGGTGGGGCATTGCTCGCATATGCACTGATCGGCGTGATGGTGTATTTCCTAATGACATCATTAGGGGAAATGGCTGCCTATATGCCAACATCCGGTTCGTTTAGTACGTATGCAACAAAATTTGTTGATCCTGCTTTAGGCTTTGCGCTTGGCTGGAACTATTGGTACAACTGGGCGATTACAATTGCAGCAGAAATTGCGGCCGTTTCGTTAATTATGAAATACTGGTTCCCGGACAGTTCTTCAATGTTATGGACCATTTTATTTATCGTAGTTGTTTTATCATTTAACTTAGCGTCTGTAAAAGCTTTCGGTGAAGCGGAATACTGGTTTGCGATGATTAAAGTCGCAACGGTAATTGTCTTCATCATTGTCAGCTTCTTAATGATTTTCGGAATTTTAGGCGGGAATGATCCGGTCGGTTTCACGAACTTCTTCAAAGATGATGCACCGTTTAATGGCGGTTTCCTGGCATTGTTCGGTATTTTCCTTGCAGCCGGTTTCTCATTCCAAGGTACAGAAATGCTTGGGGTAACGGCAGGGGAAACAGATGATCCAGGCAAAAACATTCCAAAAGCAGTTCGTTCTGTATTCTGGCGTATTTTGCTGTTTTACATTTTCGCGATTGGTGCAATTGGATTACTGATCCCGTATACGGATTCACGTCTTTTATCTGAAGATATTGCGACAAGTCCATTTACCTTAGTATTTGAAAACCTAGGTGTGGCGTTTGCGGCATCTGTTATGAATGCCATTATCTTAACGGCTATGTTATCTGCAGGGAACTCAGGATTATATGCAGCTAGTCGTATGCTTTATCAGTTAGCGGTAGATGGAAAAGCGCCGAAACTTTTCATGAAAGTAACATCGCGTGGGATTCCAATGTATGCACTTTTAGCTACATTAGCAGTCGGTTCGTTAGCATTCCTGGCATCGTTTTTCGGTGACGGTGTTGTCTACATTTGGCTGTTGAATGCTTCCGGTATGTCCGGCTTCATCGCATGGCTCGGCATTGCCATTAGTCATTACCGCTTCCGCCGTGCATATGTCGCACAAGGACATTCATTGAGCGATTTACCGTATGTATCTAAATTCTTCCCATTCGGACCGCTATTCGCGTTTGCCTTATGTATGATTGTCGTGCTAGGTCAAAACTATATGGCATTTACGGGCGGAACAATTGACTGGTACGGTGTCGTCGTTTCATATATCGGCTTACCATTGTTTGCCGCTTTATGGTTTGGCTACAAATTTAAACACAAAACGAAAGTCGTTCCTTTACAGGACTGCGATTTATCAAATAAATAATTAATTAATTTCTGAAACGCAATGTGAGCTTATAGGCTTTCATTGCGTTTTTTGTTGTATGAGGATTATTTGTCCTGGAGTGAGGAATATACAGAGGGAGTGAGGAATAAGTGAGAGTTATTGAGTATTATGCTAGACTGATTGAGGATAACCAGTATATAACTGAGGATTAAATTTCCCGAGTACGATTGCTGCAACAGTGGTATTATAAAAGAAATAAAAAACGAGTAACGCTGAAGAATAAGGAAGTGAAAACATGCCTATTTCAAAAGGTTTCTATAAAAAAGTCTATCCTTGGTTAACAGGGGAAGATAATAAAAAGGTGATGTATCGACCGTTTCTCACAAAAGGGAACCCGTACAAATCCCGTATTTTCCTAGTAAGCTCGCATGCGGTGCCGCTATTTAAAGTGGAAGACCGGAGTGAGCAGACTTTTGCAGAGTCATTAGTGAACAGAGATCTTTTCCAGGATCTATATTTAAGTGAAATTAAAGGGGCACCCCGTGAATTTAAAGGCTCATTGCAGTTTGAAAATTGGCTGGAAAATAATCATCACGAATCGCTCATTTATACGTCGCTGAATACATATCAGCTGGAATCAGCCGATGAAGCGAAAGTAGCGAAAAAAGAGGATACCGCTAATTTTGAGCGGGGAAATCTCATTTTTAAAGAAGTAATGGATGAGTTTCTGCCGGAAATTATTATTTTGCAAGGGACTGCCGCATACGAGCAATTTAAAGCGCGGTATGCTGACCGTTTAGTGATTTATAATGAAGATGTAACAAAAGTGCAATTACTCGAACAGACCGGACCGTTTGCGGAAATGGTTTATGAAGATGGCAAAAAGGTGTTGATTTTTGTTACGCGCAGCATGAGCTACTTCGGTACGGATGGTTCGAAGTTCGAACAATTCAAAGAAAATTTATCAAAAATTTTACAGAAAAATGCTTAAAACCGAACATTATCCCTAATAAAATTTACTTTTTAACTAAATTTCCGAAAAATAAGAATAATTTTATTATTTAAATGTTATTGCAAACTAGCATTTCCATGATTATAATTGGAACATTCATATTGTTAAATTAAATATTCGCCACTCATATAATAGCAAGGATAAGGCTTGCAAGTTTCTACCGGATTACCGTAAATAAACCGACTATGAGTGAAGCATGCTTAATGAATGTATTTGTCCAATTATTTTATATTTGCACAAAACATTTGTTATTACTTTTGAACTTACTCGGAAGTCTTGCTCCACTCATCGTAGGGAGCTTGCCTTTCGAGTTTTTTGTTTACATTCAAATGGGAAGGAGCTTTTATCATGAAGCTTTTAAAGGAAAAAATAGAAAAAGAGGGCCAAGTGCTTTCAGATACAGTGTTAAAGGTAGATTCGTTTTTAAATCATCAGATTGACCCGTTATTAATGAAAGAAATCGGCGACGAATTTGCGAAGCGTTACTCGGACCAAATCATTACGAAAGTATTGACGATCGAATCATCTGGTATCGCACCTTCAACTTTTTTAGGGTTAACACTAGGTGCACCTGTTGTCTTTGCGCGTAAACGCAAATCACTTACATTGACGGACAACCTGTATACATCAAAAGTACATTCATTCACGAAAAACGAGACGAACGAAATTTCGGTATCGAATAAGTTTATTACGGCGGATGATAATGTCGTAATCATTGATGACTTTTTAGCGAATGGCGAAGCGTTGAAAGGCTTAATCGACATTGCGAACCAGGCAGGTGCAACAATTGTCGGTGCCGGCATTGTAATCGAAAAAGGCTTCCAAGAGGGCGGGAAGATTTTACGCGAGCAAGGACTGCGCATCGAATCATTGGCAAATATTAAATCATTGGCAAACGGCAAAGTAGAATTTTACGATTAATTTAGCAGCTCACATTTTTAAAAGGTAATAAGTTCAGACGATGTAAATTGACTCAGCAAGAGTACACATATATTGGAGGAAAACTTTTTATGAATAACACGAAAGCAACAATGCTTGGAATTCAGCATCTGTTGGCAATGTATGCAGGAGCCATTTTAGTACCGTTAATTATTGGTGGGGCATTAGGATTCAGTTCAGCGCAAATGACGTATTTAGTAGCAATCGATATTTTCATGTGTGGGGTAGCAACACTATTCCAAGTATGGAAGGGTAAAGTAATCGGCATTGGGTTACCGGTTGTATTAGGCTGTACATTTACAGCGGTAAGTCCGATTATCGCAATCGGTTCTGGCGGCGGCTTAGGTGATGTTTACGGCGCGATTATCGCATCGGGTATTATCATCGTATTAATCGGTGGTCTTTTCGGGAAATTAATTAAATTCTTCCCGCCTGTTGTAACAGGTTCGGTTGTAACGATTATCGGAATCAGCTTAATTCCAGTAGCTATTAACAATATGGCAGGCGGACAAGGGGCAGCAGACTTTGCATCAGGTACAAATGTGGCGTTAGCGTTTATTACATTATTAATTATTTTAGTAATTTACCGCTTCACAGTTGGCTTCGTTCGTGCAATTGCTATTTTACTAGGTATGGTGTCAGGAACAGTAATCGGCATTTTCATGGGCAAGGTTGATTTTACGCCAGTTGCCGAAGCTTCTTGGCTGCACATTATGCAACCATTCTACTTAGCAACACCGACATTCAATGCTTCCGCTATTTTAACGATGACATTGGTGGCTATGGTATCACTAGTTGAATCAACAGGTGTGTACTATGCATTAAGTGATATTACAAAAAAAGATTTAACTTCAAAAGATTTATCTAAGGGGTACCGTGCAGAAGGACTAGCATCGATCATCGGTGGTATTTTCAACGCCTTCCCGTACACAACATTCTCACAAAACGTAGGACTGATCCAAATGTCAGGCGTACGCGACCGCAAAGTCATCTTCATTACAGGCGGTATGCTAGTAGCACTTGGATTCCTGCCAAAACTTGCAGCATTAACAACAATCATCCCAACACCAGTACTTGGTGCAGCAATGCTTGCAATGTTTGGTATGGTTATTACGCAGGGTGTAAAAATGCTTGCACCGGAAATCCAAAAATCAATGGAAAACGCAATGGTCGCAGCACTAGGCGTTGGTTTAGGAATCGGCGTTGCCACAGTACCAGGAATTTTCGAAAACCTTCCGTCATGGATGTCGATTTTAACATCGAACGGGATTGTGGCTGGGTCTGTAACGGCTATATTCTTGAACGTGTTGTTTAATATGGTTGGGACGAAGCGTGTTGATCCGATGCATGTCGGGGAAGCAAATTAAATAGAGGGTTTTAATGAGTACCCCACATTCTCGTTAGAATTAGAACGTAATCACCTACTTTGACTATTAATTTTGTCGAGGTGGGTGATTTTTTTGCGTAGAAAAGTTTATAAAACGTGATTTTGAAGAGGAATCAGAACTATCTAAGTTTACGTATGACCATTCGAATAGAGTATTTTTGAATGGAAAAAAGGCACTGAATGTTCGTAGAACGACAATAGTTTTACGAATGACCCCTATTTCGTCCCGTGATCAATGCTGCTTGCTATAAAATATCGTTCTCCAAACGCAGTTGCTGTAATTCTTTACGGAGACGCATTAACTAGATTTCTTCTTCAAAACGATTATCTACGGATTTTAACGAGCCTGTGTTCTGATGATTTTTTATCCATTGATCTAATGTTGAGGGTGTCAGGTCATATTCTCGAACGACGTCAGCTTGCTTATTTACATTTTCATACAGTTTTTCCGTTTCTAATTGGCGTGGAGGGTTTTGGTGATATATAATAATTAGTAATAATGCTTTTTTCATACCATTTATAATTCCTAAAGACTCAAATCACTTCTAACTTTAACGACTATATCACTAAAAATCTCTAGAATTTCACAATTAACTTTGAAAAGGTGATTTAATGAAAAAAACTATAGGTAATTTAATACATAACGAATCTGGAATTTCACTCATGGAAGTAATAGCTTCTATTATAATAATAACATTTATACTAATATCCTTTATCAAATTATTTCCACTAATGGGGTTAAAAAATAATCAAAATGAAGATAAACAATCCGCAGTTAATTTAGTAAAGAGTGAGCTAAATTATTGGAAAACTTTAATCGAAACAAGTAGTGATTTTAATGCTTTTTTACAAGACCCTAAAAATCCAACTTCATTTATTGATAGTTCAGATGTAGTTACACAAAGTACTAATAGTATTAAAATAGAAACTACTACTAAAACTAGAAGGTCCGACTTTAAATTAGAAATCATTATTTATGTTAATCCAGACATAAATACCAGTCCAAAAAAAGCATATCAAATACATACTAAACTATTAAATATTAAAAATACTCCTATTAGTGAAATTTATGGGTATATCTTTTATTAGGAGTGAAGATAGAATGGTTAAAAATCAACGGGGAATAACATTAGTGGAAGTTTTAGCAGCTATAATTTTAATCTCAATTATTTCATTTTTAGCATGGAATATATTTTTTCAAGGTAAAAATTATACTGAAAAATCTTTATCTAAAAGTCAAATGCAACAAGAGGCAAATATAATACTTTCAAGATTATCAAAAATTCATCAAAGTTCTGATAATTATGAAGTAAATATACAAACATGTAGTTTTACTATTAAATATTCTGTAAACGGTACTACAAAAAATGAGTCATTTAATAACAGTAAATTATGTATTAAACTTAGTAACATTCCTAACATTATAGATCCCAAAACAATAAATGCTATTGATTTCAATCTATATATCGAAGACATTAATAAACCAGATAATAATATATTAGTTAATTCATATTTATATAGATTAAAGGAGGCTCCATAGTGAAAAAAAACATACTTAGAAATGAAAGCGGATATACATTAGTAATTGTTTTACTTATAATCACACTATTTACAGTTTTCACTTTATCGTTTATGGGAATCTCTGCGAATACTACAAAACAAAATGAAGTAGTTGAAAGAAACATTCAGTCGGTTACATTAGCAGAAATGGGGATAACTTACTTTCAACAAGCTATTTCAAATTCTTTTGTAACACATAAATCAGGGGTTATTAATAATATTAAAAGTCAAAGAAATATAGATATAACAAATAATACACTAAAGACTGATGGGCACTATATTAATTTAGCTATTACGTTAATGAAAAATGAACTTGACAACACAATTAATTCCATATCCCATACAATCCAGATTAATTCGAAACCCTCAAGTCAGTTTACGATAACTCCCGCTATCAATTCTAACTTTTACATAAATAAAACTAATGGATTTGTCATTTCTTTTATTAGTATAGGAACTGAAAATGGAAAACAAGCATCAATAGAAGGGAAAATGGAATTTGACTTCTCTAAAGTCTTTTTACCATCACCACCTTCCTCTGAAGACAATACTTTTACCCCGATTTTACAAAACAATCTTATTGTAGACCCTGGACATTTACAAAATTGTCCAAATTTTAATAATAAATTTGAATTTTATGAGATTTCTTGTCAAACTACGGGTAGTATTACTTATCATCAAAATGATGGACTTTCTTTTGAAAAATCATTATATAAAGTAACTGGATCATTAACTACAGGTAATATGAATAAAGATATTATTAATTCTACACTTTATATTGTGGGGAGTATGACAGGTGGTAACATGAATAGTTTGAACTTCTCAAATATACATGTCGGTGGTTCATTAAGTGGGCTTAATTTTAATGGAAATGGATTTAATCATTCTAAGCTTCAAGTTTTGGGGGCTGCTAGTATAGGAAATTCTAAATTAAATAATTCACAAATTTATATTGGGGGATCTGCATCTTTTGGGAATATAAATGGGATTGAAGAATCTACCATTTTTATAAATTCAAGTGCAACGATCGGTGGCGTGGACTTCGGTAAAAACGCCACAATTTGTGTAAATGGACCATTAACAATCGGACATATAAACAATAACAGTAATGGAACTAGTAATATTTACGCAAAATCAAGCACTAACTCCAAGGTAATTACAGACACCTTGAAATTTAATAATGCATGTTCAAAGTCAAATCAACAATCAAATACTCAAGGGGGGGATATTAAATACAAGACTATTTTCAACTATATTTATTAAATTATTCTTGTTAAAAGAAATTTTTTCTACTGGTGTTACGAATAGTACTGTATCTTCAGACTCATTGATTTGCGTTGGAGGTAGTATTTCAGAAGGACTTGCTTACATGAAAATGGAGTGAACGCTATTTCTATGAAAAATTTCTCAAAAGTAAAGCGATAAATGTTTAGGAAGTAGTAAAACATCGCCATCATTAGGCCCTTTAAAGCAGCTAATTGCTAATATATTTGATTAAAAAATAACTGGGATAATCATCCAAATATTTTTCCGATCTACTTTATAGATAAATTTTAAATTTGATAAGTTCCCTAAGAAATAGATAGAGAAATTCTATTTATTAATTAGGGAATTTTTTGTTTAAAAAATTAAGGTCTTTTTAACTATTAAAGTTAACTCCCTTAAATGTATTACTTTTTTGTAAAAACAACAATATCAAAGTACTGAAAACAAAACAAAATAAAATAGGTAAAATGGAATGTTTGAGAATAAAATAAAAGAAATCATTGAAAATACATAGTCGTAAAGTAATCTATCGTGTATTATAATAGTAACATAAGTAGACATTTGGTAAATGGGATAAAAATTAGTACATAAATTGAAGTTTGTGAGATAATATATTGAATTTATTATAATATTTTCCATCAATTAAATATATAAAATAATATAAATCAAGTTTTTTCTTTATATATCATATTATAGAATTAATTTTTAGTTATAAAGTCCTTATTATAAATGATGAATTAAAGTGATTTGGTAGGTGAGTATATGAAAGTTATCTTTAGGACAATAATGCCAATAATTTTGCTCGTAGTCCTTTTATCAATCTGGATTCCTAACTTTATAGTAGGTTCGGTTGCATCCGCTGATAATAACGCAGTCGGTTCTACAATCGGCGGGGTAGAAACCGGTGATTTGAAGGGTGAGGAGTTAAAAACATTGCTGACGAATGCCGTTAACGACTGGTATACACAAAACCTGACTGTCACTGGCGAGGGGACCTCCGTTGAAGTGAGCTCATCCACATTCCAGTTTGATATTGAGAGTACAGTGGCTAACTATGAGAATCAGGTACATAAGTCATGGTTCGCCTTCTGGGAAGATACGCCGACAGTACATCTCCCACTAATTGTTTTTCCTAGTGAGATTGTGAAAAACGAGATTAGTAATGTTTCGTCATGGGATACGAATTTGACGTATAACAATGTAGAACTGAATGCCGCGTATTTAAAAACAGATCCTGTTGAAGCGGCCGTCATAGATGTGTCGGTACTGGAAACAGACCGGATTTCATTGTCGGTTGAACCAATGCCGGAAGGGGCAATAGGCATTAATGAACTGGTTCTTGCTTTACATGACACAGTAATAGAACCGCAGATGGCTTTTTCGATGATTCAAAAATTGGGCGATACGTTGAACTTGGCCAACCGTGGAGCCATTAATTTTGTTGCATCAAATCTATATAATGCAGCACTAAATATGAATGCGGAAGTAATGGAACGTCATTCGCAAAATGAAATCCCTTCCTATTTAAAACCTGGCTTGGAAGCAAAAGTGGATGCACTGGCAAATGAGGATCTCAAATTCGTAAATACTTCATCCAATCCAGTCGTTTTAAAGCTGATTATGGAAGAAGGAAACTTGAAGACCGAAGTATATACACCGGCAAAAGAAACGGAAGTAGATATGACAGTTTCGAAGGATGAGGAGATTCAGCCCCGTACAATCACACGTTACTCCTCGGATCTGGCAATTGGACAGACGGAACAAGTACAGGAAGGTGCAAAAGGTTTACGCGTCTCGGTCTATCGTACAGCTTTTGATGAGCAGAAGCTTGTAAGCCGTGATTATTACCCGCCTGTTGACCGAATTATTTTGAAGTCTTCCAAACAGCCGGAAGTGCAGACGTCATCAGAAAATGTGAACAATAATCCTGCCGATCAAGTGGATTTAGATGGAGACGGTTTCCCGGATGATGATACGACGAACGGAAATGGGTCAACTACACCAGTTAGTGGTTCCCAAAATAACAATTCGAATGCATCAAACAATAATCAAGGGGCTGCATCGAACAATTCTGCAAACGGCGATACTAAAGAGGAAAATCTCCCTCCTGGCAGCTATTACGATAAAGGTGGAAATTTAATTACTCCAAAATAAAGGAGGACGTAGATATGAAGGCGAAATCGAGAAAACGCTTAGGAGACTTGCTTTTAGAGTCGGGCGTTATTACCGAAGCACAGCTTACTTATGCACTGGCAAATAAAAGCCGCGACGAAAAACTCGGGGATTTTTTCATTAAAGAAAACATACTGACGGAACAGCAGCTAATTGAAGTGCTGGAGTTTCAGTTGGGTATTCCGCATATTACATTAAGTAAACATGTCATTGCGCCGGAGCTGTTGCAGCTTGTACCGAGAGAACTGGCGAAGCGTACGAATATTATGCCGGTGCGTCGGGATAAAAATAAGCTGCTTATTGCGATGGCAGACCCGATGGATTATTTTGCGATCGAAGAAGTCCGCATGGCGACAGGCTGTCAAATCGAAACAAGTATTGCGACGAAGGACGATCTGTACCGGACAATTACGAAATACTATGACCTGCAGGCTTCGATGGATGCAGCTTTAACTGAAATAGAAGTGAATACACCGGAAGTGCAGCAGGAAATTACCGATGAGGATTCGGCTATTGTCCGGCTCGTAAACCAGATCATCAACAATGGGGTCGCCCAGCGTGCATCCGATATTCACTTTGATCCGCATGAAACTGAATACAGAATTCGATATCGTGTCGACGGGGTGCTTCGTACAGAACGTTCTCTGCCAAAGCATATGCAAAATATGATGACAGCCCGTGTAAAAATTATGGGCGGACTGAATATTACAGAAAATCGTATTCCGCAGGATGGCCGGTTTAAAGTTAATATCGAATTCAAAAGTGTCGACATTCGTCTTTCTACATTACCGACTGTCTACGGCGAGAAAATTGTTATGCGTATATTGGATATAAGTAATGCTGCAACAGACATATCGCATCTAGGGTTTACAGAAAATAACGAAGCAATTTTCAGGAAGATGATCGAGAAACCGAATGGCATTGTGCTAATTACAGGTCCGACAGGTTCAGGGAAATCTTCCACGCTATATGCAGCACTTTCCAATTTAAATAATGAGGGTGTCAACATTATTACAGTTGAAGATCCAGTCGAATATCAATTAAATGGTGTAAACCAGATTCAAGTAAAAGAAGAAGTGGGATTAACATTCGCAGCGGGGTTACGTTCAATTTTACGTCAAGATCCTGACATTATAATGATCGGGGAAATCCGCGATCTGGAAACCGCACAAATTTCGATACGTGCATCGTTAACAGGGCATCTTGTATTAAGCACATTACATACAAACAGTGCGATTGAATCGATTTCAAGGCTGCAGGATATGGGAATTGAACCGTTTCTCATTTCTTCATCGCTTGTCGGTATTATGGCACAACGTCTTGTACGTCAAATTTGTCGGGACTGTACGATGGAGATAGAGCCTACGATCAGGGAAAAACAAATTTTTGCAAATAACGGATTAGAAGTGAATAAGATTCGAAAAGGTCGCGGCTGTGCGGCATGTGGAAACACAGGCTACCGTGGGCGACTTGCTATTCATGAGCTGTTGCCTGTTGATCGTGGATTGAAGGATTTGATTTTAAACAGGGCAAGCGGCTATGAAATTGGCGATTATATGCAAAACGCCGGACATAACACATTACTGCAGGATGGTTTGCTGAAAGTGTTGGCAGGTGTCACGACAACAGAAGAAGTACTGCGTGTAGCGACGATTGATTAAGGAGGAATGGACATGACATTGAACATACAAGATTTATTGCAGCGTGCGTATGACGAAAAAGCATCCGATCTGCATGTCACTACCGGCATCCCTCCTGTTTACCGTGTAAATGGTCAATTGAAGCAATATGGGAATGAAATTGTTACGGAAGAAATAGTAACCCGCATGCTACAGGATATTTTACCGAAGTATAAATTAGGGGAATTTGAGGATAAAGGTGAAACCGATTTTAACTATTCACTGGAAGATTTATGCCGATTCCGTGTAAATGCGTATCATCAGCGAAATGCAAGTGCGATTGCGGCGCGTTTGATATCCAGTAAAATTCCAACAATTGAATCGTTAAATTTGCCTAGAGTACTGTACGATTTAGCTGAAAAACCTCAAGGGCTCATTTTAGTAACAGGTCCAACTGGTTCAGGAAAGTCAACAACCCTTGCGGCGATGATCGATTATATTAATGAAAATAAATCAAAGCATATTATTACGCTGGAAGACCCGATTGAATATTTACATACACATAAAAAGTCGGTAGTAAATCAGCGGGAAGTAGGTATTGATACAGGCTCATTTGCAAATGGCTTGCGTGCATCGCTCCGTCAAGATCCGGATATTATACTCGTTGGGGAAATGCGAGACTTAGAGACAATTTCAACAGCGATTACAGCAGCGGAAACAGGCCATTTAGTATTCGCTACACTCCATACATCAAGTGCACCGACGACAATTGACCGGATTATCGATGTGTTCCCCCCGCATCAGCAAGGGCAGATTCGCATTCAGTTGGCAAACGTATTGCAAGGAATTATTTCACAGCGATTATTCATTCGAAAAGACAAAGTTGGCCGAGTTGCCGCGACTGAAGTTTTAGTAAGCGTTCCCGCTGTAACAAATTTGATCCGAAATGAAAAAATACATCAAATTCCAAGTGTTATGCAGACAAATCGGGCGTTAGGAATGCATACTTTAGAGACATCCATACAAGCGCTTGTTTCTTCCGGGAAAGTTGCGTTGGAGGAGGTACGGCCTTATTTGAATGTGGGTGATTACAGTTGACCGTATTTAAATATGTAGGACGAACAAAGATGGGGGCGACGCAAAAAGGGACGGTAGATGCAGCGAATAAAGCAGCCGCCATTTCAAAGCTTCGCGAAAAGGGCATCAATCCACGAGAAATCGAAGAATCAAAAAGTTTATTGCATATGGAAGTCAGCCTTGGCAGCAAAAAAGTAAAAACACAGGATTTTGTTATTTACTGCCGTCAGTTTGCGACGCTGATCCGCGCAGGTGTTTCACTCGTGGAAGCGACTGATATTTTAGCAAAACAGGCGACAAGCAAGCCACTGAAAAGAGCGCTTGAATCGGTAGAAGAAGATATTCGTTCAGGTATTCCATTTTCGGATGCAGTCAGGAAACATCCGAAAGCATTTCCCGAACTGTTCGTCAATATGATGCGTTCGGGTGAGGCTACAGGGAATATCGACGATACGCTTGAGCGTTTAGCGAATTCGTACGAAAAGTCTTTTCGCTTAATCAAAAAGGTGCAGTCTACATTGACATATCCTGCAATGCTATTAGTAATGATTGTAGTTGTCGTATTTTTCATGCTCATTTTTATTGTCCCAACATTTGTTGAATCGTTTGAATCGATGGATGCTGAACTCCCGACTTTAACGGTTTGGACGGTTGCTTTAGGGGAGTGGCTGAGACAATATTGGTGGCTGCCAATTGGTGCAGTAGCGATTGGCGGGTTTATATTCCAGTACTTGTACCGGAATAATGAACAGTTCAATTACACCGTCCATTATATGATGCTAAAGATGCCGATATTTGGTCCGCTTTTACAGAAAACAGCAATTGCGAGATTGACGCGTAATTTATCATCTTTATTTAGCAGTGCAGTGCCCATATTACAGGCATTGACGATTTCACAAAAAGTTTCCGGAAACCCGGTGGTAGGCAAAGTAGTGCTGGATGCACGGGCAAGTTTGGAAAGAGGAAGCTCACTGACAGAGCCGCTCGAGAAAAGCTGGATTTTCCCACCAATGGTAACGAGTATGACCAGAATTGGCGAGTCTACCGGATCGCTTGATTATATGCTTGAGAAGATTGCGGATTTTTATGAAGAAGAAGTCGACAGAAACGTCGATACTTTAAAATCTTTGATTGAGCCATTAATGATTGTATTGTTGGCGGGGGCAGTTGGTCTTATCGTTGCGGCAATTTTCTTGCCAATGTTTAGTCTTTACGAACAAATGTAAACGGAAAAATTAAAAGACGTTTTGCAAGGAGGCATCGAAGCGGTATAAAGCGTCAATGCAAAAACAAATTAATATTAAAATGAAGTGGAGGATTTGATATGTTTAACACATTAAAAAAACGTATTAAAAATGAGAAAGGTTTATCTTTAGTAGAACTACTAGCAGTAATTGTAATCTTAGCGATTGTTGCGGCAATTGCAATTCCAGCTATTGGAAATATTGTTGCGAATTCAAGAGCGAAAGCTGAAATCTCGGATGCCATTCAAGTTCTTAATGCAGCTAATATTTATTTTACTGATAACCCAACTGCTACAGTATTCACAAATACCGCTGGTGAGGGAACAACAGCAACTGCTGATTACCTAGATTATATTGAAATAAATGATGAAAGTGATACTTTTACTGTAGATAAAGCAAATAATCCATTAGAGGTGAACTATCAGGGTGATTATTTAAAAAGTTCATATACGCGTGCGGAATTAACAGCTTTAAAAGTTGAAGGTGGAGAAATTGTAGGTCAATCAACTGAAGGTGGAGAAAACTAATCATCACCCAAAGAACACCCAACAGCGTTTGGGTGTTCCATTGAGTGATGATTGCGCCATGTTGAAAAGGTGCTTCTCAAAACAGGCATTACATCAAAGGTTAAAGGGGAGGGTCCCTCTATGTTCAATATGAAAAGAAAATCGCATGTATCCATTGTCATCAATGACTATGTAATGCGTGCACTTGTACTAAAAGGAGCTACAGTGGATCAGCCCGTTATTTTTGAAACGCCCTTACCTAAAACTGCGGTCCAGGAAGGGTCCATTAGCGATGAGATGGCGATGTATGAATTAATAAAAGAGAATGTCCAAAACTGGGGCGGGAGAAAGCAAAACGTGCGCTTTCTTGTACCGGATACATCGATACTGTTAAAAACATTCGAACATCCTGCTGAGATCAATGGCAAAAACCTGAAAGAATTTGTGCAAATGGAGATTGGTCAGTCGATTCATCTGCCGTTTCAGGAACCGCTGATTGATGTACATGACCCGATCGAAGGGGACGGGAAAGCTGTATTGTTTGCTGCACCGCCGGATGAAGTAGGGAAGATGATAGGTCTGCTGCTGGACAACTATTTGAATCCGCAAACAGCTGATATTCGGGCGTTATGCAATTTACGCTTGCTTGAACATATCCAGTTTATCGATACGAACCGTACATATTTAGTGACAGACTGGTCAATCAATGAATTGTCAATTTGCATCTATTCAAACGGGGAAGTAGAGTTTCTGAGATTCCAGACGATTGATACTGATCCGGATAACTGGCAGCAAAATATTGCCGAAAATGACGAAGTCGAATTTAACTATACTGCTGATTTAGATGATTTCCGTGCAGCAACGACTGATCAGGTGCTGGAAATCGACCGTATGATGAACTTCTTTAAATTTTCGCTCCATAAAGGAGAAAGAGAAGTTGATGAAATCGTCGTTATGGGAGATCATCCGTTACTACATTCAATTGAGGCACTGCTGAATGAAAATCTGCCGACACCGGTAAGCATTGTCGATGATAAGGTAATCAACGAGTATTTTCCAAACTGCAAAGCAAAGCATGCGACTTTGCTGGGACTTGCTTTAAAGGAGGTTAACGAATGATTCCGGATATTAACCTTCTTCCCAAAATTGAAAAGGGTGCGACGAGTTTAAAGTTAGCCTTTATCTTAGTTGGAATTTTATCGGTATTGACTATAGGGTTATTGGCTATCACTTATTTCAGTGCGAGAAGCGAAATTTCAAGTGCCATTCCTGAACGTGATTCCTTAATACTGACAAGAGACGCATTAAATGCGGAATTAGCTTCAGCACAAACAGGGAGTCAAGGTTCATTGGAAGAATCGGTTGCATTTGTTGAACGTGTTTCATATCCCGTCTCGCCGATTATCATCGAGACGAGAAATTTATTGCCGACAGATACATATTTGCGTTCTTATGCCTTTTCTGAGAAAGGCGTACAAGTAGCAGTGGATTTCGAAACATTAAATGCTATTTCAGTATATGTAAGTCAGCTGGAAAAAAGTTCGTACTTTGATGATGTACAAGTAGGGACAATCCAAAACTTTGAACTCAACCCTACTGGTGAAGAGGTCAATGATACACAACAATTTACGGAAGTACCTCGATATAGCGTGGAGATTTTCCTCGTAATCGACCAATTGCATGTAGCTGCTGGAGGTGAAGAGTAATGAATTCTATCTCAAGTAGTAAAAACGGTACACTCCTCATTGTTATTGCATTGGCAATGGCTTTGCTCTTTGCAATGTATTACTATGTCGTCAAACCGAAACAGGATGAGGAACAGATGATTCGTTCTGAAATTAACAGTCTTCATACAGAAATCGCTGCAATTGAGGAAACAATTGCAACAAATCAGTCAGAGCAATCTCAAACGAATGTAAATGAATTTGTATTACGCAAAAAAGTGCCTGATAACCGGGAAATTGATGAGCTGATTTTATCGATAGAGGAAATGCAGTATCTAACAGATTCACGTATTCAAAGTATTGATTTCAACAACTATGATGCCCTCGTATCTAGTTCCGGGCTTCAAGACCCGCTTTCTACACCGGAGTCAGAAGAAGGGGGAGTAACTGAATCAACAGAGAGTACTGATCAAACGGAGGATACGGAGGCTTCAGAACAATTGCCTGTTTCCACAATCGCTGTAGAAACATTACCGCCTTCACTGAAGTTAGTTACATTTAACATCAATGTTGCTGCACAAAATGACGTAAACTTGCTGCATTTCATTGAAGAAATTGAAAAAAAAGAACGCGTGATGCGAATCGATATAATTGATTTCGCACTTCCGGGTGAAGAAGATAAAATTACCGAAGCAGCATCAGAAATCGTAACAGCCGATATTCAAATCACAACATTCTACTACGAATAAGAGATTTATTTAGATTTATAGCAGGTACAAGTAAGGAGCGTTATAAAATGGAGATTATGTATACAATATTTGCGGGGATTTTTGGATTGGTTTTCGGTTCGTTCTACAATGTAGTCGGGTTACGGGTTCCGAAAAAAGAGTCGATTGTGACACCGCCATCTCACTGTGTCCATTGCAATCGACGTTTAAGCGCTATTGAACTCGTGCCTGTTTTTTCGTACATATTTTTACGAGGGAAATGCCGGACTTGCGATGTGAAAGTGTCGCCGATTTACGCATTTACGGAACTAGTAACGGGACTCTTATTTGCGTTTGCTACATGGCAGCTCGGCATCACATGGGAATTGGCAGTAGCGCTTCTTTTCATTTCATTATTAGTCATCATTAATGTTTCGGATATTGCGTATATGCTTATTCCGGACAAAATCTTACTGTTTTTCCTGCCGCTATTGATTGTCGTAAGAATTCTTTCACCGCTTGATCCGTGGTGGGATAGTATAATCGGTGCTGCAATCGGATTTTCAATCTTATTATTAATCGCGGTCATTTCTAAAGGTGGAATGGGCGGCGGGGACATTAAGCTGTTTTTACTGATCGGATTAGTATTAGGAACGTTCAATACGTTACTAACATTATTTTTAGCTTCAGTAATCGGGATGATCGTCGGCATCATCATATTGAAGGCCCGTGGAAAAGGGCGAAAAACACCTGTACCATTCGGACCATCGATTGCCATTGCCGCCATCATCGTTTACTTTTACGGTGACCAGCTTATTGAGATGTATTTAAACTTACTATAACGATAAAAAGGGGTGTCCTGAATTCATTTTCAAGGCATCCCTTTTAATATGACTTAATAATCTAATATGATTTTCTCAAATGGATGATTGGTCAATAGTTCATATGTTGCCACTTCTACCGCTTTTTCCACGGTATCTGCTAAAACTAATATCCGGTAGTTGCCAAAATCATTATAATAGGCATCTGCTTCAACGTATTTAGTCGTTTCGCTCTGTATATTTCTGCGAATATTTACAACGATTTCATAACCATCCTTTACAAATTGAATTTTTTTCAATAAAAACAACCTCCTCAACATTAGTTTATTACTGATAAAAGTAATTGACTAAACTTGTTGGAAGGTTGTGTAGGATAGCTAAAAATTATTCGGCGTTTGGATAAATCATCGTTTTTGGATCAACATAACGGTCAAATTCATCTTCTGTTAAAAGCCCCGATGCAATAGCAGCTTCTTTTAATGTTGTGCCTTCTTTATGTGCTGTTTTCGCAATTTTCGCCGCATTTTCATAACCGATATACGGGTTTAACGCAGTAACAAGCATCAACGAATTTTTCAGGTTAGCGTCCAATACTTCCATATTCGGCTCGATCCCGACTGCGCAATTGTCGTTGAATGATTTCATCGAATCGGCAAGTAGTCGTGCTGATTGCAGGAAGTTGTAAATGATTACCGGTTTAAATACGTTCAGTTCGAAATTACCTTGTGATGCTGCGAAAGCGATTGTTGCGTCATTGCCGACAACCTGAGTTACGACCATTGTCATCGCTTCACTTTGTGTCGGGTTGACTTTGCCCGGCATAATAGATGAGCCTGGCTCGTTTTCAGGAATCGTAATCTCACCGATACCTGAGCGTGGACCACTTGCCAGCCAGCGTACATCATTGGCGATTTTCATTAAATCTGCAGCCAATGCCTTTAATGCACCGTGTGCTGTCACGACTTCATCATGACTTGTCAGTGCATGGAATTTATTTTCCGCAGATGTAAATTCAATGCCTGTTAGTTTACTGATTTCTGCAGCTGTGCGGGCACCGAATTCCGGATGGGCATTAATGCCTGTACCAACAGCAGTACCGCCAATTGCAAGCTCCTTCATGAACTGTGTGTTCACCATAATCATTTTTTCGCATTTTAACAGCATATGATGCCAGCCGCCAATTTCCTGTCCAAGTGTAAGTGGTGTTGCATCTTGTAAATGCGTACGGCCAATTTTAATAATATCGTTGAATGCCAGCGCTTTTTCTTTTAATGTCGCCTGTAACAGCTTTAAGCGCGGCATTAGATAGTTTTCTACGATTTCGACTGCAGCAATATGTAGCGCAGTAGGGAATGTATCATTCGAGCTTTGTGACTTGTTGACATCATCATTCGGGTGTACCTTTTCATCCGATCCGGCCGCCGCCAGCTTTTCATTGGCTAAGTGGGCAATTGTCTCGTTCACATTCATATTTGTCTGTGTACCACTGCCTGTTTGCCAGACGACAAGAGGGAAGTGCTCATCCCATTTACCCGCAAGAATTTCATCTGCTGCTTCCACAATCACATTTTTTTTCGTATCGGACAGTTTGCCTAACTTATTATTGGCGATTGCCGCTGCTTTTTTCAAAATGGTCATGGCACGAATAATTTCAATCGGCATTCTTTCTGTCCCAATTTGGAAATTTTCCTTGCTTCGCTGGGTTTGTGCACCCCAAATTTTGTCTGCTGGTACACGAATTTCACCTAAAGTGTCTTTTTCAATACGGAATTCCAACTAAATCATCTCCTTTAATATATGTATACCCAATTTTCCATTAAAAAATGGCAAATCGTGTGAGGGGATTTGCCATTCTTCCAGGAGAAAAGATCAATCCTTTTAATCTTTTCGAAATATGAGAAAAGTAATTAATGAGTTTCGAATCTGAACTGGGGGGAACAGTATCGAAAAGGTTTTACCAACCTTACAATGATAATGATAATCTTTATCAATTATAAAGTCAATAGTTTTATTAAACAAATTTTTAGAAAATTCAATTTGCTGAATCTCCCAATATGTAAAACAACGCCGAAAGCACCGAACCGATAGGGTACTTTAGACGTTGTTATTTTCGGTATTCACTTAGGAAGTCATCCCCTTAATTTTGTTAGACTATTTTTACATAAAAATCCCGGCCATTTGTCAGTTCAGGAATTTCTATATTTTTTTCGTTCTTATAATAGTCTGAAATAATATTAGCAAGCCCCGCATAGCCATTTAATAATGTTCCTTGTTTAATTTCTTTCGCGATATTATGGAACTCAAAATAATGAAGTGCATCATCGCTCAGCCCATATAAAATTCTTTCGATATCTGCAAGAGGAATGTTGATGCCTCTCGTATATCGGCACTCACGCTTATACGTATGGTGCGGTATATTGATTGGTGTTGTTTCATTAATCATCGTCAATTGGTTCATAATGTGGCCTCCTTTAATAGTAAAATATAATTTGTTTAATATATTATACCCCAAAACGAACAACTGTAGTCAGAATATTTACTAAATTTAGATATTTACATAATCTTTACCAATCATCTCCTTGCTGCATTTCCTCAGCTACCATTTGTAAATCATAAGCATTGATCATCAATAGCTCGTATTCCTCATACTGCTCCATATACTTTTGGATGAGGCGAAGCACATACTTTGGGGACCCTTCATTTTCTTCATCGTAGACGAGCAATGTCGCATCTGTATTATCGATAATGAATTTGTCCTTTTCGATAAATTGCCATGGTGCTTCATAAGGGCGCTTCGTCACGCTTGTCACAAAATCGGCCTTACTTACTATATGCATAAAGGTCTCTTGTTTATGCTCATTCCAATTTTTTTCCTGTTCCAAGAAGGGGGTGATAATGGAGTATTTGAGTTGAGGGTAGTCGTTTTTCAGTTCCAGTACAACTTGTGCTGCCCATGTTTCAACACCTTGCTGGCCGCTGATCACGACCCACTCAAGTCCGTCTTCTATGAGGATGCGCAACTGGTTTTCCAGCGCCTTTTTAATAACCGGGACACCGGGATGCTTGTCATTGAATATCCCGAGTTCATGTGGACGGTAGCCCGTAATATAAAGTGATTTCATCATAAGTCTCCTTTGCCTAACCATCAATAAAATAAGGGCACTATGCATAACACAGCGCCCTCTTACTATACACTCTATTCACTAAAAACCGCTTTAATCTGCTCGAGTGCCCAATCCAGATCTTCTTTTGAAATGATCAGCGGTGGGGCAAATCGGATTACTGTGTCATGTGTTTCCTTGCAAAGCAATTTGCGTTCAGACAATTTTTCACAGTAAGGGCGAGCTGATTCGTGAAGCTCAACGCCTATGAAAAGACCGCGCCCGCGCACTTCTTTAATCACCGGGTTCTCAATTGTCTGAAGCTGTGCTTTAAAGTAGTCGCCAAGCTCCAATGAACGCTCTGTCAGCTTTTCATCTAGTAATACATCAATCGCTGCAATCGATACGGCACAGGCAAGCGGGTTACCGCCGAAAGTCGAGCCATGTGATCCTGGATTGAACACGCCAAGAATATCATCATTCGCGACAACTGCTGAAATCGGATAAACTCCGCCTCCAAGCGCTTTACCTAAAATGTAGACGTCCGGTGTAACATCTTCCCATTCACAGGCAAACAGTTTTCCTGTTCGTGATAAACCTGTTTGGATTTCATCTGCAATAAACAGAACATTGTTTTCTTTACATAGTTCATACGCTGCTTTTAAGAAGCCTTCTGTCGGGATGATAATACCTGCTTCTCCCTGAATCGGCTCCACGATAAATGCCACTGTATTCGGTGTAATGGCTTCCTTTAATGCGTCAATATCACCGTAAGGAATTAATGTAAAGCCTTCAAGCATTGGGCCAAATCCGCGCTTATACTCCGCTTCCGAGGATAGCGACACAGCACCCATTGTACGTCCGTGGAAATTGCCGTTACAACCGATAATTTGCGCCTTGTTTGCTTCAATGCCTTTTACTTCATATCCCCAGCGACGGGCCGTTTTAATCGCCGTCTCCACAGCCTCAGCCCCTGTATTCATCGGCAGTACCATATTTTTGCCTGTTAGCTTACTGACCTTTTCATACCAAACACCTAATGTCGCACTATGGAATGCACGTGACGTAAGTGTCACCGCATCTGCCTGATCTTTTAACGCCTGAATAATTTTCGGATGGCGATGACCCTGGTTTAAAGCAGAATACGCCGAGAGCATATCTAAATAACGGTTGCCTTCAGGGTCTGTCACCCAGGAGCCTTCTGCTTTTTCGATTACGATCGGAAGTGGGTGATAATTGTGCGCCCCGAATTTTTCCGTAGTTGAAATAAGTTGTTCTGATTTTGATTTAGTTGTCATGATGAAATCCTCCTTAAGCAAATTTACTTGTAAAACAGATAAATCCATTGCAAAAGACAGAAAAAATTACATATACGATGCAGGTTTCTTCCAAATTAATGTTAACAGAATACCGAAGAAGATGACAACCGTTGCAAAGTAATATGGATAGTTAATATCTATATCGAATAACATCCCGCCTAAAATCGGCCCGAAAATATTCGCCAAACTTGTAAACATCGAGTTCATCCCGCCGACGAAACCTTGCTCATTGCCGGCAATTTTAGATAAATAGCTCGTAACGGCAGGACGGAATAAGTCAAAGCCGACAAATACGATACATGTTACGAGTAAAATAGCAAAATATGAACTGACAACGGTCATTAAAAATACTAGAACGCCCGATAATATTAAGCTGTAGCGAATAAGCTTAATTTCTCCCCATTTTTGCGCCAGCCTGTCAAACAGCGCAACTTGTGCAATTGCACCGACAATTGCTCCACCTGTAATAACGATTGCGATATCTGTTGGAGTGAAACTGAATTTATGATCGACAAACAGGCTAAAGAACGATTCGAATGCTGCGAGTCCAAATGATGCGACAAAAATTAAAATAAAGGCGATCAAGTACATTGGTTCTAAAATACGTTTAAATCCGGATGTTTGTACCGGTGCATTTTCTACATTTACCATATTGCGTTCTGGTTCACGCAGTAAAATAATAGATAAGATTGCTGCCGTTGTACCGAGCGCCCCTGCAAAGTAGAACGGCACACGTGTACCGAAATCAGCTAAAAATCCGCCGATGCCAGGCCCGATAATGAAACCGGTACTAATTGCCGCACTCATGTAGCCAAGCGCTTTTGGACGCGTTTCCATTGTTGTAATATCCGCGATAAACGCTGTTACAGCTGGCATGATAAACGCCGCACTGATTCCGCCTAAAACACGGGAGATAAAAAGAACTTCTATCGTTTTCCCTAAACCGAACAGAAATTCTGAAATACCGAAAATAAATAATCCGATGACGATCATAATTTTACGTCCATATTTATCAACTGCTTTACCAGCGAGTGGTGAAACAATCAGTTGTGCAATTGCGAATGCTGCTGTTAAATAGCCGACAACGGTGCCGCTTATTTGCAGTTCATTCATTAGAGTAGGAAGTACCGGGATGACTAAACCGATTCCTAGAAAGGCGATGAACAGGTTTAATAAGAGTAACCCTAATGTTATTTTATAGTCTTTCATTGTTATTGCTCCTTATTACGTTGTGAAAAATCGTTAATCCGCACTATCTAACATAAACCCTACAGTAGCTATAGAGTCAATAGAACTGTTTAAAGTATTTGTAAAAATTAGTTAGAGCAGCTTAACTTTTAATTCCACGATGAACTGGTCTTCTCCATTTGGAGAATAGTTTAGAGGCATAAAAATTTCATAGACGACCGGCAAAACTTGTAATTGATGTTCTTCTATATAATGATAAAGTTTTTGGTATTGTGTTAAATACGTGTCCGGTTCAAAAATGAACGCAATGCATACATAGCGTCCAGCAGGTATTGTTTTCACATCCATATCGGTTGTTAAATGCGTAATATACCGGTCTGTAATGAGCGGTGTAAAAACATGACTGTAATGCAGTTCATCCAGGCTGTCGTATTGCTGGTATGGAAAAATACACCCATACCGATTGCTCAGCAAGCTGTTTTCGACTTCCAGTGTTTTAATTAAGGAGCTGTAGTACGTGTTTGGAATATAGTACGGTGTCAGTTCATTTGTTTTAATTGATAAAATACGGACCGATTCTTCATTTTTGAAATAGACCGTATCCATTACATCGATTGCCAGCTGTTCTTCCATTTGCCTTTTTGTTTTATATAAAGACTGCTGAATTTCGTACATGCGATTCATTTGCTGTTCAATGACACTTTCCTGCTGCTTCAAAAAGGAGAGAAGTTCAGCAGGGGTAAACTGCTGCGCTGCTTTAATTTCCTCCAATGAGACACCGATATACTTCAATGATTTAATAATATCCAAATGATAAAATTGTGAGTCTTTATAGTAGCGGTAATTTGTTTTAGGATCGACATAGGAAGGTTTGAATAAGCCGATCTGATCGTAGTAGCGTAACGTTTGAATAGAGATATTCGTCAGTTTGGAAACCTCGCCAATTGAATAATGTTTTTCTTCCATAGGATGTCCTCCGAAGTACAATGTTATCGGTATCGTAACATTAATGGGGGATAGGGGTAAATTATTTTGGAAAACCGAAAAAATCACATCTCCATAATTTTATGAGATGTGATTGAGGTTCAATATTTTATATCCGCAGCTAAATGAACAGGGCTTTTCCTGCTGTAGAAATACCCGACGAGTAACAGTGCAAGCGCGAGTGTAACGGTACCTCCTGCAAACAGCAGGGGGGCTTTAAACGTGCGGAAGTGAGTTTCCAGACGGGACGCAATAACCGGTCCGATAATTTGTCCAATCGCATAAAACGTAGTCAGTATTGATACGATATAGTTGCTTTGCTTTGGAAACAGCTGCCTAGCATAAGCGGTCGACATCGTTACGAGTCCCACAAACGTAAAACCAAATGACATCGCCGACAATAGTACGCTCCATGCCGATTGCGATAGAACCGGAAGCAAAATGCCGATAATTTGCATTGAATAGGCAAGACTCATCATGGAAACTGTTGAAAAACGGGACATGCATTTCATCCAAATCGGTGCAGATGGAATGGCTGCTAAACCGGCTAGTACCCAACTATATCCGGCATAGGCTCGTAATGATTCGATATTATAAATGATGTCTACTAAAAAAGTGCCTGTAATAATATAGCCGAGTCCTTCCAATCCATATGCAATGATCAACCATGGCATAAACCCGCGCCAAATGTTGTTGTCTGCGGACTTTGGTTCCTTTATGTGATTCTTGACATTTAAATTTCGCCATAAAAATATCGTCGTCGCCAAAAATAAGACGGATAATGCGCCAAGTCCAAGCCAGGAACCTTGCCAGTTAAAGCTTGCTTCAAAGAATGGCACGAAAAGTCCTGATAACGCGATTCCAAATCCAACCCCGCTAAACAAGTAGCCGCTCCAGCGTGTTAATAAATTTGCCGCTAAATAATCCATTACAATACTTGATGTAAGTACAAATATAAAACCGCTCGTTAATCCGGCGATAAAGCGCAAAAGTATCCATATTAAATAGGACTCAATCAATCCCATCAAAAGTATTGAAAAGACATTTATGAATACGTTCAATAATAGAAAATTCTTTTTCGACCGATTAACAAACCCTGCCCCTAAAGCTCCGATGAAGTATCCGATATAATTGCTGGAAGCGAGCCAACCGCCTTGTGTAAAAGATAAATTTTCATCAACACGCATGAACGGTAAAATCGGCGTGAAGGCAAAGCGGCTAATCCCCATTGCAACCGCTAAAAATAAAATACCTCCTAAAATGATACTGAAATGTTGACGGTTCATGAACATCCCCCCTTGAAAAACATCCCTTACAGTAATTGTAACATTCTTAAATTCAAGAGTAATAGAGAAAATACCCGCAGAAATAAGAGAAAAAAGAAAAGAGATGAACCGAAAGTCGATACTTCCGTTTCATCTCTATAGAACCCCTTATGAATGAACAGGTTCTCCCTGTTTCCCTTTGTGTTTTGTACTTGCTTCTTCTTTTGCACGTTGTTTTTTCATTTTGTTGACATTCGAGCGCATTAATAAAGAAATTCCTAATGAAATTGCAATTAAGAAACTGAATAAGTAAAACAATGGTACATAGCTATTTGCAGCTTCATAAACAGTTGATGCGATTAGTGGACCGAAAATCCCACCAAGTGACCAAGTTGTTAATAAATATCCGTGGATAACACCAAGTTGTTTCGTACCGAATAAATCACTTGCAAATGCTGGTAAATTCGAGAAACCACCGCCATAACAACTAACTACTAAGAATATGAACAATTGTAATAGAATGGCGTTAGTAGTGAATGGTAGTGTAATAAAGGCAATTAATTGAATCGTGAAGAAAATAACGAATACGTTAGAACGTCCGATATAATCTGATCCAGCTGCCCAAAGTAAGCGGCCACCACCATTAAATAAGCCCATTAATCCAACCATTGCTGCAGCTGCAGCTACAGATAAACCTGCAATTTCCTGCGCCATTGGAGAAGCAACAGAAATCAACATTAAACCAGATGTAACATTAATTAAATGCATTGCCCAAAGCATCCAGAACTGCTTTGTACGAACAGCTTCACGAGCAGACATTTGTGCAATTTCAGTTGTTTTTGCTTTTCCTGATGCAACAGCTTCTTCTACTTCGCCCGGTTTAGGCGGAGCGATATAAAGTGCACCGATCATCATTAATACAAAATAGCTAATTCCTAAAATAAAGTAAGTGTTTGAAATACCGAAAGACTCCATTAAGTTTACAGCTACCGGCGCGGTAATTAATGCACCAGACCCGAATCCTAATACTGCCATACCTGTCGCCAGACCGCGACGATTCGGGAACCATTTAACAAGTGTAGATACTGGAGCGATATAACCAATACCCATCCCTAGACCACTTAACAGTCCGTAAGTCAACCAATATAAAACAACCGAATCCATAGCGATTGCAATCCCTGCGCCACCTTGACCTAAACCGAATAGTACCGCTGCAACCATCGCTGCTCTTTTCGGACCTAATTTTTCTACTGTACTACCAAATAGTGCGGCAGCAAAACCTGCTAACCCCATCATAATTGTAAACGCGATTGTAATTTGCGATGCATCCCACCCAAGCTCTTCAGCAATTGGATTTTTATACACGCTATATGCATAAGCTCCACCGATTGAAAGGTGAATAGCGATTGCTGATGCAGCAATTAACCAACGATTCTTTTTCAAAAAATTTCCCCCTCACACGAAAATAAATATCGGTTATACGACATTTCTCTACTTGAAGTAGTTATGTCTAAAGTATGAACGTCCATGTACATTAACTTAACATTAACTTATTATGTTGTGCAAGTAGAATTTCACAAAATATATTATCTCGAAAAAACATATATTTCTCTTTTGGGTAATAAAATTGTACTTAAGGCAATTATTTTTTGATGGTAAAAATGCGCTTTAACGTTGATAAATCAAGGTTTTGCCGGTGGTGAAGTATTAGTTTAATATAGCAATATGTTAAGGGTAGGATAACATTGTAAACTGTAATAAATTCTATTTAAATAACTAAAAATACTTAGTTGTGCAAATAATTTCTCTTAAACGTTCGAAATGGATTAATAGAAAATACTTTTGAACTCATAATATAACAGTTACTAATACACATAAAAGAACTCATAAATAGCTTTATGCACTGATAAATCAACGTTTTTGCTAAAGTTTTTAATCTAAATAGCCCTGTTTTTATACTTTCCTTATAGAATGGCGAAACTGTTTATAACAGTTAGTTGAATAGGAAATTTTTGAAGTTTCGCTGAAGAATTTTGATTGAAAAAGAAAAATATCTAGGAGGAGGTAGAGGGATTTTGTTTCTATAACCTTGAAAAAGCCTATTAAAACGGCCTTTAAATCACACAAAATATGGAACGAATTAAATATGTATAAAAGTATTTGTCCTAAATTAAAATGCAGAAAAACTATTTGACGTGTTGCAATCAGTTCTCTAAAGTCAAATTAGTGATAAGAAAAGAGGCGAGTTTTTATGAAGAAAATTGATCCAAAACAAATATCAGAACGTGAAAATTATAAATTTCTGATAGGTTCCATTATTCCAAGACCAATTGCCTTTGTTACATCGATATCTGAAGATGGGGTTGTAAACGCGGCGCCATTTAGTTTTTTCAATATCGTTTCTTCAAATCCTCCGATGATTTCGGTAAGTATCCAACGGAAAAAAGGGGAGCCAAAAGATACAGCAAGAAATATTCGTGCAAAAGAGCAATTTGTTGTCCATATTGTTGATACTGAAAATGTAGAACAAGTAAATAAAACAGCTGCAAACTTGCCACCGGATGAAAGTGAGATAGCAGTTGCAGGTCTGTCATTAGTAAAGAGTGAAAAAATCGATGTTCCGGGTGTAAAGGAAGCGAAAGTCCGACTGGAATGTGTCCTTGAAAAAGCGCTGGAACTTGGCGGCGATGATGAAAATGCAGGTTGTGACCTGATCGTCGGAAAAGTCGTTTACTATCATATAGAAGAAAGTCTGTACGAGGATGGTCGAATTGATCCAAAAGGTCTTGGTGCAATTAGCCGTCTTGCGGGAAATGACTATGCAAAAATCGGTGAGCAATTTACAATCGAGCGCCCGCTTTAAATAAAGTGAAACTTCGATCAGTGGGATTTTTCATCTCCACTGATTGGAAGGAATACAAGCTTAAACCGTCACGTCCTGTGACAACGCTTGTGTGACCAACATCATGTTGGCCCGAACCAATTGGGCTTTTACGGGTAGTTGATCTCCCGTCAAGATGTGGGAGTCTTGCCTCTGCCGCTACGCTAAGCTTTCGAGGCAGATAAATTACTATCCGTTAATGCGGGATAAAGGAGAAAAATCAAATGATACAAATTAAAACAATTGAATTATTTAATATCGAATTACCATTAATTGAACCATTTATCGTGAGCTACGGGACATATCCGAACATGCCGTCTATTATTGTAAAGATAACATCACAATGCGGTTTAGTCGGATGGGGCGAAGCAGTGCCGGACGAACATGTGACGGGTGAAACACTGGAAGGTACTTACGCTGTATTGAAACATACATTAGCACCGGCAATGATCGGGGAAAACCCGATGAACTTTGAAAAAATCCATGCCAAAATGGACGCGCTCATCTACAGTGCACCGGCTGCGAAAGCGGCAATTGATATCGCTTGCTTTGATTTGGCGGGGAAAAAACTTGGTGTACCTGCCTATCAATTGACTGGCGGTCGTTATTATGAAAAGTTCCCGATTACACATGTATTAAGCATCGGAACACCTGAAAAGATGGCAAATGAAGCGGCAGAACGTGTAGAAATGGGATACAACTCATTCAAAATGAAAGTCGGACGCGATGTAGCGAGTGATGTTGCCCGCATAAAAGCAGTGCGTGAACGTGTTGGAAAGGAAATTGCGATTCGTGTTGATGTCAACCAAGGCTGGGTAAACAGTTCAACAACGATGCAAGCAGTTCGTGAACTGGAACAATTGAATATCGACTGGCTGGAACAACCGGTACGTGCCGATGATATTGATGGCATGGTTGAAATTAAATCTAAAACATCAATTCCTGTCATGATTGATGAAGGTTTACGCGGTGTGCGTGAAATGCGCGAAATTATTGCAAAGCGTGCAGCGGACAAGGTAAATATTAAATTGATGAAATGCGGGGGAATGTATCCTGCAATGAAGCTAGCACATATGGCGGAAATGGCAGGGATTGAATGCCAAATCGGTTCAATGGTCGAGTCTTCGGTCGGTTCGGCGGCAGGTTTCCATGTTGCCTTTTCAAATAAAGTATTTACGAGTGTGGAATTAACTGGACCGTTAAAATTCTCAAAAGATATCGGAAACCTTCAATATAATGTCCCGTATATTCAGTTGAATGAACGTGCAGGTTTAGGTGTCGATGTTGACGAAGCGGTTTTAGCGGAATTAACACGTGACCATTGTGTGGTGCAGTAAATGATTGCGACAGGATTTTTAGGGAATGAACGATATGTCGTGCAGGTATTGAACGAAACACATATTCCGGAGTTAACCGTTTTGCAGCAGGAAGTGGTCGACGCGCTCCCGAACAAAGCAATATTGCAGCCACTCGATAATGAAGAATTGAGCTTTATTTTAAGTGGGAACGGACTTATGATCGGGGTGTTCGTTGAAGGGAAATTAATCGCTTTTCGAGCACTGCTGGAGCCAATGATTGATGAAGAACATTTAGGCTATGATATTGGTTTGAAAACTGAGAAGGAACTGCGAAAAGTGCTTTATCAGGAAATCTCCAATGTTCATCCGGATTATCGGGGTCATGGCCTGCAGCGTACAATGGCTGAAATCATTATGCAGCAAGTGGATGAATCGAAGTTTCATACCGTTTGTGCAACGGTTATGCCGGGCAATATTGCGAGCTTAAAGGATAAGTTTTCTCAACATATGCATATTGCAGCATTGAAACTGAAGTATGGCGGGAAATTGCGTTATGTATTTATGAAGTCACTTCCTTATAAAGAACATAAGTGGACTGAAGAGCAATTTGTCCCAATGGATAATACGGAGGCACAGCAGCAACTTCTAAAATCAGGCTTTATCGGTATATCGATGAGAGCGGATGGGCCGGACTGGCTTATTCAATATGTAAAATAATAAAGGATGTGGCGATAATCAGTTATTCGCCACATCCTTTATCGATTTAATCCCGTCCATGTCGTTTGAATACTCCTTTAAATATCATTATCGTCAAAGCAGTCTAGATCATAGCAATCACTGTTATCTTCGTATAGGTAAGATACGTCATTCTCGTCGGATGCAATGTAAGTATAGTTTGGCATGTGTATCAGCTCCTTTTCATAATTATAAAATATTCAGAAAATTAAGTAAAGTACTTTTTTAAGGCACATGACCTTAGAAAAATAGCGGTAAATACTGATAAATCTATATTTACAGGCATTGGTTTCGCTTTCATTTCTCTAAAATGACTATTTATTAACATGGTTTTCATACAGTTTTTCATACATAAATAGCTGAGTGGTTTACTCGTATATCTCATAGCGGTAACATTATTTGAAACTTTCTTTAATGACGAGTAGTACATATTAAAAGAGAGGAAGTGATTTTGATGGAGAAAAAACCGTTCAATGATGCCGATGAGCATTATCAAAAGCATGTGGGTACCCCTAGTTCTTATAATATGAAGCAAATGCCTAAACCTATTCGAATAATTGGCTATTTTTTCTTCGGTTTTATGGCAATCGCAGCTACTTTAATAATTGTATTAATTCTTTTGGACAAAATTCTCTAGTTTGGCATAGAGGATTTTTTCTTTTCTTAAATAGTGATAATATTCAACATGAATTATTAATATACTATATATTAGTCGTGTTTTATATAAATCCTGTATTTTAAAGAATAATTTTCTGCTTTATGATAATATATTTGTAAATTAATTCTAAATGGGGTGGAAAGCATGGAGCAACATATTTTTGTTTCGAAACTGATACCTCCAACACCAGTCAATAACTATTTAAGAAGAGCAAAATTAATGAAAAAGCTTTCGGATTGGCCGCATGCAAAGTGTACCATTTTACATAGTAGCGCAGGTTATGGGAAAACATCGCTTATGAGTCAATTTTTAAATGATCAAAAAACAAAATCCTCCTGGTATCAGATTACGCCGGATGATGACTCAATATTTCCGTTTTTGCGTCATTTTATCTATAGTATTCAACAGCATTTCCCATCGTTCGGCGATAAATTAAAAGGATGGGATGAGACGTTAAAGTTTCACAATATGGAAGAATTACTGCAGCTTTCAAAACAAATTGCAAATGAGCTGCACGATATAAAAGAGCCTTTCTTAATTGTGTTGGACGACTATCACCATGTGTCACATGTATTTCCGATCAACTACATTATGAATCAGCTGCTTCAATTTTTGCCTGCCAACCTTCATATCATTGTCGCCACGAGAAAAATGCCTGAGTGGAGCTGTTTGTTGACGCTTCGCATGAATAATCAGCTGATAGAATGTTTAGAACCAGAATTTACTTTTGCAGAAGAAGATGTTCAATATTTATTTGAAGCATTTTTTGACCGGCAACTAACGGATGAACAAAGCGAATTTATTATGCAAATGACGGAAGGCTGGGCAATGGCGATCATGCTGCTTGGCTATAAAGCGAAATATAGTCAGGAACAGCTCATCGATATAGCAGAAGGTTCGGTCGGGAATTTTTTTGCATATCTTTCCGCGGAAGTATTAGATAAGCTGGATAATCAACTGCGGCTTCAGCTTTTAAAGCTGGGCATCCATCAAGTGATTTCCCTTGATGTTATTACGGAACTATACGGAGTGGAATGGATCCAGCAAGTAAAGCCGAAGTTGGATGAGCTTGCGTTCATCACGCCATTGGCAGGAGGAACAAAATACCGGTTCCATGCACTGTTCCAACAGTTTCTACAGCAGCGGCTGAGCGAATACTATCCGGATCTGCATGAGGAATCTCATGAACAGGCAGCCCGGTATTATGCCAATCAAAATTTGGGTGTATTAGCTGTTACCCATGCAACCCAGCTGAAAAATAACCGGTACTATATCGAGTTACTGTTGCAATTTTCACCGCAGTTTATTGAGGCAGGGCAATTTGAATTTTTACTGGAACGGCTCAAAGACTTTGCGATGGAAGAGAAACCGTATCAGCTTCTGTATTTTGAAGGGGAATGCCAGCGTTACCGTGCACAATATGAACGGGCAAAAAATGCGTACAATGAATGCTTTATAAAAGCGCAGCTGCAGCAGGACCGGTTATTTTTAATGCGCTCACAGTTTGGGCTTGCTAATATTTATTTGGATACCCTCCAGCCTGTTTTTGCGGAACATCATCTGCAGCAGGCAATTAGTTTATTGAACGAAGTAGATGTGAGTGATACAGAACGTCATCTTATTAATAGTTTATATACCGAAAATCTAATTAATTTAGGGAAAGCGGGGGAGGCACTGCGCTGGAGCCAATCGCAAAACCTGGAGTTAAGCATTAATAATATTGATGCGCGTCTTTATTTGCGCCACGGTCAGCTGGAAAAAGCGAAAGAGCTGCTGAATGCGCGTGTGTCAAAACCGTTTCAATGGGAAGAAGCGCACCGCACGACCGATTTACTGCTCGTCTTGATCGATGTGTTAATGGGTGAGAATACGCAGGCATATAGCCGAATTATTGAGGGTGGAAAAGAAGCGCTCGTTGATATGCCGTATACACTTGCCCTGACAAAGCTACGTAAAGGGCTGGCGCTACTTAACATGGAGATGAAAGATTTTGAACGTGCAAAAGGCTGTTTTGATGAGACGCTTGATCTCCTCAATCTTATTCACGTAAAGCGTATTACTGCCGAGTGTTATATGGGACTAATTTTATATCACCGCGATAATGTGTATGAGGCGAAGCGCCATGCACAAATTGGACTGAGGGAAACGAATAAAGTTCAGGATTTCTGGATGTCGGCGTTACTGTTGACGGCGTTGACAAAAGTTCTGGCAGAAAACAGCCATTTTGAAGAAGCGGTCGATACTGCAAAACAGGCATTATCCTATTATGAGCGCAGTGAGGATACGTACGGTCAGATGATATGTTTCTTTTGGCTGACGTATTGTTTTGCTAATTTAAATAATCAGCAAGATGCGTTAACATATTATCGTCGTTTTTGGGATTTATGTGTGAATGATTATCCGTTTTTTATGGAGAAGAAAACCCTATTCGGACCGCGTTATTTAATTGTATTTGTTCAACTCGCGAAACAGCTGCAGCAGGAGATGCTCGTATTTAACCAGCTAAATATAAATGCCGCACCAAGTACGGAGCTATCATTGACGTTATTTGGTCCTGTACAAGTCTATCGTGAGCATGAAATGATTCAAGATAAAGAGTGGAAGCGTTTGAAAGCGAAGGAACTATTTTTCTATTTATATATTCATCGCGAGCAGTTTGTATCACGCCAGCAAATTTGCGACGCGATCTGGCAGCAGGATGAGGAAGCGATGCAACGGGATTTTAAAGTTGTTTTTAACGCGATGTTAAAAACGTTGGAGCCGAAAAGATCGGCACGTGAGGAAAGCAATTTTATTAAACGCCATCAGCATTTATATAAATTGGAAGACCGCTGGATTCATAGTGATGTTGCTTATTTTACGTATTATGTCCAGCGCGGACTTGAAGAAAAGACAGCAAAGCTTTCAAATGAATGGCTGAAGCTGGCGATGCGTCTTGTAGATGGACCATTTTGTTCTGACATGGAACGGGATTGGCTGGAACCTTTTCAGGCGCATTACAATGAAAAAATCTTGCTCATTTTGGAACGGGTCGCACAAAATTACATTCGGCTGCAGCAGTTTGAAAAGGTGATTCGGTGGGCAGACCGAATTATTGCTCTTGATGACGGTCATGAAGAAGGCTACCGGCTGTTGATGCTTGCCCATTACTATTTAGGGAACCGCCGGGAAGCGATCAAACATTATGAGCGCTGTGTAGATGTGCTGGATGACCAATATAAAATTACCCCGATGGAACCGACCGAGCGACTGTATGAGCTTGTATTGAAAATGTGAATAGATTGATTGAGCGCTATGTTGAAGATGTATTTCAGCATAGCTTTTTTTATTGGAGTACATTGAGGGCTGAAGAGCGTTTTTATTAGAACAAATGAGTGAGTTATTAGAGGAAGTTATTGCTTTATTAGAACAAATGGGGCGGATATTAGAAGTTGGTTGAAATTGAACTGAAAAGAGGAATGGATTGCCGGTAGTTGGGGTGGAAAAAAGTTTTGACGTAATTTTATTAGAACAATTGAACTGCTTATTAGAAGAAGTCGGTGTGATATTAGAAGATTAAGAACCTTTATTAGCTCAATGCGCAGTGATATTAGAACAACTGGTCTTCTGTCAATATTTCGGACACGCGTTAAGAGACTTTTTTGCTACCGCCCTTCGGTTGCTCTGTTTTTCATCCCTCCATGCCCAGACCTGAGCATGGAGGGATGAAAACCCTGTAAGAGAACTTTATGAGGCATTTTGACAAACTGACTCCTGTTGATTTCTCTCAAATTGGTTTGGTGATAAATAACCGATTGTTGAATGACGTCGTCGTTCATTGTAAAAGTTTACGATATATGACTCCACGCTCTTTCGTGCTTCTTTTTTGGATTCGAAACGGTGACGATAGATCCATTCTTTTTTGATTGTGGCGTGGAAGGATTCAATACACGCATTGTCATAGGGATCTCCTTTACGACTCATGCTAATTTTAATCCCATGTTCTTTTAAAGTTCTTGTATAGCTTGTGGCACAATATTGTGCGCCTCGATCTGAATGATGAACTAATCCCTTCTCGGGTTTTCGAACTGCTAATGCATGCTTCAAGGCTTGATCTACTAATGTTTCTTCCATATGATCTGCGATGGCCCAGCCGACGATTTTACGAGAATATAAATCCATGATGGACGCAAGATACACCCACCCCTCCAGTGTTCGAATATAAGTTATATCTGCGACCCATACTTTATTTTTCTCTTTTACTTGAAATTGACGTTTGACTAGATTCGGATAAATAAATTGATGGTGATTGGAATCCGTTGTTCGTTGAACAGTTTTCGGGATTACGGCACTTAACCCAAGGTTTCGCATCATATTCGCAATTTTCTTTTGCGAACAGACATAACCTAAACTCGCTAAGTCTTGCGCAATGCGAGGGCTACCGTATGTACCAAAACTCCTCGCATACGATCGATGAATCTGATAGGCAATTTCTGTATCACGTACTTCTTTTTCCGATAAGGGCTGTATCTGTTTTTTACGCCAATCATAATAACCGCTTTTTGAAACCATCAATACTTTACACATCATCGCAATGCCAAAGTCGTTTTTATGCTTTTCAATGAATGCATAAATCACTCGGGGTTTTTCGCGAAGATGTGCATAGCCTTTTTTAGAATTTCATTCTCTTCTTCCAAATCACGTAACTTCTTATCAAACGCTGCCTGCAACTTATCTACTTCGCTAGAAGTAAAGTATCGTGTGACATCCTGATTTTTCGATTCACGATAATCTTTAATCCATTTATGGATCGTTGAAGACCCAATTTCAAACTTAAATGCCAGATCTGAAACTTTTGCGCCATCTTCTAAAACAGACTTTAAAATGTATTCTTTTGTTTGTGCGTCTAATCGCTTACGAGTTTGTTTTTCTTTCATCGGTTCCACGTCCTTTTTTAGATATCTTAATCTTAAAGTGTCTCTTAAGACGTGTCCATTTTTTATACTAACCTCACAACCGCACGATATATTAGAAAATCGGCGTTTTATTAGAACAAATTTACTTTTATTAGCACAAAACAAATTTTATTAGAACTTTTTGCACGGTAATTCACACTGCATCAAATTCCCCTCATCCCCCCGAATGTAACTCATTTGTAACTTCGCGATGTTACATTACGAATAAGCAGATAGCTATGCTGAAAATTTCGCTAGGAGGGACATTGAATGAAAAAGCGTTTATGGTTAATTTTCGCGGTATTATCGATTTTCTTATTGGTTGCATGTAACAGTGATTCAACAGACGGCGATGATTCATCAACTACAAATTCAGCTGAGCAAGGTGAGAGCGGGACAACAGAAACAGCTGCATCCTCAACTCCGATTAAAGTCGGTGTACTTGCATCGTTAACGGGAGCTCTTGAATCCTACGGTAAGCAAACGAAAAACGGATTCGAGTTAGGTCTTGAATATGCGACGGACGGCACGATGGAAGTGGAAGGACGTAAAATCGAAGTCGTTTGGGAAGATACAGAAACGAAACCGGAAGTAGCCGTTCAAAAGGCAACAAAGCTATTAGAAGATGACGCGGTCGATTTTTTAGTTGGTTCATCAAGTTCAGGTGACACATTGGCAGTACTTCCACTAGCAGAAGAATACGAGAAAATTATGATTGTAGAACCAGCAGTAGCAGACAGTATTACAGGTTCAGAATTTAATCCGTACATTTTCAGAACGGCACGTAACTCTTCACAGGATGCTTATGCAGCGGCAGCCGCAATCGCTGGTGAAGGTGTAAAAATTGCAACGTTCGCACCGGACTATTCATTCGGTTGGGATGGTGTATCGGCATTTAAGGCAGCAGCTGAAGGATTAGGTGCTGAAATTGTGTTGGAAGAATATGCAGACCCGGCTGCAACAGACTTTACATCTAACTTGCAAAAAATTATTGATGCAAAACCGGACTTTTTATTCGTTGTATGGGCAGGGGCAAACTCTCCTTGGAACCAGATTGCGGATTTAAAACTGCAAGAAAAAGGCATTAAAATTTCAACTGGTGCACCGGACATTATTGCACTTCAATTTATGGAGCCGTTAGTAGGGATGGAAGGATTCTCTGTATACCACCATACACTACCGAAAAATGAAGTGAATGATTGGTTAGTAGAAGAACATAAAGCACGATTTAATGGTGAAGTGCCGGATCTATTTACACCGGGCGGATTTACAGCGGCCGTTGCGATTGTAGAAGCGCTGAAAAAATCAGGCGGGGATGCGGATGGAAATACGTTGATTCCATTAATGGAAGGTATGTCATTTGAAACACCGAAAGGAACGATGACATTCCGTGAAGAGGACCACCAGGCATTACAGGCGATGTACGCAATCCGCCTTGAAAAAGTAGCGGAATTTGATTATCCGGTACCAGTATTACTGCGTGAATTACTTCCGGAAGAAACAGAACCTCCTATTTTAAACTAGTAAATAAGTGAGGCTGTCTAAAAAGTGATGAACTTTCAAGACAGCCTTTTGTTATAAGGGTTTCCATGGAGTTTATACGAAATGGAATGATTTATGAAAACTGAGTTGATTGGAATGGAGGGGAGGCGGTTAAAACCTCCTTCATTTCCAAGTGGGTCGTTGCTTCTGCGGTGGTCGCAACTAAAGGGTAACGAATGCTAAAAACGTCACGTCCTGTGACAACGCATTCATGACCAGCATCGTGCTGGCCTCAATCCTCGGCGCAAAGAAACAAAGACAAACAAGTTTGACCTTGTTTCTTGCCTGTGGAAAGCGTCCGACCCGTAATGGAAATCAACTAAGAGAGGGTGAGATGATGGAACCGATTTTAAAAACGAACAATTTATCGATTAAATTCGGCGAGCATAAAGCAGTGGACAGCATTAATTTTGAAATGACAGCAAAGCAGTTTAAATCCATTATTGGGCCAAACGGTGCTGGAAAAACGACTTTCTTCAATTTAATTAGCGGCGAGCTGGAGCCTACTGAAGGAGATGTCTTTTTTAAAGGCCAATCACTTCGAAAAAAGTCATCTGTGGATCGGACACGATTAGGCATTGGAAGATCATTTCAAATAACAAATGTGTTCCCGAATTTAACCGTGTTGGAAAATGTGCGCCTTGCCGTGCAATCGAAACGAAAAGTGCGCTTTCATATGCTCAATCATTTTTTGAAATACAAAGAAATTACGAATGAAGCAATTGAAATTTTGGAACAAGTGCTATTAACCGAAAAGATGCATCAGGTGGCGAATCAGCTTTCCCATGGCGAAAAAAGAAAACTGGAAATCGGGATGTTACTGGCACTTGATACTGAAATTTTATTGTTGGATGAGCCGACAGCCGGCATGTCATTGGAGGAAGTACCTGCAATATTGGATGTTATTCGTTCGATTAAAGAGCGCGGAGATAAAACGATTTTATTGATCGAGCACAAAATGGATATGATTATCGATTTGTCCGATTCGATTATGGTGCTGTTCAATGGTGCGCTGTTAGCTGACGGGTCACCTGAGGAAATTATGAACAATGAAACGGTACAACAAGCGTATTTAGGAGGCCTTGCGTATGAATAATATTTTAACGCTGGAGCGTGTGGAGACGTTTATTTCACAATATCACATTTTGCAAGGTATCAATTTTGAAGCGAAAGCAGGAGAAGTGTCGGTTTTACTAGGGCGGAATGGCGCCGGGAAAACGACGACACTTCGCACGATTATGGGATTGACACCGGCATCGAAAGGAGCGATTTATTTCGACGGGAAAGATATTACGAAAATGACGCCTTATGATATTGCGAACAGTGGAATCGGCTATGTACCGGAAGATCAGGGGATTTTCGGCCAGCTGACGGTAGAGGAAAACATGAAAGTGGCAATTCGAAAAGAAACGAATGCGACAATGCAAAAGCAGGCTTACATTTTAGAGTTATTCCCGGATTTGAAAAAGTTCTGGAAAAAGCAAGGGGGCAATCTATCGGGCGGTCAAAAGCAAATGCTTGCGATGGCAAGGGCTTTCGTCAACGACAGCAAGCTGCTGTTAATCGATGAACCTTCGAAAGGGCTTGCGCCAATTGTGATTGAGAAAGTGATGGAAGCCATTACTGAAATGAAAAAGCATACATCGATCGTGCTTGTCGAACAGAACTTTATGATGGCGAGTAAAATCGGTGATACGTTCACATTGATTGATGACGGGCGAACAGTGCAATCAGGAGAAATGCAAGGTTTAATCGAAGACGAACAGCTGAAGCGTAAATATTTAGGAATCGGATAAGGAGGGGAAGCGAATGGAACTAATAATCAGTTTAGCGATAAATGGACTAGCGACAGGAATGCTTATTTTCTTACTGGCAGCCGGATTGACGCTTATATTCGGGTTAATGGATGTGCTGAATTTTGCGCACGGCGGACTGTTCGTATGGGGTGCCTATACAGGGGTATTCACGTATTTATGGAGCAACAGCTTTTTAGTCGGAATTGTTGTAGCGATTCTCACAGGCCTTGTTCTAGGATTTATTACGGAAAAACTTATTATTAAGCCGGTTTACGGAAATCACGTACAGCAGATTCTAATTACGCTCGGATTTATGCTCGTGCTGCAGGAAATGATTAAAGTTGTTTTTGGTCCAAATGGTGTACCTGTTAAAGTTCCTTCTTATTTGGCAGGCAGCTGGCAAATTGGCGATTTAACGATTATTAAATACCGGATTTTTATTATCATTGTAGGTTTTGCTTTATTTGGTGTTCTGTACTTTATATTAAATCGGACGAAAATCGGATTAGTCGTTCGGGCTGGGGTTATGAATCGGGAAATGACACAGGCCTTGGGTATCAACATTAAGCGCGTATTTTTAATTGTCTTTATGTGCGGCGCGGCATTGGCGGCATTAGGCGGAATGCTGATGGCTCCGTATTCAGGGGTTGTTTATGCGGAAATGGGAATGGAATATGCAATTTTAGGATTTATCGTTGTAGTCATCGGCGGAATGGGGAGTTTCCAAGGTTCATTGATGGCAGCAATTTTAGTAGGGCTTGCCGGAAGCTTTATGGCATATTATGTGCCGTTTTTATCCGTTGCGGTCAACATGATTTTAATGGCAAGTGTTCTGATTTTCCGTCCACAAGGCTTATTCACAGTTGCGAAGGGGTGATTCAATGTTAAAACAGCCATTAATTTTATCGAAAATGAATTTAGTATATGCAGTCGTAGTAGGAGTCATGGCCGTATTACCGTTTGTACTGGATTCTCGAACGATGACGATTTTGTTAACGCAGTTTTGTATCTTTGCAATACTGGCGATGAGTTACGATATTTTACTAGGTTACACAGGTATTATTTCATTCGGTCATGCGATGTTTTTTGGGATTGGTGCGTATACGACCGCGATTATGCTGAGCGATTATGGTCCGTCCATCGGTATTTTTGCTGCTTCGATTGTAGTCGGTATTGTGCTATCCGCCATTATTAGTGTAATAAGTGGTGCATTGACGCTTCGGTTGAAAAGTCACTTTTATGCAATGTTTACGTTAGCTATTTCAGGGTTGTTCTTAGTGTTGGCGGAAAAATGGCGTACGGTAACGAAAGGGAATGACGGGTTTACTTTCCGAGCACCGGAACTGTTCCGTGAGCGACTGTACTTTTACTTTTTAGTGCTCATCTGTCTAGTTGTCATTTTCATTTTACTGAAACGAATCGTTGCATCACCGTTCGGAAAAGTGCTTGTTGCGATTCGTGAAAATGAGCAGCGTACACGTTCCCTCGGGTTTAAAACGTTGGGGTACAAAATCATTGCTTCCGTTATTGCCGGTTCTGTTGCAAGTTTGGCAGGTTCGCTTTACGCCATATCGCTACGCTTTGTCAATACGAGTGTGCTGACGATGGATATTACGCTGGATGCACTGATGATGACGATCATCGGAGGAGTTGGAACATTAATCGGACCGATCATCGGTGCAGGCGTCATCGAATTTGCGCAACATTACTTATCAGGTCTTGCAAGAGACTATCCGATTTTTGAACGTTGGATTATTTTCTTCGGTATTTTGTACATTTTAGCGGTAATATTCTTCCCGCGAGGCATCGTAGGTACGGTATCAATGCGCTATCATGAGTGGAGGCTGAAAAAGGGGCAAAAAACAAAGGCATCCGTCAAGCTTCGTGAAAAGGAGATACAGCGATGATCGGGATAACTGGATTAGGAATGTATTTACCTGAAGGACGTATGACAGGTGCCCAAATTGCAGAAAAAGCAAATATTCCAACCTTTGTCGTTGAGACGAAAATGGGCATTATTGAAAAAGTAGTTGCCGGCCCAAATGACCATCCAGTTGAAATGAGTGTGAAAGCGGCAAAGGAAGCAATTTCCGAAGCGCAAGTGGATGCAAAAGATATTGATGTCGTCATTTATATCGGGGAAGAGCATAAAGAGTACCCGTTATGGACGGCTGCCATAAAAATTCAGGAAGAAATCGGGGCAGTGAATGCATGGGCATTTGATGTCCAGCTTCGATGCGGTACGGCCATTATGGCGATGAAAGTAGCAAAAAGTTTAATGCTTGCGGATGATTCCGTCAAGACGGTCCTGTTGGCTGGAGGGTACCGCAACCATGATTTTATCGATTATGAAAACGAACGTACACGCTTTATGTTTAATCTAGGTGCAGGTGCGGGTGCCATGATTTTACAGAAAAACGCGGGCGGGCACGAAGTACTGGAGGCCTCGCTCATTACAGACGGTTCATTTTCGGAAGATGTTGTTGTTCCGGTAGGTGGCACAAAGGAACCGTTAACGGTTGATCATCTTCAGGAAGGCCGCTATATATTGGATGTTCTCGATCCTGAAGGCATGAAGCTTCGTTTGGAGCAGAAATCATTAAGCAATTTTTTAAAGGTAATTCGCCAATCGCTGCAGAAAAGTGGTTATAGCGAAGCTAATTTACATTATGTTGCGATGCTTCATATGAAAAAGTCTGCACATGACTATGTATTACAAGAGCTGGGGCTTTCAGAGGGGAATTCGATTTATTTGTCGCATTACGGTCATATCGGGCAAATCGATCAAATTTTATCTCTTTGTCTTGCGCGAAAGGAAGGGAAACTGCAGGAAGGGCAAATTGTTTCGTTAGTGAGTGCAGGTATAGGCTATGCATGGGGTGCGATTACAGTAAAATGGGGGGCTTAAAATGAATAAGCTGGACGTTTTGGCAAATGTGGAATTATCAAATGGTGAAACTTTAACATATCGGAAGCGAGAAGGCGGCGATGAACTTGTGCTATTAGTTCATGGCAATATGACAAGTTCGAAACATTGGGATTTGCTGATGGAATCAATGGATGAACGATTCACAATTTATGCGGTAGATATGCGGGGCTTTGGCGAATCCACGTACAATAAACGGATTACATCGATTAAAGACTTCAGCGATGATATTAAGCTTTTCGTTGATGCGCTTGAGTTGAAGAACTTTACAATCATTGGCTGGTCGACAGGCGGTAATGTGGCGATGCAGTTTTGTGCAGATTACCCGGACTACAGTAAAAAGCTCGTATTATTTGCTTCGGGTTCAACACGGGGGTATCCGTTTTATAGTTCAAATGCGGACGGAACACCGGATCTTACAAAGCGTTTAGCGACAATTGAACAAATTGAGCAGGATCCTGTGAAAACGATTCCGATGCAGCAAATGTATGACACGAAAAACCGTGATGGCCTGAAGTTTGTATGGAACAGTGTGATCTATACACAGAACCAGCCGGACGAAGCGCGCTATGAACAATATGTGGATGACATGCTGACACAGCGTAACTTGGCGGATGTGTACCATGCATTAAATACATTCAATATAAGTGCAGTCGATAATGTAGTCGCAAGGGGAACGAATCAAGTGAAAGATATACACATTCCGACATTTGTTTTATACGGCGATCGCGACTTTGTAGTTACTGGGGCGATGACAACCGAAATTATCGAGGATTTTGCAGGCCAGGCACAAATAATGAAACTGGCAAACTGCGGACACTCGCCGCTAGTCGATTGTTTGGATGAAACGAAAGAGGCAATAGAGGAGTTTATCCTATCTTAAAAGGGGGCGGGGCTATATGCGTTTAGCAAATAAAGTAGCAATTATTACAGGTGGTGCAGGTGGTATTGGCCTTGCAGCGGTAAAGCGTTTTTTGGAAGAAGGCGCAAAAGTGGCCATTGTAGACTATGACAAACAACAAGGTGAAAAAATGGAAGCAGAGCTAGGGGAGAATGTCGCCTTCTTTGCTGTTGATGTATCCAAACTCGCTGACGTAAAGGAAATGGTTGAGCAAGTTGTTGACCGTTTCGGCAAAATCGATATTTTGATAAATAACGCAGGGATTACCCGTGATGCAACGCTTGTCAAAATGAGCGAAGAGGATTTTGAGAAGGTTATTCAAATTAATTTAAACGGTGTCTACTACTGCACACAAGCAGTAGCACCTCATATGATCGCGCAAGGGTCAGGGAAAATTATCAGCACTTCATCGGTAAGTGGTGTGTATGGTAATTTTGGTCAAACAAACTATGCGGCAACAAAAGCGGCAATTATCGGGATGACAAAAACTTGGGCAAAAGAGCTTGGTCGTAAAGGAATTAATGTAAATGCCGTGGCTCCCGGATTTACGGCAACGCCAATGGTCGAAAAAATGCCGGAAAAAGTGCTCCAGCAAATGGAGGGCATTACAAGTTTACAACGATTAGGGAAACCGGAAGATATCGCAAATGCTTATTTATTTTTAGCATCGGATGAAGCGAATTATATTACAGGTCATGTTCTGCAAGTTGATGGCGGCATTATGATGTAAAAGGTGGGATGGCTAATGCAACAGCTGGACTTTTGGATTGCGAAACGAGCGGGCCAAACACCGGATAAAACGGCTTTAATTCAAATAGAAACAGGTGAAACGTGGACATATAAAGAATTGATGCAGCACGCGAATGGGTGGAGCAGTACATTTTCCAAGCAGCAATTACAGCGGGGAGAACGAGTTGTGACGTTGATGGAAAATTCAATTGAAAGCTTTGCCATTTTAATTGCTTGTCGCTTGAACGAATTGATCTATGTTCCGCTAAATACAAAATTATCTATAGCCGAATTACAGGTTGTTTTATCCGATTGCACACCTGCTTTATTAATTACGGATGGTTCGCATTGTGAACGTGCGATGCAGCTTTCGCCAGCCAAGTTCTTAACATGCGGTAGCTCGGAATTAATTGAGCCTACTACATATAAGTGGCGTGATGAACCTCAGCTTCCATGGATGATGATTTATACAGGAGGGACGACCGGTAAACCAAAAGGTGTCGTCTTGTCGTATGAGGCTGTCACTACGAATGCGATAAATACCGTCATTAGCTGGGGGTTAAATGACAAGGACTGCACACTGAATTATATGCCCCTATTTCATACAGGAGGAATTAATGCACTTGCATTACCTATTCTTATGGCAGGCGGGACAGTAGTGATCGGCCAAAAGTTTGATCCGGAAAGAGCGGTTCGGGCAGTTGACGAATATAAAACGACCGTTTCATTGTTTGTACCGACGATGTACCAATCCATTATTGAAACAGACTATTTTAAGCAGTCCAGTTTTCCGACAGTGAAATTATTTTTATCGGGAGGGGCACCTTGTCCAAAGCCTGTTTATGAGTGTTTCCTAAAAAGAGGGCTTTTTTTTAAAGAAGGTTACGGTTTAACGGAAGCAGGTCCTAATAACTTTTATATCGATGCAGAAATAGCGATGAACAAAAAGGGTGCGATCGGAAAAAGTATGCTTTTCAACGAAGTGAAAATTATCAATAAAGAAGGTCAGCTATGTGCAGAAGGGGAAGTTGGGGAACTTTGCTTAAAAGGAAGCCATGTTTTTACGCACTACTGGAAGAATGAAGAGGCGACGAGCCAAACATTCGAGGGTGGCTGGTTAAAGACAGGTGACTTGGCAAAGTTTGATGAAGACGGTGATTATTATATTGTCGGACGGAAAAAGGAAATGATTATAACGGGCGGAGAAAATGTATATCCGCAAGAAGTCGAACAATGTTTAATCGCCCATGAAGCCGTGCAGGAAGTTTCGGTTATAGGTATTCCAAATGAAAAATGGGGCGAATGTGTTGTAGCGTTTGTAATTTCTGGAGATCCGTCCGAGCAACTTCAATCTGAGCTTTTAAAGTACTGTAAAGAACGCCTCGCCAATTATAAAGTGCCGAAGCAAATTTATTTTCTCCAGGAACTTCCGAAAACAGTTGTCGGTAAAATTGATAAAAAGCAGCTTATGAATTGTGTGTTTATAAAAGAATAAAGCGTATATACCGATGTTTAAAGGACCAAAATGTTGATAGGGACATTTTGGTCTTTTTTGAATCGATTTCCTAAGAAGTTTATATGAAGTTCATATAGCTCCTATATAATGCAGAAGTGTAAAAAAGGAGGATTTCGATGAACAAGTTATTAAATCCAATTACAGATTGGGTCTCAACAAAACGTGGGGCCTGGATTACGCTTATTGTATGGCTTGTGCTGATGATCGGGTTAAGTGCCGGTCCGATGCTGAGCGAATACAAAGTAACAAACTTCCAGTCACTGCCGGATGATGCGCAGTCAATTATCGCTGAAAATAAGTTGAGCGAGTATTTCCCGAACGATGAAGGTACACCAGGTATATTAGTTTTCCATAATGAAGATGGGGAAATTAATGTTGACAGTGTGAAAGAAATTTTAAATGCAATGATTGCGGAAGATATTGAAGGAATCGATCAGATTATCGATATTTCAACATTGCCTCCGCAAGCTTTAGAGGGCTTCAAGTCTGAAGACAAGACGACTATGATCGTGCCGATGACGCTGGAAAAAGGCCTTGGCAATTCAGAGTATGCGGAAATTAACGATTTTGCATCTGAAATTGGAAATGAAGCAGCTGAAAAAACAGGCGATACGAAGTTTTATATTACAGGTCCAGCAGGGATTGCCGGCGATACGGTTAAGCTGTTTGAACAAGCAGATTTACAATTGTTATTCGCGACAATCGGGATTATTTTAGTTTTACTAATTATTATTTACCGTTCTCCGCTATTAGCAATCATTCCATTGCTTGCAACGGTAATTGTTTATCAAGTAGTAAATCAGTCGGTTGCTTTAATGGGGGCAGCTGGTCTAGAAATTAATAATTCTACAACATCGATTATGAGTATCCTGTTATTTGCTGCAGTAATCGATTACTCGTTATTCGTATTCTCACGTTACCGTGAGGAATTAAACCATTACGAAAACAAATATGAAGCGATGAAATATGCGATGCGTGCAACTGGCGAGCCGGTATTCTTTGCTGGTGGTACAGTGCTTGCAGCAATGCTTGTTCTATTCTTCGCAGATTTCCGTGACTACCAAAACTTCGCGCCAATCTTTGGTACAGCGGTCTTTGTTATAATGCTAGGTTCCATCACATTAGTTCCCGCGTTATTCGCATTATTTGGCCGTAAAGCATTCTGGCCAAAAGTACCGAAATTCGGTGAATCAAAAGAAGTGAAACATGGGATTTGGGGAGCAATCGCCAAGTTTGTTGTGAACAAACCTTATTTATCAGGCGGATTAGTTCTGATTTTCATGATTATTACTTCATTAAATGTATTTAATTTAGAGTATGAATTTGACACGGTAAAATCATTCCCGGAAGAATTGCCATCCCGCGTCGGCTATGAAATCGTCGAGTCGCGCTTTGATAAAGGGGAACTTGCACCGACTTCCTTATTAGTTGAAAGTGAACAGGCCTTAACAGAAGAGCAAAAACAAGGTTTAATGGAAGCATTATTAGCCGAAGATGAAATAGCTTCGGTACGTTCATCGGCCGTTTCGGACGATGAAACAAAAATGAAATTATCAATGGCGTTTGATCTAAATCCATATGATCCGGAAGCAATCGATAAACTCGGAGAAATGCGTGACAACAGCGCGGATTATTTAGCGGCAGCCGGTATTAACGGTGAACTGCACTTTGCAGGAACAACGGCTAAATTGCTGGATGAGCGAAATGTAAACAACGCTGATATCATTAAAATTGTAGTTTTAGAAACGATTTTAATTTTAGTACTATTATTTGTCCTTACGAAGTCTTGGAAAATGCCGATTTACATGATGGCAACAATTTTAGTGTCGTATTTATCGGCATTGGGATTAGGGTTATTCCTTGTCGACGTATTATTTGGTTACGATGCAATCAGTACGCGTGTACCTGTCTATGCATTTATCTTCCTAGTTGCGTTAGGTATTGACTATAATATTATTTTAGTGTCCCGATTCCTTGAAGAACGCAAACGTGCCACAGTAAAACAGGCGCTGGAAATTGCCATTCGCAATACAGGCGGTGTCATTTCATCAGCGGGTGTTATTCTGGCAGCGACTTTCGCGGCTTTAATGACGATGCCAATTGCCGATTTATTCGTATTCGGCTTTATCGTCTCAGTAGGTATCCTTATTGATACATTCCTAGTGCGTGGTATGCTATTACCAATGTTGATATTAACATTTGAAAAAGACAAGAAGTAATGGTTAGATTGAGGGGCATCGAGTATTTCGATGTCTCTTTTTATGGATAGAATGAGGGTAAATTTATATGTAAAGGAACTTCAAATAAAAGGCGGTGATCCAATGCGGATATTAGTTGTAGATGACGATGCATTTATACGGAAATTAATCGGCATCCATTTGAAAAAAGAGGGATTCGAAGCACTGTTTGCAAGTGATGGTATGGAAGCGCTGAATTTATTGCAGCAGGAGCCGGTAGATTTGGCCATTGTCGATGTAATGATGCCGAAAATGGATGGTGTAACATTGACGAAAAACCTAGCCGAAATCGGTGTGCCCGTATTGATGCTAACTGCCAAAACAACGCTGGATGATAAGGAAAAAGGGTTTTTGGCAGGGGCAGATGACTATATGGTGAAGCCATTCGAGCCGAAAGAACTGCTTTTTAGAGTACGTGCAATTTTACGCCGCTTTCAAAAAACTGAACGCAGTCAAATAAAGATCGCCAATATGCTCATTGACCGGCAAACGTATGAAGTAAAGGTAGGAGAACAAGTATCGTTACTGCCTTTAAAAGAATTTGAGCTATTAAGCATCCTATGTTCAAGACCGGAAGTCGTATTTACGCGAGACCAGCTAATGGAACAAGTGTGGGGCTATGACTATGACGGGGATGATTTCACACTGACAACACATATTAAGCGTCTACGCAGCCGGTTGGAAGAAGTGAATGCACAAGTGAAAATTCAAACTGTACGAGGAATCGGCTATAAAATAGAGGAATTGAAATGAAAACATTATACAGGCAATATATTGTCGTGACATTGACTGTAATTATTATAAGCATTACGATGTCGATGCTGTTAATCGGTCAAATTTATAAATCGCAAATCAGACCTGATACAGATGCCAAAAATTATGGGGTAGCACAGGAAGTACAGCAAATTTTAAAATCAATGCCAAAAGAAAGCGCGGATGCCTACTTTCAATCCATTGCAAAGCTTGGCTATCAAATAGGGGTCATCTATCCCGATGGAAATTTAGTTTCATACGGAAGTGCGTTTAAAAAAACAAATCTCACGCCTGAAATGTTAAGTATTATCGGTAAGGATGAAGTGTATCACGGCATTCGTGATTATTATGGTTCTTCTTACTTTATGAATCATTTCGCGAACGATATTAAAAATACAATTGGTGTGTCGTTTCAACTAGATGATGAGAGCTATGCCTTTTTCATACGGCAGGAAAATGCCACACTCTTTTCTGAAATGCATTTATTGATCGTTAGTTTTATTATTATTACCGCTGTCGTAATTTTATTGACGATGATTTTGCTTGCCCGTCAGATGGTAAGACCATTGAAACAATTGCAGCAGGCAACAAAGCAAATTGCCCTTGAAAATTACGATATTCAATTAACGATTGATCGGAATGATGAGCTTGGGCAGCTTGCAACACAGTTTCAAAAGATGGCTAATCGTCTTGCTGAAAATGATCAGATCAAGAAAGACTTCATCAACAATGTATCGCATGACTTTCAATCGCCTTTGCTCAATATTCAAGGTTATGCGAATGTGCTGAAGGATGCGGAAAATACGGAAGAAGAACGTGTACAGTATTTGGAAATTATAGAACAGGAAACAAAGCGACTTTCCGCATTAACAAAGCAATTGCTATTACTAAGCTCGCTTGACCAGAAAAACTTACCTGTCCAAAAAAAGACTTATTCATTAGATAAACAGTTGAAGGAACGGCTATTTTCAAAGCGATGGAAACTGGATGATAAGCAGATGGAGTTAGTATATGAGCTGGAGCCAGTTGAAGTTTTTGCAGATGAGCAGTTAATGGAACAAGTATGGGACAATTTGCTGTCAAATGCCATTCGTTACAGTGAGGACAAAGGGAAAATTATCGTAACCTGCAGTAAAAAGGACAATCAGATTTTTGTGACGATAAAAGATAACGGCATTGGTATTCCAGAACAAGCACTTGAAAAGGTAAAGGAACGATTTTACCGGGTAGACCCTTCGCGCTCGAGTCAAAGCAGCGGATTAGGCTTGGCGATAGTAACAGAAATTGTTAACCGGCATGCGGGACAGTTTGTTATTGAAAGTGAGCTTGGGAAGGGAACTAAGGTGACAGTTGTTTTAAATGTACAATAAATAGAAGGAGGGCGTGTTAAAGGGGAAGTGAGACTTTTAACACGCCCTTTTTTATTATTGAAGTTCTTTTAATGAAGAGAGGGATTCGATTGCACCTACTTTTTCGCATACTTTTGATGCAGCACGGTTGGCGAATTCGATCACGGTTACCCATTCATTAAACGAGAGATTTGTGTCTTCATATTTACTTAACTGATATAAAACTGCACCGACAAACGCATCACCTGCACCGGTTGTATCAACGGAATTTACGGGAAATGCCGGAACGGTTGTAATTTGCCCATTTTGAATAAGCATTGTACCGGAAGCGCCTTGTGTAATGGCAATTGTTTTATCGTTTAACTGTGTCAGCCATTCAATTGCCTGTTCGAAGTTATCTGTTCTTGCGAATAATAACAGTTCTTCATCACTCATCTTAATGAAATTTGCAGCTTCAATAAAAGGTTCGCATTTTCGAATAAATTGTTCAGTATCATGCTTCCACAAGTCAGCCCGGTAATTCGGATCAAAAGAAATAAAATAATCTTGCATTAACATTGTTTGCATTAATTGCTCGTACGTCTTACTGAAAGGTTCGCTTAAAAGGGCAGTGGCTGAGCCAAAGTGAAACATATCGGATATCATTAGCTGCTGTAAATTCAAATCTTCGATACATAACGACTCATCGGCACCGCGATTGAAAATAAAATCCCGCTCCCCATCTTTCTGTCTTGAAACAAAGGCCAAAGTAGTAGGTGCAGACGGATCCATTATAAGCTGATCTGTATGAACACCTGCTTGCTCCAACGTTTGTTTCAAAAAGTGGCCAAATGCATCGTTGCCCACTTTTCCGCAAAAATAAGCCTGTCCTCCAAGCATCGCGATGGTTGCTGCTACATTTGCGGGAGCACCACCAGCCTGTTTTTCAAATGTTTTCGCTTCTATAATGGATACTTCCGTATGCGTTGTAAAAAAATCGATGAGCAATTCGCCAATACAAAGAATTTTTTTCATATCCGTTTCCTCCAAATATATGTGTTTCACTAAATTTTGGCATAAAATAACTAGAATTAAAAATATTTACCCTATGAGTTTATAAATTTAGGTTTCAAGTAAATTGTTGATAAATTGCATTGGCTTAACAGGAGTTGATTGGAATGGAGGGCGGCAGGCTCCTGCGGGAACAGCGCGAGGGAGAGACTAGGAACAAAAGCTAAGAGCGCCACTTCCTGTGGCAATGCTTTTGTGACCAACATCGTGTTGGCCTCGCGCCCGCGGAAAGCGTCCGCCCGCAATGGAAATCAACGGATTTTATTGAAAAGCACGAAAAAAAACGTGAGTACGGAAAATGTACTCACGTTTTATTTTTTACTCATTTAATTACAATTTTAATATTCAGAGGGTGGTTTTATCTTATAAAATTCTGGGGGAATGTTATAGAGAAAAATGTGACACCTTTTTGAAAATATAAAATTGCACCTTATATATCGAGTATGAATTATTAACTTACCAAATCATATCTGTTAAGATGAATAACAGGGTAGGGCAAAGTAAGCAGCCTAATCCTGTGTAGAAAGTAGCTGTAACGGCGCCATACGGGACCAATCGTACATCCGTTGCAGCTAATCCTCCCGTAACACCGGAAGTAGTTCCTAATAATCCACCATACACCATTGCAGTTAATGGATTGTTAAGTCCAATGAACCTTGCAATAAATGGAGTTCCTACCATTACGATGACCGATTTTACTAACCCTGCTGCAATACTGATTGCAATAACTTCTGAACTTGCACCTAATGCAGCTCCTGTTACTGGACCAACAATATAAGTAACTGTGCCGGCACCGATTGTAGCAAGACTTACAGCATCTGTATAACCGAAAATAAGTGCAAAAATAATGCCAACTACAAACGATAATGCTACACCGATAAAGAGTGATGAAATCCCGCGAATACCTGCTTTTTTAATTTCGTCAAAGTTTGCTCCGAATGATGTAGCAACGATAGCAAAGTCACGAAGCATACTACCGCCAAGTAAACCGATTCCTGCGAATAATGAAATATCAGCTAAACCTTTAGTTCCTTCACTGTAAACTCCTCCGAAATAAGCTAATACTAATCCAAGAACGATCGCAATAGCGGAGCCATGAATAAGTCCCTTTGTTAATTTATTCGAAATCAAGTATGCGACATACATTGTAATACCGACAATGACGAATCCTGTGATTAAACCGTTAGATTCTAACGCAGTTTTAAGAGCATCCCACATATTAGTTTACCTCCCCTGTTGCTGCGTTATTTTTATTGAACTCAATGGCAGACTCTTTCGCCTTTTTTCCGCTCAATAATGGAACACATAACCAACTAATAAGAACAACTGCAATTCCTGCAATGATCGCAAGAGGACCTCCAGTTAATGCACCTAATACATTTTGACTTGCTGCCATTGCAATAACGATCGGGATATACATTGCATTCCAGAAAGCTAAGCCACTTTGAGCAGGCAGACTGATTTTCCCATTCTTCTGTAATTTATCAACGACTACGATTAATAGTAACATCGCAATACCTACGCCACCCACATTCGAATCAATCCCCATTAAAGCGCCGATCAATTCACCGCAAAACATTCCAAATAAGAAACACCCAGCTAAAATGGCAACACCATATATAACCATAATTCCACCCCTTTATATTGTTTAGAACAGTCGACTGTATTCTGAATATAGAATAAACAATAATATTTACATAAGCAAGGAAAATATTATTTTTTTAAGAGAAAAAATGATTATACGATTGAAATTTACGTTTTAAAGATATAATATGTATTGTATACAGTCGACTATGTTTAGTTAAAAGGAGAAGGTTTAGTTGAATTATTTTGAGAGAGCATTGGACAATGCCTTATCGATTAGAATCGCCAATAACTTGTTGGAACAAGTGTTGAGTGGCGAGTTAAGACCAGGAGATCAAGTCGTTGAATCGATATATGCAGAACAGTATGAAACGAGCCGCTCCCCTGTAAGAGAAGCAATTTATTTATTAGCGACAGAAGGAATTATTGAACGTGTTCCAAGAAAAGGGGCATTTATAAAAGGCTACACATTAGATGATATGAAAGATCTATTGGATGTGCGCAATCATTTGGAAATGCTGGCAGCCGAACGTTTAGAAAATCCCAGTAAAGAAAAAGGCACACTGAAAGAAATGAAAGCCGTATTAACTAAAATGACAAAAACGAAAAGCTATACAGAATATACGCACTTAAACTATCAATTTCACTTTCTTATATTCAAGTTAAGCAACAGTCCTGTTCTGAATGATATGTACAGTAAAATTGCGCTGCCATTACTGCGAATTCAAGTAATCCATTTTTCCAATAACGAAATTATTGAAAAATCGATTATCGAGCATACAAAAATATATGAATGCTTAAAGAATGATGACTTGGATCAGCTGAAATCCATATTAAGAAAGCATACAGAGGATGTTATTTTCAGCGTCCGAAATAAGCAGTTATAAAGCAAAGGGAGGGGGAAGTCAACAATGAAACAGGCATGGCTTTTTCCAGGGCAAGGTTCGCAATATGGCGGGTTTTTAGATGCACTTCCTACACACCCAACTATTAAAGAAACCTTGGATGAAGCTTCAGATGTTTTAGAAACAGAAATTAAGCTGCTTGCAACAGCTGAAAAATTAAAGAGCACAAAAAATGTCCAACTTACTATGCTGACGGCCGGTGTTGCAACAGCCCGGACCTTTCTAAATGAAGGCGCAGCACCAGACTATTTGGCAGGTCACTCGGTTGGCGCATTTGCCGCTGCGGTGACGAGTGAGGTACTAACATTTAAAGATGCCCTGCATTTAGTTTCACTTCGTGGGGAACTGATGGAATCTTTGCAGGATGAGGCGTATGGAATGGCAGTTGTTGTAGGATTACCCGAATCAACTCTTATAGAAATTACGCAAAAATTCCATACGGATCAAAAACCGGTCTATGTATCAAATCGCAATGCACCGCAGCAGCTGACTTTATCAGGTCATAAGGAAGCGATGCAAAATGTACTGGACTACGTATCTGGAAAAGGGGCAAGTTCCGCAAAGATGCTGAATGTTTCTACACCATCCCATTGTCCATTGTTTCTACCTGTTCAGGAAAGGTTAGCAATGGAAATGGAGAACATAACGCTTCAAAGGCCGAAATTTCCGTTGATTGCAAATCGCAATGCACGGGTACTTCGCCAGCCTTCTCATATCGTTCAGGATTTGGCTGAAAGTATTGCTTTACCTGTCAGATGGCATGATGCAACTTCGATCTTATTTGAAAATGGAGTTCGTCAATTTATTGAAATGTCGCCAGGGGATGTGTTAAAAAAACTTGCCAAAAATGCGTTTCCAGAGGCGGATAGTTATAGCGTGGAAAAGAATGGATTTAATGATTGTCTATATTTAGCAAAAAATGAAGGGGTGTAAATATGGTATTAATTCAACAGCAACGTTCTTGGTCAACAAGATTGGAAGGAAAGAAAAAGAGATTAGCGGAAGTGGAGCATCTAGTAAAGGGTGTTACAATTCCTACAGAGAAAATTGTAGATGTACTTGAGTTGCTTATTAAACCGGGGGATCGGGTTGTTTTAGAAGGAAATAATCAAAAGCAGGCGTCATTTTTATCTCAAGCACTCGTAAAGGTCGATCCAGAGCGTGTACATGATTTACATATGATTATGTCCAGTGTGTCACGTCCGGAACATTTAGATATTTTTGAAGAAGGCATTGCTAAAAAAATTGACTTAAGTTTTGCTGGTCCACAAAGTTTGCGCATCGCTCAAATGATTGAAGATGGAAGGTTAGTTTTAGGGGATCTGCACACGTATGTTGAGCTTTATGGAAGATTATTTATCGATTTAATTCCGAATGTAGCGTTAGTTGCAGCAGATAAAGCAGACCGCTTCGGAAATTTATATACAGGACCAAATACAGAAGAAACACCAACAATTGTAGAAGCAGCAGCTTTTCGTGATGGAATTGTAATTGCTCAAGTAAATGAAATTGTGGATGAATTGCCACGTGTCGATATTCCGGGTTCTTGGGTCGATTTCATCGTTGAAGCGGATGAACCATATGAGCTGGAGCCGTTATTTACACGTGACCCGCGCCATATTACAGATATTCAGATTTTACAGGCGATGATGTGTATTCGCGGTATTTATGAAAAACATGGCGTTCAATCATTAAACCATGGGATTGGTTTTAATACAGCTGCAATCGAGCTGCTATTACCTTCATATGGTGAGCAATTGGGCTTGAAGGGGAAAATATGCAAAAACTGGGTTCTTAATCCGCACCCGACATTAATTCCGGCGATTGAAACAGGCTGGGTAGAAAGTGTTCACTGTTTTGGCGGTGAACTAGGGATGGAAAAATATGTGCAGGCACGTCGAGATATTTTCTTCACAGGGAAAGATGGCAGTCTTCGTTCGAATCGTACGTTGGCGCAGCTTGCAGGTCAGTATGCAGTGGATCTATTTATCGGATCGACGTTGCAAATGGATGCATACGGCAATTCTTCGACGGTAACAAAGGGACGTGTTGCAGGTTATGGTGGTGCACCAAATATGGGACATGATCCGGGCGGACGCCGTCACTCAACGGAAGCTTGGTATAACATGATGACGAGTCAGGATGAATTGGCTCGTGGGAAAAAGCTTGTTGTACAAGTTGCCGAAACATTCCAGGATGCCAACACACCTGTTTTTGTTGAACGTTTAGATGCAATTGATGTAAAGAAACAGGCGAATTTAGCAGTTGCCCCGGTCATGATTTATGCGGAAGATGTTACACATGTTGTGACAGAAGAAGGGATTGCCTACCTATATAAAACTGATAGTCCTGCAGAACGAAGAGAAATGATTGCTTCGATTGCAGGGGTAACACCGCTAGGGATGGAAAATGATGTGAAGCGTACAAAATCACTTCGCGAGCGCGGTTTAGTGGCAATGCCGGAAGACTTAAATATTTTACGCGGTGAAGCGAACCGTTCATTGTTGGCAGCAAAAAATATTGACGAGCTTGTTCAATGGTCTGGCGGATTATATGAGCCACCATCAAAATTCAAAAGTTGGTAAGGAGCTGAAGGAATGAAACAGCATGTAATTTGTAAACGGATTGCTGATGAGGCTGTTGCAGCATTAATCGAAGAAGTTCAATTGACACCAAAGCCAGGTTTAGTAGATACAGAAAATAATGGTGCACATCATGATTTATCTTTAACAAAAATGCAGAATTCAGCACATTCTTTGCACAATACGTTTTATCAAATGGCAATGCTGAGTTTCAACCGACAGCCAACAGTAGAAATAAGGGAACAATTTGGTGCAATTGGACGGAATGGTGAAAAGGAAATGTTTGCGGTTACTGAAAATAGTAATACGCATAAAGGGGCAATCTGGTCGATTGGATTACTTTGTTCCGCAATAGCTCGAAGACAGGGCCAAGTACTCTTCCCGCAAGTATTTAATGATGCTGCGGAACTGGCCAATCTTCCGGATCAATATATTCCAAAGTCCAAAACAAACGGAAGTAAAGTGAAAGAGAATTATGGGATTCCAGGTGCCAGAGAAGAAGCACAGCAGGCGTTCCCTCATATTCAAAAGTTTAGTTTGCCAGCATTTTTACAAGCGGCTCAAAGGATGTCGCTAAGAGATGCGAAACTTCATACGTTACTAGTATTGATTGCAAATTTAAACGACACTTGTTTACTTCATCGAGGCGGTCCAGAAGGATTGGAGCTTGCGAAACAGGAAGCGCAGAAACTGCTAACAAACTTTTCAATTTCAAATATGAAGAAACTAGATGAGTTTTATATTAAGCACTGGTTATCTCCAGGGGGATCGGCTGATTTGTTGGCGGCTACATTATTCGTAATTAATATGTCAGATAAACTGAAAAGGGGTGCACAGCATGGAAAAGTTGAATTACACGTTTCAGGCAAATCGTCCGGTTACTAAGCAAGCACATATTGGGGTTGTAGGATCGGGGGATTTAGAAATACTGATCCAGCCAATCGAAGGCTCGGAAACAAAAGTAGAAGTTCGTACAGGTATTACGGGTTATGCTGAAACTTGGCAAAAAGTAGTGGAGCGTTTTGTTTTACAGCAAGATATATTGGCTTCAATTAAGATTAATGATTTCGGGGCAACACCAGGTGTCGTATCGATACGACTTGCACAGGCAGCGGAGGTGGTTTTCGGTGAATAATTCTATTAAATTACCTGTAAGTATAGTAGAGAGTAAGGCAAGAGAACGTGCACTATTACTACTAGATGAAGGAACAGCAAATGAAATATTAGGTCCATTCGACTTTTTTGAATCACCACATTTAGAAGCACAAAATATTGTACCGCAAAGTGATGACGGGATGATCATAATGCAAGGGACAATTCGAGGTCGTCGTTCATTAGTTATTTCAATAGAAGGAAGTTTCCAAGGTGGGGGAATCGGTGAAGTTTCCGGGGCGAAATTTGCAGGTGCCTTAGAGCGTGCATATGAATCTTGTGAAGCAGGGGAACTGATTTACCCGGTCATCATTTACGATACAGGCGGCGTTCGTCTCCAAGAAGCAAACTACGGGTTGCTTTCGATTGCTGAAATTAGTTCGGCGATTGTTGCTTTGAAAAAGTATGTACCTGTAATCGGCATTATTCCGGGGAAAGTCGGTTCTTTCGGAGGGATGTCTCTAACAGCTGGACTTTGTTCTGCTCTAATCATGACACGAGAAGGTCGACTTGGTATGAATGGCCCTGAAGTAGTTCAGCAAGAAGCGGGTATTCAAGAGCTAAATGCAAAACAGAAACCTTTCATTTGGAAAATGATTGGTGGATCAATGCGCTACAATTCGAAATTAGTCGATGCTGTTATTGAGGATGATGTTGTCAATTACTTAGATACGCTGGAAAACTTATGGACAAATAACAACTTCAAACAAAGAACAATGGAGTACGATACATTCTTAAATATGCTGAACCATTTGCAGTTTAAACAGAAAATCGGTACTGATGAAGCCCAGGAGATTTTAAGTAACCGATCGGAATTGGCAACTGGTGAAGCAACGATTACAGATGGGGAAAATACGAGCAGAGGCCGTACGTGGTTTAATGCATTTACAAATAATGCACCATCAATTTCAGAAACGCCATCTGTTTTAGTGGCAGATGCCCATTTAAATGGAGAAAAAGCTCGTTTCATTGCTGTTGTGCCAAACAGTGAAAATAAATTTTACCGTGCCCGCAATGGGGAGTTTGGTCTGCAGGAAGCCTGGACGGTTGCGAAATATGTTCATCAGGCAATCGAAGAAGATAAGGATTCATCAGAAAAGAGATTAATCGTTCCAATTGTCGATGTTCCGGGTCAGGCATTCGGCTACCATGAAGAATTATTCGGCATTTATTTAGCGTGTGCAGCAAGTGTTGAGGCATATGCAGTTGCTCGACAAAGTGGGCACCCAATTGTTACATGTGTTGTAGGAAAAGCAATTTCAGGGGCATTTCTGGCACACGGAATGCAAGGAAACCGTATTATTTCGCTTGATGATTCAGAAGTGCAAGTACATGTAATGTCCAAGAAGTCTGCAGCTCTTGTTACAATGCGTACTGTTGAAGAATTGGACGAATTCGCGAAGTCTGTTCCATCGATGGCGTATGATGTCCATTCATTCAAAACACTAGGTGCATTATATGAGTTAATCGACGGTATTAACGCAGACGAACCATCTAATGAACAAGTTCAAAAAGTCATTCATTCGATTACATCGGCAAAAGAAGATATTATTCAGTCCGGAGATAGAACGTTGGCAAATCGAATTCAATCAACAATAGCGGTTGAAAATGGTCGTAAGGCATCGATTGCTGTACGTGGGAAAATCGCACAACAATGGAACTAACTGTACATGATCTAGTGTTTTTGAAGTCCATGGATCAGATTGATTACTTTGGTCAATATCCTGATTGGATGAATGAGGATGAAATGGCTCAAGGCATTGCTGTTGTGAGACGAATGAAAGTAGAGGACGGGAAAGTTGCGATAGGCTTTCGTGGGGACAATCGATCTAAACGATTTGCAGCGATTACAACTATATCTAACATTAAACGAGTAATTCGGCCTTTTGATGTTCTGGCAAATTCATATCCTGCGACCCATATTCAGTCGCTTACTTATATCGAAAAGGTATTGGATGGTTTAAAATGGGGAATTGGCGGAAGTGTAGGTTTTTCGATGGCAACAGGAATCACTGTTTGCCATGAAAACAGTGATATTGATATTATTTTATACTGCAAAAGGTTGCAGGAACTCGATCAATTGACGCCCCTTCTTTCTCAGCTACAGAAAAGTGCTCACCGTGTTGATGTCCAAGTGGAGATTTTAGGCGTTGGGGCGGTTGTTTTAGCTGATTACTTAAACCACTCTTCTTTTATAGTAAGAACGAGTACTGGACCGATTCTGCTTGAAAAAGAGTCATTGATCTATAAGGGATAGCGAATTATATAATTTTTTCCTCATTAAATAACGAACAGTTATTTAATGAGGGTTTTTGTTATTCGTAAAATTAAAGGCTTATTTCTAATTAAAGAAATAGGCAGTAGGGAAGGAATTAAATCAGTCGGTTTTTAGCCGTGAATACATATTGATATCGATAAAGTTTCCTTTAGATTTTTCGTATTGTCTAAGAGTTCCTTCAAACTTGAAATTAAGTTTTTGTAAAACCTTGATTGAATTGACATTAGCGGGTTCTACTTTTGCCTCAATTCTATTCAGTTTTAAAGTTCCGAAAGCACAATCCAGTAACGCACTAATACCTTCTGGAGCAAATCCCATGCCCCAATAGGCTTTGGCAATGTCGTAACCAATCTCCGCCTTTGCATTGTCAAAATCTATAGCGTTAAATCCACACGTACCTATTATTTCATTCGAATCCCGTTCAATCATGCTGAAACGAACAGCTTTACCGGCCTGAGCCAAACCCTCAAGCAGTTCGATCATTTCTTTCGCCTGAGTTTCATGTGTAAAGCTGGATATGTTCATGAATTCAGTTACATGTGGATCAGACCATATTTTAAACAAGCTGGGTGAGTCTGAAGGTTCCATTCTTCTCAAATACAATCTTTTAGTATTCAGTTCTTGTATCAATTTTATTACCTCCAATATTTTTTAATCAGTTAGATAAAAAATATTGCCATCTGCGCATAGCTCAGTCCCTTCAAGGTTATAGATTTTATATTCAGATGATACCAGGAAAAAGAAAATAAAAAAACACCTACACATAAATTCGTGTAAGTGTCTGTATGTTGTTATGGCTGTATTGCTTATGTAAGCAGCCACATTGCCGTAGTTATTATAGAAAGTTTTAAACCACCACTCCTCAAAGTGGGTGTTCGCAAATGCTATCCTGTCTATCCTGAAGTCAAAAGAGTCCAGGCACGCCATTCCAACATCGATGTAAAACTCCCTGTATAAGTATAAAGGTTAAAACTTAATATTCGTACGTACAACGTAGCCTTATTGTTATCTTATAGTAAGTTAATGTGGAATGCAATAAAGTATGTTTTAAAAAAAAAGTCAAATAATTTGAATGGCTTTATTGAAGTTTTTCGAAATCAAAAGCTGGATTTATTACCAAAATAAAAAAGCCTTCCTTATATATTAGGAAGCCTTCCGTTATTATTCTGTATGCTGCTGTAAAATATTTTCTGTTAAAAGTGCAATATCGATGACTGTCTTTTCCGTTACAACATCCGATAAAATTTCGTTACGGAAATAGTCTACAGATACCGGCAGATCGATCAACAGTAACTTGCTTAGTGCAGTTTCATACATATGAACAAATTCTTTGTCGGTATTTCCTCGCTTCAGTTCTGAAAATGACTCGTAAAACTGATCCAGCTTATCGGCAAACTCAAGCAGTCGTCCTTCAATTGTGTGATCCTTGCCTTCTTTCATACGGTCAAAAAATACATCCTGTAAATCAAGCGGAATTTCTTCCAGAATAAATTTTTCCATCATTTTCTCTTCGACATGTGAAAGCATTTGCTTTAGTTCAACGCTTGCATGTTTGACAGGTGTTTTAATGTCCCCGATAAACACTTCGGCAAAGTCATGATTAATCGTCTTTTCATATAACGATTTCCAATCAATTTGACTGCCTGCACGTTCCTCCAATGTTGCAAAAAACATCGCATACTGCGAAACCTTCCACGAGTGTGCTGCCACATTATGCTCTTCAAATTTAAAGCGGCCCGGACAACGGATGATACGCTCTAAATCATTTAAACTGGTAAAAAACGTATGGATACCTATAATAATCACTCCTTTTTGTTTATATCATCATTGTACTATTAGTTATACCCGAAAAATGATTTTTTAAAAGTGTTTAACCGAAATTTAACGTGCGGTTTACATTAAGGGATGATGTTTTTCTAATTAAATGAAAAAAATTCTAAAAAGCGTATTCAATTGTCCAATTAAAGTTGGATTATCTAATATAGTATGAAGAATTTCTAAAATGTCTCCTCGTTTTGCTAATATGTGATTCAGAAGTGCCAATAACAGGAGTCTAATTTCTAATAACTAAAAAAATCTTCTAATATCTTCAATCCTGCCAAATGCAAAACCTGTATTTAAAAAAAGAAAGGACGCTCACGTAAAATGATGAGCGTCCTTTCTTATTTTTAAAACTAAACCTGGACGTCAATCATTTGTCCTTTATAAGGGTGGGGTGCTGGAGTTGCTTGCGGTTGGGGCATTGCTTCAATCATTTGAATAGCAGTTGCCGCGCCGGTATTCATTGCCTTGTCTAAAATACTCATCTGCACAGTTTGCTGTAGCGAGGCGAGCTGAGCTGACATGATGGTGTTTAATTCCATAGTAAACCCTCCTTTTCATTTGTACTACCCGTAAAAGACCGATTGGTTCAACTAACAACCAGTAAGGGATGAACATCCCTACTGGTTGAAGTTTCACTTTATCCCGCTTTAACGGGCAGTAAATTATCTGCCTCGAAAGCGTAGCGGCAGAGGCAAAGCTTCGGCTTCTAACCGGGAAATCAACTGCCCGTAAAAGCCCGATTGGTTCAACTAACAACCAGTAGGGGATGAACAACCCCTACTGGTTGAAGTTTTACTTTATATCGTCAAAATTGAAAGAATTATTAAAGGCATAGGCGGATTTGTAATAAGTCTGAAAACGAATTCCCATTTATTATTTCTCCTTTTCCTGTCACTTCGCAAAAAAATGGAAAATCTATGTATAAATCGCTTCAAATTTAGTAATAATTATCCAAAAGCTCTGCAATGTGCTTGTAATGGAGGGTTCATATCCGCGTCATCGTGTTGCAATGTATTTGCTGTAAGGTTAAAGCAGAGTCAAAACAAATTAAATTTATTTGGGAAATATGGAGGGACAGAAATTTGACAAAGAAAAAATTAATGGCAGTTCTATTGGCAGGAGTATTCGCTACAGGGGGGCTATTTGCATCTCAAGCTTCTGCAGATACTTATACAATCCAACCTGAAGATACACTTTATAAAATAAGTAAACAGTTTCAAACATCAGTTGAAGAGATAAAGGAATTGAACAATTTAAATAGTAATACGATTTTTGTTGGGGATACATTAAAAATTGGTGGTCATGATGAGAAAGTATATACGATTTCACCAGGGGATACGTTGTTCCATATTGCATTGGCCCATGATGCAACAGTTGATCAGCTGCAAAAATGGAACAATATCGATTCAGATTTAATTTATGCGGGTGACGCCATTACAGTATCCGGATCTCAACAGGAGTATGCCAAGAGTGAAGTGAAAAGCGCGACAGGCGGTACACAAGCGAAAACTTCAACAAGTTCAGTTCCTGATACAGGAAGAACAATGACTGTTGAAGCGACAGCATACACAGCCTATTGTGAAGGATGTTCAGGTACAACGGCAAATGGTACGGATTTACGCGCCAATCCAAATTTAAAAGTAATTGCAGTAGACCCACGAATCATTCCGTTAGGGACAAAAGTTTGGGTTGAAGGATATGGGGAAGCCATTGCAGCTGACACAGGCGGGGCAATTAAGGGAAATAAAATTGATGTATTTATTCCAGATTTAGATAACGCCTACGAATGGGGCCGCCGTTCAGTAACAATCAAAATTTTAGACTAATATGAAAGAAGCCACTCAAATTTTGAGTGGCTTTTTTGTATAATCAGCCCTCTTTATTGAAATACTAGCTGCAAGGAGGGGATAGTGTGCGAGTAATTAGCTTATTTGTATGTGTACTATTATTAAGCGGATGTAATTTATTTCAAAAGGAAACCGTCCCGGTAAGTGCACCAGAAGCATTATCTGCGAAGGCGCAGATGTATGATACAAAGAACAACCTAGTTGGTGAAATCTTATTTAAAGAATCATCTAAAGGAGTCGAACTGACTGCTGTTTTAAATAATTTACCGCCGGGTGATCACGGAATCCATCTACATGAGTTTGGGAAGTGTGAATCTCCAAGCTTTGAATCGGCAGGTGCCCATTTCAATCCAACGAAAAAGCAGCATGGCGTCGATAATCCAGCAGGCCCACATTTAGGAGATCTTCCGAATATTACTGTGGATGATGCAGGTGAAGTGGAATTAAACTTTGTGACAGCCGATTTTACACTTGAAAAAGGGAAAGAAAATTCCCTGTTTGATGAAGATGGCACATCTGTTGTCATTCACGAAAAAGCAGACGATTATAAAACAGACCCATCAGGGAATTCGGGAGCTCGGATTGTATGTGGGGTAATTAAGTAATAGTCGTTAAAGCAAGGAATCGAATGCTAAACACGAAAAATACCATTTTCTCTAAAAGTGAGAAAGGGTATTTTTTTATTTTAAGTAATAAATTAGAATTAGAAATGCAATTCGAGTTGTAGATATCATATATTAGAAAAATAAATTTATTCATTTATTATGCATAACATTACATTATTTGATAGAAGAAATTGATTTCAAAATTAAAAAAAGTTAGTGAAAAACATCATTCTATAGCACTTTTATGCTTTTAATAGAAGATTAAAAAATACTGAATAATTAGACTTTTAAGATATTAATTGACTTTTGAATATTTGTGTATGTAAAATGAATTCTATAATAAGGTAAAAAGGGGGATAATTTCATGTTCAAGTCTAAAAATATGCTTTTCTTATTAGTGCTAAGTGCTTTCATTTTAGTTCTGGCTGCATGTGGTGCGGATGATGAGGCTGAAACATCATCAGGTACTGAAACATCAACTGGTACTGACACAACGGATTCTGGTTCTGAAAAAGCAGATTTCGGGGATGTTAAATTTTTAAGTATTTTAACAGGTGGTACGCAAGGGACTTACTATCCATTAGGAGGAACATTTGCGGATTTAATTACAACGGATACAGGGGTAAAAACAACTGCTGAGGTATCACAAGCTTCAGCTGCCAACATGACAGCTTTAGCTGCAGGTGATGGTGAAGTTGCATTCGTTCAAACTGATATTGCTTACTATGCAACTCAAGGTACTTTAATGTTTGAAGGACAAAAAATTGACTCTGTAGTAGCATTAGGTGCTTTATATCCGGAAACAGTTCAATTAGTAACATTAGCGGATTCAGGCATTAAAACATTTGCAGATTTAAAAGGTAAAAAAGTTTCTGTAGGTGCACCAGGTTCTGGTACTTATGCAAACGCTGAGCAATTATTGGAAATCCACGGATTATCAATTGAAGATGATATTCAAGCACAAAACTTAGACTTCGGTGAATCTACTGATGGTATTCAATCAGGTCAAATTGATGCAGCATTCATTACAGCTGGTTACCCAACTGGTGCTGTAGAAGCTTTAAATGCTACAAATGGTGTACACATTATTCCTGTTGAAGCAGACAAAGCAGCAGAATTAATCGAGAAATACCCTTACTATGCAGTAGATAATATTCCTGCTGGCACATATGGTTTAGAAGCAGAAGTTCCTGCTGTTTCTGTAGGTGCAATGTTAGCGGTAAATAAAGACCTGCCAGAAGATTTAGTGTATGCAATGACAAAAGCAATCTATGATAATACAGATAAAATTGGTCATGCTAAAGGCGAATTTATTAAAGCTGAAACAGGCTTAGACGGAATCGGTATTGAAGTACACCCAGGTGCACAAAGATACTTTGACGAAGTAAAGTAATTAGGGAAAACTAAGGGCCTCTGTCGCAAAAAAAGCTTCAGAGGCCTTTGTTGTATTTTTATATTTAAGCGAGTGATCATCCAAATGAAAAAATGGATTTTTATCATCCTTGTTCTTCTAAGTATTATCGTTTGGTTTATTCCTTTTGAACGGAGCATAACTTTTACAGAGACAAGAGTAGAAAAGCCGGTTCAACACTTTTTGCCGTTAAAGAATGAAAATGAGTTCCAGCTGGTTTTCACCCATTCCATACATTTAACGGATGTGACAGAGAGCTATAAAGTGCTGCCTACAAATGAATTTCAGCTGCTTGCAATGGAATACACCGATGTAGCTATTGGGATGCCCGGACATGCAGAGGAAGGGCAGACTCTTCATTATGAAGATGGTGTTTATACACTTCAATACAACGATGCAAAATTAGAAGAATTTACGTTACATATTGGGAATGTCAACTATAAATTAAATCTTCAGCATAAAGGCATAGTCATTCCTTTAAAAAAGCATTTAGTACGTGGGAAATCCTATTTAGTAACAATTAAAAGATTGTCTTTATATGACAAATTGAAAGGAGTCGAATTAGATGACTGACAAAAAAGCGGCTTTAGATCCTGGAGCTTTACACGAATCACTTACTTTGGAACAGCAGCAGGAATTATTGGAAAAATACGATTTGGAATCGAATCAGCGTAACCCTCAAAATTTCATGAAGCATATTATCTATTTTGGTTTGCTGGCATTTACACTTTTTCAAGTATACACGGCAATTTTCGGGCAGTTTCCAGCGCAAATCCAGCGTACGGTTCACATTGGATTTGCACTGACGTTTGTGTTTCTATTATTCCCGGCAAGCCGTAAGCTATCAAAACGGACTATTCCGTTTTATGACTATATTTTAGCTGTTGTTGCTATTGGTGTAGGGAGTTATTGGGTAATCAATTATGACCGGCTTGTTCAAAGTTTAGGTCAACTTCAAACAATGGATTTCTATATTGGAATTCTGGCGGTAATTATCGTATTGGAAGGTGCCCGTAGAGCGGTCGGATTGCCGATCACAATAATTGCCGGGCTGTTTTTACTTTACGCATTTTACGGTCCGTATATGCCGGACTTTATGGCACACCGCGGGCAAAGCTTAGATAGCATTGTAAACTTGATGTTCTTCTCGACAGACGGGATTTTAGGGACACCATTGGCGGTATCTTCTACATTTATTTTCGCGTTCCTATTATTCGGTGCGTTCCTTGTAAAAACGGGGGTAGGGGAATACTTCAATGACTTAGCGATTTCGGTTGCCGGAAAATTAGTAGGTGGTCCTGCCAAAGTAGCGATTTTCTCATCTGCCCTGCAAGGCACAATTTCAGGAAGTTCTGTAGCGAATGTAGTAACTTCCGGATCATATACGATTCCGATGATGAAACGTCTCGGCTACAATAAAAACTTTGCTGGTGCAGTAGAAGCATCGGCATCAACAGGTGGTCAGTTAATGCCGCCGATTATGGGTGCTGCAGCATTCTTAATGGTTGAGTTTATCGGTCGTGGTGTTACGTATTGGGATATTGCCAAGGCAGCTGCCATTCCGGCAATTTTATACTTTACAGGTATTTGGATCATGACACACTTTGAAGCGAAGCGTTTAGGATTACGTGGCTTAAAAGATGAAGAGATGCCGGATCGCTCTAAAGTATTCAAGAAAATCTATTTACTTATTCCAATTGTATTAATTATCATCCTCATGATGTCTGGTGTACCGGTAATTCATGCGGCGCTATACGGTATTATCTCCTGTATCATCGTCGGGTTTATTAATCCGGATGTGAAATTCGGTCTTAAAGAAATTATCGATGGAATGGTTGATGGTGCACGTTCGGCATTAGCAGTAGCTGCTGCAACAGCTTGTGCGGGTATCATCGTCGGTGTTGTTGTAAAGACAGGTCTAGGGCTGTCTCTTGCAAACAGCTTAGTAAAATTAGCAGGGGGCAGTATTCTCCTTACATTATTCTTTGTAATGATTGCTTCGTTAATTTTAGGTATGGGTGCACCGACAACGGCAAACTATGTTATTACATCAACGATTGCTGCACCGGCTATCATTGCATTACTTGCACCGGATGTACCGGCAAGTGCAGCTCCACTGATTGTAGTTTTATCAGCGCACTTCTTCGTGTTCTATTTCGGTATTATAGCCGATATTACACCACCTGTTGCGCTCGCCGCCTTTGCAGCATCCGGTATATCAGGAGGAGATCCGATTCGTACCGGTGTGAACTCCGCGAAGCTTGCCATCGCGGCATTCATTATTCCGTATATGATTGTCTTTTCACCGGCATTGCTTATGATTGATGTAACGATCTGGCAAATCTTATGGGTAGTGTTTACTGCAGTCATGGGTATGATTGCAATAGGTGTCGGAATTATTGGCTACTGGTATCGCCCTGTGAGCTGGATTGAACGCATTGTTTTATTGGCAGCAGGTTTAGCGATGATTTATCCTGAATCATTATCGGATACAATTGGACTTATTGTATTTGGAATTATGTTCGTGATTCAATACGTTACTAGAAATAAAGAAAACGGTTCAAAAGTGGCCATTTCATAAAAAAGAGAGCGTCTGAATATTTAATTCAGGCGCTTTTCTATTTATCTCGAAAATAGATAGATTTAATACTTTTTATGCATTAGGTGCATTTATTTGTTGATTTTCATGAAAATCCATTATATTATTTAAATTAATTAAAAATTCAAATAATTAAAGGGGAGAAATAATATGTCAACACTTTTAAAGTCGACGTTTGAAACATACTTATTTGACGAAGAGGTGGAATTTGAGTTAGCCGAGCAGCAAGAGGTAACGGAAAGTGAAGAACGCACTCAATATCCCCAAGGGTTTTTCTCAAGCTTATAAAGGAGTTTTTAAAATGAATTTAAAAATATTACGGCGTCTATCCAGCGAAACTATTTGGATAGATGTCGTTTTTTTAGGCACTAATAATGTAGTATGCGAAAATTGTACTGTATAATAGAAGTACTAAATAATATTCGAGGTGCGTTTCATGTTAGCGGTTAATTCTACGGAACAAATGATTTTTGATTGGTTTCAATATTTCCATGCAAACCCTGAAGTAAGCTGGAAAGAGATAAAAACAACAGCAAAATTAGCAGAAATTTTAGATGATATGGGCGTAAGCTATAAAAAATTTAACGATGTGACTGGCCTTGTCGCGGAAATCGGAAAAGGCGAAGAAACAATTGCGGTTCGCGCGGATATTGATGCACTATGGCAGGAAGTGGATGGCGTTATGCAGGCAAATCACTCTTGTGGACATGATGCAAATATATCGATTGTTTTAGGTGCGCTCTATGCATTAAAGAATGAACCTTTGAAAAAGAAAATCCGATTTATTTTTCAACCGGCTGAAGAAACAGGTGGCGGGGCATTGGCGATGATTGATCGCGGTGTAATGGAAAATGTTACCCATTTATTCGGTGTTCATTTACGTCCTATGGAAGAGCTGCCATTAGGGAAAGTATCACCCGCAATCAATCATGGTGCTGCAGCATTCTTAACTGGGACAATTACTGGTATTGATGCACATGGCGCTCGTCCGCACCAGGGAAAAAATGCGATTGATGTCGTCGTAGCGATTCAGCAAATGCTGAAAAATATTCATGTCGATCCATTTGAAGTATACTCTGCGAAGATAACAAAAATTGTAGCAGATGGCGGAAGCGTCAATATTATTCCGGGTAATGCGACCTTCTCGATCGATGTGCGTGCACAGAAAAATGAAGTCTTGGCGCAAGTACAGCAGGAAGTTGATAAAGGCTTGAAACAAATTGCGGAGATGTTCGATACTGGGCTGGCATGGAATTGGATGGATGTTACACCAGGTGCGGAAGTATCATCCGAAGCGGCTGCAATTGCAGAACGCTCGATTGTTGAAGCACTTGGAGAGCAAAGTTTAGCACCGGCAGTGATGACACCGGGAAGTGATGACTTCCATTTCTATACGATCAAAAATACTGAGTTAAAGGCAACGATGATCGGCGTTGGTGCAGATCTTGGTCCTGGACTCCATCATCCAAAAATGACCTTTGATGCAAAGGCATTGCTTGATGGCGCCAAAGTAATAGCAACAACATTGAAAAACAGTGCAACGAAATAAGAAGGTAGGGCGATGCTATGAAGTTTATAGCATCGCTTTTGTTGTGCGCTTGAGTGGTTGCCGTGATATTAGAAAAGTTAACCCGGATATTAGACAAACGGCGATACTTATTAGAAGATCGGATACCTATATTTGAACATCTCGGCCCTTTATTGGAACATCGGCTTACTTTATTAGAACATCGGGAGTTTATTAGAACTTTTCTAGCGATATTAGAAAAAGTAAGCCATTTATTAGAAAAACGTGCCCCCAGCAATCCGGTCCAAATAAAAAAGTGCCGCGATTACTTGGCGGCACTTAAAACAAAACCTTATTTCATCGGGCAAAATCCGCAAGCCATTAAGCCGGGGATGTCTTTTGAAAAACAGCAGCTTTTGCGGACAGGCTGATTGATGAGAGCGGAAGGGCTTTTTCCTCCTGTATAATTTAAAAACAGCGATTTGTCTGAGAAGTAGCGCCAAACATTTTTATCTTCAAGCATGTCCAAGTCCTCGAAAGCGCGGTCAGCCAATGCCGGATTTTCGAGTAATGTATGGAAGTGCCAAAGCATGTATCCGAAAATATTTTCCCATAAAGTAAGCGGCGAAATGGACGTTGTTTTACGTAACTGGCCAATGACGACCGATGTCTTATATAAAATGTCCGTCATCACTCGTTCGCGCTCATCATCTTCCACATAGCGGAAATCATTTGGGTTTATATACATCCCGAGTGTATGAATGCCGAACTCCTGTACAATAGCAAAGCGCAGATCTTCAGGCTTGCCGTCCCAAACTTCATCATACGTAGTCAGCATATAAAATTGCATTGCGACAAACATGCCGTAGCGACGTCCGAAGTGGGAAATGGCTGCAGCTTCTGTAGCAGCATTTGTAATGCCCATCATTAAATTGCGGAAATCCGTCAAATAGAAGTCTTTATGTAGATTCGCCAATGTAAATAATGGACGGTCAGGTTCTTCGGTAAAAATACTATAGGAATTTAATTGTCGTACTTGATCATAAGAAAGTGCAGGCATACATATCACCTTTTCTAAAAAAATATTTATATTTACTATACCATTTCTCTTCCCAAACGAGGTGAAAAACGCTAAAATGAATAAAACAGATAAGAAAGGTTGGTTTTTTATGACGAAACCGATTTCTATACCAAGACCATTAGTTCGTGTAAATCAGTGGGTAATATTTTTATCAGTCGTTGTCACATGGGTGTCAGGACAATTCTGGATTTTGGGCATTCCGTTAATTGCAAATTTACTTGGGATTTTCACCGGGTTTAATCCAATTATGCGCTTTGCAAAATTGTTTTTAACGAAAGATGTTAAGTCATATATTCCTGAAGAAATCGGACAGCAAAAGTTCAATTCAGCGATTGCGAGCCTATGTCTGGCAGGCGGAATAGCAGGGTTTGCCTTTAATCTGCCAGTCGTTGCCTATAGCTTTACGATTATGGTGGCAGTTGCATCATTTGTAGCAATTTTAGGCTTTTGTATCGGTTGCTTTATGTTGTTCCAATACAAACAGTACCAATATCGAAGTTCATTAAAAAATACTTAAAAAGATTTTTGGAAACGGGTTGACAATGATACTGATAATCATTATCATTATAACTGTAGCAAGAGCTTATTTGTAATACAGTACAAATAAGTCTGAGCTAACAACTTTTCTCCAGGAGTTTGTTAGCTCAGCCATAGCGTTCTAAACCCCCTCATTTAGAATGTAAGTTTGACTGTGTGTCAGACACTGAGTTTTTCACCCTTTATATTTTTCTTCTAGTTTTTCTTCCTTTGTTGGGAGACCCATTGCCCGTGTCGCTTACAGATACGGGTATTTTTGTGTATAAAAAAATTTCTGAAACTTTTTTGAAACTTATTTTGAATTTCTCCGTCTGTACGTTGCTTCAATAAAAAACGTAGGCGGAGGAAATGATGAAAAAGTTAATTGCAGTAGGGTTTATCGCTATATGCGTATTATTCCTGACAATTGAATATAGAGGTTCTAGTGAAAAGATTGAACGAGCGGTTGCAAACGAAAAAGAAATGGCAGGTAGAGAAAGTGGAACCCAAATAGAACAGGCAACACATCTATTTGAAAAAGTTATCGTCCTGAATGAGGAACAGCCGATTTATATAAAAGATAATACGCTCACTGAAATTGGAGTGGGACATCCGAATACTTCTTTTGCAATTGTAGGTGAAGATGAGCTTTATTATGAACTACGATTCGGAAAAATTTCAGCCTTCATAAAAAAAGGTAGTGCCACTGTAGAAAAGCGGTCGCTTCAGACGTTAGTAAATACAGAAATAACAAACTCAATCAAAACGACAGAACAAACAAAAGTATATGAAGAAAAAAATCTTACGAGCAGTGTGTTGCTGCAGCTTTCACAAGGGTTTCGCTACCCGATAGTGGGGGAGGTTGATGGGTGGTTTGTCATCAAAGTAGGAGAACGTGCCGGTTATATACATAAATCATCAGTTGAAATAGATGAAGGAATTCCAGTTTTAGTGTATCATCATATTTTGCCGAAAGAAGAAATGGTGACAAATACAAGTACGGTTTCTGTGCAATCATTTGAACAGCAAATGGCCTTTTTAGCTGAAGAGCAATTTACAACAATTTCGACAACACAGCTTTATGATTATTTGGAAGGTCGCCATATTTTACCGGTTAATTCAATTCTCATTACATTTGATGATGGTTTATTATCGACGAAGGTCTATGCCTATCCAATTTTAAAGGAACATGGATTTTCAGCGGTACAGCATATTATATCTTCTCGTACTGGACGATTTGAAGGCGAACAAGTATTTGACGGCAATGGACCGCTCCAATTTTTCACAGCCGATGAGATGAAGCAAATGACGGACGTTTTTCAGTTCGAAGCGCACACACATAACTTGCATCAGTTCAGTAAAGGAGCAGGAATCGCATTAGAGATGTCGTCTGCTGACATTGCGATGGATTTGCAGCAAAATGTTAATATGCTGACGGATGCAATTTCTTTAGCATATCCATTCGGTCATTACGATGAAGATATGATCGAAGCGATGAAGGAAGTAGGGCTGTTAATCGGTTTTACGACAAATGAAGGTTATGCTAATATGCAACAATCAAACTATGAGGTCAATCGATTCGGCATAACTGAAAATAAAACATTTGAACAGTTCACGTCCTATGTAAAGGGGGTGAACTGGTCTTAGAAATATAAGAAGGTGTTAATCGTTACATGAGAGAATTTGATGCAATTGTTGATGAGCACACGCGTTATTTAGTACGCATCGCTTATTTGTACGTTAAAAATTGGGCTACCGCCGAGGACATCGTACAGGAAGTATTTGTAACATACTTTCAGAAGAGCGACCAGTTTCGCAATGAGGCGTCATTGAAAACGTATTTAACAAAAATGACAGCAAATCGTGCAAAAGATTATTTACGCTCATGGAAGCATAAAAAGGATGTTGTTTTTGAGACGATTTTTGCTCAAACAAAAGGTACGGATGAAGAAGTTATACAAAAAGAGCATCTTGCATCACTAGAACAGAAGTTATTCCAGCTACCACTGAAATATCGTGAGCCGCTCATTTTATTTTATTATGACGAACAGTCCATTGCCGATATTGCACAGTATTTACAGCTGAATGAAAATACGGTGAAAACACGTTTGCGTCGAGCAAAGCAACAATTGAAAGAGTTTTTTAGCGAAGAGGGATTGGAGGAATGATGCATGGATCCATTTAAAAAACAACTGGATGAAATGATGGGTGATACACGCTTGCAGGAAAGTCGTATTAAGCAACGTGTGAAATCTGAATTGACTCCGCCCGCCCGAAAACAGAAACGTTCATGGCATGTTCAATTAGTGACGGCAGCTGTTGCAGCAGTTGCGGTATTCCTATTTATGACGGCCGTTCCTTTTACGCAAAATTCGGGAAATGAAGGACGGGGTGCCCCTTATGATCCGCTTGATGATTTAGCGGAAATTGCTACTCTTCAAAAAAAGAAGCAATTATCAACAATCGATTATGATTCCTTTGCACAGCTACCAGTGCTGGAACAATTATCGGATTTACAGTATGTAGATAAAGAAACCTTTACACTTGCAGGGAAAAAGGGACTTTACCATACAGTGATAGAACGTCAGGAAAATTTATTTGATGAAGCTGTATATGAAGCAGGCGATGTTGTACGAACGATGACAAATACGAGCAGTCATTTACCAATTTACGAAAACGCCTATTATGAAGTAGTCGCTGTTCCAGGAGACCGTGTCGTTTTGCAGGACGGCAAGCTAACGGTAAATGGGAAGCCTGTAAGATCGGAATTAAAAGAATTGTATGAGGAAAACGGCAATACGATTGCAGGAGGCTACGATCAATTATTAAATGCGCGTGAATACTTTTTGGTGAATCATTTCCCGGCAGAAAATACAATGCAGGCAGGAACAATTACCGCTGTGCATAAAATTTACGGGGAAGTCGTAGCATTGGCAGAGCAAAGTACAACAGCATCAATTTATTTTGGTTTAGAAAACGACTATTCACCAGAACAATATTTTGATCTTTATTTGTATGATCAGATTTTTGGAGATGGGTCAATTAGTGAAAGGTTAACTGCTAGTGACATTCCATTTCCGCATTCGAACCGTTTAGGTGAGCTGTTTTTGGAAGCATCTTACCGAAATGTTACGTATTTATCCGAATCGGAAGTGGAAATACGCTACCAGTATGACCGTGAATCTGTTGGGGAGTATGTATTCAAAATGTATAAAAATCCGACCGGCATTTGGCAGTGGGGAATGTAGGAAAAAGGGGTAGTGACGAAGATGTCGCTACCCTTTTTCATTTGCTGTTTGTAATCGTTTATTCATAAGTACTGTGTGATAGCTATGTAGCAGCATGCCGATAATGATGACCGCCAGTCCGATTAAAGCAATCGGCTGCGGGAGTGGTACACTTAGTAAAATCATTTCACCGACCATCGCAAAAAGAACTTCTGTCGATTGTGTTGCTTCAACTGCTGCCAGTTTTCCTTGGTCATGGCGTACACGGTCTGTAGCGATAAAGAATAGTATCGTGGCAATGACGCCCGAAGAAACAGCAACGAGCAGTGATTGATACACTTGGCTCGCGGATGGAAGGCCAACAGTAAACAATGCATAGATTGCAAGCAAGATCCATGCAGGCAAGGAAGCGATTGTCATCCCTAGAACCCGTTGAAACGGATCCACTCTACCGCCGCAAAGTTCCATCATTTTCCGGTTGCCGAGAGGGTAGGCAAATGCCGCAACGACAACGGGCAGTATACCGAGGAGCAGGCTATCTATTGAAACCGATTGTGCTTGCGGAATTTGGATAAGCAAAATCCCGAATAGAATAATGCCTGAGATGCCGAGTGAAATAAGCGGGATTTTTGCCCTGATGTTTTTTCCAGCAATGGTCGTTATGAAAAGAGGGGCAAGCAATACACCTGCTACAATCGTAAATTGCCATGTACCTGATACGAGCCAGCCTGGACCGAATGCCGCGGCAAATGTAAGCGGCGCATAAAATAATACAAACCCGACAAAGCTCCAAATGAGCCACGCACCTGGATGTTCTTTCATTTCACTCGATAAAATACGAAATCCGACTTTTCCCCGAATCGCGACAATGGCAATAAGAAAAGGAAGCATGAAGAAATAGCGGAGCGAAGAACTCCATAGCCAGCTGCCGCCTTCCAATTCCATTGAATGATTCAATACAAATGTAACCGCAAAAAATAAAGCCGCTAAAATGCCAATCAGTATTTCCTTCATAACACACCTCACTTATCTGTATTGAATTTTCTGTCTATTAAGTATACAAAAAAATGAAGCGAAAGTAATCGCTCCATTCAATTTCATTCATTATATTTTTGCCGTTGTATCGGGCCCTCCAATGTCTGAGGCTCACACGATGTGAGTCGTTGGGGGCATGCCACATGGACGTGGCGTTTTGCCCACTCGGAGTTGGACGGGCGCTTTAGCACTTTTGTTCTAACGTTGTTCAAATAACTGAACGATTTCAATAATGACTTCCGTCGCTTTTTCCATTGTTTCAGCTGATACAAATTCATATTTGCCGTGCATATTTTCGCCGCCTGCAAATATATTCGGTGTTGGCAAGCCCATGTATGAAAGCTGGGAACCATCAGTACCGCCGCGAATTGGCTCAACAATCGGTGTGATATTAAACTTAGAAAACGCTTCTTTTACAATATCGACGATTTCCATAACAGGCTCGATTTTTTCGCCCATATTATAGTATTGATCCTCAATCGCTACTGTAATTGCTTCCTCACCGTATTTCTCCTGTAACTCTTTGCCGACCTTTGCCATATACGCTTTTTTCTCTTCGAATTTAGCGCGGTCATGGTCACGGATAATGTAAGACATTGTTGTTTCTTCAATGCCGCCGTTGAAATGCATTAAGTGGATAAAGCCTTCATAGCCGTCCGTTTTTTCAGGAACTGCATCTTTAGGCATTTCGTTTTGGAATTCAATCGCCATTGTAATCGAGTTCACCATTTTATTTTTCGCCGAACCCGGGTGGATATTCGTACCGCGTGTCGTTACTTTTACGCCAGCTGCATTAAAGCTTTCAAATTGTAATTCACCAAGCGGACCTCCATCCATCGTATATGCATAATCCGCACCGAATTTTTCGACGTCAAATTTGTGTGGACCGCGCCCAATCTCTTCGTCCGGTGTAAATGCTACACGGATTTTCCCGTGCTTGATTTCCGGATTTTTCACTAAGTATTCCATCGCAGTCATAATTTCAGCGATGCCGGCTTTGTCATCCGCACCAAGCAATGTATTGCCATCTGTTGTGATTAACGTTTGGCCAACATAGTTCTTTAAGTTCGGGAAGTAGTCCGGTGCCATTACTAACCCATTATTTAATGTAATCGCTTCACCGTCATAGTTATCGATGCGCTGAGGCTGTACATTTGTTCCTGTGTAATCCGATGTTGTATCAACATGCGCTAAAAAGCCGAGTGTCGGTACGTCTTTGTCTGTATTCGATTCAAGTGTTGCAAAAAGGTAGCCGTTTTCGTCAAGTGTAATGTCTGTTAAACCGATTGCTGCCAATTCATCTTTTAATACATGTAATAAATCGAATTGCTTCATTGTAGAAGGGGTTGTGTCAGAGTTGAAATCTGATTGTGTATCAATTTTTGCATAGCGTACTAAACGTTCAATTACTTTCTCTTTCATCCGAAAAAGACCTCCTAAATACTTATTGCTTTCATTCTACACTTTTTATTTCGGAATTTGAACTAATTATCTTCATTCAGCGGCTACTTAAGTACCCGCTGAATGAAGATAAGCCTCTGGCAGATGTCACAGATTTTTTAAATGAATAATGAAGTCAGCCTAAATACGTCACATTGTGTGACAACGGCTGACTGACCCACATCCTGTGGGTCTAAAAAATCTGGATACGATTACGCTTTAGCGTAATCGATCATAATCAATTATGCTGAGCATGAGGAAAAACTGTGCGCCGTAATACGTAAACATAATCAAGATATGGGAATAGGCAACATCAAACATAAAACGGTTAATAGCCAAAACCGAATCCGACATGATAAAGAGGGTGGCGCCGATGACAGCAAACTTACTGCCTGTTCGGAACGATGTCCATCCCATCGTTAAAATTACTAAAATATAAGCAGTCACTGCAATAGCAAGTACAGTGTCTCCTTTTTGTAGCAGGCTTCCCGCAATCCAGAACATCATAACCGCACCGTATAAAGCTAAAGTAATTTTTACATACAGTGGTGTGTTCTGCTGATTTGTTGAACGGAATGCAAAAATATAGAAAATATGACCGATCAGGAAAAAGCTCAGTCCAACGATGAACCATTGCAATGTATAATCGCCAACCGCACAGAAAATTAAACCGATGGAGATCAGCCAATAATATGGTGATTTCACATGTACTTTTGTTAAAAGTGCAAGCGCTATAAGCAAAATCATTGGCAAAAGTTTAAAGACCATTTTTAGTGAACTATCAATCGTTTCAAAAAAGAATACATAGTACAAGCCAAGCCCGAAGAACAGTAAAATCAAAACTTTCCGTGCCATCCATTAACCCCCTGAGTAAAATATTTATATATAATTACTAAACAACCAAACTATGATTTCATAAAAATACAATATATGCTCTATTATGCCAGAAATTATGCAGTTTTACTTGTTTATGAATCTTTTTGGGAGGTTATTCGTACATAGTAAGTAAGAGAGGGTGATTGTTATGGGACAATTATTGCTAATAACGGCAATTGGATCACTTTTGATCACATTATTATTAATGCCGTTATCAAAAAAAGTTCGCAATAAGGAGCTTTCATCAAAAACATTTACGAGCTTATTCATTACGACATTTTTTGTAAGCTTTATATCAGTATTCTTAACAGTATATATTTCGAAAATCGATCTAAGCTGGACGATTTTCTTATACGTAATACCTGTTGTAGCCATTATTGGGGCAATATTTGCTGTTGGGAAGGAGCAAAAAATTAAATCAGCCATCGTGCTTGTTGGCATTATTGGGATCGGCTATTTAGTAAGTGCACCATTTTTAAATGCAAATGAAAAATTCAAATCTTCAGAGATGAAAGAAAAAACGGAAATTTCGTCGTTTGATGAGACGAAAACACCGGCAAGTGTACCGCCAAAATTTGTTAAAAACAAAATGAAGAAAGCGTTTGGACAGGTTCCAAACACGAGCTATTATGAATTAGGAAACCTGCAAATTCAAAAAGTAAATGATCAGTATGTTTACATTGCACCTGTAGAATTTTCAGGATTCTTTAAATGGTTCAACGGAAAAACAACACCTGGTTATTTCACGATGAGTGCTACAGACTCAAGCGATAATCCAAAGTTTGTGAAGGCTGAAATGAACTATGTTCCATCTGCTTATTTAAATAAAAACCTGGAGCGTCATATTCGTCTTCAAAATCCATCATTAATTTTCTACGGAGATCCGCAGCTTGAAATTGATGAGGATGGTAAACCGTATTACATCCGTTCTTACGGGGAATTTATTTCAGCACGTAACGGCTTTGATGTAAAAGGGGTTGTACTTGTTGATGCGGAGACAGGTGCAACAGAGAAAATCGCGATTGCAGATGTACCGGCATTTATTGATGGTGCGGTATCACCGGAAGCGGTAAGTTTGCAAAATAGTTATTACGGTAATTATGTGCACGGATTCTGGAACAGTCTAGTCGGTAAAAAGGATGTTAAGTTGCCGAGCGATGAAGGTACGGAAGCAAATGTAAGCCCGATCTTTATGGAAGATGGGGAAATGTATTATTTCACTGATTTTACAAGTCCGAAAGAGGGCGTTGACTCGATGCTTGGTTATGCATTAACACATGCACGTACCGGTGAAGCGACGTACTATACCGGAAATCTGGAAGAGTCTTATATGGATTCCCAAGGGGCTCTTGAAATTATCGAGAAAAAGTTCATCGAAAAAGAATGGGAAGGTGAAATGCCGATCCTTTACAACTTCTACGGTGAAGCGAGCTGGCTGTCAGCTGTACTCGATGCGAACGGATTCCTGCAAAATTACTTTATCGTGTCAGCAGCAAATCCTGAAATTTCGGCGTATGGTACAACACCAAATGAAGCGTTAAGACTTTATAAAACAGCGCTAAGTCGTGGCGGAAGTACGGTAGACGGTACTTCAAATGCTGAAGAAGCAAAGGCGACGGTAAAAGTCGTGCGTGTTTATAAAGAGCGTGTAGGTGATTTCACGATCGTATCATTCCTGGCAAATACAGGTGAAAACTTCATTGTTTCTACAGAAGTTGCACCGTTTGCAATTTACTTGCAAGAAGGCGATCAGGCGACCATTACGTATGCGAAAACAGGGGAAGATTTCCAGCCTGTGAAAGCATTGCAAATTGAAGGATTGAAATAAACAAAGAAATTTGGGCAGAAGTAGAAGTACCGCTGAATAAGAAGAAAACCCTTATTAAGAAACGGATACTTTGTAAAATTGATTGGAATGTAGGGCGACTCCAGCGGGAACAGCACGACGCCTGAGACTACAGGCTCAGGCCGTGCCCGCGGAAAGCGTCCCGGAATGGAAATCAATTTTTAACGCTCAGCAAAAAAATGCTATTTTTCTCACAGAGAAAAATAGCATTTTTGGTTTATTAGCCTACTTCCAAGTGAAACCTTGTGAAGCGAGAAACTCTTTCATATGTGGACGATTTTGTTCTACTAAGTAATCAGCCATTTGCTTCGTCCATGTTGCCGTCTTTTGATTTGAAGATCGGCTGCTGTAATAGTCTTCCATAATCCCATCATACTCATCTAGAAGCGTATCGTATTGATCAACGTCATAGCCATTTTCATGCAATACCGCAGCTACTGGTAAGCGCGGTTTTGTTTCATTGCGTTTTGTCGGTGTACCAATCGTCATCGCAAATAGCGGGAAAACATATTCCGGTAAATTGAACAGCTCGCTAATTTCCTTAGGATTTGTACGGGCACCGCCAATATAGCAAATGCCATAACCCATTGATTCTGCTGCAATAACAAAGTTTTGCGCAAATAATGCAACATCTGCTACACCTACAAGCACGTTTTCAGCCGTGTCAGCAGAAATATCGACTCCGTGCTTTTGACCAGCTACCTGCAAACGTTTGAAATCTACGCAAAACAAGAAAGAGGCACCAGCTGTTTTGAATTGGAATTCGTTTTTAGACAGTTCACCCAGCTTAGTTTTCTTTTCTTCATCCGTTACCCAGATAACACTGTATGCCTGCACAAAATGCGAGCTTGCCGCCATTTGTGCTGTTTCGATTAAATCGATGACAGTTTCTTTTGAAATTTCCTCACCTGTATATTTGCGAACAGATGTGTGACTGCGTAATAATTCTTTTGTATTCACGTGAACATCTCCCTTTTATGTAATAAAAATCTTAATGGTATATCCTTCAAGCTTATTTTAGTCAATATTTTAGTTGAAGTCGATTATAAGCGTCTATTCAATTCATAGGGAGGAAATTTTTGCATATCGTTAAATACAGATAAGAGTAATCAGAATAGAAATCTGAAAATTTTAATTTTTTTGTGTTGACATATCGGATTAGTATGTTTTATACTGAGACTCAACGATGGAACACAAATCACATAACTCTTATCAAGAGCGGCGGAGGGAATAGGCCCTGAGATGCCCGGCAACCAGTAAGTGATGAACTGACTAAGGTGCTAAATCCTACAAAATGGACAATCATTTTGAAAGATAAGAGGAGGCAAACTTGCTCATGCGCAACCCTCTTCTTAACTGAAGAGGGTTTTTTTCATTTAAAAAATCCTCCTCAAAAACACCGATTTCACCATCGATTAAATTTTTGGGGGTATTAAAATGACAAATTTAAGACCAGAAACATTATTATTACACGGGGGTCAAAAGCCAGACCCGGAAACAGGAGCAATTGCAGTTCCGGTTTACCGTACAACGGCCTATGCATTTAATGACACAGCTCATGCGCAACGTCTATTTGCATTACAGGAAACAGGCAATATTTATTCAAGAATTATGAACCCGACAGTCGGGGCATTTGAGGAACGGGTTGCTTTATTAGAAGGGGGCACAGCTGCAGTAGGGCTTTCATCTGGCGCAGCAGCAGTAGCATTTTCTATTTTAAACGTAGCCGGTGCAGGGGATGAAATTGTAGCGGCAGGTTCACTTTACGGTGGGACATATAATTTATTCGCGACAACATTGCCTCGCTACGGCATTACAGTAAAATTCGTAGATGAATCAAATCCTGAGAATTTCCAAGCGGCAATCACTGATAAAACGAAGGCAATCTTCGCAGAAATTATCGGAAATCCAAGCTTGAAAGTACTGGATATTGAAGCGGTAGCAAACATCGCTCATGACAATGGTCTTCCTTTATTAATCGACAGCACATTTGCTTCCCCATATGGAAGTAATCCGATTGAATTCGGCGCGGATGTTGTCATTCATTCTGCAACAAAATGGATTGGCGGTCATGGAACGACGATCGGCGGGATTGTCGTTGATGCCGGTAAATTCGACTGGACACAAGGAAGACATCCAGGGTTTACAGAACCCGATACTTCATACCACGGTCTAAGATACGGAATTGACACAGCAGGCGCTGCATTTGCGACAAAGCTTCGTGTTCAACTATTGCGTGATTTTGGTCCAACATTATCTGCTGACGCGGCATTTAATTTCCTGCAAGGACTTGAAACGCTTCATTTGCGTATTGTCCGACACAATGAAAATACACAGAAAGTTGCCGAGTATTTAAGAAACCACCCATTTGTGGAGTACGTGAATTACAACGGCTTTGAAGATTTTGCGACACATGATTTAGCGAAAAAGTATTTGAAAAACGGCTTCGGATCAATCATTACGTTCGGAATTAAAGGCGGACGTGAAGCTGGCCGCCAAGTAATCGATAACGTGGAATTGTTCTCACATGTAGCGAACGTTGGCGATGCCCGTTCATTAATTATTCATCCTGCGAGCACAACACACCAACAGTTATCTGCGGAAGAATTAAAAACTGCCGGCGTATCGGAAGAGCTCATTCGCTTATCGATCGGGTTAGAAGCAGCGGAAGATATTATCGCGGATTTAGAGCAGGCATTAGCGAAAGTTGCAGCGGAAGTTGGAGTAGAAACAAACGCATAATGCTTTAAAAAAAGGCTTAGCTTTTCCCATTCGAAAAGCTAAGCAATTTTTAGAAAATTAATCCCTACTATTTTTATAAGTTTTATTGACAAATTAAATACCTAGTAATACAATTGGGATAATTATATTATCAACCGAAAAAATTTAAAGTGATGTTGCAGCATCATTGGAAGAAAAGGAGTTGTTCAACATGGGGAAAGTATACAGTGCACAAAACGTTGCAGCCTATATTATTTATGAACTAAATGACGTAAAGGAATTTGTGAACGCTTGTGCGATCCAGCAAATTTTGGCGGATGTGAATACGATGTGGCAGCATGTTTTCGGACACAGTGCTTTCTCAGAACAATCTCACGATCTTGCCACAGCGGGTTATGTTATAAAAGAAGTTGCCGAGGAATACAGAATTCATGGTACAGCCCATATTTTGTCGCCAGCTAGAGAGTGGTTCTTAAAATATGGGGAATTTCAGTTAGTAGAGCGCCCATACGCGGTCCCTGACTTCTCGGCAAAAGAGGAAATCGTCATGACCAAGATTTTAACTGCCTATCGTTTACGGGCATATAATGATATAAACGTGGCAGTATAAAATAATTCCGGAACACTAGCGAGCCCCCTTGCTAGTGTTTTTTTATTTGGTGATTTTTTTACACGGTGTATATGGTTTATTAGAAGTATGAAAACGATTATTAGAAGAAATTTTGGGGATATTAGAAGAAATGTCGATGTTATTAGAATTTGGGTGAATTTGATGGTTGGGTACGCTTATTTTCCGGGCAGGAAATGGTTGTTGAAACCGGTGTTTGCGATTTATTAGAACAATGATGAGCGATATTAGAAGAAGTGTGAGCGATATTCGCAAATTGAGTGAGGATATTAGCAGATTGCGACCCCATTTTAGAACATTAACCGGTTATATTAGAAGATCGCAATTTTATTAGAACATTTCAAAATATATTAGACGATTTCCGAATATATTAGAACATAACAAAACTCTCTCAACTGCTTAGCCCCAAACACAAGTAGTGACTGGAAATATTAACATCGTAGTCTCCAAATTAGCTCTTAAAAAATAAAATTTGAATGAATATTGACCGTTTACAGTAAACAAATGTCCTTCTAGGCGAGATTATCCTTGTTTTCATGTATTATATAGGATAGAATTTTCTTTAAGATAAATTTTTTGAATTATTCGTTAATATATGCGTGTTAAGAATTTGGAGGAGAAAGGCAATGGCAACAATCAAGGCAGCGATCTTAGGATTTGGCACAGTAGGTCAGGGAATTTACCATATTTTAAATGAAAAGAGGCAGGAACTTCGCGAAAAGCTGGGTGTTGAACTGGAGGTCGCGAAGATTTTAGTAACCGATGCAAGCCGTGAGCGTGTACCGGGCACAAAACATTTAATGACGGAATCAATGGATGACGTACTGGCGGAAAATAATCTGCAAGTTGTATTTGAAGCGATTGTAAATGAAGAGCCTGCATTCACTTACTTAAAACGTGCTGTTGAGGCAAAATGCCATGTCATTACAGCGAATAAAGTAATGCTTGCAAAACGGGGCGAGGAGCTCGAAGCATTGGCGAAAGTAAATGGTGTATTCGTCGGCTTTGAGGCAACGGTAGCAGGTGGTGTACCTATTATTAAAACAATGAAAAATATTCTTCTGGTCAACGAAGTAAGCTGCGTTCAAGGAATTTTAAATGGAACAACAAACTATATTTTAACAAAGATGCGTGCAGAGGGCTGGAGCTTTGAACAAGCATTGAGAGAAGCACAGCAATTAGGTTATGCAGAAGCGGATCCATTTAACGATGTATCGGGTCAGGATGCATTTAAAAAGCTGATGATTTTATCGAGCCTTGCATTTGGGGAACAGCCAAATTGGGCAGAGGTAGAAGTGATCGGAATCGATACAATTTCATCAGAACAAGTAGCGGAAGCAACAGCGCAAGGTCTTCGCTATCGTCATGTGGCAGAAGTGGAAAAACTCGAAGACGGTACAATTCATGCAAAAGTGGCACCACTACTCGTGAACAATGAACATCCGCTTTATCCTGTAGATGATGTGTTCAATGCGGTGACGATGGAGACAAACTATATCGGAACATTATCCGTAATTGGGCCTGGAGCAGGGATGTATCCGACAGCAAGTGTAATGGTAGAGGATTATGCTGAAATTATCGGGAAACGTGCAGGGTTTACAGTCACTATTTAATAAGAAGAGATTAAAAAGAAGCGAACTCGATGAACGAATTCGCTTCTTTTCTATTAGTCCTCATCTTTTATATCGACATCTTCGGGAATCGGAGTGTTTTTCCAAATTTCAATTTCTTCTTTAATTCGTTCGAGTTGCTGATGGTACGTATCAAATTGCGCACTATTAATTAAAAAGTGTTCACCATCATGTACTGCTTTTATGCGACCAGCATAAATGTACTGTAAAACCTGATGTTCAGGCATGCCTATATCTGCTGCAGTTTGTTCTACTGTTTTAAACATCATGATGCCTCCTTTTTAGTTTAAGTTAATCTTATTATAAATCGATTTTAACAAAACTTCATCTCGTATGGACTTCTAACGTATGATAGCATAATTAATAAAAATGGGGTGTAGGATGTGAATATTTTACCGTATTTGTTTGTGCTTATGGCCGCCATGCTCTGGGGGACGGTAGGAACAACACAAACCTTTTTAACGGAAGGGATTTCTTCGTTTGCGGTAGCATGTGTAAGGTCGGGTATTGGCGGAGGCGTTTTACTGCTTGCGGTTTTGGCAATGCGGAAAATTTCATTTCGTAACTGGTCATGGAAGTGGACCATTTTAGCGGCGATCGCGATTGCTCTATTCCAAAGTCTGTTTTTCACATCTGTCCGCTTTACTGGAGTTGCAGTAGGAACGGTTGTAACAATCGGCAGCGCGCCTGTATTTGCGGGATTCATCGAGTGGATCTTTTGGAAAGTACGGCCAACTCTCGTATGGGCAATTGCAACAGTGCTCGCTATCGTCGGCTGCCTGCTGTTATTTATGAATCAAGGTGAGACGGCGATCAACCCGCTTGGCATAGGGTTAGCATTGGCTGCAGGTTCCATGTTTGCCCTTTATACGAATGTGAGTAAGCAGTTGATGAAACGGGAAGAAACATTGCCTGCTGTTGCAATGACTTTTTCCATTTGCGCCTTATTTTTATTGCCGCTTGCAGCAAAAGACGGTTTTGGCTGGCTGACAGAAGGCGTGAATATATGGCCGATTCTTTTTATGGCACTTGCTGCTACAAGTTTGGCATACATATTATTTTTAGGCGGCTTGAAGAAAATCAGTTCGTCGGCCGCGGTAACATTGAGCTTAGCCGAACCTTTAACAGCCGCATTACTCGGTGTGTTTTTAGTAGGGGAACATTTAACATTTGTTGCATGGATTGGTGTTAGTCTATTATTAGGTGGAATAATTGTGTTAACATTCGGCACAAAGAAAGCTGCTTCATAGGAGGCAGTTTTTTTGCTTTGTTATGAAAAAATCACTGATGTGGCACTGTGGCTGCGTTTATTAGCCGATACTGTGTTGAAAGTAGAAAGTTCTGGCCCGAAAGTGGATCCATTTAAAAGAAAAGTAGAATTTTTGGCCGTGAAAGTAGAACAAATCCCGTATAAAGTAGAACCGGCTATTTTTATAGACAATACTTCCTCGAAAGCAAAATCTCATTTAATGTAAAATAAGAAATCTTAAGAATTTCTTCAGATTTTCAGTAGTTAGATGTTAAGAAATGGGCTTTATTATAAACTTATAAGAAAAAGTTGTGAGGTGAGCAAAGATGAATCAGCTGACGGTGCTCGTAACAGATGACGATCAGGACATCCGGGACGGCATAGAAATTTATTTGAAAAATGAAGGTTACCGGGTGTTAAAAGCGGCAGACGGGCTTGAGGCAATCGAACTGCTTGAACAAAATGAAGTACACTGTATGATTTTAGACATCATGATGCCGAAGATGGATGGGATTACCGCCACATTCAAAATTCGTGCAGAACGCAATATCCCGATTATTATGCTCAGTGCAAAGGCGGAACAAAGCGATAAAATTCATGGGCTTTCAGTAGGTGCGGACGATTATATTACAAAGCCGTTCCACCCGCTTGAATTGATGGCACGCGTCAAGTCCCAGCTAAGACGCTATGTCAACTTCGGCACGGCAGGAGAAGCCGCTCCGCTTGTTGAAGGACTGGAGCTGGACGCTGCAGCGCGGGAAATCCGTGTGGACGGAGAACCTGTCAAACTGACACCGACTGAGTATAAAATAACTGAGCTTCTACTAAAAAATGCGGGGCGCGTCTATTCAATCAGCGATATTTACGAACTCGTATGGAATGAACCCGCGTATAACGCAGAAAATATTGTTGCCGTGCATATCCGGAAAATCCGTGAAAAAATCGAAGCCGATCCAAAAAATCCCCGTTATTTAAAAGTGGTGTGGGGATTGGGTTATAAAATTGAAAAGTAAAATTTTCTCTTGGGTTGGAGCTCTCGGCGCGGTGATCGGTTTTTATTTTATCGGGACTTATTTTATCGACTATTTGACAGGGCGATTCGTGCCCTTAGTAAAGCAATTCCTATATTTTCTATAATTAAGTGAGGAGGAAGGAAAAATGAAAAACAATAAATTATACCTCCAGCTTTTTCTTATGTTTGTGGTGGCAACTGCACTCAGTTTAATTTTTACTAATGGCGGTCGTTATTTAGGAAAAACTTTTTATGAATCGCAAAACTATAACAACGAGGCAGAGAACTTAGTATACGAGTTCTCGCAATATGTGTTTAACACGCCGACGGAAGAGGAATTTAAAGGGGCTTTAACAGTATCGGATGAGGAAATGTACGATTACCGTACATATTACGGCTCCCTTGCTGAGCAAATTCAAAATATTAAAGAGCAGTATTCAAGCGAAATAAACGCAACACAAGATCAGGAAGTTATTGAGGCAATCGAACAAGAACGTGATGCCAAAATTGCTGACATTAAGAAAAACTTTGAAGATGATGAGTATGTAAAAGAAAAAATACTAGTAATTAAGGAAAAAGCAATTCAGCAGAAGCTAAAAGAAATTGAAAGAGAAAAGAAAGAAGTTTTGAGCAAATACAATCACTTTGCTTATGAATTTAAAGATGAAAAAACCGGAGAAGTTTACCGTAATGGCGATATTAGTGAAAAGAGTGTCTTTAAAAAACAAGTAAATAATGTAGGGAAAAACCTCTCAGGTCTCTATCCGCTTAATTATTATGAGTATGATAGCATGGGGATTCTGCAAGATAGCTATACACTTGAGCAGGATTTATCGGATATTTCGGGTGTTGTAACTGTGCCGGCTAGTTGGATCGCAAACACTCATATAAGCAATGAAAAAAGTGCGTTTATCATTACGAAATATGTGTATTACGGCATTATTCTTGGGGGAATTATCAGTTTTGTTTTATTGATGACTTCTTTAAAACCGATGCTTGAACAGTTCAATCGTCAGTTCCAGCTACGTGAACTATTTGAACGTTTCCCTATTGATATTCGAATCGTAGCAACTCTTATTGCAACATACTTTGCATTTTTATTTAATGGATCTTTTACAAGATCCATACAGACGCTAATTTATCACTATACGGATAATCGTTCAGGTTTTCTTACGGATTTTATCGTGACAGGCGTTATCAGTTTTGCGCTTATCGTTGCAATCGTCTTTATGGTTGTTTCAATATGGGTAAGTTTAAAAGGGCAACGTGATGTGGAGAAAATCTGGCCGGAGACATTTACGGCGAAGTTTGTAGATGGTGCCATCTCAATGTTTGAAAATCGTTCAATCGGGATGCAGTCACTAATATTGCTTCTTGTTGTTTTCCTTGGAGGCTTTGGATTTGCCGTTGTTATGACAGCAGGCAGTTTCGGTGTTTTCCTGTTCTATATGTTTTTATTTGTAGTGTTCTTTATTCCGGCACTCTATATGTTCATGCGTCGTATGGGCTACCTGAACCGTATTATGCAGCATACTGAAAACATGGCACATGGCCGTCTCACAAAAGATTTAAAGGTGAAAGGGAAATCTCCTTTAGCAAGACACGCCGAAAATTTAAATGGGCTTCGTGAAGGTGTCCGTAACAGTATGAATGAACAGGCAAAAAGTGAGCAGATGAAAACAGAGCTCATTACGAATGTCAGCCATGATTTGCGTACACCGCTCACATCAATTATTACGTATACGGATTTACTGAAAAATCCAGCAATCACAGAGGAAGAGCGAAAAAAATATATCGACATTTTAGATGCGAAATCGAATCGTTTAAAAACATTAATTGAAGATTTATTTGAAGTATCGAAAATGGCAAGCGGCAATGTAGAAATTACGAAACAGCGCATCGACTTAGCACAACTGTTGCAGCAGGCGGTCGGTGAGCATGGAGAAGACTTTGCAGCAGCCAATTTGGATTTACGTATCAATATCGCAGAACAGCCGATTTATGCTCGTGTGGACGGGCAAAAATGGTGGCGTGTCATTGATAACTTAATTATTAACGCACGTAAATATTCGTTGGAAGGCACACGTGTTTACGTCAACTTGAAGTCGTATGAGGGGAATGCCGAATTGACTGTGAAAAATGTTGCGAAATACGAGCTGAACGAGGAAGCGTCCCAATTAATCGAGCGTTTCAAACGTGCCGATACATCACGTCATACAGAAGGTTCAGGGCTGGGGCTAGCCATTGCACAGTCAATTGTTGATTTGCATGACGGGCAATTGGACATCGCAGTTGATGGGGACCTGTTTAAAGTGACGGTTAGTATTCCAACAGATAAATAAGGAATGAAAACTGCAGCGAGGGGTGTGTGCCTTGCTGTAGTTTTTTATTTTGGTGGTGCGCGTGGGGATATATTGGAAGAAAAAAGTTTTTATTAGAAAAAGTGCATCGGATATTTGAAAGTTCGGATCTGTTATTTGAAAAGTTCATGCACATTTTAGAAAATCCGGCGATGATATTAGAAGACCCCGGTTTTATTAGAACAAGCGAATGCCATATTAGAAAAAAGCCGAATTTATTAGAAAACCGCAACTGATCGTCTTTGACATTTTAAAAGATGATAATATGATTGACTAACGCCATAAGTCCAAAATATAGTAAAATAGCACATTGTAGATAAAAAATAAGTTAGGAGCAACATTCCGATGCGTATACTTTTAGGCATAGTAGCATTAGCGATATACAGTGGTCTCACTTTTTATCTTGGCTGGAATTTTAGGGCATGGCTGTTGTCGATTCAGCAATTTCGCTGGCCGATTATTTATTGGACAGTGCTATTTTTCGTATCATACGGTTATTTTATAGGAAAGCTCCATCCACTGTTCACGCCCTTTTCGGTGCTCGGCAGCTATTGGATGTTCTTTTTGCAGTACGGGCTCTTCCTTTGTATCATCGCCAACTTAATCATCAAGTTTACACCGCTTACAACGAAAATGGTCGGTACAGGGGTTGTTGGTTTACTCGTTGTTTTATTGATTGTAGGTACATATTTTGCTTATTCACCGGTAGTTCGAAATGCGACAATCAACATCGATAAACCTGGAGATGATATGCGTATCGTGATGGCATCGGATTTCCACCTCGGTTTGTTGTCAGGGAAAGGACATTTGGAGAAATTTGTTGCGCTTTCAAATGAACGAAATCCTGATTTAGTGCTTCTTCCGGGTGATATTGTCGATGATAGTCCAAAGCGCTTTGTCGAAAAAGACATGGGCGAAGTGATGAAAAATTTAAAGGCGACATATGGTGTATACGGAGTACTGGGTAACCATGAATATTACGGTAATGAAATACCGGAATTTAAAAAGGAAATGGCAGAAGCAAACGTTAAAATTTTAATGGATGAAACAATTTTAGTGGCGAATCGTTTTTATTTAACAGGGCGGGAAGATGTGACGAACAAAAACCGTTTAGCCTTAAAAGAGATGCAGCCCGAAAAGGCAAACTTGCCTTGGTTTGTTATGAACCATACGCCGCTGGATTTGGATGAGCCGGCTCGTTTAGGAGTGGATCTCCATGTTTCGGGACATACGCACCGCGGTCAAATGTGGCCAAACCACCTCATAACAGAAAGAACTTTTGAGTTGGATTATGGACTTCTCAAAAAAGAGCAGTTACATGCGCTTGTTTCGAGCGGCTTTGGTTTTTGGGGGCCTCCGACACGTATTGGCAGTCGCTCTGAATTATGGGTAATAGATGTAAAATTTAGCGAATAAGAAAGCAAAAAGGGGAACAGAAAATGGAATGGATTGAGCTATTAAAAGCTTTAATTTTAGGGTTTGTCGAAGGGATGACCGAATTTGCGCCAGTTTCCTCAACAGGACATATGATTATTGTTGATGATATGTGGTTGCAGACGAAGGAATTTTTAGGATCAGGTTCGGCAAATACATTTAAAATTGTTATTCAGCTAGGATCGATATTGGCAGTCGTTTTCGTTATGTGGAAACGATTACTAAGTTTAGTTGGATTATATAAAATAGAAGGACAGAAGAAGACTCGTTTTAATCTGGGACATGTGATTATCGGTATTATTCCAGCAGGTATTTTTGGAGTACTGTTTGAAGATTTTATCGATGAAAATCTATTCAGCATCAAAACCGTAATTGTAGGATTAATTATCGGAGCGATCTTTATGATTATTGCTGATAAATTTGGACCTAAAAAGCCGGCCATTACGACACTGGATGATATTTCGTACAGTAAAGCACTGAAAATTGGATTTATCCAATGTTTATCGCTTTGGCCAGGGTTTTCACGCTCGGGTTCAACGATTTCAGGCGGGGTATTGCTTGGATTGGACCATAAAACAGCAGCGGACTTTACGTTTATTATGGCCGTGCCGATTATGGCTGGGGCAAGCGGTTTGTCGCTTGTTAAGAACTGGGATCAAATTAACGCCGATCACTTTTGGTTTTATGTAGTAGGTTTTGTAAGCGCATTTGTATTTGCACTTATTTCGATTAAATTCTTCCTGAAGCTGATTTCAAAAGTGAAATTAACGCCATTCGCGATTTACCGAATTGTGCTGGCACTTATATTAATCATCGTTTTAGCTGTATAACAAGTAAAGGAGCTGTCTCGCAATAATATGCGCTGGACAGCTCCTTTTTGCCTTTATTTATTGAACAGATCAAATAATCCGCCGATGCCGCCTTCACCTGCGTCTTTACCGCCACCGCCTTGAGAAATCGGTGCTGCAGCAAACACACGGCTTGCCAGACGGCTGAATGGCAATGATTGTACCCAAACTGTACCAGGACCGGAAAGCGTTGCAAAGAATAAACCTTCTCCACCGAATAAAGCCGTTTTAATGCCGCTTACCATTTCGATATTGTAGTTTACATCTTGTGTCATCGCAACTAGACAGCCTGTATCAATGCGCAATGTTTCTCCTGGCTGAAGTTTACGTTCATAAATTGTACCGCCTGCATGCACAAAAGCCATACCGTCTCCTTCAAGCTTTTGCATAATAAACCCTTCACCACCGAAGAATCCTGTACCTAATTTTTTCTGGAATTCTACGCCAACAGATACACCTTTTGCCGCAGCTAAAAATGCGTCTTTTTGACAGATGATTTTGCCGTCCAATTCACTTAAATTCATAGGAATGATTTTACCTGGATACGGAGAAGCAAAATACACTTTACGCTTGCCCATGCCGTTGTTAGTGAACGTTGTCATGAATAAGCTTTCACCTGTAATTAAACGTTTTCCTGCGCCAAGTAATTTCCCCATTAATCCGGAGCCCTGATTTGCAGAGCCATCACCAAATACTGTTTCCATCTGGATTTGATCTTCCATCATCATTAAACTTCCGGCTTCTGCTACAACCGTCTCCTGCGGGTCAAGCTCCACTTCTACAAACTGCATATCATCGCCGTGTAAAACGTAGTCGATTTCATGATTTTTCATTTTTATGTCCCCTTACAATTCAATTTAATATTTACAATAATAGATACGCTTGAAGATTCCAAAAGTTTCAAAACGGAGAAAATAATATTTGGCAATGAATAATATTCGTTCGTTATTCTTTTTGAGAGAAAAAGGGAATAAAGTAGAGAATGTCGAATAATAAAAAGGTAAATGAGAATTTGTGAGGTGGAGAAATGAAGCTGTTAAATTTTATTGGTGGAGAATGGATAGAAGACAATTCATTGCAAACGATGCCTGTGATCAATCCTGCAAATGGTGAACAGTTAGGAACGATACCACTTTCGACAAAATTCCAAGTCGAACTTGCTGCACAAAAGGCGAAGGAGGCCCAAAAACAATGGGCACTTGTCCCTGCGCCAAAGCGTGCGGATTATTTATATGAAATTGCATTTAAACTGAAAGAAAAGAAAGAACATCTTGCGCAAATATTAACGAAGGAAATGGGCAAGGTCATTGAAGAAGCACGCGGGGAAGTGCAAGAAGGAATCGACATGGCACTTTATATGGCAGCGGAGGGAAGACGTTTATTTGGAGAAACGGTCCCGTCGGAATTGCCGAATAAGTTTGCGATGAGTGTACGCGCACCGATTGGAGTGGCTGGACTCATTACGCCGTGGAATTTTCCGATTGCAATTGCAACATGGAAGTCTTTCCCTGCACTCGTTGCCGGTAATACGGTTATATGGAAGCCTTCTAACGAAACACCTTTTATGGCTTACGAGCTTGCCAAAATATTTGAAGAGGTCGGCTTACCGCCTGGTGTCGTCAACGTTGTATTCGGTTCCGGTCCTACGGTGGGAACAGCGATCGTCGAGCATCCGGACATCCGTGTGATTTCCTTTACAGGGTCAACAACGACAGGAAGCAAAGTAGCCGAGCTTGGCGGAAAACATCTGAAGAAAATTTCGCTTGAAATGGGCGGGAAAAATGCGGTCATTGTAATGGATGATGCTAATTTGGATTTAGCGCTTGAAGGTATTTTATGGAGTGCTTTTGGTACGGCTGGGCAGCGCTGTACAGCATGCAGCCGTGTAATCGTGCATAAAAATGTAAAACAGGAGTTGGAAAATCGTCTTGTGGAAGCAACGAAGCAGCTGACAATCGGAGATGGATTGGATCCTTCAGTTAAAGTGGGGCCTGTCATTAATAAGGCCGCACTGGAAAAAATTAATCATTATGTACAGATCGGTAAGCAGCAAGGCGCAAACTTGCTGATTGGCGGAGAAATTTTATCAGAAGGCGAATTGTCAAAAGGCTATTACTATGCCCCGACAATTTTTACCGATGTGGAGGCAACTAGTATTCTTGCGCAGGAGGAAATTTTCGGTCCTGTTATTAGTATTATTGAAGTTAGCAGTTTGGAAGAGGCAATTGAAGTAAATAACGGTGTGAAGTTTGGCTTATCAAGCTCAATTTTCTCACAAGATATTAACAAAATCTTCAAAGCACAGCAGTTGCTTGATACAGGAATTGTTTATGTAAATGCCGGTACAACAGGTGCGGAAATTCACTTGCCGTTTGGCGGTACAAAGGGTACAGGAAATGGCCACCGCGATTCAGGGCAGGCAGCGCTTGATGTGTATACGGAATGGAAGAGTATTTATGTAGACTACAGCGGCAAGTTGCAACGTGCCCAAATCGATAATAACGCTTGATGATTCATCTACTCGAATCATCGCATCTCAAAAAATATGTGGACGCAATCACGCTGATGCGTAATTGACTTAATAAAAAAGGGGATGTTTACATGAAAGTAGTAGTGTTAGGTGCAGGATTGATGGGGAAAGAAGTAGCACGCGATTTAGTCCGTAGTGAAGATGTGAAGAAGATCTTTTTAGCCGATGTTTCAACAGCTCCTGCAAAGGAATTCGTTAATTCATTAAATACAGATAAGGTGGAAGTTGTACAGCTTGATGCAGAAGATGACAAAGCATTGCGTGATGTCATCAGCCACGGCGATGTAGTAGTGAATGCGCTGTTCTATAAGTTTAATGAACGTGTGGCAAAAGCGGCAATTGATGCAGGGGTACATTCAGTAGACTTAGGAGGCCACATTGGCGGGATTACAGAATCTATTTTCGAACTGCACGGTCAGGCAGTCGATAAAGGTGTCACGATTATTCCGGATCTAGGTGTAGCACCGGGAATGATTAATATTTTGACAGGTTATGGGGCGACAAAGATTGATTCGGTAGAGTCGATCAAACTTTATGTAGGTGGAATTCCAACAACACCACAGCCTCCATTACATTATATTCGTGTGTTCTCGCTGGATGGAGTATTCGATCACTATACAGAGCCTTCGAAAATGATTCAAAAGGGTATGCTTGCTGAGGTTGAATCTTTAACTGGACTGGAGCCGATCTACTTTGACGAGTTTGGAGTATTGGAGGCATTTTACACATCAGGCGGAATTTCAACGTTATATAAAACATTCCCTCATGTGAAGACACTCGAATACAAGACAATCCGCTATAAAGGGCATGCCGAGCAGTTCAAACTGCTTGCTGACTTAGGCTTCCTTGATAAAAACAATACCGTTGAAGCTGGCGGTCGTGAAGTAAATGTCCGAGAAGTAACAAGAGAAGTTTTGGAGAAAAAACTGGATATCGGAAATAATGTCGATGCCGTACTATTACGTGCAATTATTTCAGGTGAAAAGTCAGAAGAGCAAATTACGTATGAATATGAAATGGTCGTACGAAAAGATACAGAGCAAAACGTGACAGCGATGGCCCGTGCGACAGCAAATACGATTTCAATCGTGGCCCAAATGATCGGCAAAGGACTGATTGGAGAGCGCGGTGTATTTGCACCGGAAACTGTTGTACCAGGTCGTGAGTTTATTCAGGAAATGGCAAGCCGTGGTGTTGACATTAAAGAAACATCACACCGTTCATCGATGATTGTAAAGTGGTAGGAGTGAAGCGATGAATTTCGAGTTCACAGAAGAACAGACGCTTTTACGAAAAACTGTGAGGCAATTCGTTGATGCAGAGATTATCCCTTATATTGCGGAATGGGATGCGGGCGGTGGTTTTGACCCGAAAATATGGAAGCATCTCGCCGAACTGGGCTTAATGGGAGTTTGTGTACCGGAGAAGTACGGCGGAGCAGGAATGGACTATAATTCGCTTGCAATTGTCTGTGAGGAGCTGGAGCGCGGAGATACGGCATTTCGTACAGCCGTTTCCGTGCATACTGGCTTAAATAGTATGACGCTCATGCAATGGGGAACAGAAGAACAGAAGGAAAAATATTTGGTGCCCCAGGCAAAGGGAGAGAAAATCGGCGCATTCGGTCTGACAGAACCCGGAGCAGGCTCGGATGTTGCGGCGATGAGTTCATTTGCGAAGCACAATGGGGAACATTATATTTTAAACGGTCAAAAGACATGGATTTCCTTATGTGATATTGCGGATCATTTCCTTGTTTTTGCGTATACAGATAAGGAAAAAGCGCATCACGGAATTTCCGCATTTATCGTTGAACGTGAATGGGCAGGGTTTAGCTCAAAGGCGATCAAGGGCAAATACGGTATTCGTGCAGGCAATACAGGTGAACTGTTCTTTGAGGACGTCAAAGTACCGGCAGAAAATTTGCTCGGTGAAGAAGGCGAAGGGTTTAAAATTGCGATGTCCGCATTGGATAATGGCCGTTTTACTGTTGCTGCAGGCGCGGTTGGCTTAATACAAGCGTGTATCGAAGCGAGCGTCAAGTACTGCAAAGAACGAGAAACTTTCGGTAAGCCGATTGGTGAGCATCAGCTAGTCGGTCAAATGCTCGCAAAAATGGAAGCTGGCTATGAAATGAGTCGCCTGCTCGTGTATCGTGCAGGTGAGCTGAAAAATAAAGGCGTCCGCAACACTAGGGAAACATCTCTCGCCAAATGGCAAGCGTGCGACTTTGCGAATAAAGCTGCGGATGATGCAGTTCAAATTCACGGGGCATACGGCTATTCCGATGAGTACCCAGTAGCCCGTTATTTACGCAATTCCAAAGCACCGGTCATTTATGAAGGGACACGTGAAATCCATACAATGATGCAGGCAGATTATGTGCTTGGCAAACGCGCGGATAAGAAATTACGCCGGATGCTGCCAAGCTGGCCGTTTGAATAACTTCATGAAGCGGAAGGGTTATGCAGACCTTTCGCTTTTTTATATTGTAAGCAGCAGACAGGTGATTCGGCCGGATTGACGAATATAAAGGTAATAGTGGCTAATAAAAAATAAATACGGCTAATATATTTCAAAATGGCGAATACCTTGCTGAATTTGACGATTATGTTAAGTGAAATGACGAATATGAAAAGGAAAGTGACGAGTAAGTCAGTCCAAGTGGCGATTACTGCTTAGAAATGGGCCAATAAATTTAAACTGTCGAGTAAATTAGACGTCTTAGCATTTGGAAATTCATGTTAGTATAAAATTGAAATAATGAATCAGTATTAAGGGGGAGATTTGAAATGGTAATAATTCGGACAATGCATGTTGAAGACATACCTCAAGTTCAGGATGTGGCAAAAAAATCTTGGAATGCTACATATGAAGGAATCATTCCTTTTGAGATCCAAGAAAAATTCCTGAAAGTTGCCTACAATAACGACAGGATGAAACAACGATTGGAACGTTCTTTTCTTTTTGTAGCTGAAATTGACAGTAATGTTGTAGGGTTCGCGAATTTCTCTCCTGTTAATGATGTGGGGAAAGCGGAACTCGGGGCGATCTACCTTTATCCAGAATATCAGGGAAAAGGGATTGGCTCTGCTTTATTGCAAAAAGGAATTAATGAACTGGAAGGCGTAGTTGAAATTTATATAAACGTCGAAAGGGACAATGAAATCGGCAAAAGCTTTTATGATGCAAAAGGCTTTCAGGTTTTGAAAGAGTTCGATGATGATTTTGAGGGCCATACATTAAAAACAGTGCGAATGGTTTTAAATGTATAGCTTTGTCATTAAAGATAATCAAGGGGGAAATAAATATGAATACTGAAGTTCAAAACCTATACAATAAACTCATTGATGCCTGGAATAGACGTGATGCTCAAGGGATGTCTGATCCATTTGCAGAACATGGAGTCCAAATTGGATTTGATGGAAGTAAACTGATAGGCAAAGAATAAATTTTTTCGCATCTTTTTACTATCTTCGAAAACCATCCAACCGCTCCTTTTATAACGAAAGTAAAAGAGATACGTTCGCTGGGAATTGATGCAGCAATTTTATATGCTATTGCAGGAATGATTCCTCCTGGAAAATCAGATATTGAACCAGCAGTAAATGCCCATCAAACACTAGTCGCTGTGAAAAAAGACAACGGTTGGCAAGTTGAGCTATTTCAAAATACCCCTGCACAGTTTCATGGAAGACCGGAATTAGTGGAGGAAATGACGGAAGAATTAAGGGAGTTGCTTTAGTTTTAGTGGAGAGTGATAGGAATGGTTAATTGGAAGAAGAGTAAGAGAGTGCTGGGTGCGGTCGTTTTATGTGGTGTGATTTGGTTTGCCCATCCGGCACAAGTACAGGTAAACGAATTGGAAGTACAAATAAGTGCGCAATATACGTAAGGTTATACATAGTATTTGGGTGTTTTGATAGTGAAGAAGGGCGAGCTTAGCATACTGAGCTTGCTTTTTTATTTTATACAACGAATAGCAATCAATGTTTTAAATAAGCCGAAAGAGCGAATGCTAAATGAAGTATAAATAACTAAAAGAAGTGTAAATTATGATTCTATATATGGATAAAGAATTAGGTTATATTAACCGAATTTTGATATTTCAGTATATTTATTTGGATAATAAAATTATATATGGAATAATTTTATTATTCTAGAGATAAGAGGGGTTACAGAAGATGAAGAAACTTGCATACTTATTTTTAGCGATGTTCTCAAGTTTGATGCTTGCTGCATGCGCGGAACAAAAAAGTGAAGAGAAAGAAGTAATTACAACAACTGCTGATCAGAGTGACTGGTCCTATGAGGAATCGACTGGACCTGAACACTGGGGAGAACTCCATCCCAGTAATTTAGCATGTGTGAATGGAAGTGAACAATCGCCGATTAATGTTGAATTTCCCGAAGTGAAAGCAGATGGAAATTTAAAAGGGAATGAGATTCACTATGAACCAACACCGTATACACTCGAAAATAACGGTCATACGATACAGGCGAATGCCACAACAGAAAGCAATCACATTATTATTGAAGACAATGAGTACAAGCTTTCACAATTTCATTTTCATACACCAAGCGAGCACCAGTTTAATGGGCAAAACTATGATATGGAACTGCATTTAGTACATAGTGACAAGGATGGAAAGCTGGCTGTTATTGGGTTAATGATTCAAGAAGGAAATGAAAATAAACAGTTTGCATCGATGTGGAATGAATTACCGACAGATAAAACGGCAAAAGGTAATTCCGAAAAGCATATCATTGACTTACAGGCTTTACTGCCGGAGAATGAAACAACTTTCCAATATGCCGGTTCATTAACGACACCTCCTTGTACAGAAGAAGTACAATGGATTGTTTTTGAGCAGCCAATTGAAATGTCAAAAGCACAAATAAAAGCTTTCCAGAAGATTTTCCCCGATAATCACCGTCCTGTTCAGCCGATCAATGAACGGGAAATTAATAAAAGCGGAGAATGAAAAGTTTAGTAAAAGCACGCAAACCATTGTTGAAGTGACCCCTAAAAGTTAGACACATCTAACAATTGAGGTGCAGTTCATTGTTTGCGTGCTTTTGTAGTAATGTTACCGAATCTAAATACATAGCGGATTCCTTTTATTTACTGTATAATTATCTTGAATTCAAGATAAAATATTTCAACGATGGAAAGGTGATTCAAAGTGATTGTACATAATCCTTCTACTAAGCGATTTACAGCAAAGAATGAATGGCAAGAAACCCACTTTAGTTTTTCATTTGGTCCGTATTATGATGAAGAAAATATTCAATTCGGTCCATTGCGTGTTTTAAATGATGACATCGTTAAACCGAACAAAGGGTTTGGCATTCATCCACATAGGGATGCAGAAATTGTATCGATTGTTTTAAAAGGGCAGTTAATGCATGAAGATAATTTAGGGAATGTGGGAACACTTCAGTACGGCAATGTACAAAGAATGACAGCTGGTACGGGGGTACTTCATTCGGAAGTGAATCCAACAGAAGATGAGGATACTCACTTTTTACAATTATGGATTTTGCCAAATGAAAAGCAATTAACGCCATCATATGAAGATATTACGTTTGACCATGACAAATTAAGAAATGAACTGTTACCAGTCGTATCTTATAACGCAGAGGAAAATGTAGCGATGATTCATCAGGATGTTACGCTGTATCTTTCAAAAATAGATGCGGAAAAAGAAATTCAGTTCCAGCAAGAAGAAGGACGTAAGATATATGTATTTGTCATCGAAGGAGAAGTTTCTCTTAACGGTGATGTTACATTACAAAGACGTGATGATGCACGAATCACCGAACTTCATTCGTTAACATTAAAAGCAAAACAGGATGCATTTATCCTTTTAATTGATCTTCCTGGAGGTGAAGGATAAATGCTATATGTTCGTCACACTGTCGGCAGCAGACTATTTTGCGAAACTACAGAACATGAAATTAATCCCGTAAAAAACAGTTGGGAAATTTCTTTTAAAACCAATAAAGAAACCGCCAATACGTTATTAAAATTCCGAGATGAACTCAATATTTTTTATGTAGAAGAAGATAACCAATATCAAAAAACATGGTTCTATTCATCAGAAGGGAATGTCCATTTCTTGGAGGATGAAAGTAAATGTATAATTATATGTGATCATAAGACTGTTTACCCGGTATAATTATAAAAAGAGGGTCCTGTCTAATAGTTAGACAGGACCCTCTTTCGTTTATTTCAGCATTGTCGTTTTTAAAAATTCTTGAGTTCGCTCTTGTTTCGGATGGTTGAAAAATTGATCAGGGTTGCCGCGCTCGATAATTTTCCCATCATGCATATACACGATCCAGTCAGCCACTTCTCTGGCAAATCCCATTTCATGGGTTACAACAACCATTGTCATTCCTTCTTGAGCCAATTCTTTCATCGTTGTTAAAACCTCTCCCACAAGCTCTGGATCAAGTGCAGATGTCGGTTCATCAAATAGCATAATGTCTGGTTCCATTGCAAGTGCTCTAGCAATTGCTACCCGTTGCTTTTGCCCGCCGGATAGTTTATTAGGGTAGACATCGGCCTTATCTTCCAAGCCGACTTTTTCCAGAAGTTGTTTTGCTTTGGAGATTGCCTCCTTTTTGTCAATGCCCTTAACCATAACTGGGGCCTCAATAATATTTTCCAAAACAGTTTTGTGAGGGAATAAATTGAAATGTTGAAACACCATTCCTACCTTTTCCCTTATGTTGTTAAGGTTATCATTTTTAGGGTCGACTTCTTTTCCACCTATAGTAATACTGCCGCTATCTTTTCTTTCTAAAAAATTCAGACATCGAAGGAGAGTACTTTTCCCTGAGCCACTCGATCCTATTAAACAAACAACATCGCTTTCGTAAACGGTCATATCGATATTTTTTAATACATGCAAGTCGCCAAATGACTTATTCAATTGATTAATTTTAATCATTTCTTTTGCTTCCATTGCTTACGCCTCCTACCTGTCGCTAATTGCTAATCTCTTTTCGAAACGGTTTACTATCAATGTTAACAACGCCACTAATACTAAGTAGTAGATTGCAACAATCAGTAAATAGGTCATTTCGTCAAAGTTATTAGATCCTAGCGTTGTCGCTACATTAAAGAGTTCATTCATCGAAATAAATGCGGCTAACGAAGAATCTTTCAAACCGATAATAAATTGGTTACCCAATGGAGGGAGCGCACGGCGGAATGCCTGCGGAAGAATAATTCTTCTTAATGTCAGAACTTTGGTCATCCCTAAAGAGCGTCCAGCCTCCATCTGACCTTTATCGACTCCTTGGATAGTACCTCGAAGAATTTCAGAAATGTATGCGCCATTATGAAGCGCCAAAGCAAGTGAAGCAGCCCAAAAATCGGGAAGAAGGAAAAGCCCGCTAAGTCCGAAGTAGAGGATAAAGATTTGAACAATTAGCGGTGTTCCGCGAACTAAAAAGACATATATATCTGAAATGAGTTCTAATACTTTTATTTTAGAAATTTTCATCAGGGCAAAGAAAAGCCCGATTACAATACCTATTAAGATGGATACAACCGTCAGCTCCAATGTTAAGAGCATGGCTTTAAGAAAAACATCTTTTGTATCGATTAATACTTCTATAAAATGTGAAAAACTTGGCACTGTACCTACTTCCTTTCTTATTAGAGGATTGAATTATTCAGGTTTTTTTGTGATGTCCTCACCAAAATACTCCATGCTAATCCGAGAAAGTGTTCCATCTTCCCGGAGTTTATCCAGCGCCTCGTTAACTCGCTTCAATAGGTTGGGGTTATCTTTAGGCAGTACAATTGCTTGTTCACTGCGTTCGATTAATTGCTGCCCTTCAACTTTAAATCCTTCTTTTGCAGCGTTTTTTCCGGTAACAAAATCGGTGATGACCGCATCATGACGACCACTGTTTAACGCCTGTAAAGCTGTGATGTCGCTGTCATAGGTTTTAACATTGTCGGTATATCTGGAGGCTGTATCAGCATAGGTTGACCCTTTTGCTACAGCTACTTCTTTTCCGGCTAAATCATCGACAGTTTTAATATCACTATCAGGTCGGGTAAAAATTTGCGGTCCGGAATAATAATAGGGGGTAGAGAAAGCAACATGTTTGCTTCGCTGTGGATTAATCGTGTGGCTGGCAACAGCTACATCTGCACGGCCAGTTTTGACTCCTTCTACAATTCCTTTAAATTTAATCCGCTTTTGAACCGGTTCCAGACCGAGTTCTTTTGCGATCGCTTCGCCAACTTCGATGTCAAATCCTGACATCGTAAGATCCTCATTATTTACATAGCTAAATGGCTTAAACTCGCCAGAAGCAGCAAAAACAAACTGATCTTTATGTATCAATTCTGATCCGTCGGCAAGCTTTTCCTTTTCCGCACAAGCAGATAAGAAGCAAGCCGCGATAAAACTGAAAATCAATATTAACTTCTTTTCCAACCGCATATTACGTATCAACTCCTCTCGTGTATTTCTACAATCTGTTTGGTTAAATATCTTACTAAAAAAGTGAATACCCCTTTTACACGTTATATAAACAAAAGGTGCCAGGGGATGAACCAAATTAATACGATTTTTTTGGGTTGTAAATGTCGAGTATTTTTATAATTGCTTTGCTAATATGTATCCATGAAGGAGGGATATGTTGTTAAAAGAATTAAATCAAGTGATTGAATATATTGAAGATCATTTAACCGATGACTTGTCTCTTGAAAGCATTGCACATTATGCCGGGTGTTCCGACTATCACTTTAGAACCGTATTTTTTCATCTTTCTGGGATGACGTTAAATGAATATGTAAAGAACAGAAAACTATCGGAAGCGAATAAGGAATTATTGAATGGCGAAAAGGTAACGAATGTAACATTTAAATATGGTTACCAGTCCGTCGACGGTTTTACAAGAGCATTTAAAAAATGGTGTGATTGCTTACCTTCAGATGTCATCAAAAAGAAAATAAGCAAATCATTTCCTAAACTCACATTTGTAATAACTGTAAAAGGAGGAGTTTCGATGGAATGGAGAATAGAAGATAAACAAGCGTTCAGTTTAGCAGGGGTAAGTAAGCGTGTGCCTATGCAATTTGAAGGTGTTAATCAGGAAATCGTAGAGCTGGCCAAAAGTATAACGGAAGAGCAGAGAAAAGAAATGCGTGCACTTAAAAATATAGAGCCTTTTGAAATTGTGAATGCATCTTATCATGCTGATGCGAATTTCCTGAAAGAAGAAGGGGAGTTAACGCACTTGATCGGTGTCTTAACGACTAAAAATGAGGTTAGTGATCAATTAGAGAAAGTGCAAGTTGAAGCATGTATGTGGGCGGTATTTCCAAATGAAGGTCCGTTTCCATCTACGTTACAAGAAACAATGGCCAAAACATACTCGGAGTGGCTTCCTACTTCTGATTATGAAATTATCAAAGCACCTACGTTTTCGTTTACTAAAATGGATGAAAATAAAAAGGATTATGCTTACAGTGAAATTTGGCTCCCTGTTCGGAAAAAATAAAAGGCAGGATATCCTTGCAGTAAGGCAGAACAAGGCTAACAATTAGAAGGAGGGGATTAGAGTGGCCCTAATAACTCCAAAATGTATGAAATGTAATAATGAAATTAAAGATGATGAAAAAATATTGGTTGAAATGCGTTACCCGAAGCGAAAAGGATTTACAGAAATCAAAGCTTTTTTGAATGTGGAAGGCAAATTTATTTGTGAAGAGTGTTCAGCTGAAATTAAAATTTAATCATATTAAAAAGTTGCTCCATTGGTGAAGGAACCAATGGAGCAACTTTTCGTATGTTTAGGCAACATTTTTACATGCTTCTGCACATTTAAAGCACGCTTCCGCACATTTTTGGCAATGGTCATGATCGTGCTTTTTGCATTCATTTCCACACGCTTCACAAATTTTGGCACAAACGGCAGCCAGTTCGGAAATAAAGGGTGTACCTCTAGAAATCGCCTGTTCCAAGTAGTTGCAAATATCTGCGCACTCTCTGTCCAAACGGATACATTCCGTCATCATCTGAACGTGATCTTCTTTTAAGCAGGCGTCAAAACAGTGGTTGCATGCTGCCATACACTCATGTAAAGTTTGCAGCAATTGTTGATGTTGTTCATGTGACATTTCCCATTCCTCCTCGTTAAGTTTATACATTTCTAATTTTCCCGTTATTTTGTCCAGTAAACTAACCTCAATAGATTCTTAAAAATTTGTAAGGTTATTAAATACCTTGTAGGGGTATAATGAATTGGGGGAGAAAATTAAAAAAAGGAGAAATGCAGCGATGAAAAAAAAGAGATTAGTAACAGGTGCGCTCGTTTTAAGTACAGCGCTCGTTTTAGCGGCTTGTGGTGGAAATGAAGAAGAGTCAAACTCTACAGAAGAAATGGATCATTCAAATATGGAACACGCCCAAATGGACCATTCAAGTTCAGGTGAAGTACCTGAAGGATTGGCGAATGCGGAAAGCCCTACATATCCAGTTGGCAGCGAAGCAATAATTAATGCCGATCATATGGGCGGTATGAATGGCGCAAAGGCAACCATTACCGGAGCATTTGATACAACTGTTTATATGGTTACGTATACTCCAACAACGGATGGCGAGCCAGTTGAAGATCACAAATGGGTTATTCATGAAGAGCTTGAAGACGCTGGAGAAGCACCATTCAATTCCGGTGAAGAGGTCGTATTAAATGCGGAACATATGGACGGGATGGATGGCGCGGCCGCTACAATTGATTCGGCTGAGCAAACGACCGTATATATGGTGAGCTATAAAGATACTGAAACAGGTGAGGAAGTAACGCATCATAAATGGGTTACAGAAAGTGAACTTTCCCCTGTGGAATAAAGCCCAAAAAATAATTAAGCCTTAGTTAATAAATAGGTAAGGTCCTTCACATAATGGAGTGAAGGGCTTTTTACATATTGAATAAAGCTGTAAATTACATGAACTAGTGTATTTAATGTTAAACTCAATAAATAAACATATAGTGAATATAAAAAGACGAATTTTATTATGAGCGATATAGAATCCCTTTAAAAGTAATTGGATCATGTATTTTTCTTTTAACACTGATGAAGGGAAAGATGATATGGTAAAAGACTTCGAAAAAGTAATGGAAACTCTCTCAAAAATAAATGTATTATCCAATCCGAATAATGAGCCAGTTACGATTATTGGTGAAGCAGAGAATTTGAAATGTGTAGGAATCGGGACGGACGCAGCAGTTTTTTGGTCCGAACACACCCCGGCTTATGCATTCAAACTATATGCGAAAGACAAATCAGCTAAAGTAATGGTGGAAGAAAGTGTTTATCGGAAGTTAGGCAATTCGCCTTTCTTTTCAACCTGTTTTGGTTCGAACGACAATTGCCTCGTATTAAGTTACGAGGAAGGGAAGACGCTATTTGAGTGTATCCTTGAAGGCATCCATATTCCGGAACAGGCGATAAATGATGTCGAAGAAGCAAGAGAATATGCGCGCAGTAAGGGCCTGAATCCGCGTGATATTCATTTGAAAAATATACTGCTGCAAAACGGCAGAGCTAAAATAATCGATGTTTCCGAATATACGATGTCAGGAAATGATTGTCGATGGGAACATTTAAAAAAAGGGTATGAGCAATACTATCATTTAATAGACGGGAAATCCGTGCCGATTGGGGTAGTTGAAACCGTTCGAAAGTGGTATAACAGGCGAGGGAAGAAATCATTGTCATTTGAAGAAATTACAACACCTATATTAAAACTTTTCTTTAAAAATTGATAAGTTAAAAAGCCTCGCATTTTGATGATATATTCATCTGAATGCGTGGCTTATTTAAATAGATCCATTTCGTACTTTTTCGATCAGTGAAGAAATCCATTCACCTTCATTATTAAAACGACTTGTAAAATAGCCGGTTAAAAAATCCCCACCTTCTTTTTTAGAACCTTCCAGCTTAACTTGCATATTCAAGCTTGTAATATAATCTATTTTCTTTTCAAGCTTTTTTAATTTCTCTTCAAGAATCATAATGATTTTTGCACGATCTACAAAGTCCAGATTCATTAATCCAACAATTGTATCTGAGAGAGAATCAGCTTTTTCAAAAAGCTGATAAATTTTTTGTGGAAGTAATGCTAGGCCCTGTTCGGTAATGGCGAAAACTTGCTTATCGGGCCGATTCTCTTCTTTAATGATCTCTGTTGGTTCGATAAGGCCCTGCTTTGTCAAAGATTCAAAATGATAATAGAGCTTGCTTTCCGTCAGGTGCGCCAATTTATCAAAAGGAATCGGTTCTGACAGCTCTTTTTTTAGTTTATATGGATAGCTGCTTTCTTTCGCTAACTTGCTCAATATATAAATTTGGATGGACATAGTATTCTCCTATACTTTATACATTTTAATCTCCGCTTATATAAATACAACTCGTGCTAAAAATAGCACGAGTTGTATTTTTCCTTAGTTTAACAAAGTTATGCCATAACTTCATCCGCTTTTTTTAAAGAAGCTGGTTGTTCAGCTGGTGCATCAACTGGAAGCGGCTTATGGAAAACCCAAACAATGATAATATTAATAAGCATTGCTCCGGCTCCCACTGCAGCTAATCCCCATAGGTATGGGGCAGGGCTGATCGAACCAAACATAATCGCTAAATACGATTGAACAGAATGGTACATCGGCGTAATATAGCTAAACCATTCATATGGTGCGTACATCATATCACGTGGAATCGTAGCACCGTTCGCCAATGTTTGCATAAGCAGAATCGGAATGTTAAGAATCATACCGCCTTCACCAAGGATAAAGATTGGAATTGCACACACATTAAATGCAGCCATATATAATAAAATCTGCTGTCCGGCAACAGGTAACAATACCGATGTGTCGACATCTGCAATTAGAAAGGCAACAGTTAATGAAGCGATAGTTGAAAGTATCGCAATTATTAAAGCAGTCAACTGTACATAAAAAAATAATTTTGTTTTACTCGCCTTACCACGGCTCGCTTTAAATGAACCGACTAACTGCATACCTGCAATCATTGCACCTACATAACAAGCCATTGTTAAAAACATTGGCAGCATACTATTATGCATTCCTGTTGGCACATCATTCATAATGACATAGTTACCAGTGTAGCTATTTTCGATTTGCTCAGCCATTTCGGCAGCCTGCTCTTTCGGAAGGTTGAAGTTCATTAAAATTCCTTGAGCTGTTTGTTGTGAGAAATTTGCACTTAACTCATTATTAATTTGAGTAACTACAGATGACATAGAAGAGGAAACCATTGTAGATGAGGCTTCATTTACTGTGAAATCAATGTTTGTTCCTTTACCGCTTTGTGCATCCGCTGAGAAGTTTTCAGGGATATGAATAACTAATGCAAGTTCATTGTGCTCTAAATCTTTCAGAGCTTGTTTATTTGTTAAGTCTGTTTCGATTGTCTTAAATGGTAAGCTTTCGCCTAGTTGCCCAGCAATCTGATTACCTGATTCGCCTTTGTCTTCATTTACAATGGCAATTTTTAATTCATCCATATTGCCAGGGATTGCTGTGTACCCAGGTAAAAAGATTCCAAGCATCGCTACCGCATAAAATATTCCCATAAAAATAGAAGCGATTGCCCCTTTTGATTTTAAAAACTGTTTAAATTTCACGTATTGTTTCCTCTCTTATACAATCTTAAATTTAAGTACTCTAATTAAAGTACTTTGTTTTTAGTATTCTATATTATTAATGATTTACATGTAAAGTAATAAGTAGGTCATAAATATTACGATAATGTGAACGGTTAGAAATACAAAATATGATTTATAAAGAGAAGACTCCTTTGTGAAAATTGAAAAATTCTGTAACTTTTACACTTTTCCTAAGTCTAATTAAATACAAAGTATGGAAAAGGAGGATTTAACATGAATAAAGGCAAACTTTTTGGAATGGCGCTTGTCGCTTCACTTGTTGCTGTTTTAGCACTCGGTTACTTTATGCTCGCTAAAAACACGGAAGTGCAGGCAACGGGTATTTTATTCGAAGGGGAAACGTATTCCATTACGTTAAAGCAGCCAATTACTGAAAAAAGTTTAACAGATGGGTCCATTCTAGTAGTCGATGAAAATGATAAAAGCGCAAAGGCGAAATTGTCGGTTGATAAAGCCGGGACTACTATATCTGTAGATGGACTGAGTGTAGGGAAATATACGCTCCAAATTAAGCAAACAGCATACGCAAAGAAAGCAAAGTCGCAGCAGGAACAGTCGGTTGCACTTGAAGTTGTAAGGAAAGTGGAAAAACTTACGTCAACGGAAGATTTAAAAGATTATTTTAGAGCGTTTGTAGCGCAAGAAAATGCGGCATCTAGTCTCTCTAATGATATGGTAAAAGAGGAATCGGCAATGTCGATGGAAAAAAGTGATTTAAGTAGTGGCGGACCGAGTTATTCTACTACAAACAACCAGGTGGAGGGTATTGAAGAAGGGGACATTACAATAACGGACGGTCAGTCCATTTATACGATTGTCGACAATAAAGTAGTCATTGTTGATGCCAAAAATTTGCAGGTGATGAAGCGTTTAAAGATCGGCAAAGATATTTATCCAACACATTTAATGCTGCATGACCAAACATTAATTGTAGGGTACACAAAGTATGTAGAAACACAAAGAGAGCCGCATTATGACGGGAAATCGGTAACGAAAATTGCTTTCTATGATGTAAAGGATGCAAAAAATCCGACGCTAGTGCGCGAAGTGGGGCATGACGGGGATATTACGAGTATTCGTAAAGCAGGCAACTATTTGTACGTTGTATCAAGCCGTATGCCGAACTACTGGCTGCTGCAGGAAACACCGGATGTAGAGCTCCGTCCATCCACGTACGATGGGGAAAAGGAAACCGTTATGTCGGTCGAGAAAATTCGTATGCTCCCTGAAAGCAATGAGCCGAACTATTTGATCGTATCTGCAATCGATGTAAGCAATGTGAAGTCGAATGCATGGAAAACAGAGAGCTTCCTAGGCAACAGCGGTCAACTGTATATGTCTGAAAATGCAATCTATATTGCGTCGATGAATCATTACGGGTTCTGGGCGGGAATCGAGCGCACATCTCTTGATGACACGGTTTCTAGTACAATGCCGGCGAGACAAAATAATGAAACGACAATTTACAAAATTTCAATTGATAAAACAGCGGTAAAGATGACGGCGCAAGGTAAAGTGCCTGGGTCAGTATTGAATCAATTTTCAATGGATGAGCATGATGGGCATGTACGGATAGCTACAACAGAAGGCAGTGCATGGGGAACAACGGCCAATTCGAAAAACCATCTATTCATTTTGGATGAAAATTTAAAACAAGTTGGTGCGGTCAATGATTTAGCGAAAGGAGAACGCATATACTCAGCTCGCTTTATGGGAGATAAAGCGTATTTAGTGACATTTAAAGAAACAGACCCGCTTTTTGTCATTGATACGAAAAATCCAACTGCGCCGAAAGTGTTAGGGGAGCTTAAAATTCCGGGCTTCAGCAATTACTTGCATCCAATTGGCGAAAATCACCTCCTTGGTATTGGCTATGATACGGAAGTGAAGATGGAGGAAGGTTCAAAAGAGCCGGTTGTCTATACAAATGGCATGAAATTGAGCCTGTTTGATGTAACTGATTTCAATAACCCGAAAGAACAGCAGGCGGTTGTAATTGGTGGTCGCGGAACCAACTCTCCTGTGCAATATGACCATAAAGCTCTATTCATAGATCCACGCCAAAATTATTATGGCTTCCCTGTTACAATTTACTCGCCAACAGATGAGGAAGAGCAGCTAAAATATGAAGGAACAGGTGCTCATATTTACAAGGTAACACCAAAAGGGATTGAGCTTGTAGCCGACATGATCGAAAAGGCGCGTCCTGGTGAACAATATGAAGATTCGTATAATGTCGTACAGCGTCTACTCTATATTGATGATGAGCTGTTTACTGTATCTCGTTCCAAAGTGACGAGCTACAACGGAAAAACATTTGAAAAGCAACAGATGGCAGGTTTCTAATTTAGACTCAACCACAAGCACAGGTGGAATTGTGCTTGTGGTTTTTTCATGTCCGGAAAAAAAGTTAAAGGGGTATTCATGATTTCTTAAGAATTTCTTCATATTTAGCCTTTCTTAATATTAAGATTTGCCCTTTACACTAAAGTTAAGTGAAAAGGAGTGAGCGATGATGATTAAAGTAAAGAACTTACAACATACATTTTCTATCGGTAAACGCGGAAAGGAAAGACAGGTTCCGGTACTTAAAGATGTATCATTTGATGTGGAAAAGGGGGAAATCGTAGCGGTCGTCGGGAAAAGCGGATCAGGTAAATCTACACTGCTTCAGATTTTGGCGGGTTTTATGAAACCCGAACACGGTTCAATTGTAGTAAATGCACAGGAAATTGCAGGATTTAATGAGATTCAGAGTGCAAAATTTCGTTTGGAAAACTTCGGCTTCATCTTTCAAAACTTTCAGCTGATGCCGAGTTTGACGGCATTTGAGAACATTGAATTGCCACTAAAGCTGCAAGGGATGAACGTTTCAGAACGCAGAAAACGAGTTGAAGTAATTATGAAAAAGGTTGGTTTAACTGAAGTGACCGACCATTACCCGAACGAGCTATCGGGCGGGCAGCAACAGCGGGTAAGTATTGCCCGTGCTCTTGTGACGAACGCGCCGATTTTGTTGGCGGATGAACCGACAGGAAGCCTTGATTCAGAGACAGAGCAAGATATTTTAATGCTCATCCAGCAGCTGAACCGCGAATTGGATTTGACATTTATTATTATTACACATGATGAGGAAGTGGCAATGATTGCGGACAAGCGCTTTCGTATGCATGACGGTCAATTGGTGAAAGAAGGTGAACACAATGTTATTTAAAGATCAGGTGGATTTTGTGATGCAGCATATTAGAAAAAATAAGCTGCGTGTTTTTATGACGGTATTGGCCGCAACAATGGGCTGTGCGTTTTTAATTGTGCTAGCCTCGATTGGATTTGGATTACAAGATTCGATTGAAGATGAAATTCTATCAAGTGAGACGGTGACACAAATAGAAGTGCTCGGTAGTCAAGCGCTGTTTACAGCAGAGGAAGTAGCGGATATACAAGCAGTGGAAAATGTGCAGACAGTGTTAAAAACTACGAGTGTGGATGCTAATGTAGAGGGCTATATGGGAGACCGCGATACATTTACATCATTGCGTCTAGTGGACTTTACTGATTATGCATCGATAGCAAAACCGTTAGCGGAAGGGAAATATCCGGAAAACGAGAATGAGATTGTTGTTGGATATCATTTTGGACAAACTTTATTAAATGAAGCAGACCGCAAATTAATTGAGGAAAAATCAAAGGCAGCAGAAGCAGAAGGTACTTATTACGACGGTGCTGATGAAGGGTACAAGGAATCGCTGATCGGTAAGGAAGTGGAAATTGCTTTAAGTACAAATGAACAACCGGATGTACTGTCGGAACGTATGACGTATAAAATTGTCGGTGTTATGCCAAAGCCGGCATATGAATGGGCAGTCGAAAACCGAATTTATATGATGGACGAGCAACGTGAAGCGATTGAAAACACTTATAACCAAGTAGTTGCAGAAGAAGAGGGAGCAAGCGATTTTCAACTGTTTTCAGAGCGTTTTGATATTTATGCGGAAAGCTTGGAGTATGTGAAGCCGATTTTAGAAGAGTTACTTGAAAAAGGCTACGGCGTATATTCAGTTACAGAACAGCTAGACGAGTTGAATGTCTTTTTCCTAGTATTAAAAGCAGGGCTCGTTTTCGTTGGAACAATTGCTGTGCTGATCGCATCGATCGGTATCTTTAATACGATGACAATGGCGGTTACGGAACGTACACGTGAGATTGGGGTATTAAAAGCAATTGGTGCAAGTCCGAAACTGATTCAACGACTATTTCTAATGGAGAGTACCTTTATTGGAGTCATTGGAACAGTTCTGGCCATTGCAATTTCTTATGTTGTAAGCTTTGCAGCGAATGCACTATTGCCGCTCATTTTAAAAGCAGCAACAGGTGAAGATGGCTTCAATAATGTACAGTTTTCAGCTATTCCATGGCAGCTTGTAGTCATTGCTGGAGCGATTAGTATCGGAGTAGCGATGATTTCCGGATTACGCCCGGCACGTAAAGCAACGAAAATTGAAGTAATGCAGGCGTTAAGACAGGAATTGTAAAATGGAAATGCATGTTATTGGAAATAATTTTATGTGGATTAAATTAGAAAATAATTAAATGAAGTTAAGGACCAAACATATTTTTATATGGTTTGGTCCTTTTTAACCTTCAATGAGAAGTTGGATATTTATATTATTTACCTTCATTTTTAGATATTACAGGAAATTTTATCTTTAAAACTCTTCAAATTTCTTCTTTGCTTTCTGTTTTAATTTAAAACCAAACCGACCTGTATGCTCATCGTTTTTAACCAATAACTGATATGCGGAAAGAATTGTAAGACCACGAACCGATATATATAGACCAACAGCTATTAAAAACACAAAAACCGGATAATAAGGAACCAAAATTCCCATCTCTAATTTGTTCTCTAACGCAAAAGCTAAGAATCCCACCGCCAGTAAACAAGCACCAATCACCATTATTCCGGAATTTTTCCTTTTAAAGCCCTCGTATCTCCCTGATAGCTCTTTGAAATAATTGGAATCAAATAATAAAACTTCTTTTTTGAGAATCGAATATTGCCCTTGATCAAAACCTAATGTCGCAAAAGAAATGATCCCTAAAGCCGCAATGGCAATAATTAAAAGAACCCCAAGCATTGAATTTGTCCCCATAATTAAGTACGGCTCAAACGCCAATGCAAAAAGTCCAAAACCCAACGCAATATGTTTAGCGGTTTTTTGAGTGCTTAACAAAAAACCTTCTGCCATCTCTTTGCTTACATAATAACCTGCTTCATTTCCTTCATTGTTCTCAACAGAATCTTTCAATAAGTAATCAATCGATACTTCAAAGATATTTCCAATCATTAAGATCTTTTCTGTCTCGGGAAATCCTTGGCCATTTTCCCATTTGCTAATTGCCTGTCTTGAAGTGTTTAGTTTTTCAGCTAAAGCTTCTTGAGAATATCCTTTTTCTTTTCTTAGCTTAAATAGTTTTTCACCAAATTCCATTTATTTCAACTCCATTCATTTTGTTAGTTATAATGTATAAAAACATGGTCGCTCTTTCTATCACGTGGTGAATGCAAATTGTCAACTTGAGGTTGCATTGTTGTTATAACGGGCTTTTAAAGCCTTTTCTCTACATATCTTTAGAAAGCGTTTTACAACAAAAGATGATTAATTAATGATCCTTTCATTTTTCATAACAGGGCATATTGAGGAATGAATTTAAAGTAAAATGGATATTTTTGTTATAAATAATTTGAACAAATTAATGATTTCTCTTTGAATTAACAGAGCAGAGCATTTATACACTTTTTAGCAAGACCGCAAATTAATGTTTTTAATTAAGTGCTAAATCAGGTGCAAATAAATTAACCAGTCATGATAATAAAACCTCTAATAGTGACAATTAATAAACTTAGTATTAAGAGTGAAGATAAAAGTACTGTAATTGTTTTTAAACGACCCTTAACACTAAATATTGCAGTGAAAAATGAAACGATTAACATTGATATTAGTATCAATATATCCCAAGAATCAGGTAATGGATGTAAGGCTTGTGGGATAATAAAACCAAAAACAATAAATGCGATGATCATCAACAATGAAATCATACTTAAATATTTTCTCAACTATTCATCACCCCTTCGTAATGTATAATTCTACCATATTGTTTAGGTGCTATTTCTACAAATATTCATAAAACCTTTTAAAGGTTTTTATCTCCATCAACAGAACTAAGAGTTGTAGTAAAAGGATTCCATTTTACTGGGGATAGGATGGAATTATTCCGTTAAGTAAAAAGAGATTACAACCTGAAATCTTTTTATTTTCACAGACCAAAATAATTATCCATTGCTCAAAAATTAAAATCAGGAGGTTAAAGGATTGAAAATAGATTGACTACTAATATAAATTAAAGGGGAATTATAACTTCAACAATCGGGCTGGAGTGTTAAATAGTATTCTATTTAAACTATGGTAAATTAACTATAGAGCAGGTGACATTAAATTTAACAGGACTACATAAGAGGAGATAGTTATGATTGTTTATACTGTACAAAAACTAACAACCTATAAATTAATGCGAGAACAGGGATACTTAACAGGAAATTTTAAATACGCTATGTTCCCAGAAGCCTATAAGTGGATGATGGATCAAATAGAAAAGCGGCTTCCTAATTATAAAAGTGAGGTACCGCCAATCTGGGTATGGGAACGAAGGGTTAATCGCAATGAACAGGGACTTTTTAAAAAGGGAACAAAAGGAGTCATTTTAAAGTTAGATATTCCGAAAGAGAACATTCTTTGGTCTCCGTTTGAAGAGTGGCATTCTATATTAAATGAAGGTCCAATTACTTTTGATGAATTAGAATATAATGAGTTTGATAAACGTGGATACTTATTACATGAGATAAAAGAAACATGGGAGAGGTTATTTGATATGGATTGGCTTGAGAGTCGTCCTAAAGAATGGGCAGGCAATTTTGATGATGAGTGGATGCAGGGTGTTACACCAAAAATTACAATGAATCAGATTGTCAAAGTGGAACGATTTATAGCTAAGTAATAGGTTCTTTATATTGATGCGTTAATAAGTATCAACAATCGGGTGCAATTGTTGAATAGAACGATCTATACTAATTGATTTCACGGATTGGGGGGATTGTTAAGTAAAGTAAGAACAAAGTAAAAGCGGCCCTCCCCAAATTGAGGAGGGCCGCTTTAATGCTTACATCTAATTCACTTAATCGTATAAAGATAAATTAAAAGATGTATGAAGCTTACGAAGCTCTACGCATTGATTTCATAATAAAGCTTACAACGAACACAAGTATAATGGCACCTATGATAGCAGGGAAGATATAGAAATCAGAAACTTTAGGTCCCCAACTTCCTAGAAGCATACCGCCAATCCATGCACCAATAATACCTGCAATAATATTACCAATAATTCCACCTGGGATATCTTTACCCAAAATGACTCCTGCAAGCCAACCGATAACTCCACCAATTATTAAAAACCAAAGAAAACTCATACTGTCCATCTCCTATTTCTTATTTTAATTATTTCGCGATAGTGGTTTATAACCTTTATTAGCTTTCTTCAAACATTTCAGAGGAAAAAATTTTCGGAAATTTTAAAGGAGCTAGCGTTTGTACCAATGAACAGTTGAGAAATGTCTAGTTTTGCAAAAGGGTTTCCAACAAGCGCAGCTGCTGCTCCAGCTGAAAATAGCCTGCTCCGCCTGGATTTACTTTTATATGGTTTGGCATCAAGTAAATTAACTACTGCCGGTGAAAAAATTGGGCTTACTTACAGTACATGAAGTGTTTGCGGACCGTACATATCAGGCGGATGGTACATTAACAACCCGCACTATGCTAAATGCACCATTACTGATGAATCAAAAGCGATTATATAAATTATCGAAATGGTGAAAGAGGGGACAGTGACTTCTGTCCAGCAAACGAAAGTAGCGCTCCAGGCACATAGTATTTGTGTGCATGGAGACGGAGCGCATGCAGTGCAATTCGCAAAACACGCACGTCAGGAATTTTAACAGCAGGGGGTAACGGTTCAGGCATTTCGTTCATTTAAGTGAGGACTTGCTTGTTCAAATGTTGGATTGAGGAATATTAGGTGAAATGTGAGGATTATCTTGATGGAAATGAGGGTTAGTTGCCCTCAAGTGAGGATTAAATGCGGGCATCTGAGGATTTTCCCGAAATAGTGAGGATTAACGCAAAAAAGAGTGGCGAATATAAACCACCACTCTTCTTAAAATTCACTTTCAATTAATGATATGGCAAAATTTCAGAAACCGATAAAAACTCATAACCTTCTTTTTGCAAGTAGGCAAGGACTGGCTCCAGTCCATCTGCTGTCGATTGGTGGATATCATGCATTAACACAATCGCGTTATTATGCAATGCTTCTTTTACCATCGGGAACAACTTTTCAGAATCTCGATATTTCCAGTCAAGAGTATCAATCGTCCAGTTGACAGATTTACATGGGATTGCATTACGAACATCATCGTTAATGGCACCGTAAGGAGGACGGAATACTGTAGAATTTTCACCGATCGCATGAATAATTGCTTCCTCTGTGGAATTGTACTCCTTTTCAATATCAGTAATAGACATTTTCGTTAAAACGGGATGTGTCCACGTATGATTGCCGATTTCATGACCGCTATCACGCACTTGCCGTACTAAGCCAGGATAATATTGTGCTCGGCTGCCAAGCATAAAGAATGTTGCTTTTGCATTGTACTTTTCCAGAAGCGCTAAAATCTGTTTTGTTACTTCCGGGTGTGGACCATCATCAAATGTAAGGGCGATCCGTTTCTTAGATGAGCCCTTATCACTTTTAGGAATAATCGTATTTTCGGATTGCATTGCTATTTGGAAATCAGATGCTAAAAGCGGGTTGATGAATGATAAAGGAATTTCAACTACTGGTATACCTGCTTCCGGTTTTGTCACTTCCCCTTCATTAAAATAAATGATTAGAGAGTCATTTTTCAATGCAAAATGTTTAAATAAACGCCATTTCGGCTCTGTCGCGAATGCAAGCTCTTTTTCTAATACATACTCTTTGTAAGCCGGATTTTTAAGCATTTCCGATTGGATGTGTGCTGCAAATGTTTTTAGACTTTCTAAATCCTTATTTAATAGAGCGCGAATATCAATCAGCCCACCTGTTTCATAATCAATTAAAAATGTTTCAACCGTTGTTTGCTTCTCGTCGGCATTTAAAATCATATTATTCGTTAAAACAAAGGAGTAATAATGATCGTGCTCGAATGTTTCAACAGTAATCGTCAGATCGCCTGTTAACTTCTTAGTTTCTTGCTGCAGGCGCATCATGTTTATGTAGTATTGTTTTGATCGTTCTATATAAGTCGTAATCTCTTTATTAAAAGCTTCATATTCCGTTAATGGATATTGAACGGTATAAGGCATTTTTTTGTTGTCTGAACGATCTGTGACAATTTTTATTCCCGGGAATTTTGATGCTTCCTCCGTAATGGTATGCTCTTTAGCGGATGTTTTGTCACTGTGCGGAAAAATCGGATCATCGCTTAAAAAAGTTAAAAAAACGATAATGGCACCTAAAAAACCGATAGCACCAATAAGAGTTAAATCAATCCAAGGACCACGCCGTTTTCTGTAAGGGTTTGTCATGATGCATCGGGTTCCTTTCTAAATGGGGTAATCTATATCATATTGACCAAAACGATGGACATTGTAAATATTAAGGAAATACGCTGTTCTGTCAGCATAAATTGCATGAAAAAAGACTGTTATTTTCCGAGTGCTTCAAGTAATATGAGCTAAGAAGTGGAAGGGGGTCCCTTAAATGAATGCTGAAAATACTGAACTGGCGCTTGACTGCTTTTTGCTTGCAGGTCGTATTATGATTGAAAGCGGTGCTGAAACATATCGAGTGGAAGACACGATGCTACGAATGGCCCGTTCTCAAAATATGATGAATGCACAAAGCTATGTTACGCCAACAGGTATTATTTTCTCTCTAGGTAAAACACAGCCAACTCAAATTACATCGATTCCAACACGAATTACGGATTTACATCGAATTGTGCTTGTAAACAATGTTTCACGTAAGCTTACATCTCAAATGATAACACTAGAGCAGGCGTATGACGAGTTAAAGAAGATCGAAAAAACAAATTATTTCCTCCCTATTTCCATTCAAGTTTTGGCTGCATGTTTAGCAAGCAGTGCTTTTTTATTGCTCTTTAAAGGAACATTATCGGATATCCCAGCTGCCTTTGTTGCAGGGGGCGTCGGTTTATATATTGTGACGATTCTTCATAATATGACCCGTGTGAAATTTTTCTCCGAGTTTTTAGCATCGGTAGGGGTAGGTGTTATTGCATCCCTCGCAGTGCATTTTAATGTCGGTACGGAAATCGACAAGATTATAATCGGATCGGTCATGCCTCTTGTGCCTGGTCTGCTCATTACGAATGCAGTCCGTGATTTAATGGCAGGACATTTCACTGCAGGAATGGCAAAGGGTGCCGAAGCCTTTTTAACAGCTTTTGCGATTGGTTCAGGTGTTGCACTTGTGCTTTCTCTCTAGTTAGTGAATCAATTTCGGAGTGCGATCATTCCAAGGTATGATCGAATGGAAGGAGCGTTCGTTGGTGGAGCATGTTTTAGCTCAAATCGTTATCAGTTTTATAGCGACCGCCTGTTTTGGTGTCATTTTTAATGCCCCGATCAAAACGATCCCGGCATGTGGCTTCGTTGGTGCTGTAGGCTGGGCAGTATATTATGTTCTGTTTGAAGGCGGACTGGATGATGTTCGAGCATCCTTTGTTGGGGCATTTGTCGTCTCATTAGTAGCATATTTCTTTGCACGCAAGTTTAGGATGCCGATGATCATATTTAGTGTGTCTGGTATTATTCCGCTTGTCCCTGGTGGCATTGCATACAGCACGATGCGAAATGTGATGGAGCTCGACTATATTGCAGGTTTGGAAAATGGAATGCGTGCATTTATGATTTCCGGAGCGATTGCGATGGGACTTGTATTTGCTGAGGTAATAATGCAGATCATTTTGCGTTTAATGAGAAAAGGAAGGACTTCGATTCAATCCTTTACTAAAATAAAAAAGAAAAGCTCGTAAAGCACTGATCGTCAGTTGCCTTACGAGCTTTTTGATTACAGTAATAACGAAGAAATTTCTTCTGTAGAGCTTGGTTTGCTTACAAAGTAACCTTGGATGAAATCACAGCCGATGCTTGTCAGGAATTGCATTTGCTCTTCTGTTTCCACACCTTCAGCAACGACCGTCAGATTCATTGATTTTCCTAGTTGTACCATACCGTTTACGAGCTGCTGGTTTTTTTTCGATTTCAGCGAGTGGATAAATGTCTGGTCGATTTTTAAAATGGAAATAGGTAAAAGCTGCATGTAACGGAATGAGCCATAACCTGTTCCAAAGTCATCAAGCACAAAGACGATGCCTTCTTTTTCAAGTGCACGCATTTGCTTAATAATTCCTGTTTCGGCTTCAGCTTCCAATGCAAACTTTTCGGTAATTTCGATTTGCAGTAAATTTGCCGGACAGCCAGTACGGTCAAGTGTTTCCAAAATTGACTTGGCCATATTTTTATCACGGAATTCGCGTACAGAAGAGTTGATGCTCACTTTAATTGCATGGCCCGCATTCTTCCATAGGACCGCCTGTTCACATGCTTTTTCCAGCATAAACGAACCGATATTATTTATTAGACCTGTCTCTTCCGCGATAGGGATCAGTTCATCAGGTGATACTGCGCCGATTTCCTCATCATCCCAACGCACTAATGCCTCAACAGCTGTAATATTACCACTTTTTAAATCAACTTGAGGCTGGTATAGAACATGAAGATTTTTCTGATCTAATGCAAGCAGTAATCGCTTTTCAACAATCGATCTGCGGTTTAATGCAGCATGTGAAGATTTTGATAAAGAGACGATGCTGTCACCGCCCGCACTGCGTACAGAAGCTATCGTAGCCAATGATGCCTTCATTAATTGAGAGAAAGTCATTTGATCTTCCGGGAAGCGTGTAATCCCGCCGCTTAATGATAGGGGAACTGCCACATTTCCGCTGTAGATTGGATTTTGCTGTAAATAATTCAGGAAACCTTGTGTAAACCATTCTGGCAATGGTGTAATTACGACAAATTCACTTTCATTAATACGAGCCATCGTACTATCTTGGAAATACATTTTCATGCGTTTCGTAAAATCTACGATAAGGGAATTTCCGGCTACACCATCATGCAAATCCTTAATTGTGTAAAACTTATCAATACTTAAGTAAACAAATGAAAAATGCCGGTCTTCTTCAATCATTTCCCCGATAATTTGTTCCAGACGATGAACATTCATCATTCCTGTTTCTGTATCAATATATGCGATTTTCTCCAGCTGAAACTGAATTTTTTTCTCTTTTGTAATATTTCGCTCAATCAGCATATACTCGTTCTTTTCAGATGTTTGACCCATCATTGGAATGGCCGTTAAATGTACCCAGTAAAGTTGCTCATCTTTTGTCAATTGCTCGACTTCACCTTGCCAAACTTGTCCGTTTTGCAATGTTTTCCAAATTTCTAAAACAACTTTTTCTGATTCGGGATTTTGCGGGAACAATTGCCACAATGTTTTACCGATGACCCGTTTTGGTGTCCAGTGGCTTGCTGTTAAAAATTGCTGATTTGTTTGAGTGATAAAGCCGTCCTGGTCAAGTGTAACAGTCATGAATGATTGGTGGATCCCATTTTTAAGGTCCACTAAATGTTGCTGTTCTTCATCCATTAAACGAACTTCTTCATTTGGAATACAAAGAACAGAAATCGCTTGTTCATTTAAGAAAACTGTCGGCTTCGTATAAAGGGTACATATTTTGGAAGATTGTCCTTTTAATGAAAGAGGGATGTTGTGCAAACATAACGCTACCGAACCGGTTAAAATGGTTTCAATGACATCGTCACCTACTTCTGAAAAAAGCGTGTCGTGTATGGACTTACCTATTAGTCCTTTTGTCTCTTTTGATATATAGTCAAAATGACTGATATTTTCATGGACGAGTGTGCCATTAGGTGATAATACAAAAGAAGGGAAAGGGGTATCTAGTAGTGGCTCAGTACTAGTAGAATAGATTTGTTCTTTTGTCATAAGTTAAGTCTCCTTAATTAATTAATTCATATTGCAATTATAATTAAATAACATAGTTTAGTCATTTAAGATGAATTTTTATTTGTAAAAAATTAATTATGTATAGGATTATTATACCTTATTATTGGGTAATAAGTAGTTAAATTTATGCGTCTTTACTAGAATAATTGTATCATGAAGTTTTTTTGTTTTTAATGAAAAGAATATTTGTGAAAAGATAAATTTGAAGGGATTCATACGTGAGTATTGCGTTACTTCGATAGCTTTACTAAAATAAAGAAATTATAGTAGTTAGAATTGGAGTAGAAAGAATGAATTTGTCGGCAATAACAGTGTCGTTTCCGTTAGATGAAGAAACATATGAAGAATTACAGAAATTATGTAAAACAGCGGCCGTCTGTGATGGCGTAGTATTAAATCAAGTAATGAATTTACCGATAGCGAAAAACTATGAAATACGGGGATTTTATGTTCTTGTATATGATGATGAAAAGAATTTATTGGTCGGAGCAGGTACTGCTGTCGATATGATGGGATTAAATACGTATGAATGGTCAATGCTCGTTGCACCAATGTACCGTCACCTTGGAATTGGAACGGCAATTTTGAATGTGCTGAAAGATGGCATGGCGATGCGTGAAAGTGAAGGAGAACTTGCATTAATCATGGAAGGTTCTCATTACGGGAAAGAATTTCTTCAAAAGAATGGGTATTTATACAGCTTTTCTGAAGCGACATTGGAAGCCCGTGCAGAAGTTCTTCAAAAAGAGGGAGCTGTTACCTTACGCCCATTTATGCAAAAGGATACCGAAGCACTTGTCACGATTTTCAGTGATGCGTTTGGCGACATGCGTGAGGAGTCATTGGAATTAATCGAGTTTAATACAACGACTGAAGGCCTAGTCATGTGGACAGCCGAAATTGATGGTGAAGTTGTGGGAACAGTGACGACTCGTAAAGAAGGCGAAGTACAATGGATTACGGCATTTGCTGTCTCCCCTAAAAGACAGCGCCAAGGAATCGGTACACAAATTTTAAACTTCGTGAAAGATTATGCGCTTCGGTCAGGTGACAAGACAATTTTACTCGATGTGGAAGTCGAAAACATGGCAGCCCTTCATGTATATGAAAAAGCCGGTTTTATGAAGTCATCCCAGCTTGATTACTATATTTATATTGGATTGTAAGCCAGTAGATTTAAGTGCTTACGAAGCAAACGTTCATGATTATATGAACGTTTTTTTTATGCGAAAAAAGAACGGTAATGATTGGTTTCTTGGTTTTGAAGATCCTTTAAACATTAATCAGACAAACAAAATTATAGTGAAATCAGGCAATTACCAAAGGGGGGATATTTTGAAAGTATTGATTGTTTCAATGTCTACGTTGTTTATCGAAGCATTACAAATAGCGATTCGTGATAAGCGCCCGGCTTGGCAAGTAGATACTTATGCCATTCAAGCTCCTCTTTTTAATCAGACATTACGGAAAAAGATTAAAGAACAGTGTATTGATGTAGTGGTAATTGAAACAACAAACCAGCATTTTGCGCTGATTATTGAAAGTTTAAAAAAAGTGAAGGGCCCCGAAGTAGACATTATGCTTCTTGTAGATTCAAGAATGGGGGAGGTTTACCATCTATTAAAAGATGAAGAACGCTGGGCAAGTGTGACAAAAAATACAAGGTTGGACGAATTTGTACTACTAATGGAATCGTTTAAGAGTAATATATCAAATTTACTTGAGGTTTCATTAAAAGAGTTGGATAAAAAAATCCTAAGAGATTTAGCGGTTGGTCATACATTTGAGTTCATCCAGCATAAACGGGGGATGTCAGCAGAAGAAATTGATCAGTCACTTTATCGGATTAATACCTATTTTAAAGTACCGAATTATATCGAGTCGATCAGTAAGGCATTTGAACAGAAAATCATTACGTAGTTAAACATAAAAGGAGGCAATAAAATGAAAAATATTTTAAGAACTGTAGTTGGAGTTGGTATTGGAGTCGTCGTTATTTCTATTATTAAAATGTTCAGCTAAGGGAGTAACCGTGCAAATGACCTTTCAAATTAAAAATTTAAATAAAAGCTTTGGCAATAAAAAAGCAGTGAACAATATTTCCATTCAATTAGAAGAAGGACAAATCCTTGGTATGCTAGGCAGAAATGGTGCAGGAAAAACAACAACCATACGTATGATGCTAGAGCTGATTCCTAAGGATAGTGGTCAAATCTTATGGAAAGGAAAGCCTTTCTCAAAGAAAAACTTGAAAATAGGTTATTTACCTGAGGAACGTGGACTTTACGCTAAAATGAATGTTTTAGATCAAATTATTTACTTTGGTATGTTGGAAGGTATGAGCAAAAAAGAGGCGAAAAGCGAGGCACTAAAGTGGTTGGAAAAGCTTGAAATCTCTTATGCGGCGAAAAAGCGTACCGAACAATTGTCGAAAGGGAACCAGCAAAAAGTACAATTAATTACTGCGATAATACATGACCCGAATTTTATCATTTTAGATGAGCCGTTTAGCGGGTTAGATCCCGTTAATGCAGATATGTTAAAAAGAGTCGTAAAAGAATTAATCGCTAAAAAGAAAACAATCATTTTTTGCAGCCACCAAATGGAACAAGTTGAATCATTCTGCAGCCAAATCTGTATTTTAAAGGATGGGAATATGATTGTTTCTGACAAGTTGGCAAATGTAAAGAGCTCCTATGACTACCGCTACTTGGAGCTGGAAACTTCAGCTGCCGACTTGAAGGACTATCTTACGCTTAAACAATATGATTTCACCGAGGAAAACAACCGTTATAAGTTACGAATTCCAAGAAGTGAAAAAATATATCAGCTCATTCAGGAGTTTGGCGAGAAATTCGAACTTCAGGGGATTTCGTTAAAAGATCCAAGCTTGCATGAAATCTTTATTGAACGGACGGGAGGCGATGTCATTGCGTAATTTCAATATTGTATTCAGCACCGTTTTCAAAGAAGCTGTGAAGACAAAAGCATATATATATATTACGCTCGGCATGCTCGTATTAAGTGTATTGCTATTTGCCTCCCCGTCGATTCTTAAAAGCTTCACGAAGGACGGTTCAGAAGAAACATATAAACTTGTGAATCGAACATCTTTAAATTTATCCGAACAAGAGCTATCTGGGGTGGTTGGGAACTGGCAGATTGTAAACGATGGAAGGGTAGAGAGCCTAAAAGAAGAGATTAAAACAGAAGAACTCGCCGGCTTTTTTGTATTGGAAGATCGATTGGACTTAATGCAGCTAAATATTTTTATGCCAAAAGTGAACAATGAACTACTGCTCGCGTTAGAATCTTATATTGAACAAAAGAGAGTGGCGTCTATTGTGGAAGCTCAATCCATTCATCCGACAGTTGTTCAGGCATTAAACGCACCATTGCAGACTAACTTTGAATCATTATATGAAACAGAGCCAAATGCCTTACTTATTGTCTATGGATTGATTGCGATTATGTTTTTAGCCATTTCCACATACGGGAATAATGTCGCAACAGCAATTGCCTCTGAAAAATCTTCCCGAGTGATGGAGGTCATGATTACAAAGGTAGCGCCAGTACCGATGATGTACGGCAAAATTTTAGGTATTGGACTAGCAAGCTTAGCTCAATTATTTATCTTTATCGGAGGCCTTCTGTTATGGGCAAACTTAGGGGTTTTTAATATTCCTGAAGGTTCATTTGTCCAGGCTGTAATAGAGACAATTACTTGGGAAACAGCAGCATATATTCTCATTTTCTTCATCATTGGATATTTCATCTATGCGACTTTGTTTGCAATTGTAGGATCGATGGTAAGCCGTCCGGATGATTTATCGAGTGCAACAATGCCAATCGTGATTTTATTAATGGCCAGTTTGACAGTAGAAATATTGTTTGTCATGGATTATCCGGAAGGGACGTTGACAAAAGTAACCTCGTACATTCCATTTACAGCACCAATGAGCGTATTGATTCGTATTGTCTATAATACAATTGCTCCGGTTGAAATTATCGTTTCATTGATGATCATGATTTTATTTATTGCCTTATTTGCCGGTGTAGCTGCAAAAATTTATCCAAAAGGCGTTCTGAAATCCGATAGTTTAACAATAAAACAATTATTTTAATTTAAATAATAGGTATTCGGTTTTCCTTTATCACAGAAGGTTATAAGAGTTTTTTCAAGAGCTAAAGCAGCTTTTGGAAAAACTTTTTAATTTTTTTAATTAGTATATAATGGATATAAAGTGAAATTATAACGGAGTGGTAATGAGTGGATGGACTTACAATTGAATTCATTTTATTGTTCATTATTCAATATATAATGTTACTATTTTTTAGCACATATGTATTGGACCTGTCATGGTCAAAAAAACAATTACTAACGATTTTACTAATTATATTTTTACCAACTTTTATATTGTTTCAATTTTTTGATGCAATCTCGATTTTATATTATTTAGCTATATTGGCAATAATGATTTATCGCAAAACCCGTGTCGTTATTCATATTTTCCATGTATTTATGGCCCTTATTTTTTTAGTTATTTCGGATAATATTTCAAGTATAGTGATTTTCTATTTGCTTGGTGGAATCAACAATGAACAACTAACATTTTTCAGCTTTACGATATTGTTCATTTTATTGGGCTTACTTTTTGCTTTTTGTTATAAACGCATTGCTAAATATTTGATTAATCGATGGGTATTACATCATTACGTATCCTATATACTAGTGTTTCTCAGTGTAATTACAGTAGTGTTTATGTATATCAACATCATGAATATTGACCATGAAAATTTTAATGAGAGCGTCCAGAATAATTTGGCAATGTTTTTGATTTATCTAGCGTTACTGACAATCAGTATTTTTGTCATTGTCTTTTTAGCAATTAAACAATTTAAAATGGAACAACGGGAACAAGAAATAAATAACTTCGAATCCTATGTTGCCTCACTTGAACAAATTAATCAGGATATGCGTAAGTTTAAACATGATTACGTTAATATCTTATCTTCTTTACGTACATTTATTGATGATAAAAATTATGAGGGTCTCCATACATACTTTTATGACCATATATTAGAAACGAATCATCAGGAACAATTAAATCAGCAATCGATGATGGTGTTGAATAATCTAAAAATAAATAGTTTGAAAGGGTTATTAACGACAAAAATCTTACAGGCACAATCCCATCACGTTCCCTTTCATATTGAAATTGTGGAAGAAATCAATGATATACCGGTAGATCCGATTATTTTAAATCGTATGGTAGGTATTGTGCTGGACAATGCAATTGAAGCAGCACGGGAAATCGAGAATGGCCAAGTACGCGTTGCCTTTATTCAAATAAATGAAGCCATTTTATTAGTCGTAACTAACAAATTTGATGAATCTACAAATATAAAAGTACATGAAATTTACCAAGAGGGTTTTTCAACTAAGGGAGAGAGTCGAGGTATAGGCTTAGCTAATTTACGTCAAATGAAAAATAAATTACAAAATGTTAGTTTAAATACAAAAATTAGCCCTCCTTATTTTATTCAGGAAATGGAGTTTAAAAAGGGGTAGATTATATGAATATTGTTATTTGTGAAGATGATCGAGTTCAATTGGAGAAAACGAAAGAAATAATCGAGAACTACGCTATGATGGAAGATAACGGAATAAAAGTAGTACTTGCTACAGCTAACCCTCATGATGTTTTATCATTTTTACAAGAAGACAAGGCGGACTGTTATTTTTTAGATATCGATTTAAAAGACGAAATTACAGGTATTACATTAGGAAGCAAAATTCGGGAAGAGGATCCTATTGCCAGCTTAGTGTATATTACAACACATGCAGAAATGAGCTTTCTTACGTTTATTTATAAATTGGCTGCACTAGATTTTATTATTAAAGATAATCCAGATTCGTTAAAGGAAAAGTTATTGTCAACTTTAAAAGAAGCTCACCGACGTTATTTAAAGTTGGGTGAACAAGACAATATTCAAAAACTGCAAATCAAAACAACGGGACGTACGCATAATATCGATTTTCAAAACATTTATTTTTTTGAAGCTTCACCAGACTCCCATAAAATTATCTTACATTTGGAAAATGAACATATTGAATTTTACGGACGGTTAAAAAATTATGAAGGGTTACATCCTGATTTTTACCGCTGTCATAAATCTTTTATAGTGAATAAAAGTAAGATAAAAAACATTGATTCAAAAGAAAGATCTATTAATTTAGATAATGGTGAACTTTGCTATGCATCAGCAAGGCTTATTAAAGGTTTGTTAAAGGAAACTACTTTTACATGAAGGGTGAAGGGGATTGGATACAGCGCTTTCCACTGTAAGCCCGCCTCTATAGCGTAACGGTATAAAGGCGGGCACAAAGAACAGCGGAATTAACTAAAGAGCTATATGAGAACACTCTATAACTTGTTAGGTTAATAAACGCATACCTGCGTTCACTTCATTAAAAAAGCCTCTTTCGAAGGGCCAATCAAATAAAGCTCGTGCATGGCGCGGGTTAAGGCTACATACAGCAGTTTCCGGTCAAGAGGGTTGTCATCATATGGTGTGTCAAATGACGTGAGAATGACCGCATCAAACTCTAACCCTTTTGCCAAGTGACTTGGGATGACGAGAAGTTTTTGCTGATCAATTGCTGAATTCTCATCAAGTAACTGAGCAGGGACAGCGGAGTTTTCAAGCTGTCCGATTAACTGAACGGCTTCATGTGTCGTCTTGCAAATAAGCGCAATGGATTGATGCTGATTGTCGCGGATTTTTACAAGCACGTCTTGAATAATAGCGGGATCAAACCCTTCCGCAACGATAAATTCAGGTTCTTTTCCATGACGGACAACAGGTTCAACTAGAGGTAAATCCTCATCCATCTGCATCAGGATTTCATTGGCAACATCCATAATTTCAATTGTTGTTCGGTAGCTTTTTTGAAGTGTTGCATACGTTGCGCGCGGGAAAAGAGAAAGTACAGGCTGCCACTCTGTCAGGGACCGGTAGCTATGGATTCCTTGCGCGAGATCGCCAACCATTGTAAACATATCCGTTTCAAGGCCTGCCTTTAAGGCAGCAAGCTGAAAATAGCTGTAATCCTGTACTTCATCGATAAACACGACGCGCATTTTCCACTTATCATCAATACCTTTGATCTTTGCCTGCAAAAAGTAAAGGGCAGCCAAATCTTCCAGCACCCACCGTTCTTTCTGGTGAGCCTTTATAAAATGAGCAACATCTTCCAAGGGCCATTCTGGAGCCACTTCACCCAATAATTCACGGTTCGTCAAAAGCTCTCGGTATAGCTGCTTCACTTTCACTTTTTGGAACTTCTTCATATAAACTGTTGCAACGGATTTTGCTTCCTGTTTAATTTTTGGAACGCGGGCATCCCGTTCATCAATCAGTTTTGTTACTGTACGACGGCGTTTCTCTGCGTCTCGCATGCCATTTAGCGCACGGCCGATTGCATCTTCATAGCGCGTATTCAATGTCGCGAGCACTGCTGCGGTTTTCCGCTTTACCTCTGTTTGAATAACCTTTTTAATACGTTCAAGCCGTTTTTCCACAGGCATATAATGAAATTCTACCAAAAACAGCTTTCGTAAATGTTCGCCTTTCATAATGCGGTATTTTTCAATGAATACATCTTCAAACAATGCTGCAAGCTGTTGTTCATAGTGCTCGATATAGCGGTTCATCATGAGCTCGTAAAATGGACTGCCTTTTGTTTTCGAAATCATGGCATACTCTTGCTGTACGGATGGGTTTGCGATGAGCTGCTCGAGTTGTTCATTCGGATTTTGAAGTTTTAATTTTAGGTTCAGTGCATCAAGCACATATTGCGCATATGTTGTCTGGCAAATTTTATCGACGCCAAGCTCCGGTAATACATCGGCAATATAATCGATAAATAACCGGTTCGGTGCGAGAATCATTAACTGTTCGGGATTGAAATACTCGCCCATCGTATAAAGGAAATACGAAATCCGGTGGAGGGCAATTGTTGTTTTACCTGAACCTGCCGCACCTTGTACAAGAATCGGCTGGCGTAGATGTGCACGAATAATTTCATTTTGTTCTTTTTGGATAGTGGAGACGATTTCCGTTAACCGGACATCGGCTTTTCCTTCGAGCGCTTCCTGGAGGAGCTCATCATTTGTTGTTAAATCGACATCACGGTAATTGATCAGCTCGCCATTTTCAATTTTATATTGGCGCTTGGCAAACAAATGACCGGAATGTGTTTCATCCCGGACATCGTATGTAATATCGCCAAGCCGGCCATCGTAGTAGACGTTTGCGACAGGGGAGCGCCAATCAACAATGATTGGTTCATGTGTTTCGCTGTGGAAAAGCGAGGTTTTTCCGATATAAAGAAATTCCTCATCTTCGTTTTCACGCTGAAAATGGATTCGTGCAAAATACGGTTTTTGACGTATCGCTTCCAACCCTTCTTTTTGATTACGGGCAAGCTCGAAAAAGCGGGTATTCATTAAAATGTTCAGGAAGCTGTCACTGGAATCCAAATATTCCACATTGGCCATCGCAGTACGAATATTTTCCTGTGCCGTCTCAATATCTCTTTTTGAGCTATTTAATATCCGGTCCATATAATGGATCGTTTCGTGCAGGCGCTGTTGTTCCTGTTTAAAATCTTGAGCTGTCATTAAATTTCCCCCTCACGCGTTACCACTTTGCAACATGTTCTTCAATGCAGCCAAGCATTTGCTGGATATGCAGTGTTTTGCCATCATCAAGCTGAATAAATCCATCATAATAACCGACCATTTGGTGGACAGAGGAAACGATGAGTTTAGCATTCGTTTCTGCTACACGTTCAAAAAATGGTGTGAAAGTTAAGTTGACGCGTCCGCTGAATTTCGTTTTGATCGTCCACGGATGCATGAAATTGGTACGATCATAGTGAAACAGAACATCTTCATGAATTTTCGTCATATGCCCGTCGATAAAAATGGCATTTTCGGTCATGCCTGTTCCATCCGTCCATTTACCGCCAAAGTTCAAACCAATCCGCTGACCACGAACTCTCTGTGATGCCATGCCCCAATTCCATGTTGCTTCACGAGGCCAAACACCGCGGCCATAATCGAGTACAGCAAAGCTTTCTTCCGGTGTAAACGTAAAGGTGCGGTTCCCGATTTTTACAGAACCCGAAGTTGGTAACGTGTGATGTTTCGCCGTAAATTGGAATGTACGGCGATTCCATGGAATGACCACATTGAGGGAGTCATCGCCTTTCGGATGTGCAATTGTGAGCTCTGCATGCAAAGGGTCACCATCAAAATCAGGCGCGGTCACTGTTAAATGGGTCTCGCGATTGAAGTATGTAAGTTGGATGGACATTTCCGTATTTTTATATTGAATTGTTTCCAGCACTTGCGTCGGCATTTTTACTTTTGCCCCAAGTGGAATTAAGATTGTTTTTTCAAAGTAACGTTGTGTCTCGTATTCGAGGAAATAAACAAAGCATACAGCCGCATAATCCATATGACTGATTGTCGCGGAAAATAAAATTTCCTCACCATATACACACCAGTAATTCCATTTTTTCTTGCGCATAAAATGCCCTGACAAATTACTGTCGATAATAGGTCTACGTGCAAAACCGATTGCTTCCGGATTTAAATTCCCTTTTTTATCGCAAAGGGTTATAGGAAGAAAAATTTCCCTTTCTGCATGTTGTGTCATCATAATTCCCCCTAACCGTTTCATAATTTCGATAAAATAATTGTATCAAAGATTTACAAAAACAGGGGATTTTTGCTCTACATTCACAACACTTTCATAATTAGAAAGTACTCGACATACGCTGTGAAAAAAGGAGAAGATTGTTGCCTACTTATAATCGGATGGCTGCTGTGGCTTATGCAAATAGATGGTGGGACAGCTTTAATCCTGAATATCCGGTATTTCGGGATGACTGTACGAACTTTATCTCTCAATGTTTACGTGCTGGAGGGGCTCCAATGCGGGGGGCACCGAATCGTGGGCAAGGCTGGTGGATGATCGGACAACCGGAGCGCTGGAGTTATAGCTGGTCTGTTGCACACTCCCTTCGCTGGTATTTGGAAACGTCGACGCAAGGCTTACGCGAGACAAGGGTAAGCTCTGCAAGTGAACTGCAGCTTGGGGATGTCATTTTTTATGATTTTACGGGGGATGGTCGGATAGATCATAGTACAATTGTGACGCGAATTGAGCAGGGGGTTCCGTATGTAAATGCCCATACATCCAACAGCAGCGACCGCATCTATACGTATGAAGATTCATCTGCCTATACTCCAAACATGCAGTACTACTATTACCACATTGAAGATGAGTTTTGAAGGGCTATAGGGAGGGGAAAGGAATAAGCGGAATTTCCCCGCCTGTTTAATACGTTCGAATTGTGGAAACCTGCCTTATAATGAACCTTTTTAATAGAATTCCCTCAATGTAATATGTTAAATAGAGATCATTCATGCTAATGTAAGAGTAGTAATTGAAGGAGGATTTGGCGATGACTTTATCAGTAAGAGACGCAGTATTACAACGCCGTTCGATTAAACTGTTTAACGGACAGCAAGTTGACAAAAAGGCAGTAATGGAAATTTTGGATGATGCAAAATGGGCACCGAATCACGGCAACCGTCAGCCATGGCGCATTGTAGTAGGTGCAGAGGAGCAGTTACCAAAAGTACATGAACTGCTTCGAGACCTTGCAGTTCCGAAATGGCAGGAGCTTTCAGAAGATGCGCTTGCTATTCAAATGAAGAAATTCACATTGGCCGGTGCGTACGCTTTTGTGCTAGTAACAGAAGATGTTCGTCAAAAAGAACGGTTGGAAGACTATGCGGCAGCCGCTTGCTATTTACAAAATGTGCAACTGCTGGCGTGGGAAAAAGGCATCGGCACATGCTGGAAAACTCCGGGCTTTTTAGACAATCCGAAATTCCGTGAAGCATTAAATGCACAGCCACATGAGCGTGTCATTTCGATGTTCCAGTTCGGATATTACGATAATGTGCCAAATGTAAGAACACGAAAAGACCTTTCTGAATTCGTAACGGAGTTTGGCCAATAATGGATTGAATGCATGAGGAAGCGGTGACTTCCTTATGCTTTTTTTATGGAACCTACTCAAATACTTAAATATTATATTTATGCAACAATATTTACTTATACTTAATTGGGAATCGAGATACTTACATTATAAAATTGAATGTTGTATATAAAAATAATAGATGAGAAATTCATTCGGGGATACGGAGAGATTTCACCAAAGGAGTTACTATGCAATTTAAAAGTTTAAAGACCCGGCTAATGATAATCTTGTTGTTAGTTGGAATTATTCCTGTGTTTACAACGGTTACGTACAATTATTTTGCAACATCAAACAGCTTCGAAGACATTCAATTTGATAAGCAAAATGAAATAGAACAAGGTGTTTCACATTATTTTGAGAAAACCGCAGCCGACTTGCAATATTTAGCAGAGCTGTATGCCAAAGATCCGGAAATTCAGCAATTGCTCATGAATACTGATCGTGCTGCTGTTCAATCTGCTGGTGAAACACTATTTAATAAATTAAATGCGCAACATAAACTGGCCGTCATGGAAATTGGCGATGAAAAAGGGAAGGTATATTTAAGAGGTCATAATCCTACCAAATTCGGTGATGACAAGTCAGATATTCCCGCAATTCAAGGCGCACTTGAAGGAAATGCTTATAGCGGATTTGAATATGGTTCAAGCGGATTGGCTGTACGAGCATTTGCCCCGATTGAGGTGAATGAGCAAATTGTCGGGACATTGCAAATAGGCCTTGGCAATGAGTTTATTGCAGAAGTACAAAATTTATTCCCGGGTATGTCACTTCAACTTCTTAATGGAGAGGGCGAAATTGTTGAATCATCCGAACAAGCAAATATTGGCACCAAGCTAAACGGTCAGGCAGTTTCGGATGTTCTTGCCGGAAAATCAAGTCAATATAAAGATGATGGCGACCATATAATCGAAAGCTTTTTACCAATGGAAGACCCGGCTGCAGTTTCGGTAATCGGCGGCATTCATCTCATACAAAATATAGAAGAAACGCAATCCGCAATGGCCAGCATGATCAACATGAGTGCTGCGATTTTAATCATCACAATCATTCTTGCTGTCCTTGTTGCATTTTTCTTTAGTCGCTCAATAACAAAGCCAATCATTCATACCTCACAACTGATGCATGTACTAAGTAGAGGCGAATTGACACAGCATATGGATGATCATAATCGTCACGATGAAATTGGCCGGTTAATGACGGATATGAAAGTGATGCAAGAACAGTTGCATGGGACAATTTCGGAAGTTTCTTTTGCATCAAGTAGTGTCAAAGCGCAAAGTACAATGCTTGCTCAATCGACAAATGAAGTATCTACTGGTGCACTGGCGATTGCCGAAACGATGGAAGCACTGTCGCGCGGGATTGAGACTCAAACGAATGAAATCACCGAAGTATATGAAGCGGTAACAGATTTTTCTCAAACATTGAAGGAAACTACCGAGCAAGGAACAAAGCTTGAAACGCTATCGCATAACGTTCTTTCCCTTTCATCGGAAGGTACAAAAATGATGGAAACTTCAAATGGACAGATGGAACAAATTCATGAAATAATGCAGACGGCCATTGAAAAAATGGGGGATTTAAGACAACGTGTTGGACAGATTTCATCATTTGTGAAAATTATTGAAGATGTCGCAAACCAGACGAATCTGCTTGCATTAAATGCGTCAATCGAGGCAGCTCGTGCCGGTGAATATGGTAAAGGGTTTGCCGTTGTTGCCGAAGAAGTGCGCAAACTTGCCGAGCAGGTAGCCAAATCGGTAACGGAAATTACAACGATTGTCGGTACAGTTCAGTACGGAACGAAAGAATTGAGCAATTCATTACAGCAAGGCTTTATGACAGTTGAAGCAGGTTCATCGCAGCTTGCAGATACGGCCGAAACTTTCAGGGAAATCGAACACTCTGTACTTCAAATGGATCAGTTTATGAAGCAAGTGCTTGTTCAGCTACAAGCGATGAACAAGGAAGGGCAGAATATCAATGATTCCATGCAGGAAATTTCAGCGATTACAGAAGAAACTACAGCTAGCGTAGAAGAAACAACGGCTACAATTGTTCAAACAAGTGCCACGATGGGAAATGTTGCGTCAACGACAGAGCAACTCGCTGAACTGGCCGAGAAGTTGGATGCTATCTTGAAAGAATATAAAGTGTAAATTCTAAAAAGCAAAAGGAGTTGCCGTTTCGTGCTGGCAGCTCCTTTAATTATTCTCTTCCGAATAATTTGGAAGATTTGATGGTAACGTAGTATACAATTCTTTTAAGAAAGGGTGGGATATAAATGAAAAAAGTATTATTTCTGCTCGGGCTTCTATTATTGGCAGGGTGTTCGGAAGAAATAGTCGCGTATGAAGGAATGCCGTTAAAAATTGCCGTTTTAGGGGAGTTCAACGACAGTTACAATACAAATATAGATATTGTAGAAATTACATTTGAAACACTTGAAGAAGCGGTTACGAATCCGGCTTTGGAATATGATGCACTTTTTATTACGCCTACTGTTTTTGAACAAGCTTCCCAGGATGAATATATTAAGATATATAAGGATGCACTGATTCCAATCATCTATTATGGTGCAGCGAAAGGGCATTTTGCTTTTACGAAAGAAAACATAACTTACGATACACTGCACTTTCAAAATCTGATAAATGGTTCACATTCAACGCTTTATTTACATAATGAAATACTAGTAGGAGAGGAATTGTCAGAAATCAAATGTGATGTCGACGTATTCAATTTTTACTTAAACGGAGACCGTTATGATATTATGCTGAAAGAAATTTATGAAAAAATTGAAACGCTAACTTGAATTGATTGGAGCAAAAATCCTTTATGCATTTTTTTGAAAAGGTTTTGTATGAGGGAGATGGGGAAAAGGTACTTACGAATAATTTAATGGAGGGATGCAAATGTTTTTTGATGAGCCGAAACAGAAGATTGATGTTGCCTATACGAAACAGGAATTGCTAGAAAAACTCCAGGAATTACGTAGACCGGACAATGAATTGGAAGGTACACATATTTACGTTTTAACAAAAGATGTGGACGAATTTCACTCCATCGCACGCGATCAGCAAGTGTCACTTATTACAACAAATGGTGTCCGCAGTATAGTGAAAACAGCATTGACGAAGGAATCGCCAATTGAAGAGAAAATTCGCCGCCTCGGTTTACCGGAAAACAAGCGGCTTGAATACGAAAAAATAATTGAAGAAGGCGGGAAACTGCTCATAACAGGTACCGACCCATTTGATGAAGAAGATTGGACAGGCCATACACTCGATGACTGGATTACAAACCGTTCTAATCCATCGAACCTCATTAACAAAGAGGTAATGGATGAACGTCCTGTACCATTTGAGCCTGAGAAAAAATATGAAGCATTACCGAATACAAGTGTTGCAGGAGATTTTGGTCGCAGCGGTGATGTGGATGATCCGGATATTATTCCGTTACAAGACGATCAGCGCATTGTTCGCGACCCGAATACAAAAGAAATTGGAATTTATCAGGCACCGCATGAAAAACAAAATTAAAATGGAGAGTCAGACTGTTCGTTAGGGCGGTTTGGCTTTTTTGTGTGGGAGCAGGAGCAGGAGCAGGAGCAGGAATTTATTAGAACAATTGAAGGGGTTATTAGAAAGTTGGGGGGAGAGTATTAGAAAATGAGTCAGCGTAGACTGTATTTTTAATTGGGAAAGGTGCTCAGGAAGGCTGGGACTGATTTTATTAGAACAAGGGGGCGGGATATTAGAAGAAGTGGGAGTGTTATTAGAAAGTCCCGGGAGGTTATTAGAAGATTGGTTGTATTCGTGGCAGTGTAGACTGTATTTATTCGGAAAAGGTGCTAGGGGGAGTCGGGAGCTGATTTTATTAGAACAATGCTACGGGTTATTAGAACAACGGTGGGGGATATTCCAAAATGCAGCGAGGATTTTAGAATAAAGCGCGGACTTATTAGAACATCTCGGGAATATATTTGAAAATCGGCAGTTTATTAGAACAAATAAAAATATATTAGAACATTTCGAAGTTTATTAGAACATGCACGCCAGAAATACCACCCAATAGAAAAACAGATTTTTAGAGGGAATCCAGTCTTTTTGTAGAATATTTTGTATGGATGTGAAAGGGGATAAAGACATGGACAAAGTAGTAGCTTCTGTACAACAGGCGATTCAGGCAATAGAAGATGGAGCTGTATTATTAGTGGGGGGCTTCGGGTTATGCGGTATTCCGGAAAATCTAATTCAGGCGGTAAAAGATAAAGGAACAAAAAATCTGACGGTTGTCAGCAATAACTGCGGTGTCGATGATTTCGGGCTCGGCATTCTGTTACAAGACAAGCAGATTAAGAAAATCATTGCTTCTTATGTAGGGGAAAATAAAACATTTGAACAACAGTATTTAAACGGTGAGCTAGAAGTGGAATTAACTCCACAAGGTACATTGGCGGAACGCATTCGTGCTGGTGGTGCAGGCATACCGGGATTTTATACGGCAACAGGTGTTGGTACGCCAATCGCAGAGGGGAAAGAGACGAAGGAATTCGACGGCAAAACATACTTGTTAGAACGCGCAATTACAGGAGATTTTGCGCTTGTGAAAGCATGGAAAGCCGATCGCTCTGGGAATCTTGTGTTCCGTAAAACATCGCGTAACTTTAATCCGCTTTGTGCGACAGCGGGTAAAGTGACGATTGTCGAAGTCGAGCAACTTGTCGAAACAGGCGAACTGGATCCGGACGAAATTCATCTGCCGGGCATTTATGTGCAGCATATTGTCCATAGCGAGTCATTTGAAAAACGCATTGAACGCCGAACTGTAAGGGAGGAAGCATAATGGATGCACGCATGAAAATTATCCGACGCGCGGTGAAGGAAATACAGGACGGAACATATGTAAATTTAGGCATCGGCATGCCAACTTTGATCGCAAATGAAATCCCGGAGCATTATAATGTAATGCTGCAGTCGGAAAACGGACTGCTCGGAATAGGGCCATACCCGACTGAAACAGAAGTCGATGCCGACCTGATCAATGCCGGGAAGGAAACGGTCACAGCAAAAGTAGGCGCGACGTTTTTTGATAGCGCGGAAAGCTTTGCGATGATTCGTGGCGGGCATATTGATTTAGCTATTCTCGGCGGAATGGAAGTGTCGGAAGAGGGAGACCTGGCTAACTGGATGATTCCAGGAAAGGTAGTAAAAGGGATGGGCGGAGCGATGGACTTAGTTGTCGGCGCGAAAAAGGTCATCGTCATTATGGAACATACGAACAAATACGGTGAGTCGAAAGTGAAACGTGAATGCTCATTGCCATTGACAGGAAAAGGCGTTGTTCACCAGTTAATTACTGAACTGGCGGTATTTAATTTTCAAGATGGCAAGATGCAGCTAGTGGAGCTTCAGGATGGTGTGACATTAGAGGAAGTGGAAGAAAAAACAGAGGCTATGTTTGAAGTGAAACTGTAAAATCATGCGCAAAAAGCAGCTCAGCTTTTTGCGCATTTTTAATTTCCATACAACAGGGTTTAGTGACTTTTACTCTATAAAAACTTGAAAAGAACAGCGAAATAGTGAGTAAAATAATATACACCATTATTGGTAAATTAAAACAAATGCTCTATGTTTGATGCAATTAAATTGATAGATTCCCTCTATATACGATTATCGAATTGGTGGATATTCTTATAGTATGAATTATTATTTTAATAATTTTGAAAATTAAAGTAATGGAGGGGTCTTATGAAAAAGAAAGCGTTAGCACTATCCTTAACCAGTATTTTGGCACTGGGAGCTGTTACACCAGCTTCATTAACTGCCTATGCTGTAGGTGAAGGACCGAACTATGGTGGAAATGAATCGATTCAAACGTCAATCCTATATACGTACGATGAAATGGTTAATTATCTTAAAAAGCAAGATGCGAAACAAGATGCTATGCAACTTGAGGTGATTGGTCAAACGGTAAAAAAACGAGATATTTACATGGCTAAATATATTAAAAATCCAAATAACCCGACAATCCTATTTTTGACACAACAGCATGGTAATGAACAATTAACGACAGAAGGTGCACTAGAATTTATCAAGCATCTTGGAACAGGTAAAACAAAAGGCGTACTGGATAATGTCAATATACTTATTGTGCCAATGTTAAATGCAGATGGTGCGATGGGAGATGTCGATTTTTCTCTTGATGATTACATCGCTGATGGTGGACGAAATTTAACACGCTACAATGCAGTAGGGGCAGACTTAAATCGTGATCATGTTGATAAAGTGCACCCGGAAACTCAGGCTCTTCATAAAAATGTTTTACAAAAGTATAAAATTGATTACATGATTGACCTGCATCACCAAGGCACTCAAGCGAGACGAGACGGGAAATTAGTATCAGGTTCTATGCTTTATCCTACAAATGATAAAGTAAAACCGGAAGTACTAGAGAAGTCGAAAAAATTGGGAGCTGTTGTATTTAATGCCGTTGATTCTACTGGATGGGGACATTTAGCTAAATATAATGGTGGCAATGGTGAGAATATCGGCCGTAATGGTGCCGCAGTTCAATATGATATTGCTACACTGCTATTTGAAATGCGCGGAATGTCCGATCACTTTAATGAATCGGCAGTTATCGGTCAAAAAAGTAATGGTTACTTAATCAAACAAACGATTACAACACTTGATGCTGCGGTTCAAGCAATAGCAGATCGTTCAATTGAAAATGCAGATATCAGTTTCTGGGACACATTGGATACTCAAAGATAACGGGAAAATGAGTCCAAAAGCCGTAACCGCTTTTACGGTACTTGTATCCTTATGAACTTAAAAAGGAGCAAGAGAGTCTTGTTTTGGACATCTTTTGCTCCTTTTCTCTATTCACTGTTAATCTGCGTTGTTCATTAATTTAGCATCTAGTGATAATGGAGAACGATCTGCGAACATGAAATAAATGCCTAGAGCTACGTAAACAACCTCTAATTCATATCCAGCGTAAGTACCGTCACCAAATAATCCAAGTGATAATTTAGCTGTGAAGATTGCACCAATCATAATCACTGCAAATACTGCGCCGATTACACGAGTACCAAGTCCAAGAATTAATAATAAACCACCGACTAATTCAACAATTGCCACTACAAATGCAAGACCACTCATTAAACCAAGTGATTCGAAGTAACCTGCTGTATTCTCGATGCCTCCTTGAAACTTAACAAATCCATGGTAAAAGAACATAAAACCAAACACCACTCGTACAAATAATGATACCCATTGTTGTCTTGTCATAAAAAAATCCCCCTGATAACTTTTTGTAAATTACTTATTAAAAGTAAGTTTAAAGGTGTAAAATAAAGTGATCTACAATAATGTAGGTCACACCTAATTGATTACTTTTCGTAACTTAGTGTAATAAAGTAATCTAATTGTTTCAATGATATCAGCGTAACTAAAAGAAAAATAGGTATTTTCGACCGAAGATAGCGGTTAAGGACGAAATTCTGAGATATTGTTTAGATTTGTAAGGGGGGCAATGATATGTGTAAAGGGTTAGTTATAAAAATTTATTTATCGACCCCCTAAAAAAGTAAATGCTATCCGAATAACTGGTATGTCCACAATTGGGGCAAAAAAATATTGAGGTGATTGACAATGCGAAAATGGAAACAAACAAGTGTAGCATTACTTATTGCAGGGTTAGCGGTAACTGGGACAAGCTATGCGTTAGCTGATGAAAAAGAGAATGAAGCTATTGAAATGACTCAACAAGAAAATGAATTGACTTCGGATTTAGTGAAAGAGCCAATTGAAACTGTTCAATTGCCAGTTGTTGAAAAGGTTGAAACAGACAAAGCAACAGAAGAAAAGGCAACAGATGAAAAAGTAACTGAAGATAAAGCGACAGAAGATAAGGAAGTAGAAGAAAATGTGCTTCCAGAAGCTCCGGAAGGGTATACAGCTGGAAATCTGGATGCGCTTGGAAAAGCCTATGAAAAGGTTCAAAATCCAACTGCTAAAGCAGCAATTAAACGGAATATGGAACGTTCCATTGAAAAATGGGAGAATAAACAGTCAGAAACTAATGAACAGCCAAAAGTGGAAGCTCCTGAACAACCGGAAACAATAGTTCCTGAGCAAACAGAGGTAAAACAAGAAACAGTGAAGCAAGAAGTGCCGTCAAAACAAGAACAGCCTGCTAAAGTGAAACAGGAGAAAGCTGAAAAAACTGAAAAGGCTCCTGCTCCTCAAGCACAATTAAATGCACAACAAAGAGAACAAAGACAAGAGCTGAGAGCAACTCAAAAAGCAGAGCGTGAAGCTTTAAAAGAAGAAAGTAAAGCGAATAAAGAATAATAAAAGAACTGGAAAAATGAAAAGAAAAGCAGATTTTTAATATAAAATTACTTTTCAATTTAAGTTATACCCATTAAAATCAGGGCAATCGATACTAATGGGAACGGAGGGAAATCTATGTTTTTGTCATTCATGCAAGAAGTATTCAATAAAAAATCATATGCATCATTGAATGAGCTTGTATTGAAGGCAAAGAATGGGGATGAGAGGGTCATGAATGACCTTCTCATTGAATTTACTCCGTTTATGAAAAAAACGGCTTCTTTCGTATGCAAACGATCCATTGATGAGCATGATGACGAATTCAGTATTGCGATGAGTGGATTTCATGAAGCAGTATTACAATTCAATCCAGCAGAGGATTCATCGTTAACGACATTTTCACATTTGATCATAAAGCGGAGGCTTATCGATTATTTTCGAAAAGAAGCAACGAGAAACGATGTCATTCATTTATTGAAAGATGAAGATAAAACAACTGGCTTAGATGTCCAACAGTATGTATTCGATCGATCGTCAATCGTCTCCTATTCAAAAGAACAACAGGCGGAAGAACGTCGTGAAGAAATCATAGAATATACCAAACTTTTAAAGAATTATGGTCTATCATTTCAAGAGCTGGCCATGTCATCTCCAAAACATACAGACTCAAGGAAGACGGCTATTCATATTGCGCAAATCATCGCAGAAACACCTGAATTCTATCATTACCTTATTGCAAATAAAAAATTGCCGGTAAAAGAACTTGAATCGACTGTGGAGGTTTCAAGAAAGACGATCGAACGACAGCGGAAATATATAATCGCAGTTGTATTACTGCTTAATAGTCACTTTGTGTACATAAAGGAATATATAAAAGGGGAATTTATATGATGCGGACATACAGGGGTGTTGTTTTCGAAATAGAAAAAAAATATACTGTATTTCTAACGGAAAAAGGCGAATTTTTACGTGGAATTCCAATTGGTGGACCGCCGAATATTGGAGATGAAGTCGATTTTCATCTAATAAATACGCCTTCTCTTTTTAGTGGAAGAGTGAAGCCGCGATTATTTGGAACAGTTTTGATAGCGGCAGTCCTTCTTCTTTCTATCGTAGCATCTTTAATTCCTATGGGTGATGAAGTGATGGCCTACGTTCAATTGGAATCAGACACGGCAATGGAACTTGGTATTAATGAATTAGGAGAGGTCATTGTTTTACGATATTTGAATGGTACATCTGTTGAGACTAAAAAGAGCCCTGATCATTGGATAGGTGACTCAATCAGTAAAGTGCTGGACAGAGCTTTGAAGACATACACGGCAAAAGGTATCAGTGAGCAAGTAAATATTACAATTATCTATGAAAATAGCAAAAACCAACAGAAGGTACAAAAAATCGTTGGAAATGCAGTTCGTGATGTACAAAGCGCAAATAAAGAATTGACTATGAAAATTGGCGAAAGCACAGCGGAAGAAAGAGCGATGGCCAATATGCAGGAAATGTCGGTTTATAAATTCAAGGAAAGCCAACAAGTTAATCCGGCGAAGGAAATAAAGCCGTCTTCGGAAATTGATGAGGATATAAAAAACAATCCAGCAAATGAGCAAAGAGAAATGGAGACTCCTATCAATAAGGAACCAATCCCTTCAGTGCCGGCTAATGAGAAGGTTAACGGGAATGAAAATGCGAAGGAATCAAGCGGAAATAAAGTTCAGAAATCGAACGGAACTGTTGAAAAGCCAATTAGGGAACAAAAGGAAAAAACCAAGGAGACTCCTGGAGAGAAGGGGAAATCAAGTCACCCTGAACCGGGAAATGGAAATTCCGATAAAGGTAACCAAAGCCCTGCATCACAGCAACCTAAAGAAAATAAAAATGAACAGAAGCAATCGGGAAACGATAATTCAGCAAATGCTGCTTCAAAAAACAAAGACCAACCTAATTCACCTTAAGTGTGCTTTAGTTTAATAAATAGATTGGCAATATAGAAATGCTGAAATGGCTCTTATCCTTGAACAGGATAGGGGCTCATTTTCCATTTTATAGGCATTTAGTGTAATGAGGAGACTAAAAATAAAAGGAGTTTTATTTAGAATGCCGAATAATTAATGAGCCCAAAATTGAAAAGGCAGGTGTTTTATGAATAATCCTATCTTAAAACAAGTTGGAACAGTCTTTATCCCGGTAAGCAATATTGAAAACGCACGCGATTGGTATTGTGATATTTTAGGGGTGACAGCAGATGGAGAAATTCAGTTCGGTCATCTTTATGTTCTACCAATGGAAGGTACAGGAATTGTGTTAGATAGCAAAATTTATTCAGTAGACAGGGTATTTAAAACTCCAGCGTTCCACTTAAATACGAAAAACATCGAACAGGCATTTCACTTTATGAGGAACAAAGGCATTGAATTGATTACAGAAATTGAACATAACCACTATTTTAATTTCAAAGACCCGGATGGGAATATCTTAATGGTTTCCCAATGCTAATGGGGGATAACTGGTGAAAAAACTCCACTACTTACGAATGTAAGTAGTGGAGTAATTTTTAATTTAACAATTTAATCCTCATTTGCAATAACATAATCCTCAATGAGTTCCAAATAATCCTCAACTTACACTTCATAATCCTCACCTATGTCACTAGGGCGAGGAAAGCTAAAAACTTACTTCGGATAAGTCTGACACACACGTCCAATTTGTCCATCAGCCAACCGCACTTTAATGCCGTGGGGATGGGAGCTGCTGTTTGTCAGTAAATCCTTTACGATACCGCGTGTTGTTTTGCCTGTACGCTGGTCTTTTTTTAGTACGATATCAACTTCCAAGCCAGGATAGACATCGCTTCGATTTTTGCCGTTCATAGTAAAACGTCCTCTCATTCATAAGTTTCTTTAGTATAGCATGAAATGATAGAGGACCCGATACTACACACTACTTCGGCAAATGCTTCAAAAAATTCGCAGCTGCAAACCCGCGTACTTCCTGTTCACTATAATGCTTTAACAGCTCATTAATGAGATTTTGATGCATCCCGGCATGTTCGAGATGGGGGATTTTCACATCAATACCGTCAAAATCTGAGCCAAGGCCAATCAAATGCTTCCCGCCAAGTGAGCAAATATAGTCAATATGACGAATCAAGTCCGTCATGCTCGCTCTGTTTGTGCCGTTTATAAATTCAGGATAATACACAACATGAATCGGTGCGTTTTTTTCAATCATTGCGCTTATTTGTGCATCGTTCAAATTGCGCTCATGATTGCAAATAGCCATTGCGTTTGAATGAGAAGCAATTACATAATCGGCATGCTCGATGACATCCCAAAAGCTTCGTTCATGTAGATGGGTAACATCGGTGAACAGCCTGTGCTCGTTATTCAGCTTGATGATTTCTTTGCCAAACGGTGTAACGCCAATCTGTGATGTACTATGTAAGCCGTCAGCTGCTTCATTGGAGTAATTCCATGTAAGCCCGATCGACAATACGCCAAGCTCACGGAACTGATGCCAAAAATCAATGTCGCCACCGAAAAAGTCAACGCCTTCAATTGTTAAAAAAGCGCCAGTTTGTCCTGGACGGAGCTTATCAAAATCCGTCCATTTCTTAATATGCACAACGTGTTCACTTAGCACTTCCTGCTGAAAATGCGCAATCTGTTTGAAAGCAGCAGCCCGTTTTTCCTCCAAAGTTAAAGTAGGGTAAACATAAACCGCAAACGCCTGTGCCATCACATTTCCTGCGCGAAGTTTATCGGCATTTACATCAAGAAGGCCATCGTCAAACCGGTGACCATCCTGCTGCATGCGCCATAATGCATCACAATGTAAGTCAATAACTGGAATATTCATCAAAAAACCCCCTTCATTATGGTGAAAAAAAGGTGAATGACCGCAATCATCCACCTCATCTTAATACTAATCTTTATGCATGATGGAGCCCTGCAAAGATACCGCCTTTTGCGACAAGCTCTTCATATGTCCCTTGCTCTTCAATGCCATTTGGTGTAACAACGAAAATATAGTCCGCATCGCGAATGGTCGCTAAACGGTGCGCAATGATCAATGTCGTCCGGTTTTTCGCCAAATCATTCAACGACTGCTGGATAATCCGCTCAGTCGCCGTATCTAAGGCAGATGTTGCCTCATCCAAAATTAAAATTGGAGGGTTTTTCAGGAACATGCGCGCAATCGCAAGACGCTGTTTTTGTCCGCCTGATAATTTCAGACCACGCTCACCGATTTCCGTCTCAAAGCCATCTGGTAAATTCTCGATAAATTCTAGCAAGTTTGCCTGCTCGGCCGCTGCTTTAATGTCCTCGAAGCTTGCGCCTAATTTACCATATTCGATATTTTCACGAATAGTACCTGTAAATAAAAATACATCTTGCTGTACTGTACCGATTTGCTTGCGGAGCGAATGCTGTGTTAAATCTCGGATATCATATCCGTCAATCGTAATCGCACCGTCCGTAATATCGTAAAAGCGGGGGATCAGTGCACTGATCGTCGTTTTCCCTGAACCGGATGGACCGACAAAGGCAACCGTTTTTCCTGCTTTCACCTTGAACGATAGATTGTTCAGCACTTGCTTGCTGTCCGCATATTTGAAGTCCACGTTTTTAAACTCGATATCGCCGTTTAATTGGTCAACATCAATTGCATTTGGGCGGTCGACAATCGTCGGCTCCTGGTCAAGCAGATCGCAGAAGCGTTTAAAGCCAGCCATTCCTTTTGGATACATTTCAAGTAATGCACTGATCTTATCGATTGGCTTGATCAGGACATTTGTGAATAAAATAAAGCTCGCGAACTCCCCGTATGAAAGATCACCATTGTTTGAAAGCCATGCCCCTACAACAAGCACGAGTAATGTCAGTAAACGAGTTAAAATATAAATGCTTGAATGTGTGCCTGCCATTACTTTGTACGCGTAAATTTTCGCTTTACGGAAAAGAGCATTTTGGTTTTTGAAGCGGTTCGTTTCGAATTCTTCATTTGTAAATGATTTCACGACGCGAATACCGGAGAAGCTGTCTTCCACACGGCCATTGACGTTCGCGATTTCACTATACATAACGGCCCAGCCTTTTTTCATCCGTCTGTTGCTCCAATACATGACCGCAATTAAAAACGGAACGAAAATCAGAATAATTGTCGCAAGGGTCGCGTTAATATTGAACATAATTGTAAACGCTCCGATAAATGTCATCATTGCGATGAACAAATCTTCCGGACCATGATGTGCAAACTCCCCGATATCGAATAAGTCATTCGTTATACGACTCATTAAATGACCTGTTTTCATATTATCGAAAAACGTATACGGCTGGCGCTGTACATGATTGAACAGCTGCTGGCGCATATCCGTTTCGATATTGACCCCGAGTTTATGCCCCAAATAGTTCACGACATAGTTCATGCCTGTACTTAAAATATACGTCAGTAAAAGAAGCGCACTGATTTTTGTAATCATGCCCCAATCGTTCGTCGGGAGCAAATCATCGATAAACCATTGCACAGCCATCGGGAAAAGCAATTCCAAAACGGCCACAAATACCGCACACGAGAAGTCGATAATGAACAATCGCTTATGCGGCTTATAATACGTAAAAAATCTTGCTAGCATTGTAGTTCCTTTCTGTTAAACAACTCAAAACTGAGTGCAACCGGTTGTATTAGTTAATGAAAATGATTCTTACTCGGATTATAACATTTTTTAGGAGTTTTTCGAGGGGCGAAATAGTGTGAAATGGAAAAAATTGAAATTATATCTTGAGTGATACTTGGGTAGAGAATATATAAACGTTAAATTTATTTTTAAGCATGTTAGTTATGGTAAGAAAAAAGAAGTGGTAAACTTAAAAAAAGCAAAGAAGTGAAGGTGTATGTATGAATTTTTATATAGTAATGCAAGGGCGTACATACGATGAGGCGAAGGAAAAGCAGGTCGTATGGTGCTCAATTTTAGATAGTAGTGGACAAACACCCCATTCTTGGGAGCGGATGAGGGAAGTAAAGAAGGGCGATGCAATTTTTCACTGTGTGAAAGGGGAAATCGTCGCGATTAGTACCGCTCAGGAAGATTGCGGGGAAGGTGTGAATCCTCTTGATCATTCGGGAGTAGTTGGGTACAAATTCCCGGCAGTATACGAGGAATTAGATTTTCCGGTTTCAATAAAAGAACATTTTGATGAAATTCAGCCACTGCTTCCAGTAAAATATTCACCGTTTCAACATAATGGTGACGGCAACCAAGGATTTTTATATCCATGTAATGAAATGCTCGCGATCAAGCTACTGGAGCTAATGAGTGATGCCAATATTTATGAGGAAAATGAAGAGCAGCTGGAATTTGCCATTGGTCTCATTGCCCAAAAGGATCGCAATACGCTAGCGCCTGTTTTAATCGAAACAGAAGCAGAAGCAAAGGTGAAAATCCGTAAAGGGCAACAAAAATTTAGAAAGCAACTGATGCCATTATGGGACAATGAATGTGCATTATGTGGCATCTCGTTACCTGGATTATTACGTGCAAGCCATTCAAAACCATGGAAAGATGCAACGAATGACGAGCGACTTGATCCATATAACGGTATTCTACTTTGCCATAATCATGATGCGTTATACGACCAAGGCTATATCGCGTTTGATGGAACCGGGAAAATCCACATTTCCTCTGAAATTGACCAGATGGATTACGTGAAATACGGGATTCATGAGAAAATGCGCGTTGCGAGAGTAGAAGAGAATAAGAAATATTTTAAGTGGCATAAGCGGGAGATATTTAGAGGTAATGAATAGTTAATAAAAAAGCAAGGTGTTTGCCAAAAGTTAAATGGTAGCACCTTGCTTTATTTTATTCCTCTACTAAATAGTGATAGATATCGTATTGGATCGGTTGTTCGAGTACCATTTCCATTGTAACGACGGGGTAATATTTTCCTTTATCCAAAATTCTTTCGGGCTTTGCAGAGCCTGGATTTACAGCACACCGACCAAGGTAATAGAAATCTTTACCTTCACCATTGTCTTTTTTTACAAACAGGTACACGTTTGTCCCATTTTCAACAGAGTGGATAAGAATTTGCATTTCCTTTGATTTATCAATATATCGATTTTTTGTTGAGCACCATTTAAATGTATCTTCTGATAAAAATTCATCCATATAATTTGTTTCAAGATTGTTTTCATCATTTTTATGATAATTTACGAAAATAGGGAAATCGCCATTTTTCGGTCGACCACCATTTAATGTACCTTCCTCGTTCTTTTCCCAGTCTAGTAAGCGGCATACTTCGCGGCGTGAGTATTTTTCATATAGTTTAAATGGCTCGTAATTATTAAATTGTTTGTTTTTAATAAAGGCACATTCAAGTAAATCAACAAAGTATTGTTTGAAATTTATGTCTCGTAGTGAAAGTTGCAATTCCTCATTAAACATATAGTATGAATTTGATTTAATAATTAACGGTTTATTTCCGAATTTTTTATTGTCAGCCTCTACGAAAAAGTTTAAAGAAAACACATTTTCAATGCCTTCAATTGTCCCTTTATGAATATAAGCATTATGAGCTTGCAATGCTGCAAGATAGCTTTTTTCTGAAATAGATTCTTCTTCTAAAAGAAGTTGCAACAATAAAATTTCATGAATTCTTTTCCCTGATAAAAAGTCCTTCCCTATTAATGCGAGGACAGATTTTTCATAATCGGTAATTGAGGAGATATTTTCTTTCATTTTCAATAAAAACTCATAATAGGTAGGAGTGTAGCTAATAATGACTTCGGGATCTAACGAATTTTGTTCAATAAAATCCTTAAGCATCGGAATACGTCCAATCCGATTTTTAAGCTCAGAATAGCTATCCTTTAACATTTTTAATGTCGATAAATTAGCGTTATTTATCGCTTCAAAAATTTGCTTCTTCGCGATTTCCTCAAAATTAATTGTTGAAACCCCTTGAATATAATCCGTGTTTACTGTGTTGCGGCGAACATTATCTTTGTTCATCGACTTATCACCAGATAGGGCAATCGGAATTAAATAGTTATTTTTGTAGTTGCCGATAAAATCAATGATCGTTACATATTCCTTCACATTATGTTTCCGTAATCCTCGACCAAGCTGCTGAATGAAAATGATGCTAGATTGTGTTTGGCGAAGCATTACAATTTGGTTAATGAAAGGAATATCGATACCTTCGTTAAAAATATCTACTGTTAAAATATATTCCAGCTCACCATTTTCTAATTTAGCAATGGCTTCTTCGCGTTCTTCTTGAGAGTGATCTCCGGTCAATGCAGTCGTTTTATATCCGCGCATAGTCAGGAGGTTGGATAGAGTACGGGCTTCTTCCTTCGTACTGCAAAACATTAATCCACGAACGCGATCCCCAGAAAATCCGTAATAAGAAATTTTTTCAATAATATGGTCAATTCGTTCACGATGAACTAACTTTTGTAAATCTGCTGTTTCATCGATGAGCTCACCATCAAGCTCATAATCCGTCACACCAAAATAGTGGAAGGGGCAGAGCATTTCTTCTTCTAATGCTGCTTGAAGACGTATTTCATACGCCACATTATAGTCAAATAGTTCATAGATATTGAAATTATCTGTACGTTCCGGTGTAGCCGTCATCCCTAATAGGAATTGGGGTTTAAAGTAATTCATAATTTTTAAATACGATTCCGCACCTGCTCGGTGAACTTCATCAATTAAAATGTAGTCAAAATGATCTTTAGCAAACTGTTGTAAATAAGGGTCACGTGAAATAGTCTGGACCGTTGCAAATAAATAACGTGCATTTAGATCCTTTGAATTTCCTGATAAAATCCCATAATCTTGAGGGTCACCTAATAAAATATTGCGGAAATCATGCATCGCTTTCTTCAAAATTTGTTCGCGGTGCACGATGAAGAGCATACGTTTTGGTGCAGCATTTCGAACGTCAAACGCAGATAAATAGGTTTTACCTGTCCCAGTTGCTGAAATAATGAGACCACGGTTTGCACCACTTTGACGAAGGAGCTTTAACTGTTCAAGCGCGGCTGTTTGCATTTTATTAGGCTGTATTTTTAAACTTTCTTTTAATGGATTCGTTATATATAAAGGAGGAGAGGCTACTTTATTATTAAATTCTGGCTTCTCATAATTGATTTGATATTGCGCAATCCATTCGTCATTTAATGGCATCGCACTGTTCCATTGCTGTTCAAATTGATTTTTGAAATGGTGAATAACTTCACCATTTTCAAGAGATGTTAAATAAACATTCCATTCAAAATTTGCCTTCAATGCACTATCCGTTAAGTTAGAGCTCCCAACTATTAATGAATAATGTTGGTCATGCTCGAAAATATAGCCTTTTGAATGAAAGCCTTTTACATCAGTAACGCGAACTTCTACATTCGTTAATTTGAGTAGCTCTCTAAACATTTTTGGTTGGTTAAAGCTTAAAAATGTAGAGGTCAAAATGCGTCCGCGAATGCCTTTTCTCTCAAGGTCATATAGCATTGTTTTGATTGTCGCCAATCCGCCTTCAGTAATAAATGCCACAGAAAAGGTGAATGTTTTACATGTTTTCATTTCTTGTAAAAGTGATGAAAGGACATTTTCATGTGCTTTATTGGATAATAATTTCGGTTTAAATTGTGATGAGGCGGCCTTTGATTGATTGATAAAACCTTTATGTAAAGAGGCTTCAAGTTTTTTTATTAACTGTTCCATAAAAGCACCACCTTTAATTATTTCAATAATTTTTCAACTGCGGGAATATCTGCTGGGGCAAAGTCTAGTTCATTGAGTGATGTACGTTTTACCCACTTCGTATTAGAGTGCTCTAAAGCAACTGGTATTCCATTCACAATTTTCGCCATATATGTTTCAAGACGAACGATAAACGTACCGTAATCATATGTTGTATCTTCCACTTTTTCACCTACAGCAATTTCACAAGTGAATTCTTCTAAAATTTCACGTTTTAACGCTTGTTGCGGTGTCTCATCTTTTTCAATCTTTCCACCTGGAAACTCCCAATAGTTTGGTAATGACATTTGAGGGCTACGTTGTGCACAGTAAATTTCCTGTTTATCGTTTTCGATAATAGCTCCAACTACATGTACTTGTTTTTTCATATTACATCCATCCTATCTAATTATCCTCTCTATAATATAGCCGATCAGGGAAGAATTTGCCGCCAATTAAATTTTTCATCTCAAATGAATCCCTAATCCTCCTTTTCCTTTTTTGATTTATTACTTTCCCTTCAACCAAGTGCTGTATTCAAAATGATAGAATTCACTTTCCTCCTTATGATGAATTAGAGCTAAGAACTTATTTATTAACTAAAATTAGCTGATGAAGAAACGGATTAAGTGAGTTTCAACAGATGTTTTCAAATTATTTTATGGAGACATATAATAGGAAGAAAATAGAGGTAAATAAAAAAGATGAAAAAAGTTTTTTAAAACTGTTGACGTTTAATAG
>NZ_JBBOSS010000001.1:455000-2975000 GCF_038005185.1 Solibacillus sp. FSL K6-1554
CCGGGAGGACCATCTCCCAAGGCTAAATACTACCTAGTGACCGATAGTGAACCAGTACCGTGAGGGAAAGGTGAAAAGCACCCCGGAAGGGGAGTGAAATAGATCCTGAAACCGTGTGCCTACAAGTAGTTAGAGCCCGTTAATGGGTGATAGCGTGCCTTTTGTAGAATGAACCGGCGAGTTACGATTACGTGCGAGGTTAAGTTGAGAAGACGGAGCCGCAGCGAAAGCGAGTCTGAATAGGGCGAATTAGTACGTGGTCGTAGACCCGAAACCAGGTGATCTACCCATGTCCAGGGTGAAGGTGAGGTAACACTCACTGGAGGCCCGAACCCACGCACGTTGAAAAGTGCGGGGATGAGGTGTGGGTAGCGGAGAAATTCCAATCGAACCTGGAGATAGCTGGTTCTCTCCGAAATAGCTTTAGGGCTAGCCTCGTGATTGAGAATACCGGAGGTAGAGCACTGTTTGGACTAGGGGGGCATCTCGCTTTACCGAATTCAGACAAACTCCGAATGCCGGATATTTATACACGGGAGTCAGACTGCGAGTGATAAGATCCGTAGTCAAGAGGGAAACAGCCCAGACCACCAGCTAAGGTCCCCAAGTAATCGTTAAGTGGAAAAGGATGTGGCGTTGCTTAGACAACCAGGATGTTGGCTTAGAAGCAGCCATCATTTAAAGAGTGCGTAATAGCTCACTGGTCGAGTGACGCTGCGCCGAAAATGTATCGGGGCTAAACGATTCACCGAAGCTGTGGATGCATACTTTGAGTATGCGTGGTAGGAGAGCGTTCTAACAGCGTTGAAGTCAGACCGGAAGGACTGGTGGAGCGGTTAGAAGTGAGAATGCCGGTATGAGTAGCGAAACATGGGTGAGAATCCCATGCACCGTATGACTAAGGTTTCCTGAGGAAGGCTCGTCCGCTCAGGGTTAGTCGGGACCTAAGCCGAGGCCGATAGGCGTAGGCGATGGACAACAGGTTGATATTCCTGTACCACCTCCTCACCGTTTGAGAAATGGGGGGACGCAGTAGGATAGGGTAAGCACGCCGTTGGTTGCGCGTGTTCAAGCAGTAAGGCGTGTATGTAGGCAAATCCGCATACTTTAACGTTGAGCTGTGATGACGAGCTCGTATGAGCGAAGTTCCTGATTTCACACTGCCAAGAAAAGCCTCTATCGAGGTGAGAGGTGCCCGTACCGCAAACCGACACAGGTAGTCGAGGAGAGAATCCTAAGGTGTGCGAGAGAACTCTCGTTAAGGAACTCGGCAAAATGACCCCGTAACTTCGGGAGAAGGGGTGCTTCTTTGGGTGCATAGCCTAGAGAAGCCGCAGTGAATAGGCCCAGGCGACTGTTTAGCAAAAACACAGGTCTCTGCAAAACCGTAAGGTGACGTATAGGGGCTGACGCCTGCCCGGTGCTGGAAGGTTAAGAGGAGCGGTTAGCGCAAGCGAAGCTGTGAATTGAAGCCCCAGTAAACGGCGGCCGTAACTATAACGGTCCTAAGGTAGCGAAATTCCTTGTCGGGTAAGTTCCGACCCGCACGAAAGGCGTAACGATCTGGGCACTGTCTCAACGAGAGACTCGGTGAAATTATAGTACCTGTGAAGATGCAGGTTACCCGCGACAGGACGGAAAGACCCCGTGGAGCTTTACTGTAGCCTGATATTGAATTTTGGTACAACTTGTACAGGATAGGTAGGAGCCAGAGATCTCGGAGCGCCAGCTTCGAAGGAGGCGTCGGTGGGATACTACCCTGGTTGTATTGAACTTCTAACCCATGCCCCTTAGCGGGGTAGGAGACAGTGTCAGGCGGACAGTTTGACTGGGGCGGTCGCCTCCTAAAGAGTAACGGAGGCGCCCAAAGGTTCCCTCAGAATGGTTGGAAATCATTCGTAGAGTGTAAAGGCATAAGGGAGCTTGACTGCGAGACCTACAAGTCGAGCAGGGTCGAAAGACGGGCTTAGTGATCCGGTGGTTCCGCATGGAAGGGCCATCGCTCAACGGATAAAAGCTACCCCGGGGATAACAGGCTTATCTCCCCCAAGAGTCCACATCGACGGGGAGGTTTGGCACCTCGATGTCGGCTCATCGCATCCTGGGGCTGTAGTCGGTCCCAAGGGTTGGGCTGTTCGCCCATTAAAGCGGTACGCGAGCTGGGTTCAGAACGTCGTGAGACAGTTCGGTCCCTATCCGTCGTGGGCGTAGGAAATTTGAGAGGAGCTGTCCTTAGTACGAGAGGACCGGGATGGACATACCGCTGGTGTACCAGTTGTCTTGCCAAAGGCATCGCTGGGTAGCTATGTATGGACGGGATAAGTGCTGAAAGCATCTAAGCATGAAGCCCCCCTCAAGATGAGATTTCCCATTACGCAAGTAAGTAAGACCCCTGAAAGACGATCAGGTAGATAGGTTCGAGGTGGAAGTGCGGTGACGCATGCAGCTGACGAATACTAATCGGTCGAGGACTTAACCACATTTTATTGCTCAATTCAATGAAACGTTTATCCAGTTTTGAAAGAATGAAATTTCTTTTAACTAAATAATTAAGTGAAGTGATGATGGCAAAGAGGTCACACCCGTTCCCATACCGAACACGGAAGTTAAGCTCTTTAGCGCCGATGGTAGTTGGGGGCTTCCCCCTGCGAGAGTAGGACGTCGCTTCGCTTATTTTTTTTGGAGGATTAGCTCAGCTGGGAGAGCACCTGCCTTACAAGCAGGGGGTCGGCGGTTCGAGCCCGTCATCCTCCACCATTTTAATCAAGAGCCATTAGCTCAGTTGGTAGAGCATCTGACTTTTAATCAGAGGGTCGAAGGTTCGAGTCCTTCATGGCTCACCAGTTTATAATCATTATTTATACTGTCAGAGTAAAAATATCTTAAGCATTTTGCGGAAGTAGTTCAGTGGTAGAACACCACCTTGCCAAGGTGGGGGTCGCGAGTTCGAACCTCGTCTTCCGCTCCAAAAAATGCCGGGGTGGCGGAACTGGCAGACGCACAGGACTTAAAATCCTGCGGTGAGTGATCACCGTGCCGGTTCGATTCCGGCCCTCGGCACCATCTTTATAAATAAACAATATGCGCCCGTAGCTCAATTGGATAGAGCGTCTGACTACGGATCAGAAGGTTGTGGGTTCGACTCCTGCCGGGCGCGCCATATTACTCAACTGGATAGAGCTTACATTGCTTTAACTAGTAGAGATAACTATTGATCTTGGCTACCTAGCTCAGCTGGCTAGAGCATTCGGTTCATACCCGAAAGGTCGTGGGTTCGACTCCCTCGGTAGCCATTTTAAAATTTTGGAGGTATACCCAAGTCTGGCTGAAGGGATCGGTCTTGAAAACCGACAGGCGGGTAACACCGCGCGGGGGTTCGAATCCCTCTACCTCCTCCATTTTTACAAACTGGGTACTTAAAACAGGTTCAAACATAATATTATCGCGGGGTGGAGCAGTGGTAGCTCGTCGGGCTCATAACCCGAAGGTCGCAGGTTCAAGTCCTGCCCCCGCAACCAAATGGTCCCGTGGTGTAGCGGTTAACATGCCTGCCTGTCACGCAGGAGATCGCCGGTTCGATCCCGGTCGGGACCGCCATTTATGGGTTTGTAGCTCAGTTGGTAGAGCATTAGATTGAAGCTCTAAGTGTCGGCGGTTCGATTCCGTCCAAACCCACCATATGCGGGTGTAGTTTAGTGGTAAAACCTCAGCCTTCCAAGCTGATGTTGTCGGTTCGATTCCGATCACCCGCTCCAGTTTTTAAATAGGGCCTATAGCTCAGCTGGTTAGAGCGCACGCCTGATAAGCGTGAGGTCGATGGTTCGAGTCCATTTAGGCCCACCATATATAATTATTCCGAAGTAGCTCAGTTGGTAGAGCATCCGGCTGTTAACCGGCAGGTCGCAGGTTCGAGTCCTGCCTTCGGAGCCATGGCCCGTTGGTCAAGTGGTTAAGACACCGCCCTTTCACGGCGGTAACACGGGTTCGAATCCCGTACGGGTCATTTCTAAGCATGTAGCAGAAGCTGCATGCTTTTTTTATTTGTAAAGGATTTTAAATTTCTTATAGTCCGTAGTCTTTCTCGAAATAGGATATTAGTTTAACGATATAGAGATTGTTGTGAAAAAGGGGAGAAGCGACAAATCCTAACTATAATTTTGAGTGGTCATGAAAAGGATGAACAATCCATTACTACCAAAAAGATAATTTAAATACTATTCAAAAATAACTTTCTTTCTTTATTAAAAAATTTATAATAAATAAGGGAGGTTAGAAAATGAAAAAAGTATTTAGTCTATTATTAGTGTTTCTTCTAACTATATCCTCGATGTTATATGCTACACCAACAAGTGCGGAACAAGTGTTTACCGATGTATCGCCAAAGCATAGTAACTATCAGGATATAGCTTTTTTATTGGATAAAGGTATTATTAGCGCCGATAAAAAGATATACGGTGTAAAGGATATTGTGACACGCGAAGAAGTGGCTGTCATGGTCGCAAAAGCTGTTGGTCTTGACGGCACACAGCGAGCTACGAAGTTTAAAGATGTTCCGAAGTCTCATAAAAACAGCGGGTATATTCAATCAGCTGTGGAGGCCGGTATCATTAACGGCTATACGGATGGTACATTTAAGCCGACGACAAAAGTGACACGTGGTCATATGGCTGCATTTATTGCACGTGCATTTGATTTACCGAATGGCACGAAAACCTTTAAAGATGTGAAAAAAGGGCATACGGCATATGAAGCAGTGAGCCAATTAGCTGCAGCCAATATTACAACTGGTTATGAGGATGGTACATTTAAGCCTGCGAATAATTTAACGCGTGCTCATATTTCTGCATTTTTAGCACGTGCAGTGAAATATCAGGAAGGTTTAGGCTCAACATCTTCTAAATTGAACGTACACTTTTTAGATGTTGGACAAGGAGACTCGATTTTCGTTCAAGCACCAAATGGAAAAACAATGCTTATTGATGCAGGGACGAAAGAATACGGCAGCACGGTTGTTGCTTATTTAAAATCTAAAAATGTGAAGAAGCTTGATTACGTAGTAGCAACACATCCAGATGCCGATCATATCGGTGGATTAGCTGCAGTACTGGAAAGCTTTACGGTTGGCGAGTTTATTAACAGCGGGAAAGTCCATACAACGGTAGCATATGAAAATTTACTGCAGATGGTAGTTGATAAAAAAATTCCTTATACAGAGCCGAAAGCGGGAGACTTGATTTCATTGGATTCAAATGTGAAAACTCAAGTTTTAGCTGTCAATGCACAAGCAAGTGATATGAATGATGCTTCCATCGTATTAAAACTGACGTATCAAAATATGTCTTTCTTATTGATGGGCGATGCGGATGCAGGAATCGAAGAGCAAATTGCGAAGAAATATGATGTTTCCGCAACGATTTTAAAAGCGGGTCATCACGGTTCAAGTTCAAGTAGTTCGCTTGGATTTTTACAAAAAGTAAATCCGAAAGCGGTTATTTTAAGTTATGAAGAAGGCAACAGCTATGGCCATCCTCATAAAGAAGTGCTTTCAAACATTAAAACGGTTGGTACAAAAGCTTACGCAACTGCACAGGATGGAACAATTGTTGTGACAACGAACGGTCAATCCTACTCGATTAGTGCGAAAGAGTTCATCGTGCCGAATACGATACCTGAAAAACCAAAAGGTGATGTGAATTCAGGGACGTATGTCATTCCAGGAGCACCGACTGCATTTAAAAACTGTACAGAAATGCGGGTTTATTATCCGAAAGGTGTCAGCTCATCGCATCCTGCTTATGCAACAGCAAGAGACGGCGATAAAGATGGCTGGGCTTGTGAATTATAATATACGTGAAGCAGCTTAAGTGAAATTTTGCTTAAGCTGTTTTTTATTGGGCGGTTTTATTAGAACATTGATGTGGGTTATTAGAAGAGTAGTAGGGGATATTAGAAGAAATTTGAGCGATATTAGAAGTTTCGCCGGTTCCAGCTGTATTGAAGTAACGTTTTCAGCTTAATACGTTGAAACTGAAATGCAATGCGATTTTATTAGAACAACCGGACCGGATATTTGAAGAAGTCCGGGGGATATTAGCTAATCCAAAAGGGATATTAGAACAAAGTGACTGCTTATTTTCCGTTTACGGCAAACAGTGAAGAGTTTAAAGAAATGCACCAGCAGTTTTCTTATTTACTGGGCGAGTACTACAGGCAAGAAAAGAAATTTGAAAAAGCAATCCAATTCATTTAATTATAAAGGAGACGAGGAATATGAAGAAAAACGTTAAATTATCGCTATTATTATTAAGTGTGGCATTGGTGACATTGTCTATCCCAATTTATCCCCCAGTTTTATCTTAATAAAAAGCGCCATTCAGAAGCTTTATTTAAGCTGCTGGATGGCGTTTTACATTATTTCATTACCTTTGATTTCATCAAAAAAGCATATCCTTCTGCACTCTCCAATGAAAAAGATGCGCCCTGACCTTCCATTACATCAACAAGAACTTGCATATGCTTCAAATACTCCGACTGATGCTTATCAATATAATACGGAACATCCGAAATTTCCCCGAGAAGTACAAGCTGGCTGCTAATATAGTGCCCGTCCTTTGTAAAACACATTGGCACCGTACCATCGCAGCAACCGGAAGACTGCTCAAACACCAAATTTCCATGCTTTGCCTTCAACAGCTCGATAACCTCAACCGCTTTTTCAGTCGCGACTAACTTTTCCATAAAGCATCCTCCTATAAAAAAGAGGATGTACTGTAAAAGCACATCCTCTAATAGTTCGCTTCTCGCTTTGGCTTAGAAGAAACCTTGAGCGTTTTTGTTGTAGCTTACTAACATACATTTTGTTTGTTGGTAGTGATCTAACATCATTAAGTGGTTTTCGCGACCGATACCTGATTTTTTATATCCGCCGAATGCAGCGTGAGCAGGGTATTGGTGGTAAGTGTTTGTCCAAACACGACCAGCTTGGATACCACGTACAGCGCGGTAAGCTGTATCCATGTTACGTGACCATACACCAGCACCTAGACCGAATTCAGTGTCGTTGGCGATTTCCATAGCTTCTTCGAAAGTAGAGAAAGTTGTTACAGAAAGAACTGGACCAAAGATCTCTTCTTGGAAGATACGCATTTTGTTGTGACCTTTGAATACTGTTGGTGCTACATAGTAGCCGCCTTCTTGGTCAGCATCTAATTGGTTTTGGTAGCCGCCGATAAGTAGCTCAGCGCCTTCTTCTTTACCGATTTCGATGTAAGATAAGATTTTTTGTAATTGCTCATTTGAAGCTTGAGCACCCATCATTACTTCTGTATCTAACGGGTTACCGATTTTGATTGCTTTAACGCGTTCTAATACACGTTCCATGAACTTGTCATAGATAGATTCGTGAACTAATGCACGTGAAGGACAAGTACAAATTTCACCTGAGTTTAATGCGAACATTACTAAACCTTCGATAGCTTTATCCAAATACTCATCGTCATGATCCATTACGTCTGGGAAGAAGACGTTTGGTGATTTACCGCCAAGCTCTAATGTTACAGGGATAATATTCTCTGTAGCGTATTGCATAATTAAACGACCTACTCCAGTAGAACCAGTGAACGCCACTTTGTTAATGCGTGGGTTCGTAGCAAGTGGTTTACCAACTTCAATACCTAAACCATTAACAACGTTGAATACGCCTTTTGGTAATAAGTCTTGAATTAATTCGATTAATACCATGATTGAAGCTGGTGTTTGTTCAGCAGGCTTCATCACGATTACGTTACCAGCAGCTAATGCCGGAGCAATTTTCCAAGAAGCCATTAATAATGGGAAGTTCCAAGGAATAATTTGACCGACAACCCCGATTGGCTCGTGGAAGTGGTATGCTACTGTATCGTTGTCGATTTCAGAAATTCCGCCTTGTTGTGCACGAATCGCACCAGCAAAGTAACGGAAATGATCCACTACTAAAGGAATATCAGCATTTAATGTTTCACGTACTGCTTTACCGTTGTCCCAAGTTTCAGCAACAGCGATTTTTTCTAAATTTTCTTCAATGCGGTCTGCAATTTTATTTAAAATATTCGCGCGGTATGCAACAGAAGTTTGTGCCCAGGCACCTTTAGCTGCATGTGCTGCGTCTAATGCTAATTCAATATCTTCTTCAGTTGAACGTGCAACTGAAGTAAATACTTTACCAGTTACAGGTGATTTAACATCTAGGTATTGTCCTTTTACAGGAGCTACCCATTCGCCACCGATAAAGTTATCGTATTTTTCTTTAAAGTTAACTACTGCACCAGCAGTATTAGGGTTTGCATAGATCATCTATTAACACCTCTATTATTGTTTTAAAGTTATAGTAACTTTATGTCCTCATTATGCAACTAAGTACGTAAAATAGCAAATGAAAATGCTTACATACTTAGTTATGTCGTTATACTTGTAAAATGAAATTGCATGGAAAAATCATTTTTAGTGAAATTGTTTATGTATTGGTACAGAGGTATTAGGTGGGGGAGGTAATGAAAAATGTGGATTAAACCTTATATCATTATAATAAGTGGTTATTATATAACAAAAATATACAGTGAAACTATATGTATAAAAATTCATGAACATTTATAAATATTTGTTATTATGTGTTATATTTTCTATTTAATTAGTAGCTTTATAAGGTTGGAATTGTACACATTCTATTGTATTACCAGTTTAATAAGTTGTTCGCATTACGAAATAATTTAAGTTAAAATGAACGTATTCATTAAAAGGAAAGGGGAGAAATTATGCTTCTTGTATTCGTCATTGCACTTATTGGGGCACTTCTATTCTCCGCGCTTTCATTTCCGATCCCATGGCTGATCGGTCCTATTTTTTCGGTGCTGGTTGCACAGTTTTTCATTAAAGATAGGCTGCGATGGCCGGCTGTTTTGCGAAATACAGGACTTGTAATCGTTGGTGTCGCAATTGGTCAGCAATTTGATTTCTCGCTATTTTCCGATTTCAAATCCTTGCTGTTTTTTATGGTCATCGTCAATGTTCTATTATTTGCATTTTGTTTAGGGATTGCATGGGTGATTGCTCGATCAACGGGTCTTACATTTAAAACGGCCGTCGCTGCCAATGTTCCGGGTGGGTTATCCCAGCTTGTATTGTTTGCGGAAGAGGAAGGGGATGTCCATTTAACAGCGGTCACGTATTTTCATATTGTCCGTGTATTGGGGGTCGTGCTGCTCATCCCGTTTTTAGTGTCAGGTCATGTTGTTGGGGGAGCAAGTATTCCATTGACATGGGATGTATGGCAAGTGGGTCTGGTCATTTTGCTCGCTGCTGTTGCCGTCCCGCTTGGCAGAAAATTAAAGCTTCCTGTCGCGCACTTTTTAACACCGATCATCGTTGTCATCGGATTAAAATTTTTTGGAATTGAAGCACCGACAATGCCGAGTGATGTTCTTCATATTGCGCAAATTTTAATCGGTGCCTATATTGGACTGTTATTAAAGCCGGAAACATTGCGTCTTCCATTGAATGTTTTGATCGGTGGGATGGCCAGTACGGTTGCGATGATTATTCTCACATACGGCACAAGCTTACTCATTGCCCGGTATTTAGATTTGAGCTTTGCGACAAGCTTTTTAAGCACGGCACCTGGTGGACTCGATCAAATGGGGCTTTTAGCGGCTGCGGTAAAGGCAGATATTTCCGTTGTAACCGTTTTCCAGCTGTTTCGTTTGCTGTTTATATTCTTATGTGTACTACCTATTATTAAGTGGGTTTACCGAGAGCGGGAAGAGTCTGTACAACAATGAATGATAAGCCGTTTCATTAATTGTCTGTCCAGCAATTCAATCATTAATTGTGACAGGATTATCACGACATTTTAAATGGAAAAATGAGAAAAAAAGCCTGGATGCTAACCCTTTATGTCCCGATTAGGTTATACTAGAGAAAGTGATTAATTAGGAAGTAGGATTAAGAACATGCAAACGCAATCGAATCGACAGTTGTGGGCGCAAGCAGTGAAGACCGGCATTATAAAATCTAACTTAATTCCGATGATCGCGGCATTAATGCTCGCCCTGTATACGTATGAATTAAATTTTATTGATCATATTCCCGCTATTATTTATGCAATTATTGGTTCGGCAGCAGTTATAGCTGCAGCAGGTGCATATAATAACGTCTATGACCGGGATATTGATCAAATTATGCCCCGTACAAAAACTCGTCCAACCGTTACTGGAGAACTTTCTGCGAAGTTAGTGCTAATCGTTGCGACGATTTTATTAATACTAGGATGTACGGCGCTTTATTTAGCATCACCGTTAGCTGCTTTGTTAGGGTTTTTAGGTGTATTTTTCTATGTTGTTCCTTATACAATGTGGACAAAACGTCGTACAATCTGGAATACAGAAGTTGGTAGTATTTCAGGCGCTATGCCCCCACTCATTGGATGGGCAGCCGTCGCTCCGGATCTGTGGCATCCGGCTGCATGGGCGCTGTTTCTAATTATGGTCATTTGGCAAATGCCTCATTTTTATGCCATTGCCATTCGTAAAAAAGAGGATTACGCCGCGGCGAATATCCCGATGCTACCTGTAGCAAAAGGGGAAAAGCGCACATATATTCAGTCGAATATTTATCTCGTGCTGCTAATTTTATCGAGCTTTTTGTTTTTACCGCTTAGCTTAGGTTTAACAATCGTTTCACTTGTCCTTGGTGTCATTTGGCTATGCATGAGTATTGCTGCGTCAAAAAAACAAGGTGAGAAGAAGTGGGCGAATATTATGTTCGGTTATTCGCTCTTCCATATGATGGCTGTATTTGGGACAGTCTTTATTTATGCAACAGTTGGCATGATTTTAAATGCGCTTTAAAGTTGTAGAATCAAAAACTCATTCATTTTCCTATAGAGAAAATGAATGAGTTTTTTTATATAGGTTAAGCACATGTATAATCTTCTTTTTTATTTAGTAATAAATACTTATATGGAATAGACTTTTCTTATATATTATAGGATTTCGTCAAAAATCAATTAAGAAACATCAAAATATTATTATTTTCTATCCGCTTGTTGAGAAATTGTGAACAGAAAATGTGAGCATAATATGACAATGATAGCCCACGTATTTTTTGCTTGAAGGAGACATGCTATCATTGGTTTATCAAGTAGAGCGGTGTGCATGGAAGGCAAACTTGCTCACTCATTGATATGCTATGTTACTCATAAATCTCGTACATGACTTCGACAACATATAACCCCCCTATTTTTATATGGTCCCGTACGGATTCCAAAAGACGCCAATGCTGTAGTGAGCATTGGCGTCTTTTTTGTTTATCGTCCAGGCTAGGCTAAAGCGCCAACTCCTCAGACATTTCGGTCCCTCCAAAAGAGGCTCTCACGGTGTGAGTCATTGGGGGGCATGCCACAGGGACGTGGCGTTTTGCCCACTAGGAGTTGGACTGGCGCTTTAGCACACCTTGTTTTTAAAATTTAATTGTTGCTACTTCATGCATGTAATCGCCAAGTACTCGCAAGCCTTGGTCGAAGTTTTCAAGATGGAAGTGTTCGTTTGGTGCATGGAAGTTTTCGCTTGAAAGACCGAAGCCCATTAAGACTACAGGCAAACCTAAAATTTCATCGAATGCTGCAACGATCGGGATTGATCCGCCACCGCGCGTATAAGCTGTAGGTACTTCATATACTTTTTCATATGAACGACCTGCCGCCTGAATTGCCGGGTGATCGAATGGTGTTAAGTAAGGTTTTCCTTTATCAAATTCAGAAATCGTCACTTCGACACCAGTTGGTTTATGCTTTTCAATATGCGCTTTCAGTAAAGAAACGATTTCCTCAGAGTCTTGATCCGGTACTAAGCGGCATGTAATTTTTGCACCCGCTTCAGCAGGTAAAACTGTTTTAATGCCTTCACCAGAGAAGCCGCCGAAAACACCGTTTACTTCCAATGTTGGACGTGCCCATGTTTGTTCCAAGTAAGAATAGCCAGCTTCACCGAATAATTCTTTCACACCGACTTCTTCTTTTAATGCTTCTTCATCAAAGTTCAAATCACGGTAAGCTTGGCGCTCTTCTTCCGATAGGGGACGAACTGAATCATAGAAGCCTTCCACTTGAATTGTCCCGTGCTCATTACGGAAAGAAGCTAAAATTTCTGCAAGTGCATGGATCGCGTTTTGAACACCACCGCCATAAAGGCCAGAGTGCAGGTCACCTTTTGCACCGCGCACATCAATCTGCACACCTGTTAGTCCGCGTAAGCCATAGCATACTGCGGGTTTTCCTTTTGCGTATAGACCTGTATCGGAAATGACGATTAAGTCAGCTGCTAATTTTTCTTTATTGTCTTCTGTATACTTCGGAAGAGACGGACTGCCGATTTCCTCTTCACCTTCGTAAATGAATTTCACGTTTACCGGTAATGTACCTTCTGTCGCAAATAACGCTTCGATCATTTTTAAATGCATGAACACTTGTCCTTTATCATCTGAAGAACCACGTGCAAACAGTTTATTGTCGCGGATGGCCGGTTCAAAAGGAGGTGTTTCCCATAAGTTTAATGGATCAACTGGTTGTACATCATAATGACCGTAGAACAGAATTGTCGGTTTGCCTTCAGCATGAAGCCATTCCCCATAAACGACCGGATGACCCGCTGTTTCATCTACTGATACGTTTTCGATGTTTAATGATTTTAAGTGGTCCGCCAGCCAGTTTGCCGCTGACAACATATCTGCCTTGTGCTCAGATAAAGCAGAAATACTAGGAATACGTAAAAATTCGTTTAACTCCGCTAAATGACGTTCACGGTTTTCCGTAAAGTAACCGTCTAACTTTTCTAAATGACTCATATGGTTGAGTGCCTCCCTTTATTTCGGTTGTAGAAATAATTATAGCATAGAACATCTGGAAATCAGCTTCTCATCTTTCCTTTTTTTGAGCCTGCATCAAACACCCAATACATTGTCGCTGTCGCGATGGCAAAGACAATTCCGCCATATAAAGGCAAGTAAATGGATTCCATTATGAGTGAAACTGTCATTAAAAGCGTAAAGGAGATAAGTAAGTGCGCAAAGTATTTGTGGAACCGGTGATTTTGCGTTGTTTTTAATTCAATCAGGACATCAGAAAACATAACAAACGCAAATTCAATGACTCCATAAATTAGAATGAACCAAATTAAGTTTCCCCAACCTTCAAATTCAATTCCGACAAGCAGTAAAATGCCTACTTCCACAGAAATTGCGATTCCGATGATCGCTATAAATAGTAATCCGATAAAAATAAAGCCTATAAATCCTCCGAAATTCTTCATATAAACTCCTAACAAATTTGAATAGATAATAGTTAGTATAAATGATTTTTAGAAAAAAGAGGGAAGCACGCTCCGTCAGGAAATATAAAAGTACACTTTTTTCAATTGTTCTCTAAATGATTATATGGAGTACCCGCGAATAATCATTTTATAAACCCATTTAAAGTTAAGAAATACTGTATTGTGTTTTTGATAAATATGGAAAGCAATCGGTGCAACTTCTGCTCAAATACGCTACGATAAAAATAATAATTCCAAAAAGGGTGATTAAAATGTTCTATATACTGCTAAGTTATTTACTCGGTACAATCCTTTTTGCGGTCGTTCTAGGGAAAGTAAAAGGAATTGATCTTCAGCATGCGAATAGCGGTAATCTTGGGGCACGAAATGCCGGGCGTACATTAGGGAAGTGGGCTTTTATCTTTGTGGCAGTTGGGGATGGATTAAAAGGGCTTCTTGTAGTAGTTGTAGGACGAATGCTTGAGCTTCCTGAACTGACGATTGCACTTGCTGTTATTGCTGTAGTGCTTGGCCATTTGTACCCGTTTTGGAATCGCGGAAAAGGTGGAAAAGGAGTTGCAACGGTAATTGGAGCAATGGTCGCTTTTTCACCGTTATTGATTTTCGTATTTTTAGCTGGCTTTTTATTGAGCCTGCTCGTAACAAAAAGTGCAACACTTAGTATGACAGGCGGGTTTATCTTGTATGGAATAATTATGAGTGTATATATAGAAGCAGGATTCATCGTAACAATCGCACTTGTTCTCGTTATTTGGAAACAGCGTCATAGTATTGTAGAAAGGGTGAAACCAAATGTACTGGAGTAAAATTGCAGCAACAGATGAAGAATTTGATGCAATCGCAGCATTAAACTATGAAACTTTTGTAGAGGAAATTCCCCAGCATGAACACAATCCGCTGCGTCGGCTTATCGATAAATTTCATGATGAAAATATGTATGTAATCGTCTATAAAAATATGGAAATGGTCGGTATGGTTGCATTCCGCGATACACGACCATTTTCAATCGATCGAAAAATCGGTAATGTAGAAAAATACTTGGATGCAGAAGTTTGCGAACATTTATGTGAAATCCGGCTGCTCGCGGTGAAAAAGAATCACCGGAACGGGCGTGTTTTTACGAAGCTTGCAACAGCGATCTACCGCTATTTTTATGATGTAGGATATACAGCATGCGTCATTTCCGGTACGGTCCGAGAAGAGAAAATGTATACGCAAATGGGGTTCAGGCAATTTGCGTCAGCTGTTGGAACAGAGGAAGCACGGTATTTGCCGATGGTTTTAACACGGCAGGACAGCGCGGTTTTCCGTGAGCGTCTGCGTGAACAGAATAGAGTGTTTTTCCCGGGACCAGTTGCATTGGAAAATCCGCTGATTCCGTCCACCATTTCCCATCGCTCCGTAAAATTCCAGCAGGAGCTTGATGATATGAAAAGCGGGTTATGTAAACTTGCAAAGGCAAATTACGTTATACCACTTGTCGGTACAGGGACACTTGCCAATGATGCGATGCTCGGCCAGCTGAAAAGTGAATTTCCTCTTGAAGCCGGACTAGTATTGGTAAATGGGGAATTCGGTCAACGTCTTCATAACCAGGCGAAACAGTGGGGACTACATATTGAAAAGATTGATGTTGGATGGGGAAATCCATTCGATATTGCAGAAATTGAAGCGTATTTACAAAAGGTGGGGTATCGATACATTTTATTTGTGCATGGCGAAACATCAAACAGTACATTAAATCCGCTTGCCTCGTTAGGGAAGTTGGCGGAAAAATATGAGATAAAGCTATGTGCGGACTGTATTAGTTCGTTTGGTTCCATACCATTTTCGATGCAGGGGCTTCACTATGCAACAGCAGTCAGTGGGAAGGCGCTTGGCACGGTGGCGGGACTTGCTTTCATCTTCTGTAAGGAACAACCGATTTCTAGTGATGCACCACTGTATTTGAATTTGCCTTATTATATTGAAAAGCAAATTCCGTTCACATTGCCGCATAGTTTTGTAGAGGCAGTAAGCGATGTACTAAAGTTGTATCCGGAGCGCTTTGAAGTATTGGAAAAGCGGATGGAGGCAATTAAGAATTCAACGCTTGAAGTAACAGCAACTTATCCGATGATCGCTACATGGGAGCACCCAAAAATGGCTGAAATCCTTACTGCATGCGAATTAAATGGTTTCTATCTGCATGGCGACAGCGCATATTTAAGAGAACGCAATATCGCTCAAATCAGCACAATCCAACCGAATTTTGAAAAAGATTTTAAAAAGTTAAATGAATTGCTTACTTATGTAATGGAAACTTTGTAGGGGGAGGACTATGCGGGGGATGCAGAAACATTTATTTCGTTCAAATGATTACAACCAATCTTACAGCATTGTAAGGTAATTGAAAGCCAATCCGATAGAGTGTAATTGTTTAATTTGGCACAATAAGGTCATAAGGAAATTTAACATACACATACGATGTAATTATGCCAAGTGCGCACTTCATATAAAATCTATCGGAGGACTTTCAAATGAATGAATTATTAACGACTATTTATGATGAATACAACCGCTACATTTACCATCTTTGCTTAAAGCTTACACGCAATCAAAACGAAGCAGAAGATTTAATGCAGGAAGTTTGGGTAAAAGTTGTACGCTATGAAGAATCAGTATCAAAAGTAGACCATGTAAAAGCATGGCTTACAACAATTACGATGAATACATTCCGCGACCGCTATCGCAAAAATGTACGTCGCAGTAAATACATGATGAATCAACCTGAACAATTAGACGTACCGATTTTAGATTTGGTTCCCAACAATGATTTTACGACAGAAGAACTTGTGGAAAAAACAGAAATCACAAAAATCGTGCAGGAGAAAATGGCACAGCTTGATAGCATTTACCAAAAAACTTTATGGTATTTCTATGTGGACCAATTCTCATTAGCCGAAATTTCCGAATTGATGAAAGTGTCAATCGGTACGGTGAAATCTCGTCTATTCCGCGCAAAAGCACGCTTAAAAGAAATTTTACTATCCGATAATGGTGTCGCAGAAGCAGTATTGGCTTAGTAAAAGATAGGACGAAAGCTATGGCAGAAAGTTGCCGTAGCTTTTTTTGATTGCCTGGAGATCAAACCTTTATTAATACGTGATTTGCTTTCAATAATATAATATGATAAATTATGAATGAACGTCAGTCATTAATTGTAGGAGGTAAGAGATGAAAAAGTCATGGATTTATGTAGGGTTAACAAGTTTGTGCGAATTATTATGGATTTACGGCTTCAATGTAGCAAGTGCGTCATGGCATTGGGCAATTATTATCCCACTTATCACTGTTGATTTTTATTTTTTAGCAAAAGCGTGTGAAGGACTACCGACTGGAACAGTTTATGCAATTTTCGCTGCCATTGGGACAATTGGTACGGCATTGATGGATGTTTATTTATTTGGTGAATCCTTTACAACATTGAAAATTGTATTCATAAGTATCATTGTAATAGGTGTGATGATGTTAAATATAGCGGATACATTGTCTGAACGGAAGGTAGAAAAGGGGGCGCTATAATTGGGATGGATTTTTGTAATTTTAGCTGCAATATTAGAAACAATTGGAGTTATTGGACTTAAGAAATTTAGTACCTCGAAGAAGCCGAAAGATTTAGTAACACTTGTTGCGGGTTTCGGTAGTGCTTTTTACTTTTTATATGCATCTTTTGAATATTTGCAGGTAAGTATTGCTTACGCTGTTTGGATTGGTCTTGGAACAACAGCAGCAGTCATTATTAATATGCTTTTTTTCGGCGAGTCAAGGAGCATAGGAAGAATGGTGGCTGTGTTTGTGATTGTTATTGGAGTTTCCGGATTAAAATATGTTTCATAGCATGATATTATTGTTTTGGTACATTGTTTCTTCTTTGAACTTTCGTTATCATGAAAGTAGTTTCTGAATGAACTTCATTCAACAAGATAGGGGATGGCGTATTGAATAAAAAACAAAAAATTATTGAAGCAACAATTGAGCAATTTATAAATAAAGGTGTAGAAGGCACAAAAATTTCAGATATAGTTAAGGCCGCTGGAATTGCTCAAGGCACATTTTATTTGTACTTCCCTTCAAAATTTTCAGTCATGCCTGAAATTGCTAAATATGCTGTAGATGAAATTATGAAAAGTATCGAAGAAAATGTTAATTTAGATGAGTCTTTTGACCAAAAAATTGAGCAACTTATTAAAGCAGTGTTCCAAATTAATGAGCAGAAAAAAGAGTTGTTTGCGATTTTATATGCAGGTCTTGCACAAAGTGAACATTTAAAACAATGGGAATCAATATATGCGCCGTTTTATGAGTGGGTGTATAATTTATTGAATGAAGCATTACAAAAAGGCGAAATTCGTTCGACTATTGATGCTTCACGTACATCGCGAATTTTAATTGGTTTATTCGAGTCGACAGCGGAGCAATTATATCTATACGATTCTACGACAACTGAAGAAATTCAGGCCCAATATGAGGAACTTGTTAAATTTACGAAAAGCGCATTGAAATAGATGCGTTTTTTATTTTAATAATTGACTACAATAGCTGATTGCAACAGAAAAAAGCGAGCAAAGAGCTGCTCGCTTTTTTAAAACTTCGTACATTTTTCAAAGATTGCCGTTAAAGTTTTAATTTCATCTTCTGTTAACATGCCGAACAGATTTTCGAAAAGATTGTCTACTTGCTGTTGAGAGCGTTCGAGTACTTCGATTCCTGCTTCGGTAATATGAATTTGCGAAGCGCGGCGATCCGTTTCATTTTGTGTTTTTTCAATGAGCCCCGCCTTAATGAGCTTCGTCGTCAAAACAGTCACGCCACCTGTTGTCACTTTCAGCTTTTCTGCAATGGCAGAAGGGCGCTTTGGTCCGTCTGTATGCAAATAAGCCAAAATTAAAATATGTGATTTCGAGAAGCCTAACTGATTTTGACTGTTCCATTGATTAGCAATTTTGCGTTCCAACGATGTCATCTGTTCAAAAAGTTCGGTTAACTGCTCGCGTTTATGCTCATTCATCAGTGTCAACTCCAAATATTATCACTATTCTACGGCTAATTTTTGAAGGGCATTTAATTCAAATGCACGTACTTTACGAGGGATGAAACGACGAATGTCCATTTCGTTATAGCCGATCTGAATGCGTTTTTCATCAAGTAAAATAGGGCTGCGCAACATACGAGGATGCTGCTGAATTAAGTTGTACAACTCTTGAATGGATAACTGATCAATATCAATGTCCAGATTTTTGAAATCATTCGAGTTTGTCGCAATAATTTCATCCGTACCATCTTCAGTCATACTTAAAATATGTTTAAACTCTGCTAAAGTCAAAGATTGAGAAGTTGTTCTTTTTTCAGTATAAGTAATATTATTTTCGTTTAGCCATTTCAATGCTTTTCGTGATGAGGAACAGCTCGATTGTGTATAGATTGTTACTGTCATAATTAATTTCCTCGCTTTCCCATAATCAATAATTTGGTGATAGCTTAGTTGTAAGACATTTACTTATAATAATATCTTACCAGTAAGCTATTAGTAATGCAACAAGTTTATTATATGTTTCCCTATATCTGTTTACCCATTCTTCTAATAAATTATACGTATAAAACTATAAAAAGTTTCTAATTTAATATTACAGTTTTGTAAAGTAGAAATTAGAAGAGGGAGGGGATTACTGGGCGCGGTGAGTTTTAAATGGGAAATTATTCTAATATGTAGTTGGAGAGTGCTCTAAAATACCGCGACTTTTTAATATATTCCTGAATTATGCCAGTTAGAACTTTCTGTAAAAAAATTTTTTGGAATTCAGAGGATATTGAACTGAGATTACCAATAAAACAGCATTTGTTTCAATAAAATTGGCAGTGTTTCTAATAAATGCTCGAACATTTAATATATTCGTTAGTTATAATAAAAAGTCCTTGCCAAGCGCTATTATATTGGCGGAAAATTCCGAAAACTAAAGGTAATTTTCAAATATTTGCCACATTTATTCTGGGTAAAACAAACCGAAACTCAAAACAGCGCACTCCGTAAAAGAGTGCGCTGCTTCATTAAAAACTATTTAAATTCGTTTAATTCCTTTGTTTCGCGCGTCGTGAACCAATCTTGCACGTTCCACACTTTCGTAGCCAAGCCCTCATAGAATTCCGGTTCATGCGATACAAGAACGATTGTACCTTTGAATTCTTTCATGGCGCGTTTAAGCTCTTCTTTCGCATCAACGTCCAAGTGGTTTGTCGGTTCGTCAAAGATCAACCAGTTTGTTTGATCCATCATCAGCTTGCAAAGACGTACTTTTGCCTGCTCACCACCAGAAAGAGAATTCAGTGGGCGAGTAATATGGTCCGTTTTTAGACCGGCACGTGCCAATGCAGCACGAACTTGTGCTTGTTCCATAGAAGGGAACGCATTCCATACATCATCGATCGGTGTGATTTTATCTGCTTTTACTTCCTGTTCGAAGTATGATGGCTCCAAATAGTCACCTAAAATCACTTTACCGTCCAACGGTTGAACTTTGCCTAACATTGTTTTCAGTAATGTCGATTTCCCGACACCATTCATGCCGACTAACGCAATTTTTTCACCGCGCTCGATTTGGAATGTAAGTGGCGGCAATAATGGTTTTTCTTTATCATAACCAATTACCAAACCTTCCGCTTCCACTACGTAACGGCCAGGTGTACGCGCTTCTTTAAAGCTGAACTCTGGTTTTACGGCAGTTTCCGGGCGATCAATGCGCTCCATACGATCCAACTGCTTCGCACGTGATTTGGCACGACCACTTGTTGAGTAACGTGCTTTGTTGCGTGCAATGAAATCTTCCTGCTGCTTAATAAATTCCTGCTGTTTTTCATATGCATCGATATGCTGGCGCTTGTTAATTTCAGCAAGCTCGATAAATTTCTCATATGTGGCAGTGTAACGCGTCATTTTAGCAAATTCTAAATGTAAAATCACATCGACAACATTGTTCATGAATTCCGTATCATGCGAGATTAACAGGAATGCATACGGATAGTTTTTCAAATAGTTTTTCAGCCAAGTAACATGCTCTTCATCAAGATAGTTCGTCGGCTCGTCCAGTAATAATACTTTTGGCTTTTCAAGTAAAAGCTTAGCAAGTAAAACTTTTGTACGCTGTCCACCAGATAATGCGGCAACATCACGCTCCAGGCCGATTGCATCCAACCCTAAACCACGAGCAATCTCATCAATTTTCATATCGAGGCTATAGAAGTCACCGGCATCCAATGCATCCTGGATTTCAGACATTTCTTCCAATAGGCTGTCGTAATCTGCATCAGGCTCGCCTAATTCCACAGAAATTTCATTTAAACGCTCTTCCTTCTTATATAAAGGTGCAAACGCGTCACGTAATGCATCACGCATTGAACGGCCGGCAGTTAAAACCGTATGCTGATCTAAATAACCGTAATGTGTGCCAGGCAGCCATTCCACTTTTCCTTCATCATGAATTGCTTGCCCTGTAATGATGCTCATCAATGTTGATTTCCCAACACCGTTTGCACCAACAAGTCCGATATGATCGCCTTCAACAAGACGGAACGAAACATCTTTAAATAACGTACGGTCACCAAATGAATGACCTAAATTTTCAACAGTTAATATTGCCATATATAATCCTCCGAGTGTTTAAGTGTTTGCTACTAATAACGTTGATTTTTGTTTGGCGGAAGCTTTACTCATCGCCTGCATTCCAATCAACTAGATTCTTCTGAAAAATTTATCCATTAAAAAACCCGCAACATTAAAGTGCTGCGAGCTGTTTGTTTAGTTCTGCTAGCCGTGCTTCCATATTTTCAAGGCGTGCGAGCGCTTGTTTTACTGAGTCTGCATGGCCAAGTGATTCTAGCTTTTCCATGTCGCCTTGAAGATTGATGTAATCATTCTTTAATTCGGCGATTTGCTGCTGAAGCTGGTCTTTTGTTAGCATCATTAATTACTCCTTTATTTTCGGAAATTAATCTTTTCATATTGTAACATAATGCATACATTTATGTGATGGGGAAAGCCTAATTTTTTAGTTAAATATGGGCCATATTATGACGGGCATAAGCTAAATCGAGCAGCAGGTTTTTGAGGATTTCATTATTTGTTAAAATTTCAAGACTGCGCTGCTTGCGTACAGCTCGTTCACGGCGCTGCTCATGAAGTAAAAGTTCCATCACGGCATTTTGAATAATGGATTGCTTCATTTTCCGACCTAGGCCAATATGGATAAAGCCGTTCATTTCGCGTGTGAATGCATAGTTCAGCTCATTATCCTGCTGGGCCGTTGTAATACAAGGGATCCCGGCTGCTGCCACTTTGTATGGTGTATAGTTGGCATTGCAAATAATCAAGTCTGCTTGTGGCATCAACTCGAGCAGGGCATCAGCTTTTTGAACGATGACAGTATTCTTTCGGCTTAGTGCCATCATTTTTAGACTATCAATGTCATGATGGTATTCATCGTCAATCGCGACTGAAATTTTTAATGGAATTTGCAATTGTGTTAAGTGGCGTAAAGTGCGGTAAGTCAGGTTGTTGCTATCCCCATCTTCAAATGCGACAACAATATGGGGTAGCGAATCTTTAATCGAGCTGTCAGGTTTTTCAAGGATGTGGTGTGCGACCTTTTCTAAATTTGGCGGGACGGCAAACGCATAGCTGCCTGCCAGTTCATGTGTATGCGGCTCTTCATGGGATTCCCCAAACAACGAAACGATATGACAGTCGCTAAGCTGTGCACCCATGCCAAAATCGTCAAAATGAACAATCGTCGAGCAAAACGGTTTAATCATTTCAATTTGTTCAACTTGGGTATCTTTACCTTCATGGATAATTAAATGAGGCTCCAATTCACGCATTTTCTTTTTAAGTTCGATAAAACGATCAAACTTTACAATATTTAAGCCTGTTTGGGCCAATTTATCAAGAAGCTGTTCGTTTGCAGTTTTTACAAAGAGAATGACCTCTTCATCCTGCAACAGATTTGCCAAAGTTACTGCACGCTCAAAAGGATATGTTCCTTTAATCTCACAATGCTCGATAATCCATATAATTTTTCTTTTTTGCACGTAAATCCCATCCTTTCCACTATCTCTATAAAATATGGTGGGATTGCCGAAATTATGAATGAAAGAGCTTTCTACATATACATACATCAAAATAAAGAAAAGAGGAAACATATGAAAACCATGCGTTCAGCGTTGGTCGTAGGTGCAACAGGATTGGTCGGTTCTTCCCTTGTGAAGTTATTATGCGAGAGTGAGGAGTATGCAGCTGTCAATGTCCTTTCGAGAAGACCGCTTGATTTTACGCACCCAAAATTAGTTGTAAAGCTGTGTGAATTTGATCAGATTGCAGATAAGGATATTGAATTTGCTCATGAGGTATTTTGTTGTTTAGGAACGACGATGAAAAAAGCCGGGTCAAAGCAACAATTTGAAAAGGTCGATTTTGAGTACCCATTAACGATTGCAGCCATCGCAAAAAACCGAGGAGTTGGTCATTTCATTGTTATTTCCGCAATGGGAGCAAATGAGAAGGCACTTGCTTATTATAGTCAGGTAAAGGGAAAATTGGAGGCAGAACTTATTAAAATGGATTTCCCGCGACTATCCATCGTACGTCCATCACTTATTACAGGAGATCGCCAAGAATTCCGTCTAGGAGAAACAATAGGTGATAAAGTATTAAAGGTGCTGAACCCAATCTTAGTCGGACCGTTGAAAAAGATGCATTCCATTCCGGCAACGCAAATTGCATTGGCAATGAAAGTAATTGCACTACACGGGAAAAAGCAAAAAGTGGCGATATACTTATCCGATGAAATGTTGGAAATGCAAATGCCCATTATTGAAGAGAAAGAAGCTTTAGAAGAGGAAGAAGTGAGCTTTAACTGGGATAAATACAAAGAAGAAGTGCTATCGCCAGTAGGTATTGAGGACGAAGAGGTCAATCGGAAAAACGAAAACCCAAATAATAGGGAGTAATGCTGGTTATAAGGCTAATCTTATCTGCTATTTCTGAAACCGGTCAAGAAACGAAACCGTAACGAAACTTAGCAATGCTAGTGGGAAATTATTCTAATCCCTTTCCCGATATAACAATGTAAGACGAAAGACTGAAATTGAACTTAACTAAGCAACTACCTATTAAAAAGCAATGTTATTCTGATACAATATGAGTACAATGATTTACATGGAGGAACATTTATGAAAATATTACTTGTCGATGGAACCATTTTTGGTCGTAAAACCGGCGTTCTTTTGGAACAGGTTCAACAATATATTCAAGCTTTCAACCCTTCGCTAGAATTGGAGATTTTATATTTCTCGAAATTACAGCATCAAATTTTAGATGGCAGTCCGCTAAATGATGATATGAAAAAAATGATTCAAAAATTTGAAGAAGCAGATGCTTACATTTTCGCGTCGCCGATTTTCCAGGCATCAATTCCAGGCGTACTGAAAAATGCCTTTGATATGATTCCACCAAAAGCGTTACGCTACAAGCCGGCAGCAATTATCGGCAATGGCGGAACATACCAGCATCATTTAGTACTGGAAAACCAGCTGCGTCCGATTCTTGATTACTTCCGCTGCCTAGTTACACCAAACTATGTATACACACATGCGGACCACTTCGATAAAGAAAATAAAATTATTGATGAAGATGTACACAACCGCCTGCGCGAACTTGCACGCGTATTCGTTCAATATTGCGAAATGACAAAAACATTATCAAAACAAGCAGTTGATATGCAATAACCATTAAGAAGCCTCCGTTTAAATACGGAAGCTTCTTTTTTATTACCCTCAGCAAATGCATCATAACTCCTCAAAAATTCATGTATATAAACTTGCGTATAATATATTTCTTTATTCAACATAATTTAGGATTAGGAAGATGCTATAATAGGATTGTTAAAATTTGTAATGAGGAGGATTCGTAAATAGTTTCAATTGAATCCAACGTCATTTTGAAGTACCATGAATATTTATGTAAAGAGAAGATTTTACTTCCGGAGCATTTGGAGGCGAACCGATAGTGGAACAAACGATATGGCAACAGGAAGAGACACATTTAAAGGAAATTAGTGCACTTCTAAAACAACAAATAAAGATTCAGTCCAATCATTTAAAAAAGCAAAAAGGCGACATTGTTGAGGAACGCTCACAAGCATCTTCGGAGTTTAACGATGTATCAGGGGAAAGTGCCATCCAGTTTTCGCAAATGCTGCAAACGATGCAATTGCGCGAACGGGAGTACCTGAATGCAAGCGAACAATTAAGCAAAATGCAAATTTTATATAAAAGTCCGTATTTCGGGCGTATCTCAATTGAAAATGAAGAAGGCGAACGTGAACATTTATATATTGGCCTATCGACATTCCGCGAACCTAAAACGGATGATGTGCTGATCTATGATTGGCGAGCACCGATCTCCAGCCTTTTTTATGAAAATAAAGTCGGAAAGGCGCGCTATCAAATTCCAGACGGGGAATATATACCGGTTACAATACAAGGCCGCCGTCAGTATAAAGTAAAGTACGATGAGCTTTTGCAAGTACTGGACGCGGATATTTATGTAGGCGATGAAGTGCTGCAAAGCCTGCTGTCGGATACGGCAAAAGAAAAGATGAAATCGATTGTCGCAACGATTCAAAGTGACCAGAATATCGTCATTCGTTCATCAAATAAAGATAATTTAATCGTACTCGGACCGCCCGGCAGCGGGAAAACATCTGTTGCGATGCAGCGAATTGCTTATTTACTGTATGAATACCGCCAAACAATGAATGCACGTAGTATTTTGCTTATTTCGCCATCCGATTTGTTCAATGACTACATTTCGAACGTATTGCCTGAGCTCGGTGAGGATAATGTTCAACATACGACGTATTACCGTTTATTGCGCGATTTGAAATTATCTTATTACAAAGCAGAGACAAGCTACGAAAATATTGAACGTCTTCAAAAGGGGAGCAAGGAGGAACGCGAGCACTATGCATTCAAAGGCTCGCATGCATACGTAAAGCAGCTGCTGAAATATATTGAAAGTCTAAAGAAGAGTGGCATGCCATTTTATAATTTGAAGGTGGAAGAAAAGCTGTTTGTTTCCGCTAAAAAACTGACCGACCTGTTTTATGACAAGTTCGGCACATTGGATATAGATTTTCGCCTAAAAAAAATTCGTACAGTACTGCTGGAAAAAATAGAGCAGGAAAAAAAGAAAGACCGCAAAGTATTAATGAAGGAATTAAAGGCGGTCAATACGTATATCGGCACAGATAAGGAAATCGAGCAACAGGCAAATGAAAAGCTGCAAAAAAAGTACGGCAAACTTGAAAATGCGATTCATCAGCTAGGTTTTGTGAATTTAAATAAAATGTATCTTCATTCGTTAACATTCCAAAACGATAATTTAAAAACACAAATGATTCAGGCTGTAACGACTGAAACGCTGAAACAGCGCATATTATATTACGAAGATTTGGCCCCAATCATGTATATGCAAGCGGTTGTAAAAGGCTTGTATACGGATAATACAATTAAACATATTGTCATTGATGAAATCCAAGACTATTCGTATTTGCAATTGTTGACGATTAAAGCAATGCATCCAAAAGCGCATTACACGTTGCTGGGTGATAAAAACCAGGTTGTGCATCCGCAAATGAAGGATTCGCTGGCAGGTCCATTGTCCAAGCATTTCAAAGCTGTCGAGCTGAATAAATCATATCGTTCGACAAATGAAATTACCGATTTTATGAGCGCGATTTTGAACAACACGACAACCGAGTCGCTTGGTGTATCTGGAGATAAGCCACAAATGATCGAAACGAAATCAGTGGGTGAAACAATTGCTCGTCTTGTCGGTTCGCATTATAAAGAAGAGGAAAGCTTCGTCATCTTATGCAAAAATAAGCTGGCATGCGAACAATTATACAATGAATTAAAACCGCTTCTTCCACAGCTTCAGCTCGTTACAGAAGAACAGAAAGTTTATATGAAAGGGTTGCTCATCATGCCAGGCTATATGGCGAAAGGCTTTGAATTTACAACTGTTCTTGTGGCAGATGCCAATGCCCATGCATACCGGGAAGAGATGGATGCGTATTTACTGTATACAATTGCTTCTCGAGCGACCCGCCACTTATTTTTAGTAACGGACGGAACAATGCCAAAAGCGCTTGCACACATCAAAGAACAGTATTATCGTAAGGAAGTGAACATTTAGGCGTCTTTTGCGTCTAACAGAGGAGAACTACTTTTTTAGGAGATACAAATGGAAAATTTTGATTTAATTTTAGTGTTAAAGCATTTTATTATCGGTATTGTCCAAGGCTTAACTGAACCAATTCCGGTGTCATCAAGCGGGCATGTCATGATTGTAAGTGAACTTCTGGGAATGGGTGAACAGGGCTTTACATTCGCGATTCTAACGAATACGGCATCATTGATTGCGATTATGTTTATTTACCGTGAAGATATTATTCGATTAATTACTGGATTTTTACTGTATATTAAAACACGAAATGCGCGATACCGTACAGACTTTAATTTTGCACTGTATGTCATTATCGGTTCGATTCCAGCAGGTGTTTTAGGTGTTTTGCTGAGTGATGTTATTGCAGATAGTGTGAGCATGACGACGATTGCGATTATGCTGTTTGTGACAGGTATTGCCTTATGGTTAATTCGAAATTTACGCGGAACGAAACGTGATGGGGATTTATCAGCAAAGGATGCCTTATTAGTAGGTTTTGGGCAGGCTGTAGCATTAACACCGGGAATTAGCCGGTCAGGTGCAACAATTATTTCCGCAATTGCTGTTGGAATGAAACAGGAGACGGCACTGCGTTTCTCATTCATGCTGTATATTCCGGTAAGTTTAGGTGGTGTCGTATTAGGGTTTACGGACTTCCTCGATGAGCCAAACAAAATGGATTTAGCCATTCCGTATACAGTTACATTCCTTGCGACATTGTTTATGACATATTTCGCTATGCGATGGTTCATGGGGATTATGAAAAACGGAAAGCTCCACTACTTTACGTATTACTGCTTTTTAGTAGGTATTTTATTATTAATATTCTTTTAAAACAAATGAACACGCTCGTAGTCTTTAAGGCTATGAAGCGTGTTTATTTGTTTTAAGGAGAAGGAGGAGCTAATGCAGATGCATGCATAACTTGATTGATCCTTTTTAAAAGCATCATGCAATGCCAATTCAATAGCGTTCAGCAAAAAAAGATTGACAAATGAAGTAGAGTTCTATTTAATTAGTTAGGTTAACTAACCATTATAGAAAATAAAGGGAGGTAATCTAATTATGACTTTCTTTTTACAATTGCACCGTTTTCATAAACGTTATATGCAGCGTCTTACTAGTATGCTGGCAGGGCATGAACTGTCCAATGCCAACTGGTCTTTGATGCAATATTTGGCGAATGAAGAGCTGGCTACAATGAGTCAAATCGCGAAATATTGGGATGTCGAGAAGCCAACTGTTTCTGCAAATGTTAAGACATTGACGAAACGAGAGCTTATCCAACTGAAACAAGGCAATGACAGACGTGAAAAATATATAAGTTTGACGGAAAAAGGAGAAAAATTGTATGAAAATATTTCCCCGGAAATTAAATTTCTACAAGATCAGCTATTAAATAACCTGACAGACGAACAACAGGAGCTTTTCAAAAAAGCGCTGTCTGATATGGAGAAAATATTGAAAGAAGGGCTAGAATGAAGGAAATAAAAGAACCTATATGGACGAAAGATTTTATTATTGTATCGATCATTAACTTTGTATCCATTTTAATGTTCTTTCTTTTAATGGTGACTATTTCAAGTTATGCAGTAGATACATACCATGTTTCTACAAGTATTGCGGGGCTTGTTTCGAGTATTTTTATTATCGGTTCATTGATCGGCCGGTTAGGGGCTGGGCGTCTTATCGGCAATATCGGGCCACAGAAGATGCTTTTAATTGGCCTTGTCTTATTTTTTGTAACAACAACACTTTATTTAATGGAGTGGGGCGTTGTCTATTTATTGATCATCCGTCTATTGCAAGGGATTGCAGTCGGGACGATCGGGACAGCGACAGGTACGATTGTTGCTATGATTTTACCGATCTCACGTAAAGGAGAAGGGATTGGATACTTTAGTCTTAGCGCGGTTCTGGCAACAGCCATTGGTCCATTCGTCGGCATGTTCATGCTGAAGCTTGAAAATGGCTTTGATGTCATTTTCTATATGAACACCGGTCTTTCGCTTATGTTACTAATTGCTTATTTCTTTGTTAAAATCTCTTTACCACCAGTGAACAAGCAAAATGGGCAACAGACAGAGAAGTTATCGTTTATCGAAAAATTTATTGAACCAAAAGCGCTTCCGATTTCATTTATTGCCTTATTAATCGGTTTTGCGTACTCTGGCGTCATGACGTTTATTACGTTTTATGCAAGAGAAATCAACTTAGTGGAAGCGGCAAGCTATTTCTTCTTGGCATATGCAGGAATTGTCATTATTTCCCGCCCGTTTACAGGGAAATTAATGGATGTTCGCGGTCCCAACGTGATTGTATACCCATGTCTTGCTGTATTCGCAGTAGGAATGTTGCTGTTTAGCCAGGCATCTGCAGGCTGGATGCTGTTAGTAGCAGCTGTCCTAATTGGTTTTGGCTACGGGAACTTCAATTCCATTGCTCAAACAATTGCGGTTAAAGTAACGGAGCCTCATCGATTCGGCTTAGCAACATCGACATATTTTATTTTGTACGATTTAGGATTAGGGGTAGGGCCTTTTATTCTTGGAATGATCGAACCCCATACAACATACCGAACAATCTTTGTTTCTATGATTCCGCTAATTCTTATTTGTATCCCGCTTTACTATTTATTAGTAGGAAGAAAGCAAAGGCTAGCGTAAGTTATGACAGTTTATCAGTTTAGGTAAATAATCGGAATAACAACTTCATGTCAGGATCTTACTAGCAATAAGCATGTATCTTCTAAAATGGTACATGCTTATTGTGTATTTAGTTGAAAAGTGATAAAATTTTGAAAATTACAAAAAGGAAGAGAGTCCACTATGCAATATTCTGATAGTATTTTAAAAACCCCGTCATCATTCATCCGCAATATTTTAAAGGTAACGGATGCGTACGACGTCATTTCATTTGCGGGAGGCTTGCCAAATCCAATCTCATTTCCAATTGATGAGTTAAAACAGTCGGTAAATGATGCGATTGATGCGAATGGTGCAAAGGTATTCCAATATTCTACGACACAAGGCTATTTGCCGCTACGTCAGTATATTGCAGACAAGCTTAATAACAAGCAATCGAATTTAAATTATACAGCAGAGGATGTCCTTATTACGACAGGATCCCAGCAGGCATTGGAGCTAATTTCCAAAGTTTTGCTGAACAAAGGGGACGGCGTTGTTATTGAAGAGCCAGGCTATTTAGGCGCGATCCAGGCTTTTACATTACGTGAACCAAGTTTCTACGGTGTCACACTGGAAACAGAAGGGCTGAATGTTGAACAGTTTAAGGATGCGCTAAAACAGCCAAATGTGAAAATGGTATATACAGTACCAAATTTCCAAAATCCTACTGGGTTAACGTATACGAAAGAGCGCCGTGAAGAAGTGTTTGAGGCGGTAAAAGATCAAGATGTCATTTTTATCGAGGACGATCCATATGGCGAGCTTCGTTTTACTGGTGAACACTTGCCGTATATCGCAGCAGGGAAGATGACGAACAGTGTCGTATTAGGTTCGTTTTCAAAAACGGTTACACCAGGTATGCGCCTAGGTTATATTTTGACGAAAAACCATGAACTACTAAATCATGTCGAAACTGCGAAGCAGGCAACGGATTTACATACTAATATTTTTGCACAATATATTTTGCACCAGTATTTAACGAATAATGAATATGAAGCGCATGTTGAAAAAATTATAGCGCTATACAAAACACAAGCAGATGCAATGCTGGCGGCAATGGAAAAATATTTCCCACCATATGTGAAATATACAAAACCTGAAGGCGGTATGTTCGTGTGGGTCACACTTCCGGAAGGAGTAAATGCGCTTGATAAGTTTACGGAGGCGATGGAGAAAAAAGTGGCATTCGTGCCGGGAAATCCATTTTACACGGATAAAGAATCAGTTAACACACTACGCTTGAACTATACAAATGCAACACCGGAAACGATCGAAGAGGGTATTAAACGTTTAGCAGAAATATTATAAGAAAATGTGGGGGAGCTATTGCTCGGAGAAATTCGAGTGATAGCTTTTCTTATTCTGTGTATTTATACAAAGATAAAAGGATATGTGAACTTAAAAAACCGTTGCACCATTTCTGCTTTTTCCACTAACACCGTTCCTCTATCGTTAATTTGCAAAAAGTAAGGGAAATAATTACATGCACACGCAATAGTTACATACAGCTTATCCCTTCAAAGTACAAATAAATTAGAAGTGCCGTTATCATGAACAAAAGTTACGGAGTTAAAAGAGATTGTCGGATTATAATGGATTTCCTGGGAAATAGGGTATACGATACATCGATTTACACTATATAATTTCAATTTGCGACATTTCACCGTCGATATGATGCCTTCATCAACTTTCTTCATTAAATGTACTCGTTTTAAAGTGGTTGAATGGTTGCCAAGCACACAGTTATCGCAAATAGCAGAACTTTCACAAGCAGGAGGGGGACCTTCCGGAGTTAATAAGTACATTACCATCATCACAATTTGGGCAGTATAGCTGTTATCAAATCGATTATATTATTCAAGAAACGAACGAAACATGAATAGGTGTGAAAAATAGAAATAGCCGTGTCGAAAGTTAATCTCCGGCACGGCTATTTTTTCATCATTATGAAACTATAAAAAGAAGCATACCCGATAGAGTATGCTTCTTGCAACTAACTATGTGAACTTAATTCGTTAGAATTAAAGTTTTGTTACGTTAGTAGCTTGTGGGCCACGGTTGCCTTCTTCAACGTCGAATTCAACTTTTTGACCTTCGTCTAAAGTTTTGAAACCTTCGCCTTGGATAGCTGAGAAGTGTACGAATACATCGTTACCGCCTTCAACTTCGATGAAACCGAAACCTTTTTCTGAGTTAAACCATTTTACTGTACCTTGTTGCATGAGAGAAAACCTCCAAAAAATTAATTAATTGAATTGCTAAATGTATAAAAAATTCACACATTAAAAAAGGGAGCGTACACGTTCACTTTTTTAATATGTGAATTGATCGTAAACAGCTTAAGCAATTTAATTAAGTTTATTGTATAACAACATTATCCAAATGTCTACTAAAAATTCTCGAAATACAGTAGAGAATTTTGATTTTTCGTACAAATGAAGGGATAGTATGAGATGAATATACCGATTTAATAGTGCTTTTATATTGTTTAAAAGGAATAATAAGTAAAAATTTATGTATTTAATAATTTTTTTACCTTTTATTAAAAATATTCGTTATCAACTACCCAAAATCATTTTTGAATAATTTTGTTGCTTAAAACTAATATACCCGTCCTTTCAAAAGCTAAACATCATATTATATTCTTATACAAATTTATTGTGACATTCAATTATATTTTTTCAAAAACGGACGTAAAGCAAATACGTCTAGGTACTATTGATGTATGGTATAGTTGGTTCAAAGAGTTACGAAAGGATTGTTTACAATGGTTAAAAGCTTAGTACTAGCAGAGAAACCTTCAGTTGCACGGGATATTGCGAATGTGCTGAAGTGTCATAAAAAAGGTAATGGATTTTTAGAAGGAGACAAATATATCGTCACATGGGCTTTAGGACATTTAGTAACGCTGGCAGATCCGGAAAGCTACGACGAGAAATATAAGAAGTGGGATTTAGCAGATTTACCGATGCTGCCCGAACGTCTGAAACTAACAACAATCAAGCAGACAAGCAAACAGTACAATGCCGTAAAATCACAGCTTACACGTAATGATGTTAATGAAATTATTATTGCAACAGATGCCGGTCGTGAAGGAGAACTTGTTGCACGCTGGATTATTGAACGCGCAAAAGTAAATAAACCGGTTAAACGTCTATGGATTTCTTCGGTTACCGATAAAGCGATTAAAGAAGGCTTTGCGAATTTAAAGCCAGGGAAAGCATATGAAAATCTATATTATGCAGCGGTTGCCAGAAGTGAAGCTGACTGGTATATCGGACTGAACGCAAGTCGCGCATTATCGACGAAATTTAATGCACAGCTTAATACAGGTCGTGTACAAACACCGGTTGTTGCAATGGTTGCCGCTCGTGAAGATGAAATAAAGAATTTCAAACCTCAAACGTATTACGGAATCGAAGCTCAAACGAAAGAGCTGAAATTGACATGGCAGGATCAAAACGGCAATGCACGCAGTTTTGATAAAGAAAAGATCGACAAAATCGTTCATACATTAGATAAGCAAAATGCGAAAGTCATCGATATTGAACGTAAACCGAAAAAGACATTTTCTCCTGGACTTTATGATTTAACTGAATTACAACGTGATGCGAATAAGCTATTCGGATATTCAGCAAAAGAAACGTTGAATATTATGCAAAAGCTATATGAATCACATAAAGTGCTCACATACCCGCGTACGGATTCACGTTATCTTTCATCCGATATTGTCAGCACATTACCTGAGCGTTTGAAAGCTTGTTCTGTAGGGGAATATCGTACGTTAGCAAACAAAGTACTAACAAAGCCGATTAAAGCAAGTAAATCGTTTGTTGATGATAGTAAAGTATCCGATCACCATGCGATTATTCCGACTGAAGAATATGTGAATTTTGCGAACTTCAATGATAAAGAGCGTAAAATTTACGATCTGGTTGTAAAACGTTTCCTTGCAGTTCTTTTCCCTGCACATGAGTATGAGCAATTAACAGTTCAAGCCGAAATCGGGAAAGAGAAATTTATCGCACGCGGTAAGACGGTTATTTCTGCTGGGTGGAAAGAAGTATACTCGAATCGTTTTGATGACGAGGAAACTTCAGAGGATGTGAAGGAACAGCTGTTGCCGCGTCTTGAAAAAGGACAAGTGCTAAACGTGACATTACTTGCCCAAACATCTGGACAAACAAAACCGCCAGCGCGTTTTACAGAGGCGACAATACTGACAGCGATGGAAAATCCGGCGAAATATATGAACACGCAAAACAAAGCGCTTGCCGATACATTAAAATCGACAGGTGGGCTAGGGACTGTTGCGACACGTGCCGATATTATCGATAAATTGTTCAATTCGTTCCTTATTGAGAAGCGTGGAAAAGACATTCATATTACGTCAAAAGGCCGCCAGCTGCTGGATTTGGTACCGAATGAACTAAAATCTCCGGAAACAACCGCACAATGGGAGCAAAAGCTTGAGCAAATTGCTAAGGGCAAGCTGAAAAAAGATGTCTTCATTAATGAAATGAAGCAGCATACAAAAGCAATCGTTGCCGATATTAAAAACAGCGATAAAAAGTTCAAGCATGATAATATTTCAACGAAGTCCTGCCCGGATTGCGGAAAGCCAATGCTTGAAGTAAACGGGAAAAAAGGAAAAATGCTCGTATGCCAGGACCGTGAGTGCGGTCACCGCAAAAATGTCTCGCGTGTAACGAATGCCCGTTGTCCGCAATGTAAGAAAAAGCTGGAGCTGCACGGACAAGGTGAAGGCCAAATTTTTGTATGTAAGTGCGGTTACCGCGAAAAATTATCCGCATTCGAAGCGCGCCGTAAAAAAGAAGGCGGCGGTAAAGTTGATAAACGCAGTGTTCAAAAATATTTGAAGCAGCAAGAAAAAGAAGTAGAGCCAATTAATAACGCGTTTGCGGATTTATTAAAAGGCATGAAATTTGATGAGTAATTCGCTTTATTGATTACATGCAGGAACGGAAACCGTACTTTAACAAGTGCGGTTTTTATGTTTTAAATGGGTACCGTAGTTTCTTCAAATTCATCTAATATAGCGTAAGAATCGAATCCATTGGCGCAGTACCATTCGCAACTGCATTCACTTTGTTAACGTATTGCTTGTTGATTAAATACCTTAACGGTTGCTCTACGGCATTGAAATATTTGAATGTATCTCGTGCCATTTCATCCCATTCTTCATAATAGGTTAAATAGTCATTTGCCGTTACTTTAGTTCTCGATGTGCCTTCCTCAGAGATGCACTCAAAATCCTCAACACCTTTTAAAGTTCCATAATCACATGTTAATTGCTCGCCAGGTTGAATGTCTTTTGCGGCCATTTGAAAATTATAAGCTGTATCGACACAATTTGGTTTGAAACTGTGATTCATATATTTTGCGTGATCCCAATGAAGGACATAGATACCGTCAGTTTCTAAGTACGCATATTTATAGACATCCGCTTTTTGCAAATCACCAAGACTTTCGATAAACTCCTCTGTCAGCATCAAGTCAAGGCCATCTTTAATCCAAACAATCGTCCCTTTAGGGATTAGTTTAGTTGCAAAGACACCGACGCCTACCTGCTCACTGACAAATTGAATTTCTGTATGTGGATGCATCATTTGTTATTCCTCCTTAAAAGTAAAACCCATTTAAATGTTATGTTGAATAAGAGACAAGTTATTTCCTTGAAATCAGATTGTTTTAATATGTTTATGTCATTACTTTCTATTTGGAATAGGCTTTAGTCAGTATTTATAATGCTTTGATACATCATGAGGATAGGGATGTTTTTGATGGGGGTATGTATGACCTGTTGGATGAAGGAAATTAGTTTTAAACACAGCAAAAATACCATTTTCTCCTTAGAGAGTAATGGCATTTAGGCAACTTTATTTTAAGCAATATTTGGCAACGACTTCTGCACCAGCTTTTGCTGCAACTAATAATGCCCGTTCATCAATATCGAACTTTGGATGATGGTTCATATAAGGTACATCTAAGTACGTTGGTTGGCAGCCAATATAATAAAAAGTGGATGGCTTTGCGAGTGCATAATACGCAAAATCCTCTGACCCTGAAAACAACGGTGCTTCTTCAATCGCAATGATTTCTTCCTGTTCCGAAGCTTCCAATGTTTCAACGACAAAGTTTGTCAGGTCCTTATCGTTAACTAACGGTGGATAATCCTTTTCGTAAGTGAGCGTGCAAGTAACACCAAACTGGACTTCTAAACCGTCTACTAACCGTTTGATTTCCTTTTCAATCGTAGCGTGAACAGTGTCGTTCATATAACGCACATCACCTTCAAGCGTTACGGCATCTTTAATAACATTAAACGTTCCTTTTCCATCAAATGAACCGATTGTAACGACACCCATATCATACGGGTTTAACCGTCTGCTAATAACCGTTTGTACAGTCGTTACAAAGTTCGAGGCTGCAACAATTGCATCATTCGCCAGGTGAGGGGACGAACCATGCCCTCCTGTACCATGTACGACCAATTTGAAAAATGAGCGGCCGGCCATTGCAGCGCCAGCACGATATCCGATATGTCCGACTTTAAATGTTGGGAATAAATGTGCCCCAACAATAATTTCACAGTCATCGAGTAAACCGGAAGCCATCATACTTTTGGCACCACCAGGCGGTTTTTCCTCTGCATGCTGATGAATAATTTTCACTGTTCCGTGTAATTCATCTTTTAACTGGATGAGACAGTCCGCTAAAATGAGCAAATACGCGGTATGACCGTCATGACCGCAAGCATGCATGACACCCGGGTTTTTCGATTTAAATGGGACATCTGTTTCTTCTTCAATCGGTAAAGCATCAAAATCTGCACGTATCCCGATGACAGGACCTGGATTTTGCCCTTGAATTTCTACAATAATTCCGTACCCATTGCCGACATTGCGATGGACCTTTACGTCTTTATTTGCATAGAAATCCGCGATATACTGTGCTGTTTGCTGTTCTTCAAAGGAGAGTTCCGGATGTTCGTGTAGATGACGGCGAATGGCAATCATCTCATCGTTTCGTGCTGCTAACTTATCCATTAACTGTTGTTTAATTGTCATGATGTTTGTTCACTCGCTTTCATTTTTTCAAGAATTACGGCAAAGAGGACTGTTCCTGCAATACAAATAAATGTTTGGAACGACGGCGGAATGGGGCCAAGCGCTGCAAAAATCCCTAATCCAATAGCACCGATTCCCCAAACGGGTTTTTTTAATGCGAATTGCGCAAGCACTCCACCAAAGATAGCCGGCAATACAAAGCTGAAGCTGGCGCGGATTGACTCAGGCAACGCATTAATTAAGTAAGACCCCCCTAAAATCACAGCTATAAGCATTGTTGTATTCACAATGGAAGCGGCAGAAATCGCTAATGTTGCGGTAACTTCACCTTTGCGCGTCCCTGGCTCTGCTTTTACGATGGATTGGGCAATAGATGCGCTAGGTAAGCACATATTTCCGATATTACCTGTTAGAAAGGCCAAATACGTGCCCGACACACCTAAAATAGGGTAGTAGCTAATTGGCTCGACAAACCAGATGATCGATACAACGGCCCCGTAACTTAAAAAACCTGTTAAGATAACAGACCAACCTGGATGGTACCCTAGACCAAATGATAAATAGAGGGGAAGGGCTATCGTACAAATGATGACACTCCAAATAGTAAGACGCCCCCAGAAATGTGCCTGACTATGAAACGTTGCAAAGTTTTCCTCGCTTTTTGTAGGTGAAGCATCTGTTGTGTGACGCTCTAAAACGACCATTTTAATCATCCTCCTTCAATTAAATTAAGAAATACCCGACGCTCATACCGATTAAAATAACTAATCCTAGTGACCACTCACGGAGCCAATTCTGGTTAAAGCGTTGAGCTGCCCACATAATAACCGGCATTACAAGTAAAGCGACTATAAAAATAATCGTTTCATTCATACCTTTTGCGATCTGGCCACCACCAAAATATCCGAAAGCACCAATCATTGCTGCAGTCGAAATGACACTTAACCATTTTGCCCGATTGCCGCCACCACTCGTTAACTTACTTTGAAGGCGACCAAGAGATTTCGTAAACAATGCTGTAACAATCAACCATCCCATGCCGCCTAAACACATTGTCCAAACTGCTGCTGTAAATGCTTGTGCTGAGAAGCTTTTGTCACTTAACTCTTCACCTGCTGCTTCGGCCCCAAGACTTGCTCCTACTGTTTCGATCGGTGCTGATCCGACAATACCAATTCGCATCATTGTCGTTGGTTCACCAATTAAAGTAATTAAAGAAATGGCCACGATAATAATGGCAAATGATGGACCTAATGAACTAATTGCACCTGTTCGAATAATTGAAGTGACTTCCTTGTTCGTTAAGCCTACTTCTGGTGCTACTTTCTTTGAAATCCTTATAAAGACAATGGCTTGGAAAATTACAATGAGTACAACGACAAATGCTATAACCCATAAAATCGGATGATCCATAATCTCTGATGCTAAGTTCAATAAAACCCCTCCTTTAAATTGACGAACAATTCAGTTTTTTAATACTATACTTTGTTTTCTTGTTGCGAAACAATGTGTAATCCTCTATATTTATAAATAAAATTATGGAATATTCTATATATTTCAGAAAGAGGGGAATGTCTATGTCAGATGGACAAGAAGCAATTCTACGTCACTTAACACTTTCAAATAAACAGTTATCTATCCTCGTGGAAAGTATCCGGACAATCACTTCCAAACTTCATATTGATGAAGTATTACATACAATCATGCGGCATGCACTGAACGTTATTCCTGAAGCAGATGCAGGGTATTTAATGCTTTTTGATGAACAGAAACAGTGTCTAATTCCGAAAACCTATATTCATTTCCCGCCACTTATTGAACAATTTCAAACAAAGCCGAATGAGGCCATTACTGGTCGTGTATTTGCGACAGGAATCGGTGAGTTCTTTAACAGTTACGATGAAATTATGGCTGCTATGTACCATCAAAATGTAAGCCCGCGTAATTTACAGACAATATTAAAGAGCGCACATGTTCCGCAAGCAGCTCTTTGTGTACCGATAACTGTTGATGCTAAGCCAATCGGCATCATGATCCTTCACCAACTTCAAAAGAAAAGAGACCTCACACAAGAAGATCTATTATTTTTTCAAGCCTTTGCCGATCAGGTAGGGGTGGCAATTCAAAAAGCCCAGTATTATGAACAGATGACTGAGAAAGTAAAAGAAGCGCACGAATTATCTCTGGCATTAGAGACAAAACATACCCTTCTTAAACAGCGCTATGATGTGCATGCTACATTAAATCAATTGCTCTTACAAAACGAACCGATCTCCGTCATTTTAAATGAACTAAAAAACTTAACACAATTACCAATTGGTTTTTATGATGCATATGATGATGTGTTTTTTGAAGATGATCAGTCCATTCCCCCTCACACAAAAGCTAAAATAAAAAAACAATTATTCTTGAAAATGAAGCCATTTGAGTATCGGCTTAAAAATGACCGCAGCTTTATTGTTTATCCTCTCTATAATTTGGATATTTGTTTAGGGAGTATGATTATTGAACAGAAAGGCATCATTTCCTACAAAGATCAGCAAACACTGGAGCAGGGGGCCAATATTTTAACACTGCAAATTTTACGCAATAAAAATGTTCTGGAGCACCATAACAAACGAATGCAGGAAACATTCCAGCATATCATCGATGCACCTAATCAAAAAACAGTTGCTTCTATGGCATATCAACTTGATCTAGATGTGCTGGACTACTACCGATTATGTATTTTCGAGTTCAAACAAACGGCCGACATGTTATCGATTGAACAATATTTACATCAGTTCATCTCCATGCTAAAGGAACAATTTACAGGTGAACGGAAATTACTTTTTTATGAAAAAAACAAAATCACTCTTTTAATCGGTGTGCCGTCACCAGCAATGCTTACAACATTAAACGAAACACTCTCGCGCCTACAAAAAAAGTGGCAATCACTGCATAAACCGCTTTTTCGGTGCGCAATTAGTAAACAATATAAAACCCTACAGACAGTTTCTTCTCTATACGAAGAAGCGCTGCAAACATTGCGCTTTTTACATGTACGTGGTGAATGGACAATTACGAGCTACGATAAAATCGGTCTCAACCAGCTGATTTTACAAGTCCCGCCAAAAGACTTGGCAAACTTCATTCATGACCAAATCGGTGAGTTATTGACTAAAGCCAATAAAAGTCACCTGTATGAAACATTGTTGGCCTATTTCAGATTTAATCGCTCCGTTCAGCAAACAGCACAGCATTTACATATTCATACCAACACTTTGTACCAGCGATTAAGCCGAATTGAGCAAATATTAAATATCTCGTTTCAAATACAGGAAGATGCACTGAAAATACAATTAGCTTGTTATTTAAAAGAAAATTACTTAACGCCTGTAAAAAAACGAGAGTAAATATAGGGGAGTGAGGAGGATAACTGTCATGCTAGAAAATTAATACATCTTAATAAAAATGTATACTAAAATTTCAAGTGAGTATAAAATAGGACAAGTTAGCATCGGTGTAGGAAAATGACTTTGTATTTAGGAGATGTTGGTGCAGAATTTTAATAGTTGACGAAGTAGCACGGCCTACATACCAACAGAAAAAGTTGAAAAAATAGAGGAAGTGAAACAATGGATTGGTTCGGTAATATATTGGGTGAAGTGAATACAATATTATATTCATATGTATTAATAATTTTATTAGTAGGAACAGGCATATTTTTAACGGTTAAAACAAAGTTTATTCAATTTAGATTAATAGGTGAAATGTTTAAACTTATAACAGAATCGGCGCCAACAGATAAGTCAGGAAAAAAAGGTATATCTTCTTTTCAGGCTTTTACAATTTCTGCTGCTTCTCGAATTGGAACAGGTAATATAGCGGGTGTCGCCACGGCAATTGCTCTTGGCGGTCCCGGTGCGATATTTTGGATGTGGATGATTGCGCTGATCGGAGCGGCATCTGCACTAATTGAAAGTACATTAGCACAAGTATATAAAGTGAAAGATAAGAGTACTGGATTGTTTCGTGGTGGTCCTGCTTATTATATGGAAAAAGGCTTAAATAAAAGATGGATGGGTATTCTTTTTGCTGTTGTCATTACAATTACGTATGGCTTTATTTTTAATTCTGTCCAGGCAAATACGATTTCCATTGCATTTGAAGAAAGTTTTGGTGCCAATCGATTTGTAGTAGGTTTAGTATTGGCTGCTTTAACAGGGATTATTGTTTTCGGTGGATTAAAGAGAATTGTTAGCTTTACTCAAATAGTTGTTCCTGTTATGGCAATTTTGTATATTATAATTGCTCTTATTGTTGTATTCCTCAATATTTCCGAAATTCCGAATGTATTTCTTCTTATCATAAAGTCTGCCTTTGGATTGGAAGAAGCCTTTGCGGGAATGATCGGGGCAGCAATTATGAATGGTATTAAACGGGGATTATTCTCAAATGAAGCAGGGATAGGTTCTGCACCCAATGCAGCAGCAACAGCAGCTGTTTCACACCCAGTAAAGCAAGGGTTAATTCAAGCCCTTGGTGTATTTATAGACACATTAGTCGTTTGTACAGCAACAGCTGCAATCGTATTATTAGGCGATGCATACCTTCAATCTGACGCAACTTCAGTCAATTTAACGCAAGCCTCTTTAGTCGGAAGTTTAGGTGATTGGGCAGGCAGCTTCTTAGCGATCATTGTATTTATGTTTGCTTTTAGTACGGTTATTGGCAATTACTATTACGGTGAATCGAATATTAGTTTTATAAAAGATTCAAAGACCGGTTTATTAGTATTCCGTATATTTGTCGTACTTTTTGTTATGTTTGGTTCCATTGCAAAGGTACAAGTTGTATGGGATTTAGCGGATCTGTTTATGGCCTTTATGGCGATCATTAACTTAATTGCTATTCTCCAACTTTGGAAAGTGGCCAAACCGGTTATTAATGATTATTTAACTCAACGGAAGCAAGGCAAAGATCCAGTATTCTATAAGAAAAACGTACCTAATTTAGGCGAGGTGGAATGCTGGGGCGAAGATGAAGAAATAGAAGGAAAACGTTAAATTTGAGCTTTCATTCAGGAATACTACTTCGTAAATAGCTATTAAAATTTAAAATGGGGCAATCACTAAATTGGTGATTGCCCCATTACATTATATTAGAAGCGAGTCTAGTTTAACCCGTATGGCTGTAGACCCTTCTTTTTTACTTGAATACGCCACACCTCGTTCTTTGATGATTCGGTTACGTACAGGTATCCATCATGAAAAGCTAAGTTTGTTGCGAATGTTCCTGCATCTTCAGGAAGGCGAATGGTTCCGTATTTAAAACCATTGGCGTCAACCACTACTACTTCTCCAGCTTGGAAATGGGCTACGTACAGATTACCTTCAGCATCTACAGCTAACCCATCCGGACCGATTCCACCTTCAAAACGAGCGAAAATAAACGGTGATTCAGGAGAATTTGCAGCATTTACAGAAGGTACTGATAGAATTTGATTTTTATCAAACTCTGATATATAGACGCGTTGGCCATTTGCCGAAATAGTGATCCCATTAGGATAAGCAATATTCTCTGAGAAGAGGATTGCTTCAGTTTTACCAGGAGGTAAGTAGAAGACGCGACCTGTTGGATGAGTAGCACTAGAACCCATTGGCTCAGTAAAGTAAAGACCACCTGTTTCGTCAAAAACAAGGTCATTTAAACCGTTTAAAGGTTTCCCGTCGTAAGAATTGACAATGGTTTTGCGTTCGCCAGTAGCAGGATTGTAGGAATATAATTCACCTTTGCCATCCGTAATAAATAGGCGACCATCTTTATGGAACTTAGCTCCAATTGGCATTAATTTATCTTTATCTCCTAAAACTTTTTCAACTTTGTCGCCTTTAATAGTTAAGATTTCGCCAGTTGTCGGGCTAACTAACCAGATGTTTCCTTTACGATCAAAGTTAATACCTTCCATGAATCCACTACCTGTAGCAACCTTTTCCCATTTACTGCTTTGATGAATAATTTCAGAAATGTCATGTCTTTCCTTTGCCGGCACTGGCTTTGTTTCATACAATGCCTTAGCACCAGTGAATGTGACCGTTATAAGGGAGAGAACAAGAACCAATATCCATACAAGTGCACCTTTTTTAGACCTCATAAATACCTCCTAAATGACAGTGAATTTTTTTAAACAGTATTCAAGAAGAAAGAAGTAATTAATTTATTAACCTTTTTAGAATATAAGCGCTTATATTCTTGGTATCATATCATTTGTTCAATGGTCAAAATAGCAGAAAAAGAACTCGAATGAAACTAATAAAAAGTAGTATTTTTAGCTATTTAGAAAATTCTTTATTTGTTATACTGGAAATTTAGACTATTATAAAAAATACTTGCTATATAATTGGACTTTTTAACAAAGAATGTAGTCTATAAACATTTGATTTAAAAGAAAGGGGGACAACCTTTTTGCACTCTATACACAAAATAGGTAAAAGTTTTTGGTATATCACCTCAGTCTCGTTGACTGACCGCCCGATTTTAGGAATGGTGGTTGGCAGTAAAAAGACATTAATGATTGATGCAGGAAACTCGGAAGAACATATGCATTATTTTCTGAATGAACTTCAAAAAAGGGAAGTTCCTAATCCGGATTTAGTTGTCCTAACACATTGGCATTGGGATCATATATTTGGTCTTTCCGCATTACCCGATACTGTTTCAATTGCCTCCAAAGAGACTGAAAGGGAAATGGAGAAGCTTATTCCATTTTCATGGTCAGATGAAGCCATTGATGCGCGAGTAAATGAAGGCGTGGAAATTGAATTTTGTGCAAAAGCGATTAAGGAAGAATACACGAATCATCGAAATATTAAAATTACTTTGCCGGATATTACAATAGAGAAAAGGGCAGAGATAAATCTTGGTGATGTGACTTGTATCGTACAACAAGTTGGAGGGGACCATGCTGCAGATTCTGTCATTGTGTATATAAAAGAAGAGAAGATTCTTTTCTTAGGGGACTGCATTTATCCAAGAATGTATGCCGAAAAAGTACACTATACAATTAGTGAAACTTTACGGTTATTAGATGTATTAGAAACGTTTGATGCGGAAACCTTTATCCCTTCACATCAACAACCAATTTCAAAAGAAGCTTTCGATAAAGAAGTCGTTATGCTAAGAACGATTGCCAAATATACAGAGGTCTGTAAGGGAGATTTACCGACAATAGTGAAGGAATACGAAAACTATGTAAAAAGGGAACTTACCGAAGATGAATTAGAAACCATCTCCCATTTTGCCGATGGATACTAACTGATTGCGCTCCTTTACGAAAAAAATTACAATTTTGAAAAACCACCTAATTGTTGATATACAACGAATTAGGTGGTTTTTTCTGAAAAGAAGACGTTAGACCAAAGAAAAATTAATAGAGAGAACATTTATAAGGTATTCTCTTTTTATTTCCCCCTATATAAGTCAGCTGTTTCCTGTACTGTGCAACCCAAAAACCCCTTTGATTCTTAAAAATTTAAACCGTCTGTATTAATTGCCAATTTGACAAAAGTAACAACCTATTTATAATTATAAGTTGTTAGATGTTAATTTTTACATATAAGTAAAACAATCAGAAAGGAAGATTTTATGAAACTCATTAGTTTATCGAAGCTAGGATTAATTTTAGTATTAAGTTTATTATTAGCTGCATGTTCTTCGGAGGCTGAAGGTACAGAAAAACAAGCTGTCAACTTAGCCTATGTTGAATGGGAGACTGAGGTTGCCTCCACTCATGTAGTAGGACAAGTTCTAGAAGATTTAGGATATGATGTAACGCTGACGCCTTTAGATAATGGAATTATGTGGGAAGCTCTTGCAAATGGAGAGGTTGATGGCATGGTTTCAGCTTGGCTACCGCAGACGCACGCCCCGCAAGTTGAGAAGTACAAAGGCCGTATAGATGATTTAGGTGAAAATTTGTTAGGCGGAAAAATTGGGTTAGTAGTCCCTAGTTATATGGATGTGGATTCCATCGAAGATTTAACAGATGAAGCGGGTAAAACGATAACGGGCATCGAACCAGGTGCAAATATAACAGGAACTACAGAAAAGGCGTATGAGATATATCCGAATCTTGAAGGGTGGACAGTACTAAGCTCATCTTCAGTAGCAATGACAGGGGCTCTTAAACAAGCGATTGAGAACAAAGAAGAAATCATAGTGACAGGTTGGTCTCCTCACTGGAAATTTAACTTATTTGATTTGAAGTATTTAGATGATCCTAAAGGGATGTACGGAACTGAAGAATATATCGGTACATTTGCACGTAATGGATTCAAAGAGGATAATCCTGAGGCATACAGTGTTCTCGATAATTTCCACTGGACTCCGGAAGATATAGAAAGTGTTATGTATGATATTATGGAAGGCATGGATCCGAAAGATGCAGCAAAAAAATGGATTGAAGAAAATGAAGCTAAAGTTGCCGATTGGACAAAAGAAGTTAATTAAGTACCAAGTACCGGATGTACTCAATTTGATCGATCTCAGCATATAAGTCATCATGCTAAGGAGCGCTGGTTAACGGGATTGTCTGCTAGTCTCATTTCTATCGCTTTTATTTTTACCTTAGCAGAAAACATACTCTTATCCCCATAAAAAAACACCTCCATGTTGATTCTTGGTATTCAATACCCATTTTTCAACGAAAGGTGTTTTTTATTTGTGTCATTATTTTAGGTCAGTGCAAAAATACATAAATTATTTCTGATTGTTTTTTATTTCTAATAACCCATGTCATACATTAGGAGTATACTAGGATATTTATGGAAAGGAGACAAAACTTGAATAAAACCTTACTTAATGCACTTAGAAATGGGGGATTTATATTTTATGCAAGGCATGGAGAAGCGACTGTCGGAAGCGATTTAGCTAACTTAAACTTTCAAAACTGTTTAACTCAGAGAAATCTTTCTGAAATGGGACGTAGGCAAGCAATTTACTATGGAGAAATACTTCGGTATTTAAGAATACCATTCGAAATCCCTGTTTCCTCAAGTCCCTATTGCAGGACAATCGAAACAGCACAGTTAGCATTTGGTAGTGGTAATGTTCAAATTAATCCTTTTTGGGTTGAGATAAATAGGTTAAGCGAAAATTTACCAAGTAATGATAGGCAAATAATTTTGAGTAATCTTCAATCAATTTTAGAATATATCCCGGATAAGGGAAATAATAAAATGATTGTTGATCACATTTTTCCTGCAAAGGTTGGATTAGGTCCAATCCCTTATATGGGGACAGTTATTATTAAGCCAAAAGGGCGAGGTAACGGCTATGATATTGTTGGTCAACTATCTTTAGAAGATTGGTCTACATTAGATAGTTAGAAGAACATTGTGGGAACAAAAAACCATGGAGACCTAAGCACGGTATTCCCGATTGAATGAACTGATTTACAAATTAGTTATCATCTATATTTAATTTTTCAAACCAGCCGAATGCAACTTCTGCTTTAACTATTTGATTATTAGGTGAAATTAAGAAAATTACAAATGAACTACCTGGTGGAAAAATAAATTTTCCATCTTCATCTAAATCTATATCTGAAAACCGCACTTAAATTTGTTACGGAAATGTACCGTATCATAAGTAAGTGCGGTTTTCTTTAATACCTTCAAGAAAATGAAATTTCTCCAATATAAATCTTAAAACCGAAAATTTATGTAGATTTAGTAATGTACAGTAAATCTTCAATGAGTAAGCAATCGTTGTTTATTTTATTTCTGCTACCATTTAAGGGCAAAAAAAATACACCTGCCAAATGCATTGTAAAAAATGCGGACACGTGGTAAGTTTATATAGATATACATAACTATTTATACTTGTGTATATTATTCCTTATTCTAATTATATATAAAATTTCTTTATTAGTCAACTCTTAAATATTTTCAAGGAGTGAATGTTATGAAAGCAGATTTCCTGAACGAACAAAAGAGGTTAAATAGTGTTGTGAACGTAATTGATGATCAAACACTTCAACTGGAATCAGAAACGTTAAAGCTCCGAAATGAAGTAGTAAATACTCGTAAGCATTTTTGGGATGAAATAAAAGTTAATACGGATTCGTTTGATGACTTTTTGGAAACCGTGATTAACTTAAGACAAGAAGCACAGGCATTAGCTGTAGGCGAAAGTACGCACCATCACGCATCCAAAAGATTAGCTGTCTTGCATCGGATGAAGTCAGTCCCTTATTTTGGACGAATTGATTTTCTTGAAGAAGGTTTTTCAGAGCAGGAGAAAATTTATATTGGGATTTCATCTTTGATGGATGCAAGTGGTGAGGACTTCCTTATTTATGACTGGAGAGCACCGATTTCAAGCATCTACTATGATTATGAGCCTGGTCCCGCACAGTATACAACGCCTGGAGACAAGGTTTACGGTGATCTCAAGGAAAAGTGGCAATACGTTATTCGTGATGGAAAACTGCAATCTATGTTTGACACAAGTCTCACGATTGGTGACGAAATTTTACAGAAGGTGCTTGGAAAAGGCGCGGATAAGTATATGCAAAGTATCGTAGCAACGATTCAAATGGATCAAAACCGTATTATACGCCATGATCAAGGGCGTATGCTCATTGTGCACGGTGCAGCAGGCAGTGGTAAAACTTCTGCTGCATTACAAAGAATCGCATTTCTATTATATAAATACCGGGACCGTATAAAAGCCGACCAAATTATATTATTTTCACCAAATGCTATGTTTAATAGCTATGTTTCCAACGTACTTCCAGAGCTCGGTGAAGAGAATATGCAGCAAGTTACATTTCAGGAATATTTGGATCATCGCTTAAGTAAAGATTTCCATTTGGAAAACCCGTATCATCAATTGGAATATGTGCTGACGGCAGCAAATAACCCTTCATATAGCGCAAGAATTAAAGGCATTCAATTTAAAGCATCCGTAAAATTTTTCGAGGCGATTAAACTATATCGAGAAACATTGGAAAAATCAGGCCTGCTATTTAAAGATGTCAAATTTAGAGGGAAAATGATCTTTTCCTCACAACAATTGTCGGAGACGTTTTATAGAGAGCATATTTCACTGAGTTTCCAAAGCAGACTTGAAAAGCTGAAAGACTGGCTAATGAATAAAATTAAAGAAATAGAAAAAGTAGAACGTTCTCAGCCATGGGTAGAAGAGGAAATTGAGCTACTAAGCGATGAGACGTATCATAAAATTCATAAATATTTAGCAAAGAAAAATGGCTTTGAAAGAGAAGAGCAAGCGGATTATGAAATGGATCAGGATGCGCTTATTCAAGTAATCGTCCGCCTGAAATTGAAGGCAGTGAGAAAACAAATTCAAACACTGGACTTTATTGATTTAGAAGGGATCTATAAGCAGCTATTTACAGATCCATTACTGATGCAACAGCAATTAAAAGTAGAAGTGCCAGATGAGTGGCAAGCTATATGTGAAGATACACTTCAAATACTGGAATCGGGAACCCTGTATTATGAAGACGCGACACCATTCCTATTTTTGCAGGAATTGATTCAAGGCTTTCAAACAAACCGTTCGATCAAGCATATCCTCATTGATGAGGCGCAGGACTATTCACCGTTTCAATTTGAATTTCTGAAGCGCCTATTCCCTTCAGCCAAAATGACAGTGCTAGGTGATTTTAATCAGGCCATTTTTGCTCATGCGAGTGGAGTGGGAGATTTTCAAACGCTCAACCATCTTTATGGAGAAGAACAAACAGAAGTAATCAATATGACAAGAAGTTACCGTTCAACGAAACCGATTATCGAATTTACACGGAATCTGATAGCAAATGGAGAAAAAATTATCCCGTTTGACCGTGCTGGCGAGTTGCCGGTGTTGACCGAAGTGGAGAATCATACAGACTTGCACCAATGCATACTGTCTAAAATTTCGGAATTACAAAGTGAAGGCTATGGAAGTATTGCAGTTATTTGTAAATCAGCGGAGGAAAGTAAAGCGGCATTTGAGGCATTGAATAAAATTGATGGGATTAAGCTAATAAAAAGCGGTACAGCAGAATTTGAGAAAGGGGTTGTAGTCATTCCTTCGTATTTAGCGAAGGGAATTGAATTTGAAGCGGTCATCATTTATGACGTATCCGAAAACGTATATGGAGACGAAAGTTTACGCAGAATTTTTTATACAGCCTGTACAAGAGCGATGCACGTGCTACAACTATATAGTGTAGGGAAACCGAGTCCTTTTATGCAAAAGCCTTTAAAAGAGAACCTTGTACAACTTGAGTTGAATTCAGAAAGCCTTAGGTAAACATAGTTGTTTCATTAAAACTTAAAGTAAACGGAGCCCGAGAGTGTACCGGGCTCCATTTTAATTTTGGGTCTAAAATCCATATTATCTGTTATTTCTTAATAACCGGAATCCACATTTCGCCGTATACCTGACCGTTTTGTTGATCCATTACAACTGCTGCGTTTGGACCTCCTACATAGGCATAATCTGTTGCTTCTTTTAACGCTTGCCCAAAGGCAATTCCAGTAACAGTATTGGCCAGCTCTTCTGCAGTAGGAGCTTCGCCTTTAACAACTACGTACTCACCTTTAGGAAATTGGATAACTCTAGTTGCCTCTGGTAATGTTTCATCAGTCAGAACCCCGGCATAATGCATCATCTTATTATTCACTGCTTCGTTCACGATAAAAATATAGTCGTTTGTGGCTACAGCCTTTAATGCATCCAGTCTTCCATCCTCATTGACCGCATGCCAAAAATCGGCCTTTTCTTTATTTATTCCCATATAGTCTGTGTAATCGCTCTTTAGTTCTGTTCCGAAACCTAAAACAACAAAGCTGTCCTTTTCTTCAATCGTGTAATTTGCCATATAAAACCCTTCTTTCAATTTTGTTTTAATCAAGATTTGTTTTTTTACTTGATAGGTTTATAATAGCCATAAATCATGTCAGAATATGATACTGTTTCGGAGGTGCCAATGAAAAAAGTTGAACGGATTAATACAATTATGCGGTATATCAACAACCGTGCTCACTTTACCATTTCTGAAATTATGCAAGAGTTTAATATCTCGCGTTCAACGGCTATACGAGATATTAGAGAAATTGAAACTATTGGGATGCCCCTTGTCGCTGAAGTTGGAAGAGAAGGGGGTTATAGTGTTCTGCATAATTCTGTGCTTCCAGCTGTTCGCTTTACAGATAATGAGATTAAAGCTCTTTTTATTGCCTTTATGGCGACAAGAAATCAACAGCTTCCATATTTAAAAAGTCGCCAGTCGTTAGCTGAGAAACTACTCGGTTTAATTTCAGAAAACCAGCAAGACGACCTTGTGCTGTTAAACCAAATCTTGCTGTTCGAAGGTACGAACCCTCACAATCCGGATTTGCTGGATTTATCCGATTTACCTGATCCTGTGATAGAAAAGCTTATACAAACACTTCTGATTGACCGCTATTTAATTATTTCAGTGAAAGAAGGGAAGTTAATAAAAACATATTCAATTTATCTCTTGTATCTTCATCATAAAAAGGGGAACTGGCTGATAGAAGGCTTTGATGCAGGTGAGGAAAAGAATCGGATTTTTCCTGTCTCGCATCTTATCGATATAAAATCGGACGAGGGGAAAAATAGAATCAGTAAGAAGGAGATTTTAAAAAAGCTTAGTGAGTGGAGTAAAGAGAATAACCTTGTACTTGAGCTTGGTCCAAAAGCGATTGCGCAGTTTAAAAAATATCATCCTTTAAAGCTTTCTATTTCCTATACAAATCCTTACCAAACGACAGCCATTCTAGAGGCTTTCATCAATACTGAAAACGAGGAAGACATAGTAGAAATAACGAATTGGCTGCTGTTTCTGGGAGCGGATATAACAATTAGAAAATTGCCGGAAGAAGTGTTAAAAGGGATACAAGAGAGCGTGTCCGTATATTGCCGTTGAAAAACCCACTTAAACTGTATAAGTGGGTTTTATCATTGAAGACAAATTTCAATTTATATCTTTAACATATTGCTCCAGATCAGCGGGAGATTTTAGCTCATTCAGTTCTTTTACAGACTCCGCATCCTCTGATTCATACGAAAAATAAAATCGGGCAGTTCTATCATCCAAATGTTTGAAGTTAAACTCATTATAGGGTAGTTTGCGGTCCCTTTTCGTCAGCTGTTTTTGCACATCTTCATTAAAGAACACAATTTCAATGTTGAAGTAATTTAAATTCTGATTTTTAAAATGCTGAATCATCTTATAGGCTTTCTCCAGCTGGTCGTTTATATTGTTGGAGGATTCCAGAATAACATTTGCAAAGACAATATTTCCGATACCGTTAGCTTCTTTTTGCAAAATCTCTTCGTACGTGTCGTTATGGTCATATCGTGCTTCGATTTCATCCGAAAATGACACATTTACCATATAGGAGTATTTTTCAACCGTTCCATAAAGCTCTTCATACAGCAACCCGAATCGCGTATTCAGTTCATCACGCCAATGGATTTGCAAATACGTATCATAAAACGGCTCCATATCCTCATTTACCGAAACCGTAACTTCCAGATCAGGATTCTTTTTTGGATGAGCGATAATATGGTAATCCCCGAAATCATTGCCCAATGGTTTGGAGTAGGTAGATTCATCTATCACAAAGTCTATGTTATATTTTTCTTCAAGAGAAGCTTCGGCGGCGTTTTCTGCTTTGAAGCTTATAACTGGGTAGTAAAAATAATCAAATGAAGCAATCGTGAGAATTAAAATAAAGAAGCCTGGAATCGCTAGTAACGCAATCGTTATAATTCGCATCGGAGTTTCTCCTAATACGTATAGCGTGCTACTTGCTCACCTTCAATAACAAAGCCGTCTATTTCCCGGAAGCCCATTTTTTCATAGATGCGCTTTGCATGCTCATTGTCAGGTTCATAAGAAAGGCTAATCGTTTGGTTGTGAGGCTCTTTCATTGCTCGAATATCCTCTATGACGAGCTGAACTGCTTCTTTCCCATATCCTTTTCCCTGATGTTTCTGGTCAATCATCATACGGTAAATCCAGTATTCATTGTCATCTTCATCAATACCATAAAGTGTGAATCCGACCATTTCTTCACCGTAGTAAATTCCTTTTGCATGGAAATTTTCCAAAAAGTTCAGCTGCGCCAGTGACACCGTATTTGATGCTACAAACTTTACTTGATCCTCCCGCACTTTTAATGAAATCGCTTTTATCCAATTGTCTTTTGTAATCGTTTTTAAATGCAGCATTTCTTTTACCCTCTCTCATGTAAAGTGAAGTGTCGTGCATTACGCACTAACAATTAATACCATAAAAGGGAGTGGAATTGAATATTACATTTTACCGCATTTCATAAAATTAAAAGGAGTTGGAAAAACTGCTGAAAGTCCCAAAAATCTCTTGTTTATATAACTGGGGGTATGTGGATATGAAGTTTACGATGATTAATCCATTGTCCAAAGCTGGTTAGACATTGAATAAAAAACGGTCACCATACCGGATTGCCGTCAATGCGAGAGGCAATTCGCGCTCGAATACTTCATAACGCCGCATTGCTGTATTGAAATCCTGACCTTCTTTGTTAACCATTACATAGGCATTGTAATATATACAGTGCCCATTCGTTTTCCATTCGCCGATTACTTCATCTCTCATATCATTATTCACTTTGTCCCACGCAAACTGTGTTCCAATTGTTAAAAATAATTCTCCGGTGTCATCAGAATGGGTGAGTGTATGGTGTCTTGAAATAACGGGATCTGTTGCGGTAACACCATCCCTGTATTCAACGGACAGCCTTTCAGGATTAAATTTGTTCATGTCATTGCTCCAATCATTTTCTATATTCATATGCAACTTTTTTATTGGAGGTGAAGAGGTCGTTACTATGAGTAATTAACGTTTCATCCGAGTATTTCAAATGTCTATATTGCGTAAAATCATGAACATATACTAGGTTAGATGTCAAACTTAGTAGGGAGGTGAATGACATGCCATTTTTTGGGCAAAATTCTAGAGCAGGGATGTTTCCGCCAAATGGACAACAATTTGGTCCTGCACCGCAAATGGGCAGACAGCAGATGGGAATGCCTCGATCCAATGAATTTGCAAGACCGAGGGAAGCCTTTTATCCGCCATATCCAGTGAATCCTAGACAGGGGCAGGGGCAACAGCAGTTCAATCCATATCCACAACAGCAGTTCAACCCTTTTCCACAACAGCAACAACAGCAGGGTTCTCGCTTTAGCGGTCTTTCGGATAATTTAAATACAATGATGGGCCATGTGGGGACATTAACTAATGGAATTAATACGATGAGACAAGTAGGCGCAATGCTGAATCTCTTCAGATAATTAAATATAAAACTCGAAATATCAATTTAGCCTATCAATAGAAAATTATTGATAAGCTTTTTTGTTTCTGTAAAATAAAAAGACGCTAACCAAAGGCTGTTTGCACAGTTGATTAGCATCCTAATTAATTTTTATTATGCTGATGAAGAATTGTTCTTTTTGATCGTTTTTTCATGCGAATGATGTTTGGACCGATTTCATTTAATACAATCGCTACGAGGATTAGCACAATACCGAGCCATTGCACAGCTTTAACCGTTTCAGCCAAAATGATGCTCGCTGATAAAATTGCGACAGGCAGTTCAACAGAAGTTAATATATTCGCCAAACCTCCTGAAATCAACGGTGCACCGACCGCGTAAAACAGTGGCGGCAATACAGCTCCAAATAATGAAACCCCTGCAGCGCTTGTCACCAAGCTTCCTTCAAGGGGAAATACAGTAGGGATGTCCTTCATAAATAGGATAAATACTAAAATCGTTGAACCTGTCACCATTAAAGAAGTACGGGTTAATGGATTGACATCAACGGCGACTTTTCCGCTGAAAAAGATAAAGGCAGCATAAGTAAAAGCAGATAATATGCCCATAACAAAACCTTTAATCGGAAGGCCCTGCATATCACCGTTTAAAATATTCGATGCGAAAAATACACCGACAAGAATGAGCACAATCGAAAAAATAGTAATCGGGGCGGGCTTAATTTTATTGAAGACCCATTCGAACAGAATGCCGATCCAAACGAACTGGAACATTAAAATGATGGCCAGTGAAGCAGGTAAATACTGCATCGCACCATAATAAAAAATACTTGTTAAACCGATAAAACATCCGGTAATCATAATTGGAATGATATTCTTTTTAGTCAGTCCTTTAGTCCCGTCGCCTTTTAAGAAAGCGATTGACCACAAAAGCAAAAAGGAGATGACCATTTGGACAAGATTAATTTGTCCAAGTGAGTAACCGTGCCCAAACCCTAACTTAGCGAACACAGGTGTAAAACCAAAGCATCCTGCACCTAGCAGTACAAAGAATACTCCTTTATTTATCTTCATATCTATAAACCTCCGATAATGCTTGAGAATAACGATTTTATATTAACATATATAACTTGCGGTGGCAGTGGTGACGGGTTATGAAGGAGTTGAAAAAGTTTTGTATATGAAAAAGGGAAAAAACCAAAAGAATGGGCTCTTTTGGTTTTTCTTTTCCTTAAATTTAAACATTGTATAATGCGCCATCTATCGTGAGAGAAGATGAACTTACATATGAAGCTTCATCAGAAAGTAAGAAAGCAATAACATTTGCTACTTCTTCCGGTTCACCATAGCGTTTCATCGGTACAGCATCATTGTATGCTGCTTGAGCTGCCTCTGCAGCGCCCGGCGCAACATTTGCTTCAATTTTACGCATCATTTGTGTATTGATCACACCTGGATTTACCGTATTTACACGAACATTATACGCTGCTGCTTCTAAAGCGGCCACCTTATTAAGACCCATTACTGCATGTTTAGATGAATTATATAGTGCCATACTTGGAGAACCGATTAAGCCGGCTACTGATGAAGTATTGACAATAGAACCGGATTTTTGTTCTTTCATTACCGGCAGTACATATTTTAGGCCGAAAAGAACACCTTTTACATTAATGCCATATACAAAGTCGAATTCTTTTTCTGTAATTTCTTCAAGGGGTTTTGCTGGGCCTTCAACACCTGCGTTATTTACAAAGCCGTCGATTCGGCCGAATTTCGAGATTGTTTGATCTACATAGTTTTTCACATTGTCTTCTTTTGACACATCAGCTTTTACAATTAAGCTGTTTTCATCTGTAAGTGAAAGTTCTGTTTGAACGGCTTTAATCGCATCTTCGTTTAGATCGACCAATACAACTTTTGCTTTTTCACTAACCAGTTTTCTTACAACCTCTTTACCGATACCTCCTGCCGCACCTGTGACAATAATAATTTTGTTTTCAAATTTCATATTCTGCATCTCCTGTTTCTTTAAAATAATTTTTATAACTTATTGAATTCCCTATAGAAAGTATGGACTTTCTATTATTTCTCAACCGATTAAAAGATATGAAATTATTGACAACTAAAATCATAATATGGTAAATTTGTCTCGAAATAAAGATATTTTAATTCAAACTAAATATACAAGGAAGAGGTAGCACAGTATGAACTTTGAAGACTTAGTAAAATCTCGCCATTCCGCAATGAACTTTATAGAAACTGAACAAATGACAGAAGAAGATTTTAAAAATATATTTGAGCTGACAAAAATGGCTCCAAGCGCATACAACCTGCAGTTTACGAATTACCTGGTCATTACAGATCAAGAGAAGAAGGAAAGAGTAAAAGAATTAAGCTACAACCAATATAAAATCCATACAGCAAGCGGTGTTGTGATTGTTATGGGCAATAAGAACAGCATTGAAATGCCGGAAGTCGAAAGAATTTACAGTCCATTAAAAATGCTGAAGATGATGGATGAAGTGGAGTATGATATGACGATGGAATTGATTAAAGGGTATAGTGACGGCTTAAAAAACAATCCGCATGAATTGAATTTAGAATTAGTGCGCAATGCCGGTATTCACGCTATGCTCTTTATGCTGAGCGCCAAGCATTACGGATTCGATACATGTCCAATGCATGTCCATAATGTCGATGAACTAAGAAAAGAGTTTAATATTCCGGATCATTTAGAGCCGATAATGATGATTACGATAGGGAAAAGTGTTGATAAAGTACGTGCCCGTGGTTACCGTAAACCGGTCGGGGAATTTGTGAATTTCAATGGGTATTAATCAATAATGTTAGGCGGCTGAACTCCATTTTGGATAATTCAGTCGCCTATTTTATATTGCCGAACTTCATTCATAGCAAGGGTTTTTTCCTTCAATTAAATCTTGATGAGGGCGTCCGATTGCATAGCCCTGAGCATAATGAACGCCAACTGATTGGATAAATTCATATTCCGATTTTGTTTCAATCCCTTCAGCAATTACCTTTGTCCCCGATTCAATCGCATAATTTAAAATGACCGTTAAAAGCTGCTGCTGTGCTTTATGCTGATCGATATTTTGAATTAGTGAGCGATCCAGTTTAATGAATTCCGGCTTTAAGTAAATTAATGTTTTTAAACTATTGTAGCCGGAACCGACATCATCCACCGCAATGCGATAGCCTTGTGACCGGTAGTGGGAAAGGACCCGTGCAAACTCTTCGAAGTCCCCGACAGCACTGCGCTCCGTCAATTCGAAAACGACCTGCTCAGGGGAAATATTCAATTTTTCCAGCAAAGCTCTCGTTTCACCGCTATGATAATTTTTATCGAGCAAAACATTCGGGTGTATGTTGATAAACAACGTGAAATCCTTCTTCCTATTGTAATTGAGCCATTTTTTATGATAGCGCACGAGCGAAAGATTACGGCAAAAACACTCAAACAGAAATACTTTATCCGTTTGTCCAACAAATTCATAGAAAATATCGGCCGACTGAAAAAGCTTCAGTGCCATCGGACGATTCAATGCTTCAAAACCAAATGTCGTGTTGCTTTTCACATCATAAATAGGCTGGAAATATGTATTCATCGCTTCTTGCGCAATGATATTTTTCAATGCTATTGACTGGGATAGATGGCGGATCATTTTATTCTTTAACAGAAACCGCTGCATCATTTCCTTGAAGTCGACCGGATAGTTCGGTTTTGAATTTACTAAAGTTTTCATGGAATGCTCCTACCTGAAGTTATTTATGATTCTTAATTGTAAACAGCAATTGTTTTGGCATTATAAAGGCGGTGTAAAGATTGGTTTTTATAGGTAATGGGTACTTGAAATTAATGAAAAAATAGTCCATTTTATAGGTGAATAATGCAGAACAGGTTGGTAGGAAAGTTCTGAATATGAACAATTGTTGAATATCTTCTATATAAAAGCGGTATATGTTGATATATTAATTAAAAATTAATGCAACTTTTACAAATGGGGTGAAGAAGATGAAGATTTCTAGCTTGGCACGAGGCTTTAGTTCAGAGTTAGATGAAAGAAGACGTTTCCAGCTTCGCAAAGAGGCAGGCGAAGTATATAAAAAGCATGCACAATATACGGATCCAAGTAAAAACCCGCTACTGAGGGTGCTTGAAAACCTTCTTTCCGGTAAAACAGATAAAGATTTGCTGAAAAGCGACAATGCCGATCAGGCAGAAAACCTTGCATTGCCAACTGACATCACGTATTCACAAACACCAACACTGGATAATGCATATCTAGCATCTGCTGTCCCTTCATCTCAAGATTTACTTACAGCAGCAAATGTTTCAACCTCCATTCCGCAAACGCCGGCAAACATTCAAAAAGAACTTACAGAGCAAGAACAAGATGAGGAAGCAATTCCGTTGTCGAACGAAAATCTTTCTTTTACGATACCGGAAAAGTTCCAACAAAATTTTGCACGTAATCCAGATGAGAAAACGGTCTTTGGTCAAGAGTTGGAAAAGCGGTTATTTCAGCGTTCCTTCAACATAGCTGCACAAAAATACAGCGCTCATATTGCAATGGTGAATAACGGTTACCGTTTGACAGAGGAATCGGTTTTTTCCCAAATTGCATGAAAATAAGCCCGCTCATATGGAGTGGGTTTTTTATATTTAAGTAAATTACAAAATTGCATTAAGCAGCACTTAGCAAATCATTCAGTGGTATAATATTTCCAAAGTTTAGAATTTGGAGTGGTCTTTTTGGCGAAGAAGCAGGCAAAGACGAATGCAGTTCGTTTAATTGAGCAAAAAAAAATCGCACATGAAATTTTTGAGTATACAATCAATGACGGGGAAGCGGTGGATGGATTGACTGTTGCCGGGAAAATTGGCCAGCCTGTCGAACATGTTTATAAAACATTGGTCGCCACTGCAGGAAAGGGCAATTATTTTGTTTTCGTTATCCCGGTCGATGCGGAACTGAATTTAAAGGCTGCCGCAAAAGTGGTAGGGCAAAAGAAAATTGAGATGCTGCCCGTAAAAGAGCTACTCGGTTTGACCGGTTATATTCGGGGAGGCTGCTCGCCGATCGGGATGAAAAAGCTGTTTCCAACAATTATTGAGGAAGCGGCGACTGCACTTGACTATATAATTGTCAGTTCCGGAAAAATCGGGATGCAGATTAAGCTTGCACCGGAAGATTTACAACAGGCAACGAACGGGCAATTTGCATCGATTGTTTCTTGATAGAAAGAAGGATTGTTGTGTCGAAAAAATTTAAGTGGCAATGGGGAAGTTTCTTTGTAGGAATGATGATCATGGCGCTTGGTATCACGATGACGATTAAAGGGAATGTTGTCGGGACCGCACCATGGGATGTATTCCATATTGGTCTTTACAAGCAAATTGGGTTGACGATCGGTTCCTGGTCCATTTTAACGGGTCTGACGATTATTATCGGGACATCGATTTATTTAAAGCGCATTCCGAAGCTTGCGACGTTTTTAAATATGCTGTTCATTGGTTCATTTATCGATTTGTTCAATTGGCTCTTGCCAGAGACAGGTATTTTTGTACTGGAACTTACGTATTTTACAGCCGGCTTTTTTGTGATGAGCATTGGCTGCGCGCTGTATATCGCGGCAAGTCTTGGCGAAGGCCCGCGTGACACGATTATGATGATTATTGCGAGTAAAGGCTATTCTGTGAAAACAGGGCGGCTTGTTATGGAAGTATTTGCGACTGGCGCCGGCTGGCTGCTTGGTGGTCCTGTTGGTTTTGGGACGGTTATTTTAGCGCTCGGCACAGGTTATGTCATTCAGCCTTCACTGTTTTTCTTTAAAAGAAAACTTGAGGAAATAATCGGAGAGCCGCTTACATAAAAAATTCCCCCTCTGTGCTAAAATATAGTGGAAATAGATATCGAAAGGATGAACGCGCATGTCAAACGTATTAAATACCTTTTTAGATGAAAACTTACTGGCACTACAAGCACAAGGTTTATACAACGAAATCGATCCGGTAGAAGGAGCAAACGGCCCGATTATCAAAGTTGGAGGCAAACAGCTTGTAAACCTGTCTTCAAACAACTATTTAGGTTTGGCGACGAACGATGAGCTGAAGAAAATCGCTCAAGACACGATCGCTTCATACGGTGTCGGTGCTGGTGCTGTTCGTACAATTAACGGCACACTTGATCTACATGTAAAACTAGAAGAAACATTAGCAAAGTTTAAAGGTACAGAAGCAGCAATTAGCTATCAATCAGGCTTCAACTGTAATATGGCGGCAATTTCGGCTGTTATGGACAAAAATGATGCAATATTATCGGATGCATTAAACCATGCTTCAATTATCGACGGCTGCCGTTTATCAAAAGCAAAAATCATTCCGTTTGCGCATGCGGATATGGATGATTTACGCGCAAAAGCAAAAGACGCAACAGAATCAGGCCTTTACAATAAAGTAATGGTCATTACAGATGGCGTTTTCTCGATGGACGGCGATATTGCCAAGCTTCCGGAAATCGTGGAAATCGCAAAAGAATTTGATTTAATTACGTATGTAGACGATGCACACGGTTCAGGCGTTACAGGTAAAGGTGCCGGAACAGTGAAGCATTTCGGTCTGCAACATGATATCGACTTCCAAATCGGTACATTGTCAAAAGCAATCGGTGTTGTCGGCGGCTATGTGGCAGGGAAGAAAAATCTGATCGACTGGCTAAAAGTTCGATCCCGTCCGTTTTTATTCTCAACAGCATTACCACCAGGGGATGTTGCGGCTATTACACGTGCTGTAGAGATGATTATGGAATCAACTGAGCTGCATGACAAGCTTTGGGAAAACGGTCAGTATTTAAAAGACGGCCTAGCAAAACTTGGCTTTAATATCGGGGATTCGGAAACACCGATTACACCATGTATTATCGGCGAAGAAAAGCTGACACAACAATTCTCGAAACGTTTACTTGAAGAAGGTGTGTACGCAAAAGCAATCGTGTTCCCGACAGTACCAAAAGGAACAGGCCGCGTGCGCAATATGCCAACAGCGGCACATACGAAAGAAATGCTCGATGAAGCACTAGCGATTTATGAAAAAGTAGGCCGCGAGTTAGAAGTAATTAAATAAACGATGTAAAGCTCAGCGCTGTTTTTATGGTGCTGAGTTTTTTGTGATTTGAGGATTAAAAATGGAATTGAGGATTATAAAATAGAGACTGAGGATTATGTGAGAGCAAGTGAGGATTATTAAGTGATGGTTGAGGATTACTGAGTCAAAACTGAGGATTAAAACAAAAATGCGGCGAATAAAACACCGCATTTCTGATAGCAGAACCATACAATGAAAAGTTATTTCAAAACCGTCTCCTCAAACAGACCAAGCTTTGCGACACGCTGCATTGCTTCGCGCAAACGTTCTTCACCGACGAGCAGTCCGACACGAATATAGCCTTCGCCGTATTCACCAAAACCATTACCGGCTGCAACGGCAATATCCGCTCTTTCCAGCAAATAGTCGGCAAATAGCTCGCTTGTATATGGTGCAGGTACAGGGAGCCATGCGAAAAACGAGCCTTTCGGAGCTGTGATTTCCCAGCCGATTTTATGAGCCTCTTCAACGAGTACATTGCGGCGACGCTCATATAATGCACGAAGTTCCTGTACACAAGCTTGCTCCTCGTTCAGTGCAACGGCCGCTGCATGCTGAATAGCAGGGAACTGGCTGCAAAACAGATGGTCCTGAATAATATTGATCGCTTCAATCATTTTTGCATTGCCGACAGCAAAGCCGATGCGCCAGCCTGCCATATTGTACGATTTTGACAATGTATAAAGCTCAATACCGACTTCTTTTGCGCCTGGTGCTTGCAGGAAGCTTGGCGGACGCCCCCCATCAAAACCTATTGCCCCGTAAGCAAAGTCATGGGCAACCGCAATGTTATTTTCTTTAGCGAACTGTACGGTCTGTTCAAAAAAATCATGTGTTGCGATACCGCCAGTCGGATTGTTTGGATAGTTTAAATACATCAATTTTGCCCGTTGTTTAATGTCTGCGGACAATGCTTCGTAATCTGGCAAAAAGTGATTTTCCTCTTGAAGCGGCATCGTATCAAATTTTACATCTGCGAGTGCGACACCGGATAAGTAATCGGGATAACCCGGATCTGGAAGGAGCATATAGTCACCCGGATTCAGGAGCCCAAGCGGAAGTTCGACTAAACCGATTTTTGTTCCGCCAAGGACAGCCACTTCTGTAGCAGGATCAATATCGACATTATATTCACGTTTGTAAAAATCTGCAGCCGCTTGCTTGAGCTCTGCAATACCGCGGAATGGGGAATATTTATGTGTTTGTGGGTCGTTTGCCGCAATTTGCAGTGCTTCAACAATATGTGCCGGTGTCGGCTGGTCCGGATTTCCCTGACCTAAATTAATGACATCGCGCCCTTCAGCAAGAGCTTCATTTACTTTATTTACAAGTGCTGCGAAAAACTGTTGTGGTAATTGTTGCAGCTTTTTCGAGAATTCAATCATTTTTTATCACCTCTGAAAAATAGTAAGGTTAATGTTAGTCTAAAACTTCACTTAAGTAAAGTGAAGATTTTGACAACTTGAAGTGAGATGTTACAATGAGTACGAATAAGCGAAAATTGATTCGCACGGAATTTTTAAGGCGGTGGCAGTTATGAAAATTGGTTGTATTCAGTTGAATGTTGGTTTTGGCAAGGTAGATGAAAACTATGAACGCGCGGAGAAGTTTATTCGCGAAGCGGTAGCAGGCGGTGCTGAAATCGTCGTATTGCCGGAAATGTGGAATACGGGCTATGCGCTCGAAAAACTGGAAGAGCTGGCAGACGAAAATGGTAAACGTACAAAAGCATTTCTAAGCAGTCTTTCAAAAGAATTGGCGGTACATATTGTAGGCGGTTCGGTATCGGTGAAGCGTGATGATAAGTTTTACAATACGATGTATACGTACAATCGCGATGGTGAATTAGTCGGCGAGTACAGTAAAGTGCATTTATTCCGCTTAATGGATGAGCATTTATATTTGGAATCCGGCAGTAACATGAACCGTTTCGCATTAGGTGAGCTCGAAGCGGGCGGAGCGATTTGCTACGATATCCGCTTCCCGGAATGGCTGCGCTCTCATGCATTGGACGGTGCTAAGGTACTGTTCATACCAGCACAGTGGCCGACACCACGTATTGATCACTGGAAAATATTACTGCAGGCGCGTGCGATTGAAAATCAGTGCTTCGTCGTTGCGGTAAATCGTATTGCCCGTAAAGTGGAAAATTTTAATGGCCAGTCGATGATTATCGGACCATGGGGCGAGGTGCTTTGGACAGGCGCAGAAGATGAGGAGCTGGCGATTATTGACGTTGATTTTTCAACGGTCGATGAAGTGCGCAGCCGCATCCCTGTATACGAAGATCGCCGTCCAGGTCTTTATGAAAAAGTAATAAAAGAATAAGTTTTAGAAGCGTACTGGATAATGCCAGTGCGCTTTTTTACATTAAGCAGCAAAATAACTCTTTCATACCGAAAAAAATCCCTAACAACCAAAACAGCCACTACTTTCCACTTGCCATCTCACACGTCTCATTTTAATATAAGAACAAACGTTCGATATAAGGAGATGAGCTTTATGTATGAAAATGCGCCGGAACGTTCGATTATTTGTATTGATATGCGCAGTTTTTATGCAAGCTGTATTGCATCAGTTGAAAATTTAAATGTAATGGAAGTCCCGATTGCGATTGTCGGAAATTTTCAGCAAAAGGGAAGTGTTGTACTTGCAGCGTCCCCTCCGATGAAAAAGCGCTTTAATATTCGCACAGGTTCGCGATTATACGAAATCCCGCCACATCCGGATATTCGCCTTTTTGAGCCGCGGATGTCGTTATTTATTCGCATATCAATGGAAATTACACGTCTGTTCAATGAGTTCGTTCCAAAAGAGGCCATTCATGTATATAGCGTCGATGAGAGTTTTATCGATTTAACCGGAACAGAAAAGTTATGGGGACCGCCCGAAGAAACGGCAAAATATATTCAGCAGCTCGTTTACAACCAATTTGAAATTCCATGTGCAGTCGGTTTTGGCCCAAATATGCTGATGGCGAAACTGGCGCTCGACATCGAAGCAAAAAAGACGGGATTTGCAAAATGGACATATAATGATGTACCGGAAAAACTGTGGCCGATCATGCCGCTGTCTACAATGTGGGGCATCGGTAGCCGAACGGAAAGAACGCTGAACCATATGGGGATTTACTCTGTCTATGATTTGGCGCATGCCGATTTAGCGTTACTTGAAAAGCGCTTCGGTGTTCTCGGCAACCAGCTTTATTACCACGCATGGGGAATCGATCATTCGACAGTCGGAGCACCGATTATGCAAGGGCAGATCAGCTTTGGGAAAGGCCAAATGCTGATGCGCGATTATCGCAGCCGAAAAGAAATTTTAGTCGTATTGCTGGAAATGTGTGAAGACGTGGCAAGGCGGGCGCGGGAAGCGAAAAAAATTGGGCGGACGATTTCATTAGGGCTTAGCTACAGTAAAGATGCCTTCGGAGGCGGATTTCATCGTTCCCGCACAATTGATGAGCCGACAAACGATACAATGAAAATTTTCGAAGTATGCAAGCAGCTGCTCGACGAATTTTATGCAGAACGACCGGCACGCAAAGTTACGATTACATTAAGCAATATTGAAAGTGAATATTCGATGCAGCTCAGTCTGTTTGATGAGATGAGATGGCGCAACCGCAAGCTCGGAGAAACGATGGACCGTTTACGTACAAAATACGGCACAACAGCGATTTTGCGTGCTGTTTCCTATACGGAAGCCGGCACTGCACTCACACGCGCTAAACTAGTAGGCGGGCATAAACAATAAGGAGTGAAGGCGATGAACAAAGATAGAGGAACAATTAAATGGAGCGCAATGATGCTGCCGGAGCATGTCCAACTATTGCGTGAATGGCAGGAAGAGGACACAATTGTTACCCAACCCCAACTCGACGAAGCCCAGTTAGAACAAATTAACATCAATCTGCAGCGAGCCTACACAGAGCATTGCCCGATCCAACTAAAAGTATGGGAGCAAACAGGCCTTTATACAGTTTCCGGAGCAATTCAAAAAATCAACATCCACGAACAATACGTCAAGCTGGCAAACAGCGAAAGAATTCAATTCCGCCATATTTATGAAGCACTCTTGGATGAGTAGACTTTCTAATCGTCCAATAAAAAATAAGATGATAAAACCAGATATTAAGTAAGTTGATTGGAATGAGGGGAGGCGAGTGTTCGTGCTGACGGTTTCACCTTTCGCTACAAGCAAGCTTCCAGCGGGAACAGCAAAATTTATTTTGCGACGAAAGCGAAGCGTCAGGAGCACCGACGCCTGAGCAAAAGGAACAAAAGCTAAGAACGCCACGTCCTGTGGCAACGCTTTTGTGACCAACATCGTGTTGGCCTCGTGCCCGCGGAAAGCGTCCGACCTGGAATGGAAATCAACCCAATGTTAGAAAGGGAAATTAAATTTCTCTCGATTTTACAACCAGAGCCATTCGTATAAAAGTAATCTTTCTATTCGAATATTTCACACGTACAAATGTATTGCTGAAAAAGAATATTTTTTAAATATTGTTTTTTAGAAAAGAACACCATATAATGAATTTCATGAAAATGTTTGAACATCAAGTTTTACGGATGGTTCTATGTATTTTCCACAAGGACATTTGTTTTAATAGATGAGAAATAATAGACGGTATATTCAGCGGTAACAGGCTGAAAATTGTCTTTTAAAGGATAGGGAGGCTTCAGCGTGAAGAAAATTATGGTGACCGGTGCTTTAGGTCAAATTGGTTCGGAATTAGTAGAGAAATTACGCCATACGTATGGCACAGATAATGTATTGGCAACAGATATTCGAAAGATTGATCAGCATGAAGGTCCATTTGAAGTATTGGATGTAACAGATGGGAAACGCATGCACACACTTGCCCATGATTTTGGTGCAGACACGATGATACACATGGCTGCATTACTCTCGGCAACAGCAGAAAAAAATCCGGTTTTCGCCTGGAATTTAAATATGGGCGGTTTAATGAATGCACTTGAAGTGGCGCGTGAACTTGATATGCAGTTTTTTACGCCAAGCTCAATCGGCGCATTTGGTCCTTCTACGCCAAAGGACAATACACCACAAGATACACTGCAACGTCCAACAACGATGTACGGTGTCAATAAAGTAGCAGGCGAATTGTTATGCGACTACTACTACACACGCTTTGGGCTGGATACACGCGGTGTCCGTTTCCCGGGGCTGATTTCGTATGTGACGCCACCTGGTGGAGGAACGACGGACTATGCGGTAGATATTTATTATAAAGCAATCTTGGAAGGACGCTACACATCGTATATTGCGGAAGGTACGTATATGGATATGATGTATATGCCGGATGCACTGCAGGCTATTGTTGATTTAATGGAAGCGGACCCTGCAAAGCTTGTGCACCGCAATGCATTTAATATTTCGGCGATGAGCTTTGAGCCGTCACAAATCGCAGCCGAAATTAAAAAGCATATTCCAAGCTTTACAATGGATTATGATGTCGACCCGATCCGTCAGGCAATTGCGGACAGCTGGCCAAATGCAATCGACTCATCGGCAGCGATTGAAGAATGGGGCTTCAAGGCTAGCTACGATCTGGAAAAAATGACGGTCGATATGCTGGAAAAACTAAAAGTACGATTAGCACAAAACGCGATTTAACTTATAGAAGCGAGTGAAACTGTTGAAAAGCAGTTCACTCGCTTTTTTATATAGGTGCCTGTGGAAAGCCTCGATGTGGGAGACCCTAAAAGCAAAATTCTGTAATATTCGGTTCTCTAGTAAAATGAAATCGCTGCATTATTAACAAAATATTTTTATTTTTCAGTATATTATATTAAAATGATATTGTGGGAGAAATTAGGAGGCGTTTTATTGGTAATGGGGATTGCCGGTAAAGATAGTGCCTCATAAAAGGGGGAAATATATTGATGATGCAAACACCACTCGTTCTAACAGATATGGTCAAGCGTGCAGAAACGTATTATGCACACAAAGAAATTATTTCACGTACAAGTGAAAAGAAGGTTCATCGCCTTACATACGGGCAATGGGTAAAGCGTACAAGAAAGCTAGCGCATGCATTAACAAAGCTGGGCATGGAGCGCGGTGATAAAATTGCGTCATTTGCCTGGAACCAGCATCGCCATTTAGAAGCGTATTTTGCGGTTCCATGCGCAGGTGCAATTTTGCATATGGTCAATATTCGCCTGTCAACGGAACATATTGCGTATATTATTAATCATGCGGGAGATAAAATAATTTTAATAGATGAAGATTTAGTGCCGCTCATTGAGGAAGTACAATCGGAATTGAAAACAATCGAGCATTACATCATTATGACGGATGGGGAATTGCCGGAAACGACTTTGCCGAATGTACTGTCATATGAAGCATTGCTGGAAGAAGCAGATGAAAACTTTGCATTCCCGGAAGATTTGGATGAAAATGCGCCGGCAAGCATGTGCTATACAAGTGCAACAACAGGGAATCCAAAAGGGGTTGTGTATACACATCGTTCGCTCGTGCTGCATTCCATGTCGATTTCAATGGTGGATACGATGGCAATTTCAGAACGTGACACGATTTTACCGATTGTTCCAATGTTCCATGTCAACGCTTGGGGAATGCCGTTTGCAGCAGTGAATGTAGGGGCTACGCAAGTATTGATCGGTCCTCAATTTACCCCGCCCCTAATACTGGATTTCATTGAGCAGTACAATGTAACGAAAACGGCGGGTGTACCGACAATCTGGCTTGGCGCATTGCAGGAACAGGAAAAAAGAGCCCGTGATTTATCCACATTACAGGAAATTTTCTGTGGAGGATCGGCTTCACCAAAAGGCCTTATTAAAAAGTACGAAGAAATGGGCGTCAACTATATTGTGGTATACGGCATGACGGAAACTTCACCGATTGTTTCGATGTCACGTGATATGTCACATATGAATGACTGGTCATTGGATGAAAAAATTGAAACACGCGCAATGCAAGGCTTAACGGTTCCAGGAATTGAATCGAGCATCGTCAATGAAAACGGTGAAGTGCCGTGGAACGGAGAAACAATGGGCGAGCTGCGTCTGCGTGGTCCATGGATTGCGGCGGAATATTATAAAGATGAACGTACAGCGGAAGCCTTTTCTGATGGTTGGCTGTATACAGGGGATATCGCGGTTCGTTCAAAAGAGGGATTCATTAAAATAACAGACCGAACGAAAGATTTAATCAAATCCGGTGGTGAGTGGATCTCATCCGTTGATTTGGAAAATGCGCTTATGTCGCATGAAACGGTATTTGAAGCGGCAGTCATTGCTATTCCACACGCGAAATGGCAAGAGCGTCCGCTGGCATGTGTTGTCTTGAAAGAGGGGGCCTATGCAACAAAAGAGGAACTTATAGCATTTTTGGGAGGCCAATTTGCAAAGTGGTGGCTGCCGGATGATATCGTCTTCCTAACGGAAATTCCGAAAACTTCTGTCGGGAAGTTCTTAAAGGCGAAGTTACGTGAAAATGTGAATGAAATTTATCCACAGCTTCAACTGTAATTTGAAATGATGGGAACGCTCTGAATTACCGGGCGTTCCTTTTTTATATTTTTACTAGAATAAAAAGGGAAGGTGTGCAAAAATAATGGCAAGTTGATTTCAATTAAAGAAGGTGCGGAAATTGCGAATTTTAGTAGCGGACGATGATCATACATTGTGTGATAACATCGCGAAAATATTGAAGCTCGATTTTTATGCGGTTGATTCCGTGTTTGATGGAGCAGAAGCGAAGGATTTAATTGAGTACTATCAATACGATCTGCTCGTGCTCGACTGGATGATGCCGGAAGCTTTAGGGATTGAAGTTTGCCGGTATGCACGGAGCAAAGGATTTGATGGTGGAATTTTAATGCTGACGGCAAAAGATGCAACGGAGGACATTATCGAAGGATTGGATAATGGCGCGGATGACTATATGGTGAAGCCATTTAAAATGGAGGAGCTTCGCGCAAGAGTCCGGGCACTGTTGCGTCGGAAAAACAAAATGGTGGAAGAGGAAGTCAGCGTAGGTTCGCTGAAGCTTAATAAAAACAAGCGGACCGTTTTTATTGAGAATTTCGAAGTAAGCCTGACGAAAAATGAATTTCTGCTGCTCGAATATTTAATTGAAAACAGAGGACAAGTACTGACACATGAACAGATGCTCGACTATATTTGGGACATTGACGATAATGCCAACACAAATACGCTGGCAGCACTCATCCGTCTAGTGCGCAAGAAAATCGATATGGAAGATGAGCCGTCCTATATTCAAAGTATTCGCGGACTTGGCTATAAATTGAGGGACAGCGATGTTTAGAAAAATAAAAATGCGCCTCACATGGATGAATGCCATCAGCTATTTTGTTTTTCTCGTGCTGTTTTTAATTGTTTTCTATATATCTTTTGCGCAAATTTTGAACAAAGTGCAGGAAAATATGGTTGAAAGTTATGCGGCTAACAATATTGATAAGTTTTTCAATATTTATAACGGACCACCGAAGCCTCCTCAGCGTTTTGAACTTGAAGTCGATCAAGTGAGCTTCTTTTATGTTATTAACCGTGATCTGGAGATTCTGTACGGAGAAGAGTTGCATGCCGGATTCAATGAAGTATTGCAGGGGAATTTAACGCCGGTAGAGACGAAACAGTTTAAACGATATGACTACGAAGGCGAAACATTGCTCGTCATGACACAGGCTGTGCGCATGAAAGGGGAGACATTAGGCTATATCGCAGTTGGCCAAGATGTCACGACATATGAAGAACTGTTACAAAACGTGCTTATTTTACTTATCATGCTTCTGACTGTTTCAAGTATCGGCATCGGGATATTAAGTTATTTCCTAGTGAAAAAATCGATGGCACCAATTCAAACATCGTATGAGCAACAGCGCCAATTCGTAGCAAATGCTTCCCACGAGCTCCGGACACCGCTTGCCGTACTGTACAGCTCGCTGGAATTATTCGAAGCGCAGATGAAGCAAAAGGAAACCGATTATCCAACAGATACGATGGATGATATGAAAAATGAAGCGAATTATATGAATGACATGCTTTCAAGTTTGCTTACGTTAACACGTTCGGATCAAAATCAAATTCAGCTGACAATCAATGAAGTGGATTTATCGAAAGTACTCATTCAGCGAACACGCCGCTTTGCCAAAACTGTGCAACATCTATCATTTCAGCTCGATATTGAAGAGGATTTGACGATTGAAGCGGATAAAATATTGGTAGAAGAACTGCTTTATATTTTATTGAAAAATGCAGTGATCTATACGACGGAAGGTACGGTTCATGTTCGCGCATATAAGGAAACAAGCTTCGTGAAAATCGAAGTGGCAGATACCGGTATCGGCATTGCGGCGGAAGATTTGCCTCATATTTTCGAAAGGTTTTACCGGGCAGATAAAATACGCAATAAATCAGGAACGGGGCTCGGACTTGCCATCGCAAAAGTCATTACTGATTTGCATGGCGGGCAAATTACAGTAAAAAGCGAGCTAGGCGAAGGGACAGCGTTTACTGTTGAATTGCCGATTGTTCAAAAATAGGCGAGGAGTCTTATTAAAAAGTCTTCCGCAACAAAAACAAAATACATGAATCAAAAAACTCAACTTTTCTCTTCTGGAGGAAAATTGAGTTTTTTATTTATCCGGACGATTTTTTCATTTTCATTTCATTTTTCCTCTGTATTGTAACGTTTGTAAGGAGGAATGACTTTGAAAGTGCGTACAAGATGGCTAGTTGTGCCGATTGTTTTAACGGTTGCCGTCGTGATAGCTGCAGTCTATGGGCTTAATTATTTTAATGTAGAAAAACCGACAGCAGGCTATGACTATAAAGAGCAGTTATTTAAAGAAGATGAACTCGGCGTCGTAGAAATAACAGTGAGTGACAGCAACTGGAATAAAATTTTGGATAATCCAACTGCCGAGGAATATGTGGAAGCAAAAGTAACGATTAACGGTGAAGCATATGACAATGTAGGTGTTCGTGCAAAAGGGAACTCCTCATTATCAAGTGTGGCGAACAGCGATTCAGAGCGTTACAGTCTAAAAGTGGATTTTGCTCAATATGATACGAACCAGACGTTTTACGGTTTGGAGAAAATCAATTTAAACAATAACTTTTCAGATACAACACAAATGAAGGAATTTGTCTCATACGAACTGATGGAACAGGTGGGAATCGTGACACCAGCACACTCTTATGTAAAAGTGCTTGTGAATGGTGAATATTACGGACTGATGCTTGCCGTTGAAGAAATTGGAGAAGCCTTTGCGAAAACAAATTTCGGATCGACAGAAGGGTTTATTTTTAAACCAGAAGGCGATGGCAGTGATTTAGCCTATAAATCGGATGATACAGATGATTACGCCGGAATTTTTGATGAAGTAAAAATGAACAAAAAAACGGCTGAAAAAAATTCAAATGTTGTCAACATGCTGAAAGAAATTAGCGAGGGTGACACCTCTTCGGTAAATATTGACGAGGCAGCACGCTATTTCGCATTAAATACGGCACTTGTCAGCATGGACAGTTATCAAGGCGCATTCAAGCATAACTACTATTTATATGAAGATGAAAATGGACAATTCTCGGTTATTCCATGGGATTATAACATGTCATTCGGTGGATTTGGCGGTGGAGGCGGTCGTCCGGACGGGAAAGTCAATGCCGATGCCGGGCAAAATAACGAAGCACAAACAGAAGAACCCACAAACAATCCGCCACAGATAAACGGTGATATGGGTGGCGGCGGTATGATGCTTAACGAAACGATCATAACTGACTCCAATATTAATTTCAGTATTACGGAGCCTGTATCGGGAACAACCGTTGATGCACGTCCATTATTGGAAATTATTTTAGAGAACGAAGAAGCGCGGGCGTTATATGACGGTTATTTAGAAAAAATAGCGGCTGAAATTTTAACAGAACAAAATGTACTTGAGATTACAACTAAATTACAAGATTTGCTGCAGGAAGCAGTAGAAGAGGATCCATCCAAATTTGCAACGACAGAGCAATTCCTGGCAGGAGTGAGCGGTGAACAAAGCTTGCCGGAATTTGCAAAACAGCGCAGCGAATCGATTTTAAAGCAGCTTGCCGGTGAAATTGAAGGTGTATCAGGTGCAGGATCAGGATTTGGCGGGGCCCCGGGCAGTGAAATGAATGGTGAAATGTCTGAAATGAACGGCCAAGCCCTACCGGATTTCGGGAACAACGGGCAAGGGAATGCCAATCAAGGGAGCGGTAATCGTCCACAAAGAAATGGACAGCTACCCGCGAACGGTGAAAACGGAGCACAGGGCGGACCACCGGAAATGAACGGAGAATTATCCAATTTCGAGAACATGCCCCAAATGAATGGTATGCCAGGGCAGCAACGTACAAACGACACGGCAACAGGGAGTTCAAAACAAACGATCATCATATTGGCAGCTTCCTTTGCAGCAGTCATTATCGCAATCGGTGCTGTTGTAATCCTAAGCAGAAGAAAATATAAAAAGGGGTGAGCATGGTGCGAAAAAAAACATCCTATAATCCAAATGGCCGCAGTGAAATGAAATTTGGGATTACGTATATTGACTATCAAATTTTAAAAATGAAGCTGCGTCATATGATGAAGCTCGATCCGCATGCAAATGCAAACGGCCGTTATCTCATCCGTTCCTGTTATTTCGACAACTTCGACAATAAGGTAATGAACGAAAAGAAGGAAGGCTTTTTAAACCGGGATAAATACCGGGTGCGAATATACAACAAAAGCGATGCGGTTATTCATCTTGAGCGCAAATCGAAGCGCAATAACCAGACATACAAATCTAAATGTCCACTGACAAAAAAAGAATTTGAGCAATTGCGTGTAAATGATTTCGAATGGATGAAAGGTGATGAGCGTTCATTAATCCGAGATTTGTACAAAGACATCAGACTTTATCACCTGAAACCAACGACCGTTGTCGACTATGAACGTGAAGCCTACTTGTATGAGCATGGCAATGTGCGTATAACATTCGATAGCAAGGTACAGACAAGCTTGCGCAATATCGATATGTTCGACAAAAACTTACCAATGGTCGATGTACTTGATCAAAATGAAGTCATTTTGGAAGTAAAGTATGACGAATACTTGCCGTCAATTATTAAAATGTTACTGCAAGGCATTCATACGCGCCATGAAGCGTACTCAAAATATCAGTTAAGCCGCATGTTCGGCTAAATATAGGAGGAATTTTAAGTGTTTACATTATTAGCAGCAACGAATATCACCAATTTTGATGATATTTTTAAATCGAGTTTCTTAGAAAAGACGTCCAGCTTTTCTTTAATCGATGCATTAATTGGACTGGCAAGTGCCTTTTTATTAGGTGTGTTTATTTACTTCATTTATAAGAAAACATTTAACGGCGTTGTGTACTCTCATTCGTTCAATATTTCGTTGATGATTATGGCTATGGCAACAGCGCTTGTCATTATGGGGATCAGTCAAAACGTTTTATTATCACTTGGTATGGTCGGTGCATTATCAATCGTTCGTTTTCGTACACCGATTAAAGACCCGATGGATTTAATATTCCTGTTTTGGTCAGTAGTAGTCGGAATTTTATGTGGTGCAGGATTTATTCCTTTAGCGGTAATCGGTTCCGTCATTATTGGAGTAGTCATCATTGTTTTCCAAAATAAAATTGTGATCGAAAATCCGTACTTAGTTGTAGTACGTTTTGAGCATGAAGAAACGAATGCAGTAATTGAAAGATTATTGAAAGAAGCTTCAAAACGTTATTTACTAAAATCAAAATCGGTAATGAATGATGAACAAATGGAAGTCACATATGAAGTACGCTTAAAAGGGAACGATGCTGCTTTCGTATCAACATTATCAAAAGTAGAAGGTGTGTCATCAGCGGTAATGTTAAGCTATGACGGCAACTTCACAGCCTAAAAACAAGGAGTGTACTAATGAAAAAAACTTTAATCGGTATCACAATGACGGCTTCATTTTTAATGGCGGCATGTGGTAATACAGATAACGAGATTGTCGCAACAACGGCTTACGGGGATATTACAAAATCCGGATTTTATGAGCAAATGAAAGAAATAGCCGGAACAACTCTTTTGGAACAAGTCGTAATTGATAAAATTTTAACGGATCAGTATGAAGTGTCGGACAAAGAAATAGAGGAACAGCTCGAAACGTATATAGAAATGTACGGAGAAAGCTTTGAATCGGCTTTGGCGACGAATGGCTATACAGAAGAAACATTCAAGGACACAATACGCTTCCAATTGCTCCAGCAAAAAGCGATGGAAGATGTTGAAGTAACAGAGGAAGAAATCGAGACCTATTATGATCAAGGAAAATATGAGCTTCATACACGCCACATATTAGTCGAGACGGAAGAAGAGGCACAGCAATTGTATGAGCAGATTTCGGAAGGGAGCGATTTTGAAACGATTGCTAAAGAAAGCTCACAAGATAGCGAAACAGCTGAAAACGGCGGCAATCTAGGTTGGCTGTCAATTTCCGATATGGAGACAACATTTGCAGATGCGGCATATGCGTTAGAAACTGGAGAAGTATCAGAGCCGGTGGAAAGTACTTTAGGCTTTGAAATTATTCAGCTAGTAGATAAACGTGAAGTGAAAGACTATGCTTTACTGGAAGAGCAAAAAGAAGAAATCAAAAAGACATTGAGAGAGCGAATTGTTGCGAATACTGAGTGGGAAACAGTAGAGGCACGTTTATTGAAAGAAGCGAATGTTACAATTAAAGATGCTGATTTTAAAGGTGCATTTAGCGAAACATTAAATGAAGAAGAGTAAATGAAAAATAAAAACGGGAACGCATCGTTTTACCGAGCGCTCCCGTTTTTCGTCGTCCCGCCTACGAAAAAGCGTTTCATAAGGGAGAGTCCTAAATTGAATAGGAAAATAATGAGTGCAACACGAAAGAAAGCAACGAAATATTGCCAAGCAGTTGTACTTTCAATAAAAAGGTTCGGCATATTAGCGACTAATGCGTAAATAAAATAACCCGCCAGTCCAATAAAAAACAAACCGGCAAAAAAGTCCTTTACATTCATTTTGAACCTCCACTAAATAGGATTTAATCAAAGGATACCATATAAAGGAAATGTAATATATAGAAGAAAGCAGGATGCAAAAGAGCTGATTGGGTAGGAGAAAACCTCCTATTCACCAAGCCGTTGCATCCTTTATCATAAGCGGCAATTAAATTGCGGCCGTCTTCTTCGTCGCCTGTACAAGGGCTTCTATTGTTGCCCAGTCTTGCTCAACGAGTGCCGTAACAATTTTACTGCCGACAATTACGCCATCCGCAATGTCGCCGAAGCTTTTTACATGTTCCGTCGTAGAAATACCGAATCCTGCTAGAACCGGAATATTGCTCGCTGCTTTCAAGTTTGCAAAGTGCCCGGCAAGTTCCGCGGCAAAGCTTGCACGTTCACCGGTAATACCATTTACAGTAACGGCATAAACGAAGCCTTCACTTGCTGCGGCTAATTTCTTAATACGATCAGGTGGGCTCATCAATGATACGAGCTGGACAAGCGCAATGCCGTTTACCTTTAAAGCATCATGCAATAAAGCACTTTCTTCATAAGGCATATCCGGTACAATCAGCCCTTGAACACCACCGCGTTTTGCATCCTCGGCAAATGCTTCAATTCCATAAGCTAAAATCGGGTTTAAGTAAGTCATGACAACGAGGGGAATATGGATTTCCTGTGCAAAGCTTTGCAGTTCAGCTAGTACTTTTTTCAATGACACACCGTGGGCAAGTGCACGTTCACCGGCTTGTTCAATCGTTGGTCCATCTGCTACAGGATCGGTAAATGGAATGCCGACCTCAATTGCGGAAACCCCGATTTGCTGCAGCTTTAATATAGTAGGTTTTAACGTTTCAAGCCCGCCATCGCCTGCCATAATATAAGGAACAAATGCTTTATCCCCTGTTGCTAATACGTCTTCGAGCTGTTTTTGCAATGTCATTTCAAGCCACCTCCAAGTTTATCCATTAATGTATGAACATCTTTGTCTCCACGACCTGATAAGCAAACAACAACAATTTCATCAGCAGGACGGTTCTTGGCAAATTGACTTGCATAGTAAATGGCATGCGCGCTTTCCAATGCAGGCAAGATTCCTTCTGTTTCACATAACAGCTTCACACCTTCAAGTGCCTGTTCATCGGTAACAGAAGGGTAGGCAGCACGACCTGTTTCATGTAAATGACAGTGCTCAGGTCCAACTCCCGGATAATCAAGTCCTGCTGAAATTGAATGGGCTTCTTGAACAAAACCGTTATCATCCTGCAATAAGTACATGAACGCACCGTGAAGGACACCTGTTTTTCCAACATGAATTGCTGCCGCATGCTTGTCGGTATTAACACCGGAACCTGCAGCTTCCACGCCATATAATGCAACATCCTGATCTTCCACGAACGGGTAGAACATTCCGATTGCATTACTGCCGCCGCCAATACAAGCAATAACTGTATCCGGAAGACGTCCTTCCTGCTGTAAAATTTGGGCACGTGTTTCATCCCCAATAACACGCTGGAAATCACGGACAATTGTAGGGAAGGGGTGTGGCCCAAGTGCTGATCCTAAAATGTAATGCGTATCTTCTATATGAGTAACCCAGTGACGCAATGCTTCATTAACCGCATCTTTTAATGTTGCGGAACCTTTTTCTACTGCAACAACTTTTGTCCCGAGCAGCTCCATACGGAAAACGTTCAGTTGCTGACGGCGTACATCTTCTGCCCCCATATAAACGATACATTCCATATCAAGCAATGCACACGCAGTTGCTGTTGCGACACCATGCTGACCTGCCCCTGTTTCAGCGACAATCTTTTTCTTCCCCATACGCTTTGCTAAAAGTGCTTGGCCGATCGCATTATTTATTTTATGTGCGCCAGTATGATTTAAATCTTCACGCTTTAAATAGATTTTTGCACCGCCGACTTTTTTTGTTAAACGCTCCGCAAAATAAAGTGGAGTTTCCCGTCCGACATATTGCTTTAAATAATAGTCAAGTTCTTCCTGGAAAGAGGGGTCCTTTTTTGCTTCCTCATATGCAAGTTCCAATTCCTCAAGTGAAGTCATCAATGTCTCGGGTACAAATTGACCGCCGAATCGCCCGAAGCGTCCTTTTACTGTCGTCATAAAATCAACTCTCCTTTTGCTGTTTCAATAAAACTCGTAATCGCTGCTGAACTTTTTCGACCATCTACTTCTACACCACTTGAAACATCTACCGCAAATGGCTCGACAAGCATAATCGCCAGCCCAACATTTTCATTATTTAATCCGCCTGCCAAAATAACCTTTTCAAGCGGGATTTTCACTTTATCGAGGAGCATCCAGTCAAAGGATTTTCCGCTCCCTCCACGGAAGTCACTTCCAGGCGCATCAAACAAATAGTAGTCCACATCATATGTCGCCGCACGCATCACATCCTCTTCGCCATGAATCGAAAACGCTTTAATTGCCGGCAGTCCGATCTCCTGAATTTGTTCGGGCGTCTCATCCCCGTGATACTGGATATAATCGAGTCCGACTTCTTTTGCAATTTGACGAATAGTGGCTGATTCTTCATTGACAAAAACCCCGACTTTTTTAACTGTACTCGGAATTGCCTTTGCCAGTTCCACTGCTCCCTCTACTGTAATGCGTCGTTTACTGGGCGCAAACATAAATCCGATAAAATCAGCACCTGCTTGGACCGCTGTTTCCACATGTTCGATTTCTTTTAATCCGCAAATTTTTACTTTTGTCATCGATTTTCGCCAACCTTTGCTGTTATGTCGATTTGTAGGGCTTTAAGTGATTTTTTGACATTTCCGCTCCGCATTAATGCCTCGCCGACTAATATTCCTTTTGCGCCAGCATTCGCCACAAACTGTGCATCTTCCGGACCTAAAATGCCGCTTTCACTAATAAAGGCAATCGGTGATGGGGGAAGAAGCTGCGCAATTTCAAGTGTTGCTGAAAGTGAAACATCGAATGTTTTCAAATTCCGGTTATTTACCCCGATGATGTTTGCCCCAATGGCAAGGGCACGCTTTAATTCCTCGGCATCATGTACTTCAACGAGCACTTCAAGCTGTTTTTCTGTCGCATAGGCGTGGAGGGATTTCAGCTGAACGTCTGTTAATGCTGCGACAATCAACAGTACAACCGATGCGCCGGCTGCCTTTGCATAGTCGATCTGCACTTCATGGATGATGAAGTCTTTACATAAAACAGGGATGTTTACGGCATTTGCAACTGCATTTAAATCCGCATAGCTACCTTTAAAAAATGCGCGCTCTGTCAATACGGAAATACAGGCAGCACCTGCTTCTTCATATTGTAAAGCTTGCTCAACAGGGTCGACTTCTGTCGCAATATCACCTTTGGAAGGGGAGGCACGCTTCATTTCCGAAATGACTTGCAATGAATTGGCTGACATCAATGTTTCATATAAAGAAGGTCGGGCCTTATCAATTGATAAAAACATAGGCTTTGTCGAAAGCAATTGTGGCAACTCAGTCTTTTTTTGGTCAATAATACGGTCTAAAATCGTCATTTTACGGGTTCCTCCTGCATCTGTTTTTGGCTATAAGCAACGATATTTTCTAACTTTTCATAAGCGCGTCCGGACAAAATGCTGTCCTTCGCCATTTCGATTCCTTCCTTCATCGTACCGGCAAGCCCATATGCAAAGAAGCCAATGCCGGCATTTAAGAGAACTGTATCGAAATACACGCTTTGTTTTCCTTTTAATAAATCACGCATAATATCCGCATTTTCTGCAGGAGTGCCGCCGCGTATTGCAGAAAGTGGCTGTGCGGCTAAGCCGACATCTTCAGCGCGCAGTTTAAATGGAATCATATCCCCGCGGTCTAACAGCACAAAAGTGTTTTCACCATCCAGTGATGCTTCATCCATTCCTTGTGCACCAGATACGACGATTGCACGCTCACGTCCAAGCATATGGAGCACTTCCGCATAATCCATCGTGAAGTTCGGTCGGTTAATGCCGACAAACTGTGTTTTTAATGGAACAGGGTTTGTCAGGGGGCCGACTAAATTGAAAATCGTCGGCTTGCCGATTGCCTGTCGCACTTCACCGATCCGTTTTAATTTTGGATGCATATTCGGTGCATGTAAAAAGGCGATACCATGTTGTTTGAGTAATTCGGATGTTTGCTCGATATTCGGCAGTAGCGTAATGCCAAGTGCCTCTAACACATCCGAACTTCCTGAAGCACTTGATACTTTTCGGTTGCCGTGCTTCGCTACCGAAATGCCTCCTCCTGCCAATACAAAAGCGGAAGTCGTACTAATATTGAAGCTTTGAAGTCCGTCGCCACCTGTGCCACAATTATCGATATAAATGCCTTCCGGTACGTCGACGGCAACGGCATGTGATTTCATTACAGAAGCTAAACCTGCAACTTCGTGTGCCGTTTCTCCTTTTGCACTCATGGCTGTTAAAAAGGAGGCGATCTGTTCTTTCGGTGTTTGCTCATTAAAAATAAGCTGTGCCGCCTGCTGCATTTCCTCAAAAACTAAGTGCTCTTTTCGCTCAATCTGTTCAATGTATGGAAGTAAAGACATGTTCATCATCCTTTCAGTAAAGAGTGGAATGGCACTTCTTCATCTGCTTTCGAATGAAGCTGAGCGACATTTCCTTGAATTATTATCGTCTGTTCAGGTGTTGTGAAATCGACTTGCCCATTAAAGCCGATATAGCCGATCAAGCCTTGTGCTGGTAATAGCCCTTTCACGACATCGATTGCATGAAGGGTAGGGCTTAACGTACCTGTTGTAACATTGGCAAGTTGTTGCACTGAATTTTCCGTACTATAGCGTTCAATTGACGGTGCATCATTCGTAACGGAAATATTTCCGTCCCTTACTTGCATGTAGTTTGATTGTGACGTACCGATTACTGTGCAATCATCAAATTCGACATAGTACATATATGGTGCAGCGTGCTCAATGCGCATTTTTCGATAAAGAGAAAGGGCGTCACCTGTAAATTGTGCGCGATAACGTTCATTTTCATCTTTTTCGACATGTTGCAATGTGTAGGCTGACTGTTCAGGTGTTGGTGTTGTAAACAGCTGTTCAATCAACTGATCAATGTTTGGCTCTACTTGCTCTGCTTCAATATTTGTATGGAAAACAGCGATTTCATCTGTTAAATGATCAAAAATAACGAGTGTATCGTAAACGTGAAACTGCAGTTCAGGCAATGGCTTTTGCAATGCATGAATATAGCCAATCCCGCCACCAGTAAACGGATATTCCGTATGTGACGAAATGCGCGGCATCGCTTGTTTTAAGAGTTGGATCAGTTCACCTTCATATGTGTAGGCTTTTTTTGAATGATGCGTATGATCTAAGAGGTGATCATCTGTCCCGATATATGTTTTGCGGGGATTGACCCCGATGAACGAATAGCGTCCATTGCCATCATATTTAGAGGAACTTTCCAATAAAAACTTCCGTTCACCTTGCAATCGCTGGAAAATAGAAATCGGTGTCAGTAAATCCCCATTTACTTTTTTCATTGATGTACGAAAATGTTGCTGAACTACCATTTGAAACACTCCTTTTTTGAAATAAACTACGCCTTTACGATTCGGATTATTTAGCAATCTTGTAATTAAAGTTTGCTGAATAAAAAAAATCGCCCTCAGCAAAAGAATTAACTTTTGCTGAGGACGATCTGCACCGCGTTGCCACCTCGTTTGAAGCATGCCAAAAAAGCCATGCCTCCACTTAAACCTGATAACGGCAGGGTACCGTCCACCGACTAGCGCCAGCAGCTTTCATAAGGCCCATTCACATTTACCTTTTGGCGTATTTTCACCATCCATACGCTCTCTGGACAAAACAATAAATGCTACTCTTCTTATTCAACAATTTACTCAACTAAGCTCAACTAAACGAAAACGGTGGTCGCGCTCCCGCAACCTGCTACCGTAAATAACAATTTAATATGCTTTATTCTAACACTCAAAAATGAAATGTCAAACAATTCTAAAATGTTTTCGCTAAATAAAAAAACCAGCTGGCGTTCAAAAACCAGCTGGTGAAACAATCGATACTAAATTAATTTTTTGAAATTCAATCGTTTATTTAAAGTGTACATAATCGGTGCTCCAACCGCCAATACAACAAATTCGCCAAATGCTACAAACAGCCAAGTTTCCCAGAACGGGAAGCCGAGAACAATATTCAGCTGTGCTGCAATGATAAACATTGTAAACGTAAATAGCGTTGTATTAATGATCAGACGAGCCCAAATATTTTTCACAAACTTACAAATGAATATGAAAATTCCCAGTGTAATAATCGTATGTCCCACACCGAATATTAAGTCAATTGGACCGATTGAAGACAGCAGGAAATTGGAAATAAATACACCTAAAACAACACCTAACATATAGCGCGGGTTAAAAGCGACTAAATGGTTAAAAATTTCGGCAATACGGAACTGTACTTGCCCAAAGCTAATAGGTGCAACAAGCATTGTGACAGCAATATACAATGCTGCAATAATGGCACTCGCTGCAATAAACTTTACTTTCATATGAAATTCCTCCTAGTTTTTTAACGTGGGATGGTTACGAACCACGCAAAGCAACTGCAATCATAGCAATATTGAAAATAAAAGTAAAGATTTATAGGTCTTTTTTTTCAATAATTGTTCGAAAAATTTACAAAGAGTAAAAAGTTCAACAAACCCCGCCGCATAGCGGTTTGAAGTGCAGTAAGTAAAATTTAAAATAAGGCGCATTACCTAGAATAAATTCAGAAGATTCTAAATGTTATTGACTATCTAAATATGACGCGGTAATATTATTTCAACACACTTCATCCAAATGAAGTTCGGCGCTTTAAACCGATAAAGTAAACTAGGGGGAAATAAGATGAGAAAAAACTTAATGAAGCTGTCCTTTTTATTATTCGGGCTTCTTTTATTATTAGCTGCTTGTGGCGCGGAAGAGAGCGAGACATCTTCGAATGAGACAACAAATGGCGAGGCTGTAGATACAGCTAATGCAGATAGTGAAAAAACATTTAAAATCGGGACAACACAAATTGTTGAGCATCCATCATTAGATGCAGCAAAAGAAGGATTTAAAAAAGCAATTGAAGATGCAGGTATTAAAGCAGAATATGTAGATAAATCAGCAAACAACGATAACAGTGCGAACATGACAATCGCCCAGCAGTTAGTCGGGGATAATGTAGATCTGATTTTCGCGAACTCAACACCTTCAGCACAGGCGGCAAAAAGCGCAACATCTGATATTCCGGTTATCTTCACATCGGTAACGGATGCAGTAGGTGCAGAATTGATCGAGTCAATGGCCACACCTGGTGCTAACGTAACAGGTACGATTGATTTACATCCGGAAACAATGCCGAAAACAGTTGCTTTCCTAAAAGAATTAGGGGCAAAAAATGTAGGGATGGTATTTAACGCTGGTGAGCAAAACTCAGTTGCACAAATTGCGGCAGTAAAAGAAATTGCAGCAAAAGAAGGCGTAACGATTGTGGAAGCAGCGGTATCTGCTTCATCTGAAGTACGCCAGGCAGCAGAATCATTAGTAGGAAAAGTAGATGCGTTTTATATTATTACAGATAATACTGTTGTATCGGCACTTGAATCTGTAATCGAAGTAGCAGATGCAAACAAATTACCGCTAGTTGTTGGTGAGCTTGATTCAGTAGAGCGAGGCGGTTTAGCAGCATACGGTTTCGAATACTACGATATCGGCTATGAAGCAGGGCAAATGGCAGCACAAATTTTATTAGAAGGCAAATCACCTTCAGAAGTTCCAGCTGCATACCCGGCAAACTTAAAATTGGTAATCAATAAAGCAACAGCAGAAAACTTAGGCTTGGAAATTAAGCCTGAATGGGAAGCCGAAGTACAATAATTCACTTTATCAAAAAAAGCAAGTCAGCCTAAACAGGGATAAATGTTTGGGCTGATTTGCTTAAAACTTTTAAAAAAGTCAGGAGATGATTCGAGATGTTTACAGCTATGTTTGGGTCAGTGGAGCAAGGGATCATCTATGCAATTATGGCGCTTGGGGTTTATTTAACATTCCGCGTGCTGGATTTTCCGGATTTAACGGTTGATGGAAGCTTTGTAACGGGTGCAGGGACGGCAGCGATGATGATCGTACTTGGTTATAATCCGTTGCTTGCCACATTGGTTGCAACAGTTGCTGGATTTATTGCTGGATGCATGACAGGAATTTTACACACTAAAGGGAAAATTAATCCACTGCTTGCAGGGATTTTAATGATGATTGCCCTCTATTCGATCAATCTTCGAATTATGGGGTTAAGCTCAGATACCGGTGTAACACGACCAAATATTCCATTATTAAATTCGGAAACAGTTTTTTCGACGTTCGGAGCTTTCTGGTCGAATTTAGGCATTGATTCCGCGATTACAAACCTATTGAAATCAATGGGCTTAGCTTCTGTTCCAACAACTTGGGGAATTTTAATTTTAATGGTTGTTGTCACGGCGGTTATTAAACTAGTAGTAGACTGGTTCTTAAAAACGGAAATCGGTCTGGCAATCCGTGCAACAGGTGACAATAAACGAATGATTCGCAGCTTTTCGGCAAATACCGATTCACTCGTCATTTTAGGGCTGGGAATTTCAAATGGTATGGTGGCATTATCGGGTGCCTTGATTGCCCAATATACAAAGTTTGCCGATGTCGGACTGGGAATTGGTATGATCGTTGTCGGATTGGCGTCTGTAATTATCGGTGAAGCGATTTTCGGAACAAAGTCGATTGTTCGTGTCACATTTGCAGTTATTGCCGGGGCAATAATTTACCGAATGATTTACGCATTGGCTTTACGTGTAAAATGGCTTGACTCAGGTGATATGAAATTAATTACGGCGGTTATCGTTATTCTAGCGCTAGTAATCCCGCAAATCGTAGGGAAATATAAAGAGAAAAAGAGAAAAGCAAAACGTTTGGAAGAACGTCTCGCATTACAGCAGGCAGAAGTAGATATTGAGCAGGGAGGGAAGAGCCTTGCTTAAATTAGATGGCATTAATAAAGTGTTTAACGAAGGAACACCCGATGAGAAAATTGCGCTGGACAATATTAACTTGCATTTGGCACCTGCTGACTTCGTTACAATTATCGGAAGTAACGGTGCCGGTAAATCGACAATGATGAATATGATTTCCGGAGCGTTAACACCCGACTTTGGCTCTGTCGAAATTAACGGCAATAATTTAACCCGTTTGCCGGAGTATAAGCGTGCTGTCCATATCGGCCGTGTTTTCCAAGATCCAATGGCAGGGACAGCACCAACGATGACGATTGAAGAAAACTTGGCGATCGCCTACTCGCGCAACACGAAGCGTTCATTGCGTTTTGGTGTTGATAAAAAGCGTCGAGAGTTTTTCAAAACGTCATTGGAAAAGCTGCATTTGAATTTGGAAAATCGTTTATCGGCTAAAGTCGGGCTATTATCGGGTGGGGAACGCCAGGCATTAAGTTTATTAATGGCGACTTTTACGAAGCCTTCAATTTTGCTGCTTGATGAACATACAGCAGCACTCGACCCATCACGCGCAGAACTTATTACAAAGCTGACAAAAGAGCTTGTCGAGGAAAGCCAGCTGACAACACTGATGGTCACGCATAATATGCAGCAGGCGCTCGATTTGGGGAATCGCCTCATCATGATGGATAAAGGTCAGATCATTCTGGAAGTCGGCGAAGACCGCAAACAGGACTTGACGATTCCGGATTTAATGCACGAATTCGAACAAATCCGCGGCGAAAAAATGAACTCAGACCGCGCGCTGTTAGGGTAATTGAAAAGTTCCGGATAGATATCGAGCTTCTTTTAATGAGTAAGCATCAGTTTGAATTAAAACTTGATTAATTGATTGGAGTGAAGGGACGACTCCTGGGGGATAAGCGCGACGCCTGAGACTAGGAACAAAAGCTAAAAGAACGCCACGTCCTGTGGCAACGCTTTTGTGACCAACATCGTGTTGGCCTCACGCCCCCGGAAAGCGCCCCCATAACGGAAATCAATTTTTAGAAGCAAAAGACTCAATTTTCTCGTGGAGAAAATTGAGTCTTTAAATTTTTTAACAATATTATCTACACAAGCAACGCAAACAGTGTACTGTCGTTATTTACTTCCTTATACTCGAAGCCGTTTGCACGCATACGTTCAATTAATCCTGCGTGGTCTTCGCGATGTGCAAGCTCTATGCCGACCAATGCCGGTCCGCTTTCTTTGTTGTTTTTCTTCGTATACTCGAATGTTGTAATATCATCATTCGGACCAAGAACTTCCGTTAAAAATTGGCGTAATGCTCCTGAACGCTGCGGGAAACTTACGATGAAATAGTGCAGCAGCCCTTCATAAATGAGTGAGCGTTCTTTAATTTCCTGCATACGCCCAATATCGTTATTTCCTCCAGAGATAATGATGACAACCGATTTTCCGCGAATTTGCTCTGCGTAAAAGTCAAGTGCTGCAACCGACAATGCTCCAGCAGGCTCGGCAATAATAGCATGCTTATTATAAAGATCTAAAATAGTCGTACATACTTTGCCTTCCGGAACGGCGATAATATCATCCAAATAGTGACGGCATACTTCATATGTATCATGCCCAACACATTTTACAGCAGCGCCATCAACGAATTTATCGATCGTGTCGAGTGAAACCACTGCTCCGTTTTGGAAAGCAGATTTCATACTTGCCGCCCCTGCAGGCTCTACACCAATAACTTTACTCGAAGGGGATAAGTTTTTAATGTACGAAGAGACGCCTGACATTAAGCCGCCACCGCCGATACTGCCAAATACATAATCGATCGGCTCTTCGATGTCGTTCATAATTTCTACCGCCACTGTTCCTTGGCCAGCCATTACATCTGCATCATCGAATGGATGGATGAAAATGCGGTTTTCCTGTTCACAATAGGCAAGCGCGCTTTCTGCAGAGTCGTCAAATGTATCGCCTGCCAGCACAATTTCCACAAAGCTTCTTCCAAACATCCGCACTTGATCGATCTTTTGTTTCGGTGTTGTTTTCGGCATGAAGATTGTTGCTTTAATTTCCAGCTTTGCACATGCGTAGGCAACGCCTTGTGCATGATTGCCTGCACTTGCACAGACGACACCTGAAGCACGAGCCTCAGTTTCAATTTTTTTAATTTTATAGTAGGCACCACGTAATTTAAATGAGCGAACATGCTGCAAATCTTCACGCTTGAAGTAAATTTTTGCCCCATATTTTTCTGATAAATATTCGTTTAATTGCAGGGGTGTATGTACAACAACATCTTTTAAAAAATGATGTGCGATTAATACGTTTTCGACTGCAATCGTATTCGGTTGAGTAACTCCCATTTCCATGTAACCTCCGTCATCTGATTAAAGATTATATTATTCTATCATAAATTTATGACGTAATGGCATAAAAATTCTGTAAATTATGAAAATTCATCAATATGCCATAATGAAAGCGGTTTAATACAGAAATTAGGCAAGGATTCATACAAAAATCCCTTCAAATTGAAACGCCAACTAAATTCCTTGGAAGAGCATATCGTAGAACAGAACAGGAAAAGCTTATGTTTAAATCACCTCTCATGTTTATTTGAAAAGTAAAAGGGAAAAATAAATTATTGTGGCAGGACAATTTTGCGGATAGGAAAAACTTATTGGCAACGTCCAAAATCATATAATCAGGGGGAATAGGGATGACTAAAACAGCGATTATTACAGGTGGAGGCAGCGGGTTAGGACAGGCAACAGCCATCCGTATGGCTCAGGAAGGTATTAATATTGCAGTAGTGGATGTCAGTGAAAAAGGCGGAAACGAAACAGTTGAACAAGTAAAAACACATGGCGTAGACGCTATTTTCATTAAAGCGGATGTTTCAAAAGCAGAAGAAGTAAAAAACTATGTGGATCAAACACTGAAGCATTTTGGTTCGATCGATTACTTCTTTAACAATGCAGGGATTTCCGGAAGCGGTAAATTCTATTTAGATACTACCATCGAGGAAATTGAACAAATTGTCGGCATTAACTTGCTTGGGGCACTTTATGGTGTACGCTATGTGGCCGAAGTAATGCTTCAAAACGGTGGCGGTTCTATTGTGAACACAGCATCAAGTGCCGGTGTAATTGGACAGGATTCCGTTGTTACATATTCAGCAACGAAACACGGAATTGTCGGCTTAACAAGAAGTATGGTAGCGGAATACGCAAAAGACGGGCTACGCGTTAATGCCATCGCACCAGGGCCGACTGAAACACCAATGGTAAAAGCCTTTTATGAAGCAAATCCGCAAATGAAGGAAAATGCTACTGGTGGAATCCCTCAAAAACGCTTAGGTACACCAGAGGAAGTAGCAGAGCTTGTAACCTTCCTGCTAACTTCAAAAGCAGAGTATATTAACGGGGAAGTCATTCGAATCGATGGCGGCTTCACAAGCACGAAGTAAATAGTAAAAAGGGCTGCCCGGAACGTCAGTAGAGAATCTGACTTTCCGGCAGCCCTTTATTGTTTAATTAAAATAAAAGATGTGCAATTGCTGCGATAATCGGAATCGAAATGATTGTACGGATTAAGAAAATGATAAATAGATCCCAGATTTTTAATGGAAGCTTCGTACCTAAAATCAGTCCGCCGACTTCTGACATGTAGATTAACTGTGTAACCGATACTGTCGCGATGAAGAAACGTGTCATTTCTGATTCAATGCCAGCACCTAAAACTGAAGGTAACAGCATGTCCGCAAAACCGACAATCATCGTTTGTGCAGCTTCACCGGCTTCAGGAATTTGCAGAAGCGCTAAAATCGGCTCAAATGGCATTCCTAGTATACGGAAGAAACTTGTAAACTCTGCTAACACTAATGCAATTGTTGCGAACGCCATAATAATCGGTGTAACCGCAAACCACATTTCCAGTACATTAATAAATCCATTTTTGATCATTTTACCTAAGTTACGGTTAGAATCGGCTTTCGATAAAGCATTGTGCAATCCAAAAGAAAATACATTATATCCATTTTGTACATCTTCACGGTTTGCAGGCACTTGAGAGCCATCAATTAAAGTATCCGCTTTTTGTTTTAACGGGTAAATACGAGGCATAATGAATGCTAAAATTAAACCACAAATAATGACAGAAGCATAGAACTCGATGAAGTAATCACCAATGCCGATTGTTTCAACTACAACTAAACAGAAAGTAATCGATACAACCGAGAAAGTTGTTGCGATTGTTGCAGCTTCACGGCCTGTATAATTTTTTTCTTCATATTGCTTGCTTGTAAGCAATACGCCGATTGTGCCATCACCAACCCAAGAAGCTAGACAGTCAATGGCAGAGCGTCCTGGGATCTTGAATAGGGGGCGCATAATTTTCACCATCATTGAACCGAAGAACTCGAGTAAACCGAAGTCTGTTAATAAAGGCAACAATAAACCGGCAAATAAAAACAGTACAAACATGAAAGTTACAAGACCGGATGCCGGATCAAGTAACACGCCTGTTGTAACGTCACTTGTTAAACTCTCAGGTCCGATTTGGAACACATACATACTCGCAAAAATGACTGCAAGCACACGCATAATTGTCCAGAACCAGTTTACACGGAATAATGAATCAGCGAGTGTACGTTGCTCTTTTTTTTGCGGAATAAACTGCATTACGACAGATCCTACCGCCGCAATAATAAATACGATGAATGCGAACCAGTGAATGAATGGTTCCACTTTACCTGCCAAAAAGTTCGCAAGGATCGCAATCGGTACTTTTATGCCGTCTTCTGTACCAATCGGTGTAATAAATAGAAAGACACCAAGTGCAGAAAGGGCAATAAATAGAAACCAAGTATAAGAAGAAAATTTTGTTTTCATATATGATAACCTCTTTGATTGTTAGTTTGAATATTTATACACTATAAAACGTGTTTATTCATTTGTCTACTGTTTTACATAAAGATTAATATTTCTGAAAACTATACCGATTAAAAAATGAATATAATTAGGCGGGCGAAAGGTTTAAACGTAATAAACATCATATTTTTGAAGAAATAAGCTAAAATTGAACCGAATAAAAATACAAGAAATGAATAAGAGAAAAAAGGACGCCTGCAAATCCCAAAATATGCAAACGTCCTTGAAATTATAAATATACATTAATCATTGAATGTTACAGTATAAAATCTTTCGTGGCTTAACCAGTTATCTAGTGAGACATCTCCGGTATCTACCCGTTTTTCTGCGTCTTGTATCATCCAGGCAGTTTGAGAAGCATGCGCTTTTAAAGCTTTTAACTTATCTGCTTTAACAGACGAGATTTCGATTGTAACATCCGGCTCACCGTTTTTCTCCACTGTGTCATTCGCAAATGCACAAGCTAAAATACGAGGGCGATACTGTTTATCGATACGGCGTACCGCTTCGACGACAGCGCGTCCAGTTGCTTCATGATCGGGATGGACAGCGAAGCCAGGTAAAAATGTGAAGATTAATGATGGATTCAGCTCGACAATTAAATCATTTACGAGCTTGATCATTTTTTCATCATCTTCAAATTCAACTGTTTTGTCACGTAAACCCATCATACGCAAATCACCGATACCCATTGCCTCACACGCTTCCATCAGCTCTTTTCGGCGGATTTCCGGCAATGACTCGCGCGTTGCAAATGGAGGATTTCCTAGGTTTCGTCCCATTTCGCCTAATGTTAAACAAGCATATGTAACAGGAACTCCCATGTTGTGGAATAAGCGTAATGTACCTGCAACTGAAAAGGCTTCATCATCCGGGTGCGGATAAACGACTAAAACGTGACGTTCTTCTTGTAATGTCATATAAGCAACCTCCTTAATAAGCAAATGGCGTTTCGCTGATTTCTAATGCAACCGCCAGCTTTCCAGTATTATCTAAACCGGCCATTAGTAATCGGCCCTGATCGTCCAGTTCAAAATGTGTAATTCCTTGCGCGTAAACCCAGCCATGCGGCATTTTAAGTCCGACACGGTGCGGTGCGTCCCCTACAACTTTTCCTAATTCATAGCGTATTTGTACATTGCGTATAAATGCGCCTGCATTGAAAAAGCCTTCATTGTAGTGTGTTGCATAAGAGCCGTTTGTAGTTTCTAGATGAATAAAAACGTCTTTGTTCGCAAAAGAATTAATTAACTCCTGGAGCTCGTTAGTATTTACTTCCTTCATCACTCTTATTAACTCCTTTCGAATCTTTCTATTAATAGTATAGTCAAATATATTCGACTGTGAAACGAAAAAGTCACACAAGAAATGAGTTCTTGTGTGACGCAGCTATATCAAGTACGCCTCAGCGTAATTGCTCCGGATTCGGCTTTGCGTTAAAGCAAAGAATTCCTTGCCGAATCTGTGACATCCGCCGGAGGCAAAACTTCTACTTGTAGAAGTTTTTATGCATGTAGATAGTTTGGAATTGTTGTAACAGTAATTTCAGGTGCTCCGAAACGTGGTTTTGCACCGTGCATTACTGGTCCAACATGTTCATTTAAAGCCCATCCGTGTTTAATCGCCGCTGAAACGAATTCTTTCGCTTCAATAACCGATTCCTCAACAGAAAGACCATTTGCTAAGTTTGCACAAATACTCGCTGCAAAAGTACAGCCTGCCCCATGATTATAAGTAGAAGAAACTTTTTCTGTTTCTAATAATTTAAATTCTACTCCATTATAGAACAAATCAACGGCTTTATCATGTACTAAGGCTTTTCCACCTTTAATTACAACATTTTTTGCCCCAAGCTCATGAATTTTCACAGCGGCAGCTTGCATTTGCTCGATCGTTTTCGGCGTTGTTGTGCCTGCCAGCTGTCCTGCTTCGAAAAGGTTAGGTGTGACAACTGTTGCATAGGGTAATAAATATTTAATCATTGCTGTCGTGTTGCCAGGGTTCAATACTTCATCTTCGCCTTTGCAGACCATTACAGGATCAATGACAATTTTATCTGTGCCGGAAGCTTGAATCGCTTTTGAGGCCATTTGAATAATTTCTTCAGTTGAAAGCATGCCTGTTTTAATGGCATCGACACCTGTTGAAAGGGCTGTATCGATTTGCTTTTGCAATAATTCTGTCGGTAGCGGTGTTACTGTGTGGCTCCAAGTTTTCGGGTCCATTGTTACGACTACAGTCAATGCGACCATTCCGTATGTGCCATGTTCCTGGAAGGCTTTTAAATCGGCCTGCATTCCTGCGCCTGCAGAAGTATCAGAACCAGCAATTGTTAAAGTTTTTTTTAGTGTCATATAGCATATCTCCTTATAGTGAATATTCGAATTATAATAAGGTTAAGTATAACTCCTATCTGACTATATAAAAATGGTCAGAAAACGAAAAAACTATAATGCCAGAAGAACTACTTGAACTTCTGCAGCAAATACAATAGCGTTTAAAATGAGGTGGAAATTATGATGGAACAGTTAACAAATAGTTGGAAAGATTTATTGTCTCGAGAAGAAGAGCAGCCGTATTATAAATTTCTCGAAACATTTTTAGAAAGACAATACATGGAACAAACAGTGTATCCGAAGAAGGAGAATATTTTCAATGCCCTCCAGTTAACGGATTACGATAATGTAAAAGTAGTCATTTTAGGCCAAGACCCGTATCATGGTCCGAATCAGGCACATGGATTAAGTTTTTCGGTTGAAAAAGGGCAAAAATTACCACCCAGTCTTAAAAATATGATGAAGGAACTGCAACAGGACATTGGCTGCGAAATACCTGAGCATGGAGACTTAACATCGTGGGCAAAGCAGGGTGTATTATTATTGAACACCGTTTTAACTGTACAAGCAGGCATTGCCAATTCTCATAAAGGGCAAGGTTGGGAACAATTTACGAATGCTGTTATTGAACTTCTCGCGAAACGTGAGCAGCCTATTGTATTTTTATTATGGGGAAAACCGGCGCAAAGTAAACGAATGTTAATTGAACAAATTTCAAGTAACCATATCATTCTGCAATCGCCACATCCGAGTCCACTAAGCGCACACCGAGGATTTTTCGGAAGCAGACCGTATTCAAAAGCAAACGAAGCGCTTTTATCATTGGGACAACAGCCGATTGACTGGTGCTTAACGAAGAAATGGGGAAACAGCTAAACTTTTGCCCAAAAGCATGGTAAAGTATTGATAGAAAGAGAGGGAACGGCAAATGAAAGTAGATTGCTTTAAATGCCAGTATTTTCGTGTGACATGGGATCAGTCTAATCCGCGCGGTTGTACAGCATATGGCTTTAAAACGAAGCAGCTGCCATCTCTCGTTGTAAAACAGTCTTCGGGAATGGACTGTTTAAAATTCGTACCGAAAAATAGAGAAGGTGGGCAAACGCGATGATTACGTATGAAACGATTGTTAAGCAAATTGAAAAATTGACAGCAGAAGCAGCACATGCGGCAACAGAACAACAAGCCCGTGAAAAGCTTACGGCAATTCGTGCACTATGTGATGTCGTTTTAGACGAAAAAGTCAGTTCGCCAAAACCTGCTTCCATAAATAGCATGAGTATGAGTACAACAATCTCGACCCCGGTATACACGCAACCAGTCGCAATTCCAGCACAAAAGCTTGAAGAAGACGATGCAAACGGCGACTCATTGTTTGATTTTTAACTGATATTAAAATTAAGAATCGTAAAAAGACTTTTTATACATCAACCCCTTGTTAGGGAAATTCGGTATTAGAAAAAGAAAGAGGTAAAAGAAATGAAAGGTACAATTATATCTGGTGCAATTCACGGATTTTTAGCAGTTGCCTTAGGCGCATTTGCAGCACATGCATTGGAAAATTTGCTCGATGATTACAGTGCAGGAATTTGGGATACAGCAATCCAATATCAAATGTTCCATGCAGCAGCACTTATTTTGGTCGGTATTTTAATGTCAAAAGCTATTTTCGGTGAAGTAAAGCAGTTAAAAATTGCGATGTTCTGCTTTAATGCAGGCATTGTGTTCTTCGCTGGAAGCTTAATGGTGTTAGCATTAACAGGAATCGGTATACTAGGTGCCATTACTCCTATTGGCGGGGTATTCTTTTTAGTGGGCTGGATTATGGTTATAATAACAGTAGTAAAAAAGACTCAATAAAATCTGTAGCATATACTTCATAAATTGGAAGTATATGCTTTTTTTATTATTTTAATTTAAAAATAAAATCTTTTATCTAAATTATTTGAATTTATTGTATAGTTATAAAGTAAGAGAGTAAAGGGGTAAGGAAAATGGACCAATTATTATTAAAGTTAGAAGATAATTTTGAAGAGATGGTAAGTATTCGACGCTATTTACATGAGCACCCGGAACTATCCCATCAGGAAATACATACACCTGCATACATTGCAAATTACCATCGGGAGCTAGGCTTGGAAGTTCGCGAATTTGTAGGAGGGCGTGGAGTTGTAGCCACATTAAAAGGGGCAAAACCAGGAAAGACAGTGGCTTTACGTGCTGATTTTGATGCATTGGCAATTCAGGAATTAAATGATGTTCCTTATAAATCGAAAAATGATGGAGTGATGCATGCGTGCGGCCATGATGGGCATACAGCAACATTACTCGTTCTGGCAAAAGCATTAACAGAGATGCGGGATCAACTGTCCGGCACTATTGTATTTATCCACCAGCATGCAGAAGAGCTTGCTCCAGGTGGGGCAAAGGCAATGATTGAAGATGGCTGTTTAGACGGAGTAGACGTAATATTCGGAACACATTTATGGGCACCGACCCCTTTAGGGGAAGTTCTTGTACGCGAAGGGGCTATTATGGCGGCAGCAGATCGGTTTGAAATTGTGATCCAAGGAAAGGGTGGACACGGTGCAGAACCACAGCATTCAGTTGATGCAATCGTTGTTGGCGCACATTTTGTTACACAATTGCAGACGATTGTTTCTCGCCGTGTCGCCCCACTTGAATCGGCTGTAGTGACACTCGGGCAATTTGAGGCGATCAATCCGTTCAATGTCATAGCGGATACAGTGAAAATGCAAGGGACTGTACGTGCCTTTGACGAACAAGTACGAAGACAAATGAAAGAGGAAATTGAATTATTATTGAAAGCGACCTGCTTAGGAATGCATGCTGACTATCGATTTGACTATTTTGATGGTTATCCGCCTGTAATAAATCATGTAGAACAGACACAACTTGTCGCGCAAATAGCGAACGAAACACCGGGTGTTGAAAAGGTAACAGTTTGTTCTCCATTTATGATAGGGGAAGATTACGGCTACTATATGCAGCACGTTCCAGGTACTTTCTTCTTTACAGGAGCCAAAGACCCGGACTGGGAAACGGTATATCCGCATCATCATGCCCGATTTGATTTCGATGAACGTGCAATGCTCATCGCAGCAAAAGTTTTAGGACAGGCAACATTGGAGTTTCTTTTAACTGAACAACGAGAAGAGGAATAATATGAGCGTAGGAAAAAGATTAAATGCTGCACTAATTATAATGATAGTGTTAATTATGATTACAGTAATACTGAATTATATTAGTCTGAAAAATATACAGGGAAATATGAATGAAGCACTCGACTACCGGGTTGAACAAATTCGTTCCGTAGACAAAATCCGGTTTAATGTCGCGATGCAAGGAATGTATGTACGCGCACTTGTTTTTGATGGAAAAGAGGAATCTGCCGAAAGCTTTAAGCAGTATAATGAGTTACTGGATCAGGAGATTGAATATTTAGGGAAATTAGTCTCAAGCGATACGATGAAAGAACTGATGGAACAAATCATTAAGTACCGAGATGACTTTAATTACGGTTACCTTGATATGATGGATGCTTTCGAACGGGGCGATCAAATACTCGCAAACGGTTTTATTAATACAAAACTGCGCGCAGCAAATGACGGAATGTTCGATGCAACAGCTCAAATGGTTGAGCATCAGGAAAAGGAGCTTGATGCAATTAAAACGAAAGCCGACGATGCGATTGGCTTCTCCGTTTTAGTTGCCGGTATTGCTTTAGCAATCAGTGTTCTTATCGGCATACTTGTTATGATTTATATTCGTAAAACTATTATTTCCCCTTTAAATGGAATTGTGAATGAAGCGAATCTTATTGCAGCAGGTGATTTATCGCAGCAAGATATTCATGTGAAAACAAAGGATGAAATAGGACAACTGGGCAACGCATTCAATTCGATGAAAAATAATTTATCGAACCTGATAAAAAATATTCAAGTCAACTCAGAGCAAGTAAATGCGGCGGCACAGGAGCTTTCAGCAAGTACCGAAGAAATAACGGCAACGACGGAAGATGTCACGATGCGGGTAAATGATACGACAGAAAGAGCGCAAATTTCTGCAAATGCATCAAATGAAAGTGCCCGTGCAATGGAAGAAACAGCAGCAGGGGTACAACGAATTGCGGAATCAACACAGAAATTGCTTGGAAATTCGGTTGATGCGACACAAACAGCAAAAAATGGCGGTCAAATTATCTATGATGCGCAACAACAAATGAGCATTATTAGTTCATCAACAAACTCTGTAAATGCTTTAGTACAAAAACTGGCACAACAAACAGAAGAAATTAATAATATTTCCCAATTAATCACATCGATTACGGATCAAACGAATTTATTGGCATTAAATGCAGCGATTGAAGCAGCGCGCGCAGGAGAACATGGAAAAGGGTTTGCTGTCGTGGCAGATGAAGTACGGAAGCTGGCTGAGCAATCGAAGTCATCTGCCAGTTCAATTGTCAACTTAACACTTGAAATTAAAGCAGATACGGAAAACGTAGAACGTGCCGTATCGGAGTCGTTAGTTTCTGTGGAAGATGGTGTAAAGATTATTTCAAATGCCGGCGATTCATTTACAACGATTGTAGATGCAGTGACACAAATGTCGATGCAAATCCAGGAAATTTCAGCTACTTCTGAAGAGCTTTCTGCAAGTGCAGAGCAGGTGACGGCATCGGTTAATGAAATAGCCCAAAGTTCAACTGAATCAAGCGGCAACTTAGAGATGATCGCGGCAGCAGTAGAGGAACAGACCGCTACAATGCAGCAAGTAAATGCAGTTGCCGTGACATTAAGCGATAATGCACAAACACTCCAACAGGAAATTTTGCAGTTTAAAGTATAATCCTTTCCATAAGGGTGAAATGAATGGAAACCTGCTTGAAAAAGAGTTAAGTACTCGTAGTAAGAAGCTAATATTTTTTTTACAGCAAAAAACGTCATTTTTCTCCTGAGAAAAATGACGTTTTTGAGTTATGTCTGCTGCTTTTCTGCAACAAAAAAAGGCGCTTAAAAAATGCGCCTTACTTCTTTTAAGGTTGTTGTGTGAAATAACTTAATTCTTCATCGAATTCCGCATAGTCAAAGTAAATCATCGGGAACAGGAATCGGTGGTTATTTTTTAAATCACGTAAAATTACATGGTCACGGCCGGCTGCTTCCACAACCCCACGGACCGCCCGTGTATTACTGCCAGCTACCGCATTATCAAATGAAAAATAAAACGTACCTGGTTTACCTCTGTTTAATCGTAAAATATTCTCGATATAGGATTCCTCACGTGGAAAGCCTACTCCTTGCATACCTGGTATACCCGAAGACATCGGAACCGTCGCAGGATTCATTTGTTGCATTGGAGACGTCCAATAATAAGTCAATTTTGCATCCTTTCATAAAGAAATTTAATATACTGCAGTCATCGGCGCAAGAAACAGTAAACGAAGAAATGGCTGCTGTTTCTCTGTGTTCACAATAAGCAGGACACTTGCTTCACCTTCTGCCGCACTGTAACCGAAGAAAGAAGGGCGGCATGTAAACCTTTTATTTGAAGTTTAGGCGTTCGATGTGACCTCCTTTTTCGACTTAGTATATGCATAAATAAAAAAGTTGAACACCAAAAACAGTGTTGTTTTTTGAACAGGTGACATACTATAGGTTAATTAGTTCGGATATATGTAATAAATTTCAATGTATTGGGAAAGATAAAGTAAATAAATAAGAGATTGTTGCCGGTGTTGACGAAAAGCGCAGGAGTGGAACATCATGAAAATAGGAGTTTGGTTAGGCATAATAATTAGCGCATTATTGTCTTTTGCGGTTGCAATATTTTATGAACAGCCGATTCATTGGTATTTATTGGTTCTTCTAATCATCATCGGTTTCTTCATTAATACAATCATTATAATTTTAAAGTTGCAGGATGAATCAAACGTAAAAGATGAGCCGAAATAGATCGGCTCATCTTTTACGTTTCAGGAAAAAATAAACCCGTTCCACACTTTTGAAGTTGGTTAAGCCAAACATCAAGTGGGGGAACGGGTTAAGACATTAAATTGCTAACAGTTTTTCTAGTTTTTCATTGTCCAGCAAGTTTCCTACTAGAAACTCACCGAATTCGCCGTAACGAGCTGAAACTTCATCAAAGCGCATTTCATAAACGATTTTCTTGAATTGAAGCATATCATCAGAGAACAATGTAACGCCCCACTCATGATCATCCAAGCCGACAGAACCAGTTATAATTTGCTTGATTTTACCTGCATAGCTGCGGCCAATTAGACCGTGGTCATACATCAATTTTTTGCGATCTTCCATAGAAAGCATGTACCAGTTGTCATTGCCTTCACGTTTTTTATCCATTGGGTAGAAGCATACGTATTTTGATTTTGGCAGTTCAGGATATAAACGCGCACGAACATGCGGGTTTTGATATGGATCTTCATCTGATTTACCTGCTAAATAGTTCGATAATTCGACAACGGAAACATATGAATACGTTGGAATTGTAAAATCGGCAATCGCCAATTTCGCGAATTTTGTTTCGATTTCATTTAGTTCTTCAGGTGTTTCACGTAAAGTCATAATCATGAAATCTGCTTTTTGCCCAATAATTGAGTAAAAAGCATTCGAACCCGTATCTTTATTTAAGTCTTCCAAAAATGCGATAAATTCTTTTGTAGCGGCTTCGCGTTCTTCAGCTGAAACTAATTTCCATGATGCCCAGTCCATTAAGCGGAAATCATGTAATGCGTACCAGCCGTCTAATGTAATTGCTGCTTCATTCATCTGTTCAAACACTCCTTGTAAATGAAAATGATTCACAATTAGTGTAGCATAGTTTCAGGAAAAAATATCATTTCAACATTGCAAAATCCGTCAATTCACCAATTTGACATGACTTTAAAATGCGGTATGCTAAAGTGAGGAAAAATTAGGCTAGGAGTATAAAATATGAATGATTTTTTGCAGCAAACAATGTGGCGTTTTATCGATCAGTCGATCAGCGCGAATAAACGCTCGCCATTAGAGTCCTTTGCAATGGATGATACACTTTGTCATCTTGTCGGTCAGAAAATGACCAATTCGACAATACGTACTTGGGTTCATCATGATGCAGTGGTTCTTGGCATTCAAGATCACCGCTTGCCTTATATTGAGCAAGGAATGGAGACATTGAAGAACAGTGGATATGATCCGATTGTCCGCAATTCTGGGGGACTGGCGGTCGTATTGGATGCAGGAGTTTTAAATATTTCGATTGTGTTAAATGAGGACAAGCCGTTAAGTATTAATAATGCGTTTGAAATGATGGTTGCATTAATTCGTCAGTTATTCCCTGAAATTTCAACGAAAATAGAAGCATATGAAATTGTTGGTTCTTATTGTCCAGGTTCATATGATTTAAGTATTAATGGGCAAAAGTTTGCCGGTATTTCACAGCGCCGTATGAAAAGCGGAATTGCAGTTCAAATTTATTTATGTGTGGAAGGCAGTGGCAGTGAGCGTGCGGAACTGATTAAACGTTTTTATGAAAATGGTCTGCAAGGCGAGAAAACGAAATTCAAGTATCCGGATATAAAGCCGGAAGTCATGGCTTCACTTCAACAACTGACAGGACAAAATGTGACAGTATTCGAAGTGAATGAAAGGCTTCGTAACCTATTGAGGCAGTGGAATGGACAGCTGTTCGAACTGCCATTGGAGCAAGAGGAAATGGAATTGTACGACTACTATTTAGAACGCGTGTTCAAACGCAATGAGTCGATGCTAAGTAAATAAGAAAATAAAAAGAGGCGAGGTGCTAATATAGCGCTTCGCCTGAATCATTTAACGATGTTTGGGAAATCAAGTTGCCGTTACGCTCCATTTTGAATGTTGGCGTGGCCTCAGTATCTGTTTCTAGTGCTACAAGTCGTCTTGCGCGGTTCATAATAGAAACAAACTGCTCGTAATCTTCTTTAATCGCTTTATTCTCTTTTTGCAGTGCTGTCAGCTGTTGCTCTAGCTGGCTTTTCTGTTCTGTTAATAGTGATGTCAATTTGCGCCATTTCAATAAATCCTGTTCATTTGAATTCGTATGCTGCAGTTGTACTAAGTATGCAATGACGATATCTAGTGATAATGCCGATAATGGAATCGATGTTGGCTGATTTTCGTTTGACGGCAGTAAGTATACTGGAGTTGTTCTGCGTTTTGTAGCCGTATTCATCATGCGCATACGTTCTTTGCGTTCCTTTTTCGCCTGTGCCAAATCTTCTTCATAAATGCGTCGGACTACAGCATTCCAGCGAAAACCGCAAGCTGCAGCTGTTCTGTTTAGTAAATCCCCAGCTTCCTCAAATGCATTTAATTGTGTACTGCCTTCTTTTACATGGCGTAAAACAGCCTCTGCTAACAGCTCATCATTCTCTTTCACCCATGCGTCTTGTCTTGTTTTTGTCATAAAAAACTCCCCCTGAATTATAATAGTTTTGTTGTTGTAAATCTATCATGTCCAAAGAGGAAAACATTTATTCAATATATCGTAAATTGTTGCTAGAATGATGAGAAATATGTTCCTAGCAGAACTTTGAACGGAATTGCTAGGATAAAGCTTGAATGAAATAAGCAAAATAAGATACAATAGCAAATAGGTTAAAACAGCGAAAATAGCATATAGAGAGGTGTTGACACTATGGCAAACTTATTCCACGTTTGCGATGAATGTCAGGCCGTTAATTTAAAGACGTTAATTCCAAAATTAAAAGAAATTGATCCAGAAGCAACGATTGAAATTGGCTGTCATTCATACTGTGGTCCAGGCCGCAAAAAAACATTTACATTTGTAAATAACCGTCCAGTTGCCGCATTAACTGAAGAGGAGTTAATGGTAAAGGTACTCGACAAATTGAAAAAGTAACAGCGTAACAAGGACGCGTTCTGAAAGATTTTCAGAACACGTCCTTTTTGCGTTTTCGGCGGATTCATTTCTATTTCACTGACATCTCACTTATAATGTTGTTAAGAGATAAGGAGGTGGGCTATGTTGATGACATATGCAAAAACAAAACTGCAAGAGGAAAAAGTTTTTAAAGACCCTGTCCATCGCTATATTCACGTTCGGGATCAAGTCATCTGGGATTTGGTCAAAACAAGAGAATTTCAGAGATTGCGCCGTATCAAGCAGCTTGGTACGACGTATTTAGTGTTCCATGGAGCTGAACATAGCCGATTTAATCACTCATTGGGAGTATATGAAATTGTCCGTCGAATCGTGGATGATGTATTTAAAGGAAGAAAAGAATGGGATGATTCTGAGCGTCTACTCGTATTATGTTCCGCATTACTGCATGATTTGGGGCACGGGCCGTTCTCTCATGCATTTGAGAATGTATTTGAAACAGACCATGAATATTTTACGCGTCAAATTCTGCTGGGGGACACAGAGGTAAATGCCGTGCTCCGTCGAGTGGCCGATGACTTTCCGGAAAAGGTCGCGCAAGTAATTGAAAAAACGTATCCCAATGAATTGGTTGTCAGCCTAATTTCCAGTCAGATCGATGCAGACCGTATGGATTACCTGCAGCGTGATGCGTATTATACGGGTGTCAGCTACGGACATTTTGATATGGAGCGTATCATGCGTGTTATGCGTCCACGTGCAAATGGTGTTGTTATAAAAGAAAGCGGGATGCATGCGGTCGAGCATTACATTATGAGCCGCTACCAAATGTATTTGCAAATTTACTTCCACCCGGTGTCAAGAAGTGCGGAAGTCGTGCTGAATCATATTTTAAAACGAGTGAAAGTGCTGTGTAAAAATGATTATCCATTTAAATATGAACCGACGCCTTTTTTATCCTTTTTCAGAGGGAATGTTACATTGGAAGACTATATTGCGCTCGATGAAAGCATTATGCTGGCGTACTTCCAATTTTGGATGGGAGAAGACGATGAAATTTTACGGGATTTATGCCGAAGATTCGTCAATCGGAAACTGTTCCAATATACGAATCTGAATCCTTACAAGCAGCCTGAAGTATATGCACAGCTGCAACGTCTATTTTTGCAGGCTGGCATTGATCCGGAATATTATTTAGTGCACGATTCCACATCGGATTTACCTTATGACTTTTACCGCCCTGGTATTGAAGGGACGAAGAAGCCAATTTACTTGCTAATGCAGGACGGTATGCAGCGTGAACTATCAGAGGAAAGCCAAATCGTCGAAGCAATTGCCGGTCGCATCAAAGTCGACCATAAAGTGTATTACCCGGAAGAGTTATTTAAAGACGAGCGGATTCCAGCTACATTGCGGAATGAAATAAAACAGCTCATTGAGGAAGCGTAACGGGTGCAGGAAAGGTACATAGTTTGAGTGAATAGATGGAAAACCTTCGCTCAGTTAAAAAAGTCAATACCCGCAAAATTAAAAACACCCCAATTTTCCCTAAAGAAGATTGAGGTGTTTCGATTATTAATTAACTGAAATTCAACGCCAGCTTAACCATTATTGGTCGCTATAGCGTACGCCACCTTTAGCATAGTGGTTTTTAGACATTTCTTCAATAATGATTGATACATTTTCTACTGGTGCGTCAACTGTTTTTGAAACAGCTTGTGTAACTTCTTCTACGAGCGCGCGTTTTTGTTCATCAGTGCGGCCCTCAATCATTTTAATTGTAACGATTGGCATAAAGTCGCCTCCTAGTTAAAATATAGTGTATAGTATTTATATTAGCGTATTTGGAGGGATTTACAATGGCAAATGAAGAAAAACCAAAACCGAAAATGGGTTTTACGATAATAAAAAATGATCCTACCGATGGGCATAAAGGATTCGGTATTGGTTCACTTTCTTTGGAAAATGTATCGCCGGTCATTGTCGATGTCGCAGAAGGAACAGCAATTGTTGATATCGGAGCAATGCATGCGAAAAGTGAAGTAGAGCGCGGCATTAAGTTTACAATGAACCGTGAAGATTCAGCTGGCGGAAAAGATTACTGGCTTGTATGGGTAACAATTGACCATAAAGAATCAGGTGCTTATTTTGCCGGTGTGACAGCATGTGAAATGGTCGTAAACCGTGAAAAACGCCGTGGCTATAAAATTTTGGCAGACCATGTGAACAGAATGGATAAATCAATGAAGCGTCACATTATTGTAGACCATATGGATGAGCCGTCAAAGAAAATACTGGCCGACTTCCTGAAAAGCCACAACGAAGAAATGTGGAACAACAGTGATGAGAAATTGAGACAGGATTTAGCATAAAGCTGCACCTTGAACGAAATAAACATCTTACAATAATATTACAAAATTCAGTGAACAATATGTGAAATTTCAAATTCTACCAAAATCCGTAGTTGAAACTGGTTCTAAAAGAAAGTAAACTGAATTTAAAGCTTGCGAAATAGTAGGCTAGGACATGTGGGAAATGAAACAGGTTGAGCAGTATGCGGCATTTGAACCTTCCCAAGCCGAATGCCCCATGGTTCTCAACCATTCATTCACCACAATAGAAAAGCTCTTTCGTGTCACGGACTAGAACCGGATACGAAAGAGCTTTTTTAATTTTTTAATTTATTCCCAAAAGTTCCGCAATGCTTCAAAAGGCAATGATTCAAAGAAATTACCCCAAGAATCCTGATTGAAAAGATCGAATGATGCACATGATTCTGTTGGTACATCTTCAGTTTTCATGTAAACAATACGCTGGCTTGAGCACGACTCGTGCGCCAGTTTACCCGTCCGAATATCGACCGTTACAGGCTCTACACCATTTGGCATTGTAAATGTTTCGTTTGCTTTTCCATCAAGCGCTGTTTCCATAAAATCTATCCACACTTGCTTCGATGCGGCCATATCTGTCTGGACAGATAATGTTTTGCCTTGGTCATAGCCATTCCATACACCTGCCGTTAAGCTTGGTGTAAACCCAATCATCCATTGGTCACTATTTGTCGTTCCTGATTTGGCTGCATATGTGTGGCTCATACGTGAACGCAATGATAAACCTGTTGCCGGAGAATAATCACTGAACACAGGATCGAACATACCTGTCATCATTTGCGTTAAAATAAATGCATCCTGTTTAGAAATTACTTGTTCTTTTTCAGGTTTCTTATATTTGTAAACGACTTTTCCTTTCGCATCGGTAATCGACAATACAGTAATCGGTTGTCGTTTTTCTCCGCCTGCAGCAATGATATTATAGGCGTTTGTTAAATCATACAGCGAGTTTTCGGCAGTTCCAAGTGCAATGGAAGGTATATCTTTTTCGGAATAGTTGAGCCCGAAACGTTTCTGGACATCCCGGAAAGATCGGTAGCCGATGTTTTCCAGTGCTTTCACCGCATAAATATTGTCGGAAATGGCCAATGCCTGTGCCATGGAAAGCTCATGGTCAGCATACTTCTTATTGACGTTTTGCGGTGTATAAGTTGCTCGTCCACTATCATACGTAAAGGTCGTTTCGCTCACATCCAAGAAGGACATAGGTGTGAAATCCTTTTCCAGTGCGGCTGCATACAAAATCGGCTTAATGGCAGAACCAGGCTGTCGGTTACCTAACGCAACTCGGTTAAACGAACTTATACTGTAATCACGTCCGCCGACAAGAGCTGTTACAAACCCTGTATCTGCTTCCATGCTCACAAATCCAACCTGCAATTCACTGTTGGGCATATTCGTTTTGATCGCATTTTCCGCTGCTCGTTGATGTGCCTGGTTAAGTGTTGTTTGAATTGTCCATCCACCTTCACTAATACTCAAGTTTTTCTTTTCTAAAATATCGCTTGCTTCTTCCCATACAACATCTAAAAAGTAAGGAGCGATTGATTTATTTGCAATCCAATCATCACTTTTTAGAGCAACATGTTCTGAAGTGGCATGAGTTTTTTCTTCGTCTGTAATTTTCCCTTGTTCATTCATCAACCGCAAAATTACTTGCTGACGATTTGTCGCCTTTTCCAAGTTATTAATCGGAGAATAATACGTCGGTCCTTTTGGCACACCCGCAAGCATTGAAGCCTCGGCCAATGTCAGATCCTTAACGGATTTGCCGTAGAAGTAACGGCTTGCAGCTTCAGCACCGTACATACCGTGCCCATAATAAACCGTATTTAAATAGCCTTCTAAAATTTCTTCTTTTGAGTAAAATAACTCCAACCGATAAGCAAAAAGGGCTTCATTTAATTTTCGGTTCCATGTTTTTTCATGAGTTAGATAAAGGTTTCGTGCATATTGCTGTGTCAGCGTACTGGCACCTTGCACTTTACCCCCGGCTTTAATATCCGCTAAAACGGCTCCCGCGATCCGGGAAAAGTCAAAACCGCTATGTTCGAAGAAATCTTTATCTTCAACAGCAACAGTAGCATCAATAAGGTAAGGCGATATTTCATCCAGGTCTGTCCAGTAGCGACGTTCCTTTGTAAAATAGTCACCAATCTGATTATGGTTGCTATCTAAAAAAATTGAAGCTTTCGGAACGGTAAGCGGAGGTGCTCCGGCAACTTGCGCATATATACGTAATGAAAGGAACATAACAGCGAAAAAACATAAAAGGGCAATCATAAAGAGTCCGATTTTTTTCGCGAAATTTTTTCGCTTTTTTCGTTTTTTAAATTGCTGTCTTTTCAAGTTTTTCCACCTCATTTCTTTTTTAATAGAGAGCAAACTAAATTTATTCAATTACAAAAAGTAATGAAAATTCTATTGCACTTTTAATGAAAACAACTATACTTTTTCGTAGCGCACCTTACGAATTTAGTCGTATACGCAGCTATTACAAAAGCAATCCATAATGTCGAATTATGTCAGTTGCTCTTAATTATACGAAAATAGCGAAACAAAAGTTTCATATGTTAGATTTAGTATGAGCAACTTCTTCTATCGCTATGCATTCTAAATTAAGAAATCGGTTTAAAATACGTATTTAAAAATAGAGAAAGGTATAGGTGACTGTAAATGAGATTTGATGAAACTTACGCAGGGAATATGTTTATTAAAAGCCACCAAAACTATGAAGAAAGTAAAGCCGTTTTATACGGCATGCCAATGGACTGGACAGTTAGCTACCGTCCCGGTCAACGTTTTGGTCCTGCCCGAATTCGTGAAGTATCGGTTGGTTTAGAAGAATACAGTTTTTACTTGGATCGTGAGCTGGCAGATGTACCGTTTTTTGATGCGGGGGATATTCCACTGCCGTTTGGGAATCCGGAAAAATCATTAGCAGAAATTAAAACGTTTGTCCGTAAAGTACTGGCAGACGATAAAATTCCAGTAGGGATGGGCGGGGAGCATTTAGTATCACTGCCGGTAATGGAAGCTGTCTATGAAAAGTACGAAGATTTAGCGATTATTCATTTTGATGCACATACAGATTTACGTACGGATTACGAAGGGGAGCAATACTCACACGCAACACCAATTCGTAAAATTGCCGATACAATCGGACCGGACAATGTTTATTCATTTGGAATCCGTTCAGGCTTAAAAGAAGAGTTGCAGTGGGCAAAAGAAAACGGCATGCACATTTCATTATTTGAAGTTTTCGAGCCATTAAAACAAGTATTGCCTACATTAAAAGGTCGCAATGTTTATGTGACAATCGACATTGACGTGTTGGACCCTGCACATGCACCTGGGACAGGCACGGTTGATGCTGGCGGTATTACTCCAAAGGAACTATTAGCAGCAATTCATGAAATTGCACGATCTGAAGTAAATGTTGTCGGCTTTGACCTAGTTGAAGTGGCACCAATATACGACCATTCCGAAATAACAGTAAATACAGCTGCAAAATTGATTCGTGAAATGATTTTAGGCTGGGTAAAATAGCACGGGTTTATATAACATAGATATAGTAAGGCATTGCGGGGTTAACTGCTAATGTTATTTTGAAGGTACTCTACGGAGTACCTTTTTTTATTGAATTTTGAGGAGGTGTTGATGCATACAGCATGGGTAACTTGGGAGAAATTCATAGGGAATAATAAACAATCAAAAGTACACTTGCAAAGTAGCTAAAAAGCATGGTATCCCATTCGGGACGATACAGAGCAGATGAATACATTGATCTTCATTTAGACAAATGCTTATGTTCGAAAAAATGTGCCAGGTTACAGTTCAATCTTAAAGGGGTAAAGAATGATATGCTGCTGCCATGACCAAGTGAAATCGGTTGATTCGGGTATTTCGAGGCATTGCGCTAATAACGAAGCATATAACGCATCGATAAAACCCCAAATTATACATAAAGTATTGCATCATACGAGGTGCCAACTGTCAGTAAAAGCCCGATTGATTGGGGTCTGCAGGAGGCGTGGAAATAAGACATTGCAACAGGACGTAGCGAACTTTGTTTATTTGTTCGGCTACTAAACGGGTATAGCATGCCAGAGCCAAGTTAGAAATAGGAGTGTTTATGTTGGAAAAGGGTCATATTGTATTAATAATTTCATTACTAGTAAATGTACTGTTGTTAGGTACAGGGAGCTATGTGGTGAGAAATATCGGTGGACTTGAAGTTGTTAAAACAAAAATGCAGTCAGCACCTTCTCCCAATAAGGATTCTGCTTATTACTTTACGAAAAAAAGCGTCTTTGAACATTCGTCAATTAGTAATATTGATAAAGTATTCATTGGTGACAGTATTTCCGATTACGGAGAATTCCAGGAATACTTTCCTGGTGAGGTTGTGCTGAATCGGGGAATCCGGAATGATTGGACAGAAGGTGTATTGAACCGTATACAGGAAGTAGTGGACCGAAACCCGAAAGAGGCGTATTTAATGATCGGTGTCAATGATATCCGTTATGGAACGGAAGCCGAAGTATTTAAAAGTAACGTCGAGAAAATCGTGGATTCGTTTGAAGGAAAAGATACAAGTCTCGCTATTCAATCAATCCTGCCTGTGAATAACGGGTTATTAGGAAATGAAGTGACAAATGACAAAGTGAAGCGGTTTAATATTATTTTGCAAAAGATTGCGGATGATAAGGGAATTGAGTATATCGATCTGCATTCGAGCTTTACTGATAAAAACGGGCAACTGGATAAGCAGTTCACTGGTGATGGGCTTCATTTAAATGGGAAAGGGTATGAAGTTTGGGTCGATCGGCTTCGCTCAAAATAAAATCAATTATAAAAAAGCTGAACCTCGGAGATGAGGTCCAGCTTTTTTACGTCGGAATCGGTGTCTTTTCTTTCTTGTTTGAAAACCCGCCAAGCAGAATTTTTCCGTTCGGCAGCAAATTTTTGATTAAAATTGAAACAATGATAGGAATGAATATCCCGATCGTTGTGTAACCAATAAGCCCATACGTGAAATAATCATTTAGTATAATATCTGCAAATATATGCAAATACATAATGGAAAGCGAGTGATTTTCTATTTTCTGCAGCCAGTTAATCGACAGTTTTGCTGCGAGCAACTGGAAGCATCCTACTAATACAATTGTAAATGATATGGGAATGACTAAATCTAATATAAAATGGTCATACCGTAAGAACTTCATACTCAATCGGTAATCGATGATATTAATTCGATCAAGCAATACCGCCGTTGCACTCAGGAACAAGGCCGTACTCATCCATCGTTTTGAAATATCCATCCATAGATGTTTGAAATAATACCCGATTGCAAAATAGATGATTGCCATCAGCGCCACATCGAGGTTCCAAATCATTGGAATCGATTGCGCTGCTTCGGAGGGTTTGCCGCCAATGACTTTCATAGCGACGATGCTCTCAAAATTTCCGAGAACATAAAAGAGCCCAAGAATGACAAACTGTTTCTTCCGATTGAAGTAGGTCGTCAACCACATGAATAACAGGTAGGTGAAGAATAATGTCGTCACAAACCAGAAAACACCATATGCTCCTCGAACAAAACGCCCCCCTATGACAAGTGTCCATAAATCATTAAGATACCATTCTAAATTCCAATTGCCTGAAAAAATCTCCATTCCATAACGGACTAGTGTAATACTTGCAAGGAAAAATAGGTAAGGGACGATTAATTGCATAAAACGCTTGTGAATCGTCGGCTTTATTTCCTTTTTATCTAAAATCGGCTTAAAGAACAAACCGCTTAATATGAAAAATGCAGGCATATGAAACCAATAAATATATTTCGCGAGTGGAAAGTCGAGCTCTCCTGGATAATGCCCGATGACGACAAGGATCATTAAGAATCCTTTCGTAATATCCACCCACGTTATCCGTTTATTCTTCATTAATCCACCTCTTAAAAAAATATGCTCCCATTATATACCCTCTTTTCGTGTGAATAGCGCAATGTAACAGCATCGTTATGTAATTGTTAAATAAACGGTAAATCACGGATATAAAGGATTCTTATGGTGTCATAAATCATAAAAGAAATTCACTGCATCTTACAAAGTGGAAATTTTAGGCTGAGTAAAATAAGAAAAAAGGTGTGTTAAAAGTCTTGAAAACTTTTAACACACCTTTTTAGTATCGCTGTTTCATCTGGTTGTAATGGCAGATCTGAATATTTGCCTGATGCTTTGCTCTTAATAAGGCTTCGTATGAAAAGCGGTAAAGCTCTTTAACGCTCTGTCCATTTTGCGGAAAAGAACAGATTCCAATTGCAAGAACGAGCTGACTGGATGGATAATTTTCAAAAGTGAGCTGCTGTACAGCTTTATTGATTGCGTTGGCTAAAGTAACCGCTTCTGCAGGTACCAAATGCGGCAGCACGACATAAAACTCATCACTATCAATTCGCCCGATCAGCGCATTTTTCGGCAGCTGGTCTTTCATTAGTTTTGAGACTTGGACAAGCACCTCATCGCCAGCTTTATAGTGATACATATAATTCAATTCACGAAACTGACGAATATCGATATGAAGGAGCTCAAATGGAATTTTTGCATTCACAAATGATAATAACTTCTGCTCAATCGCAATATTATTCGGCAGCTGTGTAAGCAAATCCGTTTTCCGCATTGCGTATATTTGTCTGATTTGTTTATTTTTATGTTCAAGCTGCATTAAGATTTTTCTAACTGCAAAAAAAGTGATGGTCGAAACAGCAAAGTAAAGGATTAAATAGAACAGATTATTTATTTGAAAACGGTCATAAATAATGAGGACGATAATGTGTTCGATCGTTATAACGAAAAAATAGACCGGTAAATTTTGATAGGTAATCGGACGTTTGAATGCGAAAAAACATGCAATGACTGTCACTACTAAAGTATTCAGCATGATAATGAACGACAATACTGATGTGTACAATAAAACATACCGACTGATCACAATCATAAAACCTGTAATGAAAATTGAAACAGGTCCTCCAAGCAAACCACTAAAAAGTACAAATATAATCCGATTGTTTATTAGCATACCGTGAGCATAGGGAGTAGCCAATGCAGTCAAAATAAAGGCGGCACATCCGAATGTCACACCGACGATAATGGACTTGTATTTATGGATGAAAGGATTATCTTCATATTGTATAAAAGGCCAGAAAATTAAAATCGTAAAGCAAAATAGAATCGAAAAGTTGATTGTTAGCTCCAAAAACATGGCATCACCCCTTGGTAATGTATCGTTACCCCTTATTTTAGATTATTTATATGGAAATAAGAAGATAGTTTTGTTTTTGCCTGCTGTTTTGCCATAACTAAATTTTCCAGGAGCTCCAAAGATGTTTCCCCATTATCAGGAAATGAACTAATTCCAACCGTTACAGATATATGTAAAGATAAATCTTGGGATACTTCGAACGGCTGTTGGGCAATCATATTAATTAGATTATTGGCCTCTACAATCGCAATAGCAGGAGGTACATCCTTTAATATGAGAAGAAACTCCTCACCGCCTAATCGGCCAACATATGCTCCATTTTTATTGGCATATTCCATCAAGTGTTGGGCAAGTTGTTTAATAACAAGATCACCTGTAGAAAAACCATGCCGTAAATTTATCATTTTAAAATCCCGAATATCGACGAGCAATAAATTGAAAGAGGTTTTCTTTTTCATCAGGTTTTTGACAAATTTCTCATTTTCCTTATTGTTTGGCAACTGTGTCAAAAAATCGATCTTTTTCAAATAAGTCGTCTGTTGTACAGTATCATTGGCAAGTTTTATTTGGCGAATGACAAAGTAAATGAAATAAAATGAAAAAATCGTAAAGATGCCATAAAGCAATAAGTATTCATAGCTTTTAGTATGGAAGCAAAGCCCGAGAAATAATGCGATAAATGTTTCAATAAAGCATCCCCAAAAAAATAAAAATATATTTTTTTGCGTCATTTTATATTTACTTGTGACAAAGAATAATATCAGAACAAGTACAATAAAGTTAATATTCAGGAACATCGGTACCCATGCCAAATATGGCAGGAAAAAAAGTCCGATTCCTATAATCAGACCACTGATCAGAATAGCAAATGGCCCGCCTAAAAGCCCACTGTATAACAACGGAATATACTGAATGTTCATCATGAAATCATTCGTAAGGTGAACAGCAGAGAAAGTCAGCACAAGGCCGGTTACACCAAACTTCAATCCAATTACATAAGGCTTCGTTCGACTGATGAATGGTGTCTGTCTAAAGTAGTTGATAAATGGCCAATAAATTAAAAGTGTAAACGTAAATAATATACAGAAGTAAGATAGTAATTCGATTAACATAATAAGCTCCTTTATACACTAATCATTACTGTTCCGAACGAAAATTGCTATAAAAATAGTGGAATTGAAGGAAAATTGTCCAAATCAAGATGATTGAGGGAGTAAGCGCAAAGTTAAGTTCGTTGTTGCTTAAAGAGATATACTTATCCTATAATAAAAAGGTTATAGAAATATATGTATAGGAGCTGACTGCTATGGCGAACGAGAGCGGGAAAACAGTCAAAATTAAACTAGTTTCCTCAATCATTCCAACCGAGGGCGAGCTTGAACAATATGAAATGTGGCTTGAAGGCAGTTGTGTGGAAAAAGGGAACAGTCATTATCTGCGCTATGAGGAAGTTCAGGAGGATCTGCAAATTCAAACGACGATTAAACTGAATGAAGCGAATTCGTTTATTATGCGAAAAGGCGGTGTGAACATGCGTTTGCCTTTAAATCCGGACTTACGCGAGAATGGTCATTATGAAAGTCCATTCGGCTCATTACCTCTTGTTACCGATACACATCAGTTAGCCATAGAAGTAGTACAAAGCGAAAAAGTGTCAGGGCAATTTAAAACGCATTATGACCTTATCATAGGTGGCAACTCAGTTGGCCATTACAAATTAGATATTCAATTTACGGAGGTATAACGATGAACGCAGTAGAACAATTACAGCAATCGATTAAAGCAGCACTCAAAGCGGCAATCGATCAAGCAGGCCTAGTAGAAGCAGGCACGGAAATCAATATTCATTTAGAAACACCAAAGGATAAAGCAAACGGAGACTTCGCAACAAATATCGCAATGCAATTGACAAAATTGGCGAAGAAGCCACCACGTGCAATAGCTGAAGCAATTTTAGCGCATTTAACGACTGAAGGTACAGATATCGAGAAGATTGAAATTGCCGGACCAGGCTTCATGAATATCACAGTACGTAAAGACTTCTTGGCAAGTGTAGTTACAGCTACATTTGAACAAGGCGAAAACTACGGTCGTTCAACTGCAGGCGCAGGAGAAAAAGTACAAGTCGAGTTCGTATCTGCTAACCCGACTGGTGACTTGCATTTAGGACATGCGCGCGGTGCATCTGTAGGCGATTCATTGTGTAATGTATTGGATTTTGCTGGTTTTGATGTATCACGTGAATATTATATTAATGATGCCGGTAACCAAATTAATAACTTGGCGTATTCGTTGGAAGCACGTTATAAGCAAGCGTTAGGTATGGAAGCAGAAATGCCGGAAGACGGATACCACGGTCCGGATATTATCGGAATCGCTGGTAAGCTGGCTGAAGAATACGGTGCGACGATTTTGGACAAGTCCGATGAAGAACGCTTTAAATTTTTCCGTGAGCACGGCTTGAAACTGGAATTGGCAAAACTGCAAAACGACCTTAAAAACTTCCGTGTTGAATTCGATGTTTGGTATTCAGAAACATCTTTATATGAAAACGGTAAAATCGATGTAGCGTTAGACAAACTAAAAGCAAATGGTCATGTGTTTGATGAAGACGGCGCAACTTGGTTCCGTTCAACAACATTCGGTGATGATAAAGACCGTGTATTAATTAAAAACGATGGTTCATACACATATTTAACACCGGACATCGCTTACCATGAAGACAAACTGCGTCGTGGATTTGATAAACTGATCAATATTTGGGGTGCTGACCACCACGGCTATATTCCACGTATGAAAGCGGCAATCGAAGCACTTGGCTATGACCGCGGCACATTGGAAGTAGATATTATCCAAATGGTTCAGCTGTACAAAAACGGTGAGAAATTCAAAATGAGTAAGCGTACAGGTAATGCTGTAACGATGCGTGAGTTAGTAGAAGAAGTAGGCTTGGATGCTGTACGTTATTTCTTCGTTAAAACGGCAGGGGATTCACATATGGACTTCGATTTAGACTTAGCGGTATCACAATCGAACGAAAACCCAGTATATTATGCACAGTATGCACATGCGCGTATTTCATCGATTTTACGTGCAGCTAACGAGCAAGGTTTCGAAGCTTCATTGGAAAACCTGAACTTGCTAGTAGCAGAAAAAGAAGAAGATGTACTGAAAAAAGTCGGCGCATTCCCGCAAATTGTGGCAGATGCAGCAAAACACCGCACACCACACCGTATCGCAAACTATATTCAAGACTTGGCAGCTGCATTCCATAGCTTCTACAATGCAGAAAAAGTATTGAACCAGGATAACAAAGAGCTGACAGAAGCTCGTTTAGCATTAATCACAGCAGTAAAAACAACATTGGCGAATGCACTGAAACTAATCGGCGTAAGCGCACCTGAAAAAATGTAATTCAACTATTTAAAGCACTCTATTTTCTGTATACGAAAATAGGGTGTTTTTTCTTTGAGGATTGTGAGATTTCTACTGTAAGCGTGATTCGTTTTACGTTTCGAGAGCAACAGTTCTCCTTTTGAGGTGCTATCTTCCACATTAAGTTGAATCAGTTCTCCTTTTTCCGTAATTTGTTCCAATTCCGCCAGCAAACCTTCCAATTACAAAACAGGGAAACGCATCTAGTGTAATCCCTATAAAGGAACTGGGGATATCTATTGACTTGTAATTTCCCGAAACGTACTATTAAATTTGACTTCTATATACAGGACAATAAATATGAGGTGGTGCTTTCCATGAGCAAGGAATTATTTATTCAAACCGACGAGCAGCAACAATGGCTGAAAAAGTTAGAAACAATATCAGAGAGCGTGAAAGTAAATGCTCAGCAAACAGATGAACAAGCAACATTTCCATTTGAAAATTTCCGGAAGCTGCGTGAAATCGGCTATACAAAAATAACGCTGCCAAAGGAATATGGCGGGGATGGCTTCACAGTCTATGATGCGCTATTACTGCAGGAAACATTGGCGAGCTATTGCGGAAGCACCGGGCTGGCTGTTTCGTGGACAATTCAAAATGTAGGCGAGATTTTCGAAAATCGTTACTGGGATGAACAAAAGCTCGACTGGTTTGGTAAACAGGTTGCAAATGGCGCGACAGTCAATCGTGCGGTAAGCGAGTTTGCAATGGGAAGTCCAGTACGTGGCGGACGTCCGGGAACTTCAGCAAAAAGTGATGGGGATTATTATGTAATTAATGGACGTAAAAACTATACGAGCGGTGCACCGGACCTCGACTATTTTTTAGTTTCGGCATGGATTGAAGATGAGGGACAGCTAGGATTTTTCCTCGTTCCGAAAACGGCTGAAGGGGTATCGGTCGAAAATACATGGGATGTTGCATCAATGCGTGGTACGGGAAGCGATGATTTAGTGCTCGATAATGTACGAGTTGATAAAACAAACTTAGTGGAATTACCGAGTTATTCAACCGGATTTAAACTGAACGGCTGGTTGCTGCTTATCCCGGCAACCTATTTAGGCATTGCCCAGGCTGCACGCGATTACGCAGTTAATTTTGCGAATAGCCATTCCCCGAACAGTATTCAAGGAACGATTGCCCAGCTGCCAAATGTACAAACACTGATTGGCGAAATGGATTTGGCGTTGACGAGAGCACGCTTTACGATTTACGGAGTTGCGGGACTATATAATGACCCGATTAAAAAGGCGATACTAGTCAATGAAATCAATATTGCGAAACATGTAGTGACAAATACAGCAATCGAAGTTGTCGATAAAGCGATGCGTCTTGTTGGGGCAAAAAGCCTGCAAAGATCAAATCCGCTTCAACGCTATTACCGTGATGTCCGTGCAGGTCTGCACAATCCGCCAATGGATGACATTACGATTAAACGTTTAGCAGAAACGGCAATTGAAAAAGCTTAAAAGCAAAGGGGTAAGCAGTTCTTTTATTCGTAATTTCAGCGAAATAAGAAGAATTATCTGAAACTTTGGCGATTGAGCACACATTTTTCTGAATATCAGCTATAATAGAGCTATTAATTTTATATGGACGATAAAGGTTCTTGCTCACTGATAGAGTAAGGAGTAAAAGGGAAATCGGTGCAATTCCGATGCGGTCCCGCCACTGTAAATGCTAGTTGAGAGCAGTATGCCACTGAAAAACTTTCGGGAAGGCGCTTATCAACGTTATGCATAAGCCAGGAGACCTGCCTTTATAATGCCCTAAAATAAACCTACGAGGATAGGATGTGGCGGATAAATTCTTTTTCCATTGAATTTTATTTGCATACGTAAAGCTTCCTTCATTTTTAGTAGGAAGCTTTTTATTTTTGTAGAAAATTATACAACGAAATTTTGGAGGTTATTATTTTGAAAAAATGGCAACTGCTATCTTCCGCAGCATTACTTACATTAACATTGGCGGCATGCAACTCGGAAAAAGCAACAGATGAACAATCAGCAAAAGACAATACAGAAGTAACTGAAGCAGCACAATTCCCGGTAACTATAAAAGATGCCTTGGACAAAGAAATCACGCTTGAAAAAGCACCAGAGCGCATTATTACATTGGCTCCATCCAATACGGAAATTTTATTCGGACTAGGGTTAAACGATGAAATTATTGCTGTGAACGACAATGATACATATCCTGAAGAAGCATTATCTAAAGAATCAGTTGGCGGCATGGAATTTAATCTAGAACAAATAATTAGCCTGCAGCCCGACTTAGTTGTTGCACATGAATCGGGATTGTACAGCTTCAATGAACAGGCGATTGCTCAGCTTGAATCAGTAGGAATTCCTGTATTTGTTGTAAAAGATGCGAAAACATTTGAAGAAACATATGACACAATCGAACAAATTGGCAATTTGACGAATAAAGAAAAAGAAGCAGAAGAAATGATCATCTCCATTAAAGAGGGGATTGAAGAAATTGAAGTGAAAGTAGCCGACCTGGAAGAGAAGTCCGTATTTGTTGTTGTTGGGACAAATCCGCAACTATATGTTGCTGGACAGGAGACGTTCATTAGTGAAATGCTTGATGTATTAAATGTAGAAAATGCCGTTCCGGAACTCGGGTGGCCGCAGTACAGCTCGGAGCAATTTGTAAAGAGCAATCCGGATATCATTTTAGTAACATATGAAAACGACTTGGCAGCAATCGAGGAAAATGATGCATATGCAGAAATGGATGCTGTGAAAAACGCCAATGTGAAATTAGTCGATAGCGATACGACAAGTCGACAAGGTCCGCGTATTGTAGAAGGTATTGAATCAATTGGGGAAGCAATTTATCCAGAGGTATTCAATGAATAAAAAATATTCAATCGCCTATGTACTATCGATTGGATTGCTTTTAAGCAGTATATGGATTGGCATTTCGTTCGGGTCAGTTAATATTCCGTTTTCGACATTGTGGGATAAAACAACAGATCCGGTTGCATACAGTATTTTGTGGAAAATCCGAATGCCACGCGTCATTTTAGCCGCATTAATCGGGGCTTCTTTAGCAATTGCGGGGGCAGCATTCCAAGGGTTGCTTAAAAACCCTTTGGCAGATCCATACACATTAGGTATTTCATCAGGGGCCTCGGTAGGTGCGGTAATGACAATCTTTTTAGGCATTTCCATACCGGTGCTCGGTGTATTCACTTTGCCGGTATTCAGTATGGCTGGAGCTGCATGTACGATGATCATCGTCCTGACATTTGCCAGACTTGTTGACCGCTCGATGAAAATGGAGACGCTGATTTTGACGGGAATTATTTTCAGCTCGTTTTTAGGGTCCTGTATTTCCTTAATGGTCGCACTTACTGGTGAACAGCTACGAGAAATCATCGGCTGGCTTCTAGGAAGTGTATCGATGCGAGGGTGGCCATATGTCCGGATGGTTCTGCCATTTATGGTGCTTGGTACAGCAATTATTTGGCTGACTCGCCGTGAATTGAATGCGATGATTTATGGAGAAGAGCGTGCCCAGTATTTAGGGGTAAATGTTAAGCGCAGCAAGTATATGATATTGGCGGGTGGTTCCATTCTAACAGGAGCGGCTGTTGCTGCATCCGGGACAATTGGATTTGTCGGATTAGTAGTACCGCATATGATTCGCCTGCTAATCGGAGCAGACCATCGACATTTATTGACATTGTCGTTTTTGAACGGTGCAAGCCTGCTCGTCATTTGTGACTTAGTATCACGTACAATTATTTCCCCTATTGAACTGCCGATTGGTGTTATTACTTCCTTTATTGGAGCACCTGTCTTTGCCTATATTTTCTTCAAGCAACGTAGAAAGGTTGTTGCATAATGTTAAAAGTAAATAATCTATCCGGCGGTTACGGTGGGAAAACGGTTGTGAAAAATATGACGTTTCACGTGGAAAAAGGAAGAATTCTCGGGATTCTTGGTCCAAACGGCAGCGGAAAATCGACATTACTGAAGATGATCAGTGGTGTGCTGAAATGTGAAACAGGCGAAATTATTATTGAAGAGAAACCGCTTAAAAGCTATGATAACAAGCAATTAGCGAAAAAGATGGCCGTACTCCCCCAATTAAATGCAAGCGCATTTACAAACAGTGTATATGATGCGGTTTCGTTAGGACGCTACCCTCATCAGAGCGGTTTTTTTTCATCTTGGACGGAAGAAGATGAAACGACGGTACAGCGGGCGATGGAAAGCACAGGTGTTTCGCAATATAAAAATCAATACTTGGAGTTTTTATCCGGCGGCGAGCAGCAAAGGGTATTTATTGCACAGGCACTTGCACAAAATTCGGAGCTGCTTCTATTGGATGAACCGACAAACCATTTGGATATCGCGCATCAAAAGCAGATTTTGGATATGATTCGGATGCAAGTTGAGGTGCATGGGCTGACAGTTGTCTCGATTTTCCATGATATTAACTTGGCATCGCTTTATTGTGATGAGCTGCTGCTATTGGAAAATGGTGAAGTACGGGCGTTTGGCGAACCGCATGAAGTCGTGCTGCAAGAGCAGATTGCCGATGTGTATCAGGCTCGAATTGCGACATATCCCCATCCGGAACTGCCAAAACCGCAAATTACGATGCTGCCAACGAATGAAATGGAAAGAAAAGCTGCGGCAATCCATATCAACAAGTTTCAAATAACTAAAGACTATATTGAATATCAGGCACAGGCACCGCTAAAAGTAATTTCATCAGCTGTTCATAATGCCGGCATAGGCTGGTATGACACATTACTCAACCGTTCCATTGCTCCTGAATACGATATTTATAATGTGAAAGAGGAAACGGAGCATTTTTTGAAAGAGCGCAAGTTTTCTCCAACAAATACGGTCGTCATGCTGACAGCCGTGGAAACAAGCTGCGCGTCAATTCGTCACTTTTCGAAAAATAATGCAGATATCCTTGTCATGGTAACAGCAGGGGTAGGCAACAGTGTTGACGTTACGAAAACATATTTGCGCGAAGAAGAGCCACATATCGGTACGATTAATACATGGGTAATCATTAATGGTAAGCTGACAGATGAAGCATTTATTCAGGCGATGATTACGGCAACAGAAGCCAAAACGAAAGCATTGGCAGATCAGCAAATAAAAGATGCAGTAACAAATACGATAGCAACAAGCACCGCAACGGACAGTTTATTAATTGCCGCTACCCAACAAGGTGAAGAAATGCCGTATGCCGGACCTATTACAGAAATCGGCAAACTGATCGGCCGGGCCGTTTTTGAAGTGACGATCGAGGCGATTAAGAAATATAAACAGCATTATAATAAATGAAAAACCTTAAAGGAAAAAGCGTACGCATGGAAAAAGAGTGTCGATATACTTAAAGGAAATTTTCAAAAATTCTAGAATACTTAATCGAAAGGGTGATGATGGATGAAATTATATACAAAGCAAGGCGATACAGGAAAGACGAGCATTATTGGAGGACGTGTTGATAAAGACCATCTGCGTGTTGAAGCATACGGGACAATTGATGAGCTGAATTCATTTATCGGTAAAGCTGTCAGTGAATTGGAGCAAGAAAAGTTCAAGGATTTGATTGACGACTTAACAGCGATTCAACATGAATTGTTTGATGGAGGCGGGGACTTGGCAAATGTAATGAAAGAACGCCATTACAAACTTACCGAAGAACCAATCACTGTTTTGGAAAACCGTATCGATGCACTTTCCGAAGAAGCTCCACCATTAAAACGTTTCATTTTACCAGGGGGAGCACCTGCAGCAGCTACTCTGCATATCGCTCGAACAGTTGCCCGCCGTGCGGAACGCGAAACTGTATCTTTAATGAAAGAAATTGAAGATGTTTCACCAGTTGTACAAAAATATTTAAACCGATTATCGGATTATTTATTTGCTGCAGCACGTGTTGTAAACTATCGATTATCGATTCAGGATGTCGAATATATTCGTAGTGGCGACGTATTTAAATAAACGAAAAATGCTAGTTAAGACGGTAAAATCGTCTAACTAGCATTTTTTATATTTTGATTTAATTTTCAGAATAAATGACGAAATCTGTTGACTGAATGCTCATTCATTATTACAATGGGTTTATAGTTTAATATGGAAAAATAGTTTATCGGGGTGTATGAGATAAACAAAGGGGTTTAAGCTTCGTATTCTAGGGGGGAAAAGGATGAATACATTTTTAATCATTAACTGGATTGCATTTTTTGCCGTGTTACTTTATGCGCTGGGGTTATTCGCATATTTGCTGAAAACACGTTATGACTACATTCAGCTTGGTCGCAAAGAAGAATTCAATCACAAATTTTCTGAACGTATGTCGGATATTGTCGAGAAAGTATTCGGCCAGTCAAAACTATTAAAAGATAAAAAGATGGGTCTTGTACACGTTCTGTTTTTCTATGGATTTTTAATGGTTCAGTTCGGAGCAATCGATTTAATCTGGAAAGGTCTGGCGCCAGGTTCACATTTACCGCTCCGCGGCCTGTATCCGGTATTTACATTTACACAGGAGTTAGTTGTACTAACAATTTTAATCGCAGTTGCGGTTGCATTTTACCGTCGTTATATGGAAAAGCTTGCGCGTTTAAAGCAAGGTTTTAAAAATGGCTTAGTGTATATGTTTTTAGCAATCCTGATGTTTGCTACATTATTTGGCAACGGCTTTTATTTAATATGGCAGGAACATAGTTTAACAGGTTCTGAACCAGTAGCATCTGCAATTGCCTGGGTATTCCAGTGGATGAATCCGACGATTGCTGCTGTCTTGTTCTTCGTTATGTGGTGGGCACACTTGTTGGCGTTATTAGCATTCCTTGTTTATATCCCGCAAGGTAAGCACTTCCACTTAATTACGTCGATTTTCAACGTTTATTACAACCGTCAAGACCGTATTGGCACATTACGTCCAATCGATTTTGCTGCATTGGAAGAAGCGGAAGATGAAGAAAGTATGCCGCCGCTTGGAGTCGGAAAAATTCACGATTTCACGCAAAAGCAAATGCTTGATCTGTATGCATGTGTAGAATGTGGACGTTGTACGAATATGTGTCCGGCAACAGGTACAGGAAAAATGCTTTCACCGATGGACCTGATCGTAAAATTACGAGACCATCTAACATTTACCGGTGCAGTTGAGCTAAAGAAAAAGCCTTGGGTACCATTCTCATTCTTTAATAATACACAAGGTAACCAATTGGCAATGGCTGCTGGTGCTGAAGGTGCAGTAATTGAAGACATTTACAGCCCGTCATTAATCGGCGATGTTATTACAGAAGAAGAAATCTGGGCTTGTACAACATGCCGTAACTGTGAAGATCAATGTCCGGTAATGAATGAGCATGTTGATAAAATTATTGATTTACGACGTTATTTAACAATGACTGAAGGTAAAGTGAATCCGGATGCCCAACGCGCAATGACAAACATTGAGCGCCAAGGGAATCCATGGGGCTTAAACCGTAAAGAAAAAGAAAACTGGAGAGAACTGGACGAAACAGTACACGTTCCAACAGTAAAAGAATTGAAAAAATCAGGCGAAGAAATGGAATATTTATTCTGGGTCGGTTCAATGGGTTCATTTGATAACCGCTCACAAAAAATTGCATTGGCATTCGCTAAATTAATGAATAAAGCAGGCGTTAAGTTTGCCATTTTAGGTAACAAAGAAAAGAACTCTGGAGATACACCACGCCGCTTAGGTAACGAATTCCTGTTCCAGGAGCTTGCAACAGCCAACATTGACGAATTTGAGAAAAATGGCGTGACGAAAATTGTAACGATTGACCCGCACGCATACAACATTTTCAAAAATGAGTATCAGGATTTCGGCTGGAAAGGTGAAGTACTTCACCATACAGAATTACTATACGATCTGATTCAGGAAGGCCGTTTAACAATGGATTACCGTGTGGATGAAACGATTGTATTCCACGATTCATGTTACTTAGGACGCTATAATGATGTATTCGACCCGCCACGTGAAATTTTAAAAGGTATTGCAGGCGTGAAGCTAGTTGAAATGGAGCGTAATCGTGAAGACGGTATGTGCTGTGGTGCAGGCGGTGGCTTAATGTGGATGGAAGAGCATGTCGGAAACCGTATTAACGTTGCACGTACAGAACAGGCAATTGCAACACAGGCATCGGTTATTTCTTCAGGCTGTCCTTACTGTTTAACAATGCTTTCGGATGGAACGAAAGCAAAAGAAGTGGAAGATACAGTCGGCACTTACGATATTGCTGAAATTTTAGAGCGTGCAGTATTCGGAACACCGGAAAAAGTGCAAGTTCAACAAGTGCAAGAAGAAGTAGTAGAAGAAACAGTTGCTTCACCTGTAGAACCGATTGAAGTTGAGAAACAAGCATCAGCAGTTGAAACTTCATCACTTACAGAAGAGCAGCAAGTGGCAACAGATACGGCACCTGCTGAAAATGAAAATAACGATCAAAACAAGTAAAAATAGAATTAACGAGAATAAAATTTATAGTCAGTATATTTGAATAATTTGTTGCGAATTCAAATGGGTTTTAATACAATGAAAGTAAGCGAAGAAATGAGAGTAGTAAATACTCTCATTTTTTTCTAAATATTGATTGAGCGAGCGTTCAGTCGAATTACTAATTACAGACTGCAAACAGTGTTTCTATTAGTAAATGATGGGGATCGTTACTAATAGATTAATAGCCTGCAGGAACTTCACAATACGGATGGCGATGTACAAAATTCGGATTAATTCAAACAAAGGGGTGTATGGATTGTCGAGAACAGTTATTTTAGACGGCGCACGAACACCATTCGGTAAATTTGGTGGCGCATTAAGTTCATTAACAGCAAGTGATTTAGGCGGAATTGCAATTAAAGAAGCATTGGTGAAGGCCAATGTATCAGCAGATGAGGTAAATGAAGTCATTATTGGAACCGTATTGCAGGCGGGACAGGGGCAAATCCCTTCACGGCAAGCTGCAACAAAAGCGGGAATTCCTTGGAATGTGAAAACCGAAACAATTAACAAAGTATGTGCTTCAGGCATGCGCAGTGTTACTCTTGCCGATCAGCTTATTCGATTAGGGGACGAAGAAGTGATCGTGGCAGGTGGAATGGAATCGATGTCAAACGCACCGTACTATATGCCAAAAGGTAGATTTGGTTTGCGTATGGGAGATGCTAGTTTAGTAGATGGCATGATTTATGATGGTTTGTCTTGTGCCTTCCATCCGAAACAAGTGCATATGGGCATTTACGGTAATAGCACAGCGCACAAGTTTGAGATTTCTCGTGAACAGCAGGATGCATGGGCGGTACGTAGCCATGAAAAAGCACTGGCGGCAATGGACTCAGGGAAATTTGCAGAGGAAATCGTAGCAGTGGAAATCCCACAGCGTAAAGGCGAACCGCTTCGTATGGAGACGGACGAGGCACCGCGAGCAGGGACAACATTGGAAACGCTAACAAAATTAAAGTCGGCGTTCAGCAGTGACGGTACAATTACAGCTGGTAATGCCCCAGGTGTGAATGACGGAGCATGTGCACTAGTACTAATGAGTGAAGAAAAAGCACATCAGGAAAACCGTCAGCCACTTGCAACAATTCTCGCGCATGCTGAAGTAGGGGTAGCACCTGAAGATTTCCCGCAAACACCGGGACTTGTAATAAATGAATTGCTAAAAAAATCTGGCAAAACATTGGAAGACATTGATTTAATCGAAATTAATGAAGCATTCGCAGCGGTTGCTCTTGTAAGCAATCAAATTAGCGGACTGGATGAGAGCAAAGTAAATGTTAACGGGGGTGCCGTAGCTTTAGGACATCCGATTGGAGCAAGTGGTGCCCGTATTATTTTAACACTCGCTTACGAACTGAAGCGTCGTGGGGGCGGTCTAGGAATTGCGGCTATTTGTTCTGGCGGCGGTCAAGGGGACGCGGTATTAATCGAAGTAACAAACTAAGGGGATGAAATAAATGGCAATTCAAAAAGTAATGGTCATCGGCGCAGGGCAAATGGGTTCCGGGATCGCACAAGTTTGTGCACAGGCAGGCTATGAAGTCATTTTGAATGATATGAAGGATGAGTTTTTCGAACGCGGTTTAAATACCATAACGAAAAATTTGGCACGCGATGTTGAAAAGGGCCGTAAAACAGAAGAAGAAAAATCGGCTGTTTTAGCTCGAATTACTAAATCATTGACGATTGAAGATGCAAAAGACGCGGACATTATCATTGAAGCGGCAGTCGAAAACATGGATATTAAACAATCGATTTTTAAGCAGCTTGATGAAATTGCACCTAAGCATGCCATTTTAGCGACGAATACATCGAGTTTACCGATTACCGAAATTGCGGCAGTGACAAAACGTCCTGAGCAAGTAATTGGTATGCACTTCATGAATCCGGTTCCAGTCATGAAGCTTGTTGAAATTATTCGCGGATTGGCAACAGCGGATGAAGTGTATGAAACGGTTGCTGAAATGACAAAGCAGCTGGGGAAAACAGGTGTGGAAGTAAATGATTTTCCGGGCTTTATTTCAAATCGTATTTTATTGCCAATGATCAATGAAGCAATTTATGCATTGTATGAAGGCGTAGCGTCGAAAGAAGCAATTGACGATGTGATGAAAATGGGGATGAACCATCCGATGGGTCCATTAACATTAGCTGATTTTATCGGGTTGGATACATGCTTGTCGATTATGGAAATTTTACACGAAGGACTAGGTGACAGTAAGTATCGTCCATGTCCGTTATTACGCAAATATGTGGCAGCCGGCTGGTTAGGCAAAAAGAGCGGTCGAGGGTTCTACATATACGAAAGCTGAGGGACTTCTATGAATTTACAATTTACTGATGAGCAGTTGATGATGCGTAACATGGTTCGTGATTTTGCTAAAACCGAAATTGAACCGTTTATCGAGCAAATGGAAGCGGGAGAGTTTCCGAGGCATTTGCTGACGAAAATGGGTGAGCTTGGTCTGATGGGAATTACTGCACCTGCTGAATATGGCGGGGCGGAAATGGATTTTACTTCCTACATTATAGCGATTCATGAGCTGTCGAAAGTAAGTGCGGTAATGGGTGTTATTTTATCAGTGCATACTTCTGTCGGCACAAATCCGATATTATATTTCGGCAATGAAGAACAAAAGAAAAAGTATGTACCGAAGCTAGCAAGTGGAGAATCGATCGGAGCATTTTGTTTAACAGAGCCAAGTGCCGGTAGTGATGCAGGTTCACTGAAAACTCGGGCAGTTCGTGACGGCGAACATTATGTGCTGGACGGCGCAAAAGTGTTTATTACAAATGGTGGGGAAGCCGATGTGTATATCGTCTTTGCTTCTACCGATCCGGAAGCAGGTTCTCGGGGGATTTCCGCATTTATCGTAGAGAAAAATACACCAGGTCTGATAATCGGAAAAGACGAGCGAAAAATGGGTCTTCACGGTTCTCGTACGGTTCAGCTTACATTTGAAAACATGCGCGTTCCTGCAGAAAACTTGCTCGGGCAAGTAGGGGATGGCTTTAAAATTGCATTGGCCAACTTGGATGTAGGACGAATCGGCATTGCAGCTCAAAGTTTAGGAATTGCCGAAGCAGCATTGGAAGCGGCAACTGCCTATGCAAAAGAGCGGATACAGTTCGGAAAGCCAATTGCCCAGCAGCAAGGGGTCGGCTTCAAGCTTGCCGATATGGCAACAGCAGTGGAAGCTTCGAAACTGCTCGTCTACCGAGCTGCCAACATGCGCAGTGAAGGGCTGTCATGCGGAAAAGAAGCATCGATGGCAAAACTGTTTGCTTCTCAAACAGCGATGGATACAGCGATAGAAGCCGTACAAATATTAGGCGGCTACGGCTATACCGAAGACTATCCGGTGGAACGCTATTTCCGCGACGCAAAAGTTACACAAATTTACGAAGGCACAAGCGAAATCCAGCGCATCGTTATTAGTAAGCATGTGATGGGGTGACGTACTTAAAAATATTGTTGATTGAAGTGGAGGTTCGACTCCAGCGGGAAAAGCACGACGCCAGAGACTAGGAACAAAAGCTAAGAACGCCACGTCCTGTGGCAACGCTTTTGTGACCAACATCCGTGTTGGCCTCGTGCCCGCGGAAAGCGTAACCGTAACGGAAATCAACGGGTAATCTAATTTAAAGGGGATATGGGGATATGAACTTTCAATTATCAGAAGAACACCAACAATTACGCGAAATGATTCGCGATTTTGCAATCAATGAAGTAGCACCAACAGCAGAGCACCGCGATGAGCACGAAGAATTCGACCGAGGCATTTTCGATAAAATGGCCGAGCTAGGCTTAACAGGTATTCCTTGGCCGGAAGAATATGGCGGAGCAGGGTTTGACTACTTGGCATACTGTATCGCAGTTGAAGAATTGTCACGTGTTTGTGCATCGACAGGGGTAACATTGTCAGCACATACATCACTTGCAGGCTGGCCGATTTTCAAATTCGGTAACGAAGAGCAAAAGCAAAAATATCTTCGTCCAATGGCAGAAGGTAAGAAAATCGGTGCTTACGGTTTAACAGAGCCAGGTTCAGGCAGTGATGCAGGCGGAATGAAAACATATGCCGTAAAAGACGGGGACGACTATATTTTAAACGGTTCGAAAATCTTCATTACAAATGGTGGAGTGGCAGATATTTATGTCGTATTTGCGGTGACAGAGCCGGAAGCGAAAAATGGTACGACTGCCTTTATCGTTGAAGCAGACTACCCAGGCTTCTCTGTAGGGAAAAAAGAGAAGAAGCTAGGTATCCGTTCATCTCCAACGACAGAGATTATTTTTGACAACTGCCGTGTACCGAAAGAAAACGTACTAGGTGAAGAAGGTCAAGGTTTCATTATCGCGATGAAAACGCTTGATGGCGGACGTAACGGAATTGCAGCACAAGCGGTCGGGATTGCACAGGGCGCATTGGATGCAGCGGTTGATTATGCAAAAGAGCGTGTTCAGTTCGGCAAGCCGATTACTGCAAACCAAGGGATATCATTCAAGTTAGCGGATATGGCAACAGAAATTGAAGCTTCACGTTTATTGACGTACCAGGCGGCATGGTTGGAATCAAATGACTTACCATACGGAAAAGCATCGGCAATGGCAAAACTGCTTGCGGGTGATACAGCGATGAAAGTAACGACAGAAGCTGTTCAGGTTTTCGGCGGCTATGGCTATACGAAAGATTACCCGGTAGAGCGTTATATGCGCGATGCGAAGATTACGCAAATTTATGAAGGTACACAAGAAATCCAACGCCTTGTAATTTCGCGTATGATCACGAAATAGCCTATGGCGAAAAATGATAAGCTGCACGTCCAATCGTCAATAAAAGATGAAAATAAAATTATTGCCCGCCGTCAGCAAATTATCGATGCCGGTGTGAAGCTTTTTAAAGAAAAAGGCTTCCACCGTGCAACTACAAGGGAACTTGCAAAAGCAGCTGGTTTTTCTATCGGGACTTTATATGAATATATTCGTACAAAAGAAGATGTTTTATTTTTAGTTTGCGACAATATCTTCAATGAAGTAACGAAATGTTTAACCGATTTCCCGTCCGATACAGGTACAATCGAAGGTTTGAAACAGGCGATCCGTCATTATTATTTACTGATTGATCAAATGCCTGAGGAGTTTACAATTATGTATCAAGAAACGAAGTCATTGCAAAAAGCTGCGATGCATTACATTCTCGATAAAGAACTTGAAATGGTCGCTATTTTTGAACGCATATTAAAGGACTGTGTGGAAGCTGGTAATTTATCGCTTTCTGAAGATGCAATCTATTTAGCAGCAAACCACATCGTCGTACAGGGGCAAAGTTGGGCATTCCGCAAATGGGCACTGCAAAAACGATACACGATCGATCAATATATAAATTTGCAAACAACAATGTTTTTACGAGGCATTATGCAGTTTGAAAATTAGGAAAGGAGAATCGCCATGTAGAGCAACTAGTTAAACAGTTTGCTTCGTATGGCGATTTTTCATTATTCCAACATAACAAAGGGGTTATTAAAATGGGGAAAACTGAAGTATACAAACCAAAAAATCATATTCGCTTTGTCACAGCATCGAGCCTTTTTGATGGGCATGATGCTTCAATAAATATTATGCGCCGAATTTTACAGTCAAGTGGGGCTGAGGTCATTCATTTAGGCCACAATCGTTCTGTAGAGGAAGTGGTTAATGCTGCAATACAGGAAGATGCGCAAGGGGTGGCACTATCTTCATATCAGGGCGGTCATATTGAATATTTCAAATATATGTACGATCTGCTTCGCGAAAAAGGGGCACCACATATTAAAATTTACGGTGGCGGCGGTGGTGTAATATTGCCGCGCGAAATTAAGGAACTGCATGATTATGGCATTGCCGGCATTTTTTCACCGGAAGATGGGCGCCAATTAGGTTTACAAGGGATGATAAACAAAAAACTTGAAGGTGCAGATTTTTCTACACTAAAAGGAAATTACAAAGAACTTTTAGAACAACTTTCGACTGATACGCCGGAAATTTTGGCGAATTTAATTACAGCTGCCGAAGTTGGCGGGGATGCAGAAATTGAAGAAATGCTGCAGCTTGCACGAACTAAAAGCTTAAACACACCGGTTATTGGGATTACCGGTACAGGCGGCGCAGGGAAATCTTCGCTGACAGACGAACTTATCCGCCGATTCCTGCAAGAATTCCCGGATAAGAAACTTGCCATTATATCGGTTGACCCGACAAAACAAAAAACAGGCGGGGCTTTATTAGGTGACCGTATCCGTATGAATGCCATCTTTAATAATCGCGTTTACATGCGCAGTTTGGCAACACGCGGCTCGCATACGGAATTATCAAGTTCGATTGGTGATGTACTCGATGTTGTACGCACAGCAGGATTTGATTTAATCCTTGTTGAAACAAGTGGTATCGGGCAAGGGGATGCTGAAATTACGAAACATACAGACCTTTCGATGTATGTAATGACGAGCGAATTCGGTGCCCCGACACAGCTTGAAAAAATCGACATGATTGATTTTGCGGATTTGATTGCGATCAACAAATTTGAACGAAAAGGTTCTGAAGATGCATTGCGTCAAGTTCAGAAACAATTCCAGCGTTCACGTGAACTATGGGAAGAACCACTTGATCATATGCCTGTATTCGGGACGATCGCTTCGCAGTTCAACGATTTAGGGACGAACTCATTATTTGCGGCTCTTGTAGCGAAAATTAATGAGAAGTTCGGTTTAGATTGGGAAACTTCGTATGAGCAATTTGTGAAAACGCAAAAGCAAAACATTGTTATTCCGAATGACCGTCGCTATTACTTGCGCGAAATCTCGGAAACAATCAGAAATTATCATAAGCATGCAGAACAGCAGGCATTACTGGCAACGAAGTGGTATCAGCTTGAAGGAACGAAAGCACTACTTCCGGAAAGTGAAACAGCATTAACTGCATCAATTGATTCTTTACTGGAAGGCGTTCAAAATGAATTAACTGCGGAGTCGAAGCGTATACTGAAAAATTGGAATGCATTAAAAGAAGCTTACGCTGGCGACGAACTCATTACGAAAGTGCGTAATAAGGAGATTAAAACCATTTTACGTACCGAGTCTCTGTCAGGCTTGAAGATTCCGAAAGTCGCGTTGCCGAACTTTAAAGATTACGGTGAAATTTTACGCTGGGTGTATAAAGAAAATGTACCAGGTGAATTCCCTTATACAGCAGGTGTTTTCCCGTTCAAACGAGAAGGAGAAGACCCGAAACGTCAATTTGCGGGTGAAGGGACTCCTGAGCGTACAAATAAACGGTTCCACTATTTATCTAAAGATGATGATGCAAAGCGTTTATCGACGGCATTTGATTCAGTAACGTTATACGGGGAAGATCCTCATACACGTCCTGACATATACGGAAAAGTAGGGGAGTCTGGCGTAAGCATCTGTACATTGGATGATATGAAAAAGCTTTATGCAGGCTTCGATCTATGTGCACCTTCTACATCTGTATCGATGACGATTAACGGACCTGCACCAATTATTTTGGCAATGTTTATGAATACAGCAATCGACCAGCAAGTACAGAAGCGTGAACAGGAGTTGGGCCGTACTTTAACGGTGGAAGAATTTACAGAAACGCGTGAACAGACATTGCAAGTAGTGCGCGGTACCGTACAGGCGGATATTCTAAAAGAGGATCAAGGGCAAAATACATGTATTTTCTCAACAGAATTTGCGCTTCGTATGATGGGCGATATCCAACAATATTTCATCGATCATAAAGTAAGAAATTATTACTCGGTATCCATTTCAGGCTACCATATCGCCGAAGCAGGAGCGAATCCAATTTCGCAGCTTGCATTTACATTGGCAAACGGTTTTACGTATGTTGAATATTATTTAAGCCGCGGTATGAATATCGATGATTTTGCACCGAACTTAAGTTTCTTCTTCTCGAACGGTCTTGACCCTGAATATACAGTCATCGGTCGTGTAGCACGTCGCATCTGGGCTGTTGTCATGCGTGAAAAGTACGGCGCAAATGACCGCTCGCAAAAGCTGAAATACCATATTCAAACTTCGGGCCGCAGTCTGCATGCACAGGAAATCGATTTCAATGATATTCGTACAACACTGCAGGCATTGATGGCATTGCAGGACAACTGTAACTCACTGCATACAAATGCATACGATGAGGCAATTACTACGCCTACTGAAGAATCGGTACGACGCGCGATGGCGATTCAAATGATTATTACAAAGGAACACGGCTTATCGAAAAACGAAAACCCGTTACAAGGGGCATTCATTATCGAAGAGCTTACACAACTAGTAGAGCAGGCGGTGCTGGAAGAGTTTGACCGCATGAATGATCGCGGCGGGGTACTTGGTGCGATGGAAACACAGTATCAGCGCGGGAAAATACAGGAAGAATCGATGCACTATGAGCATTTAAAACATTCAGGACAACTGCCGATTATTGGCGTAAACACGTATTTAAACCCGAATCCGCCATCTGAAGAAGCGATCAATAACATGGAGATTGCACGTGCATCTAAAGAAGAAAAAGATCTACAAATTGCAAACTTGGCAGGCTTTAAAGAAGCGAATGCGGACAATAGTCAAAAAGCGCTAGATCAATTAAAAGAAGTCGCAAAAACAGGCGGCAATATTTTTGAAGAACTAATGGAAACAGTTAAAGTAGCAAGCCTTGGCCAAATTACTCAGGCCCTCTATGAAGTAGGCGGCCAATACCGCCGTAATATGTAAGGGATAGATTTGTTGTTGGCAGCTTGCAGAAAACAACTTAATAACAAGCCTTTTTTACTTAGTTATTTGAAAAAAAAGCAAAAAAATGAACTTAGAATACCACGAGTGCGGAAATTTTCGTTATACTAGTAAATACATGGACGATCTGATGAAGGAAGGTGCGCAATAGTGCAACAATATGTACATTATATTTTAATTTTAGCATGCCTAATTGCAACCTTCTTTTTATATAACCGACAATTAGCAGCAATCCCTTTGCTGCTTTTATCCTTTATTTTATTTTATGTTGCCTATAAAAAAGTAACAAATTTAAAAAACAAGAAATGAAACTAGCATAGTGATAGCATGTTTGTATATAATGGGTATTATGCTTATATCCATCCAGTTGTTGTACAAGCAACAGCAGAACGGGTATAAGATCTTCGGCAGATGGTAAGGATTTGGAAGACGAATCCAGACGCAATTACGCCGAGTCGTAATTGATAAATAGACATGTAAGGATGGAAAGGACGTGCACGATTTGAACTTTCGTGGTATGACAGATGAACAATTAGCAGAAGAGTCATTAATCGACTTAGCATACGCACTATTAGAAGATAAAAAACAAGCAATGCCATTAAATGAATTATTAAAAGGTATTCAAGCATTAAATGGGATTTCGGATGAAGATTTAAAATCACGTTTAGTACAATTTTATACTGACTTAAACGTAGAAGGCCGTTTTTTATTAAACCAAGAAAATGGCTGGGGTTTACGTGAGTGGTATAAAGTAGAAACAATCGAAGAAGAAACAGCGCCAACAATTAAGACACGTAAGAAGAAAGCAAAAGCTGTTGACGACGAAGATGAAGATGAAGTTATCGACCTTGAAGAAGAGGATGTATTATTCGAGGAAGATTACGATGAATTCGTTGACGACGAAGAAGAAGAGGAAGAAGTGGATGAGGACATCGACTTCGTTGAAGAAGACATTGAAGAAATCGATCCTGACATCGATGAAGAACTAATCGATGAAGATGATACATTTATTATCGAGGATGATGATGAAGAAGAAATAGATGAAGAGTTAGACGAAGAAGACGAAGAGTTAAAATAAGTATTTTCACATTGGAAATTGAAAGTGCTTGACTTCTATTTCAGTTCCGTATAATCTTTTACTTGGGCTCCTTTAAAAAGGAGATTGACCGTATAAGTTATACGCTCCCCCTGCAAAATAGTGCAGGAGGAGCGTTTTTTATTTTTTCTGGCGTTTTTATCCCGCATTAACGGGTGGTAAGACTCCGCGGGAGATCAACTCCCCGTAAAATCCAGATTGGTTCAACTAATAATCCGAGGGGATGAGCTAAAATCCCCAATGATTGGTAGTTTCACTTTATTAGAAAAACATTCCCTTGCATTTAGGAAGCAATAGAGTGTTTTTCTAATTTGTTTTAAAAGAAGGAGGAATTTGTATGACAAAGTATATTTTCGTAACAGGTGGGGTAGTTTCATCACTTGGTAAAGGGATTGTAGCAGCATCATTAGGTCGTTTATTAAAAAATCGTGGATTGGAAGTAACAATTCAAAAATTTGATCCATATTTAAATATTGATCCAGGTACAATGAGCCCTTACCAGCATGGTGAAGTATTCGTTACAGATGATGGTGCAGAAGCGGACCTAGACTTAGGTCACTATGAGCGATTCATCGATATTAATCTTGGTAAACACTCAACTGTTACTTCAGGTAAAGTATATCAATCGGTACTAAATAAAGAGCGCCGCGGTGACTACAATGGTGGTACAGTTCAAGTAATTCCTCACGTAACAAATGAAATTAAAGACCGTGTACAACGTGCTGGCCGTGAAACTTCTGCTGATGTTGTTATTACGGAAATCGGTGGTACAGTAGGTGACTTTGAATCACTTTCATTCCTTGAAGCGATTCGTCAAATGCGCCGTGATTTAGGCCATGAAAATGTAATGTACATCCACTGTACATTAATGCCTTATATTGCAGCTGCTGGTGAAATGAAAACAAAACCGACACAGCACTCTGTTAAAGAGTTGCGTTCATTAGGTATTCAGCCAAATATTATCGTATTACGTACAGAACAACCAGTGCCGCAGGACATGAAAGAAAAAATCGCGTTATTCTGTGACGTAAAACCTTCTGATATTATCGAATCACGTGATGCAGAACATTTATACGAAGTTCCATTAAATCTTCATGCACAAGGCTTTGACCAAATCGTTCTTGATCATTTCGGTATTACAGCACCGAAAGCAGATATGACAGATTGGAAAGAGCTTGTACATTTAGTGAAAAACTTGGAGCACAAAACACGTATCGCTTTAGTAGGGAAATACGTAGAATTGCAAGATGCTTATATTTCAGTTGTTGAAGCATTAAAACATGCAGGTTATGTATACAATTCGGATATCGAAATCGACTGGATCAATGCTGAGCATGTTACAGCGGAAAATGTTGATGAGTTGCTAGGACAAGCAGACGGTATTTTAGTACCAGGTGGTTTCGGCGACCGTGGTGTTGAAGGGAAAATCGAATCTATCCGTTATGCACGTGAAAACGATGTACCGTTCTTCGGTATTTGCCTAGGTATGCAAATGGCGACAGTAGAATTTGCTCGTAATGTTATGGGCTTGGAAGGCGCACATTCAACAGAACTGGACAAAAACACGAAGTATCCGATTATCGATTTCTTGCCAGATCAAACAGAAGATACAGATATCGGCGGAACATTACGTCTTGGTTTATATCCATGTAAATTAAAAGAAGGATCTCGTGCACGCGCGGCTTACAATGGTGAAGAGTTAGTATACGAACGTCACCGTCACCGTTACGAGTTCAACAATGAATTCCGTGAAGCAATGGAAGCGGAAGGTATGGTATTCTCAGGATTATCTCCTAACAACAAATTAGTAGAAATTGTTGAACTACCAGAGAAGAAATTCTTTGTTGCGGGTCAGTTCCACCCGGAATTAATTTCACGACCACAACGTCCACAACCATTATTCCGTGAGTTTGTTGGCGCAGCATTTAATAATAAAAAATAAAGAGTTGGGGCAAAAGCAGTTCCAAAATTAAAAGCAGCTCAATTTTACGATAGTAAAGTTTGAGCTGCTTAATTTGTATACATACTTTGTATCCGTTGTTCTCCGTTACGGCGGACGCTTTCCTGGGGGCACGAGGCCAACACGATGTTGGTCAGAAAAGCGTTGCCACAGGACGTGGCGCTCCTAGCTTTTGTTCCAAGTCTCTCCCACGTGCTTGTCCCCTGGGAGTCGCCGTCTTCACTCCGAACAACTAATTTTCCTTCTATATCAAAGAAAGGCGCATATAAATTCAAAAATACAAAAGACGACCCCCATACCAGTATGGATTAAGAGTTCGCCAATAATTTATGCGAATGGTGATGGATGGCCGTCCATTAATTCGTCATCCTCTTCATCATCGTCTACGAGCATTTCATCGAATTCCATCTTAATCGCTTCATAAATATATAAAGCTGCTATAAGATGCGGAAAAACGATGCGTTCGCCGAGCTTTGTCGGATGCGGTAAAATGCCGCCACGCACTTTTAATGAAATATACGTATAAGCAAGGTCGCTTAACGGATTGTCGTCACTGGCCACTTCACTTGCGACAGCCGCAAATGGAATGAATTCTGCATGCAGTTGCTGTGCGAGCTTTAATGCTTGTTCATCTGTAGCATGACGCGTAAAAATAATCACACGGTCAGCAGGCATTAGTTCGACCTCTTCTGTATAACGTGCAAATTTAGTGAATGTACCCGCACCAAGCTCTGCATTTACCGCAACAGCTTCCATTTCACCAAATGCCGCAAAGTAAATTGTTCCTTGTCCGATTGCTGCCTGTGCCAATAATCGTGCAGTTTCCTCAATTGATTCTTCTTCAGTTTGCTGTATGCGCTGTAGAAGGCCTGTTAATTGCGTAGTTAAAATTTTAGACATATTTACACCTCAAAGTTATTATAAAATTGTGCACAAAAAAAGCAAAAGCACAAACTCTCTCTATAAAAGAGGGGAAATCAATTTAGTAATAGAATGTAACTTATATAAAGTGAAACTTCAATCAGTGGGGTTTTCTTGCCCACTGATTGTTAGTTGAACCGATCGGACATTTAGGGGTAGTTGAGCTACCGCCTATCCTTTTCGCCCTTGAGAAGTCTAGAGGCGGGAGTCTTACTACCCGTTAATGCGGGATAAATTATTATTGTAATGGGGGATCACATTGAAGGGGATACTAATAGTAGATGATCAGCAGGGGATAAGGATGCTTCTAAATGAAGTGTTTAAAAAAGAAGGATTTACGACTTATTTAGCGGCAAACGGTTTTGATGCAATAAAAATTGCACAGGAAAATGAGCTCGATTGTGTTCTACTGGATATGAAAATACCCGGAATGGACGGTCTGGAAATTTTAGCACGTTTGAAAGAAGAACACCCGGAGCTGCCTGTAATGATGATGACTGCTTATGTTGAACAGCATATGATGGACACTGCAAACGAATTAGGTGTGTTGAAATACTTTACAAAACCTTTTAATATTTTTGAAGTACGTGATGAAGTTAATAAACTAGTAGAAAAGGCTGAAAAAATATAAATGAAACAGGCGAGCAGGCAGTAGCGCATACTGTCTGTTTTTGTTATGATTAATCTAAATGTTTTTGTCAATTCATGTGATTTTGCATAGAATAGACGATGAAAAAAATACTTAAAAAAAGCATTTTGCGCAAACTATGTTTTTCTAGCAGCAAACTATTTATGTATCTTCGAGGAGGATTTTAATAATGGCATTAGTTTCAATGAAAGAAATGTTAATTAAAGCAAAAGCAGAAGGTTATGCAGTAGGTCAATTCAATATTAACAATTTAGAATGGACGCAAGCCATTTTACAAGCAGCAGAAGAAGAAAAGTCACCAGTAATTCTAGGTGTTTCTGAAGGTGCCGGGAAATATATGGGCGGTTTCATTGCTGTTGTAAAAATGGTTGAAGGCTTAATGGAAAGCTACAAAACAACTGTTCCAGTAGCAATTCATTTAGATCATGGTTCAAGCTTCGATAAATGTAAAGAAGCGATCGATGCTGGTTTTACTTCTGTAATGATTGACGCTTCACATCATCCATTCGAAGAAAATATCCAAACGACTAAAGAAGTTGTCGACTATGCGCATGCAAAAGGCGTATCTGTTGAAGCAGAACTTGGTACTGTAGGCGGCGAGGAAGACGGTGTCATTGGTGGCATTATGTACGCAAACCCGCAAGAATGTAAAACATTAGTTGAAGCTACAGGTATCGACTGTTTAGCTCCAGCATTAGGTTCAGTTCACGGTCCTTACAAAGGCGAACCAAACTTAGGATTTGCTGAAATGGAAGAAATCTCAACATTAACAGATGTTCCGTTAGTATTACATGGTGGAACAGGTATTCCGACAAAAGATATTCAACGTTCAATTTCTTTAGGGACAGCAAAAATTAATGTAAACACAGAAAACCAAATCTCGGCAACGAAAGTAATCCGTGAGTTTTTAGAAAATGATAAGAAAACATATGATCCACGTAAATATTTAGGTCCAGCTCGTGAAGCGATTAAAGCGACAGTAATCGGTAAAATGCGCGAATTCGGCAGCTCTGGAAAAGCCTAAGCTTCTTGAGTTTAGAGGCAGAGTTTTTACCACCCGTTAAAGCGGGATAAATGAATCCACAAAAGAAAAGTGCACAAACTATGCGTACTTTTCTTTGTGAACACGTGTTTTTCAACATAAGACATCTCGTTCACAAATGAGCGAGATGTGTTTTTATAATCAAATGTAAATCGGAGGCTATTATAATGAAATTTTTTATCGATACAGCAAACTTTGACGAAATTAAAGAAGCATACTCTTGGGGGATTCTTTCAGGTGTAACGACGAACCCATCATTAGTTGCAAAGGAATCAGGCGTGAATTTCCACGACCGCTTACGTGAAATTGCTGAGTTAGTAAACGGCTCGGTTTCTGGTGAAGTTATTTCTTTAGACGCAGAAGGAATGATTCGTGAAGGGGAAGAATTGGCTGCGATTCACCCGAATATTACTGTAAAACTTCCAATGACACCAGAAGGATTAAAAGCATGTAAACACTTCTCTGAAAAAGGCATCAAAACGAACGTGACATTAATTTTCTCTGCAAATCAAGCATTGATGGCGGCACGTGCAGGCGCATCTTATGTCTCTCCATTCTTAGGACGTCTAGATGATATTGGTCAAGATGGCGTAGAATTAATCCGTGAAATTGCTGAAATGTTTGCTATCCACGAAATTGAAACGGAAATTATTGCCGCATCTATTCGTCACCCGCAACATATTACGCAAGCTGCATTAGCTGGCGCACATATTGCAACAACTCCATACAAAGTTTTACAGCAACTGTTTAATCATCCATTAACAGACAAGGGAATTGAAGGATTTTTAGCGGATTGGGCAAAGCGAGAAGGGAAATAATAAGAATAACTCACAGCAGTTGACTTATTATCAATTACGCCTCGGCGTAATTGTGTCCAGATTTTTTTGAGTTTAGGCCTACAGGACGTGGGTCAGTCAGCCGTTGTCGCACGGCGACGTTTTTAGGCTGACTTCCTCATTAAAACATCCTTTAAAAAATCTGTGACATCTGCCAGAAGCTCATCTTCATTCAGCAGATGTCCGTAGACTTCTGCTGAATGAAGATGAAATTTGTCCAATCGTAAGGGAGAACACAAAATGGATGTTTATAAAATTCAGGGCGGAAATCGTCTAAAAGGTAAAATAACCGTTAGCGGTGCAAAAAATAGCGCAGTTGCTTTAATTCCTGCATCAATTTTGGCAGATTCTTCCGTTACCATTGGGGGAATTCCAGAAATTTCAGATGCATGGACGTTAAAAGCACTTCTAGAAGAAATTGGCGGAGAAGTAACATTCGAAAATGGTAAGATGACGATTGATCCATCAAAAATGGTTGCGATGCCGCTGCCAAACGGCAATGTAAAAAAATTGCGTGCTTCCTATTATATGATGGGTGCCATGCTGGGACGTTTTAAACAAGCGGTAATCGGCATGCCAGGCGGGTGTTTTTTAGGGCCACGTCCAATCGATCAACATATTAAAGGTTTTGAAGCTTTAGGAGCAAAAGTAACAAATGAGCACGGTGCGATTTACTTACGCGCAGATGAATTAATTGGTGCGAAAATTTATCTGGATGTTGCAAGTGTCGGCGCAACAATTAATATTATGCTGGCAGCAGTGCGGGCAAAAGGGAAAACTACAATCGAGAATGCAGCGAAAGAGCCTGAGATTATTGATGTTGCGACACTTTTAACAAATATGGGTGCCAATATTAAAGGCGCAGGAACGAGCGTTATCCGTATTGAAGGTGTCGATGAGCTAAAAGGTACGAAACATACAATTATACCGGATCGAATTGAAGCAGCTACATTTATGATTATGGCTGCAGCGATTGGTGATGGTGTACTTGTCGATAATGTCATTCCGCTTCACATGGAAGCCGTAACAGCTAAACTTCGCGAAATGGGTGTAACTGTGGAAGAGAATGAGGAAAGCATCTACATCTCAAAGCAAAAGAACCTGCAGGCGGTTGATGTAAAAACACTGGTCTATCCAGGATTCCCGACTGATGTTCAACAGCCATTATCTGTTTTAATGACGCAGGCGGAAGGGACATCGATGATTACAGATACAATTTATTCTGCCCGATTCAAGCATATAGACGAACTGCGACGTATGAGTGCAAAAGCCCGTGTTGAAGGCAATACGGCCATCATTCAAGGACCTGCATCTTTGGAAGGATCCACGGTAACGGCAACAGATTTACGCGCGGGTGCTGCATTAGTATTGGCTGGACTTATCGCAAAAGGTGAAACAGAAATTCACGATATCTACCATATTGAACGCGGCTATAGTTCATTAATTGAAAAGCTTTGTGCAATTGGTGCAAATATTCGTAAAGAGTCCATTGTCATTAAAACAAAGAATAATGCATAAATTTGCTATAATTCGTGATCCGAATCGCGCAACGATGAGAGTATGATAATATATATTTGGGTAATAAAAATATGTTAGTTCATAATACAATTCAAAAAAGCAGTTAATTTAGGCTGTTAAAATCGGTTTTAACCGATTACAGGAGGCAAACACAAAATGGAACGTAGTTTATCAATGGAAGTAGTACGTGTAACAGAAGCAGCAGCGATTGCATCAGCGAAATGGATGGGACGCGGACTTAAAAACGAAGCGGACGACGCAGCAACAACAGCGATGCGTGTTATGTTTGATACAATCCCAATGCATGCGACAGTTGTAATTGGTGAAGGAGAAATGGATGAGGCACCGATGCTTTATATCGGTGAAGAATTAGGGCTTCGAAATGGCGGACCTGAAGTTGATATCGCAGTAGATCCATTAGAAGGTACAAATATCGTAGCAAAAGGTACAAATGGCGCGATGACAGTACTGGCAATTGCAGACCGAGGCAATCTATTAAATGCGCCTGATATGTATATGGATAAAATAGCTGTAGGGCCGGAAGCGGCAGGTAAAGTTGATATTAACGCTTCTGTTACGTACAACTTATTGCAAGTGGCAAAAGCAAAAAACAAAGATATTTCAGATGTTGTAGCAACACTTTTAGACCGTCCACGTCATCAGCATATTGTCGATGAAATCCGTGAAGCCGGTGCACGTATTAAATTCATTCAAGACGGTGATGTAGGTGCAGCGATTAACACAGCATTCGATGAAACTGGTATCGATATTATGTTCGGTATGGGTGGTGCACCAGAAGGCGTTATTGCGGCAGTTGCGTTAAAATGTTTAGGTGGCGATTTCCAAGCGAAACTAGTACCTGAAGATGAAGAACAGCTTGCTCGTTGCGTAAAAATGGGAGTCGACGTCGATAAAGTATTAATGATGGAAGACCTAGTTAAAGGCGATGATGCTATTTTTGCAGCAACAGCTGTAACAGATTCGGAGCTTTTACGCGGTGTTCAATATAAAGGTTCCTATGCACTTACACATTCAGTTGTTATGCGTGCAAAAACAGGAACAGTACGCTTTATCGAAGGACGCCACAGCATTGATAAAAAACCAAAGTATGACCAAATTTAACTTCCCGTATAATGTAAGTAGCCTCAGATAGAAAATGCCCACTTTCAAATTACTTACACTATAATATAATAAATGCCCAGTGTAAAAACTGGGCATCTTTCAAATAAAGTGTAGTATACTTCTCTTACACAAATTCCTAAACATCTTTCAATAACTTAAAAAATTAAATTTTAATAGACTGGAGAAAACGTATGACAGCATTAACAATTGCTCAATTAGAAAGCATGACATTAAAAGAATTATATGCTTTGGCGAAGCAATACAAATTATCAAATGCTAGTAAGCTAAATAAAAAGGAACTAATTTTTGCAATCTTAAAAACCCGCTCTGAACAAGAAGGTTTCTTCTTCATGGAAGGTGTTTTAGAAATTATTCCTACAGACGGCTTCGGATTCCTGCGCCCGATTAACTATTCTCCTTCAAAAGAGGATATTTACATTTCTGCTTCCCAAATTCGTCGCTTCGATTTACGAAATGGTGATAAAGTTTCAGGTAAAGTTCGTCCGCCAAAAGAAAATGAACGTTATTATGGCCTATTGCAAGTTGATGCTGTAAATGGCGAAGATCCTGAAGTTGCAAAAGAGCGTGTGCATTTCCCGGCGTTAACGCCCCTTTATCCGGATCGCCATATTAAGTTGGAAACAGTACCTACAAAACTTTCAACACGTATTATGGATTTAGTAGCGCCTGTTGGTTTTGGTCAACGTGGATTAATTGTGGCACCGCCAAAAGCCGGTAAAACGTCTTTATTAAAAGAAATTGCCAACGCTATTACGACAAACCATCCGGAAGCGGAACTAATCGTCCTGCTAATCGATGAGCGTCCGGAAGAAGTAACGGATATCGAGCGCTCAGTAAATGCGGACGTTGTTTCTTCAACGTTTGATGAAGTGCCTGAAAATCATGTGAAAGTAGCAGAGATCGTATTGGAACGTGCACGACGTCTAGTAGAACAAAAACGCGATGTTATTATTTTAATGGATTCGATCACACGTTTGGCACGTGCCTATAACTTAGTGATTCCGCCAAGCGGCCGTACACTTTCAGGTGGTATTGACCCTGCTGCATTCCACCGTCCGAAACGTTTCTTCGGTTCTGCCCGCAATATTGAAGAGGGCGGCAGTTTAACAATTTTAGCGACTGCTCTTGTTGATACAGGCAGCCGTATGGACGAAGTAATTTATGAAGAATTTAAAGGAACGGGTAACCTGGAATTGCACTTGGATCGCAGCTTGGCAGAACGCCGTATTTTCCCTGCAATCGATATCCGCCGTTCAGGTACGCGTAAAGAAGAGCTTCTTATTCCGAAAGACCAGCTTGATAAATTATGGGCAATCCGTAAAACATTCAGCGATTCACATGATTTTGGTGAAAAGTTCTTACGCAAACTACGCACAACAAAAACAAACGAAGAATTCTTTGAAAAGCTTGATACAGATATGAAGAAAGCTACGAACGGTAAAGGGTTGTTATAGATTTTAGAAGATTGAGCTCGAATGGATATCAAGTTCTTGATTTAGTGAGGAACTACATACATTCAATTTCGTAAAATAATATAAAATAGTTGCAACCTTTTTTAAAACTTGCTATACTTCTTTAAGTATGAAACGTGCACATATATAGCTGACCTCAACACATTACGTATGTAGTGACATATTCGGGCTATGTAAGGTGCAGTTCGAAAATACTCTGTTCCGGATGGTTCAGGGCGAGAGGAGAAAACGAATATGAAACAAGGTATCCACCCAGATTACAAAGTAGCAACAGTAACTTGCTCTTGTGGTAATTCTTTTGAAACAGGTTCAGTTAAAGAAAAGATCTCAATCGAGTTCTGTAACGAATGTCACCCATTCTATACAGGTCGTCAAAAGTTCGCTTCTGCTGACGGACGTGTAGATCGCTTCAACAAAAAATATGGTATGAAATAATACCTCTGCCCATTTCCGCATTGCTGGAAATGGGTTTTTAATTTTTTGAAGCACTGATTTCATTTTATTAGAAGATATTGAGCAGGTATTAGAACAGTTTTACTGGTTATTAGAAAATCTGAATCGTTTATTTGAAAACCTCCGCCGGATAGTAGAAAATGTACATATTATATTAGAACTTCAGACTTTTATTAGAAAAAATAAAAATATATTAGAAGAATTTAGAAGATATTAGAAAACTTTCGCATATGTTTTTCTAAAGAGAAATATTCTAATAAATAGAGGACCTTTTGCAATAGACGAATGGCAAAAAACTAGCTAAGATAAAAGAAGTGAAAAGTTGACCTTGAGTTTCATGCTCAAGGTTTTTTGTTGGTGAAAAACGAACTTGTAATTTTATTTAGAAACGGGGATAAATAAATGGCGCAATTATTTTATAAACATGGGGCGATGAATAGCGGGAAATCGATTGAAATTTTAAAAGTTGCCCACAATTATGAAGAACAGAATAAAGCGGTAATGATTTTTACTTCAGGAATTGATACGCGCGATGAAGTCGGTACGGTTTCAAGCCGAATTGGTTTAAGACGTCCGGCAGTTGCGGTTTTTGAAGATACAAATATATATGAAATCGTGGAAAAACACGAAGGAAAATTATATTGTGTACTAGTTGATGAAGTGCAATTTTTAACAAAAGAACATGTTTTGCAGCTGACTCAAATTGTAGATGAGCTGAACATTCCGGTTATGGGCTTTGGCTTAAAAAATGACTTCCAGAACGAACTGTTTGAAGGTAGCCGTTATATGACGATTTACGCGGATAAAATTGAGGAAATGAAAACAATTTGCTGGTTCTGCCATAAGAAAGCGACGATGAATTTACGAGTAGATGAAAATAAAAAACCAGTCCGTACAGGTGATCAAATTCAAATTGGGGGTAATGATAGTTATTACCCTGTTTGCCGCAAATGTCATTCCAATCCGCCACTATAATTTTAGGTGAAGAATAGATATTGAAACGACACAACAAAATTTAAATATATGAGTGCCAATGTGTAAATGATATGAAGAAAGTTCAACATAGATGTAGCAACAACCGCAAAATTTCTTTATACTAGTAAAGGTGCATTTTAACGTGACTCGTGAGAAGACGAGTGAAATACAACTAATAACAAAATAACTTTTAGAGGTGAAATATAGATGTTTGATCGTTTACAGGCGGTTGAAGACCGTTACGAAAGATTAAATGAATTGCTAAGCGACCCGGATATCGTCAGCGATTCTAATAAGCTTCGCGAATATTCGAAAGAGCAATCCGATATTCAGGAAATGGTAGATGTATACCGTGTATACAAATCGGTGAAAGAGCAACTGGCAGATACACGCGAATTAATGGAAATTGAAAAAGATGCAGAAATGCTTGAGATGATGAAGGAAGAGTTTAATGATTTAAATAAACAAGTTCCGGAATTAGAAGAGCGTCTGCGAATTTTATTAATTCCTAAAGACCCGAATGATTCGAAAAACGTAATTATGGAGATCCGCGGAGCTGCTGGCGGTGACGAGGCTAACATTTTTGCAGGTGACTTATTCCGTATGTATACACGCTATGCGGAAACGCAAGGTTGGAAAGTGGATGTAATGGAAGCAACACCAAACCCGGCAGGCGGTTATAAAGAAGTAATCTTAATGATTAACGGTCAAGGTGCTTATTCGAAATTCAAATATGAAAACGGCGCACACCGTGTTCAACGTGTACCGGCGACAGAATCACAAGGCCGTATCCATACATCAACTGCTACGGTTGCATGTTTACCGGAAGTTCATGTAGAAGATGTAGAAATTCATGAAAAAGATATTCGCGTTGATACATTCGCTTCATCTGGTGCGGGTGGTCAGTCGGTAAATACAACGATGTCAGCTGTTCGTATGACCCACTTACCGACAGGTGTTGTCGTTTCGATGCAAGATGAACGTTCACAAATTAAGAACCGTGAAAAAGCGATGAAAATTTTAGTAGCGCGTGTAGCGGATAAACACCGTCAAGAAGCACAGGCTGAAATCGATGCAACACGTAAGACAGCAGTAGGAACAGGCGACCGTTCTGAACGTATCCGTACTTACAACTATCCACAAAACCGTGTAACAGATCACCGAATTGGTTTGACGATTCAAAAACTTGATCAAATCGTTGAAGGTAAATTGGATGAAATCATCGATGCACTTATTTTAGATGAGCAGGCAACACGCTTATCAAATTTAAATGAAGATGCATAAAACCATTTTTGAGGCCCTGAATGGGGCTTCTTCTTTTTTAGAGAAGAACGGTCGCGAAGGAAATGCCGCAAGAATTTTATTGCAGCATATTTTACAGACAAGCTATTCGGGTTTAATGATGAAGATGCACGATGTTCTACCTGAAGAGCAGCAACAGCAGTTCGATGATTTTATTCAAGAACATGTGAAAGGGCTTCCTGTACAATATATAACGGGTGTAGAGGAATTTTACGGCCGTACATTTGTAGTTGATGAATCGGTACTGATTCCTCGTCCGGAAACGGAAGAACTGGTTGTCGGAACGATTGAGCGTATTCGCAAGTTATTTGGGGATAATCAAAAGCTGAAGTTTGCCGATATTGGGACAGGCAGTGGTGCTATTGCTATTACGATAAAAAAAGAATGTCCACAACTTGATGTAACAGCAACAGATCTTTCCCCTGCAGCACTTGCAACAGCACAAAAAAACGCTGAGCAGCTGCAGGCAGAAATTGAATTTAAGCTTGGCGACTTAACAGAACCGATTGCGAATGAAAAATGGGATGTTGTACTTTCGAATCCGCCTTATATCGCCTATGAGGAAATGGAGGAGATGTCCGATGTTGTCGTAGCTCACGAACCGCATCAGGCATTGTTTGCAGATGAAGATGGACTCTTGCTTTATCGTAAACTAGCAGAAAGCTTACCGGCCCTTATGAAAAAGCCGGCGTTAATTGGTCTGGAAATAGGATATACACAGGGAGAAGCCGTAGCGAATTTTTTCAAAAAAAGCTTTCCAAATGCCTATGTATCAGTCGTTCAAGATATAAATAAAAAAGATCGTATTGTTTTTTGTGAGATTAGTGAATAAAAAATAGATTCCTTGTAAACAATGTTTGCAAGGGGGAATGATTATGTTACATGATTACGATATTCAAAATGAATCCAATCTATTTTTAGCGATTGCTAAATTACTAATAAGTGTTTTATTTTTATATTGTGCTGCTACATTTATACCTACTTTCGTAGATGATATCCGCATTGATCAAGGAGAAAGCAATGACCAGTTAAAATTCCGCGTTATTGCCAACAGTTCGACAAATGCCGACCAACTCATCAAGTATGAGGTAGTGGAAACAATTCAAACCTATTTGCAAAATACTCCTGAATTTTCAGAAGATATCCACAGTGTGGAAAACATGTATCAGGAAATTCAGAAAACTTACCCACAATTAAAAATTACCTATAAGTTTGGGGATAACTTAATTCCTCCGAAATGGGTGGCTGGTCAGTTTTATCCGCAAAAAGAATATTATTCTGTTAACTTCATTATTGGGCAAGGTCGTGGCGAAAACTGGTTCTGTGCAGTATTCCCAACGCTTTGTATAGTTAATGAGCCGGTGGAAAATGAACGGCCGCCATTTTTTATTGCTGAATGGTGGGAGAAACATATGGAAAAAAGTGATCCACAAAACACAGAAGAACTTGTAGAAAATGATCCAACTTACTCACAATTTGTGGATAGTTAAACGGAACATTTAGAGAAAGGAGGAAAAGTAATGCACACTTTTCAATTAAATGTGGATGAATTTGTGGATAATTCAGAAAATTATACACAGGCTGTGGATTTATTAAATAATGGCGAAATAGTCGCTTTTCCGACAGAAACCGTATATGGCTTGGGTGCAGTTGCGACAAATGAGCAAGCAGTGAAGAAAATATTCGCTGCAAAAGGACGACCTTCGGATAATCCATTGATTGTTCATATCGGAACGGTGGAAGAAGTATCGCTGTATACAACAAATATTTCGGAAGTTGCCCAAAATTGTATGGAGGCTTTTTGGCCAGGTCCATTGACGCTTGTTATGGATGTTAAGCCGAATGTTTTAGCGCCGAGTGTTACGGCAGGATTAGATACTGTTGGAATTCGTATGCCCGATCATCCAGTAGCACTGGAACTTCTTCAAACATTAAAGAAACCGTTAGCCGCGCCAAGTGCGAATCGCAGCGGCAAGCCTAGCCCGACGAAAGCTGAACATGTATTTGAGGATTTGCAAAACATTATTCCTTGTATTTTGGATGGAGGAGTGACGGGAATCGGACTTGAATCGACCGTTTTGGATGTCACACTGGATACACCCGTTATTTTGCGTCCGGGCGGAGTGACGAAAGAAATGCTCGAAGCAGTAATTGGACCAGTTGTTGAGCCAAGTCTGGAACAGCAGAAAATTGATTCGACACCGAAAGCGCCTGGTATGAAATATACCCATTATGCTCCGGATGCACCTGTCTATTTAATAGAAGCAAATAAAAAAGCGATTGAAACGGCTATTGCCGAATTAAAACCGGTACATAAAGTGGCCTTATTGGCACCGCAAAACTTTGAAGAGATCGAGGCCGATTATTATTTTTCATTCGGAAGTGCACATGATCTCGAACAAATGAGCGCTTCACTATATGATGCATTGCGTTCATGCGATAAAACGGATGCTACAATTATTTTAGCGACAGCAACATCAAAAACCGGTGTTGGTACAGCGATTATGAACCGTCTGGAAAAAGCTGCAGGCGGCAAATGGTATTCACTTTAAAAAATCAAACCACATCTTATAACAATGGGATGTGGTTTTTGTGTATAAACAAAAGGATATTTCCCCGCCCAAAAGCATAAATTACAACAGCGCTTAGTGGAAGAGGGGAATAGATGCAAGAAGTAGTTGCCGGGATCTTAATGTCGTTCGATGTCGTTGCACTGTATTTAATTGCTACAAATGTTAAGGCGAAATGGTTATTAGCTTTATGGACGGCCTTTTTACATATGCTTTTTCCGTTACTCGGTTACCGCTTTGGGGAATGGCTTGCCGTCTATTTAACAAACTGGGCATCAGGTCTTTCTACATTATTATTGTTTTTTGTTGGACTGCAATTACTGCTCTCGAAGAAAGATGAAAGTTTTCCTGCGATGTCTTTACCGATAATTGCGATTTTTGCAAGTATTGACACCTTTTCAGTTAGCCTATCTTTTGGTATGCTAAATTTACAAAAATATGTTTTTGTTATTAGTGCCGGCCTCTCGACATTCATATTGTCATATGCGGCATTGGTAATAGCGCAAAAATCACCAATATTTAAGAATAATGCATTAAAGAAAGTAGCAGGTCTCCTCTTGATTATTATGAGTGTGATGCTACTAAAATGGTAAATTAGAGGGTGTGAGGAACATTAATATTTATTTTATTTGTACAGGCAACACGTGTAGAAGTCCTATGGCAGCAGCAATTTTACAAGCAAAAAACTATGAGAATATTACTGTGCGTTCAGCAGGTATTTATGCTCACGAAGGCAGTGACATGTCCCTGAACGCAAAGGAAATATTGCATAGAAAAAATATTTCGCAATCGCACCGTTCATCCCGATTTACGGTAGAAGATGCACAATGGGCTGACCTGATTTTAACGATGACGACCGCTCATAAAGAGATGGTCCTCCGTTTAGTAGAAGAAGCGGCACATAAAACGTTTACGCTAAATGAGTATGTAGCGATGGAAACTGGCTTGGATATTCAAGATCCATTCGGTGGAAACCTGCAAGTATATGAACAAACATACGAGCAATTGAACGAAGCAATCAACAAGCTGGAAACGAAATTGAAATTGGAGGATAAAATTTAACATGAACTCTCAGAAAAAGGTCTTTAGTCTGCGCAAGAAGCTCGTATTATTTGTCGGGATATTAGCGCTGATTACCTACACTTGCAGTTTTGTATTTATCGAATACTTACGCCCAATGTTTTTTGAATCGACAAGCACAAGCGTATTTCAGATTATTACCTATTTATTAGGGATCTTCTGGTCTTGTGCATTGGCTGCGGTATTTGGTTTAGTCATTGTTCGCCCATTACAGCAATTGGAGCGCAGTGCAAACCATGTAGCGGAAGGTAAAATCGGACAAGATGTCGAAATGCCGAAAACCAATGATGAAATCCGTTCAGTAGCAGAGGCATTCCAAACAATGGTGATCAATTTGCGCAAGATGGTAAACGGGATTGAAGACAATTATAAGTCAACCGATGAAACGATTTTGAAGCTGTCGGAAGAAAGTATTTCTGTAACGAACAACGCTGAGCAAATTACAAGCAATATTAGCCAGATTTCATTGGGGGCTGAATCTTCGGCGGTTGCCATTCAAGAAACAGTGGAAGCCATTGAAGAAGTTCGCACATTAGCTGCGGAAGTGAACAATAAAGCGTTACATACAGCAAGTCGCTCAAAAAATCTTTTAACAAACTTAACGTCTACAACAGATGCCATCCATGGCGTTGTAAACAGTATTAAAAAAATCGCAACAGATAATGAAAATTCATTAGTAAATATTCGTGAGCTAGAAAAAAATGCCGAGCAGATTGAACGGATTATAGGTTTAGTAGGCGATATCGCAGGACAGACGAATCTGCTTGCATTAAATGCATCGATTGAAGCTGCACGAGCAGGTGAGCATGGGAAAGGCTTTGCGGTTGTGGCAGAGGAAGTGCGCGGTCTGGCGGATGAGAGTGCAAGTGCTGTTCAGGGGATTACAACATTGATCCACACAATGCAGCATAATGTATCGGTTGTCGTTAAACAGATGAACGAACAAGTATCATTTGCGGTAAATGAATCGTCACGTGTTTCTGAAACTACGTCGGCAGTAGAAGGCATGACAAAATCCGTTTATGAAATGGCAGATGATGTCGTCCAAATCTCGGATTTAGTCGCACAGCAAATGAAAAATATCGAACATACATCACACCAGTCACAGGAAGTGGCGGCAATTGCCGAACAAACTTCTGCAAGCGCTCAAGAAGTAACGTCTGCTTCATTGGAACAGGCTGAAGCGATCAAGCAAGTAGAAGAACTGGCAAGTAATTTAAAGCAACAGTCTGCCGAGCTTTATCGAATGATTCAACAATTCGACCGCACACAGTAGATGGGAAGATCGTTTTAAAATACCGAATGGATAAACGGGCATGGTTTATCTATTGGGTATTTTTTATTTGAAGGATGTTTTCTAATATCGAGGTGAGATTTTCTAATAACCGCGGTAAAGTTCTAATAAAATGTCAATCTTCTAATATATTGGCTGCTTGTTCTAAAATCCTTTTCAGATTTGCTAATAAAGGTTATCGATGTTCAAATAAACGTGGGCGATTTTCTAATATCCAAAGTGAAAGTTCTAATAAACACTACCATGCTTTCAAAATCACGAACCCGTTTCAAAAACAAAAAGACTGGGTATGGTACACTATTGTTTACAATAATTAGTCCTGGGGGGATTTATATTGAACAAGATGAAGTACTGGTTACTAATGGGTGTAGTCGTAGCAGGTCTCGCTGCATGTGGTGATGCGGAGGACGCGGATACGACAGATTCTGTTGATTCTACACCAACCGAATCGACTGAATCATCCGGAGAAAAGGACGCAGCTGAAACTTCAGATGTCTCGGCAGGTGAAAAAGTGGCAAATGCCAGCTGTGTAGGATGTCATGGTGGAGACTTAACGGGATCAATGGGACCGGACTTAACGAACACTTCTTTATCAAAAGAGGAAATCGTGAATGTACTAGTCAATGGTAAGGGTGCAATGCCGAAGGGTACAGCAGATGGCGAAGAAGAAGCGGTAGCAGAATATATTTTATCATTACAATAATTGTTAAAGGCCTGCTCATAGTCAATGAGCGGTCTTTTTTTAGTAAAACAAATTGTGCAAAAGCTTTTTAACATAACAAACTCACGTAAAGCTGAACATTACCATAATTAATAATGAATAAATATAAGAATATTACTAAAAAGTTAACAATACACTATAATTGTTGTCGTAATATTCGTCTTTATGCATGTATTTTGAAAGTTATTCGGAAAAGACGTGTTATTCTTCTGGAATAAATGGTACACTGATGGTGAATATAATAAGTAAATAAAATCGAGGCAGGAGGGATCTTCATGAGAATTGCAATTTCTTCAGATCACGGCGGTAATAATTTACGTAAAGAGATTATGTCACTACTTGATGAAATGTCAATCAGTTATGAAGACTTTGGTCCACAAACGGACGAGTCAGTAGATTACCCGGACTATGCACGTCCAGTAGCTGAGAGAGTAGCTGCAGGGGAATTTGACAGAGGAATTTTAATTTGCGGGACTGGAATTGGGATTTCGATTGCTGCAAACAAATTTAAAGGGATTCGTTGTGCACTTGTACATGACGTGTTCTCGGCAAAAGCGACACGTTGTCACAATGACTCAAACGTTTTAGCAATGGGTGAGCGTGTAATCGGTCCAGGGCTGGCACGTGAGATTGTTGCAACTTGGTTGGATACACAGTTTGAAGGCGGTCGTCATATTCGCCGTGTTGAAAAGATAACTGAAATCGAAGAAGGGTAACAGATGGTGATTCAATGACAAACTTACACGATTTGCAAAAAGATTTAGCGCAAGCATTATCCGAATTTGAGCAACAAGTGAAGTTTTCTGAAGGTCAGCTATTTGTCATCGGCTGTTCCACATCGGAAGTGATGGGTGAGAAGATTGGAACAGCTGGTGCATTCGATGTAGCGCAAGTTCTATACAAAGAATTTTCAATATTCGCGCAAAGACATAAAATTCACTTAGTTTTCCAAGGCTGCGAGCATATTAACCGAGCGCTGACACTCGAGGCTGCAGCTGCTAAAATGTACCATTTAGAACCTGTTTCGGTCATTCCGGTCCGTACAGCAGGTGGCTCTATGTCTGCATACGCTTTTACACAAATGGATGATCCTGTAATTGTGGAAACCATCCAAGCACATTACGGGATTGATATCGGTCAAACATTAATCGGCATGCACTTAAAAGCGGTTGCTGTGCCTTTACGAACATCTGTTAAGCAATTAGGCGATGCAGTCATTACGTTAGCGACAACACGTCCGAAACTTATCGGTGGAGAACGTGCGCAATATACTGTAACACCTTAACGTTACATATATCATTTTGAATTGGAAACTCCGATCGAATCGGAAGTACATTTAGGGGGATTTGAAAATGGCATTTGAAAAATTAGCAGGACAAGACAAGGCAATTTTAGACGCAATTTTATTAGAGAAAAAACGTCAAAACACAAACATCGAACTAATCGCATCAGAAAACTTCGTATCGGAAGCTGTAATGGAAGCACAAGGTTCATATTTAACAAATAAATATGCGGAAGGTTATCCTGGCAAACGCTATTATGGCGGTTGTGAACATGTAGACGTAGTTGAAAACATTGCGCGTGACCGTGCAAAAGAATTATTCGGTGCAGCATATGTTAACGTTCAGCCACACTCAGGTGCACAAGCGAACATGGCAGTTTACCATACAGTTTTAAAACCTGGTGATACAGTACTTGGTATGAACTTATCACACGGCGGTCACTTAACACATGGTTCACCAGTAAACTTCTCTGGCATTCTTTATAATTTCGTAGAATACGGTGTAACTGAAGATACAAACTTAATAGATTATGAAGATGTTCGCCAAAAAGCATTGGAATCAAAGCCAAAATTAATCGTTGCTGGTGCATCAGCTTATCCTCGTGCAATTGACTTTGAAAAGTTCCGTGAGATCGCGGATGAAGTCGGTGCATATTTCATGGTTGACATGGCACATATTGCCGGCTTAGTAGCAGCAGGCGAGCACCAAAATCCAGTACCATATGCAGATTTCGTAACGACAACAACTCATAAAACGTTACGTGGTCCACGTGGCGGTATGATTTTAACGAAAGATGAAAAATGGGAAAAAGAATTAAATAAATCAGTATTCCCAGGTATTCAAGGCGGTCCATTAATGCATGTCATCGCTGCAAAAGCAGTATCTTTCGGCGAAGCATTACAACCGGAATTTAAAGATTACGCAAAACAAATTAAAGCAAATGCAGCTGCACTTGCAAAATCTTTAATGGATGAAGGTGTTGAAATCGTATCAGGCGGTACAGATAACCACTTACTTCTATTAAATGTAAAATCTTTAGGGTTAACAGGTAAAGTAGCTGAGCATGTATTGGATGAAGTGGCTATTACAACAAATAAAAACACAATTCCATTTGATACAGAATCACCATTCGTAACATCAGGTATCCGTGTAGGTACAGCAGCTGTAACTTCTCGTGGTTTCAAAGAAGAAGATGTAATTGAAGTTGGTAAAATCATCGCTTCAGTTCTTAAAAATCATGAAGATGCAGCAGTAAAAGAAGAGGCACGCAAACGTGTTGAAGCTCTTACAGCAAAATATCCTTTATACGCATAATTGAGTATATGCCTTTCTATTTACAGATTTGTAGATAGAAAGGTTTTTTTAATGAAAGAAATAACGCATAGACAGACAACTACCAGCGAATGCTAGTGTAGAATACATTTGTTATTTAATTATTTTAGAAAAAGGGCGATTTTTAAAACATTACCGTCATAGTTTTCGTTGACTTTATTTTCTGTTATACTAATTTAGATAAACAACAGTTAGGAGATGTCAACGTGAGTAAAGTATACGTATTTGACCACCCATTAATCCAACATAAGTTAACTTATATTCGAGATAAAGAAACGGGAACAAAAGAATTTCGGGAGTTAGTTGATGAAGTAGCAACATTAATGGCTTTTGAAATAACTCGTGATTTACCGTTGGAAGAAATTGAAGTAGAAACACCTGTAACGAAGGCAAAAGCAAAAGTATTATCAGGGAAGAAAATGGCGATTGTTCCAATTTTACGTGCAGGTATCGGAATGGTAGATGGCGTATTAAAATTAATTCCTGCTGCAAAAGTAGGGCATATTGGTCTTTACCGTGATCCGGAAACATTAAAGCCAGTAGAATATTATGCAAAACTTCCAGCAGACGTTGAAGAGCGTGACTTCATTATTGTTGACCCGATGTTAGCAACGGGTGGATCAGCTGTTGAAGCGATTAATTCACTGAAAAAACGAGGCGCTAAAAGCATTAAGTTTATGTGTCTGATCGCAGCTCCAGAAGGTGTGGAAGAAATTCAAAGAAATCACTCTGACGTAGATATTTACATCGCATCTCTAGATGAAAAATTAAATGATCATGGCTATATCGTACCAGGCTTGGGTGATGCCGGGGATCGTTTATTCGGAACAAAATAATAAATAAACGAGGCGCCCGTAAGCAGTTGCGGGCGTTTTCTTTTAAAGCTGCAAGTACTCTAAACACGTTAAGATAAATTGAAATTATAGATTAGACAAGGAGAAGAATGATGACGAAGAAGTTTAAAGTTATGACGATTTTTGGCACACGTCCGGAAGCAATTAAAATGGCACCTTTAGTGCTGGAACTGGAAAAGCATCCGGAGCAAATTGAATCGATTGTTACTGTAACGGCCCAGCACCGTCAAATGCTTGACCAAGTGCTGGAAACATTTAAAATTAAACCGGATTATGATTTAAATATTATGAAAGACCGTCAAACATTAGTGGATGTAGCGACAAATGCGCTTTTAGGACTGGACCGTGTAATGAAAGAAGCGAAGCCTGATATCGTGTTAGTACATGGTGACACGGCGACTACTTTTGTTGGAAGTCTGGCTGCTTTCTACAATCAAATTGCAATTGGCCATGTTGAAGCAGGGCTTCGTACAGGACAAAAATATTCACCTTATCCTGAAGAGATGAACCGTCAGTTAACAGGTGTAATGGCAGATCTGCATTTTTCACCAACTGAGCAATCACGTGCAAACCTGCTAAAGGAAAACAAACCGGCAGAAGCAATTTTCGTAACGGGTAACACGGCTATTGATGCTTTAAAAACAACAGTAAGTGAACACTATACGCATCCGGTAATTGAAAAAATGGGTACAGACCGCATGATTTTATTAACAGCACACCGTCGTGAAAATCTTGGTGAGCCAATGCGTAATATGTTCCGTGCAATAATGCGTCTGTTGAGCGAGCATGAGGATGTTCAAGTTGTTTATCCAGTGCATATGAATCCGGCTGTTCGCGAAGTAGCCAATGAAATTTTAGGGGATAACCCGCGTGTTCATTTAATCGAACCGTTGGAAGTATTTGATTTCCACAATTTTGCTGCCCGCTCTTACATGATTTTAACGGATTCTGGCGGTGTGCAGGAAGAAGCGCCATCTTTAGGGAAGCCGGTGCTCGTATTACGTGATACCACAGAGCGTCCTGAAGGAATTGCTGCAGGTACTTTGAAGCTTGCGGGAACAGACGAAGAAGTTATTTACAAAATGGCAAAAGAATTGTTAATAAATGACGAAGCATATGAGGCGATGGCACATGCATCGAATCCATATGGAGATGGATATGCTTCGGAGCGTATTGTGGAAGCATTACTGCAATTTGCTCAAAAACAGTTAGTAAAAGAAAATGAAACTGCCGAAAAAGTAGAAATTCGTTAATCCAAAATATTACTGAAATTGACTTAAAAATATACTTGACAACAGGAGTTAGCATTTAACTCCTGTTGTCAAGTATTAAATTCGTTATTATTGCTAAAAAATTTTTTCTTGGATATGAAAAGTGTAACGTGATGGAAAAAACGCATGAAATAGCGAATTTTAGCGTTAGTGAAAAAATGCAAAAAATATTTATGCATAACTATACACAAATTTGTCAACAATTTGACAAGGAATGTATCTATGTGAAGTTTTTCACCATTACTAATTGACATCAAAAACCCCCTATTGTATGCTTACAAAGGGTAAGAATGATAAGAGTTTCGCCTAGTCAAAAGACGTTGAAACGCTTGTTATATCAAGTTTCTACTAGATTGACAGTTGAAACGAAACTCGTCAATTTGCAACGTTCTATGCGTCTGGATGAAGTCCGTTAAGATTAAGAGACAATTAGAAGTATGAAATGAATGCCCACTTTAGAATTGCTCTGTTGTGGAAATTATTTACTACTTGTAATGGCCTCTAATTTTGTAGTGCATTGACTACGTTTTAAATTCATTTAATGGTCGATGAACACTTTCTTTACTCGAAAAAAGTTTCAGGAGATTAACTGCCAATGCTAAATTTGCATCACGTTTTTGCAATGCAGAAGAAAGCGTTCTTTTTTTTGCTTGCTATTTGTACGTTAGGCTGGGGATTTTCGCCATATGATTCTATATTTGCTGGTATAACCCTAGGTGCGTTCTTTGGTACGTATAATTTTTGGATTTTACTTCGACGTATGGAAAAATTTGACCGTTCCATTAGTGAAGGGACAAAAGTAGCATCTATCGGTACAGCGCTTCGCTTTGGATCAGGTGTTGCCGCAGTCGCAATCGCAATATCGTTGCCACAATATTTTCACTTAATAAGCACGGTCATTGGGCTGATGATTCCGTACATCTTTTTAGTAGTAGAAAGAGTAGTACATCATATAAAAAGCCACTAAGGTGCATTTGAAAGAGAGGTGAATGCAAAAATGGATCATACAGCTCCAGAGCTACATTTGGATTTAGGCTTTATGACGCTTACTTTCAACTTATCTACAGTACTAACTCTCTTAGTAGCTGCAATCATCGTATTTATTATCGCTTTTGTTTCAACACGTACACTTGCGTTAAAACCGACTGGTATGCAGAACTTCATGGAATGGATTATGGATTTCGTGAAAAATATTATTAAGAGCAACATGGACTGGAAAACTGGTGGACGTTTCCACATTCTTGGGATTACATTAATCATGTTCATTGCAGTGTCCAACTTACTTGGTTTACCAATGGGTGGTATTGCTTACGGCAGCGATTTATGGTGGAAATCACCAACAGCCGATCCAGTCGTAACAATGACATTAGCGTCGATGGTTCTAGTTTTAACACAGTATTACGGTGTGAAAATGCAAGGTACAGGTGGTTATGCTAAAACGTTCTTCCAACCAATGTCATTTATGTTCCCGTTAAAAGTTATTGAAGAGTTTGCAAATACGCTAACTCTAGGTCTACGTCTTTACGGTAACATTTATGCCGGCGAGATTTTACTAACGTTACTAACTGGTTTAGCAGTTTCAAGTGCGTTTGGTTTCTTCGGTGCAATCGTACCAATGATGGCGTGGATGGGATTCTCGATCTTCATCGGGTTTATCCAAGCTTTCATTTTCACAATGTTAACGATGGTATACATGGCTCACAAAGTGAGTACAGACCATTAATTATAAGTTTCCGCATTCAATGTAGTGCGGTGATTTGAACCAAAAAAAATTACAACATCCAAGGAGGATATTATCAAATGGTAGGTTCAGTAGGTTTATTAGCAGCAGCAATCGCAATCGGTTTAGCAGCACTAGGTGCAGGTATTGGTAACGGTTTAATCGTTTCAAAAACAGTAGAAGGTATCGCTCGTCAACCAGAAGCACGTGGCGCACTTCAAACTACAATGTTCATCGGGGTAGCTTTAGTAGAAGCATTACCGATCATCGCAGTAGTAATCGCATTCATCGTAATGAACCAATAGTCTTCATTAAGATTATTAAAATCCAGTGGCGAAGTAGACTTCTTTTGAAACCCTTCGCCATTCGTTTTGTGTAAATAAGATATACCTTTTTTTATTTAATATTAATTACGAACAAAAAGTATGACAAAATATAGATTTAATTCAAGCTCTTGAAGGGAGTGAAACAATCGTGTTTTTAGACTATCTTGCACTAGGTGCAGGCGCAACTGGACTCAACTTAGGTGATGCAATTGCGACGTTAGTGATTTTCTTAGGTTTAATGGCACTTCTTAAAAAGTTCGCTTGGGGTCCTTTAATGGGTATCATGCGCGAGCGTGAAGAGCTGGTTGCAAGCGGAATCGATGCAGCTGAAAAAGCTAAAAAAGAAACACAAGCACTATTAGAAGAACAAAAGAGCCTTCTTAAAGAAGCTCGCACAGAAGCGCAATCAATCATTGAGAACGCTAAAAAGCAAGGCGAAGCAACTCGCGAAGAAATCGTGGTAACTGCACGCGCTGAAGCGAACCGTCTAAAAGAATCTGCTGTTCGTGATATCGAAGCAGAAAGAGAAAAAGCAATCGCTGCTGTACGTGAAGAAGTAGTTTCATTATCAGTACTTGCTGCGTCTAAAGTTCTTGGGAAAGAAATTTCTGAAGCAGACAATAGCGCATTAATTAAAGAAACGATTGCGAAGGCAGGCGAAGCGAAATGAGTCAATCGACTGTAGCAAATCGCTATGCTCAAGCAATTTATGAATTAGCATTAAGCAACAACCTTCTTGCTGAAGTAGGTGCAGATTTACGTGAGATCAAAACAGTATTGGCTACGAACGAAGAGTTTATGGCATTACTTACTGCTCCGAAAATTTCTACTGATCGTAAGAAAGAGCTTATCGCTCAAATTCTAACGGGTGCACAGCCAATCGTTGTAAACATGGTTCAATTCTTAATCGAAAAGAAACGTTTAAACGAATTAACTGCTGTAGCAGACCAATATCAAGCATTATCAGCTGCCGCTCAAGGTACTGCAGATGCAAAAGTTTACTCAACGCGTGAATTAACGGATGGCGAACGTGCAGAAATTTCTGCTGCTTTCGGCAAGTTAGTCGGCAAAGGGCAACTTAACATTACAAACATTATCGATGCGTCATTAATTGGTGGCGTACGCGTTCAAATCGGCAACTATATTTTCGACAGCACTGTAGCGTCTAAGCTAGAGGACTTAAAACGAACATTAGTTGGCTAAATCTTAAGAAATGTGAGAGGTGAACATACATGGGCATCAAAGCTGAAGAAATCAGCAGTCTGATTAAACAGCAGATTGAAGGTTATCAATCGGAATTAAAAGTAAGCGAAGTAGGTACAGTTATCACTGTTGGTGACGGTATCGCTCGTGCTCATGGCCTCGACAACGCCATGGCTGGAGAGCTTTTAGAGTTCTCAAACGGTGTTATGGGTATGGCACAAAACCTAGAAGAAGGTAACGTTGGTATCGTAATTTTAGGAGACTACCTAGGCATCAAAGAAGGCGATGAGGTTCGTCGTACAGGTCGTATTATGGAAGTACCAGTTGGTGAAGCACTAATTGGCCGTGTTGTAAACCCACTTGGTATGCCAGTGGATGGATTAGGTCCAATCAACACAACAAAATCTCGTCCAATCGAAAGTCCAGCTTTCGGTGTAATGGCACGTAAATCAGTACATGAGCCATTACAAACAGGTATCAAAGCGATCGACGCTTTAGTACCAATCGGTCGTGGTCAACGTGAGTTAATCATCGGTGACCGTCAAGTTGGTAAAACATCTGTAGCGATCGATACAATCTTAAACCAACAAGGCGAAGATATGATCTGTATCTACGTTGCAATTGGTCAAAAAGAATCAACTGTACGTAACGTAGTTGAAACTTTCCGTAAACACGGTGCATTAGATTACACAATCGTTGTAACAGCTTCTGCATCACAACCAGCACCATTACTATACCTTGCTCCTTTCGCAGGTGTATCTATGGCAGAAGAATTCATGTTAGATGGTAAGCACGTTTTAATCGTGTATGATGACTTAACAAAACAAGCATCAGCATACCGTGAACTTTCACTTCTTCTACGCCGTCCTCCAGGTCGTGAAGCTTACCCTGGTGACGTATTCTACTTACACAGCCGTCTACTTGAGCGTGCTGCGAAGTTAAACGAAACATACAAAAACGGTTCGATTACAGCGCTTCCATTCGTAGAAACGCAAGCGGGCGATATCTCTGCATATATCCCAACAAACGTAATCTCAATCACAGATGGTCAAATCTTCTTACAATCTGACTTATTCAACTCTGGTGTACGTCCTGCGATCAACGCTGGTTTATCAGTATCACGTGTAGGTGGTTCTGCTCAAATCAAAGCGATGAAAAAGGTAGCGGGTACATTACGTCTTGACTTGGCAGCATTCCGTGAGTTAGAGTCATTCGCTCAGTTCGGATCTGACTTAGACGCAATCACACTTGCTAAATTAGAGCGTGGTAAACGTACAGTTGAAGTTTTAAAACAAGACTTAAACAAACCACTTAAAGTTGAAAAACAAGTTGCGATCCTTTATGCATTAACTAAAGGTCACTTAGATGATATTCCAGTACAAGACATCGTTCGTTTCGAAAACGAATTCTTAAGCTGGTTAGATACAAACCACACAAATGTTTTAGATCATGTTCGTACAACTAAAGAACTTGCTCCAGACGCAGAGTATGTTGAAGCTATCAATGCGTTCAAAAAGACTTTCGCTAAATCTGAGTAAGAATTGAACGGTTTTTCACGCACATTACTGTAGCGTGAAAAACTGGACAACTCTTTTTTAATAAGAGCTTGATAAAAATCTAAAGGTGGTGAAATACCAGTGGTAAACTTACGCGAAATTAAAGGTCGTATTAACTCTACAAAGTCAACGAAACAAATTACGAAAGCGATGCAGATGGTTTCTTCTTCAAAGTTACGTCGTGCAGAGCAAAACGCTAAGTCTTACGTTCCATACATGGAAAAAATCCAGGACGTAGTAGGCGCAATCGCAACAGGTACAAAAGACAGCGGACATCCAATGTTAACATCTCGTCCTGTTAAGAAAACAGCATACTTAGTCATCGGTTCTGACCGTGGTCTGGCAGGTGCTTACAACTCAAGCATCTTACGTCAAGTTCAAAGCACTATTGATAAACGTCACAAGTCTAAAGATGAGTACGTAGTTTTAGTAGTAGGTCGTGTTGTTCGTGATTACTTTGTAAAGCGTGGACACAATGTTATCGCAGATGTCGTTGCTCTACCAGACCAACCGTCATTTGCTGATATTAAAGAAATCGCTCGTAATGCTGTTGGTATGTTCATTGATGGTACGTATGATGAACTTTATATGTACTACAATCACTTCGTATCTGCAATTCAAAACGAAGTGACTATGAAAAAAGTTCTTCCTCTAACTGACATTGCACCTTCAACAAGCAATGCTTCTTATGAATTTGAGCCATCAGGCGAAGCCATTTTAGAAGTATTACTTCCACAATATGCGGAAAGCTTAATTTACGGCGCGATTTTAGACGGAAAAGCGAGTGAACATTCAGCGCGTATGACAGCAATGAAAAACGCTACAGACAATGCAAACGATCTTATTGCAGACCTTTCTCTACAATATAACCGTGCACGTCAAGCGGCGATTACACAAGAAATTACAGAAATCGTTGGTGGAGCTGCTGCCTTAGAATAGGGCGCGCTCACCAATGTCGTATAAGAATACGATAGGAGGGTACAAAGTAATGAACAAAGGACACGTTCTTCAAGTAATGGGTCCAGTAGTAGACGTAAAGTTTGCTAATGGTCAATTACCAGCAATTTATAACGCATTAACAGTTACAATTGAACGTCCTAACGAAGCTCCAACTACTCTTGCATTAGAAGTAGCGCTTCACTTAGGTGACGATTCTGTTCGTACGATTGCCATGTCATCTACTGACGGTTTACAACGTGGAGCAGAAGTAACAAACTCAGGAGCACCAATCTCAGTACCAGTTGGTGAAGCTACATTAGGTCGCGTATTTAACGTACTTGGTGAAGTTATCGACTTAGGTGAAGAAATTCCTGCTGAAGTTCGTCGTGATTCAATTCACCGCGAAGCTCCAACATTCGATGAATTATCAACTACTGTAGAAATCCTAGAAACAGGTATCAAAGTAGTAGACTTATTAGCACCATACATCAAAGGTGGTAAAATCGGTCTATTCGGTGGTGCCGGCGTAGGTAAAACAGTATTAATCCAAGAATTAATCAACAACATCGCACAAGAGCACGCAGGTATTTCTGTATTCGCAGGTGTAGGTGAGCGTACTCGTGAGGGTAACGACTTATTCTTCGAAATGACAGATTCAGGCGTAATCAAACAAACAGCGATGGTATTCGGTCAAATGAATGAGCCACCAGGAGCACGTATGCGCGTAGCTTTAACTGGTTTAACAATGGCTGAGTTCTTCCGTGATGAGCAAGGTGCAGACGTACTTTTATTCATCGACAACATTTTCCGTTTCACACAAGCAGGTTCTGAGGTTTCTGCCCTATTAGGTCGTATGCCTTCAGCGGTAGGTTACCAACCAACACTTGCTACAGAAATGGGTAAATTACAAGAGCGTATCACATCTACTACTAAAGGTTCTGTAACTTCGATCCAAGCGATTTACGTACCAGCCGATGACTATACTGACCCGGCTCCGGCTACAACTTTCGCCCACTTAGATGCTACAACTAACCTTGAGCGTAAATTATCTGAAATGGGTATCTATCCAGCGGTAGACCCACTAGCTTCAACTTCTCGTGCATTATCACCAGAAATCGTTGGACCAGAACATTACGCAATAGCTACTGGTGTTCAACGTACAATCCAACGTTACCGTGAACTGCAAGATATCATTGCTATCTTAGGTATGGATGAGCTAGGTGACGAAGATAAGAAAACAGTTGAACGTGCTCGTCGTATCCAGTTCTTCTTATCTCAAAACTTCCACGTAGCAGAGCAATTCACTGGTCAAAAAGGTTCTTATGTACCTGTTAAAGAAACTGTTCGTTCATTCAAGGAAATCCTTGATGGCAAATGGGATCACTTACCAGAAGATGCTTTCCGTCTAGTTGGTTCTATTGATGAAGTAGTAGCGAAAGCTAAAGAAATGGGCGTACAAGTCTAATTAGCTGACGAGGAGGAAAAAATATGAAGACAGTTACAGTCAATATTGTCACTCCCGACGGCTCAGTATACGATTCAGAAGTAACGATGGTAATCGCTAAAACGACTTCAGGTGAAATTGGTGTCTTAGCTGGCCATATTCCTATGGTTGCTCCACTAACAATTGGTTCTGTGAAGCTTAAAAAAGCAGACGGCACTACAGATGTCGCAGCGGTTAGCGGTGGTTTCATTGAAGTTCGCCCTGAAAAAATCTCGATTTTAGCTCCTTCTGCAGAAGTTGCTTCTTCAATCGATATTGCCCGTGCTAAAGAAGCTTTAGCCCGTGCTGAAGGTCGCCTTCAAAAGAAACAAGATGACATCGATTTCACACGCGCGGAATTATCTTTAAAACGTGCAATGAATCGTATCAATGTTCATGAGGGTAATATCTAATGGTTTACAAGCGGGCAGATTCTTTCTGCCTGCTTTTTTTATAGACGGACAATAAGGGTATAAACAGTCTGTAACAAGTTTCGCCATCATCTTGGATAAGGTGTTTAAAGGAGTGAGGAAAATGGATTTATATGTCGAGGCTGGCCAACAAGCAATCGTTAATGTGTTAGCATATATTATATTTATAGGAATTGCTCTTTATACATTACAAGGACTAAGAATCGAACAATTATTTAAAAAAGGAAAAACTTTTCAAATTCAGCTCTTTTATATTTTGACGAGTATTGTAATCGGTTCAGTTGTAGCGGATTTCTTTTTAAACTTTTTAAGCTGGTCGCAAACGATTCCCTATATTTTTAGTTGAAACAGGAAATAGCTGCAGTTTTATTTCTTGTAAAGGGGAATAAACGTTTGTTTTCCACTACAAGAAATAAAAATTTCCTAGGAAATATTTGAGGTTTGTAAGGTTACATGATTTGGGTAGTTATTTTTAAGGAAGATACTTTAATGTGAAAATTTGTCTATTCACACTAAATAGTTGCGCTGCGTATTATAATTTAATAGCCTTTTCAAACAAATTAGATTAAAATAGTAATTTGGGTGCTTGAATTACAGCCCCAATAAATGTAGTATATTTTTGTGTGTAAATTGAGTCAAATGAAGTTTAAAATAATTTAAGTTTAATTGAACTTATTCCTTTATTATATGAGAATTGAATTCGGAGGGACGAATTGTGGAGAGAATTATTGTTACTGGGGGTCAGACGCTAAAAGGCACAGTACGCGTTGAAGGCGCAAAAAATGCTGTATTACCGATTTTAGCTGCTTCTCTATTAGCTTCTAAAGATAAAAATATGATTAAAGATGTACCAAACTTAGCAGATGTCGGTACGATTGGTGAAGTGTTAAAAAGTTTAAATGCGATTGTCGAATATGATGTCGAGAAAAATGAAATGAAGATTGATGCCTCTATGAAGCTATCAAGTGAAGCGCAATTTGAATTTGTAAGTAAAATGCGTGCATCCATTTTAGTAATGGGTTCACTATTGGCACGTAATGGCTATGCACGTGTAGCATTACCAGGCGGCTGTGCAATTGGATCTCGTCCAATCGAACTTCATTTAAAAGGCTTCGAAGCTATGGGTGCAGAGATTTCCTTTGGACATGGTTATGTAGAAGCAAAAGTAAAAGGTGAACTAAAAGGCGCAGAAATCTATTTAGACTTCCCGAGTGTTGGGGCTACTGAAAATATCATGACAGCAGCATCTCTTGCAAAAGGGACGACAATTATTGAAAATGCAGCAAAAGAGCCTGAAATAGTAGATTTGGCAAACTTTATTAACGCAATGGGTGGCCGTGTCATTGGTGCCGGTACTGATACAATTCGTATCGAAGGCGTTAAAGAATTAAAAGGTTGCGAACATTATATTATTCCAGACCGCATTGAAGCAGGCACATTTATGGTAGCGGCGGCAATTACTCGCGGAGATGTATTGATTGAAAACGCTGTACCAGAGCATATGACAGCACTAACTGCAAAAATGCGTGAAATGGGCGTAGAAGTTATCGAAGAAGATGAAGGCATCCGTGTGCGCGCAAATGACCCATTAAAAGCGGTTGATATTAAAACGATGCCACACCCAGGTTTCCCTACAGATATGCAATCACAAATGATGGCATTAATGTTAACGGCAAACGGAACGAGTATCATTACAGAAACAGTTTTCGAAAATCGTTTTATGCATGTTGAAGAATTCCGTCGCATGAATGCAGACGCAAAGATCGAAGGGCGTTCTGTATTTATCGAAGGTGGCAAAAAACTTCAAGGTGCGGAAGTGTCAGCAACAGATTTACGTGCAGCAGCAGCACTAATTTTAACCGGCCTCGTATCAGAAGGCGTAACACGTGTTACTAAGTTACACCATTTAGATCGCGGCTATGTGGATTTCCACAAAAAACTAGCTTCTCTAGGTGCAATGATCGAGCGCATCGATTCAGAAGAAGAAGTGTTACAAGAAATCGTTGTAACAGTTTAATAGCTAGATTCATATAAACATATAAAGCATTCAGGAAGCGAGATGTGGGCTTTCGGGATGCTTTTTTGGTTTTGTAAAGGAAGTATGGGGTTGGAGAGTTTGGAAATTAGAAAGTTTTTGTGAGAAAGTAGAATGGATTGCGGGGGAAGTAGAACAGATCGCTTTGAATGTAGAATGATTACAGGGAAAAGTAGAATGAAGCCGGTTAAATATAGAAAGCATGCAGGGTATTAGAAATTTTTGATGAGAAAGTAGAACATTTCATGCGGAAAGTAGAATAACTCGGCTCAAAAGTAGAACCTGTCGATATTAAAGTAGAACAATTACAGGCAAAAGTAGAACAACTCTGCTCAAATGTAAACCCCGCCGCTATTAAAGTAGAACCAATGCATCTCTCTCACCCTAAAATCCCTTCATAAATCCCATTCTACAAAAACTAGAAATTCTCTATCCAAAATGAACTCATATTCTTCTTGCAAGCTCATATACTGTCTCATGAAAAAAATTATCATTTATTTTATCATTGGTGTCCTATTGTTTTTAGTCCCGTTCACTTTAAAGTCTAAGAAACAAACCTCCATTCCTGAACAAGCGGAATCTACTTCTTGTCCTTTATTTATTAAAGTAAATAATACTACAGTTCCAATTGAAGACTACTTAATTGGTGTAATTGCAGGGGAAATGCCGGCAAGTTTTCATATGGAAGCATTAAAAGCCCAGGCGATTGCCTCCCGCACCTATGTATTGAAGCAGACCAATTATGGAAAAAAGCCGATTCTCACAACGACAGCACATCAAGTTTACAACGATCAGGAATTGCGAGAAGAAAAATGGAAAACCACTTTTGCGGAAAATGAAGAAAAAATTACAGAAGCCGTCAATCAAACCGCCAACCAAATTCTTACCTATAATGATGAATTGATTACAGCCATGTTTCATGCATCATCCTTTCAATATACCGAATCCGCAGAAAACTATAGCGGAAATCCCATTCCCTACTTAACAGCAACCACTTCGCCGGAACAGTTAAATCAGGAACAGACAACGTATACATTTGAAGAGTTAAATAAAAAACTTAAACAGAACTTTTCGAGAGCTCAGCTTCAAAACACAAAACTGAAGCGAAACAACACGAACCGCATTGAGCAAATTACCATCCATAAAAAAACATGGACGGGCAGAGAACTGCGCACACTTTTAAACTTACGCTCCACGAATTTTACATGGGAACCGACAGCGACCGGTATAACGATTAAAACGTATGGATACGGGCATGGGGTAGGGATGAGTCAGTATGGGGCAGACGCGATGGCACAGGGCGGTTTAACGGCGGAAGATATCCTTTCTCATTACTATCCATCGACAACTTTAAAATCGATAAATTATTGTAAAAAATAATGTTTAACTTTCCAATTTCTTGTACACACTTCCATTTGAGGTGATGAATATGAGAGAAGTTAAACAAAAGCCTTCTCAGAAACCAGTTATGCAAAGACGGTGGTTTTGGCCGGCTGTATACGGTGGTATGGCAGTAATGATTGTGGCCGTTATTTTTAGTTTTAATGCATTGTATGAAAGTCAGAATGAGCAGGAAATGATGGAAGAAGTTTCTGCACCAGCCGACCAGTCGATCGTTCCAACAACAGCGACTGTTTCGGAAACTTTGAAGTATCCATTCAAAGAAGAATACTTAAATGAAGTAACAATTTTGCAGGACTTTTATGACGTATCCAAAGATGAAGCAACACGCGAAAACTCATTGCTTGTATTTAATCAAGTATTCACAACATCTACAGGGGTCTCTATCGCAATTAACAGCGAGCCTTTTGAAGTTGTTGCTGCAATGAGCGGTGAAGTGACTGAAGTGAAAATGGATGCATTTACAGGCAACAGCATTACAGTTACACATCCAAATGGTATGCAAACACGCTATAACTCCGTGGCAGATATCCTTGTTAAACAAGGCGATCAAGTTTCACAAGGCGATCAGCTTGCTACTTCACAAGAAAATGAATGGAATCCAAACATTGGCGTTCATTTACACTTTGAAGTAATGGAAGATGGTGTACTGGTGGATCCGAACAAATATTTATCCTTTTGATTATTTAGGAAAATGGATGAATTCGGATACATTTTTAGTAAGTTAACGACGAATCCTGCAATCTACTCCGAATAATTAAGAGCCTGCTCACATAAGGTGAAATATTAAGAAGCAAGGCAATGCAAGGCTCTTTATATTAGAAGTAGAGAGGGAGAGGACGTGCACGAACATATTCGGCAACGCTGCGTTCGTTTGGGTGAACTGTTGGTAGAGACAGGTGAAACCGTGCGTGCACTCGCGAAAATGACGGGATTCTCTAAAAGTACTGTACACAAAGATTTGACAGAGCGGCTAAAACAAGTGAATGAACCACTTGCGCTACAAGTACAACAAGTTTTAACCTATAACAAATCGATTCGCCATTTACGCGGTGGTGAAGCAACACGTAAAAAGTGGATTACAAAGCAACAAGAAAAAAGCATTTAGTCTGTTATTATAACAACTAAATGCTTTTTTTCGTGATTATCACTTTATATTTTTACCATTTTAAACCATTATAAAGGAAAATCCTTCCCACAATATTGATGTAATTCAACAGTGTATATGATAAAATAACTAAGATAGACATATATAGAATCGTATACATGTTCAAATGGGCGGAAGGAGAATAATGAAACATGTTTTCTAAAGATATTGGGATTGATTTAGGTACTGCTAACGTGCTGATTCATTTAAAAGGCAAAGGGATAGTTTTGAATGAACCATCTGTAGTAGCAATAGATAAAAAGACAAATAAAGTATTGGCAGTCGGTGAAGAGGCACGTCAAATGGTGGGACGTACACCGGGAAATATTATTGCAATTCGTCCATTAAAGGATGGCGTAATTGCTGATTTTGATGTAACAGAAGCGATGTTAAAACATTTTATCAATAAATTGGACGTTAAAGGTTTCTTATCGAAGCCCCGCATTTTAATTTGCTGTCCGACAAATATTACATCGGTAGAACAAAAAGCTATTCGTGAAGCAGCTGAAAAATCGGGCGGCAAAAAAGTTTATTTGGAAGAAGAGCCTAAAGTGGCAGCAATCGGCGCAGGTATGGATATTTTCCAGCCAAGCGGTAATATGGTCGTTGATATCGGTGGAGGTACAACGGATGTAGCAGTATTATCAATGGGCGATATCGTAACGAGCGAATCGATTAAAGTTGCCGGGGATGTATTCGATAATGACATATTGCAATACATAAAGAAAGAATACAAGCTGTTGATCGGTGAACGTACAGCAGAAAATATTAAAACAACAATTGGTACAGTATTCCCTGGCGGACGCGATGATATTATGGATATCCGCGGTCGTGATATGGTAACGGGCTTACCAAGAACAATCGAAATCAATTCAGAAGAGATTGAGCACGCATTGCGTGAATCAGTTAGCATGATTGTACAGGCAGCAAAAGACGTACTGGAAAAAACACCACCTGAATTATCAGCCGACATCATTGATCGAGGCGTTATTTTAACAGGTGGGGGTGCGTTACTACATGGCATTGATCAGCTGTTAATCGAAGAGTTGAAAGTACCTGTTTTTGTGGCGGAAAACCCAATGGACTGTGTAGCAGTTGGAACTGGAATTATGCTGGATAATATTGATCGCGCGGTAAATAAATTATATTACTTATAATTATCATTTTTTTGCCGATAAATGATAAATACGGCATAATTAGAGGTGAATTGAGTGTTTAAAGGTTTTTATACAGTAGCTACAGGAATGGTTGCACAACAACGTAAAACTGAAATTTTAACGAATAATATGGCCAATGCCAATACACCTGGCTTTAAATCAGATCAAACGACCATTCGTTCTTTTCCGGATATGTTGATGTCGGCAGTGAATTCGACAAACATTCCAACGGAGAACGGGTTTGCAATAAAAAATCTTAATCCGGTTGGCGCGGTAAATGCGGGTGTTTATTTACAGGAAACAATGCCAAACCAAGCGCAAGGGCAGATTTATTCAACTGGTTTAAATACAGATATCGCTCTGATCAATAGCTCCATGCCTACTGACGAAGCTTCAGGGAATTCGGGACAAATTTTCTTCCGTTTGGAAAATGAATCCGGAACCGAGAGCTATACACGTAACGGAAATTTTACGCTGGACGGGCAGGGCAATCTAGTAAACCCTCAAGGACTATTCGTATTGGATGCAAATGGAGAACGTATGCAGTTTGATAACGACAATATTCGCATCAGTTCGGATGGGGCGATTTTTGACGAAAATGATGTACAGGTTGGCACATTAGGTGTCGCATTTTCAGAAAATCCGGATGTACTTGTGAAGCGTGATAATGGGTTGTTCAATACATTGGATGGCGTCGATCTACCATCTGCCTATGGACAGGCTAATGTACAATTTTCGATGCAGCAGCAATATTTAGAAGGATCTAATGTTGATGCCTCTAAAGCAATGACAGATCTATTAACTGCATACCGAGCATTTGAAGCAAACCAAAAAGTGCTGCAGGCATACGACAAGAGTATGGAAAAAGCGGTTAATGAAATTGGACGAGTTAATTAAATAATTGCATTTGAATGATTATAGCGAGTTGATTGAAATGATGAGGAGGCGTCTCCACCGTGGAGAGCGCCCAGATCGGAATGGAAATCAACTCATTCATATAGCAATTATTTTCATTAGCTGTCGAATTTTCGTATAATTAAGGAGGTGCGGGAAATGTTACGTACAATGGTGAGTGCGACAAATACATTATCTCAGCTACAGCATCAGTTAGACACAATTAGTACAAATATCGCAAACAGTAATACAACAGGCTTTAAAGCACAGCAGGCAAATTTTACGGAAATGCTGTATCAGCAATTTAATAATGATGAATTAGACCGCACTGTCCGTGATACACCTGTTGGCATTCGTTATGGTGTCGGTGCACAGATCGGATTAATCCAATCAAATCAGTCACAGGGCTCACTGCAAGTAACAAACCGCGATTTAGACTTTGCGTTAACAACAGAGAATCAATATTTTAATGTGTTAATGCAAAATCCTGAAGGCGATGTGCGAACTGCATACACTCGTAACGGTAGCTTTTATGTAACACAGAATGAACCTGGCATTCTTTCTCTTGTAAATAGTGATGGATACCAAGTAGCAGATGCAAATGGACAGCCAATTACATTCCCGGATAATGTGACAGGCTTTACGATGGATTCAGACGGTTCGTTAGTGGCAAGCTATGAAAATGGCACCCCGCTAAAGTTCCAGCTTGGAATTTCTGAACTGCAAAAACCAAATGTAATGGAAAAACTGCAGGGCGGGACATATATTGGGTTACCGGAAAATCTAGATGCACTTGGCTTCACGCAAGCGCAAGTACTGACAGATCTGCAAGGTGCCAATCGTCAAGTGGGCGTTCAAAAAGGTGCACTTGAAATGTCGAATGTAGACGTATCAAAAGAGATGACAAATTTAATTCAAGCACAGCGTTCATATCAATTTAATACACGTGCGATTACAATTGCAGACCAAATGCTTGGGTTAATTAACGGTATTCGCTAGACGTGCGACATTGTTAAGGGAGAAGTTTTATGACGAATGAGTTAGATAGACAGGGAGAGCAAAAAGAGCCTACACCCAAAAAGCCGAGACGTCGTATAAAGAACGTTTCGGAGCCACCAACGGATCAACCTGTTGGTAAGGTTCGGCTTCGACTGATTCCGATCTGGCTACGTATTATAATCGTAATTTTATTATTTTTAGTAGCCGTAATTGTAGGACTGGTTGTTGGCTACAGCGGTATAGGGGACGGCGCAGCATCCGATATTTTAAAATGGGAAACATGGCAGCATCTCCTCGATATTATAAATGGGAAAGAGTAGGGGGATTGTCGGGAAAGCCATTTCCGAACAGTCCCTTTACAGCGAAGAAGCAAAAAATTTACTTTTTTGTTGAATTGGAGCAAAAAGCCGGCTGAAATTCCAGCCTCTTTCTCCAATATTTGCATTGCTTTACCAGAACATACATAAAAATAAACGATTATCTACATAATATTATAGAGGAAACAAGGGGGATTTTTTTCATGTTAAACGCAGAGCAAATTCAAAATATATTACCACATCGCTATCCATTTTTATTAGTTGATCGCATTCTTGAAATCGAAGAAGGAAAGCGCGCACTTGGATTGAAAAATGTATCAATTAACGAAGAATTTTTTAATGGACATTTTCCTGGCTATCCAGTAATGCCAGGTGTCCTAATTGTCGAGGCACTTGCGCAAGTGGGTGGTGTGGCATTACTAAACGCACCTGAATATAAAGGACGTCTTGTATTTTTGACAGGGATTGATAATTGCCGTTTCAAGCGTCAAGTCGTACCGGGCGATCAGCTGAAACTTGAAGTGGAATTTTTGAAATTGCGCGGACAAATGGGGAAAGGCCGTGCTACTGCGACAGTAGATGGCGAACTAGTTTGTGAGTGCGAGATTTTATTTGCAATTGGGCCTGAACAGCCAAAATAAGGCGATTTGCAATTGGAACTCAAAGATTATAAAATATAAAGGTTGAAGGAATCTTTAACTTCTTTAAGCAAAAGTCACCCAATGAGATAGGATAGGTGTGGGACGATTGCCAATGTTCACCTTTTATAGGTTTTTATTTGCCTGTAAACAATGAGCGAAGTTTGGCTTTAAACGTAGGAGGTTTTAAAATAGATGTATAAACAACTGTCTTCAGGCATAAAAATTAGTATTACACGATCAATATCGACGTCGTTTGAAGCTTATTTAGCAAGCATTGGTTGGGATGAAGAAAAATTTTCGATGGAAGACTATATGGCAAGCTGGCAGACTTACTTTAAAGAAAATGCCGCTTGGATCGATAAAATACCGGCAGACATTTTACTGAGCCCTGAATTTCATGAAGAAATTGCTAAGAAAATGGATAAAGTCATTGCTAAAATTTTAAGTGAAGAGCCAACAGAAAAGCAAAAGAAGGAAATTGCGGAACTACAGAAACAATTAGGCACAAATTACAAATACGACTGTAAAGCAGAAGCCGCTTATGTTGAACAGCTCTTAAAAGATAAATTAAAATAACCGCATTTTTTTGTAGGATAGATCCTTCTTTTCCCGGGCACTATATGTACGATCACACGAAGTGATTGACTCATGATTGCATATGGGAAAGGAGGGAATTTTTTATGCGAAAATCAGCACTACTTGTAGCACTTTCGCTTGGTTCACTGTTATTTCTCTCAGCGTGTAACACAAATGACAATGCTGGAGAAGACAATGTAGGAAATGATGTCAAAAACGGTGTTAACGATGTAATGGATGACACACGTGACGTTATCGATGACACGGTAGATACTGTTGATCCGGATACCGATGGACGTAGCGGTCAAAACGACATGAACGGACAAACAAATGAGAGCACGATTGACAACAATCACAACTCAAATGTCCCGAACGGTTCTAGCGGTCCGAATGTTGAAAATGGCGCAACTGCACCAGGAGCTCCATCGGTAAACCAAGAAGATATCATCGAAGACCGTGCAGATCGTAAGGATAAAGACGAAGTGGATAACCACTAGTCTAAAAAAGGAATCAGTGTTCACTTAGGTGAGCACTGTTTTTTTGTTGTGGAGAAGCGAGCGAAATGAAATAATCCTCATTTCATACGATATAATCCTCAAATTTAATGGATGAAGGCGGGCAGAAGAATTTATTCCTCACTTGAGCCAGGATAATCCTCACTTAAATGTGTTTAATCCTCAAAACAAGGTAGATAATCCCCACTTAGTAAGTGATAATCCTCATTTCAGGTTAATTAATCCTAAAATCAAAAATAAAAGTGAATTTATTCTGTTTTCTTTTTGGACCAGGATAAAATGTTCTCTGGAATAATATAATACGTTCCTTTCTTAGCGCCACGCTGTTCGAGACCTAACCTTGATAAAATATTCGAACAGACTTTTATATTTGTCATTCCGAAAAACTCGCGAAATTGTCGGTTAGAAATTTTTTCACCAAGTAAGGTTCGGTAATGATAGAGTGTTTCAAAGACGACATCACGACTTTTAGCCTTACAAACGTTACATGTAAACGACCCGTAATGATAAAACATTACATGTTTATAATCACACCATCTACAAAGAACGCCTTTCCTTAATCTATCTAAACTGATAGTGCGGCGAGGGGGAAGGGCCTGATAAAGTTGTTTCAGTTTAGCGATAATCATATTCATATTTGCATTGGTTTTTGCAGTATTGAGATAGAGGTATTCAATGAAATTGGGGACGCCACTTATATGAAAAGTCGGGAAATTCTCCAATGACTCGTCTAAAACAGCTTGCTGGTTTGCGATTACGACCGAAAAATGCACGGGGATAGTGATCTGCCATTTTCGAAAACATTGTTCCAAAAATAGCTGATGCCGGTAAACTTGATCAAGGGGGTTTCGGAAGTTTTCGCGTTTATCGTTGGGGATGCGGTAAAATTCATGCTGCGCGGATTTGTAAAATAAAACGCCGGACAGCAGTTTTACTTCAAAAATTACTATAAAAAATGGTGTCACTAAAATAGCATCCATCTGATGGGAATAGCCCTTTTCATTCATGCATTCAAAATTATAGAAAATATGATGGTCCGTTTTAAAAAATAATCGGAAAGAGTTTGCTTCAACTTTATCTCTCCTGCACATCCAGCCTCTAAGCGTTGTAACTCATGCTGGATAGCACTTGCTTCCGTATCACCAAACATAATTCTCTTAGTTAAAACTTCTGTGTAAAGATTGCTTTGATTTCTGCACAAACTTCACCTCCACCTTGAATATACGATGAGTGGTGAGGCTTGACAAATACCTTCAAAAAGATGAATTTACAAAGAATGCTGAACCAAATTACTCTTTTTAAATCAACCTACATCCCAAAACTACACTTTCCGCCCTATTCACCATTTTTCTTCAATGAAGGGCGATTGCGCATCCCCTGATCAAATGCCTCAAGCAGTTCATCATTCCGTAACCCTTCTTCAAGGAGCTCTGCCAATAATAGTTCGGCATATTTCTTACGCTGAGCTTTCAAACGGCCTTTTATAAGTACTGATATTTTATCGCCCACTTTTGTAATCGAATGTACGACACATGCAAATGGGGCAGGTTCATTGTCCGGCAGCGAAATGATGGCACGTGCATCCAACACTTCGCCGGATGTAACAAAGTTTTGAAAAAAATCGTAATATGTATCTGCTGTAAACAATTCTAAAATCCACATTTTATGGCTATTTTCCTGATTAATAATAATGCCGTCTGTTAAAGGAATTTCTTTTATTTCATCATTTACTAATAAATCAAAAGCAAGCATTTTAAAGGTTTTCACTTATAAATCCCTCCTCAGTTTTCTTATGTAAAAGTATAACATACAAAAAATGTGAAACTGCAGATTTCAGCAATTTGTAATTTCACCTACAAGTCTATTTACAACAGCATTCTCATTAACTCGAATGAAATACCATATAGGCGAAAAGGTAATTTTGAAACAATATTTTAGCTAAAAAATTCAAATTCACATTTTGCCAGAAATAGCAGGGTTCGGCTATGCTTTAGTTAATTTCCGAAAGAAAGGAGGTCAATGAATGAATCATGTTGGGCTTGTAGGGCGAACGACGAAAGATATGGAGCTCAGGCACTTATCTGAAGGAAGGGTTCGGGCATACTTTATCATTGCTGCTAACCGTCCTTTTAAAAATAGTGAAGGAAAGGTAGATGCGGACTTTGTGCAATGTGTGGCATGGGGGAGGACCGCTGAGTTATTGGCAAAATACTGCGGGAAAGGCTCACTCATCGGGATTAAAGGACGCTTGCAATCAAGATCATATGTCAATCGTGAAAATCAGAAAGTATACACGATGGAAGTGCAAACAGAAGATGTACAGTTTTATTCATTAAAAGCCCCTGGTGAAGCAGAAAAGCTCCAAACACCGTCCCCGATTCCCGAAGATTTCGTGCTTCCAAAACAAGAAACCAAACTCGTACACCAGCCGTAATCTTTTTCCTCTCCGATAAAATAATATTTCTCAGGAGGTGAAGCGCCCAAATCTGCTGTTTGACCGCGCAGTAGTAACCATTCCTTCTCACAATCCTATAACAACTAAATAAAGTAGTGAAGTAAGCATAAAAAGAGTCTACTTCATGGCGTAAAAGTAGACTCTTTTCACATTATTTTATATTGCCCGTATCCAAAATGAGTAAATCCATCAGTTCCGAATCATCCAGTTCAGTCAACCATTTACTTGATTGAATTAATTCTTCGGACAGTGCTGATTTCATTGCAATCATTTTATCGATTTTTTCTTCAATCGTTCCAATTGTCACAAACTTATGCACTTGCACAAATTGTGTTTGTCCGATACGGTATGCCCGGTCTGTCGCCTGATTTTCGACTGCCGGATTCCACCAGCGATCGGCATGGAGTACATGCGTAGCTGCTGTTAAATTAAGGCCTGTTCCGCCAGCTTTAAGCGACAGTAAAAACACAGGGAACTCGCCAGCCTGGAACTGATCGACTAAATTGTCGCGCTGATTTTTCGGCATACTACCTGTTAAAAACGGAACTTCAACATTATAAAGCTCTGTTAAACAATGCTGAATTAAATTACCCATTCCGATGTACTGTGTAAAGATTAAGCATTGTTCGCCATTATCGATAATTTCCTTCGTCATCTCAATAATGCGCTTAAGCTTTACAGAACGAGAAACCATCGTATTGGCATCTTCAAAAGGCTCTTTTAAAAACAGGGCAGGGTGGTTGCAGAGCTGTTTTAATTTGTTAAGCATTTTTAAAATACGTCCCTTTTTCTCGAAGCCGGTGAGCTCTTCAAGTGTCGCTAAAGTATCTTGAATATAGCCTTCATAATGTGCTGCCTGCTCAGGGGTAAGTGCACAAAATTCAAGGGATTCCTGCTTGTCAGGCAAATTCAGCTGAAGCTCGGGATCACGTTTTGATCGACGCAGAAGGAACGGACGGATTTTCATACGTAAAACACGTTTATGGGATTCAGACTCTTCCCGTTCAATTGGTGTAATAAAGTTTTCGGTAAATCTTGTAAAGCTACCTAAATAGCCTTTATGAATAAAATCAAAAATGGCCCACAGCTCGGAAAGACGGTTTTCAACAGGTGTACCTGTTAACGCAATATGATGCTCGCCTTTTAATTTCCGGATTGCACGGGATTGCAATGTTTGCATATTTTTTATATTTTGTGCCTCATCCAAAGCAACTGTTGCCCAGTCTATAAGCTGTAAGTCATCTGCATCCTGAGTGACCGTACCATATGTGGAAAGAATGACATGCGGACGCTGTGTTGCAATATAGCTTGTCAGGTCATCACCTTTTAAACGTCGTGGCCCGTAATGTGTATATACTTCCAAGTCGGGAGCGAAACGAGTAAGCTCTTTTTGCCAGTTGCCGACAACCGATGTCGGGCACACAATCAATGTCGGTTTATCAATTTGCAGAACGGAAACGGTATGGAGCATATACGTAATAAGCTGAACGGTTTTACCAAGTCCCATATCATCTGCCAGACAGGCACCGAATTTTTGGTCACGCATGAAAACAAGCCATTCAAAGCCTTCCTGCTGGTATGGACGCAGCTCAGCATGAAGCTTGGCTGGTACAGCTACTTTTGGCAAACCTTTTTTATTTTGCAGTTGATCAATATAATCCTGCAGTGATTGTTGCATCTCAAATGCAAATAATGGGTCGTCGCGCTCAGCATCATCTTCTGTATCATCTTCAATAGGTGCAGTTAATGTTTCAGGCAGCTCACGGAACAGTAAATCGCGTACTGTCCAATTTTCTTCTTTTGCCTGATCCATCAGTTCACGCATTTCATTGAGCCACTCTGCATCAATACGGAACCATTCCGTGCCAATACGGATAAATTCACGTTTTTCAGCAACGAGTTTCTGGAAGGCTTCTGCGGAAATTTCTTCGCCATTCATCGAGAACTGCCATTTGAATGTCAAAATATCGTCCAGCCCTGCTACACTACGGGCCGATTGGTTATTGGCACTGACACGTACACGCATTTTCGATTGACGGAGTTCCTTAAGCCAAGCCGGTAAAATCACATCAAAGCCTAAAGCCTGTAATTTAGTAAGTTCGAGACGTAAAAATTCACGTACTTCCTGATCATTGAATTGTGTATGAATAAACTGAGCACTTTCAGCATTTAATTGAATTAAATCAACTATTTGATTTTGCAGCTCTTCAATGTCATTAGCAATTGCACTCCACTTTTTCGGCAGTGCTTCCAATATCGGCAGTTTCAGTTTTGATGAAGCAGGTGTCCAATGTTTTGCGGCATTTGGACTAATAAGCACCGTTTCCAACAGCCAGTTTTCCTCATTTTCTTCTGGCTCGCTTAAACGCAGTGCCACTTTTACACCATCAAATACATGAGAAGTTTGCATCGGCCAGCCGCCATTTTGGAAAAATGGAATCAGTGCAAGCGTATCTTCTTTAGAAAGTCCGGCATCCATCAGTTTTTGTTCAACCGCATGTTGTAATAGGGCATCGGAAAATGTAAAGCCTTCTTCTGTTACAGTTGCCTGCTGCCAAAGCTTTGGGTCGTTCCAAAGCGGCAATGTCGTCTGGATCGCTTGAAAGTGATTAACGGTTTCATCATCATATGCAGCAAAATCCAAAAACGGGTGACGGTATGCTGGTGACAGAACGTCCAGCAAATGAGATGCCGATATGATTAAATCACGCTCTTCCAATGAAGTGTGCAGCCCGTAAAAACTTTGCTCAAATTTGAAAAAGAGAGAAGGAATCCAATTGGCTGTCGGTAAAATTAAATCATTTTTATTGTACGCAGTAGCACGGAAGTAACCGGGACGCAGCTCTGAAAGCTTTAAGCGAAAGACTTGTAGAAAGGGTAGCTTCGTATTAAATAAATATTGCATTGTATCGTTGCGCAATAAACGCAATGTCACCTCCTATTAGCAAAATACATAATCTAAATGAGTAAATTGCTTTTATTTATCTCTTCTTGCAGTGCACGCAAACGCTTGTACTGCTGCTGCACAGCTTCAATATATGCTGTAAAATAGTCGAGCTTTCCGGCTTTTTTGGAAGCTGATTTCATGGCACGCCAAATGCGGACTGCCTGCTTATAATTTTGCCGCGATTTCTGCTGAATTTCTTCCATCGCATAAAAATGGTAAAGAGGGAGTGCAGTTTCAGGTGACTGTGCGACAACATCCTTTAAACCGTATTGATCTAAATAAGGAATCGACGAAGGATAGAGCTGATGAAGTCCAACCCACTCGTCCAAACGATTGTGACGCAGTAAATAGTTTGAAAACGACTCAATACCGTAACGGCCGAACGAAGAGTACAATGCGAGCTCCTCACTATCACTCAGTTGAACTTGACCGTATAGGTGATCGAGCTTACGCGTAAACTTCTGGCGACGTATTGGCAATAAGTTGTCCTGCACAAACGTTTGTAAAAAAGGAAGTGCCTTTTTTAAAAGAACGGTCGCCTCATCAACAAAGTCTTTCTGTAATGCATATTGGGCTATGTCGATAAACCCTTCCACATTATTTTCGCTCATTGTTTCAACTGCTTGTTCCAGTTGTGACGGTGAACTTAATAAAATATAAAAAATGGATTTTACTACATTTAATTCGATATCTGTATTGCTATCATCGCTTTGTTCCAAAAGAGCCAGCTCATTTTTTAAGCGCTTTTGTTCATTAAATAGCTTTGTCCAAAACTGCAAATACAATGATAGCCGAAATGCTGTTGCTCCTTTTTCGATAAAAAGAATCTCGTGAACATTTTTCTGAATAGCATCAAAAAATGGCTCGGTTGCAAACAGCCGTGTTGTTTTACTTAATGTATCAATCGACCTCTGAATGCGGCTTAGCGTATTTTCCAAAAAGAACTGAACATAATGATGACTCAGATCTGCTTTCGTTTTGACTGCATGTAACAGAAAATGTTTCGAAACGGCGATATCCATAAACAAGTTAAACAGCTCCTGCCATTCCTGCTCATAAGGGCGGTGGCGCTGCAGCTTAGTACGAATATTTTCGATTAAGCCTGATAATGTGTAAGGCTCCAATGGTTGCGGACCTTTAATTGCATAATTAAGCACTTCGTCAGCCATCATCTGCCAGTTTTCCGGACTGCGCTCTGACGCCAATGACTGGAGCGGAACAGATCTTTTAGAACGCCAAATAGAAAGCCATTGCTGCAGTGAAATAAAATATTGCGACAGCTTTAAAATAATTGCAAGCTGGTGGCGGCATAGATCTTTTTTAGGGCAGCTGCAGCTGATCGTTTGTTCCGGAAAATTAATCGTCACTTCCGCTGTATTGACGTCCTGAACTTGGCATACCAGTATTTGGCTGAATCTTGAATAGTGCGGTGGCTTAATTGCCTGATTACGGACAGAGAACATGGCGCGTGTCACCAATTCTGCATCTTCATTTGCTGAAGGGAGAAGCTGTTCTTCAAAGGATTGTAATGTATGTTGAATAAAATCTTTATGTGCATGGGCAATCTCGGAAAAAGATAAACTCAAAACGGGTTTCCCCTCCCTAATAATTTATTGCATTGGAAATTTTAACTTCTTTCAAGGTGAAGGAAGAAAAAAAGTCGTTCCTTCCATTATAATACGAATCCAGACAAATCGGTAATGTGAAGAGACATTGAATAAATTTTTAAGCGAATAGCACTTTTTAGAAGGTTTGAAATGTTGAAAGTATGGGGAAACTATAAGCAACAGAGAAATTGATTGAGTTTCAAGAACACTTACATGATTACATCCATATGATAAATGAAATTAGGTCTTATGACTCGGATAAATCCCAACGAAAATAAGTGAAGGAGGAATTCCCATGATTCAAGTTCAATTTATGAAGCCATTCTATACAAAAATGACGGGCACGAAATTACGCTTAGTCTTTGCTTATCAATACTTTTCCATTACAAAAGACGAGGAAGTTTTTCATTTCATTCCGATTGAAGGGAAAGAAATGATTATTGATTTAAACTCAATGCAAGTCGAAAATTTATCGGAAGTGTTTGTATTCCAGCGCGGCAATCGTTTCGTACGTCTCCCGCTGTATCAGCTTTTACTCGTATCTAACGTACACGAATATTTAATGCCGATTATTGAAAATGTCTCAAATAATGTAACACCGTTAAAAAATGAAACGTCACCGGAATTTGATGAAGAAGTGGAAGGGATTGTGCGGGTATTGGAAGAAAGTAACTTATCCCGTTTAATCGATGAAGCGCTCGAATCACGTGATGAGGTATTATTCCACAATTTAATTGCGGAAAAGGAACGATTAACTGGAGGCTATGCATCGTGATTGCCCATATAAACTAAACCCTGTTAGCTGATATTAGCTAATGGGGTTTTTGTATATATACTGCCAAACATCCTTTTTATTTAGTATAACAATCCTTTTCAAAGGCAAAATAATAGGAAAGCCTTCATTAAACAGCTTGAATAATAAAAACTATTTCACACAGCGAGCAGAAAGTTGTATACTGTAATGCAGGACTAATTTTCAAGCATTTACAGGCAACCATTTGAACAACCATTCCGTCCTATAAATGACCGGAATTTTGAAACTGTATTAAATGAAGTTATTCAATTTATTGGTAACGAATGCAGGCAAAATGCGTGAAACAAATTATACAACAATCAAACAATGAGATATAGCTTTTTTGAAAGTGAAGGAGAAACGATCATGACAAAATCAATCTGTGTCGTTGGCTTAGGATACATCGGTTTACCAACGGCGGTAATGTTCGCAAATCACGGCGTAAAGGTACATGGTGTTGATGTGAACCCGGCAGCTGTGAAAAGTATTCAGGATAAACAACTACATATTGAGGAGAACGGCTTACAGGAGCGCTTGAACAAGGCGGTGGATGAAGGCTTTTTAACGGCATCAACGACACCGGTCGCTTCAGATGTGTATATTGTCGCGGTACCGTCACCGATTAATCCGGACAATACAGCGAATTTAGAATATGTTCGTCAAGCAACAGCTTCAATCGTACCTTTCGTGAAAAAAGGCGATTTAGTTATTTTAGAATCAACAGTACCACCAAAAACAGTGGAAAATGTGATGCTGCCTGAATTAGTGAAGTCTGGTCTGGAAATCGGGACAGAACTATTTGTAGCCCACTCTCCAGAACGCGTTATTCCGGGCCGTATTTTTGAGGAGCTTGTAAACAATGACCGTATTGTCGGCGGGATTTCACAAAAATCAGCAGAGCTTACGAAAGAACTGTACGAAACATTTGTTAAAGGCACGATCCATTTAACAGATGCAACCACAGCAGAATTAGTAAAAGTAATGGAAAACACATACCGTGACGTGAACATTGCTTTTGCGAACGAATTAGCTAAAATGGCGGAGAAGCTGGATGTGAACATTTGGGAAGCGATTAAATTTGCGAACTATCACCCACGTGTAAACGTCCATTTTCCGGGACCTGGTGTAGGCGGTCACTGTATCGCGGTCGATCCTTGGTTCTTAGTTGAGTTAGGCGGGGAACAAGCCCAAATCATTCATTTATCACGTAATACGAACGATTCAATGCCAAGCTTCACAGCACAAAAAACACAGGCGATTTTAAATAAAAACGGTATTGCAGGAGCAACAGTTGCTGCATTAGGTTTAGCATTTAAAGGAAATGTAGATGATATGCGTGAAAGCCCATCGACAATTGTAATCGATGAGTTGGAGAAACTAGGCTTAACTGTTGTTTCACATGACCCGCACATTAAGCAAAACAAACATAAAACACAAACACAAAGCATGCAGGAAGCGTTGGAGCAAGCTGATATTTTAGTGTTCCTGACAGATCACAAAGAATTTAAAGAGCTGGATCCGTCTACATTAAATGCGAAAAGCAAAATCGTATTCGATACGAAAAACTGCCTAAATCGCGAAGCATGGGAAAAAGCAGGCTTCCAGTTCCACTTACTTGGGGATGCGAAGAACTAATATTGAAAACTTGGCAGTGCGTCTAACACGTACTGCCTACTGTTTTTTATAAATGGAATTTAAAGAAGGGAAGACTATATATGAAAGAAACCGTACTCGGCATTCAAGTAAATACCGAAAGCTATGATGAACTGCTACCGAAAGTATTTGATCAAATCGAGAAACAGCAAAAATCATTAATCGTGGCCATTAATCCTGAAAAAATTATTAAAGCAAAAGAAGATCAGGCGTTAAAGACACTTCTTAATAACGCAGAGTTTCAAATTCCGGATGGAATCGGTGTGATTTTGGCTTCGAAGATTCAAAAAGGGCAAATTACATCACGCGTAACGGGTGTCGATATGATGCTACGTTTATGTGAAGAAGCAGCACAGCGTAAAAAACCGATTTTCCTTTATGGAGGGAAACCGGGTATTGCCGATCAGGCAGCGAAAAAATTACAAGAACTCTACCCATCTATCCAGATTGCAGGTACTCAGGACGGCTATGAAAAAGATAATCAAAAAGTCGTGGCTAAAATTAATGAAGCGAAGCCGGATCTACTTTTTGTGGCTATGGGATCGCCAAAACAGGAAAACTGGATTAATGCAAACCGTGATCAGCTTCACCCGACAATCTATCAAGGTGTTGGCGGGTCGTTTGACGTATTGGCAGGCAATGTGAAAAGAGCACCAGAAGCTTTCCAAAAAGTGGGGATGGAGTGGTTTTACCGTTTAATGAAGGAACCGCACCGGATTAAACGCCAAATTGCACTACCTTTATTCTTATTGGAAGTAGCACGTGGAACGAAAAACAACAAGTAATCGAAAAAAAATAGTGTAATCTTTGTAATATATGATTGTTTATTTGTAATGTTAATGATACACTAAATTCAGTAGTGAGATTTCCTCTACGATATATATTAAATTTTAACTTTTCCCTGCAAGGAAAAAACTCGGTTGGTAGCCCGAGAAAAAGGCTTTAGCATTTAGATGCTAAAGCCTTTTTCTTTTTGTCATTTTGTCGAATTTTAGCGAAATAGTTCTATAAATTTGTATAAAACATACACTAATTTGGTAGGAAAAAAAGGGGTAATAAAAATAATAATTATATTACAAAAGTAATATATTAGTAATATATGTAATCTATAATTCCAGTAAAATCCTTGGTATTAATAGATTTTATATCCAAAAATAATCCTTTAATTAGGTTTACAAACCATATATTGCCTTAAAATTTAATTATATTAAAATAACTATCGGGATTTATCTCTAAAGAAAATGTTGTATTTATGAGTATATGTATGTCATAATTAAAGAAATTTTAAGTTATCTGAAATATATTTACGGTCTAAAATCTTGTAATCTAATAAGACAGGCTATTAATGGATTTATTGGCAAAAAAAGATTGACATAGTAAATGTATACTACTAGAATTTATGTGTAGTTAGTTTTTCTGCACATTTTTCGTGTGGGTAACTAAAATATTATTTTCACTTATGAGGAGGAAATTTTTCAATGGCTAACCAACCAAAGAAATACAAAAAATTCGTAGCAACTGCTGCGACAGCTACATTAGTAGCATCTGCAATCGTACCAGTAGCATCTGCTGCATCATTAACGGATATCGCTGGTAACACACACGAAGAAGCGATCAACTCTTTAGTTGATGCAAAAGTAATCTCTGGCTACCCAGATGGTACTTTCCAACCTAACAAAACGTTAACTCGTTCTGACGTAGTTAAATTATTAGGTAAATACTTAGAATCAAAAGGTCACGAAGTACCTGCTGACTACAAAACAAACGTACGCTTCAATGACTTAACTTCAGCTTCAAACGATGAGTTATTAAAATATGCTGCAGTAGTATATGATGCAGGCGTATTCAACGGTTCTAACGGAAACTTATTAGCTGGTGACAACATCACTCGCGAAAACATGGCTGTTGTATTAGTTCGTGCATTCGATACTTTAAACAACATCGACCTAGTTTCTTACGTACAAGATCAAGATTACAAAAAAGATGTTAAAGATCTTTACACTGCAAAATCAGAAGCACGTTCTGCTATTGAAGTTCTTGACTTCTTCGACATTACAAACCCAGCAGTATCGAACTTCAATCCAAAAGGTTCAACTACTCGCGGTCAATTTGCTACATTCTTATACAAAACAATCAACACTGACTTCTCAGCTGTAACTGGTGTTGCAAACAGTGCTGTATCTGAAATTAAAGCGATCAACAACACAACTGTTGAAGTAACATTCAAAGATGCTGTTGATAACATCGAAGCTTTAGACTTCACTATTGAAGGTCTTGAAGTGAAAAACGCTGTTGTTAAACAAACAGACGCTAAAACAGTTGTATTAACTACTGCTGCTCAAACTGGTGATACTGTTTACACTTTAAATGTGAACGCTGCTAAAGCTGGTACATTCAAAGGAATCTCAGCTGTAGTACCTACAGCAGTAACTATGACAACACCATCTGTACAAGGTAAACTTGGCCAACAAGTAACTGTTAAAGCTCAAGTAACTGTAGCTGAAGGTCAATCTAAAGCTGGTATCCCAGTAACATTATACGTACCAGGTTCAGCTGATGGAATTAAAGCACCTGTAACTGTTGAAGCAATTACAAATGCTGAAGGTGTAGCAACTCATACTTACACTCGTTATGCTGCAACTACTGATGCAGTGACTGTATATGCAACTGGTGATCGTTCTAAATTCGCAACTGGTTATGTATTCTGGGGTGTTGACACAATCCTTTCAATTACAGAAGTAACTGAAGGTGCAACAGTTAACAACGGAGCTAACAAAACTTACAAAGTTACTTACAAAAACCCAACAAGTGGTTTAGTTGAAGCTAACAAAACTTTAAATGTTTCGTTTGCAGAAAACATCAATGTTACTGCTGATAAAGTGAAAAACGCATCAGTTAACGGTGTCAATGTTAAACAATTAAGCAACGGTACGGTTGTAGAAGCTGCACAAATTACAACTGACTCTAAAGGTGAAGCTACTTTCACTGTTTCAGGTACAAATACTGAAGTAACTCCAGTTGTATATGTTGGAGAAACTATTTATACTTCTTCAAACAGTAATGTAGTATCAGGCCACAGCAAAAAATATGAAGCTTCTAGCTTACAAGCAACAGCTCCAAAAGTTAAATTCGCTGCTGTACAAGCTGATTACACAATCGAGTTGACTCGTGATGGTGGGGAAGTTGCTGCAATTGGTCACCTAAACGGACGTAAATACAATGTATTAGTTAAAGGCAAAGACGGAAAAGTTGCTGCTAATGAAGTAGTAAACGTTGCATTCAATGAAGATATTGACCGTGTAATTGGTACTGAAACTTCTGCAGAATTCATTCAATTAAATGATGATGGCGATAAAGTTGGATACCGTGGTGACAAAATTACGGTTAAAACAAACTCTAAAGGTGAAGCAAGCTTCTACATCGGAAACAATGTATTAAACTCTTATGCTACACCGGTTGCTTGGATTGATATCAATAGCGCTAATGCTAAAGAAGGTCAATTAGACGAAGGCGAACCAACTATTGTTGGACAAATCTCTTACTTCCAAAACCCATATGTTGATGGTGCTGGTATCAAGGTAACAGATAGAGCTGGTAAGAAAAAGACTAAGTTTGATAATGAAGGACCTGCAGTATTCAATGTGAACTTAACAAACCAAAGCGGTGAAGAGTACATTCTTGGTACTGGCGAGTCAATCAGATCAGTATCATACACAGTATTCAATACTGGTGCGAACGATGTATACGTTATGGAAGGTTCTAGCAAACGTGTAATCTCTCCTAACCGTAGCTATACATTAACTAACTTCGGTACTGGCAATTTAGAGGTATTCTCTGATGAAGGTAAATCGACTTCAGTTAAAGTTGTAGCAACAGGTGTTGCTAGATACTATGACGAAGATTTAAGAACAATTAAGGACTTTAACTTCAATGCTAAAGAAGCAACTGCAACATTCACAAACTCTGTAACAGTTACAGCACCATATACTGGTTATGTAACACAATTTAACGCAGCTGATTCGGGTTCTAACAGCAACTCATTATGGTTCGCTGATAAAAATCCTATTAAATATACAGGTGATAACGTTAAGTACTACGGTGCAAACGGTAACGAAATCTTTGGTGAACAAGCATGGGAAAACTACTTAACTACATTAGTAGGTAAAGGTATCCAAGTTTCTTACAGCAAAGATGGAGACAACACATTATTTAAAGTTGTTTCTGTAATCGATAACCCAACTGCTGGTACTGGATTAGTAAAATTAGGAACAACAACACCACCAGCACCTGAATTTACTTCAACAACTAATGTTGCAACTGTAAATGATGTAAATACTTTAGGTTTAGTTGGTACAACAGCTACTTCTTCAGATACATCAGTAGCAACAGTAGCAATTGCAGATGGTAAAATTGCAATTACATCTGTAAAAGCAGGTAATGCAACAATTACTGTTAAAGCTGGCGAAAAAGAAGCAACAATTCCTGTAACAGTAGCTGCTAACGGTGCAATTACTTTAGGAACAATTACAAAAGCTCCAGTAGATGAGGTTACGGACGTGTTAGTTAATACAATTGAAAATATCGATATTAAAGAACCAATGGCTGGATTTGTTGGTTTGACAATCAAGCTTGATGAAGCAGTTAAAGCTGGTTTAAAAGTAACAGAAGCATCTACAGTAGTAGTTACTTTAGCGAATGGTACTGTTAAAGAGGCAGCTTACACAGCTTCGACTGAAGGTTTCACATTTGCATTCCCTGGATCAACTCAAGATGCAGTAAAAGCAGCTAAAGTTACGGTTAAATAATTATATTAAACTAATTTAATCGAAATATTTAAATAGCCTCATTATATTTAAGTGTAGTGAGGCTATTTAATACTATTAGGAGGAATAAAAAAAGATGGCAAAATCAAAGAAATTAGCTAAACTTGGTATCGCAGCAGCAGTGGGTTCTGTAGCTATCGTCGCTCCAGTTGCTACACAAGCAGCTGAAGTAGCTCTTGACCCAGCAAAAGTAGCGTTTAACGTAGATGGTCAAGTGAAAATTATCTCAGCAGAGCAGTATATTCTAGCAATGATGGGCACTGAGCCAACTATCTTAGCTGCAATCACAAATGAAGCTGGGACAGTAGGTACTCCAACAGCTGTTTTTATTGGTGAAAAGTATATTTCTGCAGAGGCATATATTCTTGCCTACATGAGTGGAACAGCAGTTACTCAAGATGAAATCGATGCAGCTGAAAAAGCTCCAATTGATGGTGCCCTAGAGTTAGTAGACGGTGAGTGGAAAGAAGTAGACCAAACTCCTGAAGAAAATTCAAACGAAACGTTTTTCTATAACTTGGCTGCCTAAGCTAAGGAAATGAAAGGATACTTAGAATAAGTATCTAACTGTTATCTAGAATTACTCAGTGTAATTCTGAGTCATGATCAACAGCCCAAGATCATGTGCCTAATCCTCCTGCATCCAGGAGGCGTCTAACAGCGCTGAGGGGTGAAGTCAGGTGAAGTCGTACTCGAAGGTCGGAAAAGAAGTCGAGGCGGGGCTCCAAAATATAACTATGGCTAGGTTGACGAATCCATGTTGAAGTTCTATAAGTGAGTAATTATCGCGTATTGCTAGGAGTTCGATAATTATCGTTTAATCTGTAATGATTAAATTGCTCATTGTATAATTGGCTGTTAAACAATGTGTCCTTATAGTGGAGAGTGGAAGCCTAAGGTTATGTATGTAAGGATATAGATAATGGAACGTTTGAAGTTTTTACCGGAGAGGCTTGTTAGGGCCGATGACACAGTAAAAATGGCAGCAGATCCGTAGTAGTGTGGAAGGACTGCCGTTTGTATTGTTGTAGTAATACAACAAGAGGATAAAACAGTCCCGAGCGAAGGGATCTAGTCAGTAATAATTATTTATTTCCCCAAAATAAATTATTATATCTGATGGCACGCCGTATGCGATGAAAGTCGCACGTACGGTGTAGGCTCCAAGTGAAATTTATGAAGCAATAATTATAAGTGATGCTCATAATATAAGCGGAGAATAGCGAGTTAGAAACTGCGAAGGCAGCTTTAGAAGCATTAGTTGAAAAAGCAACAGCTATCGAAGGTCTAGAAGAAGCAGTAGCTACAGCGCAAGCAGTATTAGACAATGCTGATGCAACATTAGCAGAAGTTACTGAAGCAACTGCTACTTTACAAGCAGCTTATGATGAAGCAACTACTCCAGTAGACGAATTGGTAGTTGAGTCTGTAAGTGCGATTAACGCTAAAACTTTAGAAGTAACATTTAACACTGAAGCTGATGTAACTGCAGCTGATTTTTCAGTGAAAAAAGGTTCAGTAACTACTAACGTCTCTGAAGTTGTTATTGCTGAAGACAAAAAATCTGCAAAAATCGAGTTAGCGGCAAAATTATCTGAAGGTGAATACACAATATCTGTTAAAGTTGGCGAAGAAACATTAACTGGTACAGTACAAGCTGAAGATGAAAAATTAGATAAAATTGAAATTTTATCTGATGTAGCTGCATTAGTATTTGATGCAAATACTGATGATGATGGTTTAGATGATGAGTACTCAGTAAAAGTTGGTGTTCAAGCTCTTAACCAATACGGAGAAGACATTACAAAAACATCTACATTGAAAGCAACAGCTTCTGGTGCAATTGTAGCAAATTCAGCTGCTGATGTTACAAATAATGAAGTAACTGTAGAATTAAAGAATTCAGTGAAAAAAGACGATACATTCGTATTAACAATCGTTGATGAAACTACTGGTGTAGTAGCTACTAAAACAGTTAAAGTTTCTGATGTAGCTGTTGTATCTACTGTAGAAGTTGGCGAACTATATAATAAAGATGGTAAAACTTTATCACAAGACACTAATACTACAGACGATACATTCTATTTACCTGTAACATTAAAAGACCAATATGGTAATAATGTTAAAAATGCTTCTGCTGATGCGTTAGTAATCGCTGGTGTAAACACTGCAATCGCAACAGTTGGCGCATTAACAACAGCTACAATTGATGGTGAAGAAACGTTAGTATTACCAGTAACAATTGCTGGAAATGCATTAGCTGGTACAACTCCAGTAAACTTAGTAGTAGCAGCAACTGGTTCATCTGCGCAAACATCAGTAACAGTAGCACCAGGAAAATCAATTGCTACAATCACTTTAGGTGCACCTTCTAACGAAGTAGTGGCAGAAGGCGAGTCTATTAACTTCCCATTAACAGTTTTAGATAACGAAGGAAACGAAATCAAAACTGTTAAAGCATTAAAAGCATTAAAAGACGGTCGCGGATTTGACGCATCTACAGAAGATAAAATTACTGAAAAAGAAGGCGTATTATACTACTCAACGACAGCTCCAGCAAATTCATTAACAGTAGTAGTACAAACTGAAAATGGTAAAGTAGCTACACGTACAGTTTCTGTAAAAGCAGCAGCTAAAGTAGCAGCAATCGTAGGCTTAAATGCAAAAGATACAACACCATTAACAACAAGCTTCCGTTCTGATGATGAAGCAGGTAAAACATTTACTACAGACAGCTTCGTATTCCAAGATCAATACGGACGTACAATCAAATCTGATTCTAGCTTATTAGATAATGTAAAAGTAGAAGCAGAAAATGGAATTACAGAAGATGGTAAAAATCCATTTGTTATTGACAATGATGCTGGAACTATCACTTTAAATGACGCAGATACGGTAACAGCATTATCAGATACAATTACATTCAAAGTACTTGTAGATGATGTAGAAGTAAAAGGTAGCGAATTTGAACAAAAATTCACTATTGCTGACGTATCTACATTTATAGAAGGTTCATTCACAGTTGAGCCATTAAAAACTGTTTACGTAACTACAGAAGGTTATACAGTTGTAGGTGATCGTTATGCGACTGATGCACCAGTTGTAAAAGGTAAAACTAAAGCTGGAGATGTAGTAACATTAAAAGCTTCTGAATATTCAGTAGCAAAACCAACTTTAAACGAAAACTTCTTCAAAGATGCTGAAGGTAAAGTAGTTACTGAAAAATCAGCTGAAATCGTTGTAACAATCAACGAAACTGGTGAAAAAATTACTGTACCAGTAACCTATTCAACAGCGGCCTCAAAAGTACAAACTGTAGCTGCTTATGAAGTAGGTACTAAGAAAGCAACTACAAAAGCGACAATCGAAGGCGACACAGTTAATTTAGCTGACGTTTTAGCAGCAGTAGATGTAAAAACTAAAGACCAATATGGTGTAGAATCAAATGCGCTAGATGCAGCTGATGCAGTAACATTCCAAAAAGTTACTGGTGATGCAACATTCACAAATAATGGTACAGATGAAGCAACAGTAACAGAAGCTGAAGATGGTGCAGTAGTGCGTGCAATCATCGAAGTAGATGGCAAAACTGTAACTGTAGAACTTACATTTGAAGCAGCAGAAGTTAGTGGTGAAGAACCAGGAACTGAAGAACCAACAGAAGTAACTCCATTCGAACTTACAGTTTCTTCATCAGTAACAGCCCAAGAAATTGGAACTGAAGTATATACTGTAACTAAAGCTGGAACAACAGCAACTGTAGAAGCAGATGGAGAAGGCGAATTAGTAATTACATTTGCTAATACAGGTTCAGGTCAAACTGAAGCTGCAGTTACAGAAGCTGATCTAGGTAGTGAATTCACACTTACTTTATCAGATGATACATCATATACAGTAACAAAAGTTGGATCTACTTGGACATTGACAAAAACTCTTTAATAAAAGTAAACGAAACGTTACTTCATAATCTAGTAAACTAGTGAAAGAAGTGAAGATGACACCTCATGATTAAAGAACTTGGTCAAGTCAAGTTCTTTAATCACGGGGTTCATTTTTAACTATTACTTCCAATAAGTAGGTGTAATCCCTACTTTTGCTAAACAGTCAAATAAGCAAGTGCCTAATCCTCCTGGGTCCAGTGATGCGCTGATACGCAAAAGGGGCTAAGTCAGGTGAAGTCGTACTCGGTAGTGCCGAGGCGGGGTTCTTTAAAAGACAACTATGGTCAGGTAGACGAATCCATGTAGGTAGGGTGAGTTAGTGTATGTCGCGAAATTAAGCTAGGAGTTCGGTATACATCCTACTATATTAAATGATGGTATGGAGATCAGGACAATTGACTGTTAAACTGTTCTTTCTCACTCCTAGATAGTGGAGACCTAAGGTTGTCAAAAAAAGGGATGGAAGTAATGGAACGTTTGAAGTCTTGCTAGAATAGGTGTATCAGTACCGATGAAGCTAGTAAGATGGCAGCGGGTTCATAGTAGTGTTGATCGCTAGCCGTTTGGACTTGCATGGTAACATGTGAGAAGGGAAAAACTAGCGGGAGCGAAGGAACCCAGTCAGTAGTATTTATTCAATAAGCTTATTTCCCCAAATTTAAGCTTATCAATTTTATAGTAGGACCAATCATGTAACAGTGGTTGGTCTCTCTATTTACCATTTATATAGGTATATTTTCTTGGTTAAATATTACTGTTAAAATGTAATTATATGTAATGGTTGAGTCTACGGAGGAGAATAATTACTGTTGATGGCACGCCGTATGCGGTGAAAGCCGCCTGTACGGTGTAGGCTCGTTATAAGGCATAAGTATGTGTATAAGGCGAGAATAGCGAAGAAGAATTAGCAGCAAAACAAGCTCTAACAAATTTATTAGCAACTGCAAAAAACACTTCAGTAGGAAATGTTACTAACTTTAAGGATATTAAAACATTAACTGTAACAGGTACTACTATTACTGGTGATTTTACAGTAAATGATGATGTAAAAGCTGGGGTAAAAAGAATTTATGATGGTTTAGCAGCTCGAGTAGCAGATAACGGAAACTTAGCAGATCAAGGTGCGACAGACGAGAATGGTGTATTGACTGCTGTAAAAGGTAAAACACCGATTGCTTACTCGGTAGATTCCTATGTAATGAATACTATGGCTCGTTACTTACGTGCATTGGGGTTAACTGTAGACACTCCAGTAACAGAAATTAAATTTGGAGAGGTTACTTATACATTTGATACATCTTCAAGTGCATGGAAAAAAGGTGAAGATACATTAGTTTCAGCGGTTGTAGAGGCACAAAATTCAGCAATTCAAAACGTGACATTTACATTAGTAGACGCTGATGGATATTCAGTAGATGTTAATTTTATTGCTACTGGTGTTGATATTCACTTGGACTCTTATGGATATGAGAAAATTACAATTATTGAATAATTGTAATTTCGTGCAACGATTGCACAAACAATCCTAACAATTGTCTACAATTAAAGAATGAAAAATTGCTCTACATGGCTTCGGCTGTGTAGAGCTTTTCTTTTTGCCCTTCAGCCTGCGCTCATGTTCAGAGCCGTAACAATGCATTTTTGAAATACTTAATATTATTATGTAGTAGTATAATGATGCCTTTCATTCCAATTGGAGTGAAGGGCTATTTCTATTTCAAGGAGGAATTCATAATGGAAGAAAATCAAAAGAAACAACCAGCCAAACGCATTCAGCTAGTAGATGTTGTACTAGAAAGAAAAGGATCGCAACTGTTCAGTGGCAGACGTGTGCGCTCACCAGAGGATGCCGCAAACATCATTCGTGACTTCATCGGTGACAGCGACAGAGAGCGCTTTGTGGTGCTAGGAATGTCAACGAAGAATGAGCCACAGGTGCTACAAGTCGTTCACACTGGCTCAATCAATGCATCAATCGTACATCCGAGAGATGTCATGAAAGCGTTAATTTTAGCAAATTGTGCAAGCTGCGTAGTAGGGCATAACCATCCTTCCAATGATGTAACACCATCACCAGAAGACATTGAAGTGACTGAAAGATTAGTAGAAGCAGGTAAAATACTTGGCATTGATGTTCTTGACCACGTAATTTTGTCATCGAATACATTTCTATCATTAAAAGAGAAAGGCTATATGTAAAGGGGTGTTCTACATGAATGTATTTAAGCGATTAGCAGAAGTGATGTTAGAAAAGTACGGTATCTCTGTTCCCCTTAGTGAAGTAGGAATGGAATCTGTCACCTTGTATAAAGAGGAGTTTGATGAAAACTTAGTACCAGCAGGAGTTATTGACCATTTAGAAGGTCCAATTGAAACAGAAATTGCTAGTTACACGGATGAAAATAGTGATGAATTCCTTGTGATTTTAGTGGAAACGGATTCTGTTGATCCTTATGAAGTTTGGTTACTGAATGGTGAAGTTCAACATGATTTTTTAGATACGGTTGAATAATCAACTCGCGACATTTCTAACGAATAACTCACGTCAAAAGTAACCATCTAAATTAATGAAATTGTAAAGTTCATGCCGCACATGGTATGAGCTATTTTTGTGTGCTTAAAAACTGACGTCATTAATATAAAACTGTAGTGAGTGGTCACATGAAAGGAGGTGATCTTCATGTGGGAAAAACTTTTAGTAAGCGCACTGATTGCAGTTTTAACAACCGTGGCAAGTGAGTTAACGAAAGAAACAAGCGATGAAAAGAAGGATAGTGAATCGAAGTAACGTGTAAAATGCGTTGCTTCTTTTTTTATTTTAGGAGGCAACAAAGGATGCAAAACCAAAGACTAAATCAATTTCGCATATGGCTAGAAGAGGATGGAAGAGCTATATCCACTGTCTGCAGTTACGTGAGTGATGTGAGTAAATTCAATCAGTATTTAATGGAGAAAAATGTAGATTTAGCTGTACCGCTTAGTCGCTTCTACTTTACCAGTTATATGAAGTATCTCGAAGCAGAAGGAATGGCGATTAGTACTCGTAATAAAAAGGTGAATTCTCTGAAGGTGTACAATGATTGGTTGTTTAGAAACAGAATGGTCGATGAAATTTTCATCAGCATCAAAAAAGATAAAGTAAAGGTTGCCCATGGTTCAGAAGCAGAAGTAAGCGTATTGAATGACAAACAGGTGGAGCAGTTTCTTTTCTACCTAGAAAAAGAAACACAACGAAATAAGCTAATAGGCTACCTACTACTGTACACAGGAATTCGAGTAAGCGAACTTGTCCACATTCAGCTAACAGATGTTGATCAATTGACTTCCCATCTCACGGTAAGGGGAAAAGGTGGAAAAGTACGAGAAATTCCACTGCGAAAAGATGTGCTTGAAGTCATGAAACAGTACATCAAAGGTGAACGAATGCAAAGTAAATTTGCAGATAGCCCCTATCTCCTTCTCAGTCAACGAGCAGAAAAGATGCACAGGGATGCAGTCAGAAGATGGCTTGAAGAAACAGGTAGAAACCTTGGGTTTCACATCCATCCACACATGCTAAGACATACATTTTGCACAAGATTGATTAGAAATGGTGCTGAAATTAGTACTGTTTCCAAACTAGCTGGTCATGCAGGCATCAATATGACAGTCAAATATTACATCAATACATCAAAAGAAGAGAAGCAGAATGCTGTCGATCTCTTATAAGCGAATTGAAAGAAGGGTTACAAAATGAAAATCATTCACTGTTTAAGTGATATTGAGAACCTTAGAATTGAAAATCAACTACCTAAACCACTAATAAAAGCAATTGAACATGACTTTTTAGCAATATATGAAGAAGAACCAGATGATGTTTACTTGTTAAATTTCCGCTTGCCATTAGTGCAAGCTCTTTTTATTTTTGAAGCAGGAGATGATGTACTTGCTAAACTAAATGATCCATTTACTACGGAATATATAGAAAAAATTGTGAAAGATAAATTGGAATATTATCGCTGTGGATTACGAAAAGGAATTTCTATGCAACTTTACTATTCATTAAAGAATATTCATAATGCAGAAACGGAGGAATGGCTTCGTGACCAATCTGAATGGAATGAATGGATTAATGATTTATGATGTTTGAACAACCCAGCAAATAATTTTTCATGACAAAAGCAATTGCCGAGGAACTATCAGTTGAACACCAACAATTCATACTGAAATATATTTTTGAAAAGTACGAACAATTATCAGACTACCTACAAATCTTCGAATTCTATATTGTTGATGACCAACAATGGCTCATACAACGACAGGAAGAACCAGAACAGGAAACCACAATTTATGTTGAAATAGAAACAGCTGTACCAATCAATCGAAAAGTATGGGTGATGGATCAAGAAGACCATGTCATGATACTTTTTCCTGAAGATTATTAATGAATTATAGGTAAACGTTTCAAATAGCAATTCAAATAGTAAAATTAGAAACATCTGAATTAAAAATTCCAACGCTACAATTACATTTATTGTAAATTTATCATTGGAAGGAATTGAAATAAAAAATTAAAATTAACTATTATTTTCTTGAGTAATGCAATTTTTTAAGAATGAGGACTCATAATCGAAAACTGATTGTGAGTTTTTTTGATGTTCACAAAAAATACACATTTATAAAATCTTGTAAAAAACTGATATACATACTACTTTTAAACGGATTTCACTAATTTCTGATCTACGGGAGGGATTGTCCATCGACCCTTAAAATTTCTAAGCCGTTTAGAGCCCATTCACCATAAAATAATAAAATTAGTAAATCGTATCCATAATTTTACTTTTTGAAGCTTTTTGTTATTTTTACTAACATGCTAAAGCATTGCAACAATTTACCGTTGGAATTATATTTGGAATGTCGACGAACAAGTCGTACTTAAAACTCGTTGAATTATTTTTTTGGAGGTAAGAGGAAATGAAATTAAAAATTGATGAAGATTGGTTTTTGGAGTCTCTAGAATCAGATAATGTAGAAGTTAAGTTTTTAGCAAAGGCAGTTATTAAACTTGGGGCACAAGCTGCAACTAATATGGTTAATCAAAACCTTATTGATCCTCGTTTTACAGTTAGATTTGATTCAGATGATCCAGTATTATTATTTAATGATGATAATTATTCTTACTTGGCTTTAGATTTTCATATTCTAGTAGTAAATAAACCATCCCAAAAGTGGATGCAAAATGCCCTTAAAATAGAAGTTGAAAAATTATTTGATATACATGAAATTGAAGAAACAGAAATGCAATTTAAGTTTCATTTGAATCTAGATGAAGCACCTTATGCAAATTGTATTAAAGACATTATATCAAATATAAATGAAGAAATTGGTCCAATAGTTTTAAAGAAATTAGCAGCATTAGAAATTGAGGATTATCAAGTACAATTTTCGATTATGAAATTCTACTAATATTAGAAAAAGTCTACAAGCACAACTCTGAAGATTATACGGAATTGTATTAGCAGCAATATAACTAGAGTGCTAACAAGCGCTAACAATATACCATGGAGGTAAAGACGTAATGCAAAAAAATAAAATACCAATGTTAAATAATCGTAAGAATTTAATTCAAAAGAAGAATGATGTGATGTCAACCATTGATAATAACGACGTACTAGAAATGAAGAAAAAAGATACAGCATGGTCAGGAACACTTAAACCGATAAAACCGGCATCGAACCGATCCATTTCCAAAGGAGGTTGTTTGGGAGTTGTCAATAATTCAAACAGTAAACGGTCAGTAGTCTCCAAGGAAATCATTCGCAAATTCGGGTGTCCAGATAAAATCTTGTGTTCTATTGATGAGGATAAAGCTTTAGTACTTTCGGTTTGCACTGAAGATTCGAGCGATGGACATACACTAAGAGGTAAAGATGTTAAAAATGTTATTTATAGCGCAGCACTCGTTGAGAAAATAACTGAAATTTTTGAATTGGACTTTAGCAATTGTACAAGCCAAACCGTGGGGAACGTTGAGTATGTTACGGTGGAAGATCGCCTTTATGCGTATATTACAAAATAAAAAATCTTTGGATTGTGATACAGAAGTAGTTGCCGCTACTTCTGTACCTACCAAGTGTATATTGTTCAGATTCCTTTCAACTATAACAAACATTGAAAATAAAAAATAGACATATTGAGGTGTGTTCAATGCAAAATTTCTATCAAATTGTAGTCCATAATCCGGACAGTGAAACAGGTCATTGTAAAAGTATGTTACTAAAAGAATTATTAACTAACTACCAAACTAAAGGTGTTATTCATTTTAACCAATTTTCGAAAGAAGAAGTGGGTGGTTGGTGAGAATGCACTGAACTTTACTTCGATTTTTCCTCCCAAGAAGGATTGTCGATGCTTGCATGGACTCGAATTGATATTTTGCTCTGTGCTATGTACGGTGATGATTATAAATTTAGTACTCCTTTCCTTACTTAAAAGAGTCACAGTCTAATAGTTATATTCCAACATATATGAACCTAAAAGTAATCCTAATAAAATAACACAATAACACGATTGAGAAGGGCTATATCTCTTCTCAGTTAGGGGGAATAACATTGAAAGCAAAGCTAAAAGCTAAGCCAATATACAATATACAAGCTACAACCTTACCAAATCCTAAAGATGAAATATCCTTTGGTGATTTTGTAATAAAAAATCATGGTATTTATTTATGGAAAGAAGTGAAAGGCGATCAGCCAGATGAATTAACCTTTGTTTCATCCCTACTTTGGATTAATGAAATTAGGCAAAATAGTGAAACAAATGAAATCGAATATGACTTAATATTCCGATTTAAAAATGGTTACTATTCAACAGTAGTGTCTCGAAATATTTTAAGTGAAAAAGGGCTTCAATGCTTAATCCCAATAGGTGCAGATATCAATAAAAAAAACCAAGATATAGTATCAATGTTCTTACGATTCCAAGAACGGAAAGTAAAGAATACAAAACACACACATAAATCATTAGGCTGGTCTGATGTGAAAGAAGAGTTAGCCTATTATCATACAAAAAAACATAGTGGTTTTCAGAATGATACTTCTGAATATATTGGTAGTTTTGATATTCAACCGAAAGGAACATTTGAAGAGTGGTTTAAAATGGTAAAAGTTGATGTCATTGGACGAGTACCGCTTGAATTTGCATTAATTTGTGGATTTGCAGCTCCTGTACTATCCCTACTTTCACAATTAATATCACTCAAAGTCATTGTGGTCAGCTTTGTAGGGGAAAGCTCTACTGGTAAAACGATTAGTGCAAAACTAGCTGTAAGTCCGTTTGGTAATCCTGATAACGGAGGCCTGGTGGACAGCTGGAATAGTACGATCAACGCAATGATGAAAACACTCGCTAACAATAATGGAGTGCCAATCGTTTTTGATGAAGCATCAATTAAAGCAGGTCAGAACTTAACGTCTTCCATCTATCAATTTGCGGAAGGGCAAGAAAGGAAACGACTAGATTCAGAAAGTGAACTTCGTGAACTAGCAAAATGGATGACGCTTATCATCTTTACAGCTGAACACCTAATCATTGAAAACGCAAATCAAAATTCAGGGTTACGTGTACGTATTCAAGAGTACCAAGTGCCAAAATGGACAGATGATGCTGAACATGCCATCCGATTAAAAAATGCAGTTGAACAAAATTACGGTAATGCAGGTCCAAATTTTATTGATTTTCTAATTCGGGATTTTGATAAAGATCGGTATATCGCCATGTATGAACAGTGTCGTAAAGAAGTGGATGAAGCACTAATCGAAAGAGATGAGTTCTCTAGCCGACTAACTGAAAATTATGCTGTTTTTATTCTAACTGCAAAATTAGTGAATCAATGCTTCAATCTAGGTGTTAATGAAGATGCGCTCTTACAATTTATTGTTGAGCAAGACAAAGAAATGATGACAACACGAACACTTGAAGGTCGTGCAATAGATATCATTCAGCAAAACGTCTTAACTCATCAAACAAAATTTAGTATTGATGGTGGACAAGTTACAGGGACATTAACCTATGGAACGATTATACAAAAGGATGATTGTACAGAAGTAGCGATAGTGAAGAGTGTAATGGATGAATGGCTAACTGAAGCTAAATTTTCAAGTAAACAAGTGGTTTTAAAAACGCTTAAAGCCAATGGGTACTTAGATAATGAACAAGGTAAAAATACACGTACACGAAAAATACCCGTGATTAATCCTAATAAAGGTGAAGCTGATGAAACGACATCTTCTGAAAAAATGAGCAATAAGCGTGAAACTGTTTATGTATTAAAATTGCCAAAAGATTTACTGAATTTTCTGGAGGCAGAAAAAGCCGACATTCCTACTCTCAAAAAAACATATAAGCCAAAATCTAAATCCAATATGTTAGGTACTCTAAAAACTAGGTTAGAACCACCAACAATTGATGAGATATTAGATGACGATGATTTCTAAGTAGCAACAAATACATTACAAATAGGTGAAGCGATAGTGGTTTAAATCTATTCTTCACCTATATATTATCCAATAAAGAAATAGGAGTGATACCATTGAATCCAATGAACACATTAACAGACTTTAAGGAATGGTTAACAAAACGTGATAAGAGTGCAGAAACAATTCGAAGTTATCTAGCAGCTGTAAAACGCTTTATAAGTTTTAAGCAGGAGCAAACGAATGGGCCTGTGTTAGTCAATCAAACAACTGAGGAAGATGTTCAGGCCTTTGTATACCACTTACAAACCAAGAAACAGTATAAGCCAGCTAGTATTAATGTGATGTTAAATGCGCTTCGAACATACTTCAAATATGCAGAGCGTAATGAGTGGATTAAAACCAATCCTACGACACATATTGAAAGTGTCAAAAATCATAAACAACGTCGAGACTATCTAACAACTGAAGAAGTGCAGCAATTACTAAATGTGATTGATCATCCGATTGCTAATTTAATTGTTCGGACTCTCGCATTTACAGGTTTACGTATTAGCGAGTGTCTAGCATTAGAAATAGAAGATATCGATTTTGTTAAAAACCTTATCTATGTACGTAAAGGTAAAGGAAATAAGCCAAGAGTACTTCCTCTTTCTGCAGCATTAAAACCGCACCTATTAGAGTACATTGAAGGGCAACGATCCTACATCAAAGACAGCCAAAAATTGTTTGCGACACAAAAAACAGGTGGATTTTCAGCAGTCTACATCAATCGAATACTAAACGAAGCGACAGCAAAACTAGGCTGGGAAAAACATGTCACAGCACACACACTACGCCATTCCTTTGCCTCTGAACTGGTACGACAAAGTGTGGAACTACCAAAAGTCGCAGCATTACTAGGACATAGTGACTTTAGAACGGTAACTTCAATTTATGTTCATATTGCAGATGAAGAGTTACAAAAAGCAGTTGAACTGATCCAACTTTAGGAGGAATAAGCGATGTTGAAAGAAGCAAAATTCGTTTCACCAGAGGAAGATGAGCGTGTTCAACTCATCATCACAGAGTTAATGAAAGGGAAGTCGCGTGATGAAGTAGCGGCTTCCTTAGAACATAAAAGCTATAAATCTTTAGATGTATACATGCGTAGAAGGGGTTATCGTTACGATAATAAATCACAAAATTATATTGCTGATGTAGGAAATGAACCGATTGAAATCTCTTCTTCCAAGTCTAGCAGGGTTATTCAATTATTAAGTGAATATCCAGATCAGTTGGAGTTAGTCTGTAGAAAGTCAAATTTCAAAGATATGAATGAATTGGCAGCTTACATGACGAGTAAAAACTACAAATGGAATAGTGAACAGCAAAACTATGTCAAAATGACAGTAATAACAGTCGATGGTGAAGACAATTCACTAGTCGAATCAGAACCATTGATATCAGATAATAAACTGATGCAACAAAGTGATTTTGCAGAGTTTCTTCCTATATTAAATATGCTTAGAAGTAATGAAGATCGGTTGGTGGAATTGTTAATGCCATATGGCAAAGGTGCTACCTTACCAAGATTCACAATCGAGGGAATTCCAAAATCAAAAACCGTACAGATGGTTCATACGCTAGGTGATTTGGTAACTGAATATTCGAATGAAAAGAACATTTCACAACGAGATATTTTTGAAGTAGCATTAATTGAATTCTTCTCTAAATATGGCTATGAAAAAGAAGTTGAGCGATTACTAGCTGTTAAATAATTGTGGCAGAGGATGATATCATTCTCTGCTTTTGTTGTTGGATATATAAATTATGAGAATGTAGATTCCAAAAACCCCGAAACCCCAATTTTTTTGTGGGAGAGACATGGAAGTTTTTTAGTATCGTATCTACTGATTTATTCAGTTACCAATATATTAATAGATTTTATTGCATTGGTAAATTTGTTATAATTTTCATATAAAGTAAGATATTTATTTTAGGAGGATACATATATGAAGTTATGGAGAAACATATTTATTTCGTTTATTAGCATCGTCTGTATTTCAGTAATTTTCTTTAGTAAGGAAAATAACGCATTAGCTGCTGAGGATGATTTAGGAAATTTTACTGATGTACCAGTAGATAAAGTGTGGAAGGTTACTTTTAATCAGGAAATAGATCCAAATACTATACATAACATAGGAGTAGGTCTTGATGGAGTTTATTTAGATACTATTATTGTTGAATTGGGTGAAGATAAAAGGACTGTTTATGTTAAAAATACAGAATCCTATAATTTTAATTCGCATTATGTATTAGATTTTAAACGAAGTCTTAAATCCCTAAACGGAATATCATTAAAAAATTATCAATATGTTACGTTCTCCACAAAAAAGGAAATAATCGATGTGGGAGACGGTGAAAAATATGGAGAATGGACTGTATACAAAACTGAAGATAATTTCAGATTTTTTATAGATGATGATAGTAAGGACTATTTATTTATCTATCGTGATGCAGAGAAAATTTTTATAGATATTGAAAAGTACTTTAACCATAACATGACTCAAGTTGTTGATGTTTATCTTCGGAGAACTGGAGATAGAGGAGGAGCATTCTATAGTTCCGGTGATAATACTATGCAAATATATCCTCACCATTTTGGTGATGATACTAGATATCATTTTTCTCATGAAGCTGTTCACGCCATTACTGACAGTATTTGGAATATGGATGTTTTAATGGGGAAAGATGAACTTTGGATTGTTGAAGGAATTGCAGAATACGTTCCTAAACATCATATTGATTTTCCAGCATGTAGTTCATGTGGTGAATTAAAGCCATTAAAGTATGGCAAGGAAGAATATATTTATCGATTTAATAATAAGTCACATAGAGAAGACTTAGTTCAAATTGATAACCTTTTAGAATTAGATCAAACAAAAGACACTCATTCTTACTTAGCATATGAATCTATGATTTATTATCTCGTAGAAACATATAGCTGGGATCAATTAATGAACTTTGTTAGTGATAGATCTAATGGAAAGTCTAATGAAGTAGCATTAAAAGAAAACTTTGAGATTACTGAATCTCAACTAATAATAAACTGGAAAGCTTACTATCGTTTAAAATAATAAGATTTACGCTGATGGAACTTTGATTCTGTTAGCGTATTTCTTAATTAGTTCAAAGTTCTATTGATCTATAGGATAGTAGAAAATATACTAAACAAATCCTAAGTGGAAATAAATAACATACTCGGAATTCGAAATTTATTCGAACTTGCGCTTGTTCCAAATCTATAGGAAGGTTGGTTAACCGAATCTACTTTTACATGACAGAGAATTTTTTTTGTTTATCTTCTCCAAAAAAATTGGGGTTTTGGGATTTTGGGGAAGGTTTAGTTGTAACAGATGGAGTTGCTTTCTATTGAAATGACTTTTTTGAAAATATCTGCTTTTAGTATGTATTGCAACTTTTGTTTTTGATTTTCTATGGAACTTCTATTGGTTGAGCAACAATAGTTAGAGAAGCCTTGATTTTATTAGGTTTATGTGACCTTAGTTTTAGTCAGAATTTAGGTTGGATTAGTGCGATTAACCCTACTACTGTTGAAGTAACATTCAACCAAGCTGTTGAAGCATTAGCTAAAGCTGATATTGTTGTTACTAATCAAGAATCAGGCAACAAACAATACATCAAAACAGCAACTTTAGCTGAAGATGGAAAATCTGCAACTGTAGAATTCTACGATGCATTAACTGAAGCTACATATGATGTGGCTATAACTATTGGTGACGTAACTGCTAATTCAAGCTTCGATTTCGTTCAAAGTGAAGCAGCAACAATCGAATTAGCAGCACAATCAGTAGTACCTACGAAAGAAGTAGCTTACAAAGTACTTGATAAGAATGGCTTAGATATTACTTCTACTGTAACTGTGGATGTTCAATCTGATAAAACTATCTTCACTGCTTCAAAAGGAAAAGTAATTGTTAATTCTGGTGCTACAGGATCAGCATTTGCTAAATTTGTAGTGAAAAATGACGCTGGTAAAGTCATTGCTGAATCAGCACAAGTAAAAGTAACTGTAGCTACTGCTGCACCAACAACTGTAGCCGAGTACTGGACTTTAGCTGCAAGCTCGGCAGTATTGGATGAAACAACTTATGCATCTGAAACAACTGAATTTAAACAAGATAACACTGTAAACCTTGAAAGTGCTCCTGAATACTTAAACGTTTCAGTATTAGACCAATTTGGTAATGATATTGCTCCCGCAGCACCTTTAAAATATGAATCACTTGATACTGATATCGCAGTAGTAGATGCTACAACTGGTAAAGTGACACCACGTAAAGCTGGCAAAGCGCCTGTACGTGTAACTCTATCAGATGCGAATGGTAAAACGATTGCAACTAAAACTATTGAGTTAACAGTAGCTGCGAAAGCTGAATTAACTGCACTTGAGCTTTCTAAAGAAGAAGTATCATTAACTACAACTTCAGGTGTTAATAGTACAACTGTTACAGTTAAAGCTATCGATCAATTCGGTGATCAATTTACTGTAGGTTCTGGTTTAGAAACAGAAGTAGTATCTTCCAAAGAAGCTGTAGCAACTGCTACATTCGATGGATCAACAGTAACAATCAATGCTATTGGTGAAGGTACAGCTACATTAACAGTGACAGTTGGTGAAATTTCAAAAGAAATCACTGTATCTGTAACTGAAGCTGGTGAAATCGCATCTTACAATGTAACTGGATTGAAATCAGAGTTGTTAGTTGAAGACACTGACTCAACTGATGAAGTTGATGAAACTTCGTTTTCATTAAAGGTTACAGGTGTTGATGCTGACGGATTAGCTACTGAAGTATTAGCATTTGGCGATGACTATACAATTGAAGTGAAAGACAAAAATGGTGATACTGTAGTTCAAAATGCAGCTAAATTTGAAGCGGCAGATTACCAAGATGAAGAAGGTCCATTCACAGTAACTGTTAAAGTTGGTTCATTATCAGTATTTACTGGGGAATTCAAAGTTACGGACAACCGTGTAGCTCCTGAATACTCAATCACTGATAATGACTTAGTCTTTACGTCGTTAGGCTCTGATGATGATTCTGATGCAATTAATACAGCTATTCAAAATCTTTTGGATTTCGATATTGAAGAAGGTGCAAGTGTTTCTGTTGATGCTGTAGAGTTTGTATCTAAGAAGGAAACGGTAATTACAGCTAATAATGTAGTTGCTGATGGTTCTACTCAAATTTTAGTAGATACTGTAACTATCACTTATGATAAAGATGGTGTTGGTTCGGATTATGACGAAGAAACATTTGAATTAGACTTCGGTGGCGAAATCTTTAATGTGCTTGTAGATTCATCTGCACCTGTCGTTGAAGTAGTAGCACCTACTACATTAGCTCATGATGCTCAACAACTCACGTATACTTTTAAAGCAACTGATGCAAGTAATTTAGAGTTTTTAGAAATTGATCATAGCTTAGAGGGAAGCTTACCAGAATTCAAATTATACCCAACTGAAAATCCTTGGGGAACTACAGAAGGTAAGAATCAAGCAGCAGGGCTTGGTGTAAGTTCAACTTATGACTCAGCAACAAAAACTTGGACACTTACATTTGCTGATGTTAACGAAGGTTCTTCTGCGTTAGATGCTATTAAGGCAGTAGATGGTTCATTTGATATCTATTATGTAGTAAAAGATATTCATGGTAATACTTTTGGATCAATGGATCCAACAACTTCTGATAATACAGTTTCTGTAGATGTATTAGCAGAACCTGCTGAATAAAACTAAACGAAACGTTACTTCACAAACTAGTAACCTAGTGAAAGAAGTGGACAAGACACCTTATGTGATTACTTACAGAATTAATTTTTGTATTGTACATTACATAGGGTGTTTTTTCTAACTGTTACTTTAAATTAGTAGGTGAAATTCCTACTCCTAACAACAGCCTTTTGTTATGTGCCTAATCCTCCTGCATCCAGTGAGAGTCTAACAACTCGAAGGGATGAAGTCAGGTGAAGTCGTACTCGAAAGAGGCGGAGTTCCTTAAAATGTGGCTATGGTCAGGCAGACGAATCCATGTAGGCAGGGCGAGAATGGTCTAGATAAAGGCTATTCTCGCTTTTTCTTATTAGTAAAGATGAAACCCGTATCAAATGACTCTTGAAATATTTAATATAAACATGATAGAACGTATGTTCTTTTAATAATTCAAAGCCCTAATTCCCATTTGAGGAGTTAGGGCTTGTTCTAATTCAAGGAGGAATTCACATGGAAGAAAAACAAAAGAAACAACCAGCAAAACGCATCCAACTAGTCGATGTAGTACTAGAGAGAAAGGGATCGCAGCTGTTCAGTGGTAGACGTGTACGCTCACCTGAAGATGCTGCAAACATCATCCGTGACTTCATCGGAGACAGCGACAGAGAGCGCTTTGTGGTGTTAGGAATGTCAACTAAGAACGAGCCACAGGTGCTACAAGTCGTTCACACAGGATCAATAAATGCGTCGATTGTACATCCAAGAGATGTCATGAAAGCTTTGATTTTAGCAAATTGTGCAAGCTGCGTAGTAGGGCATAACCATCCAAGCAATGATGTAACACCATCACCAGAAGATATTGATGTCACTTCTCGATTAGTAGAAGCAGGTAGAATTCTTGGTATTGATGTAATGGATCATGTGGTGCTCGGTACGGACAAGTTCCTATCATTAAAAGAAAAAGGCTATATGTAAAGGGGTGTTCTTCATGAATGCATTTAAGCGATTATCAGAAGTGATGTTAGAAAAGTACGGTATCTCTGTTCCCCTTAGTGAAGTAGGAATGGAATCTGTCACCTTGTTTAAAGAGGAGTTTGATGAAAACCTAGTACCAGCAGGAATTATTGACCATTTAGAAGGTCCAATTGAAACAGAAAGTGCTAGTTACACGGATGAAAATAGTGATGAATTCCTTGTGATTTTAGTGGAAACGGATTCTGTTGATCCTTATGAAGTTTGGTTACTAAATGGTGAAGTTCAACATGATTTTTTAGATACGGTTGAATAATCAACTCGCGACATTTCTTACAAATAACTCACGTCAAAAGTAAATAGCTAAATCCATGAAATTGTAAAGTTCATGCCGCACATGGTATGAGCTATTTTTGTGTGCCTAAAAACTGACGTCATTAATATAAAACTGTAGTGAGTGGGTCACATGAAAGGAGGTGATCTTCATGTGGGAGAAAGTTTTAGTAAGCGCACTGATTGCAGTTTTAACAACCGTGGCAAGTGAGTTAACAAAAGAAACAAGCGATGAAAAGAAGGATTATGAATCGAAGTAACGTGTAAAATACGTTGCTTCTTTTTTTATTTTAGGAGGCAACAAAGGATGCAAAATCAAAGACTAAATCAATTCCGCACATGGTTAGAAGAGGATGGAAGAGCTATATCCACTGTCTGCAGTTATGTGAGTGATGTGAGTAAATTCAATCAGTATTTAATGGAGAAAAATGTGGATTTAGCTGTACCGATTAGTCGCTTCTATTTTATAAGTTATATGAAACATCTCGAAGCAGAAGGAATGGCGATTAGTACCCGTAATAAAAAGGTGAATTCACTGAAGGTGTATAATGATTGGTTGTTCCGAAATAGAATGGTCAATGAAATCTTCATTAGCATCAAAAAAGATAAAGTAAAGGTTGCCTATGGTTCAGAAGCAGAAGTAAGCGTATTGAATGACCAACAGGTGGAACAGTTCCTTTTCTACCTAGAAAAAGAAATACAACGAAATAAGCTAATAGGCTACCTACTACTGTACACAGGAATTCGTGTAAGTGAACTTGTCCACATTCAGCTAACAGATGTGGATCAATTGACTTCCCATCTCACCGTAAGGGGAAAAGGTGGAAAAGTACGAGAAATTCCACTGCGAAAAGATGTGCTTGAAGTCATGAAACAGTACATCAAAGGTGAACGAATGCAAAGCAAATTCGCAGACAGCTCCTACCTACTCCTCAGTCAACGAGCAGAAAAGATACACAGGGATGCAGTCAGAAGATGGCTGGATCAAGTTGGCTCAGCCCTAGGCTTTCACATCCATCCACACATGCTAAGACATACATTTTGCACAAGATTGATTAGAAATGGTGCTGAAATTAGTACTGTTTCCAAACTAGCTGGGCATGCAGGCATTAATATGACAGTCAAATATTACATCAATACATCAAAAAAAGAGAAGCAGAGTGCTGTCGACCTCTTATAATCGAATTGAAAGAAGGGATACAAAGTGAAAATTATTCACTGTTTAAGTGATATTGAGAACCTTAGAATTGAAAACCAACTACCTAAACCACTAATAAAAGTAATTGAACATGACTTTTTAGCAATATATGAAGCAGAACCAGATGATGTTTACTTGTTAAACTTCCGCTTGCCATTAGGGCAAGCTCTTTTTGTTTTCGAAGAAGAAGATGATGTACTGGGTAAACTAGATGATCCATTTACCACAGAATATATAGAAAAAATTGTGAATGATAAAATAGAATATTATCGTTGTGGATTACGAATAGGACTAACTATGCAACTCTACTATTCATTAAAAGGTATTCATAATGCAGAAACGGAGGAATGGCTTCTTGAACAATCTGAATGGAATGAATGGATTAATGATTTATGATGTTTGAACCGAATAAATAATTTTGCATGGCAAAAGCAATTGCCGAGGAACTATTAGTTGGACACGAACAATTCATACTGAAATATTTTTGAAAAGTACGAACAATTAACAGACTTACCTATAAAATGGGGATGGTTCAAGTAGACCATGTCATGATACTTTTTCCTGGAGATTGTTAATGAATTATAAGTAAATATTTCAAATAGCAATTCAAATAATAAAGTTAGAAACATTTAAATTAAAAATTTCAACGCTACAATTACATTTATTAGAATTCATCATTAGAAGGGAATTGAAATGAAAATTTAAAATTAAAGAAGGAGGACTCATAATCGAAAACTGATTGTGAGTTTTTTTGATGTTCACAAAAAATACACATTTATAAAATCTTGTAAAAAACTGATATACATACTACTTTTAAACGGATTTCACTAATTTCTGATCTACGGGAGGGATTGTCCATCGACCCTTAAAATTTCTAAGCCGTTTAGAGCCCATTCACCATAAAATAATAAAATTAGTAAATCGTATCCATAATTTTACTTTTTGAAGCTTTTTGTTATTTTTACTAACATGCTAAAGCATTGCAACAATTTACCGTTGGAATTATATTTGGAATGTCGACGAGAACAAGTCGTACTTAAAAACTCGTTGAATTATTTTTTTTGGGAGGTAAGAGGAAATGAAATTAAATCCAGATGTAGATTTTGTAGAACTTTTGGAATCAGATGTATTAACAAAAAAGTTTTTAGCGAAGGCAGTTATTGAACTTGGGGCAAAAGCTTTAATTAATATGGTTAATGAAAAACTAATTAATCCCCATTTTACAGTTAGATTTGAAAATGACGATCCAGTTTCATTTTTGAATGATGATGAGTATAGTTACTTGAATTTATATTCTAATATTCTAGTAGTAAATAAACCATCTCAAAAGTGGGTGCAAGACGCACTTAAAATGGAAATTGAAAAGATTGTTGATCTCGATGAAATTGAAGAAACGGAATCGCGGTATAAGTTTCTGTTTTCTACAGGGGTAATACCTTATGCAAATACTATTGATGAAATCATATGGGGGATAAATGATGAAATTGGTCCAATGATTTCAAAGGGATTAGCAATATTAGAAATAGAAGATTACCAAGTACAATTTTCAATTAATAAAAGCTACTAACACATGGAAGGAGCATAAAAAATGTGCGCTATTAAAAAAACAATTCCTAAAGTAAAAGGTAACAAAATCATCAAAACAAGACCATTTACAAGGGAGGAGGAAAAAGCTACTAATGAACAAGCTGTACAGCAAGTGAACCAAAATGAAGCCGTTGTTGAAGAACTAGCGCCAGAGCCGTTAGAGCATCAAAACGAAGCTCTACTGACAGTGCAAAAACATGAAGCTATAGCTATAGAGCAACAAAATAAAGCTTTACCATTAGTACCACAGTCAGAACAGACTACTGATGAAAAAGTTGAAATCTTACGTGAAATTGCAGGGCATAAAAATTGGCTGAAAACGCTAAAACCGATTGTTCCAAAACAAAATACCAGCTTTTCTGAAGGAGACGGTGTAGTAACTGTTGTAAATGACCGTAATTCCAAACGAATAAAGCTAAAAAGTAAAGTTTTGAAAGGCATAAAAAGCCCTAATTACATCAAGTTTTATGTAACGGACAATGAATTTGTTGTACAAGCTAGTACAGCAGATGAGGCTGGTTCATATAAATTAAAGCTCGAAGGTAAAAGGAAATGCCTCATCTATAACACAGAAGTTATTCAGTTACTCGTTGAAATGTTTGAACTAGATTTTAGTAAAGGTACTTCTCAAACTTTCGGCGAAGTGATATTCAAAAATATTGATGGTGTTGAGTATGCAGTAATTTCATAAATACAGTTGGCAAAGACCATGTAGTAAATGAAGCCTTATAACCTCAAAAATAGACAGAATATTCTGTTAATATAAATTTAAGTTTCTGAAAATAATAAGTAATTGGAGGACAAATTAATGTCATTTTTAGCGAATCGATATAATACAGTGCAAGCAGCAAACCAAATTGAAGAGGATAAAATTATGCCAATTGAAGTTGTAGGGGTAGAAGAAACCGAATCTTATTTAAAAGTGAAATTTAAAACGCTACTAACAGATATTTCAGCAGTTACGAATTTGCAAAAAAATAATTCTCCTTTTTCGGTGATTAATAAATTCATTGATGCAGCCAATCCAGAAGCTGAGAGCATTGAAGAACTAATTGGAGCAAAGTTAGCAGCAGTTTTCAGTGTTAAACATCAAATGAGTTACACGTATTATAACATCACAGCAGCATTTCCAATGGAGTCAGCCTTAGAGGAACTTTTAGGTGATTTCGATCAATCTACCGATTCAAAAGAAGAGGTGTTTGAAGAAGAAATGCAACCAGTCCGTAAATCTGACTTGTCTTCAAATCTCGGGAAAAAAAGTATCGTTCCATCGGAGAAGCTATCAATAAGAAAACTAGGTGAAAAAAGTGGTAGAGCAGTAAATAAGGCTAAGCTAGCTCCTCGAATCACTCGGCAAATCAAACCACATGTGGAGCTTAATGCAGAACACATGTTAGAAGAAGACGATATCGAATACTAATTAATCAGATGTCGATAGGTAAAGTGAGTTTACAACCTTTACCTATCGAATTATAAAAATACTATTGGAGGAAATCATCATGTTGCAATTGAAAAACGATCAAACGAATAAACAACTATTAGATATTACACAAGACCTTAAAATGCAGGGTTACTCAGTATATAGCAGTTATAAAATTACACCGAAGAATGTGTACGTCAAAGAAGATGAAAGTAGTGAGTATAGTAAATTTTGTGACTTACTTTACATCGATCGTTGCATTCAAGACTACCGAACAGAAAAAGTGTCAGTTCAATTGTGCATACGTGTTCAGGAGCAAACGAAGTTTCTAACTTTTCCAATGAAGTTTTTGCAGCCAGCTGAACTTCTAGGGTTAAATGATTACGGGTATCCAATGTCCATTGATTTAGCAAAAATACTGTCTAAATATTTACTGAAGCAAGTGAAGCATGTGCCATTTGAAATTCACTACGATTCAATTGGCTTCCTTCAAAAAGAATCAGGTATCAAACCTGTTTACGCATTAGAGGATACATTTGGGAACGTAGATAATAAGAATTTTAAAGTCCATTCGCAATTGGCAAAATTTAATCTAAAACCTAATGGATCGCTAGAAGGGTGGATAAGAGGTGTTCAAAAGCACGTAGTCGGTCAAATTCCACTCGAATTCATTCTAGGTGTAAGTTTTTCAGCACTTGTTCTCGGCTACCAAAAGGTACAAGGAAAGCAAGTCCATACATCAATTTCCCATCTAGTTGGAGCGTCAACAACAGGGAAAACGACAGCAAGCCTACTAGCCATTTCTGTTTTCGGCAAACCTGCAAAAGAACAGGGGAGTTTGTACCAATCGTTCAATGCAACACAAAATTCGCTCATCAATAAGCTTGGTCATAACTACGGTGTGTGCTATGTCATGGATGAATTTTCAATGTCTCGCATTAAGGATACAACAAGCATGGTCTATACCATTGCGGAGGGTTACGATAAAGATCGCTTAGATGAAAATTCATCACTCAAAGATGCTGTGTCATGGGCAATGTCTCTCATTACGAATGGCGAAAACAGCATCCTTGAAATGAGTAATAAAAATCTAGGTTTAGAAGTTCGGCTGCAAGAATACAAAGACATAAAGTGGACAAGTTCTTCAGACCATGCAGAAAGCATCCATGATTTCATTATTGATCATTACGGGCATGCAGGCATAGCTTACGCCAAATATGTTGCAAGTGATTGGACAATGATTGATTTAGCTACGGATGATTGGACTGCTTACTTTAAAGAAAACCTTCCAGCATCACCGATTAAGAATCGATTAGCACCAAAGTATGCCACGATTTTAGCTGGACTTCAATTAGCGGGAGAAGCTTTAGACATGGCTTTTCATTTAGAAGAAGTAGCACATTTCATCATCGGAAATGAGGAAGAGCTTTCCTATAATCGTGATATAGCAGAATGGGTGTATGGTCTCGTAGTTGAACATATTTTAACTCATGAAGAGTGCTTTGAAATTGATGGGAAAGAGGAGTTACCTGAAACAGTCATCGGTAAAATCTCACATCACGATAATCGTCAATATAAGGTTAACATTAAAGCCGATTACTTAAAAAAGGTGCTTTCAAAATTAGGCTATTCGAATACAGCACTCATCTTCAAAGCATTAAAAAGGAAACCTTACTTCAAGTCGGAATTAAATCGACAGACAACCCGTACTGCTATTGCTGGGGAGCGAGAAGTAACTTACGAATTTTTAGTACCCAAAGATGCTTTTTAAAGTGCAACAAAGTAAATCTAAAATATATATCATCTTAATGAAGCAAGGGGTAGTGAGTAACGCTATCCCTTATACACAATAACAAAAGGAGAGATTACTGATGGTTCAACAAGTTGAAGAAATGATTGAAGTACCATTATATTTACCAACAATGAAGGAGTTTTTAGAGCGTTTGAAATTGAAGCAACGTAGCCAAGAAACGATTCGAGGTTATGAAATTGATCTACGTCAGTTTTTAGAATCGCTCAAAACAGCAAGTAATGGTCCAGTATTTGTAGACCAAATTACAAGCGAAAGCATTGAAATGTTCATTCAAATGAAGATTAAAGAAAGCATTTCTCCCACATCCATTAATCGTAAAATCTATGCCATCTCAAGCTACTGTAATTACTTAGTTCTAAAACGCTACCTGCCATTAAATCCTTGTAACGAAGTTGAACGATTAAAGGGAAAAAGCAAAGAACGTATTTTCTTATCAGCTGATGAAGTTAATCAATTAATTGAGAAAGTAGAGCAATCAATCATCAAATATGTAGTAATTCTAATGAGCTTTACAGGCTTACGCATAAATGAAGCAATTAACCTTCAAATAAAAGATGTTGATTTGGAGAAAAGCGTTGTACAAGTAATCAATGGAAAGGGGGGTAAAAATCGTACTGTACCAATCAGTGACGAGCTAAAAGAATTGTTGCAGCACTACTTGGATCGTGTGCGACCTAAAACAGAGTCACTCAATTTCTTTGCTACAGCGAAAACAGGGAGCATCAGCCAACAATACGTCAATGTTCAACTAAAGAAAGCAGCTAAAAAAGCTGGCATCGAGAAGCACATCACTAGTCACATCCTTCGACATTCCTTTGCATCACGACTGGTTCAAAATAATGTTCATGTAGCAATCATTCAACGCCTCCTAGGTCATTCAGATGTGCGAACAACATCGGTCTACATGCATGTTGATCAGACGGAAATGTTAGATGCAGTCAATCACATTAACTTTTCGCAAGTAGGTGAATCTAATGCTCGTTAATTATAAAGATGATGAAAAGCTTCAAAGCTACCTAGCAAGCTTTGCAGAAGGACTTTCTAGAGAAGAAATCGCAGATAAACACAATGTTCAATGGAAATCGATTGATATGTACTTTAGAAGGAGAGGATACAAATGGGATAATGAACTTCATACTTATGTAGTAAAGGAAGAATCATCGTCCATTGTTGAAACTGTCCCCTTAAACACAAAAGCAGCACAAATCGTTCGCTTATTAGATGTAAAGCATCCAAATATTAGACAAACGGCTAATAAAATGGGGTTTGAATCGATTGACTCGATGGGTGATTACATGAAATCAAACGGATACTTCTGGAATGATGATTTGAACAACTATGAATTTCAACCCGAATTAGTTGAAAAGAAGCAAGTGACTTCTTTTAATCAAACGAGCGAATACGTACAAGATGAACGAGCATTTTTAAATTTGCTTATGCAACATAAAGATCGCTTGTTAGATTTATTAGCAACGGAGCAGCAATTAAATACCTATCGATTTAGGGGGAATAAAGTGAATAAAACGCTAACCTTAACGTCTGGTGCGGTTACTTTGTTAGAAGACTATAATAAGGAATTCAACATTACTCAACGTCAAATTGTAGAATCGGCATTAGCTGAATTCTTTGAGCGGCATGGCTATTCCAATCAACTAAAAACTGTAACCATCTAAAATCCGTTTGTTCCGCTTACAAAAACCGTGTCGAAGCCTTGTCAGCCTTCAACTTTCCGACAATCCGTAGAAATTCGAAGAGCGAGCATTTTAACAACGATTCCTAAATTTTAATGGCAAACACAATCAATGAATACTATTAATTACAGGGAGGAAGATTAATCTAATTTATAATTCGCACTATATAATAGTAGAAACTCCATATAAAATATTGAGTACTGAGGAATTTCTAATTTAAAATGGATATAAAATTGCTAATTTAATTCCAATAATTAAACAGGATATCTAACAGCTAGGTATCCTGTTGTGTTATAGGCAGTTAACCAAACTGCTTTTCTTTTTTTCTTACTTTAGCTAAATTTTCTTGGGTTTTTGGGAACTTGATGTGCCGCATGGAAAGGTACTGGTTTTTGTGGTTGGGATTGTCGGGAAAGTATTAGAATCTTTATGTACAAATTTTATAATTTATTATCGTATGTATATAAGAACTCTACTAAATATTAGGTTAATTTTTTGTATAGTTAGTTTGATAATACCTTTCAATTTCTTGGGAGACATGGGATTCAGAAATCCTTAAAATGAGTGGAATTTTAGTTAACTTTGTGCGATTAACCAAACAATTGCTTCAGGTGTTGCAACTGACCTTAAATTCTCTGTTAACGGTAAAGAAGAGTTAACTAAAGCAGAATTCGAAGAAAAATATGAAGGTTATACAGCATCGTTCTTATTCGATACAAATGACTTAAGTGGTTCTAAAACTACTGGTAATGTAAATACGACTAAGGACTTCAAATATGCTGTTCAAGTAACAGATTCTGAAGGTAATGTATTACCTGAAGAAGTAGTAGCTGCTGATTTCGTATCTGTATCAGTTAAATCTGGTGCTGTAGAAACTGTTACAGGTGCTGTATTATCAAACGAATTATCTTATGTTACTACAGATATGGCTTCAGTAACTTTTGAAGCTACTGGAGCTATTAACGGTTTAGGCAAAACTTTAACTGAAGAAGAATTAGAGGCAGCAACATTAACAGTTGACCGTGCTATTTCTTCAAACTTAGATGTTGCATACTTCGAAGGTGGTAAAATTGTACCAGTTAAAGAAGGTAATGTAACATTTGACGTATACTTTACAGATGTTAAAGAACCAGTAAAAGTATCTGTAGAAGTAAAAGCAGAACGTGAAGAAACTTCAATTGAAAAAATTGAAAATCAAAAAGTAGTTGCTGGTGATGTTACATTAGTGGCACCTAAAGTACTAGATCAATATGGTAAAGCATTTAATGCAGGTGAGGCTTCTACATTAGTGGTGAAATTATCTGATGAAGAAGGTAAAAACTTTGCAGAAGTAGAAGACATCGCTGTTGCTCAAGACTTATCTGCTGAAGGTAAATATACAGTACAATATTTCTTAGATGATAAATTAGCAGCTTCTTACACAATTGAAACAGTAGCAGTTGACGAAGAAGTTACAGCTGATACTTATGAATTATCTTTCAACAAAGATGGTAAAGAAAAAGAATTAAATACATTAGACTTATATACAGCTAACAATGTTACTGTAAATGTAAAAGGTTACTTCGAAGGTGTAGAAGTAACAACTGCAAACTTCGGTGACTTAGAAGCTAAATCAAATAAAACTGGAGTATCAGCTGTTTATGCAGATGGTGCAATTACAGTTTCAGTAACAGATACATCTAAAGTAGCAAAAGGTGATGAAATCACAATCACTCTTTTAGAAAACTTTGGTGACTTACCGGTAGTTAAAGGTACAGTAACTGTTAAAGTAGATAACTCTGCTCCACAAATTACTGAATTAAAATTAAAAGATGCTAAAGCAAAAGCAATTACTAAAGAGGTTACTGATGTAGCTACAGAAGGTAATATTGTGGATGCATTTACAAAAGCAGATGTACTTGCAGCAGTAACTGCTGGCAAAACAGCTGAAGATGTAGAAATTTTAGAAGAAGAAATGATTACAGGAGTTAAGTTCCTTAACCGTACAGTAAAAGACGGTGTTGTAACAGGTACAGTTCAAGTAACATTAGATTCTAAATTCGCAGCATCTTCATTCACATTTACTGGTGAAGTGACTGTAATTGCAGAAGACGACGGTGGAGTAACTAACGACGGTGGAGTAACTAACGACGGTGGAGTAACTAACGACGGTGGAGTAACTAACGACGGCGGAGTAACTAACGACGGTGGAGTAACTAACGACGGTGGAGTAACTAACGACGGCGGAGTAACTAACGACGGCGGAGTAACTAACGACGGCGGAGTAACTAACGACGGCGGAGTAACTAACGACGGTGGAGTAACTAACGACGGCGGAGTAACTAACGACGGCGGAGTAACTAACGACGGCGGAGTAACTAACGACGGCGGAGTAACTAACGACGGTGGAGTAACTAACGACGGCGGAGTAACTAACGACGGCGGAGTAACTAACGACGGTGGAGTAACTAACGACGGCGGAGTAACTAACGACGGCGGAGTAACTAACGACGGCGGAGTAACTAACGACGGCGGAGTAACTAACGACGGTGGAGTAACTAACGACGGTGGTACAGGAGCAGTTAATGCACCAACTACTCTAGCAGTAAACGATACTACAGTAACAATTACATTTACAGAAGTAGTAGATTCTTTAGAACTTCCTGTTATTTTAATTGGTGGTACGCAAGCAAATGTAGCAACTGTTGATGGTGAAGACAAACAAGTTGAATTTACAGTAACAGATGTAAATACTGTAGCAGAAGGTTCTATTATTACGATTGATGGTGTTGAATACGAAGTTAAAGAAGATGCTTTAAATCCAGGAACTCTTTTATTAGAAAAAGTAACGACACCAGTTACACCTTAATAAGAAATAAATGAAAGCGTTGGGAGAGAAATTCTCTCAATGCTTTTCTTTATTTAAATTTTTATGAAGGAATGAGAATTATGAGTAATCAATATTATGCAAAACGAACAAACTGGTATGCAGTAAAAGCTACAACACCTAACATTTCAAATTATATCTATAATGATGTGAACCGCAATGGATTATACGATATAGAAGATTTACCGATGATGAAGGTAGTTGTGAAAATGACGCGCCCCGATGGAACAACAGTGGCTAGACGTTCAAATTTAAATGGATTTGCAAATTTTACACATTCTTTAACGGAAGAAAAAGTAGATGTGAAAGCTACAGGTACTTATAAATTTGAAGTGATTGTTCCCGAAGGATGGGAAATAACAAGTTATAATGGTATACAACATGGTACATATTCAGCAGCACCACATGCTAGACCAGGTATTATAATAGATAAAGTGCCGGATCCGGTTGGAATTGCGCCTATTCTAACAATAAGTGGAGAAGTTTATATTAAACAAGATGATGGAAGTATTAAACGAGGTAATTCAGATTTAGTAACCATTCATGCACAACATTCCAATGGTGAAATAAAACAACTTGAATTAACAAATGAAGGTAAATATTCATTTGTTGGTAATCCAGGTTCATGGACTATTAATTATAAGGCTAAGAATGGCAAATCAGTAGTTAAGCGTGTAATGGAATTAAATCGTTGTCCAATTAAAGTCTCTTCTATTGTATTAGGGGAAGAAGATAGAACGGAAAAAAATATAAAGAATACGGTCGATTTTGCAGGAATTACGTATTCAGAAATTCAAAAAATGCCTAATGGTGTAGGTGGACTAAATTGGTCAAATTTAGTCGTGACACATAATAAGTTATATAAAGGTGAGGGTTATTCTAATGGTACTATATCAGGAGAATATGTAGGCTATAATTCATCAGGTCATCCAGTAACAATTGAATTAGCAGAGGGATTTGATTTTTATGGTGCTTACTTTACGGCAGCGTGGCTTGAACAGTCTGAAGGTGAAACTTTAGAGGTTCGTGCTTGGCGAGGTGAAGAATTAGTGGTGGATGAAGAATACACTCTATCAGCGCTAGGACCATTTTGGTTAGACGCAAATTATAAGGATATAACGAAGTTGGTGCTATCGACTAAACACTATTGGCAATTTATCGTGGATCATATACACGTGGGTATTTAATAGGAGGAGAGAAGTTTGCTAGTAGGGTGGATATGCCCGAAAAATAACGGCTGAAAATCCATGAAAAATTAGAACAAATCCACTTCAAAAGTCGGTGAAATAATCGGTTTTTGGAGGGGATTTTCTTTTATATCCGGACTTCATTATTTTGATAATTTAAAAGAGCAGAAGTAGGTTATTGTTCAAACTATATATCTTTTTTCATTTTCAAGGAACAGACGAGGTGTTGAATTTTTCTTTTGTCTAAATAAAAAAACTTGGTTCGGTAATCAAACCCGCAATAACATATATTTCATTCATATATTATATTCTTGAAGTCGTATAAACATGCTTGTCATTTCAAATGAAATGATAGGCTATATCTATTTCAAGGAGGAATTCACATGAAAGAAAATCAAAAGAAACAACCAGCCAAACGCATTCAGCTAGTCGATGTCGTACTAGAAAGAAAGGGATCGCAGCTGTTCAGTGGCAGACGTGTACGTTCACCTGAAGATGCTGCAAACATCATTCGTGATTTCATTGGAGACAGTGACAGAGAGCGCTTTGTGGTGCTAGGCATGTCAACAAAGAACGAGCCACAAGTGCTACAAGTTGTTCACACTGGCTCAATCAATGCATCGATTGTACATCCGAGGGATGTCATGAAAGCTTTAATTTTAGCAAATTGTGCAAACTGCGTAGTAGGGCATAACCATCCTTCGAATGATGTAACACCTTCACCAGAAGACATTGATGTGACTGAAAGATTAGTAGAAGCAGGTAAAATACTTGGCATTGATGTTCTTGACCACGTAATTTTGTCATCGAATACTTTTCTATCATTCAAAGAGAAGGGCTATATGTAAAGGGGTGATTTACATGAATGCATTTAAGCATTAGCAGAAGTGATGTTGGAAAAGTACGGTATCTCTGTTCCCCTTAGTGAAGTAGGAGTGGAGTCTGTAAACTTGTTTAAAGAAGAGTTTGATGAAAACCTTGTACCAGTAGGAGTTGTTGACCATTTAGAAGGTCTAATTAAAACAGAAAGTGCTAGTTAAACGGATGAAAATGGTGATGAATATCTTGTGATTTTAGTAGAAATGGGTTGTTGATCCTTATGAAGTTTGGTTACTAAATGGTGAAGTCATATCGAGTGAATGTGGGCGTGAAGATGATATACATTAGAAAATATGTGAGAGAGTTGATTAATGGCGATACCTATTACAGTGAAAAGAATATAATTGGGTACTATGGAGAGTTCCTAGCAGAACCAGTCGCGCCTTTGAGATTATCGAGGAAGTAGTAATCGATGTCGAAGAAATAATTTATATAGTAAATCGAATACAAGATGTAAAAATTAGAAACATCATTCGTCATTATATTGCTCATTTAGAAAAACTGGTAGTCGTAAAAGAAGCAACTTGAATGAGTATCATTAAAGAACTCACGCCAATAGTAATGCCAATCTAGCGACAAAAGTAAATGTATTATATTAACCAAATGGAAAGTTCATGCAACATAAAGCATGAGCTATTTTTGCGTGCAGAAAAACTGACGGCATTATATAAATACTGTCGCGAGTGGAAGTAGAAAGAGGTGAGGATCGAATGTGGCAACAAGTAGCAGTCGCTGCTTTCGATATCGTTTTTTTCCAAAATGAAGGAGAACGGTAAATTTAATCGAAATGTAAAGCTACGAGGGGGTGCTTCTTGCTGGCGCGCTTACAAACGTTCTTCCGGTGATAGGTGTTTAATTTTTACGCTCGACATGAAATAAACGATTGCATTCTTCAACACCTATCGCCAGTTTTACCACCGGCTTTCAGCCAATAACGTTGTAGTTGCGCTCAACAGTAAGCAAGAAATAGAAATATAGAATAATCTTGAAACTCATTTGTTAAATTTATCAATTACTCCTCATTAAAATCTGTCAAAAAATTAAATGTTTCTTCCATATAATAAATTGCATTAAAATCCTCGTCATAAACGATTATCATTGCATATATTTTATTGTTTTTTGGTACAAAGTCATTCAATGGGATCTGTCGAGCATGGGCAGATTTACTTATTTTACTTATTTCTTGTTTTTCACCCATATAGTAAAGTATTGCTGTTTCTTTTAAAGCTTCATCAATTGTAAAGTCTTCTTCACTTAGATGAGTTGTAAAAAATGAACCGTCATTTACACCCATAGCTCTAGTAGTATAATTTATATACTTTGAATTGGAATAACTGGAAGCTGATATCTTTAAATTTGAATCTTCTGATACTCGTTTCAGACCGGCTGATTTATCTACCTTTGTCTTTTGTAAATTTATCATACTGTGATCAACAGCAACAACTTGTTCATATTCATCTAGGAAATCAAAATTTAGGGTTACTTCAAGACTATCTTGCTGTTCAGGTACTTTAAATGTAAAACTATTGGAATAAGTTCCATTGAACTGATGTTGTAATTTACCTGGAAATTCCATCGGATCCGGTTTAATCTCTCTTTTTAAATACCTTATTTTTTTATCTGAGAAATCTTCATTTTCAATGAATTTTGATGATATTCCTACACCATTCGCAACAAAATATGGTGAATACTCCATAAGTCCTTGCTCTATGCTAAAACTCATTTTTACTGATTGTGCTAGTGGTTGCTCTGTTGCTGATACAATATTGGTGATATATAGTGTATAATTTCCCCCTACTTCATAACCGTTCTCAGGTGGATAAATTAAAACAACATTATTTGTTTCACCTACCTCAACTTCGTTATTAATTTTTAAATTATTATTTTCGTTAACATAGATATTTTGATTATTAATAGTAGAAAAATTAACATCATCACTAAAAGTAATTTTCCAAACCTTTTGAGGATCTTTTACAATCTTTTCATCTTTTACTTCCCATGATTCTGCTTCTGTAGTTGTTGCAAAATTAATAAAAGAAAATAGTACTACCAATAAGGTTAAAAATAACGCATTTATATATTCCATTTAATTCTACATCCCTTCGTGGTTCTGGTAATAAAGAGAACAAAATACTCTAAATTTTTATAGTCATCTTATGTTCATTGTACCACGTAATTTACTATTTTTGTAATTAATAGGTTATTTTATGTTAGTTCGCTATATTACTTCTGAGAGATAAAAACATAGGGAGTTTAGTCACTTAAGATGGAGCTTAATCGGCAAACGATTACAATCAATATGGTTGTATGATCATCGAGCGTATAATGATATGTTTGATTTTTAGCTTTTTCAATAGAGTCTTACCTGGCGCTAACATGTGATTGAGTAGTCAATCTTATATAGATTTTATATAATCCAATCCTGCTATAGTATGACCAACACAGTACATATACTTGCAGATTCTGCTAACCAGTATTACTTAATCGTTTAAGTAAAAAGGAGGGTATACTCGAAATTCATTTTCTATTATCGAAACAAAATATAGGGGAAACAATGGGGAAATGCCATTCTTAGGTAGGTTAGCATATAGAAGTTGGCATGTAAAAACAGCAAAAGATAGACGGTTGAGTCCTTTATCTTGAGCTTAAATCAATTAGCAAGTGGGATTTCCGGTGTGCAATTTGCGAAGGAAAAAGAAAATAAAAACTGGCTTCTGCAAATTAATGCAAAAGCCAGTTGTAATTATCCATTGAACAAATCTTATATAGTTACTTTAGTTTCTTATGAAGAATTAAGACTATATTAAACATTGATATTATTCTTCAATATTAATTTTCACTTCTTGCTCGGGATACTGTTTCTCTAAAAATAACATATAGTTGAATAGAAAACTTCCACGTTCCTTATCAGAAACTTCTTCGTTAAATGTAATGTTCGCAATAACTTCATCTTTAGAATCGTCAATTTTTATATCGTTGACGACTTGATCTTCTTGTGCAGTTTCCACAATATTTTGTACAACTTCTTCAGCTTTTTTAGGGGTAATTACTTTTTCAGTTTCACTCTGTTCACTCTGACCATCGGTAGAAGTTTGTTCTTCACGTAGAGAACTATTCTCTTCGGTTCCTTTTTCATTTGCTACTGGAACTTGTGTAACTGGTTCTGTTTCTTCAGAAGATTTTTCTTCCGTGCAGCCAAACAATAGCAGGGTACTGCAAACTGTAAATACATATACTATTTTTTTCATAAAACCACTCCATATACAAGTATTGTAAAATATTATACCATAAATTAAAAGAAAAGAGGTGATAGGGTAATGGAATGGAAGAATGGCTCTACTAAAAAAATATATAGAACAACTATAGATTACCATCTTTATTCTGAAAATCCTGTGAAACCCGGCGAATCAGTTGAATCGACTGTTATAATCAGGTTGTCTAAAACTACCGGAACAATTGCGCTAGATCATTCCTTGCCGCTCTTGGCCTACCTTTCACCTGCAGATTCAAAGGAAACTAAGATTATTTGGAGCTCAGAAGGTGATGATAGGCAGGAATATAAGGCCTGGCCTACTCAATTGAATGTAGAAAAAAATAAAACATGGAAAATAACGTTCGCCCTCCCTTATTACTCTGGAATGGGCGGACATCATGCTATTTATGTACTAGATCGTACAGGAAATGAGATTACTCAATCCTTTTATTATAGTGGAGATGAACGTACAACGACCCTAACAATAAAACCGAATAAGAACTATATCCCTGGAGAATCCTATACACTGTTTATCAAAAATATATTGGGCAGAAATGGCGAGGTGCTCGAGCAATCTGTGAAAGTAGACTTTACGATAAAAAAGGAAAGCTAAGCTAAGTAGTGCTTGAAGGGCAATTAATAAAACAGTTCTAAGTCAAATGAGTTAATATATTTTCATGGCATATGGCATGAAAATATATTAAAGAACCATAAAAAACGACATAAATAAAAAGAGGGTTAGCCGATTAAAGGCTAACCCTTATGCATTGGGATTACTCAATGCCTATTACTTCAAATGTTTTGTGGCTATTCTCCACTTATACTGAAAAATCAGTTTTCGTTTGGAGCCTACACCGTACGTGCGACTTTCACCGCATACGGCGTGCCATCAATAAAATTATTTATTTCCCCAACATTATTATAACATCGGTCTTAGTCTTTTTAAATTAAATTAATTTTAATTTAATAAAATTAGCAGTCTTTTAATAGCTCAGAAGCAGAAAAATGGTACAGATTTTTGGCGGATGTGTAAATTTGAAAGTGAATAATTTTTAAATAAGTATCTGAATGATTGTGCCAATCAAATAATTGGCATTATTCTCTATTCTCACCCAATAGACTAATATGTGGAACAAACTGGACGATATAAAGTAAGAAACAGGATGCCCTATTTATGGAGTATTGCATACATACATAAGAAGTTGGAATATGTGCAGGCAATGACGATTACTTAGTAAAATATTTCAAATCAAACAGTTATTTTAATGGAGGGGAAAGAATGCAGAAATTCATAAAAATTTTAGCAACATTTTTATTAGTTATTTCACTCAGTATACCTAATGCTCATACGTATGTAGCTGCCGCAGAGCAATGGGTGGAATACCCGTCAAATACAACTGGCAATGTAAATAAAGCTTGGAAAGTCACATTTTCAGAGCTCGTAGATAGTGGCTCAGTTTCCAATGAGAATGTTTATGTCAAAAGAGAAAATGGCACAAAAGTAGATGTCAAAGTGACCGTAAATGGTCCGACGATTACTGTTACACCTACTAATGCTGCTTATACAATTGGTGAAACCTACATAATGTACTTACATTCTTCGATTCAATCTTTAACTGAGCAGTCATTACCCAATACGAAATTTCAATTTACAGTATTGGGTGTACTAGAAATAGCCAACTCAGTTGCACAGGAAGCAAAAATAGCATCGGAAGCTATTAAAACAGGGCAGCCTGTGTTTGCAAATCCTTTAGCTGGAACAAAAGATGAATTATCAAGAGCGAATACCTTTGTTGCAGATTTAGAAAAAGCGATCGCTGCTGCAAAAGAAAAAGTGCAGGCAGCAGAGGAACTTATTAAAGCAGCGAGAATTAAAGGCTATTCAATTACAGAGCTGAACGTAGCAAATACTGCCGTAAATACTGCCGAAAAAGCAATTGCAGATGCGGAAAAAGCAGTCACGACAGCGAAACAGGTCATCGAAACGGCTTCAATTACTGCACAATTGACTGTAGCAAAATCGAATGTCGTAAGTTCTTCATCTGTTGAAGTTATATTAGCTGCAACACCAACGTATGAACTGACAAAATCTGACGCGGATAAATTTAGAGTGAATATGGACGGAACCATACTCCAAGTAACAGATGTCGCAAAGTCACAGTCTGATGATACACGCTATAAATTAACGATTGCATCTGCGTCATCGAGATATCCGTTATCTGGGAAGCAAGGGGCTTTATCGGTTAATAATACAAAAGCGACTATTAGCAACTCTGAATTTGGCTATGACTATCAAGCACCTGCAATTGAAAGAGTAGAGGCAGTCGATAATCGCCACATAAAAGTCTACTTCTCAGAAAATATGGATGAAGAAACAGTGGCGAATGTAGGAAGATATAATTTATATAAATCAACTGCGACAACCTCAAATTTATTAAGTGGTACAGGCGCGGTAGCAGTATTAAGTGCCGACAAAAAATCCGTCACATTGACTCTTGGAGGCACGAATACATTGGTCGCAACGGACTATACGCTGAAAATAACAGGAACAGTAAAGGATGCAGCGGGCAATAACTTAAGGCTGAATACAGCAGTTGATTTTTTAGCAACATCGAATCAGCTGCGCGACACGACACGCCCGTCACTGACAGCTGCAGCATCATAGCTTTATGTGACATTTGATGAAAAAGTAACGATTGTAAGTCCAGCTCAGTTCTCGCTTGGTAGCGTCTCATTAACAGGCTCTACATACACAGGTAGCAATGAGGGAACAAGTTATCTAATTAAATTTTCACTAGCGCTACGGCCCTAGTGAAGCTTGGTGGCACAATCAACGTAATAAACGTGCTGAAATCAGCTAAACTGCAGATAGAAAATGGAGCAACAATAACTACGTTAAATGTAGCGGGAAATTTAGAAGCAGATATCACGAATAATGGGGTAATCACTAAGCTAGCGGGAAATGGTACGGCAATTGAAAGAGGTTTAAAGGCAAATAATTATGAAGGTCCTATCGGTGAAAATACGGCAGTTGCGGCGATTAAAGCTACAATAAGTGCTGGTAATATGGAGGCGGTCTTGCTGGCATATCATCTGATTTTAGGGATTTCTGATTTAGCTGACTATAAAAACCTTGCACCTTCATACAAATCTGCGGTTAATACGATGCTGTATAACGAAAAAACTGGTTATTTAAATGCAACAGCTATTAAAATAGCGTTTAATGAAGCCATAGCTACTCAAAAAGCATTTTCAGCAATTAAAAATGCCATGAATGCAAGTAGTTTAGGGGTCGTATTTAACAATGATCACATAACATTAGGTATTGATTTAACAGAATATAATTCGCTGACAAATAAGACTACTGTCAATCAGGCAATTTTCAATGCAAGAAATAGTTTTGCTACTGTAGTGGCATTCCAAACTGTTTTCAATAATTCAGTAGCAACAGCTAAAACAACTGAAGCAAAAGATCTTGCTTTATCTCTCATACAGATGCAACGCTCTTCAGTATCGGATAAACAGGGTTCTGGTAATAATGGACAAGTGACAGTAAACTGGAAGCCATTAACAATAGAAGATATTTCGAAATCTGGGGCTACTAGCTATGTAATTTATTATGCAGAAGGAATAGCCGTTTCGAAAGATACAGCAGGTGCAAAATTTGTGAAAGTAACTAATTTAAATAGCAGTAGTTTAGATATAAGTGGTTTAGAGGCTGGAACAGACTATGCCACTGTCATCTATGCAGTAAATGTGAGTGATGTATACTCACCTGCTTCTAGTACCATAACTGCTCAGGCGAAAGACTATATCGCCGCTACAGCAGGGAAATTGGAGGGGGCTATAGTATTAGCCGATGATAGCACAGTAAAAAATATAATTAATGCCATTGATAAACACTTTCTAGTTACAATCGATGGAGCAGCAATTCCAGTGATGGTACCAGCTGCTACAGAAACAAAATCAGCTTTATTGAATGCCATTAACACTGCAATATCAAGTAAAGGAGTAGCTGATTTTTTGAAAATAAACTCGTAGTTACAAGTAGAACTACAGGTACTTCAAGTACTGTTTCTATTGAAGGTACTGATAAAGATATATTTTTTGGTACTGTAACAGGGATTGCTGGCACCGCTGCTACCAATTAAAATAACCTATTAATAAATTCTTGAAACCCCTGCATAAGCGTTCTATGCAGGGGTTTTTATAAAACTAGAGTGAAATACGCTATTTACCATTAAAAGTGCTAAAAATATGAATTATTACCTTAATCCTACCAATGATTAACCGATACTATTTAAAGAGGACTATAAGTAGATTCAAACAAGATATTACAAAAGTTTTCAGAAAAGAATTGGAGGTAATTACATGCAGCAAGTAAAGAATTTTTCACGCCGATCATTTCTATTAGCAATGATAATAGTCGCGGGTCTTTTTGCATTTGGCGGCGGCACTATACAAGCATCAAATTTAAAACCGTATGAATATACGTTTATAAAAGACGAGACAACGATACAAACTTTTAATGGAGTTAATGGAATTAAAAAGTTGAATGTTACTTTTGATCAGCCTATTCCGGTAACAGTTGTTCCGTTAAGCGATGTTTCTGTAGTTGCAAGTACAGAAAAAAGAGGCGAAGCTCCAGTAGCAAATATAATTGATATTGTAGATCGAATAGAGATTTCGGGGAAAACTCTTTCCATCCACTTTAAAAACCTGGATTACATAGATTATACAGATACATCGAAAAGCTACAAGTTAATTATTAAATCTGGTGCTGGTCTATACTTGGGTCAATCTGGAGATTTAGAGTTTCCGTTTGCAGTTTACGATTTATTGCCTGGGTTTGAAACTGTATTTTTAGCACAGGGGGCAGAAGGAACAGGGCAGATCAATAGAATATTTGAAGAAAATGCACCTCGTGATATTTTTGTGCATATTCCAAAATACTATTTAAATAAAATCGAGACAATTCACCGTTACAAAGGGGTTGTATCAGAAAAGGAAGCGTCGACTTTAACGAATATCGATGTACTGACTGATAATGCTGTATCAAGATTGAAAGTAGGATTGAATAATAATCTTATTCGCGACCTTGAACCTCACCCTAGCGTGAAAGGATTTACATTGGGCTATGCGAATGACCAGGCGCTTGAAGTCGATGATTTGGAAGAATTCTCTTTAAAAGCATACGATGTATATGGTCGGATTTTAGATTCAACAACATTTAAAATTAACTATATAGATGAGGCATATTTGGATAATACACGCATTAAAGTAAGTAATTATATTACAAAAAAAGCAAGTGATTTTGGTAAAACATATACATTATATGATTTGATGTCGAAACCGAAAATTTTTGAAAACATTCTTACTGGCTTATCGGTCGAAGATTTGAATAAGCTAGGAGTCACGTATGCTAACCAATTTAGTACAGTTCAGGTCAATGATCTTGCTCAACTGGAAATGGCATTAGCTAATGCGAAAATTAAAACAATTAATCTAACGAGTAATATACCACTATCTCGGCAATTGTTGATTGACAGAGATGTTACGATTAACGGTACTTCGAATGCACAAATTGCTGGCGATATTAGGCTTGGCGATGGATCAAAGAATTTAAATATTAAATTAAATAATATAGGTATTACAGGCACATTAACTGTTGATGCAGGGTCAGGAAATGTAATTCTTGAAAATGTGACAGCGAATGTACTGGACGTTATAAGCGGCGGTGTTAATTCCATCCATCTTATTAACTTCACAGCAACAAATGGCATTGTATTTAATAACATTGCACCTGTGCGTCTAGTGCTGACAAACTCGAATAAACAGAATGTAACGCTGGCTAGTGATAAAGAAGTTATTTTAGAAGGCGCTTACGGAACTATTGCTTCAACAAATCAGGATGCAAAATTGACGGTAAAACACAATGTTTCCATCGACAGCTGGTCTATTGGAGCAGGTATGAAGTTAACCGTGACACATCCGGAATCTGTTACATTGCCGGCTTATACGGGAGCGGGTGTTCTGGAGAAAATCAATACGGGTGAAACTGGACCAGGGGAAGAGAATAATCTAGGCACAGTTCTCGGTGAAATAGCATTAGATTATAACTGGGACGACTCTGAGTTAGGTAAAGAGATTGAATTTGATCAGCTAAATACAGAGAGCAAAACTATTGCAGAGAATGTTCAGGACTGGAAAATTGATGATACTAATCTTGAAGCATCTATTAGAAACAATAGAATCTTAGTAATTAATAACTTGAGTGAAGAATATGTAGGGAAAACGCTCAAAGTTACTTTAAAAGGAACATATGAAGAAAAGCAATATAGCATAATTATGAATGTGACTATTAATTAATGGGGGGTAATAATGTGATGGCCAAACATAAAGCAATTTATATAATGCTGATCATGATGCTTACTCTCTCAACACTTCTGCCGTTTGTTGAAACGGCGGAAGCTTATGGTGTTACAAATCATGAAGATGTCGTTGATGTAGGGAAAAATCATTTTATTGTATTAAAGGAAGATGGCAGTGTATGGGGCTGGGGCGACCATTCTTATGGCCAATTAGGGGCAAATGGCAGTAATACATCTTCTCCGATTCCGATTCAAAAAGCAGACGGAAATCGTTTGCTGAATATAAAAGCGATTGCCGCTGGAAGCAATCATACAGTTGCGCTTGATAGGAACGGTGAAGTCTGGACATGGGGAAGAAATAACCAGGGTCAGTTAGGGTATACTACGGCTAATTCATTCAGTAATTTACCTGCGAAAGTAACTGGCATCACTTCTAAAATTATTGCTATTTCGGCTGGAGAATATCATACACTGGCCGTCGATGAAAATGGACAAGTTTGGGCATGGGGAAGAAACGATTACGGCCAAATAGGGACCGATTGTAATCCTGCTCTTGCCCATGTACAAGTATGCGGCGTTTCCGGCATTATTGCAGTTGCAGCAGGAGATAATCATTCCGTAGCCCTGAAAAGCGACGGCACTGTCTGGGCATGGGGGCGAAATACAGTTGGACAGCTGGGCAATGGCGAAACGACTGATATCAATACAAATCCAACCGCTGTTCCAGGACTTAGCAATATTGTGGATATATCTGCAGGCGCCAACCATACGCTTGCTTTAAAGCAGGATAGCACCAGTATTTATGCCTGGGGATTCAATTCAAGCGGACAGCTTGGTGATGGGGGGCTGGAAAGTAAACTGCGCCCTATTCAAGTAGAGGGTATGAATAAAGTCAAAACGATTGCCGCGGGAAATAATCATTCCATCGCCATCAAAGAGGATGGGACAGTCTGGACATGGGGTAGACATACATCAGGCACTTCCTCTAATCGTTCTACACCAATTCAGGTAAAAGGTTTATCGAGTGCCATTGCGATCGGCGGCGGCGGTGATAGTGACAGCTATATTTTAGCCGTCAAAGAAGATGGAACGGTTTGGCAGTGGGACAAAGCCTCTTCTGATTCAACTACAAAACTGCCGATTTTCAAACAGGTTTCAGGCATTGATGAAGTGATGAAACCAAGCGAATTTCCTTTTGTTCAAGGGAGCCAAGTGCTATTCCGCTATATCGGGAATGCTGGAACATCTAGTGTAGAAGTTTATGGTAACTTTAATGAATGGAATTCAATTCCGTTAGACGATACGGGATCAAATAATGTCTGGGAACTGCAAGTCACGTTACAGCCGGGCGAGTATATATACGGCTTTAAAGTGAACGGGGTTTGGACGGTAGATCCGCTCAATCCGAATAAAACAATCGATATGAATGATGGCAGTCCGTATAGTGTGCTGAAAGTTGCACCTTACGCTGTAGAAGGACCGATCATTTCCAATAAAGAAGTCACATTTACGTACAGCAGCTATGATTTTAATGGTGAGCTGGAATTAGATGCGAAAACAGCTTATGTAGCAGTGATCGGGGACTTTACTGCATGGAGAGAAGTTCCATTGACGAAGCAGGCGAACAATGTCTGGACATTGAAGCAAACACTTGAACCTGGGGATCATGCTTATTCCTTTATCGTCAGTGATGCAAGTACTGGACCGAGACGGGTAGAAAGAAATGACCCCTTAAACAAGAATATCGGGACAAATGCTGTAACCGATATTCCAAGGAACCGCTTTTTTGTATCGGAAGATGTATTAAGTACGATTCCGGTATCAGGCATTACGTTAAATAAAGGGCCAAAATTAAATTTGATCGTAGGAGAAACAACAACATTAAATGCGACGGTTTTGCCGACGAATGCGACAAATAAAAACGTAAGCTGGAGTTCGAGCGATGCAAAAGTTGTCAGTGTCAACGAAACAGGAAGACTCACTGCCCATACAGCAGGGACGGCGGTGATTGCTGTCAGTACGGTGGACGGGGGCAAGCTGGCTCTGGTCACGGTAACAGTGGAGAAAAGGGCGGATGCCATTTCCTATCCGCGCGTTGGCTACAAAAATATGGGCGACCGAACTGGTGTTAATCCGACGAAAACATGGTATATAAAGTTTAACCAACAGTTGGATTTAGCATCCCTTAACGAAAATGCTGCTTATATTTTGGATGAATCCGGCGATAAAATACCGGTTGGCTATCAGTTATCAAATGATGGTAAAACATTGGAAATTCGCCCGCAAAACGGAATTACGTACAAAAAAGGCGCCAATCATTATCTATTCATTGAAAGTACGGTAAAAACGAAGTATGGTCTTCAGTTAAGAGAACCAGTACAGATGAAATTTACAATTGAACTATAAAGAAAAAGGATTCGGAGCTGTTGGCCGAATCCTTTTTGCTATACAAAAAAGGGGCGCAATTTGCACCCCTTTAGTTATTTTACCGTAAATGTCAATTTCGTCGGTCTACCTAAAAATTGCTTATTGATTGTATTTCCTTTAATCTGCTTTGTTACCCACAGAGTATAGTGCTTATTGCGACTATATGAAACAGCTGGTACAACATCTATTGATTGACCATCACTGCCGAGCACGAGCTTCGTTGGTACAATTCCGCCTGTACTGTCATCTGTCACGTAGATCGAATCATTGTATAATGCTTTTTTCTCGACCCGAGCGTTGAATTTCACATGCCAGATTTTATTTGCTTCCACTTGTTTAACATCTCTAGACCAAGATGAATAGCTTACTGATTGGAATATGCTGACCGGACTTATAATCTGGTCTTTGACAGCCACTGCATACAGTTCATTACCTGATATTGTAAGCGTTTCATAGTCTGCATACGTATTCCATTGCTCTAATTTGATATCGGAGTGATTCAATGAATAATTTCCCGCTTTTAAGGAAGCAGACTTATCATAGGAAATGTGTCGGCTATTTGTTGTGTAATAGATAGCCGAGCCTGGAGTCATCGGATAGATGCGATAGCTTCCATTTCCCAGTTCTTGAATATATGGCTTTGCGACATCATCAATCAGCGCATATAGCCCAGGTTCTGAAACAAGTCCTACTGTCTTCCCTGAAGCCTTATAGCTTGGCTGCACTATTGCATAAAGTTCGTTTTTTGCATTGCGCACAAGTTTAGAAAATACTTTACCTGTTGCATTGTTCAGCTCCATTTCTATTGGCTGATAGAAAGATGATTCCCCGCCCCATTGAACCTCTACGGGGTTGGTAATGGATTTCGCCCATGCTGGATCAGCAGATCTATAAATCGTGCTTACTGCAGGCTGCTGAATTGAAAGCGTCGGTACTTTACTTTCTATTATATTCGGTGCTGGGATATAGATAGATAAATCATTCGAAAGGAAAGCAATGCCTTTCTCAATGGCCGCTGCCTTTTCGTTTGCTGTTAAAGTGTAGTGACTGTTTGTGCCGATTGCGATATTTTTCTGTACAGCACCTGTCCACATATCAGAAGAAGCAGCTGCTTCTACAACGGTAACAATATATGTTTTTGAGATGGTCTTGTCGACGGTATTTGTTGTTACAGTATAAGTGACAGGTAACATAAAGTTTTGTGCCACCCCAGAGAGAGGGCTTACTGTTATTGTATTGACTGGATCATTATTTGTCTTAATTACAGGTGCTAATTTTGTACGATCCGTTCCTTTTGGTACAGTTACGGTAATCGTTCCAGCTGTATGATCGATAGCACCTACTGCTTTTAGTGATTCAAACTCAAAGGATGAAATAATAGACGATGCTGGCGCTTCATTGAATAGGCTAACGTTTACAGAGATAGATGGCGCACTTTCAATTCCGTTGACTGTTTGCGTTACATAATAGCCTAAACCAGCAGGGACATCTGTGAAATGAGCTGTTTTACCAGTATTAATTGTCTGAGATTGCATTTTTTGACCGTACGAATTATATAATGTGACGGTTGTTTTTGCTGATGCATGTTCGAATAATCCATTAATGACGTTTATTTTTCCTTCGCCCGCTTTACCTGCAAGTACACCTGTGACCTTTGGCGGTGCCAGTTCAATCTTGCGATGTTTATTATCGCCGGTACTTCCGCGAGGTGCTGTTGCTGAGTAGGTAATTTTGTACATACCTGGGACCGGCAATACTGTATCAGGAAAGTTAATTAGTCTTCCGATTGCTTCAGTTGGAAGGCCTATCGGTGTATTGTTTGGACCGACTAATATTGCCTTTAATCTTAATTCATTTGCTTCTAAATAATCGTCGGCATTTGCCCCTGGGTCTATAAACTTTGTACCGTCATAGTAAGGCAGGAATGCTTCACCATACACAAGTTGTACAGTTTCAACACCGTTTAATGTAATGTATGGACGGTCTGTATCTACAATTTCAACAATATTGGACTGACGGCTTTCTTGGCCGTTAACGGTTTGTGTTACATAGTAGCGGCCGGGACCGTATTTTCTGAGTACAAATGTGATTTCGTTATTCGTCAGCACTCTTGTCGCTACACGCGTAATGACTTCATTTCCGCCACTATCTGTATCAAACTTGTACAAAGTTACAGTTGTTTTTCGATCTACAACACCCGGAAAAATATCTTTTACTCCAATTTCTCCTGTTGTTGCGATACCGCCAATTGCTGTAACGGGTCTCGGTTTAACTTTAACCGTTCTTGCAATTGTTACCGCACGATTACCCGCTTTATCTGTCACATTGTAAGTAATTGTATATACACCGGGCATACTTGTATTAACAGTACCGGCAGTAATAATGTCTAGCTCTGATGACGGGGTAATATTATCTGTTGCTGTTGCTCCTGCATCTTCATATCGATCGCCGACTTCCAGTGTAATTTCAGGCTCACCCGTTAGTTTGAGTACAGGAGGTGTATCGTCTTTAATATCGACTTCTTCAGAAGAATCACTGGCTACTCCGTTTACTTCTTGAACGACGTAGTAATTATCGCCTACTGGAATATTTTTGAATGTATATTCACCTTCATTTAATCGTTCTGGAACGACAGGAACCTGTTCGATTGATCCATCAGCCAATCGTTGGAAAAGACTTAATTTTGCACCGGCGAATACACCATGCACCTTAAGTTCACCCGTCGTATCGTTCGGTAAAGTTGGGTCCGTATTTACGGAAGATAAATTTACTTTATTGGGATAGACAGTAATATTTCTAACAACTGTTGAAGTTAAATTTAAATCTGTTAAATCTGTTGCCTTGTACGTAATAGTATACTTCCCGGGGGGAGTATATTTTTCAGCCTCTCCGGCAATGGTTGGTTGACCTGAAATTTCAATTTTTAAAACTGGTGTACAAGCCGTATCTCCGGCCTCTGTTGTGACAGATTCTTCACAGAAAGTCTTTGCTGTTGTTCCTGTATAAACTTTCCCGTTTTTATAGCTTACTGTGTAGCCTGGTTCGTTATACAGCATTTTTGTAACTTTGTTTGTTGCATCAATTGTATAGCGGATTGCATAATTTTCGCCTGCATTCAATGAAATATTTGGAATTTGTTCATTTTTAATCATGACAAGATTTGATGAAGGTTCTTTAGATGCCACACCGTTTTCTATTTGTCGAACACGGTAGCTGCCAGCCGCTAAAGCTGTAAATGTATATTCTGTTGAAGATGCAGTTCTTGTGTCTACTACAGTTCCGTCTCGTAATAATTCAAGTGTGTTGCCGGATTTTGTATTCTTAACAAGAATTTGACCAGCATCATTGTTTGGACCTGAATCTTTGCCGTCTACTTTTTCAATTACAACGGTATTAGGTTGAACCGTAATATAAGTTGATTTCAAACTTTCTGCCCCATCAACAATTTGTGTTACTTGGTATTTACTACCTGCAGGAAAAGTAAGTGCGCCATTATTAGTATCAAATGTTACAGTCCCTGCAGTCGTTACAGGTAATTCTCTGACAAGCGTATTACTATCATTATTATATAAACGAACTTTTTGCCCTGTTAAACCTGTAATTTCTAATTTATAAGGATCAGTTGCTGGAGAAATAATATTAAATGATCCGCTTGTGCCTACAGATAAAGCTGCAGGAGTAATTTGAACTTTATCTGATGTTTTGACGACAGCCGGCTGCCCCTCACTTGCCGACTTTGTTGCTCTTACTATATATAAACCTGGAGCAACACCGGTGAATTTTTTTTCTTCATTTATATCATAATTCGTGATAGCAGTACCAACTTGCGCTTGACCACTACTATTATCAGGATGTTTATGTAATGTAAGTGTATAACCTGTTTCATTCATTGTGACAATAATTGTTCCTGTTTCAGTAGTACTCTCTGAAACAGACCCAGGAAAATCTACTGTCTCTGCTGTTGCTGTAGGAGTAGGTAAGGGTCCTATAGTCGAGATAATGAGCAGAAAAATCATTAAAATGGATATTAGTTTTTTCATATATAGATTCCTTTCTGTTTATTAATTAACGTTATAGGCTTGGGTTTCAAGCGAGTTGTTATCCTTGTCATAGACACGGATAATTAGACGATCTCCCTTCAGAAGACCCTGAAATCCTTTTGAGAAATGTGTACCATTTGGAATTAACTTCACGGCATTTGCATTGTTAATTGAAACCTCAACGTTTGCAATGTCATCGGTACCATTTACAATAATATTCGTTAAAAGCGGATTCACTGTTGCTGTAACATCTTCAATATATCTCCCTTCTATTTTAAATGTTTTTGACGTGTCCTCTGTTGTTTCTTGTCCTTGAGAAGATTTGAATCCCTTTGGAATGACAAGAGTGTATGTTCCGCTAAAAATATATTGATTTTCAGGAAGGACTATAACTTTCTTTAAATCTGCCGATAGTTTAATAGAGATTTCTATTTTCTTATTGTCGACAGTTTGTACATAAATTCGTTTAAGATTCTCTTGGTCATTCAGGACCGCTTCATTGAAAGTAATGGTCCATGGTTTTATAGGATCCGTCGTCGATGCTTGAGGAAAAGTACGGGCTTCAACATTAACGCTGGAAAAAAAGGGCATCAACATTGCAAAAAGCAAAGTGAGCGTGATTATCGTAAAAAAACTTTTTTTCATAGTTGTAAACTCCTTTAATAAGTTGTATCAGTATTGAATCTATTTTTATATCGGAAAGGAAGACGGAAAATGAAGATATATATAAAAATCCTTGTAGCATTTGTTTTATTGCTTTCTATTAATACACCAAGTATAAATACTTCATCTAAAACAGTAGAAGCAGCTTATGACTATTCAAATTTAAGCTGTACAAACGAACAAGGCCGGGATATTGTTTTTGTTATTCAGGATACTCCTGATATCCAAAGTCATGATCCCGATCAAAGTCGAGTGACCGAAGTATTATCTTTGATGGACGATGCTTCAAGTAAAGATCGATTTGGCTTTGTCGGATTTAATAAGGAAGTTACAAAGGAATTGGCATTGACAAATAATATTGTTCAAGCTAAAAGCAAATTGAATGAATTCGGAAAAAATATTAGCCCTTATATGGCAAATGATTTAAGTAAAGGGTTAGAAAAAGCTGTGGATGAGCTGACGAAAAAAAGTACTAGTAATGATAAAGTAATCGTCATAATGACAGTCGGTAACTCAATCTACAATGAAGTGTCGAAAAAGCTTGCTGCAAAAGCGTATGAAGAAGATATAACAATACATACGATCAGTTTCGGAGATCCATTGTATGCTGATGCGCCATTTTTAACTGAAATCGCTAAATTGACAGGCGGGAACTATACACATTCACCAAACGCGGCTTTTTTGAAGGATGTTTTGTCAAAACTAAGCATACCTGTTCAAAATTTTTCAGGGCGTGAAGTTTATAGCGACTGGACGTTAACACAAGATGTAGTGGAACCGAATGGGCTATTGATTCATGACAATGTAAAAGTGGATTTAAATGGATACGATTTAACAGTCAATGGCCAATTAGTCATGCAATCCTGTTCGGAAATGCGAGCTGTCAATAGTGTGATTACGGCAAAAGACCTTCATCAACAATCTCGAGCAACAATTCACTTAAACAACAGCCAACTAAATGTGAAAAATGAACTTGTACAAGACGGCAATGTTTTAGTGAATGGGAATTACGGCAGTGCATCCATTCCCGAAATTAAGGTGAATATGTACAATCAGAAAATTCACGGATTTTTACGTTTAGCAGGACAGTTGATGGAAGTAGAGAAAGATTTTCTGCAAGAAGGTAATATCAATTTTGAAAAAGGGCGAGTGACTGTTCAACAGGATGCGGTTCAAAAAGGCTATTTGAATGTACAGGAAGGCAAGTTACAGGTTAATGGTAATTTAACAATTAATGGCGGACCGTTAATGGACGTTGCTTTTACGGAAAATAAGTCACTGAATGTTGGCGGAGGAGTTGTACAGGTAGGTTTTGATGATGGAATCGGCAGTACGGGAAATGTGAAGCAGTTAAGTGGACAGCTTTATGTTAATCATGGGACAGTTGAAATTTTTGGAGACTATACAATTTCTGACGGCTGGCTGACTATGATTAAAGGTTCAATGGATACAACATCAGCTGGTTATGGTCCGGGTGATGGGGATTACGTACGTGTACATGGTAATTTCACAATGGCGAGCTTGCGAAATCATATGGAACGTCAGTACAGCTATATTGGGCAACCGATGAATGACCAATCCCATTTGACGGATGGGGTATTGGAAGTGGCCGGTGATTTTAGGCAAATGGGGAATACAGAATCCCATAGTACCTATAGTGACCGCTATCAAAAATATGAAAAAAACTACAGTAAATTCAATTTTAATGCGTCCGGAAGACATAAAGTTTTACTGACAGGTAAGGGAAATATTAGCTTTGCAAGTTCTGGGGCTTCATTTAATATTTTGGAAGTGAGCGGAAAATACAGCGATTATACAGTAAGTGGTCCAGTTAAATGGAAGTATGATCATCTAATCGAGCGCTCTGTTTCGGCAAATGCCGATCTAGCTTCCTTATCAATTAATGATATTCCTGTTGTCGGCTTTGATCCGAAAGTGAAAAATTACTTCAATCATATTGTACAACCGGGAAGCTTTACGAGCGGTGTATCTACATTAAAAGTCGAGGCGCGTGCAGATGATTATTTAAATGCCAAAGTAGAAGTACTGAATAATATAATTAGTACAGACGGGACGGCTAAAGTACAAGTGCTCGTTACTGCGCATGATGGGACAACTCAGAATGTCTATACAATAAATGTAAAAGTTGGTTCAGGCTCTAATGGACAAGTGACCTCTGTTACGTTGGATCGTGAAGAATTATTGTTCACAGAGGAAGGTACGGACTTTAAACCAAATCGTGCAACACTTACACATACCGTTTATCCGAACAATGCGGTTAATCAGAAGGTTTTATGGACCAGCTCGAATCATTCGGTCGTAACAGTAAGCCCGAGTGGTATTGTAACGCCCGTTGGAATCGGACAGGCATCAATTACCGTTACAACGGAAGACGGTAATTTTTCAGATAGTGTAACAGTGAAAGTATTGAAACAAGTGGATTTGCTGGAAGGTATTAAAACACTTGCTGATTTAGTAAGTGATAATGACCGCTATAATCGGATTATGAACGGTTTATATGATATGAACAAAATCGGTATTGTTGTACCAGGAACTTACATTCAATCTATCAATTTCAGTGCCTTAGGAAACCTGGCAGTAGGGACAGTAAAAACGAACTTAGCTGCACCAAAGGTAGATAAAGTAGAGGTAAGTATTAATGGTATTCCACTTTTAGCTAATACAGTGACAGCTTATGAAGAATTTACTTTCTTAAGAGCGACAATGTCTGTTAGAGATTATATTGAGGTAATTGCATATGACGCAACAGGAAATGAACTGGAACGTGTATCAAGCAGTTATCCTGTAAACTTTACGGCAGGAACACCGGTTGTACCAGGTTTCTACTCAATCCAGCGTTTATTAGCCGATCCAGCAACATTTTCGCTGATTTTAGATTACTATTCTCCTGAACAACTCCGATTTGCAGCACAATAACATAATAATAAGGGAGGGGAAAGGTGCATTATTTGTACCAACGAAAGATGAAATCAAAAATAATAAAAGTTTTAGTCGTGTTCAGCCTATTATTGTTCTGGCTGCCAAGTACAGCTAGTCAAGCAAAAGAAAAACCGATTCTTGGGGTATCCACAGTTTATGAGAAATCAATAAAAACAGTTGATCTCGCTGTATATGTTCAGAGTGATGAAAAAATTGCAGGAGGTTCGTTTGATATAACATACGACTCATCCCTGTTAACGGTATATGATTCATCTGTAGCTGTGGGGGATGCTTTGTCTGGCTTTATGATGAATTCAAAAAATGGAGCAACTGGCGGGAAAGTATCAGTAGCATTTGCCAATGATACCGGTTTAATGGTTAATGGTACTGTATTAGCTTTTAAAGGTAGGATTTCAAAAGCGGGTTCAACAATCAATCTCGATTTTGATAATGTGCAGTTTTACGGAGAAGATGGTAAGAAAATTGAAGTAACGATAGTCGATGGTGCAATTAAACCGTTTGGAGGAAAAGAAACAATACATGGCGAAAAAGTGAATAGTTCAAAACCATGGACAATTGAACTAAGTACTGCATATAATCGTGCTTCTTTAAATGAACATACAGTAAGTGTGAAAAATAGTTCTGGTAAACTAGTGGATATTGTCATAATGAAAGTGAGCAATACCAAGTTTACAGTAAAACCAAAAGGCAATTATGCAAGAGGTACGTATACATTGGAAATAACTGAACAGCTATTATCAGCAAGCGGAGAAAAATTAAAAGAACCCGTTCAATATAGTTTTACGGTGCAGTAAGGAGGACATAGAAATTGACAAAACAGCTAATCATTCGTGCAATGACTTTTATAGGGATGCTTTTTATATTATTTTCTAGTGTCCCTGCACATGCAGCCCTTTCTTCTACGTTGGAAATTGGAGAGGTGCGTACGTTAGAGAATCAAGTTGTACTACCTGTAACACTTCATAAAACAAGCTACTTAACATCTTTACAGACGAAGATCAGCATCCCGGCAAAAGATGGTTCGGTTACGATAAAAAGTTTCGAACCAAACGGAAGTTTTGCTGGAAATGCATTTAATACGATTGGCAAAATTAAAAATAATGAATTGACGATTGATATTTTATCAACATCCGGCACAGCTCAGCGCTTAAATGCGACAAATGAGGTTATCGGTTATATAACAGTTGCCCTATCAAGCAGATTTACAGAAGGCAGTGAAGAAGTCGTTACAATTAATTCCTTAAATGCAAAAGGGAGCCAAAATAAAGAAATTACACTCGAGAAGCTGGACGGAAAAATTGAACATCAAATTCCTTTTGGGGATGTGCTTGGACAAAATCAGCCGACAGCTGCCGGTGCGATGAGAATTCTGCAACATATTAAGGGTGATAGCATTACAGAACAAGCAGCCTTTTTAGCGGCTGATGTTGATGGTGATGGTATTTTAACTCAAATTGATGCACAGCAAATATTGGATTTTACAACAGGCAAGAGTACTAGTTTTTTAGCGGTGAAAGCAAAAGAACTGGATTCGGCAGTATTGAACAGTGAATACACGGCGAAATTTGAAGGAATCCATGGTAGAGGACCTTATAAATACACACGCGTTTTAGGCTCATTGCCAACTGGATTAAAATTGGATGATAACACGGGTAACTTAACAGGAAAACCGACAATTGCAAAATCGTACACATTTACTATTCGTGTAACGGATGCACTGGACCGGACATCGGATCGCCAATTTACGATGGATGTTATTGACTCCAATATTAAATCAGTAGCGTCGGTTCCACCTGTAAATGTCAAACTTCATGAGAAACCTGCATTACCAACCGAAGTTACAGTAACATACAGTGATAAAACGATCGGAAAAGAAAAAGTCGTGTGGGACCAAGTAGACACATCAAAACTGGGGACGTTTATTGTCAAAGGTACAGTGGGGGATAGCGGTTTTAAAACAAGTGTAGAAATACATGTCGTAAATCAGGATTATATTCATAATATTGATGTTAACTATACGCAATTTATGAATATCCATACAATAGTATTGAATGTCGCACCAAGTGTGTACAGTATAACTATTAATGACTTGCCTGTGAATAATTACGATGGCAACAATCAGTTTAGTTATGTAACAACTAGCTTTACAAAGGGTTCAAAAATCATTATTCGTCTATATGACCGATATGGTAACTTACTGGAGACGAAACAGCAGTCTCTCTAGTGTGGCGTAAAATACTAAGGCCATAACATAAAATAAAACGGTATAACTAACCTCTAGCTATAAGACGAGATGCTTATAGCTAGACTTTTTTGTTTAGGATGACTTTCGGAGATAAATATACTGAAGCAAGTAAAGAAGGAAGAAGGAAGTTCTAAAGTGGAAATTATATTTCCTGCTTTGGGGCTAAAATCTCAGAAAAGTTTCCCTGTAGTATATCCCAAAAAATAATGAGGGGTGTAATGTAAAATTTATACATTGATGGTATAATTATTTTGGGGAAATAAATATAAACTGATGGAACGCCGTATGCAGTGAAAGTTGCATGTACGGTGTAGGCTCTAAACGAAAGCTATTTTTTAAATAGTATAAGTGGAGAATAGCCAAGAAGAAAGTGAAGTAACAGGGACTTTTACATTAGCAGATAACTATATTGAAATTGGTGGCAAAGCGTATAATGTGGCACCTGAATTGTTAGGTCTTTTTAATGTTGACAATAAGCAAGTATTAACAAATGCTGAAGTCACTGTTACTATTCAAAATAACGTAATTAAAGAAATAAAGAAATTAACGCTTAATGAAGCGGGACTACTTAATGCTGAAGGTGCTGCAATTACAGAATTAATTGTTAATACAGATCAGGTCAGCGTGGAAAATCTAATCATTAATGGAGACGTGACGTTAACTGAAAATGTAACGGATACATTTAACGTAAAAAACGTAAAAATGGAAAATTTCATAACGCAAGAAAGGGCAGAGACAGTTGCAAATATACGTGAAGTTGCAGCGGTGAGTACGCGTTTAAAGATTACATTTACAGACTCGACAGTGGCTTATGTAGAAATTCGTCAAGATAATGTGCACTTTGCAGTAGGAGGTTCTACTCTAGTTGAGACGTTGAGTGTTAGAGCTGAAGGGGTATTACTTGAGTCACCAACAGCTATTTTGCCGAATTTAAAAATAGACAAAGGTGTGACAAAGGTTGAACTAAATGCCTCGATTGCCAATGTTGTTATTGAAACAGAAAATCCTGTTGAAATTAGCGGAAAAGGTAATTTTGAAAGTGTCGTTGTAAACACGAAGGAAGAGGTAAAAATTGCAACAGAGGGCACGATTGGTAAACTTCAATCAAATGCTCAAAATAGTAATATTGAGTTAGGTAGATTAGTTAAGGTCGGTGAAACGGTAGCAAATGGTGAAAAAGTAGATCCAGGAACGATTATTAAAAACATTGATGAAGTGAAAGACAATATCAATGTTGATGTCAAGGAGGAAGACAAAGATTCATATTTTGTTGTGAAACCGATGCCAGTTAAAGAAAAGTTCGGTTTAGTTACTCTATCTTTAACAAATGCTAATAATGCCACAATTAAATATGAATATGTTGAAAAAGATCAGGAATTATTAAAAGAAGGTCAAAGTGTTCCTGCTAATACAAAAATCTATACAGAAGGTCAAGAAATTAATTGGTGGTTTTTAAAAGATTTACATGTATATAAAGTGGATGCCAATAACAAAGTTGTTGAATCATTCCGACTTTCAAAGAGTCAATTCCAAATTCCTCTTACAGAAACAACAATGACTGATGATATAGTAACGATTAAAAGTGTTTTTAGTGAAGATCTAGCACTTGAATTTTTATATATTGCAGATGAAGCATCATTTTGGATGACAGAAGAAAAAGCTAAACTATCAAAAGATGAAAATGGTATTCCTACAGTGACGGTAAAGGTTGGAAATAACTTTAAGTTCAAAGAAGGGAAAACTTATGCAGTACATTTTAATGTCGAAAGCTTCGATGTTAAATCAAGTTTGTTAGCGAGAGATACAATTGGAATTTATAATGGTTATGAAGCTGTGAACCTGAATATATTGAAAAGGTATAAAGAGGAGCTACAACCTGTCGATAAAAATGAAGGTTTTACAGCTTGGGATTATTATCATAGGCTGGAAAATTTAATTCGGGAAATTAAACAAGATTATACTGAAGGTCCAGGTTTCCAGGAATCTTATTATAAATTTGTTTTAGATGAAATTTTAAATGAGTTAACAGTATTTGACTCAGTAGAAGAAGTGAAAACAGTTATAACGAATGTTGAAAAAAGCCTGGCGTCAGATATTCAGAAATATAATGATGCAACTACAGCCTTAAACAATCTATATCGTGATGACCGTCATGATTATAATTATGAGGATCAGTTGCGTCCTGATGTGACAATTGAAGAAATTAACGCCGTCAAGGTGAAAATAGAGGCATTACCCGAACAAGCAGATAAAGAAAGGGTTATGCTAGATTTAAATTCAGTAATGTATCAGTTTAGACAAGGACAATTAACAGCTTTGTCAACGACAATTGATAAGGAAATGCAAACCATTCTAGAAAATTTCGCAAATGGTTTAACTGAAACAATGTATACAGAAAATGAGATCAATAGAGCGTTATGGGAACTTTCTCAATCAGAAGCAGTTACAGCTTTAAATAACGCACACGATATTACTATTTCTATTTGGTATCGTGATAATCAGGTTTTATATAATTTCAAAAAGGGCGAAGATTTGTGGAGCCGTAATGCTAATTTCCCGTTAAATAATATTACGGTCACTACCTCTCATCCTGAAGATATTACAACATCCAGACAAGCGCTAAGTGTAGAATTTTTACCAATAACAACACATATTGGAGCCTCTTATGGGGAAATGTTTAATGAAGCAAAGGATTCTCTGGAATATTGGGTTAGTGAAAATGGAGAGCCATTTAGTTCTACAATTGAATGGTGAAGCAGTGCCAGCAACCGATCCGTAAATAATGAATGGTATTCATACTAAAAAATGCACCTCATAAAGTTGAGGTGTATTTTTAGATTGCTCTCTATCCAATTTTAATTGATAATAATTTTTTTTATAGCGGGTTGCGCTAACTTAGTACCCTTACTAGACTGTAATTCTGTATCAATAACTAACCAATATTCGCCTGGAGCTAAAGGACTATTAGGCGTAACAGTAAGGTTTGCTGAATCTGTAATTTCGATGGATACAGGATGTTGCTGTAGATGACCATTATATATCTTAATATATTTATTTAGCGAAATTTCGGGATTTACAGGTAAAGAAAGAGATATTGACCACGATTTCATAGAATTTGATGTAATGAAGGTTTCCCAGTTTTTACCTCTTAAAGATTTTAATAAGTAATCAGACATAATAAATCCATTGCCATATTCTTTATCGTAACCTGGAATACCTAAATCTGTTGCTAAAGTTTTTAACTGCTTCAGGGAATAATGAAGCAGGTTCGTATGAAGTATAGCTAATTGGCCGGTGAAATAAGCACTGGAAAAAGATGTACCGTTCACGATTTTAGTAGAACCAAGCATAGTATAATCCTGAACTAGTAATTTTTCTCCTGGTGAAACAAAATCAAGAATATCATTCGTTGTAGAAAATGAAGAACGTACATGATTTTGGTTAATAGAACCAATAGCCAAAACATTATCGTAGGCTGCTGGATAATAATATTCTTCGATTCCGCTATTTCCGACAGAACTTATAACAGTTATCCCTGAATCAACGGCTTTTTGTAGTGCCCGTCGTTCTAAATCATGTGGCGATTTTGCACCAAAACTTAAATTGATTATGTCTACATCAAGTTCAATAGCATAGTCAATGGCCTTTATTATAGTTGAAACATCTAATAGGCCTTTGGAATTGGCTGATTTAAGCGGAATTATTTCAATTGGGTAAGGTCCGGATATATCGTAAATAATACTTGCCAGGGCCGTGCCGTGCCCATTGTCATCGATCGGTGGCTTGGTTTCATTTATAAAATTTTTTCCGGGACTAATATTTTTTTTCCTTAAGAGTTCTTCGCTGATTCCTGTATCAATAATTGCTACTTTCGTTGCATTTATTGGTTCATAAGACCATGTAAAATTGAAATCGTAATTATTGATATACCACTTTCGGTTGTATATCACATTTGGAGGTGTCTCAGAAATAATTCGCGTACTATCTTCGTAATAAAGCTTGTTATCATCCTTAATAGTGCGGCTGGAATCATTGATAGCAATAATAGATATGTCGACATTTTCCAAATATTCTATAGAGGCATTTGCAATTTGGTCTACTTTACCTTTACTTAAAAATACTTGAGCTGCACACTCTGGGGCATAAATTAATAAGCTGGTTATGAATAGAAATGAAAGAACAAACAATTTATACATATAAATCACCTTTCAAATTTGACTGAAATAGGAGGTATATTCGTAAAATTATTGGAGAAGGATTGACTCTTATGATATATATATATTCAATCACTATTTTTCCATAATATTAACGCCAAGTACATTTAGACTTTCGTGACTACTTTTAATAAATTTATTAAAGCAATTATGGTATTAGGATTGAAATTGAAATATAAAATCCCGTAAAAACCATCCGTGTTCATTAATTGAACACGGATGGTTTTTACAATTATTCTCCAAACATAAATGTCAGATGTGTCCTATTTGGTAATTTTTCTCCGGTATTACTTTGTAATCCCCCATCAATAACTAATGTATAAGGAACACCATCCACATAATTTTGGTTCGGTTTAATCATTATTTTTTCTTTACGGATAGTAATATCAACATCAATTTCATCACCGAACATATCAACTACAGTAATTTTGGATTGATTCCCTGGTGTATTTGCTACTTCTTGTGATAGTGTCACCGTCCACGATTTAAGGGGTTCCGTAATTTTTTTCAAAGGAGCCCAGCTTAATTTTGGATCAATGAAAAGATTATTCATTTTTTCATATTGCTGCTGAATGTATTTTATTTGATTTAGTACATCGGCAGACAGATAGTTTTGTAAATCAACGCTTGCAATGTCTATAAGATTACTCAACTCATCCGCCTGCTTTTTAAATTGCTTACTTGGTAAAACAATTGTGTTTACTAAATTGGCAATTTTTTTGATTTCTGAATCGGCTTCTATTGCTGTGACATTTTCGGTATAGACTACATTTTGGTTGTTATATGCTTTGACAACGCCATTTTCCAGTTTAATAGAAGTCACACTGCCACCGCTATATAGCCTAGTAGTAGCTTTTGATTGTAAATCTACTTTACTTAAGCCTAAACGATTATCAATATCTACAAAATAAATAGCATGATCGGTAGCTAAAATATCCATAGCGCGAACATTCGCAACTTGTTTAATGATTAACTGCTCATTTTCCAAGTTTAAAGAATTTATAACATAGTTATTCGTATAATCTACAAAGAAAAATTGGTTATTCTTATACTCTGGTAAGAGCATGTATTGAATACCATTAAATTTAAAGGGAATAGATTCGATTGATCTGAAAACCTCAAAATTTTTAGCTGTTGCTCTTGGTAAATTAGGACGGGAATCCATTGTGCGTTCGGCTAGAAGTGTGTCGTCTGATAACAAGAAATATTGATAGGATATAAAATTCTCCAGTCCAGGAATAGGAGTTGAGAATGTTGGATCATTCCAAGTTGGGTCGATATGATACCATTGCCCGTTTACTTTTACTAAATTCCATGCATGGTCTTCCCCGGCATAACCAGTAACATAATGTGTTTCCAGACCCGCTGCTTTAAACATATGATAGGCGGCCATTGCATAGGCCTGGCAAACCCCTTTACCTTCTTTAAACAGTGCATAAGCAGCATGTGGAGTTGTAGAAGAAGAATATGAATAAGTAGTGTTTTTTACAATATATTCATTAATGGCTATTACCTTTTCCAAATCTGTCATATTTGGGCGAAGGATTTGTGCATTGATTCTTGCAACTTCTGCATCAACAAATTTTTGTTGTGCTTGTGTGATAAAATAGCTTGTTGTAAATTTCAAGTTGGCCTCATTACTCGTATAGGAAGCATTGTAGCCGACTGCTGAACCAATTCCAAGTAAATAGTCATTTTCATTTTGTGCTTCTTTTATTAATTGGAGAAGCTTTTTATTGGCGATTAAATCCGAAGTGTTTCCAACATACCGAACTTCAAAAACCGCTTCTAGATTTTCCATTTTATTAATGATATAGTCAACTAACTCTGTTTCACTTGTAATTGTAGGTACTGCTTCAACTGCTCCGGCTGAATGAGTTACTCTCGGTGTATGAGCAAGCGGGCTTGATGAGATAACTTCAGAAGTGACGAACTGTTCACTTTCTGGTTGGTAGTCATTATCGTTGATAGGTGCTGCATAAATTTCAGAAGAAATTACTACAGAAGCTGCACCAGCAAGAAATAGCGCTGTATACTTTTGATGTTTCATAGAAACCTCTCTTTCTTTAATTTATAGATTTGATAGCTCTTTGTTTACTGAAAATTGTAACATTAACGCCGATTTCACCATAGGTTAATAGCTGATATTTTCCATTCGATAAGTCACATTTGCCTCGTATGTATGAACAGGGGAGATAGTTAATTGACTATTACCTGAAAAATTAATATCTACAGGGATAAACTTATTATTGCTCTCTATAACTGCTCCATCGATTTTATCGAATGTTACGATATCTGAAAAAGTGACTGTCCAAGACTTCTTTAATGGTATATCTTGCTTTGATGGGAATGTAATCCATTCATTTGAATCGAATTATCCTACTATACTTTTTTGACTTTTTACACCATATTCATTGAGTGTTTGTTCGGCGTATGTACTTTGTGCTCCCAAAAATGAAAAAGCGAAAATAATGCTAAATAGTATTGTAATTTTTGATTTCGTTTTGACCTCCTATTTTTAAAATAGTGAAGCTTATTATACCACTTTTAACATAAAGTGGATATGATTCATCTGGAGATATTGCCAAGGTTCAATTTTACCTCCGTTCTACGGTTATCGATGAATAGAAGAAAGTATGACGGGGACACGATTCTTAGTATTATTAACAGTAGATAGAATAAAAAAACCAATGGATATAGGATTAACTCTAATATCCATTGGTCTTGGCAGTGGATTATATAAATATTATTAAAGCTTTGTAAAGGTTGATATTTATAGATGACTACATCCTTTAACCTTTCACCAACGGACAACTCTCATCAGCCGCCCACTCGTTCAACGACCCATCATAAACCGCCACATTTTCCTGCCCTAACTTGTTCAACAGCAACGCGTTCCAAGTTGCAGCGATTCCACCACCGCAATAAGTAATCACTTTTTTATTAGGATCGAGCGCACCTAATTTTTCAAAGGTAGCGCATAATGTTGCATCATCGAATAGTAAACGCGTTTCAGGATCTGAATGGGACCCGAAAAAAGCATGCTTACTTCCTGGGATATGGCCAGGGCGCGTGTATGTTGTTGTTTCACCGCGGAAGTCTGCCTCTGATAAACTATTGATTAATACAATATTTTCATCCCCTAAAGCTGACTTTACCTCTTCTTTAGTAACAATCAAATGCTCGCGGCGTTCTCCTGGAAACGGCGCAGGTTCATAGTTGGCGATTCCTAATTCAGTTGGACGACCATCAAGCTTCCACTTACGGAATCCGCCGTCGAGTACAGCTACATTATCAAAACCTTCATATTTTAATTGCCAGCGTAAACGCGCTGACCAGTCGGATGCTAATATATCGACATTTACAAGTGGACCGCGATCATAGATAACTACATATGTTTCATCTGTAATTCCTAAAGGTTCCACCGCTTTTAGAAATTGCTCTCTAGTTGCAATTGTAAATGGTGCCTTTCCTTCAGGGTTCGTAAAGTCTTTCAGTAAATCAGCGTAAGCAGCTCCCGGAATATGCTCTTCCTTGTAAGCTTCGTAACCAGACCATAGCTCTGGGAACCCTTCTCCTTCAGGAATTTTTAAGAAAGTTGATGCGTCGATTAAGCGTAAGTTTGGATCTTCTAGACGTGCTTCCAACCAGTCGCCATCTACTACATATGGAATATTTCTCATAATTATCAAGCTCCTTTTAAATTATTCTTACTGAATTACTCTGTATAAAATTTACTTTAGCACAAATTATTAGTGAAGTTCTATTTGTTGCTTTTGTAAGATAGTACAAATTTAACTGATTTGAGATGAGCCAGCTATAAAAGCAGGACTATACTTATGGAATGTAGAAATTTCAAGGGATAAGTAGAATTAAATATACACTAAGGAGATACCATTAATGAGAAATAAGACCCTAATTAATATAATAGGAGAATTGTCTCTACTAGATATTTCTGAAATTTAATAAAATTTAAACATTGTATAAATATAATTTTAATATTCAAATGATGTAATGAAATATGTAAGTGTCCTTATTATGAGACGTTTTTAAAAGTAAGGCAGTTTTCATCTGATCTCCCAAAGCAAATCCTTTAATTAAATAAAGAAGGGTTTGCTTTTTTTGAGATATAAAAAATTTTAAGGAGCTAAACAAATGAAAAATTATGGACTCAATTTCATTTCCAAAATTGCTTTATCATTTTTTCTAGTACTATCCATGATTTTGCCTCATTTTGCAATTGTAAAAGCAGAGGCTACAGGGGCTATCGGAATTGATGAAGCGATCAGTCAGTTTGATCCGGCTTCAGTTAAGCCTAATGTAACAGTAGAAGGTTATATAGTGGGGTTTGCGAAAAGTGAGACTTCCTATGTAATAGAAGCTGAAACGGATACGAATATCGCCATCGCGGACACTCCGGGTGAAAACGATGTAAAGAAAATGCTCTACATTCAATTGCCAAATTCACCTGCTTCAATTAGAACAGAATTTGGTTTAAAAACGAATCCTAGCAATCTCGGCAAGAAAGTAGTTATAACAGGTTCATTGGAAAAATACTTTGGTAACCATGCTGGATTAAAATCACCTACATTCATTCAGTTTGTTGGTAATGATACACCTGGACCAGAAGAGCCGACACAAGTAGCATCTGTCAAAGCTTCATCAGCAACCGGCGAAGTTTATGCAGGAACAAAAGTAACACTATCATCGGCTACTCCAAATGCAACGATTTATTACTCAACAGATGGTTCTGAACCGACGACAGAAAGTACAGTTTATAATGCATCATCAGGGATTGTTATCAATGAAGCAACGACGATTAAAGCATTTGCAACAGCAACAGATCTGGAAGATAGCGAAGTTGCAACATTTGACTACACGATTAAAACAGCACCAACAGCCATCTCAATTGAAGAGGCACGCAATAAGGCAATCGGCAATGAAGTAATTGTTTCAGGAATTGTAACAGCAAAACTGGAAACAGCGACAGCACATATCCAGGATGAAACGGGTGCAGCAATTGCAATTTACCCAGCGGATAGTCTTACAGCAAAAGTTGGAGACCTTGTTACAGTTCAAGGGACAATTGATGAATACAGCGGGCTTAAACAGTTAAAGAATATCTCTCTTGTTGGTACGCCAGCAGCGGCGACTTTACCAGATCCGCAAGTTATTACGAGTGAAGGAATTGCAGAAGACAACGAGTCACGATTAGTTACATTGAAAGATGTTGCAATTACCGGTTCTGGTCAAAACTTCACAGGAACAGACACAACTGGATCATTTGCGATTTATGATAAAACAAGAGACTCAGGTTTAGTGAATGGAAAAACGTACGGGGAAATTACAGGAATTGTTGGCCAGTTTACAAACCATCAGCTTCTGCCAATCCGTATTATTGAAGATACGACAAAAGTGCAGGATGTCCAAGCTTCTCATACGGGTGGCGTAACAGCCGGCACAGATGTAACACTTTCTACAATTACTGAAGGTGCATCGATTTATTACACAGTGGATGGCTCGACACCAACAACAGCAAGTACAGAGTATACAGGTGCAATTACTGTCAATAACCCGATGACAATTAAAGCTATTGCCGTCAAAGCCGGTTTAACAAACAGCGCAGTTGCGACATTCGTATACGAGATTATTGATACGGACAATGCGACAATCAGCGAAATTCAAGGGGCAAACCATACTTCTCCATATGCAGGATTACAAGTAAACGATGTAGACGGAATCGTAACGTTTGTAATTGACGCTTCAAATTTCATTATGCAAGAAAATACATCGTTCGATGGTGTGAAATCAACTGCGATAAAAGTGAACAAATCATCGCATGGTGTTTCGGTAGGAGATGCAGTGAAAGTAACCGGTAATGTAACGGAAGCCGGGGGAAATACGCGTTTAAAAGATACGCAAATTGCTGCTACTGAGATTGAAAAAACAGGAATGGCAGCTGTTCCTGAAACACTTGTTATCGGGGAAGATTTATTCCCTCCAAACAGAATCATCGATAATGATAGTTTTGCCATTTATGACCCGAACGAAGATGGAATTGATTTCTGGGAGTCAATCGAGTACATGCTTGTCTCATTCCCTGAAGCAAGGGTAGTAGGACCGATGTATAACAATGATTCACCAATCGTTGTTCCTAATACAACAAACAATACGTTTAATGTCAATGGCGGTCTAAATATTGCTGCCGATGATTACAACCCGGAAAAGATTATGCTTGAAGGTGTATCAGGGAAAAACTATGAATCAGGCGATCACTTTAATGATGCGCTGATCGGTTTTGTGGAAAACTTCTCTGACGGTTACCGCCTGAATACGAATAAAGTATTCCCGGAAGTAACAAAGGCGAACATTCAGCAGGAAGTAACACATCTTGAACCGGTAGCGGACAAGCTGAACTTGGCATCTTACAATATTGAAAACTTTTCGAATAACAAGGATAATACATCCGATGAAAAAGCAGCAAAAATTGCTTCTACATTTGTAAACAATATGAAGTCACCGGATATTATTACATTAGTGGAAGTACAGGATAATGACGGACAAACAGATTCAGGAAATGCCGATGCATCAGAAAGTTACTTGCGATTAATTAACGCAATTAAAGTAGCGGGTGGTCCCCAGTATGACTGGATTGATGTTATGCCGATCAATAATACTAGCGGTGGTGCACCAGGCGGAAATATCCGTGTAGGGTACTTGTATAACCCTGAACGTGTATCACTTGTTGATGGGATAAATGGAACAGGAAAACAGGCGAATGCATGGACAGAAAAGGGCAGCCTTGCATTGAATCCAGGTTTTGTGAATCCTTCAAAATTTGAAGATACACGTAAACCGATTGCGGCAGAATTTGAATTCCAGGAAGAACGTGTTGTTGTTATTGGTGCACATTTAAATTCTAAAGGGGGGGATGATTCGTTATGGAGCCCGACACAGCCACCGGTTTTAGGATCTGAACCTGAGCGTATTGAGCTTGCACAGGTAATCAATGACTTTATCGATGAAGGTCTTGCAAAAGATCCGGACGTTAACATTGTTGTAGCGGGAGATATGAATGACTTTGAATTTACACCGGCTCTTGAAACATTAAAAGGTGGCGTTTTGACGAATATGGTGGACAAGGCACCTGTGGAAGACCGTTTCAGCTATTACTTCCAAGGTAACAACCAAGTGCTGGATCATATTTTAGTATCGAATAATCTTGCAGAAGTAACGGAGATTGATATGATTCATATTAATGCGAACTTTACGGAAGCGCAGGGTCGTGCATCTGACCATGATCCGGTATTAGTTCAAATTGATTTGAAATCTGGTAAAGATGAAACACCCGAGCCAATCATACCGGAAAATGTGTACAATTATAACAACTATAAAACAGGCAAGTTAATTATGAACCGCCCAAGTATTTCACTTACACTGGGTGAGAATACAGATATTAAAAACGGTATTGCAGTATTTAGTGAATATGCGGAATTCCACGGAGTTGGATTCGCAGATAAAACGGTAACAATCAGCCCTAAAAAAGGTAATGCGATTATCGATTTTAAAGGAACGAAAATCGGTAAAATCATTATTGAAGGTAATCATGTAAAAGAAATACGCAATTTGCCATCCGATGCGGATATTACGTATAAAAAAGGAGCATCACCAGAGACGATTGAGTTTAATTAATTGATAACGAACAGCATCGCCAAATCGGTAAAATGACTTGGTGATGCTTTTTTACTGATTAAATACATAAATCCCTAACAATATTGTCATAAATATGGTACACAAGCTGAAATAGTGTTAGTCATGCTATGTTATAATACTAGCAATTATATTAAATCAAATATACGTACCTATATTTGGACTAGGAGATTGTAATGTTTTCGTTACGAAATATCGTTAAATTAAAATATTTATTTATTTCAGTCATTGCACTTGCCTTCGTACTTTCTACACTAGTCGGTGTGTACAGTACCTACAAAGGCAATATGAAATTAATGCAGGAACAAACACTGGAAAATAACCGGGTATACGCGCTGAAATTAGCGGAAACAGTCGATAAATTTATTGCTAGTACAACTAACACATTGCGTTATAGTGCAGTAGAGATTGCAAATAACTTAAATAATATAAATAAATTGCAAGAAGAAGTGAATCGTCTTTATTTACATGGAGATACATTTAGTTCTGTTCTCATTGTTGATGCGGAAGAAAATGTTTTGGTGAATGCACCTCAAACTCTCGGCGAAGCTGGAAAAAATATTCCTTTCTTAAAAGAACTGAAAAACTATGACAAATATAAGCCTTTCATTTCAGATCCATTTATTTCGCCAACCGGACGTAAATTGATTGTCATTTCCATGCCGATTTTTGATGAGCATGGAGCATTTAAAGGGGTTTTAAGTGGGAATATCTACTTATATGAATCCAATATTTTTGAGTCGATTCTCGGCCGGCACCCTTATGAAAATGGCTCTTATGTTTACGTAGTCGATACGCGAGGGAAAATTATTTATCATCCGAATAAAGCGAGGTTAGGGGCAGATGCTTCGGATAATGAAGTCGTCGCCCGTTTATTAAATGAAAAACATGGTGCATTAACATTTGTTAATACACTTGATCAGCCGATGCTGTCGGGATTCAGCCAGAGCGAACGGACACGGTGGGGAATTATCGTGCAAACACCATATGATGCAGCGCTTAGTATGGTGGGGCAACAGGTGGTAAGTGTGTTAAAAATCGGTTTACCATTCATTATATTGTCAACGATTGTCGTCTTTTTGTTGGCCAGTCAGATTGTTCGTCCTCTTGAAAGAATAGCGGAAATATCGGAAAACAGTGTGAAAGAGCAAGAGATGAAAAAGCTGAAAGAAATACGGACATGGTATTACGAAGTGTATAAAATACAAGAAGCACTCATCCACAGTTTTTCGTTTTTACATGGAAAAGTGAATACACTGGAAGAAGAAACGTCAATTGACTCACTGACAAATCTATTGAATCGCGCTACTCTCGAAAAGAGAATACAATTGCTTACTGAACAACGAAAAGACTATACGCTCGTCATGCTGGATGTGGATTGGTTTAAAACAATTAATGATACACATGGACATATCGTAGGGGATAAAGTACTGCAAGCATTAGCAAGTAAATTAAAAGAATCTTTAAAAGAAAATGAATTAGCTTGCCGTTACGGAGGAGAAGAGTTTATTCTTGTTTTTACAGAAACAACGGTAGAAGAAGCATATGAACGTGTTGAATTATTACGGGGAAATGTTCAACAAATTATCAGTCCTGCAGGAAAACCGCTTACATTCTCAGCGGGTATTGCAAACTATCCACTACACGGCGTCCAGATGAAGAACATCATCGAAAAAGCGGATGAAGCTTTATATAAAGCAAAAGAAAACGGACGGAACCGTGTGGAAGTAACGAATGTATAATTTAAAAATCCAGTCTCTCTTTATAATAAGAGGGACTGGATTATTAGTTTAATAGAAATTGATCGTAAAATAAGGGGCCTTTTTGCTGCTGTACTCCAGGCCTACGATTGCGTTGTTATAGGCAGGCTGCAGTAGGTTGTCTCGATGCCCTTTACTATTCATGAATCCTTCGTGTGCATAAATCACATTGTAGTGACCATACGAAATATTTTCGCCCCATGTTCTCAGCTCGGACTCACTCATACCTCCGCTGATCATACGGTCATATGGTATTTTACCTGAAAGACTTGTATGAGAGAAATAGTTGTTATCGATCATATCTTTACTATGCTTTCGTGCAATCGATGCCCATTGCGGTGAATGTGTTAGTGGATGAACTTCTTCAGCGGCACGTGCCTGGTTCATCAGCTCGACCATCAGCTGTTCGGAATGTTTTTGCGTATCCGATATATCGCCGTAATAGCCATCTTTCTTCACTTCATAGTCTTTATGGACATAAAGGATTGAACGAATAACATTCTTTTTATGAATATCATAGAAAAACGTTACGTAATAGTCATTTATTAAATAGAAATTATATTCATTGGAAGCTTGCGTATTGTAAACGATATTTCCGCGTTGTACATTTGCATTTTTCGTACCGTACTTCGCTTTTACATCGCTTGCATTATTTTTGCCGATTTGCAGGTCCTTTGCACCGAAGAAGCTTTTTCCTTGTTTTGTCATGTAGCGTGCAACAATCTTATTGTTATCGATACCTTCTAATTCAAAGTCCAAATTTTTTCCTGTTTGCTTCCACGCAAAGTCATATTCGCTATTGTACGTTGCTGTAGCAGTTTCAGGTTTTTCGGCAGTAGGAGGCGCGGGTTCGCTGATTACTTCACCTGTCGTTTTATAACTCAGTGCCCGATATAAAAATGTTGCCATTTGTGCACTTGTGACATTATTATTCGGTAAAAACTGATTTTTTTCATTGCCGGTCGTAATACTGTGGCTCGCCAAAATATTTACATAGTCATAGTACCAGCTGGATTTTGAGACGTCTTTAAAGCTGACCTTCGTACCGCCGTTCAGTTTCAGGCTTTCTACTAAAATTTTAGATAGCTGCGAGCGTTTTACTGGCTGATCCGGATTGAAATTGCCGTATTCGTCCCCGTCAAAAATACCTGATTCATATGCCCAAATAATTTCCTGTGCAAAAGGAGTCGAATTCGTCACATCTTTGAACTTTCCGTTGTAAGAACGTACTTTTGGAATGGCCAGGGCCGAATCGCTTGAAAGAATCGTTTGGAGAATTTTCGATGCTTCTGCCCGTGAAACAGGTTTGCTGAAATTAAATTGATTGCCGGACTTGTAATCATACACATTTAAATTATTTAAATATTGGATGGCTTCTGTATGGGAATTCCGGCTGTTCTCTACATCATAAAAAGTCTTTTTCGCAAAGACGTCATCACTCGCTACAAATAATGCGGAAGCGAACAAAGTAGTAACTATGAAACTTTTTGTTATTCCTTTTTTCATTCGTTTCGACTCCTTTTCTATTTTCCGTCACTTTTATTTTTATGTCTTTACCCGTACAGAAAGACAGTAAAACACAGTGTTCTGTATACATATTAAAACGGTGGGAAAGAAGAGCATGTCCCACCGTTTATTGTTTGTTTTATTTAATTAAATACCAAAGAGCGTCTTTCCATGTTGCATCAACATACGTCCATTCAAACGTACGTAATGGATACGGTCTGAAGGTAGGGGCGAACAGGTTTTTTTCGTCGCCGTCAATGAAAATTTGCTGTGGTGCGATTGGTGCTGTGAATACCGCTGTGTCTTCTAAATCCTTATCCTTCGCTGTATCCTCATTTTTGGAATCTTCGAGTTCAACAGTTCGGATGCGTGGTTCAGTAACTACAGCTTCCTCTTCAATGACTTCCTCATCAACAGTGTCCTCAACTGGCTCGCCATACATGAATTCATCTTGCTCAATTTCCGCTTTATGCTTGAATAGGAGGTCAACCGGTTCTAATCTAGTTTTCCCATCTTCTCCGACTGCATAAATGAGGTTTTCTGTATTGTCTTGTTCATATTTCACAAGCCAATTCTCATCTACCTGGAAACTGTCATTTGCTTCAAATGTTGTAATTGTTGCATCGGCAAGAGTACCAAGCGGTGTTTCCGTTAATAAGTCAGTTGGTTCAATGCTAACTTCATAGACTGTATCATCCGGCTTTACTTTATCGTTCTTTTTCATTTCATTAAATGCTATGGAATCACGAGCTGGGATTTGCTGCTTCTCCAGTACATCTCCGTCAATGATCAGCTCGTCTTCTTTATCTTCATTCAATATAACAGAAGCCTTTTGACCGATTTCGATTTCCTTCCAGTCTTCATGTTTCACATATGCAACAAACTTCTTCTCAAGCGATTGAATTTGAAAAATAATCGAATCGCCTTCAAGCACAATCTCTTTAACAATCCCGTCAACTGGTGTAGTTAAGGAATTATTGTTACTTAACTGGGAAATCATACTGTCCAAAATAGTAATCTGGCGCTCTGTTTCCGCAATCGAACGCTCAATAATCGCAATACCTTCTGCTGTTGGCGTATTTTGTTCAATGCCAAGCTCCAGTGTTAAATTAATATTCCAGATATCGTTGTCACCAAGTGTTGTTGAATCAGTTGCAGTACTCGGTGAGGAATTGTTGCTTTCATTTTGTAAATCCGAAACGATTCTTTCCAATTCTGATAGCTCGTTTTCATACGCATCGCGATCTGTCTCAAGGCGTGTAATTTCACGTTCAGCCTCTTCCGGTTTATAGATGGCGAGCTCTGTTAATAGGCTGACACTTTGCCCTTGTGTAACGAGAACTTCGCTAATCGATTGTACAGGCGCTGCGATGAAGTGCTCCTGCTTCGCTGCAACAACGGCATCGGTTTCCAAAACTTTTTCATGATAATCGGCTACTGCAAACTGTACATTGTTAATATAGTAGTTTTTCATAATAATATCGTTGTCTTTTAGTAATAAATAACCGTTCACCAAAACAAACAACAAGGCAACTGCACTAAAAATCTTCACTTTTCTCGTCATACGCATTACAGACCAAGCCACCCTTCAATCCAAGTTAAAACAGGAAGAATGCTATATAGCGCAACAAGCGATGCCAATACAATTTGAATAAGTATTAACTTAAACAGCAACGCTTTCGGTCGATCTGTCCAATTCGATAAAAATATGTATTGAATCCATACCGCAATTATCGATGCAACTGTTAATTGATTCAGGAAGAACAATAAGTAGTCATGATAATATACGTATGCCATCATAGGTGCCAGTGAAAACATTGTGAACTGTGTAGAATATCCTGCTATCGCAAAGATTATCACCGTCAGCATTTTTTCAAGGACAACGAAGAAGATGACGTAAAGCTGTATTTTTCGAATCCAGCCATAATCAATATTTGTCAATAAATGAATCAAATATGTAATGACATAATAATGAATGATAAAAAATAGTATACCTGCTAGAATCGCACCGATTAAAGACATCAGTCTGGCGAAACTATACAAATCTCCTTCACCATTTACAAGTAGTGCGGTTAAATCGGTTGTATTCATCCCCCAGAAGTTACGAATGATAAATAACAGTAATGTAAAACCAAATATAGCCAGCAAAACTCTCCGATACCCTATAAATCTTTGATCTTCGCTACGTTCAATGTTATGTATGAGTTGCGATGGGTGTGAAAGATGATGCCAAAACTTGTACTCGAACATAATTTCACCTCAATAATTTTATTAACATATGCCTAATACCCTAACTTGAAGAAAATAACACATATATTAACAGTGTAATATAAATATAATTTCATTATAAGCCTTATTGCAAAGTAAGTGTAAAAAGTATGTAAATTATAAGGAATAATCTATGTGTAACAAGAGAGAAGTGCTACTTTTAAGTAAGGCAGAAAGTTAATATAGAAAGTTGCACTTCTAAAATAGGGTTAAGGGGTTAGCTGTAGATGAATTCAACAAAACAAAATCGAATCAGATTACTTATCGAAATATTTTTGGTTTCAACACGTTTAGGGCTGACTTCCTTTGGGGGACCGACTGCCCATCTAGGTTATTTCTATGAAGAATATGTAAGAAGAAGAAAGTGGGTGGATGAAAAAAGCTATGCAGATTTAGTAGCACTTTGCCAGTTTTTACCCGGCCCTTCAAGCAGCCAAGTCGGAATCGGTATTGGCATTTTGCGTGCTGGTATCATAGGGGGAATCACATCTTTTATAGGATTTACTTTTCCTTCAGTAGTGGCGCTTATCGCATTGGCATTAGTTATGACAGGTTTGGATGTCGGAAATGCCGGATGGATTCATGGGTTGAAGATTGTGGCAGTGGCGATTGTCGCACATGCCATTATCGGGATGGCTAAAAGTCTGACGCCTGATTTAAAAAGAAAAGCGATTGCCATCCTAGCAATGCTTGTGACACTTCTTTGGCAAACAGCTTTTAGTCAAGTTGGGGTAATTTTGATCGCTGCATTTATAGGATATCTTTTGTTGAAACAGGAGGATGACGGTGGAGTGGTGAAATCGTATTTCCCGGTTTCTAAACAGGTTGGAGGGATTTGCCTTCTTTTGTTTTTCAGCTTACTGGTAGCTTTGCCTCTGTTGAAAGAGGCGACAGGTTTATATTGGGTAGCGATGTTTGATAGCTTTTACCGAACCGGTTCTTTCGTTTTTGGTGGGGGACATGTTGTGCTGCCGTTACTGGAAAACGAATTTGTACCTACAGGCTGGATAAATGAAGAAGCGTTTTTAGCAGGATACGGTGTCACGCAGGCTGTACCGGGTCCACTTTTTACATTTGCGGCTTATTTAGGGACAGTCATGAATGGCTGGCAAGGTGGGGTAGTAGCGACGGTTGCAATATTTTTACCTGCATTTCTTTTAGTGATTGGTGCACTGCCGTTTTGGGATCAATTACGGAACCACCCGAAAATTACAGGTGCCGTCATGGGTGTGAATGCTGCTGTTATCGGTATTTTAATTGCCGCATTATATTCTCCAATTTGGATGAGTTCGATTTTGGAAGTGAAAGATTTCGCATTAGTCGTGATTTTATTTAGCATGCTTGCTTATTGGAAACTGCGACCTTGGATTGTCGTTGTTATCGGTGCTTTAATCGGATTAGTGTTGTTATAGGAAAAGGGAAGCTGTCTCTACTGTTAGGGATAGCTTTTTTCATGGTTAGGATCTACTATCTCTTTTTGTTCTACTTTTTATTGAAATCATTCTGTGTCTTTGGCTGAGGAGGTTACATTAATTAGGTGAATAACTTTAAAGCTCCATAGAACAACAATGTTTTATTTGTTATTTTTACAGAGAAAAGGATATCAAATAAATACTATTCATAATATAATTAAATATTTCATAAAAATATAAAAAGTTATATCAATAAACTAATTATTACCATGTAAATAAATTATTGGTAAATAATATATATTAAAGTCCTTTTAATTAAATTATTGGTAATACTGGTTTTGAAAGGGTTTTATTGTTAATTTTTAAATTAGCATTGACATAAAAAAATCTTACTAATATACTTATGAATGTTATCGTAATATACGAGACAACATTTACTAAAATGATAAAAAAATGTTTTTATTGGAGGAAATCATTCTATGGCTAACCAACCTAAGAAATATACTAAATTCGTAGCAGCTGCTGCTACAGCTACTCTTGTAGCATCTGCAATCGTTCCTGTAGCTTCTGCTGCTGGCTTTTCTGACGTAGCAGACACTAACTCACATGCTGTAAACATTAACGCTTTAGCTGAAGCTGGCATTATCGGCGGTTATCAAGACGGCACATTCAAACCAAACCAAGAATTAACTCGTGGTCAAGTTGTTAAAATGTTAGGTAAATGGGTGGAAAAACAAGGTTTTGAAATCCCAGCTGACTATGCAACTAAAGCTCGTTTCACTGACTTAGCGGCAGACGCTAAAGATCAAGAATTAGTAAAATATGCTGCATTAGTATTTGACACTGGCGTTTTCGCTGGTTCTAACGGTGCATTAAACGCTGGCGGTAAAATTACTCGTGAAAACATGGCTCTAGTTTTAGACCGTGCTTTCAAAGCAATCAATGACACTACATTAGTAGAAGTTGCTGCTGAAATCGAAGACATTAAAGTTGCTGACTTAAACACAGCTAAAGCTGAAGCTCGTGAAGCTATCCAAGCATTACGTAACTTAGGCATTTCTGGTGTTGAAAACTTTATGCCTAAAAACTCTGTAACTCGTGGACAGTTCGCTTCATTCTTAAACAAAACAATCCAAACAGAAGTGGCACCAGTTGAGTTAACTGTTAAAGAAGCTGTAGCTGTAGATACTAACACTGTATCAGTAACATTATCTGATGATACAAAACACACAGTAAAATTAGAAAAAGCTTTAGAAGCTAACAAAGCAACTGAAATCAAATTCACTATCGATGAAAAAGAATATACTGCTGAAGTAACTTATGTATTAGAAGTGAAATCTGCAGTAGCAGTAGATGCTACAACTTTAGAAGTTGTATTATCAGATGACACTAAACACACTGTAAAATTAGAAAAAGCTTTAGAAGCTAACAAAGCAACTGAAGTTACTTTCTCTATCAACGGAGTAGAATTCAAAGCTACTGTAACTCATGTTGTTCATGACTTAACAGTATCTTCTGTTAAAGCAATCAATGCTAACGAGTTATTAGTTACATTCAGCAAAGAAGTGTTAGAAGCTTCTGTTGAAGTACCAGGTAACTTTGAAGTATTAGTAAATAACGGTGCAGCATTATCATTAGATGAAGGATCTGTAACTTTACAAGATGATAAAAAATCAGTAATTATTACTTTACCAACTCCTTTAGTAAATAAAGATGTTTATAAAGTAAATGTTGCTAAATCTTCAATTTTAGCTGCTGATTATAGCGAAGTATTAAAATTTGCAGGGGAAAACCAAACATTCTCAGATGTTGCAGCTCCAGTTTTAGTTTCTGCTAAATATAATGGTTCTGCTGTTGAATTTACTTTCAATAAGCCTTTAGATTTAGAAGCAAATACAATTGTTAAAATTGATGGTAAGTCATATGTATTAACTAATGCATCTTCAGCAGGTAAGTATGTTTACACTGCGACTGTTGCATTAACGGCTGGCGAGTACAACTATGTAATTACTGGCGCAACTGATACTGCTGGTAATGAAGCAGGAACATTAACTGGTAAAGTAACTGTTTCAACTGATAAAACTGCTCCTAAATTTGTAGGGGTTAAAGCTATTAACTCTAATACATTTGAAGTTTCTTACGATGAAGCTATCTCAGCTACTGATTTAGGAACATATACTGTAAAAAAAGGCTCTCAATTATTAACTGTTGATGTTGCTGCAAAAGCAACTGACGCAAAAGTAGTAGTAGTGACTGTTACATCTACAGATGAAAACAATGCTTTATATGGTAAAAACGAAACTTCAATCGATTTATCATTTGAAGTAACTGGTTATAAGGATAACGCTGCATTAGTAGGAGATAAAGTGACTGGTAAAGTTACTTTAACAACTGACACAAAAGCTCCAGCAATGCTGGCTAAAAACTTAAATACTTTAAATGCTGAGAACACTTCTTATACAGTAGTATTTGATGAAGCTTTAGATTCAACAGTAGATAAATCTAAGCTTACTCTTAAAAAATCAGGTATTATTCAGCCGTCAGTTATTACTGATTCAACTGCTGTTGATAATAAAGATTTAGATGTTGTGTTTGGTTCAGCTTTAGCTTCAGGTTCATATACTTTGGAGTTCGCTGAAGGAGCTGTTAAAGATGCAAATGGTAACAAAAACAAAGCGTTTACTGTAGAATTTACAGTAGGAACAGCTGCTGAGTACTTAACAACAACATCAGTAACTGAAGGTACAAATAACAACACATTTGTAATCGATTTCGATGCAGAAATGACAGATGCAGCAACAAATACTTCTAATTACAAATTAGATGGTCTTGAATTACCAGCTGGTTCTAAATTAGAATTCTATGGCGATAAAACTCAAGTGTTGCTAACATTACCAACATCATTTGCAGTGAAAGCTGATGCTCCATATACTTTAACAATTGGTAAAACAGTTACAACTAAATCAGGGTCTATTGTTGCTGCTGATGTGAATGGTAAAGTATTCACTACTTCTATTGACTTAGTTGATAATGTTGCTCCTGAATTAGCAACAGCTAAATTTGTGACTACTTCTGGTTCTGATTTGACTACTCAAATTGAGTTAACTTTTACAGAAGCATTGAACGAATTAGCTGAAGATGCAATTAAAGATGATTTAATCGTAACAGTTGGTGGTAATGAATATGCAGTTACTGCTTCAACAGTTGTAACAGATGGTGGTAAAGTAGTAACAATCACTGTTCCAACATTAAATATTAACCAAGCAACAACTGTTTCTATTGTTCCTGAAGGTGAAGATAATACTTCATTAGCAATTATTGATGATTCAGAAGGTGCTAACAAAGTAAAAGTTACATCTATCTCTGTAACAAAATAATTTAAAACTACTATTTTAATAAAGTGATTTTTCCCTCTTATTTCTTACAAGAAATAAGAGGGTTTTTCAATTCTAGAATATGGAATATAATATCCTTAAACAATTATCAAAATAAATGCAATCACTATTTTACCGCCAGAAAATTTGTAAATTACCATAATATTCTATACAATATTCCCTATGGAGGGGTGTACATGCATTTTTTTAGCCAATTAAAAGTGAGTGGATGTTTGCCAGAAGTTCAACTTTAGTTTCAGTCTAAAATGAATGTCCTGGTAATAAAGTGTAAAGAAGTAGTACCGTTACTCTGGAATCGGAAAAATAAAAAAGGGCTTGTTAGAGAATTTTCTTTAATTGATAATGATCAAACGGTATTTAGGTAGTTCTCCTTTGGTTGTAGCAGAAGTTTGTCATAATCAAATAAAGTTATTACATATATAAAAATATCATCTTAAATTGGGGGAGTTACATATGAAAGTTCATACTAAATTTCTAGCATCTGCAACAGCAGCTGTTCTAGCAGCAACGGCAGTTGTTCCTGCAGCCAGTGCAGCATCGTTTTCGGACATTAAAGGCAGTGGTCATGAGAATGCGATTACTTCATTATCGGAGCAGGGAATTATCGGAGGTTATCCGGATGGCACATTCAAGCCGAATCAAAACCTGACGCGTTCAGATGTTGTAAAATTATTAGGGAAATATTTAGTTTCATTGGGACATGAGGTTCCGAAAGATTATAAAACGAAAATGCGCTTTACAGATTTAACGGCAAAATCTCAGGATGAATTGTTGCAGTATGCGGCATTAGTAAAGGATGTTGGGGTTTTCCAAGGTAGTAATGGAGCACTTATGCACCGTGACCAGTTACGCCGCGACCAGATGGCGACAGTTTTAGTGCGCGCATTTAAAGTGATCAATGAATTTGATTATGTGGAAGCAATGAAAGAAACTGACTATAAATCGAATATTAGTGATTTAAACAGAACATCTAAGGAGCATCAGGAGTCTATTGAAACACTTGCTTACTATGCAGTGACAAAGCAAAAGACATTCAGTCCTAAAGATGCTACAAAGCGTGGTCAATTTGCAACATTCCTATATAATATGCTGCAAATTGAGGTGCCGCAGCCTGAACCGGAAAAGCCGGTTTTAACAGTAAAAAAAGTAGAAGTACAAGCAGCAGACAAACTGCGTGTAACGCTTTCAGATGATAAGGCGTATATTGTGACATTAAAAACACCATTAGTAGAAAATGTGGAAACTGATGTTACTTTTGATGTTAACGAACAAACGTTTACAACGAAAGTGAAATTTGAAGTGCCGGATCTGAAAATTTCTTCTATTACAAATCCTAATGGCGGACAAATTGCGATTTCATTCAATCAGCCGGTGAAACTCGGGACTGAGTTAAATACAGCAGTCATTAATAAACTCGTTGCGGTTACAGGTGTCGATCGTCTTGGACAAGTACAATTGTCAAAAGGCCAATTAAGCGAAGATAAGCGCACATTGACGGTAACAATTAATGCAACAACTGGGCTTGAAGGACGTTACCGTGTCGTAGTTGATGGCATTGAATCGGTAACAGCGAAAAAGCTTGATAAATACGATGATATCGCAACATTCGTACCTGATAAAACAGCACCGGGCGTTTTAAAAGTAGAAAATGTTTCGGCAACTAAGGTAAAAGTAATTTTTACAGAGCCGATTACAAATCCGATTGGGGTAACGCAATTTAAATTACCAGATGGTTCGGTTGTTTCAGGTGTTCAAGGAACAATTGAAAAAAATGCGACAGAAGTTATTTATGATTTATCCGCTGCTACAGCAAAAGGCCAAGCTTTAGCACCAGGCACTGCTATTGCAATCACATTTGGTACAATCATCGATATTTCAAACAATCTTTCTTCGCCAAACCCTTTAACAACATACGTTACAAAAGGCGATAAAGACGGAGTTGTACCAACGTTAACGAATGTTACACAATTGGGCGCGAAAAAGTTCAAGTTAACATTCTCTGAAGAAATTCGTACAATTATTCCGGCAGATATTAAGATTGCTCAAAATACGTACTCACCTGTAATTACGAGTGTTGTGAAAGATAAAGACGATGCTAATTCCTATATTGTTACGACAAACGGTTCGTTAAATGGCTATACTACAATATCAACGACGCCTGGACGTTATATTACCGATGTTTCCGGAGAAGTGAATGTATTTTCAACTGCGTATAACTTTGTTGCGGATACGACAATTCCATCTGTTGTAAGTACGAATGTTGTAAAAGATAAAGGGATCGAGTATTTAGAGTTTACATTTGACCGTAATGTAGAAGCGGCAGCATTTGCACAGGTGACGCTGACTGGCAGCTATATTTTAAATGGATATACGTATCCGTTAGAAAAGTCTTTAGTCGGACAGCTTGAAAAATCCACAACGAATGACAAAACAATCCGTGTTCGTTTAAGCAATTTAACTGGCTCTGGCGTGAAAACTACTCCAGGCTACACATATTCAGTGGGTGCTACATTCACAGGAGTTACGAGTGAATATGGACAAGCGGTAAACCCGGCCTACCAAGTGAATTTTGTGCGTGGCTCGGATTATGCGCAAAATGAAGAAAAGCTTTCTGTTTTAAGTGTGGAAAGTTCGTATAATGCTAGACAGGGCACGGTAATTGATAATAAAACAATTGTCGTTACATTCTCGACACATGTGGACGGTATTACGGCATCGAATCTGCAAAACTATACATTGGACGGTTTGACAATCCAACAAGCAGTTGTTAAACATAATGAACCGTATAAAGTATATTTAACGATTAAGGAAGACATTGCCCAATCACGCGGTACGAATTTAACAATCAGCAATTTACGTGCGTTAAATTCAGTCGTAACGATGGAACCTAAAACAGAACTGGTCTTTTTAAATGAAAATATTGCACCGCAATATGTGTATCACAATATTACTGGTACCGATACGATTACGCTTTCATTTAATGAAGCGGTTAAAAATGCTTTGAATTATTCGTTTGAAGTAAAAGTGGGTGACTTAGCGGTGCCGATCTCACAAGTCTATTCAACTACTAATGAGCAAGTGGCAATCCGGTTAGCTCAATCATTAAAAGCTAACCAAGTTGTTACAATTACACAAACGGCCAATTCAACAGTAAGTGATTTTGCCAATAATAAACTGGTCCTTTCACCAATTCAATTTACAGTTCCTACGAATATTAATTACTAATTTTTGGAGCATATCTATTTCGATAGATATGCTTTTTTTATCTTTATAATACTTTTTAGTCATTTTAATGGAATTATGTTTATATTCAAATAATTCGTGGAATTGGAAAGGTTGTAAGCAAGTTTGAAAAAGAGGCAACATATTCCATTGTTTACAAATTAGGAGGTTAAAAAGATGCAGAAGAAGTATAAAAAGTTTTTAACGACAGCGGCTACTGCGACATTAGTAGCATCGGCAATTGTTCCGGCAGCAAGTGCGGCCAGTTTTTCGGACACGGCAGGTAATACTCATGAGCGTGCAATTGATTCACTCGTAAGCCAAGGCATCATTTCAGGATATCCTGATGGCACATTTAAACCGAATCGTACATTGACACGTTCGGATGTTGTAAAACTACTAGGTAAATACTTAGTGTCACAAGGTTATAAAATCCCTTCAGACTATAAAACAAATATGCGCTTTTCAGACTTGCGCAGTACATCGCAGGATGAGCTATTGCAATATGCGGCATTAGTAAAAGACAACGGTGTATTTAACGGAAGTAGCGGAAACCTGTTACCGGCGGATCCGATTACACGTGAAAATATGGCAGTTGTTTTAGTGCGCGCTTATACGAATATTAATAATTTTGACTTCCTAGGACATGTTATGGACAAGGATTTTAAAGAGGATGTCATTGATTATAACAGAGCGAAAGCAGAGGCACGTTCTGCAATCAGAGTCTTAGATTACTATAACGTGACGGGCGTACCGAACTTCAACCCGAAAGGTAACACAACACGCGGACAGTTCTCTTCATTCCTGTATAAATTGCTTCAAGTGGAAGTACCGGGAGAAGGATTAAAAGCGGTCGAAGTTGTTGATGCATCAACATTGAAAGTTACGCTTACGGACAATACGGAACATACGGTGAAATTAGATACTCCGTTGGAAGCCGGTAAAGAAACACCAGTTAAGTTTAAAATTAACGGTAAGGAGTATGGAACTTCTGTAACTTACAATGTTGCATTAACAGTAAAATCAGCAGAAGCTACAGGTGTAAATAAACTAAAGGTAACTCTAAGCGACAACTCCGAGCATGCAGTTACTTTAGAAAATAAACTTCCTGAAAATGAGGAAACAACAGTTGATTTTAAAATTGACGGTAAAGATTATTCAGCGAAAGTAACGTATGTCGTTACTGAAGTGAAAGTCGCATCTGTGAAAGCGCTTAACGCAGGACAAATTGAAGTGAAATTCAATCAAAGAGTCGACTTGCCTGCCAGCTTAACGCCTGCACAATTGGCTAAATATGTAACAATATCGGCTGTTGACAATAATGCCGTTTCTGTTTCAAGAGGGCAGTTAAGTGAAGATGGCCGTACATTGACAATCTCTACAAACGGGGCGGCAGCTTTAACAGGACGCTATCTTGTAAAAGTAAACAATGTGAAAAATACTGCCGGTACAACGGTTACTCCATATGATGACGTAGTCAATTTGGGTACGGATACAGTAGCACCAACGTTAATCAGTACCGTAAACCGAGATGCGAAAACAGTCCGTGTTACTTTCTCTGAGCCTTTGCGCGCATTTAGCAACAGCAGTATTACATTCAGACTGGCAAACGGTACGAATGTAACAGGTATTACCGGAGAAATCGCTGCGGGTGCTACGTATGCAGATTTTGATTTATCCAACGCAATGGTTAATGGTCAGCCATTAGCGGCAAATACTTCAGTTACTGCAACATTTGCAGGGCTGCGTGATATTGCAGGAAACTTCAGCTCACCAAACCCGCTAACAACTAGCTTTGCAATGGGCGGGGCTGATGGAGTTAAACCAACCCTGACGAGCATCTCACAAACAGGTCCGAAAACATTCAGATTGGCATTCTCGGAACGAATTCATAAACCGGCAATAGGTGATCTAGAGTTACGTTTAGGTAATTCGGCAAATGCAATTACGGCAATTGAGGAAGTGCCTGGTGATGACCGTTCATTTATCGTTACTGCTACGAATGATTTAAATGGTGTTTACAATATTGGCACAGCATCGGGTAAAACGATTACAGATATTTCAGGTGAGACGAATACATTTACGACTACGCATTCATTTACGCCTGATACAGCAGCTCCCGAAGTAACATCAACTTCAGTAACACGAGAAGGCAATTTCGAGTATTTAAATATTACGCTCAATAAACCAGTGGATTTAGTGACTGCATCACGTGTCACAGCTTCCGGCAACTATGTTAAAGGCGGTGTAACACATACATTCAATGGTACAGCGACATCTTTAGAATATAGAGAAAACGGCAACCGTACTGTAGTGCGTGTGAAACTGGATGATTTACTAGGATCAGGCGATGCGGCTGATGCAACATATAGTGTGACATTATCGTTTACAGAAGTAGATAGTGCTTATGGTGTGAATACAGCAAATAAAGCGGTTACTTTCCAACGTACATCGGATTATTCAAACAATGAAAATGTACTGGTTGCACCAACTGTTACAACTTCAGTGACGGATCTCAAATTGACGAACAACCAAGTACGATTGAAGTTTAACCATGTAGTAGACGCTACAACAGCTTCTGTTGCAAGTAATTATTCTATTCCAAATGCAAGAATTACGAATGCGCAAGTTCCAAGCGATGCTTTAGATACGGTTATTTTGACGTTAGCACCAAATGAAACAACAGCTTCTGGAGAACGTAATTTAACGATTACCGGCGTAAAGGCAAAAGATTCAGTGGCATCGCAGGGGAACTTAACGGCCGTCGTCAATTTAAATGAAAATATTCGACCAACGCTAAATTCTGCTCAATTTATATCAGCAAATCAAATCGAGCTTACATTTAGCGAAAATGTAAGCGGGCTTGCTGCAGATGCTTTTGAATTAGTAAACTCTGCAGGAGCATCGGTCGGAATCGCATCAGTAACAACTTCAACAACCGGCAATAAAGCAGTCGTTACTTTATCGGCTATCCAACCAGGTGGTACAACCGTTACGGTTAAAAAAGGTACAGGTATAGCGAAGGTAGTGGATGAGGCAGGCAATGCTGTAGTTGATACATTCGATAATATACAAACAACTTTACGTACGAACTAAGTTTAGATGGGGCATACATGCTTAATTGCGTGTATGCTATTTTATTAGGGTTTTAGTTTTCTAATATAAACTGAAGTTGTTCTAATAAATCTTATAAAGGTCTAATAAGTAATTCATTTTCTAATAAAAAGTTTGTTTCTTCTAATATGTGTCCCTTATTTTCAAATATCACTGTTCAAAGTTCAAATAAGTCAGTTTGGAACTTCTAATAAAGAATGGATTGTTCTAATAAAATATATAGAGTAAATAAATTAGCACGGTTGCAGCATAGATATAATTCAACTTACAAGCCAAATATATGAAAGTGCTAATATCAGTACCGGAAATACTAATATATAGTAGAAATCATCAAATATTTTCTACTATATATCTAATAAAGCTGTTTGAGGTTAATGAGATACCTGCTGTATAGTTATCATCTACATAAAACTAAAACTATTGTATAATTATGCTAATTAGTTTAATCGAAAGGATTGATGTAAATGAAGAAATTATTCAACGTATCAATACTTACTGTAGTGCTTGTTATTATTTCAAGTGTTATCGTAAGCGGGCATTCAGTACAAGCATATACAAATCCATTTACCGATGTAAAAGAAACGAACTCCCATGCCAATGCAATAGTTTCATTATATAATGAAGGAATTATTACAGGTGTGACGAGTAAAACTTATGAGCCTAGTAAATCGGCAACACGTGGGGATGCAGCATTATATTTAGCGAACGCATTAAATCTGCAAAATACTACCGCGCCAAATCCGGAGTTCAAAGATGTTCCAACAACAAGCAAATATTACAAAGCCATCGCAGCATTAAATAAAGCAGGCATTGTAAACGGTTATGGCGATGAATTCCGCCCAAACGCAACTTTGACTCGTTCTCAGTTAGCCAAAATGTTAACGATCGGTTTTGAGTTGCAGCAATCTACTACTACAAAAACGAAATTCACAGATGTCAACAAGTTAACAGATACTGCAACGAAGAAGTACATTCAGACCTTAGTTGATTATGAAATTACAAAAGGTACGACAGCTACAACATTCAGCCCGAACATGAAATTGACACGTGCCCAGTTAGCGACATTTTTATATAATGCAATCCAAGCCACTTCTGATGACTTTATTGTAATTGGTATAGAATAAGGAAGCTTTTTGGGTAATGCACTTGAGTCTTGATATAAGCTCAAGTGTTTTTTTATGGGGAAATTCAGAGATTGAGGTTATGAAATAGAGGGGAGATAAGAAGTGGGAAGCTTTTATGTGTAAAGAGAAAGTTTATGCTTGAAAGTGGAAAATAAGCAGAGGAATGTAGAAAGTTTTTGCGAGAAAGTGGAACACATTATGAGGAAAGTAGAATTTCAGAAGGGAAAAGTAGAAAGTTTCGGCGTTAAAATAGAACCTTTTTGTCGAAAAGATGAACTACGCCGCCGAATACTAGACCCCCAACCCCAATAAAGAAATACCTACTAAAGGAAGAGAGAATTACCATCGCTTCATAACAAGTAGCGTGCTAAACTTACATTGATTGCTATTATTCTATTAAATATTGTACATTTCAGTGAAATATATGGCGATTTTCGGTATAATTTATACGTTATTGAAATAAAAGGAGGGAATCTGTCGAATGTTGAAAATAAAATCAGCACTGTTAGCCTCGCTACTATTTTTATCCACAGCGCTACCAACCGCAACGTATGCAAATGTACAAGGCACAGTTGAAGCTGAAAATCCAACAGTACAAAATTCAACCACTACTACGACTCAAACTACGGATTCCGGTAATAATCCGGTAGTTCAAGAGGAAACGGTTACAGATGAAAAGGAAGCGGAATCTACTTCTGCTGATGAAAAAGCTGAACAAACAACAACTACACCTGCTCAGCCAGAACCAAAAACAGAAACATCTCCGGAAAAAGAGGAATCAGTAGAGCAAGAGTCTCCGGCACAAACTGAACAACCTGCAACTGATGCAGAACAAAACGAGCCATCAGAGGAGCCAGCTAATCAGCCGCAAACAGGTGAAAAGTTAACGGTTAAGCAGAAGCTTGCGGATGTACCGGATAATTTCTGGGCTAAAAATGAAGTGATGCAGCTAGTAGAGATGGGCGTAATCGGCGGTTACCCGGATGCACAGTTCCGTCCCAATCTAAATATTAACCGTGGTCAGGCGGCAAACCTGTTTAAAGGTGCGTTAAAGCTTCCGGACGGTAAATATCAAAATAAGTTTTCGGATGTAAGTGCGAAATCTAGCTTTTTACAAGGTGTATTTTCTACATATGAAGCTGGTATTTTTGGCGGTAAACCAGACGGACGTTTCGGTGTAGCGGATGCTTTAACACGTGAACAGATGGCGACGACTTTAGTGCGTGCATTTGATTTGAAAGATACAGGTAAAGAACTGACATTTAAAGACTGGAACAAAATCAGTGAATCACATCGCGAAAATGTTAAAATTTTAGCGCAGCACGGAATTACGACAGGTCGTGAAGACGGTTCATTTGATCCAAAAGCAACGGTTAACCGTGTGACATTCTCAGTAATGCTTCACCGTGCACTTGTTGCGACAAATAAAATTGCGAAAAACGAATATAAAGTTCAGGCAGCAGAAGTATCAAGTAATTTTAAAAACAATCGTGAAGAAATGAACTTTGCACAAGTAACATCGGATGCAAACCCGTTATATCTTCGTTCAACAGCTACGATTGTATTTAAAGGAACAACGACTGAAACTTACGGTGTTGCAAAGGATACAATTTATAATTATGCAGTCGGAAACCAAGGGGCAACAGTGAAAGTAACAGTTCGAGCTTTGGAAAACGGCGATGATTTTGTGTTTACAACGTTAACGAATAAGGGGAAATCAAAGCTGACTGTGGATTTATTCCAGAAAGCAACGAATGTAACGAATTACCGATTATACCGATATGATCGTTTCCCAATCGAGAAAAATTCGGCTGATGTATTTGGCTTTGACTCGTCATCATACCCGACAGGATTATTACGCATTATGGAGAACGAAAAGCTGGCGACAGATCGTATGGTCGGAAAGGCATATCGTTCAAAACAATTAACACAAAGCTATAAAGATACTGGTGGTACAAGTTATATGCGTGATTTGGAATCGGAGTATGAAGCGTATTCACAGGCATGGCTTGGCGAAGATTTATTCAGCTACTATACACTTGTTTCTAATGGCAATGATATTGTTGACACATGGTATATGAATTCAAATGAACGTTTATTTAAAACAGATGAAAATATGAATGGCTGGATGCTTGAAACTGCGCTTAACTATAAGAAGCGTAACAACTGGTACACTGCAGAAGGTCCATACAATAAAATGGCGACAACTACAGAGCCAATGCCGAAATCTTACCAAGGGTTCGGGCGTAATCTATTGTTGGTAAAAGAAGACCGCGCACTTGTATTATTAAAAGAACAGGGCGACCGTTATTTTGCAAACTTAGTGAAAAACTCGTTCATTAACTTGAATAAGTTTAAAGGTGACGCGACTTACTGGAAGACTGAAGTAACGAGTACGTATTTGAAAAACTTATTTGGCATTACAGCACCATTTATCGACACGCGCTTCAATGAGCAGATTGCGTTATTCTACTATAATTCCGGAGCAGAGTTTAATATGCCGAATTATAAAGAGCCATTACGTAATTATGCGGACCTTTTAGCATCTCGTAAACAGGCAGGGCATGTTATTAATGTTGCTAAAGATGCTTACTATATTTCAGATTACTTCCCTGTGAATCAGCAGGTGACAACACATGCATCGATGAACCATGTACTTGGTGGCATGAATGTTCTGTTGTTGGCATATAAAGAATTCCAGGATCCAAAATATTTAGAAGCGGCAAAATCGATTAGCCGTGCATTACAAATTGAGAAGAACAAGTGGATCCGTTCAAACGGAGATATTTGGTACCGTGTAAATCCAAAAGGTGAATTTGCCGGTGATGATTATCAGCACTTAACGCTTGAAGACTTGATCAACTCTTATAAAAACTGGAAAGATGTAGATCCATCACAATTACCGGTGTTTGAAGAGATGTTGATTTCAAAAGCGAATTATTTATCGAAAAACCGTTTAGGTCACACATACAAAATTAAAAATGGTCTTGAAGAAATCGGCATGTCCGAGTATTTACCGGAAGGCAAATTATATACAGACGCATTGTAATGAACTTAGTTATAGATTTTTTGAATTAGGGTTGTAATTTAATTGAAAATATTATAGTTTAATTACTGTACCCCAAAAGGTAGAATGGAAAATCTGCCTTTTGGGGTATTTTTTAGAGTAAACTTAAATTTGGGCAGGGCGCTTTTTAGCAGAAAATAAGATTGATTCTGGTCGAATTTGGCGTAGAATTTCTATTTAATGGCTTTTAAGTTAGTTGACAAGTTTTCTGTTAAGAGAAAAGTAATTAATTCATTGTATAATAATAGGAAATGGACTGATAGGGGGGGTTTGATGAAACGGGTTTTAATTATGGGGTCCATCATTGCGTGTTTATTACATGCACCATCTTCTGATGCATATGCAAAAACGTCTCCAAGTTTCACTGATGTGAAAAGTACGTATTGGGCAGCACCTGTAATATATGAGCTAGTTGAAAAAGGGTTTATGGAAGGCTATACAGACGGTATATTCAAACCGAACAGTACGACGACTCGTGCTGAGGCGGCAAGTATTATTGCAAGAACGATGGGCATTCCTCTCGCGACTGATTTCGTTCCGGAATTTACGGATGTTCCTGCAAATCACCGTTATTATAAAGAGATTTGTAAACTTGCAGAATTGGGGATTATTCAAAACGCTAGTGAGTTTCATCCTGAAGCCCCTTTAAAGCGTGCACATATTTCAAAAATGATCGCTCTTGCCTATGAGGTTGAAGTTGATCAGAAAAATAAGACATCATTTAAGGATTTGCCTAAAAACTATTGGGCAAAAGATTATATTGAATCATTGGCAGATGTGGAAATTGTAAAAGGAAAGACTGCTAAAACTTTTGAACCGAATGAGTTTGTTACACGAGCTCATGTCGCTGCACTGACAATGCGCGGAATGGAGTTTAAGGAAAAGATTAATAATCTGGAAGTAGTATATGACTTTTTACAAAAAGATTATATTGATACAGTGAATCATCATAAACAATGGGAGAAAAAAATATTGGAGCTTGTTAATAAAGAACGGGCTGCTAAAGGACTTTCACCATTTATGCAAGACAGGAAGTTAACACAGATCGCTATTATTAAAGTGAAGGATATGCTAAAACGCAATTACTTCGAACATAATTCACCATTTTACGGCAACCCGTGGGATTTAGCGACATTGTTCGATTATGAGTATTCAAGCTATGGCGAAAACTTGGCCCGAAACTTCGAGTCACCGGAAACAACGGTAAAGGCTTGGATGGCGTCACCGAAACACCGAGATAATATATTAAAAGAAGTATATACACATATGGGCACCGGCATTGAACAATCAAAAAATGGAAAATACTATGTAGTTCAACACTTTTCTAGTAAATAATATGGTAAATACTAGTACCTTACATTACAGTAATGTTACAAAATATAATTTCATATTATAAAAATTCTATTAAAAACACCAAATCTCTGCTTAAATACAGGGATTTGGTGTTTTCTGTTTTTATATCGAATTACTACAAACTGTTACACAAGTGAAAAATAATATCACAATTATATATGTTACCCTGTTATTAGGTTAAATAAACATGAACAAACAAGTTTTACGTTATGTTATACCTCGAATATTCATCACGAGGCCTATTTTGAAGGGAGTTCCATTTTAAAGTGAAAAAGAAAATCTTATTACCGATCTTTGCAACTTTCATGATTTTTTCAGGTGTAGGGATGGGTTCGAATAATACAGCACAAGCAGCATCAGTTTCAGAATTAACAGCAACAGCTTCTAAATATATCGGTGTACCATACGTTTACGGAGGAACAACAGCAAGCGGATTAGATTGCTCTGGATTTACTCAATTAGTATTCAAGCAATTAGGCTTTGACCTTAACCGTACAGCTGCTTCTCAATATAAACAAGGTAGTGCCGTTTCAAAATCAGATTTACAACCAGGCGATTTAGTATTCTTTAATACAACTGGTAAAGTAGCTTCTCATGTTGGTATCTCATTAGGTGGAAATAAATTCGTTCACGCTGGTACAAGCACAGGCGTTACTGAAGCAAGTTTAAATTCTTCTTACTGGGCGAAACGATATAACGGAGCAAAACGCGTAGCGAGCTTTGGAGAAAGTAATAAAGTAGTTGCAGCAGTATCTTCAGTTGAAAAAGAAGAAGTTAAAGATTCAGCTATCGATTTCACGATTTATGCATCTCGTGGTGAAGTAGCGATTCAGTTAGCAAAAACATTAGGTTTAGATACATCTGATACAAATTCACCATTCTCAGATATTAAATCATCATCAAAATATGCAGGTGCAGCAACAGCACTATATAAATTAGGCGTTTTCACTGGTGATGAAGGTAAATTCAATCCAGCTTCACCATTAACACGTGCTCAAATGGCAAAAGTGTTAGTAAAAGCATTTGACTTAAAAATGAAACAAGATACTTTAAAGTTCACAGATGTACCAACATCTCACTGGGCACATAACGACATCTCGATCTTAGCATCGAACGGCATCACAGTTGGTAAAGGTGACGGCACATTCGGTACAAACGACAACGTTATGTTAAAACATTTAACAGCTTTCATTAACCGTTTACAATAATAAGATTGGCAATACCAATACTTAATGAAGAAAAATTAGTAACTTCTACATATCTCAATAGATATCCACCTTGCAGGGAAGTACTTACTAATAGTATTTGAAACACAGACGAAATATGTCTGTGTTTCTTTTTTTTGTGGGGAGCTTTATTAGCAGTTTGCGATGGGAAAGTAGAAACTCTTTCATATAAATTAGAATAGTTGCAAGGGAAAGTGGAAATTTCTACTCCTAATGTGGAACAATCAGCACTAAAAGTTTAACTCGACAACTCTATTAGAAATTCTCAGAAAGAAAGTGGAAACTTTTTTGCCTAAAGTAGAAGTTTACGAGAGTAAGTAGAACCTTTAACTAATAATGTGGAACAATCAGCACCGAAAGTAGAACAAGCCAACTCTATTAGCCATTCATTGATGCATTTTTCACCTAAAAGGGAAACTCTCATCAGCAAATAATGAAAATATTACCTTCTATTTTCTATAATCTAGAAAAATATTAAATTTCTTGCTTTGTACATATTAATTTTATGAATAATTTGGTAAAATGGGAACTATCTAATAGAGGGGAGGATTTTAACATTGTCTTTGCGCAATCTGGTCATGTCGGTGACAATCATCTTCATGGCAATGTTCCAATTGAATACGGCATATGCTAGTACAAGCTTTGCCGATGTCCCTTCTTCAAACGGGGCGTATAATGAAATAAACTATTTAGTAAATGCAGGTGTCATAAAAGGGTATACAGAAAACGGTAAAACTCTTTATAAACCGAATGCCCATGTAACCCGGGGGCAAGCTGCTAAGATGGTTGTTGTTGCAACAAATAACAAGCCTTTAACTGTAAAAAATTCCTCGTTTTCTGATGTTACATTAGGCACTGAGCTTTCGGGCTATGTAGAAAGTGCTGTGGAGTTAGGGTTTTTCTCTGAGCAGTCCAATGGAAAATTTGCGCCGAACACTCCTTTGACAAGAGAAGAAATGAGTAAAGTGCTGGCCATTGCCTTTAAATTAAACACAGCTCAAACAGAAAAGCTGGAAATTCCATTTAAAGATATTAAACTGACATATGGCTATTATCCATACATTGCGGCAATCTACTTTAACGGAATTACTGTAGAGGCTGATAAATATAATCCGAAAAATTCAGTAACACGTGCACAGTTCGCATCATTTATTGCTCGTGCCTCTTCTGACAAGTATCGTTTGCCATTGCCTGTTCAAGGGGTGAATGTACCGGATATTTCGACAGCAATTGCTTCTGTTAAAGCAAACGTAAATAATTTAAATGTACGCACATCTGCATCTTCTTCAAATGCATCGAATATTTTGGCGAAAGTAAATACAGGTGCATCGTTTGCTGTATTTGAAATTCAGAAAGATGGTTGGCTGAAAGTTTCCCATGAAGGACGCTATGCCTATGTTTACAAGGGTTATGTAGATTTTATGGATGAAACAGGTAAGCAGCTTAATAAAGTACAAAAGCATGTTTACGCAACGGGCAATATTCAAGCATACGAAAAGCGTGATGTCAGTTCAAATAGTGTAAGTTCAATAGCAGCAAAAGAGAAAATTGCTGTTTATAATACGATTGGCAATTGGTATGTCACGCTAGTAAATGGTTTACCTGCCTATGTCCGTGTTTCTCAAACTGAGGATGCATTGCAGACAGAACCAGTTACTCCTCCAGCAGTGGAACCGGAAAAACCGGTAGTGGAAGAGGAAAATAATGTACCGAATCCACCTGCAGATAATGGCAGTGAAAACGAACAACCAGTTACCCCACCGCAAGAGCTATTGACAAATACGGTTGGTAAAGCGACAGTTGATGCATTGCAAATTCGGGAATCGGCTTCAGGATCTTCACGTTCGCTTGGTCAAATTAAGCGAGGTACACTAGTGGAAGTCCATTCGGTATCCGGTAGCTGGGCTAAAGTAGCGTATAACGGTATTAATGGTTATATTAATAAAACATATTTACAACTTCTTAATCAAAAAGGACCTGCTGTAAAAGATCGTATTATTGTTCTAGATCCAGGTCATGGCGGGAAAGACCCAGGTGCTGTAAAGAAAGACGCACGTGAAAAGGAAATCGTTTTAAAAGTTGCAAATCTCGTAAAGCAAAAGCTTGAAAAAGATGGTGCAAAAGTGAAAATGACGCGTTCTGGAGATACATATCCTAGCTTAGAGGATCGTGTTCGATACGCAAAAAATGAAAACGGTGAAATTTTTATCAGTCTTCATGCAAATGCAGCAGCAAAGGAATCAGCAAATGGAACGGAAACATTCTACAGCGTGACTTCCAATGCAAATGAAAAAGAAGATTTAGCGTTGGCAACGGCCATTAACAATGAAATCGTTAAAAACGCCAAAATGTACAACCGTGGTGTAAAGCGCGCAGACTATGTTGTTATTAAAGGAAACGTAATGCCTGCTGTTTTAGTGGAGCTCGGTTTCATAACAAATAATGAAGATCGTTCGAAACTGGTATCTGACGAGTATGTCGAAATTTTTGCCCAGTCCATTTACAATGGCATTGTGCAATATTATACGAAATAATGAACTGAGTGGCTTCCTGGCAGAGGGGGCTGCTCAGTTTTTTGTTTTCGATTTGCTAATATCTTTATCAGAAGTTCTAATATCTTGAAAAATGTTCTAATAAAAGTGCCAAGTTCTAATATAATAGGCATTTCTTCTAAAATGACATCCGGATGTGAGGTTAGTATAAAAAATGGACACGTCTTAAGAGACACTTTAAGATTAAGATATCTAAAAAAGGACGTGGAACCGATGAAAGAAAAACAAACTCGTAAGCGATTAGACGCACAAACAAAAGAATACATTTTAAAGTCTGTTTTAGAAGATGGCGCAAAAGTTTCAGATCTGGCATTTAAGTTTGAAATTGGGTCTTCAACGATCCATAAATGGATTAAAGATTATCGTGAATCGAAAAATCAGGATGTCACACGATACTTTACTTCTAGCGAAGTAGATAAGTTGCAGGCAGCGTTTGATAAGAAGTTACGTGATTTGGAAGAAGAGAATGAAATTCTAAAAAAGGCTATGCACATCTTCGCGAAAAACCCCGAGTGATTTATGCATTCATTGAAAAGCATAAAAACGACTTTGGCATTGCGATGATGTGTAAAGTATTGATGGTTTCAAAAAGCGGTTATTATGATTGGCGTAAAAAACAGATACAGCCCTTATCGGAAAAAGAAGTACGTGATACAGAAATTGCCTATCAGATTCATCGATCGTATGCGAGGAGTTTTGGTACATACGGTAGCCCTCGCATTGCGCAAGACTTAGCGAGTTTAGGTTATGTCTGTTCGCAAAAGAAAATTGCGAATATGATGCGAAACCTTGGGTTAAGTGCCGTAATCCCGAAAACTGTTCAACGAACAACGGATTCCAATCACCATCAATTTATTTATCCGAATCTAGTCAAACGTCAATTTCAAGTAAAAGAGAAAAATAAAGTATGGGTCGCAGATATAACTTATATTCGAACACTGGAGGGGTGGGTGTATCTTGCGTCCATCATGGATTTATATTCTCGTAAAATCGTCGGCTGGGCCATCGCAGATCATATGGAAGAAACATTAGTAGATCAAGCCTTGAAGCATGCATTAGCAGTTCGAAAACCCGAGAAGGGATTAGTTCATCATTCAGATCGAGGCGCACAATATTGTGCCACAAGCTATACAAGAACTTTAAAAGAACATGGGATTAAAATTAGCATGAGTCGTAAAGGAGATCCCTATGACAATGCGTGTATTGAATCCTTCCACGCCACAATCAAAAAAGAATGGATCTATCGTCACCGTTTCGAATCCAAAAAAGAAGCACGAAAGAGCGTGGAGTCATATATCGTAAACTTTTACAATGAACGACGACGTCATTCAACAATCGGTTATTTATCACCAAACCAATTTGAGAGAAATCAACAGGAGTCAGTTTGTCAAAATGCCTCATAAAGTTCTCTTACAGGGTTTTCATCCCTCCATGCTCAGGTCTGGGCATGGAGGGATGAAAAACAGAGCAACCGAAGGGCGGTAGCAAAAAAGTCTCTTAACGCGTGTCCGAAATATTGACAGAAGACCAGATGTTCTAAAATCATAGCCAGAAGTTCAAATATCCTATCCCATTCTTCTAATAACCTTCACAACTTTTCTAATAGACAACAACTCTCGCAACCTCAGCCCCAACTCAAAAAAATCCAGCACTTCCGTAAGAAGTACTGGATTTAAAAAATTAATTTCCTGGAATTAGTTGAACTAAATCAGAGCGTACCCAACCGTATTTTTCAGGAGGGTTATTGTCTGACATAATTTTGTACCATACATAGCCGTCCGTACCCTTCGTTTCTTCAACGATTGAGATAGGGTAGCCGAACACGCCTGTTTCACCTACATATTTGGCTTTATAAGTGAAGTGAACTGGCGAAGCTGTAGATGGCTCGTTACGAACATTTACTAAAAGACCATTTTCATATGATACGAAGGCCAATTTAGCTTGTTTGTAATCTTTTTTACCAAAGCGGTTATCCATACGGTACATATGGCCCGCAATTTTACTGCCCCAGAATGGATCTGATGCATAGTGCACGTTCATGCCTGCTGTTTTATTCCCCGGTGCTGCACCTTTTGCATAACCTCCTGATTGAGGCACGTAGTTCAGGTTGACATAGCGGTTAATAAACGCAAGGACACTATCATCACGAGATTTATAAACTTCACCTAATGTCGGATCTGTATCGAATACTTTAATACCGAAAATATTGTTTTTCGTTAATGCATTTTTACTTACACCGTAATCACCTTCGTGCATTGCTGCAGCTAAAATGAATAGGGCATTGACATTATATTGTGCTTCCACCTGCTTTAAAAATTTACCCATGCCGATTAAACGAGATTCAGTCGTTGCTTTAGCATATTGAGGGGAAGTTTTGATTGCCTGGCGCTCTGCTAATAAAGTCATAATCATATTGTCCAGTTCCTCAGCTGTATAGTTAGATGGCTGACGAATTGACTGGAATTGGAAGTACGGATAATGTGTGCCTACTTTTTTCGTTAATAGAACATCAGAGTAGAAGTTTACACCATCCTGGCTATAGTATTGACCGCCGCGCTGCATAAATACAGGTGCTTCACTCACTACATAATCCCAATTATACTTTTGTGTAATATGGTTGTACGTACGATGTGTTAAGTAACCGCCTTCAACAAAATAGAAGTCTTGTCCTTTAATTAAGCTTGTCGGTGTTAATGTAACTTCATCAATTTTCGCATAGCCTTTTGTATCAGCTAATTGAACGATTGCATACTGATTGTTGCTTCCGATGTATTTAAACTGAGAGCCTTCTACAGCGTACGATAACGATTTCGTGAAGTTTTTGTCTGAATAAATTGTTACAGTGTTTGCTTTCGTGTCAGCTGCTGAAGCGATGCCAGATGACATTTTAATGATTTTATCGCCTTTAATAATCAAGTTTGAGCCAGAATTTTTTAACGCTGATTCAGCTTGTTCGTAGTTAAAGTAAACAGTAGAGTTTTTCGTAATTACTCCATTTGAAATTTTGCCGACATAATAAACATTTGGGTTCGGAGCAGGTGTTTCCACCGGTCCTTCACCTTCTTTTACAGCAAATGTTTCGATTGTCGTTTGCATACGGAATAAAAATGCTGCGGCATGTGCGATTGTCGCATTGCCTTGGGGTTCAAAAAATACCCCGTTTTTCGTATGTGATCCTCGGATAATATTATAGTAAACATTTGTAGCTACAGCTGGTTTGAACTGATCACTGATTTTGTTGTTATCCTTGAATGTTAATGGTTGTCCTTCCAATGGCACGTTTGAATAACGCAATGCTTTTTCCAAAAGTGCTGCCATATGCTGGCGCGTAATCTTCTCGTTCGGACGGAATGTGCCATCAGGATAACCGCTTAAAATATTCGAGCCAGCAGCTGCCTGGATTTCACGTGTCAATTCATTACCAGCTTTTAAATCTTTAAAAGTGTATGTAGTTGAGTCTGGTAATTCAAGTGCGCGTGTAATGTAAGAAGCAAATTCACCTCGCGTAACGGCACGGTTTGGGTAGTAATTTCCTTTGCTGTCTGGTCGGATGACATTAAGATTAGACCAGTATGTTAATTCATTTACCATTTGATGGCCTTTTATATCATTTGCATGAGATGTTGATTGTGTTGTGAAAGATAGAGCAACGATTAATGCAAATGCTAGTCCAACTATTTTTTTAAACACAGATTCACGCTCCTTTCCTATATGATGATATTTTACCAATATATGAGCGAGAATCATAGATGAATCCTAATTCTTTAGACGTTTGTAATATAAATGTAATTAAAAAGTCCTTTGAAAAATATTTTGATGATAGGGAAAAATGAGTTCAATACTATAAGGATAGAAGATATAAAAAAGAGTGAGCTGGGTTAAAGCTCATAAAATTCAATTGAGGGGGAGGTTTTTTATATGAGAGGAATAGGGATAAACAAATAGAAGGCACTTCAAAACAAAGCATCGTATTTCTATTTAAGAAAACCGGAAAATGACTACAAGTTTAATGCCTTCGATATTTTTTTTACTTCTTTTGTTAAGTAATGAAGCTGTTCATGTACTTCCTGGAGATTCACGTTGTTTTGATTGTTATTAGTGACCTGCTGCTGTGTTTCCTGTAGGGCAAGAGCAGATGCAAATGTAGAAATCCCTTCAGCTAACGTAGCTAACAAGCCGGCTAATACCTCAAGTGAAGCGGCTTGAATTAATGGATTGTTATCGATCGGCGGTTCATTGTTTTTCTTACGGTTATTAGTTTGCAATAGTACGACCTCCAAAATAGTGATGTATATATTTTATGGTTTTGATAAGCAATTATGAATGACTGGAGGGATTTGCTGCAGAAAGTTTTAAAATCTTTCAAGGTTATTTAATGGTAAAATTTAGGGGTTTTTTAATTCGAGAGGTTTGGGGGGCAAGTAAAAATGAATAAAGCTTATAAGTTTATTGCATATATTGGAGATATAGCACTTTTTCTTATATTAAGTTTTTATACAGCGCTTTTTTGTTTCATATTTCACTTAGGGTGGGCTGTAGATATAATTACTGTTGATACGCCACATGAAGAACATATGATCATACCTTTTCGAGAGTATATTATGTATTTTATATTAGGTAGTTTTGTATTAATTGTGTATATCTATAATTTATTTGGTCATCTTACTTACAAAAAACTCAAAATTGTCATACTTTCTTTCATACTATGTTTATCAATACTGCTTAGTGCCATCGAGCTCATTTCAATGGCTATTTTATTTAGAACGATGCCAATACAATTTTATATTTCACAATTGACTGTGCTTATTTTCCCTTTATTATTAATGCTCGTTATAACGAAAAAATATCGAGAATTATTTAAATGGGAAATTAAGGTTTTATTAAAATAAGTTTCGATTTAGATAGTTTTGAAGAGAGGCATATTTCCTCTCTTTTTTTTATGTTATGTGACTGAAAAACCATTGATCTGACAATTATTCTAGTAATTTAGGGTGTGTTTTATACTCTCATTGAATTATAATTGTAACCATATTATACTTAAGTTCGTCTTAATCCACATGAGTAAAACTCATCTAAAAATAGAGAACTACATATAGGAAAGGGTTTGGGACATCTATGAATGACATTTCTGTCAAAATGAATAAAAAAGAGTGGCTCGAAATTTTTGGGGCAATTCTTGTACTTGTGGCGGCCTTACTGCTTCCACCTTCGATAGCGCAAATCAGTACAGCGGTATTCTTTGTACTCTTTGCATTTTTTAAGCCTTTTCAAAGTTTAGTAATTTTAGTACCGTACGTTATTTTCCGTACCTTCTTTATTGAACTGAACCCTGGTCTTAAACTCATCGGCGATTTAATTACAATCGTCGTATTACTGCGTTTATTTTTACTTAATACGAAGAAATTTAAAACTTGGTTTCATTTCAAACCATTTGAATACTTCTTCTTCGCCTTTTTAATCTTCGGTGCAATCATTGGCTACAAAAACGGTGTATCACTTGGTGCGATCGTCTTCCAATTACGTACATTCGGCGTTATGTATTTACTGTATTACATTCTAAGCCGCAGTGAATTGCCGAAAAACTTCCTTGTGAAACTGGCATGGGTTACTGTATTTTCAGGTGCAGTTATTTTCATTCAGGGGATTTTCGAAAAACTGTCGATGCGCCAGTTATTAATGCCGGAAATTTGGACGGAAAAAATACTTTCTTCAACAAACTTCGTGCGTGTCTACGGTATGCTGAACAATCCGAACTCACTGGCATTAGTCATGTTCTTTGCTATTGGCGCGGTATTCTTCCTGCGATGGGCCTATAAAAATAATGAATTTAAATGGACATTCCGTATAGCACAAGTCGCTTTCTTTGGAATGCTATTATTGACACTTTCCCGTGGTACATGGATTTCAGCGTTCGTCTTCGTCTTATTCTTCATGCTGCTATCACGAAATTGGAAGCTATTGAAGAGAATTGCCATTTCATTTGTTGTGGCAATCGCACTAATTTATTTCCCTGTAAACTGGGGAGTATCATTTTTACAGAACTTAGGTGTGGAAAACACGGTAGCACCAGAGGAAATTTCTGGTGGAATCAGCAATCGCTTCACGGAAACATTCTCGGACGACACTTTGGAGTTGATGCAGGAAAGTGGTCGTATGTTCTATATTAAAAAAGGGTTTGAAGTCCTGAAGGATTATCCGATTACAGGTGCCGGTTTTGGTACATTCGGTGGTTCGGCAACTTTATCATATGACTCACCGATTTATGAGGAGTACGGTATCCGTTCTGATATATACGGCGGCAAGAACTTCTATTCCGATAACCAATATATTCAAGTTATTGCAGAGACAGGTGCAGTCGGCGTTCTATTATTTGCAGGCTTCTTACTGGCGATGGTATGGATGTACTGGAAAGAACGTAAAACAATCTTCGGGCAATATTTATTCGGGCTATGGTTTGCAACAGGTGTAGCAGGCTTCTTCTATAATATTTGGGAATTAAAAGTATATGTACTATTCTACTTTATTCTCTTTGGAATATTTGCAAGTATGCGCACAATGTATCCAATGCTCAAGCTCAGCGATTACGAAAAACAAAAAGCAGAATAAATTAAGGAACTATCTCTTCATGGGGGTAGTTCTTTTTTATGAAATGTACAGACTATTTTAGAAGCTTCCATTATTGTATTTGCATTATTCTCTTATACAAGATGTAACTTTATGTTGAAAAAATGGATTTCTTGTAAAATGTAACAAAAGATTAATAGTTTCTCATGCGAAAATTTGTTAAGGTTAGAGATAGGACATTAAGAAAGGAAGGTGACTTGCTTCAATTTAATTAGGAAGCACAAATTATGAAAACAAATAAATCTCTATTTATTGCAGTGCTAATGGTGTTTGCACTCATTTTCAGTACACCGCAATTTGCAAGTGCAGCACAAACGACAAATGACTCATACCCGATTTCGACAGGGGTAACATATTCAAACTATACTCATAAAGGTTCTAAAACAAGTGTGGTTAATCATTTAGAAGTTGATTTAACAGACTCTTTCACAAAAATCGGTTTAGGTTTACCAACTCCGGTCAATACGCTAATGACAACGACACAACATGCGAACAGTCATACGAAGGAAGGAAACCGGGTAGTTGGGGCAATCAACTCTAATTTCTATAATATGGGGGATGGCTATCCTTTATATTTAATTTCTCAATATAATACAATCGTTACACCAAGCGTTATTTCAGATTCAAGTTCGAACTATGTGAGCCAACCGATCGCATTCGGTATTACAAAGGACGGATACGGAGAGATTGCTTACTACAATAGTAAGATTAACGTTACATATAACGGTCAAACAAATGAAGTAAACGGTCTTAATGTAAAGCGCGGAACAGATGAGGCGGTTATTTATACACCGCAAAATCATAGTTCTATGACGCCGAACAATGGAAAAGGTATGGAGTTTATCGTTGAAACTGGAAATACGGTCGGTGCAACGAAATTCGGCCAAACATTAACGGGTAAGGTAACTGCAATCCGTGGTTATGATGATGAGACTAAAACGAAAATTCCGCGTAACGGTTTCGTGCTTTCTTTTAATGGATCAGCATGGGGCGATAAATACCGTGGTATTAAAGTCGGCGATGAAATTTCAGTAAACTTTGCTATTGATGATCGTTGGATGGATGCACAGTTTATGATGGCGAGTGGTCCATTACTCGTATTGGACGGCAAGAAAAATCTCACAATCAACGAATCAAGCTCACGTGCAAGAGAAGTTGCACCACGTACGGCGATTGCAATCAGCAAAGATAAAAAGAAAGTACACTTAATTACAGTGGACGGACGTATTAACTCAAGTGCAGGTATGTCTTTACCACAGTTTGCGGATTATCTAGTAAGCCTTGGCTTTGACCGTGCGATTAATTTAGATGGCGGCGGTTCAACAACAATGGGTATTCGAAAATACGGCAGTAACACAGTCGTTTTAGCCAATACACCGTCTGGAGGTACACAACGTCGCGTATCTGCTATTATTGAAGCAATCAGTACAGCACCAACAACAAATGCACCTAAATATATTCAAGTAAATCGTGATAAAGTAGGTACGTTATTAGTCGGTGCAACAGTGAAACTTACACCAAACTATGTGTTGGACGAGTATTACAATCCATTGGCAGTAAATACAAGTGATTTTGTGTTAACACCGCAAAATAACACAGTAACAGTTAACGGCTTAAGCTATACAGCTGTAGCGCCTGGCTCAGAACGTCTAACGGTTTCAAATAAAGGCGCAACACAAACAATCAGCTTTAATGTAGTCGATGCACCTGCTGGACTTTCTATTTCAGGTGTAACAGGTCCAGTTGAACCAAATGCATCGCTTCAATTAAAAGCAAATGTAACAGGATCAAATAATGAAACATTAATTTATAACGATTCACAAATTAAATGGTCTGTTGATGGAAACATCGGTTCAGTATCCAGCTCAGGTCTTTTCAAATCGAATGGTAAAGAAGGCACTGCCCGTGTAACAGCGACATTAGGAACAAAATCTGTTTCTAAAGATATCGTTGTAAAGGCGGTAGAAAAACCATTATTCAAAGATATTTCTGTGAACAATGTATATAAAAAAGAAATTCAATATTTAGTGGATAATAACTTAATCAACGGGTATCCGGATGGTACATTCAAACCGGATTTAGCATTGAACCGAGGTCAAGCAGCTGTACTGCTGACTCGTGCATTAGGCTTATCTACAAAAGATGTACCAAACCCTGGATTTAGCGATCTATCAACAAAGAGCACATATTATGGTGCAGTTGCAGCGATTGTACAAGCAGGCATCATGAGTGGTACTGGTGATGGCAAGTATGAGCCAGGCAAACCATTAACTCGTGCTCAAATGGCGAAAATCCTAGTTGAAGCATATAAGTTAACAGGTACTACCTCTACGAAATTTAAAGATGTAAGTACAAAGCACTGGGCGTACGATTATATTCATACGCTAGCAGCAAATGAAATTACGACAGGTTATGAAGATAATACTTATAAACCAAGTCAAGAAGTATCACGCGTGCACTTCAGCTTATTCTTATACCGCACAATTACACAAAACAAATAAGAGAGAACCTTTGTAAAGTTGCAGCGAGGAATCGCAACTTTTACAAAGGTTTTTTTATGGAGAAAAGGGGGCGTTGGGGAAGAGGGGGAGGGAATTAAACGAAGTGAGGTTGAAACGGAGAGTTTTATTACGTGGAATGTATTTTTTATGGGGAAAGTGTAAGTATTGGCTTCAGTGTTGTTGAAGATATTAAATTTTTTGGCGCGAAAGTAGAACCTCGTTTCAGGAAAGTAGAACATTTCTAAGGTAAAGGAGAAAGTTTCATTCGAAAAGTAGAACAGGTTGCGAGCATTCGCCTAGTTGCCGCAGAAAGTAGAATATTATGGCGCGGAAGTAGAATGCTTTTGGATTAAAGTAGAACTTCGCACCAAGAAAGTAGAACGTTTCCCGGGTAAAGTAGAAACATTCATTCAAACAGTAGAACGGGTAGAGAGTATTCGCCAAGCTGTTGCAGAAAGTAGAAAGTTTTGGCTCGAAAGTAGAATGCTTTCCGGTTAAAGTAGAACTTGGCATCAAGAAAGTAGAACATTAATCAGATAAAGTAGAAAGTTTCAATTGAAAAGTAGAAATGGTTGCGAGTATTCGCCAAGTTGTCGCAGAAAGTAGAATGAATTAACGTTAATGTAGAACCAAGCCCCAAAAAAGTAGAACTCTACCCGGAAAAAACTAGAAGAATATACTTCGTAAGTAACTCATCACCTCCTTTAAGTAGAAATTACATAAGAAAACAACCTATCCATTTTGCTGATCTAAAACGTCTTCAGGAATTAAGTAATAGACACCACGTCCTTTGCCAAATTGCTCAAAGTTTAAGCGCTTCAGCAGTTTGGAAGTAACTGCTTTACAGTCGATTCCGACAAATTCCCTCAATTCACGATTTGTAATGCGGTCCCCGATTAATACGCGATAGTGATGTAATGCTAAAAAGATTGCCTCTTTACTTTTCACGCCGCAATGTGGGCAAATCCATAATCCGTGATGATAATACATGACATGCTGAAAGTCGCACTTTTTGCAAAGGACGCCATTTCGTATACGATATCTATCTATTTTTCTTCTAACAGGTAGCCTGCAAGAGATGGCCGATAATTTATTTTCCAATTTCACTAAATCAAGTTTTGTTTCACCATAGTTTTGATATAATTTCTTCAGAAACTTCGGCAGGCCGCTTAAATGAATAATCGGGGAACCGTTTAAGGACGAATCCAATTTTGTTCTGATATTAGCATTGACCACAATATATAAGACAGGCAGCTGAATTCTCCAGCTTGATAATAAATGCGATAAAAATAACTGATGCCGGTAAGCCTGGTCAAACGGATTCGGGAAATTTTCTAAAACCCCTTCCTCCGTTTGACGGGCGAACTCGTGGAATGCGGATTTATAAAATAATGTACCGGAAATTTGTTTAACCTCAACAACGAGAAGAAATCTTGTCGTAATTATAAGGGCATCGATTTGATGTGAAAAACCCTTTTCATTTATACATTCAAAGTTATAAAAAATTTTATGTGGACCAATAAAATGATAATCCGCTAATGTTCTCTGCATTTTTAATTCGCCTGCAACTCCAGCTTGGACGCGATAATAAGCTTCTTGATAAGAGGTAAACTCTTCATCATCAGCTTGTAATCTAGAAACAAGAGCTTCCAAATAAACAAGATTTTCAGACCTGTACAATAAATCACCTCTACTCGTGCATTGAGACAAAATCTCTATGACAGCAATGTATCTGAAAATTTCCCGGCTTGCAAATGCCCTGGAAAAGTCATTTAATGCATAATTTCCACTTCAAAAAGTAAAAATGAAACTAATCTTATATGCAAACCGTCTCATTAACGAAAAACTAAAAATTTATTGTTAATTTTCTTCTTGTGAAATGGTGTGATCTTGCCCTCGGGAATATCGTTTCAAACAGACATTATGCTATACTGAAAATACGAATCATAACGCAGAACACATCGACTTCAGATGTGTTTTTCAAATGAAAAATGAAATAAGCCAAGCGTACTTAATATGCTTGATTCAAAGGATGAATGAATAAATGAAAATTGGTATTGTTGGAAATTACGGGAATGATAATAATGGAGACGAGGCGATTTTATTAAGTATTATTCGCCAACTGCAGAAGGTATTTCAAATAGATACAAAAAATATTACGGTATTTAGTAATAACCCAAAACAAACAGCTGAACGTTATTCTGTGCAAAGTTACCCTTTATATTACAAAAACGGTAATGCTGTGAAAACGTTTATGAAGACGTATAAAGAAAATTCTAATGTCGTGAAAAACCTTGATTTTGTCGTAATCGGCGGCGGCGGTATTTTGATGGATCTTTATAAACGTGAAGCACCGCTGTATGGTTCTTATGCGATGATGGCCAAAAATAATAATGTACCATATGTTGTCTACGGTTGTGGTGCGGGCCCGCTTAACACAGGTTTAGGTAAATGGTTTATCCGGTATATGGCCAAGCATGCACAAAATATTTCAGTGCGTGATCCGCAATCTGAACAGCTTCTAAAAACAATCGGGGTAAAACGTAATGTACATGTAATTGGAGATCCGGCATTTAGTTTAGAAGTAGAACGTTCAAATTATAGTGATAAACCAAAATCGGTCGGTGTTACAGCGGTTCCTTACTATAATGCTTCATACTGGCCAACAGGCGATGAGACTAAATACGAAAACTATATTAATGGCATGGCGAAAAACCTGGACCGTTTAATTGAGGAGCATAATGTCGATGTAACATTTTTTGCGACAAAATATCCGCAAGATGCTGATGTGACAAAAGATATTCAGGCTAAAATGAAGCATCCGGAGAATACAAAAATTATTGATGAAAACTTGCCGCCGCAGCGTATTTTACATCTTACGTCTACATTTGATGTGTTAATCGGTACAAGACTTCATTCATTAATATTGGCAACGGATGCGAAAACGCCGATTATCGGTGTGTCTTATCATGTGAAGGTGAATGACTTCTTACAAATGGCGGGGCTTGGCAACTATTCTTTACCGATTGATTCGCTTCATGAATCAGACGAGAAGTTTGCGATGCTCTTTAACGATATGGCAGTAGATTGGAACGGTGCACAAAACTTAGCGGCTCGTACAAATGCGTCATTTAAAGAAAAATCAGCATTAGGGGAGCAGCTTTTAAAAGAAGGTGCGAAAAAGTAATGAAAAAAGTATTCGTCATTAGCAATATGTATCCTTCAAAGGAACATTTAGCTTACGGCATTTTCGTGAAAAATCAGGTCGAGCAATTGGAACAAGAGGGTATCGATACAGTGCTCGCGGTAAATACCAATCCAGCAACAGGAAAGAAAAATGTTATTCTGAAATATTTAAAGTGGGCTCAACAGTTTATGCGTGTATTCCGTGCAAACAAGCGGAATATTTCGCTAACACATAGTCATTACGTATTTCCGAGCGGGATATTCAGCTACTATTTAAAAAAGCGTCACAATATCCCGTATATCGTAACGGCACATGGCGGCGATATTAATAAAATGGCTAAAAAAGGCGGACAAATCCGTGAGTTTACGGAGAAGATTTTACAGTCTGCAGATCATGTCATTGCAGTAGGGGAAGAGCTTGCTGCAACGATTGAAACAACTTTCCATGTTGAAAACGATAAAATTTCGGTAATGAGCATGGGGATTGATCGCACGGTTTTCAATAAAGCGGACGATAAAAAACAACATGCAAAAGAGCTTGGAATGGACCCTGACAAGACAAACTTTTTATTCGTAGGTAACATTATACGGGAAAAAGGCGTTACAGAACTTGTACGTGCATTCAATAAAGTAACGGAATCGCTTCCACAGCAAGCCGCTCTTTATTGTGTTGGTTCGACAAAAGATAGTAATTTTACTAGTAAAGTAAAAGAGCTTGCTAGGGACAATACTTCGATTCATTTTATCGAACCATTACCACAGCAGGAGTTGGCGCGTTATTTTCAGGCGGCTAATGTTTTCGTACTCCCTTCTTATATTGAAGGACTGGGATTAGTAGCTTTAGAGGCAATGAGCTGCGGCACACCGGTCATTGCATCGGATGTCGGGGGACTGCATTATATGCTGGCAGATGGAGCAGGAATATTAGTGCCTCCTAAAGACGAGATTTTACTTCAGCTGGCACTTGAAAATGCAGTGAAAGACGGAATCGCAGTGAATGAAGCACGTGTAGCTGAGCTGCTTCATACACATGATGCAAAAAACATTATTGCACGTTTAAAAGATCTCTACACAACACATGCGAAATAAAGTAATTGTAATTAAAGGATTGTGATAAGCGTTGAAAGGAATTTTAAAAATAATAGGGGCCGTCGCGGTTATTAATATTTTAGCGCGTCTGGTCGGTTTTGCCCGTGAAACATATATCGCGGTTGAATTTGGTACCACTTTATACTCAGATAGTATTGTTAATGCTTATACAATTCCAAACTTTTTATATTTAGTCATCGGCGGAGCGTTTACGACGGCGTTTATATCCATATACCATAAGACGACATCAAGCATTACCGAATATATACAGCGAACGTTTACAACGATTGCTGTTTCGATTACGCTCATTGTCATTTTATTTATGGCGTTGGCCGATCCGATATTAATGCAATTTTTCCAAGTTGAGAATCAGGCGGAATATGAAATACTGCGCTCGCTTTACTACTGGATGATGCCATCGACGATTATGCTCGTATTATCGACTTGGATGAGCGGTATTTTAAATGTCCAGGGCCGTTATCATTTATCAGCGTTTTCAGTGCTTATTTATAACGCTTCATTTTTACTCGTATCCGTAGTCTTATCCATCACAATGGGACCGGTCGGAATGGGGATCGGGGCATTAGTCGGGGCAATCTGTATGTTCCTGTTTCTTGTATTCGGAGTTCGGAATGTGAAAGAAATGTCCTTCAAGCCAAACTTTAAACAGGCTGAAGATCAAAAAATGCTATGGAAAATTGCGTTGCCGATTATGCTTGGCGGTGCGACTGCACAGCTTTATATTTTAATTCAACGATTCTTTACTAATATGCTGGAAGCTGGTGTTCCGTCAGCGATGAACTATGCGACAAAAATGTCTCAGTTCCCTCAGGCAATTTTAATGACTGCTGTAACGACCGTTATTTTCCCTTTACTCAGCAAAAAAGAAGGAGAAGGGGACACAGAGTCGGTAAAACAACTGTATGTTCGCGGGATGCGTTTATTATACTTACTAGTATTGCCTGTTTCGGTGTTTTTCTACTTCCAGGCAGAAGGGATTGTCCGCATCATATTTGAATATAAAGAATTTGATGCAAAGTCAACAGCGATTACAGCGCCACTGCTGCAAGTATTCAGTACGACAATGTTCTTCCTTGCTGCAAACACGTATATTACGCGTTTCTACTATGCGAAGGGTAACTCCGTATTACCGATGATATTCAGTATTTTAACAGTATTCGGTGTGAATATTGCGGTCGTAATGGCGACGATTGATGAAATGGGCGCTAATGCGGTTGCCCTAGGGACATTAATCAGTGCTATCGTAAACTTCCTGTTGCTTGTATTTGTGCTTCAAAGTAAATATAAGTTAAAACTTTTGGACAATAACGTTAGTCAGCTGTTTAAGTTGACCATCATTGGACTAATATACGTCGCAATTAACTGGGCGATTGCACATTGGATTTCAATCGATCAAAAATGGCTTCATATAATTGCTACATTTATCGTTGCGTCAATTAGCTATATGATATTACTGTTCGCGTTCAAAATGGATGAGCTGCAGCAGATTACAGGTAAAGTAAAAGGTAAGATTTTACGAAAAAAATAATATGATAAAGCGCGTATCCTAAATTTTTTAGGATACGCCTTTTTTATATAAGATTAATAATATTTTAGTAAAAGGGAAATTTATCCTTCGCTTATGCTATTTATCCTTAAAACAAGACAATTTACGGATAATAAAATTTAAATTATTGCTAATTTATGTCAATAGGGTGTTAATGATAAGGAGAAATGTTAGTTATATGGCGGAAAACTTTATTTTAAAAAAACTTTACTATATAATCATAGGTGGAATAATTGGAATTTAATCTATAATTTACTAGACATCTTAAATAGAGATAAGGGTGGAGAAGTATGGCAAGAGGAAGACGTGTAAATTCGTGCGGAGAAAAAAGTAAAAAATTATTAATGGAAAATGCAATTGAGTTATTTTCTACATATGGTTATCATCAAACAAAAATTAGTGATATTGTAAAATCTGCTAGTTTAACACAGCCGACATTTTATTTATATTTTCAAAGTAAGGAAATATTGTTTAATGATTTAAACAAGAGGTTCCACAATGAATTAACTGAAATATTTTCAGCATATGACATCAACGGAAAATTTGGAATCGATCTTATTCAGGAGAGTCTAACACTTATGTTTAACTATTTTATCGAAAATCCTAACCTCACAAAAATCGGTTTTTATGAAGCAGAGCAATCAACAGCCGTAAAGGAAATGCTTGTTTCTGAATTAATACATATCCTAAATACACAGTTAAAAGATTCGAATGTTTTAAAGCAGGTGGATACTACTATTCTTGCAGAAAGTCTTATTGGTTCGGTGGAACGACTGACATTGACAAACTTACTGACGAAGAAAACGAGTCCAGAACAGCTAGCAAAAGAGATTTGCATGATTTATTTTGCAACTGAACTTAGTTTAGTACAATCATAAAATTAAAGAGACGATTGCTAATGTGCAGATCGTCTCTTTTTCGTTATTTTTTGGTTGTTACATGTAAATAAAAACCGACTTTTAGATTTTTGCCTTTCTCATTTTTTACTTTAGGATGAATGATGACGGCATATTCTTTGCCAGCTGTTAATTCTTTTGCAGGGGTAACAACGAGCTGTTGACCCGATAATGTGTGAGTTGTCTTTACGGTATCCGCACCCAGTTCTACTAGTTCTACGGAAGAAGCATTGAACCCTTTCGCCAGTTTAGCGGAAAACTTGATCGTAAATTTTTTATTTAACGGAACATTTTTTAAGGCAGCAAGTTCTTTATAGTTTTTTAAGTTTGAAACGATTGTATCGTAATGTGCTTTAAAGAGGGGCTCGCTTGCTGTTTTAATATGAGGTTTAACCCCAACTTCATTTATTTTCGTACCGTTTGGACCATAAAAATGGCCAACTGTTAATTTTAGGAAGCTGCCATCTTCAAGCTCGTAAAATGCCTGCATTGAGCCTTTACCATAAGTTGTTTCCCCGTAAAGTGTGACTGCTTTCTGATCGGAAAGTGCTGCCGCAGTCATTTCCGACGAGCTGGCACTATATCGATTTATAAGCATTTTCGTATTTTCTGGGAATGTTGTTGATTGCTTCATCGAACGTACAATAGATGTCCCTGAAGTTTCTTTCAATTTATAGGCATAGGAGGCATTCGGGAACATACCAATAAGCTGTTCTGCTGCGGTTACATAGCCGCCCCCGTTATTTTGCAAATCGAAAATAAATGATTTTGCCCCTTTATTTTTTAAATCACGAATGGCTTTTGAAACAAGACTCGCCGTGTCGTTTGAAAATGAATTCAATGAAATGTATCCCGTATTACCGTATAAAAGCTTTGTTTCCACATTAGGAAGCGAGAAAGCTTTACGTGTTAATTTTTTCGTCAAAATTGTGCCGTCTTCACGTGAAAGCGTTAAAGAAACCGTTGTATTTGCTGCGCCTTTAATAAGTGAAGAAGCCTGATCGATTGTCAATTCTGCAACCGGTTTCCCATCAATCTCTGTGATGATATCACCAGCTTTTAAGCCGGCATTTTTTGCGCTGCCCCCATCGATCAGCTCGGATATTTGTACACCGCCTTCAACCTTTTCAATGATAACGCCGATGCCTACAGTAGTAAGGTCCACGCCACTAATAAACTCATCGAATTCTTCGGGTGTAAAGTAAGCGGAATACGAATCGAGCATTTCTGTCAGTTGGTCGATGCTTGTAGCACGGTTGATATCACCATTAATATTCCCTACATAGTTTTCCTTAACAATCTGTTTTGCTTCATCTAAAGGAGCACCTAGCACCGTCAAAGGAACGGTTAGGCACATGATGAAAAACAGTATTGCTGACAAACGTCTTTTTAGCACGAGTCCACCTCATTAGTTTTATTTGTAATGCGTAATGCCACAATAGCGATATTACCATATTTTATCATGAATACTTCACTAATTTATGGTAAGTATAAAAAATTATTTTAATCTATTTTTAGTCAATAAAAGAGGGTAAGTAACAAGTTTTTACACTTATAACTTACCCTCATTTTGGTAATTAAACTTATTTTCGTTTTGCTAAATACATGATGTAGCCGATGACACCACCAACTAATGCAGGGACAACCCATGCGATGCCTTGCTCATAAAACGGGAAGATTGATAAAAACTTATCGTAAGCTTCGATTTCGAATCCGGCTTGTTTGATTCCGTCATAAATTGCCACAATACCTGTGAAAATTAAAGCCATTCCATACACGCTCGGTGCATGATTGAAAAGATTTCCGAATAATGCAAAAATCATAAGCACAATGGCGAATGGATAAATTGCAACCAAAACAGGTAATGATAGATTAATTAAATCCGATAATCCAAAGTTTGAAACACCGAAGCTGAAAAGTGCGAAAATAACTAAGTACACCTGGTAAGAAACTTTCGGAAAAATCTTATGGAAAAATGTTGCGTTTGCAGATAATAAACCTACAGATGTTGTTAAACAAGCTAAAATGATAACGGCTGATAAAATGATATTACCGGCTTGTCCGTATAGTTGCTGTGCTGCTAGAGAAATTATTGTACCGCCATCTTCTTGGAAGCCGATAGCCGATGTACTTGTTACACCGATATAACCTAATGATACATAGACAAATGCTAAACCTATTGCAGCGACAATACCTGCGAAAATTGTAATTTTAACTTGTTTAGCTCTATCCGTTACGCCACGAGCAACTAATGATTGAACGATAACGATTCCGAATACTAATGATGCCAGTACGTCCATAGTCAAGTAACCTTGAATGAATGATTCACCAAAAGCGTTATTAATATATGGCCCCTGCGCTACACCAGCTTCACCTAATGGAGTAATAACTGCTTTAATCGCAAGTAAACAAATAACGATTAGAAGTGCAGGTGTTAAAATTTTTCCGACACGGTCGACGATTTTTGTCGGGTTATAAGCTAAATAGAATGTAATTCCGAAAAATATAAGTGTTGTAATAAATAATGGAATCCAGCTACCTCGCATTGCTTCTGTTAAAAACGGTTCCACACCGATTGAATAAGACACAGCGCCAGTACGCGGAATTGCAAAGAATGGTCCAATCGACAAGTAAATAATCGACGTGAATATTATACCAAAATATGGATTAATACGACCTGCCAATATTTCTAAGTCTCCGCCGTTTTTTGCTACGGCAATAATACCTAATAGAGGCAACCCGACTCCTGTTATTAAAAATCCGATCATGGATATTACAATATTTTCCCCTGCCATTTGACCTAGTTGTGGTGGGAATATGATATTACCTGCACCTAGGAACAATGCAAATAACATAAAACCTACCGCGATATTCTCACGGAAAAAACTTGACTTGCTATTCATGTTGACTTAACTCCTTTAATTTGAAAATACAAAGTTTTCTAAAAATTTAAATCTTTTAACAAAAACTAATTCTATCATAAAACTATTAAAAAACAAGCATATTTTAAGAAATCATTTTGCAACAATTCAGTGTCTATAAAATATTCGTTTATTTCTATTAAATAATATTACTATGTGAGTATAGTAATAGAAGAAAAATATAGCTATCCGAATAATTTTCTTATTAAAAGAGGGTTGTATCCTCTATTAAAAATTAAGTAAAATAGAGTAAAAAATAGTTTCATTGAGAAGGGGGAGTTTTCATGTTGAATAATAAATGGAAGGTAGTGCTGACAGGTGTCACATTTTCACTTGCACTATTCATTGCACCCGATGCCCAAGCATCCACCTATACGGTGAAACATGGCGATACGTTAACAAAAATAGCCAAAGCTCATAACACGACGATTAATCAGCTTAGACAATGGAACAAACTATCTCAAGATCGCATTTTTATTGCGCAAAAACTGGTCGTTGCACCAGCAAAAAGTGCATTGAGCAAAACGGCGGCGGCAACTAAAACGGCAGCAACAAAAACAACAGCTGTTTCAGTTGTAGAGGAAAAAGCCGAAACCCTGCAGAATGCCGTTTCTCATACCGTTATTAAAGGTGATAATTTAACAAAGATCGCTAAAAAGTATAGTATATCGGTAGCGAGTATTAAACAGCTGAACAATTTGAAAACGGATGCGATTAAAGTTGGTCAAAAGCTGACAATCAGTCCGCAATCAACTGAAGACTTAGCTGTTGAAGCGCCTTCTGCCAAAACAGTGGAAGCGGAAATTAATTTTAATCAAACAGCCGATGATGCGATTGAAAAACAGTTGAAGAAGGAAGTTGCAATGCCTGGGAAGGTTTCGCAACAAACAGAAAGCCTTTATGCACAAGCTATTGAAACGGCTAATGCAGTATTAGGCACACCTTATAAATACGGCGGAACGACAACAGATGGATTTGACTGTAGCGGCTTTGTAAACTACATATTTAATTCAGTTGGCATCCAAATGGATCGTAAAAGCAGTCTTATGTATTTCGAACAAGATACGACAAAAGTGACGCAACCTGTACCGGGAGATTTAGTATTCTTCAAAAATACATTTATCCCAAATGTCTCACATATGGGGATTTATATAGGTAATGATGAATTTATCCATGCAGGTTCAAAAGGGATTACGGTTTCGAATGTCAAAGAAAAATATTGGGATGAGCGCTTTGTCGCATACAAACGCATTAATAATTTAAAATAAAATAGTGAAGAGCTAATAAGTGGTGTTGAAAATCACTTACTAGTTCTTTTTTTGTTACATAAATTCGTGATAATGTTACAAATGTTACAAAAAAGAGCTTAAATATTGGTTAATATTACAATTAATAGAGGTATTTGTTTGGGTAATAGTTTAAAAATCCTAATTAAAATAGGTTCTTTGGCAATGTTTGAAGTTATTTAAAAGCGGGTAAATGTAACTTTGTTGTTACATAACTGTAATGTCATTAAATATAATCTCGTGTTAACCTAATATCAGTTAAGTTTTCAGAAAATTTATTGGTTGGGGGAACACGATGGATTACTTAAAATTAATACGCAATACCGTACTAACTTTGGCAGCTGCCTTCGTAATTTTCTTCGCACCGGTGAATGAAAAGGAAGCTTCTGCAGAAGAATCTGCTTACTCGATTGATGAGTTAAAAGAAGTCTCTTCAAAATATTTAGGAGTTCGCTATTCATACGGCGGTACATCAGCAAAAGGCTTTGACTGCTCTGGCTATGTACGTCATGTCTTTAAAGAACTAGGCATTACATCACTGAATCGCACATCTTCAGATATGTATACGCAAGGTACGAAAGTTAAGAAAAGTGACCTTGAGCCAGGCGATTTAGTATTTTTTAACACATCAGGCAAACGCATCTCTCATGTAGGGATTTACATTGGTTCGGGAAAATTCATCCACGCTTCTACAAGCAAGGGTGTTATCAAAACAAGCATTAACGACAAATATTACTGGGGTAAAAAGTACGTAGGTGCTAAACGCATCGCCAACTTCTCAACAGAAGAAGCCCTTGTAGCAGATGCAGACGATTCAGATGTAGACAACACTCCAGAAGCAGAATAATACATAGCTTACACACACTACTACATACTGCATAATTCGTAATTATAATCTCTCACCTTTTATAGGGTGGGGGATTTTTTAGTGTGGTTTGGGCTTGGTAGTGCGGCTGAATGATAGATTAGGTTTCTATATTTTGGGTGGGAAAGTTAGAATTTTGAATGGCGTTCTACTTTTAGAGAGGGGAATTTTCTCTATAAGTTTCGACGTGTTCCCCATTATGAGCGCTTCGTTCTACATTAGCGCTGAAACTTTCCACATTTCCTGATTGAATGGCGAATAAAAAGTCGAAGTTCTACTTTCAATGCGGAAGTTTCTACATAAGTGCTGCTACTTTCTACATTCCGAGTGAACCGTTCTACATTAGTGGTGAAAGTTTCCACAATAGATCAGAAACCTTCTACTTTTCCCGAAAAATCAGCAAATATAAGCGAGCCACAAACCAAAAAAGCACCCGAAAGCCAGTTAATGACTTCCGAATGCTGCCTGTTCATATAAAACTATTGTGGTACACGAGCTGTCCAGCGAGATAAGTCAGCGCCTTCAGCTGTAACTAATTCTTTAGGGTAGATGAAAGTCCAAGGTTTTGTCGTATTAGGCTGTACTGTTAATACAGGGTCTAATTTAAATGAGCCTTTTGCGACTAAGACATTGCGTGCATCCATAATTTCAATCGGTAACTGCTCTAAGTTAATCGCCTTTTCGTGACCGTTACGGATGAAAATTGAAGCGTGTAGGCTGCCATCTTCGTTTATCTTCGCTTGTAGTCCTGTAAAGTTTACTTCTGTTTTACCTAACTTCGGTAAAGTTTTCACAATATCTGCTAATTTTTCTTGCTGATTTTTCGGTAATTGTTTCTTCCATGTATCGTCCAAGTCTAATTGATGACCGCGTAATGAAAGCAGATTGAAAGAAATTTTCCAGCCTTCTCCAGGCACTTCATCTGCTGTAATAGAAGAAGCAGGGAATGTGAAAATCCATGGTCGCGCACTCTCTGCCGGGATTACACCAAGCTCTTTAAAATCAAAGTAATGTGAAGCAATACGGTTATCATCTTTATCCAAAATCAATAATTCGATTTCGCCTAATTCGATTGCTTCCGATAATGAAGAGCGGAAAAATGCTTTTACATTCCATGACCCGTCCGCCATTGAGGGCTCAATATTAATTGCTGATAATGATAATTGATTTGGTTGCAATGGTGCTAAATCATTTGCTAAGAAATTGAATACGTATTTTTGTTCTTGCGGTACATCCCACTCAGGATGGAAAGATAACTTTGTAATGACATCACGCTTTGCGCCTTTTTTTGAAGTATCACCAGATGTTTTTACGACAGATGATGAATCAACTGCGCTGTCTTTCCCTACTTTGTCACTCTTTTTAAATAAATCGAATAAACCCATCTGTTATTCCTCTCCATTCATCGTAATGTTTTTCATAAATGTTACAAGTTCTTCTACAATTTTACGACGAAGCTCTTGATAGTTTTTCCCGAACATTTCTAAACCTTCACGTTGGTAAATACGCATTGGGTCTTCTTGCTGGTAATGACGTAAGCCAATACCTTCTTTTAAGTGAGCCATTTGTTCTAGATGTTTTACCCACATTTGATCGATACAGCTCAGCATGACTTTCGGAATTATCGACATAATTTGTTCATTTTCAGCAAAGCCTTCGATAACTTTCGTTAATTCTTTTACGGAAGGCTCCATTGCGTCGAGCATTCTCTTCACTTTCGTCTCTTCGCGGTTCACAGTAACAGGTGTTAAGAATAAAGAGTTCACTGTGCGTTCCATTTTATCAAAATCCCACTCAAGCATATCTTTATCTTCAGAGGCATTTTCACGAACGGCAAAATCTACAGTTTCCTTCATCATCGTTACTAAATGTTCCAGAATATTTTCATTGCGTAATACTTTATCACGTAAATCATATACTACGCGGCGTTGATCATTAATCACGTCGTCCAGTTTTAAGTTGTATTCACGCATAGAGAAATGTGCACCTTCAACGATACGCTGTGTACGTTCGATTAGCTCTGTCACTTCTTTATTTTGAATAAGACCAATTTCGTCTGTTGTCATTTTTTTACGGAATTTCTCGACATCATCTTTTGCAAAACGTTTGAACATATCATCTTCAATTGAAAGGATAAATCGAGTTTCACCTACGTCACCTTGACGACCGGAACGTCCGCGTAATTGGTTGTCGACACGACGGCTTTCATGCTTTTCGGTACCTATTACGAATAAACCGCCAAGTTCATCAACGCCTTCACCTAATACGATATCCGTACCGCGTCCAGCCATATTTGTTGCGACTGTAATACGGTTTTTTTGACCAGCTCCTGAGATTAATTCAACCTCTTGTTCGACTGTTTTCGCATTTAATAATTGGAATTGTAATCCATGTTTTTTTAAATAATCCGCTACTTTTTCAGATTGCAAAATAGAAGTTGTCCCGATTAATACCGGCTGTCCTTTTTCATGGCGACGCAATACTTCCTGTGCCACATATTCGTATTTTTGCTCGATTTTTTCGAATACGATATCCGGTTGGTCCAGGCGTCGACGTGGACGGTTTGTCGGTATTTGAATAACGCGCATACCGTAAACCTCCAAAATTTCCTTTTCCTGAGTTTTCGCAGTACCTGTCATCCCTGATAATTTCGGATACATACGGAAGTAGTTTTGAATTGTAACTTGTGCCTGTGCTTTGTTTTCCTCAGTGATTGTCACGCCTTCTTTCGCTTCAATCGCCTGATGTAAGCCGTCAGAAAGTGAACGGCCTTCCATAATACGGCCAGTAAACATATCGACTAATTCGATTTTGTCATCACGTACGATGTAATCAACATCACGCTCAAACATAACGTGTGCACGTACTGCCTGAATGACGTAATGGTACAAAGTTTGATGTTCCAGATCGTATAAGTTGTCGACTCCGAATGCCGCTTCAACTTTTTCGATACCTTGATCTGTTAAAGAAGTCGCTTTCGTTTCGTCATCGAAATCATAATCTTCTTCAGCTTTGAAACGTTTCGCCAACATTGCAGCAATACGGTGCAGTTCTTCGTTTGCACCCATTTTACCCGCGATGATTAACGGTGTTTTTGCTTCGTCAATTAAGACGGAATCCACTTCATCGATAATCGCAAAGTGGTATGGGCGCTGTACTTTATCACCGATAGTATGTGCCATATTATCACGCAAGTAGTCGAAACCGAATTCCGTACCGACACCGTATGTAATATCCGCATTGTACGCTTCCTTTTTATCTGCAGGCTCCATCATTGGAACATTCAATCCCACTGTTAATCCAAGGAAACGGTGGATTTGCCCGATCAATTCGTAGTCACGTTTAGCGAGGTAATCGTTTACCGTAATCACATGTACACCTTTGCCTTCCAATGCGCGCACATAAGAAGGGAGTGAGGCAACAAGTGTTTTCCCTTCACCTGTCGGCATTTCGGCAATATTCCCTTCAGTTAATACAAGACCACCGATTAACTGCACATCAAAGTGGCGCATGTTTAATACTCGTTTAGAAGCTTCACGGACAACAGCAAATGCATCAGGGATGATATCAACCAGCTGTGTTCCGGTTTCTAAACGTTCTTTAAATGTAAAAGTCATATTTCGAAGTTCTTCGTCAGACATAGGACTATATGTTGCTTCGAGGCTGTTAATCTGCTCTACCGTTTTATAGTATCTTTTTAGCTCTCGAGCACTCGTTTGCTCTTTATTACGTTTGAAAATTGAGAACATCATTTTACTCTCCTTTGAAATTGGCTACTTTAATATAGTAGACACTTCGTTATTTTATCAAAGAATGCACAAAAAGACTACTGAGCAAAAGGGAATTCATAGGAACAATATAAATAAATTGGATAGGAACCCATTTTGTAATGGTACTTTTTTGATAATTTAAGAAATTTTTTTAAGTACTTAGCAATATGCTAGAAGTTTACTAGATAAAATTTATGAGCGGAATAAATAGTGGAAGGAATTTGAGCTATATTTTATGAATTGTTCATGCTATACTTAACTTGAATAAACATGTAGAGTTTTTAATGAATCTCCAAAAGGCGATTTATTGTAATGCTTAATACTACAAAAATTAAGGAGGAGAGACATGATTTACGTGTCTTTAATCGTAGCTTTTATTGCTGCTATTATACTAACTCCGCTTGTGAAGCGATTGGCTTTTCGCCTTGGAGCTGTAGATGCCCCGAACTATCGTAAAGTGCATGCTCGCATTATGCCACGATTAGGCGGTTTAGCAATTTTTGGTGCGTTTATGATCGGGATATTACTTTTAAAATTAGTCACGAACTTTGAAAGTGACTACTTATATGCAATTTTAATTGCCGCGACAATTATCGTAGCAACAGGTATTGTTGATGATATGCGGGAAATTTCCGCAAAGGCTAAGCTGCTTGGTCAAGTCATTGCTGCCTGCATCGTTGTATTTGTCGGCGGTATTCAAATTGATAATATTAACTTACCGTTTGGTGGGGAACTGGAATTCGGCTGGTTAGGTATTCCGTTCACGATTATTTGGATTGTTGGTATTACTAATGCGATTAACTTAATCGATGGTCTTGATGGACTAGCTGCAGGTGTCTCAACAATTGCATTAATGACATTAGCCGTAATGGCAATGATCATGGGTAACGGTATTGTTATCGCAATGGCTGCAATTTTGGCTGCTGCAACAATCGGTTTCCTGTTTTTCAACTTCCACCCAGCGAAAATTTTCATGGGAGATACAGGTGCACTGTTTTTAGGATTTATGATTTCGGTGCTCGCACTATTAGGATTTAAAAACGTAGCGGTTATTTCATTCGTTATCCCGGTTATTATGCTGGGTGTTCCAATTTCCGATACATTCTTTGCAATCGTGCGTCGTTTGCGTAGCGGTAAAAAGTGGTCGGATCCGGATAAATCGCATTTACACCACCGTTTATTAGATTTAGGATTCTCGCATCGTCAAACAGTGATGATTATTTATGCGATGGCTGCAATGTTCGGTCTCGCTGCTGTCATTTTCTCGATGGCAAAAGTATGGGGTGCAATTTTACTCATTGCCGTTATATTAGTGGCGATTGAGCTTTTTGTAGAAATTATCGGCCTCGCCGGCAAAAACTATAAACCATTGCTCAACCTCGTAAGAATATTTAATAAGTGAAAAGATCGAAACAAGTAAATGGCATTGTGCCGTTTGCTTGTTTTTTGTTTTAGGAGAAGTTATTTGCCAAGCCGTTGGAGGAAGTAGAATGTTTGGCGGCTAAAGTGGAAAGAGATGAAGTGAAAGTAGAATGGTCTGGAGCTAAAGTAGAAGTCTCGCAGGGAAATATAGAACGCGCGAATTTATTAGAAGATTTGCGGGGGAAAGTGGAACGGAATGAAGTGAAAGTAGAAAGTTCTGAAGCTAAAGTAGAAGCTTCTCGTGAAAATGTAGAACGGATCACCTGAAAAGTAGAACTCGTGAATTTATTGGCAAATTCTCAGGGAAAGTGGATCAGAATACCCGTAAAGTTGAACACCCCCCATACTATAGTAGAAACGCCATATAAAAAACCAACCCCCGCATTACTTGCGGAGGTTGGTTTCGGTTATTGTGTATCGGAATTTGTTTTTGTTGTATAAGCTGAATTGGATTGAGAGCTTGTGCCCGAAATGTTTGTCGATTCCGGAGTAAGTCCTAAATGACTTTTTAAAATATGGCTTGTTTCTGCAAGCGCTTCTTCATCCAGTTTGTAATAGTAAACACCTGTCGACATGTCGTCATAGCCTTCCAATGTCAATGTATCAATACGAGGCATGCCGTTTGTTAAATAGCTGAAGAACGATTTCATTTCAGTGAATGTCATATCTGTCTTCATATTGTTACCGACAGCGGATAAAATATCATCGTATTTTGAAAGTGATGTAAATGATGCTGCTTTAGAAGCGATCGCCTGAATGATTTCCTGCTGGCGTTTACCGCGTTCAATGTCATTGTCCTGTTTACGTGTGCGGGCAAGTGCCAGTGCTTCACGGCCGTCCAATGTTTGCAATCCTGGTTGCAAGTTGACTGTGTTGCGGTCGAACTCGTCTTTTTCAAGCATTGCGTAAGGTACTTCTGCTTCTATGCCGCCTAATGCATCGACAATATCGATGAAGGCATTAAAGTTTACACGCATATAGTAATCAATTGGGATATCAAATAATTCTTCTACAGTTTCAATTGAAGCAAGTGTACCACCGCGCGCATGCGCATGGTTGATTTTATCGTTATATCCGATGTGAGGGATGTAAACATATGAATCACGTGGAATACTTACTAGTTTAACTGTTTTTGTTTTATTGTTCAAAGTGGCAAGCAAAAGGGCATCTGTGCGGGAATTGTCTGCACCTTGTCCGCGCTTATCACTGTCATCGACACCTAAAATTAAAATAGATACATTGTCTTGGGCAGGCTCAACTTTTACTTCTCGCTGGTCCGACATTTTGCGGTCCTTGATTACTTCATATGCACTGTCTGCTGCATGTTCGGCTTGCTTCGTCAAATAGACACCGTATGCTGTTGCGCAAATTGCGAGTGAAAGAGTCAGAAGCATCGTAACTTTAAGAAATAATCTGAATTTCGAAGAGCCTTTCTTTTTATTTTGCCTTGTTGTCATAAAGATTCTCCTCTAGGTTAGGGATAGGTTACTATATTTAATTGGTTATACTAGTTAATTCGTAATCTTATCTAATATACTACAATCACCTTTTGTCGTAAAGTAACGAAATCTTGCATTATGATGACATTTATTTCGAGGTTATTCCTTCGAAAATTCGATGAAAAGCGCGTCTTCGTTTTTAATTGCTGCCTGCCCGTTTGTCAGTTCAGTAATCCAGTCGATAAATGTTTGCTCTTCTTCTTTTAAAACATGTACATAAATTTCTACATTTTCCGCATACTGAATATCATGAAGAGGGTAGTGGGAACCGCGTATCTCATTTTCTAATTTCCCTAACCACACATAATCAATCTCAATTTTCATTAAATAATGCAATTTTCGCTCAACAACTTGGGCAGCAGCGATTCCTTCTGTTGTAGCTTTACTATAGGCGCGGATCAAACCGCCTCCGCCAAGCTTAATCCCGCCGAAATAGCGAGTAACGACAACAACCGTATCTTTTAAACCTTGTTTTTTAAGTACTTCTAACATAGGGACGCCTGCAGTACCGCTTGGTTCCCCGTCATCATTCGCTTTTTGGATCTGGTCATGCTCCCCGATTATATAGCAGGAGCAGTTATGGGTAGCCGATGCATGCATTTTTTTTATTTTATCTATAAAGAGAATCGCTTCTTCTTCCGTCTCAACGCGTTCGACATAAGTTAAAAAACGTGATTTTGATATGATGATTTCTGATTCTCCGTAACCTTTTACAGTAATGTAGTTATTTCTCATTATCGATTCTCCTTAATATTACAATTTGATTTCAAATTTGTGGTTATAATTTAACTTAAAAAATGATTTACTAATGATATAATATGTATGTACTATAATAGTAGGTTGCAAAGTAAAAAGATAGAGTAGTTCGCATTCTGACTAAGTAAGGTGGGGAAAAAGTGCTAGAAAACAATCAAATAGACATCGCCTCGCTTGATGTAATATTTAATCGAATGTTGGAAACTATTACAAGTTCGAAAGATGATGTATTTATTATAAGCGAACAAAGCCGCAGAAACTTTGAAGAAATGCAACAAGAGCTGGAAGTTGTGCGTCATGAAATAAAGATTATAATAGATGAAAGTGATAACTTGGAAAAGTTGCTTCAATTGTCTAGACAGCGATTAGTCGTTGTAAGTAAAAGTTTCAATAATCATTCAGAAGAGCAAATACGTGCAGCTTATGAAAATACAAGTAACTTACAATTAAAGGTCTCCCTTTGCCGGGAGCGCGAAAAGCAGCTAAGAGATAAGCGTGACGATTTGGAAAGACGCCTGCGCACACTTTATGATACGATTGAAAGAGCGGATCATATCGTGAACCAAGTAAATGTTGTTATCAATTTTTTGACAACCGACCTGAAAAATGTCGGAGCAGCACTGGAACAGGCGAAGATCAAACAAGATTTTGGCATACGTATTATCGCAGCCCAGGAAGAAGAACGAAAACGTTTATCACGTGAAATTCATGATGGGCCTGCACAAATGATGGCGAATGTGCTGATGCGTTCGAATTTAATTGACCGCACTTTCCGAGAAAAAGGAGCAGACGCCGCTTTAAAAGAAATTCATGACTTGAAAATAAGCGTTCGCAACGCCTTATCAGAAGTACGCCGCATTATTTATGATTTACGTCCAATGGCACTCGATGATTTAGGTATTGATCCAACATTGAAAAAGTATTTATCTACGATTATGGAATACAATCCAGGTGTTGAGATTCAGTTCCTTTCATATAATAACGAGCGCAGAATTCCTTCAGATTATGAGGTCGCCGTTTTCCGTTTAGTGCAGGAAAGTGTAAACAATGCATTGAAACACGGAAAGCCGAACCTGATTATTGTTAAACTTGAGTGGTTATGTGACGAAATTAATGTTGTGGTAAAAGATAATGGGGTTGGATTTGATACGGAAAGCGCTCGTGAAGGATCTTTCGGTATTATAGGAATGAAAGAAAGAATTGATCTGCTGAAAGGTTCTTTGAAAATTAGCAGCAGCATCGGTAAAGGAACAACAATTTTAATGAAAATTCCATTGCCGACAAAAGATGAAGAGATAAGATAGCAGAATTCCAGGGGGTTTCGAAATGACGAAAATTATTATTGTAGATGATCACCAATTATTCCGTGAAGGGGTAAAACGTATTTTAGATTTTGAAGACACATTCGAGGTTGTTGCTGAAGGTGATGACGGTACAGATATCGTAAACTTGTATGAACAAAACGAACCGGATGTCGTATTAATGGATATTAATATGCCAGGTAAAAACGGTGTTGAGGCGACTGCTGATTTAATCGCTGTATATCCGGATGCGAAAGTAATGGTTTTATCGATTCATGATGATGAATCTTATGTAACACACGCATTAAAATCAGGTGCTCTTGGCTATATGCTGAAAGAAATGGATGCCGATGAAATCGTTGAAGCAATCAAAGTTGTTTCAAACGGTGGTTCATATCTGCACCCGAAAGTAACGAAAAATCTGGTTGCGGAATTCCGCCGTCTATCAGAGCACGAAAACAAAGGTAATTTCCACCAAACAGAAATTCGCCGTCCATTCCACTTATTAACGAAGCGTGAATGCGAAGTGCTTCAACTATTAACAGATGGCCAATCAAACCGTACAATCGGTGAGACATTATTCATCTCGGAAAAAACGGTTAAAAACCATGTATCAAGTATTTTACAAAAAATGAATGTTAATGACCGTACACAAGCAGTTGTAACAGCAATCAAAAACGGCTGGGTAGAAGTACGTTAATTACATATTATACGTTTAAACAGGGATTCGAATTCGTCTCCCTGTTTTTATTTTTGCATATTATTGAGGATTAATAAATAGACCTTGCAGTTTTATCTATGAAACATCTGTGAACAAGTTTCGTCCTAATGTTTTGAAGACGATAAGGTATTCGTTTTCAATGAAATCAGCATTAGAAAACATTATTCGTGCTATTTAATACAAGATGTGTTTTTCTAATATTGTGTGCTAAAATGTTTTGCGGGAGGTTGTAAAATTATGAAAAAATGGTTGGTAGCTGTACTGGCGGTTTTTGTACTGGCAGCTTGCGGGGATAAACAAGAAGCTTCACCTGAAAATCTGCAGAAAACGATTGATGAAGGTACTGTAGGTTTTGAAATGATGGGAGATTCGATTGAAGAAGCTACAGATGTCCCGGAGGAAGAAAAAAATAATATTATCTCTGCTTTTAATGAGTATATTGCAGCCTTTAATGAAAAAGATTTAGAACGTTATAAAAATATAATTTCAAAAAATGCAACAGGCTTTAATTATGATGAAGACATCGAGGCGGTTTCCAACGTGTTTAATCAATATGATGTAAAACGTACGGCTGAAGATATTACGATTGTTAAATATAGTGGCGAAGAAGCCCAAGTATTTTCCAATTTAAAGACCGAAACGAAAGAAATTGACACAGGTGCCGAACTATCCGGTGTCGGCCGCCAAGTAACGGTATTTAAGAAGGAAGACAGTTGGAAAGTTTCGAGTATCTATTATATCGGTAGTGAATAAAAACTTATCTTCTATAATATAAAGTAAAAACGTCTTGTGCGAATCGATGCCAAGATGTTTTTTTCATATAGCGATGAGGTTGAGACAGCGGGAAGTTCCCTATAAGAATGGCAATTTACCGTTCACAATTATAGTGAGTTCATGTAAACTAATGAACATAGGAGAGTGGGAGAGCGATGAAAACAGCAATTGTTACAGATAGTACAGCCTATTTAACACTTGAAGAACGAAATTCGTACAATGTCCATATGATTCCTCTAAGTGTTAACATTGAAGGAACATTTTACGATGAAGAAATTGATATTACAGCTTCAGAATTTTACGACCGTGTGCGCGGTGCAGCGGAGTTTCCGAAAACGACGCAGCCATCTGTCGGAAAATTTGTTGAGCTTTATGAAACACTAGGTAAAGATTATGATGAAATTGTAACGATTCACTTATCAAGCGGAATTAGTGGAACTTTCCAAGGCGCGGTCCAAGCGGGTGCAATGGTGGAAGGTGTAGACGTTCACGCTTTTGATTCGGAAGTTGCAGCCTACTTGCAAGGCTTTTATGTAAAAGAAGCTGCTAAACTAGCATCGAAAGGCGCTTCAGGCGAGCAGATTATGACACATTTAAACGATCTGAAAGACTCGATGGATGATTACATTATTGTCGACGATCTGCAGCATCTGCAGCGCGGCGGTCGCTTATCAGCAGCAGCGGCATTAATCGGCGGATTGCTTCAAGTAAAACCGATTTTAACTTTCCAGAACAAAGTCATCGTGCCATTCGAAAAAATCCGTACACGCAAAAAAGCACTACGCCGAGTGGAAGAACAACTCGCTTCAGCAGTCGAAAAGCACGGCGCTCTTCAAGCAACAGTCATTCACGCCAACTGTGAGGATGAAGCCCGCGAATGGATGAAATCTCTGGAAGCGGCTTACCCGACAGTCGATTTCACGCTAAGCTACTTCGGTCCGGTCATCGGCACACACCTAGGTGAAGGTGCAATGGCGATGGGATGGATTAAGAAATAATTTTTAGGCTTAACAGTCACTACTTCTGAGGGAGTTAGTGGCTGTTTTTTGAATTGTGGGCAGGTGGGCGGTGGAATTAGAAGTTCGTGGCTGGAAAGTAGAATGTGGGCCGTGAAAAGTAGAAAGTCACAGGGCGAAAGTGGAATGTGGGCCCCTGAAAGTCGAATATGAACAGGAAAATGTAGAATCTATCGTATTAAAAGTAGAATAATCCTAGGTACTTCATTAGGCCATTTTATTTCGAAGATTATCAACACTTAAAAATAAAATTGAATAAAGGAGCGAAAATTATGTTAACAACAACCTCAATAAACAAACGTTATCGACTTCACAATCCCTTGTTCACCAACCACTCCAGTGGTTCAAATAAATTTCATTATCCAACCCACACCCGATACACTGGACTCATCCCCGAACCGGCAATCGTAAATTTCTTCACTGGCCGAATTTGGGCGCGCCGTCATACTCCATTTCCCCAGCAAAAAATTGACACCTACATCAACCACGGCTATTTTGAAACAACCCCAGCTGTCATCACAGCACCCAAGCTTACTTGCCGTCGTTGTCAAAATGAACAACCATATAAATTTGTTTCCTTTCCCTGTGCGAAGTGTCAAAAAATCTGTCACTATTGCCGGCACTGTATTACGATGGGGCGAATGTGCAGCTGTGATGAGTTAATTTTGTGGAAAGGAACGAAAACCCCGAAACCAAGATCGCAAGTTCAGTTTGCATGGACGGGCAACCTTACCTCTCATCAGCAAAAAGCGGCGGATGAACTCGCCCAAAGTATTTCACAAAATAGAAATCATCTTGTGCATGCCGTTTGTGGTGCTGGTAAAACAGAGATTCTTTTTGCTACTATATACGAATTACTGAAAACAGGTAAAAGAGTTTGTGTGGCAACGCCTAGAACGGATGTAGTCCTAGAATTGTACCCTCGTTTTCAGCAGGTGTTCCAAAAGATTACGATCCATGCACTATACGGCGGCGCGGAAAATAACGCCGAGTTTGCGCAGCTTGTTCTGGCGACAACACATCAGTTGTATCGGTTTGAAAATGCATTTGATGTCATGATTGTCGATGAAGCAGATGCCTTCCCGTATACCTATGACGAAGCGTTGCTGCGTGCGGTCATGAAAGCAAAAAAAGCTGATGCCCCGATTGCTTTTGTAACGGCTACTCCTTCAAACAAACTGCTCCTTCAGCAAAAAAGAAAAAAATGGGGCTACTCATTTATAGCAAGGAGGTACCATGGCCATGCCTTGCCGGTGCCGAGGTTCGAGTCCTTATGGAATTATGAAAAAGCATTTCAGAAAAATAAAATCCCTCAAAAGCTCCATACATGGGTCAAGCAAAGGATCCAGGAAAACGAGCCATTCCTCATCTTCTTTCCAACAATCGAATTAATGGAACAAGCAACACCCTTGTTTCAAAAAATAGAATCTACCATTGAAAGTGTCCATTCCGAAGATCCAGACCGAAAAGAAAAAGTCTTGCAATTGCGCAATGAGCAGCGGACAGGTTTATTGACGACGACAATATTGGAGCGCGGAATCACGATTAAAAATGTCCAAGTCGCTGTAGTAGGTGCGGATAATCCGGTCTTCACATCCAGTGCTCTCATCCAAATAAGCGGAAGGGTAGGACGTAATGTGCAGTATCCTACAGGGGATATCGTATTTTTCCATCATGGTATTACAATGGAAATGGACCGGGCACTCAACAAAATAATGGAGATGAACAGCCATGAATAAGCCAATTTTGAATTGCCTCTTATGTGATCGTGAGCTACATCAAAATATTGGCTGGAAAGAACTGCTGCTGAAAACAGTGCCTCAAACAATCTGCCCGCGCTGTGAACAACGCTTTCAACGAATCGAGCAGCAACAGGAAGAAGGTATCGTGTCTTTATTCCACTATAATGAAGCGATGAAAGATTACTTGCACCGCTATAAGTTCCTTCACGACATACTCCTTGCAAAAGTATTCAATAAAATCCTCCATGAACAGCTAAAAAATGAAAGCCGCCTCATTATCCCTATCCCAATGCATCCCGAAAATTTGCGATTACGAACGTTTGCACATATCGATGAATTGCTAAAGTTTGCGAATATCCCCTTTGCCCACCATTTAATTAAGCTTTCGACTGAGCAGCAATCACTGAAAACACGAGAAGAGCGGCTGCAAACCCCACAACTATTTGAAGTTATCAATCCGGCTGCAATAAAAGATAAAAGTTTACTTATAGTTGACGATATTTATACTACAGGGACAACATTAAACCATGCGAAAAAGGCGCTGCTCGAAGCCGGTGCGAAAACAGTGGACGGATTCACATTAATCCATGGGTAAAATTTAGAACCTTTTTAATCAAGATTACTAAAGCATTTTAAAAGTGAAGGAATGAGGAGGGCTCAAAATGGCTGAATTAAGAAATTGCCCGACGTGTAACGGTTTTTTTAACTACACTGGTTTGAGAGAAGTTTGCCATAACTGTGCGCAAAAAGAAGAGGACCAATATCAGGAAGTGTATCGTTTTCTGCGTAAGCGTGAAAACCGTGCAGCAAATGTAGACCGAATAGTTGAGGCGACAGGGGTTGAGCGGGAACTGCTTTATAAATGGGTACGAAAAGGGCGTCTGCACCCGGCGATGTTTCCGAATCTTGGCTACCCGTGCGACAACTGTGGACGTTTGACAACTACAGGGAAGCTATGTGAAAAATGCCAAAATGAATTAAAATCAGATTTGCGTACATTGGAAGCAGCACAGGAATTCCGTGATGAGATGAATCGCCAGAATCGTGGGACATATCTCTCTGGAAAAAAATAATTTCGTAAAACGGAGTCGTTTGAATAGGACTTCGTTTTTATTTTTCGTAAAATGAGCATAATAATATACTACATAAGTCCAGTTTTTTGCGATAAAGCATAAACAATTGGCCGAAGCAGTCGAAATATAAAGTAGACATAGCTTTTAATTTGAGAGGAGGTCTATAAAGATGAAGATTAATCCAATCGGTTTGCAGGCAGTCAATCCTTACAACAAACAGGCACGCGCTGTAAAGAGTGCAGAAACTCAAAAAACATTTGCAGACCAGATCGAAATTTCAACTAAAGCAAAAGAGATGCAGGCAAATTCGACCTATGCAAATGAGCGTGCAGAACGTGTGAAAAAGATTAAGGAAGATATTGATTCTGGAAACTACAAAGTAGACGCAAAGAAGGTTGCTGAAGACATGCTGAAATTCTTCCGCGACTAATAACAGAAATTTTACAAGCAAGGGAGCGCTAAATACATGTCAATTGCCAATATTGTCGTCACGCTGGAGAAGCTAGAGAAAATGCATAAAAGTCTGTTGGAACTAGCGCTTGCGAAAACGGAATATATTAAGCAAGGTGATATGGAACAGCTTGATCAGCTCATCAAAAAAGAGCAGGCGCATGTAGCGGCGATTAACACATTTGAACAACAGCGTCAGTCGATGGTAACGGATTACCTTCGAGCAAAAGGAATTGCTCTCACTGACACACCGTCTGTTGCCGATGTGATAATGGCCGCTGAAAACAGCGAATCCACAGAAAAATTGGTCAGTGTGCGCGAACGATTAATCGCGTTGCTGAATCAATTGAAGATGCAAAACGATTTGAATCAGAAATTGGTTATGAATTCACTGCAGTTTATAAACATTACATTGGATGCAATGCGCCCACATCAAAATGAGCAATTCAATTATTCCGGCGCGCAAATACGCGGGAATGCTGAAGTTACGAAACGTTCATTCAATGAATTTAAAGCCTAATCGCATGTAAGCTTCCGCATGCTGCGGAATCAATACATGCGATTTTTTATTAATACTTATCAGAAATAACACACTTAAAAGGGAGGTCCTACAATGCGTTCAACATTTATGGGACTTGAAGCAAGCAAACGCGGCCTGTTCACGCAGCAATCAGCGCTTTACACAACAGGACATAATATTTCAAATGCCAACACACTCGGCTATTCTCGCCAGCGCGTCAATATGGAAACAACACCGGGATTTCCAAGTCCGGGTTTAAATACAGGTAAAACAGCTGGGCATATTGGAACAGGGGTACAGGCACATTCTGTACAACGGATTCGCGATGAATTTGTGGATCGTCAATATCGCCAAGAAACAAATAAATTAGGCTATTGGCAATCAACGACACAATCAATTTCCCAAATGGAAGATGTTATGTCAGAGCCATCAGAATTCGGAATCAACCAAGCGTTTACAGAATTTTGGAAGTCAATGGAAGATGTAGTAGCAGATCCAAAAGATACGGCGGCTCGCCAAGTAATGATTTCAAAAGGCCAGTCTTTAGCCGAGTCATTTAACTATATGGATACACAACTTAAGCAAATTCAAGGCAATATCGGAAATGAAATTAATGTTGTGACAAGCGAAGTAAACAGCCTACTAAAACAGATTGCTGATATTAACAAACAAGTGCAAGCGATTGAGCCGAATGGTTATATGCCTAATGACCTTTACGATGCTCGTGATGTTTTATTAGATAAATTGAATGATATTATTCCGGTATCGATTTCATACGAAAAGTCAGGCGGTGCTGCATTGGAGATTGCTGAGGGCAGTATGACAGTTACATTTAAGGATGTAAATGGTAAATCGATTGATTTAGTGCGCGGGAAAGAGTATGGGGAACTATCAACTGTCGGTCCGGAGCTAAATCCTAATGGTACACCTGTATTAGATGCAGCAGGTAATCCAGTATACAAAAAAATCGATGGTGATGTGGATAACTCACAAACTGCTGGCTATTCTCCTTTTAGTCACATTACGATGACCAGCGTACCTATCAAAAAGCTAAATCCGGACTACGATCCTACCTTTACTGATCCAACTCATGTAAATTATGATGAAGACTATAATATACCTGAATTTATTTATCAACGTAATCAAGAAAATATTAGCCATAATTCTCTTGAATCGAGTAAAGGGAAACTAGTCGCATTAATCGATGCATATGGTTTTGAGGATGCAGCGGGAAATGTAAAGGGCCTGTATCCGGAAATGCTGGGAAAATTAGATGATTTAGCAGCAACTTTTATTGATAAGTTTAATAAGATTCATAAAACTGGAAAAATAGATGGCACTGGTAATGGAGCTTTTGATTTAAAAGGAAATCCGGGCGAAGCATTTTTTACAGGTACTACTGCACGCGATATGAAAGTTGTAGATGGTATCCGTCCTGAAGATTTAGCTGTATCCGATGCACCAAATGAAGAAGGTAACAATAAAAACATTATGGAACTTGCGAAACTTCAATCAACTGTAATTGGTGAGCTGCAGGGCGGTACGTTCCAAACCTTTTATAAATCTTTAATCGGTGAGCTAGGCGTAAAAGGACAGCAAGCCGCAACACTAGAATACAACTCAACAACAATCCGTCTACAGATTGAAAATAATCGTGCTTCCCATAATTCCGTATCTTTGGATGAAGAAATGACGAATATGATTACATTCCAGCAAGCATACAATGCAAATGCGCGTATGATTACAGTAATCGATGAAACGCTAGATAAAATCATTAATGGTATGGGCCGTGCAGGACTATAGTAAGCTTTAAAGTTTGAAAGGAGAGTCCCTAATGCGTGTTACACAATCGATGTTATCGAGCAATATGCTTCGTAACTTAAATACAAGCTATAACAAAATGGCGAAATACCAGGAACAACTGAACTCTGGTAAAGTGATTAACCGACCTTCTGACAATCCGGTAGTGGCAGTTAAAGGTATGGGTTACCGTGTAGATTTAGATAAAAATGAACAGTACCAACGTAATATGGGTCAAGCCCATTCTTGGTTGGATTCTACAGATGAAGCGTTAGGCCAAGCTGGTAGTGTGCTCATTCGAGTAAAAGAACTTGTTGTGCAAGCGGCAAGTGATACGAATACATCAGAAGACCGTGAAAAGATTAATCAGGAAATTACGCAAATCAAGCAGCACCTTCAGGATTTGGCAAATACAAGAGTGGGAGAAAACTATATTTTCTCCGGAACAAATACAAATAGCCCGCTCTTTAAAGCAGATGGAACAATTCAGTCAAGTACAGATTTAACGGGACTAAAAAAGCCTATTGAAGTAAATGTATTTGACGGTATTAAAATGCAGATTAATACAGAAGGTGTCGATTTGTTTAATGATATCGACACATTTATGGGCGAGCTTGAAGATTTATTAACTTCAGATGCGTCTGGTAAAGAAATTGGCGATAAATTAGGAGTGAATAGTACTGACGGAACAAATCAAACAATTTTAGGGCTTGATTCATTATCGGAAAATGTACTAGCAAAACGCGCTGAAGTAGGTGCAAAGCAGAATCGTGTAGAGTTGATGGAAAACCGATTACAACTTCAAGAAGTAAATGTAACGAAGCTGATGTCAAAAAATGAAGATACAGACTATGCAAAAACAATCACAGAAATGGCAACAGCCGAATCCATTCACCAAGCCTCACTTTCTGTAGGCGCAAAAATTATTCAGCAAACTTTAGTAGATTTCATCCGTTAGATGAAATCTACTAAAGTTCTGTCCCGAAAGCGGAGCGGCAGGTACAAACGGTTTTATTAAAGTAGTAGATTTCATCCCGTTAATAAATTTACTAAAGTTTTGTACCGAAAGCGAAGCAACAGGTACAAACAGCAATGAATCGTACATTTCAAGAGGAGGACTTTGATTGCGCATACCACGTATGGAAATTACGCACCAACAGATTCAATTAGATATGAAAACAATACCTGCGGAACAGCGAATTGAGCAGCGCCCTGCAGATCTAAAAATTGAACAGCCCGCCGCAATTCTCGAAATAAGTACGACAAAACCTACGCTAGATATTAACTTAGATCAATTTTGGGCAGATTTAGGATTTAAAAAAACAGGTGTATTGGTAGAGGAGTATGCCAATCGAGGGCGTGAAGAAGTAATGAATGGAATTGCAAGGCGTGCGCAAGAAGGTAGGAAATTAATGCTGAGTGCAGGGAAAGGGCAAGGCGCACAAACTATTCAGTCCATTGCGAAGGAAAACTACGGACCAAAACGACCTGGACCAATTAATATTAAATTTATCCCTTCCTATCAATCAGTCAAAATTCAATATGATCCCGGCAATGTAGACATACAGGTACAAATGCAAAAGCCAAAGATTAATGTAGCAATTCAAAAACCCGTACATGAATATACAAAAGGTAAAACTCAGATTGATGTTTTACAATACCCGTCCCTTAAAATAGATTGGACCATTTAAAGGAGAATTCGATGAAAATACAAACAGCTTATATGGATGACATCGAAATAAATGAAGCAGACATAGTTCACTTCCAGCACGGACTTCCCGGATTTGAAGAAGAGCGACAATTCATTTTGTTATCTATATCGAATGATAGTATTTATCAAGTACTACAATCGATAAATACAAAAGAAATTGCATTCATTGTGGCGAGTCCTTTTATTACAATAAAGAATTACAACTTTGATTTAGATGAAGCTACTGTTGAAGCATTGCAAATAAATGATGAGAGAGAAGTCGCTATTCTAGGTATTGTGACTTTAAAAGAAACATTAGCCTCTTCAACAATTAATTTAAAAGCACCTATTGTTTTAAATACAACAAATAAACAAGCAAAGCAAGTTATTTTAGATAATAGTATGTTTACTATTCACCAACCGTTAAGCAACCCGAAAGAAGTGGGGTGAATAAATGCTTGTACTATCACGAAAAGTAGGCGAAACAATTTGGATTGGTGATGATGTGGAACTTATTATTACTGAAGTAAAAGGTGATTATGTTAAAGTGGGTGTCCGAGCACCTCGTACCATTGACATTATTCGTGGGGAATTGCGAAATGATGTAAGTGATGCGAACAAAGAAGCGGTTATGAAATCAATTGATTTATTAAAGGATAAATAGTTTAAACTTCCCGCATAAATAGCGGGTATTTTTATGTTTATAACAATGGAACAATTATCTTCTAGAAAATATTTTTTAAAAAGTATTAAACTATCTTTGATTCGTACGATAATAGTAATGTAAGCAAGAGAGGCTAGTCCGGCCGGATAGAATCTCTTCTTCGAACAACATACAATTGCTCGCAAGGACGTGAGCAGAAACATTCCAAGGAGGAACTAAAAATGAGAATTAATCATAATATTGCAGCACTTAACACACACCGTCAATTAAATAGTGCAGCAGCTGGACAATCAAAATCAATGGAGAAATTAGCTTCAGGCCTACGTATTAACCGTGCTGGAGATGACGCAGCAGGTCTTGCAATCTCTGAAAAAATGCGTGCACAAGTACGTGGTTTAGACCAAGCTTCTAAAAATGCTCAAGATGGTATCTCTATGATCCAAACAGCTGAGGGTGCATTAAACGAAACTCACTCAATTTTACAACGTATGCGTGAACTAGCTACACAAGCATCTAACGATACTAACGTTACTGTAGACCGTGGAGAAATCCAAAAAGAAATCAACCAATTATCTTCTGAAATTAACCGTATCGGTAACACTACTGAATTTAATACTCAAAGCCTTTTAAAAGGTGATGGAAAAGCTAACCTTAATTCTACGGGTGTTGCTAATGTTGATGGGAAACTGGCTAGTGGTGCTGCGAGAGCTACTACAGAAGCTACACAAACTGTAACTTTAACTGCAGGTGCGGCAGCAAATGATACTACAAAATTTACATTAAATGGTGTTGAATTAACTGTTACATTTACTGCTGCTGGTTCAAATGGTGGTGCAACAGGTGATAATAAAGGATATGGAGTAACAGCAACTTCAGCAAATGTTGCAATTGATACTACAAGTTCTACTACTGGTACTTCTGCTGCTGGTTTAAGAGATTCATTACAAAAAATGATTGATGCAAATGATACTTTAAAAGGTCAATATACTGTTAGTGGAACAGGTAATGATGTAAAAGTAACAGCAGTTAAAGGTGGAGCTTTTGAAGGTGCAGCAGGTACAATCGGAGCTGTCGCACATACTGGTACTATTGATGGTGCTGCTGCAGCAAACACTGGATCTACAACTAACGCAGTTCAAGCAAGTAAAACATTAGATTTTTCTGCAGTTGACACTGTTCAAAAAGCAAAAGATTTAGTAGGTACAGGTGTAACTATCAATGGCACTCAAATTGAATTCTACAATGCAAACGATGGAGCATACAAAGGTAGTGCTCTAGGCATTGATATAAGCGATGCTATCGAAGCGTCTGCTGGTGCTAATGACGAAGCTTTAGCTAAGGCAATTGCTACTCAAGCGAAAATTGATGGTGTAACTCTAACACAGGGTACTGGTGTTGCAGCTAATTCTGTAATTGTTAAAGCAAACGAAGCAGGAACTGCAGGTAACAACATCGAGATTAAAGACGGTGGAGTTCAGAAAAACTTTGAAGCTAATTTCCAAGTGGGTGCAAATAAAGGTCAAAGTATGACTATTTCTATTGCAGACATGCGCTCAAGTGCATTAGGAATTACTGGTAAAGTCGGAGACGCTGGTTTTACAACTGAAAACGTTGTTACAGATGGTACTAATAACAATGCTAAAGAAACTGCTCTAGATGTTACAAATCATACTAATGCTTCATCAGCTATTAAAGTAATCAATGATGCAATTGAAACTGTTTCGGCACAACGTTCTAATCTTGGTGCATTCCAAAATCGTTTAGAGCACACAATTAATAACTTAGGTACATCTTCTGAAAACTTAACTGCTGCGGAATCTCGTATCCGTGACGTTGATATGGCAAAAGAAATGATGGAACAAACTAAAAACTCTATCCTTTCTCAAGCTGCTCAAGCAATGCTTGCTCAAGCTAACCAACAACCACAAGGTGTACTTCAATTATTACGTTAATATTTATAAAATTAGAGGCTCTAGCTATGCTAGGGTCTCTTTTTTAAATTAGCGAATAGTAATAGGCTGTTCAGTAGGAGATGACTAATGGATAAAAATCAACAAGAATTAAAAAGGTTATTAGAGAAACAATTCGAAGGGTGTAAATGGCAAGATGGTATTTTAGAAGAGATTGAGAATAAACTCTACGAAATGAAAGAACTAGCAGAGTATGCTCGTGACCATGTACTAACGACAACAGAATTAAATAAATTGAATGAGCGATTAAATCTAATGAAACAGGAAGTCCATTCCCTAGGGCAGCAGCTGCAACCCAAAATAAATTAAGGATTTGTTGCTGTTGCTTATTTTGGGGGAAAGTAGAAAATCAATAGTGCCTCACAAACACTTATCCTGCTATACAATGTATCTGCTAAAAAATACATAAACAATAACCTCAAATTTACATATAAATTCTTAAGGGAAGATAGAAAGATTAGCAAAAGGTGGAGTAGGAAATTAGGATAATTTAATTTGAATATTACAGTAACAAATTTAAAAATTTTAATTTATCATATTTTAAACAATCATAAAAAAATTGACACTTTAGCCGATAAACTAGATATAAAGAAGTTAACGGAGGGGTATAAATGCGAATTGATGGAACGAGTATTTCAATGCCTAACATGAAACAGCAGATGACAGAAAGGATAACAGAGCGTCCTTTACAGACGGATGTCATTACCCAGCAACAAAAACAACCCACAGTAGATATGAAAGACACAAAAGAAAAACTAGAGCAGGCGATCGATTCTTTAAATGAGTTTTTCACAATTAATAACAGTGAACTGAAATTTGTATTCCATGAAGGACTGGATACGTATTATGCACAGCTCATAAATTCTGAAACCGAAGAGGTAATCCGTGAAATTCCTTCAAAAAAAATACTCGACGTTTTTTATGAAATGCAAAAGCTCGTAGGGATGATTGTGGATAAAAAAATTTAGTGTCTGCTGTAATATTGTAGGGCAAAATTGATGGATAAGTAGTTTGGAGGAGATAATATGTCAACGATGCGTATTGGTGGTTTAGCATCCGGTATGGATATAGATAGTATTGTAGAAAAATTAATGGTGGCTGAACGAATGCCTATGGACAAGCTCGAGCAGCAAAAGCAGATTTATGAATGGCAGCGTGATGCTTATCGTGATGTAAACAAAAAGATGACAACTTTGGATTCGTATATTGCGGATAATTTTATTTTAAAAAGCTTAAATACTAAAACGGCGACAAGTTCGAATTCGGATTTAGTGTCGGCCGTAGCCACCGGTTCGGCTTCAGGTTCATTAACTATTGAAGGTGTTTCACAATTAGCTAAGGCAGCTCGTGGGATTGGTACACATATTAATGCAACAAGCAGTACTAAATTAAGCTCATTATTTGGGACTGATACGATGCCCTCAACGTTTACCCTTCATGCTATCGACACCCAAGGAAAATTGGGTGAAAAAGTTTCAATTGGAATCGATGCCAATACAACAGTTGGAGAATTAATGACAAAAATAAATGGAAGTAATGCAGGCGTTTCTGCGCTGTTTGAAAATGGCCGTTTATCTTTGACTGCTAAAAACACTGGTAAGGAAGTAAACGGTGGTTCTGCGATGGCAACCGATATGGATGGTAAAGATTTATTTGCTAAACTAGGCCTTTCAAATTTAGTTACTGAAGAGGGCCAAAATGCAGTATTTCAAGTAAACGGAATTTCTACCGAGCGTACGACAAATGCTTTCTCTCTGAATGGTTATAATGTAACATTGAAATCGATATTTAACGAAGGAGCCTCCATTACAAAAGCAGCGAAAGAATCGCTTGCTTTTGCAACAAATAACTTAAATCAAATGTTAGATTCACTTGCAAAAACTTATAATGTTACATTACCTGTTGCAACAGAGGATCCAAATAATCTAAATGATCGAATAACTGCTATAAAAACAATAAACGACAATAATATTAGTGCTTATCAAATGAGCCTAGGCGCAGAAAATATTAATTTGGAAAATGCACGCAATGTTAATGTAAACGGGCAAACAGCAGGAGAAGTATATGAAAAACTATCAAAAGAAGCAATAACGGTACTAGACCAAGTCTTGACCTATGGTGATTTGACAGATGATCAAATTGCCTTGTTTGATCCAACTTTAACAGAGAATGATTTTAATACATTAAAAGAAGTTCATACACTTACAACAACGAAGACTAAATTAGAAAATGAACAGGTTGCAAAAAATTCTCTCACTGCAAGAATAGTTGAGTATAATAATGCAAAAAGCACAATTACTGAATTAGAAAATAAGCCTCCTGCAACAACTTTTTCAACAAGTCCTGTAACAATGACTTCTTCTACAAACGTCGATGAAATCATGAACAAAGTAAAAGAATTCGTTGCAACGTATAATGGATTTATCACAGATTTGACCGCTCAAACAAAGCAGCCTAAATACCGTGATTACCAGCCATTAACAGAACTTCAAAAGAAAGGAATGGATGCAAAAGATATCGAGAAGTGGGAAGGATTTTCAAAGAGCGGTTTATTGCGTAATGATTCAATTATTACAAGTGGTCTTTCATCACTACGCGGTCTTGTTTATCAGACAAATCACGCTGTTACGAACCAAAAATACAATGCCTTATATACAATCGGTATCGGCACTTCGAAAGATTACAACAGCGGGGGTACACTAGAAATCGACGAGACAAAATTACGAAAAGCATTGGAAGAAGATCCGGATGCGGTCGTGCAATTGTTGACGATGAGCGGAGAAAAATCTGCAACGGTAACGAAGGCAGATGGTACAACGGTGCAAGGAGACACGCGTGGTTTCATGCGCAAAATTCGCGACGAAATGGATGCAATTGAGAAGAAAATCGATGAGCGCGCTGGCCGAGGCTCAATGACTGAAACGCAATATACGTTAGGTAAATATTTGCGCAACGTGAATCAAAGTCTTGATGCGTGGAAAGACAAGCTTATCAAGATTGAAGACCGTTACTGGAAGCAATTCGGTGCGATGGAATCGATGATTAACAAGGCAAACAGTCAATCGGCTTCATTGATGAGTCAGTATTATTAAAGAAGCGGAGGCGAAATCATGGTGGTAGAACAACAATTACTTCAAGTTTCCGCAAAGCTTTTTAAGCAGCTTGGGGAAGTGGCGCAAACAGAAGACCGTGAGACTCTTTTAAAAGCGGTTGATGAGCTGCTGGAAGAGCGTGGCCAGCTCATTGCCTCCCTTCAACAGGAAAATATTCCACTGTCCAAAACGAATCCGCAGCATGCACTTTTGCAAGAGCTTGACAAAGGAATCCGGGAAAAACTTGCAACAATTATGAATGAAATCAGACAGGATATGAAAAATGTCCAGACAGCAAAGAAAAGTGAAGTGCAGTATAATAACCCGTATGCATCCGTTCGTGTTATGGACGGGAAGTACTACGATCAGAAGAAATAACAACGTGCCGGTATGCGCGTTTTAACTATAGAGGAGTGTGTATGATGACAGTTCAAACAGCAGCTGCTTTTAATGCATATAAACAAAACAGTGTGACAACGGCGTCACCGGGTGAGCTTACTTTAATGCTGTACAATGGCTGCCTGAAATTTTTAACGAGAGCTAAAAAAGCGATTGAAGAAAAGAATATCGAAGAAAAAAATACGAACATCCAAAAGGCACAGGCGATTATTTCGGAGCTGATGTCGACTTTAAATGCGGAGCTTGACGTATCAAAGCAAATGATTCCATTATACGACTATATGAACCGCCGCTTAATGGAAGCTAATATCAGCAACGACCCTACGATTATTGTAGAAGTCGAAGGGTTAGTTACAGAATTCCGCGACACATGGAAAGAAGTTATTAAAATTACACGCCAGCAGCAGTATGGTACAGCTGGACAAGTTTAAAATATAGAAGCCGCTGTGAGAAGAACGCATCTTTTCACAACGGCTTTTTCATATATATCTTTTCTCTCAAATTCAACTTCATTATTTATAAAATTTAAAATAATCAAAATAGTATTGATTATATTGTACTATTTTGTATAATGTAAATAATTAGCAATTCGAACTTGGAAATATTCACTACAAATTAAACGTACATAATCAATAGACCTACATTGATTTATAAACATCCACGACCATTAGCATCAACAAATTAATATTCGCCTTTTAGTAAATAGAAAACGGTAATATTAAACCCCCAAATGCACTACATCCGATGAATTCGAACATCTCATCCGTTTTCCCAAAATACATAATCAACCGGTTAGTCATCTATAGCAAACTTTTATCACGTTTATCACAATCTGTTCCGTTGCGGTATTGCTTTTGTCTGGAAAAATTCCATTACTTTAATTCATCGAAAAAAGCGGTTACCATGCCAGTTTAACCGATAAAGGGGGTGAGTGAGTATGTGAAATGGCAACATAAAAACCCCAAGTGAGCATCCTCCAAAGATATCACCTGAGGTTTGGAAGCCGGAGTATACCGACATATAGTTAGTATACTCCTTTTTACTAAAAATGATAACTATAAAATGGAAGGAGTATGGAAAATGTATAGAATTTCCTTGTATGATGCCTGTGTATTAAAGCCTAAATTTGATCAGTTCAATAATCTTTATACGCTTATGATCACGCCGAATGGTAACAAAGTAGTCCCTTTCACACCGATGCAATTGCTAGATAGCGAGCTGAAAGAACATGGTTCCAGCCTAAAAGGTGCAAAGGAAGCGGCAAAAGCCGTTCTTAGCTCCAAATCTGTTAACCCGATCATGATTCCGAGATTACCTCTTCTTCATATTTGGTTCCCCACTGAGGCAATGCGCAATGTTGAAAGTTGTATGTACTTTTCATTGCATCACGTCGAAAAAATCGTACCGTATCTGGAAAATTGCACAATCGTCGTTTTAACAAATTATGAAAGAATTGAAGTGCCTGTATCATACAGTAAACTGCATAAACAATGGAGTAAAGCAAAAGATTATTTCTCGACGGCCTTATTAAAACAATTTTACAAGGATCCTTTATATTCAAAAGCCGAGCAACAAATTATGTTAAAATGTGCAGAAATAAATGAACAATATGTAATCAATTAATAAGTATAGAGTTTTACGCAACGGAGCACCCCAATGTGTAAAACTCTTTTTGTTTCGCATTTTTTTATCGATTCCACATTCTTTTATTGCAATGGGGAAAAATTCAGGTTCATTAGTCATGAGTTTGAAGTCACAAATTCTCCTTAAAATAGCAATTAAGCACATAGACATTTAATCGTGTATTGCATCATAATGTGGGTATATAAATTGTAGCACTGAATGGCTAGGGGGAACAGTTATGGCGTTTAAACGCACAGAAGGATTTCGCTTTACTTTTGGGATCCCAATCGAAGCAAATTTCACTGAATTGATTAATGGAAAACAGGAACAATTAGAAGTAGTAAAATATCCGTGTGAAATCATCGATGTGAGCCCGCATGGCATGAAAATGTTTTCTTCTCGGGAAATTGGTGAAAATAATAATTACCTGGTGCAGTTGGAACTGGAATTCATTTTAGACGAGGTATTGATTAAGGCCATTGGAGACATTGTATGGAAGAAGAAATACGGCGATAAGTTTCAATATGGTTTGATCTTCGAAAATCAGCCAGGTATTGAAGAACTGATCGTCAGTGAATTGAAAGTACGCCGCAGAAAAGAAGTCGGACGTAAATAAAATTGGTTGGTTACCATTGAATTTTATAACGATGCGGTGTCTTTCTAATCAATATTTAGGACAACTTGTCGAAATTTGAAAAAAGTTTTAAGTCGTAACAGGATTTTATTGATGTATGTAGAATTAGATAAGTAGAGCAGTAATGAAGGAGGAGTTCACATGCTAAAGTTTAACATTCGTGGTGAAAATATTGAGGTAACTCCAGCGATTCGTGATTACGTGGAGAACAAAATTGAAAAGGTAGAACGCTATTTCAATGAAGATCTGAACGCGAACGCTAACGTCAATTTAAAGGTTTATAATGATAAACAAACAAAAGTAGAAGTGACGATTCCGATGAAAAATTTAACATTGCGTGCAGAAGAGCGTCATAATGACATGTATGCGGCAGTTGACTTAATTGTCGACAAGCTAGAGCGCCAAATTCGTAAACATAAAACTAAAGTTAATCGTAAATTCCGTGATCGCGAAGGTACAGGTGTTTACTTCGCCAATGTGACATCCCAAATGGAAGCGAACGCAGAGTCTTCAGAAGATGAATATACAATCGTTCGTACAAAACAATTTGATCTGAAACCGATGGATCAGGAAGAGGCCGTTTTACAAATGAACATGCTTGGCCATGATTTCTACATTTTCACAGATGCTGAAACAGATGGCACGAACATCGTTTACAAACGTAAAGACGGTAAATACGGTTTAATCGAAACAAACTAAATGATTGGTTGCAAGCGGATTGCCTGATATGGGCAGTCCGTTTTTTCTTGAAGTGTTCCTAAATTTTCCACATTGCAACCGTCCATTTGCGCCACCGGTATATATAATGCTAAAATATACTTTGAGACTATTTATTGGGAAGTGACCAATTCGATGGCAAACATATTAAATAAATTATTTGATTTCAATAAAAAAGAAGTAAAGCGTTTAGAAAAGATTGCAGATAAAGTAGAAGCATTGGCAGGGCAGTTTGAAAGCCTTTCTGACGATGCACTAAAAGCGAAAACAGAAGAATTTAAAAACCGTTTCCAAAATGGTGAAACAGTGGATTCTTTATTGCCTGAAGCATTTGCGACAATTCGTGAAGCATCCCGCCGCGTTCTTGGCATGTTCCCGTTCCGCGTTCAGATTATGGGGGCGGCTGCATTAAATGAAGGAAATATCGCGGAGATGAAAACCGGTGAAGGTAAAACGTTAACGTCGACAATGTCCGTTTATTTAAATGCGCTTACTGGTAAAGGTGTTCATGTCGTGACGGTCAACGAATATTTAGCAAGCCGTGACGCGACTGAAATGGGAGAGTTATATAATTGGTTAGGCTTAACGGTCGGTCTGAATCTGAATAGCCTGTCTAAAGATGAGAAGCGCGAAGCTTATGCTGCGGATATTACATATTCGACGAACAATGAGCTTGGTTTCGACTATTTACGTGACAACATGGTGCTTTACAAAGAAGACCGTGTACAGCGTCCGCTTTATTATGCGGTAATCGATGAGGTTGACTCGATTTTAATCGATGAGGCGCGTACACCGTTAATCATTTCCGGACAAGCAGGGAAATCAGCACAGCTGTATGTACAGTCAAATGCATTTGCCCGTATGTTAAAGCAGGATGAAGATTACAACTATGAAGAATCAACAAAAGGTGTAACACTGACGGAGCAAGGGATCGAGAAGGCGGAGCGTGCATTTGGCATCGACAACTTATTCGATTTAACACATGTTCGCTTAAACCATGCAATCAACCAAAGCTTAAAAGCACATGCATCTATGCATAAAGATGTCGACTATGTTGTGCAGGACGGGGAAGTTGTAATCGTTGACGGCTTTACTGGTCGTTTAATGAAAGGTCGTCGCTATTCGGATGGTCTACACCAGGCGATAGAAGCGAAAGAAGGTCTCGAGATTCAAAATGAATCGATGACAATGGCGACCGTTACATTCCAAAACTATTTCCGTATGTACGAGAAACTGTCTGGTATGACAGGTACAGCGAAAACAGAGGAAGAGGAATTCCGCAACATCTACAATATGCAGGTTGTAGCGATTCCTACGAACAAGCCGATTGCCCGTGATGACCGTCCTGACCTTATTTTTGCAACGATGGAAGGTAAGTTCAAAGCGGTTGCTGAAGACATTGCAGAGCGTCACCGTATAGGTCAACCAGTACTGGTTGGTACGGTTGCAATCGAAACATCTGAAATCATTTCAAAATATTTAACGAAATTTAAAATTCCGCATAACGTGTTAAACGCGAAAAACCATGAGCGTGAAGCGGAAATTATTTTAAATGCCGGTCAAAAAGGTGCCGTTACAATTGCGACAAACATGGCAGGTCGTGGTACGGACATTAAACCGGGTGAAGGTGTACTTGAAGTTGGCGGTTTAGCGGTAATTGGTACGGAACGTCATGAATCACGCCGTATCGATAATCAGCTTCGTGGTCGTTCTGGTCGTCAAGGGAACCCGGGGGTAACGCAATTCTATCTTTCTTTAGAGGATGAGTTAATGCGTCGATTCGGTTCAGATAAGATGAAGTCGATGATGACAAGACTTGGTATGGACGATACACAGCCAATCCAGTCAGGCATGGTTTCAAAAGCGGTAGAATCAGCACAAAAACGTGTTGAAGGGAATAACTTCGATGCACGTAAACGTCTATTACAATACGATGATGTACTTCGTCAGCAACGTGAAGTGATTTATAAAGAGCGTGAAGAAGTATTGGATTCGGAAAATATGCGTGCATTAGTAGAGTCAATGATTTCTCAGGCAATCGAAAATCAAGTGGCCCTTCATACACAAGGTGAGAAGGAAAACTGGACACTGGATGCACTGGAAGACTATATCGCGGCAAACCTTTTAGATGAGGGCGATATTACGAAAGAGCAACTGGAAAATAAATCACCTGAAGAAATGATTGCGTTCATCTCTGAAAAAGTGACAGCGCGCTATGATGAAAAAGAAGAAGCGATGACACCAGAGCGTATGCGTGAATTTGAAAAGGTTATTTTACTTCGTTCAATCGACTCGAAATGGATTGACCATATCGATGCAATGGACCAGTTACGTCAAGGGATTCACTTACGAGCTTACGGTCAAAACGATCCATTACGCGAATACCAGCAAGAAGGTTTCGCAATGTTCGAAGACATGGTCGCAGCAGTACGTGAAGATGTGGCGAAATACGCATTAAAGGCAGAAATCCGCAGCAACCTGCAACGTGAAGAAGTAGCAAAAGGCCAAGCTGTTAACCCGAAAGAAGAAGGCGCAGCAAAACCGAAAAAACTACCGACACGCAAAGCCGAAAACATCGGACGCAACGACCCATGCCCGTGCGGAAGCGGCAAAAAATACAAATCATGCCACGGCGTAGGCCAATAAAAGGCAATAAAAACCGAGGTCATTGAAACTATGCTCAATGACCCGGTTTGTTTTTATTATTTGATGATAGCTATTTAACAAAAAACTTATTTATTCATAAATGATATTAGTTGATTGGAGTGGAGGCGGCGACTTCTGCGGGATAAGCGGGACAGCCGATACACCGCAGGAGCAAAGCGACGAGGAGGATTGGCGCCCGCCCGCGAAACGCGTCCGCCGCAACGGAAATCAACGGTTTTAGAAGGCCAAACTTTATCACCCAACTACGGAGGAAAATATATGATGGAATTAGCAGATGTGCGCAATGCACTCGAAAATACAGCTACAAAACTAGCGGACTTCAGGGGGTCTCTTTGACTTAGAAAACAAAGAGGCACGAATCCAGGAACTAGATGAACTTATGCTTGAACCCGAATTCTGGAATGACCAGAACGGTGCACAGGCAATTATTAACGAAAGCAACGGCATTAAAGCAGTTGTAAACGAATACAAAGAATTAGTCGATACACAGGAAAATCTCGAAATGACGCTTGAGCTGTTACGCGAAGAACCAGACGAAGAATTGCAGGAAGAACTAGGCAAAGAACTAGCCGAATTCCAGACAAAAATGGAAGAATTCGAACTGCAAATGCTGTTGTCAGAACCATACGATAAAAACAATGCCATTCTGGAACTGCATCCAGGTGCAGGTGGTACAGAATCACAGGACTGGGGCTCGATGCTGTTACGTATGTACACACGCTGGGCAGAGAAGCGCGGCTTTAAAGTAACGACAATCGACTATTTGCCTGGTGATGAAGCCGGTATTAAATCGGTTACACTGCAAATTTCGGGCCATAATGCGTACGGCTATTTAAAAGCGGAAAAAGGGGTTCACCGTCTAGTGCGTATTTCACCGTTCGATTCATCAGGCCGCCGTCATACATCGTTCGTATCATGTGATGTTATGCCAGAGTTCAATGACGAAATCGAAATCGATATACGAACTGAAGATTTAAAAGTCGATACGTACCGCGCAACGGGTGCCGGTGGTCAGCATATTAACACGACAGACTCAGCTGTACGTATTACCCATCTTCCAACAGGTGTCGTTGTACAATGTCAGTCAGAACGTTCACAAATTAAAAACCGTGATGCGGCAATGAAAATGCTGAAATCAAAGCTGTATCAGCTGGAAATTGAAAAGCAGCAAGCACAGCTGGATGAAATTCGCGGTGAGCAGAAAGAAATCGGCTGGGGCTCGCAAATTCGTTCATATGTATTCCATCCGTATTCAATGGTAAAAGATCACCGTACAAGTGCCGAAACAGGAAATGTAGGCGCTGTAATGGACGGCGATCTCGATATTTTCATTACGGCCTATTTACGATCAAAAATCTCATATTAATACCTTTCACATCGTAATAAAATAAAACCGTGCCTTAGTAAAAAAGCTAAGGCACGGTTTTTTAGTGAAATTTAAGCTAGGTATTTATTTTCCACTTGTCAAATATAAAAAAATATGTGAAAATACATATACGAACAAACGTTCTTATTAATTGGAGGTATTCGTATGCTGCAAATTCCTTCTAAAACGATTCCGTATTATGAGGCAGGGATTTATTTGCCGTTGCTGTTAATTATTCTTGGGAAGGATTACTCAATAGTGGAGCAAAGTCCGTTCAAATTTAAAAATCCCTATTTGCAATTAATCGATGCTGTACGTATCAAAATAGAGCATGACTTAAAAGAAACGAAGGACTATTTTAAACTTCATCAGATGCGCTTAGTGAGAGGCAAAACGGATGATTTGTTTACCGAGTATCATTTTTACTTTGGGGGAGTCATGGAGTGTAGAAGATATTCGAATATTCGCCTTCGTAATCAAAGTGAGTTACTTCTTGCTGAATATTTAAAAAAAAACTGATGCTCTTATAAGATACTATTGCGCTGTAAAAGCAGATATTTATAGTACATCGCAGCGCGTACATATTGCTGGTTGAATGATTTCATATTGATGTCCAGACTAATTTCAGTATTATCCACAAAAGTTACGAGCGTTTTATCCCCGTCTTCACTAATATTAATAATAGGATTCAAGGATATCCAAATATTTTGAGATGAATACGGCGAAAACAGCGGGAATAAAATGCACGGGTCCCCGAAATCATAGGCCACCATGATCGGCAATTTATGTTTATTCTCTCCGAAAAATCCCCTCGCCTGATATTTGCTAGCATCATAGGAACTTCCATGCAGACGACATGTATCGCGAATAATTTTTAGAGGCTTATACGGAGAGGTAGATTTGCCGTACTTGTCCAATATAGTAGTGTGAATTTTATCTCGATGCTGATAGGACTTCAAACAAAAGGTGGAATTAGAAATAATGTAATTGGAATTTCGTGTTAAATTACTGATCATTTTGCATCCCCTATCTTTCCTACTTTTTTAATCGCTTAAATTTTCACTATACATCTAAACTACTGCATAAAGTGCTAAAAATCAACATTATATTTAGAAAATTCTGTCATATGATAATTTTTCAGAATATATTGCAAATTGTATGATTTTTAACTTATAATGGGTAAAAGAGGTCGAGGTGATATCGATGGATAAATATTATTCGTATACAGACTTTTTAAAAGCGGTTAGTCAGCAGTCCACTGAACATCATGCAGAGAAGCTATTGAATGAAATTTATTTAGATTTATTTATTAGTCGGTTGCAGCGGATGCAACGTATTGAACAATTAAAGTTACTTATCGATACATCGTTAGATCAAAAGAACGAACAAGCATTTTACAGCTATACTACAGAGTTAAAAGAGTTATTGGAAACTGTTTCGTAAAAGCCACCCTATTCCAGGTGGTTTTTTTTATGGGCAAAATCGGGGCTCCGATTGTTTTCTAATATATGATGGAAAGATTCTAATAAAATAAAAATAGTTCTAATAAATTGGTTATTTTCTAATAAAAAGGATAATTCTTCTAATATGTGCTTAGGATTTTCAAATAACCGGCTCGAATCTTCAAATAAGTCACCGTACTTTTCTAATATCCACCACAAAAGTTCTAATAAAACCAACAACGCGCATCTAAGACGCTAACGCCACACTAAATTCGAATGTACGTTCGCAATTTTATCGTAAATTAAAAACGGGTATGTTAAAATAGAAGATACCATAAGTGACAGAAAGGATAATCTAAATATGACAGAAACTTTTACATTAAAGTCCGCCTATCAGCCTGCCGGGGATCAGCCGGAAGCGATTAAACAGCTCGTACAAGGTGTTAAAGAAGGCAAGCGTCACCAGACATTGCTTGGGGCGACAGGTACGGGTAAAACATTTACGATTTCCAATGTAATTAAAGAAGTGAATAAGCCGACGCTTGTGATGGCACATAATAAAACACTGGCCGGCCAATTATATAGTGAGTTTAAAGAATTTTTCCCGGACAATGCGGTTGAGTATTTCGTCAGCTACTATGACTATTTCCAGCCGGAAGCGTATGTACCGCAAACCGATACGTACATTGAAAAGGATTCAAGTATTAATGAAGAAATCGATAAATTGCGCCACTCGGCAACGACTGCGTTATTTGAACGGAAAGATGTCATTATTATCGCATCTGTATCGTGTATTTACGGTCTCGGTAATCCGGAAGAATATCGTGAAATGGTCGTTTCCATTCGTACAGGGATGGAAATCGAGCGCAATCAGCTATTGCGGAAACTAGTCGACATTCAATATGAACGTAATGATATTAACTTTACACGTGGTACGTTCCGAGTACGTGGGGATGTTGTCGAAATTTTCCCGGCTTCACGCGATGAACACTGTATCCGAATCGAGCTTTTCGGGGATGAAGTTGACCGGATTCGTGAAGTGGATGCACTGACGGGTGAAATTTTAGGGGACCGTCAGCACGTAGCCATTTTCCCGGCTTCCCACTTCGTTACCCGTGAAGAGAAGATGAAAATTGCCATTGAAAATATCGAAAAAGAGTTGGAGGAGCGTCTTGCTGTCTTGCGTTCTGAAGACCGTTTACTGGAAGCGCAGCGCCTGGAGCAACGGACAAATTACGATTTGGAAATGATGAAGGAAATGGGCTTCTGCTCAGGTATCGAAAACTATTCGCGCCATTTAACATTGCGTGAAGCAGGGGCGACGCCGTATACATTACTTGATTACTTCCCGGAAGACTTTTTGCTTGTCGTTGATGAAAGCCATGTTACATTACCGCAAGTACGTGGTATGTATAATGGGGACCAGGCTCGTAAAGGAGTATTGGTCGAGCATGGTTTCCGTCTGCCGTCCGCACTGGATAACCGTCCGCTCATGTTTGATGAGTTTCAGTCGAAAGTAAGCCAGGCCATTTATGTATCTGCAACACCAGGACCTTATGAATTAGAGCATACACCGGACATGGTGGAACAGATCATTCGTCCGACAGGGCTGCTTGATCCGACAATTGATATCCGTCCGATTGAAGGGCAAATTGATGATCTGATCGATGAAATTCATGAGCGAATCCGTCGCAATGAACGGACACTCGTTACGACATTGACGAAGAAAATGTCCGAAGATTTGTCGAGCTATTTAAAAGAAATGGGCTTGAAAGTCGAATACTTGCACTCGGAGATAAAAACGCTGGAACGGATCGAAATTATCCGGGAACTTCGTAAAGGGACATATGATGTGCTGATCGGCATTAACTTATTAAGGGAAGGTCTTGATATTCCCGAAGTATCTCTTGTCGCAATTTTGGATGCGGACAAGGAAGGGTTCCTCCGTTCGGAACGTTCGCTTATTCAAACTATCGGACGTGCTGCGCGTAACTCGAACGGTCATGTCATTATGTATGCCAATAATATGACGGATTCAATGACAAAGGCGATCAGTGAAACAAAGCGCCGTCGTGAAACCCAAATGGCTTACAATGAAGAACATGGTATTACACCGAAAACAATCATTAAAAAGATTCCTGATATTATCCGCGCAACACAAGCTGCGGAACAGGAAGAAACATATATTACAAAAGTGACAGGCGGTAAAAAGCTGACGAAAAAAGAGCTGGAGAAGCTTGTTGCAACATTGCAAGTTGAAATGAAAGAAGCCGCAAAAGCGCTGGACTTTGAACGCGCGGCTGAACTACGTGACATGATATTTGAATTGAAAGCAGAAGGGTGAACAATGTGAAAAATACAGAAATTGTCGTACAAGGTGCACGAGCGCATAATTTAAAAAATATTGATGTCACAATTCCACGCGATAAAATTGTCGTTGTGACAGGGCTTTCAGGTTCCGGTAAATCTTCACTGGCATTCGATACGATTTATGCGGAAGGGCAGCGTCGTTATGTCGAATCATTGTCTGCATATGCACGACAATTTTTAGGACAAATGGACAAGCCGGATGTCGATACAATTGAAGGACTGTCACCAGCGATTTCGATTGACCAGAAGACAACGAGCCGTAACCCGCGCTCAACAGTCGGGACAGTAACAGAAATATACGATTACTTGCGACTGCTTTTTGCGCGTATCGGAAAACCGTATTGCCCGACACATGGGATTGAAATTACATCGCAGACAGTTGAACAAATGGTTGACCGCCTGATGGAATATCCGGAGCGCACGAAAATGCAGCTGCTTGCCCCTGTTATTGAAGGCAAAAAAGGAACTCACGTGAAGCTGCTTGAAGACTTGAAAAAACAAGGCTTTGTTCGTATCCGTATAAACGGGGAACTGCGTGATCTCGATGATAATATCGAGCTGGATAAAAATAAAAAGCATACAATTGAAGTAGTCGTGGACCGTGTTGTCGTAAAAGAGGGCAATGAAACGCGTTTAAGTGATTCCCTTGAAGCAGCGCTCAGAATTGCGGATGGCCGCGTTCTGGTCGATGTTATTGATCATGAGGAGCTATTATTCAGTGAGCATCATGCATGTCCATTATGCGGCTTTTCGATTGGTGAACTTGAGCCGCGCATGTTTTCATTCAACAGTCCATTCGGGGCTTGCCCTACATGTGATGGGCTTGGGAGTAAGGCAAAGGCCGATATCGATTTAGTCATTCACAACTGGGATTTAACGTTGCTTGAAAATGCGATAGCACCATGGGAATCCGTATCTTCCAACTATTACCCGCAGCTGTTGGCATCCGTATGCAAACATTACAACATTCCAATGGATGTACCGGTAAAAGATATTCCTAAGGAAAAAATGGATAAAATTTTATTCGGTTCTGGAAAAGAGAAAATTCTATTTGAATATACAAATGATTATGGCAGTATGCATAAGAAAAATATCGAATTTGAAGGCGTCATTGCAAATATCGAACGTCGCTTTAAAGATTCCTCTTCAGACTATGTACGTGAATCGATGCAAAAGTACATGACCGAACAGCCTTGTGCGACTTGTAAAGGGCACCGTCTGAAAAAGGAAACACTGGCAGTGAAAATTAAAGATCAGAACATTTCGGAAGCGACACGCCACTCTATTCAGGAAATGTATGAGTTCTTTAGTTCAGTAGAATTAACGGAAAAAGAACGCCAAATTGCGAATTTAATTATTCGTGAAGTGATTGAACGACTGAAGTTTTTATTGGATGTCGGTTTAAATTACTTAACGCTTGCACGTTCTGCTGGAACATTATCCGGCGGGGAAGCACAGCGTATTCGACTGGCAACACAGATCGGCTCCCGTTTAACAGGTGTACTTTACATTTTGGATGAGCCGTCAATCGGGCTCCACCAACGTGATAATGACCGGTTAATTAATACGCTTGTAAATATGCGTGACCTCGGTAATACATTAATTATCGTCGAACATGATGAAGATACGATGATGGCAGCGGATCACTTAATCGACATCGGTCCGGGTGCCGGTGTACATGGTGGTCAAGTCATTGCACAAGGGACACCGAAGCAAGTCATGAAAAACAAAGAATCAATTACCGGCCAATATTTGAGCGGGAAGAAATTTATTCCACTGCCGCTTGAGCGCCGTAAATCAGATGGCCGGAAAATAAAGATTAAAGGCGCATCTGAAAATAACTTGAAAAATGTCAGTGTCGATATTCCATTAGGTCAGTTCATTGCCGTTACTGGTGTGTCCGGTTCCGGTAAATCAACATTAGTGAATGAAATTTTATATAAATCACTCGCATCAAAACTGAACCGGGCAAAAGTAAAACCGGGCAAGCATAAAACAATAGAAGGTTTAGAACAACTGGAAAAAGTAATTGATGTGGATCAATCGCCAATCGGTCGTACACCACGTTCTAACCCTGCAACGTATATTGGCGTATTTGATGATATTCGCGATGTTTTTGCTATGACGAATGAAGCGAAAGTGCGCGGCTATAAAAAAGGACGTTTTTCGTTCAACGTAAAAGGCGGACGTTGTGAAGCTTGCCGCGGGGATGGCATTATTAAAATCGAAATGCACTTTTTACCGGATGTTTATGTACCGTGTGAAGTTTGTCACGGGAAGCGTTATAACCGCGAAACACTTGAAGTAAAATATAAAGATAAAAATATTTCTGATATTTTGGAAATGACGGTAGAAGATGCGTTGGAGTTTTTCGGGAACTTGCCTAAAATCCAGCGTAAACTCCAAACGATTGTCGATGTAGGTCTTGGTTATGTGAAGCTTGGTCAGCCTGCAACTACATTATCTGGCGGTGAAGCACAGCGTGTGAAATTGGCGTCGGAATTGCACCGTCGTTCAACCGGTAAGTCATTTTATATTTTGGATGAACCAACAACTGGTTTGCATGCCGATGATATTTCCCGTTTGCTGATTGTCCTGCAGCGCTTAGTCGAAAACGGTGAGACCGTGCTTGTGATTGAGCATAATCTCGATGTTATCAAAACAGCCGACCATATTATTGATTTAGGTCCTGAAGGTGGCGAAGGTGGCGGTACAATTTTAGCGACAGGTACACCGGAGAAAATAGCCGAAGTGAAGGAAAGTTATACAGGACGCTACTTAAAACCGATTTTGGAGCGCGACCGTGAACGTATGGAATCAAGAATTAAAGAAGCGCAAAATAAATAGATTGAAAAACTAAGAGCGCAAACGAAACTTTTCGTCCTCCCTCCTCGTATAATAACTATATACGAAGCAGAGGGAGGAATTTTTTTATGCAAGAAGAACGTAAACGCATTTTAAAATTAGTTGAAAGCGGTACAATTACGGCAGAAGAGGCAATTGTATTACTGGAAAAATTGTCGTCGGAAAAGGAATCCACTCCATCACAAGCAGCACCAGTCGAGCAACCGCTTTTTGAAGAAAAGTTTGGGGAAGAGCCGCATAAGGCAGAACCGGTTTTTGAAGAGCAAAAAGAAAAACGTAAAACAACAGGATTTGAAGATATTTTCGGCAAGTCATTTAACGATAAAGAATTCAATAAAAAGATGGACGAGTTCATGGGCGATATCAAACAGGATTTATCGCAATTCAGCACACGCATGACAGGATTGGTCGGTGCAGCATTATCCAAGTTTAAAGAACTTGATATTGATACACCGTTTGGAGAAAAAGTTGAGTTTACTAAAACGTATGCTTACCCTGCAGCAGATGTTAAAGGGGTAGAGCTGGAAATCGCCAATGGTAAAATCAATATCGTACGCGCAGCGGATGAATTAGTTACTGTAAATGTGACAGGGAAAACGCCGTTAAAAGGTACAGAGGAAGAAACGATTGCACAGGCAACGGAAAATATGTCGAAGCTGACAAATGACAAATTATTTATCCAGTCTACAAATAAATTTGCACAAGTGAAAGTACAAGTAGCTATTCCAGAGAAACATTATGACGTCATAATCGCAAAACTATTAACAGGTAGCGTTTCAATCGAACAGGTTGACGCAAAGTTAGTTAAAGCGCGTACACATAACGGGGTAATCCGTCTGGAAAATGCAACATTTGATCATGCGGAACTGCAAACGAGCAATGGTGCAGTAGAAGCCCGTCATATTAAAGGTGAAGATTTGGAAATCGGCACAGCGAATGGACGTATATATGTAGATGGTGAATTAAATGAAGTAGAAGCTGAATCGATGAATGGACATGTTGTCATTACAACAACGAGTGCGGAAGCGCATAAAATCAAGGCCCGTGCTCTAGCAGGTTCAGTAGAAATTTACGTGCCGAAAACAGTGGCACTGGATGGTCAGGTTTACTCGAACTTCGGAAAAGCAGATATCGGTTTAAGTGATGTATTGCTTACAGAAGAAGAAGAGCAATTCCTGTCAAAATCGGTACGTTTCACTAAAGAACTGGAAGGCGCGAAACTCTTGAAATTAGTAGGAGAATCTCGCACAGGTACAGTGTTGGTACGCTATACGCTGCAATAGGTGTAGGATATTAGCTACAGCTTTCCGGATTCCGTGAAGCTCGAGTGACTAATTCTTCAAAAAAATAAATTCCTTATAAAATCAAGCATCCATTTTCTTACAAAGAATTTGGGTGCTTTTCAAATTTATACGAACTTTTTGTTTTCCCCCAAATCTCCAATAAAAAGTCACAAATTGCCGCATTCCTACATAGAAAAAGAATTTTTTTAAAAATCCCCCTAAAAATACCATAATAATCCAAATGCTGAGAAGGGTTTTCAGTAAAATCGTCGAATAATTAAAAATAGTGTAGAGTATTTTATTATATTAAGAACATTTCATATTTTAACAATTACATTACGAAAACCAAAAAATAAGTATAATTCCATGAAATTTTATGAACAAATGAAATTTAGTAATGTTGTCATGGCGCTCCGGGAGCCTGAAAACGAGACGGGGCTTACATTGAAAAGAAAATGTAATAAAATTTGAGCCTGAAAATGCTATAATGGGTAAGACTAAAATTTAAAATTCTAGATATTGAGCTTAGGTGGTTTCGTGAATGATTGAAATGAATAATGTAGTGAAGAAGTATCCTAATGGGGTCGTCGCCGCAAACGGGATTACGGTTCATATAAAAAAAGGTGAATTTGTGTATATTGTTGGCCCGAGTGGAGCAGGTAAATCGACATTTATTAAGTTGATGTACCGTGAAGAAAAACCGACTTCCGGCGATGTCATCATTAATGGCATTAATTTGAGAACGCTAAAAAATAATCGCGTACCTCATTTACGCCGTCATCTTGGTGTCGTCTTCCAGGACTTTAAATTATTGCCGCGCTTAACAGTGTATGAAAATGTAGCGTTCGCGATGGAAGTAATTGAAGAACAGCCTAGCGTCATCCGCAAACGGGTAATGGAAGTACTTGAACTGGTGGGCTTAAAGCATAAAGTGCGAATGCTGCCGAATGAGCTGTCAGGTGGAGAACAGCAGCGTGTAGCAATTGCCCGCTCGATTGTAAACCGTCCGAAAGTGATGATTGCGGACGAGCCTACGGGAAATTTAGACCCGGAAACATCGTGGGAAATTATGAATATTTTCGAAGAAATCAATCGCCAAGGTACGACGATTTTGATGGCAACACATAACCGTGAAATCGTAAATACTGTGCGTAAAAGAGTTATTGCAATTGAAGGCGGAATGATCGTCCGTGATGAGTACGGAGGTGACTACGGCTATGAAAACTAGAACAATTGCTCGTCATTTCCGTGAAAGTTTTAAATCATTAGGCCGTAACAGCTGGATGACAATCGCTTCTATTAGTGCTGTAACGGTTACATTATTATTGGTCGGTGTATTTGCTGCGATTATGATGAATTTAAACAAAGTCGCTTCCGATTTGGAAAACGATGTTGAAATTCGTGTCATGATTGATATTATTCCGGAAGCGGAAGAAGCGAAATTGGCAGAAGAGCAGCTTCTTGACGAGATTCATAATATGCCGGATGTCGAGGAAGTTACATATTCTTCTAAAGAACAAGAATTAAGTAAGTTAATTAAAGATTTTGGCGATGAATTAAGTTTATTCGAACAGAACAACCCGTTATATAATGTGCTGTACGTCAAAGCTGTCGATCCTTTGAAAACAGCTGATGTCGCCAAGCAGATTGATAGCTTAGACAATACTTTTGAAGTAAAATATGGCGAGGGTAAAGTAGAAAAACTATTTAACTTCTTAGAAATCGCTCGTAATGTTGGACTCGTATTAATTTTAGGACTGCTGTTTACAGCGATGTTCTTAATCTCTAATACAATTCGCATTACGATTATTGCACGTAAAGATGAAATTGAAATTATGAAGCTTGTAGGGGCAACAAATTCTTTCGTCCGCATTCCATTTGTATTGGAAGGAATGTGGCTTGGTTTGATTGGATCTATTATTCCAGTCGCAGCCGTTACAATTGCTTATTACAATATTTATGATTTATTGGCACCTCGATTAAAAGGGGAATTGTTCCAAATGTTAGAAGTAACACCACTTATGTACCAGGTGAACGGATTAATCATCTTCATCGGGATGTTCATCGGTATATGGGGAAGTTTCATGTCAGTTCGTAAGTTTTTAAAAGTATAACTTCTTTCAGCGACTGTCACACATTGCCAAGGCAACATTGACAATGACGAAAATAGTGGGAAGTGGCTCGTTTTTTACATCTTAGAGAGACAAAAAGAGCCACTATTACCCATGCATTTAGGGGGAAAAGTTTTTGAAGAAGCTAACGACGCGTTCATTTAAAACCATTGCAGCAATACTTGCGCTAGTACTATTTGTTCAAATACCGGCAGCATCCGCAGCATCATTAAGTGAACTGAAAAAAGAGCGCAGTCAACTCGAAGCAGAAAAGAAATCAATTAATAAATCACTCGAACAAAAAACAAACGAGATTCAAACAAATCAAAACAGACAGCAAAAAATCATATCGCAACTAGAACAACTTGGTGCAAAAATTAATGAAACGAATCATAGTATTGCCGTTGTCGAATTGGATATTAAAATTGCAAACGAAGAGATTTCTATTTTAGAAGATGAAATTGCAGAATTAAAAGAGAAGATCGAGCAACGTAATGAACTATTGCGTGAGCGTGCACGGGCGATTCAGTCATCAGGTACAGTTAGTTACCTTGACGTCCTGCTTGGAGCAAATAGTTTCGTAGACTTTATCGATCGTTTTTCTGCTGTAAGCACACTTATGGACGCTGACCGTCAAATTATGCGTGAGCAAAAGGAAGACCAGGAAAAACTTGAAGTTCAAAAGCTGGAGCTTGTGAAGACGAAAGAAGAGCTTGAAGCGAATAAAGCGAAATTGAAAAGTTTGATGGCTTCGTTAAATCAACAAAAGAAAGAAAAGAAACAGTTAGTAGCAGAGCTTGAAAAAGAAGAAGCGAAACTACGATCTGAGAAAACAGAACTGAAAGCAGAGTACGATGATAAGGTAGAATTAAGTAAAGAGCTGGAAGAGAAGTTTCTTAAAGAACAGCGCCGATTAGCGGAAGTTGCCCGTCAAAAGGCATTGGAAGCTGCGGCTGCTAAAAAGAAACAACAAAACAGTAGCAGCAGCAATAGTACTGTAAGTTCCGGAAACTTGCCGGTTGTTTCTTCAGGACATTGGACAAGACCTGCAGCGGGCCGTTTTACATCAGGGTTCGGTGGGCGTGATATTGGACCAATCGGAAGTAAAAATCACTTAGGAATTGACATTGCCAACTCAATCGGAACACCGGTTGTTGCAGCAGCGGATGGTGTTGTTTCCTATGTTGGTTCGATGAATGGTTACGGGAATGTTGTAATGGTTACGCACTCGATTGAAGGACAATTATTCACGACAACGTATGCCCATTTAAGCGGATTTAACACGAGTGTTGGCGCATCTGTTTCAAAAGGTCAGCAAATTGCACGACTTGGGAATTCAGGTAACTCAACAGGACCTCATGTACACTTTGAGATCCATGTCGGTGAATGGAACGGTAGTCGTTCAAACGCCGTCAACCCATTAAACTATATTTCACTGTAAGTTATATAAAAGGCAAAACTTTAATTATTAAAGTTTTGCCTTTTTCGTTTGAATAATTATCTAAAAGTTATGATAATGTACTAATAGGAAGAAATGTGGGGTGAAGTTGATGAAAAAAAATGTTGGAGTCGGTATTATTTTAGTGCTTGTCATTACGATGCTTGGCACTTACATAAAAGCTGAAATCGATCAAAGTACTGCAATCAACGAGCATGCATTAGGGAAAGAAGTTGAACTGGATGAAGAAGTCGGCCTCGAAAAAGGGCAGTTTGCACCGGATTTTACATTATATAGTTTACAGGGCGAGCCACTGACACTTTCGGAGCTGAGAGGGAAGCGTGTCGTACTGAATTTCTGGGCAACCTGGTGTCCGCCATGTGAAGCGGAAATGCCGCATATGCAAAAATACTACGAAAAATACCGTGAAGAAGACAATGTGGAGATTGTCGGTGTCAATATGACGTACGCCAACGAAAAGCTGGAGCGTGTAGAGCAGTTTCTAAAAAGTTATGACATTACCTTCCCAATCGTACTGGAACAAACTGAAGCTGTTGCCTATCAATATGAAATTATGACGATGCCAACAACATATATGATTGATACATCAGGAAAAATACAAAAGCAAATTATCGGACCACTGGATTTGGATGCATTGCGGGAAAATGTAATTCAACTAGATTAAATGCAGGAATTGAGACGATTCGGCCGCCGGAATCTTAAAATATCTTAATTTTAGGACGTTTAAATTCGACTTTATAAGTATGAAAGTTTCATTCGCTTCATAAATTTTATGGAACGGAGGAGAATTCGTGCGAAAAAGTCGGATTTTTTTATTAGTATTAGTAGTTGCGGTGGTGTGTATCGGAGTAATTGTTTATGGTGTGATGAAAAAGAAGCCGCAGCCACAGCAGGAACAGGCAGATTTTGCGGTAGTCAATGAACTGCATCAGTTAATCACGAGCGAATCAGTTTATGATGTCAACTCTGAAAAATTGGTGGAGGGTGCACTGCGAGGGATGGCAAATGCTATAAATGACCCCTATAGTACTTATTATTCGGAGCAAGAAGCGGCATTACATAAACAGACGCTCGCAAGTGAACGAATCGGTATTGGTGTTGAATTGGCAGATGCGAATGGCAAGATTATCGTTGTAGCCCCTATTAAAGCTTCACCTGCAGAAAAAGCGGGCATTCGACCATTGGATGAGCTTATACAAATTAATGAAGTAAGACTTGACGGAAAATCTATGGGGGAAGTTCGTAAGCTGATGTATGGTAAAGAAGGGGAAGCCGTGGAACTTGTCATTTATCGACCGGAACTGGACCAGCATTTAAAGTTGGTCGTGAAAAGAGAACGTTTGAAAAATGATACGGTGGAAGCTGAAGTTCTTGAAGTAGAAGGAAGAAAACTCGGCTATATAACGATCAATCTATTTGGTGAAAAAACAGCAGAAGAATGGAAAGAGGCTCTTGATGGAGTGATGAAGGAGGAAGTAGAAGGGTTAATCATTGATGTGCGGGACAATCCAGGTGGCTATTTACATAGTGTTGCCCAAATGATGAGCATGTTCGAGCAAAAAGAAAAAATCTTTGCGTATATGCAAAATCATGACGGTGTAACAGAGCCACTGAAAACAAAGGAAGTGGAACAGTTCCAGCCTTACGTAAATTGGCTGCGTGACACACCTTTAACACTTATCCAAAATGAAGGAAGCGCATCAGCTAGTGAAGTGTTTGCCGGTGCCCTACAGGACTGGAAACGTTCGGTCATTATTGGGGTGACGAGCTTCGGTAAAGGAACGGTCCAACAAACATGGGATCTTCAAAATGGCGGAGAAGTAAAACTGTCGACGAATAAATGGCTTACTCCTTCGAAAAAGTGGATCCATGATGTAGGGATTGAACCAGATGTCGAAGTGACACAGCATCCGCTTTACAGTGTAGAAACAAAAATACTGAAAGGCCGATTTGAAGAGGGAGAATACAGTGAAGAAGTTGCCTACAGCCAGCGTATTTTAAGTGAACTCGGCTACAGTATCAGCCGGACAGATGGATTCTTTGATAAGGATACGGCACAGGAAGTGGAAAGCTTCAGAAAAAAGCATGATATTGCAGAAGGAAGCTATATGGATGAAGTATTTTTCCATGAATTAACAGAAGAACTGCAAACATTCAAACAGTCAAAAGTAAATGACATGCAACTGCAGATGGCGATCAGTTATATTATGCATCAGTTTGAGTGATGGACAGTGTAAAGCATATTGAGGGCTCGTTTCATAATGAAACGGGCTTTTTTATATGATAAACATAAAAACGATCTGAAGAATATCCAATTTATTTAACTCACCCGTAGATTTTCAATTTTCCCGACAAGCCTTTATTTTATTTCCGGTACAAATGGGACTACGCATTACGGAAAGGATTTGGTACAATTATTCGTACGGTAGGTGAGAATATGGATGGAACAATTTTGATTGAAATTTTAAAAGGGATTGGCCGATTTTTTATAAATCCTTTGTTTTATGTCGCCATCATTTCCGCAGTTTATTTAGGATATCGCCGAGTGAAGCGCGAACGAAGGTATTTTAACCGACGGATATTAGGTGGCTGGTCCGAGCTGAAAAATATGCTTGCGATGGGTTTTATGCTGTCCGTTATTATTTCCTTATTTAGTCTTGTAATAGGCTTAACAGTATCACTCGAATTATTGACAATTGTTTTTATTGTAAGTTTCGTAGGTTTATTCATTTATATGTATCAATTATTATCGCCAGCGATTGTGATGGCGGTTGCTTTTTGTGGAATCGTTTGGATGCAATGGCAAGATTGGTCATATACAATCGGAACACTCGAATTGGCAGGCAGAAATGTTACAAATGATCTTGTTATGACAATTCCGATGATGACGGGGCTCTTACTCATGGCGGAAGGGATTTTAATTCGCCGGTATGGTGCCCGTTTTGCTTCACCGATTGTGGAGAAAACAAAGCGTGGATTAAATGGGATAGGCTATTTCAGTAAGCAACTTTGGATTTTACCTGTCTTTACGATTATTCCAGGTGAAGGCATTCAAAACTTTGCGCCTTATTGGCCACAATTTACGATCGGAGCAGAACAGTTTTCGATCATTGTTTTCCCGTTTATTATCGGATTCCAGCAGATGGTGCGTCAAAAGCTGCCGATGAATGTGTATCCGCAAATGGGACGTTCGATTATTATGATAGGACAATTTGTGCTGGTCGTCGGATTAGCCGCTTATTTCCTGCCGATACTAGGTGCAGCTGCATTAGCATTAGGTGCAATTTCCCGTACAATTATCGGTATTCATTATAGTCGCTCAGAGGACCGCAACAGTTATGCTGTTGTACGCAGTGATAAAGGTGTGATGATTGCCGGCATTTTACCAGATTCTCCTGCTGAGAAAATGGGACTTGCTGCAGGTGAAATTATTAAACGTGTAAATGGACAAGATGTTTTTACAGAAGAAGATTTGTACAAAGCATTGCAGATTAATGCTGCCCATTGTCGCTTGGAAGTGCTTGATCATTCAGGCGAATTGCGTCTAGCCCAGCATGTTGTCCATCGAGATGATAACCACAAAATCGGGTTATTAGTTGTTAGTTAATTTCAAAAGAATCTCGCTAAGACGAGGTTCTTTTTTTTGGTGAAAACGGGTATAAAGAAATTATGTTAAGATTAAATTGTACTAGACTACATTGTGTAGCTTCAGGAATTTTTATCGTTTTTGGTAGGGGTGAGCAGTTATGTTAGAATGGATGACAATCGATAATATTGAAACAATTGTAGAAAAATATAAACTGTTAGGTCCGTTTTTCGGGATTTTATTAACGTTCCTGGAATCATTTATCCCTGTATTGCCGCTGTTTGTAATCATCATTGCCAATGCTGCAGCTTACGGGTTATTTTGGGGTTTTTTACTGTCATGGCTTGGAACGGTCGCAGGCTCCTACATGTTCTTTCTCATGATTCGCATGTTTGGGAAGTATCGTCTTTTCCGTCGGATTAAAGAGCAGAAACAAGTGAAAAAACTGATTAACTGGGTGGATATTAGAGGATTTACACCATTGTTTGTGCTGCTGTGCCTGCCATTTACACCTGTTGTCGTTGTCAATACGGTCGCCGGTTTATCCAATATAAAAAAGAAATATTATTTTTTGACACTCCTTATTTCAAAACCGATCTTGATCTTCTTGATTAGCTATTTAGGCAGTGATCTACGTGATATTTTAACCTCTCCTGTAAAACTTATTATTTCAGCTGTGATAATTTTAATTATTTGGGGAATCGGCAAATTGATCGAACACATTTTAAATAAGCGTGTGGAAAGAGATTTGCGTGAGATTGGAAAATTACGAAAACATAAATAAAAAGCTTCAGTCTTGTCTTTTAACAAAATGTGAAAAGACAGGGCTTTTTTGTATGATGGCAATTAATGCACGAACATGCATTCTTATATTATAATAGAAGAAAGAAATAGAAGTGAGGTGGGAATTGTGACGTTACGAGTTATAACAGGACGGGCAGGCACGGGGAAAACGACTTTGATACACCGTGAAATAGTCAATGATTTAAAAACAAATATATTTGGACATCCAATTTTTATATTAGTTCCTGACCAAATGTCGTTTACAACGGAATATGAGCTGACGACGAACTATGATATAGAAGGAATGATGCGTGCACAAGTTATGACATTCAAACGGCTGGCCTGGTTTGTGCTGCAAAATGAAGGAGGTATCGCCCACGAACGTATTGACGGCACAGGGTACCGCATGCTGTTACGACGCATTTTGGAAGAACATCAGGAAGAGTTCCTATTATTTAAACGCGCGGCAGGTAAATCCGGTTTTACGAAAGAAGTCGAGCAGGTATTAAAGGAATTCAGCCAATATCATATCGATGTGGAAACTATCGAGCCATTGATCGAGTCATTAAGATTAAACGGGGCAAGTGAAGTACTGCTTCATAAATTACATGACCTGAACATTATTTTAAAACAGTTGCATGAACGGATCGGGACAGATTACATTGATGGCGATGGCTATTTCCCTCTGCTAATTGAACGTATTCCGAAAATGGAAAGCTTGCGCAATACCGATATTTATCTGGACGGGTTTGTTTCGTTTAATGGACAGGAATTTGCCATTTTAAAAGAGCTGCTTATTTATGCGAAGAGTGTCACAATTGTGCTCCCGATGGAAGACCCGCAAATGGATCTACTGGAAGGATCGGTATTTTACAGAGCTGCGATGACGTATGACAAAATAAAGAATGAGCTGCAAAAGTTACGATTCGAACGAGGAATTGATATTGAAGAGGAGCCGCGTGTTCATTTAGAAGTAAATTACCGTGCGACTAATCGGGACTTGCTGCAGATTGAACATTGCTTCGACAAAATTACCGATAGACCAGTCGAATCAACGGGACACACGAAAATATTGGAAGGCGTAAATCCGCGCGCAGAAGTGCAAGGTATTGCCCAGGAAATTAAACAGCTTGTTCTGGAAAAGGGACTGCGTTATAAAGATATCGGGATTATGTACCGACAGGCAGATGTATATGATGCGATTATCGGAACGACCTTTACACAGTATGAAATTCCGTTTTTCTCAAATGAGAAGCGGGCGATGCTTTATCATCCTCTTATCGAATTTAGTCGATCTGTACTGGAAATTATTACAACAAACTGGAAATACGAACCGATTTTCAGAAGTATAAAAACAGATCTGTTCTTCCCTTATGGAGCCAACTTAGTCGCGATGAGAGACAGAGCGGATATATTGGAAAACTTCGTCATTGCAAAAGGGATTGTTCATGACCGTTGGATGAAAGAGGAAGTATGGCATTACCGTCGCTTTAAATCACTGGAAAAAGTAAATGCGGTTCAGACAGAAGACGAGCTGGAGCATGAACAGCTTTTGAAATCGGTACGAGACTTAATCCGTGAACCGGTACTGGCATTGCAGAACCGGTTGAAAGGCAAAAAGACAGGCCGTGAAATTGTCGTTGCACTGTATGAATTTATGGAGCAGCTTGATATTTATAAAAAGCTGTTAAAAATGCAGGAGCAGGAAGAGCAGTCCGCTTCACTGCATCAGTCATTGGAGCATGAGCAGGCTTGGAATGGCTGGATTCATATTTTGGAGCAGTTTGACCTGATGTTCGGCGATAAAGTTATGCCGTTGGAAGAAGTTGCGCAAATTTTGGATGAAGGCTTTGAAACACTGGAATTTGCAAGTGTACCGCCGACATTGGATGAAGTGACCGTTTCGACTGTCGAGTTTGCACGATTTGATAATAAAAAGGCGATTTTCGTAATCGGTGTCAATGACGGGGTGTACCCGATGCGTATGGAAGCGGGAGGTCTGCTGTCTGATGATGAGCGTGAAACATTTGAAAAAATCGATGTGGAACTTGCACCAGGTATAAAAAGCAGGCTCCTGCAGGAAAGCTTCCTGTTTTACCGGGCAATTTCTTCATCGACACAATATCTATATATTACGTATGCAAATGCAGACGAGGAAAGTAAAAGCAAACTGCCATCACTTTATATTAACCGCCTTCACAGCATGTTTGAAATGACAGAAAACCGCGGTACACCAGATGAAAAAGTGGTTCGTACACTGCCTCATCGAAAAATTGCAATGGACCCGCTTGACGAGTTCCAAAAGGACAATGTGCTCAATTATATACAGCACCCATCACCGGCGATTGGCTTCTTAATGACCCAGCTGAAGCAGGCGCAGCATGAGCGACGTCCACTTACAGAAGAATGGGCAGCATTAAAAGCTTTTTACGAACGGGAACAGCGCTGGAAAGATGTGCTGAATGTCGTGGAAAAACCTTTATATACGACAAATGAAGCGGAGCCTCTAACGGAAGAAGTAGCGACAGCATTGTATGGCGAAGATTTCTTGGCGAGTGTGTCGCGTATCGAACGCTTTTACAGCTGTCCGTATTCGCATTTTGCGTCCTACGGGCTGAAACTGCAGGAGCGTACTGAATTCAAGTTGGAAACGTTCGCGATGGGCGATCTGTTCCATGAGGCGATCCGGACGATTTTATCCGAGAAAGAGCCATCGATTCCGCTCACAACATATGTAGCGTGCTATAAAAAAGCGGATGAAACGATTTCAAAACTGGCGGATTATTTCTCTTACAGTATTCTGAAGAGCAGCCACCGTTTCGAATATATTAAAACGAAACTTGTGAAAATTGTTGCCCGTACGATTTATGCGCTCATTAATCAAAGTGAGCTGTCGAAGTTTAAAGCGATTGCTCATGAAAAGCCATTTGGGAAGCGAGACGATAAAAATACGGAACAGGATGACCGCAATCCGCTGGAAGCACTGAAAATTGATTTGGAGCATAACCGGAAAATGTATGTACGCGGACAAATTGACCGGATCGATGCATATAAAGATGCGGAAAACCTGTATTTGCGCGTCATTGATTATAAATCTAGCGGCCGTAAACTCGATTTTACAGAAGTATATAACGGGATTTCACTGCAGCTGTTGACGTATTTGGATGTAGCGATGAAAAATATCCCGATTATCGCACGCGAAGGAAAGTTCATCCAGGACTTATCGGAGCTGGAAAATATCATTGTCCAGGCAGCAGGGATGTTCTATCTCCATGTGCATAATCCGCTTATTCCGACAGAGGACTATGAGCAGTATGAGCGTGTGGAAAGTTTACGTCAGGAGAAGTTCAAGTTAAGCGGCTATATGGTAAAAGATGTGGAAGTGGCACAGTTGATGGACAAGTCACTTGAGCCGAGTAAAACATCGATTATTGTGCCGGCAGCGTTTAAAAGCGGCGAGAATCCGGAATTTAACAGCCGTTCATCAAAAGTAATCGAACAGGACCAGATGGAAAACCTGCAGGAATTTGTACACTATAAATTCCGTCAGGCGGGCAATGAAATTTACCGCGGAAATACGGAAATTAAACCGTACAGCCTAGGGAATCAAAAGGCTTGTACGTATTGCAGCTTTAAATCGGTTTGCCAGTTCGACCAGTCGGAAACCGGCAACAGCTATAATGAAATTAAAAAACAGCCGGAACAGGAAGTATTCGAAAATATTAAAAAGGTGGTATGTGCAGATGACGATTCCAGCGAAGCCGAATGATGTTCAATGGACAGATGTGCAGTGGAAAGCCATCTATGCATCCGGTCATGACATATTAGTATCGGCAGCGGCCGGTTCAGGAAAAACGGCCGTATTGATCGAGCGGCTTATTCAGAAGATGTTAGCGCCTGAAGACAAGCGCATTGATGTAGATGAGCTGCTCGTCGTAACGTTTACAAATGCCTCGGCTGCGGAAATGCGTAACCGTATGGCAGAAGCGCTTGAAAAGGAGCTTGCCCAAAATCCGAACAACCAATTTCTGCGCCGTCAGTTAAGTTTACTGAACAAAGCACAAATCTCTACATTGCATTCATTCTGTTTATCGATTTGCCGTGAATATGCATACACGATTGATCTGGACCCGGGTTTCCGTCTGGCAAGTACGGAGGAAGCTTCATTATTACAGGATGATGTGCTGATGGATGTGCTTGAAAAGGCATACCGCGGTGATATGGAGGCATTGTTCACGAAAGAGGAGCTTTATACATTAATCGACAGCTTTGCGTCTGACCGCAGTGACCAGGCGATTGAGCTGTTGCTGCAGGAAATGTATAAAGTATCGCGCGTACAGCCAAACCCGTATGAGTGGCTGCGTGCATTGCCGGAAAAATATAATATTGATCCTGAAAGTCCAATTGATGAACTGGTCATTGCGCAGGAAGTCCGCCCGTTTATTATCGGGAGCCTGAGAGAAATTGCCACTCGTCTTGAAAAAGGATTGCAAATTGTGTCCGTTACACCAGCGTTAGAGAAAAATAAGCCATTGTTTGAAGCTGAATATACAGGGGTTATGCATGTACTCAAGGCAATGGAAGAAAGTTCATGGGAACAGGCATATGAGCTGATTCCAGCTGTTGAGTTCGGACGGATCAAGCCATTGACGAAAAAGGATACCGAGGAAGATAAACAATATTATGCGGTAGCGAAAAATCATCGTGATACGGCAAAAGAAATGCTGTCTGATTTAAAGGAAACATTTTTTGCACGCCATCCAAAGTTGTATGTACAGGAAATGGCGGCGACAAAGCCTATTTTGGAAACGCTCGTAAAACTGACGATTGAATACAGTGAAGCGTTTAAAAAGGCGAAGCAAGAGCGCGGCCTGCTTGATTTTTCGGATTTAGAGCATTATGCACTGGAAATTTTGACGGATGAAAAAAGTACGTCAAATCCGCCTCTGCCGTCCGATGTTGCATTGAATTTCCAGAAGCGTTTCAAAGAAGTGCTTGTCGATGAGTATCAGGACGTCAATTTTCTACAGGAAACAATTTTACAGCTTGTGAAAAATGGCGGGGAGCAGGACGGGAATATGTTTATGGTTGGCGATGTAAAGCAGTCCATCTACGCGTTTCGTCTTGCAGAGCCACGTCTTTTCCTTGATAAATATAAGCGATTTGAAGAAGACCCGTCCGGCACAGGAATGAAAATTGACTTGAATGCCAATTTCCGTAGTCGTTCGGAAGTGCTGGAAGGTACGAACTATGTGTTTGAGCAAATTATGGATGAAGAAGTCGGTGAAATTGCGTACGATGAACAGGCAAAACTGAAGTTCGGGGCGAGCTATGATGAACAGCAAGTACCGATTGAATTAGTTTTACTGGAAGGTGATTCAAAAGCGCAAATCATTCCGGGAAGCGAAGATGGTTCAGAGGAAGAGAGCATCAGCTCGGCACAGCAGGAAGCGCGCTACATTATCCAGCGCATCCGTGATTTAGTCGATCGTGGTGGACAAGTATACAATCCGAAAACGAAATCGATGCGCCCTGTCAGCTACCGCGATATTGTCGTATTGATGCGTTCACGTACATGGTATACGACGTTTGCGGAGGAATTCAAATTGGCCGGCCTGCCGCTATATGCCGAAACGGACGGTGGTTATTTTGAATCGCTAGAAGTCATGATTATGATTAACACATTAAAAGTCATCGACAACCCGTATCAGGATATACCGCTCGCGTCTGTACTGCGTGCTCCGTTTATCGGGTTAACGGAAAATGAACTGGCAAAAATCCGTTTAATTAATGGAAAAGTACCTTTTTATGAAGCGTTAAAACAATATAAAGAAGAAGCAGCGGGTGACATGCCAATCGAAACTGAAGCTAAGCTTGATAAGTTCTTCACAATGCATCAGAAATGGCGGCAGTTTTCCCGTCACGGGGCATTGGCTGATTTAGTATGGCAAGTGTATTTAGATACGAATTATTATGAAATGGTCGGCGCGATGGCGAACGGCAAGCAGCGACAGGCGAACTTACGGGCACTGCATGACCGTGCATTAAGCTATGAAAAATCGTCATTCCGCGGATTATTCCGCTTCCTGCGATTTATCGACCGCATGAGTTCACGCGGAGACGATTTAGGGATTGCGAAATCGACAAGTGAAGCTGATGATGTCGTGACATTGCTTACAATCCACAAATCAAAAGGGCTTGAATATCCGGTCGTGTTTGTAGCGGGGATGAGCCGGGCTTTTAATACAAAAGACTTAGGCAGCCGCTATATTTTCGATCAGGATTTCGGTTTGGCGATTAAATCGGTCAATCCGGATTTAAATATCATTTCGACCTCTTTGCCGCATTTATATGTGAAGGAGAAAAAGCTGGCGAAAATGAAGGCTGAGGAAATGCGTGTTTTATATGTTGCGATGACTCGTGCAAAGGAACGACTTATTTTAGTCGGTTCGATTAAAGATTGGGAGAAGCAGAAGGAAGAATGGGCATTTTATCAGGAGCTGGAGGAGACGGTGCTTCCTGCATACATTCGTTCAAAAGCGAACAGTTATTTAAGTTGGGTCGGTCCGGCTGTTGCCCGACATAATGATTTCCTGTTTGCCGATTACGGCTATTCGAATGACGCGGCAACAACTGAAAAGTGGACAGTCCGCATTATTCCAAACCGCGACTATTTGCTTGCCAATGAAGCGGAAACGGTGGAGCAGGAAGTGGTTGAACAGGCTGTGAATGAAGAGCTGGTGGAGCTGCTGACAAAACGTTTTACAACACCGTACCCGTACGCAAATGCGGTGACGAAAAAATCGAAAACGTCGGTGTCTGAGCAAAAGCGTCTTGAAAGTTTGCAGCAAATGGAAGAAGAGCAGCTTTACAATATGGAAGCGAAGCGCTACGTAAAAACCGATGTACCAAGCTTTATGCTGAAAGGGAAAAAAGAACGTAAACTTTCGGCAACCGAAGTCGGTACAGCTGTCCATGCAGTTATGCAGCATATCCCGCAGCAAGGATTTGCATCGATTGAAGAGACAAAACAGTATATCCAATCACTCGTAGAACGTCAGCTTCTGCAGCAAATCGAAGCAGATGCGGTTTCGGCAGAAAAGGTATTCGCCTTTTTCGAAACAGAAATAGGTGGGTGTTTTAAAAAAGCGAAACAAGTGCTGCGTGAAGAACCATTTACCCTTAGTTTGAAAGATCAGGAAGGGGACGCCCAAATTATTCAAGGTGTCATCGACTGTATTTTTGAAGATGAACATGGGAACTGGGTGCTTCTTGATTATAAAACGGACTATATCGAACAATATTTATTAGGCGATTTTGAGAAAATTAAACAAAAAATGACAAAGTCGTACCAAATTCAATTAAACTATTATCAGCATGCTGTCCAATCAATTAAGCGTATTCAAATAAGTGAACGCATTTTATATTTATACAGTATTGGACAAGAAGTGAAAATAGATTAGGGGGATTTGACGGTGGATTTTCGCCCAGTAGGTACGAAAGAGCGTGTTGCGACACTCGATATATTGCGCGGTGTAAGTTTGCTCGGCATTCTATTAGTGAATATGTTTGGATTTTACTTACCGATGCCGCATATAGCGGATTTAGGCAGCTGGTTTAACGAAGTGCAGGATGTCATACTCCAGCAGCTTTTGGATATTTATGTACAAAGTAGCTTTTATCCGTTATTTTCTATGCTGTTCGGGTATGGACTAGCGATGCAATATATTAAAGCAAAGGAGACGGGCGCCGATTTTTACCGGTTTGCACCGAAGCGTCTCATTTTGTTGTTTTGCATTGGGATGTTTCATGCAGTTGTTATTTGGTGGGGCGATATTTTAGCGACGTACGCGTTTTGCGGTGTATTTTTAATCGCGCTTATTCGGTTAAAGGCAAAATGGCTCCTGCTTGTAGCAATTGCGGTAAATGCTTTGTATCATGGTTTTAATTTAAGTTTATATGTTGCAGCAGGCTTTTTTACGGCATCAACGGATAGTTTTTCTGTCGATATTGAAGCAATTCAAAGTGCCTTAACAGCATACGGTATCGGGAACTGGACAGATGCATTTATGCAGCGTCTGGATGATTTATCGATTCAGATGGGTGTCATGATGTGGATTTCGTCTTTATTTACGATATTACCTTATATGCTGTTTGGCGCAGCACTTGCGAAATGGCGTCTCATCGAGCAAGCGAAAGAAAAAATCGCTGTTTGGATCATTCTGGCTGTAGCTGGTATGGGCGGTGGACTTTATATGAAGAGCTTGCCGATTGCCGGTGACCAAACATTCGGCAATGAATACTTGCAAGTTTACATTGGTGGACCGTTGCTGGCGATTGGCTATATGGCAGTCATCACATTGCTGACACAATTGTCTGTCATTGTAAAAATGCTGTCGCCAATTGCAAAGGCTGGCCGTATGTCTCTTACCCTCTATCTGATGCAGTCCGTCATTTGTACGGTACTGTTCTACAATTGGGGATTCGGTTTATATGGAAAAGTAGATGTGCAGATGGGGATTTATATGGCGGTCGGAATTTTCGTCATCCAAGTATTGTTTGCGGAAATCTATTTCTCAAAATATAAACAAGGACCGATTGAAGCGTTGCTGAAGAGATTTACTTACGGCAAACCGGCAGACCGTAAAGCGTGAACAAAGAATACGGTATTGTAAAAAGTTTTATGCGCCGAACGCTTAGTTTTACGTATTAAGTCCCTTTTTGTCAGAAAAGTAAGGCAATTGTTTTTGTTTTAATGTATGATGTAAAAAAACAGAAGGAGTGCTCCACGTTATGAAATTGTTATCATTTAAAGTAAACGAACAAGTAAAGTTTGGCCCAAAAGTAAAAAAAGAAGAGGCAGTTTGGGATGTTATTGAAATCCAAAACCAACTTAATGTACTAAAAGACTTTCCGAAAACAATTATTGACGGGATTGCACATGGCTATGAATTTGTTGAGCAAGTTCGTAAATTAGTAGAGGCAGCTCAGAATCATGAAGATGGTGCTCAGTTCAAACTGGCTTATTCTGATATTGAATGGCTGTCGCCAGTTCCTCGTACACCGAAAAATATTTTATGTGTTGGTAAAAATTACAGTGATCATGCCCGTGAAATGGGTGCAGAAAAGGCACCGGAACATATCGTTGTCTTCACAAAGTCACCAACTGCAATTGCTCCGGATGAATCAACATTACCTGTGCATGCAGATGTGACGGATTCCCTTGATTATGAAGGAGAGTTGGCTGTCGTAATCGGCAAGCGCGGAAAAAATGTTCCAAAAGCAATGGCATTTGATTATGTGTTCGGTTATACAATCGCCAATGATCTTACAGCCCGCGATGCACAGGAGAAGCATAAGCAGTTTTTCTTAGGGAAAAGCTTGGAAGGCAGCTGTCCAATGGGGCCGTATTTAGTAACAAAAGATGAAATTCCTGATCCGCATGCATTATCAATTGTGACGAAAGTAAATGGTGAAGTACGTCAAAACGGTTCGACAAAAGATATGCTGTTTTCCGTTTCGGAAATTATTGAGACAGTTTCTAAATATGTCACATTAGAACCGGGCGATGTTATTTTAACAGGTACGCCGGCCGGAGTCGGAAAAGGGATGAACCCGCCGCAATTTTTAAAAGCAGGCGATGAAGTGAAAATTGCAATTGAAGGAATCGGGACTTTAGCAAACCGATTTGCTTAATGAAATTAGGATATTCATAGCTGCAGATTGCTAGATTCGCTATTAATAGGCAGTAGATTTTCTGGTATAGGGAAATCTACTGCCTTTTTGCGGAAAAGTTTCGTTTTTTATGACAACTCATAGAACACTTGGCAGATTCAATTGAATTTATATAGCTTTACATGGTAGGATATTGCCTGTAGAGAATAAATAGAAGAGGTGGAAAATTCGTGGATTTCTTAACTAGTACGACACATATGCACATCACGACTTGGGTAATAGCATTAATATTATTCTTTATCGCTGCATTATCCGGCAAAAAGATGAAAGCAGTACACATGATCTTACGTGTAATGTATATTTTAGTAATCGTAACAGGGTTGTCTTTATTCCTGGAATGGCGCGACAAGATTACTGAAAGCGGCATGAACTATGATATGAAAGTTTTATTTGGTATTTTAGTAATCGGCTTTATGGAAATGGTGCTAGTACGCAAAAACAAAGGCAAATCTGTCAACATGTTCTGGGTACTTTTCGGTATCGTTCTATTAATCACATTATACTTAGGCTTAAGCATGGGTATCGGTGTAAATTTCTAATAAAGGTTGAAGCGTGTAAAAAGTGGAGGTGGCTTTTTACACGCTTTTTTGTATGGAGTAAAGGCAGAATTGAGAGGTTCTACATTTAAGGAGATTCGTTCTACATTATCTCCGGAAATTGCTACATTTGTCGCAAACCTTTCTACTTTAATGGATAATTGTTCCATATCAAATCCAAGTTGTTCTACTTTCTTGGGCCATCGTTCTACATTTCCCCCGCAAGGTTCTAATATCCCTAAAACTTACTATATTACCGCGAATCATTCTACATATGAGGAGAGCTGTTCTCTTTTATAGCCAAAATAATCTCCTTTCCCAATCAATCGTTCCACTTTCCACACGAAAACTTCTATTAAAAGACACAGCGCCACCAATTCCTAACCTTATGTAACAATCCATACACATTTTTGTCACGTATTTGCCGAATTTCCTATAAATAACTTTTTAAGCTAGCTACGTTTGTACCTTTTTTGGTAAAATGACGTTGGACTGTAAATGAAAGAGAGGGAAATGAATGGGATTTAATAAATGGTTTCGTACATTGGCTGTGGTTGTGCTGCTTTCGACTTCATTGTCAGTTGCTGCTGTTGCAAATGCGGAAGAAGAGCGTACGATTGCAGATGAAAGTATATATGACGTTTTAGTGGACCGTTTCTTTAATGGTACCGGTAAAAATGATGATGATACAGTAAATACACAGGACCCGACGATGTTTGCAGGCGGGGATTTTAATGGTTTACTGAAGAAAATCGATTATGTTGCAAATATGGGGTATACGATGCTTTCGATTGGCTCTGTATTTGAGACTGAAAAATATGATGGGTCGATGCCAACGAGCTATACAATGTTTGACCACCGATTTGGTACAGCAGAGGAATTTAAAAAAATGATCGAGGCTTATCAAAAACGTGACATCAAAATAATGGTAGATTTCCCTATTTCCAATGTAAGTCCAAACCATGAACTTTCAGAAAAACAAGGATTTGTAGCATCTGAGAATAATGGGAAAATACAGTGGGACTTAACGAATGAAGAAGTACAGAATGAGCTGATCAACAGTGCTGTACAATTTGTGAGTACATATAAATTAGACGGAGTTCGTTTGACGAATATCGAACAAGCCGATACTGCATTTTTAAATCGCTTTATCGAGCAGTTAAAAGCAGCAGGTGCTTATACAATTGCGAATGCGGAAAGTGATGCAAATTTTGACGCGAAATTTTATAGTGATACTGCTTCAAACTTCACAAATGCATTTAAAAATGTCGATTTAAATACGACTGTACTGGATCCTCATATCGAGGAAATGCTTTCAGGGACACCGGTTTTATCCATGACGGATACGATCTGGTCGGATCGCTTCACATTGGCGGCAACCGAGGAAGGTATGTATCCGCCGACTCGGAGTAAAATTTCCATCGCGAGCACACTCTTACTTCCAGGTGTGCCAGTAGTGCAATATGGATCTGAAATTGCGATGAATGGGGAAGCGGGTGTTGAAGCGCACCAGTACTACAATTTTAAAACGGATTCGGAATTAGCCGATTATGTAGGAAAGCTCCAGTCATTAAGAAATGATTCCGAGACACTGCGTCGCGGGGAATTTAAATGGCTTGAAAATGAAGACGGCTATCTTGTATTCGAACGCAAATCTGATAAGGAAACATGGATTGTTGTCATTAATAATAGTAGTAAGACAAAACGTGTGCATATTCCGGTAGCTGAGCTAGGTGAAGGAAAAGAAGTTCGCGGCATGTTCAACAGTGAAATTATTCGTGAAAATAAGGACGGCAATTATGCGATTATTTTAGACCGCGAAATGGTGGAAGTGTACCAGGTGATTGAAGCGCGGGGTATTAACACTTCTTACATTGTGGCACTTGGTTTGGTCGTTGTATTGTACACAGCATTTATGATTGTTATTATGAAGCGCGGGAAAAAACGCCGTGCCGAGAATTCAGCACAATAAAAATAGCCTGGAGAAGCAGACCACATGCTTTTCCAGGCTGTTTACATTCTAGCTGTTATAGTTTCAAGCGGTCCTGCAAAAACTTCGCAATACCGTCTTCATTGTTCGATAATGTAATTTCATTGGCGATTGTTTTCAAATCGTCAATCCCGTTACTCATCGCAACCCCAACACCAGCGTAATCGATCATCTCCAAGTCATTGTCCTCATCGCCAAATGCAATGATGCGTTCGCGCGGAATGCCCATTTCTTTTGCGATATAGTCGATGCCTACCGCTTTACTTAACCCTTTATGGACAATTTCGATAATTGGGAAAGGCGCCCCCCAACGTCGATGCTCGATCAGCTCAGCGTGGACATCCTGTAAATGCTTGCGAATAATCGGTGTATTTACATCATCGGCTTGAATGAGTAAACTTGTCGGGTCTTCCTTTAATGTATTTTTCAGATCGCCTGTTAAAATATTGGGGTTACCCATATGCAGCAACTGAAGCACACCTTCATCTTCACGGTGAAGATATACATCATCCATTACTTCGGCGATTAAGTTGTCGTATTCATATTTATGAACAGATTCTACAACATCGTGGACTACGCTTAAATCGACTGTTGTATGAATCGCTTTCCACATCGGATTTTTAGGGTGGTGGATGAGGGCTCCGTTAAAATTGACAATCGGGGTTGTTAAACTCAACTCCTGATAATAAAGCTGACTTGCACGATACGGACGTCCTGTCGCGATCATCACCTGATGACCGGCTTCCTTTGCTTTCAACAACGTTTCCTTTGTCAGCAAAGAAATCTTTTTCTCGTCCGTCAATAAAGTGCCGTCTAAATCTAATACAATTAAATGTTCGTTCATAAGAGTAAGCCTCCTTTAGCCTGGGTATAATTGTAACGTGCAAATTTAGTATTCGTCAAAGTTTTGAAACATTGACCAATTTTTGCTAATGTAAACAAAGAGGTGAGAAATTTGATAGTTAATAAAGAACAATGGAAGTCCATTCCATTACTGCATGTATATGATGAAACGATGGATGAGCAAACACCAGTCGTGATTTTTCTCCATGGTTTTTTAAGCGCAAAGGAACATAATTTACATTATGCTTATCAGTTTGTGCAGCAAGGTATACGCGTTATACTTCCGGATGCATTATTGCATGGTGAGCGCTCGAATCAATTGACGGAAGACCAGATGAACTTTAACTTCTGGAAAATTGTATTAAAGTCAGTGGAAGAAGTACATACTATTTATGAAGAATTGAAGCTGAAAAACTTAGCTGGGAGCAAAGTTGGTATTGCCGGAACTTCAATGGGCGGAATCGTTACATCAGGATGTTTAGCGATCTATCCTTGGATCGAAACGGCAGGTATTTGCATGGGAACGACAAGTTATACGAAACTGGCTCTTCATCAAGTAGAGGAATTAAAGCAAAAAGGCGTAACATTCCCATTGTCTGAAGAACAGCAAACAGGCTTGCTTCAAATGCTGCAAAAATTCGATATGGAGCAGCATGAGGATCTATGGGCAAACAAACCGATTATTTTCTGGCATGGTGAGCGCGATACGGTCGTTCCTTATCATATGAGCCGAGATTATGTTGAACAACTAGAAAAAGAAAAAAAAGCAGAACATATTACTTATTTGGCAGAACAAAAAGCAGGCCATGCCGTATCGAGAAATGGGATTTTGCAAGTCACGCAATTTATGGCGCAATGTTTGGCATAAACCATACGTTCTGCTATGATTAACAATAACACCAAGGCGAAAGGGGAAATTTAAAAATGGCAATTGATCACGATATGAAAGAAAGTATGTTAGGTGCATTGGAAAACGTAATTGACCCTGAGTTAGGCATTGATATTGTTAACTTAGGTTTAGTATATGAAGTGGATTTAACAGACGAGGGTTTAGCAATTGTTACAATGACATTAACATCAATGGGCTGTCCGCTTGCTCCGGTAATTGTTGACCAAGTAACAACTGCACTAAGTGAATTACCGGAAGTAAAAGAAGTAAAAGTTGACATCGTTTGGCAACCGGCATGGTCTAAAGACAATATGTCCCGTTATGCAAAAATGGCATTAGGTATTCGTTAATAAAAGTAAATAAATCATTTGAAATTCGGTCATTTTGCATATAGGCAAAGTGATCGATTTTTTTTTTACGAACATATATGCGAAGGAATCTGGGTGTAATTATTTGTTGTTTGACCAATTTTGACTTATAATTAAATTAATCAAAAAAGGTCAAACTAAATGAAAGGGTGCACTGTATGCAATTTAATCAAACTCAAGATAATCGTCCGCCATTAGAACAATTTGGACGTAATTTAATTGAACAAGTAAAAAAAGGTAAGATGGATCCGGTTATCGGACGAGATGAAGAAATCCGAAATGTCATTCGTATTCTGTCACGTAAAACAAAAAACAATCCGGTTCTCATCGGTGAACCAGGTGTTGGTAAAACAGCGATCGTCGAAGGATTGGCACAGCGTATTGTGAGACGGGATGTACCTGAAGGATTGAAAGATGCGGAGCTTTATGAACTGGATATGAGTGCGCTCATTGCCGGTGCATCGTATCGCGGACAGTTTGAAGAGCGACTGAAATCTGTATTAAAACAAGTAAAAGAATCAGAAGGACGTATCATTTTATTCATCGATGAGATTCATACAATTGTCGGTGCAGGGAAAACGGACGGAGCAATGGATGCAGGAAATATGCTGAAACCAATGCTTGCACGCGGTGAACTGCATTGTATTGGAGCAACAACATTGGACGAGTACCGCATGTATATCGAAAAAGATCCTGCCTTGGAACGCCGCTTTCAGCAAGTAATGGTGCGGGAACCTTCTATTGAAGATACGGTATCCATTTTACGCGGTATAAAAGATCGATTTGAAGAACATCATCGTGGCGTACGCATTCATGACCGCGCAATTATTGCAGCGGCCCAGCTGGCAAACCGCTATATTACAGACCGCTTTTTACCGGATAAGGCGATTGATCTCGTTGATGAGGCATGTGCAATGATCCGTATTGAAATCGATTCAATGCCACAGGAACTGGATCAGTTAACGCGCCGTCTTACACAGCTTAAAATCGAGCAGCAGGCTTTGAAAAAAGAAAAAGATGACGCGAGCAAAAAGCGTCTTGAAATAATTACTGATGAAATTGATACATTGGAAACTTCGATTAAATCGATGAAAGAACAGTGGGAGCTTGAAAAAAACGGCTTGCAAATCGTGCGCGATAAAAAAGATGAACTGAAAAAAATGGAGGCCGAACGCGATGACTTATTTATTTCAGGCAATAATTTAGCGCGGGCAAGTGAGCTCCAATACAGTAAAATTCCACAGCTTGAAAAGGAAATTACCGAGCTGGAACAGCAGCTGAAACAGTCGGAAGGTAACCGCATGCTGCGTGAAGAAGTGACGGAAGAGGAAATTGCTAAAATCATTTCACGCTGGACAGGTATTCCGGTAACGAAGCTTGTTGAAGGTGAACGCGAAAAGCTGCTCCGTTTAAAAGATACGCTGCATGAACGGGTAGTCGGTCAGGACGATGCGGTAACTTATGTAACAGAAGCAGTATGGCGTGCACGTTCAGGTATTAAAGATCCGAATAAACCGATCGGAAGCTTCCTGTTCCTAGGGCCGACTGGTGTCGGAAAAACCGAATTGGCAAAAGCATTGGCCGCACAATTATTCGATTCAGAAGATCATTTCATCCGTATTGATATGAGCGAGTATATGGAGAAACATTCTGTGTCGCGACTCGTAGGAGCACCTCCAGGCTATATTGGCTATGAAGAAGGCGGTCAGCTGACAGAAGCGGTACGCCGCAACCCGTATTCAGTTGTACTCTTGGATGAAATCGAGAAGGCGCATCCGGATGTCGCGAATATCTTACTGCAAGTGCTCGATGATGGCCGCATTACAGATAGCCAAGGGCGGATCGTCAACTTTATGAATACCGTCATTATTTTGACATCGAATATCGGCTCGCAGTTTTTACTGGAAGGATCAGAAGAATCGGAACAGCTTGTCCAAACGGCATTACGCCAGCACTTTAAACCAGAGCTGTTAAACCGGATGGATGATATTATTATGTTCCATGCCTTATCAAACGAGCACTTCCATAAGATTGCCTGGAAATATGTAAAGCAGCTTCAAGATAGAGTTGCCGAACAGGAAATTACGTTATCAGTGGACGGTGAAGTGGTCGACTGGATTGTCAAGCATGGGATTGATCCGCAATTCGGTGCACGTCCATTAAAACGCTTTGTCCAACGCCATTTAGAAACGATTATTGCCCGTGAGCTGTTAAAAGGGGAAGTCGCAGCAGGTGGAACATTGTCAATTGCATTGGAAAATGAAGAGTTGGTTATAAATTCAAATTAAGTGTGAAAAAAGCTTGTACGTGAATGCGTACAAGTTTTTTGTATGCGAGGGATATGCTAATAAAGCTGACTGAAGTTCTAATAAAAATGAAGAAGTTCTAATAAAAGCCGGAAGTTCTAGTATAAATGTCGGTTGTTCTAATAAGAGGTGCTACTGTTCAAATAAACAAGCAAACTTTTCTAATAGCAAGTATGTAATTTCTAATATTGGATAGAAGTGTTCTAATAAAAAATGAGGCTGGTAAGCGCCGCAACAAATAGAGCGGTAAATAACAAGGGGCTGTCCAGTAATTTTACCGGACAGCCCCTTGTTATCTATTAATGATGCTCTGCTTCTGCTTCTGGAGTTGATTCGTTTGGAATGATTGCAGCGATAATAATAACTAATACGCTGAATACTAATGATACGATTACGCCATTCATGAAGTTAAAATCTACACTTAATACAGAACTTACTACATAGTTTAGCATTGAAACTAATAAGAATGACCAAAAGAACGTAATGATATATTGCATCAAATTCACCTCATTGAACTTATTTATAACGTTATTGTGAAATTACATCTTCAATATCATACCACAAGCCTTCATGAAATTAAAAGGGCGAATCAAATTATTCTTCAAGTTGTCATAAATGCCTATTTTTATCGCTTTTTTAAGTAGGAATTAACAGGAAAATAGAGAAGATTAGCTCGAATCTGTTTCTCTAACAATGTTCGTTTTTAACAATTGTTTCAGTAAAAAATTTAAGCGTAATAAACGTCCATCCGCATTTCAATTTCAGTAAGGTTTTTCTCGGTTAGTATAGCCAATTTAATGGGGAGAAAGACAAGAATAAATGTCCAATCCCTCGTTTTCCAGAAATTTTAATTGTGTTCAAAATAATTATGCTCTATAATTAGTACCAACTACTAATAATTAGTTATATTTTTTGATTCACGAGAAAACAAGGGGGCTATTATATGAATGCCGGTATTATAGGGATGGGGAAATATGTTCCGGAAAAAGCTATACCAAATAAGGATTTTGAAAATGTTTTAGATACATCAGATGAATGGATTCGTTCTCGTACAGGTATTGAAAATCGTTTTATCGCTGAGAATGAAGAAACATCGGATTTAGCATATAAAGCAGCAGTGCAAGCTATTGAAAACGCAGGTATTAAGCCGGATCAAATCGGTTTAATCGTAGTGGCAACCGTTACACAGGATCAGAATTTCCCGAGTGTAGCTTGTCAGATTCAAGAGCGACTTGGAATATCGGGATGCGGTGCAATGGATGTGTCCGCTGCATGCTCAGGATTTATTTATGGAACGGCTATTGCCAAGCAATTTATTGAGAGTAATAGTTATGAATATGTGTTAGTAGTAGGTGTTGAAAAACTGTCGAAAATTGTGGATTGGGATGATCGCAACACGGCTGTCCTTTTCGGAGATGGTGCAAGTGCGGCCGTTCTCGGAAAAGTTTCGGAAGGGCGCGGTATATTGGCTTTCGAACTGGGAGCTGACGGAACAGGCGGAAAGCATCTATATTTAAATCCTAAAAATCACATTGCGATGAATGGTCGTGAAGTATTTAAATTTGCGGTTCGTCAAATGGGCGAATCGGCTGTAAATGTCATCGAAAAGGCAGGCATGACTAAGGAAGATGTCGATTATTTAGTGCCGCATCAGGCAAACATCCGCATTATGGAAGCCGCAAGAGAGCGTCTTGACTTGCCAGAGGAAAAAATGTCGAAAACAATCCAAAAATACGGCAATACATCTGCCGCTTCAATCGGAATTTCGATTGTAGAAGATTTGGAGTCTGGTAAAATCAAAGATGATGATATCGTTGTTTTAGTCGGTTTCGGCGGTGGGCTTACATGGGGAGCGCTCGCATTAAAGTGGGGTAAATAAAAACTTGGGCTCCTGGGAGAATGGTACAATATTTTTCCCTTTGGAAAGCGTTCGACTGAAATGGAAATTAACCTTTAAATAGAGGAAAGAACTTAACTTAGAAAAGGGTGTTAAATAATGGAGAAAAGAAGAGTTGTTGTTACAGGAATCGGTGCAGTTACGCCAGTAGGAAACAGTGCAGAGCAAGCCTGGGAAAATGTAATTGCAGGCAAGTCTGGTATTGGACCATTAACACGAATTGATACGAGTAAGTTTACTGTGTCTGTAGCGGCAGAAGTAAAAGACTTTAATATAGAAGAGTATATTGAAAAGAAGGAAGCACGCAAAATGGACCGTTTTACACATTATGCGATAGCTGCTTCAATGATGGCTGCAAAAGATGCCAACTTGACTATTACAGAGGAAATGGCGCCCCGCGTAGGTGTATGGATCGGGTCAGGGATCGGCGGAATGGAAACGCATGAGCAGCAGTTTCTAACTTTCCAGGAACGCGGTGTTCGACGTGTGAGCCCGTTTTTCGTACCAATGATGATTCCGGATATGGCTTCAGGTCAAGTATCGATTTATCTTGGGGCAAAAGGGGTCAACTCTTGTTCCGTAACGGCTTGTGCGTCGGGAACTAACTCGATTGGTGACGCGTTTAAAGTAATTGAACGTGGAGACGCTGATGTGATGATTACGGGTGGAGCAGAGGCGCCGATCGTAACAATGGCGGTTGCAGGCTTCAGTGCAAACACAGCGTTATCGTTAAATCCGGATACGGCTACTGCATCACGTCCATTTGATAAAAACCGTGACGGCTTCGTTATTGGCGAAGGTGCAGGGATTTTAATTTTAGAAGAATATGAACATGCGAAAGCGCGCGGTGCGAAAATTTACGGAGAAGTCGTTGGTTATGGTTCAACAGGGGATGCCCACCATATTACAGCACCGGCTCCAAACGGTGAAGGTGCAGCACGTGCGATGCAAATGGCGATCGATGATGCACAAGTATCTCCTGACCGCGTTGGTTATATTAATGCACACGGTACGAGTACACCATATAATGACTTATTTGAAACACAGGCAGTCAAAACTGTTTTTGGTGACCATGCCTATAAATTGGCGATGAGTTCAACGAAAAGTATGACAGGCCATTTATTAGGTGCAGCAGGCGGGATTGAGGCAATCTTTACGGTACTTGCATTGAAGGAAGGCATTTTGCCGCCGACAATGAATTTACAGGATCCGGATCCGGAATGTGACCTGGACTATGTACCAAATGCCGCACGAAAAGCGGAAGTTGAATATGCGTTAAGCAATTCACTGGGCTTTGGCGGACATAATGCTTGTTTATTATTCAAAAAATATACAGATTAATAAATGACAAAAAACGAACGTGCTTCTTCTATCGCACGTTCGTTTTTCGTATAGTTGTACGAAGGATGGTGTTTTGACACGCTTCGTACTATTTTTATTTTTTTATGGGCTCAGTGTCATGTCGATCAGTAATATGATTCTATACTTGAATTACCGCACGCTCGGCTATTCATGGCATGCTGTATTACTGTACATTGTACATGGAGCAGAGTTGTATCTGTTGATTGTTGCTATTGGTGGGATGATTAGCGTCGTTTACGGCCTAAGCCCATCGCGTTCTCCATTTTCTTGAGTGTTTTAGAGGCAATGGCATTCGCTTTTACTGCACCCTCATCCAAAATTTCATCAAGTTCCGGTGAGTCAATCAGTGCATAATAGCGTTCTTGAATTGGTGTTAAATGGTCAATAACAGTCTGCGCTACTCCAGCTTTAAAATCACCATAGCCTTTGCCTTCATACTTTGCTTCTAAATCTGCAATCGCTGTACCGGATAGGGCAGATTCAATAATAAGCAAGTTCGATACACCCGGTTTGTTTTCAATATCAAATTTAACGATTCCCTCAGAATCTGTTACAGCGGATTTGATTTTCTTTTCGATTTCTTTTGCTGTATCAAGCAGGCGAATCGTAGCTTTTGAATTTGTATCGGATTTTGACATTTTTTTCGTTGGCTCCTGCAATGACTTGATACGAGCGCCTTCTTTCGGCAATTGAATATCAGGAATCGTTAATACATCATTGTAGCGCTTATTGAAACGTTCAGCTAAATCGCGTGTTAATTCAATATGCTGCTTTTGGTCTTCACCAACTGGTACGATGTCTGTATTGTACAGAAGGATATCGGCAGCCATTAGCGGCGGGTATGTTAAAAGTGCGGCAGAAACGGATTCTTTACCTGTCGATTTGTCTTTAAACTGTGTCATGCGCTCTAATTCTCCGATTGAAGCGACACATTGAAGCATCCAGCCTGCTTGGGCATGGGCAGGGACTTCTGACTGAATAAATAAAATCGATTTTTTCGGATCAATGCCACATGCGATATACATTGCTGCCAATGAGCGAATATTTTTTCGTAACTCAAGGCGGTCCTGTGGCACAGTAATTGCGTGCTGATCCACGATGCAATAAATGGCGTTGTTGTTTTCCTGTAAAGCGGGGAATTGTTTAATCGCACCGATATAATTCCCTAAAGTAATTGTTCCTGTTGGTTGTACACCTGAAAAGATGGTTTTCATTGGGTGTTCCTCCTTAAAAATCAAATGAAAATAAAAAAACATCATGCGTCCTCTATTCGAAAATAGAAGGGACGAATGATGTTAAAATCCGCGGTACCACCCAGCTTGCCTCAATTGGCCACTTTACTTCGTAACGTGAAGGCGACGAGCTGGACTACTAATAGAAACGTTCATCAAGCTAACTCGGAAGTCCATTCCATTTAACGAATGATCTGTTTGCACCAACCACAGACTCTCTAGGCATTCAAATTAAATGTACTACTCTTCGTCATCGTTTTTCATAATCTTGAATGGATTATAACGTAAGTATTGAAAAGAAAGCAATTGTTTTATTTAAAGAAATAGGAATAAAACAAAGCGAAAATGGAAATAGTAGTAAATAGATAATTATATTTTAAGAAATGGCATGATATTATCTGACTTTTTTCTCAATTACAATTTGATAAATGAGAAAAAACTTTAAAAATCAGTACGTTTTATTTTACTATTTTATGGGTAAATTTTAATATGGCGCAAAATTCTAGAAAGTGTGCTTATTAGAGAGAAATACGTAATAAAATTTATTACGTAAGTTGAATTATTTGTTGACATTGTATATTCAAACATGGGTTATTCATGTATAATGGGAACAGAATCTTAAATTAAATTAATTCTAAATTGAGTTTTATTTATACATTTGTGCTTCTTCATAAAAGGAAGCAACATCTAGCAATTGAATTGAAATCAATTAGAGAGGGAGTGAGCCAATGTTAGTAACATTATTTACTTCACCAAGTTGTACTTCATGTCGAAAAGCAAAAGCATGGTTAGAGGAACATGATATCCCATATACAGAACGCAACATTTTTTCCGAGCCACTTACAATTAGTGAAATCAAAGAGATTTTACGAATGACAGAAGATGGTACCGATGAAATTATCTCGACGCGTTCGAAAATTTTCCAAAAGTTGAATGTTGATGTTGAAACATTGCCATTACAGCGATTATATGAGCTTATTCAGGAATATCCAGGATTATTACGCCGTCCGATTATTTTAGATGAAAAACGTCTGCAAGTCGGTTATAACGAAGATGAAATTCGTCGATTCCTGCCTCGTAAAGTACGAGCATACCAGTTGCAAGAAGCCCAACGCATGGTTAACTAAATAGACCGCTCATGATGTTACGGATGCATATTGTGCAATTGTAGCATCTTTTTTTTATTTTAGAACATATTAGAAAGACACCTTAATTACTTGATTTAAATGGAGTGGTGCAATACAATTTCAATTATTCAAATAATTTATGCTGAATAATGTTTTTCCTTTTCATTTTAATCGATTCCATCATACAATAGAGTTATAGATACTTCTAATATTTAAAAGTATCTCAGTTCCGATGCAATAGAACGCCATATTGTATGCCACTTGGAAATAAAGCGACGTTCTATACAATGACTGTGAAGGGGGTTGAGGTCTAATGGACATCGAACGCATTAATGAAAATACGCTAAAATTATTTATTACGTATAGTGATATCGAGGACCGCGGTTATACTCGTGAAGAAATATGGTACAATCGCGCAAAAGGTGAAGAGCTTTTCTGGGATATCATTGGTGAAATAAATACAGATGATTATTTCGATTTAGATGGTCCAATTTGGATTCATATTAACGCTTCAGAAAGTGGATTGGAAGTCGTTGTTACACGCGCGTCTGTAGGTAATGACTCCGAAACTTCTTCAATGACAGGCAACTTTGAAGATGACCTTCATATATCAGATCAATTAAATGAAATGGAAGAATCGATCTTCAATGCGATTGGCAAAGCTGCAAAAGAAGAAGAACAATCGCTTGAAAATGCCCGATTCCGATTTAAAGATATTGACGAACTAGTACCTCTTGCAAAACGCGCAGCACCATTAGGAATAGAGTCTGTGTTGTATAAATGGGAAGATTATTACTATTTATATGTAGAGTTAAAAGATTTGGAAAGCGAGGAAGCGAGAAATATCATCGCTTTATGTACTGAATATTTAGCTGCTTCCAAAATTACAGCGCACCGACTTGAAGAGTACGGGGAAACAATCATTGCTGAAGACTGCTTCGAAACAATCATTACGTATTTTGATTAGGACAGCAGTTTACGAAAGCCACCTGATTTCAGGTGGCTTTTTTGTGTTTGAGCTGAGGGATATCTGGTTGAGGGAAGTAGAATATAGGGGGACAAAAGTAGAATAATGGTTGAGGAAAGTGGAATATAATGCGTGTGAAGCAGAACAGAGCATCGAGAAAGTAGAACCTTGTGACGGAAAAGTGGAAAGTTCGTCTATAAAAGGGAACGGCAATCAATAAAAGTAGAAATCCTTTGAAAAAACCAGTTTCCAATAGTTACTATTTATAAGTTGAAATTGAATGTTCAGTTCATTAAGATAGATAAAAAAGGGGGGTAGCGAATGCTAGTCGCTTTGACGGAACAACAGCAATTATTCTATTTAACGTCGAAACTGCCGCTGGATGAGTTACAAAAATTAAAAAAGCAACAATCCTTTTTTTGTCCTCAATGTAAAGAACAGCTTCTGTTAAAGGCTGGTCAAATAAAAATCCCGCACTTTGCCCATCAAAAAAATAGTGAATGCGATTCTTTGTTTTCAGAAGGGGAATCTGCCGCGCATCTCCTCGGGAAACAACACCTCTTTCAACTTTTTACAAGCCTTCAGCTACGTCCCGTTCTTGAACCGTATTTACCACAGCTTCAACAAAGACCAGATCTTCTCATCGCATTTAATGATCGCCAATTTGCTATTGAGTTTCAATGCAGCCCAATCGCGCATCCATCTTTTCAACTGCGTACAACCGGCTATTTAAATGCTGAAATCACACCGATCTGGATATTGCACACTCCCGAAAAATTCAAAAGTCCCGGTATTGTAAAAATTTCAATCAATCACACAAACGCGCAGTTTATGCAACGGTATAAAAAGCAGAAATACCTCATCACCTACGATGAAAAAAGTAAAACTTTCTACTATATAAGCAATTTAATCCATCTTCATAAATTGCAGTATTTTGCTGTCGTTAAGCCATTGCCGCTCAGCCAACAACGTTTTCCGCTTTTAGTTCCAGAGAAAATATCAAAATCACAATTTCATCTGCTGCTAAAAAAATACAGGAGTTATCGGGAGTACTATATCCGTCACCGTCTACTATTGAGTAAAAAAGGGGTTAACGATCGATTTTTTCGAGCCATTTATGAATTAAGGCTAATTATGACGAGTTTACCGATTTTTTTAGGGATTCCTGTCTGCAATACGCATGCTTTTAACCGATTCTGTATAGAATGGCAAGTAGGGCTTTTTCATTTTATGAACGCCCATGCGCTCACACCTAAAACGATGAATGTGAAAGCGATTCCTTACTTTTTCAAATGGAGTCAATTGGACCTGACGAATGAGCGGAAAACAGCGGTGGAACATTATTTAACAATTTTAAGACATCTTAAAATTGAGCAACTGGATGAAAATATAGCCGAAGAACAACTTTTTAATGTTCTATACGACGAATTGGTTGCAATTGGATGTTGAAATTGTTTAAATAGATTTATAATTTCGAATATCGGAATAGTAGGAGGCAAATAAATGGCAAAGCAAATTTTAACGCGTGAAGAAGTACCGGAGCAATTAACATGGGATTTAACATCAATCTTTGAATCGGATGAAGCGTGGGAAGCTGAATTGAAGGAAGTTGAGCAATTATCAAAACAAGCTTCAAATTATAAAGGAAAAGTAGCGGATAGTGCGGAAAGCTTATACAACACTTTGCAATTTAGCGATGCATTATACGAGCGTTTACACAAATTGTACGTATATTCACATTTAAAACATGACCAGGATACTACGAACAGTAAATATCAGGATCTGGATGGTCGTGTGCGATCTGTTCTCACAAACGTAGGGGCAGCGTGGTCATTTATTACGCCTGAAATTTTAGCTTTGGATGAAGCAACATTAAACAGCTATGTGGAAAGTTATGAACCACTTTCATTATATGAACAAAGCTTAAAAGAACTTAACTTAGGCCGTCCTCATATCCTATCAGCTGAAAAAGAAGAATTACTTGCTCAATTTTCGGAAGTGACATCGACAGCCGGCAAAACATTCAGCGCATTAAACAATGCTGATTTAGAATTCCCGAAAATTAAAGGGGAAGACGGCGAAGAAGTACAAATTACGCACGGTAACTACATTACAATGCTTGAAAGCGACAATCGCGAAGTACGCGAGGCAGCATTTAAAGCCGTTTACAAAACTTATGGTCAATATAAAAATACATTTGCGACTACATTAGCGGGTAATGTAAAGGCACATAATGTAAATGCAAAAGTTCGTAATTACAATTCTGCTCGTCATGCAGCACTTAGCAATAACTTCATTCCTGAAAAAGTGTATGACCAGCTTGTTTCAACAATCCATGATTACTTACCGGCATTACACCGTTATGTAGAGCTTCGCAAAAAAGTACTTGGTGTAGATGAGCTGCATATGTACGATCTATTTACGCCGCTTGTTAAAGAAGTGAAAATGGAAGTAACATATGACGAAGCAAAGAAAACGATGGTAGAAAGCTTCGCGCCACTTGGTAAAGAATATCAGGAAATCGTCGAAAAAGGTTTGGAAAGCCGTTGGGTAGACGTGCTAGAGAACAAAGGGAAACGCAGCGGTGCCTATTCTTCGGGAACATTCGGTACAAATCCGTATGTCTTAATGAACTGGCAAAATAATGTGAATAACCTTTATACATTGGCACATGAATTCGGCCACTCGATGCACAGTTATTATTCACGTGCCAACCAGCCATATCAATATTCAGATTACTCGATTTTCGTTGCAGAAGTAGCTTCAACATGTAACGAAGAACTATTATTTGATCATCTAATGAAAACATTAGATGATGATAAGCAGAAAATCTATTTATTAAATCAATGGCTGGATGGTTTCCGCGGTACGGTATTCCGTCAAACAATGTTCGCTGAGTTTGAGCATATGATTCATGAATTGGATGCAAAAGGCGAATCGATTACATCGGAAAAATTAACATCGATTTATTACGATCTAAACAAACAATACTTTGGTGATGCAATGACAGTTGACGAGGAAATTGGTCTGGAATGGGCACGTATTCCACACTTCTACTACAACTATTACGTATATCAATACGCAACAGGTCAATCAGCGGCAACAGCATTATCTAAACAAATTTTAGAAGAAGGCGAACCGGCAGTTGAGCGTTATATTAACAATTTCCTAAAAGCAGGCTGCTCGGACTTCCCAATCGAAGTATTAAAAGCTGCGGGTGTAGATATGGAATCTCCGGAACCGATTGCATTGGCATGTCAAGTATTCGAAGAGAAGCTAGAAGAGCTTGAAAAATTATTATTAAATAATTAATAGTTTGTGAAAACGCATCTGTTTCAGGTGCGTTTTTTGCTTGAAAAAATGGAAATTTACTTATTAGATGATGAAATTGATGAAAAAAGATTGCGGTTGATATTAAGGGGAAATGGTATAGAAATGTTGATATATCGGCGTTTGAGGCGGGAATTTGACTACAGATTTATGACATTTTGTTTTAAACCACTTTTCTTTGAATGGAAACGCTTACTATATGACGAATTTGTGAAATTGTGAAAGATACATTGCAAGAAATATTATTCCATGATAGAGTAATACTCGTGAAATAAATCACATAACAAACATACACCCCTTTGTTTGAACGTGAACATTTCTCCCATCCCCTTTGTGAAAAAGAGGCGTCTTATTTCTCGAGAATAAGGCGCCTCTTTTGTTTTGTTCTTCTAATTCGTGCTCTCGGGTTAAAGGGGAAAGGGAGTTCTACTTAATCATGCAAGTAGAACTCATTCCGATAGAAAGTTTCTACATATCAGGGGAAACGTTTTACCTTCACCTTAAAAGATTCTACTTCCTCGATTAAATTGTCTAATAAGGAGAGGGAGTTCTACTTAATCAGACAAGTGTTCCACATTTCAATGAAAAGTTTCTACATACGAGGGGAAATATTCAACTTTTACCTCAAAAGAATCTACTTTCCCAATTGAATTGACGAATAAATAGAGAACGTTCTACTTAATCAGGCAAGTATTCCTCATCATACTCGAAACTTTCCACATTCCAAGGTAAACGTTCTAATTTAATCCTAAAAAATGCCACTTTTCCAATCCGAACGGCGAATAAAACATGCGCTACTGCACTTCATCCAAAAACGCTTCTGAATCCCTCACAACAGCTTTTATAATCTCCCTAACTGATGCTAGTAAGTTCTCCATTCGCAGCCGTATAAACGAGCACAGGGGCAAATTTACCTATATCTATTCTTACCACCCTAAAAGAACTCACTTACCTTATTCCTTCTTCGCACAACTTCCGGAAAACAAAAAAACCAGCCCTGCATGAATGCATAGCTGGTCAAAATATTGTATAAGTGCGTTTTATAAATTATTTAGTAGGTCGTGCGTTCTTTTGCACGCCAAAGTGTAATTTCGTCAGTCATGATGCGTTCTACTTTTTGCTGAAGCATGCGTTTCTTTAATTCACGTTCTGCCAGTTGTTCATTGATTGAGTAGATTTCGGCTACTTCAGCTGTTGTTAAGGTGCTGAATCGATCGAATAACTCATCTAATGCAGGAACCGGTTGGCGAATTAATTCTTCCCCAAGCAATTCTGCTAAAATATGCTCGTAAACTTCATAATTATAAGAACCGCTTACTTTCAGGCCTTCATCTTCAATGCATTCATTGAAAAATACGATGCTTGGAATTTCTTCAACTTCCATTTCACGTGTTAAGTATAAATCACATTGGAAGGCGCGAGCTGCTTCTTTTGAACCAAAGTCGGATACGAACTCATCCATATCCAAGTTAACTTGTTGGGCGATTTCAATTAACGTCGCATGGGAATTGATATTGCGTGTATTAAGTGTCGCTACTTCTTGAACTTTGTTTAAATAGCGGAAACCTGCTCGCTTTCCTTGAAGTTCAGCCGCTTTAATTGCAATTGAAGGTAATGCTGGATGTGTAATATCCAATTCCGCTCCGGAAACACAGCCTTTCATCCGGCTCGTCATGCTGTTGAGAGCAGAGAGTTCCGTACTAAGGACATATCGACATGTAAAGTAATGACCATATTCTACTTGCAGTTTACGCATTGTCGTTTGAAGAGATAATGCTTTTTCGCAAAGGGGGTCAATAAAAATATAAAGCTCAATCGGTTTATTACATGTGGATGGTGCAACAGGTTGCTGTAAAAGTTGGATATTATTCACTCAAATCCCTCCTCATCATTTGGGGCGTTGACCATATGGTGAGCAGTCATCACGAGACGCTTATAGTAAACTTCACGGAATTTCCCGTCCAAGCCCACTTCGTCCATCGCCTCTGCCATACATTCAAGCCATGCCTGGGCACGATCGGGTGTAATTTTAAAATGCATATGTCTAGCACGCATCATTGGATGACCATGTTCTTCAGAGAAAAGGTTAGGCCCCCCAAGATACTGCGTTTGGAATTGTATTTGTTTACGAATTGTTTCCGTCAAATCTTCAGGAAAAATAGGAATTAATAAAGGATGCTTCGCCACTCGAGAGTAGAACGCGTTAATTAATTCAGAAAGCTTTTCAGCACCGAGTTCCTCATAAGGAATCGTATATTTTCGATTCATTAGTTATACTCCTTTGTGTCTTTCTTTGCCAGTATATGAAATATGAATGTCATGTAAGTAATGTAAATTTCATTTAGGCGATACAATCATTCTAGCAACGTAGGGCCATTTTAACAAATAAAGTGCCCTGCCAAAAAATTTGAAGGGCATTTCACTTCTATTAAAAGTATGTTGGAATTGTTGATTTAATAGGTGTCCACATCAATTTTCCAGCAAATCCAAATTAGAGCATTTCAGGAGCATTTACAATTACAACTTAAAATTCCTTTTGGTTTTCGTCTTCCGATTTTCACTGGTTCCTGTAAAAAATTAAACACTCATATAGTTCATTATTTTTTTAACATAATTTTGAGTTTCTTGGAAAGGCGGAATGCCACCATATTTTTTAACATTTCCAGGACCGGCATTGTACGCAGCAAGGGCTGTTTCCACATTATTATCGAACTGGTCGAGCATTTGGCGTAAATATTTTGCACCACCCATAATATTTTGGGCAGGATCAAAGCGGTCAGAAACTCCTAAATACCGTGCTGTTGCAGGCATGAGCTGCATTAAACCGGATGCACCGGCAGCACTTGTTGCAGAGGCATTGAAATTCGACTCTTGTTTAATAACGGAAGTAATCAGTTTTTCGGGTAAATTGTATTTCTTTGCGGCAGCAGCAATTTCTGCTTCATAAGTCTCAGCACCGGCAAAGAAATTTGCTACGTCGGTCTTTCTTGTGAAATCCGTCATATACTGTTCAATTGTGGGTGCTTCACTACTTGCCGAAAGGGTATTGAATGTCCCCGGTAAATTTGTTAAGTTTGTTGAATTGTTCAATAAAAAGGATGCGATATAGTTTTGAGCAGCCGATTTTTGCTGCTGTGAATTAGAAGTTTGGTCGGAATCCGTTAACTGTTGGAAAGTGCTCACATCACCTAGGCCATTTAGCGAACTAGATAATGATTGTCCGTTTAAAATGTCGCTCATTAAATCGGAAAATAAAGTCGACGTAGATGATGACAATACACTTGAGCTTGACTGATTGGATGTATTTAAATTTTGAATTGCCTGAAGTTCAAGCAATGTTCTCATCGATGAAATATCCATCACAGCACCTAGCCTTTCTGATTGTTTAAAGCCATCATAAAGCGCACAATTTTCTTTTGCGCAGGCTGTGGCTCAATTGCATGATGTGCTAAAAATTCAGAGAAAATTTCTTTTCCTACTGCTTCATCATGTGTCTCATATTCTACCTCATAATCGTCGCAGTGCAAATAGAAAGAATGGTCAAACACGAGCAAACCGCCTTTGTATGGGATTTCTACCCGGTCGGTCGTCAATGATCCGTAACAGTGCAGCTCCCCTACCGGAATATTAAATAGCGCCAGTCTTTCGTTTACAGAATACGGGGGCACTCCTTCACCGGCCAGCATACGATCTGCTTCCTCACTTGTTAAGTAATCTGTCGTTTCTAAATGCTGGTGCTTGGAAGCTTTTTCTTTTAACGTAAATTCAATCGAATCTTCCACGACACGAATTCGAAGAGCACTGTGAATTTGTTTTAAATCGTTTTCTTTAGTATCAAAATAATGGTTAACCTGGCGAATAATTTGTTCGTTTTTTATGGAGAATGCTTCAAGAAGCTGTTCATACTGTCGTTTTGTTAGCATATTCTTAAATTCTATTTCAATTTGCTGTGTCATTGTCATCGTCCTTTTTGTTAATAGTTTTCAATTAAATTCAACGGCTTAAAGAAGTCAAACGTTTCTGCACCAATCGAGTGTCCTATGGTAAAATGTGAAGGGTAGATGAATCATCAATTTTATTATCGGACATTTTCCGGTTATGAAAAGAAAAAGGAGATTAATTCATTGCGAAACGTATATATAATTGAACATGTTGAAGTAGTACATAATGAAATCTATTTTATTTTAAATGAAAAGAAACAACTTAGCCAATTGCAATCGACAGGGCAAGTGATCGTCGATTCGGATAATGAGGCGTTTCTATATATCATAGAAGAAAATGAGGCATACAGTTATTTAAGCTTTTCAAAAAGTGTATGGCCGCAACTATTACAGCTGTTATTGGCAGAGCAGAAAGCATACTTGAAAGTGGAAGACGGTTTGCTGCCGCTACAACAATTTGCTGATGAATTACAAGGATTACTTTATAATATTGAAGGCAACAGCAACTATGGAGATCAATTTGTTGAAAATATCGAAAAGGCATTTGCCGAATTCTTAAATAAATAGCATTTAACTTAATTATTACAAGAAAAAGAATCATTTCACGCGATTTAGGTGTGAAATGTGTATTTCTCGTTCACAAGAAGTATAATTGTTTGAAACAACGTGTTGATGAAATAGTGTGACAGAAATGAACTATTTCTAGTTGGGGGGTTTTTAAATTGGGGCAGTGGGAAGTATTTTTGAGTCCATATCGACAAGCTGTGGATGAACTTAAAATTAAATTAAAAGGGATGCGTTCGCAATTTGGTATTATGAGTGCCAATTCGCCGATTGAATTTGTTACAGGTCGTGTAAAACCACTTGCTAGTATATATGACAAATCGCTTGATAAAGAGATACCATTCGAACCGACTGCGCGTTTAGGAAATGAATTGCAAGATATCGCCGGTGTACGGATTATGTGTCAGTTCGTTGATGATATTGCAACAGTAACCGAGCTAATCCGTCAGCGTAATGATATGAAAGTGATCGAGGAAAAAGATTACATTACACATAGTAAACCGAGCGGATATCGCTCACACCATATGATTATTGAATATCCGGTAGAAACGATTCAAGGTCGCATCGTTGTCGTGGCAGAAATTCAAATTCGTACATTGGCGATGAACTTCTGGGCATCAATTGAGCATTCCATGAACTACAAGTATAAAGGGATTTTCCCGGAAGAAATAAAAAATCGATTGCAAAGCGCAGCCGAAGCAGCATTTCGTTTAGATGAGGAAATGTCCTCAATTAGAAGTGAAATTCAAGAGGCGCAGGCATATTTCAGTGAAATAAAAGAAGCAACGAATACAGCTATCCATAAGTCAACTGACAAAGAGGAGCGTGACAACTAATGAAGTTTTCAATACAATCACGCAGAGATGACCAATCAAATGAATTGATGGAGCTCGCAAAATCTTATTTAATTGATTTCGGTTTACAATTTGATGAACAAGAGCCGGAAATTGTTCTTTCGATTGGTGGCGATGGGACATTATTGCATGCGTTCCACCGCTATTTGCACCGTTTGGATAAAACAGCTTTTGTCGGCATCCACACAGGACACTTAGGCTTTTATGCCGATTGGAAACCTTCAGAGCTAGAAAAGTTAGTATTATCGATTGCCAAAAAGGAATACAATGTCGTGGAATACCCGTTATTGGAAGTTCAGGTTCATCGCCTGCATTCCGACTCCAGTACGTTTCTTGCGCTGAATGAAGCAACGATTAAATCACCGGACGTAACGCTTGTGATGGATGTGGAACTGAACGGTGAACATTTTGAGCGTTTCCGTGGAGACGGTTTATGTATTTCAACACCGTCAGGCAGTACAGCATACAATAAAGCATTAGGCGGCGCGATTATTCATCCGACATTGCAGGCCTTGCAAATAACAGAAATGGCATCGATCAATAACCGCGTTTTCCGGACGGTCGGATCTTCTTTAGTATTGCCGGCACACCATAACTGTGTATTAAAACCCGTACATGAGCAGCAATTTAATATGACGGTCGATCATATTAGCATGACGGAAACCGATGTAAAATCGATTACTTTTAATGTGGCAAATGAAAAAGTGCGGTTTGCACGTTTCAGACCATTCCCGTTTTGGGAACGTGTGCACGATTCATTTATCTCGAATGAATAGAATGAGGGTATATGGATAAACGATTTCAATTACAATTTACGAATAAGGTTGATCAAGAGCTTTTGCGTGATGCAATTGCTCAATGGGGCATTTCAAAGCGTGCATTGACTGCTATCAAATTTGATGGTGGGGCAATTTTGGTTAACGGCGAAGAAAGAAATGTACGGCATCGGCTGGCAGAAGGCGATGATGTGACGATTATTTTCCCGGTAGAAGAAGCAAGTGAAGGGCTGATTCCCGTACAAGGAGAATTAGCGGTTGTGTATGAAGATGAGGCAGTGCTTCTTGTCGACAAACCGGCCTTTATGAGCTCAATTCCTTCCCGGGAACACCCTAATAATACGCTTGCAAACCTTGTATATGGCTATTTTGAACAGCAGCAGCATGCTTCAACTGTTCATATTGTGACAAGGCTTGACCGTGATACGTCCGGGTTGATGCTTATAGCGAAGCACCGTCATATCCATCATTTAATGAGTGAACAGCAAAAAAAGGGACAAATTCACCGCGAATATGAAGCAGTTGCAGAAGGCATCATTGTACAAGATCAGCAATCCATCATCGCTCCGATTGGACGGAAAGATACGAGCATTATTGAACGTGAAGTCCGGCCAGACGGGCAATTCGCACATACGGATGTGACTGTGCTGACTCGTAAAAATAACATGACACATATTCGTCTGAAGCTTCATACTGGAAGAACCCATCAAATACGTGTTCATATGGCTTATATTGGCCACCCATTAGTGGGGGATGAATTATATGGGGGTACTCATACATTCATTGATCGTCAGGCACTCCATTGCCGCTACATTGAATTTGAACATCCGTTAACGAAAGAAAGAGTGCACTTTGAAAGCAAGTTGCCAGAAGAGATTTCTACATTGATTTACTAATGTAAGATGCCAAGATTTCATTGGCATCTTTTATTTTTGGGGAAAATGGGAATATACTGTTGAGAAGGAATTTGTGTAGTCATTGGTCAATTTTTGTATATACAAAAAAATAATGATAAAACGTAATTAGCCTTGACGAGAGATATGAATTAATCATAAAATAACTCGTTATGAAATGTTGAAAGGAGGGGGCAAGCATGATAGAGGAAAAAAATGATGAAGTCCAGTACGATGAAGCGTTTTTGCGAATGCTGCTTGATGAAGAAAATATCGAGTCGTTCCGTGAACATTTCCTAGTACTCCATCCATATGATCAAGCACAGTTTTATGAAGAGGTGGGCCCGGACATACGACAGATTATTTATCGTTACTTGTCTCCTCAAGAAATGGCAATTATTTTTGAAACAACTGAAATTGAAGATGACGAATATAAAACTTACTTAGATGAGATGGATCCATCATACGGTGCAGCGATGTTCGGCTTCATGTATACCGACAATGCGGTAGATATTCTGAATGAATTGGATACCGAACAACGGGAAAATTACTTGGAAATGATGGATGAAGAAACGGTCGATGAAATTAATGAGCTTTTAGGCTATGAAGAATATACTGCCGGCGCCATTATGACGACGGAATATGTATCGGTAGTAGAAAGTGCAACGGTTCGTGAGGCAATGCGTGTACTGCGTCAGGAAGCCCAAACAGCCGAAACGATTTACTATATTTTTGTCGTGGATCAGGCACATCGACTACTCGGTGTCATGTCTTTAAGGGAACTGATTGTTGCTGAAGGTGATTTATATATTCGCGACATTATGAGCGAACGTGTCGTATCGGTAAAAGTAACGGATGACCAGGAAAATGTCGCAAACTTAATAAAGGACTATGACTTATTGGCAATTCCAGTTGTTAACGAGAACCGTGAACTTCAAGGGATTATTACAGTCGATGATATTATCGACGTTATTGAAGAAGAAGCAGAGGACGACTATTCCAAGCTGGCAGGTATTGCAGATATGGATGATAATGATGCGGGTCCATTACGTGCAGCGGGCAAGCGTTTGCCATGGCTCATTATTTTACTGTTCTTAGGAATGCTGACATCAGGACTTATGGGGATTTTTGAAGCAACGCTCGATAAAGTCGCCTTGCTAGCAACATTTATACCGCTTATTTCCGGTACATCCGGTAATAGTGGAACCCAGGCATTGGCTGTAGCGGTGCGAGGGATTGCAACAGGGGATATTGGCGGGAAAAGTAAATTCAGGCTGATCGTTCGGGAATTAAGTACAGGACTTATTATGGGAATTGTAAGTGGTGCTATTGTTGTCGGAATCATTTTCTTCTGGAAAGGTACATTAATGATCGGACTGCTCGTCGGCGCAGCGATTTGCTGTTCGATTATTGTCGCAACACTTGCTGGATCGTTCATTCCGATTTTAATGCATAAGCTGGGTGTTGACCCTGCCGTCGCATCAGGACCTTTTATCACAACATTGAATGATGTTACAAGTATTATTATTTATCTTGGCCTTGCAACGACGTTTATTAGCCGGATTCTGTAAGGAACGATTTGAAAAGACTTTGCATATTGTATGAAAAAGGATGTGGAATGTGGAAATTCACCCATTACTTTTTATTGCAAGTCCTGTTTATATACAAGAAAAGCGGGTCGAAATAGAAGAAGAAAGTACATCAATTTATGTACGTCCTGCAACTGAAAAAATAGAAAATGCGCTTATTGCCCGACAGCTCCATTATTTTTCGAAGCCGACGAAAGAGCCAAGGGTGTTGGTGTTTATTTTGAAATCTGGCGAAAAAATACACGGATCAATCGATAAAATCAGTGGTAGTCAAGTATTGTTGAATTGCTATGATACGAAACGCTGGGTTAAAGCTAATGAGATTGTGTTAATTCATCATACTTTATAAAAAAGAGGAGCCACGTTAATGGCTCCTCTTTTTTAGTACGTTTCATAGAAAATACACCATCTCGCGCTATATGCGCGAGATGTGTTTTTCCTGTGAATTAGTCACAAATGCCAAGGTCTACGTCATCGATACATTGAACAGCACAGAAGCAATCTAAATCAACTGTGATACAGCTATCTGAAGCTTCAAATTGTGTTACTTTACATACTTGACGGAAATCAATAGCAGTTCCGTAGTCGTTTAGTAAATCAACTGTATGCCCATTGTCATCTTGCGGTACAAGAACGCGTAGTGTTGCACAGCAGCCATCAAATACATCTTCAACACGGAAATAAATTGATACACAATGACAAGAGCCATTTGGTGTATTGAATGTAGCGAAGAATGGTGATCCATCCTTGTTTAATAATGTAAATACACGTGTGTCAACATTTGATCGCGCCGGGCTAACGATTCCACCAAGCGGCTCTAAGAAACAGTTTGTTGTACAACGGTTACATTCATCCTGTACTGCTGCATTTTGAATTTCTAAAATTGCACGAACAACCTCACAGACACAACCACGTGAGTGATGATGTTCACCTGCTCCACCTACATCATTATTACCTCTTCCACAACCCATAATTTTTCACCTCCGGTATTCTTAACTCTTACTAATAATATGAATCGGTTATCAAAGGAATCGGGCGAATGAACAGGTTTCCCCAAACTTCTATGCAAGATGAATAATTCAAAATACGGACGGTTATACTTGGAGAAAAATGGACAAAAGGGGGACTAATATGCGGAAGGCATTCATGGCATTGAGTTTGCTTTTTATTCTTGCAGGCTGCAATGACCGAGAGAAAGTTGCAACGTATTCAATGACAGATAATGTACAAAATCAGCAGGAAGTAGAAAAGCTTTTAAAAGAAGATGATGCAATAGAACAGGCTAATCTTTTAGTATTTGAAGATGAATTATTTGTCGCTATGCAATTAAAACCATTTAAAAAATGGAATCGCGAAAAAATTGAAAAAGATTGGAAAAAAAAGTTGGAAGATAAATTTTCCGATAGTAAAGTCAACGTTTCATCAGATTTTAAAATGTTCTGGGAATCGACCAAATTAATGGAGGAAAATAACCAGAAAAAAATGCTGAAAGAATTGCATGAGCTTAAAAAGCTTGCTAAGGAGGAAACGTAACTTGAAAGAGCAACAATACAATACGTTAAAAGAACAAATTTCACCGAAAACACCTCTTGCCATTAATTGTCTAAAAGCATTTGTTGTTGGCGGTATTATTTGTTGTGTAGGACAGGCTATTTCCTTTTTTTATATGATGTTTTTTGATTTTACGGAAAAAACTGTAGGCAATCCAACAGTGGCAACAATGGTATTTCTCGCCATGCTCCTGACAGGGTTCGGACTATATCGAAAACTTGGCCAATTTGCCGGAGCTGGTAGTGCCGTTCCCGTAACGGGGTTCGGTAATGCTGTTGTTTCTTCAGCTATTGAAGGGAAATCGGAAGGATTTGTATTAGGTGTCGGCAGTAATATGTTCAAACTTGCAGGTGCAGTTATTTTGTTTGGGGTCGTTTCGGCCTTTTTTGTGACATTGGTTAAATTAATTCTGGTATCGGTAGGTGTCGTTTCGTGGTAATAGTTTTTAAGTCAAAGCCATCCATTCTTTCTTCTGGTGTTGTAGTAGGACCTTTGGAAAAGCGGAGTGTCTTTCAAACGTATTTTGATAAAATATCGACCGACGAACGGTGGCAAAAAGATTCGAATGAAAAAGGAAATGCCATGCTTATTTCTGAAGCATGTCAAATCATTTTGAAAAAGTCGAACTTAAACAATTTGGATGTTGATTATTTATTGGGCGGGGACTTAGTTAATCAAATGACGCCTACAAACTTTGCCGCACGGGAACTGGCGATTTCGTTTATCGGTCTATTTTCTGCCTGTGCAACATCGGTTTCTTCTATAGTTATTGCTTCATTATTGACAGAACTGGGTGCAAGTGAGTTTTCCATTGCCGGTGCATCTAGTCAGCACAACTCGGTCGAGCGCCAGTTTCGCTATCCGGTAGATTATGGAGGTCAAAAGCCTGCAACTGCTCAGTGGACCGTAACAGCAGCAGGATTTGTATTGGTTGGCAAACATCAGCCGAAGCTTCCGTATGTAGAAGCCGCAACAATCGGAAAAGTAATTGATTACGGAGCAACAGATCCATTTCATATGGGTGGAGCAATGGCACCAGCAGCATTTGATACGATTCAGGCACATTTAAAAAAACGTTCACAAACGGTTCAGGATTACGATGTCATTATGACTGGTGATTTAGGGAAAATTGGATTAAAAATTTTAATTGCGATGTTTGCCCAAAGTGGTGTAAAAAAAGAAGATTTATCAAGATTCCGTGATGCCGGGGCTGAATTTTACGGAGAAGATACAGCATTTTTGGCAGGAGCGAGTGGGGCGGGTTGTTCTGCAGCAGTCTATAGCGGCTATATGATGGAACAATTTAAAACTGGTCGTTACAAACGCGTATTATTGGTGGCGACAGGAGCACTTTTATCGCCGCTTTCTTTTCAACAAGGTGAGTCAATTCCGTGCACAGCACATGCAATTGAAATCGGGATGGGGTGATTACAATCGGCTTTACATTTTTAGTGGCATTTGTCGTAGGTGGATTAATTTGTGTAATTGGTCAGTTATTATTGGATGTAGGAAAGCTGACACCTGGTCATACATTGTCCATTTTAGTAGTAGTAGGGGCAATTTTAGATGGACTTAATTTATATGAACCCTTAATAAGTTTCGCTGGGGCCGGTGCGACAATTCCGATTACTTCGTTTGGGAACTCATTGACACATGGTGCAATGGCTGAAGTTGAAAAACATGGCTGGATTGGTCTGTTGACAGGTATGTTCGAGGTGACGAGCTCCGGAATTAGCGCAGCAATATTGTTTGGCTTTATCGCGGCAGTAATATTTAAGCCTAAAGGAAAAGTAGATTAGACGAATACCCTCCTTTTTTTTGAGTGTTTGCATACACTACAAAATAGAAAGGGGGGTATAAGTATGTCTGGATATGGTTGGCAGCAACAAGGTTGGCAACAAGGTGGTTGCGATTATGGTTCCTCAGGCTATGGCGGGGGTAATAACAGTAGTACATTCGTATTGATCGTTGTACTATTTATTTTACTTATCATCGTTGGTAGCGTATTTATTTAAGGGAGGTAAGCAAACAGTATGGATCGTTCGTTTTTTAAAAAAGTGGAGCGCAAAACCGGCGTTGATTTCGATGAAATTATGACTCTTGCCAATGCATTGACGTATGCAGATTTCTCGGATGAAAAACAAGTTCGGAAAATCGTGAAAAAGGTGAGCCGCCTTGCAAATAAACCGATTACGAGTGAACTTGAAGACAAAATTGTCCAATCAATCATTCAAGACGGTAAATCTTTGGATTTTTCAAAAATCGAGAAAATGATGAAGTAAATCGGAACGTTAAAAGTGGCGTAATAATACGAAAAACATCCATTTTCTCCGGCGGAAAATGGATGTTTTTCTCCTTTTATTAGTTTTAAAGAATTAGATTTTCTTTTCCATAGCGCGATGTGGAATCCCTGCATCCATAAATTCCGGAGAAGTGACAGTGTAGTCCAGCTTTTCATAGAAAGGAATTGCATAGCTTTGGGCATTCAACTTAAGCTTTTCAAACGCAGCTTTTTTTGCATATTGTTCAACAGCTTCCATAATTAATGCGCCAAGTCGTTTACCGCGATAATTGTTCAATACGCAAACGCGCTCAACTTTTCCGACTTTCGGTTCGACTTCCCGAAGACGTGCTGTAGCAATTGAATTTTCACCTTCATTTACTAAAAAATGAGTGGCTGTTTCATCATATTCATCTAATTCCAAACTCAGTGGAACCCCTTGCTCTTTGACGAATACTTCTTTACGTAGTTCAAATGCACGTTCGCGGTCTTCGTCGGTTGTAACTAGTTTTACTTCAAACACGTATTACTCAGCTCCAGTCAATTTGTATGTTTCATAGGTTGTCCATGAGCCGTCTTCCAATTGGTAAAGCAAGTGGAAACGATCGATCGAATCTTTTTCATCTACTCCAACCATACGCAACTGGCCGTGAATATCATCATGCTCGGAAGCGCTCATTTTTTGTGCAATTGTAATATGTGGCACAAACACATGCTTTGGCGCACCAAAATTAATTTTTTCCTGAATTGACTTTTGAATATTTTCCAACTGTGGTGTTGGCTCAACACGGAAGTAAATGGCATTCGTCGTCGGATAAAATGAACTGATTCGTGAGGCGTGAATTTGTAAAGGTGCAAACCTTGATGCCACTTCCTGCAAATGCTTGGAGATTTCTCCGATTTCAGCTTCATCCGCATCAAACGCATCTTTGAGCGTAATATGAGGTGTGATTAAAGCATAGTGCGGGTCGTAGCGTTTGCGATAAGTGTTCGCTAAATCTTGTAATTTTTTAGATGGAAAAGCAACAATACCATATTTCAAATTCATTACCCCCTAAAAATTTTATAATATCATTTAGCACCGTGCTAAATGAAGGTAAGACGTCCTGTAAATGGCATAGATTTTATACAACTATTTATACTAACAAAAATCTAGATACAGCCACACCAAGGCGTAATTGTTATAAGTATAACAGAAAAATTTGTGAATAAACATTTCCAACATACCGTATTATCCGAAAATTTCAATTAGTGCACGTTTTAAATCAGGTTTCCAATAAGTCCATGTATGATTTCCATTGAATTCTTCATAGAATGTATCAATACCATGTTGAACGAACAGTTGATGCAGCTCACGGTTCGGTGTTAAGAGATCTTTGACCGTGCCGTCCTTTAATGAAACCTGATCTTCCTGTAGACCGATAATATGGTACAACGAAAGAATATCGACGTTTTTCGCATCCTTAACTCCCTGCAATACAAGCTCATCTACATAAGGTGATTGTAAAATGGCTTTCCCGAAAATATTTGGATAATGGATTGCAGTCATTAATGAAATGGTTGCAGCCATAGAATCACCTATTAATGCACGTCCGCCGCCAACTTGTGTAGTTGAAAATTCGTCATCCAAATAAGGCACGAGCTCATGTGCCAAAAACCGCATATACGCTTCAAATTGATCCCCTGCTGGTGTATACTTTCGCTTACGATCTTCGTAATTTTTGTATGGCACACCAACAATGATTGTATTTTCGATTAGATAGCCATCAATCAGTTCATCAGCAAGGCGCGGAATGCCTCCTAGCTGAAAGTAATCTTTACCATCGGACGCAATTAGAATGTTATATTCATATAATGGGGAATAATTTGCTGGAATATAAATTAATAACTCCAGCTCCTCGTTTAATGCATTGCTAAAAAAAGCAACGTCTTTTACTGTGCCTCTCTCCAATGTTGTCACCCCTGTATTTTGATGTATGTAAAATTGTATCATATAGGAAAATAAAGGTGTAATATATAGAAAGAAGACGAGAAATAAATACTTAAAATAAATAGAAGTGAGGATTTCTTATGCATAATAAAAATATTCGCGTACACTCTGACGAAGTGACAAAAGCTACTTATAACGCGTTGGAACGTCGTCATGTAACAATTGAAGATATTGCTGAAATCGTGTTTACGATGCAGTCACCATATAATGAAGGTTTAACGATCGAACACTGCATTCAATCGGTTGTTCGTGTATTAAATAAACGTGAAGTACAACATGCTGTGCTAGTCGGAATTGAGCTTGATGAACTGGCAGAGAAAAGAATGCTGTCGGCACCGCTACAAGCAATTATCGAGGCTGATGAAGGGCTGTTTGGCGTTGATGAAACATTGGCATTGGGGTCAGTATTTACGTATGGAAGTATTGCCGTAACAACTTTCGGTCATTTGGATAAGCAAAAAATTGGAATCATTGAAAAGCTTGATACAAAAGCGGGCGAATCGGTAAATACATTTCTAGACGATCTAGTTGGAAGTATCGCGGCTTGTGCAGCATCTCGCCTGGCACACCGAATGCGTGATCTGGAAGAAGAAGGCGGAACATTTGCAGATATCCCACCGATCGTGCTGGGGCCGAACCCAAAGGCAAATAAAGAAATCTAAAAGAAGTAATTTAATAAAAAATTACAATCTTCGGTTTTTTAGGCTGAAGATTTTTTTATGTGTTCAATAATGATAAAATGGATTATACGTAATAGAAGAGAGGTACAGAATATGAGTGACAAAGATATTAAAACATTGATTACGAGTGGGACGATTATTTTAGCCGTTGTACTATATTTAATATTTAGTTAAGACTACAGTATGAATTGAACCACCGTAGTTTATTTTATAGCAGGTTAAGAAAGCAGGATAGAGATTTGAAAAAGATAATTATGGCTTTGTTTTTTTCTGCACTACTAATAAGTGGATGTACAGAGGAAACGAATACAGCTACTACTAGTGAAACCAATACAATTCAAGGAATTGCAGCTTCTTCGAAAGAGACTGCAACGAAATATGATATAAGCGATTTCGAAGAGTACGAACTGCAGGACATCATTGACGGTGATACAATACGGATTAAATATAACGGCAGTTCAGAAAAAGTACGTCTGCTTCTTATAGACGCGCCGGAAACAAATCATGAAACATTAGGTGAACAACCGTTTGGACCTGAAGCAAAAGAGTATCTAAAGCAGTTATTAGCTGGACAAGATTCTGTTTATGTCGAATTTGATGTAACGTACCGTGATAAATACAAACGTTTGCTAGCCTATATTTATACGAAAGAGGGCATTAGCGTTCAAGAACAATTATTGAAAAGCGGACTTGTACGGGTAGCTTATATTTATGATCCAAATACGAAACATGTCGACTGGTTTAAATCCATTCAAAAAACGGCCCAACATAATGCGATCGGCATTTGGTCTGTTGAGGATTATGTAACGAATCGAGGCTACAATAAAGAGGTGTACTATGCTGCAGTAAACGATGAAAATAAATCTACTGTAGAAGAAGATAGATTGAGCATGTCAGAAAATGACGCAAGTTGTAAAATTAAAGGAAATATAAATTCCAAAGGTAATAAGATTTACCATATGCCAGGACAGCGTGATTTTGAGAATACTGTAGCTGAAGAAATGTTCTGTTCAGAAAAAGATGCCAAGGATGCCGGGTTTGTACCGGCAAAGCAGTAAAATGCTGCAAGGTTAAGGTTAAATTAAATAGTCGCAGAATATGTGAAAAGCGCTTCCCTGAAAAGGGGAGCGCTATTCTATATAACAATTTATTTTAAGGAGTATGGATGATGACAAAAATTTTAATGTTACATGGTGTTAACCACAACATGTTCGGGAAACGTGATCCTGAACATTATGGCACAATTACTTTAGATCAAATTAATAACAACATTCAAGAACTGGCAAAAGAATTAAATGTAGAAGTAGAAACTTTTCAAACGAATCATGAAGGTGAATTTGTAGAAAAAATTCACGAAGCATTCCTTTCGGGAGTTGACGGCATTGTTATGAATGCAGGTGCATGGACTCACTATAGCTATGCAATTAGAGATGCTTTAGCTATTTTTACAGGCCCAATCGTTGAAATGCACATGTCAAATATTCATGCACGTGAGAGCTTCCGTGAAAAATCAGTATTCGCGGATATTGTGACAGGGCAAATTTCCGGTTTTGGTGAAGAGAGCTACTTATTAGGAATTCGAGCAGCAGTGCAGGCAGTGAGAAAATAAGTGTTTATATATCTAAATTCAGAATGTGGGTTGTACATAACTAAATAGGTAAATTAATAAGCGATTTCTTTAATTAGAAGTCGCTTATTGTTGGATAGGGGAAAGGGTTATCTGCCAGGCGCTCTTCCACAAATCAATAAGTAATATACAGGTCGAAAAATACAAGTGTCCGTTGTTTATACTCCTTTTTTGTAAAGAGATGAGTTTCAGTAAAAAAGAGTCAAGTTGTAATTGCGACAAATTCATGAATTTTTAAAGGATTGGCCGAAATTTAATGGGAAAGGGGAATGTTGCCATTTGAGAATCAACCATTTTTATGGCATGCTATATAGTGGAATTGAGAAATATTCTCTATTAGAAACTTTGATATTATATAGAAAAGGAGGAGAAATAGTGTGAGAAAAGGTTTCTTCATATTTTTTGCTGCTCTTTTTTTGGTAGCGTTTACTTTACCGAATAATTCATCTGCAGCAATTGCTGATGGTACATATGATGTTAGTTATCAAGTAAATAAACCCGGGAGCAATTCGGCATCAATGGCAAATGACTATTTTTTAAAGCCAGCCAAGTTAATCGTAAACAACGGAAAAATGACAATGCAGATTACGATTAAAAACAGCAGTTGGGTGACACAGTTTAATCCTCCAGGCGGAGCGAAAGTAATCAGCTCAAATGAATCCTCAGACCACCGTACAGTGCAATTTTCTGTTTCCAATGCAAATTTAGTGACAGTAGCGATGAAAATCGACATTGATGATATCGATTACCATCATAGCTATAGTGTAGACTTTGTATTTAATAGCGGAGGGTTACCTGAAGCAAAAGTCGAGGAACCTAAAGAAACGGTAAAGCAGGAACCTGCAAAAACAACTCCAGCACCTAAAGAAACACCAACAAAGTCGTCAGGAAGTCATACTTCTTCAAATACACCAGCACCATCAACTGAAAAGCAGAATACAGATTCATCCGAACAGCAAGCGACAACAGAAACGACAGAGACAGATGATTCTACAAAACCAGATGAAGAAATTGCATCTGAAACGGAGCAAGCTGAAGATTCTGAGGTAGTTGAAAATCCGGAGACGAGCGATGAATTACCATTAATGGCAGTTATTTTATTTATCATAGCAGCCGTTGTATTCATTCGCGCAAAGAAAACAAAAACTATATAAACAGACAGGGGAAATAAAGAATGGCTAACAAATCAAAAGCAACTAAAGCAGTATTAGCATCATTGCTTGCTACATCAGCAATCGTACCAGCAATGGCAGTATCTGCTGACACGACTACAGAAACAAAGGCAACAGTTGCAGCAACTTCGACAGCATCAAAAACAATTGACTTTAATGTTGATGCAGATGATGCACTAAAAGGTTTTATTCCAACTACAGGCAAGTTAGTTGAACGTAATGGTCAGCAATTTATCAATATTGAATTATCAGATGCGGTATTAGCAATGGTAAATAGCGTAACAGTAGCAGGACAACCTGCAATGGCTGAATATAACGGGAAAAAGCACATCAATATTCCAGTAACGGCAGATTATGCTCCTGTAGAAGCTACTCTTAATATGACAATTCCTTTCGTTGGCAAAGATCCAGTTGATTATAAAGTTACATTAACACCTGATGCAAAATCAATTAAAGAAGTAACGGAAACAATAAAGCCGGTTGAAGAAGTGAAAGAAGAGAAAGTTTATACACCAGGCAAAACTTTCGATTCAGTAGCGGATGGTACTTACGATATTGTTTGGGATGCATATAATTCAGAAAAAGTAGGTAACTACAAAGCAATTACAAACCACTTCACACCTGAAGCGAAATTAATCGTAAAAGACGGCAAATATTCTGTAGAAGTATCTGTAGCGGCAACTTCAAAAGAAATGGTAGCTGGATTTAAAATTGCAGGTAAAGAAGCAACTGAAAAAGATGGCGTTTATACAGTAGAAATTCCTTCAATTAGTGAATTACATGAAGCAGGTGTACATGTTGTTGTTCCTGCAGCGAAGATGGATAAATGGTATGACTTCGGTTTCGCTATCGAAACAGCTGACCTGGAGTTACCAAAAGCTGAAGTAAAACCTGCACCTGTTGAATCTGTAAAAATGGATGTTAAAGCATTAAAGAACGGAACTCAGGAATTGTCTATTATGCACAATAAATATTTAGACGATGAGGTAACAGTGACAACAACTGAAGGTGGCTATGATGTAGAATTAACATTCCCTGAAGGTCAACATTTATTAGGCTTCGATGTTGAGGGCGCAACAGTAGCATTAAAGTCAGAAGAAAAAGTTGGCAATAATACAGTAAAAATCTACACGTTATCAGTTAAAGATTTAGAAAAAATCTATACAGCAACAGCAGATTTAAAAGTAGTTCTTAATGGGAATGTATTATATGAAACTGCACATGACTTCCAAATGAAGTTTAGCGATAAGAACTCAACAACTGTTCCATTTAAAGATATCGCAAACAACGGTAACAAAGATGCGATCATTAACCTTTATAACAAAGGGATTTTCAAAGGTGCAGACAAGTTCAACCCTGGAAACAACTTGAAACGCTCTCAATTCGCATTAATGCTAAACCGTGCATTAAAATTGGATGTACCAGCAAAAGCGAATTTCTCTGATATTGCAAAATATGATGCTGAAACAAAAACAGCAATCAATGCATTAAACGGTTACGGTATTATTAACGGTAAAACAGCTACTACATTTGCACCTGGACAAGATATAACTCGTAAACAAGCGGCGTTAATGATTTACCGTCTATTAGAGAAAAACGGCTATAAAGCATCAGGAGAAGCAGCAAAATTCTCTGATATGCCAAAAGAAGTTGAAGCATCAAAAGCAATTTCTGAATTAAATAAATTAGGTATTATCTCAGGTTTTGAAGGGAAATTCAATCCTGAAAACAAATTAACACGCTCTCAAATGGCAAAAATCTTAAACAATACGTTAACAGTTGTTGATGGTCTAAAGAAATAATTCAATGAAACGTAAATGGCTTATTACAAATAGCCGTTAGCTAATATGAGTTTAGGTAGGGTTGTGTTGAAAGCTGCGGCTTTTAATACAGCCCCAATCCTATTTTTAAGTAAGGAAAGTGGAGATGCTACGCTTAAATTGAACTAAACTTCCATCCTGGATGTGATGAAATTTTACTTCAGTTTAAACAGCTGGGAGGAAAAGGAAATGAAGAAGTGGTTAATCGGTCTCACGCTGAGTATCGCCGTACTTGCGGGATGCGGAAATAGTGAACAGAAAGCAGAGTCATCCAATACCGGCGATGACAATACTTCATCAGAACAGGCTTCGGCAGTTGAAGAGGAGCATCGCATTATTGCGGGAACGGTTGTCATTGCACAAATATTAGATAGACTTAATCTTGATGCTGTCGCAATTCCGGATACGGTAAAGGATTTGCCTGCTCGTTTTGATGATCTGCCGAATATCGGGAATGCAATGGATCCGGATGCGGAAATAATCAAATCGCTCAATCCAACTGAAGTATTGTCTGTTTCAACATTGGAATACGATTTAAAGGTTAAATTTGAACAATTGAAAATTCCGGTCGATTTTGTTGATTTAACAAGTATTGAATCAATGATGGGTGAAATTACAGCACTTGGCGAACGTTACAGCCGTGTGGACGAGGCAAAGGCTTTAAATGATGAGCTACAGGCTGAAATTGATGCGGTAGAGGTTGCAGCAAATAATGAAGAGAAGCCGAGGGTACTCATTTTACTAGGTGTACCAGGCAGTTATTTAGTGGCGACCGAAAATTCCTATGCGGGAGATTTAGTACGTCTTGCAGGCGGGGAGAATGTCATGGCTGGTCAAAATGCTGAATATTTGCCATCCAATACAGAGCATTTATATTCATCGAACCCTGATATCATTTTACGTTTATCGCACGGTATGCCGGATGAGGTAATTAAAATGTTTGACGAGGAATTTGTAAAAAATGATGTATGGAAACATTTTAATGCCGTGAAAAATGGACAAGTATATGATTTAGAGGAAGAACTATTTGGTACGACAGCAGCATTGAATGTACCGGAAGCACTCAATCAGTTAGTAGAAATATTTTATCCCTAATTAACGGGTAGTAAATTATTTGCTCCACTGATTGAAGTTTCACTATCTCAATAATAATGTTGGAAAAGCAAAGTCTTGAGGGAGGTTTTGCTTTTCATCATATAAAGGATGTTTTCTGTGACAAAAAAAATTATAAGCTTTATCGCTGTCACTGTATTGCTTGTTATGACAATTATTTATGCAGCGACAACAGGCAGTATACAGATGTCATTTATCGACTTTATAACGAATTTCTTCAATGCCGATAATGCGGATATGGCTGCGATTAAGGATTTGCGTTTTCCGAGAATCATCGTTGCGATCTTTGCCGGAGCTGCTTTATCGGTTGCCGGTGTACTATTGCAGGCAATTATGCGAAATCCATTGGCAGATGCCGGTTTTATCGGAATATCCGCGGGAGCTGCATTTACAAAATTATTTATCGTAAGCTTTGTACCGACATTATTTTTCTTCACCCCAATTGCAGCATTTATCGGGGGTGCACTTGCATGTTTCTTCGTTTTCCTGCTTTCCTGGAAGTCAGGGCTGAATCCATTAAAGTTAATTTTAGTCGGGATTGCAATCAATGCGATGTTCTCGGGACTAACGGAAGCGATGATCAGTTTTGGCGCATCGGCAACAGGCGCAATTACATCGAACCTGTCCTTAAAAACATGGGATGATGTATCGTTAATTGTTACATATGGCTCAATCGGTTTACTTCTTGCTTTTATTTTATACGCTTCCTGCAATGTGCTCGTGTTATCCGATAAAACTGCCAAAAGCGTCGGTTTTAATGTTACAGGTGCACGCATCCTTATTGCAGCGGTGGCCGTGCTGCTAGCTGCAGCATCCGTCGTGGTGGCAGGGGTCATTTCATTTGTCGGAATTTTAGTGCCGCATATTGCGCGTCGACTTGTTGGTTATGATCATAAAGTGTTGATTCCATTTACGGCACTGCTCGGTGCATTTATTATTTTGTTGGCAGATACCCTTGGACGTACAATGTTCAGCCCGATGGAAGTACCGGCATCAACGATTATGGCCATTATCGGAGGACCTTTCCTCATATTCCTACTTAGAAAAGAGTGACAACCAATATGGAAATTAAACAAGTAGTCGTTTCCCATGATGGGGCGACCCGCCACTTAAATGCAGTATCGACCGCCATTCCAAAAGGGAAAGTGACGACAATCATAGGGCCTAATGGCTGCGGGAAATCCACATTGCTAAGTGTTATGTCACGGAACAAAAAACCGCTTGAAGGTCAGGCAACGCTCGAAAATCGGGATTTAGTGGAATATAAGTCGAAAGAGTTTGCAAAGAAATTGGCGATTGTCTATCAGCAAAACGATATTCCTTCAGATTTGACGGTGGAGAAGCTTGTTATGTACGGTCGGATGCCGCATACTTCATTATTCAAGAAGCGAGCTGAAGAGGATGAGGAGGCCGTTACATGGGCGCTTACATGTACGAATCTGCTTGAAAAACGGCATAATGATTTGTCGGCACTTTCCGGCGGAGAACGGCAGCGTGTATGGATTGCAATGGCACTTGCACAAAAATCGGAAATATTGTGCCTGGACGAGCCGACAACGTATTTGGATATATACTATCAGCTGGAACTGCTGGAGCTCGTTAAGCAACTGAATGAACAGTATGGCTTGACGATAGTCATGGTACTCCACGACATTAATCAGGCAATCCGCTATAGTGACCACATTATTTTGATGAAAGCCGGTAAAATCATTGCTGAAGGTGCACCGCGCGATGTTATTACAAAAGAAGTAATTAAGGAAGTATACGGGGTCAATTCCGTGTTTCATGAAGATGAGCAGCTCGGGTTATATATGATGCCGTTAAGTATTTAAAATGCGTAAAATTATTCAAATTGTAAGCGGCATTGTTATGATTATTTGCGCGGCGATTATTATCCGGTATTTTTTCAGCTATCAGGAAGTGGAAAACAAGCTGGAAGATGCGCGGCAAATTGTCGAACAAAGTGAGCTTGCCGCAATTCAACAGCAAAACGATCATATCATCGGCTGGCTCACATTGGAAAATACCCGTCTTAATAACCCTGTTTTGCAAAGGGATAATAATGAATTTTACTTAAAACATAATTATTTAGACGAGAAAAGTCGTGGCGGAAGTATATTTGCCGATTTTCGCAATGAGGTAATGGAAGATCGTCATACGATTTTTTACGGGCATGTTTTACGCAATGGTACGATGTTCGGAGATTTGCCTAAGTTTAGCGAGCAGGTATACGCAGAAGCCCATCCTGTATTTTATTATGAAACGAATGACAAGCGCTTTGCATTGCAAGTGTTTGCCGCATATGAAACGACAACCGACTTTTATTATATTGAAACACAATTTACAGACAACACGTATACGCAGTTTTTAGAGAAAATACAGCAACGTTCCAATATAAAATTGCCGGTTCATATAACGGCTGCTGATAAAATAGTTACATTGTCAACATGCACGACATCACAAAACGATAAGGAACGTTTCGTCGTTCATGCAAAAGTAGTCGAACTAGAAAAATAAGAGGTGAAGTAAGATGAAAAACAGTAAAAAAATAATGACGGCATTACTTGCTGTTTCCGTATTGGCAGCATGTGGGCAAAAAGAAGAAGAACAGAAAGAAGAGCCTGTGGAACAGCAGGAAGCAGTAATCGATGTGAGTGCAGAAGCAGAGCAGTTCAAATCACTTTTAGCAGGGGAAATGGACAGCTTTGTAACAGATACCGAACTTTTAGCGACTGCTATTAACGAAGGAAAGCTGGAAGACGCACAGAAACTGTATCCGCTAGTAACGATGTATTATGAACGACTACAGCCACTTGCCCCGAGTTTCCAGAAGCTTGACGGAAAAATAAACGGTGACATTGTTGAAGGTAAAGAAACGGACACGACAGGTTTTCAGCGTATAGCATATGGATTATTTGGTGAGAAGAAGACAGCAGGTTACGAAGGAATTGCTGAGGAACTTGTTGCCGATGTGAAGTCACTTCAAGCCGATTTTGCGACAATTGACGTTTCTGAAACTAATGTACTTGCTTCAGCAGTAACAATGTTTCAGGATATGGCAAATAACCGATTAACTTCGCCGAGCATTGCTGGAAATGAAGTATATGCAGTGAAAGCACAAACGGATGCAGCAGAAGATTTAATGGAAGTGTTTGTTCCACGTGTTTCTACTGAAAGCGCCGAAGCTGCATCAAATGCTATTACAAAATTAAACGAAATTGTGGCGTACTACGAAGTGGGAAAAGAAGATTACGTAAACTATAATCTCTTCACGACAAAACAAGAACAAGAGCTAATTACAGCGGTAACAAATGTGGAAGCGGCATTACAGCAAATGAATGAATCAATAAAATAGCTGATGCTGATGAATAAACGGAAAAATTTTGTTTGCATAAGCAAGTTTCAGATAAATCTTGAGACATAAATTAAAGCGGTTCAAATTCTACGACACGTAAAGTTTGAACCGCTTTTTATTTAGTAAATGGACTTTAATCTAAATGTTCATGCTTTATATATTGAGTGGCTGCTTGAGGAATGTCTTTATACGAAATTTCGTTGATAGCAGCCAACGCCTCGTCATCAAAAGTGACAGTGAGAATTTCAGTATTATTGTTCTTTACAGGCATAAACCACTTTAATGTAATATCATTTATTTCTTCCACATGCTGAATTTCTTTTAATAAGTTGTAGCTATCTTTCAAGAGTGTACTTTCTTTAAGAAATTCTGATGCCCGCAATGAGACGATGACATTTTGCTTGTCGTCAACCGGTACGATTTCGATATTCAGCATTATATTTTCGACAAACTGCTTCAGCACAATTTCTGTCATCATAAGCATAGTGTGAGTTTTCAATTGCTCCTGGGTCATTGATGCCTTGGCTTCAATGATTGTTTCTTCCTCTTCGGAATTCTGCATTTTTATAATATATTGTACTGAAACGACGCAAACAAAAATAAGTAAGGCGATTAACATAAATTTCAGTAATTTATTTAAAATAAGGATAACCTCCTATGAACCTAGCGTAATAATCACTATTATATAGTCATTATGCCACAAAAAAATACTAAAAAGGACTGCCAATTGTGACAGTCCTTTTAAAAATTAAGTATTTTGTTCTTCATTAGGAATTGTAGCAACAAATTCGTCAAAGTATAAAAATGATTCATCCTCAAGTTGTTTAACTTTCTGTTCGTTTAATCCAATAGATAATGGCCCCGAAAAAATTTCGCCCCACCAAGTTTCAGTAATAATCATTTTATATAGCCTCCTTGTACGATTGTTTTACATTACTTATTATGTTCGATTATTTATTTAATTATGAAATTCCCATATGCCTTTATTTATAAACCTTTCTTTAAAAATTAAGACAAATTTATCATCAAACCTCCTTTTATTTGCAGGAAAATTTATTAACTTTGTAGTAGTTATTACTATAGTTAATATGTGTGAACAGCTATAATTTATGCATACATTTATCTTCATTCAGAAAAAATGGCCATTTTCTTTAGTCGTGATGAATGAAGCTGAATCTCTGTATATGTCACGGATATTAATTTTGGGAAGGATGAAAAAAATGAATTTTACTGCAAATGATGTTGAACTAATGATTGAGAATCAGCGCGCTTTTTATTTTACTGGCGCAACAAAAGATGTGGAATTTCGTAAAGAACAGCTCTTAAAATTAAAGGACACAATAAAAAAATACGAAGAACAAGTAATAGAAGCTCTAGCATTGGATTTAAGAAAAAGTGAGTTTGAAGCATTCACAACTGAAATCGGTATTGTATATGATAGTATTTCTTACTTTTTAAAAAATATAAATAGCTGGATGGAACCGCAGCCTGTCAAAACACCGCTTCATTTCCAGCCTGCAAAAAGCTATGTTGTGCGTGAACCATATGGAGTGGCATTAATCATTGGGCCGTTCAATTATCCATTCCAATTAATTATGGAGCCATTGATCGGAGCGATTATCGGAGGAAATACGGCGATCGTAAAACCATCGGAATCCGCAGAACATACAGCATTTATTGTGAAAAAAATTCTCGGAGAAGTATTCCCTCCTGAATATATACGTGTTGTAGAGGGAGAAAAGGATGAAGTTACGGCTTTAATCCATGCATCTTTTGATTATATTTTCTTCACGGGAAGTGTCGCGGTAGGGAAGGTTGTTGCAAAAGCGGCAGCAGAACGTCTTACGCCGATTGCGTTGGAATTGGGTGGAAAAAGTCCGGCGATTGTCGACCAAACAGCAGATTTGGATGTAGCAGCGAAGCGAATCGTGTGGGGGAAATTCAACAATACAGGGCAAACATGTGTGGCGCCTGATTATGTTCTTGTCCATACAAGTGTTGCGAAAAAATTTACTCGTCTCCTAAAGAAAGCAATCAAAGAATTTTATGGTCATGATCCACAGCAAAGTCAGGACTACGGGCGTATTATTAATGAACGCCAATTCGACCGTCTACAGACGATTTTAGATAAGGAACGGGATACTGTCACATTTGGCGGGCGAACTGACCGTGAGGATTTATATATGGAACCGACAGTGCTGGAAAATATTACGTGGGATCGACCTTCGATGGAAGATGAGCTGTTTGGACCGATTTTACCGATTATGACGTATGAAAATTTACCAAAAGCAATTCATGAAATTCGTCAATTGCCAAAACCATTAAGTGCGTATTTGTTCTCGGAAAATGAAAAAGCCATCGCGTACTTTTTAGAGGAACTTCCGTTTGGCGGAGGCTGTATAAATGACGTCATTACACATGTCGGCAATACGCATTTACCGTTTGGCGGAGTGGGGCCTTCAGGTGTGAAGGCATATCACGGGAAAGCAAGTTTCGAAAACTTCACACATCCGAAATCAATTATGCATCGTTCTAATAAACTGGCAAATAGTTTGCTATACCCACCATATAAACAAAAAGTAAAGCTTGTTCGAACAATAATGAAATAAAATAAGAAGAAGGCTTTCCCGCAAAAATCAGGAAAGCCTTCTTCTATTATTCTGTCATTATCGGGAATGTTAATAAGATTTCAGTACCGACATGCTGCTTGCTTTTAATTTGGATGGATCCTTGATGATCTTGCACAATTTTATTGATAATCATCATGCCGAGCCCGGTCCCTTTTGTTTTCGTCGTATAGAAAGGTTCAAATATGCGCTCCAGTACATGTGGCGGAATACCGCATCCCGTATCAATCATCTGGATATAGATTTCCTTCCCATCCTTACTTTTGCATACTTGCAATGTAATTGAACCGTCTTCATTAATTGCTTCAATTGCATTTTTAAATAAATTGATGAAAACTTGCTTCAGTTGATTTTTGTTACCTAAAATTGTAATGTTCAAAAATTCATTAATAATATTCAAGGAAATCGCTTTTGACTGGAACTCATATTGAAGAAACTGGACGACTTCCGATAATGCTTCCGCCAAATTAATCGGGGCATACTGATTTGCTTGAGGTTTAGATAATACAAGAAACTCCGATAAAATTAATTCGATACGCTCTGTTTCATTTTGAATAAGCTTTGTATACTCATAGTAAGGTGAATTTGGGTCTTCATTCATCATTTGTACATAGCCGGAAATGACCGTCATCGGATTGCGGATTTCATGGGCTACACCCGCAGCAAGCTCTCCAACAAGCTTTAGTTTTTCCGATTGCAATATTAGATTTTCATTTTCTTTAATATAGGAAATGTCCCGTGAAATTACGGACGATCCGATAATTTCGCCATGCGGGCTCAAAATAGGCGATAACGAAAGTTGTGCATCAAAAAAAGTGCCGTCTTTTCTCATATCGATCGTTTCATGAAGATGATATTTCTTTCCAAGCTTTAAATCTTCTATTCTTTTTTTTGACTCTTCCACCCTTTCCGGGGGAATGAGCGGTAAAATACGCCCTAATGCTTCCTCTTTGGACCAACCATACAATTTTTCGAATGCAGGATTGACCGCAATGACACGGTCCTCCAAATCAAATACAGCAATTGCATCATTAGCCTGCTCGAAAAACAAATGTAAATATGCATGCTTGGAATTCAAATAATACTCCCGGTCAATTGCATTTTTTTCTAACTTTAACCAAATCTGTTTTATAAAAAGACTTTGACCAATACTCATGATGATAACGGTAATTAAAAAACTGAAAAGTAAAAGGTGATCTTCTGATTTAAAGCTATGGTAGGGAATCATTGATAATTTATCTAAAATAAAAATTTCAATAAACACAAGGCAAATATTGATTAAAGTAATAATATATGAACGGTAAATGGTTAAAATCGCTATAAGCCATATAAAAGTATAAAACGAAATTATATTTACATTTTGATAATTAAAAAGGAATACGATTAAATGCCATGTACAAATCAAAATAATTTGAAGCATTTTTGGAGGCGTTTTTAAATAATACAAAGCAATGAGTATAAAGAAACTTCCAATATTAATGACTAAAAATGAATAAGGATGCTTGAACAGCTGTGTAACAATGACAGTAGTAAAAATAAGCGTTGAGAAAAAATAAGTAATAATCATAAGCAGGTTTCGCTTATTTAAAATTTCATGTTGCTGCATAAAACACCTCGGATAAGTAATATTAACTATAATGATACAGTAATTCATGATGTCGATAAATGGCGAATTTTGATATGATAGATATATCGTATAAATAAAAAAAATAAGTAAACAAAAGTGGAGTCTTTATCTTAATATAATTTTAGTTCAATATTGATTTAATATTGAGAAAAATGAACTTATGTATTATATGTCCAAAGTCCTTATTTTGCAAACAAGTTTATTTTATACGGAAACATTACAGTTAATGAAAAGCGTGGAAATTTTAATCTATGCACAGTATGATGATTAGTACATAGAAGGAAATTATCATTCGCAATTATATTGCAAGTGTGGGGGAAAGAATTATGTATGCAGAAGAACTTTTAAGTACACTGATGCAAAAAAAAGTTGTAGGTCAACTACCGAAATTGATTACCGATATTGCGATTGACTCGCGCAGTGTACAGCCAAACAGTTTATTTATTTGTATAAAAGGTTTTACGGTGGATGGGCATGATTATGCTCAAAAGGCAGTTGATGCAGGTGCAACTGTAATCGTTACAGAACGTCTTTTACAGTTAGATGGGGAAATTGCACAAGTAATCGTAAAAAATACAACACGTACACTTGGCATTTTAGCGGCAAAGTTTTTTGATTATCCATCAAAGGATATTATGATGATCGGGGTAACAGGTACAAACGGCAAAACAAGTGTATCTGGAATTATCCACAATATATTAATCGGGCTTGGCGAAAAATCGGCATTGTCCGGAACAATCGGTTTTAATTTAAATGGTGTGTTATATGAGTCGGCAAATACAACTAGTGATTCATTGAATACACAACAGATGATTTTCCGTGCGAAAAGCGAAGGCTGCCGTGCAATGGTGATGGAAGTGTCATCACACGGGTTAGCGTTAGGCCGTTTAGCAGGTGTAGACTATGATGTGGCGGTATTTACGAATTTAACACATGATCATTTAGATTTCCATGGTACGATGGAAAACTATGGTAATACAAAAGGTCTACTGTTTTCTCAACTTGGACAAGACTTGGAAAAGAACAAGCATGTCGTTTTAAATGCGGATGATCCTTGGTCTGAGCGCTATGCGGGAATGACACCATATCCAATTTGGACTTACGGATTGCATAATAATGCAATTTTCCGAGCAGTAAACTGCAATTATGGTAATGGAATGACGCAATTTGATATGGAAACGCCGGAGGGTACATTCCCCGTGTCAATGCATTTACTTGGTGAATTTAATATTTACAACGTCCTTGCAGCAACAGCCGTATTCTATGCACGCGGTTTCCCGATTGAAGTCATTATTGAACAAATTGAAATGCTGCCACCGGTGAAAGGTCGTATGGAGAAAGTAGATTCGGATTTACCGATTCAAATATTCATCGACTATGCACATACACCGGATGCTATCGAAAAAGCGATCAATGCGGCAATGCCCTATAAAAAACCGGAAAATAAACTGATTTTCCTTGTTGGAACAGGTGGCGGTCGCGATAAAACGAAACGCCCGACGATGGCAGAGAAAGCATCTGTTGCCGATTATGTTATCTTGACGACAGATGATCCTCGCTATGAAGAGTTCGACAGTATTACGGGTGATTTGGCAAAAGGCATGAAACATAAAAATTATGCCTGTATCGGTGACCGTGCAGAAGCGGTTAGACATGCGGTAAGCGTTGCAAATCCTGGCGATATTATTATTTTCGCAGGTAAAGGTCATGAAGATTACCAAATTATCGAAAATACGAAATACCCGCATAGTGATGCGAAAATTGCGATTGAAGCTGGAAAGTTAAAATTTGTATAGATTATGCTATAATTTTTTCAAATCCACCGTGTTAACGTAATAGCGTTAACGGTGGATTTTTTTGGAGGTGACAAAAATGATCCATTCATTTTTACTTAGTATGATTGCTTATTGCACTGTGAGCTTCCCGATTTATTGCATATTGCGAATGTTTTATATGAAAAATAAAACAAAAAGTGCAAGGCGCGAGTTGGTGATGCTCCTATTCTTCTTTTACAGTATCAGTATTTTTTCACAAACGATTATCCCAAGCTTCCAAATCTCAAATGGACAGATCATTTTTGATACTTCCAGCGCATATGTACGCAGTAATTTTACCCCATTACAAACAATTATGCTGTATTATGATCAATTGAATGGACCATTGGCAAATATCGCATTTTATAATTTGGCAGGCAATATTGTCCTGTTTATTCCTTTTGGCTTCTTTATTCCGCTGTTATGGAAAAAATTTAGAGGATGGCGCATCATGCATATCGTTGCATTCGCAATTCCCTTATTTATTGAAAGTACCCAATATTTTATTGGTCGTAGTATAGATGTCGATGATGTATTATTAAATGCAATTGCCATCGTGATAGGATTTGTGCTCTTCAAAATATTCCGGAGATTACGTAAAATGAGCGCGCCAAAGTAAAAAAGGTTGTAACAACTGACTGTTGTCTTTTAAAATAAGAAAGTATGAAAAAAGGAGACGAAATTAATGACTTTAGAACAAGATATATTAGCGCGTCGTACATTCGCCATCATCAGTCACCCGGATGCCGGTAAAACGACGATTACAGAAAAGCTACTATTATTCGGTGGTGCGATTCGTGACGCAGGAACAGTAAAAGGTAAAAAATCAGGGAAGTTTGCAACATCTGACTGGATGGAAATCGAGAAACAACGTGGGATTTCGGTTACATCTTCTGTAATGCAGTTCGATTATTCAGATTGCCGTGTAAACATTCTGGATACACCTGGACACCAAGACTTCTCGGAAGATACGTACCGTACGTTAATGGCTGTAGACTCGGCTGTCATGGTAGTCGATGCAGCTAAAGGGATCGAGGCACAAACATTAAAGCTATTCAAAGTTTGTAAAATGCGCGGTATTCCTATTTTTACGTTTATCAACAAATTGGACCGTCAAGGGAAAGAGCCATTAGAGCTTATCGAAGAATTAGAAGAAGTGCTTGGCATTAACGCGTACCCAATGAACTGGCCAATTGGTATGGGGAAAGAATTCCTTGGAATTTACGACCGTTACAACAAACGTATCGAACAGTTCCGTGTAGAAGAAGGTGACCGCTACTTACCACTTGATGAAGAAGGGCATTTAGCCATTGACAACGATATGAAAAAGACATCGTACTATTCACAAGCTATCGATGATATCGAACTTTTAAATGAAGCTGGTAATGCGTATTCAGAGGATAAAATTGCGCGTGGTGAATTGACACCTGTATTTTTCGGTTCTGCATTAACGAACTTCGGTGTTCAGACATTCCTTGATACGTATTTAAAATTTGCACCGATTCCTCAGCCTCGTATTACAGAAGATGAGCAATTTATCGATCCTGTAGAGCATGGCGAGTTTTCTGGCTTCATTTTTAAAATTCAAGCGAATATGAATCCGGCTCACCGTGACCGTATCGCATTCGTGCGTATCGTATCGGGTAAATTTGAGCGCGGTATGAATATGACACTTTCACGTACAGGTAAATCTTTCAAAGTAACACAGTCAACACAGTTCCTTGCAGATGATCGTGAAACAGTAAATGAAGCGGTTGCAGGTGACATTATCGGTCTTTATGATACAGGGACGTATCAAATTGGGGATACAGTAGTCGGCGGTAAGAAAACATTTAACTTTGAAAAACTACCTCAATTCACACCTGAAATTTTCATGAAAGTTTCGGCGAAAAACGTAATGAAAGGGAAGCAATTCCAAAAAGGTGTGCTTCAATTAGTACAAGAAGGTGCAATTCAGTATTTCAAAACAATGCATACTGAAGAAGTAATCCTTGGTGCGGTTGGTCAATTACAGTTTGAAGTATTCCAGCACCGAATGATTAACGAATACAACGTGGAAGTAATTATGCAGCCGATTGGCAGTAAGATTGCACGTTGGATTGAAAATGAAGAAGATGTGAAAGATTCAATGCACTCTCAACGTTCAATGCTTGTAAAAGACCGTTTCGATAATAAAGTATTCTTATTCGAAAATGAATTTGCAATGCGTTGGTTCTCAGAGAAGAACGAAAACATTCAGTTATACAGCTTGTTATAATTTGATATTAAAAGCCCCGGTAATTTTCTACGAAGAAAAATTGCCGGGTTTTTTGTGTTTGGAGCTATGCTTTAGGATATGGGGATGGATGAGCTGAGTTGGGCTGGGCGTGGTGTTTATTAGAAGTTTAGAGCTGAAATGTAGAACGGTGGACGGGGGAAGTAGAATATTTCCGGAAGAAAGTAGAACAAATCACCCGGAATGTGGAACAAAAGCGCGAGAAAGTAGAACCCGGAAATTAATTAGAACTTTTGTGCTAAAATGTAGAAATTAGAACGAGAAAAGTAGAATATTTCTGGGAGAAAGTAGAACAAATCACCCGGAATGTAGAACAAAAGCGGGAGAAAAGTAGAACCCGGGAAATTAATTAGAACTTTCCAGCTGAAAAGTAGAAATTAGAACGGGAAAAGTAGAACATTTCCGGGAGTAAGTAGAAAGAATCACCCGGAATGTTGAAAGAAAGCGCAAGAAAGTAGAACTTATCGCCATCCCCAAACTCCTCTCCATATGCTCATTCCTCCGAATCAATATGGTAAGACCGGTCAAATTTATAATCACCGTTCTCATATGTCCGTTCAAGAAAATCGATCTCGCCATTATTGTGATAAACAATGGCTGTCGAGCAGCGAGTACCATAATTAGGAATTTTAACAAATTGAGCGGATAAGGACCTTTCTAGATGGATACCTACACCAGTATTTGGCAATACTTCATCTTGTGCGATTTCATCATTTGCCAATAACGGTATTAAACTGTTTACTTCAATTGTGTCTTTATCGGTTGCATTTTCCAATATGTGCTTTGCGGTTTCTACTTTTGGCCATGGTGTATTGAAAGTAGCGTTACTTACACCGTGAACACCGCTTTCTACAATGCGGTGTTCATCGTAAATATTATTGTAATGATGCATGTCTTCGCCGTCGTAAAGCAGGATATTAAAGCCGCCGTACAAATCTCTTTTTGATCGAAGAGACTGAATAAATGAGTCTGTCGATTCCGTTGAAGTTAAAAACAGCCGTACAATTTCGCCGCGTGACAATTGGCCGGTTTCAGGAAGGCGCGGGTCACGGTAATTTGTAATTGCAGCAAAACGACCACTTTTCGACAGCCCCATCCAGCTTCCTTGCTGACGTAAATCCCGTCCGGCTAATATGTCAGATTCATCTTCCCAAAAATGGGCGGCGGCTGTCGGACGGTCATAAAATTCGTCACGATTTGCAACAATGATGAGCGGATATGCTGGATGAACTTTATAAGAAAATGCAATTAAACACATAGATAGGCCCCGTTTCTTGAATAGCAGGCAAGAAAAATTCACTGGAATTCACTAGATCGAGTGCTTAACTCCTGCCTACCTTGTATGATTTTTTGTAACATTTTGCTGTAGTAACATAGTTTCTGTCAAATATTAAAGGGAAATAGATAGCTCTACACGAATTTTAATTAATATGAAGATAAATTGAAAGGACTTTCCACCGATGAATATAAGTAAGTTTTCTATAAAACGCCCGGTTTTTACAATTGTTTCAATGATTTTTGTATTAATACTCGGCGCAGTTTCATTATTTAAAATTCCCGTTACGTTAATACCTGATTTAAATCCGCCGATTGGAGTTGTTGTGACAAGCTATCCGGGTGCAAGTCCGATTGAAGTAAACGAAAAAGTGACAAAGCCGCTTGAAGCTTCGCTGGCAACATTGCCGGGGATTAAACGAGTGCAGTCGACATCGCTAGAAAGCTCGAACCTGATTATTTTGGAATTTGATTGGTCAACAAGTATGGATGATGTGCAAACCGACATATTACAGCGAATTGATCTTGTTCCACTTCCTGAAGATGCGGGGAAACCAAGCTTTTTGAAATTTGATCCTTCGCAATTTCCGGTCATTCAAATGGCGCTCGCAGCAGAAAATGAAGAAGTCGATATCCGTCAAATCGCTGAATCACTTGAACAGGAATTGCAGCGGACTGAAGGGGTGGCAAGTGTAACCGTTTCAGGTGAAATTGTAGAAGAAGTACAGATTGAGCTTGATGCCCGGAAGCTTGAGCAGAATAATTTGACGCAAAATGATGTGATGCAAATTATCCAGGCTAGCAATATTTCGATGCCGGGAGCTGAGCTAAGTACAAATGAGAATCAGCTGTTAACGACTCGAGTAGTCAGTTTATTTACAAGTCCGGAAGAAATAGCGAATGTTGCACTTTCGGTCAACCCATTAACAGGTGAAGCAATAAAAGTTAAGGATATAGCGACTGTAGAACGCAAAGAACAGGAAACGAATACAATTACTCGAGCAAATGACCAACAGGCTGTCCTCATTTCGGTTTTGCAGGAGTCCGGGGCAAATACTGCAAATGTTTCCGAAACTTTTCAGAAGGAACTTGGTCAATTATTGGATGAGCCCCAGTATGATGGGGTTGAAGCAACAATTTTATTTGACCAGGGGGATTATGTTCGCTTAGCAATCGGCAATATTAGCTCCTCGCTTATTTTTGGCGGGCTATTTGCGATGCTTGTGCTTTTCGTCTTTTTATCCGGAATAAAAAGTCCGCTTATTATTGGCATTGCTATTCCGTATTCGGTTATCGTAACCTTTGTACTTATGTTTTTTGCGGACTTTTCTTTGAACATTATGACACTTGGTGCCCTTGCCCTTGGAATCGGGATGCTAGTGGATAATGCCATTGTTGTTATAGAAAATATTGAGCGACATTTAGAGCTTGGTGAGAATCCGAAAGAAGCGGCAGCCAATGGAACGAAGGAAGTAGCTTTAGCCATTACCGCTTCTACTGTCACGACGATTGCAGTTTTCGTGCCGGTCATTTTTATAAGTGGGTTAATTGGTCAAATTTTTGTGGAATTCGCGTTAACGATTTCATTTAGCTTAATTGCCTCACTATTTGTGGCACTGACGGTTGTACCGATGCTGGCAAGCCGCTTCTTACGTACAAAGCCTTCGAATGTAGTAAAGAAGCGTCAAGATTCATGGCTGTACCGAAATTATACGAAAATACTTAAATGGGGCTTATCGAGACGAGCCCTTATTTTATCAATTACCATCGTCTTAGTCGGTATATCCGGCTTTATGGTATATAAAACAGGTACAGAGTTTTTGCCGCCGACTGATGAAGGATTCGTATCTTTGTCCGTTGAGCTTCCAAACAGTGCAGCAGTTGAAAAAACAGAACAAATTGTTTCAGAAATCGAGAAGATGGCAAAGCAATATGAAGAAGTTGATGTAGTGGTCAGTTTAATTGGAGGGAATCAGCAATCTTTATCGCGGGGTACTAGTGAACAAAATGAAGGGGAGATTTCAGTTAAGCTCGTTGAATTATCGGAACGAGATCGCTCCATATTCGAGTTTGTTGAGCTTTTTGAAAAACAAGTGCAACAGCAAATCGGAGAGCGTGCAGAAGTGAATTTCTCGCTTTCATCTTCTTCAGGTTCAACACCGAACTCATTAACATTTCGCGTGACAGACAGCAATGAGTCTCAGTTGAAAGAAACGGTCGCTTCCATCCAGCAACGTATTGCAAAGATTGATTCGGTTACCGAGGTAACGACTGATTTGGATGAAGTTCAAGAGGAAATACAAATTGAAGTAAATCGTGATAATGCACTTCAATATGGGTTAATGCCCGCACAAATTGCTCAAACCGTCAATATGATGACACGAGGCGCATTTACAACACAGATCATTGCCGAAGATGGTGAAGTGCTAGGTGTATATACTGGATTCGGAAAAGCATACCGTGAAGATGTAGAAGCACTTAAAACGATGAAGCTTCGAACAAATGCGGGGGTGTTTGTCGAACTGCAGCAGCTGGCATCGGTTGAAATAAAAGAAACCCAAACGGCTATTCGAAGATCGGATCAGGCATCGGCCGTAGCCGTGTTTGTAAAATACAATACATCGGAGTCCCTTAGCGGCATTTCTAAGAAAGTGGATAATGCGATTGAAGAAGAGGGTATTCCTGCAACATCGAAAGTTGTTTTTGGTGGCGACCGTGAGCTTTTCGACAGTGCAAAACAAGATATGATACTGGCCATTCTGCTGGCTGTTATTCTTATTTATCTAGTAATGGGCGCTCAATTTGAATCCTTTAAGCTACCGTTTGTGATGATGTTCAGTGTTCCGCTTACGGTTATCGGTGTAGCTGTTTCTCTGTTTGTAACTAATACATTGCTCGGTGTTACAGCCATTATCGGCATCCTTATATTAGTGGGGATTGTTGTAAATAACGGCATTGTTCTTATTGATTATATTAATCAGAAACGACAGCTAGGATTAAATATAACCGAGGCCATTATTACGGGTGCCCAGGATCGAATGAGACCAATTTTGATGACGGCTTTAACGACTATTTTAGGTTTGGTACCATTGGCATTGGGAATTGGTGAAGGTACAGAAATGAATCAGCCAATGGCCATTGTCGTTATTGGAGGGCTGGTTAGTTCAACAGTTTTAACATTATTTATCGTACCGATCATTTACAGCCTGATTGAAAAGGAAGCAAAAGAATAGATTGAAAAAACTATTTACCGCACGACAATGTAAAATTTTGATGAATTATAAAAGAATGTTTGATTTTTCGGGACGTTATCGGTAAAATAGCAATATAATTGAATTGAATATCCAATTGACATTTGTCAAAGGGGAGTAGCTATAAGAGATTTAAGTAGCAGCCTGTCATTTTAGATAAGCGCTATTTTTAAATGTACTTACTTCACATTCGTCATTACATGGTTAGGAGCCATCGGGTGTGATAGCATTATGTGCTTAGCAAGACCTTTGCCTATTTACATAGGCAGAGGTCTTTTCTTTTTTGGCCAAAAAGGGTATTTTTTCAAATTCACATTATTAACGCCTAATTTATTGGGTACAAGTAAATAATAAGGAGGAGAAATTTCATGGAAGCAATTTTATTAGAATATGCATGGGTCTTACTTGTATTAGTTTTCCTTGAAGGGCTGTTAGCTGCAGATAATGCAGTTGTAATGGCAGTAATGGTTAAACACTTACCGAAAGAACAACAGAAAAAGGCATTATTTTACGGATTATTCGGTGCGTTCGTATTCCGATTCATCGCGCTGTTCCTAATTACATTCTTAGCGAAATACTGGGAAATTCAGGCGCTTGGTGCGGCTTATCTATTATTCATATCCATAAAACATCTATACGATAATCACTTTAAAAAGCAGGATGAAGATTTGGAATTGAAAGAGAGCAAAGGTTCTGGTTTCTGGATGACGGTATTAAAAGTAGAGCTTGCGGATATTGCGTTTGCAATCGACTCAATGCTTGCAGCCGTAGCTATTGCTATGACATTACCGCACATTAGTGATTACCATATCGGCGGAATTAATGCCGGTCCATTTGCTGTTATGTTCCTTGGTGGCTTTATAGGGCTTGTCATTATGCGTTTTGCGGCCCAAATGTTTGTTAAGCTGTTAAACGACTATCCAACATTGGAAACTGCAGCCTTTTTAATTGTAGGCTGGGTAGGTGTCAAATTGGCGGTATTGGCGTTAGGACATGAGAACTTGGCCATTATCGACCCGCATTTCCCGCATTCGACAACATGGAAAACCATCTTCTGGGTAGTACTGCTTGGACTTGCAGTAGGCGGCTATTTAGTAAGTGTATACAAAAACAAAAAAGCAAAAGCAGAATAATATATGTTTTAGGAGATACTTCAACTATTAGAAGTATCTTCTTTTCATTTTCCATGATATTCATTATACTAGTAAAAATGTAATCAATTATCGGAGGCCAATCTATGCCTTTTAAAAAATTCGAAAAGCGTAAAATTACGCCTTTCCAAATTTTAATCACTTATTATTCTGTAGCCATTTTAATTTCGTTTTTATTGCTGCGACTTCCGGGAGTCCATTTGGAAGGTGTACACGTATCATTTTTAGACAGTCTATTTACGGCGGTCAGTGCGGTTAGTGTAACGGGTTTAACGACCGTTACTGTTGCAGAAACATACAGTAGCTTTGGACTTGCCATGATTTTGCTTATTCTGCAATTCGGTGCGATTGGGATTATGTCCATCGGTACGTTTTTATGGCTGCTGTTTGGAAAGAAAATCGGCATGCGTGAACGTCAGCTTATTATGATTGACCATAATCAATATAATTTATCGGGTGTTGTTGCTTTGATTCGTCAAATAGCCAAGCTGCTGTTTATCATTGAATTTACAGGTGCCCTTATATTAACGGTACATTTTAAGCGTTATTTTGCGACATGGGAAGAATCGGCGATTAATGGATTGTTTGCGTCTATTTCTGCGACAACAAATGGAGGCTTTGATATTACGGGAATGAGTTTGCAGCCGTTTCATCACGACTATTTCATACAATTTGTTTGTATGATTTTAATCTTCCTCGGAGCGATCGGTTTTCCCGTATTAATTGAAGTGAAGGCCTACTTAACGAAAAAGGATCCGGCATTTCGCTTTAGCTTATTTACAAAGGTTACGACGTTTACGTATGTTGCCTTATTTGTTTTTGGTTCGGTCGTAATTTTTATTATCGAATCTTTTCAGTCCTTTAAAGGGATGCGATGGCATGAGGCTGCTTTTTCGGCTATGTTCCAATCGATTTCCACGAGGTCGGCTGGTTTAACAACCTATGATGTCACTTCATTCAACGAGGCGACACAGCTCTTTATGAGTGCACTAATGTTTATTGGGGCATCACCAAGCTCTGTCGGTGGGGGAATTCGTACCACGACATTTGCGATCGTTATTTTGTTTTTAATTGCATTCTCCCGCGGGCAGTCGGAAATTCAAATTTTTAACCGGGAGATTCATTTAATCGATGTATACCGTTCGTTTGCGGTGCTTATTTTTGCGATTATTATGGTGCTCGGCGCTGCGATGGTGCTGTTTATCACAGAATCTAGCGCCTCTATGATGGAAGTCATATTTGAAATTACATCAGCTTTCGGAACGTGCGGGATGTCGCTCGGCATAACGGGGGACTTGACGGCATTCGGAAAAATGGTCATTATGGTGCTCATGTTTGTAGGGCGAGTAGGGCTCATTTCTTTCCTGTATTCAATCGGAGGATCTGCCAAGAAGAAGAAGTACCATTACCCGAAGGAACGGATCATTATTGGGTAGTTTTTCAAAAGTGTCTTAAAACAAGGCTTTATAAGGGTTTTCGAGGGGGTGAAGTTATTTCACCCCCTTTTAGATCCTCTAAGCTCTAATTTTGACGAAGTTTATAAATTTATTGAATGATTTATGTTCTTGAGTCGTTTTGACATTACAAACAAACTTATAAATAAATTTTTTTAACCAGTTTACAAGTGTTATGCACAGGAGTAAAATAAGCTCGTAATTAAGAAAACTAACAAAGCCAAATCTCAATCATTGAGAACGGAGGACCCGATCTTTTGGGGTTAATTCTGCATTGCAGAAGGGATGATATATACTCTTTCGCCATCCTAACCCGTCAGCTAACTTCGTCGGCTAATGCGGAGGAGGTCATATAATAGACCGCCTTATTCAAGTATTCCTTTTGTCGTTTACCGCAAAGTTAATGCTTGTTAAAATCGGTCTTTTTGCGTTCATAAAACTTTATTAATTATTTTAGAATAAGAGCTTAGTAGATGCCTTAACTTGGTATAAATTCATGGGTAAATAACTTTTAACTTATTGTTAGGAGGGAGCAATGAAAATTTTCAAAGAGAGCCTTAATCCATCAAAAATACTTGTTATGGGATTTGCCATTTTAATCCTAGTAGGTGCATTTTTGTTAACTTTCCCGGTAGCTACAGCAGATGGTAAAGGACTTCCATTCCTAGATGCGTTATTTACAGCTACTTCTGCTACCTGTGTTACAGGTCTAGTGGTTGTAGATACCGAGGAGGCATTTTCACTGTTTGGTGAATTAGTGATCTTGTCGCTTATTCAAATTGGCGGTTTAGGATTTATGACGTTTGCAACCTTTTTATTTACTCTATTAGGAAAAAAAATCTCTTTAAAAGAAAGAATTTTATTAAAAGAAGCTTTTAATGCTGCCTCGACTCTTGATATCGTCAAAATAGTTAAAAGAATACTAATTTTTACTGTGATAGTAGAGGGTATTGGAGCTATCATATTATCGATCAGATTTTCATTTGATATGACGATTGGCAAAGCAATTTATTTTGGTTTTTTTCATTCAATTTCAATTTTTAATAATGCAGGCTTTGATTTAATGGGGGGATTTAAAAGTCTTACTGAATACGTTGACGATCCATTTGTAGTATTAACTGTTTGCTCTCTGATCGTTATAGGTGGCTTAGGTTTCATTGTCATACATGAATTATATGAATACCCTGTTACACATAAAATTTCATTACATTCAAAAGTTGTATTGTTTACAACACTAATGCTTATCGTTGGAGCATCCATCTTAATTTTCCTGTTTGAATATAGTAATGATAAAACATTGGGACCGTTGTCTTCCACAGGAAAAGCTCTAGGTGCCTTGTTCCATAGTATAACGCCAAGAACGGCGGGAGCAAATACATTACCAATGGCAGATTTGACTCATGCCACGCTATTTTTAACCATTTTCCTAATGTTTATCGGGGGAGGTTCAGGCTCGACTGCTGGAGGTATTAAAGTATCTACTTTTGCAGTTTTAATGGCAACAGCTTTTTCCCAGCTTAAAGGGAGAGAAGATGTGGTTTTATTTAAACGTCGTATTGTTATGCAAAGTATTCTAAAGGCACTTACTGTTGCGATGAGCGGCATCATGATCGTTGTAATCGTCACCTTTTTGCTAAGCATCACAGAACCAGGTCATGACTTTATTCTATATTTATTTGAAGCAACTTCAGCATTTGGTACCGTGGGACTTTCTATGGGATTAACACCAGAGCTATCTCCATTTGGACGCGTTCTAATTATCTTAACAATGTTCGTAGGGAGATTAGGTCCGTTAACACTTGGATTTGCTATTTCCAAACGACGTAAAAAAGAAGCATATCACTATATAAAAGGGAACATAATGATTGGTTAATTAACAAAGGAAAGGGATACAAAATGGCAATAAAACAATATGCTGTGATAGGTTTAGGGAGATTTGGAACGAGTGTTGCTAGAAGACTGCATGAAGCTGGGCAAGAAGTATTAGGAATCGATTTAGTTGAAGAAAAAGTCGAAGCTGCTGAAGGTTACGTAACAGATGCGGTGATTGCTGATTCGACGGAAGAAAAGGCTCTTACTTCATTAGGTATCACAGACTTTGATTGTGTAATTGTAGCGATAGGAAATGATATTCAATCCAGTATTTTAACGGTGGTACTCCTGAAAAATTTAGGAATTCAAAAAATTATTGCTAAGGCACTTGGTAAAAGGCATGGCCAGGTATTAGAGGCGATCGGCGCTGATTGGGTCATTTATCCGGAAAGAGATATGGGGGAACGAGTAGCCAATCAACTCCTCTCACCAAAGTTACTTAACTATATTGAACTCTCGAAAAATTACAATATTGAGGAAATTACAATTCCTTTAAGGATGGCCGGTAAAAATCTAAAAGAACTAGATATTCGTGCTAAATTTAATGTCAGTATTATTGCGATTGTTAGGAATGATGATATCATTGTTTCTCCTTCTCCAGAAGAGTTGCTTCAACCAGAAGATTTACTGGTCACCATAGGGAGTAGAAAAGACCTGGCAAAATTCTCAAGTTTAGAATGAGTGTATAAATGATTCTTTTTATTCTCTGTTATTGCACAAACTAAATCAGATAAATACGTTAAAACCCATTACCTGTAAAAGTAATGGGTTTTTTTCATACGTAGTATTGTAATAAAACACCTTCTCGGAAATGTTAACCAACGGATTTTTAATCGGATTAGCTATATACGAATTTTACTCTTTATTGGGATTGGTACAAGAATTGGGGAGACCAACTTTTTGAGGATAGAAAGGACGTCAAACCACATGACACCCCAAAATCTTGCCAAAAGGTTAGTTGAGCTGCTGGTATCATGGAAGAATAGGTTGGCTTATTTATATGGCTTAATAATGGGTCATGAAATATAAAAACCAGACTGCATGATTTTGTTCATCTGATGCATTGGATTGAAATTGATGTGCTATATAGGAATTCCCAGCTTGTCTCGCAGCAAGATGGTAAAATTCAACAGCTTCTTGTTCATCTTTAAATGCACCTAATACACCTTGTTTAAAGTTATTTGGCATTTCTTCTGTAATTTGAGGCGTTGGATAATGGCCGGTAATGGAGAAGTAGGAATTAGAAAAGCCTTGAAAGTGTCTCATTTCATCATTTCGAATTTCAAGAATTCTATTTTGAATTTCTTGAGTTGGTGCGAGTTTAGCTAAGTGCTCATAAAAATGGATTGCCGTGAATTCACCATTGATCGCTTTTGTTAAATTACTAATTAAGTTTGAGGTTGGTGAAGGAAAAGCAGAGTTTTGCAAAAATACACTCCTTTTTAACCAATATATTCGATTAAAATTAGAACGAAACTTGTCTTGAAGTTTTAGGCATAAAAATTCGTATTGTATCTACTTGGCTCTAATTAATACAAATAAACTTATTTCATCATTTTTTTAATCTGTTTCAATTCATTAATTAAATAGTCAAGCTGTTTTTGCATGTCTTTTGACTGTGGAGATGAATCGGATTTTTGAGTGCCTTGGTTACTTGAGTTTTCTAATGCCTCCAACGCTAGACCGGCAGCAATCGCAGCTATACCATCACCTAATGTAGCGATGGATGCACCAATAAAAGCAAGCCTGGCAATTTGAATTTCTTGAGAGTCTGGGGACTGTTCTTTTTTATTGGCATTCACTTTTAATATCCTCCTTACTAAAAAAGAATGGCTCTAATTGCATAATATGTATTTTTTAAATATTAGTGAGTTAGAAATAATAATAATGCTTAAATAACATCCCTTTCACGGAGTAATAATGGTAATTAAAGAAGAACGGGCAATACGTAAAAACGTCCATTTCCTTTTAGGGAATGGGCGTTCTTTAATGTATTTAAAACATAACTATTTTTCATGCAATGTGAGAATCATAAGTCTGTAAATAGTAAATACTCCGATATATGCGCCGGAAATTAAGAAGAGTTCATTTAAAAAAAGACCATGAATTTTTGTCATAAAGACAGCATCGTCAATAATAATCTGATAAATTGAAGTGGATGCAATACTGCCGAAAATGATGACAAAAATAACAGCCAATATATTAAAAATAAAGGCTGACTTGCTGATTTTCTTTCTTAGAAGGACCATAATAAGCGGAACAACAATGCTTGAAATAACCAATAAAAATTTCAAAAATAGCACTCCTTTCTATTAATTGAATTATGCCCTCTTTTTTGGGGTATAAAACGAGTATGCCGACTGCAATCAGCAGAATAGATTATAGCTAATTGGTTAATTTATGAATGGAGGTGATCATTATGGAAAAGAAGAAAGGCAATGACCGACAAAATATGAAAGAAGAGGTTGGACCGGAGTTAAACCCGGATGATCTGGATCTTCGCGAAGACAATGATTTAACGGAAGAGCAATATAAAAATGGACCTCAAAAGAAACAATCGGATGGTTCTAAATCAAATAATCGATAAATTTTTCAATTTGAAAAAACGCTGCACACTCTATATTAAGAGTTTGCAGCGTTTTTGAATTAATTGAATGTGTTGAAGTAAGGCTGTTGTCCATTGCGGAAGTATGTGAATAAATAGCCTGTTTTCTTTTCTGGTGCACCGACTTCGTAATTTTCTAAATCGATGTGGAACGGAATAATTAATGAATGCTTAAATAATTCGCGTTCAGTAATTTGCATTGCTTCAAATTCCTCACCTACAAGGGAAGGGCCTTCTTTAATACGCGTATAGACATCTTTCATCTCTTCATCAGAAAGACGGTCATCCCACCAAAGTTTACGCGGCTGGAACTGCTGACCTTGCAGGAAATCGTACTTCATTAAGCTTGTAATCACTTCTAAGTCAGCATGCTCGACCGTTTGAAGGAATTCTAGTAAACGGCGGAATAAATCTTCTAGCTGATGTCCAATACGTGACCAGCCTTTTGTTTCCCAGTATGTGCCGAAACTTTGGAAGAAATCGAATGGCGTTTCAAATACTTTTGTTACTAAATATTCAATCGTATTGTCCATACGATGTGCATTCCAATACTTTTCCAGTACGTCTTCCGCATGTTTAATACGAACAATATCATCGAAAGTTAATACATTATTTGAAAAAATTTCATAAGGCGAAATATCAACATATGTGTAGCCGTACTTTTCGGCTTCCAACCGTAAGCCTGTCCCGCGCAGCAGTTTCAGGAAGCCAAGCTGCAGCTCTTCTGGACGCATCGCAAATACATCATTAAATGTTTTGCGGAAAGACGCATAATCCTCTTCAGGCAATCCGGCAATTAAATCCAGGTGCTGGTCAATTTTTCCGCCTTCTTTTACCATTGTGACAGTACGAGTAAGTTTTTCGAAGTTTTGACGACGCTTTACAAGATCGTTTGTTAGGTCATTAGTTGACTGGACACCGATTTCAAAACGGAACAGCCCTTTCGGAGCGTTGTCATTTAAAAATTGAATGACCTCAGGACGCATAATGTCCGCTGTAATTTCAAACTGGAATACGACACCTGGCTGATGTTCATCAATTAAAAATTGGAACATTTCCATCGCATAGCTGCGGCTAATATTAAAGGTACGGTCTACGAATTTAATCGTTTTAGCCCCGTTATTCATTAAGTAACGAATATCTTCTTTAATCTTCTCACGATTGAAATAACGAACCCCGACTTCTATGGAAGATAAGCAGAATTGACAGCTGAAAGGACAGCCGCGGCTTGTTTCAATATATTGAATCCGTTTACCTAGATGAGGTAAATCTTCTTCAAATCGGAAAGGGGTAGCAATTTCTCGCAAATCGATTTTTGGTGGCTGTGCATGAATTTTTAATTTTCCTTCTTCTAAATAGCAAATACCCGGCACCTTTTCGAGTGGGGTCTCACCATTGAAGTAGCGAAGCATTTCTTTAAATGAAACTTCACCTTCACCCATAATAATGAAGTCGATTTCTTCATGTTTACGAATCCATTCATGGACATCATAGGAAACTTCCGGACCGCCTAATACAATTTTGACATTAGGCAATACCGTTTTTAGCATACGAATTACCGCAATCGTCTCATTAATATTCCAAATATAACAGCTGAATCCGACAACATCCGGTTTCTTTTGGAAAAGATCTGATACAATGTTGAAAGCGGGGTCTTTAATAGTATATTCAGCAAGCTCACAGTCGAATTCAGGTAGTGCTGCTGCTTTTAAATAGCGGATCGCTAAATTTGTATGAATATATTTTGCATTGAGTGTACTTAATATAATTTTCATAATTTTATTCTCCTCTTCATAAAGTATATTGTAGCAGTGTAAACAGATACAAACAATATGGGAGAATTTGCCCATTTTATTCCAAATAGTAATGTGAAATAATATACCATAAGTATACAATTCTGAAAATTCTATAATATCTAAAAATGGGGGGTTGTAATTGTAGTGGAAGGTCAATTGAATTTTATGTTAGAAGATCTCTTTCAGCAATCCAATGAACAAATTATTATATTAAACCGCCAAGGTAAGATTGAATTTATGAATAGTAAAGCAGAGGAAATATTACAGTCAACCCATTTACCTAAATGTTTTTGGGAAAGTACGGACAAACTTAGTGGTGAGTGGGAGAGGTTTATCCATTCCGTCAATGAAAAATCACCATCTACTACTACATTTGTATTAATTAATAAATATCATCAGAAAATACCGGTCCAGGTTTGGGGGCATTTTCTTGAACATAAACAACTGATCTTTACTAGAATACAAGTTAACCCATCAAATGTTATTTCATTTGAAGAAAAAAGCAAAACACTTATGTTTCAGAATTTAATTGATGGAATGGCACAAGGGGTAATATTAACAACGTTGAACGGAAAAATATTATCCGGCAATGCAATGGCATTGCATTTACTTGATCGAAAAGCCGCTCAAATAGAAAATAGAAGCTATGATTATCTATTTGAAGATTGCCAGTACGATTCTGAAGTCATCATCCAATATTATAAAAAAATTTCAAATCGGGAAATGGCGAGTATTTTTGTTAAAAGAGAAAACGGAGATGGCACTCCGGTCTATTTAAACTTCATTAGTAAAGTAGATGAAAATTTAGGGATATTAGTAACAACGATTATTGACCAGACGGAAGAAATGATGTTGCTAAAAAGGATTGAGCATCAGCAATCTTTGTCGTTTATTGGTCAAAATATTGCGTCGATTGCCCATGAAATACGCAATCCTATGACATCGATCCAAGGCTTTATTCAGATGATTAAAAGCAACTTAAATGAGCAGGAATATCCTTACTTCAAAATTCTAGAATCTGAGTTAAAACGTATGGATGATTTGCTTGGAGACCTCCTGAACATTTCAAAACCAAAGAAACAAGTATTTCAAATGCTTGATTTGAAGGACGTTGTAGACCAGTCAATTCAGCGTATGCAGCCTCTCGCAATGAAAACAAATGCAATGATTTTGTTTGAATATGACGAACAAGTAGAATACAGAATTAATGGGGACTATAATCGCCTGATGCAAATGATCATTAACTTGCTGAAAAATGCTATCGAAGCCATGGATACGAATAATTACATCGTTGTACGTTTACTTTACCGCGGCAAAAATACGCTGCAGCTTTCAGTTCAGGATAGTGGAAAAGGGATGAATGCGGTTGATATTGAAAATGCGTTAAACCCTTTTTATACAACGAAAGAAACAGGATCTGGACTGGGACTATTGCTTGTACAATCTGTCATTAAAGAACATAATGGGACTCTTCACATTGAAAGTGAGCAAGGTGCAGGATCTAAGTTTTTAATTGATTTTGATTTAAGAAATGAAATTGAATATTTAAATTCTTCTCCTTCTTATTCAATGAGAGTTGCAAGAATGGCGGCAATTTCGAAGTGATTTTGACAAAACTTCCAATCCATCGCTATAATATGTACATCTTCATTTAGCAGATTTAGCAAACACTAGCTGAAATCTTAGCAAATCAGTGTAAGAGCACCGCTTCCATGAAGTAATGAATGAGTACGAATCTCGTGTAAGCCAAGCTTCTTGCAGATGTCACAGATTATTAAAGGGGATTTAAAGAGGAAGTTAGCTTAAAGTGTTCCATTATGGACAACAGAAGTCTGTCCCGTCTTGTGGGCCTCCTTAAATCCTACGCAATTGCGCACAGCGTAATTGATTATTTAAAATAGAGGATGGTTTTTATGGCTTCAGAGGAAGTAAAGCAATCGTTGAAATTATTTATCGTTTTATCAAGAGCACATAAAGCGATAAGTGAAGCTACGAATCAATTTATACAAACAAATGGTTTAAATCCCACAGAATTCGCGGTTTTAGAACTTTTATATCATAAAGGTCGCCAGCCACTGCAGCAAATCGGAAACAAAATTCTGTTAGCAAGCGGATCGATTACTTACGTAGTTGATAAGTTGGAAAAACGGAATTTTTTAGCGCGTGTTTCGTGCCCAACCGATCGTCGTGTCACATATGCGGAAATTACCGATCTAGGTTCCGAATTTATGGACAAGCTGTTTCCTGAGCATGAACAGAAAATTCATGAACTTTTAGGGGCATTATCAGCCGAAGAAAAACAGACAGCAATAGAGTTATTAAAAAAATTAGGATTATCTATCAAAGATTTATCCTATTAATCAAGAAAAGGACGCCCAAAATTTACGGGCGTCCTTTTTGCTCATTATTGAATTGTTAAACCCATTTGTAAAAAGGCATCTGTTAGGTCTGCTTGGACATTATCGTAAATTGTTAACGTAACAAACAGGTTTTCGCGCTCAATTACAACTTTTACAACCTTTTCATCTTCTAATAAAGCTTCATATCCAACAATATTTAAAATTTCTTTACGCTCTGTCAAAGTTGAAGCTAAATCCAGATCTTTCGTGTTTTCAGGAGCAATGGCAGAAATTGTTTCTTTTGCAGATTCTTTTAACTGATCAAAAGTTACATCTTCTTTTTTTACAACTTCAATTTGCATTGACGTTGTTTCATCAGCATTATTTAATAAACTGTCGACACCTGGTTCTTCTGAAGTCAGTGTATAGTTTTCTAAATGTTGAATCGTGTAATTCATTTCATCACTTTTTGAAGTTACTACTTTTTCTTCAAACGGCTGGCCATTTGAAATGTATGTCAATGTAGTAGTATCACTTTTATCTTCTTGTTCAGCTTTTGTTTCTTCTGATGACTCAGTAGTTTCCTCTTGCTGAGCTGAAGAAGATTCATCGGCCTCGCTTGTCTCGCTCGTTTCGTTTGTTTCTTGTTCTTCCTCATTTTGCACTTCTTCTGTTTCAGTAGGCTCTTCTTTTGCTGCATTTGTTGTTGTAGGCTCGTCTGTATCCGTATTACAAGCTGCTAAAAATGCAGATAAAATAACTACGGCCCCGACTTGATAAATTGTTTTCTTCATATGGATCCCCCTTTAACATGTATAGACGAAAATTTAGAAAGATAAGTTTCTGCTTTAATTGTATCAGAATAATGGTAAAACTAAAAATAATAGTAAAACAAAGACAATATGGGTAACGATAATTAACGGTAAACTTTTTTTCCATTCATATAACGCTCCCCAAAGCAAACCAGCGATAATAGCTGCAAGTGCACCTGGCAGGAACCCGCTAATTGCTAGAGACAGTGAAAATAGCATAGAAGTGATTACGACAGCCCAGAAAGGCGTTGTGTATTGTTTTAACTGCTGCTGAACATAGCCTCGCCAAAACATTTCTTCTCCTACAACTACGATAAAAATGAGCATTAAATAATGGAAAATATTATGTGGACCATATACATCTAAAAATTTCGATATATCCTTTGATGCGTTTTTATCGAGATAAGGCATTATCATATAACCGAGTTTTACGATTCCATACGTAATTGTCCCGTACCCAATTCCGTATATCAAATATTGCCATGTCGGAATACGGTCTTCAAATTTACCTGCCACTAAGCTGATGGCAATTCCAACTAGTAAGGTAAAGGCATATAAATACCAGAATATCGTCTTTTCATAAAATGTAAAAAACATCATGCTGAAAATAAAAACTAATGCCAGAAGGAGTGTAATGATTTGTTTTTTGTTTTTCAATAGCTTCAACCTCCCCTTACGTATCGTAACAAAAATTACCCTTTTTATCATCATCTCAATGTTAAAAAGGGTAATTTGCATTAAATTATTCGTTATTAGCTAATATTTTATACCGTTTGTGATTAACAACTGTTTTTTCTTCCATTTCTAAATCATGAAAATTATCCATAATCGTTATATCAACGATAACGGAATTCTCATTCACTTTTTCAACGACTCCTTTTAAGCCGTCTTTAAACTCGATTATATTTCCAACTTCCGCAATTTTCATACACAGTCAGTCCCTTCATCGACTACTAATTAACAGTTTGCTTGAAATTATACTACAAAATTCAATTAGTTTGAATAATTTTATTAATTTACTAGGACATATTTGGAATATATTTAATTTTCCTTTTCAATTAATAGTCTGATATATTAGATTTATACATATAAAAATGGAAAGAGGGTACCATATGACAGACTATAAAACAGTTCTCGATCAATTACGCAATGGCGAATTACAATCTGTGATTATAAAGAAGGAGGAATTTCTTCAGTTTCGTGAACACCTTATTAAGGATGAACAATTTAAAAACTTCCGTGGTGAGGCAAAACAAGGTGGGGATGTAGTGTATACATTTTCAGAAAATTCAAGAGCATAATTATTGTCGAATTTTGAATGATGAATTTTTTGTAAGAAGATTACAAAATGGGTATAATAATGGTAAATGGCTAAAAAGGAGGAAACAGTTTGGGTAGACCTATCTCGAATGAGGCACTACTATTGGAAATTGAAGAAAAGCGCAAACAAATGATTCAATCAGGTTTAGAAAATGGTTTACGAAGTGCTAAAACAATACAGCTAAGCGTCCAAGTAGACAATCTAATGAATGCTTTTAATCAATCGAGAAGTGCACATCTGTTATTTAAACATTAAATTGAAAATAATTATATATTTTATGTTTAAAACAGTGATGAGAAGGGAAGAGTAATTTTGAACACAGCAACATTCTCATTTCCCCCTTTAGAGTAGAAGCGGACCAACGCTACTGCTCTCTTTTTTTATATATGCAGGAAATTTTAATTTATTCATACATTTTCTTAAATCCAACTAATAAAATATATCATGAGAAGATCTTTCTTTAAGAGGCCACTCCTATGGGATAAGCATATTGGAAACTATCCTAGTGTGTATGTTATTTTTAGATTTATTAAAAAACACTGACATTGAAGTTCTCCCTGAGTTTGTTAAAATAAAAAGAAAACACTAAAGGGGCATGCATATGGAATCAAAAAAAATAGGGTTTATCGGTACTGGTGTAATGGGGGCAAGCATTGTTATGCATTTGCTGAATGCCGGACATGATGTAACAATTTATACAAGAACTAAAAGCAAAGCGGCAGATCTTATTTCTGCAGGCGCGAAATGGGCGGAAACACCAGCAGAAGCAAGTAAAGAGCAGGAGATTATCTTTACAATGGTTGGCTACCCAAAAGATGTTGAAGAAGTTTACATTGGTGAGAAAGGTATTTTTTCTACTGCGAAAGAAGGTGCAATTGTCATCGATATGACGACATCTGAACCGACGCTTGCGAAAAAGCTTTATCATGAAGCAAGGGAACGTGGTTTGCATAGTCTTGATGCACCAGTATCTGGAGGAGACATTGGTGCAAAAAATGGTACATTATCGCTTATGATTGGCGGCGACAAAGATGTATTTGAAAAACTGTATCCTATTTTCGAACTGTTTGGACAAAACATTGTTTACCAAGGTGTTGCGGGCAGTGGGCAACATACGAAAATGTGCAATCAGATTGCGATCGCATCCGGCATGATCGGTGTTTGCGAATCGATGGCTTATGGTTTAAAAGCTGGGTTGACGATGGAGGAAGTTCTTCGTTCGATTACAGCAGGGGCAGCAGGGTCCTGGTCGCTATCCAATCTTGCTCCACGTATGTTGAAGGGGAATCTGGAGCCGGGCTTTTACATTAAACATATTATTAAAGATATAAAGATTGCGCTTGATGAAGCAGAGCGTATGAATCTCCAATTGCCAGGCTTAGCTTTAGCGAAATCTATGTACGATCAGTTACTTGCAGAAGGCTATGGGGACAATGGGACACAAGCATTAATCAAGTATTACGAGTAAGTACAAAGGGCACAATAATAGATAGTAGTTAAATAGTTCTTATGATACAATGGGATTATTGTAAGCGTGGCAGTTTGGAAGGAGAGACAAGTAGTGGAAAATCAGAAAGGGATTTTACTAGAAAGTGGAACAAATGAGCTTGAGATTGTTGAATTTGAGGTTGCGAATAATAAGTTCGGTATAAATGTAATTAAAGTAAAAGAGATTATTCAGCCAATACCAGTGACATTTATTCCACATGTACATCCACATGTTGAAGGTATTATTCAATTACGTGGGGAAGTATTGCCGGTTGTAGATATGTTAAAAGTATTAGGGATCCCTACAGAAAACCGAAACCCACAGCAAAAATACATCGTGGCAGAATTTAATAAGCAACGTGTTGTATTCCATGTGGATAATGTTACACAAATTCACCGTATTTCCTGGGATCAGATTGAAAAACCTTCAGATATGTATCAAGGCGGATCATCTCAGGTGATTGGCGTCATCAAGTCTCAAGACGAAATGATTCTACTACTGGACTTTGAACGAATCATGGTTGACATTAATCCTGAATCCAGCATAAGTGTGGACGATGTTAAAAAGCTTGGCAAGCGTGAACGTACCGAAAAAAAAGTAATTATTGCCGAAGATTCGCCATTATTGCGCAAATTGTTATTCGATACGATGAATGAAGCAGGCTATGCAAATACGGAGTTTTTTGAAAACGGCCGTGATGCATACGATTATCTGGAAGCGCTGGCTAAAGCAGATAAACAGATCGAAAACCATGTACAGCTCGTGATTACAGATATTGAAATGCCCCAAATGGACGGTCATCACTTAACTAAGAAAATTAAATCACATCCTGATCTTAAAAAACTTCCGGTCATTATTTTCTCTAGTCTAATTACCGATGATTTACGTCATAAAGGTGAGCAGGTAGGAGCGGAAGAGCAAATTTCGAAACCTGAAATTGCGGAATTAATTTTACAGATGGATAAGTTGATTCTGTAAAAAAACTTATCTAATAATTGATGCATCGTTTTAAATTGTATAGAATAATGGGAAAGCCGGATACTTGAAAAAGTAATTCCGGCTTTTTTTGTAAACTGAAAATGAAATGATGTATTATGCAAATTTTCTTGAAGGCGCTTAAATGAGTGTAATCGAATACAAAGGTATTCAGAAGGAAGTGAAGCGTATTATGAAAAAAATTAAGACAGCCATCATTGATATTGGTTCTAACACGATTCGACTTGTACTATATTCCTATAATAAAAACGAAGGGCTAAAGGAATTTGGAAATATTAAAACCGTTGCCCGCCTGCGCACATACTTATTGCCAAACGGAGAAATGTCCGAAGAGGGCATTCAGCTACTTGGTGAGACGCTAAGATCGTTCCGCTTAATATTGGCGGACTATCATGTAACAGACGTAAAAGCGGCTGCAACTGCTGCCGTACGACAAGCGATCAATAATGATAAAATCATCGCCCGTATGAAAGAAGAAACAGGTATTCTGATTGATATTCTAACGGAAGAAGAAGAGGCATACTACGGCTTTGTTGCAGTAGCCCATTCAATGGATACCCCGTCTGCAGTAACGATAGATATTGGCGGTGGTTCAACTGAAATTACATTATTCATCAACAAAAAACTCCAAAAAACGATCAGTTTCCCATTCGGTACAGTTTCCTTAAAGCAAAAGTTTGTAAGCGGTCCGATTATTGATAAAATCGAACGTGAAAAGCTGCGTACGTTTGTAAAGGAACAATTTTCCTCACTAAAATGGATAGTTGATGTAGGATTACCGGTTATTGCAATTGGAGGAAGTGCACGTAATATCGCCCAAGTTCATCAGCAAAAAGTTGGCTATCCGCTATCGGGTGTTCATCAATACGAAATGACTGTGAGCGACTTACAACAACTGCGCGACTATTTGACGGAATTTTCGTACGATAGTTTGAGACAGCTAGATGGTCTTTCGTCAGATCGGGCAGATATTATCGTTCCGGCATTGGAAGTATTTATGGAGCTTCTGTCTACTGTAAATTCGAATTCTTTCCAGGTCAGTAAAAAAGGGTTGCGGGAAGGGATCATTATTAGCCGTGTCTTACAAGGAAATCCCCAGGCCTATGATAAATACAATGTTTTTGAAGAAAGTGGCCGGCAGCTTGCGTTAGCTTATGGACGTACGGAGGAGGAAGTACACACACTGGAATCATTGACAGAACAGTTATACCGGGGCTGCATTAATTTAAAGCTATTTGAATATAGTGAAGTAGATTTACAGCTATTAAAGAAAGCCGCAAAAGTTTATGGAATCGGGGAATATATTGAGCTGGATTCCTCCAGTCAGCATACATTTTATTTGATTTCCAATCAATCAATACCAGGCTTGTCCCATATAGATCGGGTTAAACTGGCACTGCTGGCATCGTATAAAAACCGTGACTACTTTTTGCGTTTCGCACGACCATTCGATTCATGGATTTCAAAAGAAGAATTCAAAAAGCTGCGTGATTTTGGCGCAATTTTAAAATTTGTTTACGCCTTAAATATGACAAAGCGCAATGTCGTAAAAAATATTGCGCTTGAAAAAGTAAACAATCATTTTCAAATAGAAGTACTGACTTCTGAACGGGCAATAGCGGAACTGGCTCAGGCAGAAAAACAAAAAAAGCATATTGAACGTGTTTTCAAAGGCGAGGTAAAACTTAAGTTCAACGAAGAAAGGCAGGGTTGATATGACAATGAATATGGAAAAGGATCCGTTTTTTGATCCGGAACATGAGGAATTCGAAAATAGTACAAGTTACAGCAACGAGCTGCTTGAGGAAATCGCAAAGCCCCAGTACTACAATAACCGTGAACTGAGCTGGCTCGCTTTTAATGAACGGGTATTGGAAGAAGCGGAAGATACAAATAACCCGTTGTTGGAACGGATGAAATTTTTGGCAATATTCAGTTCCAATTTGGATGAATTTTTTATGGTCCGGGTTGCGGGTTTGCAAGACCAAATTCGTGCTGGCTATCATAAACCCGAAAATAAATCGGGTTTAACACCGAAAGAGCAGCTTGCTAAAATTGCTGAACGTACGCAAGCATTGGTAAGACGCCAAACAGAAGTATATCGCCATTTAGTGTATGAACTTTTACCGAAAGAAAGCGTGCATATACTTGATTTGAAAATGCTGAATGAGCAAGAAAAAAGTTATATTAATGAATTCTTTGAAGAAACAATTTTTCCTGTCCTTACACCTGTTGCGGTCGATGCCTACCGTCCGTTTCCTACATTATTAGGCCGTACGCTCAATTTATTTGTCATGCTGGAAAACAGCAATGAGGATTTAGAAAATACTATGGATAAGGTCGCAATTGTTCAAGTGCCTTCTGTATTGAATCGTTTTATTAAAATACCATCAAAAAGTAAGGAAACGTTGTTTGTATTATTGGAAGATGTCATTTCAAGTAATATCGACCGTTTATTTTTAGGTTATAAAGTGAAATCGACACAAGCTTTCCGGTTAACGAGAAATGCAGATTTGACCATTCATGAGGAAGGTGCCCAAGACCTGTTAGTGGAAATTGAAAAGGAGCTGAAAAAGCGCAAATGGGGCGTCGGTTCACGTTTGGAAGTGCGAGACGGTGAGATGAATGACGACGTGCTGGATTATTTACTAAATGAATTTGAACTGGGAGAGTCCGATGTTTTCAAAATTGATGGCCCGCTCGACTTAACGGCAATGTTCGGCTTTGTCAAAGAGATTTCCGCAGGGCGGGAACATTTGGAATATGAAAGTTTTATTCCGCAGCCGCCTCATGATTTACAGTCGGACGAAAATATTTTTGAAAAAGCGTTAACCCAAGATATATTTTTCCATCATCCTTATGAATCATTTGGCCCGATTGTTGATTTTATTGCAGAAGCAGCGGAAGATCCGAGCGTTTTGGCCATTAAACAAACACTATACAGGGTAAGCGGAAATTCGCCGATTATTCAAGCTTTAAAGCAGGCGGCGGAGAATGGTAAACAGGTGACGGTTTTAGTAGAGTTAAAAGCACGCTTTGATGAGGAAAATAATGTGCATTGGGCGAAACAGCTTGAACAAGCAGGTTGCCTCGTCATTTATGGGATGAATAATTTAAAAACCCATTCGAAAATTACACTTGTTGTTCGCCGACGCAATGGGAAAATTGAACGCTTTGTTCATTTAGGGACGGGCAATTACAATGATGCAACGGCAAAGATTTATACGGATATGGGGATTATTACATCGCATAAGGAATTCGGAATTGATGCGACAAATTTCTTTAATTATTTAAGCGGTTATACTGAAAAACCTGAATTTCATCATATTGTAGTCGCGCCTTTTGATATTCGGGATGAATTCCTAGATTTAATCGATAAGGAAATTGCGTTACATAAAAAATATGGAAACGGGTTTATCCGGGCAAAAATGAATTCTTTAACCGACAAGGAATTAATGATGAAACTATATGAAGCGTCGATTGCAGGGGTGAAAATCGAGCTGATTATTCGTGGTATTTGCTGTCTGCGTCCAGGCATCCCGGGGATTTCAGAAAATATAACTGTTTTGAGCATTGTTGGCCGTTTCCTGGAGCATTCCCGGATTTTCTGGTTCCATCATAACGGGGAGGATAATCTATACTTATCTTCTGCAGATATGATGACCCGGAACATGATTAAACGTGTGGAGATACTGTTTCCCATCTATTCAACGGAAATAAAATACCGCATCAAGCGTATTATGCTGCTCCAAATTAAAGATAATCAAAAAGTGCGCATTCAGGATTCCAATGGAAAATACCACTATAAAGAAGGCCATCAAAGTGATCTCCGAATCAACAGTCAGGAAATCTTTTTAGCTGAATCACTCGGTCCGATTATTGAAGAATAGTAGAAAAATTAAAGCTATGGACGAAATGTTCATAGCTTTTTAATTTCCGCCTAGAGCGGGGCTAGGGACGGTGGGATTTTATTAGAACAATTGTGTAGGATATTAGAAAAAAGAACTGTGATTTTAGAAGATCTGAAGGTGATATTAGAACAAAGTGCATACATTTTTGAACATGTTGAAGATATATTAGAACATCATAATTTTATTAGAACAAATAAATTTATATTAGACGATTAAATGATATATTAGAAAATCAGAATTCATCGCTCACTCCATTCCCTTCGAAGGAGAAAAAATACTATAAAATCAGTTAAAATTCCGTGTAAGTGAGAAATATTTTATATTTTAGTATTTATTTCCCTCCTGTTATAGTAAAATCTATTTATGAATGGCTGTTCATTTTATATGCAAAGGGGATGTATGGAATGTTACAAGGCAAAACGATTATTATTACAGGTGGATCTAGCGGGATGGGGCTTGGTATGGCAAAGCAGTTCGTGAAAGAAGGAGCGAATGTTGTCATTACCGGGCGTGACTTAGAGCGTTTGGCCAATGCAAAAAAAGAAATCGAGGAATTTGGGCCTTCAATCGAAACATTTCAAATGGATGTTCGAGAACCGGAACATGCTCAGGCAATGGTGGCATATGCAGCTGAAAAATTTGGTCAAGTAGATGGCTTAGTGAACAATGCGGCAGGGAACTTTTTAGTGCATGCAGAAAAATTGTCGCCGAATGGATGGAAGGCCGTTATTGATATTGTGTTGAATGGAACATTTTATTGTACTTCTGCAATTGGTCGCTATTGGATTGAAAACGGTATAAAAGGTTCGATTATCAATATGGTGGCTACATATGCTTGGGGCGCAGGAGCAGGTGTCATTCATTCAGCTGCAGCAAAAGCCGGCGTGCTCTCGTTGACACGTTCGCTTGCGGTTGAATGGGGCGGTCAATATGGCATTCGCGTAAATGCCGTTGCACCAGGGCCGATTGAGCGAACAGGCGGAGCAGATAAACTATGGGAATCCGAAGAACAAGCGAAACGCACATTGGATTCTGTTCCGTTAAAGCGTCTTGGCACACCTGAGGAAATAGCTGATCTTGCTGCATTTATGCTATCGGATAAGGCAGGCTATTTAAACGGGGAATGTATTACTTTAGATGGCGGACAATGGCTAAATCAGCATCCGTTCTAACTTTGTCAAATGATATCAAAAAAGAATAAATTCCAAATTATTGCTGCATACTATCGCTAACTGTTTAAAGGAGGCGATTGCAATCGGAATTTGGCTTTATCCAACAATTTTTGTTGTCATCCTACTATGTTTTATAGGCTATTATTTAACGGTACGCGTTGGACATAATATAGAGGACAGCGGTCAGGAACGTGATTCGGAAGTGCCTGAAGAAATTCAGGAGCATCCTTTCCTTCTTAATCCGATCATTTTATCGTATGCAGTTTTTGGAACATTTACGGGTATCATTATTTTTTATTATTGGGCAAGGGGTTACTGAAATTAATGCATAATGGGACGAATTTTCTCGTCTTATTATGCTTTTTCTTTTGCAATCATAGGCGCCTTTCATAGTCAGAAAAATGCTCCATATGGTATTATAGAGAATAGAGAAACTGTTTTGTCGAATGACAGAGCAAAGAATAACGGCAGTAAGTTTCGGCTTTTTTAGTATGGTGCTGCCAGTTATTAGCGGGATAAAGGAGTAGAATGTCATGATTTCAACGAACAACAGAGCTTTACTAGATATGCCTATAAAAGATTTTATTATTTCATCTGAGAAGGTAGCCCATGTACAAAGTGGAAATAACGCTGAACATGCATTATTAGTTTTAACAAAAACGGGGTATTCTTCTATTCCTGTACTTGATGTAAAGTATCGTTTAAAAGGTTTGTTAAGTACCAAAATGATAACAGAGTCTATTTTAGGCTTAGAGCGAATTGAATATGATAGATTAGCAGACATTCGTGTGGATGAGGTCATGAATCAGGAAGTTGTATATTTAAAAATTACGGATACATTCCAACGTGCACTCGATCTAGTAATTAACCATGCCTTTTTATGTGTAGTCGATGAAGAAGGCACTTTTGTCGGTATTATGACGCGAAGAATTATTTTAAAACAATTAAAGAAATATATTTACCAACACAACGCTTAAAATAAAAGTCGACAAAGTCCTAAAGGGATTTTGTCGTTTTTTTAACCGTTCGGTCGGAAAGGGAGGATTGTCAGTGACAATAACAGAAGCAGAAATTATTAAAGTGTTGGCAGAGGAAGGAAATATGCGAAAAGCGGCAGAGCGCCTTTTTTTAACGCAGCCGGCACTGTCACAGCGACTTCAATCAATCGAAAAAGAGTGGGGCGTACAATTGTTTATTCGTTCCCAGAAAGGATTAACACCAACTCCCGCGGGTGAACTGGTCATTCAATATTCGAACGATTTGCTTGTGAAGCGTGAAGAAATTTTTGAAACGATTCATTCGTTAAATACAAAAGTGCACGGCACATTAAAAATTGCCTGTGCATCGATTGTCGGTCAAAATTGGCTTCCGAAAGTATTAAAAGACTATGTAACAAAATATCCGGATACGAAAATTTCATTAATTACTGGATGGAGCTCGGAAATCATTAAAGCCCTGTATGATGGGGAAGCGCATATTGGCATCGTCCGCGGGCAGGCAGAATGGAAGGGGAAGAAAATTCATTTGTTCCGCGATACGATGTATTTAGTTGATAAAGAAATTCAGGATATGGAAGATATATTGACATCAGACCGCCCATTTATCCAATTTAAAAGTGATTCAAATTATTATCAGGAAATTCAGCAATGGTGGCAACGTCATTTCAACTACAATCCAAGACACCAAATTATTGTGGATCAAATCGAGACATGCAAGCAGATGGCGGTAAATGGTATCGGATATGCGATTTTACCATCCATCACACTGAACGGTGAGGAAAATGTTCATAAAATACCATTGGCGAATAATGGAAATGACGATGGACTAACACGGGATACATGGCTGATCGGATATGAATCAACATTCGAATTACGCCAAGTGGAAGCTTTTGTCGATTTAGTGCAGGATCATGCACGCTGTCTGTATGATTATTCGAACGAAACGAACTAAAAAATAGTTTTAATATTACTGAAAATTTAGTACAATTATTCATGTTAAAAAATCTAACACGCAGCGGGGTGTCATATGGAAAAATTAAATGCACAGCAAATTATTGATTTTATTTCAGAAGCGAAAAAAGTTACACCAGTAAAAGTTTATGTAAAGGGAATTGGTGTTGCGGATTTATCATTTGGTACCGAAAGCAAAGTGTTTGGTGAAGGTAATAATGCGGTAGTGTTTGGCGAATGGTCGGAAATTGAAGCATCGTTGAAAAAATATGCAGATCTTATTGAAGACTATGTAGTAGAAAGTGATCGCCGTCATTCAGGTGTACCGCTTTTGGATACAAAAAAAGTAAATGCGCGTATCGAACCAGGTGCGATTATCCGTGATCAAGTTACAATTGGTGACAATGCAGTCATTATGATGGGTGCCATTATTAATATTGGTGCTGAAATTGGTGCAAAATCAATGATTGATATGGGCGCGGTATTAGGTGGTCGTGCAACAGTAGGAGAAAATTGCCATATTGGTGCGGGAACGGTTCTAGCAGGCGTAGTTGAGCCACCGAGTGCGTTGCCGGTTGTTGTGGAAGATGATGTTGTCATCGGTGCAAATGCTGTTGTATTGGAAGGTGTTCGCATCGGAAAAGGCGCGGTAGTAGCGGCCGGAGCAATCGTTATTAAAGATGTTGAGCCATATACAGTCGTTGCAGGCGTACCAGCTCGTCAAATTAAAGTATTGGATGAAAAAACAAAGTCGAAAACAGAAATTATCGATTCACTGCGTAATCTATAAAAAGGCGGGAACGACATGAGGCATCTTATTGAAGTAAGACGAGACCTACATAAAATTCCTGAAGTAGGCTTTAATGAATTTAAAACACAAAGCTATTTACTCCAATTCATATCAAATCTAGATCAGCAGCATTTGCAAATAACGACTTGGAAAACAGGTATTGTTGTATTGATAAAAGGCACGAATCCGTCAAAGCTGATCGGTTGGCGTGCAGATATAGATGCGCTTCCTGTACAAGAAGAGACGGGACTCCCGTTTGAATCGGAAGTTGACGGATTTATGCATGCATGTGGTCATGATTGTCATATGGCCATTGCGCTTGGCCTTGTCGAGACGTTTTCAAAACAGCCGCCTGTTCACAATGTCGTTGTCTACTTTCAGCCAGCCGAAGAAGGTCCGGGTGGAGCAGAGCCGATGCTGGAATGGCTAAAAGAAGAACAGCCGCATCTTGTTGCAGATGAAATTTATGCATTGCATATTGCCCCGGAATATCCGGTAGGTACGATCGCAACGAGACCAGGACTGCTGTTCGCCAATACTTCCGAGCTGTTTATTGACTTGAAAGGGATTGGCGGACATGCAGCCTATCCACATAAAACGAGAGATATGACTATTGCAGCAGCCAATTTAGTTATGCAGCTGCAAACAATTATTAGCCGGAATGTTGATCCATTGGATAGTGCAGTCATTACAATCGGGAAAATGACTTCCGGTACGGTTCAAAATGTCATCGCGGAAAATGCGCGTCTTGAAGGAACCATTCGGACGTTGAATGCACAGGCGATGGCAGAGGTAAAACGACGTATTGAAGCAATTTGCAAGGGCATTGAAGCCGCATTTGAATGCACTATCGCTATCGATTACGGCTCGATGTATTATGAGGTAAATAATAATGCGAATTGTGCCAATGCGCTGCTGGAGTTTGCTGAACAGTTTGACGGGACTACCGCTTATGAATGTCCTGCTGCAATGACAGGGGAAGACTTTGGCTATTTCATTAAGGACTTGCCAGGCGCTATGTTCTGGACAGGAGCCAATTCCAACTACGGCCTCCACCATGCAAAAATGGCACCGGATGAGTCGCTCATTCCTCTTAATTGCCGCTTCGTCGAACAATTTATCCGCCAACTTGTTTAACATATGAAAAGGGCTATCCAATTTAATTTTGGATAGCCCTTTTTGATTTTTAAGAAGCAGCTTTCATTAAATGGGGTGCTTTTTTGACTGTCCATGAATAGGCAAGCATGAAACAGCCGACAAGTACACAAGTACCTAAAATGTATGGCGAATCAGGATTCCAGTCAAATAGTACACCGGCAAGTGCTGGACCGAACATATTGCCAAGACTCATATAAGCATTGTTCATACCGGCAGCAAAGCCTTGTTCATTACCAGCAAGCTTAGAAATGAGTGTATTTACTGCAGGACGTATAAATGTTGTGGCAATCGAGAACAGTGTAGCGACAACTAAAATGATGAAGAAGCCACTAATGTAAATAACGAGCAGCATCATTGCGGCGGCCAACAATAAGTTGACTAAAATAACCTTCATTTCCCCGAAGCGTTTAAACAATTTGTTCACGACAAACATTTGCAGCACTACACCCGCAAACCCTCCGACTGTTAAAATTATGGCGATTTCTGATGGAGAATAACCGAATTTATGGTCTAAATAAAGTGTTAAAGTTGCTTGGAAATTGGAAATACCAAAACTGAATGTAAAGACGATGATTAAAAAGACAAAATAAGATGTCTTCACGGACTTGGCCAATTGCCTTGCTAATTTTTCCCTTGGTGCGATAACCTCACGAACATTTTTTATATTAGGTAAGTAAATGGCAGATAAAATGGCTGCAATATATGCTACAACCCCCGCTAAATAGAAAGGAAACGTCAGGTTGACTTCAGCTAGAAATCCGCCGATACCCGGACCGACCATAAAGCCTAAAGACATCGCAGCACCGATCATGCCCATCCCTTTTCCACGTTCTTCATATGTCGTAATATCAGCTACAAATGCCATTATCGGAGCCATAATAAATGCCGCACCTGTTCCGCTTAAAAATCTCGCTAAAAACAATATCCATACTTCCGAAGCGAGACCGAATAATATTTGTGCAGAACCATAGACAATTAGCCCGCAAATAATAAACATTTTTCGTCCGTGACGGTCCGATAAGTCTCCTGCAATCGGAGAAAATAAGAACTGTGCGAGTGCGAAGCCTGCAACTAAGAAGCCCAGCACCTGCCCACCGACACCAAATACTTGTAAATAGGAAGGCATAACAGGAACAATAATCCCGATACCGCCCATTGTAATGAACATATTAAACATTAATAAATAAAGCGCTAACTTATTGGATTTTTCTGTCATATAATGCCAGCCTTCCTTTTAGATAATTCGATAATAGAAATATATATTTATAATGAATATCATACTCTAAAATTTTTGAAATTGCATTTATTATACCGAATATAATTCCCATTTTGTGATTACGAGTAAACCCCCTGCACATAATTCATTTATGCAGGGGGTTCATTATTCCGAATTAATTTATTTATTCGCTGCAACTAAATAAGTTTCGCCAAGAATTTCTTTTAACTCGTATTGATCTGCGGAAAGCTGCTGTTCAATAAAAGAATGAACATCCGATTTATCTAAATCGTACATCACTTCAATTTCTTTAGAAAATATCAGTTTTTCAGTTTCCAGAAACGCTGGTAAGGATGGCTGTTCTGCTGGACGAAGTTCTTCTGTATTAATAACTTGTTTTAATCCGTCAATATACGCCTGTAATGGCTGACCACCAACAATTTTGACTCCTTTATTTTCCTTATTCACTATGATGATCGTTGGGAATCCTCTAACACCGAGTGTTTTAACAAGATCAAAATCTTCATTTAATAACTGTTGTCCGATCGGTTGCTCTGCTTCACTTACAATTATTTCGCCATCAAGGCCAACCTGATTGACAAGCTCCACTAAAACGGACCTTTCAGAAATATTCTCGTTAAATACAAAAAGTGCTTCTCTTGCACGACGCAAATATTCAGATGCGATTTTCTCGTTATAATTTTTTTGAAGTATTTTAAAAACATGAGATGGCGGATAGGATGATTGAACAGGATTGTCTACCATTAAAGATCCATCAATCGGCATTCTTGAATACTGCCCTACTTCACGCCAATGCCCTGCAACGTCAGCTGGCTTATATATTCCGTTTGCAGGATCAATAGGTCCATCATGCCATTTTTCCAGCAAGCCCCCCATTACTGTATGGAAGTTGAAATGCTTTCCATACTGTTTTACAAAACGTCCAATTACAGGTTCAATTGCCCAGCAATGCGAACAAATAGGATCTGTTACATAATAAAGGTCCACTGATTTTTCCTGTTTGTTAAAATCAATTAGTTCCAATTCATTTTCCTCAGCCACACCACAAACCCCAGTTACTAAATCACAAACCATATTATTATTTTTCAATGTCAATTCCTCCCTTAAGTGATATCTTTGTTCTATAATTGAATTGTAAAATATGTAAAATATATTGAGTACCGATAGTTCGGGCGATATGTTGTATATTCAACACATTCGAAAATCTGTATAAAAAATAGGAGGGATAATAATGAAGGAAGTAAAAGTAGATCCTAGAATACGTCGTACACGTAAACTAATAATGGATGCTTTTATAGAACTTTCAAGTCAGAAGGAATTTAAGGATATAACGGTGAAGGATATTACAGTTGAGGCGATGATTAACCGTGCCACTTTCTATTATCATTTTGAAGATATTTACGATCTTTTGGATAAATCATTATCGGAAGTATTATTAGTTAATTTAGACTGTGAGACGTACAAAAACAGTGAACTAAATGAAGAAGTGGTATGCAGCATTTTCAAGGCTATTACAGGTTTCCAAATGTCACTATCTACTCGCTGCCATCGGGGGTATGAAGATACGATTGCTCGAATTATCAGGGAACAGCTTGAAATTATTTTTTATCAAATGCTCCTTAAACAGCGTGCCAATGAAGATATGCAAGCATTAAAGCTTACAGCACTCATGTTGAGCTGGGGGATATACGGAGCTTCTGTGGAGTGGAAAAGAAGCGGTGAAAAAGTTGAACCGGAAACCTATATTAAATCAGTAATACCATATATCATGTCTGGAATTAGCGGCATGTGAAAGGGGAGGTATGGATGAATTATAAATTTTGGACTGTTGTAATGATACAAAAAGAGGATCGTGTGTTATTGCTCAACCGCCAGCATGATCATTTTAAAGGCTATATTCCACCAGGTGGTAAAGTGGACTTTCCTGAAGGCTTTGCTGAAGGGGCAATCCGGGAAGTAAAAGAAGAGACAGGACTGGATGTACAGTCTTTAGTATTTAAAGGAATCTCCCATTATACAAATCCGGAACTGCACGATCATTTTATTATTTATAACTATTGGACGGATCATTTTACGGGCGAAGTTTTAGGCTCCTGCAATGAAGGGGAGCTGGAGTGGGTAAAAATAAGCGAAGCCAGGAATTACCCGATGCAGGAAGACATTCAAGTGCGCTTCGATTTATTCTTTGAGCCAGGGACATTTGAAATTCATACAATGTGGGATGAACGAAACAACCAAATCGATAAGCGAATCATACATAAGCTATAAAAAAGCGTGACCAAAAATTTTGGTCACGCTTTTGTTCTATCTCAAACTCATCTTAAATTCAAGGAAGTATTCGTTATATTTACCTAACCATTCAAGGCCAAGGTTTTCATAAACTTCCAATGTTTCACGTTGGTCATGTGACGGATAGAAACGTTCGTCGTTAATAACTTCCTCGTCCATGAGTTCCCATGCTGCTTCATTCGGTGTTGAATAGCCGACATAGTCCGCGTTTTGCGCAGCATTTTCAGGATCAAGCATAAAGTTGATAAATTTATGGGCACCTTCAATATTTTGTGAAGTTTTTGGAATGACCATATTATCAAACCATAAGTTGGAGCCTTCTTGCGGTACGGCAAACTCCAATTCTTCATTTTCCCACATCATATCTGCGGCCTGACCGGAGAATGTTAATGCTACAGATGCTTCATTGTTTATCATAAGCGGAGTAATCTCATCGCCGATAATCGCTTTAATATTTGGTGAAAGCTCAATTAAGTGATCTGTCGCTTCACGCAATAAATCTTCATCTTTCACATTAAGCGATTCGCCGATTGAGTTCAGTCCCATCCCAATTACTTCACGTGAACCATCAACTAGAAATACTTTTCGTTTTAATGAAGGATCCCATAAGTCTTCCCAAGTTTCGAATGTTAAATGGTCTTCGATTAAATTCGGATTATAGACAACTCCAACTGTTCCCCAGAAATAAGGAATGGAGTATTCATTGCCCGGATCGAACGGCAGATCCATAAAGTCTGCATTAATATTTTTCAAATTGGGCACTAAACCGTGATCAATCGGAATGAGCAGGTCATCTTCCTTCATCGATTCTATTGTATATTCAGAAGGGACCGCAATATCATAGGCAGAACCGCCTTGCTGTACTTTCGTCAACATCGCTTCATTTGAATCAAATGTTTCATATGTTACTTTAATTCCTGTTTCTTCTTCAAACTTATCGATTAATTCCGGGTCGATATATTCCCCCCAGTTATAAACCGTTAAAGTATCTTTACTTCCTGCAGAACCAGCTGATTGCATACGGTCAACTGTAAAAAACAGTAGGGCACATACAATGACAATGGCAGCCGTTGCTTGTACTAATTCTCTCATCGTTGTCCCCCCGTTGCTACTGATTTTGAACGTTTGTTAATAAAGTAGTAACCGATTACTATTAATACCGTTACAGCAAATACTAACCCGGAAATGGCATTGATTGTTAACGAAATGCCGGCACGGGCCATTGAGTAAATTTCTACAGATAATGTACTGAAGCCATTTCCTGTTACGAAAAATGTAACCGCGAAATCATCTAGAGAATAAGTCAACGCCATAAAGAATCCGGCAAAAATCCCTGGTGAAATATACGGTAAAATAACACGTGTTAAGACATCGCGTTTCGTTGCACCTAAGTCTCGTGCAGCATCAATTAGGGAAGTGTTCATTTCAAGCAATTTAGGTAAAACCATGAGTACAACGATTGGTACACTGAACGCAATATGCGATACAAGTACAGAAGCGAATCCTAGTTTTACACCGATCATCGTAAATAAAATTAAGAAGCTTGCACCGATGACAACGTCAGGTGAAACAATCAAAACATTATTTAACGAAAGCAATGTATTGCGCATCTTTTTGTCTTTCAATGATACAATACCGACTGCTCCGAGCGTTCCGATAATCGTTGCAATTAAACCTGATAAAAGGGCAACGAGTACTGTATTCAGCAAAATAATAATTAGTCGTGAATCATCAAATACAGCCGCATAGTGCTCAAGTGTGAATGATTCGAAATTATTCATGCTGCCGCCACTATTAAAGGAGTAGAAAATTAAATAAAATATGGGTGCGTAAAGGATCGCGAATACGAAAAGTAAATATACTTTCGACATAGCGGACAACTTTTTCATCAGACACGTCCTCCTTTAGATTTTTGTTTCGTGAACAGCATTGTGAGCACCATGAATAAAATTAAGAACACGGCAATTGTCGAACCCATACCCCAGTTTTGGGAAACGAGGAATTGTTGCTCGATCGCCGTCCCTAAAGTAATGACCTGGTTTCCGGCGATTAAACGTGTAATCATAAACAGTGACAGTGCCGGAATGAACGTTACTTGAATACCTGATTTTACGCCGTCGATTGTCAGCGGGAAAATGACACGGCGGAAAGTTGTCCATGCATTTGCCCCTAAATCACGTGAAGCATAAATAAGTGAAGGATTCATTTTGTCCAATGAATTGAAAATCGGAATAATCATAAACGGAATGAAAATATAGACCGATACAAATACGAAACTAAAGTCTGTAAATAAAATTTGCTTTGGATCAAAACCAAACACTTCGATCAGTGCATTGATCGGACCGTATAAACCGAAAATGCCGATAAATGCGTATGTTTTTAACAGCAGGTTAATCCAAGAAGGGATAATAATCAGCATAAGCCATAGCTGTTTATGCTTCGTTTTTGTCAGTAAGTAGGCAGTAGGGTAGGCAAATAATAATGTGAATAATGTTATTAAAAACGCATACCAGAAACTGCTCAATGTCATTTTCAAATAAACCGGTGTAAAGAACTTCGCATAGTTGGCCAATGTAAAGTTCCCGTTCAAATCAAGAACAGAATAATAGACGATTAACGCAATTGGTGCGATAACGAATAAAATTATCCAAAATACGTAGGGGATTAACGGTCCTTTAGCTGTTTTATTCATGTTCTTCATCCCCATACGCTTCCAGACGTTTATCAAAATCTTCTTCCGTTTCGTTTAAACGCATTACGTGAATTGCTTCCGGATCAAAGTCCAGCCCAATTTCCGCTCCAACTTCCGCTTTTTTCAATGAATGGACAAGCCATTCATTGCCGTCTTTATCATATGTCGATAATTCGTAGTGCACGCCACGGAACAACTGTGTATCTACTGTTACGATCAGCTTGCCGTTTTCAGGTGTTGTTATTTCCAAGTCTTCAGGACGAATGACAATATCGATTTTTTCATTCGGCTTCATCCCTGCATCGACACATTCAAACTCTTTTCCGGCAAATTTAACACGGTAATCTTCAATCATGATGCCGTCCACAATATTGGATTCACCGATAAAGTCCGCAACAAAACGGTTGATTGGCTCATCATAAATATCAACAGGTGTACCGGATTGTTTAATTTCACCTTGAGAAAGAACAAATATTTCATCACTCATCGCAAGCGCTTCTTCCTGGTCATGCGTAACAAATATAAATGTTTTACCAAGACGCTGCTGCAGTTCGCGAAGCTCATACTGCATTTCTGTACGTAATTTTAAATCAAGTGCAGATAAAGGCTCATCGAGTAAAATTACATCCGGATCATTTACAATCGCACGGGCAATCGCAACACGCTGACGCTGACCACCAGACATTTCTGAAATTTCGCGGCTGCCGTAGCCTGCCAAGTTAACAAACTTCAGTGCTTCCTGCACACGTTCCTTCACTTCTGCTTCTTTCACTTTTTTGATACGTAAGCCGAATGCTACATTTTCAAAAACATTCAAGTGAGGAAAGAGCGCATAATCCTGAAATACTGTGTTTACTTGGCGTTCATTTGCAGGTACATCATTAATTCTTTTCCCGTTGAAGAAAACATCCCCCGTAGAAGCTTCGGTAAACCCAGCGATAATACGTAAAATTGTCGTCTTTCCGCACCCTGATGGTCCGAGTAATGTGTAGAACTTGCCTCGTTCCAATTCAAAGTTAATATTTTTTAATACCACTGTTCCGTCATCATATGATTTTGTGACATTTTCAAAGCGAATAATTGTGTTATCCATTTTGCATCCTCCTAATTTATAAATATGATTGTGTCGCGACAAGGAGCAATTTTGTTATGCCACTGTGCGCATTGAAAATTTGATGGTTGGAAGATGCTTCGTAATATACGGCATCACCTTCACTTGCTATGTATTCATCATTGCCCAAAACGACTCGAATCCGTCCATTTTGCACATAGATGAAGGTCTCTGCCAGTGACGGCTCAAATGCTTTAAATTCTGCATCTTTTTGCAATGTAATGAAAACAGGCTCCATTTCTTTCTCGTTAGAAGTAGGAATAAGCCATTCAATTTCATATTTTTTATCCTGATCAATGAAGCATGTTTGATCATCTTTTGTGAAAACAATTTTTTCATTTTCTTGCGTATCATCAAAAAAGTCTCGCGGTGTACACCCGAGAACTTCCAGTAAGTTAAACAATGTTTCAATGGAAGGGGAATTTAAGTCTCGCTCAAGTTGAGAAATATAGCCCTTCGATAAATCGGTACGTTCTCCGAGCTCTTCCTGGGTTAACCCCTTTTTTATGCGCAAGGCTTTAATTTTTGAACCAATTTGCATATAGTCACACCCTTTATTTTAGTTCTCAAATAGTTTACTGTTGATAAACCTTGAGTAAGGAAGTTTACTTTTACATTACTTTAAGTTTACGAAAGCATTAATAATTATACATAATATCGCTGTATTTTCAAGGGTCTAAGCCAAATATGTATGGAAATACGTAAGGGATAATTTTTGTGGTACCGATAAAACCGTCAATACATATGTTACAACGAGGTGAGTATAATTGAGGATTCGCACATTAATGCCATCGTTAAGTGGCGCGACAAGAATATTAAATCGGAAAAATACTTACGAGGAAAGTGCTAAAGCAACATTGGTGTATTTTTGGTCAATGAGCTGTTCGGAATGTGCCCAGTCTATAAAGAACTTGAAGGAACTGGAACGTATATTTGGGGATCGGTTAACTGTTCACGCAATCCATATGCCCAGAGAGAAAGAGGACTATTCGGAAACCCTTGTAAAAGAAAAAATAAGGCAACTGGATATAATATACCCTGTTTATCTGGATAATGAACTAAAAATAAGCGACAGGTTTGGAAACAAATTTGTACCTGCATTCTATATATTTGATCAGCAGCAGCAATTGCGCTTTTTTAAGGCGGGCTATTTTGCATTGAAATTATTGCAACAGAAAATAGAACGCATAATTTGATGACAATAACTGAATGTATGCGTTAAACTAGTGGCAACTGGATGTTCGGAGGAGAATAGTATGAAAAAAGAATTCGTAGTAATAGGTCTTGGTCGTTTTGGAGGAAGTATTGTACGTGAACTCGTTAAACAGGGAGCCAATGTAATGGCCATTGATACAGATAGTGAACGTGTCGATGAATATGCCCGGATTGCCACACAGGCTGTAGTAGCAGATACGACAGAAGAGGAAACGATCAAATCACTCGGTTTATGGAATTTCGAACATGTCATTGTAGCCATTGGAGAAGATATCCAGTCGAGTATTTTAACGACGCTTATTTTAAAAGAGCTCGGCGTTCCGCAAATTACAGTGAAGGCGCAAAACGACTACCATGAAAAAGTATTGCTGAAAATCGGTGCGGACTTTGTTGTGCATCCTGAACGTGATATGGGAATCCGGATCGCCAATAACATGATGTCAAATAGTGTTCTTGACTACTTGGAGATTTCGGGTGAACATTCCATCATGGAAGTTAAGGCAAACGAAAGTATTGCCGGCCAGTCGCTCATTGAACTCGATGTACGTGCAAAATACGGCTTGAATATCGTCGGCATTACGCGCGGAGAGGAAATTATGATTTCCCCAAATGCAACAGAACGCATTCAAGTAGGGGATGTCCTGCTCATTATCGGCGCAGATGTCGATATTAACCGGTTTGTAAAGAAGGTCATTCAGAAGTAAGTTAGACTGTTGTTGAAGAAATTAAATGCAAACATAAAAAAATCCATCATCTTGCGAAGGCAAAATGATGGATTCTTTATATTGAGGACTAGTGCCGTTTTATACTTCCATAATGATCGGTAAAATCATTGGACGACGTTTCGTTTTTTCGTATAAATATGGGCCTAATACATCGGTAATTTCATTTTTCAAATCATTCCATTGTGTATCTTTTTCCTGAATCGTGCTGTTTAAATGATGGTTCAGCATTTTTTGCGCTTCATTAATCATCATGCCCGATTCACGCATATACACAAAGCCGCGAGAAATAATATCCGGCCCAGAAACAATTTTGTTTTTAGCCATATCGACACTTACGACAACGATGACTAACCCTTCTTCTGATAGAATTCGACGATCGCGTAATACGATATTACCGATATCCCCGATGCCATTACCATCGATATATACATCGCCTGAAGGAATCCGTCCTGCAACATGTGCTTCATTTGCACTTAATGCAAGAACATCCCCATTTTCCATAACGAATGAGTTTTCCAATGGAACTTCACAAGCCTCAGCTAATTCAGTGTGAATTTTCAACATGCGATATTCACCATGAATCGGCATAAAGAATTTCGGTTTCATTAAACGAAGCATAAGCTTTTGTTCTTGTTGAGAACCATGACCTGATGTATGAATATTGTTTAACGCACCGTGGATAACTTCTGCACCAGCACGGAATAATAAGTTGATAATTTTGTTTACGCTCATCGTGTTACCAGGAACCGGAGAAGATGAGAAGACAACCGTATCACCAGGCTGGATTTGAATTTGACGGTGTGTACCGTTAGCAATACGTGATAAAGCAGCCATTGGTTCACCTTGAGAACCAGTACATAAAATCATCACTTCATTTGCAGGTAAGCGGTTTAAGCTTTGAATATCGACAAATGTTTCTTTAGGAGCTGTAATATAGCCTAATTCACGGCCGATTGTAATCGCATTATCCATTGATCGACCAAACACAGCAACTTTACGGCCATATTTTACAGCTGCATCTGTTGCCTGTTGTAAACGGTGGATATTGGAAGCGAATGTTGCAAATATAATACGTCCATCAACTTTACGGAAGATTTCGTCAATGCTTTTCCCAACTGTACGCTCAGACATTGTGAAATCAGGTTTTTCGGCGTTTGTACTATCCGATAGTAAACAAAGAACGCCATCGCGGCCGATTTCCGCCATTTTCGTCAAGTTAGCAGGCTCGCCTACTGGAGTAAAGTCAAACTTAAAGTCACCAGTATGCACAATATTACCCGGTGGTGTCTTGATGACAATACCATATGCATCTGGAATACTATGTGTTGTACGGAAGAAGCTAACAGCTGTTTTACGGAATTTAATGACATCATTTTCTTTAAATTCAATCAGTTTTGTAGTACGTAATAAGCCATGCTCTTCTAATTTGTTGCGAAGTAGACCTAGTGCAAGTTTCCCTCCATATACAGGAATGTTAACTTGACGTAATAAATAAGGAATACCACCGATATGATCTTCGTGACCATGTGTTATAAATAAGCCTTTGATTTTGTCTACGTTTCGAACTAAATACGTATAGTCTGGAATTACATAGTCAATGCCAAGCAAATCGTCTTCAGGGAACTTAATACCTGCATCTATTAGTATGATTTCATCTTGGAATTGTACTGCATATGTGTTTTTGCCGATTTCGCCCAGTCCGCCGAGTGCGAATACAGCCGCTTGATCATTCTTAACGAATTTCATAACTGTTAAGCGTTCTCCAGACGGAAATTCGGGCTATTTTGTTCATATTCTAAATAGTTGCCTTCTAGAAGTTGAACAAGTTCAATATTGTAGTTACGGTCTTTTAAATAGTGACGTACTTCACGTTCAGATGACGCCTCTAAATAAAGTGTTTTTGTGTTTTCGCGAACTGGAATCTCAGAAATGTTTTCTTGATAATAGACTTTGTAAATCATAGTTACTCTCCTTTAAGTACGAACATTATTACTGCACTTCTAACTTGTAGAAAAATGCATTTCCTTTATATTATCACGGGACTCCTTTAAAATAAAGAAAAGCCATTCAAATTTCGTCAACATCAACGTGTTCACGAATCAAAAAAAATGGCACGTCCTATAATCGGGCGTGCCATTGTAAATGAAGTGTTAGGCAATTAATTTTTTTCCGAGGATGCCATTTAATCGTTTCCGCCATTTCTTTTTGAGACGCTTTAACATAGGTCATCACTCCTCACACTCATTATACTAAATATTCAGATTTTTGTAAAGGGCTATAAAATAAAAGGAGTGTTATAAATTGAAGAAAATATTATTTTTTGATGTAGACGGCACACTATACAATTCAGATAAAAAATTACCTGCTTCAGCAAAGGATGCTATATTTAAAGCACGAGAAAATGGTCACGAAATTGCGATTGCAACTGGACGAGCACCATTTATGATAAAAGATATAATGGAAGAACTGCAAATCGATACATATGTGACATTTAACGGGCAATATGTCGTTTATAAAGGTGAAGTCGTTTATACAGATCAAATCGACAATGAAACTTTAACGGAAATTCTGGAATTTGGTGCACAGCGAAATCATCCGTTAGTTTTCCTGAATGAAAAGGAAATGATCGCTAGTGAAAGCGATTATGAAAGTGTGGAAAGCAGTTTAGCAACACTTCAATATCCATATCCGCAAATTGATCCGCAATACTATTTGCATACACCGGTGTATCAAACGCTTGTATTTATAGAAGAAAAAGAGCAGCCGATTTATGAACAGCAATTCCCTCAAGTCCAATTTATCCGTTGGCATCCTTTCTCATGCGATGTGCTGCCAGACGGTGGTTCAAAGGCAAACGGCATTCGAAAATTGCTGGAACATATTGATGTGCCGGTAGAGGATGTTATTACATTTGGCGATGGATTAAATGATATTGAGATGCTTTCAGAGTTTGGCTATAGTGTTGCAATGGAAAATGGGCATAAGCGAGCGAAGGAAGTAGCTTCAATGATTACAGGACATGTGGATAATGACGGTTTAGCTGACGCAATGAAGAAGTTGAAATTGATATAAGCAGGTTGGAAAAAGCGTTGTGAGAAGATTTTTTCGCAGCGTTTTTTTGTTTTGAAAGATGGATGTGATTTTATTAGAACAATGTGAATGCTTATTGGAAAATCGGAAGCAGACATTAGAAAATAGAGAAAGGATTTTAAAATATGTAGCAGCCGTTTTAGAACAATTGGCAAGTATATTAGAAAATTTTAATTTTATTAGACAGGTTAAAAGGATATTAGAACAGTTGCAATTTTATTAGAACTTTTAAAAGCTGTGGCTACTTTCTTCTATAGTAACAGGTCAAAAAAAAGACCCCATTTTCGCTACTAACGTAAACGGGATCTGCAGAAGTCAGTCTCTTCCGAATGGAATACTGTTTTCCAATTGGACAAACGGGTCTTTTTCATCGATACGATCGTAAAACATAACTCCGTTTAAATGATCTAATTCGTGCTGGAATGCGATTGCAGGAAGACCAGATAAACGCATTTTCTTTTCTTCTCCGTCCACTGTCATAAATTTCACAGTGATACGTGCATAGCGATAGACATAACCGGGAATGGCGCGGTCTACAGATAAGCAGCCCTCACCACTTGTTATATAAGTCTGTTCAACGGAATGGCTTACAATTTTAGGGTTAACCGCCACAAAGCTGATCAGTTCACCATTTTCATCTTCCAAATGCAGTGCAAACATGCGTTTTAAACTGTTTACCTGGTTTGCAGCTAAGCCGATGCCGCCGCGTAAATTATATTTTTCAGCAATTTCAGGATTTTGGCTATTAATTAAATATTGCAGCATATCATCTGCGAGCTTTCGATCTTCTGCTGATAACGGAAAAGTTACTTCCTCCGCGCGGGTGCGTAAAGTAGGGTGTCCTTCACGGATAATATGTTCCATTAAAATCATGTGAAACTTCCTTTCAGTTCAAACTTATATGTGTAAGTATACACGACTCTCCGGAATCGAAGTAAGAAAAAACCTTCTCGAAAAGAAAATTATCATAAATTCCGATTTAACAATTCATTATAAGGGAATGAATAAATGATAAGGAGTTATAAATTAAATAACAATATTTATAAGCTGTTTTTTCTATTATAGTACAGAGGTGATTCAAGTGTGATACAGGTAATGTAACTGTATTAGTTTGGACGAATGTGAGGAAAAATCTTTAATTAAGATGATAAACAATGATTGACCGATAGAATTTTATTCTTTATACTCGGGATATAGAAACGTTGTACTAGTAAAAAACGAATTTTTTTTAATACAGTTCAAAGGGGATGTAAACAATGGCAGAAAAAATGAAAAATCAATTGGACCCAGCTGGAACGTTACAGGATATTGAAAGTAAGTTTGAGATGTTCCAAATTTTAAACGAGCAGGGTGAAATAGTAAACGAAGCGGCAATGCCGGACTTAACAGACGAGCAATTAGTTGAATTGATGGAACGTATGGTATATGTACGTATTTTAGATCAACGTTCGATTTCGTTAAATCGTCAAGGACGCCTAGGTTTCTATGCACCGACTGCGGGTCAGGAAGCTTCTCAGTTAGCTTCGCATTATGCGCTGGAAAAAGAAGACTGGATTTTGCCGGGTTACCGTGATGTGCCACAAATCGTTATGCACGGTTTACCATTATGGAAAGCATTTTTATTCAGCCGCGGCCACTTCATCGGTAACCAAGTACCGGAAGGCGTTAATGTATTGGCACCACAAATTATTATTGGTGCACAATATATCCAAACAGCCGGTGTAGCACTTGGTTTACAAAAACGTGGTTCAAAAACAGTTGCGATTACTTATACAGGTGATGGTGGTTCATCACAAGGGGATTTTTACGAAGGTATTAACTTTGCAGGTGCTTTCAAATCTCCGGCGATTTTCATCGTACAAAACAACCAATACGCAATTTCGACACCACGTGAATTACAGACAGCCGCTAAAACAATTGCACAAAAAGGTATAGCAGCAGGTATTCCAAGTATATTGGTAGATGGAATGGACCCATTAGCAGTATATGCAGCAACAAAGGATGCGCGTGACCGTGCAGTTCGCGGTGAAGGGCCGACTTTAATCGAAACAATGTGTTACCGATATGGGCCTCATACGATGGCAGGGGATGACCCGACACGTTACCGTACTACAGATATCGACAATGAGTGGGCTGCGAAAGATCCATTAGTACGCTTCCGCACATTCCTTGAAGGAAAAGGTCTATGGGATGAGCAAAAAGAAGAAGCAGTAATCGAACGTGCTAAAGAAGAGATTAAAGATGCGATTAAACAAGCAGATCAAGCACCAAAACAAAAAGTTACGGAATTAATGGAAAATATGTACGCTGGAGAAATGCCGGCAAACTTAAAAGAACAGTATGCGATTTATAAAGAGAAGGAGTCGAAATAAGCCATGGCACAAATGACAATGATTCAAGCAATTACAGATGCATTACGTTGCGAATTAAAAAATGACGAGAACGTTTTAGTATTCGGTGAAGACGTTGGTGTAAACGGCGGGGTTTTCCGCGCAACAGAAGGTCTTCAAAAAGAATTCGGCGTTGATCGTGTATTTGATACGCCACTTGCAGAATCAGGAATCGGTGGTTTAGCAATTGGTTTAGCGTTAACTGGATACCGTCCAGTACCTGAAATTCAATTTTTCGGCTTCGTATTCGAAGTAATGGATTCAATCAGCGGGCAAATGGCACGTATGAAATACCGTTCAGGCGGTACGTATAATGCACCAGTAACAATCCGTTCCCCATTTGGCGGTGGTGTTCATACACCGGAAATGCACTCGGATTCATTAGAAGGGTTAATGGCTCAATCACCTGGATTAAAAGTAGTCGTTCCATCAACACCGTATGATGCAAAAGGATTGCTAATAGCTTCTATTCGTGACGATAATCCGGTTATTTTCTTAGAGCATTTAAAACTTTACCGTTCATTCCGTGAAGAAGTTCCGGAGGAGTCATATACAATTGAATTGGGTAAAGCAGATGTGAAGCGTGAAGGAAAAGACCTTTCTATCATTGCTTACGGCTTAATGGTACACGAAAGTCTAAAAGCGGCAGAAGAGTTGGAGAAAGAAGGCTACTCAGTAGAAGTAATCGATTTACGTACAATTCAGCCGTTAGATATCGAAACAATTATTGCATCTGTCGAAAAAACAGGCCGCGCAATTGTTGTTCAGGAAGCTCAAAAGCAGGCAGGTATTGCGGCAAATGTTGTCGCAGAAATTACAGAACGTGCGATTCTATCATTGGAAGCGCCGGTATTACGTGTAGCTGCACCAGATACAATCTATTCATTCCCGCAAGCAGAAGGTGTATGGTTACCGACGTATAAAAATGTAATGGAAACTGCAAAGAAAGTCTTAACATTCTAAGAATTGAGGGTGAGATAAATGGCATTTACGTTTCGTTTACCAGATATCGGAGAAGGTATTCATGAAGGTGAAATCGTCAAATGGTTCGTTAAACCTGGCGATCAAGTAAAAGAAGACGATATTTTAGCAGAAGTTCAAAATGATAAAGCAGTCGTAGAAATTCCGTCACCAGTTGATGGTACAGTAGAAGAAATTTTCGTAGAAGAAGGAACGGTGGCGATTGTCGGGGATGCCTTAATACGCTTTGATGCACCAGGCTATGAAGATTTAAAACTAAAAGGTGATGACCACCACGAATCAAATGAATCAAATAAAACAGAAGCACAAGTACAGTCTACTGCTGAGGCTGGCCAAGATGTGAAAAAGGAAGAAACTAAATCGGATATAAATGCAGATACTGCTCAGCCGGAAGCTCCAGCTGAAACGGAAAAAGCTGCATCACCATCTGAATCAGAAACTTCAGGCAAACGCATTATCGCAATGCCTTCTGTACGTAAGTATGCTCGTGAAAAAGGTGTCGAGATTCAGCAAGTTTCTGGCACAGGCAAAAATGGCCGTGTGCTTAAAGAAGATATTGAAAGCTTCCTAAATGGAGGTCAACAGTCTGCTTCTGAAACAGAAGAAGTGAAAGAGACACAAGCAGAAGAAAAACAAGCAGCAACAAAACAAGCTGCACCAGTTGCACTTGAAGGGGAATTCCCTGAAACACGCGAAAAAATGAGCGGTATCCGCAAGGCAATTGCAAAAGCGATGGTTCATTCAAAACATACGGCTCCGCACGTAACGTTAATGGATGAAGTGGACGTAACAGAACTTGTTGCACACCGTAAGCAATTCAAAGATATTGCAGCAGAGCAAGGTGTTAAATTAACGTTTTTACCGTACGTTGTGAAAGCTTTAATCTCGACTTTGCGTAAATATCCTGAATTTAACCGTTCACTGGATGATGCAACACAAGAAATTATTCAAAAACATTACTATAATATTGGTATTGCAGCTGACACAGAAAGAGGTTTATTAGTTCCTGTTCTTAAGCATGCTGATCGTAAATCTGTATTCGGCTTATCACAGGAAATTAATGAATTGGCTGTAAAAGCACGTGATGGTAAGCTAGCACCGCATGAAATGAAGGGTGCGTCAATGTCGATTTCAAATATCGGTTCAGCTGGTGGACAATGGTTCACACCGGTAATTAACCATCCTGAAGTAGCGATCTTAGGAATTGGTCGTATTTCAGAGAAACCAGTAATAAAAAATGGTGAAATTGTAGCAGCACATGTGTTAGCATTATCATTGAGCTTTGATCATCGAATGATCGATGGAGCGACTGCACAAAACGCTTTAAATCATTTAAAACGTTTATTAAGTGAGCCGCAACTATTATTAATGGAGGCGTAAAAAAATGGTAGTAGGAGATTTTCCAATCGAACTAGATACTCTTGTAGTAGGTTCTGGCCCTGGTGGCTATGTAGCAGCAATTCGTGCAGCACAAACAGGTCAAAAAGTAACAATCGTTGAACGTGGAGCATTAGGTGGGGTATGTTTAAATGTAGGTTGTATCCCTTCAAAAGCTTTAATTTCTGTAGGTCACCGCTTTGAAAATGCCCAACATTCGGATGATATGGGTATTACTGCATCTGAAGTGAAATTAGACTGGTCTAAAGCACAAGCATTTAAAGACGGCGTTGTTAAAAAATTAGTTGGCGGCGTTGAAGGCTTATTAAAAGGAAACAAAGTAGATATCGTAAAAGGTGAAGCATACTTCGTGGATGCAAACACTGTACGTGTTATCGACGGCGATAATGCTCAAACTTATACATTCAAAAATGCTATTTTAGCAACAGGATCCCGTCCAATCGAAATCCCAACATTTAAATTTACTAAGCGTGTAGTAAGCTCAACTGGTGCGTTATCATTCCCTGAAGTACCAGGTAAATTAGTAGTTATCGGTGGCGGTTACATCGGTACTGAGCTTGGTTCTGCTTATGCTAACTTAGGTTCTCAAGTAACAATTATCGAAGGCGGTAAAGATATTTTAGCTGGCTTCGAAAAACAAATGACGCAAATCGTTAAAAAAGGTCTTAAGAAAAAGGGCGTTGAAGTTGTAGTAAACGCATCTGCTAAAGGCGTAGAAGAAAACGAAAACGGCGTTATCGTTACTTATGAAGCAGGTGGCGAAGAAAAAACTGTTGAAGCAGATTACGTATTAGTAACTGTAGGTCGTCGTCCGAATACGGATGAAATGGGCTTAGAAGAAGTAGGTATTAAATTCGCAGAACGCGGATTATTGGAAGTAGACAAACAAGGTCGTACTTCAGTATCGAACATTTATGCAATCGGTGATATCGTTGCAGGTCCACAACTTGCTCATAAAGCTTCTTATGAAGGTAAAGTTGCTGCAGAAGCAATCGCTGGTGAACCATCAGTAGTTGACTACTTAGCAATTCCAGCAGTATGCTTCACTGATCCAGAAATGGCAACTGTAGGCTACTCTGAAGAGCAAGCAAAAGCGGAAGGTTTAGAAGTGAAAGCTGCTAAATTCCCATTCGCTGCAAACGGTCGTGCATTAGCATTAAACGAAACAGAAGGCTTCGTGAAACTAGTAGCACGTAAAGAAGACGGCTTATTAGTCGGTGCTCAAATCGTTGGTGTTGGCGCTTCTGATATGATCGCTGAAATGGCAACTGCTATTGAAGGCGGCATGACTGCAGAAGATATCGCATTAACTATCCATGCTCACCCAACTTTAGGTGAAATTACAATGGAAGCTGCTGAAGTTTTACTAGGCAACCCAATCCATATTGTAACTAAATAATTTTATAAAATGCACTGCCCATTATCAAATGGGCAGTGTTTTTTGATGGTATGAATAATGTGAGGTTCTTACAAGGAAAAAAGCTTTATAGAGGCTAGAAAATAATTTCCCTGCGTTTATTACTCAAGGTTTTTATATTGTGAAAAATGGTTAAATATAACCGGAAGAACGTTTGAAAAGTTAAATGGAGGGGCAAACAGAGCATTTTGCCATAATTAATTTAGATATATTAATAAGAAAACTGCTGGAAGTGCAAAAAGAAAATTTTACAAAAGACTCTTATGAGTTGTTACAGCGCGTCATATGCGATGCTAACAATATTAAGTCTAATTAATATAGGGCAAGCTTGTGACGACCTGATAATAGCCGCCAGGATACTTCAAACAAAGTCTTTAATAATGGAATCGCTTCCGGATATTTTAATTGAAAACTGCTGAACGAAACTATCTTGTATAAATTTTAACAAGGTAGCTTTTGACGTTTCTTTTAAAAGAAATGACCAAATTATAGTAGGAAAATAAAATAGACAGAAATTTCTAATGGACGTACAATTAATACTGTGTAAAGGGGGGGTTAGCTGATGGAGATTATCCGTACTATCGTTCAAATTGGTATTATCATTTTGTTTTATCTCGCTGGAGAATTTATTGTTTCGATTACTGGTATTATTATACCGGGAAGTATTATCGGGTTAGTAATATTATGGCTTGCTCTTTACTTTAAAATTTTAAATGTGAAATACATACAAGATGGTGCCGGTTTTATGTTAGCGTTTTTAACATTGTTTTTTATCCCTTCAACAGTGGCAGTCATCAATTATCCGGAACTGCTTACGGTTTCAGGAGGGCTATTCATTTTAGCTGTTATTATCAGTACAATTTTTGCGCTCGTCATTACAGGAAAAATCAGCAAGTTAATAGAAAGAAAAGAGCGCAAAATGAAGGAGGAAGAGAATATTGCTGCATCTACTGTTAATTCTATTCATCATAAGTAGCACCGTTCTTCTTTTTATATTACTGAATAGACTGTACTTGAAAGTGGGTAACCCATTTTTATTGCCTATTTTAACGGCGACTATTATTACAGTCATTATTTTACTAGTATTTAATATTCCTTATGAGACATACATGGAGGGGGGAGAGTGGATATCCAAAATGCTTGGTCCGGCTGTTGTAGCGCTCGCATTTCCTTTATACAATCAGCGGGAACTTATATTTAAATACAAATATTCTATTATTACAAGCATCATTGTGGCAATGCTTGCTGGTCTTATTAGCGTTGTAGCTTTACTTTTACTATTTGGGGCAAGCAAAGACTTTATCCTCACTTCTTTACCTAAATCATTAACAACGCCCGTTGCGATGCAAGTAAGTGATATTGTTGGGGGGATACCGCCGCTCACTGCTGTAATGGTAATGGTAGCAGGGTTTACGGGTGCTATTTTAGGACCTGTACTATTTAAATTATTTAAAATTGATACGGCGATCAGTCGAGGGGTCGCTATGGGAAGTGCTTCACATGGTGTCGGATTGACAAAATTAAAGGAGTATAGTGAAGAAGATTTATCGATTGGCTCCCTGTCTATGGGGCTCAGTGCAGTTGTAGGGGCTTTCATTATTCCCCTTATTTCGATTTATTTATTTTAAAAAAGACAGACAGCATAGCTGTCTGTCGGTAATATTAATAAATCGCTTTACGCTCTTTAATAACACGAATATTTTGTAATGTACTATCTTCAGGACCTTGAACAGGAAGACCTGCTTCAATATTCATCTTAATAAAATCTATGTTGCTTTGCGTAATTATTTCCCCGGGAATAAAAATTGGGATGCCCGGTGGATACACCATAATAAATTCTGCGCAAATATACCCTTCTGCCTGGGATAGGGGAATACTTTCTGTTTGCGCATAAAATGCATCGCGCGGTGTCATGGCAAGAGCAGGAATTTCAGGTATTTGAACATTTGTTTCAATAACCGATGCTTCCGATTCGAAATTTTTCGACATACGTGTCAAAGCATTTATAAGTAAATTAATTTCTTTTTTCGAATCTCCGATTGTTACTAAGCATAAAATATTGTATAGATCGGACAACTCTACTTCTAAGTTGGCGTTTTGACGTAACCATTCTTCTGCAACATGTCCGGTAATACCTAAATCTTTAACGCTAATTAACAGCTTTAACGGATCCATATCGAATGTAGCAGAAGTTCCGAGTCTTTCGCGTCCTACACAATGTAGATGCGGAATTGCGTTAATTCGTTTACGGGCATCCTTTGCCAAGCGGATTGCTTCATCCAATAAATCATATCCGTGGACAGCAAGCTGGCGGCGTGCCGTATCTAAAGACGCCAGTAATGGATAGGAAGTCGATGTTGTTGTAAGCATTGAGAATACAGCCTGTACGCGTTTGGCTGTTACAAGGCCTTCTCTAACGTTTAATACAGAACTGCCTGTCATCGAGCCTCCAAGCTTATGTGTGCTCGTAGCGGCCATGTCTGCACCGGCTTGCATTGCGGATAGCGGCAATTCATCATGAAATTTAATATGAACGCCATGCGCTTCATCCACGATTACTGGAATATTACGTGCATGTACAATTTCGACAATGCGTTTTAAATCTGCAACAAAACCAAAATATGTCGGGTTGATGACAAGTACGGCTTTTGCATCTGGATATGTCGTCAAAGCGCGCTCAACCGACTCAGGTGAAATACCGTGAGAAATGCCGAGCTCACTGTCAACTTCCGGATGAATAAAAATAGGAATAGCACCTGCAAAAACAATTGCTGACATAATTGACTTATGTACATTCCGCGGTACTATAATTTTATCGCCTGGGCCAACGACAGTCATAATCATCGTCATAATGGCGCCACTAGTACCTTGCACGGAAAAAAATGTATGGTCAGCACCAAAGGCTTCAGCAGCAAGGTTTTGTGCTTGCATAATCACACCTTTAGGAGCGTGTAAATCATCTAGTGGAGCAATATTAATTAAATCAATTGATAAAACGTTGTCGCCTACAAATTCTCTGTAAGCTGGATCCATACCTTGCCCTTTTTTATGGCCTGGGATATGGAACTGGATAGGGTGTCTGTTGCGATGCTTAAGTAATGCATCAAACAAAGGAGTCTCTAACTGTGACAACGCAGGTACCACCTCACTATATAGTATTTTTTAAAAACAAATGAATTATAGCACCTATTAAAGTTGCTGACTATATAAATATTTTAATCAACTGAATTGACAGTTATTATTTTAGGAGGAATAACAATGAAATGGCAAACAAAAGTAACTGAATTACTGCAAATTAATTATCCGATTATTCAGGGCGGATTGGCATACCTGGCTTATTCTGAGCTTGCTGCAGCGGTTTCAAATGCAGGAGCCTTAGGGCAGATTACAGCGATGAGCCTATCGTCACCGGATGCGCTAAAGGAAGAAATAAAAAAAGTAAGAGAAATGACAGATCGACCATTTGGAGTAAACTTTGCGATTGGGATGCATGGAAAAGGTTACGAAAAAATGATCGAGGTGGCTGGTGAAATGGATGTGCCCGTAGTTACAATAACGGGAGGAAACCCTGCACCGATATTCGACATATTAAAAGACGCATCATGTAAAAAACTCGTACTTGTCGCTGCGAAACGACAGGCCCAAAAAGCTGAACAACTGGGAGCGGATGCAGTAATGGTTGTTGGGCAAGAAGGAGGCGGTCATTTAGGAAGAGATGACGTCGGAACTATGGTGCTAGTACCACAAGTTGTCGATAGCGTATCGATTCCGGTTATCGCTTCAGGAGGAATTGGAGACGGTCGTGGATGGATGGCTGCACATGCATTAGGGGCTGAAGGAATTGAAATGGGGACACGCTTTATTGCAACAAAAGAATGTGTACATGCTTCTCTAGCATATAAGCAAGCGCTGATTGAAAGCGAAGAAACAGATACAACAATTATTAAACGGTCGATTGGTGCACCTGCCCGAGTAATCCGCAATGCATTCACAAATGAAATTTTAGGAGTGGAACAAAAAACGCCTACTTATGAAGCATTGAAATCATATATTAGCGGTGAAGCAAACAAAAAATTCATTTACGATGGAGATGCAACTAAAGGTTTTGGATGGGCTGGCCAAGTAACGGGATTAATTCAAGATGTACCATCAGTGGAAGAATTAATTCAGCGTATGGTTGTACAAGCGGAAAAAATCCGTTTAAAATGGGGACAGTAATGATTAAAGGCAGGTAATAACTTATGGAATATTCATACCCATTATCGACGGACTGGTCAACAGATGAAATGGTTGATGTCGTACGCTTTTTTGAAGTGGTGGAAATGGCATACGAAAAAGGGGCAAAGCGTGAATTAGTCATGGCGCGCTACAAACGTTTTAAAGAGATTGTACCTTCCCAGGCGGAAGAAAAAACAATCTTCCGTGAATTCGAGCAGGCAAGCTCATATGTACCATACCGCATCGTGAAGCTGGCAAAGGAATTATCGGACGGTCAAATTGTAAGAATGAAATAAAAACGCTGTGACAGAAATAGAAAGTTATTGGATAAGGTAACACACTTATAAAAGAAACGAATTTTCGGTACAGCAGAAAGCAGCATTTTCTCACAGAGAAAATGCTGCTTTTCTTTTTAAAGATGAAACTTTTATAAATTATTTTTAAATTGTTGGAATGTTTAGCAGTCTTTTGTACATATTAATAATAAATGGTTGCAATTAACCTTTGATGATTTCATAAACAGGGAGAAGCTCATCAAATGTTTGTTCAGCCAACTGCAAAAATTGTTCTGCAGACATTTTAATTGCCTCATCTGCAGGTATACGACGCCCAACAAGAAATTCTCCTTTTTTTACATCACGCAGGCGTATAAGGAGCTGTTCAAGCTTTTCGGTGCGCGCTTCTTTTAAAGAGATTGTATCTGGTTGCATATGATCTCCGGAAAGTACGTAATCATCGGATAAATCTTTAATCACTTGCATATTTTTCAGTAAGCGCTGTGCCATTTCCTGTTTTTGAGGCGCTTCATAAATCACTGCAACAACGATGAAAAGATGCGTACCCCATAATCCAATCTGGAAATGCGGCAAAGCTTTATAACCACGCTTATAAGGAGCGAACGCAACCCAGGAGTCTTTTGGAGGGTTTACAGTACGGCGGGCATGTTTAGCTACATGACCGAAAAATTCTTCTCCTGTTTGTGCACTGAAATACCCTGTAAACGTTTCTGAAAGCTCATTAAACTTTGGGCGAATAATAGTTGTTAAAGCTTCCATACGTTCATCTAGGCCGTCAATATCAAATACTTGAAAGTCTTCTTTAGTCCATTTGACAATACTCATTTTTTTAATTCCTTTCGATTTAATGTTTATTTTATTAATTTTTTGGGAAAAAATCTTGTAATAGAAACTTTATACCAATGGAAAATATCAGTGACGAGGCTATAAGTCTTAAGGAATTGCTCATATTATCCAGGTTGGTTAAAGTCTGAAAAATTATGATAAGGAAGTGATTTATTATGAAACAGATGATTAAGATTATACGCAAAGTTGATATTGAAAAGCAATACGAAGAGATTTTAATGTTGGAAATGGATTACGAACTTGCAACACTCTACGCTGCGATGAATGACAAAAATCAATCTGAAATTGATAAATCTAAAAAACGCTTAACAGAAATTCAAGAGGAATTAAAAGGTCTACATGCATATGCGTAACAAAAAAATGTTTCCAAAATAAAAAATCACTTGCCGACGTAAGAAAGCAAGTGATTTTTTGTTATAATAAGGATACTTTAGAAAATGCTCAACATATTTACATAAATAAACTAGTGATTGTTGTCGGAAGGTGGATGAACGATGGATATAAAACAACTGGATGAATTTGCAAAAGAAATTATTTTTGAAGCAGGGAAAAATATTCGAGCAGCATTTTCCTATAATATTGAAATTGAAACAAAGTCGAATCCCAATGATTTAGTAACGAATATAGATCGGGAGACAGAATTATTTTTCATTGAAAAAATAAAGGCATTTAATCCGGACCATCGTATTTTAGGTGAAGAAGGAATGGGCGAAACGGTTGACAATTTGAAAGGTGTTGTATGGATTATCGATCCGATTGACGGGACGATGAACTTTGTGAAGCAGCATCGTCACTTTATGATTACGATTGGTATTTATGTCGATGGTGTCGGAGTGTTAGGCTACATATTTGATGTAATGCGAGAAGATTTATTTAATGCGATTGCCGGTGTAGGTGCATGGTATAATGATTCTCCATTGCGCAAATTGCAGCCGGTGAAAATCGAAGAGGCGGTAATCGGCATTAATGCAAATTGGGTTACACCGAATACTCGCATCAATCACGAAAAAATTATCGAACTTGTTCAAACGGTGCGCGGTACACGTTCTTACGGTTCGGCTGCGATGGAAATAGCTTTTGTTGTAAGCGGAAAGCTGGATGCCTATATGTCCATGCGTCTTGCACCTTGGGATATCGGCGGGGGAGTGATCATTGCAAAAGAGGTTGGGGCGGTTGCCACAAACTTGGACGGCAAAGATTTCGATTATTTATCGAAGGATACATTCCTAATTGCCAATCCTTCAATTCATCAATTAATCTTGGATAAATATATTGAAGAAAAAAAATAAAAACTTCGGTGCATTATTGCACCGAAGTTTTTATTTTCTATAATAAACCTTGATCTCTGAATTTACGTTTTGTCTTAAATGCCATCCCGAAAATTCCACACATTACGATAACACCTAAAATAACACCGATCCAGCCGGTTGTTTCATACTTTGGCCCTGTCATAAAAACAAGTGAAAAGGCAAATCCAATGCTAATCATTGAAAGAATTGCCGCTAATGCGTAAATAAACATCACAAATTTTGCTTTATTCATCGTTCGTACCTCCATATACTTTTTATATGTGACAATAAATGTAATTAATTATTGTGAAAAGACATTTAATCTTTCATGTGCTATAATATCACAGTTAAACAATTGAAAAAAGAATATGGAGTGGAATAATGACAAATTTACGTCAAGATATTCGTAATATCGCAATTATTGCTCACGTTGACCATGGTAAAACAACGTTAGTAGACCAATTATTAAAACAATCAGGTACTTTCCGTTCAAATGAACGTGTAGAAGAACGTGCAATGGATTCTGGTGATATAGAGCGTGAACGTGGAATTACAATTTTAGCTAAAAATACAGCAGTAGATTATAACGGTACTCGTATCAACATCCTTGATACGCCTGGACACGCAGACTTCGGTGGAGAAGTAGAACGTATCTTAAAAATGGTAGATGGCGTTTGTTTAGTTGTCGATGCGTATGAGGGTTGTATGCCGCAAACACGTTTTGTATTAAAGAAAGCGTTAGAACAACGCTTAACACCAATCGTTGTAGTAAACAAAGTAGATAAAGACTCAGCTCGTCCACTAGAAGTAGTAGATGAAGTATTAGAGTTATTAATCGAGCTAGGTGCAGATGAAGATCAATTAGATTTCCCAGTTGTTTATGCTTCTGGTGTAAATGGTACAGCATCTTTAGATCCAGACCCAGCAAATCAAGAAGAAAACATGACTTGCCTATTCGAGAAAATCATTGAATCAATTCCAGCACCAATTGATAACTCGGATGAGCCTTTACAATTCCAAGTAGCATTACTTGACTATAATGACTTCGTTGGTCGTATCGGTATCGGTCGCGTATTCCGCGGTAAAATTTCTGTAGGTCAACAAGTTTCTCTGATGAAATTAGATGGCACAGTGAAAAACTTCCGTGTAACAAAAATCTTTGGTTTCTTCGGTCTTAAGCGTGAAGAAATCGAAACAGCTATTGCTGGTGACTTAATCGCGGTTTCAGGAATGGAAGATATCAACGTTGGTGAAACAGTTTGTCCAATTGATCATCAAGAAGCGTTAACACCATTACGTATTGATGAGCCAACATTACAAATGACATTCTTAGTAAACAACTCACCATTCGCAGGTCGCGAAGGGAAATGGGTAACTTCTCGTAAAATTGAAGAGCGTTTACTTGCACAATTACAAACAGATGTATCTCTACGCGTAGAAGATACAGATTCTCCAGATGCATGGACAGTTTCGGGTCGTGGTGAGCTTCACTTATCGATTTTAATCGAAAACATGCGTCGAGAAGGTTATGAACTACAAGTATCTAAACCACAAGTAATCATCCGTAACATCGATGGCGTAAAATCTGAGCCAATCGAACGCGTTCAAATCGACGTACCAGAAGATTCTGTAGGTTCTATCATTGAATCAATCGGTACTCGTAAAGGTGAAATGTTAGATATGATAAACAACGGATCAGGACAAGTTCGTTTAATCTTTAACGTACCAGCACGTGGTTTAATCGGTTATACAACTGAGTTCATGTCTATCACAAAAGGTTTTGGTATGATGAACCATACATTCGATCACTACGCTCCAGTAGTAGCAGGTAAAGTTGGCGGCCGTCACCAAGGTGTATTAGTATCTATGGAAAACGGTAAAGCAACAACTTACGGTATGATGGGTGTAGAAGATCGCGGTACATTATTCATTGAGCCAGGTACTGAAGTATACGAAGGTATGATCGTTGGTGAAAATACACGTGATGCTGATATTACTGTAAACATTACAAAACAAAAACAAAAAACAAATATCCGTTCGGCGAACAAAGACCAAACGAATGTTATTAAAAAGCCTCGTATTTTATCACTTGAAGAAGCATTAGAATACTTAGGTGATGATGAGTATTTAGAAGTAACTCCAGAATCAATCCGTTTACGTAAACAGATCCTTGATAAAGGTGAACGTGAACGTGTTGCTAAAAAGAAAAAGAACGCTGAGTTAGAAGCTTAATTGGCGTCATTAAGGAAAGGTTGAATGATGTTGAATATGATGGCTGTGTTTGGTAGCTATTTTAATTTAGTATTACTGGCAACTGTATCTACAAATGAAAGTGATTACGTGTTTAATCGTATGTCCGGAATTACAAGATATTTATACGAAAATTTACCTAGCTACGAAATAGCTGGCTATGCAACATTTGTTCTTGTATTCCTTATGTCGGCAATTGTATATAAACTAGGCTTTGCAAAAAAACTTTCATTCGGCAGAAATGTCATCATTTATACGTTCCTGTTTTTAGGATGTATGGTATTAACATTTTTGGCCCTATTCTTACCGATGATTGAAGGTTTAATTGTAGCTGCGTTAATTCTGATCGTCTATAAATCACGTTTATGGCGTGAAAAACGAGAAGAAGCGAAACAAATAAATTAATAGAGAGGGGAGTGTGTTAATTTGGACACATTCCCCTCTTTTTTTAAGACAATTTAATTGAAAACGCTTTATTCGGAGCGTTATAATTCATAACTGGGGATAATAACTAAAATGGAGTAGAGGAAAATGCATCTTACTAAAAAGCAGATCTTTATCATTGTTGGGTTAGCGCTAATTATTATATCTTGCGTTATTTTTATACCTGCAGTATTATCAGCAAAAAATGAAGATAATGCAGCAGCGGAATTAAGTGAAATTTATAATGACCAATTTGTTGTTACAAAGTCTACGGCACCTGCAATCGGGGACGATTTTGAAGTGACGGTCCAATCGGAAACTTCAAAAACAGTGTATGATTTTGATGTAAAAGACGGTAAATATTTTGGAGAATATTATGGTGAAAATGTAAATATGCAAGTAAATGAACTGATTCAACCGATCGTTGGGGAAGAGATATTAGTGATGTCAAATGTATTCCAGAAAGACTTGGAAGAAGAGACAGCACTTGAAGATGTGAAAGCGGAGAAAGCTACTGTGCACTTATTAGTGGACGAAGAAATTTCAGAAGCAACAGCACAGCAAATTGCAGATGCTTTAAAATCACACTTTGGCGAAATTCCAGTAACTGTTGAAGCATATGTCGTTGACGAAGAACGAGTTTTTGAAGGGGTAAAAACAGAAGTATTAAACTTCTTCCAGTTAAGCAAAATTAACGGAAAAAGCTTTGTCGACTTTAAATTCCACGAACAGTCTTTTGAATATTAATAAAAATGCGACGAGCTCTTTTAATGAGCCCGTCGCATTTTAAAATTCTTCATCAAATTTTGATGATGTTCGGAAAAAGCGGAATTTTCCTGTTGCTATTCTTGTATGTGTGTTTTCGGAAATACGTTCCGAACATTCTGTGCACATAAAAGTATGGATGGGACGATTGCGTAATTTTTTCGCTAAAGGTAAATCGTTTGGTAGTTCATGTAGTGTATCGCAAATGACACATTTTACACGCATGACGAAATCCTCCTATTGAATACGAATCGCACGCACATTTTTTATTGGATTTTCTACATTTGAACCATCAGCAAATAGCACATGTACTGGTCCATCTTCCAAAAGAGGTTTGCCATCCTGGCTGAATTTTAAAATGAAAGTTTCAGCCTGTTGTAATGGAAAAGCAAATTCCTCGCCTGTTGTACATTCAAAAACAACTTCATTTGCACTATCAGCAATTTCGGCATTTTTCAGAAATGGTTTAATTTCCATTCCGAATGTACCTGTCATCATGCCTTTACGGTCAAACTTACGTTCAGTTTTTAATGTAGGCGGAAATACTGCACCTTCCATAATTTCACGCGACCAGTGTGCGCCCATCTCACGTAAATACTTTTCGTTATTTTCTTCAACTTTTTCTGAAACAAAATATGTATTCAGATCTAGTTTACGATCATCAAAAATCCATACAGTAGGATCTAATGTTAGTTCAAATTTAACCGCGCCTTTAATTGGAATGATTGTTTCGGTCATTTTTCAGTCCCCCTTCACTATGTTCCTTCATAATTATAACGCGATTCCTCATAGAAAGAAATATAATTGAATTGAATGTAAAACATACAAAGACACTTGCATTTTTGAATGTAAAAAGATACACTTTACTAAGATAGAATCGAAGAAATATCATAGATGGGGGCGTCCTCATGGATACGAAAGCACAAGCTTCCTTTCAGGAAAAAGCATTAGAGCTGTTAACTGCGGATGCAGATAAAATTGCTCGATTAATTCGCGTACAAATGGATAATCTGACAATGCCATCTTGTCCGTTATATGAAGAGGTTTTAGATACACAAATGTTTGGTTTATCGCGTGAAATTGAATTTGCCGCGAAACTCGGGCTGATCGAACGTGAACAAGGCAAGCAAATTCTCGATTCGTTAGAGAAAGAGCTTTCTTTACTACATGATGCGTATACAGACAAATAAAAGAAAACTCAAACGCAACAATGCGGTTTGAGTTTTTTTTTTCAAAGATGAGGTTTTTAACATGAAACAATATTTTAAAAATTATTTTCGCAATTTTGATTATGGATTGTTGTTCGTTTACATTTTGTTAATGTTATTTGGACTTGTCATGATCTACAGTTCGAGTATTTGGGTATCTATTATTCAATATGATGCAAATCCGAACTTTTATTATAATCGCCAGCTCGTCAATATAATTTTAGCGTTAATTTTGTTTACGGTCGCTGTCATTACGCCCTATAAAAGATTATCCAATAAATCTATATTAGGTCTTTTGCTGGCAGTTATGTTTATACTAGAGTTATGGCTTTTAATAGCCGGTAATAGTGTTAACGGTTCTAGAAGTTGGATCAGCCTGTTCGGCCTTATGAATTTCCAGCCGTCCGAATTTGCCAAACTCTTTATTATTATTTTCTTTGCGGGAACTTTTTACCGTAAAAGTGTGAACCGTGGTTCGATGCAGCTATTAACATTTGATGATGTGTCGTATCCTCTGGGCATGTGGCTATTTATCGTACTTGTTGTCGGTTTTGAAACTGATTTAGGTGCACTTGTTATTATTGTTGCTATTGCACTTGTTGTCGTTATTACGAGCGGACTTAGAGGTAAGACGCTCGGCAGAATTTTTGGACTGCTCTCTGCTCTAGGGGTTGTCGGAATGATCGGAATCTTAATTTTCAAATGGGACACGGTTTTTAACGCAAGTCGGAGAGGCCGGATTACTTCCTATTTAGATCCTTTCAGTGATCCGCTTAATTCCGGGTATCATGTTGTCAACGGCTATTATGCAATCGGAGCAGGGGGCTTGGAAGGTCGAGGGCTCGGTCAGTCGATTCAAAAGCTGGGATATGTACCTGAACCGCAAACCGATTTCATTATGGCGATTATTGCCGAAGAGTTAGGGATTTTTGGTGTATCAATTGTTATTCTTGGTTTAGGCTTTATTGTGATGCGCGGTTATTATATCGCGATGTCAACAAAAGATCCGCTTGCACGAATGTTAGCGGCGGGCATTTCTACATGGATAGGATTACAGACTTTTATTAATTTAGGTGGATTATCGGGACTTATCCCGTTAACCGGAGTAACGCTACCTTTCATTAGCTATGGCGGTACTTCTATATTATTGCTCTCAGTGGCAATGGGGATACTTATTAATGTATCCACACATCACAAATTGGAAAAAAGAAAGTAATTGGGGGTTAAGGAGAAATGAAGTCGATTCAAAAGATTTTAGTTGCAAACCGTGGCGAAATCGCCATCCGTATTTTACGCGCCTGTAATGAGTTACATATTAAAACAGTGGCAATTTATTCTCGTGAAGATAGCGGATCTTATCACCGTTATAAAGCAGACGAGGCATATATCGTTGGCGTAGGGAAAAAACCGATTGATGCTTATTTGGATATTGAAGGCATCATTAAGATTGCAAAAGAGGCCAACGTGGATGCGATTCATCCTGGCTACGGTTTTTTATCTGAAAATGTTGATTTCGCGCGTCGTTGTGAAGAAGAAGGTATTCAATTTATTGGACCGACTTCAAAGCATCTTGATATGTTTGGTGACAAAGTAAAAGCGCGTGAACAGGCAGTTTCTGCACAAATACCGGTTATTCCTGGTACGGATGGTCCTGTAGCAAACTTGCAGGAAGTAGAACAGTTTAGTGATTCATATGGTTTTCCGATCATGATTAAAGCGGCTCTTGGCGGTGGCGGACGTGGAATGCGTTTAGTTAATTCCAAAGAAGAACTGCAATCGGCTTATGAGCGTGCAAAATCTGAAGCGAAAGCCGCATTTGGCTCGGATGAAGTATATGTAGAGAAGGCGATTATTAAGCCGAAGCATATTGAAGTACAAATTATCGGGGATACACACGGTAATATTGTCCATCTCTATGAACGGGATTGTTCGATTCAACGTCGTCATCAAAAGGTTGTGGAAATTGCACCGTCAAATTCCATTTCCGAACAGCTCCGTAATGATATTTGTGATGCGGCTGTGAAGTTGATGAAAAATGTCGGCTATATTAATGCAGGGACTGTCGAGTTTTTAGTTGCAGACAATCAATTTTATTTCATCGAAGTAAATCCGCGTATTCAAGTTGAACATACGATTACGGAAATGATTACCGGTCTTGATATTGTGCATGCACAAATTAAAGTTGCAGAAGGACTTGACCTTCATTCAAAAGAAGTAGGAATTCCTGCGCAAGACAAAATTCCGCTGTTCGGTTACGCAATTCAGTCTCGTGTTACAACGGAAGACCCTGCGAATGACTTTATGCCGGATACAGGGAAATTAATGGTATACCGTTCAAGTGGCGGCTTTGGTGTTCGTCTGGACGCAGGAAATGGCTTCCAGGGTGCTGTTGTCACTCCATACTATGATTCCTTGCTTGTGAAAATCTCGACTTGGGGAATGACGTTTGAAGAAGCTGCGGCGAAGATGGACCGTAACTTACGTGAATTCCGTATTCGAGGTGTGAAAACGAATATTCCGTTTTTGGGAAATGTTGTCTTACATGAAAAATTCATAAAAGGCGAATTTGATACAAGCTTTATCGATACGACACCTGAATTGTTTGAATTCCCGGAACGTAAAGACCGTGGAACGAAACTATTAAACTATATCGGGAATGTCACATTAAATGGATTCCCAGGTGTTGAAAAACGTACAAAGCCTATTTTTGTACAGCCAGATAAGCCAAAATTAGATATTCTTATTCCTTCTCCAGCAGGCACAAAACAAATTCTTGATGCGCAGGGTGCAGATGGACTTGTGAAATGGATTAAAGAACAAGAAGATGTTTTACTGACAGACACGACATTCCGTGATGCCCATCAATCATTGCTTGCAACGCGTGTACGTACGCAGGATATGCTTGAAATTGCAGACGAAACTTCCCGTTTAATGCATGACTATTTCTCGCTTGAAATGTGGGGTGGGGCAACGTTTGATGTTGCATACCGTTTCTTAAGTGAAAATCCTTGGGACCGTTTGGAAAAACTTAGAAAGAAAATTCCGAATGTTCTGTTTCAAATGCTGTTACGCGGAGCGAATGCGGTGGGTTATACGAACTATCCAGATAATCTGATTCGTGAATTTATTCAGGAATCCGCTTCTTCAGGTGTGGACGTTTTCCGAATTTTCGACTCGCTTAACTGGATTAAAGGAATGGAAGTAGCAATCGATGAAGTACGCAATAGCGGAAAAGTGGCGGAAGCGGCAATCTGTTACACTGGCGATATTTTAGATGACAGCCGAGCGAAATATACGGTTCAATACTACAAAGATATGGCACGTGAACTAGAGGCGACGGGCGCACATATTTTAGCAATTAAAGATATGGCGGGACTATTGAAACCACAAGCTGCATACCGACTTATTTCCGAGCTGAAAGATGCGACTAGTCTGCCAATCCACTTGCATACACATGATACGAGCGGTAACGGAATTTTCTTATATGCGAAAGCAATTGAAGCGGGTGTTGATATTATAGATACAGCACTAGGTTCAATGGCTGGTTTAACATCACAGCCAAGCGCAAACTCATTGTACTATGCAATGAAAGGTTCTGAACGTAATGTACGTGGAGATATCGAAAGCCTGGAAAAATTGTCGTACTACTGGGAAGATGTTCGTAAATATTACGTTGATTTCGAAAGTGGCATGAATGCACCACATTCTGAAATTTATGTACATGAAATGCCTGGCGGTCAATACAGCAACCTGCAGCAACAAGCAAAAGCAGTCGGTTTAGGCGATCGATGGGATGAAGTAAAGACAATGTATTCCCGTGTAAATCTAATGTTCGGTGATATTGTAAAAGTGACACCGTCATCTAAAGTCGTAGGGGATATGGCGTTGTTTATGGTACAAAATGATTTAACGGAAGACAATATTGTTGAGCGTGGACAAACAATTGATTTCCCTGAATCTGTTATTGAATTTTTCCAAGGTTATTTAGGACAGCCGCATGGCGGATTCCCGGAAGAAATTCAAAAAGTTGTCTTGAAGGATCGTACGCCTATTACGGTTCGCCCAGGAGAATTATTGCCGCCTGTTGATTTTGATCAGCTGACAGCAGAATTGACTGAAAAGTATGGACGAGCACCATCTAAACAAGACGTATTGGCCTATGCGCTTTACCCGAAAGTATTTGAGCAATATATTGATGCTGTAAATGCATTCGGCGATGTTTCTGTACTCGATACGCCTACATTCTTCTATGGATTGAAAATTGGCGAAGAAATTGAAGTAGAAATCGAAAAAGGTAAGACACTGATTGTTAAGCTCGTATCAATCGGAGAACCACAGCATGACGGAACACGTATTATTTATTTTGAACTGAATGGCCAATCTCGTGAACTGGTAATTCAAGACTTAACGGTTGAAGTTGACGGCAGCATTGCTTTGAAAGCCGATCCGTCCAACCCGAACCAAATTGGTGCAACAATGCCGGGTACTGTTCTAAAAGTCGTTGTTAATAAAGGAAGCACAGTAAAACGTGGAGAGCATTTATTAATTACTGAAGCGATGAAAATGGAAACAACAGTACAAGCGCCGAAAGACGGTATTGTAAAAGAAATCTATGCAAAAGCAGGAGATGCCATTTCGACAGGTGATCTGCTAATTGAATTAGAATAAGGTTAGAACATAATTAGTCCATTCAGCAGAACGAGAAATTGCACTATGCATTTTCTCGTTTTATGCATTTAAATATTTGGGAGTATACGTGAAAGGAAATATCATTTTTGAAGTAATTATTACGTAATGAAAATTTATATACTTGAAATTATGCAAGGTTCATTTTAAATAGAAAGATGATTTTTGTTCGTAGTGAAGGCGGCTAGTGCAACTGCCGGCTTCGCCTTTCGTTGCAGAGCGAAGCGGATTCGGAATAGTCACTCAACAGCTTCCTAGGGGACAAGCACGTGGGGGAGTGTACAGGCTCCACCCGTGCCCCCTGGAAAGCGTCCGCCGTAGCGGAAAACAATATATTCAACAGATAAAAATAAGACGTCCTAAACTTTAGAATTCAAAATTTGGGACGTCTTTTAATTTAAGATAATTTAATATAGGGTTTTATTTCGACCTTGAAACTAGCATAATCAAATAACATAATAAACCGAATAGAAGTGTTATTAATAACGAGTGCATTAATGAAACGAATAAGTGAAGTTTTAACAGGACTACGAGCATGCCTGCAATCACTTGTAAAATAACAAGTGAAAGGGCGATTGTCCAGCCCCAGAAAATTATCCGCTGATTTTTGTAGTTTCTGATAACATGGATAGCAATATAGGCAATCCAAATAACAAAGATTAACACTGCAAAACGGTGCCCCATCTGAACCCACTCATACATATTGTACGGCATCGTCATTGGCTGATCGTTACGGCAGAACGGCCAGTCCGGACAAACAAGACTAGCATCGGTATGACGTACAAGAGCCCCTGTATAAACAACTACATATGAATATAAAGTAACGCAAATAGTATGTATTCTTAATTTCCTGCTCATGTACAATCGATCGGCATCAAATTTTTTGTCGACTTCAAATACAATCAAGGTAAGCAGCAGTACAGCTGCAAATGAGATTAATGAAATTCCGAAATGTAACGCTAAAATAAAGTCACCTTGTCCCCATAATACTTGGGCAGCTCCAATGAGTGCCTGAAGAGCAAGAAAGAACAATGCCAAAAATCCTAAGAGCTTAACTTCACGAATATGGCCTAGTGCGCGCCATGTCCAAATAACAAGAATAAGTATAAAAATGGATACTGACCCTGTTACAAGACGGTGAGAAAATTCTATTAATACTTCGGTAGTAATTTCTTTCGGTATTAATGAGCCGTTGCAGTCCGGCCAGTTTCTACCACAGCCCAATCCGCTGTCAGTCTTTGTAACTAGTGCTCCACCTTGAAGGATGAGCAACATGCCGAGGGTAGATAAAACAGCAAACCATTTTAAAAATTTGTAATATTTTTGATGCATAAAATGAGCTCACCTACTTTAATTTTCGCTTCGCTACAAAGAGCGTCTCTAATTTTAGATAATAGCGAAAATATCTGAAAAATACAACCGTATTAAGGATTGGATTGTAAACGCAACCATTTTTTCACAAATTGTTCATAAATTCGTCTCCTTGCATTCACAAATATTGGCAAAAAATACATTACTATATAGTTGTTGATGTGGATTTCTGCATGTTTCGTCAAGTTTGAGATGAAGTAGTTTGAAATTTCATGAAACGTCTAGAAATCCTATCCAAATTTAGATATAGTTATGGTAACGGAATATGCTTACAAATTTGAAAGGAGAAGTAAGTTATTGGACTCTTTTACCAAAACCCGTCGAACTATGTATAATTTTAGCACAATTATTCTTTAAGTTTTCTTGCACTTATAAAGATTGAGATTGGTACTTCACATTAATGAAAACTTAAAGAAGAATTGAAGAATTCTAGAATTTTGCTTATTTTTCTAGCAAAATAGTTTAAACTATGAGTTAGTAGTGAAATGGGATATAAGTAAAAATGTCTCAATAATTGAAAAATCCTACTTGTTTCGTAAGCGGATTTTTGTAACCGATAGCAGCGACTGCTGTCAGCATGTGAGGACTAATAATTTTCTAAGCCATATCATTTAAGCGAAACTTTACTCAAATATCTTAGAATTTTTCCAATCGATCTGGAATTTTCGTTAATAGATTGGAAGAACAGGAGACTAATCAGTATTTGAATATAAAGTGAAGCAGCGATTATGGGCGGCTAATAAAATCGGGATTCTTTCCAGTATGGTATTGCACTGTACAAGAATTCACATAGACATAACCGCAGTCCTGGTTACACATTAAAATACAACAAAGAAAGAGGGGTTTATTAAGCTATGATGAAAGGGCTTAAAAAATGGCGTTTATTCTCGTTATTAACAGTAATGACAGTATTCCTTTCAGCATGTGGTGAAGAGTATATTTCGACGCTTCGTCCATCTGGTCAAGTCGGTAAAGAGCAATTAAACATCTTATATTTATCCATAGCTATTATGGCATTAGTCGTAATTGTCGTATCGACAATTTATTTAGTTGCTTTCTTTAAATTCCGCCGTTCAAAAGTTGGCGAAGACCATATGCCGAAGCAAGTGGAAGGAAGCCATACTTTAGAGGTGATTTGGACAGTTATTCCGATTATTTTACTACTTATCTTAGCTGTTCCAACACTGCACTATACGTATAAATTTTCAAATGTTGCTGCAATGGACAAAGTAGACGAAAGCGGTAACAATACAGCACTTACAGTAAATGTTACGGCAAAATTATACTGGTGGGAATTTGAATATCCAAACCAAGGAATTATTACAGCACAGGAACTGGTTGTTCCTACAGGAGAAAAAGTATACTTCAACTTAATCGCATCTGATGTGAAGCACTCATTCTGGATTCCGGCTATTGGCGGAAAAATGGATACGAACGTTGATGGTATCAACAAATTCTATTTACAGTTTGATAGAGAATCAGCCGGGTTAAACGATGGTGAAGGCGTATTCTACGGAAAATGTGCGGAGTTATGTGGTCCTTCACATGCTTTAATGGACTTCAAAGTAAAAGCACTTGAGCCGGAAGCGTTTAACGCGTGGGTAACAGCAATGCAGGCTACTGAAGGTGCTACAGCGGATAAAGAGTCATCTAATTTAGGTGAAGCGACATTTGCCAACTCTTGCTTAGGATGTCACGCAGTATCCGGAGTTGCAGGTAATGGATTAGGTCCTAACTTAACAACTTTCGGCGATCGTAACCGTGTTGCCGGTTACATGGAGCATACAGTAGAAAACACGGCAAACTGGATTTATTTACCTTCTGAATACAAACCAGGTAATACAATGCCGGATAAACTTGTGACAGAAGAAGAAGCACAAGCGATTGCTGACTATTTAATGACATTATCAGTTGAAAAGTAATTATATATTAGAGAGAAACATTGAAGGAGGTTAAAGGTGTGAGCTCTGTTACACAGAAAAAGGGCTTTGGAGCACATGTATGGGACTATTTAACAACGGTCGATCATAAAAAGATCGCGATCATGTATTTAGCAGCCGGTACTCTGTTCTTCGCAATTGCAGGATTTGAAGCGTTACTGATGCGTATTCAATTAATGTTCCCTGAAAGTACATTCATTTCTGCAGGCCTATTTAACGAACTATTAACGATGCACGGCACAACGATGCTATTCTTAGCAGCAACACCAATAATATTTGCCTTTATGAATGCGGTTGTACCACTTCAAATTGGTGCACGTGACGTTGCATTCCCATTTTTAAACTCATTAGGGTTTTGGTTATTCTTTATTGGAGCAGTATTCCTTCACCTTTCATTCTTTTTAGGTGGAGCACCTGATGCAGGTTGGACTTCTTATGCATCATTATCTTTATACTCACCAGGCCATGGTATTGACTTCTATATTCTTGGTCTGCAAATTTCGGGTGCAGGTACGTTAATTTCAGGTATTAACTTCATCGTAACAATCATTACGATGCGTGCACCGGGTATGACGTTCATGCGTATGCCTTTATTTACTTGGACGACTTTAGTATCAAGTTCATTAATTTTATTCGCATTCCCTCCACTTACAGGTGGATTGTTCTTAATGTTAGTTGACCGTATGTTTGGGGCAAACTTCTTTGATCATACAATGGGTGGTAATACAATTATTTGGGAGCACTTATTCTGGATTTTCGGTCACCCTGAAGTATACATTTTAGTACTGCCGGCATTTGGTTTATTCTCGGAAATTATTCCGGTTTTCGCTCGTAAACGATTATTCGGATACTCATCAATGGTATTCGCTACAATTTTAATCGGTTTCTTAGGGTTCATGGTATGGGCCCACCATATGTTTACAGTTGGTTTAGGTGCTACTGCGAACGCAATTTTCGCTGTTGCTACAATGGCGATCGCTGTTCCAACAGGGATGAAAGTCTTTAACTGGATTCTGACAATTTGGGGCGGTTCGATTAAAGTAACAGTGCCGATGCTTTATGCACTTGGATTTATCCCGTCATTCGTTGCGGGTGGGGTTACAGGAGTAATGCAGGCAACTGCACCACTTGATTATCAGCTGCACGATTCTTACTTTATCGTTGCTCACTTCCACTATGTAATCGTTGGTGGTATCGTAACAGGGTTATTCGGGTCAGCCCATTTCTACTGGCCAATTATGTTTAACCGTGCATTAAATCCTAAACTGGGAATGATAACTTTCTGGATGTTCTTCATCGGGTTCCACTTAACGTTCTTCATCCAGCATTTCTTAGGATTAATGGGTATGCCACGTCGTGTATTCACTTATATGGGTGGTCAAGGTTGGGATTTATTCAACTTTATCTCGTCAATCGGTGCTATTATGATGGGAATCGGGGTAGTATTGTTAGTAATCGATGCAATATTATCGATTAAATCAGAACCCGTTAACCGTCGTGATTACTGGGGCGATGGTCGTTCACTTGAGTGGGCGATTGAAACACCGCTGCCATTCTATAACTTTAAACAAACACCACTTATTCGTGGTTATGATCCGTATTGGATTGAAAAAGAAGAAGGCAACAAAGAAGGTATGGTCTATGCTGAGCCATTAGGTGAAATTCATATGCCAAACAATTCAATTCTGCCATTCATTATGTCAATTGGAATGATGATTGCCGCATTTGGTGCTCTATACAGCCCGTGGGGGGATCAAGTTCAGGCTGGTACAGCTACAGGAACAACACCTGCCATTTCTTTAGCATTAATTATTGGCGGTCTAGGATTAACAATTGCATGTATGATCACTCGTTCGTTCAAAGACGATTTAGGATTCCATGTAACAGTTGATGAAATTGAAAAAGTGGAAGCGGATTTAGCTCACTACCGTGCAACAGGTAATAAAGGGGGTATCAAGTAATGGATCTTAATCAAAAATTTACTCCACAAACTTGGCCGAAACACCCTGAACAAGCTACTATGGAAGGGAAAAACAAGTTAGTTGGACTTTGGATTTTCCTGGCATCGGATACAGTATTATTCGCGAGTGTATTTGCTACATATATCGCGCTTAAAGATAGCGGTCCGGCAGGGATGGAATTCGCGGCAAAGGATCTTTATGAATTACCGTTGGCGTTTGTGATGACAATGTTATTATTAACATCTTCATTAACTTCTGTATATGCGATGTACCATATGAGAAACTTTAACTATTCCGGTGTTCGTACTTGGATGGGCATTACAGTGTTATTGGGCTTAGGCTTCCTTGCGCTGGAAATCTATGAATTCCAGCACTACGTACACATCGGGTTTGGTTATACACAATCGGCGTTCTCTTCTGCGTTCTTTACGCTCGTAGGGATGCACGGTTTGCACGTTATTATCGGTTTAGTTTGGATTACGGGATTAATCATCCGCAATAGTAGCCGTGGATTGAACTTATACAATGCACCGAAGTTCTTTGCAGCTTCACTGTACTGGCACTTCATTGACGTTGTATGGGTATTCATTTTCACGGTAGTCTATCTGATGGGAGTGGTTGGATAAAATGGGACACGAAACTCATGTAGAAGTACGTACTCAGGCACAATTCGAATATGACAGAGAACATGCCAAAGCGCATATGCGTAAACAAGTAGTAAACTTTGCGATCATGATTTTCCTGACTTTTATCGCATTTGCCGCTGTACTGGCTGATTTTGCTCCAACATTTATCATTCCGATTATTTTATTATTGGCTGGAGTACAAGTAGTACTGCAACTTTATGCTTTTATGCACTTGGAAGATCGCACAACTCATATGGTTGGTGTTATTGAGTTCTTCATCTGGAGTGCAGCCTTCATCGCGTTTACGTTCTTCCTGGCGTTTACGACAATTATTTGGTGGGGTTAATCGCATAACAATGACGTCCTTAGCAAATGCTGGGGACGTTTTTTGTTTTTAAGGATGTTAGCAAATGCAATATTATATAGGTACATAGAAAATTTATTATATTAGGGTTTACCCGCAGAAAGCGTCCGCACGCAACGGAAATCAACGGACTATATTTAAAAGCTGAAATTGACTTTAGTCTATTTCTATTTAAAGTACAATCTAACCTGTATATAAAATACATGTTTGATTCAAGCAATTGTCATAGTTCTTTCATTGATGTTGGAGAAATTGCCATCTATAATAAGGTGAAACTACAATTAATGGGGTTTTCTTTATCACTACTGATTGTTAGTTAAATCAAACGGGCTTTTACGGGATAAAACTACTGATGTTTAAAGGAGCATGGTCATATGCCAATAAGTATATTCGGTTTTCAAGCATTATGGAGCCCATATTTATTCGGGTTTTTATTACTCGTAATGGCATTCTATTTTTTATTGACTGTTACGTGGCGAGAAAAGTTTAAAGTTAGCGAGCCGTTAAAGAAAAGTGAAGCAGCATATTTTGTACTAGGTATCATTTCTTTTTATATAATTAAAGGATCTCCAATAGATTTGCTGGGTCATATTATGTTTACAATGCATATGACGCAAATGGCATTTTTATTATTATTAGTGCCGATATTCTTTATTAAAGGAATTCCATGGTGGGTTTGGCAAGTAGTTGTGGAAGCACCGGTTATGCGAACAATTTTTAAAATTTTCACAAAACCGCTCGTTTCTATTATCGTCTTTATTGGCTTATTTTCGGTCTACCATTTGCCATCTGTATTTGACACGATAAAATTAAACGAAATTTACCACCTGGCATATACAGCAGTTCTGTTTATTTCTGCTATTTTTATGTACTGGCCATTATTGAATAATGTTGAAGGTCAGCATGAAATGAAGAATATGACTAAATTGGCCTATATTGCCTCGAATGCAGTATTAATAACGCCTGCCTGTGCGCTCATCATATTTGCTTCAAGCCCAATGTACGGTACATACAGTGATAGTGATATGTGGCTGAAGGCAATGGAATTATGTGTTCCTTCCTCTACATTGTCGGGACTTACATTGTCAGGACCAGAATTGTTCTCAAGCATGGATTTATTGAGCGATCAGCAAGTTGGCGGCGTATTGATGAAAATCATCCAGGAAATTATATTTGGTGTTATTTTATTTAAAATTTTCCGTAAGTGGTGGAATACAGAGCGCTCGAATCAGCAGGAAATTACGGATAATGCTTTAAAAGAGTTCCAAAATAGAACACAGTACTAATAAGATGTTAAACTGTGTAAAAATGGAGCAATCAACATAGTAATGTTGTTCATATTGATAGATTAAGTAAGAATGGAGATTTGAAAATGAATTTACCTATATTACCCACAATAAGCACGACGTTTATTGTCCTTAGTGCAGTGCTCGTAGCAATTGGCTGGGTATTGATCGCAAAGAAAAATGTGGAAGCACATAGAAAAGTAATGCTGGCAGCAGGTGTATCGGCACTGGCATTCTTTATCATTTATGTATCACGTACTGTGTTCATTGGCAATACAGCCTTTGGTGGACCGGATGAGCTGAAAATATATTACACAGTCTTTTTAGTTTTCCATATTACATTAGCGACAGTTGGAGCAGTATTCGGTCTGACAAGTATAATTTCAGGTCTTAAATCCAATCTGAAATTACACCGCAAAATTGGTGCGATTACGAGTATTATTTGGTTCTTTGTAGCCATTACTGGGGTTATTGTTTATTCACTGCTTTACGTTATTTATGAGGGCGGCGAAACGACGTCTGTCTTTAAAGCAATTTTAGGTTTTTAAATTTGGGGGCTTCCTATACATTAGTATAGGGAGCTTTTTTGGCAAATAAAAAAAGCTGGTTGGAAGTTGCCAGCTTTTAAAGGGATTAAATACCGTATGCTGATAGCTCTCTGCGAACATCTGCCAGTACTTTTTCACATTCTTTTACGAGATGTCCCGGGAATACCTCATCTGTGTATTCAACACCGTGTGGATAATAGTATTTTCCAATTGCAGGTTTGTTGATATTTAAAGTTGCATTATGTGCTCCTACATCTCCTGATACTGCATTACAAAAAACACGTAAATAAAAACGACCTTCACGTACATCATAGCAGCGGTCAAATGTCATCCGGTCATAATCCCATGCACCGTGGCACTCTAAACCGAATTTGCCCATTACTGTCGTTAAAACTTCTTGATCAACTTTAACATGTTCGAGTTGTGTGTTTTCAAAATACATTTCTATATCCTCCCTTTGCCTATCGTACATAAGTTTACGGTCAATTCTAATAATAGAACAAAATGGTAATTGATGCAATGACAACATTGTGTCATAGAGTCCAAAATTGGTATAATTATACTAACTGAAAATAATGTTGGAGGATTTTAATGAAAGTTTTATTTCGCATATTAATTATTGCTACTTGTATCGGGATTATTATTTATTATTCAAATGGAGTGTCCTCTCAAACAGAATTATTGGAAGGTCCGCCGAGCATTACGAAACCGGTAGTGGAACTTGAACCTTCTATGCCGTCTGAACAGTTTCTTCCGCGGCCAGCTACCGGTATTTCTACATTAATAGGAAAAACATCGAAGGAAATATTGGAAACATACAGTACCCCAAAACGAATCGATCCATCAGAATATGGATATGAATGGTGGATTTACGATACAGACAATGGACTATTAATGGTCAGTATGAAGGGGAATCGGGTAAATCAGATTTATACAAATAATAGCGAAATCGATATTGCACCGTTTGTAGTCGGGGAGCCACTGGACGATATATATCGTACGACAGTACTGGGGCAGGAGATAACGGTCGAAATCGGTGATAATATTTATATATTTGCAATGAATGAACAAGATTTACATGAACGTATTTTAGTAAAATATGATAATTTATATGCACAATTATACATAGATCATGAAACGAATCAATTACACAGTGTCCGTTTTCTGGATGGGGAAACACTCGTATTACATAAGCCATATGAAATGCAATTTATAGGGGAGCTCTATGAAGCAAGCACGCCATCCAGCTATATGCAAATTGACATCAACTTGGCGAATCGGAGACAATTGACGGATTTGGCAAATTCCTTGCGCGTAGAGTATGGGTTACCGAAATTATTGCCTACAGACACGCTCGCTTCCTTGGCGGATTATAATAGTGAACATATGTTTTTGGAAATGATGGATTCTCAAATCACAAATGATGAATATGCGATTGGAGACCAGTTGAATGAAGTACAGCAAAGTTATGAGCGGCATGGTGTCAATGTTGCAACAAATTATAAAGATGCCATTGAGGTAATTCATGGCTGGATGAACTCCAAAGAGCATCGGACATTGCTGATGGATGAGGAATTTACGCATATCGGTTCAGGAGCTTTTATGAATTACTATACTCAGCTGTATGTGAAACAAAAATGAAATAAATTAAAAATTAAACGCTGCGAAATGTAGCGTTTTTTTTTTGTCTTCATAAAGTAGGGTAAGGAGTGAAACCGTGCAAATTGGAGAATTAATTAAAGACTGGCCGTGCACTATGAAGGGCTCCATTAGAGTGGAAATAAAAAGAGTGGAAGACGATGCGAATCTTATTTTACCTGGAGATGCTTTTATCGCCAGGAAGGGAAATAATTCGAGTGGTATTTCGTATATTGATAGCGCTTTGGAAAAGGGCGCAGCAGCAATTGTAGTAGATGATGAAAATTACTTTAATGAAGCGGATTTACCTGTACCGATTATTTGGGTACCGAACTGTTTAAGTTTTATTGCTTATGCAAGTGCAAAAATTTATAATTTCCCTGCCGAAGCATTAACCGTAATCGCAGTAACGGGAACAAACGGCAAAACAACTGTTACACATTTTATAGGACAAATTTTAAACCAGTTGGATAAGCGCGCTATGGTGATCGGGACAAATGGTGTTTTTATCGACCGGGAAAAATGTTATCCGGAAATGGAAGCACTAACAACATTACAGGCGAAAAATATTCAATTTTTATTTAAAGAAGCAATCCGTCTTGATGTACCTTACGTTGTTCTGGAAGCTTCGTCCATTGGTCTGGAAAAGCACCGTCTGGATCATTGTGATATTGATATCGGTATTTTCTTGAATGTGACAGAAGATCATATTGAAGACCATGGTAGTTTTGAACGCTACAAACTATCCAAACAGATTTTATCGACTTTGGCGAAAAAAAATATTATAAACAGTGATGACAGTGTTTGTCGTTCAATCGGTTTAGCGACAAAAGGCAAGCGTATTTTTTTCGGCAAAGGGAGCCATGTCGACTACTTTTTCCAAACGCTAGTTGACGGACCAGCATCAACGACTTGCTGTATTCAGCATAAGAAAGAGAAGCATATAGTGAACATCCCGTTAGTGGGAGACTATCAATGCAGCAATGTGCTTGCAGCGATCAGCTGTATTGCACAACTTGATTTTCCGTTAAGTGACATCTGCAATACAATCGGAAATTTAGTATTGCCTGAAGGTCGTTTTGAGCATGTGGAAAATCAGTTAGGCTTATCGATCGTCGTCGATTATGCACATACACCGGATGCGATGAAAATGATTTTACAGACATTGAAAAAACATACAAAGCGCCGATTAATTGTCATGTTTAGTTGCGGCGGTAACCGAGACAAGGCAAAACGTCCAAAAATGGGAATGATTGCATCAATTTATGCGGATTATATTATTTTAACGACCGATAATGCCCGTAACGAAAATCCGCAGCAGATCAATAAACAGATCCGCGAAGGCTTTTCTTCTACACAGGAGTATATTGAGTGCCTCAACCGAAAAGAAGCCATTGAGCATGCACTTAATTATGCGGAAAAAGGCGATACAATCGTACTGTTAGGTAAAGGTCATGAAAAAACACAGCAAATTGGAGATAAACAAAAATACTTTTCCGATTTAGTATTTGTTCGGGAAATGATAAGACAATTGGAAAAACGTAGGTTGAACAATCATTGATTTTCCCTTCAATTCTGTTATGATAAAGTGAGATTGGAGGAATAAACAATGCTCATGACTTCTGATTGGGTTTTTATTTTAGATGAGGTCGATGAATTAAATGCGATGATCCTTTCCTCTGAGCAAGCCGAAAACCTTCGTCTTGCGAAAAAGGCAGTCTACGAGGATGCGGAATTAAGCGCACAAATTATGGCCTTTCAACGATTAAAAGACCAATATGAGGATGTACAACGCTTTGGCAAATATCATCCTGATTACAATATAATTATGAAAAAAATTCGAACAGAAAAGCGTCTGATCGATATGAATGAACAAATCGCAGCACTGAAGGTCGCGGAAAATGATTTTCAGGATCTTCTCGATGAAATCAGCCTGCTCATTGGCCATTCCGTTTCGGAAGCTGTAAAAGTTCCGGTAAGCAATCCATTTTTCGCCAGCAGTTCTTCTTGTGGCAGTGGATGCGGTACAGGTGGCGGTTGTTCGTGTTCAGCTTAATGAAATAAAAAGAGCTCCCGAAAATTTCGGGAGCTTTTGTTATGGTTGCCGTCTAAGCTAAAGCGCCAACTCCTCGCACGAGGCCCCTCCGTGCAAAAGTGGTGGAACGTTTACTTTTGCGTAGGCTCTTCCAATGGCTTGGGCTCACACGATGTGAGTCATTGGGGGCATGCAACAAGGATGTGGGTGTTTTGCCCACTCGGAGTTAAACGGGCGCTTTAGTCCTTGGTTATTGCGATACTTTTTGGATGAGCACTTCTGCGATATCCGGACGGTTTGTCACGATACCCATTGCTCCTTGTCGGATGACACGGTTCATTGTTACAAGATCATCAATGTCGCTGTAGATCGTCGGCACATTAAGTTCCGATAAAAACTTAACAAAGCGCGGTGAATCATAATTGAAAACACCCTGTTTTAATGGCACGATGAACAAGTCGACTTTTGGATGATACAAATGACCGAATTGACTTGTAAATGAAGTCATTGCTTTTTTGATGTCGCCTTCACCGGCACCAAGAGCGATGCGGTTTTGTGCATACAGATTGAAGCGGTCGATTTGTTCGCTATAAGGACTTGTCACAATCACTTGATATTGAATATTCAATTCTTCGATTAACCGCCATAGTTTAGAAGGCATTAAACTACCTTCATATGTGTCTGGACTATCTTGGATGTTTACGATAAATAGTTTATCTGGATATGTTTCAATTAATTGGCGTAATGTCACGGCCAGTACATGCTGTTCTCTGTATGGGAAAGCACCTTCTAAATCTTCAAAGTTATAGCCGATATTGAGTTCTTTTAATTGTTCGAATGTAAAATCTTTAATAAAGCCAGAGCCATTAGTTGTGCGGTCTACCGTTGCATCATGAAAAGCGATAATTTCTTCATCTTTTGAAAGGCGGACACTTACTGTAAAGCCATCCACACCGATTTCCGCTGCTCGTTCAAAAGCAAGTAACGAATGTTCAGGTGCCAGACCCGCGCCTCCATGTTGTGCGATAATAATTGGACGTTCAAATTGTAATGCTTCTTTTGATTCACGTTTTTGCGGCTTTGAAATCGCTTTTGTTCCTGCCCATGCCGCGGCACTAGCCGCCGCGATTGCTAAAGCTACTTTTGTCTTCTTACCCATTAAATTCGTCCTCCTCTAACCGTACATTGTTTCGTTGAAAGCTATGTGCAATAAATGAGTGTAAAAAGCTTGAAATAGTATGAAGTGTATATCTCACTCTACTATTTTCCATTATAACGGAAAAGAAGTGGAACTGTCTAAACTCTGTTGCTAACAATTTGCACATTTGGTATGCTTTTAGTGAAAAAGACGGCTTGAAACTGAGGTAATTTAAAGGAATTTGTTGCATGATTTGGCTGAATATAAATATTTTTATGAAGAAACGGGGAGTTTTCCATGAATGAAAGACAAGGTTTAATTATATACGTTCATCAATTAAAACATGCGAAGTCGTTAAGGAAGTATGGTCACGTAAATTTCATCTCCAGGAGATTAAAATATGTTGTAATTTATTGTAATCGGGACGAGATCGAAACATTGAAAAATAAAATACAACGCCTTCCATTTGTGAAAGACGTTGTGGAATCATACCGTCCATTTGTTAAAAATGAATTTGAAAATGCAAAGCCGGATAAGGCTAAAGAATACGACTATAAAATAGGTTTATAATTTTTCTTTTATTGCATAGGTGGTATGTATCGGTTTAATCTCAAAATACCAATTAAGTATTGATAATATTGATTTTTTTCCGAAAAAACAGATGAGTGTTTAATTTCAAGGATGTTTTCTTGCTGCTTAACATCTTGAATCGTTTGTTTAAATATCTCAATTCGCTTTGACAGTTTTTCCTCGTTATATGGAATCCCTTCGCGGCAAATATATATTGGCATAAATTTGCTTTCACCTGATGGTTTAAACGCCACGGCTAGTGAAGCGACTGAATTGCCATCATGAGTTGCAGTGAAAATAAATGCGTTATGGAATCGATGCTCATTTGTTTTGACCAGTTCGCAAAGCTCATATATATCGCCATAGCCTTGACCGAGTTCGATAAATTGTTGAATCATTTTTTTAGCACATCCTTTCTTTATAATAGTAACATGATGCAGGAGGTCAGGCACTTGAAAATTGCCGTTAGTATTTTTTCATTTTTAACGATACTAATCGGAACTATACTTTTTATGCAGTTCCAAGTTTATTCGGAGGAAGTGGATTCAGCTGAAAAAGGCTATCGTTATTCTCAGGAAATTGAAATTGCGTACCGAGACGAAAGCTTGGATATTCGTCAGCATTTTAAAAATTTACCGAATGAAGAATTGACGATTGAATGGCCGAAAGCTTCCATCAATCCTGATTGTTTTATAGAAAATGAACATAGCTGTGCTCGACTAAGTGAAGACTCCACGAAGTTTAAAGCTGGAGAAACGAGGGCACAATCGATTTCCTATGTCATTCCATTAAAGGACGGCTTACAGTCTCGTCAGCTTATGAAAAATGTATTTGCTACATTAAAAAACGGTGATGTTCAGTTTTCTACGGTTCATATTTCCACAGAAAAAGATGTGAAAGGACAGTGGGTAACGGGTTTGCCATTAATCGGTGAGCAAAATTTATCACTTGTCAACTATTCCATGTTCAGTGGGGAAGGCCCAGTGAAAGATCTGTTTTGGCAAGATGGAGACTTTGCGCTGCAAAATGAAATGGGTGCTGTCTCTATTTATTCAAGAACCCCATTGAAAGCTGCATTTTATGAAAAGCTTGAAAAAGTTAATTTTTTAAGCAATGAACATCTTGCCATCGTTAATGGAACAAATACAGATGGTGTCGATGGGTTCCGTATGATTTTTGTACCAAATGTGACAGTGGCAAAGGTGCAACAAAATGTCCTGCTTACACAACTGGAAGCAACCTATGATTTTGGTAACAGTCCACATTGGCTGAAAGAATTACTGGCATCCTTTTTAACGGGTACTGTATTTGGCGACGAGAAAACAAAAGAAGTCGCTGCAACAATTACTGGCCAACTAACGGATGGGCAACTGAAGGAGTGGCAAGAACGTTTAAGGGCACTGGAAGGTAAAACAATCAGCGGAGAATTGCTCGACAAGGAGTTGTCTGAAGTATTGGATGCTTCTACGAAATATATTTCGATGAATGCACAATCAGAAAAGTCCTATCCGTTTCTATATAATGACCCGCGTCAACTATATATCAATTCGGAAAAGCAGCCTGCCGTTCAAGTCGTCTTAAAAGATGGTGAAGTATTGTACGGGGCAGATATACTGCTGGAATCGATCGGTTATGATGTAAGTATAGGAAAACATGGGTATTATGTAGTAAGTGAAACACGTGAATTCAGATTTCCGAATGAACCGGGTTTTTATGTATTTAATCAGCGACGCTATGACACGGTATCTTTACCGGTTAAACAAGTAGCTGGCCAATATTTCATAGAGGAATCATGGTTGCAGCGTTTGTTTATAGTTGAAATTGAAAAAACGGAGGACCGAATTAATATTTCGGCTCCTTAAAAATGTTAGATGATTTAGTAGGAAAGTTTGGTGGAAATCATGCGCGTTGTCGCAGGAGACAGAAAAGGGATGCCATTAAAGGCAATTGCGGGAAATACAACACGACCGACAACAGATAAAGTCAAGGAATCCATTTTTAATATGATCGGCCCATTCTTTAATGGCGGTTTGGCGGTTGATTTATTTGCAGGGAGCGGCGGTCTTGGTATCGAAACACTAAGTCGCGGGGCAGATCATGCGCTGTTTATCGAGAAAGATGCCCGTGCTTTCCAAGTGCTTCAGGAAAATATAAAAAAATGCCGTTATGAGGATGTATCTGAACTTTTCCGTACAGATGCGATGCGTGCGGTGAAAGCCTTATTAAAAAGAGATATTGTCATTGACTATTTATTTTTGGATCCGCCATATCACAAAAAAGAATATTATGACTTAGTCGAAACACTTGTTGAAGGCGGAAAGTTGGCCCAAGATGCCATCATTATGTGTGAACATTCTACAGAAGTTACATTGCCGGAAAACTACGGCCGCTTTCACCTAATAAGACAAGAAGAATACGGCAGTACGATCATTTCTATTTATCGTCATGTAGAGGAAGAGGGAGAAATCGTTTGACAGAAAAAATCGCAGTAGTACCTGGAAGTTTTGATCCGATTACGAATGGTCATATTGACATCATTCGTCGGGCAGCCGATGTTTTTGACACAGTATATGTCGCAGTATTAAATAACTCATCAAAAAAACCACTATTTTCAATTGAAGAGCGTACAGCCTTAATCAAAGAAGTAACAAAAGATTTGCCGAATATTCGAATCGAAACTTCTTCGGGACTGCTGATCGATTATGCCCGTGAAAAGAAGGCGAAAGCCATTGTACGTGGCTTACGTGCCGTTTCCGACTTTGAATATGAAATGCAGATTACTTCGATGAACCGAGTGCTTGATGAAAATATCGAGACATTCTTCATCATGTCAAAAAATCAGTATTCATTTTTAAGTTCAAGCATCGTCAAAGAAGTAGCCAAATACGGAGGAAATGTAAGTGAACTCGTACCAGCCATCGTCGAACAGGCACTAAAAGAAAAATTCACTAAATAAAAAAGAGCTTCTGTGTAAGGAAAAATCCTTACACAGAAGCTCTTTTTTCATAAAGGAAATCGCCGGAAGATAATAAAACCCCTCTCTTATAAAAACAGCAGGAAAAATAATATTGGGATGACGATACTGTACACAATACGTATGAAAATATACGGACGAATTGCAATATTAGCAGAGCGGGCGATTACGATTACTTGCAGATGAATACTTAAACTTTGAGTCGTCAAGAATACAACTGTGAAAAAAATAAGCATGTCGCCATAGAGCTGCTGGTGAAGCAAATGTAATCCGTTCGTCACTTCAAGAAAGCTGGCAATTCCAATTTCTAAATAGGTAGGAATTGAATCGAAAACAACTTCGACACTATGTAGAAACACTTGGTAAATCGTCGTAAAAAAAATGATTGTTGTTGCAACAATTAATATTGTCGGAGCACTTTCCTTAATACTTGACGTAAAAGGTGTCGGATCTTTTGGTGCTTTATGCACTTCTTTTGAAAGCGGAGGGCAAATTAAATATACGGCAACCAATAAAATGAATGAAAAGCTATGTAGTAATATTAAATATTGCCAGCTGAATGTTGTAGAATTTAATAAGTCGCTTCCGACAAAGCCGAATAAAAAAAGCGGACTTGGACAATGGCAAATACCGAGCAAATAGGCAGCCTGCTGCTTTGTGATTGAATTACGTTTCACGAGTTGCGTAATTGTGGCAGCACCTGTAGGGTACCCTCCGACGGCACTAATTCCGTAAGTTTGCAAAAAAACGATAAATGGCGCACTGTTGTAAGAATGCGTCAATTTTAAAAGCCATGTTGTTAACACTAAATACGGCAGTAAATAGGGGAATAAAGCTTCCATAAAAAGCGATACACCAATGTCTGCGCCTACATGTGTCATTTCCGGAAAGAATAATAATAAACTAATTAATGTGATGCATAAAAGGATTGTCCAAATATTCTTCATCCTTTTCAATATTTTGTCATTCGCTCGTTCAAATGCTACACTAATTGTATGCAATTGAAGATTAAATTAGTATTTCAACTAGCCGGAACATAATTTTAAAGGAACGAATTTTGACATTAAATCGTCTTTGTTATTTGATCACGGCTTACAAAAATTGGTCCTGATACAATTGCGCCAATGCGAAATTGATTAATTATAGAGGAGTTTAAATACATGGGGAATAAAGGAAAAATAGCATTCGGCCTGTTTTTAGTTATATTAATGGGTTTGTCTTTTTATAGGTTGGATTATTATATTACAAAACCGGGTGGTACATATAATGTAAGCGATTTTCTGGCGATTCAGAATGGGGATCCGGACGATGAAGGTTCTTTTTATATGACGACCGTTGCAATGGGGCAGGCAACCCCGTTAACTTATGCGATGGCAGCTGTCGCGGATTATTATGATATTGTAAAATTAACAGATGTGCGACAAGAAGAAGAGGATGACGAAGAATATAATGTTCGTCAATTGAAATATATGACGGACTCCCAGTTTAATGCAACGTATGTAGCGTTCAATCGAGCGGGGCTTGATTATCAGGTGACCTACAAAGGACTTTATGTATTGAATGTTCTTGCAGAAGGTGCTGCTGACGGGCATCTAAAGCCGGGAGATGAGATTGTGGAAGTGGATAATGAGCGTATTGATAGTTTGGAAACGTTCGTTACCATCATTACACCGAAAGTAAAGGGAGATAAAATTAATCTAGTTGTAAAACGGGATGGAAAGCTCATTGATGAAACGCTGGAGATTAAAGAAATACCAGGCTCTGAAGGGCGTTTTGGCATAGGTATCACCTATTCCGAAAGTAAATCAATCAAAACCGATCCAAAAGTGACTGTGAAAACAGAAGATATTGGCGGACCGTCTGCCGGGTTAATGTTTACATTAGAGCTGTTAAATCAGCTAATCGATGAAGATCTGACAAAAGGCTATGAAATTGCAGGTACCGGTGAAATGCTGGAGGATGGAACGGTAGGCCGAATTGGCGGTATTGAGAAAAAGGTTGTTTCTGCTGATAAAGAAGGTGTCGATATTTTCTTTGCCCCTGATGATGAAATAACAAAAGAAATGCTTGAGTATAACCCAAGCATTACTTCAAATTATGAGGTGGCAGCTCAAACAGCAAAAGCCATTAATTCGGACATAAAAGTTGTTCCTGTCAAAACAATTGATAATGCCTTAAATTATTTAGATCAACTACAACCGAAAAATTAATAGCGAATAGGCGGAGTTTTATAATCTTCGTCTATTTTTTTATTTGAAAATTGCTGGATGCCTAATTGGTACATTTGGGTTGCATGCAGATCGATGGCCAATATTGGATCACTGACAGCTGCAACCCGGCTGATGAGCGGCAATGAAAGGGACTTTTTAATACGTGAAATATATTGCTGCCCTGCTGATGTCATGCCCAATATCCGAATATATGTAGGGCTGGAATAAGCATGCAGCTGTTCTTTCGTGACTCCGGTATAAATATGTGTCAACATTCGCTGGAGTCTTGTCCATGTATAACGTTTCGATTTCATCGCATTCATAAATTCCACAAAGTTCGAACTTGATCTTGCATATTTAATAAGCGAGTTTTCAAGCCCTTCTGATACGTCTGCATACTGTTTCAACTGCTGTGGAGTATGTCTTAAAATAGCATACTGTAAAAGTGGCCAAAAGCTTTCCCAGCTTGCAAAACGCCCATGTTCTGCCTGCCAGTGACCAAGCTGCTCAATACTTGCTTCGGGTAAATACTGTGTTACCTGTTCAAGCGACTGGCCGCTAAACAATGCCTGACGAATCCCGGTAGCACTGGCAATTTCACTGTCTGTGTCAATTGCATCATGATATCCCGCGGCAATTCGCTGAATGGTAGCAGGTCTCATAACTGTCTGAAGCTGCTCCATTGCTTCAACATAATGGAAGCCTAATATATTATTTGGTTGCCCTAAATCAATGTATGCATTCGGGAAAAGTTGTTTAAGCTGTTCATATGCCGCAAAAAGAGCTTGCGGGTAGCTTTTGCCTTGCTGAATTGTTTCTTTAATGATGGCGTTATAGAGCGTCCGATTGCTTTCGATTAAGTGAAAAGTGTTTAGAAACGGCGTGATGCTTCCTTGTTCGCTCCCGAATGCCAATGTCGTGCACTGCATTGCTTCCAATAGTTGGACAGCACCAGAAGCAAAACCAGTTGCCTGAGCGGTACTGAAAATATAAGGAAGTTCGATTACAATGTCAACTTCGCTTGCGAGTGCCATCTTTGTCCGATGCCATTTGTCGACGAGTGCGGGCTCTCCTCGCTGTAAAAATTGACCGCTCATAACAGCAACCGCAACATCACTGTTCGTTGTGCGTTTTGCTTCATTTACGTGATGCAGATGGCCATTGTGAAACGGATTATATTCAACAACTATACCGACGGCTTGCATAAACTTCCCCCTTACGCTAAAATAGTTTTTTGTTCGCATCAATACGTTCGAAATGAATGTAACTATGCAATATGTTAGAATTAATTTGATTATAAGCACGTTTTGTAATAGTGACAAGAAATTATCTTGACATCTTTTTTTATGGGCTATATAATAAACAGTGTTGTCTCGAGGTGATTAACGAATGAAATGGTCAATTCATCAATTATCAAAGTTTCGAAAAGACGGAATGCCAATTGATACAGTTGTTCAGTTGGATGAAGTAAAAAATCGTAACACCGATATACGTAACGTTTCACCCGTTCATGTAAAAGGGCTTTGTACTTTTGGTGCATCGCAAATGACTTGTCAATTAACGATTAGCACTACATTGACGCTTCCATGTGCACGCACGTGGGAAGATGTTGAATATCCTGTGAACATTGAAACGGTAGAAGTTTTCAGCTGGACCGATGAAAGAAATCGCGGGGATGTTGAGAGCGAATTCCATTATGTTGATGGTGACGTTGTTGATATGAAACCAGTCCTGGAGGAATTAATTCTTCTGGAAGTACCGATGCAAGTATTCAAAGAGAATACCGAAGGACAAGTGCAAGGCGGTAAAGGCTGGGACTATTCAACGGATGAAGATGTAGAAAATGCTAAGGAAGTTGACGAACCAAAATTGGATCCAAGACTGGCTGCTTTAGCTAAGTATTTTGATCAAACAGATGAATAAATATCTGTAAGGAGGTGCCATCAATGGCTGTACCATTTAGAAGAACTTCTAAAACTGCAAAAAGAAAGCGTCGTACGCATTTCAAACTATCTGTACCTGGTATGGTAGCTTGCCCAAACTGTGGAGAAGCTAAACTATCTCACCGTGTTTGCAAAGCTTGCGGACAATACAAAGGTAAAGAAGTAGTAGCGAAATAATTCAGTATTTGCGCTATATAAAGACTAGTTAAGAGACCATGGCTCTTAACTAGTCTTTTTTCTGTTTTTGCATAGAAACATTGTCAAAACAATAGTGGTCAACTATTATTAGAATAGTTTGATATATTGAAATAATTACTAAAGGGGATGGGCAAATGGATTACTTAATTCAGAATGAAGACGGGATTCTAACATTTACAATTAATCGCGAGGAAAAACGAAATGCCATAAACTATGCGGTGATGGATGGATTAAAGGAAGTTATTTCATACATAAAAGAACATAATGATGTGCGCTTTTTAGTTATTACAGGCGCTGGAGAAAAATCATTTTGCTCGGGCGGGGACTTGTCGGAATTTCATAGTTTGGAAACAGAAGAAGAAGCGTTTGGCATGCTGAGTAAAATGGGGCATATTCTATATGATTTAGCGACATTGCCAGTACCGACAATTGCCTTAATAAATGGAGCGGCTGTAGGAGGAGGTTGTGAAATAGCGACGGCTTGCGATTTCCGCCTCATTTCTTCTCATGCAAAAGCCGGCTTTATCCAAGGAACGCTGGCAATTACATCCGGGTGGGGTGGCGGTACTTATTTATTTGAGCGCGGCCTGCGCCATGATCGTGCATTAAAAATGCTGATTAATGCTAAGCCTTATGACGCGCAAACATTATATGAAATTGGTTGGGCAATGCGTGTGTATATTGAAGGGACGAAAGAGCAGGCTCTCGCAGATTTTATAGAGCACATGGCGAAAATCCACCCTTCTGTCCATCAGGCATATAAAGAAATTGAATTACGAAAGTGGCGTGAGCGCAATATGTATGAGCGTGTAATGGAAGAAATAAAACTATGCGCAAAACTGTGGGAATCCGAAGCGCACCACACTGCAGTACAGAACTTCCTCGAGAAGAAAAAGTAATTTGTTAACAGACTGCTTAAAGAATAATTTATAGGAAGTACGTTGATTGGAATGGAGAGGAGGGCAGCAGATTCATGCCTCAGTAGCACCGGCAACTGAGCAAAAGGAACAAAAGCCTCAACCCGCAATAGAAATCAGCTTCCCCTAGTTACGATGAAAACTATTTTTATCGTAACTTTTTTTGTTTTTAAGTCTATTTTGTTCATCATGGCATATAGTAGTAAAAAATATGAGGTGGTGCAACTGTGGAGCAAAAAAGAAGGAAAGATCAATGGACAATTGCAGACGATGAAAAGTTAGCTGAAATTGTGATTCAAACAGTTCAAAACGGACGTACACAACTAGAAGCTTTTGAACAGGCAGCACAGGAGTTAAACCGGACGAAGCAAGCTTGCGGCTTCCGATGGAATAAAACATTGCGAGCACAGTATGGACAGGTTTTGAACAGTGTCAGAAAGCGTCCAAAACAATTAATGCGCAGTCACTTAAAGTTGGCGTTATCTAGTTTTGAAGAATTGACTGAAGCCTATAATGAACTAGAAATGAAGTATTCGGAATTACAATCAGAGTACGACAAAATTTCGAAGTGGCTACAACAAGGGGTAGCCTTAACGAAGGGAAAACCGAGTTGAAGAAAAACTAGTTATAAATAGAAATAAAATAATTTTTCGAGAAAATAATTGTAATTAATTTTAAGGCTACTTACAATAGAAGTAGAAACAAAGCGCGAGTAGCGCAAATATCTTCTAACAAGGGGGCCTTTCGCATGGCAGAAGTAAAAGCACAAATGGCAGGGACAGTATTTGAGGTAAGTGTTAAAGAAGGGGATAGTGTGATAAAAGGGCAGACACTCATCATTTTAGAATCGATGAAAATGGAAATCCCGCATGAGGCAGAAACGGATGGGACAGTAGCAAAAATTACTGTTGCTGAAGGAGATTTTGTTGAAGAGAATGATATTTTAGTAGAATTAGCTTAAGTGATGGAGGGACGATAATGACACAGCCTACTTATAAAGAACACTTACAGCAAAAAATAGAAAAAATATACGCAGGCGGGCAACCAAAATATCACGAAAAGTTAAAAGAAACGAATAAACTTTTTGTCCGGGATCGCTTGAAGCAATTGTTTGATGATGGGGTTTATGAGGAAGACGCCCGTTTTGCAAATTATGAGGCCGGAGATTTGCCTGCAGATGGTGTTGTAACAGCTATCGGGCAAGTTGACGGGCAAACCGTTTGTGTTATGGCTAATGACTCTACAATCAAAGCTGGATCATGGGGTTCGCGCACAGTTGAAAAGATAATCCGTATTCAAGAGACTGCGGAAAAAATGCAAGTACCAATGCTTTACTTAGTCGATTCTGCAGGGGCACGCATTACAGATCAGCTGGAAATGTTCCCTGGGCGACGCGGGGCAGGCCGTATTTTCCATAATCAAGTACGTATGAGTGGGATGATTCCTCAAATATGTATACTATTCGGTCCATCTGCTGCAGGGGGGGCCTATATTCCGGCCTTCTGTGACATTGTAATTATGGTGGACGGAAATGCTTCAATGTACTTAGGATCACCGAGAATGGCTGAAAAAGTAATCGGTGAAAAGGTTACGCTCGAAGAAATGGGCGGAGCACGCATGCACTGTACCGTTAGCGGATGTGGGGACGTATTGGCTGAAAACGAAGAACAGGCAATCCTTGAAGCGAGACGCTATATTAGTTATTTCCCTGCAAATTTTGCGGAATTCCCGCCAATTGATGAAACAAAGGCACCGAAAAGCGGGAGAACGCTGGAAGAGATTATTCCGGAAAATCAGAATGCACCATTTGATATGTATGAATGTATCGAACAGCTGATTGATGAAGGCAGCTTCTTTGAAATTAAAAAGTTATTTGCTTCTGAACTGATTACAGGACTTGCCCGCATTGATGGGCAAGTTGTAGGGATTATTGCCAATCAGCCGAAAGTAAAAGGCGGCGTACTGTTTATCGATTCTGCCGACAAAGCGGCGAAGTTTATTACGCTTTGTGATGCGTTCTCCATCCCGCTATTATTTTTAGCGGATGTACCGGGCTTTATGATCGGTACAAAAGTGGAAAAGGCGGGCATTATCCGACATGGGGCAAAATTTATATCGGCGATGAGCTCGGCAACGGTACCGAAAATTTCGGTTATCGTTCGTAAAGCGTATGGAGCTGGCCTTTATGCGATGTGCGGCCCGGCATTCGAACCGGATGCAGTCATTGCATTGCCGACTGCCCAAATTGCGGTAATGGGTCCGGAAGCAGCTGTAAATGCTGTTTATTCAAATAAGATCGAGGCGATTGAAGATCCGAAAGAGCGGATTCAATTTGTGAAACAAAAAATCGAGGAATACAAAGAAGAAATCGACTTATATAAACTGGCTTCCGAAATGGTGATTGATGATATTGTCATGCCAAATCAACTGCGACATACATTAATTCAACGTTTTAATTACTATAATTCGAAACAAATTGCTTTACCATATCGAAAACATCCGGTATATCCAGTATAATAAATTTAGCTAAAGGTCTGTCTTGAAGGCAGACCTTTTTAATTCGAAATAAATTTGAGGTATAATATAATGCGAATTGAAATCATTGGTGCAGGTGCAGTTGGTTTATTAGTAGCAAGTTATTTTGCTGAAAAGAATATGGATGTGTACATTGTCGGGAAACCTACAGAGGAAACTGTATTTAAGGACATTCAGATTGCTAGAACAAACTTGAATCAATCTGTTACGACCGTCAACGTTAAATATATTTCGGCGCTTTCAAATAAAGCGAATTTAATCATTGTAGCTGTAAAATATGGACAACTTCATGAAGTGTATGCAAGTATGGAGCATGTAAAGGAATCTATTCCATTATTATTTTTACAGAATGGTTTAGCCCATTATGAGGAAGCACTTGCATTAAGTAAATTGCATATTGCATTTAGCTCGATTCAATTCGGGGCACTTAAATTTTCGGAGCACCATGTCGCCCATAAAGGGGAAGGTATGATGAAAATTGCGGTGGCAAAAGGCGCGGGCAGTGAGTTCAGTTTTTTAAACGGCCTTTCATCGGCGGAGCTTCCGATTGTATTCGAACAGGATGCTGAAAAAATGCTAATGGAGAAAGCACTGTTGAATTGTTTTATCAATCCGTTAACCGCGATTCTGCAAGTGAAAAATGGACAGCTAATTACACAAAGCCATACATTGCAATTATTGAAAGATTTATACAACGAACTCATGACGGCATTTCCGCAATTTAAAGAAACATTCCATTTTAATCAGGTCATTGCACTTTGTGAAAAGACTGCGGAAAATACATCGTCTATGCTGGCTGATCGTCTTGCAAATCGCAAAACCGAGATTGATACAATAGCAGGTGCGATTTTGAAAAAAGCGGAGCAAAATGAGAAAAAATTGCCTGTTTTACAAACACTTTATTATTTAGTGAAAGCATTTGAAGAGAGCGGTGAACAAATGTGATATTATTTTTTCAATATTTGGTGGCAACAATTATTGTATGCCCGATTATTGCTTTTATCACTGTGCTGCTCATATGCCGTAAGCTTCGAATAAAAAAACATAAAGCGATTGGCTTGGCAGCGGATATTACAACATTTCTTATGTTTTTTTCGATACCGATTGCGTTACAAGGACTATGGAATATTGGTATATTAATGCCGATGCTAATTGTTGTACTCGTAATCGCGATTGTTTTTACATATGTTGATTGGCGAACGAAAAAAGAAATTGAAGTAAAGCCATTACTGAAAAAAATTTGGCGATTTTACTTTTTATTGTTCAGCATCACTTATTTTATAATTTGGATTGTTGGAATTACCCATTCAGTTATGATGTTTATGATGGTTGATTAGGTGGCTAAACTTTTCTTTTACTGTAAACTAGTATCCGGGAAAACATTAAGCTTTCAAGGCGGAAAATTAATACCCGTTAATGTGGGATAAAACAGTGATTAAGGTAATTTCAAAATTGAGTAAAGAGAAGTAGAGGAGAATTTTCATGGAGCTAGAACAAATAAATTCACCAGTAACGAATAAGCTATTAGCGGACTATTGGTCTGAGAATGCCGATATCCATTCGTTTTTTGAATATAAATATACTGAGGAAGCTTTTGGACAACGATTTGCATATTTAAAAAATCGAACATATCGTTCGGAAGAGCTTGCAAAAATTATTCGCAGTTATATGGAGCGGTATGGCATCTCGGAAAAGACGGCGCACCATTTAGATGAACTTGAGCAAGGTGCAGTAGTCGTGGTGGGTGGTCAGCAAGCTGGTTTGCTGACGGGGCCTCTCTATTCTGTCCATAAAGCAATTTCGGTTATTCTACTGGCAGAACAACAACGAAAAATATTAAATGCACCGGTCGTACCAATTTTTTGGATTGCGGGTGAAGATCACGATATAGAAGAGATCAATCATACGTATTCAATGACAAATGGTGAAGTGAAAAAACGTGGTTACAGTGAACGTTCTAAGCTGAAGAAAATGGCTTCAACTACACAATTGAATAAAGAAGCACTACAACAGTTTATATTAAATGTATTTAAAGATTTTGGAGAAACAGAACATACAGCGGACTTATTGAATAGTGTTCTGAGTCATGCGGAAAATAGTGAAACTTTTACGGATTTCTTTACGTTGCTGATGAATGATTTATTTAAAAAGCATGGCTTATTAATGCTGGATGCTACATATGAGCCGTTCAGGAAGTATGAAAAAAACTATTTTGTCCAATTGATCGAAAAGAACGAATCGATTGCAACGGGTGTTGTAGCGCAGGAAAGAAAGCTTGGCGAGAAAGGCTATGCAATGCCGATTGATGCTTCAGAGCAAAATGCCAATTTATTTTACATTAAAGAAGGTGAGCGTTTTCTGTTGGAGCGCAGTGGCGGCCATTTTAAAAATGTGACAGCCCATGCCAATTTTTCGAAAGAGGAATTAGTAGCTATTGCGAATGAGTCTCCTGAATGTTTAAGCAATAATGTCGTTACCCGCCCATTAATGCAGGAAATGGCGCTTCCGGTACTGGCGTTTGTTGGTGGTCCTGGTGAACTGGCTTATTGGGCTACATTAAAACCTGCGTTTGATGAGCTGCAGCTGCAGATGCCGATATTTGCGCCAAGACTCAGCATAACGCTTGTTACACGTCAAGTTGATGCATTATTAGAACAAAAAGAGCTGACTGTAACGGATGTGCTAACAGGCAAAGTCGATGAACATTTAGCTCAATTTGTGGAAAGTGTAAAAGATGAGCAAGTTACGCGCGCAATTGAGCAGATGCAAAAACAGATGGAAGAGCAGTATGAGCAACTGACGAGTTATCTGCAGCATGGCAACTATCATGTAGAAGATCTATTGGAGAAGAATAAAAATTACCATGAACGTCAATTCCAATATTTACGTTCGAAACTGGAGCAGCAAAATATAGAAAAGTATGAAGTCGCAATTCGCCAATATAAAACAATTCAGTCACTATTATATCCGAATGATAGCTACCAAGAGCGCTTGTACAATCCATATATGTTCCTAAATACCTATGGGGAAAAGCTGATTGATGATTTATTGGAGTTACCTATGAATATTTCTGTGAAACACCAACTTATTACCTTATAAGAAACAAGAGTTATCTCATATGCAGATAACTCTTTTTTGTGTCTTTTAGCACCGAACGTATGTGTGAGAATATGCTCATTTACGTAATTTCGTTTTATTGTTATGAGAAGCAAGGAATTTGGTGGTAGAAAGTGGGGGGATGTGGTACATTATTTATTAAAGTGGGGTGAGTAGCATGTTCATGGGAGAATATCAACATTCTATTGATGCGAAAGGCCGTATGATTGTTCCTGCAAAGTTTCGAGAATCACTAGGAGAACACTTTGTAATAACACGCGGGCTAGATCAATGCATTTTTGGATATCCTATGGATGAATGGCGAAAACTCGAAGATAAATTAAAGGATTTACCGATGACCAAAAAAGATGCACGTGCATTTGCGCGGTTTTTCTTTTCGGGGGCAACAGAAGTAGAAGTGGACAAGCAAGGCCGAATTAATATTCCATCTACACTGATTGGATACGCTAATCTTGAAAAGGAATGCGTAATCTTAGGTGTATCGAGTAAAATAGAAATTTGGGCGAAAGAATCTTGGCAGCAATACTTCGAGCAATCGGCTGAATCATTTGATGAAATCGCAGAAAATCTGATTGGCTTTGATTTTTAGATTTAAAAGATGAAGAAATTAGAATTTTGGTCACTATTACATGTCCGACATGAACTTTTAATCCGGGTGTAATAGTACCGACACGTAATTGAATTAATATTAAGAGGTGCTTCAAACTATGTTCGATCATACAACCGTATTATTGAAAGAAACTGTTGATGGGTTGAACATCAATCCGGATGGTATTTATGTAGACTGCACATTAGGTGGTGCAGGACATAGTGAGTACCTTGTACAACAATTGTCAGAAAAAGGCCGTTTAATTTGTTTTGATCAAGATACAACGGCTATTGAAAATGCAAAAGTACGATTAGCCGATTATTTGGATCGCGTTATATTCGTACACTCAAATTTCCGCTATTTAAAAGAAGAGTTACACAAACTGAACATTCATCAAATAGATGGGATTTTATATGATTTAGGTGTCTCGTCACCACAACTTGATACACCTGAACGCGGATTTAGTTACCACCATGATGCTCCGCTCGATATGCGAATGGATCAGACTGCAGAACTGAGCGCATATCATGTTGTGAATGAATGGTCATACGAAAATCTAGTACGTATTTTCTTCCGCTACGGCGAAGAAAAATTTTCGAAACAAGTTGCGCGCAAAATTGAACAAGCCCGTGAAATTGCTCCTGTTGAAACGACAGGTCAATTAGTGGAGCTTATAAAAGATGGTATTCCAGCCCCAGCACGTCGCAAAGGTGGACATCCTGCAAAACGAATTTTCCAGGCTATTCGAATTGCTGTAAATGATGAATTAGGCGCAGCGGAAGATTCTTTAGTAGATGCAATCGATTTATTGAAAATTGGTGGTCGTATAAGTGTGATTACATTCCACTCATTGGAAGACCGCTTAACAAAAACACTATTTAAAGAGGCTTCATCACTGCCGGATTTACCTCCCGGATTACCGGTTATTCCAGAGCATATGAAACCAATACTTAAATTAGTGTCAAGAAAACCGATTTTACCGTCAGACGAGGAGTTAGCTGCGAATAATCGTTCACGTTCAGCAAAATTGCGCATCGCTGAAAAAATTAACGATAAAGGACGTGGGTAAAAAATGGCAGTAAGAGCAAGACAAACTTATATACAACAGCAGCCAGAACTACCTCAACATCAGCAGCAGGAACAAAGACTGCCGGTGCAGCCGAAAAAACGAAAAGCAAAGTATTTTTCGGCTCAGGAAAAGTTTTTGTTCCTAGTATTTGCAATCGTAGTAGCATCTTTCGCTATTTCCATATTACATACTCAAGGAGAAATCCAAACACTCAGTATGGAAATCCAAAAAATCGAACGCGACATAACTGAAGTCAATAACAATAATACAGATTTAAAAGTACAAGTAAGTGAACGCTCCACTCACCAACGTATTTGGGAAAAAGCGAAAGAACTCGGATTAACACTAAATGAGAAAAATGTGAAAGTAGTGCCGGGAGAATGAAAAAGAGAAGATTTCGTTACCAGATAGGAGCCTTTCTAATGTTTATATTCTTTGGAGGGCTCTTTTTACTATTATATTGGCGTTTTGCGTCAATTCAGGCGACAGGAATGGTAAAAGGGCATGAATTAGAAGAAGAAGCATTATCAAGGTACGAAACTGGTTATGTGTTATCGGCAGACCGTGGGAAGATTCTGGACCGCAATGAAAATGTAATTGCCGAAGATACATTGAGTTACCGTCTTGTAGCGGTAATTAAAGAATCGGCAACAGAAAACAAAAAAAATCCAAGGCATGTCGTCGATAAAGCGGAAACAGCAAAATTATTGGCGCAATATATTCCGATGGATGAAGAGAAAATTTATGAACGGCTAAACCCTTCCAAAGATTTATATCAAGTCGAGTTTGGACTGGCAGGGCGCGGCATCAGTCATGAAGTGAAAAAGAAAATTGAAGAGCTGAAACTGCCTGGGATTCTATTATATAGCGATAAAAAACGCTATTATCCTAATGGTGCATTTGCCTCCCATCTTATTGGCTTTGCGTTGCGTGAAACTGATGATGAAGGAAATTCATCGGTTGTCGGGAAAATGGGGCTTGAATATATTTATGACAAGCAATTAACAGGGACCGACGGGAAGTTAACATATCAGCGTGATGCCCGTAACTATTTATTGCCAAGCAGCGATAAAGTAATACAGGAAGCACAGGATGGAAACGATATTTATTTAACAATCGATAAAACAATCCAAAATTTCCTGGAAGAAGCAATGACACGTGTCAATGACGAGTATAAGCCACAGTCTATGGTTGCTGTCGTTGCGAATCCGAAAACTGGAGAAATATTGGCGATGTCACAACGGCCAACATTCAATCCGGATACACGTACAGGTTTAGATGGGAACTGGCTAAATGATGTCGTGGAAAATACGATTGAACCAGGTTCTACATTCAAAACATTTACAGTAGCAGCCGCAATCGACTCCAATAACTGGCATCCGAATGCGACTTATCAATCTGGACAGTATAAAGTTTATAACGATACAATACGAGACCATAATCGATACGGCTGGGGGAGAATTACCTATTTGCAAGGCATACAGCGTTCTTCAAATACGGCGATGACGAACTTGCTTGATATTATGGGATGGGAAACGTATGAAAGTTATTTAAAGGAATTTGGATTCGGCCAAAAAACAGGCATTGATTTACCGAATGAAGCGAGTGGCATTATTAACTCGCGCTATCCTTTAGAAAAGTATACGACAACATTCGGTCAAGGTTCGACTGTTACACCGATACAGTTAATTCAAGGAGTAACGGCAGTTGCAAATGACGGAAAAATGATGCAGCCATATGTAATTGATAAAATTGTTAATCCGAACACTGGTGAGGTTTTAGTAGATTCAGTACCTACTATAAAAGGTGAACCGATTTCGGCAGAGACAGCACAGAAAACACGTGAAGTTCTGGCTTCTACTATTTACGGGGAAGCAGGGAATGCGAAACGTTTCGAAATTGAAGGCTATAAAGTAGCAGGGAAAACAGGGACTGCCCAAATGCCGAAAGCAAACGGTATCGGTTATGACTGGGGTAAAAATGAATTCCTTTATTCGTTTTTAGGAATGGCTCCTGCAGAAGATCCGCAGCTGGCTGTATTTATTTCCGTTGCAAAGCCAAAACTAGGTGCAACCGAAATAGGTTCTGACCCAGTTTCGCAAGTGTTCAATTCTGTTGTTCTAAACAGTTTGAAGTATATGAATATCAATCCGTCAGACGTAGCGGAAGTCGAAACGACAAAGATTGACGATTATGTAGGTGAGCAGACAGATACAGTCATTACTCAACTGGAGGCAGAAGGACTGATACCGGTAATAATTGGTCAAGACGGAGAAATTACAGAACAGTTCCCTGCAGTGGATTCATCATTAACAAGTGGAAGTATCGTGTTCTTAAAGACCGATGGAGAAATTACATTACCATCGTTTAATAATTGGTCATTACGTAATTTACTTGCCTATAAGTCACTATCTAAACTGCCGATTGAAATTGTTGGGGAAGGCTATGTTGAAAGCCAAAGTGTATCTCAAGGGACGCCGATAACGGATGATTCACCAATCGTTGTCAAGTTGAAAACCCCTGAGGAAATGCATTTGACTCCGCCGGCAGAGGATATGGAGCTGGAAGACGAAGAATTTAGTGAAGAACCGCCACAAGATTAGAGAGATTTGAATACAAACTTCATCTTTAACATACGTTGTTTTAGGTGAGGTGTCATATTATGAAATGGGTAACTACAAAATCTAAAAAACGTTTAACATGGATCGCCATCGCACTTGTACTATACGGCGTGGCGATTTTTGTTAAACTAGTATCCGTTCAAATTATTCAGTATGATGAGCTTTCAACGAAGGCAAAAGAAAATTGGGACAGGGAAATTCCGTTCCATACACAGCGAGGCGAAATTACTGACCGTAACAACGAAGTAATCGTAACGAATAAACTTGCCCCGACTTTGTACTTCATGCCTTCACAAAACGAAGATAAAGAACAAGCAGCAGATGCCATTGCAAACGTAATCAATAAAGATCGAGCCAAAATATTGGAAAGACTGCAGCAACGGGTATCCCTAGTGAAAATTGCGCCAGAAGCGAAGAACATTACTTATGAGCAAGCGGAAAAAATTCAGCAGCTTCAAATTCCGGGCTTATACAGTGGTGTCGATTATGTAAGGTCTTATCCACACGGTAATTTGCTCGCACGCTTTTTAGGGTTTACAGGTGCCGATAACCAGGGTTTGGCAGGAATTGAGTACGAGTATGATGAACTATTAAAAAGCTCGGATGCGGCCATTCGGTTATTTACTGATGCGAAGGGGAACGCATTGGAGCATGTAGATGATGAATGGAAAGACGGAAAAGATGGAGCGACAATTCAGCTGACAATTGATTTAAAGCTTCAGAAAATTGTCGAGCGAGAATTATCGCAGGCGATGCTGGAGTATGATGCAGATCAGGCATTGGCTATTGCCATGAATCCAAACAGTGGTGAAATACTGGCACTTGCATCATTTCCGACATATGATCCGACGAAATTTTCGGAAGTGGAGCCAAGTATATATAACCGCAACCTTCCTGTATTTATGTCCTATGAGCCAGGTTCCACATTCAAAATTATTACCCTCAGTGCTGCTATTGAAGAAGGTGTAGTCAACATGGAGGAAGAACACTTTCATGATCAAGGCTATACAATGGTCGAGGGAGCACGATTACGCTGTTGGAAACGGTCAGGCCATAAAGACCAGACATTTTACGAAGTTGTACAAAATTCCTGTAACCCAGGATTTGTAGAGCTAGGGCAACGAGTAGGTTCAACAAAGTTACTTGAGTATATTCATAAATTCGGGTTCGGGAAAAAAACAGGCTCAAACATTGCCGGAGAATCATCAGGCATTTTATTTTCGAAAGAAGCATTTGGCCCGGTAGAGCATGCTACGACCTCTTTTGGTCAAGGTGTGTCCGTTACGCCGATTCAGCAGATGCAGGCGGTGTCAGCAGCAATTAATGGCGGTACATTATATACACCATATACGGTCTCGAAAATACTGGATTCCAAAACAAATGAAGTCATTATGGAGCAAGATCCGGAGGCGAAAGCCCAGGTCATCAGTGAAGAGACTTCGGAAAAAGTACGTCATGCATTGGAGCTTGTAGTTGCGAAAGGTTCTGGTCGCCAGGCATTTCGTGACGGCTTACGCATCGGAGGCAAAACAGGGACAGCTCAAAAGGTTGAAAACGGTCGCTATAAAGACGGAGACTACATTGTATCGTTTATCGGTTTTGCACCCGCCAATGACCCGGAAATTATTGTCTATGTTGCGATTGACAATCCAAAAAGTTCATTGCAATTCGGAAGTGTTATCGCTGCACCGATTGTAGGCCGCATTATTGAAGATGCAGCACCACTGTACAATATCGAAAAGCAAAAAGATCAAATAGAACGGAATTACGTTTGGGGCGATGAATTGACGGAGCGTACACCAAACTTTATTGGAATGACCAAAGAAGAAGTAATTCCACACTTATATCCTTATAAAATCGAATGGCACGGAGAAGGTGATAAAGTGATTCAGCAAGTCCCGTCAGCTGATAGCCTCATTCACCAAAGTGGTAGTGTTCATTTATATTTAGGAAATTAATTTGAATTTCCATCTTTCAAAATGCAACTAAAACAACTATTATAGTGAAGGACGTTTTTTCACAATAATAACTAGTGGTCGTAACCGTTGAAAATCAAACGTTCCACCATATTCAGACATAAGTTTTAAAGGAGATATATTATGACATTATCAACAACATTGACCATACTCTTTTCATCATTTTTAGTAACGGTCATTTTAGCACCAGTAGGAATCCCTCTTTTACGCCGATTGAAATTCGGGCAAAGCATACGTGAAGAAGGCCCTCAATCACATATGAAAAAAGCAGGAACACCTACAATGGGTGGATTAATTTTCTTGTTAGCCATTATTATTTCGACAATTGTAGTCGCAATGATTTTCGACTTGTTTACAACACAAACGATAGTACTATTACTTGTTTTAGTTGGATTTGGCGTAATTGGGTTTTTAGATGATGGGCTGAAAGTAATTTTTAAACGTAATTTAGGATTGACTTCCCTTCAAAAATTAATAGGTCAAATCGCAATTGCAATTGCAGCGTTTTTACTATTACGTTTAGGTTCATTTGATACATCTGTAGGAATTCCGTATACCGATGTATCGATTGATTTAGGAATCCTATATGTTGGGTTTTTAATTTTCTGGCTAGTAGGTTTTTCAAATGCTGTCAATTTAACAGATGGCTTGGATGGACTCGTATCAGGAACGGCTTCAATCGCATTTGCTGCATTCGGTGTTATTGCATTATTTAACGAACAAGCCGATATCGCCTTATTTGCATTTGCTGTAACTGGTGCATTACTAGGATTTTTGATCTTCAATGCAAACCCGGCAAAAGTGTTTATGGGAGATACAGGTTCCCTTGCGCTTGGCGGTGCATTGGCAATGATTTCGGTATTGGTAAAACAAGAATTGCTGTTACTGTTAATCGGTCTCGTATTTGTTATTGAAACATTATCCGTTATTTTACAAGTAGGAAGCTATAAACTGCGTAAAAAGCGTATATTCAAAATGAGTCCGATTCACCACCATTTTGAATTATCGGGCTGGTCAGAATGGAAAGTCGTACTTGTATTTTGGTCAACTGGATGTATCGTAGCACTTATAGCAGTATTAGCGGAGGCGTTATTATGATGGAATATGAAAGATTACAAGCTAAAAAAGTACTCGTTTTAGGATTGGCGAAAAGTGGTGTAGCGGCTGCCGAGCTTTTGCATCGGTTGGGTGCATTTGTAACAGTCAATGATGCAAAACCATTTGATGCAAATTCTGAAGCACAGGAGCTTTTATCGAAAGGAATTACCGTAATTTGTGGACGACATCCAGAAGATTTGCTTGACGAAGGTTTTGAGCTTGTCGTAAAAAACCCTGGGATACCATACACAAATCCGATCGTTGCCGATGCGATTGCAAAAGGTCTGCCTGTTATTACAGAAATAGAACTTGCCTATTTAGTAAGTGAAGCGCCATTTATCGGTATTACCGGTTCGAATGGTAAAACAACAACGACAACTTTACTTTTCGAAATGCTTAAAGTCGGCCGTTTAAAACCATTAATCGCCGGGAATATTGGAACCGTTGCTTGTGGTGTTGCAGCAGAAGCAAAAGCAGATGAAGTCATCGTTACGGAATTATCATCGTTTCAGTTAATGGGGACACGTGAATTCAGACCCCATATTGCAATTTTGACAAATCTGTATGAAGCCCATTTAGATTACCATGGAACGTTTGAAGAATATGCGGAGGCTAAATTTGGTGTCACACGCAACCAAACAGCTGACGATTATTTTATCTATAATGCCGATCAGGAAGTTGTCGCAAAATATGCTCAAAAATCAAATGCAAAACTCATTCCATTTACGACAAAAGGTCATGCAAACCAGGGAGTCAGTGCAGATAAAGAAAACATTTATTGGCAAGGCGATGCAATCTTAAAACGTGATAATATTGTATTGCCTGGAGAGCATAATTTAGAAAATATTTTATGTGCTGTGGCAGCGGCGCTACTGCAGCAATGTCCCGTTGAAGCGATTGAAGAAGTTTTAGGAACATTTGCAGGGGTACGTCACCGTACGCAGTTTGTCCGTGAATGGCAAGGACGTAAAATTTACAATGATTCAAAAGCAACTAATGTACTGGCGACGAAAAGTGCCTTGGCTGCATTTGAACAACCGATAGTATTATTGGCCGGCGGATTGGATCGCGGGCATTCGTTTGAAGAGCTTCGTAAAGAAATGACACGTGTAAAAGCAGTTGTCGCGTTTGGCGAGACTGCACTTCGCTTTATCGAATTTGCAAAATCATGTGGCATTACGAATATTGTGCGTGCAATTGATGTTGAAGATGCAGTCGGTTACGGAGCAAAAATGTCGGAAGAAGGTGACATTATTTTACTGTCACCGGCATGTGCAAGCTGGGATCAACATGCGAGCTTTGAAATTCGAGGCGACTTATTTATTGATCGTGTCATGAAACTTTCATAAGAAAGGATAGTTACACTGTCGCAAAAAAATCAACAGTATTTCATGATCAGTGCGATTGTATTGTCGCTTATTGGCATTCTCTTTATTTTTTCTGCAGGTACATATTGGGGGAATGTTCACTATGATGGACAAACCCCGTTTTACCTGAAGCAGGCAATCTATTTCATCGTTGCACTTATCATTTGTGCAGCAATTATGAACTGGGAGTTTTTACAGCAACCGAAAGTGTGGAAAATTTTTTATATCCTCTCACTTGGTTTACTTGTTGCTGTACTTATTCCGGGTATCGGGATTGTCCGAAACGGTTCGCAAAGTTGGATCGGAATCGGTCCTTTAACGATACAGCCGGCTGAAATTGCGAAAGTTACGACAATTATTTATATTAGTGCATTATTAACAGAGCGGAAATCGTATGAGCGCATTGTTCAAGTGAAGCATTTTCTCATATTGATTCTTCCCGCAGCCTTAATTATGCTTCAGCCTGATTTCGGTGCAGTCTTTATTTTAGTTGTAGTTGTTTTAATTATATTATTTATTGCACAATATCCGTTGCGTTTATATGTAGTCCTTATCACGTTAGGAATAGGCGGTCTTGCAGGGTTAATTATTGCGGCTCCATATCGTCTTAAACGAATCGAAGCATTTATCAATCCTTGGGCAGACCCGCTAGGAAGTGGCTTCCAGGCAGTACAATCTTTATTTGCGATAGGTCCGGCAGGCTTGTTTGGACATGGATTATTAAAAAGTAGACAAAAGTATTTATACTTACCGGAACCGCAGAACGATTTTATCTTTGCAATTATTTTAGAAGAAATCGGACTTGTCGGTGGAATGGGACTGCTGCTTATTTTTGCGTGCTTTTTAATTCTTGGCTATCGTTTGGCATTACAATGTAAGCATGTATTTCATTTTTATGCGATATGTGGACTTACAACGATGATTGCAGTACAGGCAGCACTGAATATAGGGGTAGTTATTAATTTATTGCCAGTAACCGGTGTAACACTGCCATTTATAAGCTATGGCGGAACATCGCTGGTAGTTGTCTGGGTAACGGTAGCCCTTATTTTAAATTTCTCTTATGAAAGAAGGAAGGAGTAGGGATAATGGAAAAAGTAATCGATATTACAGAACGAGTACCCGCTATGAAAAAACGCAGAAGACGCCGTACAAATTTTAAATTTTTAGCACTAGTGACGATTTTTCTTTTTATCATTATCATCCTTCTTTATTTTCAATTACCTTATAGTGATATAAAGAAAATTGATATTAAAGGGGCAGCCCTTAAGGAAGATACGTATTATATCGATCAGTCAAATCTAAAAATCAATGATTCGTTATGGGGCTTTAAAATTTCGGAAGTGGAGCAGGCAATTGCACAGCATGAATGGGTAAAATCCGTTACTGTCGAAAGGAAATTCCTGAATGAAGTTCAAATTACAGTAGAAGAATGGCAAAAAGTGGCATATATTTCACAAGACGGGGAATTTTACCCTATGCTCGATAATGGCATTGTATTTGAAGAATCCAATGAAATTGTCCCGATCGATGCACCGATTTTTCGGGACTTTGAAAATGAGGCACTTCGTAAAAAGCTTTTAAAGGAACTTGCGAATCTAAAGCCGGAAGTGCTGTCGCTCATTTCACAAATTAATGCAAATCCTACAGAAGCGGACCCGTATTCAATTACGCTTTTCATGAATGATGGCTATGAAGTACGCGCTGATGCGAATACTTTAGCAGAAAAATTAAATTACTATCCATCAATTATCGCCCAAATTGAAAGTGAGGACGTTTCTGAAAAAGGGATTGTAGATATTGAAGTTGGTTCATATTACCGACCTTTTTCAGATGAATATACACTCATAAAAGAAGACACTGAAAAAACTGAAGAGCCTGCAGAAGAAACAGAAAATGCGGATACTGATGAAGGGAGGCAACTGGAAGAACAAAATGAAGAAGAGCCAGAATGATAACAGCAGGCAGCCGAAGAAAAAATCAACCTTAATTTCGAAAAAGTATGGCGCTATACTAATTGTATGCGTAATCACAGGATTTATTATCGGCTTTTCGTATAATTTATCAAAGGACAAGCGTACATTAAGTTCTGCCTCTCCCCAGTTTGAGCAGGAAAATCAGTACATGGAAGATTTGACTGGAAAACAGGAAAGAAACAAAGAGCTTGCAGATGAGTTGGCCCAATTAGAGGAGAAAATTCGGATGTATGAAAAGCAGTATTCTTCGAACGAAACGCAATATGAACAGAACCGTCAAGATGCTGAACAATTGCGGCTGTTATTAGGACTAACAGATGGAATTGGACAAGGGATCACAATAACACTGCAAGATGGTGATTATAATCCGAAGACAACCAACCCAAATGAGTATATTGTGCACGAAAGTCACATATTTAAAGTATTAAATGAATTAAAAATTGCAGGTGCCGAGGCAATTTCGATTAACGGGCAACGTTTGAAACCAAACTCCTACATTGTCTGTAACGGTCCTGTCATTACAATTGATGGACAACAGTACCCTGCACCATTTGTAATCGAGGCGATAGGTAATCAGGATGTACTTATTTCTTCTTTAGAATTAACAGGGGGAGTATTTGACCAATTATTAAATGAACAAATTGTCGTTACATTGGAAACAAACGATTTAATTGAAATGAAAACAGTCAGCGATGAATAAGGCATAAGATCGGAGGGAAGATGATGACGAAAAAAATGTACCGTAATATTACAATTATCTCGTTCATCATCGGCTTTATGCTCGCAGTGCAGTACAACACTGTTCAAAATCCGACCGAACGAACGACAGTCGATATTTGGGAAATTCGTCAGCAATTATCTGTGGAACAGGAGCGGCATTCCGAACTGCTTACCGCAATAAGTGAATTATCCGAAACAGTAAATAAATATGAGGATGCAGAGTTTGATAATCCGGAAGTACTATTGCAGCAAACAGTTGATCAACTAAAAGAACGTGCAGGAATCTTGCCGGTTGAAGGGCCGGGGTTAACATTAACAGTTGGCGCTTCGCCCGAATTAATGGAGTTAGGCTATGAAATAAAGCCTGTATCCCCCGAACTGTTAATTCGGCTGATAAATGATTTAAATCGCTATAATGCCCGGGCGATTGAAGTGGATGACAAACGTTTAAGCTACAATTCGGCCATTCGCGATATTAATGGAAAAACGACGATCAATAGTGAACCGATTCAAAATACTGATATCGAAATAAATATTATTACGTTTACGTATGAGCAAGCCGAAAAAATGAAAAACCATTTGCTTGCATCTTCATTCCAGGATGAGTTTTATATTGATAATCTAGTATTGACGATTCATGAAGCAGAGCAGAATATACAAATTGATTCAGTTGCATCTGTACCAAGAATTAAGTATTTATCAGAAAAGTAGAAGGGGATGCGAATATGTGGTTACCACTTTTAGGTCTAATATTAGGTGTGGTATTAGGAATTTTAACAGATATTCAAATTCCATCTGTTTATGAAAACTATTTATCCATTGCTGTGCTGGCGGCTCTCGATACAATGGTCGGCGGTATCCGTGCGTTATTGCAACAAGTTTACGATGACAAAGTATTTATTTCCGGATTTTTCTTTAATATAATTTTAGCAGCGGGACTGGCTTTTCTCGGTGTCCATATAGGGGTCGATCTGTATTTAGCCGCTATTTTTGCATTCGGAGTTCGACTGTTTCAAAATATCGCAGTCATTCGTCGGCTATTATTGACAAAATATGAGAACAGTAGATTGAAAAAGGAGGAAAACTCTTAACAATCACGTTAAAATATCATTACAATTTATCGTTTTACTTAGACAATCAACGAAATTTACAATAGAATGAACTATAGGAGTAATCGAAGGAGGTGCAGAAAGTTGAATCATCAAGAAATTTATGTTTCTCTCGATATTGGATCATCTTCAATAAAGGTCCTGATCGGAGAAATGAACGGTGATCAATTGCACGTAATTGGTGTAGGTCATGTGAAATCAACAGGGATAAGAAAAGGTGCAATAGTTGATATAGATGCAACTGTACAGTCCATAAAAAAAGCTGTAGATCAAGCAGAGCGAATGACTGGTATTAATATAGAAGAAGTGGTGCTTGGAGTTCCTGCAAACCAGACAGTTTTACAACCTGTCAAAGGGGTTGTAGCGGTAAACGGTGAAGACCGGGAAATCACGGACGATGATTTAGCTAGAGTAATAGACTCTGCACAGGTAATGTCGATTCCACCAGAGCGAGAGTTAGTAAATTTAATACCTAAACAATTTATCGTGGACAACCTAGATGAGATTAAAGACCCGCGTGGTATGATTGGCATTCGTTTAGAGATGGATGCGACAATGATTACGACATCCAAGACGCTTGTACATAATGTTTTAAGATGTGTAGAACGTGCAGGCTTGCAAATTCGTGAGATTTATCTACAACCATTAGCAGCAGGTAATTTTGCGCTAACGGAAGATGAAAAAAATCAAGGAACTGCTTATATCGATTTAGGCGGCGGCTCGACAACTGTTGCGGTATTCAAAGATGGACTGCTGACAAATACAGCTGTGATTCCGGTAGGCGGAGATCATATTACGAAAGATTTATCGATCGTATTAAAAACACCGACTGAACAAGCCGAAAAAATCAAAAAGCAGTATGGACATGCCTTTTACGATGATGCTTCCGATGAACAAACATTTGACGTTCCTGTTGTTGGTACTGATACAACAGATCAATACAGTCAGCGCTTCATATCAGAAATTATCGGAGTACGTTTAGAAGAGTTATTTGAATTAGTATTGGATGAACTAGCACGTATGGGGGTACAGGATTTACCAGGTGGTGTCGTCATTTCTGGCGGGGTAGCACAGCTGGAAGGAATTGCCCAGCTGGCGCGACAAGTAATGTTAACGCGTGTTCGCATTTATACACCGGATTATATCGGTGTACGTGAACCGGCCTTTACAACGTCGGTAGGTTTAATTCGCTATGCAAATGCAGAAGACGAATTTTATGGAAGAAGTGAGCCGGTACCAGCTTCTTCATATGCAGCACCTTATCCTACTCAACCAACTCCTTCTAAAAAACAATCAAATGTGCCGGAGAGAGTAGAAAGCGCAAATAAAGTAAGTGTGATTGATCGCGCGAAAAACTTATTAAACAAATTTTTCGATTAAGAAAATGAATGACGTGAACAATTAGGAGGAGAAGAGATGTTAGAATTTGAAACGGATGTTGAACAATTAGCCGTTATTAAAGTAATCGGCGTTGGCGGAGGCGGTAACAATGCCGTAAACCGTATGATTGAACATGGTGTACAAGGTGTAGACTTTATCGCTGTTAATACAGATGCGCAAGCTTTAAATCTATCAAAAGCTGAATATAAACTACAAATTGGCGGTAAATTAACACGTGGACTTGGTGCAGGTGCAAACCCTGAAGTAGGAAAAAAAGCTGCTGAAGAAAGTCGCGAACAATTGGAAGAAGTATTACGTGGTGCCGATATGGTATTCGTAACTGCCGGTATGGGCGGTGGTACTGGTACAGGTGCAGCACCGGTAATCGCTTCAATCGCACGTGATTTAGGTGCATTGACAGTAGGTGTTGTAACACGTCCGTTTACATTTGAAGGCCGTAAACGTCAAACTCAGGCAATCGGCGGTATTACTTCAATGAAGGAAGCGGTTGATACTTTAATCGTTATTCCAAATGATAAGTTACTGCAAATTGTAGATAAATCAACACCGATGCTTGAAGCGTTCCGTGAAGCCGACAATGTATTGCGTCAAGGTGTACAAGGTATATCTGACTTAATTGCAACACCTGGTTTAATTAACCTGGACTTTGCCGATGTAAAAACAATTATGTCTGATAAAGGTTCGGCATTAATGGGTATCGGGATTGCAGCAGGTGAAAACCGTGCAGTAGAAGCAGCTAAAAAGGCAATTTCTTCTCCATTACTGGAAACATCTATCGATGGAGCAAAAGGTGTTATTATGAACATTACAGGCGGAACGAACTTAAGTTTATTTGAAGTTCAGGAAGCGGCCGATATTGTACAGCTTGCTTCAGATGAAGAAGTAAATATGATCTTCGGTTCGGTAATTAACGATAACTTAAATGATGAAATTATCGTAACGGTAATTGCAACAGGTTTCTCGGATGACTTTATTATTCAAAAGCCACAGCCTGTACGTCCATCAATCGGTGCTCGTCAACAAGCTGCAACAAGCTCAACTCAACAGCAACAACAGCAGCCTGTACGTTCACAAGATCCAGTGCAGCAAGAAGCGCCACGTCAAACACAACAAACAAACTATCAGCAGGACGATGCATTGGATATTCCGACATTTTTACGCAACCGTCGCAATCGCTAATAGTACAAGTTTTCATAATATGAAAAACGATTATTTACATTTTTATGTGAATAATCGTTTTTTTTTAGTGTAAGAGATTCTTAAGAAATGTGTTGCTTTGTGCATGTATTGGAGTGAAAAGAGCTGAATAAATTTTGTGCATCTTATCGGAACTTCCTCATATCCCCTTGTTACACCTTAACTTTCCTGCCACCAACTTTTTGTCGATTGGATTTGAATAGCGTAACTATATGTCATACGATTCTTCCAAATTTATGCAACGGTTAGACAAAAATCTCTAGGGAGCTTTGATAATCTTATTTACAGGAGGACAATACATGTATGCAGAGTGGATTCTTTTAATGAACTTTTTAATGAATCTCGTACTACTAAAATTTACCGCAACTATAACATATACCATCATTCCAATTTGGAGATTACTATTAGGTGCCTTTTGTAGTGCGCTGATCGCTGTGTTATTTATAGGAAACATATTCATGTTGCTTGTAAGTTTCATCGTACTACTAGGGATTGCCTTTTCATTTAAATGGAAAATTTTTCGCGAACAAGGGAAGTGGATTGTAGTCGCTACTTTGCTCGCAGGTGGATTAATAACAGCAATACAACCATTTTTGCTTGCATCTCCGTTTTTCGTTTATATTTTTATATGTTTCGGCATAGTATGTATTAGTTTGACAGTGATGAAACAAGGCTGGTTTCAAAAACTGCAGAATGTTGCACAAAGTCGTTATGTAACGACAAGCAAAGTAGAACTATTTGAACATCAAATGGAACTCGTAACATATATCGATACCGGAAATGAAGCTACTGAACCTTTGAGTCAGGCACCGGTCCATTTTATATCGTTTAAATCAGTTCAATCGATGTTACCAGATGAATTTAGTGAATGTCTGCTCAAATGGAATGAGCAGGAGCCTTACTCATTGACAATGTTTTCAAAGGAAATACAGAAAAGAATACGGATTGTTCCTATTACAACGGTCCAAAAAGGCACATTACTCGTACCGGCCTTTCGTGCCACAATTGTCATTCAGAACAAGACGTATCCAAATCACTATGTTGTATTTACGAAAAATGATGCGCGATTTCCGCAAAATGCACAAATGATTGCACATGTGTTTGTCCTAACGAATTCATAAGGGAGGATCGATATTGCTTAAAAAAATTCAATCGATAATTGTAAACATACTAAGCTACTTTAGAAGAAAAAAAGGGACATACTATATAGGGGGACATGATTCATTGCCTATTCCATTAACTAGAGAAGAAGAAGTTGTCGTAGTCGAAGCATTTATGAATGGTGACTTGCATGCCAGAGATATGTTAATTGAAAGAAATTTACGTTTAGTCGTTTATATTGCAAGACGTTTTGATAATACAAGCACGCCGATTGAGGATTTAATCAGCATCGGTTCAATTGGCCTTATTAAAGCGATTGAAACATTCAATTTGGATAAAAACATTAAATTAGCGACATATGCATCACGCTGTATTGAAAATGAAATACTGATGCATTTACGAAAGACGAGCCGCATGAAAGGCGAGGTTTCCTTTGATGAACCGTTAAATGCGGATGCAGATGGCAATGAACTATTGCTTTCAGACATATTAGGGACAGAAGAACATATAATAACACTTGATGTGGAACGTAAAATTGAACGTCAGCATATGTTTAATGCCATTAATCAGCTGACACCTCGTGAAAAATATATTATGGAATGTCGTTTTGGTCTAAACGGAAAAGAAGAAATGACTCAAAAGGAAGTAGCGGACCATTTAGGTATTTCACAATCTTATATTTCAAGATTGGAGAAAAAAATTATTATGGATTTACGTGAATTCTTGAACGAACCAATTGCATAAGATGGTTAAATTTGGCGCGCATAGCGATGACCATTTCGGACAAAATGATTGAAAAGACAAAAGACAATCTAGTTCGGAAGGTGAAGTTGGATGCGTACAAAAGTCGAATTATGTGGTGTGGATACATCTACATTACCAGTACTGAAGCCAGATGAAATGAAAGATTTATTTATACGATTACAGCAAGGAGAATGGATTGTTCGAGAGCAGTTAGTTTTCTGCAATTTACGATTAGTGCTGAGTATTGTCGGCCGTTATGCCTATCGTGGCGAACAGGCAGATGATTTATTCCAAGTAGGATGTATTGGTTTATTAAAAGCGATTGATAATTTTGATTTAAAGCATAATGTTCGATTTTCAACATATGCTGTACCGATGATTATGGGAGAAATCCGCCGCCACCTGCGCGATCATCATGCATTGCGTGTGTCTCGTTCATTGCGTGATATTGCATATAAAGCGATGAAAGCGAAGGAGCAATTTATTGCGGAACATTTAACAGAACCCACAATCGAACAATTGGCACAGGCAATAGAGATGAAAAAAGAGGATGTATTGTTTGCACTTGATGCAATTCAAGACCCGATGTCACTGCAGGAACCGATCTATTCCGATGGTGGCGATGCAATCTTTATGATTGACCAAATTAAAGATAAAGTAACAGAAGAGCATTGGGTCGGCTCGATTTCATTGCAAGAGAGTATGAAAAAGCTAAATAGCAGACAAAAAATGATTATAGAAAAGCGCTTTTTCCTAGGTGAAACTCAAACGGAAATTGCTCAGTCTTTAGGAATTTCACAGGCTCAGATATCAAGATTGGAAAAGAGTGCGGTAGAATTGATGAAACGGGATTTCCGTTAAATAGATAGAAATTCTGAGGGACTGTCCAACACGTAGGGCTGTCCCTTTCATCATAATTTCATGATGTTTAAATACTTATAATGAGGTAATTGTAATTAAATAATACAGAGAGGATGGAGGAATGCGGTTTTCATCCGTTCAGGAAAAGGAAATCATTGAGGCGACAAGCGGAAAATTTATCGGTTATATTGTAGATGCGGAAGTGGACGAAAAAGAAGGTGCCATTACTGCATTTATAATTTCCCCGCCCAAAAAGTTTTACCACTTATTTCAAGGGGAAGAATTAGTTAAGAAAATTCACTTTAGTAATATACTTACAGTCGGAAAAGATGTCATCTTAGTGAAGTCACCGGATGAATAGTTCACGCTATTCATTGAAAATTAAACTATCACTTGATACAATGAGAGAAACTATTGTTGTAAAGTTGGGAAAAAAGTGACGAAAATCATAGAAAACTTAAAACAGATTCAACATCAAATAGAAATTGCAAAACAACGTGTTAATGCACAACAGACAGTCGAAATTATTGCTGTGACAAAAGAAGTAGATGTTAACCGGACAGAAGAGGCAATAGAGGCGGGTCTCATCCATTTAGGAGAAAATCGTCCGGAAGGTTTATTAAATAAGCTAGATTCGATTAACTCGGCTGTTTCCTGGCATTATATTGGTTCATTACAGACGAGAAAAGTAAAGCAAGTAATTGATCAGATTGACTATTTACATTCTCTTGATCGATTAAGCCTGGCAGAAGAAATTGAAAAAAGAGCAACAAAACGAGTGAAATGTTTCGTACAAGTAAATGTTTCCGGTGAAGAATCAAAACATGGCTTAACGAGAGAACAAGCGCTTGATTTTGTAAAGCAGCTTGAGCATTTTCCAAAAATTGAAGTAGTAGGTTTAATGACAATGGCTCCTTTTACAGAAGATGAAACGATGATTAGACAAGTGTTTAAACAGTTAAAACAATTGCAACAAGAAGTGTCACAATTGAATATTCCAAATGTACCTTGTACTGAATTATCGATGGGCATGTCAAATGACTACGAAATTGCAGTTGAAGAAGGGGCAACATTTGTTAGAATTGGAACAGCTCTTGTTGGTTAAGGAGGATTAATATGAGCATTAAAAATATTTTTGACAAGTTCTTTTATTTAGAAGAAATAGAAGAAGAATATGCTCCTGCCCAAACGCAAACAGCGCAAAAACAAGCACCAAAAGCAGTTCAAAATGAACCACAGCAATTTTACCAGGATTATGGACAAAAGCAGCAACCACAACTCATTCAAAATCGAATGAAGAAGGAGCGTAAAATGCAACAGCAACCACCACGCAATGAAGTCGTGATGCAAAATCATAACAATGTTGTGAGCCTTCAAGCTGCGTCTTCATCGAAGAATTCAAAATTAGTGTTATTAGAACCACGTGTATATGCAGAAGCACAGGATATCGCTGAACATTTAAAAAATAAACGTGCTACCGTTGTCAATTTACAGCGTATCGACCGAGATCAAGGGAAGCGAATAATCGATTTTTTGAGCGGAACAGTGTATGCTTTAGGTGGAGATATTCAGCGTATTGGAAATGATATTTTCTTATGTACACCAGAAAATGTAGAAGTATCAGGAGAAATTTCTAATTTAACGTTCGAGTAATTAAATTTTGTGAGGTAAAAACATGATTCTATTTTCAATTGTATCAACAGCATTTCTTGTTTACCGTTTTATGCTGATTGGATACATATTAATGTCTTGGGTTCCGGCACTGCAAGAATCGGCTGTTGGTCGTTTCCTGGAAACAGTATGTGAACCGTATTTAGGATTCTTCCGTAAGTTCATTCCACCAATTGGTATGATTGATATTTCACCAATTGTCGGATTATTCGCGTTAGTATTTATCGAGCGAGGCGTCTATAGCGTCCTAGCATTTTTCTTATAATCTAATTGAACTCCTGCAAATGTAGGAGTTTTCTTTATTTACGTTTGTTTAGTTGTTATGAATTAAGGTTATTAATAATTAATGGACCTGTATGTGTAACAGCATTAAAATGCAGGTTATTTATACATAAAATAAAAGTTTAATTTAATTGAAATATGGAGAAATTAGTAACACAGTTTAGAAGAAAGTAGGAATTGTGATGGAGCATTTAATCCAACATTTTCGTAAAGATGAACAACCTTTTATTGAACAAGTCATTGGATGGCAACGTGAGGTAGAAGATCGCTATGCTCCAAAATTGACCGATTTTTTAGATCCGAGACAGCGTTTTATTGTAGAGTCCATTGTTCAGCAATCAGATGACCTCCATGTATTCACAGAAGGGATATTTGAAGAGGCAGAGCGCAAACGCATGCTCATTGCCCCTTCCTATTACGAGCCGGCACAAGCCGATTTTCAAATTGCCGTGTATTCATTGAATTACCCGACAAAATTTGTCCAGCTGCGCCATCCGGATGTTTTAGGTGCATTATTATCGATTGGGCTAGACCGCAGCAAGTTTGGGGATATACGACTTGCCGATAATACGGTTCAATTTGCAATTGCATCGGAAATCTCGGATTATGTGCGGGCGAATTTAACGAGTATCGGCAAAGTAAAGGTAAGTGCTGAGGAAATGGATCCGACTACACCATATATCCAAAACGAGGAGCAATGGGTCGAAAGCTCTCATACCGTTTCTTCAATGCGCCTGGATGTCGTCTTAGCGACAATCGTCAATATCTCCCGTCAAAAATCACAAAGCTTAATCAATGCCGGAAAAGTAAAAGTTAACTGGACTGTCAGGGAAGCAGTGGCGTTTGAATTGCAGGAGGGCGACATTATTTCTGCACGAGGATACGGGCGGTTGAAAGTCATCCTGACAGAAGGGCGGACAAAAAAAGATAAGATTCGATTACAAGTAGGTCGTTTAGAGCAAAAAGTATAATTTTCAACTGTTTTTTAGGAAAACATGATGTTATTCCCAAAAGAAACGTTTATAATACTTGTAAGAATGTACGTAAAAAAGGAGAGTAGAACGATATGCCATTATCACCTCTTGATATACATAATAAGGAGTTTACACGTGGGTTCCGTGGATATGCAGAAGACGAAGTAAATGAATTTTTAGATCAGATTATAAAAGATTATGAGATTGTTTTACGCGAGAAAAAAGAGCTTGAAGAAAAGATTAAGATGATGTCAGAACAGATGAATCATTACAATTCATTGGAAGACACATTACAGAAATCAATTGTTGTTGCTCAAGAGGCAGCTGGCGAAGTTCGTCGCAATTCCGAAAAAGAAGCAAAGCTCATCGTTAAAGAAGCTGAAAAAAATGCAGATCGTATTGTAAATGACGCATTGGCAAAAGCAAGAAAAATAACGATTGAAATTGACGAATTGAAAAAACAGTCGAAAGTATTCCGCAACAGATTTAAAATGTTGGTGGAAGCACAGCTTGATTTACTGAATACAGGCGATTGGGATCAGTTACTGGAATATGATGTGGACTTAACGGAAATTCAGGACCACAATCGTAAAGAAACCAATGAAGAGAACCAAAATGACGAAAATGCCGTGTATTAGTCAACGATACTTGACATTATATACAGCCTTTTCATATACTGAAAAATAATGAATAGGATGCACTTGCATCATGCTTTGACGGAGACAGTAAATTTGACATTGTGGGGTAGCGATTCGAGGATGGTGAGAGCTCGAACGAAGCAAGTTAAATCGAAAATCACTCCTGAGCTAAATAACTGAAATTCAAGTAAGTTATTTCGTAGCACACGACGTTACAGTGTCTAATGAGGCTAATTTTATTTAGCGAATTTAGGGTGGTACCACGAGACTAATGCTCCTCGTCCCTTTTTACAGGGATGGAGGGGCTTTTTTGTTTAAAAGTTCCTAAACCCCTATTGGAGCATTAAAAGCATGACAATCGATGAAACGCGGTCATTTTTGCTGAAACGTTGATTGGAATGGAGGGGAGGCGACTCCAGCGGGAATAGCGTGACGCCTGAGACTACAGGCTCAGGCCACGCCCGCGGAAAGCGTCCGTCCCGGAATGGAAATCAACACTCGATAAGATCACTAGGAGGAATTTACAATGGTAGAGTATAAAGACACATTATTAATGCCGAAAACCGACTTCCCTATGCGCGGCGGTTTACCAACAAAGGAACCGCAAGTTCAAGCACAATGGGATGAAATGGATATCAATAAGCTAGTACTGGAGCGTACAAAAGATCGTCCTCACTACTTGTTGCATGATGGCCCTCCATATGCAAACGGAGACATCCATATCGGTCACGCATTAAACAAAGTTATCAAAGATATGATTAACCGCCAAAAATCAATGTCAGGATTCCATGTACCTTATATTCCAGGTTGGGATACACACGGTTTACCAATCGAGCAGGCACTGACAAATAAAGGTGTTAAACGCAAAGAAATGTCGGTTGCAGAATTCCGTGAACTTTGTGAGAAATATGCTTATGAACAAATTGAAAACCAAAAAAGCCAATTCCGTCGTCTAGGTGTACGTGGTGACTGGGCAAATCCATATATTACATTAAAACCTGAATTCGAAGCACGTCAAATCGAAGTATTCGGGAAAATGGCAGAGAAAGGCTATATTTATAAAGGCTTAAAACCAGTCTATTGGTCACCGTCTTCTGAATCTGCATTGGCAGAAGCGGAAATCGAGTATAAAGATGTTGAATCGTATTCAATTTATGTTGCATTCGGCATTAAAGACAGCAAAGGCGTAGTACCGGCAGATGCTAAATTTGTTATCTGGACAACAACGCCATGGACAATTCCAGCAAACTTAGGGATTTCAGTTAACCCTGAATTCACTTATGTTGTCGTTGAAACAAACGGCAGCAAATATATCGTAGCAAAAGATTTACTTGAAAAGTTATCAGCAACATTTGGTTGGGAAGATGTTCAAATCGTTCAGGAAGTACAAGGTGAACAACTTGATATGATCGTTGCAGAACATCCTATTTACAAACGTGATTCATTAGTAATGGTTGGTGACCACGTAACTGCTGAAGCTGGTACGGGTTGTGTACACACAGCGCCGGGCCACGGTGAAGACGACTATCAGATCGGGAAACGCTATGGCCTTGACATTTTATCACCAGTAGATAACGGTGGCTGCTATACAAATGAAGCACCTGGTTTTGAAGGATTATTCTACGAAAAGGCAAATCCGGTTGTTATTGAAAAATTAAAAGAAGAAAATGCATTATTGCATGTTTCTAAATTTACACACTCATACCCGCATGACTGGCGTACGAAAAAACCGGTAATTTACCGTGCAACACCACAATGGTTTGCATCTGTTGAAATGTTCCGAAATGAATTATTAGATGCCGTAAAAGCGACAGAATTTACACCGGCATGGGGCGAAACTCGTCTTTACAATATGATCCGTGACCGCGGTGACTGGGTAATTTCTCGTCAGCGTGCATGGGGTGTGCCAATTCCGATTTTCTATGCGGAAGATGAAACACCGATCATCACACCAGAAACAATCGCACATATTTCAAAATTGTTCCGTGAACACGGTTCAAATATTTGGTTCCAGCGTGAAGCGAAAGACTTGCTTCCAGAAGGCTTTACACATGAAGGTAGCCCGAACGGCAAGTTTACTAAAGAGAACGACATTATGGACGTTTGGTTCGACTCAGGATCATCTCACCAAGGTGTGCTTGTAGAGCGCGGACTGAAATATCCTGCTGACCTTTATCTTGAAGGATCTGACCAACACCGCGGCTGGTTCAACTCATCATTAATTACATCTGTTGCAATTAATGGGCATGCACCATATAAAGGTTTATTAACACATGGTTTCGTATTGGACGGTGAAGGACGCAAAATGTCTAAATCACTTGGCAACACGATTGACCCGATTAAAGTAATGAACCAATACGGTGCCGACATCATTCGTATGTGGGTAGCATCTGTCGACTATACAGGCGATGTTCGTATTTCAATGGATATGTTGAAGCAAGTTTCTGAAACATACCGTAAAGTGCGTAATACATTGCGCTTCCTGCACGGAAATGTGACTGACTTTAACGAAACAACTGACCGTGTAGCTTACGAAGAATTACGTGAAATGGATCAGTATATGTACATGCGCTTACAGGATGTTGTAAAAACAATCCGTGAAGCTTATGACCGTTATGACTTCTCAACTGTATACACAACTGTAAATAACTTTGTAGCTATCGAGCTTTCTTCTTTCTACTTGGATATCGCAAAGGATGTTGTATATATCGAAGGAACAGATAATAAAGACCGTCGTGCAATGCAAACAGTTATGTATGATACATTAATGGCACTAGTAAAACTATTAACGCCAATTATTCCACATACGACTGAAGAGTTATGGAGCTACATCGAATTCGATGGTAAGCCACAATCTGTCCAATTAACAGATTTCCCTGAAGTAGTAGAACAGGCAAACTTTGCAGAACTACGTACGAAGTGGGTAAAAGTAATCGCAGTACGCAATGAAGTGTTAAAAGCATTGGAAGAAGCGCGTAATGCAAAAACAATCGGTAAATCACTGGAAGCAAAAATTTCGGTTTATGCAGATAGTGAAACAGTCGAGCTATTGAATGATGCAAACATCGATTTTGCACAGCTTTCAATTGTATCTCAATTCGTTATCGCAGGCAGTAAGGAAAATGCACCTGCAGAAGCGTTGGTACTTGATAAAACAGCGTTAGTTGTTGAAAAAGCTGATGGGGAAAAATGTGAGCGTTGCTGGACAATTTCAGAAACAGTAGGCGCAAGCGAAAATCACCCTACATTATGTAAACGTTGTGCAGATGTTGTAGAAAACTATTACGTATAAAAATCCGGAACGCTATTGCCATTTTGGCAATGGCGTTCCTTTATACCTTTTTTATTTTTTGAAAAAATAAATTATTTAGGAGTTGTACATTTTGGAACGAATCGAACAGAAGCCATTAACTCCTGATACGTTTCTGCAGGGGGTAAAAGACTGTGTGCCGACATTGCTCGGCTATATTAGTATCGGTCTTGCATTTGGTGTTGTCGGAATTGCTTCGGGAATTTCGGTATTGGAAGTATTTTTACTTTCGGTACTTGTATATGCAGGATCCGCCCAGTTTATCTTTTGTGGCCTGTATTTAGCCGGTGCCCCTGTAACGGCGGTCATTGCTACCATTTTTATCGTCAATTTACGGCACTTGCTTATGTCTTTGACTATTGCCCCGTATTTCACAAAGTATTCCACGCTGCGTAATATCGGATTCGGGACATTGCTGACAGATGAAACATTTGGTGTTTCCGTCGTTAGTGCCGGAAAAGAAGGACGTCTTGGCGGGAAGTGGATGGACGGTTTAAACATTACAGCGTATACGACTTGGATTGCGGCATGCTCAATAGGCGGCGTTATCGGGCAATGGCTGCCGGACCCGGAAAAGTGGGGATTGGACTATGCTTTGGTGGCAATGTTTGTCGCACTGCTTGTTCTGACACTTGCGAGCATTCCAAAAGAAAAATTAATGCATTACATAAAACTGATCCTCATTATGGTTATCAGCATGTACGGGATGCTTTACTTTATGCCCGGACATTTAGCTGTCCTGTTATCAACCGTAATTGTTGCAACGATTGGGGTGGCATTGGAAAAATGACAACCTCGGTAGCGATGGTATTCCTAATTTTAGGCTGCGCCCTAGTAACGTGGATTCCTAGAATATTACCGTTTATATTAGTGAAAAATATGAAGATGCCGAAAATCGTGCTGCGATGGCTTGCCTACATACCTGTTTGTATATTGTCTGCCCTTGTAATTGAAGGTTTCTTCGAGAAAGAAGCAGCGATCGTTACGGTTCATTGGCTTAATGTGATGGCGTTTATTCCTACGTTATTTATTGCTTTACTTACAAAAAGTTTATCGAAAACAGTCATTGCCGGAGTATTGACAATGGCAGGATTGCGATTATTTTTTGGTTGAAGGTTTAGAGGATTTTGAGCTTGTTTAGTTGAATGTGACTAAACAGGCTTTTTCATAATGAAATGTAGTGGCCGCTCTTTTATTAGCTAATGTGGATTAGAATGTAGAAACTTGATCACCAAAAGTAGAATCTTTAGTATGAAAAGTAGATCTTTCACCTAAAAAGTAGAAGCTGCTGCTTTTATTGTCACTTTTCACACATTAAAAATATCAGATGGTCTGATATTATGTTAAAATAGGTAAGATATATCGTAAACGGAGGATTTGCTGTGTATAAATATTACGGAATCGCAATAATTGCAGTCATTTTGGATCAATGGACAAAGTGGCTCATTGTTAAAAATATGGAATTAGGGGAACGCATCAGTGTATGGGATCCTTGGTTTGGCATTTTATCGCATCGTAACCGTGGTGCGGCATGGGGCATGTTGGAAGGACAAATGTGGTTGTTCTCAGTTGTTACAGTTGCTGTCATTATCGCCATTATTTATTTTAATCATACAGAAGCAAAAGGGAAGCCACTTTTTCATGCCAGCTTAATGCTGTTATTAGGTGGCGCGGTTGGTAACTTTATTGACCGATTATTCCGTGGAGAAGTAGTTGATTTTGTCGATGTTTATATACCGGTAATCAATTATCATTTCCCGATCTTCAATATAGCGGACGCAGCTTTGACAATTGCTGTTGTAATGCTTTTCATTACGATCATACTAGAAGAAAAAAAGGATAAGAAAAAGGTGAAATAATGACAGTAGTCACATTAACAATAGAAGAATTTGCAGGGGAACGTATCGATAAGGCACTTTCACAAATGGAAGAATCTTGGTCACGTTCGCAAATTAGTAACTGGCTGGATGAAGAACGTATTTTAGTTAACGGTGCAGCCGTAAAAGCAAAATATAAAGTGAAGCAAGGCGACGTTATTGAAGTAACGGTTCCGGAAGTAGAAGATTTGGAAATCATTCCAGAGGATTTAAATTTGGAAATCGTTTACGAAGATGCGGACGTTTTAGTTGTGAATAAACCGCGCGGAATGGTTGTTCACCCGGCACCAGGCCATGCAACCGGCACATTAGTAAATGGTTTGATGCATCATTGCAAAGACTTATCCGGCATTAACGGTGTGGCACGTCCAGGTATTGTACACCGTATTGATAAGGATACGTCCGGTTTATTAATGGTTGCAAAAAATGATGTTGCCCATGAAAGTCTTGTTAATCAGCTTGTTGAAAAATCGGTAACACGTAAGTATACGGCTTTAGTACATGGTCATATTGCGCATGAAAAAGGAACAATTGATGCTCCAATCGGCCGTGACCAGAAAGACCGTCAAAAGCAGGCAGTTGTCGATAAAGGCAAGCATGCGGTTACACATTTCCAAGTGATCGAGCGTTTCGGTGAGTTTACTTTAGTGGAGTGCCGTCTTGAAACAGGCCGTACACACCAAATTCGTGTGCATATGAACTATATCGGTTTCCCGTTAGCAGGAGATCCGAAATACGGTCCAAGAAAAACAATCGATTTCGGTGGCCAAGTATTACATGCAGGTGTATTAGGATTTATCCACCCTGTAACGAAAGAATATTTAGAGTTTGAATCACCGCTACCGGAAGATTTCAAACAATTAATAGAAGAATTACGCGGATAATTTTGAACAGCCGGCTCCTTATATAGGGGTCGGCTGTTTTTTAGTTAGGAAAGGTTTGTGGTCGGCTTTATTAGAACTATTGAAGAGGATATTAGAAAATAGTGCGGCGATATTAGAAGGTGAAGAGCTTTTATTAGAAAACGGGTGGAAATTGGTTCGAATTGAGACATTATCTTTTGCATGCAGAGGCTTTCGAGGAGCTAAAATTAATTTTATTAGAACATTTGAAGAGGATATTAGAAAATACTCAGTACATATTAGCACATTGGGGAGCTATATTAGAAAATCACGCATACTTATTTGAACAATGCGCCAATATATTAGAAGATACAGCTTTTATTAGAAGATTTAAGAATATATTAGAAAATACAGCACACTTATTAGAAAATCACTACCAATACCAAATATAAAATAAAATTCACACTTTTCAAACATTAAATTTCAGTTGTCTGACCTTCACTAAGTTAGTTGACTTATTAAATAATCAAGCCTATACTGACAACAGTGAACTACAGAACTTGACGAGAGCAAGCAGGTAGTCACAGCAAATCAAATCAATCTGAATATTGTTCACCTTTAATGGCAGTCCAGAGAGGCTGAGAAGGGATAATGTGAAGCAACGGAATTTTTGTGCGCAAAAATACCCGTGTGCAGTTTTTCAACATGACTTTTCAAACCCTCTAGAACTTTCTAGAGGGTTTTTTGTTTGAAATTTACATTGATCATACCCAGTGAACATGGAAAAAACGAAAGGAGCAGCACCATGGAAAATTTTACAGTATTACTTGATGGCCCATCGATGAACCGTGCGATTACACGAATTGCACACGAAATTATTGAACGTAACAAAGGCATTGATGAAGTGATTTTAGTCGGGATTAAAACACGCGGTGCCTATTTGGCAAGACGGCTTGCGGAAAGAATCGAATCGATTGAAGGAAAAGCGATTCGCACAGGAGAGCTTGATATTACATTGTACCGAGATGATTTAACACCTAAGCACGAGCAGGCACAGGTTAAGCAAGTTGATATTGAGCACGAAGTAAAGGAACAGAAAGTTGTGCTGATCGATGATGTTCTTTATACAGGAAGAACAGTACGTGCAGCATTGGATGCCATTATGGACTTAGGGAGACCGGCGCAAATCCAGCTTGGGGTTCTCGTTGACCGGGGCCACCGTGAATTGCCGATACGTGCTGACTATGTAGGGAAAAATATCCCGACATCAAGCGCTGAACGCATTGTCGTTAATCTCGTAGAAACAGACAAAGAAGATATTGTAACAATTCATAAATTTGAGGAATAAGTGAATACAGGGAGAGAACATCATGACAAAAGCAGTATTGGATATTCATGAAAAACCTACAGTAGGGCAGCTGATTACATTTAGTTTCCAGCACATGTTTGCCATGTTCGGATCAACAATTTTAGTACCAAAATTAGTCGGGTTAAGCCCATCCATTGCACTTTTAACAAGCGGAATTGCGACAATTATCTTTTTGATCATTACACAGTTTAAAGTACCGGCTTACTTAGGTTCATCATTTGCCTTTATCTCTCCGATTATATTAGTAGCAGGCTTATCGGAAGCAGGTGTTGCGATCAACCCTGGAAATGCAATGATCGGGGCTATGATGGTCGGTGTTGTATACGCAATCGTAGCATTATTAATCTGGAAAACAGGCTACAAATGGCTGATGAATATTTTACCGCCAATCGTCGTTGCACCAGTAATTATCGTTATCGGATTAGGGTTATCTGGCACGGCAGTCGATATGGCGATGAATGTAGACGGCGAATATAGCGGCCTTCACTTCTCGGCGGCATTGGTAACGTTAGCTACTGCGATTATTTTCACAGTATTCTTTAAAAACATTTTAAGTGCAATGCCAATTTTAATGGGGATTATCGTTGGTTATATTTATTCGGTCATCATCGGAATCGTTGACTTCACAGCTGTCAAAAATGCAAAGTTCTTCGCATTGCCGGACTTTTTAATCCCTGGTGTACACTATGACTTCCAACTTACCGGCGCAATTTTTATCGGAATGGTGCCGATTGTCATTGTGACGATTTCAGAACATATCGGCCACCAGCTAGTATTAGGGAAAGTTGTAAACCGCAACTTCATTAAAGACCCGGGCTTACATCGTTCGCTGTTAGGTGATGGCCTTGGAACATTTGCTTCAGCTTTGATCGGCGGTCCCCCAAAAACAACATACGGCGAAAACATCGGGGTTCTTGCTATCACACGTGTATATTCAGTGTATGTAATTTTAGGAGCAGCAGTTGTGGCCATTGTCGTATCATTTTCGGGTCAGCTGATGGCACTGATTGAAACAATCCCGACAGCAGTACTTGGCGGTATTTCAATCCTGTTATTCGGGATTATTGCAGCAAGTGGCTTACGTATGTTAGTGGAGAGCAAAGTAGACTTCGGAAATAACCGTAACATGGTCATTGCATCGGTAATATTAGTAGTTGGAATTGGCGGGGCGGCAATGCGCTTTACGGAAAGCTTTGCGATTGAAGGAATGGCATTAGCATCGATTATCGGTGTCATCTTGAACCTCGTATTGCCAGGTCGTGAAGTAACAGAAAAAGATATTTACGAAACAGAAGAATAAAAGAAATACCTTTTAAAGATTGTCCAGAGAGGCAAGGAAGGGTATGACATGCATGAAAGGATCATTTTTAGAATGATACCTTACCTTGTCACACCCTCCAAGCCTCGCTAATGATGATAGCGAGGCTTATTTATGACGAGATATTGTATATTTAAACAAAAAGTAGATTAAATATTCATAATGTAATAAAATAATATCAAGCTAGCATTTGCGCCGGGGCGTAATTGATATAAGCGGAGGCACTCACATGAAAAATTTATTATCGATGGAACATTTGTCAAATGAAGAAATAATGATGATTTTAAATCGAGCACAGCATTTCGAAAATGGGGGAAACCCTGTGTTACAACGCGAATTTCATGTAGCAAACCTTTTCTTTGAGCCAAGTACACGTACAAAAACGAGCTTTGAAATGGCGGAGCGTCGACTAGGATGTACGGTTATACCGTTTGATGCCGAGTTTTCCAGCACAACAAAGGGAGAAACGCTGTACGATACAGTCAAAACATTGGAAATGATCGGAATCGATGCTGTCGTTATTCGAGATAAGGAAGATGAATATTACAACGAGCTTCTAGAAGGCATCGGGTGTGCGGTCATTAATGCAGGTGATGGCGCTGGCCAACATCCTTCCCAGTCATTGCTGGATTTATATACGATCCAAAAAGAGTTCGGTCGATTTGAAGACTTGAATATTACGATCGTCGGTGATATTTCACATAGCCGTGTCGCAAAATCAAATGCCACAGCACTTACTCGATTAGGGGCAAATGTTCGATTCCTTTGTCCGCCGGCATGGGCAGGCAATTTCGAAGCGGCACATAGCTGGGATGAAGTGCTGGAAGACAGCGATGTCATTATGCTGCTGCGAATCCAGCATGAACGTCACTCCGTAAGTAAAAACTTTTCAAAAGAAAGCTACCATGCAGAGTATGGTTTAACGATTGAACGTGAACAGCGGATGAAAGAGAGGGCCATCATTATGCACCCGGCACCGGTAAACCGCGATGTGGAAATTGCGGATGCCCTTGTAGAATGCAGTCGTTCCCGCATTTTTGAACAAGTGCGGAACGGTGTATTTACACGAATGGCCATTTTAGAAACGATTTTGAAAGGAAGAGATCAATATGACAACAGTTATACAAAATGTGAAGCTACTCAATGAGGAAGGCGAATTAGTAGTTTCTACTATTGTAATAGAAAACGGCAAAATCGCTTCAATTAATGGAGACATTCCAGCTGGCGCTACGGTGATTGACGGGAATGGCCATTTCGCATCACCCGGTTTTGTCGATGTACATACCCATTTACGTGAGCCTGGCTTTGAACATAAAGAAACGATTGCAACAGGTTCTGCATCTGCAGCAAAAGGCGGTTTCACAACAATTTGTGCGATGCCAAATACAAAGCCGGTACCGGATTCAGTAGAAAATATGCAGCTCATTAACGGATTGATCAAAGAAAGTGCAGTAATCCGCGTTTTACCATATGGCTCTTTAACGAAAGATATTTCCGGAGAAGTTCGCACGAATATGCAAGAGTTAAAAGAACAGGGGGCAGTCGCTTTCTCGGATGACGGCATCGGTATTCAGCTAGCGTCGACCATGTATGAGCAAATGCAGCAGGCAGCAAAGCTCGATGCGGTTGTCGTAGCACACTGTGAAGATAATTCACTTATTTACGATGGGGTTATGCATGAAGGAAAGCGAAATAAAGAACTTGGTTTACCAGGGATTCCTTCAATTTGCGAGTCCGTACAGATTGCTCGAGATGTACTGCTGGCTGAAGCGGCTGGTGCACGATACCATGTATGCCATGTATCGACGAAAGAATCCGTACGTGCTGTAAGGGATGCAAAAGCAGCAGGAATTAAAGTGACAGCAGAAGTTTGTCCACACCACCTATTGTTAGAAGAGATGGATATCCCGTCTGATGATGCCAACTGGAAGATGAACCCGCCATTACGTGCTGCAGACGATAAAGATTCACTGCATGCAGCACTGCTTGACGGTACGATCGACTGTATCGCAACAGACCATGCGCCGCATACAGCAGAAGAAAAATGCTGCGGTATGGTTGGGGCACCATTCGGTATTGTTGGTTTTGAGACAGCATTCCCGTTATTGTATACAAATTTTGTAGAGACAGGAAAATGGACATTGAAGCAATTAGTCGACTGGATGAGTGTAAAGGCAGCCCAAATTTTCGATCTTCCATACGGAACATTGGAAGTAGGCGCTTCAGCGGATCTTGTACTAATCGATTTGGATAAAGAACAGACAATTGATGCAGAAGGGTTTGTCTCAAAAGGACGCAACACACCATTTAACGGATGGACTGCAAAAGGATGGCCGGTAGTAACGATGTTTGAAGGCAATATTGTATATCAGGAGGCAGAATAATGAAGAAGCGTTTACTAATTTTAGAAGATGGCACTGTATTTACAGGTACTGCATTTGGAAGCGACAAAGCGAGTCAAGGAGAAGTTGTATTTACTACAGGGATGACAGGCTACCAGGAAACTATTTCAGACCCATCATTTTACGGACAAATTGTTACATTAACATACCCGTTAGTCGGAAATTACGGCATTAACCGTGATGACTTTGAAGCAATTACTCCTGCAATCCGCGGTTTTGTCGTACGTGAATTGGCAGAGCAGCCTTCAAACTGGCGCTCGGATATGTCTTTAGGGGATTACTTGGCAGCGCAAGATATCCCGGGCATTGAAGGGATCGATACAAGAAAATTAACGCGCATTATTCGTACAAAAGGAGCTGTACGAGCGATTTTAACTGAAGCAGACGCCGAAGTGGATATCGCAAAGATCGTAGCTCAATTACAGGAGACACCATATATTACTCACCATGTCCGCGAAGTATCACCAAAAGCGGCATACCCGTCACCAGGACGCGGAAAACGTGTTGTGCTGATCGACTTCGGAATGAAGCACGGTATTTTACGCGAATTAAACAAGCGTGACTGTGATGTACTGGTCGTACCTTATAACACGACAGCCGAGCAAATTTTAGCAATGCATCCGGATGGCATCATGCTTTCGAACGGTCCAGGAAACCCGGAAGATGTAACAGAAGGAATCGAAACAATTAAAGGACTAATCGGAAAAGTGCCAATCTTCGGTATTTGTCTAGGGCACCAACTGTTTTCACTAGCTTGTGGCGCAAAATCGTTTAAACTGCCATTCGGTCACCGAGGCGGAAATCATCCGGTTAAAAACCTTCGTACTGGTCGCACGGATTTAACGAGCCAAAACCATGGCTATGCAATCGATATTGAATCATTAAAGAATACAGATCTAGAGTTAACACATGTCGCTTTAAATGATGGTACTTGTGAAGGGGTTCGCCATAAGAATTATCCGATTTTCACTGTGCAGTATCACCCGGAAGCATCACCAGGTCCTGAAGATTCAAACTACCTATTTGACGAATTTATCGAAATGATGGAATTCGAAGCAGCAAAGGAGAACCAATATGCCTAAACGTACAGATATAAATACAATTTTAGTAATCGGCTCAGGTCCGATCGTAATCGGTCAAGCAGCAGAATTTGACTATGCAGGGACACAAGCATGTCTATCATTAAAAGAAGAGGGCTATAAAGTAATTTTAATCAACTCGAACCCGGCGACAATTATGACGGATACTGAGATCGCAGACAAAGTATACATCGAGCCAATCAGCCTTGAATTTGTATCGCGAATTTTACGAAAAGAGCGTCCGGATGCAATTCTTTCTACATTAGGTGGTCAAACAGGGTTAAATATGGCGATCGAGCTTGATGAGTCTGGAATTTTAGATGAACTAGGAATTGAAATTCTTGGTACAAAACTGGATGCGATTCATAAAGCTGAAGACCGTGATTTATTCCGAAACTTAATGTATGAACTTGGTGCACCGGTTCCAGAGTCTGATATTATCCATAACATGGAAGAAGCGAAAGCGTTCGTTGCGAAAATCGGTTATCCGGTAATCGTCCGTCCGGCATTCACACTTGGCGGAACAGGCGGAGGAATTTGCTACAACGATCAGGACTTACAGGAAATTGTAACGTCTGGTTTAAAATACTCGCCTGTAACGCAATGTTTACTGGAAAAATCAATCGCAGGCTTTAAAGAGATTGAATATGAAGTAATGCGTGATGCGGCAGATAATGCGATCGTTGTATGTAACATGGAAAACTTTGACCCGGTCGGTATCCATACAGGTGACTCAATTGTTGTGGCGCCAACACAAACATTATCAGACCGTGAAAACCAAATGCTGCGTAACATTTCACTTGATATTATTCGCGCATTAAAAATCGAAGGTGGCTGTAACGTACAGCTTGCATTAGATCCGTACTCATTCCAGTACTATGTAATTGAAGTAAATCCTCGTGTATCGCGTTCATCTGCGTTAGCATCAAAAGCGACAGGCTACCCGATCGCGAAGCTTGCAGCAAAAATCGCTGTAGGGCTTACACTGGATGAGATTAAAAATCCTGTTACAGGTTCAACATTCGCGTGCTTCGAGCCGGCACTTGACTACATTGTGGCAAAAATTCCGCGTTGGCCATTTGATAAATTTGAATCGGCAAAACGTAACCTTGGTACACAAATGAAGGCGACTGGGGAAGTTATGGCACTTGGTCGTACATTTGAAGAAGCGATTTTAAAGGCTGTCCGTTCATTGGAAACTGGCCATGTGCATATTGAAATGAAACATGCAGATGAATTAACAGATACATGGATTGAAAAGCGTATTAAAAAAGCAGGGGATGAGCGTCTATTCTTTATAGGTGAAGCAATACGACGTGGTGTTACTGTGGAAAAAATCCATGAATGGTCTGCAATTGACATGTTCTTCTTAACGAAGCTGAAAAAAATTGTAGATATGGAAACAACATTGGCAGAAAACATTGGCAATCAGGAAGTTTTACGCACAGCGAAACGTTTAGGCTTTGCAGATAAAAAAATTGCACAGCTTTGGGAAATGCAAGAGCAAGCGGTTTATGATTTCCGTAAAGAGCATGGCATTATTCCAGTATATAAAATGGTTGATACGTGTGCGGCGGAATTCGAATCGAATACACCATACTTCTACGGTACTTACGAGGAAGAAAATGAATCGATCCGAACTGACAAACCTTCAGTTGTAGTACTCGGCTCAGGTCCGATCCGTATCGGTCAAGGCGTAGAGTTCGACTATGCAACAGTTCACTCTGTATGGGCAATTCAAGAAGCGGGCTATGAAGCAATCATCATTAACTCAAATCCAGAAACAGTTTCGACGGACTTCTCAATTTCGGATAAATTATACTTCGAGCCGTTAACAATTGAAGATGTGATGCACATTATTGATCTGGAGCAGCCAATCGGCGTAGTCGTACAGTTCGGCGGGCAAACAGCGATCAATTTAGCGGATAAGCTTGAAGCGAATGGTGTGAAAATTTTAGGGACGACACTTGAAGATATCGACCGTGCTGAAAACCGTAACAAGTTCGAAACGGCATTACAAGAACTGAAAATTCCGCAACCTCCTGGCGATACAGCAACATCAGCTGAAGGTGCGATGAAAATTGCAGAAGGTTTAGGCTTCCCTGTATTAGTTCGCCCGTCATATGTACTAGGCGGCCGTGCAATGGAAATTGTTTATAACATGGAAGAGCTTGCTCACTATATGACAAACGCGGTTGAAGCATCACCGGATCACCCTGTATTAGTAGACCGTTACTTAACGGGACAGGAAATTGAAGTCGATGCAATTTGCGACGGTGAGAATGTATTAATTCCAGGAATTATGGAACATGTTGAACGAGCAGGTGTGCACTCAGGTGACTCAATCAGTGTATATCCACCACAAAAGTTAACAGATGCTCAGAAAGAAACATTAGTAGACTATACGACTCGCCTGGCAAAAGGCCTTGGTATTGTCGGCTTAATGAATATCCAATATGTAATGAGTGAAGGTGAAATTTACGTCATCGAAGTAAATCCTCGCTCAAGTCGTACTGTACCGTTTTTAAGTAAAATTACAAACATCCCAATGGCAAATATCGCAACAAAAGCGATTCTTGGTCAATCGATTATTGAACAAGGCTATCCAACAGGGCTGGCACAAGAACAGAAAGGCGTATTCGTAAAAGTACCGGTATTCTCATTCGCAAAATTACGCCGTGTCGACATTACATTAGGACCTGAAATGAAATCAACAGGGGAAGTAATGGGGAAAGACGCTACTTACGAAAAAGCATTATATAAAGGTTTCGTAGCAGCAGGAATGGAAATTAAAACACATGGTACAATCCTGTTCACTGTATCGGATAAAGATAAAGATGAAGCAATCAGTCTGGCGAAACGCTTCTCGACAGTCGGCTACCGTATCGTAGCGACAGAAGGTACAGCAAAAACATTTGAAGCAATGGGTATTAAAACTGACGTCGTAGAGAAAATCGGCGGTAAAGGGAAGACATTGATCGATATGATTCAAAATGGTGAAGCCCAATTAGTTGTCAATACATTAACAAAAGGGAAACAGCCTGCACGTGATGGTTTCCGTATTCGTCGAGAATCCGTTGAAAACGGTGTACCATGCCTAACTTCATTAGATACAGCAGAAGCAATGCTGCGCGTAATCGAATCAATGACATTTACAGCAGAAGAAATGCCGAAAGCGGAGGTAGTACACTAAAATGATTCGTCAAGAGAAAATGACAGTTGTAGCGCAAAAGCAAATTGCGACGAATATTTTCGAATTGACACTACAAGGACAACTGGTTCAGGACATGACGCCTGGCCAGTTTGTTCATGTAAAGGTGTCAAATACATTCGAACCTTTGTTACGTCGACCAATCAGTATTGCCAATGTAGATAAAGAAAAAAATGAATTTACGATGATTTACCGTGCTGAAGGCCGTGGCACGAAATTTCTGGCAACAAACCGCGAAAATGAAATCGTGGATGTGTTAGGCCCGTTAGGGAACGGGTTTCCTGTTGAAGCGGCAAAGCCCGGCCAGACTGCGCTTTTAGTAGGAGGGGGAATTGGTGTCCCGCCACTCCATGAATTAGCGAAACAACTGAATGCGCGCGGCGTGAAAACGATCCATGTTCTAGGTTTCCAATCAGAGGATGTATGCTTCTACGAGGAACAGTTCACTGCTTTAGGCGATACTTACTATGCAACAGTAGACGGCACGAAGGGAACGAAAGGGTTTGTTACAACAGTATTTGATGAGGTGAAGCCCAAGTTCGATCTGTTTTATTCATGTGGTCCATTGCCGATGCTTCGTGCTTTAGAAGGCTATTACCCTGAAAAAGAAGGGTACTTATCCTTTGAGGAACGAATGGGCTGCGGAATCGGTGCATGCTTTGCATGTGTATGCGATACGACAGAAGGTTATGGAAAAGACTATGTAAAAGTGTGCTCAGACGGGCCAGTATTCCCGAAAGGAGTTGTGGCATTATGAGCCGATTAAACTTACAATTGCCAGGTTTGGACTTGAAAAATCCAATTATGCCCGCGTCAGGCTGCTTTGGCTTTGGACGCGAATATGCCCAGCTTTATGATTTATCAAAGCTAGGTGCTATCATGATTAAAGCAACAACAGTGGAAACGCGTAAAGGAAATCCGACACCGCGTGTAGCCGAAACATCAGCAGGCATGTTAAATGCGATCGGCCTGCAAAATCCAGGTATTGAAAAGGTAATGGGTGAAGAGCTGAAGTTTTTGGAAAGCTATGATGTCCCGGTTATTGCCAATGTTGCCGGCACGGAAGTTGCGGATTATGTGGAAGTAGCAGACCGTATTTCAAAGGCCTCTAACGTAAAGGCGTTAGAATTAAATATTTCTTGTCCGAATGTAAAATGCGGCGGGATTCAATTCGGGACAGATCCGGAAACAGCTAGACAGTTAACTGCTGCTGTAAAGGCAGTTTCAAGTGTACCTGTATATGTGAAACTATCTCCGAACGTGACAAATATTGTAGACATTGCCAAAGCGGTGGAAGCAGGCGGAGCGGACGGTATAACGATGATTAATACACTTGTGGGTATGCGTTTGGACGAGCGTACAGGGAAACCTGTCATTGCAAACGGGACAGGCGGCTTATCAGGTCCTGCCATTAAACCGGTAGCTATCCGTATGGTGTATGACGTTTATAAAGCTGTGAATATTCCGATTATCGGCATGGGTGGAGTGACTTGTGCACAGGATGTGATCGATTTTATGTCTGCAGGTGCATCAGCTGTGGCAGTAGGGACAGCAAACTTTGTGGATCATTTCGTATGTCCGACAATCATCGAGGAATTACCGGTCTTGCTTGATACATTAAATGTGAAGCATATTTCAGAAATTATCGGAAGGAGCCACCGTTAATATGAATACAAAACCAATTATTGCTTTAGATTTTCCTGGTGAGAAAGAAGTTATGGGCTTTTTAGGACAATTTGAAGAAAACCTTTTCGTTAAAATCGGAATGGAACTGTATATGCAGGAAGGCCCAACTATTGTCCGAAAAGTAAAAGAACAAGGACATGATATATTTTTAGACTTAAAGCTTCATGATATCCCGAACACAGTGAAATCAGCAATGAAGGGCTTAGCAGGGCTAGGTGTGGATTTAGTGAATGTTCATGCAGCAGGTGGACGGATGATGATGGAAAGTGCATTGGAAGGTTTGGAGGCGGGTACACCAGCTGGAGCTAAAAGAGCGGCGTTAATTGCCGTTACACAACTGACTTCTACGACTGAACAGCGAATGCATGATGAGCAAAAAATTGCCCTATCTTTGAAAGAATCCGTCTTACATTATGCACAGCTGACAAAACAAGCAGGTCTTCACGGTGTTGTCTGTTCTGTTCATGAGGCACAGGCTATTCGTGAAGCATGCGGAGATGACTTTTTACGGGTAACACCGGGAATCCGTATGCTTGGTGGGGAGGCACATGATCAACAGCGTATTGCAACCCCTGATGGTGCTAAAAAAGACGGCTCATCACTTATTGTTGTAGGACGTGCCATTACAGGTGCCGTCAATCCGGTGAAAGCATATCAAGAAGTTTGTAACTTATGGGAGGCTAATTAAAATGTCATTACAAAACGAAATTGCACACGCAATGCTAAAAGTAGGAGCGGTGGAATTGAATCCGACCGATTTATTTACATGGGCTTCAGGAATTCAGTCACCAATTTACTGCGATACACGTTTAACTATTTCAGATCCAGTTATTCGCAAGCAGCTTGCCAACGGACTTTCCTCATTAATTAAAGATCATTTTTCTGACTGTGAAGTAGTGGCGGGTACTGCAACTGCGGGGATTCCTCATGCTGCATGGGTAGCGGATATTATGCAATTGCCGATGGTTTATGTGCGTTCAAAAGCAAAAGAGCACGGCCGCGGAAATCAAATTGAAGGAAAATATGCAAAAGGTCAAAAAGTCGTTGTAATCGAGGATATCATTTCAACAGGAGGTTCATCCATTACTGCTGTTGAAGCATTACGAAATGCAGGTTGTGAAGTGTTAGGGGTCGTATGTGTGTATACATATAATTTGCCTAAAGCGGATCAGGCGTTTGATGAAGCTGGCGTGAAATTTGTTTCATTAACAAATTTTGATTACTTAATCGATGCAGCAAAAGAGGCATCAGCCATTCAGGAAAAGGACATTCCTTTCTTAAAAAATTGGCATCAAGATTTAAAAACAGGTAAACTGAGATAAAGTAAAACTTCAATCCGGGGGCTCATCACCCACGGATTGTTAGTTGCACCAATCGGGCTTTTACGGGTAGTTGGTCACCCGCCTGGGTGTCTTACTACCCGTTAATGCGGGATAAAAAAATATTAAAAATATTCAAAAACGTGTGAAGTTATCAAAAATATACTTTACACGTTTTTGTTATAGTTATATAATTCCATTATGTGAAATATCAGTTTTTTTAATAATGAAGTTTAATGAAATGCTTTTTTATTAAACAAGCCTAAAAGTAATTCTCGTTGTTTTATGTTGGAAAAGCGATAATTTTAATCATTAAACGTTAATTTTTAAATTAAATTATCGGAAAATTTAAACTTAAAAGAATAGTTTGCTATTGATAAATTTAAAATGTTAAATTAGAATAGTTAGAAAGTTTAATAATTGACATGTAAATATGTTTTATGGATAATTTACAATGTAATACAAAAATTAACAAATAATTAATATTTTAAAAAGACTGAGTATTAGCAAGGTTTAAATTTTTTTGATAAGGGTATTTTATTCTATTTGGAAAAATTTAATTATAGAACGAGTTTAGCAGAGTCGAAGGTATGTTTAAGGAGAAAGGAGCGGTTATATAGTGTCTACGAATGAATTATTAGAAATCCGAAATTTACGTACGAGTTTCCGAATTAAAGATACATACTACCCAGCTGTAGACAATGTTTCGTTAACGCTTCGCAAAAATGAGATTTTAGCAATTGTTGGTGAATCAGGTTGTGGGAAAAGTACTTTGGCAACATCAGTGGTTGGGTTGCACAATTCTGTTACTACAAAAGTTGAAGGGGAAATTCTTTACAACAATCAAAACTTAGTTAAATTGACAGATGAACAGTTTAATAAGTTAAGAGGAAATGACATCGGTTTCATTTTCCAAGATCCACTTTCTGCATTAAACCCATTAATGCGTATCGGTGAGCAAATTGAGGAAGGGTTAATTTATCATACAAAATTAACTAAAGAACAACGTGAAAAACGTGTTATTGAATTATTGGATCAAGTAGGGATTGCGAATATGCAACGTGTTGCAAGTCAATTCCCGCATCAGTTATCTGGTGGTATGCGTCAGCGTGTCATGATCGCCATCGCATTATCAGGAAAGCCTGCAATCATTATTGCGGATGAACCGACAACAGCGCTTGATGTAACAATCCAAGCGCAAATTTTAGACTTATTAAAGTCTCTGCAAGATGAAATTCAATCAGGCATTATTTTAATTACACATGACTTAGGGGTTGTTGCTGAAGTAGCGGACCGAGTAGCTGTAATGTATGCCGGAGAAGTAATAGAGGAAGCACCTGTTGTGGAATTATTCAGAAATCCGAAGCACCCGTATACAAGATCTTTACTGAAATCAATTCCTCAAACAAACAGTGAGAATGAAAAATTAGAAATAATTCAAGGGATGGTTCCTTCTTTAATGAAGTTACCACGCCAAGGCTGCCGTTTCTCATCACGTATCCCTTGGATTCCGCAATCAGCACATGAAGCAAATCCACAGCTTCATGAAGTTGCTCCTGGCCACCTTGTACGCTGTACATGTTGGAAAGATTTCCATTTTGAGGATGAGGAAGGGAGCGTAAATCAATGAGTTTCATGCAAGTAGAAGATTTAAAAGTTCACTATCCGATCCGAGGTGGATTTTTTAACACAGTAGTTGACCATGTTTACGCTGTAGATGGTGTAACGATGGAATTTGACCGGGGGAAAACTTACGGTCTTGTAGGGGAATCGGGCTCAGGTAAATCGACTACCGGTAAAGCAATTATCGGGTTGGAAAAAATTACATCAGGCCGTATTCTTTATGAAGGTGAAGATGTAACAAATGCACGCCGTAAACGTGATTCAGCCTATAACCGAGATATCCAGATGATATTCCAGGATTCACATTCCAGTATGAACCCGCGTAAACGTGTATTGGATATTTTAGCAGAGCCAATTCGTAATTTCCTGAAGTTGTCTCCGCAAGAAGAGCGCAAACGTATTAATGAGCTACTGGCAATTGTAGGGATGTCAGAGGACGTACTACTTAAATATCCGCACGAATTTTCTGGTGGACAAAAGCAACGTTTAGGGATTGCCCGTGCTGTTGCATGTAACCCAAAAATGATTATTGCTGATGAGCCCGTTTCGGCACTTGATTTATCCGTCCAGGCACAAGTTTTAAACTTTATGAAGGATATTCAGGAACAATATGGAATTAGTTATTTATTCATCTCTCACGATTTAGGTGTTGTTCGCCATATGTGTGACCACATTTCTATTATGTATAAAGGTAGATTCGTAGAAACAGGTAAGCGTGAAGATATTTACACAAATCCGCAGCATATTTATACAAATCGTCTGCTTTCTGCAATTCCTGATATTGAGCCTGAAACACGAATTGAACGTAAGCTTGAACGTCAGCAAGTTGAAGCAGCATATCGCCAGGAACAACATAAATATTACGATAAGGATGGAAAAGTATATCCTTTAAAATCGATTTCAGGCTCACATAGAGTAGCAATGTCTGAAGATGAAAAGGAGCGTGTATAGTATGTGGAAAACGATAGTTCGCCGTGTATTAATAATGATTCCGCAGCTATTTATTTTAAGTCTCCTAATTTTCATATTAGCGAAACAAATGCCAGGGGATCCATTTACAGGATTAATTACTCCTGAGACAGATCCGAATGTTATTGAAGAATTACGTGTTAAAGCAGGTTTCTATGATCCGTGGTATGTGCAGTACTACAACTGGATTACAAATGCTGCACAAGGTGACTTCGGTCAAAGTTATACATTTAAAAAGCCTGTTGCAGATATTATTGGAGACCGTGCAATGAATACATTATTACTTTCATTGCTTAGTGTAGTTTTCCTTTATGTGCTGGCGATTCCTCTAGGAGTACTGGCAGGACGTTACCACGATTCATTTTTAGATAAATCTATTGTACTTTACAGTTTTATCTCTTATGCAATCCCTGCATTCGTACTGTATTTAATTTTCGTATTCATTTTCGGTTACCGACTGATGTGGTTCCCGACAAGTGGTACGGTGGAAATAGGGTTAGACCCGGGAACCTGGAGTTATTATTGGAGTAAGTTCTACCATTTATTGTTACCGGCAGCCAGCTATGCACTGCTAGGTACGACGGGTGTCATTCAATATTTACGTTCGGAAATTATTGATGCAAAAACAATGGATTATGTTAAAACAGCACGCAGTAAAGGGATACCGATGAAGAAAGTTTATTCTCGTCATATCTTCCGTAACTCTTTGTTACCGATTGCAGCGTTCTTAGGATTCACGATTACCGGTTTACTCGGTGGATCGATTTTCATTGAAACTGTATTCGCTTATCCGGGAATGGGTAAATTGTTTGTCGAATCCATTTCAAGTCGTGACTACAGTGTAATAACGGCATTAGTAATGTTATACGGCTTCTTAGCATTATTAGGTAGTCTATTATCCGATATTATCTTAAGTATAGTGGATCCGCGAATTCGCATAGACTAATCAATCAATTAATAATGACTAAGGAGAGGTGATTTTAATCATGGAAAACAAAAATGAACAGACAGTAGAAAAATTAGAATCTCAAAGCTCTCCACCAACTGGTATTCAAGTAATATGGCGAGAGTTTAAAAAAGATAAATTAGCGATGTTCTCATTAATAGGAAGTATTCTGCTAATGATTGCGATTATGATTATGGCATTCTTCACTATTGATCAGACTGAAGTAATGAAAATTCAATTATTGGAGCGCTTCACTGAACCTGGTGTCCGAGGTTATCTCCTTGGAGCCGACGAAGCCGGACGGGATATGTTTGGGCAGCTGATCATTGGCGCTAAAAACTCAATCTTGATTGCAATTGCTATTACAATTATTGCAAACGTAGTAGGTATCGGTCTTGGTATTATTATGGGGTATTACGGTGGTTTCATCGATAATTTCTTCATGCGTATTATTGATTTCTTTATTACTCTACCAACTACAATGATTATCATCGTAGTCGTAACAATCATTCCATCATACGGAATAGTAGATTTAATATTAATTATTGCAGCATTTCAGTGGATGTCGACGGCCAGACTTGTGCGATCCAAAGCACTTTCTGAAGCACGACGCGATTACATTAGTGCCTCTAAAACAATGGGTACAAGTGATTTCGCGATCATGTTTAAAGGATTATTGCCAAACTTAAGCTCACTACTTATTGTCGAAGTGACATTAAGCTTTGCGGGAAATGTAGGGATCGAAACAGGTCTTTCATTCTTAGGTTTCGGTTTACCACCGTCAACACCAAGTTTAGGAACTTTAGTAAGTTATGCTATGAACCCGATAATTTTATCGAGTAAATGGTGGGTATGGTTGCCTGCATCAATATTAATTTTAGTAATGATGCTTGGTATAAATTACGTTGGTCAAGCGTTACGACGCTCTGCTGACGCAAAACAACGTTTAGGATAATAAGGGAGGAAAAACAGATGAAGAAAAAGAAGGGTTTAATGCTGTCATCAGTATTTGCTACGGCACTAGTATTAGCAGCTTGTGGAGGCGATGAAGAAACGTCAACTGAAAAACCGGCTGAAAATACGGATGGTACAAAGACAGAAGAAAGTACAAATGACGGCGGTTCTACTGCACAATCTCCATCACTTCCATCAGAAGTTACAAATGATGGAGAAGCAATTCAAGGTGGTACGTTACAATATGCATTAGTAACAGATTCTCCTTTCCAAGGTGTTTTCTCTTGGGAATTATATGAAGATGCTTATGATTCTGAAATTTTAGGCTTCATGTCAAATGTAATTTTCGATACAGATGGCGACTTCCTTGTAACTGATGAAGGGATTGCGAAGTTAGATGTCGATGCAGATAACAACAAAGTAACAATCACTATCCAGCCTGATGAGGTGAAATGGTCTGATGGAACGCCACTAACTGTTGAAGATATCATTTATCCATATGAAATTATCGGTCATCCAGATTATACAGGTATCCGTTATGATGATGACTTCAAAAACATCATCGGTGCTGCTGAATATAAGGCAGGTAAAGCAGATACAATCTCTGGTATTAAAAAGATCGATGACAAAACAGTTGAAATTTCTATGACTAAAGTTTCGCCGGCTATCTATTCTTTAGGTGACGGTTTATGGGGTTATGCAGCGCCGAAACATGTGCTGAAGGATATTCCAGTTAAGGACTTAATCTCTTCAGATGCGGTACGTAAATCTCCTGTAACTTTAGGACCATTTAAATTAGATAAATTAGTTGACGGTGAATCTGTTCAGTTCGTAGCGAACGAGCATTACTTCAAAGGTAAACCGAAATTAGACAAAGTTGTATTACAAGTTGTCCCTTCATCTTCTATCGGTGAAGCATTACGTACAGGTAAATACGATATGGCTTCTTCATACCCGACGAACCAGTATGATGGCGTAAAAGATCTTGAAAACTTAACAGTATTAGCTCGTCCGGAGTTAGCATACTCTTACCTTGGCTTCAAGCTTGGTAAATGGGATGCAAAAGGAGGAGAGGATAAAACCGGCTTAAACATTACGGATGAAAATGCAAAAATGAATGATGCTAACTTACGTAAGGCAATTGCTTATGCAATGGATATCGAGCAAGTTGGTGAACGTTTCTACCAAGGATTACGTTCACGTGCAACATCATTAATTCCGCCAGCGTTCGCTTCATTCCATGACAATTCTTTAGAAGGATACAACTATGATCCGGAAAAAGCAAAAGAGTTATTAGATGAAGCTGGATACAAAGATGTTGACGGCGACGGCATCCGTGAAGATAAAAACGGTGAGAAATTTGAAATCCGCATGGCAGGTATGTCAGGTTCTGATACTGACGAAGCAATCGTTGAATACTACCGTCAAAACTGGAAAGATGTTGGTTTAGATGTACAGTTAACAACTGGCCGTTTAATCGAGTTCAACAGCTTCTACGACAAAGTAAAAGCGGATGATCCGGAAATCGATATGTTCATGGCAGCATGGGGTACTGGTACAAACCCATCTCCACTTGGTTTATACGGTGAAGGAGCTTCATTTAACTACAGCCGTTTCGTAACACCGGAATTACAAGCATTATTAGTTGATATCGACTCTAAAGAAGCGGTAGATCCAGAATACCGTGCGGATGCATTCCGTAAGTGGGAAGAGTATATGTTCGAACAAGCAACAACAATTCCGACATACTTCCGTACAGAAATCATTCCGGTTAACAAACGTGTGAAAAACTACAATGCTAACTATGCTAATGATACAATGGATGATTTACAATTACTTGAATTAACAGCTGACGCACCAATTAAATAATTATAATTTATTAACAATAAAAACCGCTTAGAAAATTTCTAAGCGGTTTTTTAAGTTTAAAGTATTTTAAAATTATAAACTATTAAATTTTACATGGAATCTCTCATTTTGTTGAACTTTATTGGTAACAACTAGCTAAATTAACAAACATGGAATAATTTTATGGCAATAATTACCTATAATTGTTATTTGTGCTATAATATAGGTGAAAGGGGGGGATATCATGAAGAAAGTTAAAGTATTAATTTTGGCATGTTTACTTGCAGTTGGATTTACAGCAAGTGTTAGTCCTATGTCAGCATCAGCTAATGGTTGTGGTAATATGCCGTGTAAAGAATATAAATGGTTGAATTAATGGGTGTTAAAGTAATTATGAATAAAAGTGGAGTCGCTGATTTCAAATGTGGTAACAGAAGTTAGGGACAAACTAAAATATCAGTGATTAAAGATGCTGGGATAACCCCTGGCTTCTAACTGAAAAACCCCAGAACTTTTAAGCATCGTAAAAGTTCTGGGGTTTTGTTTTTGGGGTATAAAAATGGTTGCTTCTCTGTTAAATTTCGGGAGATTTCACACGTAATGAACGTATTGGAATTTTTGTTAAGAAGTCCTAAGCGAAAGGTGGAGACATTTCGTTAATCGTGCCAATGGTTGCATACTGTGAAAATACGGAACATGATGTAGATGTTATCGAAACAGAGAATGGTATTGCCGATTTACATGGAATAACGCCCAAAGAGCGAATAAAAGTAATTATTAAAAACTGTGTGCATCCTGACTTTAAAAAGGCTATGTGAGATTATTATAACTATGCGGTTGAAAAAACAGGTTATACATATACACTACTTGATAGAGAAAAATCATTATTATGGCATGTGAATTACCTAAAAGTAAAATGATGAAGTAATAATTATGATAGCATACTCTAAAAATTTATTAGAGTGCACTTTTAATATTTACTTTTTCAGCTTCATAACAATCGCTTCATCCGGTGTTACATAAAGCGTTTTTTGTTCAAAATAAATGACAAACCCTGGTTTTGCACCATTCGGTTTTTTCACATGGCGAATTTCCGTATAGTCTACCGGAACCGATGAAGAGTCGCGTGCTTTGGAAAAATAAGCACATAATACGGCGGCTTCCGTTAATGTCTGCTCATCCGGGTTTTCCGAATGGATGACAACGTGCGACCCCGGAATATCTTTCGTATGTAGCCATACTTCGTTGCGTTTTCCAATTTTGAATGTCAAATAATCATTTTGTTTATTGTTTTTGCCGACCGAAATTGAAATACCTGAAGTAGATACAAATTTTTCAGGTTCGGGTTTTGTCGGTTTCTTTTTTCGTTTAGCCTGGCGAATTCGCAGTAAACCTTGTTCTGCCAGTTCTTCACGGATTTCTTCAATATCTTTAGTGGAGGCTTGCTGTACTTGCTGTGTAAGCATTTCCAAATAGTTGATATCTTCAGTTGCTTTATGTTTCTGTTCTTCAATCATAACCAACGCAGTCTTTGCTTTATTGTACTTTGTGTAATAGCTTTGCGCATTTTCGATCGGTGTTTTTCTCGGGCTAATCGGTATTCTTACTGTTTCGGCATTTTCACTGTAATAGTTTTCAACATCTACAAATTCTGCACCTTTTTCGAAATTATAAAGATTGGCCATCAAAAGCTCACCGTAAAGTTGGAACTGCTCCAGATTTTGAGCACGTTCGAAATCTTTTTGAAGCTTTTTTTGTTTCAGCTTTAATTTATTCAATTCATTTTGCAGCCAGCGTTCAAGATCACCCGCTTGCTGTTTTACCCGGTCCCGTTTTGCACGGGCAAAAAATACACGGTCAAGCAGTTCGCCAAGTGTTCCATAGTTTGTAACAGCACCTGATAAATGAGTTAACGCTGTTGGCGAGAAGTAGATTTTTCCTTCCTGCTCAACATAGGTCGGGTTTGCACTCGTTGCAATTTCATTCATCAGCTGTCTGCAAGCAGTAACAGCATCAGTTGTTGTGATACGGTGCAGCAATTCATTCGCATGCAATGGAGAAAAACCGGCAAACTGTTCGACAATGTCTTTAGCGGTTAGTTGTTTTGAGAAAACCTCTTTCAACTCAACATCCGATAAACTTGTCAGGGCAATTTTTTGTTGTTGGGGCGGTGCGACATACTGCTGCCCCGGTAAAACAGTCCGGAAGCTGTTCATCGATGGCGGCAGATGTTTTATGCTATCGATAATTACATCGTTTTTAGCATCGATTAACAGCAAGTTACTATGACGCCCCATAATTTCAATGACGAGTTTTCGCTTTACCGCATCGCCGATTTCATTTTTACTGTCAATTTCAAAAGTGATTACCCGTTCAAAGCCGTCCTGAATGACAGCTGAAATAAAGCCTCCTTCAATATGTTTGCGTAACAGCATACAAAACATTGGCGGATCTGCCGGATTTTCAATCGATTGATCTGTTATGTGAACACGGGAATACGAAGGGTGAATAGAAAATAATAGTTTACTATTTTGGCCTGCTGCACGAATTTGCAATACAACTTCAAGTGCATTCGGCTGATAAATTTTTGTAATACGTCCGGAAGTCAAGCTTTGTAGTTCCTTGCTCATCGAACGAGTAAATAGTCCGTCAAATGCCATCTTTATGCCTCTTTCATTATATAAGTTCTTTGATTGTTTTATCATACCATTTTTTCGTTGAAACCTGTAGTTATCGCAAATTACTATATATTAAGGAAACGTATTATTAATATGAGGGAAATATGATTAAAGCCTGTTGATTGGAATGGAGGGGTGGCGACTCCAGCGGGAGCAGCGTGACGCCTGAGACTACAAGCTCAGGCCACGCCCGCGGAAAGCGTCCGCCCCGGAATGGAAATCAACTCCCTAATTATAGGAAGCCAATTCTTTCCTTCTTACATAAAATAAAAAGTATTTTATTACATCCTATCTATGATAAAATATATATTTGGATAATAGACGTTAACGCAAAATCGATAACACATATGCTATAATTGAAACAATTAAGTAAAGAAGGATGTGACGAACCTTGGTACGTAGTATGACCGGATTCGGCAGGGGGGTCACAACAACGAAACACTTTCAACTCACTGTTGAAATTCGTGCTGTGAATCATCGTTTTTTAGAAATTAATACAAAGTTTCCAAAAGAATGGATGGAATCTGAAGTAGTAGCAAAAAAAATGTTGTCGGATGCAGTTTCTCGTGGGAAAATAGATGTTATCATTTTTCTGAAGGAGCTCCATGACACTGAACAGACGATTCAAATCAATTGGTCACTGCTCAATGCTTTCCTCCAGGCAAAAAAGGAATTGTCACGAACGGTTCCAATGGAGGAAAAGTGGACAATGCAGGAGATTGTGAGTTTGGACCAAGTGTTGCAGGTTGAAAAAATTGAGTTTATGCAGGATGAGATCATAGAATCTGTAAAAAATGCATTGGCAGAAGCGATTCAAAACCTCATTGCGATGCGTGATCGTGAAGGGCAAGGTCTGCAGCAAGTGATGCTACAGTACAAAAAAGACCTTGAAGCGCAAATTGCTGAAATACGCCACTATGCACCGCTCGCAGTTGAAAAATATCGCGAACGTTTAATGAGCCGTTTAGAAGAAGTGGCGAGCGGTCAAACGTTGGATGATCGTTTACTTACGGAAGTTGCGATTTATGCAGAGCGAATTGATATTACAGAAGAGCTGGACCGGTTGGATAGCCATTTCAATCAGTTGTCCGAAACATTAAATGAAAACATTGCGATTGGACGGAAGCTTGATTTCATTATGCAGGAAATGAACCGTGAAATTAATACAATCGGTTCAAAAAATCAGTCAACCCAATGTTCAGCTGCAGTTGTACAGGCAAAGACGATTTTGGAAAAAATGCGTGAACAAGTTCAAAATATTGAATAATATAAAGGAGTTACTTATGAAAAAACAACGTGGATTATTAATTGTTTTATCTGGTCCATCAGGTGTCGGTAAAGGGACAGTTCGTAAAGAGCTCTTTTCACAACCGGATACAAATTACGAATATTCGATTTCAATGACAACGCGTAATCCTCGCGAAGGAGAAGAAGATGGTGTAGACTATTTCTTTAGAACACGTGAGGAATTCGAATCGTTAATTGAGCAAGGAGGCTTACTGGAACATGCGGAATTTGTCGGCAATTATTACGGTACACCACTTGCATATGTACATGAAACGCTAGAAGCAGGACGCGATGTATTTTTGGAAATTGAAGTACAAGGAGCAGCACAAATTCGTGAAAAAGCACCAGATGCGTTGTTTATCTTTTTAGCACCACCAAGCATTACGGAACTGGAACAACGTTTAGTTGGTCGTGGTACGGAAACAGAAGATGTAATCGCCCGTCGTATCGCTACTGCACGTGAAGAAGTCGAAATGATGAGTTTATATGATTATGTTGTAGAAAACGACCAAGTTCAAAATGCATGTGATAAAATAAATGCTATCATAGTAGCAGAGCACTGTCGTCGTGAACGTGTGGAAAAACGCTATTTGTCAATGTTGAGAGGAGAATGAAACCATGTTATATCCATCAGTAGATAAGTTAAAAAAACAAATTGATTCTAAGTATTCTTTAGTGAGCTTAGCTTCAAAACGCGCGCGCCAAATGCAAGAAGAGGGCGGCGAGCACTTAAGCTCATACGTTTCTTACAAACCAGTAGGAAAAGCATTGGAAGAAGTAGCTGCCGGAAAGCTTCGCAAAGTTCAACAAGACGCTTCAACTGTTTACGAAGACGAAATCTAGTTGTTAATTTACTAAAAGAATACTCCCTGAGTAGAAGCTCCCTAAGAATTTTTCTTTGGGAGCTTATCCTTTGAAAGGACGGTAAAATAATGAAAAAAAACAATATACTATTGTGTGTGTCGGGTGGAATTGCTGTATATAAAGCGGTAGCGTTAGTAAGCAAACTGTCTCAGGCAGGCTTCAATGTAAAAGTGATCATGACAGCTTCAGCACAAAAGTTCGTTACCCCTTTAAGCTTCCAGGTGATGTCTAAAAATGATGTGTTTTTTGATACGTTCGATGAAAAAGATTCCAATGTCATTGCCCATATTGATCTGGCGGATTGGGCAGATTTAATTATCGTAGCTCCTGCAACAGCCAATATGATTGCCAAAATGGCACATGGAATGGCGGATGATATGGTAACAACAACATTACTTGCAACGACTGCACCTGTTTGGGTGGCACCGGCGATGAATGTACATATGTATGAACATCCGGCCGTTTTACGGAATATTGCACAACTTCACGAAGATGGCATCCGCTTTATCGAACCGTCTGAAGGATTTTTGGCATGCGGCTATGTAGGGAAAGGTCGTCTGGAAGAGCCGGAAAAAATTACTGCACTCGTAGAAAAGCATTTCCGTGAGCAATCAGGAAGCGATGGACAATGAGATTTGCACAAGTAATCGTCGATGTTTCCGCATATCCGGTTGACCGTCCTTTCGACTATTTAATACCGGAAGATTGGGAAGAGCTGATTGACATAGGATGTCGTGTAAAAGTCCCATTCGGACCGCGCAATGTGCTTGGTTTTGTCGTCGGCATTGTAGCCGAATCAGACGTTCCGGTTGAAAAAATAAAGCCGATTTCAGAAATACTCGATTTGGAATCCATTTTGACTGAGGAAATGCTGAGCTTGGCAAAATGGCTGAAGCATCAAACAATCTGTTATGAAATTGATGCATTACAAGTAATGCTACCGGGTGCTTTGCGGGCCAAGTATGAGAAGTATGCTGTCCTGCTAGGCGAAGTGCCGCAATTACCTCAAATGCTGCAGCCTTACTTTGAGAAAGCCAAAAAAGTGAATTTAGTACAATTTGAAAAGGCAAATTTATTAAAACCATTAAAACGGGCAGTAAAAGAAGGTCTTGTCAATATTGAAAATGAAGTGAAACAAAAAGGCCAAGTGAAACAAGTACGTAAAGTGCAAATTTATCCCCGTGAACAAATAGAAGAAGTGATAGAACAAATGGGAAAACGGGCACCAAAGCAGCTGGCATTGATGGAATGGATGCAAGACCATGCTGGAGCCATCGTTTTACCGGAACAAATATATGAAGCCGTTCAAGTGACAAGCAGTGTATTAAACAGTGTCATTGAAAAAGGGGCAGCAGCGTATATACAAGAGGAAGTTTACCGTGATCCGTTTACAAAGGAAGTCGTAAAAACAGACTTTTTACAATTAACAGATGAGCAAGACAAGGCACTGAAAAAAATTACGGAAGCCATAGATGAAAAACGTCAAGAGACCTTTCTTCTTCACGGCATTACAGGCAGCGGCAAAACAGAAGTGTATCTACAGGCAATTCAGCGCACAATTGCAGACGGGAAAGAAGCGATTGTACTCGTACCTGAAATATCATTGACACCACAAATGACGGAGCGTTTTAAATCGCGTTTCGGTGACGAAGTGGCAGTTATGCATAGCGGATTGTCTGTCGGTGAAAAGTATGATGAATGGCGAAAAGTGCAGCAAGGAAAAGTAAAGGTAGTAGTAGGTGCACGGTCAGCTGTTTTTGCACCGTTTAAAAATCTCGGTCTGCTTATTTTGGATGAGGAACATGAGTCAACATACAAGCAGGAAGATTCGCCTCGCTACCATGCACGGGATGTCGCGATATGGCGCGGAAATTATTATAATTGTCCGGTTATTTTAGGAAGTGCGACACCTGCATTAGAATCGTTTGCACGTGCGAAAAAAGGTGTGTATACGTTACTGACATTGTCACAGCGGGCAAAAAATCAGGCATTGCCGACCGTTCAGATTATCGATATGCGGGAACAGCTGCAGGCAGGAAACCGTTCGATGTTTTCTGAACCGCTTATGGAAGCATTAAGGGATCGTCTCGATAAAAAAGAACAGACCGTCCTATTTTTAAATCGCCGCGGCTACTCATCGTTTGTATTATGCAGGGATTGCGGGACAACAGTGCAATGTCCGAACTGTGATATTTCGTTGACGTACCACCGCTATCAGGAAAAGCTGAAATGCCATTATTGCGGTCACGATGAATATATACCGGAAACATGTCCTGAATGTCTAAGTGAAAACATCCGTTATTTCGGTACCGGAACTCAAAAGGTTGAAGAAGAAATTCATAAGCTGTTCCCGGAAGCACGTGTTATGCGGATGGATGTCGATACGACAAAACAAAAAGGGGCACATGAAAAAATGCTCGATGCGTTCGGCCGAGGGGAAGCGGATATTTTGCTCGGTACGCAAATGATCGCTAAAGGACTTGATTTCCCGAATATTACATTAGTCGGAGTATTGAGTGCCGATACCTCGCTTCATTTACCGGACTACCGTGCAGCGGAAAAAACATTCCAGCTCATGACACAAGTAAGTGGTCGAGCAGGACGCCACAATAAACTGGGCGAAGTATATATCCAAACTTATACACCGGAGCATTATGCAATCCAGCTATCAAAAGATCAGCATTATACTCCGTTTTACGAACGCGAAATGCATGCAAGACACATTGCAGGATATCCGCCATATTTTTATATTGCGCTTATTCAAGTGTCGCATGAAGACGTCATGTTTGCTGCTGAATATGCCGGCCGTGTTGCCGAGTATTTGCGGTCCAATTTATCATTTAATGTTTCCGTTATCGGACCGACCACTGCCAGCATCGCTCGTCTCCAAAATAGATATCGTTATCAATGTTTGATAAAATATAAAGTAGAGCCAAATTTGATTCCGGTTCTTTTACAGCTAATAAAACTGTATCGTTCGGAATGGATAAAAAAAGGCATTGTGTTAACAGTTGATTTAGATCCGACAATGATCTAATGCATATAGAAAGAGGTATTGAAATGGCAATTAAAGAAGTTGTAAAAAACCCGGCGAATATACTATCAAAAAAAACAAGAGAAGTTGAAGTAATCGATGAAAATATCATTCAACTTTTAGATGATTTATATGACACGATGGTAGAAAATGATGGTGTAGGAATTGCTGCACCTCAAATTAATGTTGATTTACGTGTAGCAATCGTAGAATTAGGTGAAGATATTTTAGAAATGATCAACCCGATTGTACTTGAAACACGTGGAGAAGAAGAAGATGTGGAAGGCTGTTTAAGTTTCCCGGACTTATTTGGCATGGTAAAGCGCCCAACATACGTAAAAATCGAAGCCTCAGATCGTGAAGGACGTATTTATGAACTTGAAGCTGAGGACTTTGAAGCACGCTGTATTTTGCATGAAATCGATCATTTAGATGGCGTTTTATTTGATTCGAAAATGACGCGTGTATTAACAGAGGAAGAATTAGAAGAGCTATACGCGGACGTTGAGGAGGAATAATCGATGACAAAAATCGTATTTATGGGAACACCTGCCTTTTCAGCGCCAATTTTGCGTATGCTTCATGAAGAGGGCTATGACATCGCAGCGGTTGTTACACAGCCGGATCGTCCAGTTGGGCGTAAAAAAGTATTAACACCGCCACCTGTAAAAGAAGAAGCACTACGACTAGGCTTACCGGTTATTCAACCTGAAAAGTTGCGCGGTTCACAGGAGCTGGAAGAAATTTTAGCATTAAATGCGGACATTGTCGTAACGGCGGCATTTGGACAGATTTTGCCGAAAGAACTGCTTGAAGCACCTCGACTAGGTTGTATTAATGTCCATGCATCATTATTACCTGCATATCGAGGCGGTGCACCAATTCATCAGGCAATTATCGATGGACAGGCATCAACCGGTGTAACGATTATGTATATGGCGGAAAAACTGGATGCCGGGGATATTATTTCACAACGGGAAATTGCCATTGAAGATACAGACAATACAGGTACAATGTTTGATAAATTAAGTGCAGTAGGTCGTGAACTATTAAAAGAAACAATGCCATCGATTATCGACGGAACAAATGCCCGCATTCCACAGGATGAATCACTCGTAACATTTGCGCGCAATATTAGCCGTGAGCAGGAGTTGATTGATTGGAATAATGAAGCGCGTGCATTGTATAATCAAGTGCGCGGACTACACCCTTGGCCTGTTGCCTATACGACATTTGAAGGGGCTAACTTTAAAGTCTGGGCAGCAAAGGTTGGGGAAACTGCAACAAATGCTGCACCGGGAGAAGTCGTGAAAATTGAAAAAGATCATTTTGAAGTAGCGACAGGCGATGGCAGTACATTGGCGCTGTATGATGTACAACCAGCAGGTAAGAAACGCATGACAGCAGAAGAGTTTTTACGTGGTACGGGCTCGAAATTACAGATTGGGGACCGTTTTGAATGAGTAAAAAGAAACAAGTAATTTGGGACGGTAATGTGCGGGATGCCGCTTTAACGATTTTACTGACGGTCGATAAAAGCCAGGCATACAGTAATTTATTATTACACCAAACGATTGAAAAATATAAAATCGATGCGAAAGATCGTGGCCTGTTAACAGAGCTCACATATGGAACATTGCAGCATAAACTGACACTGGATTATTATCTGGAGCCATTTATTCGCGGAAAAGTGGATATTTGGGTGCGTTGGCTGTTGCGTATGTCGCTCTATCAAATGCAGTATTTAACACGTATTCCTGCACACGCCGCTGTCAATGAAGCAGTGGAAATTGCAAAACGCCGAGGCCATAAAGGGATTGCCTCAATGGTAAATGGTATTTTACGTTCGATTTTACGTGAAGGTGTTCGTTCAACCGATTTAATAGAAGATGCAAATGAGCGTCTGGCAATCGAAACAAGTCACCCGCAATGGCTGGTCGATCGCTGGGTTGAAAGCTACGGCTATGATAAAACACGTGAAATGCTGCTTGAAAATAATATTGCACCATTGCAGACAGTACGTGTCAACACGACGAAAGCAACTGTTGAACAAGTATTGACAACACTTGAACGTGAAGGTGTAAAAGCGCGCCGCAGTGAATATATACCTGAATGTCTGCATCTTGAAAGCGGGCAGGCCGCACGTACGGGAGCGTTCCGAAATGGGCTTATTACGATTCAGGATGAAAGTTCGATGCTGCCGGCAAAAGTGCTGAATCCGCAACCAGGTATGAAAGTACTTGATATGTGTGCAGCACCAGGAGGGAAAACAACGCATCTTGCTGAAGTTATGAAAAACGAAGGCTCGATTTTAGCGACCGATCTTCATCCGAAAAAATTGGATTTAATCGAAGAGAATGTCGCGCGTCTAGGATTGAATATTATCGAAACAGCTCCGCTTGACGGAAGAAAAGCAGCAGGCTTCTTACAAAAGGAAGGCTATGATGCGATTCTGGTTGACGCACCTTGCTCAGGTTTGGGCGTAATGCGACGCAAGCCGGATATTAAATATACAAAGCGAGAAGAAGATTTAGAGAGCCTGCAAACAATTCAGCTTTCGATTTTGAATAATGCAGTCCAGCTATTAAAACAAGACGGACGATTAGTGTATTCAACATGCACAGTAGACCGTAGTGAAAATGAAGGTACAGTACAAGCCTTCTTAAAAGAGCACCCTGAAATGAACTTGGTGCCGATTGAAAATTTACCAACACAACTAGAAGCGAAGCAACAGGACGGGATGCTGCAAGTATTCCCGCAAGATATAGGCAGTGACGGATTTTTCGTAGCTGCATTCGTAAAAAAAGGAGCGTCCAATTAACTAATGGAGCAAGAACAATTAAAACAATTTGATGAACGAATTCAGGATTTAGTGGAAGAAACAGCAGATAAACCGGTACGTCGTGCGAAGAAAGAAAAGCCACAGTTAAAACCTTCCGTCTACTCATTACGTCTAGATGAAATGAAGGAATGGCTGACAGCAAATGGAGAAAAGGCTTTCCGGGCAGCGCAAATTTATGAATGGCTTTATGAAAAGCGTGTCCAAACATTTGAAGAAATGTCAAACTTGCCGAAAGCATTGCGTGAAAAACTTGAGGCCGAGTTTGCATTAACGACACTATCGACAATTATTAAACAAGAATCAAAAGACGGCACGATCAAGTTTTTATTTCAGCTGCAAGACGGCTATTCAATTGAAACTGTATTGATGCGCCATGATTACGGTAATTCAATTTGTGTAACGACACAAGTAGGCTGCCGTATCGGTTGTACATTCTGTGCATCTACGTTAGGTGGCTTGAAGCGTCATTTAATGGCAGGTGAAATTGTTGAGCAGGTCGTAAAAGTTCAGCAACAGCTTGACGAAACAGAAGAGCGTGTATCTTCAATTGTTATCATGGGAATCGGTGAGCCGTTTGACAACTACGATGCGATGATGAATTTCCTTAAAATTATGAACGATGACAAAGGATTAAATATTGGTGCGCGTCATATCACGGTTTCGACTTCGGGAATTGTACCGAAAATCTATGAATTCGCAGATGAAGGCATGCAAATTAACTTTGCGGTTTCTCTTCACGCACCGAACCAAGAGGCACGTCAGAAATTAATGCCGATTGCCAAAGCATATAAATTAGAAGAGTTGATGGAAGCAGTAAAATACTATACGAAGAAAACAGGGCGTCGTGTTACATTTGAATACGGTTTAATGTCAGGTCAAAATGATACAGAAGAAGTAGCAATGGAACTGGCAAAGCTGATCAAAAATATTAAATGTCATGTTAACTTAATTCCGATTAACTACGTGCCGGAACGTGATTATATTCGTACATCACGCAGTAAAATTTTTGCTTTTGAAAGAACGCTTAAGGAGCAAGGTATTAACGTAACAATCCGCCGTGAGCAAGGTGCAGATATTGCAGCTGCATGTGGCCAGTTACGTGCACAAGAACGATCACACGAAACAAAGTAGGTGGACTATAGTGAACTTTACAGTGGAAAGTGATATTGGGTTGAAGCGAAAAATAAATGAAGATCGGGCCGCGTTTTTTGAGCGCCCCGATCATTTTAAGCTTGCGATTTTAGCAGATGGTATGGGTGGTCATAATGCTGGTGATGTAGCGAGTGAAATGGTTATTACCGAAATGCATGCACTCTTTAAACAGGAAAATGCAGAAAATTTTGCAACTAAACAGTTAAAGCTGGAATGGTTGCGTAATGCGGTGTCACATATTAATCAAAAAATATATCATTACTCATTAACACATGAAAATTGTCAAGGTATGGGTACGACAATGATCGCTGTGTTGCTTGATAGGAATGATTGCACGATAAGCCATGTTGGCGACAGTCGTGTATACCATATTACAAACGAAACAGTAAAGTTAGTAACAAGAGATCATTCTTATGTAAATATTTTATTGGAAAATGGAGAAATTAGTGAAGAAGAGGCACAAAATCATCCTCAACGGAACTTTATTTTAAAAGCACTCGGTACAGAAATTTCGATTGAACCTGATTTTTATGAAATCACTCTATCAAATGAGGCCTTTTTACTCATTTGTTCCGACGGGTTAAGTAATAAACTGTCTACAGAGGAAATGGGCAAAATTATTACTACACAGGTTTCCGTTCAGGAAAAAGGAAAAAAATTAGTTCAATTAGCAAATGAGCGTGGTGGAGAAGATAATATTTCCCTTATCTTAATGACAACGGTGCAGGAGGTGTAACAATGCTAGTAGGAAAACATATAAGTGGCCGTTATAAAATTTTAAAATTAATTGGCGGAGGCGGTATGTCAAATGTATATTTGGCACACGACATTATTTTAAGCCGTGACGTCGCAATTAAAATATTGCGTTATGATTTATCGAATGAAGAAGAATTGCACCGTCGTTTCCAGCGTGAAGCATTGTCTGCAACAAGTTTGACTAATCCTAATATCGTAAGCATCTATGATGTTGGCGAAGATGGGGATATGCACTATATTGTCATGGAATACATTAAAGGGAAAACATTAAAACAATACATACAAGAGTTTTCACCTTTATCTGCAGCGCGTAGTGTCCATATAATGAAGCAGCTTACATCGGCAATTTCCCATGCACATGAAAACGGAATTATTCATCGAGATATAAAGCCTCAAAATATATTGATGGACGAAGAAGGAAATGTGAAAATCACTGATTTCGGGATTGCGACATCGCTTGGAGCAACAAGCTTCACGCAAACGAACTCAGTCATCGGAACAGTCCATTATTTATCGCCGGAGCAGGCACGCGGCGGTGTAGCAACGATGAAGTCAGATATATATGCACTTGGAATCGTTTTTTATGAGCTTTTAACAGGTGAATTGCCATTTTCAGGGGAATCTGCTGTATCTATTGCGTTAAAGCATCTGCAGGCGGAAACACCTTCCGTACGTGAATTCGATGCAAGCATTCCGCAAAGCGTGGAAAATATCGTATTAAAGGCAACAGCAAAAGATCAAAACCACCGCTACAGCAATGCAGAAGAGATGGAAGAAGATTTAAATACATGTTTATCATTACAACGGGTGAATGAACCTAAATTTATGCCGCCGGTTGATAATGGGGCGACAAAGCTAATGCCGATTATAAAAGATCCGAAGCCTGTACCTGTCCCGGTTCAGGAGCCATCTACCGGCATTACGGAACAGACAGTCCGAATCGATTCAAAACCGCCTGCAGAGGAAGAACCGAAGCCGCTTAAGCCAAAAAAGAAAAAGAAAAAATGGCCGCTTATCGTTGGTCTATTAGTTCTTTTAGCAATTGGTGCAGTAGTAGCAGCTGTTCTTTTAACACCAAATAGAGTAGTCATAGAAGATGTGACAGATATGACGGTTGAAGAAGCAATTCGAATTTTAGAAGAGCAAGGTTTCGTTATTGGCGAACAAGAGGAACGCAACAATGAAGAAATTGAATCCGGAAATATCATTGAAACGAATCCGCAAGCAGGTCGGGAACGTGATAAAGGCACTACGGTGGATTTAATCGTCAGTATCGGTAAGGAATTGACAAAGATGGAGGATTTCGTCGGTAAACAGCGTGATGATGTAATCGATGCGTTAGAAGAATATAATAGCTATGATTTTAGAGAGGAATATTCTTCAGAGCATGCAGCGGGCGAAATTATCGGTCAAACACCGGAAGCTGGAGAGGAAATTCACGTCAATGAGACAGATGTTGTATTAACAGTTAGTAGAGGACAGGAACAAGTAACGGTGCGTGACTTGATGGCGTTTAATGATGCAAACCGTTCAGAATATGAAAAAAGCTCAGGTTTTAAAGTGAATGTAACTGGTGAAGAATATTCGGATAAACCGGCAGGTGAAGTAATCAGTCAAACACCAAAAGCAGGCACGAAGCTTGAAAAAGGTGGCACAATTAATGTCGTCATCTCAAAAGGACCAAAAGCAAAACAGGAAAAGTTCTATACAAAAACAATTGAAATTCCGTACGAGCCTTTTGAAGAAGGGATCGAGCAAGAGGTCTCCATTTACATTCAGGACAAAACACGTACAATGGCAGAGCCTGTAGAAAAGTTAACGATTAATGAAGATACTTTATATACAATTAAGCTGGTCATCGTTGAAGGGGACAAAGCAGCCTATCAGATTGTACGGGATAACAATGTAATCGAAAATAAAACAATTACGTATGAAGAATTGGCGGAATAAGGAGGAATTGGATGGCGCAAGCCCAAATTCGAAAAGCATTAAGCGGTTATTATTATGTTGAAAAAGACGGCAATTTAATTCAATGTCGCGCTCGTGGGATTTTCCGTAATCGCGGAGAATCACCACTAGTCGGCGATTTTGTGGAATATTCCTATGATGGGGAATCGGATGGTTCCATCGATAAAATACTGGAACGTCACAACGAACTCGTCCGACCACCGATTGCGAATGTGGATCAGGCATTACTTGTGTTTTCCGCAAAAGAACCGGATTTTAATACAGTGCTGCTCGACCGTTTTTTAGTCGTGCTCGAGTCGTTCCATGTACAGCCGATCATTATTTTAACGAAGATGGATTTATTAAATGATGCAGAACGTGCACATCTACAAACATACATTGACGACTATAAAGAAATCGGCTATGACATTATCGAAACATATATTGATGATCCAACATTGCTGGAGAAAATTGAACCATACTTGCAAGAAAAAACATCGGTGCTTGCCGGACAGTCAGGTGTCGGAAAGTCAACATTATTAAATACATTGCTTCCTGAGCTTGATTTAAAAACAGGTATTATTTCAAAAAGTTTAGGGCGCGGGAAACATACAACTCGCCACGTCGAGCTGATTGAAGTATGCGGCGGACTATTGGCGGACACACCAGGCTTTAGTTCTTTTGATTTTGAAATGATAGAAAAAGAAGAGCTGACATCCTGTTTACCAGAGTTCGAACGTATTAGCGAGAATTGTAAGTTCCGTGGTTGTCTGCATATAAAAGAACCGAAATGTGCGGTAAAACAGGCAGTAGAAACGGGAGAAATCCGTTCGTACCGCTATGAGCATTATGAACAAATCTTACAAGAAATTATTGACCGAAAGCCGAGGTATTAGACATGATTAAAATTGCACCATCAATTTTAGCAGCAGATTTTGCAAAGCTGGGACAAGAAGTAAAAGAAGTAGAAGCAGCAGGAGCCGAATTGATTCATATCGATGTAATGGACGGTCATTTCGTACCGAATATTTCATTTGGTGCAATTGCATTAGAAGCCATTCGTCCTCTTTCTACATTACCGATGGACGTACATTTAATGATTGAAAATCCGGACCAGTATATTGAACAGTTTGCGAAAGCGGGTGCAGATTATATTACGGTACATGTTGAAGCATGCCGCCATCTGCACCGTACGATTCAGTTAATTCGTTCACACGGTGTGAAACCGGGTGTTGTATTAAATCCGCATACGCCGATTGAAACAATACAGCATATTTTGGAAGATGTTGATATGGTGCTGTTTATGACGGTAAACCCTGGCTTTGGCGGACAAAAGTTCATTGAATCGGTTGTGCCGAAAGTGGAAGCATTATCGGAAATTATTAAAGAACGTGGCTTGAATATCGAAATTGAAATTGATGGCGGAATTAACGCTGAAACAATCGTACCTTGTGCAAAAGCAGGTGCAACGGTTTTTGTTGCTGGTTCAGCTATTTACAGTAAAGAAGATCGCGCACAAGCTTTACAGGAAATTAAACAAGCAGGATTAGCGGCAATTCAATGATTGTAGCAATCTGCTCAGGCGGCCCCGTTCATGAGGTCGCCTTTTCTTTAACACCGGATGTCTGGATTGGAGTCGACCGGGGGGCATTATATTTAGTGGACAAAGGCATACAGCCACATAGTATTGTCGGTGATTTTGATTCCATTACAGCGGAGGAATTTGCGCGGATTTCCGAAGCTGTAGACCATGTTGAACAATTTCAGGCAGAAAAAGATGAGACGGATACAGACTTAGCCTTGCAGAAGGCACTCACATATGAGCCGCAGGAAGTCTTTTTAACGGGTGTTACAGGCGGGCGTTTAGATCATTACGAAGCGACATTACGGTCTGTATTTCTCATGCAGCAGCAGCATCCTCATATTACTTTTAAAATCATTAATTCTCATAATATCATTCAATTTTTACTGCCGGGTACACATATTTTGACAGAAGACTATTATTCTTACGTATCGTTTTTTGCCTATGGAAAGACTCTGCGAAAGGTGACGTTGCGTAGTGTTAAATATGAGACGACAGATGAAGTGATTGAACAGGGGACAACGCGTTTCACAAGCAATGAAATAATAGGTACAGGGTCTATTTCATTTAGGGAAGGCATATGTTTAATGATAAAGAGTAAAGATTAAGGAGGAACAACACTGAAAGTATATACATTCCAAATGCCAAAATGGTTAAGCGGTGTGGCAAGAGGCTGCGTGAAGTTGTTTCGTAGAGATAAAAAAGAAAAATAAAGATCCTGTCTACAGCTCATAGTGATTATGGGCTGTATTTTTTATGTTGTTGTTTAAGGAAATTATAAACTATCGCACTATGGATAACCTGGAAACAAGTTTTTGTCCCCGTCCAGGCTAAAGCGCCAACTCCTCGGCCATTTCAGTCCCTCCGTGCAAAAGTGGTGAACCGTTTACTTTTGCGTCGGGCCTTCCAATGTCTGAGGCTCACACGATGTGAGCCATTGGGGGTATGCCACAAGGACGTGGCGTTATACCCCCTCGGAGTTGAACGGGCGCTTTAGCGCTTTTGTTCATTTTTTGCAAAAAAATAGAGTACCAGCAAATTGCTGATACTCTATACGCGATTATACGCGCTCGATTTTACCTGATTTTAAAGCACGAGCAGAAACCCATACACGTTTTGGCTTACCGTCAACTAAGATACGAACTTTTTGAAGGTTAGCACCCCAAGTACGTTTGTTAGCGTTCATAGCGTGTGAACGGTTGTTGCCTGTACGAGCTTTACGGCCAGTAATTACGCATTGTTTTGGCATTGTAAAATTCCTCCTTACAGCTGAATCTGAAATCTTTATTTCAGTTCGTTATTTCACATACCATAATAATTTAACATACAGAGTCAATGAGTGCAAGACATTTTACATAACCTTTCAAGAAAAAAACCTTTACACCCCATTTTGCTTAATCGGGATTAAAAACTTCCTGGAAAAGGTAATGTACTATATAAACTAATTATTTGGGGGAAATATTTATGAAAAAGTGTATGGTCATCATCAACCCATCTTCAGGGAAAGAAAAAGCAAGTGAGTATGAAAAGAAAATTATCGGACAATTACATAATTATGAAGTCATTGTAAAAGAAACAGAAGGTGAGAAGGATGCAACCCGCTTTGCTAAAATGGCATGTGATGAGCAATATGATGCGGTCATTTTAGTCGGAGGAGACGGTACACTAAATGAAGGGATCAACGGAATTGCCGAGCAGCCTCACCGCCCTGTTGTGGGAGTTGTTCCATTAGGTACAGTCAATGATTTTGCGCGTGCATTGGACATATCGCTTGATCCTGATGAGGCGATAGCGTTACTTGGCGGAAAAACAACAAAAGCGGACATCGGGAAAGTGAACGATCATTATTTCACGAATGTCATTGCAATCGGATTATTGGCAGAAGCGGTTGGTGACGTGTCGGTAGAGCAAAAAACATCTCTTGGATCGCTCGCCTATTTATTTGAAGGAGTGAAAGCGGCCATTCAAAATGACTCCTACGAAATGGAAGTAACGGCAGATGGACAAACGTATAAAGAAAATATGATGCTCTTCATATGTGTATTAACCGATTCCGTCGGAAGCTTCCGCCAACTAAATGAAGATGCCGATAAATCAGACGGCCTCTTGCACGGGTTTATTATTAAAAGTACGAGCACACTACAAGTAGTAGGGACGGCTAAAAATTTGCTTACAGGCAATTATGAGGACGATGACAATATTATTAAATTGAATGCACGTGAAATGCATATAAAAGCGACTGAAGCATTTCCGCTGAATGTTGACGGAGACTTAATCAGCCAACTTCCGGCAAAAATATCCATTTTGCATAATCATATCGAATTTTTCGCGGTTAATAGTGGGACTCGGCCAAAATAGGTACGTAATAAATAGTCGGTTGGCAGCTAAGCACATGGAACAGAAGGCGGCGACTCCTGCGGGATAAGCGTGACGGCCGATATACCGCAAGAGCGTAGCGGTGAGGAATGGCCCACGCCCGCGGAAAGCGTCAGCCTGTAGTGGAATGTGCGGATAAACATATATTTCGGTATTGAGCTAAAATAGTCAGTGATATGTTTCAAAAATGCTTCCTTGTATAACAACTGAAAATTGTCGAATACTCTAATTAGGTTGTGCAAAAAAAAATATGATGTTGTTTTGCATTCAGTGGGGATAAAGAACCTAACTAATTGAAATTTCACTTTATTAAAAGATTAAAAATAAAGAGATTTTTAATAAAGAGAAATTCAAAAAAACGACTTCAGGCTAGACGTAGATGAACGTTTTCTTTTATAATCGACTTTTGTGTAGTACAATATAAATTAGTCAAATAGAGCCAAGGGGGCATTCACTATGTCAGTAGAATTAAATAACGAATTCGGTCATATTGATATATCCAATGATGTTATTGCTCAAATTGCTGGTGGAGCAGCGATTGAATGCTATGGCATTGTAGGCATGGCATCAAAACATCAGATTCGTGATGGATTAACAGATATTTTACGAAAAGAGAATTTTGCAAAAGGTGTGCTCATTCGCCAAGAAGGTGATGACTTACATATTGATATGTACATTATTGTAAGCTATGGTACGAAAATTTCTGAAATCGCTTATCAAGTACAATCCAAAGTAAAATATACAGTAAATAAAACATTAGGTATGAGCGTTAAATCAGTTAATATTTTTGTTCAAGGCGTTCGTGTTGCGAACGTGTAAGAGGAGGAAATGAATCGAATGAAGTCTTTAGACGGAATTAAATTTGCTGAAATGGTACAAATGGGTGCACATCACCTATACCAAAATGCAGCATATGTAGATTCGCTAAATGTATTCCCTGTGCCGGATGGTGATACAGGGACAAATATGAATTTATCAATGACATCTGGTGCAGATGAAACAGAAGCCAATGTAAGTGCACATATCGGCAAAACAGCTCAGGCTTTATCAAAAGGCTTACTAATGGGCGCACGCGGAAATTCAGGCGTAATTTTATCGCAGTTATTCCGCGGGTTCGGTAAAGCGATTGAAAAAGAAGCTGAAATCGATGCAAAAGACTTAGCGAACGCATTCCAGGCTGGCGTAGATACTGCCTATAAAGCCGTTATGAAACCAGTGGAAGGGACAATCTTAACGGTTGCTCGTGAAGCGGCGGCAAAAGGTGTGGAAGTTGCTGAAACAGAAGAAGATATGATTGTCTTGATGGAAGCTTTTATCGAGGAAGCAAAACAATCATTAAACCGCACGCCGGATCTTTTACCTGTATTAAAAGAAGTAGGCGTTGTCGATAGTGGCGGCCAAGGTTTACTGTTCGTTTATGAAGGATTCCTTGCTTCTATGAAAGGCGAGCCATTACCGGAAAAAAATGAATCTTCACTGGATGATTTAATTAGTGCAGAACATCACCGTGTACAAGACTTCATGGACACATCTGACATCGAATTTGGATACTGTACAGAAATCATGGTGCGTTTCGAAGAAGACAAAGCGCCTTTTGATGAAGACGAGTTCCGCCAAGAGTTGAATCCGATGGGCGACTCATTACTGGTCATCTCGGACGATGAAATTGCAAAAGTACATATACACTCGGAAACTCCAGGTGCCGTACTTGCAGCGGGTCAAAAATATGGTAGCTTAATTAAAATTAAAGTAGACAATATGCGTGAACAGCATTCTGCGATCGTCAACGATGCACCACAAGCACCTGCGAAACAGCAAAAAACAAAAGTTCCATATGCGATTGTAACGATTGCAATGGGTGAAGGTGTATCCAATCTTCTACGCTCGATCGGTGCTTCTTATGTAATTGAAGGCGGACAGACGATGAACCCTTCTACAGAAGATATCGTAAAAGCGGTAAAAGAAATTGGTGCAGAGCGAGTACTAATTTTACCGAACAACAAAAATATCATTATGGCGGCAGAGCAAGCAGCTGAACTTCTGGAAATTGAAGCAGCGGTTGTGCCGACAAAAACGATCCCTCAAGGAATGGCAGCTATTTTAGCATATAATCCTGCCGAGTCAGTTGAAACGAATAAGGCAAACATGACACAAGGCTTTGCACATGTAAAGACTGGTCAAGTAACATTTGCCGTGCGTGATACATCGATCGACGGTGTTGAAATCCGTAAAGATGATTATATGGCATTGGCTGAAGGTAAAATTATTTTATCGACTCCTGAAATGATGGATGCAGCTAAAAAAGTGCTTGAAGGATTGATGGATGAAGATTCAGAAATCATCACAATCATTTATGGTGAAGATGCAACAGCTGAACAAGCCGAAGAATTACAAAACTTTATCGAAGAAAATTATCCGGATGCTGAAGTGGAAATTGTTGAAGGTAAACAATCCCTTTATCCGTTCATTTTATCTGTAGAATAAAATAAATAGTGAAAGCAGTGTGTACTTTCAAGTATGCACTGCTTTCATTATGTTTAAGTGTCTTAAGCGGGCGCTTTGGTAATAAGCCCCAAATTTGCGGTGTTTACAGTAGTGAGACCTATTTGGTGGGAAGTAAGGGGAATAATTCTATTGATTTATTCATCTAACCGCTTAATTGTCAGCGTTAACTTATGGAGTTTAATCCTCATTATGGTTATTATTCTGATTTTACAACAAGAAGTTTGTTAATTGCAGAAAAAATGAGTACACTAGGAGTAAATGAAAGTATAAAAGAATATGGGGGGATAACTTTATGAAATTTACTTCGGTTTTTGATATTATTGGACCTGTTATGATTGGTCCGTCCTCTTCACATACAGCAGGGGCAGCACGTATTGGACGTGTTGCACGCGATTTGTTTGGACGTCAGCCGAAATGGGCGAAAATTTATTTATACGGTTCTTTTGCCGAAACATACCGCGGTCATGGTACGGATGTGGCAATTATAGGTGGATTACTAGATTACGATACGGATGATGAACGGATTAAAACTTCTTTTGCTGAAGCGGAAAAAGCAGGCTTACAGTTTGAGTTTATTCCTGAAACAGCCAATAAAGAGCATCCGAATACTGCGCGCATTTTAATGGGCGATGATGAATCGGAAATGAGCGTTGAAGGTATTTCAATTGGTGGCGGTAAAATTGAGATTAGCGAAGTTAATGGCTTTAAGCTGCGTCTGACAGGCGGGATGCCGGCAATTCTGGTTGTGCATGATGACCGTGCCGGCTGTATTGCAAACGTGGCGAACTGTTTGGCCATGCATGATGTCAATATTGGACATATGGAAGTATCGCGTATTGAACGTGGATTAACGGCTTTAATGGTAATTGAAGTCGATCAAAATATAGATAAGCGTCTGTTAGAGCAAATCTCATATATTCCACATATTACGAAGGTATCGAAAATTAATAACTAGGGGTGACAAATATGGATGTTTTATTCCGCAGTGTTCGAGAGTTAGTGGAGTTGGCTGAGAGAGAAGGAAAGCTTATTTCCGAGTTAATGATTGAGCAGGAAATGTTAATTACAGGTCGCTCTCGTGAAGATATTTTTAAACAGATGGACCGCAACTTAACGATTATGGAAGAAGCAGTAGAGCGCGGCTTAAAAGGTGTACAATCCGTAACAGGTTTAACTGGTGGCGATGCTGTACTCATTCAAAATTATATTAAAAAAGGCAATACATTAGCCGGAGACCTTTTACTTGATGCTGTCAGCAAAGCTGTTGCGACAAATGAAGTGAATGCGGCAATGGGTACAATTTGTGCGACTCCAACAGCAGGTTCAGCGGGAGTAGTTCCGGGGACATTATTTGCAGTTCAAAATAAATTAAATCCGACACGTGAACAAATGATTCGATATTTATTCACTTCGGGAGCATTTGGATTTATCGTTGCGAACAATGCTTCAATTTCAGGTGCAGAAGGCGGCTGTCAGGCAGAAGTCGGCAGTGCATCGGCAATGGCGGCGGCAGCGATTGTAGAAATGGCTGGCGGAACAGCGCAGCAAAGTTCGGAAGCATTTGCCATCACGCTGAAAAATATGCTCGGATTAGTATGTGACCCGGTTGCAGGCTTAGTGGAAGTACCTTGTGTTAAACGTAATGCAATGGGTGCATCCAACTCATTAGTCGCAGCGGATATGGCATTGGCAGGTGTGACAAGCCGCATTCCATGTGATGAGGTAATCGGCGCAATGTACCGAATCGGTCAGGCAATGAGCCCGAACTTGAAAGAAACAGCGCGAGGCGGTTTAGCCGCAACACCAACAGGCAAAGCGATTACCCATGCAATCTTTGAAGGCGGAGACCTGAAAAGCCTGCTCAAATCTCGTGTAGGCAGTAACTAACGTTTGTTTATTAATATAATAATTTAATAAGGAAATTATCTCTTTGTTATAATATTGCATTGAATTAATAAAAAATTGAACACAAATTTTTGTGTTCTTTTTTTAGTTTATGAGAGAACGTATGCACCCATTTTATGATATTGTTAAACTATAAAGTGAAACTTCAATCAGGGGGGTCATCCCACACTGATTATAAGGAACACAAGCTAAAATCGTCACGTCCTGTGACAACGCTTGTGTAACCAACATCGTGTCGGCCCGAACCAATCGGGCTTTTACTACCCGTTAATGCGGGATAAATAATTCGTAAAGGAAGTGTCGACAATGATTCATGAGCCAGTTTCACAATTAAAGGGAATCGGAAAAGAAACAGCCGAAAATTTAATGAAAATTGGCATCGAGACAATCCATGACTTGATTTGGACATTTCCATACCGCCATGAAGATTTTCGATTAAAAGATTTAACTGAAACACCGCATAATGAGCGTGTGACGATTGAAGCACGTGTCGAAAGTGAACCGACCGTATTATTTTTAGGGAAAAATAAATCCCGACTACAATTTACGGCTCTTGCAGGAAGACATTTAATTAAAGTTGTGTTTTTCAATCAAAATTATTTGCGGCAAAAAATTTCAACTGGCGGCATCATAACCGTTACCGGTAAATGGGATCGCGGACGTCAAGTTATTGTCGGATCGTCCGTGACATTCGGGCCGAAAACAGAACAAGTGGATTTTGAGCCTGTTTATAGTTTAAAGGGGAATATTCAGCAAAAGCGCTTCCGTAAATATATGCGCCAGGCGTTGGATACTGTGAAGGAAGAACTGCCTGAAACATTGCCAAATTATCTGCGTGAAAGCTATCAGTTAGTTAATATTCAAGAAGCGCTCGAAGGGGTGCATTTTCCGCTAAATGCAGATCATGCAAAACAGGCCCGTCGCCGTTTCGTATATGAGGAATTACTGCAGTTCCAGCTGCGTATTCAAGCCCTAAGAAAAGCGAATAAGGAAAATGAGAAAGGAATTTCCGTTCGCTTTGATCTGGAAAAATTAAAAGCATTTATAACGACATTGCCATATGAGCTTACAGGTGCCCAAAAGCGGGTTGTCAATGAAATTTGCAAAGATATGTTATTGCCGCAACGTATGAATCGTCTGCTTCAAGGGGATGTAGGATCTGGAAAGACTGTCGTGGCAGCGATCGGACTATATGCAGCTGTAACGGCAGGATATCAAGGGGCTCTAATGGCGCCGACCGAAATTTTAGCAGAGCAACATGCAGAAAACCTGCATATGTGGTTTGATCCGATTGGCGTTAAGATAGCATTATTATCGGGCTCGACAAAGACAAAGGCACGCCGTGAATTATTGGCACAACTTGCAGCAGGAGAAATCGATATTCTCATTGGGACACATGCACTCATTCAGCCGGATGTTGAATTCAAGAAGCTAGGATTTGTCATAACGGATGAACAGCATCGTTTTGGTGTAGAACAACGTCGTGTACTGCGTGAAAAAGGCGAAAATCCGGATGTACTGTTCATGACCGCAACACCTATTCCGCGTACATTAGCCATTACAGCTTTTGGTGAGATGGATGTTTCGATTATTGATGAGTTGCCTGCCGGGCGTAAAGAGATTGAAACGCATTGGCTGAAAAAAGAACAGCTGAACAGTGTGCTGATGCGCATGACCCAAGAACTTGAAGCAGGCCGCCAAGCGTATGTCATTGCGCCGTTAATCGAAGAGTCCGATAAACTGGATGTGCAAAATGCAGTGGAAGCTTACGAACAATTGAAGGCGTATTTCGGCACCCGTTTTGAAATCGGCCTGATGCATGGTCGATTGCATTCTGACGAAAAAGATGCGGTCATGCGAGCATTTAGTGATGGGAAAATTCATGTGCTTGTATCGACAACTGTTGTCGAAGTTGGGGTAAACGTACCAAACGCGACTTTCATGACAATTTATGATGCCGAGCGTTTTGGTTTGGCGCAGCTTCACCAGCTGCGTGGACGTGTTGGTCGTGGAGAACATCAATCCTATTGTGTGCTGATTGCCGATCCGAAAACAGATGAAGGAAAAGAACGTATGATGAGTATGACCGAGACGAATGATGGTTTCCGCCTAGCTGAAAAAGATTTGGAGCTGCGAGGATCAGGGGATTTCTTCGGAAAACGGCAAAGCGGGTTGCCGGAATTTAAATTGGCCGACCTTGTCCATGATTACCGGGCTCTTGAAACGGCAAGACAGGATGCCGAGAAAATGCTCTATGATGAAGCATTCTGGAAAGATCAGGAATATGAATTTTTAAGAGAAGATTTAACGGCTTCTGGAGTTATGCAAGGAGAACGAATCGATTAAACGGTTAGAACCTGTAATTGGTGGAAAACTATTTAGGCTACTTAAAAATGCTGAAAAGAGGTAATAAGATGGGAAACATGTATCCGTATTTTGTGTTAAATGGACGAGCAAAAGAGGCAGTAGTGTTATATGCAGAACTGTTTAATGCCAAAAGTGTAACGATTTCAACATTTGGAGAATTACCGCCAAATCCTGAACACCCTATTCCGCCAGAAGCAAAAGATTTGGTCATGAATGCACAAATTGAACTGGAGGAAGGTCAAATGATGTTTTCCGATACGTATCCGGGCTCTCCGCAAGTGACGGTAGGGGACAATATCAGTATTGCCTATACGTCAAAAGACGAGCAGGAAATCCGATTTATTTTCTATGGTTTAAAAGAAGGCGGAAAGATCGTAATGGAGTTACAGGAGACCTTTTGGAGCAAGTGCTATGGGCAAGTAACAGATAAGTTTGGTGTGCTGTGGCAGCTAAGCTTGGAAGCTTAAGATTTCAAGGACGCAACAAAAAGTTGTTGCGTTCTTTTTTTTATACATGTATATTGATATTAGTACCAAGTGCTAATACTAATCTTTTAGAAAATTAAAGGTAGGTAACAAATACGATGAAGCGTTCCAAAAAAGAGCGACAGTCGTTATTGACTGAACAGATCGCAGACAATCCTTTCGTGACAGATGAACAATTAGCAGCTGAATTTAATGTGAGCGTTCAAACAATTCGATTGGATCGCATGGAACTCGCTATTCCGGAATTGCGTGAACGTATTAAAGATGTTGCTGCTAAAAAATATGATGAAGTAAAATCGTTGCCACTTGATGAGGTCATCGGTGAAATTATTGATATAGAGCTGGATAATCGGGCAATTTCAATATTTGATGTTGGAGAAGAACATGTTTTCCAGCGCAACGGCATAGCGCGTGGTCACCATTTATTTGCACAGGCCAATTCTTTGGCGGTTGCAGTAATTGATGATGAGCTTGCCCTTACTGTAAAATCAAATGTAGCTTTCGTAAAGCCGGTTCGTGCAGGCAATCGTGTCGTAACGAAGGCTGTTGTAAAAGGGAAAAACCCTGATAAAAACCGTACATTTATCGAAGTGACTTCTTCCGTTGATAATGAAGTAGTTTTCAAGGGAGAGTTTGAAATGTATCGGATGAAAGGTGAAGAAACAACATGAAAATAGCAGTAGATGGTATGGGCGGAGATAACGCACCACAGGCAATCATAGAAGGAGTCTTTATGGCGCTTGAAGATTTTCCGAAATTAACGATTGATCTATATGGCGATGAACAGAAAATGGCGCCATATTTAAAAAATCACGAACGCTTAACGGTTATTCATTGTAGTGAAGTTGTAGAGGCAGAGGACGATCCGGCACGCGCAGTACGCCGCAAAAAAGATTCTTCAATGGCTCGTATGCTGGATGCAGTTGCTGAAGGAAAGGCGGACGCTTGTTTATCGGCAGGGAATACTGGTGCCTTAATGGCAGGCGGACTTTTCAAAGTAGGACGTATTGATGGAGTAGCGCGTCCTGCATTAGCAACAACTTTACCGACAATGAATGGCGACGGCTTCCTTATGCTTGATTTAGGTGCCAATGCAGATGCAAAACCTGAAAACTTATTACAGTACGCAATTATGGGAGATATTTATGTGAAGCAAGTTCGCGGTCAAAAAGCACCTCGAATTGGATTATTAAATATCGGTACTGAAGATAAAAAAGGGAATGAATTAACTAAAGCGTCATTTACATTATTAAAAGAAGCGGACTTTAACTTTGAAGGCAATGTAGAAGCACGAGAATTGCTGAATGGGGTCGCTGATGTGGTCGTAACGGACGGGTTTACAGGCAATATGGTGCTGAAAACAATCGAAGGTACGGCAGGCACGGTATTCAAAATGTTGAAGGAAGCGTTATTTGCTACGACAAAAACGAAAATTGCTGCTGCATTAGTAAAGAATGACTTAAAACAGCTAAAAGGTAAAATGGACTATACAGAATACGGTGGGGCGGCTTTATTCGGCCTGAAAGCACCTGTTATTAAAGCACATGGTTCATCGAATGCACGTGCGATTTACAGTGCGATTCGTCAAGCGACAATTATGGTAGAGCATAAAGTATGCGAAACAATTGCCGAAAAAATCGAGCAATTGCCAAAGCCAGAATAAGCGTATTTACAAAGGGGATTATCAAATGACAAAAATTGCTTTTATTTTTCCAGGACAAGGTTCACAAACTGTAGGGATGGGTGCGGAGTTTGTTGCGAATGATGAAGTAAGCAAACAGTATTATAAACGAGCGGACGAAGTGTTAAACCTTCCATTGTCGGACTATATGTTAAACGGTCCACAAGAAACATTGACACTGACATACCATGCTCAGCCGGCTTTATTGACATCAGGGGTGATGATCGCAAATAAGCTGATTGAAGCTGGTATTGCACCGCAATATACTGCGGGACATTCATTAGGGGAGTACAGTGCATTTGTCATTTCAGGAGTAATTGATTTTGAAGATGCAGTTCAAACGGTTCATAGACGGGGTGTATTTATGGACGAGGCAGTACCTGCAGGTCAAGGAGCAATGGCAGCTATATTGGCGTTAGATGGAGAAAAACTAGACGCCATTTGCCAGCAAGTATCCGCTGAAGGAGAAGTCGTTCAAGTAGCGAACTTCAACTGTCCGGGCCAAATTGTGATTTCAGGGACGAAACAAGGTGTTGACGAAGCATGTAAAAGAGCGAAGGAAGCAGGAGCAAAACGAGCTTTACCATTAGTCGTAAGCGGTCCTTTCCATAGTTCATTAATGCAGGAAGCGGCACATAATTTAAAGAATACGGTAGCAAATTTACCATTACAGGAACCAAACATTCCAGTAATGAGCAATGTGACTTCAGAGCTCTTAACAACTGTTGAAGCGATTAAAGAAGAAATGGTAGCCCAAGTAACAAGCTCAGTACAATGGCAACAAAACATTGAAAAGCTTATTGCTGAAGGGGTAACGGTCTTTATCGAGTGCGGACCAGGAAAAGTATTATCAGGCTTAGTGAAAAAAATTGACCGCAATGTACAAACATACTGTGTATATGATGAGGCGAGTTTGACACAAGTTGTTGAGGCATCAAAGGAGTGGAAACAATGGGTTTAACAGGGAAATGTGCTGTCGTAACAGGGGCATCCCGTGGCATTGGTCGCGCGATCGCATTACAATTGGCAAGTGAAGGGGCAAAAGTCGTTGTCAATTATAGCGGGAGCGAGCAAAAGGCGCAGGAAGTTGTAGAAGAAATTAAAGCAAATGGCGGCGAAGCAATTGCCGTACAGGCGAATGTGGCAGATACGGTTTCTGTGCAGAATTTAATGAAAACAGCGCTTGATACGTATGGTTCGATCGACATTTTAGTAAACAATGCGGGCATCACTCGCGATAATTTATTAATGCGTATGAAAGATGACGAATGGGATGATGTCATCAATACGAATTTAAAAGGTGTTTTCCTTTGTACAAAAGCTGTTACGCGTCAAATGATGAAACAGCGTGCAGGTCGCATCATTAATATTTCTTCAATCGTTGGGGTTGCCGGAAATGCTGGACAGGCTAATTATGTAGCGGCAAAAGCGGGTGTGATCGGTCTGACAAAAACAACTGCACAGGAGCTTGCGTCTCGTAATATTTTAGTCAATGCAATTGCACCAGGTTTTATTACAACGGAAATGACGGAAGGCTTACCGGAGGATTTGAAAGAAGGTATGCTAAAACAAATTCCGTTGGCAAAACTAGGTCAACCGGAGGATATCGCAAAAGCTGTCGTATTTTTCGCATCAGATAGTTCCAACTACATTACAGGCCAAACGCTCCAAATAGACGGCGGCATGGTAATGGCTTAATATTATTTAAATATATAAGCTGTAGGCTGTAAATATTTATGGAAGACTTAGCGAAATGTGCTCGAGTGTAGCTGACGGCTAAGCCTTTCGCTACAAGCAAGCTTCCTACGGGAATAGCGGGACTGCCGATACACCGCAGGAAATTTATTTGCGACGAAAGCGAAAGCGACAGGAGCACCGAAGCGACGAGGAGGATTGGCACCGCCCGTGGAAAGCGAGCTCTAATTTCGCTTGTTAGTAGTAGAAAGCATTGTTAGTGATATTATTAAAGTAGCATGCATTGAGGGGAGGTGACTGATTTGTCTACAGTATTTGAGCGTGTTTCAAAAGTAGTCGTTGACCGTTTAGGCGTTGACGAAAGCGAAGTGAAATTAGAAGCATCATTCCGTGAGGATTTAGGTGCAGATTCATTAGACGTTGTTGAGTTAGTAATGGAACTTGAAGATGAGTTCGATATGGAAATTTCTGATGAAGATGCAGAAAAAATTGCAACAGTTGGTAATGCAATTTCATACATCGAAAGCAAAATTAGCTAATTCATTTATAAAACACCAGGCTGTACTAAGTCACAACGACTTTTGTACAGCCTTTTTTGCGTCTGAAAATTTTGTTAAATTGCCATTTCTAGTGGGCTGAATAAATATAGTGAAATTTGATAGGTTTTTGACTGATACCCTTTGCACAATGCTATAGAACAAGGTAAACTAAACGATAGAAACTAGAAGGAAGGCAGAATTACATGACCTATAGAAAAAAAGGGAACAACCAGAAACCCGGTGTCCTCCCTGAAAAAGTAAAATCACAATTTGAAATTTTAGAAAACGAAATGAACATTCATTTCCAGAATAAAGATTTATTATATCAAGCATTTACACATTCATCTTATGTGAATGAGCATCGCCGCAAATTATTTACGGACAACGAACGATTAGAATTTTTAGGGGACGCTGTATTAGAGTTATCTGTATCAAAATATTTATTTGAAAAATTTCCGCATATGAGCGAAGGGGAACTTACGAAATTACGTGCATCAATCGTATGTGAGCCATCACTAGTTGTTTTTGCGAACGAATTGAACTTCGGACAATTTGTATTATTAGGTAAAGGCGAAGAATTAACAGGTGGTCGTGAACGTCCTGCATTGCTTGCTGACGTATTTGAATCATTTGTCGGAGCCCTTTATTTAGATCAAGGTTTAGAAGTTGTTGTCGCATTTTTAGAACGTGTCGTATTCCCTAAAGTTGAAGTCGGTGCTTTTTCGCATGTGATGGATTTTAAAAGTCAATTACAAGAAATTATTCAACAAACAAATAACGGCCTTTTAAATTACGAAATAGTTGATGAAAAAGGTCCAGCACATAATCGAACATTCGTTTCACGCGTATTGTTAAACAGCCAAGAGTTAGGTATTGGCCGTGGAAAATCAAAGAAAGAGGCTGAGCAGCAAGCAGCGCAAAGTGCCATGCTAATGCTTAAGCAGTCAAAGCAAGAGGAGGAATAACATGTTCCTTAAAAGACTCGAAGTAGTAGGCTTTAAATCATTTGCCGAACGAATCGGGATCGATTTTGTACCTGGTGTTACTGCAGTTGTAGGACCAAATGGTAGTGGGAAAAGTAATGTAACAGATGCAATCCGGTGGGTATTAGGAGAGCAGTCTGCCAAAAGCCTGCGTGGAGCCAAAATGGAAGACGTTATTTTTGCAGGAAGTGAATCGAGAAGAGCACTGAATTTTGCGGAAGTTACACTTGTTTTAGATAATACAGATGAACAAGTAGCAATACCTTATACTGAGGTAAGTGTGACAAGACGTGTCTATCGCTCGGGCGAGAGTGAATATTTATTGAATAACCAGCAGTGTCGCCTGAAGGATATTACAGACTTGTTTATGGATTCGGGGCTTGGGAAAGAAGCCTTTTCAATTATTTCCCAAGGACGAGTTGATGAAATTTTAAACAGCCGTCCAGATGACCGCCGCAGTATTTTTGAAGAGGCTGCAGGTGTTTTAAAATATAAGCTGCGCAAGAAAAAAGCGGAGCATAAACTTGTTGAAACAGATGAAAATCTAAATCGGGTTCTCGATATTTTGCATGAAATCGACCAGCGCCTGGAGCCATTGAAAATTCAGGCTTCCAGTGCGAAAGATTATGTGCGGATGACAGAAGAACTGAAAGATTTTGATATAGCATTAATGGTTCATGATATCCGTACAAGCGGGAAAGTATTGCAAGGCTATACCGAAGAGCAGCGCAAATTAACAGCAACCGAAAAAGAACATGCAACGGAAATTGCGACAGTTGAACAGCAATTGCGCAAAATGCGTACGGAGTTAAAAGCGATTGATGAAGTGCTGGACAGTTCTCAAGAGCAGCTTGTCGAAGCGAGCGCAGAAGTAGAACGTTGGGAAGGGCGTAAAGCGCTATTTAACGAAAAGCGTTCAAATGCCGAAAAACAAATTCAGCAACTACGTGATAGCTTAACGGAAGCATCCAATACGGTAAAAGATCTGCAAGAGGCTGAACGGGAAAAACGCGGTCAGTTTACGGAAAAGCAAAAAATCGTAACTGAAATTCGTTCAACGTTAAAGCAAGTAGAGCAAGCTTTAACACGCTCTGCTTCGGAAATCGAACAAGAAATTGAAGATGCGAAAAATACGTATATTAACCTGCTGAATGAAGAAGCGACAGTAAAAAATGAATTAAAGCATATCGACCAGCAACTTTCGCAGGAACAGGCATCTGTTGAGCGAATGACAGGTCGTTCATCAGAAATTCAAAAAGAACTGACTGAAGCACTCGTTGCAAAAGAAGTGACAGAACGTGCGCTGGAACAGGCAGAACAGTCTGTGAAAGAGCAGCTTGGTCATTTTGATGTCATGCAGCTTCAGTTAAAATCAGCGACTGCCGATTTAGATGAAAAGCAAGCATTATTGTATAAAGCTTATCAGCATCATCAGCAATTAAAGGCACGTAAAGAAACATTGGCTGAACTTGAGGCTGATTTTTCAGGCTTCTTCCATGGTGTTAAGGAAGTCCTTTTAGCGCGGGATCGTAAAGAACTGCAAGGGATTGAAGGTGCGGTTGCCGAGCTGATTCAAGTCGAGGCGAAATACTCACAGGCAATTGAAACAGCATTAGGCGCAGCTTCACAGCATATTGTGACTGATAATGAACAACATGCCCAAAAAGCAATTGGCTGGTTGAAGCAAAAACGTGCAGGCCGTGCAACATTTTTACCGAAAACAGTTATGCGCTCTCGGAAGATTCATGCACAGCAATTAAGTGATATTCAATCACATCCTGCATATGTTGCCTTAGCATATGAACTAGTGAATTATGCACAAGAAAATACTACAATTATCGAAAACCTTTTAGGGAATGTACTAGTTGCATCTTCTTTAGAAGGCGCGAGTCAAATTGCCCGTTTATGCGGATTTAAGTACCGGGTTGTTACACTTGAAGGGGACATCGTGAATGCTGGTGGTTCCTTAACCGGTGGTGCCGTAAAACAGCAAAGTTCATTATTTTCGCGAAAAGCCGAACTCGACAAACTCGTATCAACATTAGGGGAAATGGAAACAACAATCCATTCTGCAGAGCATACGGTAGCGACGAAGAAAGAACAGATTGCAGCATTACGACATTCATTGGAAGAGATGAAGCTGCAAGGTGAATCATTGCGTGAACAAGAGCAAATCCACCGTGCGAAGCTTATGGAACTCGATATGATTGTAAAGAACCTGCAGACGACTGTAACGATTACGCAGTCGGAGCAAACTTCATTATCGACACGTAAAGAATCTTTAAATGAACAACAGGCAGCTGCACAATCACGATTAGCCGAATTAAGTAAAGAATTACAGGAAATTCAGCAAACGGTTGATGAACTGACACTTGCTAAGGCACAGAGTGAAACACAAAAAGATGTGCTGCGTGAACAGTTAGCCCAACAAAGATCTGAGCTTGCTGTTGCCCAAGAACAATTAACGCAAGTACAGGCATCGATTGCAGGAATTGAACTGAATTTGTCAAAAGCACAGGCAAATGTCGAAAAAATTTCCCGGGAAATCGACTGGGTGGAATCTGAAGATGGTTTAAACGGGCCATCTGCAGAAGAATTGGCCCAAACAATTGTCGAATGGACGGAGAAAAAAGACGCGTTAACAGAAATTATTCAAAAGAACCGTACAATGCGTTCTACTTTGCATGAGCAAGTTACGGAAAATGAAATCCACCTGCAGGAAATACAGCGAGTACACAAAAGCTATGTCGATGCATTGCGTGCATTGGAGCTGAAATGCAGCCGAATTGAATTTGAAATGAATAGTTTGCAAGAGCAGTTGCTCGAGCAATATGAACTTGATATTTTATCTGCTCAAGAAGAAGCAATCGGCATAGAGGACGAAGAACAAGTTCGACGGAAAGTAAAGCTGTTGAAGCAATCGATCGAGGAACTAGGTCCAGTCAATTTAACATCGATAGAAGAATATGAGCGTGTTCAGGAACGCTATACATTTTTAAGTGAACAACGCGAAGATTTGGTCGCTGCAAAAGATACGCTGCACAAAGCAATCGGCGAGATGGATGAAGAAATGACAGAACGTTTCAGTGAAACATTTAAACAAATCCGCAAGCAATTCGTCATTTCCTTTAGAGAGCTGTTTGGTGGCGGTACAGCTGATCTGGTGCTGTTGGATCCTAATAATATGTTAGAGACAGGCATTGAAATTATTGCCCAGCCTCCAGGGAAGAAACTACAAAGCTTAAGTCTGCTTTCCGGCGGAGAACGAGCATTAACGGCTATTGCTTTATTGTTTGCGATTTTAAATACGCGACCTGTACCATTCTGTATTTTGGATGAGGTTGAAGCAGCATTGGATGAATCGAATGTTGTGCGTTATAGTGAATATTTACGTAAATTTAGTGAGCATACTCAATTCATCGTCATTACGCACCGTAAAGGCACGATGGAAGGGGCAGATGTTCTGTATGGTATTACAATGCAAGAGTCAGGTGTATCGAAACTTGTATCCGTAAAACTGGAAGAACATGCTGAATTAGTAGCGCAAGGGAGTGGCGGAAGATGAGTTTTTTTAAGCGACTGAAAGAAAAACTGGCAGGTAATAGTGAACAACAAGAACAACAAGATCAACAGGTGGATTTGTTACCGCTTGACGAACAAGTACAGGAAGAAAATCGATTAATTGAAACTGTCGAGGAAGAAGATCCTAATTCTGAACAAATTGTTGAAAAAGAACAGGAAGAAACAATTGAACAGCCTGCAATTGAAGAAATTCAACCTGTTGAAGAGGAGATATCGAATCAATCGGACACTGATGTTGTGGAACAACCTCAAAAAGAGTCTGCCTGGTCGATTACACAGAAGTTTAAAGCAGGATTAGAAAAAACACGTAATTCTTTCACTTCTAAAGTAAATGATTTAGTTGCACGTTACCGTAAAGTGGATGAAGATTTCTTTGAAGAACTTGAAGATGTATTGCTGCAAGCGGATGTAGGCTTTGAGACCGTGATGGAATTAATGGATAAATTACGTTTTGAAGTACAGCGTCAAAACATTAAAGATACAAATGGAATTCAAGCAATTATATCTGAAAAGCTTGTTGAAATTTATGAATCTGGCGAAGAAAATTTAACAGAATTAAATATTCAGCAGAGCGGAGATTTAACGGTTATTTTATTTGTTGGTGTAAATGGTGTCGGTAAGACAACGACAATCGGTAAATTGGCCCACCGTTTAAAATCAGAAGGGAAATCAGTGATGCTGGCAGCGGGTGATACTTTCCGTGCCGGTGCCATTGAGCAGCTGCAAGTATGGGGTGACCGTGTCGGTGTAGAAGTCATAGCACAGTCAGAAGGTTCCGATCCGGCTGCAGTAATGTATGATGCCATTCGTGCAGCCAAAAACCGAGGTGTCGATATTTTAATTTGCGATACAGCCGGCCGTCTGCAAAACAAAGTCAACTTAATGAACGAACTTGAAAAAGTGCACCGTGTAATTTCTCGTGAAATTCCGGATGCACCGCATGAAGTATTGCTCGCATTGGATGCGACAACAGGCCAAAATGCGCTTGTTCAGGCTCAAATGTTCAAAGAGGCAACAAATGTAACTGGTATTGTTTTAACAAAACTGGATGGTACGGCAAAAGGCGGTATTGTATTGGCAATTCGCAATAAACTGCACATCCCGGTGAAATTTGTAGGACTTGGTGAAAAAATGGACGATCTGCAGCCATTCGACGCAGAACGTTATGTATACGGTTTATTTGCCGAGGGACTTGAAAAAGAACTTAAAAAATCAGAAGAGTAATGATTTATTCTATTCAAAAAGCAATTCGTATTCATTTTACGAATTGCTTTTTTGTTGAGAAATGAGTCAATCGACTGATTTTTCTTTTAATTCTAAATTGAGGGGTTGCATTTCGTATTATCTTTTGACATGATAAACTTTACCAAAACGTTTTAGTAAACTTTTACAAAAGGAGTCAAAAATGAAAAAAGTAACAATTGCCGACGTTGCTAAGGAAGCAAATGTTTCGGTCAGTACTGTTTCACAATTTATGAATCAGCGCTATGAGTACATGAGTGTTGAAACACGGGCAAAAATCCAGTTAGCCGTTGAAAAACTACGCTATCGACCAAATATTTTAGCACGAAGCCTGAAAAACAAAGGTACACAAACAATAGGGATTATAGTTGCCAATATTATGTACACGTTTACTACGCATATCGTCCATCATTTAGAGCGTCAGTTTCAGCAGCACGGTTTTCAAGTCATTGTGTGCAATGCAAATGATAATCCGCAACTGGAACGTGAACATATTGATTTGCTGCTCGCAAAGCAGGTAGAAGGGTTTATTCTTTTCCCTACTGGCAACAACAAAGATTTGTATGACTATTTATATAACAGTAATATACCGGTTGTATTTTTAGATCGTATGATTGCCGATGTGAAAATTCCAAGTGTTCTATTGAATAATGAAAAAGCAATCGATCTGGCAGTTGGAGAACTGTTAAATAAGGGGTATAGCAATTTAGCTATTGTGGCGGGCTCGATCGAACAAAATATTACGCCACGTGTCGAAAGGCTAGAAGGTTTCCGCAAGGCAATGAATAATAGGGGGTTAGCTTATGGAGAACACCAAATAATTGCTACTTCAGCAGAAAACCTGCCTGAACAGTTCAATCAGTTGCTTACAGAAGTCAACCTCGACGGTATCATTGCCGGAAATGACCGCATGCTGCTCGCAATTTTACATTATTTAAAAGAACATGCTCCGGATTTTTTAGCGAAGATCGGTATTGCCGTAATTGACGAAATGCCATTAGCTAAATTTATGTCTACAAAATTGACAACGATTGAACAGCCAACAGAAGAAATGGCCAAACAAGCCGTTCATTTGTTTCTCCAAATCAAAAAAAGCGGCTACACAGAAGAATTATTATCCGCATACCGTTTTGATCCCATTTTAGTATAAAAATGATAACGATTGAGGAACTGTATAAGAACAGGTCCTCTTAAATTATAGAATATTATTTTTTAAGAATAATATTCTAAAAATTAAGAATAGTCCTTGCAAATGTTTGGAAGATAATTTATTATTTTTAATAAAACGTTTTACTAAATCGTTTTAGCTAAATGTAAACGCATACAAGGGGGAAAAATGATGAGAACAAAAGGGGTTTTAATACTATTACTTGCATTAACAATATTTTTAACTGCTTGTAATTCTTCAGAAGAAGCACAAACAATCATTTTAGCCGAGAACCAGGTAGATGATTATCCTACTTCAGTCGGCGATTATGAATTTGCGAGATTAATTGAAGAAAAAACAAATGGACGTTATAAAGTGGAAGTTTACACAGGAGGACAGCTTGGTGACGAAAAGAGTGCCATTGAATTAATGCAGGTTGGGGCAATTGAACTGGCGCGAGTTAATGGCAGTCCTTTAATGGAATTCTCGGAGTCATTAGGTGTTTTATCCTTACCATACTTGTTTTCAGATGATGAACATAAGTGGGAAGTATTGAATGGTGATATCGGCGAGACATTATTAGATGGATTAAGCGAATCAAATTTACAAGGTCTGGCTTTTTACGATTCCGGAAATCGTCATTTCTATAATGCAATCCGGGAAGTAAAATCACCGGAAGATTTAGCGGGGCTAAAAATAAGAGTTCAGCAATCAAGTTTAAATATTGACATGGTCGAGGCATTAGGAGCATCTGCCACAGCAATGTCATATGGTGAAGTATATTCGGCTATTCAAACAGGGGTAATTGATGGGGCTGAAAACAACTTCCCGAGTTACTACACGACGAATCATTTCGAAGTGGCCAAGTACATAACGATGGATGGACATTCTGGTGTACCCGAAGTTTTGACGGCTTCGAAAGCATTCTGGGATACGTTATCCGATGAAGATAAGGAAATCTTTAAGGAAGCGGCACTGGAATCACAAGTAGTGCAACGAAAAGCGTGGGCAGAGTTGGAAGAAGAGTCTTTGCGTGAAGCAAAAAATGCCGGAAATACAGTTACTGTCATCGATGATGTCACACCTTGGCAAGAAGCTGTTCAACCGATCTACACAAAATACGGCGAGCAATTTAAAGAGAATTTAGAGAAGATTCAATCATTAGTTAAGTAAAACAAAGGGGAGGGCAAACGAGTGGTTACTATAAAAAAAGCAAAAAGTATTTTAGACCGCAGTCTTGATTATCTGTTAGGAACAATGATTGTTGCAATGACACTAATCATCATTTATCAAATATTCACACGTAACTTTTTAGATTTCACACCGAGATGGACGGAAGAGTTGGCATTGCTTTTACTGATTTGGATTGCCTTTATCGGAATTGCTATTGGTTTTAGAGACAACTTACATATTGGGGTAGGGGTTTTTGTAGGCTTGATGCCAAAGAACATTCAAAAGAAAATTGATCTCATTACAAAAGTTTTAGTGATTGCCATGAGTATTATTTTTATTTACTACGGCTTCCGTTTTACATTTTTAATGCACGGATCGCTAATGGCTGGTACAGGATTACCGCAAAGTTTTCTATACAGTGCAATTCCTGTCAGTGGTATTTTAACGTTCATTTATGGGGTTGAAATGTTCTTTAAAGATGCGATTCATGAAGATTTTGATGACGATGCCAAAGAAGCGATGGAGGCGGCTAAATAATGGGGATTGGGATTTTACTTGCAGTATTTGTAGTGTTATTACTTTTACGAGTGCCGGTTGCACTTTGTCTGGCTGTATCGTCATTTGTCACTACGATTTACTTAGGGATTGATTTAGCTGCTATTGTACAGCGAATGGTAAGTGGATTGAATAGTTTTTCGCTTATTGCGATTCCATTTTTCATTTTAGCTGGTGAAATTATGAATGAAGGCGGTATCTCACGTCGTTTAATTAATCTAGCGAACGTTATTGTCGGTAAAGTACGCGGCGGTTTAGCAATGGTAAACGTTTTATCTTCAACGTTTTTTGGAGGTATTTCCGGTTCGGCTGTAGCGGACGTTTCATCAATTGGTTCTGTATTAATTCCGATGATGAAAAAGCAAAAATATGATGCGGAATATTCTGTTGCCGTTACAATTTCAAGTGCTGCACAAGGGGTTTTAATTCCGCCAAGTCATAATATGATCATTTATTCTACTGCTGCCGGTGGTGTATCGGTTGGTGCATTGTTTATGGGGGGGATAGTTCCTGGTATTGCATTAGGGTTAATTTTAATGATCTTTGCGTATACGATTGCAGTAAAACGTAATTATCCGAAAGGTGAACCGATTAAGCGTGAAGAAGTTCCGAAAATTGTACGTGAAGGATTATTAGGATTGTTTACAGCGGTCATTATTATTGGCGGGATATTATCCGGTGTTTTCACAGCGACTGAATCCGCGGCAATCGGTGCGTTATATGCGTTTATTATTTCGTTCTTCGTTTATAAAGACGTGCCGCTATCGGCAATGGGGAACATTTTAAAACGTACAGTAAAAACATTATCGATGGTACTGTTTTTAATTGCTGCTTCTTCGGCATTCGGCTGGTTACTTGCATTTCTAAAAGTACCAGCAATGGTAACCGAAACGTTATTGGCTGTTTCGCCGAATGATTTTGTAACATTATTAATTATTAATATCATTTTACTAGTATTAGGGATGTTCATGGACATGGCACCGTTAATTTTAATTGCGACACCAATTTTATTACCTGTAGCGCTTGAAGCAGGTATGGATCCGGTTCAATTTGGGGTTGTATTGATTCTGAACTTAGCAATCGGTCTTGTAACGCCGCCAGTTGGTACATGTCTGTTTGTCGGATGTGCGATCGGAAAAATACCGATTGAAAAAGCGACAAAAGGGATGCTTCCATTCTATGGTGCAATGATTGTTATACTACTATTAATAACGTTTGTTCCAGACATTACGTTAAAACTTCCGGAATTACTATTAAAGTAAGGGGACTAGAATATGGCAAAAACATTTTTGGATAACTCATTTCTATTGAACAATAAAGTAGCGGAAAAGTTGTATTTCGACTATGCAAAAGATTTACCGATTATCGATTACCACTGTCATTTAAGTCCTCAGGAAATTTATGAGGATAAGCAATTTAAAAATATTACAGAGGCTTGGTTGTACGGGGATCATTATAAATGGCGTGCGATGCGCGCAAATGGAGTTCCAGAGCATCTTGTAACAGGTGATGCAGATGATTATGAGCGTTTTGAAGCATGGGCAAAAACCGTTCCGTATACAATTGGCAACCCTTTATATCAGTGGACACATTTAGAACTGCGCCGATTCTTTAATGAAGAAACTTTATTAAATGAAAAAACAGCACGCGCTATTTGGGATAATGTAAATGAACAATTACCTCAAAAGACAGCTCGTCAGTTAATTTTGGACTCAAAAGTAGAAGTGATCTGCACTACAGATGATCCGATTGACTCACTTGAATATCATATCGCACTTCAAAAAGATGAGCAGTTTAACGTGAAAGTACTGCCGAGTTTCAGACCGGATAAAGCATTGGAAATCAATAAGCCGACATTTGCGGCTTGGATTGGATCATTATCGGAAGTTGTCGGCGAAACAATCGAATCTTATGAACAATTAAAAGAAGCTCTTGCAAAACGAATTCAGTTTTTTGATGAAGTCGGTGGTAAAGTGTCAGACCATGCATTGGATACGATTTATTATGCAGAAGCGACAGAACAAGAAGTGAGTGCTATTTTTGATAAGGGGCTTGCAGGATCACAAGTATCGCTGGAAGAAGAAGCGAAATATAAAACAGCATTACTGATCTTTTTAGGGAAACAGTACGCTTCTTACAATTGGGCGATGCAATATCATATTTCGGCACACCGTAACAACAATACACGTCAGTTCAATAATTTAGGGCCGGATACAGGGTATGACAGCATTAATGACGGACCGATCGCAGTACCATTGACACGTTTATTGGATGCACTTGCACTTGAAGATGCATTACCAAAAACGATTGTTTATTCATTAAATCCGAAAGACTACTATGTTATTGCAAGTATAGTCGGAAGCTTCCAGGAAAAAGTGCCTGGGAAAATCCAATTCGGTACGGCTTGGTGGTTTAATGACCAAAAAGAAGGAATGCTTGATCAGATGAAGGCACTTGCGAGCATCGGGATTTTCAGCCGCTTTATCGGAATGCTGACTGATTCGCGTAGTTTCCTGTCCTACACACGTCACGAATATTTTAGACGTTTAGTAAGTAATCTCATTGGAGAATGGGTGGAAAATGGAGAATTCCCTGAAGATTACGAGCTTCTTGGAACAATCGTACAAGATATTTGCTATTACAATGCAAAAAATTACTTTAACTTTTAAATGAGGTGGATGAAGCATGCAACAGTTATCTAACGAATTGTATACTCGAAAAACAGCTGTCGTAGAGCGTATTGTCCAATTCGGCACGGGGAATTTTCTCCGTGCTTTTGTTGATTGGCTCATACATGAAGCGAATTTACAGCAGCAACAGGATTTAGGAATTGTTATTGTCCAGTCGACATCAGGAAGTACATCAGAAGTGATCAATGCGCAAGATGGTCTATACACACTTGTTACGCAAGGGATTCAAAATGGTCAGCAAGTCAATTATGAACAAGTGATTGAAAGTGTGACACGCAGTATTTCATTGCAAAACCAGTATGAAGAATATATGAAGCTCGCGGTTTCGGAAGATCTCCAATATGTTGTATCCAATACAACGGAGGCAGGAATTGTATATGAGCAACTTCCATTTGATGCACAGCCATCAAAAAACTTTGTGGCCAATGTGACGCACTTTTTATGGAAACGCTATGAAACATTTGGAGCGGATCCGTCAAAAGGGCTGATCTTTTTACCGTGCGAATTAATTGAACAGAACGGTACCGCTTTAAAAAACGGGATTGTTAGCTATGCAAATGCATGGGATTTAGGGCAGAGCTTCATCGATTGGGTGACAGGTGCCAATACGTTCTGCAACACACTTGTTGACCGAATCGTACCCGGATTCCCGAAAAGCCAATATGAAGAATTGACGTTGAAGCTTGGTTATGAGGATAAATTACTCGTTGCTGCAGAACCGTATTATATTTGGGTAATAGAAAATAAAGAAGCGCTTCATTCTTTTCCGTTAGTTACTAATCAATTTGAAGTAAAGCTTGTAGACGACTTGAGTTACTACCGGGAGCGTAAAGTGAAAATGCTCAATGGTGCACACTCTGCCTTAACACCGCTTGCTATTTTGCTGGATACAGATACAGTCGGGCAAGTGATGGAACACTCTAAATTAAGACCTTTCGTTCAACGTTTACTTGTACAGGAAGTGATTCCTACGATTAATGGCGACAAAGAACAGTTAATGACATATCAACAGGCGATATTAGAACGCTTTGAAAATCCGTTTATTGCACATTACGTAAAAAGTATTGCACTTAATGCGCTTGCCAAGTTTAAAACTAGAAATATCCCATCTCTACTGGCGTATTATAAGCAATATGCAACACTTCCAAAACATTTAACAACAGCATTGGCTGCGTGGATATACTTATATCAAACTCCAGAAGTATTTTCACCGCAAGATGCTCCGGAAGCGATCGAGCAAATTAAGGCAAAGCCATTAGCGGGTGTACTGAGTAATGAAAATCTTTGGGGGATAGATTTAACAACGATTCCGCAACTTGAACAATTTGTCGGGGAGGCAATTACGGCGTTTAAAGAGAGCCAAACAGCACAGTTCATTGCGGAATTGGAAGAGGAGGCACTAGGATTATGAAAGAAACGATTGTCATTCATTCGTCTGATAATGTTGCGGTCGCTTTACGTTCCTTTGAAGCGGGTGAACCATTTTCGATCGGCCAAGAGAAGATTAATCTAGAGCAGGAAGTTCCTAGAGGGCATAAAATTGCCACACGTAACATTCAAAAAGGGGAACATATTATAAAGTACGGCTATCCGATTGGGCATGCTACTGAAGACATTGCAAAAGGAACGGTCGTCCACACGCATAATGTAAAAACAAATTTGCAGGACATCATTAACTACAATTACGACAAGAAAGATATTTCATTGAACTATCCGCAACGTAATTTAACATTTAAAGGGTACCGACGTAGCAATGGTGAAGTCGGTATACGAAATGAACTATGGATCATACCCTCAGTCGGATGTGTGAATGGTATTGCGGACATGATCATTCGTGAATTTGAGCAACGGGTAGGAAGTATTGCGCCTTTTGAATCCACGCTTGTATTAAAGCATAATTTTGGTTGTTCGCAATTAGGTGATGACCATGAAAATACACGTACTATTTTACTGGATGCTGTTAACCATCCGAATGCTGCAGCTGTGCTTGTATTAGGGCTGGGCTGCGAGAATAATACAATTGAACAGATGAAGCAGGAACTTGGCGATTACGATACGTCCCGTGTGAAATTTGTCGTGTCCCAGCAAGTTGATGATGAGGTTGAAGCTAGTGTAGAAGCGCTTGTAGCACTACATGAGGCAGTCCGCAACGATCGACGAGAAGATATTCCGATCAGTGAATTGCGTATCGGACTGAAATGTGGCGGTTCAGACGGCTTATCTGGCATTACGGCGAATCCTCTTCTAGGGCGTTTCTCCGACTTTTTAGTATCCCAGGGCGGTACAACGGTGCTGACGGAAGTGCCGGAAATGTTTGGAGCGGAAACGATTTTAATGAACCGTGCAGAAGATGAGGAAACATTCGGGAAGATTGTTTCGCTTATTAATGACTTTAAGCAGTACTTTATCGACTATAATCAGCCGATCTATGAAAATCCTTCACCAGGCAATAAGGCAGGCGGAATCACTACGCTTGAAGACAAGTCGTTAGGCTGTACGCAAAAAGCGGGCAGTGCTGAAATTGTCGATGTTTTAAAATACGGAGAGCGGTTAAAAAAGCGCGGGTTGAATTTATTGAGTGCGCCGGGAAATGATCTTGTTGCATGTACAGCGCTTGCATCTGCAGGTTGTCAATTAGTGTTGTTTACTACAGGACGCGGTACGCCATTCGGCTCATTTGTACCTACGATGAAAATATCCACAAACAGCGCTATTTATGAACAGAAAAAACATTGGATTGATTTCAATGCAGGGCAAATACTAGAAGATGGCGTAGACGAAGATGCGGTTTTGGAAGAATTTATTCAATATATTATTGCTGTTGCTAGTGGCGAGCAATTAAACCATGAACGAATGAATTTCAAAGAAATGGCTATTTTTAAAACAGGTGTTACCCTGTAGAAAATTTGGTCCGGTTTATCATATTCTTCCTATTATATAAGAAATGGCGATGCTCTCTTTTTCGTGAAGGAGCATCGCCATTTTTTCGAAATCGTTTATTAATGAAAAGAAAAGGTTCTACAATGGACAAGGGGATTACCTTGACAGTAACTGCCCACAAGATTATGATAAGATAGACAAATTATGATTGGAGAGATAAAAATGCTACTTGAAAAAACAACACGCATGAACTTTCTCTTCGACTTTTATCAAGCGTTATTAACTGATAAACAGCGCAGCTACATGGAACTATATTACTTGGACGATCACTCGTTAGGAGAAATCGCCGAAAGTTATAATATTTCACGCCAAGCTGTTTACGATAATATTCGCCGTACTGAGGCGATGCTTGAAGAATATGAAGAAAAACTAAATTTATTCGAAAAGTTTCAACAACGTCAAATCGTGTTAAAACAATTGACGAATGCGTTTATGGATGAGGCTTCTACGACAGAGGCGAAACTAGCATTGGTTGAACAACTGAAGGAATCGGATTAGGGGGCGAACGAGTTGGCTTTTGAAGGTTTAGCAGAGCGACTCCAAGGTACGATCCAAAAGATTAAAGGTAAAGGGAAAGTAACGGAACAAGACGTTAAAGAAATGATGCGTGAAGTCCGATTTGCCTTAATCGAAGCGGACGTAAACTTAAAGGTAGTAAAAGAATTCGTTAAAAAAGTTAGTGAGCGTGCAGTCGGCGTCGACGTCATGAAATCATTAACACCTGGTCAGCAAGTCATTAAAATTGTTCAGGATGAATTGAAGAATTTAATGGGCGGCGAGCAAAGTCCGATTAAATTCAGCAACCGTCCGCCTACTGTCATTATGATGGTTGGTTTACAAGGTGCAGGTAAGACGACAACTACAGGTAAATTGGCGAATGTATTACGTAAAAAATATAATAAAAAACCATTACTCGTTGCAGCAGATATATACCGTCCAGCGGCTGTAGAGCAATTACAGACATTAGGAAAACAGTTATCACTGCCGGTGTTCTCACTTGGTACAGATGTTTCACCTGTTGAAATTGCACGTCAGGCAATCGAGCATGCAAAAGAAGAGCATTTGGACGTTGTATTAATCGATACAGCCGGTCGTCTTCATATTGATGAAGAACTGATGCAGGAACTGAAAGACATTCGCGGTTTAAAAGAGCCGGATGAAGTATTTTTAGTTGTTGATGCCATGACAGGTCAAGATGCTGTAAATGTTGCGCAAAGCTTTAACGAAACTGTCGGCATTACGGGCGTTGTCTTAACAAAATTAGACGGTGATACTCGTGGTGGTGCGGCACTGTCGATTCGCTCGGTTACAGAGAAACCGATTAAATTTGTCGGTATGGGCGAAAAGATGGATGCACTGGAACCTTTCCATCCGGAGCGTATGGCTTCACGTATTTTAGGGATGGGCGATGTCCTGTCACTGATCGAAAAAGCACAAGCAAACGTTGATATGGAAAAGGCAAAAGAGCTGGAAGAAAAGTTCATGACACAGAGCTTTACATTTGATGACTTTATCGAACAACTCCAAGCTGTGAAAAAAATGGGACCACTTGATGAATTATTGAAAATGATTCCGGGTGCAAACAAAATGAAGGGCCTTGACAATGTCAAAGTCGATGAAAAGCAGATGGGACGCATCGAAGCAATTATCTATTCGATGACACCAAATGAAAAAACAAACCCTGAAATTATTTCGGCGAGCCGTAAAAAGCGTATTGCCACTGGTTCGGGGACGACAATTCAAGAAGTAAACCGCTTATTGAAGCAGTTTGAAGAAATGAAAAAAATGATGAAACAGATGACGGGCATGGCTCAGGGTAAAGGTAAAAAGAAGATGAAAATGCCTGGTTTTGATTCATTATTTAAATAAAAAATAAGGTGTTAAGAAAAAACACTTTACAAACCATCAAGACATTGCTAATATAATATCTTGTGTGAAACTTATTCGGAGGTGCTATTAAAATGGCAGTTAAAATTCGCTTAAAACGTATGGGAGCTAAAAAATCTCCTTTCTATCGTATCGTAGTTGCAGACGCTCGTTCACCACGTGATGGCCGTCAAATCGAAACAGTAGGTACTTACAACCCACTTACAGTTCCAGCTACAGTACAAATCGATGAAGAGAAAGCTCTTAAATGGTTAACTGATGGTGCAAAACCATCTGATACTGTACGTAACCTGTTCTCAGAACAAGGTATCATGGAAAAATTCCATAACGCTAAATACAGCAAATAATTCAATGATTAATTCGGAGGTGGCATTATGCAGCAGCTGATTGAAGCAATTGTGAAACCGTTAGTCGATTATCCGGAAGACGTTCGTATTGAGACGGACGAAACTTCCAATCGAGTTGTTTATAAACTTTTTGTTCATCCAGAGGATCGAGGGAAAGTGATAGGCAAGCAAGGACGTGTTGCGAAGGCAATTCGTACGATTGTGTACTCAGCAGCGGGCGGCCACCAGAAGAAAAAGACGTATGTCGATATATTGGATTAGTAAAAGAAGGGTGGCATTTTGCTAACCCTTCTTTTTTTGTTATGATAATGTTGTTTTCCGTTACGGTAGGAGTTTATTGCGGTTGCCATAGGAGCATTGTGCATGTGCTCCTGTCGCTCCGCTTTCGTCGCAAAGTAACATTCAAATCAAAAGGCATTTGAATGTTACTTCGCCGCCTTCACTCCAAACAACGGTGTATATAAAAGTTATGTGGTAACAAATTATTATAAAAGGTGGAATATACATGGAATGGTTTAATGTAGGACGTATTGTAAATACACATGGTATTCGCGGGGAACTGCGAATTTTATCGACGACGGACTTTGAAGAAGAACGTTTTGCGGTCGGTTCTAAACTTGCGGCATTCAAAAAAGATGATAAAAAACCGACTTGGGTAACGATCAGTTCATCAAGACGCCATAAAAACTTTATATTGGTGACATTTGAAGGAATGGAAAACATTAATTTAGTGGAACCATTTAAAGAAGGTCTTTTAAAAGTGTCGATGGATCAATTAGCGGAAGATGAGCTTGAAGATAATGAATACTATCACTTTGAAATTAAAGATTGTGAAGTGTTTTCGGAAGAGGGCGAACTGATCGGCGTTGTTACTGATATTTTAGAGACAGGCGCAAACGACGTATGGGAAGTTAAAGCGCAAAATGGTAAGAAACACTACATTCCTTACATTGAAGATATCGTAAAAGATATTGATGTCGATGAAAAGAAAATCATTATTCATGTAATGGAAGGTTTGCTGGAATGAAGATTCACGTATTAAGTTTATTTCCCGATATGTTCACAGGTGTGTTTGGCGCATCAATTTTAAAAAAGGCTCAGGAAAAAGGTGCAGTCGAGCTCGCAGTAACCGATATCCGGGAGTACAGTGTAAATAAGCACAAACAAGTGGATGATTACCCATACGGCGGCGGTGCGGGAATGGTATTAAAGCCGGAGCCGATGTTCAATGCGGTTGAAGCCATTACAGAAGGCCGCAAACCGCGTGTTATACTCATGTGTCCACAAGGCGAGCGCTTCACGCAGAAGAAGGCGGAGGAGCTTGCACTGGAAGATGATTTAGTATTCCTTTGCGGCCATTATGAAGGATATGATGAGCGAATCCGGGAACATCTTGTAACAGATGAGATTTCAATCGGCGACTTTGTTTTAACTGGCGGCGAGCTTCCTGCGATGACGGTAATCGATGGGGTTGTACGTTTATTGCCGGGTGTATTAGGGCAGGAAGATTCACATATTCAGGATTCATTTTCAACAGGGTTATTAGAGCATCCTCATTATACGCGTCCAGCTGATTTTAGAGGGATGAAAGTGCCGGATATACTGTTATCAGGTAATCACGCGAAAATCGAAGCGTGGCGTGAGGAACAGTCCTTTAAGCGTACGTTAGAGCGTAGACCGGATTTATTGGAAGCACTTGAATTAACGGACAAGCAAATAAAAATAATTGAAAAAATTAAGAGTGAAATGTAAAGCAAAACTACTTGCAAGCCTAAAATAATTATGGTAAGATTCATTTTGTGCTTCAATGTAAGCACTGAATTACGGTGTTCCGCTGTGGCTTAAATTAGCGTGCATGAGCATCTGTCTAAGGAGAGAAAACAATGTCAAACATTATTACAGAGATCACTAAAGATCAATTACGTTCAGACTTACCTACATTCAAACCAGGTGACACAGTTAAGGTACACGTTAAAATCGTTGAGGGTACTCGTGAACGTATCCAATTATTCGAAGGTGTAGTTATTAAACGTCGTGGTGGCGGAATTAGCGAAACTTTCACAGTACGTAAAATTTCTTACGGTGTTGGTGTAGAGCGTACTTTCCCAGTACACACTCCAAAAATCGCTAAGTTAGAAGTAGTACGTAAAGGTAAAGTACGTCGTGCTAAACTTTACTACCTACGTAACTTACGTGGTAAAGCTGCTCGTATTAAAGAAATTCGATAAGAACTTTTTAGAAGGGGGCTTGTATATACAAGTCCCTTTCTTTCTTTAAATATAAAAATGTGTATTAACATGTGATTTTGACAATAAACTATAGATAATCTGATGCAATATTTAGATTAGATTTTTGCTTGATATACATATTTCGTATACAATAAATGTGATGAGCAAGGGGGATAGCTACGTGGAAAAAACTGAAAAAGAAAAAAATGAGCTTTGGGAATGGACGAAAGCTCTACTGATTGCATTTGCGATTGCCGCATTTATTCGTTACTTTTTATTTACACCGATTGTAGTAGACGGGGATTCAATGATGCCTACCCTTGAAAATGGTGATCGCATGATCGTCAACAAATTCAGCTATAAAATCGGCGAACCCGACCGTTTTGATATCGTCGTATTCCACGCACCAGAACAAAAGGACTATATTAAACGTGTCATCGGTGTTCCAGGGGACTTTGTAGAATATAAGGATGATCAATTATACATTAATGGGGAACCGATCGACGAACCGTATTTGGACGCATATAAAGCCGAAATTAGCGAAGGCAACCTAACAGGCGACTTCTCGCTGAAAGATATCGATCCGTCACTGGATGTGATTCCGGAAGGCTACGTATTCGTAATGGGCGATAACCGTCGCTTCAGTAAAGACAGCCGCCATATCGGCATTGTCGACCAGAAAGAAATTATCGGTAATACGAATATCATTTTCTGGCCGTTAAACGAAATTGAAATCGTAAAGTAATATTTATTATCGTAAATATTGTCTAAAATGAGGGGGCAGTTTAAACTCCTCATTTTTTTGTTGAAAATAGAAGTATGTAATTTACAGGAGGTTATACATTATGACAATTCAATGGTTTCCAGGACATATGGCAAAGGCACGCCGCCAAGTATCGGAAAGTTTAAAGCTTGTCGATATCGTTTTTGAACTTGTCGATGCACGTCTACCATTATCTTCACGTAATCCGATGATCGATGAAGTCATCCATCAAAAACCGCGTCTGCTCATTTTAAATAAACAAGATATGGCCGATGAACAGGAAACACGCCGCTGGATTCAATATTTTGCCGACAGAGGCTTTAAAGCAGTAGCAATCAACTCGTTGGAAGGGAAAGGCTTGCAGGCGGTTACAAAGGCTGCTCAGGAGATTTTGGCGGATAAATGGGAGCGCATGAAATCAAAAGGAATGAAGCCGCGTGCGATCCGCGCCATGATTGTCGGTATTCCGAACGTCGGGAAATCCACTTTAATCAACCGTTTAGCGAAGAAAAACTTAGCGAAAACAGGAAATATGCCAGGTGTTACGAAAGCACAGCAATGGATTAAAGTCGGTAAAGAAATAGAACTTCTGGATACACCAGGTATCTTATGGCCGAAGTTTGAAGATCAGGAAGTCGGCTACAAGCTCGCATTAACGGGTGCAATTAAAGATACGATTATGAATATGGAAGACTTGGCTGTATACGGCTTACGTTTTTTAGAAACGCACTATCCAACGCGCATGGAAGAACGCTATAAAATTTCATCTGTATCCGAAGAGCTTGTTGAAACATTCGATGCAATCGGGAAATTACGCCGTGTATTTGGACAAGGCGGAGAGATTGACTATGATCAGGTGTCCGTATTAATTGTACGCGACATTCGTGAACAGAATCTTGGGAAACTCACATTTGACTTTGTTTCCGAGCAACTTGAAAAAGAGCAACTGGAAGAAGCGATTGCCCTGGAAAACGAAGAACGCCGGAAAAAAACTGCCGCGCTAAATCGCCAGAAAAAGCAAGAAAACAACGGATAAAGTGGGATAATAGACAGGCAAAACCTTTTTCATTTATTTGAGAAAGGTTTTTTCTTTTATAATAAGAACAATAGACGATATAACAAGTAAGAATGATAGAAAGTAAAATTATATAAAAAGCAAAGTTGATTGGAATGAAGGGGTATGGAACGAATGCTAAAACCGTCACGCCCTGTGACAACGCATTCGTGACCAACAGCGTGTTGGCCTCCAGAATGGAAATTGACGATATATAAAGAAAACGGAATTAATAGATTTGAGGGCATTATATGAAAACAATTAAAGAGATTACAGAAGCATTGAAAACAGCAGCACAAATTGAGCCATGGATGGATTTTATAGTAAAGGATGAACGGTCAGGTGTTCAAAAGGCATGGATACAATTTCAAAAGCGTCTTGAGAAGATGGAGGCACTCCAACAAGCGCATAATGAGAAACTGCAATTTGACGCAAGCTATTTACCATATGAACATGCCTATATCGCAGGTACAGATGAAGCCGGGCGCGGACCACTGGCAGGGCCTGTCGTAACTGCGGCTGTTATATTGCCGAACCACTGCCAGGAACTCCTTGGTGTAAACGATTCCAAACAATTGTCAAAGGAAAAACGCAATCAATTTGCTGAACGGATTAAAAAACATGCATTGTATTATGCAGTTCATTTTCAAAGTGCCGAAGAAATTGACCGCCTTAACATTTATGAAGCAACACGACAGTCCATGTTAAAAAGTATTGAAGCACTTGAAGTCACACCAAATTACATATTGGCCGATGCGATGACTCTTTCAACATCAATTCCGCAAGCTTCCATCATAAAGGGGGATGCCCGCAGCCTGGCAATCGCAGCGGCATCCATTTTAGCAAAAACGGCACGTGATGACTATATGGAGAAGCTGGACCTCGAATTTCCGCAATATGGTTTTGCCCAGCATGCAGGTTATGGAACAAAACAGCATTTGGAAGCGATCGCGCAATATGGACCGACTATACATCATCGAAAAACATTCGAACCGATAAAATCCATACTTCAAAGAAGGGAGTAACGGCATGAACTTCTCAACGTTTAATGCAGTCCAAACAAATACTTCGCAGCAAGTACCAGCAAATCAGCCATTATCGCTAAGGCAAGATCAAGTATTTCATGGGACGATAAAGCAGCTCTACCCAAATCAGATGGCGGAAGTCCAAGTGGGCAATCAAAAGCTCATGGCGAAGCTGGAAGTTCCATTAAAGCTTGGCGATGCACACTTTTTTCAGGTAACAGCGACAAATCCACAAACAGAATTAAAAGTCATTACCGGGCCGATGTCACAATCGATGACTTCCGGCCAGCAAATGTCCCAGCTGCTTGAGACGATGAATTTGCCGAAATCGAATGAAATGCAGCAAGTACTTTCACATTTTATGAAAGCCCAGCTGCCACTTGCGAAAGAACAGCTGCTTGCAGCGGAAAGCTGGATGAAAAACTTGCCCGCAGGAGTGGATAAAAATAGTGCACTTCAGGCACTACAGCGTATGGTGGAGCTGAAAATGCCTTTCACAGATACCGTATTTCAAGCATTGACTCAAGGGATTAAAACAGATGGTATGTCGGCAAATTTAGCGAATTTAGCGCAGCTCTTGGCAAATCAGTCTGGAGGGAATGAAGCGATTAAATTGTCACTTTTACAGCAGATTGATCAGCTGGCAAAGCCGTTAAACAATGAAACAGGCGGTATTCTCCTTGCACGGGCGACCCAAAATTTAATGGATAATAATTTGCCGATTGCATCAAAACTTCAGACGCTGACAGTATTAAAAGAAGCTGGAATTTTACCGCAAAATGCTACTTTGCAAAATTGGCAAACGGTAAACCAGCAAGGAAGCCAACAATCTGTGAACCAAGTACAGACAACAGCAACACCGCTATTTAAAGAAGCAGGTCAAATGCTGCAGCAGCTCGGGCAAACAAGCTCTGAACAGATAAAACCGATGTTAGAGCAAGTAAGAGTCTGGATTAATAATGAAAGCTTATTATCGTCAACACAAAAGCAGCAGCTACAGCAATTATTAACGCGTTTTGAGCAAATTCCGGCTTCGAAGCAAGCAGTGGAAGCATTGGTAAATCAACTACGGCAGCAATTGACAAACGCATACAGTGAAAATGTGACGCCGCGATTGTTTATGCAAAATGATCAAGGATTAACCGCCAAGGATCAATTGTTTACGTTACTGAAGCCGGATGCGAATTTACCGGTTGCAGAGCAGCTGTTACGGAATTTAGTGAAAGTGACGGCTGATAGTTCACAGCCGGTCATGCAAAGTGCTCTTACGCAAGCAGAAGGTCAAGTACAGGCGGCAGTTGATGGTCGTGCGATGGAACAGGCAATAAAAACCGTTTTAAAGGGGCTCGGTGTCAGCTATGAGGCGACACTTGCAAATAAGGCAGGGGATATTCAGGCCATTGCCCAGCAGATAAAACCGCAATTATTGGCGCTTCTTCAAGATGTCCAAACACCCGCTGCAATAAAAGATGCCGCTGAAATGGTGATGGCCAGACTAAATGGTATGCAGCTCACTTCAGGGGAAAATGGACATCAGCATCAGCTTGTCATGCAAGTGCCGCTAAATTTTTTCGGCAAGAAAATGGATGCTACATTGCAATGGAATGGTCGAATGAAGGAAGATGGTAAAATCGATGCCAATTTTGCACGTATTCTATTCTATTTAAATATGGAAACATTGCAGCAGACGGTAATCGATATGCAAGTACAAAACCGTGTTGTCACGATTAATATATATAATGATATGCCGAATTTGGATTCGTTGGCGACATCGCTGAAAGGCACATTAAAGTCGGGATTGCTGGAAAAAGAATATACATTATCGGGACTGTTTATCAAACCTTTTGCAGACCAAGGAGAAAAAACTGTCACAAAACTGTCAAATCAGCGAGAAGACGAGCAGGGGGGTGTCGATATACGCGTATGACCGAAAAAAAATATATAAGAAAAGAAGCAATCGCCCTGTCCTATGATCCGCAAAAAAGCAGTGGTCCGACAATCGTTGCAAAAGGGAAAGGGAAAATTGCGGAAAATATATTAGAAAAAGCAGCGATGCATGAAGTACCCGTTTATGAAGACCCAAACTTAGTCGAGCTGTTAGGCCAGCTAGATTTGAACACATCGATACCGGAAGAACTTTACCAGGCGGTTGCAGAAGTTTTTGCTTTTATTTATCATTTGAATGAAAAGCAGAGGTTAACTTTTAAAAATAAATAGTCGATGTTTTTTATTTTTATGTAGAGTATATCTTTCGGAAAATTAGAAAATATCTAGACAAAGAATATTTTGACATAAAGCAATCTAAAAATTGCTTGTGTGACAAATATAGACATTGTCTGAATAATTGTATAAAATAGATTATGTTAGTAGAATAATTTCCAAATGTCCGATGGGAGGATGTATCATGAATATCCATGAGTATCAAGGGAAAGAGATATTAAGACAATACGGTGTAGCGGTTCCAAGAGGAAGTGTCGCGTTTTCACCAGACGAAGCAGTAAAAGCAGCAAAAGAGCTAGGATCTAACGTAACAGTAGTGAAAGCACAAATTCATGCAGGGGGCCGCGGTAAAGCGGGTGGCGTTAAAATTGCAAAAAACCTGGATGAAGTTCGTTCTTTCTCTAAAGAATTATTAGGGAAAATTTTAGTAACTCACCAGACAGGTCCAGACGGTAAAGAAGTAAAGCGTCTTTATATAGAAGAAGGTTCGGACATTAAAAAAGAGTATTACTTAAGTTTAGTATTAGACCGTGCAACTTCTAGAGTAGTAATGATGGGTTCTGAAGAGGGCGGTATGGATATTGAAGAGGTAGCCGAGACGAATCCGGAAAAAATCTTCAAAGAAGTGATTGATCCGGTAACAGGCCTGAATGCTTTCCAGGCACGCCGTATGGCATTCAATATGAATATTCCTGCTAAGTTAGTAAATAAAGCAGTAGGATTAATGCTTGGTATTTACAAAGCATTTATCGATAAAGATGCATCAACAGTAGAAATCAACCCGCTAGTTGTAACTGGTGATGACCAGGTAGTGGCACTTGATGCAAAATTCAACTTTGATGCAAACGCATTATACCGTCACAAAGATATCGTAGAATTACGCGATTTCGATGAAGAAGATCCAAAAGAAATTGAAGCATCTAAATATGATTTAAGTTATATTTCGTTAGACGGCAATATCGGATGTATGGTAAATGGTGCAGGTCTTGCCATGGCGACGATGGATACGATTAGTTACTACGGCGGATCACCCGCAAACTTCCTTGACGTTGGGGGCGGTGCTACAGCCGAAAAAGTAACAGAAGCTTTTAAAATCATTTTATCAGACAAAAATGTTAAAGGAATTTTCGTTAACATCTTTGGTGGGATCATGAAATGCGACATCATTGCAAAAGGTGTTATTACGGCTGCAAAAGAAGTTGGTTTAGCGGTTCCGTTAGTAGTACGTTTAGAAGGGACAAACGTAGAGCTAGGTAAAAAGTTGTTAAATGAATCTGGTTTAAACATTGTGGCAGCTGACTCAATGTCAGACGGCGCTCAAAAAATCGTGAAATTAGTTGAAGCTGAAGGCGGGGTAACGGCATGAGTGTGTTCATTAATAAAGAAACAAAAGTAATCGTACAAGGGATTACTGGGGAAACAGCCCTTTTCCATACAAAACAAATGCTTGAATACGGAACAAAAATCGTTGCAGGGGTAACACCAGGTAAAGGCGGTCTTGAAATCGAAGGTGTTCCTGTATTCAATACAGTACAAGAAGCAGTCGATGCGACAGGTGCCAATGTATCCGTTATTTACGTACCGGCACCATTTGCAGCAGATGCAATTATCGAAGCAGTGGATGCGGACCTGGATATGGCGATTTGTATTACAGAACATATACCGGTACTTGATATGGTAAAAGTAAAGCGCTATATGGAAGGCAAGAAGACACGTTTAGTTGGTCCAAACTGTCCGGGTGTCATTACTGCTGATGAATGTAAGATTGGTATCATGCCGGGTTACATTCATACAAAAGGACATGTAGGTGTTGTTTCACGTTCTGGTACTTTAACTTATGAAGCGGTACACCAGCTGTCTCAGGCAGGAATTGGTCAAACAACAGCGGTAGGAATCGGGGGCGACCCGGTAAACGGGACAAACTTTATTGACTGCTTAAAAGCATTCAACGAAGACCCGGAAACTTATGCGGTTGTCATGATTGGAGAAATCGGTGGTACAGCGGAAGAAGAAGCTGCTGAATGGATTCAGGAAAACATGAACAAACCGGTAGTAGGCTTTATCGGTGGTCAAACAGCACCTCCAGGAAAGCGTATGGGTCACGCAGGTGCCATTATTTCCGGCGGTAAAGGAACAGCTGCAGAGAAAATCAAAGCAATGAATGCAGCAGGTATTGAAGTAGCTCCGACGCCTTCTGTAATCGGTGAAACACTGATTAAAGTAATCAAAGAAAAAGGCTTGTACGAAGCTTGTAAAACACATTAAAATGAAAGATGTAGCGGTCGCCTCGCTACATCTTTTTCGTATGTCTCCGTACATTAGGTTGCGTGGACGGGTTAATAGCCTGTATTCATTGGCAATACTATGTTTTACACGATGCTTACCTCACACTTAAAACTGCGGTCATCTGAATTTCTTCTATTAAAAAGGAGTGTTGATATGGCCAATCCAGCAAATGAACAATTATTGAAACTGCATTATATTCTTCCTCTCTCCTGGGAAAAAGTCCGAAATTTAATGAAAATTACAGATGATTTCGACGAAATACTGCATATTTCGCCAAAATTTTTAGCGAGCCAGCTAAATATAAGAGAAGAAAAAGCCGCACAGCTCATAAAACATTATAAAGAGCTCATACAAAGGTCGATGGCAATATATTATGACCAACATAATATTACGCCCATTCCTTATACGGACCCTTTATATCCGGAACGCTTAAAACAGCTGTACGATGCACCTGCTGTTGTATATGCGCAAGGTGATGTTCAGCTGCTGAACAGACCGAAAATGATGGCGGTCATCGGTTCGAGAGCAGCGACTAGCTATAGTGAAAACGTATTGAAATCCATTCTTCCCCCATTAATTCGTGAGCAATATATCATAGTGAGCGGTCTTGCAAAAGGTGCCGACCGACTTGCACATGAAGCAACAATCCGATATGGTGGAAAGACGATAGGTGTTTTAGGCCATGGCTTATTCCATAGCTACCCACCACAAAATAAAGAGCTGAATGCATATATGGCAAGTGAGCATTTACTCATAACAGAATATCCACCCTATGTAGGTGTGCAAAAATGGCATTTTCCTGCACGAAACCGGATTATTAGCGGATTGTGTGAAGCACTGGTCGTAACGGAAGCCGCACTCAAAAGCGGGACACTTATCACAACAGAGCTTGCTCTTGAGCAAGGAAAAGATGTTTTTGCAGTGCCGGGAAATATTTTTAGCGAGCAGTCACGAGGGACAAATAAATTAATAAAAGAAGGTGCAATTCCAGTGTGGGATGGCTTTCAAATCTTAGAGGAAATCCAATTGTTTTCAAATTCGCGTTGAAAAAAAGTTGCAATATTAGCCAATCTGTTATACATTTTGCAACAGGAAAAGCTTTGACATACATGGACAGCTTCATGTGCGTGAATATAAGAAAAATAACTATACCTCTATAAGGAGGACAACAGATGGCAGATTATTTAGTAATTGTTGAATCACCTGCAAAGGCGAAAACAATTGAACGATATTTAGGAAAAAAATATAAAGTAAAAGCTTCGATTGGACATGTACGTGATTTACCACGTAGTCAAATGGGAATCGATACCGAAAATAATTATGATCCAAAATATATTACGATTCGCGGTAAAGGTCCGGTACTTCAGGAACTGAAAACAGCAGCAAAAAAAGTGAAAAAGATTTATCTCGCAGCCGATCCAGACCGTGAAGGGGAAGCGATCGCATGGCATTTAGCCACTGCTTTGAACATTGATATTAATTCAGATTGCCGCGTCGTATTTAACGAGATTACGAAAGAAGCAATTTTAGAGAGCTTCAAGCACCCGCGCCCGATTAATATGGATTTAGTCGATGCACAGCAAGCTCGTCGTATTTTAGACCGTCTAGTAGGCTACAATATTAGCCCGATCCTTTGGAAAAAAGTAAAGAAAGGCTTATCGGCAGGACGTGTACAATCCGTTTCATTGCGTTTGATTATTGACCGCGAAAATGAAATCAAAAGCTTTGAGCCTGAAGAATATTGGTCGATCGATGCAAGTTTCGAAAAAAACAAAAAACAATTCGATGCGTTTTATTACGGAAACGGTAAAGAAAAAGTTAAATTAACAAATGAACAACAAGTTAAAGATATATTAAAAGGTATAAAAGGCTCAGAATTTGAAGTAATGAATGTTGTAAAAAGAGAACGGAAACGCAATGCTTCTCCAGCCTTTACGACTTCTTCACTCCAACAGGAAGCCGCACGTAAATTAAACTTCCGCGCCAAGAAGACAATGATGCTTGCCCAGCAGCTTTATGAAGGTATCGAGCTAAGCAAAAAAGAAGGTGCAGTCGGATTAATTACGTATATGCGTACTGACTCGACTCGTATTTCCGATACGGCAAAAACAGAGGCTAAGTCATATATCGAAACAAAATACGGCAAAGATTTCATTGCCGGAGAACAAAAACAGGCAAAAGCGAAGGCAAATGCACAGGATGCCCATGAAGCGATCCGTCCAACAAGTGCGATGCGTACACCAGAGGAGCTTAAGGCGATTTTAAGCCGTGACCAGCTGCGACTGTATCGTTTAATTTGGGAACGCTTTATCGCGAGTCAAATGTCTCCAGCTGTACTCGATACTGTAACAGTTGATTTGCAAAACAATGACGTATTATTCCGTGCGAACGGATCTCAAGTGAAATTTGCCGGATTTATGAAACTTTATATTGAGGGTACAGATGATCAGGAAGAAGAAACGAATAAGCTTTTACCTGAAATGGAAATCGGCGATAAAGTGAAATCACTTGAAATCGAACCGAAACAGCATTTCACTCAGCCACCTCCTCGCTATTCGGAGGCGCGTCTAGTAAAGACATTGGAAGAGCTAGGTATAGGTCGTCCATCGACATATGCCCCTACACTGGATACAATCCAAAAGCGCGGCTATGTTCAGCTTGATGCAAAACGCTTTGTACCAACAGAACTTGGAGAAATCGTTCATCAAGCAACATTGGAATTTTTCCCGGAAATCATCAACATTGAATTTACCGCACAGATGGAGCAAAATCTGGATGAAATTGAAGAAGGCATTACACAATGGGTAAATGTCATCGATGAATTTTACAAAGACTTTGAACCGCGGGTAAAATATGCGGATGAAGTGATGGAAAAAATCGAAATTAAAGATGAGCCTGCTGGTGAAGACTGTGAAAAGTGCGGTGCGCCAATGGTATTCAAGCTTGGACGTTACGGGAAATTTATGGCTTGTTCCAACTTCCCGGATTGCCGCAATACAAAAGCGATTGTAAAACCGATCGACGTTAAATGTCCTTCATGTGAGACAGGTGAAATTGTCGAGCGTAAATCCAAAACAAAGCGCATTTTTTACGGATGCAATCAGTATCCGGAATGTGACTTCGTATCATGGGATAAGCCGATTAGTAGACCTTGTCCGAAATGTAGTGCATTATTAGTAGAGAAGAAATTGAAAAAAGGTGTTCAGATTCAGTGTACTAACAGTGAATGTGATTATGAAGAAACACCGTCACAATAAAATGAAGAGGTAACAAAAATGACACAACAAGTAGTAAATGTAATTGGTGCAGGTTTAGCCGGTTCAGAAGCAGCTTGGCAGATTGCAAAGCGCGGTGTGAAGGTACGTTTATATGAAATGCGACCAGTAAAACAAACACCGGCACATCATACAGATAAATTCGCAGAGCTTGTATGCTCAAACTCTTTACGTGCAAACGGACTGACAAATGCTGTCGGTGTAATTAAAGAGGAAATGCGTAAATTGGACTCTGTTATTATTGCAGCAGCAGACAATAGTTCTGTACCTGCCGGCGGTGCGTTAGCCGTTGACCGTCATGAATTTGCAGGAATCGTAACAGAAAAGGTGAAAAACCACCCGTTAATCGAGGTAATCAATGAAGAGGTAACTGAAATTCCAGAAGGCATTACAGTAATCGCAACAGGTCCATTAACTTCTGAAGCATTGGCAAAACAAATCCAAGGCCTAACAGGGGAAGACTATTTGTACTTCTATGATGCCGCAGCACCGATCATTGAGAAAGATTCGATCAATATGGATAAAGTGTACTTGAAATCACGCTATGACAAAGGTGAAGCAGCATACTTGAACTGTCCGATGACGAAAGAAGAATTTGATGCTTTCCGTGAAGCACTTATTACAGCAGAATGTGCACCGCTAAAAGAATTCGAAAAAGAAAAGTATTTCGAAGGGTGTATGCCAATTGAAGTAATGGCCGCACGCGGTGAAAAAACGATGACATTCGGACCGATGAAACCGGTTGGTCTGGAAGATCCGAAAACGGATAAGCGTCCATATGCTGTAGTTCAGTTACGACAAGATGATGCAGCGGGGACACTTTATAATTTAGTAGGTTTCCAAACACATTTAAAATGGCCGGAACAAAAACGTGTATTCTCGATGATTCCGGGTTTAGAAAATTTGGAAATTGTACGCTACGGAGTAATGCACCGTAATACATTCATCAATTCTCCAAAAGTGCTGACACAGACATATCAGTTGAAAGCGCGTCCAAACCTTTTCTTCGCCGGTCAGATGACAGGTGTTGAAGGTTATGTAGAATCTGCCGGCAGTGGTCTGATTGCCGGAATTAATGCAGCTCGCATGGCGTTAGGTCAAGAGTTACTTTACTTCCCGCATGAAACAGCATTAGGGGCAATGGCTCGATACATTACTCATACAGATGCGAAAAACTTCCAGCCGATGAACGTGAACTTCGGGATTTTCCCGGAATTTGGTGAACGCATCAAATCAAAGCCTGAGCGTGCTGAACGCCATGCTAACCGCGCATTAGAATCAATTCAGAATTTTATTAATAATCAGGCAATTTAATTGCGTAAAGCCCTTAAAGATTGTTATACTTTAGGGGCTTTTAATTTTGCGGTGATTTTTTGTAAATGACTATAAAAATAAGAATTGCTTGACATGATATTGCGAAATTTGTCGAATAATACAAAGAAGTTGAATAACTCCAGCAAATTTTACTTGAAAAGTATTCATAATAGGTATAGTGTCAATATGTGTGTTTTTTTAGTAGGAAAATGAACATATTTATTCATACAACATCATTTCTCTTTTGCAATAACAGGGGGTATACACGATGGATGAAAATTTGCAAAGTCAGCTTGATCAATTTATTCGCTACGTGCAACTAGAAAAAAACTTTTCCCTACATACTGTTCGCGAATATACTTCTGATTTAGAAGAATTTTTTGCATTTTTGCACGCTGAGGGTATCCAAAAAATTGCAGAAGTTGAGTATATCCATGCACGTCTATATGTAACAAAGCTTTATGATGAACAAAAAGCAAGAACTTCAATTTCCAGGAAAATCTCATCGATCCGTTCTTTTTTCCGTTTTTTAAATCGAGAACAGAATATTGATGATGCTCCGTTTCGTTCACTTTATCATCCGAAAAAGGAAGAGCGATTACCGAGCTTTTTTTATGAGGAAGAATTGAACGAACTATTCGAGAAAAATGAAGGCGATGAGCCGATTCAAATTCGTAATATGGCGCTGTTGGAACTTCTTTATGCGACTGGAATGCGTGTGAGCGAGTGTGTCAGTTTGGAACTGACGGATATCGATTTTCATTACAATATCGTCCGTGTAATGGGAAAAGGACGGAAAGAGCGAATTATTCCGTTCGGTCAATATGCGCATGATGCACTTATACGTTATATAGAACAAGTACGTCCGACATTAATGAAGAAGGAAAATCATCAGAAAGTTTTTGTCAATATGCGCGGTGGCGAACTTACTACCCGTGGTGTGCGTTATATATTAAGTGAGATGATTGACAATGCCAGTATGCATACGAAAATTTATCCACATATGTTGCGACATACATTTGCTACGCATTTATTGAATAATGGGGCAGATATGCGTACAGTCCAGGAATTGCTTGGGCACGCCAATTTATCTTCAACTCAAATTTATACTCATGTAACGAAGGAAGCTTTAAGAAAGACATATATGAATAGTCATCCGCGAGCATAGTTAAGGAGGAAATAAAGAATGGGTCAAATTCATGCGACAACGATTTTCGCTATTCATCACAACGGTGAATGCGCAATGGCTGGTGATGGTCAGGTGACATTGGGAAATGCAGTTGTAATGAAGCATACGGCACGTAAGGTCAGACGTCTGTTTAATGGGAAAGTACTGGCAGGTTTCGCAGGTTCTGTTGCGGACGCTTTTACATTATTCGAAATGTTTGAGGCAAAACTGAATGAATATAATGGTAACCTGCAAAGAGCTTCGGTAGAGGTAGCGAAGCAATGGCGAGGAGATAAAATGCTCCGTCAACTGGAAGCGATGCTGCTTGTAATGGATAAATCAACATTGCTCCTTGTTTCAGGTACTGGTGAAGTCATTGAGCCGGACGATGGCATTTTAGCAATTGGGTCAGGTGGAAACTATGCATTATCAGCTGGAAGAGCATTAAAAAAACATGCGGGCGATCATTTATCGGCAAAAGAAATCGCAGAGGCTGCGCTGACGACCGCTGCGGATATTTGTGTGTTTACAAACCATAATATTATCTTGGAGGTATTATAATGACTGTGATCAATTTAACACCAAGACAAATTACGGAACAATTAAACCGGCATATTGTTGGCCAGGAAACAGCAAAACGTGCAGTTGCAGTTGCGTTGCGTAACCGGTACCGCCGCTCTTTATTAAGCGAAGAATTAAAAACAGAAGTTATACCGAAAAATATTTTAATGATTGGACCTACCGGGGTAGGTAAAACAGAAATTGCACGCAGAATCGCAAAACTGACGAATGCTCCGTTTATTAAAGTGGAAGCGACAAAGTTCACGGAAGTTGGTTATGTTGGGCGTGATGTCGAATCAATGGTACGCGATTTGGTAGAAGCTTCTCGTCGACTAGTGAAGGACGAAATGTTCGAAAGAGTAAAGGATCAGGCGGAGCGCAATGCGAATGATATACTCGTTAAACTGCTTGTACCCTCTAAAGTGAAAGAAAAGCTTACGCAAAATCCTTTTGAAATGCTGTTCGGACAAAAAGAGTCATCTCAAGAAGATACAGCAAATCAGGATGAACCGGAAATTCGTACACGACGTGCGCAAATTACCCAAGATTTAAAAGACGGTAAATTAGAAGAGCAATGGGTAACAATTGAAGTAACGGAAAATGCCCCATCTCTTTTTGATGCAATGCCTGGTATGAATATGGATAATGCGAACGGTATGCAAGATATGCTATCTAATTTAATGCCGAAAAAGACAAAAAAACGCAAAGTCCAAGTAAAGGATGCGCGTCGTTTATTAACACAAGAAGAAGCAAACAAGCTGATCGATACGGATGCATTGTCTAGTGAGGCGATCCAGCGTGCAGAACAGGCTGGTATTATTTTTATTGATGAAATCGATAAAATTGCAAGCAAAGGTTCTTCATCGGCGGAAGTATCCCGCGAAGGCGTTCAGCGTGACATATTACCGATTGTGGAAGGATCCACAGTTACGACAAAATACGGCACTGTAAAAACGGATTATATGCTCTTTATTGCAGCAGGTGCTTTCCATATATCGAAACCGAGCGATCTTATTCCTGAATTGCAAGGACGATTCCCGATTCGCGTCGAACTCGAAAAGTTAACGAAAGATGATTTTGTTCGGATTTTAAAAGAACCGGATCAATCGTTAATATTGCAGTATAAAGCATTGCTTGAAACAGAAGGTGTTACGCTGAACTTTACGGACGAAGCGATTGAACGTATTGCGGAAATTGCAACAGAAGTAAATCAGGAGACAGATAACATTGGTGCACGCCGACTGCACACCATTTTAGAACGCTTGCTTGAGGAACTTTCCTTTGAAGCTTCGGAAATTGCACCCGCTCATATCGACATTACACCGAACTATGTCGATCAAAAATTGGCGAATATAGTAAAAAACAAAGATTTATCGCAATTTATTCTTTAAGTATAAGTTGAATTAGTATCTTTAAATTGTAAAAACCTTTAGAATATTAAGTGAATTAAAACGAAACGTTCCGTAGGAGGAAACAGAAATGAATTTATTAACAAAAACACGAAAAATCAACGCAATGTTACAAGCATCTGCTGGTAAACCAGTTAACTTTAAAGAGATGGCCAATACTTTAGGCGATATTATCGAAAGTAACGTCTTTATCGTAAGCCGTAAAGGTAAGTTGCTTGGCATTTCAATTCACCAACAAATCGAGAATGAGCGCATCAAGAAAATGTTCGAAGAGCGCCAATTCCCTGAAGAATATACACAAAACTTATTTAATATTACAGAAACTTCTTCCAATTTAGATATTAACAATGAACATACTGCATTCCCAGTGGAAAATAAAGACCTATTTGCATCTGGTTTAACAACAATTGTTCCAATTATCGGTGGCGGTGAGCGTTTAGGTACGTTAATGTTAGCGCGTATTAGCGATCAATTTGAAGATGATGATCTTATTTTAGCTGAATACGGTGCAACAGTAGTTGGTATGGAAATTTTACGTGAAAAATCAGAAGAAATTGAAGAAGAAGCACGTTCAAAAGCAGTTGTCCAAATGGCAATCAATTCATTATCTTATTCTGAACTTGAAGCAATCGAGCATATTTTTGAAGAATTAGATGGCAACGAAGGCTTACTAGTTGCTTCGAAAATTGCTGACCGTGTTGGTATTACGCGTTCGGTTATCGTAAACGCATTACGTAAACTGGAGTCTGCTGGTGTAATTGAATCACGTTCATTAGGTATGAAAGGAACATATATTAAAGTATTAAACGATAAGTTCCTGAACGCTTTAGCAGAAATTAAAATGAAGTAAGAGACATTCACAAACAGCAAGGAGGTTTTCCTCCTTGCTGTTTTTTTTATTTATTTTTAATTAAGAAAATGCAGAATATTGTCGAATGACGAGAGTTTGAACGAGTATTTTAAGAGTTTTTATTATATAATTAGGTATAAGGTCTTTGTTAAATTTAAAAAATAAATATCTTATAGACCTAAATGGTGATAGAATTCATATGACAAACGATTTGTTACAAATTTATGAAATGTATATATATAAATATTAATATAAAGGGATTTAATGTATGATGTTTAAGGAATTAAATAGAACAATTCTATTGCCAAATAACTTATTCTTAGTTAATTTTAAAATTATGATTTAAATAGAGATTAATGCTCTTGAAATATAATGTCGTAAAGATAACGTTTAAATATATAGTTAAAAAATGGTATTTAAATATTCAAAAATGGTTCTTTCGTTCTATGAGAAAGGGTCTAAAGTCGATAGACACTTAGGTTTAATCTAATTACAATTGTAATATTGAGGTTTTATCGCAAATTTTAACAAAATATGAACGAGGTGAAAAATTTGGATTTATTTGGTGGAACTATAAACAGTCTTGAAAAGGGTCTATTCTATGCAACTATGAAGAATAAAACTATTGCGCAGAATATAGCGAATGTTGACACACCAAACTATAAAACAAAAGAAGTAAGCTTCAAAGACGTATTAAATGATGCAAAGCAAGCCACGATTCCTGCGTATCGCACAGATGCGAGGCATTTTGATTTTAAAATTAATATTGGAAGCAGCGGTGTGTATTCAAATGAAAACTTCCGCAGCAGAGCAAATGGAAATGCTGTAAACATGGATGCTGAACAAGCAAAGCTGGCTGAAAACACCATCTACTATAATGCGCTTATAGATCGTGTCAGCAGTAAATTTTCAACATTGAATAATGTTGTTAAAGGAGGAAGATAGCGATGTCGATTTTTCATAGTATGAATACGACAGCTTCTGCATTAACGACACAGCGATTACGAATGGATGTAATTTCCTCCAACATTGCCAATGTCGATACAACGCGAGCGAAGCAAGTAAATGGAGAATGGGAGCCATACCGGAAAAAATCTGTCACATTAAAAGAGCAGGAAGGCCAATTTTCTAACTTTTTAAATATGGCAATCGGAAAAACAGAAAAAAACGGTATCGGTAACGGTGTTAAAGTAAGTTCTATTAAAGAAGATACGGAAACCCCTTTTAAATTGATGTATGATCCATCACATCCCGATGCGAATGCAGAAGGGTATGTACAAATGTCGAATGTTGACGTATTAAAAGAAATGGTTGATCTGATTTCGGCGAGCCGCTCTTATGAAGCCAATATTACTGCTTTTAATGCAAATAAGAACATGTTGACAAAAGCATTAGAAATCGGGAAAGGGTGATATTTAAATGGCAATTAATCCAATATCGTTCATGTCTCCTGCGCAATCTGTGAATGAAGTAAATGTTCAGAATCAACTGACTCCTGCAAATGCCCAACAGCAATTTGCGGATACATTAAAAGAAGCGATTGCAAGTGTCACTGAACATCAAAAAACATCGGATACAATGACTCAAAAATTAATTAACGGTGGAGATGTTGATTTATTTGAAGTGATGATTGCTGCACAAAAAGCAAGTGTTACTTTAAACACAACAATTGAAGTTCGTAATAAAGCTGTGGAAGCTTATCAAGAAATTATGCGTATGAGTGTGTAATGATTTGAAAAACGACTGACGAATTGTTGGGCATTCACTTTAAGCGGAGGATTCATAATGAATGAACGACTTACAAAAATTAAAAGCGACTCAACCGGTTTCTGGCAAAGTCGTACAAAAAATCAAAAAGGCGCACTAATCGGGGCGTTTGTTGCTGTCATAGCGATTGCAGCTGCAATTACGTATTTCTCAACACGTACGACAATGGCTCAGTTATTTCCTGAGATGTCTCAAGCTGAAGTAGGAAGAATTACGGAAGTTCTTGCTTCACAAGGTGTCAAGTACGAAGTGACAAATGGCGGGACAGTAATATTAGTGCCGGAAAATCAAGTACAGGACTTACAAGTGTCATTAGCAGCCCAGGGTTATCCTGATTCTGGGGAAATTGACACGTCTTTTTTTACTTCTAACGCAGGCTTTGGGATGACAGACAATGAATTTAACGTTATTAAACAAGCGACGATCGAAACGGATCTGGCTAATTTAGTTCGGAAATTCGAAGGAGTAAAAGATGCAAGTGTCATGATTACTTTACCTGAAGAAGGTGTCTTTCTTAAAGATGCCAAAGGTGAAGCACAGGCTGCAATTGTATTGGATACAGCACCTGGACACAAGTTCTCAGACGACCAAATTAAAGGGTTATTTAATTTAGTATCGATGAGTATACCGAATTTACCTAAAGAAAATATCACGATCATGAATCAGTATTCTGAATATTATGATCTGGCTTCAGCAGAAAATGGAGACGGCGGAATCGATTCAGTTACTGGACAAATGGAAGTGAAAAAAACAATTGAGCGTGATTTGCAGCGCCAAGTGCAGCAAATGCTCGGTACGTTAATCGGTCCGGATAAAGTTGTAGTAAATGTATCAGCCGATATTGACTTTAAAAAAGAAAATCGCGAAGAAAACCTGGTCCGACCTGTTGATGAGGAGAATATGGAGGGTATTGAAATAAGTGCCCAACGTATTACAGAAACTTACTCGGGCGGTGCTGCAGGAGCTGCAGAAGGCACGACTGAAGCAGGAAGTGTAACAGATAACTTTGTGGATTATGTAGAAGGAACAAACGGTGACGGCGATTATGAAAGAGTAGAAGAGACAATTAACAATGATGTTAACCGCATTCGCCGTGAGATACAGGAAAGTCCTTACAAAATTCGTAATTTGGGTATTCAAGTAATGGTAGACCCTCCAAATACAGAAGAGGGGTTCGATCAAGGTGTTCGCACAGATATTGAACAAATTTTATCGACAATAGTCCGTACTTCGATTGATCAAGAAGCTGCCGGTAATCTGACAGACGAAGATATTGCAAATCGCATTGTCGTATCTGTACAGCAATTCCAAGGAAATGATACAGCGGAAGATCAGCCGCAGTCAGTTATTCCATGGTGGGTATGGGTAATTGGCGGTATATTAGTTGTTGCAATTATATTATTGGTTATTAATTTTCTGCGTGCACGTCGACGTAAACAAGATGAAGAAGAGCTGGGAATTTTAGAACAGCAACAGCAATTAATCGAAATAGAAGATATTTCCGAAGAAAAAGAAACTGAAGCGACTGTACGCCGTAAGCAATTAGAGAAAATGGCTAAAGATAAGCCGGAAGATTTTGCGAAACTATTGCGTAGCTGGATTGCTGAAGACTAATAGGAGGTTCCGCTGTGTCCAAGAAAGATAAAGACCTATCAGGAAAGCAAAAGGCTGCTTTACTGTTAATTTCTCTAGGACCGGAAGTTTCGGCTTCTGTATATAAGCATTTAAGTGAAGAGGAAATTGAACGTCTGACACTGGAAATTTCAGGTGTTAAAAGAGTGGAATCGACTGTCAAAGAAGAAATTATAGAAGAATTTCATCAAATTGCACTTGCGCAGGATTATATTACGCAAGGCGGTATAGGGTATGCGAAGACGGTACTGGAAAAAGCATTAGGTGCTGAACAGGCACAGGCGATACTGAATCGTTTAACTTCTTCATTACAAGTAAGACCATTTGATTTTGCCAGAAAAGCAGATCCGGCACAAATATTCAATTTTATCCAAAATGAACATCCCCAAACAATTGCCCTTATTCTATCTTATTTAGAACCAGGGCAAGCGGGAGTTATTCTTTCTTCGTTACCACAGGAAGTACAAGCGGATATTGCAAAGCGTATTGCAATTATGGAATCGACGTCTCCGGAAGTCATTAGTGAAATTGAATCCGTATTAGAGCGAAAACTATCATCTACGGTTACGCAGGATTACACAGAAACAGGCGGTGTAGATGCGGTCGTGGAAGTATTGAATGGTGTGGACCGTCAAACTGAGAAAACGATTCTTGATGCACTTGAAATTCAAGATCCGGAACTAGCCGAAGAAATTAAAAAGCGCATGTTTGTGTTTGAAGATATCGTTACACTCGATAATCGCTCAATCCAGCGTGTTATTCGTGACTGTGAAAACGAAGACTTATTATTATCGATGAAAGTTTCGTCAGAGGAAGTAAAAGAGATTATTTTCCGCAATATGTCCCAACGTATGGCGGACACATTCCGTGAAGAAATGGATATTATGGGACCAGTTCGCTTGCGTGATGTAGAAGAAGCACAGTCTCGAATTGTAGCAGTTATCCGACGTTTAGAAGATGCAGGTGAAATTATAATTGCACGTGGTGGAGGAGATGATGTAATTGTCTAAAATCATCCGTTCAACAAATGCACAGCAACCCAAAGATTCATCAATAGTTGAAATTAAACTTCAAAGTTTCTTCGAGCCAATTCATTATGGGGAAACGGAAGATGAACGTATAGAGGAATTGTCACAACAAAAAACAATAGACATTGAAGCTGAACGTCAGCAAATGCTGGAACAGGCAAATGATGAAATCGAACTGCAAAAAGCCCAATTTGAGCAATATCGAAAAGAGCAGCTTGCGGAAATTGAAGCGTTAAAGCAATCGTGGGAAGAAGAAAAAATCATTCTTCAGCAGGAAGCTTATGAAGGCGGTTTTGCGCAAGGGTATGAGGATGGCGTACAAAAGGCAAATGCAACGATGCAACAGTCGTTACAAACGGCAAATAGGACGATGGCAAATGCACAAAAAAATGCAGCTTCCTATATTGATTCACAGGAGGCAGTCCTTTTGGAACTGGCATTAACAGCTGCAGAACGCATCATTCATACAACACTTGACCGTGACGATGAAATATTCGTTTCCATTGTACGACGTGGTTTAAAAGAAGCACGTGAAATGAAAGAAATTAAATTATATGTTTCGCCAAAATACCATCCGATTGTAACAGAGCAACAAAAGGAATTAGCGGAAATGTTTCCTGTAAATGTTCCGTTTATGGTATTTGTCAATGAAGATTTACTAGATTCGGAAAGTTATATCGAAACAAATCATGGACGCATTGTCGTTTCAATAGATGAACAGTTGCAGGAGCTTCGCAGACAGTTATACGAACTAATCGAAAGTAAGGAATGATAAGGATGAAAATGGCTCAATTAGTTGAACAAATTCCTAATCTTAATACATTTAAAAAGTATGGGAGAGTGACGAGAGTTGTCGGCTTGATGATTGAGTCCCAAGGTCCTGAAAGTTCCATCGGTGACGTATGTAAAATCCATATTCAAACATCGAAAAACGGTCCGCAAGTTATGCTGGCGGAAGTAGTAGGTTTTAAAGATGAGATTGTGATTTTAATGCCATACTCTTCGCTGAAGGAAATTTCGATTGGCTGTCTTGTAGAGGGGACAGGTTCACCGCTGGAAGTGAAAGTAGGTCCTGAACTGATTGGAAAAGTTCTAGATGCGATGGGTAACCCGTTTGATGGACAACCATTACCAAAAGGATTAATGACAGTACCAACGGAAAAAGAGCCGCCAAATCCTTTAAGTCGTCCGCCGATTAACGAACAGTTAGAGGTCGGGGTAAAGGCGATTGACGGAATGCTTACAGTTGGCAGCGGTCAGCGTGTAGGTATATTTGCAGGATCGGGCGTCGGAAAAAGTACATTGCTTGGTATGATTGCCCGAAACACGGAAGCAGATATCAATGTCATTGCGCTTGTAGGAGAACGTGGACGTGAAGTACGGGAGTTTATCGAACGGGATTTAGGTCCAGAAGGGTTACAAAGGTCGGTTGTTGTAGCGGCTACCAGTGATCAGCCGGCATTAATGCGGATTAAAGCGGCATTTACCGCCACAGCCATTGCAGAATATTTTAGGGATCGCGGAAAGAACGTCATGTTAATGATGGATTCCGTAACACGTGTTGCGATGGCACAGCGCGAAATTGGACTGGCAATCGGTGAACCGCCTGCTACAAGAGGTTATACACCATCTGTTTTTGCAATATTACCAACATTATTGGAACGGTCAGGTACGAATATAAATGGGACAATTACCGCATTTTATACAGTGCTAGTTGACGGTGATGATATGAATGAACCAATTGCAGATGCGGTCCGGGGGATTTTGGACGGTCATATTGTACTGGACCGGAATCTTGCCAATAAAGGCCAATATCCTGCGATTAACATATTAAAAAGTGTAAGTCGTTTAATGAATCATATTGCACAGCCTGAACATGTGCGTGCAGCAAGCCGATTGCGGGAATTATACTACAGCTATTCAAAATCGGAGGACCTGATCAATATCGGGGCCTATAAGCGCGGCACATCAAAGGAAATCGACGAAGCAATTATGTATGAGCCGCTCATTACGGAATTTTTAAAGCAAGGGTATAAAGATAAAATTTCGATCGATCAAACAGTCAATGAAATTATCGCATTATCGAATGGTGGTGCCCGTTAACTATGAAGTACAATTATCGTTTTGAAAAAATTCTTGTTGTAAAAGATCAAGAAAAAACGGAATCGGAACTGGCTTTTAAAGAATCCGTGCAAGTGTTTGAGGAAATTGCTACAAAGCTGTATGACCTGTTAAAGAAAAAAGAAGATTTAATCGAATATCAGCAGGAACGGTTAAAAATAGGATCATCCATTGATGAAATTAACCATTATTCGAAATTTATCGATAGTATGGAAAAAACAATCGAGGATGCACAGCAAAAAGTAATACAGGCACGGGCAAAAATGAATTGGCATGAGCAAAAATTATTGGAAAAAAGTTTGGAAGTACGCAAATATGAAAAAATGCGTGAAAGAGATCATGAAAGATTTATAGAAGATCAACTTCATATAGAGGCAATACAACTGGATGAGCTTTCGACAATTGCGTATTACAAGAAGGAAATCAGGTGATTCCGTGGCAAAAAAAATAAAAAATACGATGGAACAAGTGGAAGAAATGGAGTTGGAAAGCCAATCTCCAGGTTTTTTCAAAAAGTTTTTCTACCTTTTTTTAATCCCGTTTATGTTTCTCATCGCAATTTTATTGATTATTTCAACTATGACGGAATATAACGTGTTTAAAATAGCGGATGAGGCAGTTGAGAAAATCCCCTTTATCAGCTCTGATGAAAAAGATGGAGCAGTAGAAAACAGCTCACTAAATGAACAAAAAGTAGTAGAGCTGCAAGCGGAAATTCAAGAGAAGGAAGCGCAAATTTCCCAGCTGCAAACACAAATTGACGCATCGGCGACTGAAAAGGAAGAGCTTTTAATCGAACAGGAGCGATTGCTGTTTGAAATTGAAAAACTTCAGCGCGATCAGGAAGAGACGAAGAAAGAGTTCAAAGAGATTCTGTCTACTTTCGAAAAAATGTCTGCTAAAAAAGCAGCACCTATACTGGTTGAAATGAGTGATACAGAAAGCGTGCGTATTCTGTCGGAGATGAAACCCGATACATTATCAGCTATTTTCGCAAAAATGGAGCCGGCAGATGCTGCCCGCTATACAGAGCTTTTATCACAGCAATAGTCCTTGAATGGAGGGAGGTGTAATAAATGAATATCGCAATGCTACAAACAGTAAAAATGCCGAAGCAAGAATTTCAGCCAAACATAGTGAAATCAGAAAAGCCGGATTCAAAAGCATTTGGAAGTGTGTTTAATTCGATGATTACAAAGTCATCTGCTCCAACTGCCAAGCAACCGGAAATGACAGAACCGCCGCTAGCTGAAAGTATTTCCGGAATTTTAGAAGAGGACTCACTGGAAAGTTTGCTTGAACAATTAGGTGTTGAAATGGATGAGACGGGATTATTTGCATTAGTAGGTGAAGAAAGTACACCAATCGCATTGGACGAACTAATGACTTTAGATAACTTAACGGAGCTTTTAGGAATAACAAAAGCGGAATTGAGTCAAATTATTGAACAGTTATTAGGCGATGCAAAGCAAGAAATTACGGATGTTTGGTCTCTTATCGAGCAGGCACCGAATATTTTAAATGAAGTATTGGCAGCTGTGCAGAAGCCTGAACAAAACAATGTGCAACCAAAAGAATTGCAGCAAATTGTACGAATCTTAAAGTTGGCTCAATTAGCAGGAAGTAAGGTAGATACTGCCTATCAACAAGAAATTCAATTAGACAGTTTAAAAAATGCATTATTAGGGTTAGCGGATGAAGCAAGGAAAATCGATGATAAAAACCAAAGTGCACCAAATATTTCTGATGTAAAACAATCGAAAACTCAAAATATTCAAATTCAGTCACACCAAATGTTAAAAGAACCTACACAAATTCAATCACACCAAGAGGGAAAAGAATCTAAACAAAATCAATTACAACAAGTAGTAGAGGATTCTACACAAGACAAGTTCCAACAATTAGTGCAAAAATCTACTTCACAGAATACTCAAAATCAGTCACAGCAAAATCAACAGACAACATTAAAAGTTGAGACTGATACACTATCAGCGGGTCACTTGCAACAGCAAGTGACACAAACAAAGATAGCAACGGTTACATTACCCGCTGAAAAGCCTGCACAGACGGATGTGTTAATAAAAGAAATTCAAAACTTGATCAATCGCAGCCAGCTCTCAGGACAGCCAGGTAATATGAAGTTATTCCTGAAACTGTTTCCGGAAAACCTCGGTCAAATTCGAATTGAATTAGTTCAAAAAGACGGAATCATGACTGCCAGATTATTGGCCACGACTGCGTTGGGGAAAGAATTACTGGAAAATAATATTAACCAATTAAAAGCCGGTTTTGTCGCTCAAAATATTCAAATGGAGAGAATCGATGTTGCACAGTCTTTACAGGACGCCGATCGAAATACACGTGATCAAAACTTCTTTAATAATTTCTTCCGTCAAAAAGATGAAGAAGAACAGGAAAATAACGAAGATGCCCTAGATGAAGAAAGTCTATCGTTTAAAGATCTATTAAGTGAGGAGGTAGAATAAGTGGCAAACTCAATTTCAAATGATTTTTATTTACCGGCGAACAATCCCAATTTCAAAGTAACTGATAAACAGGATAATGGGGCACTCGGAAAAGATGCGTTTCTAAAAATATTAATTACACAATTGCAAAATCAAGATCCAACAAGCCCAATGGATGACAAAGAATTCATTTCACAGATGGCACAATTTTCATCGCTGGAACAAATGCAGAATATGACAAAAGCGATGGAGAATTTACTTCAATCACAGCAACAGTCACAATTGATGAGTTATACAACATTTGTAGGCAAAGAAGTGAAATGGCATGAAATTACAGATAAAGTGGATGCAGATAATAAGCCGATCTACAACGAAGGAATAGGCACTATTCAGGAATTGAAATTTGTTAATGGAGAGGCCGTGTTTGTACTGGCTGATGGCAAGGAAATTAAACCAGGCAATATTTCATCGATTCTTGGTAGTACGAGTGAAGTACAGCCGACAGTTCCAGCAGGAAATCCATTAGCAGAAGCAAGCAAGCTGATCGGACAGACCATTCAATATAAAAATGGAGATCAGGTCGTTGAGGCGATTATTGAAGCAATTAAAACAAATAATGTGAATATCGAATACATTTTAAATGATGGTTCCCGTTTGACGAAAGACCAATTTACGGTAAGTTCTCAAACAGCCCAAAATGAAAATGTAACAGAATAAGGGGTGGGGCTGATGAATCGAGTCAATATTCAACATATCCCGTACCATCCACCGATTAAGCCATTAGTAAAGCAAAATACAGACCAAGTTTCAAAGCAGTCCTTTATGGACCATTTAAAACAGGCGACCGGTGAAGAATTAAAAATAAGCAAGCATGCTTCAGAACGATTGAATGAACGAAATATTTCTATAACTGATCGTGAATGGCAGCAAATTTCAGAAAAAGTATTTGAGGCAAAAAATAAAGGTGTGAAGCAGCCATTAGTCCTGTTAGATCAGGCAGCATTAATTGTAAGTGCAAAAAATGCGACGGTTATTACGGCATTGGATCGTAATGAAGCAAAACAGCAACTATTTACCAATATTGATGGAACAATCCTTTTATAGGCCGGACCTTCAGAAGTAAGGAAGCCTACAGTCGTTGAATGATCGAGACGGCTGAACTAAAAAACAGATGTGAAAAACGAAGGGAGAACGACATTTTATGTTACGTTCAATGTATTCAGGTATATCAGGTTTAAAAAATTTCCAGACAAAATTAGACGTGATTGGGAATAACATCTCGAATGTTAATACGTATGGCTACAAGAAAGAGCGAACTATTTTTAAAGATTTAATTTCGCAAACACAATCAGGCGCTTCTGGTCCATCTACAACTCGTGGTGGAGTAAATGCAATTCAAGTAGGCTTAGGATCTCAGTTAGCTGCGATTGATACTATTCATAATGCGGGGTCCATGCAAACGACTGGCCGAACATTGGATTTAGCGATTTCAGGGGATGGTTTCTTTATGGTGGCAGATGCTACTGACTTTGTGCAAGGTGATCCAGCTAACGGTGAACCTGCTACAGCAGGTGGATACACAAGTACCCTTTATACACGTGCAGGGAATTTCTATATGGATAGAAATGGATTCTTAGTAAATGGAGACGGCAAATATTTAGTTGGTTTTGCTGGAGATGTAACGGCTTATGATGCAATAAATCCATTGAATGCTCCAGGTTCAGGATTTGAACAAAATAAACCCGAGGTTGCCGGAGGTACTAATTTAATTGATCCCGCAACGGGTGAATTGATAGCACAGGGGGGCACAACTCCATCTCCAATTCGTATTCCAACAACAGCTCAATCAATGAGCATTTCACAGGATGGCTCAATTTCATTTGTCGATTCGGCAGGTGATTTACAGTATGCAGGAACGATTGTGCTGGCAAAGTTTGCGAATAGTGGCGGTCTTGAAAAGACAGGAAGTAACTATTTCCAAACGACGCCAAACTCAGGAGCTATCTATGCTCAATTAGCTACTCAAGATGGTATAGGTTCGATTAACTCAGGGTTCATGGAAATGTCAAACGTAGATCTTTCCGAAGAATTCACAGAGATGATCGTTGCACAGCGCGGGTTCCAGGCAAACTCTCGTATTATTACAACTTCAGATGAAATTTTACAAGAGCTTGTTAACTTAAAACGATAGTATAAATTCAATTGAAATTCATTGAAAATTCATTATAGAAGGGGGGGCGGGCCGGCTCTCAAGTACAGGTCCGGCCCTTTTCAATGATTGAGGTGACTCGCCTTAACGGTAAAGCATTTACTCTAAATGCTTTATACATAGAAACAGTTGAAACATTTCCAGACACTCAAATTACGCTGACGACTGGACGTAAATTCATTGTATTAGAGACTGAAGAACAGGTGCGGCAAAAGGTGAAGACATTCTATCAGCATGTCCAACTATTATCTAACCCGCATCTTAGAGGTGAAGAAAATGAAGAATAATAAATTACTGACAATTATGCTAATTATATTAGTGACAATTACATTATTCGGTGTTATTGTCGTTGTGTTATTGACACAGCTCAACAAAGAGAAGCCAGATGGTCCAACGATTGATGAAATTATCGAGTCATCGGTGGAAATTCCTGAGATTACGACGAACTTAGCAGATGGTAGCTTTGTCCGAATTACATTGAAAATTCAGGGATCAGATAAAAAAGCTGGTGAAGAGTTGTTTAAACGAGATTTCCAAGTGAAAAATATCGTAATTCAGGAACTTTCTGAAATGGAAGAAGAAGCTTTAGAAGGTAAGCAAGGGAAAATTACATTCCAAGATGCAATTAAATCTCAAGTGAATGAGTTAATGCAAGAAGGGGAAGTTACGCAAGTGTATATTACTTCATATGTACTTCAGTAATCAGTACTACACAATTTTAATTTTTGAAATGGAGGTGGGCAAATGGCAGGAGATATAATGTCGCAATCCGAAATCGATGCGCTCTTATCAGCGATATCGACCGGAGAGATGTCTGCAGAAGACATCAAAAAAGAAGATGAGACACGAAAAGTAAAAGTATATGACTTTAAGCGGGCTCTGCGCTTCTCGAAAGACCAAATCCGAAGTTTGACCCGTATACATGAAAACTTTGCGCGACTGTTAACAACTTTCTTTTCTGCACAGTTAAGAAGCTATGTCCAAATTACAGTTGCATCTGTTGACCAAATTCCTTTTGAAGAATTTGTTCGTTCCATCCCAAACATGACATTGATCAATGTATTTGAGGTTCCGCCTTTGGATGGCAATATTTTAATGGAGATTAACCCGAACATCGCCTATTCAATGCTAGACCGCTTGATGGGCGGAGCAGGGGGAAGTCATAGCAATGTTGATAATTTAACTGAAATCGAAACGAAAATCATGACGAATTTATTCGAGCGTTCTTTTGATAATTTGCGTGAAGCATGGGAAAACGTTGCGGAAATCGATCCGATGCTTGTGGAATTGGAAGTAAATCCACAGTTTTTACAGATGATTTCGCCAAATGAGACTGTTGTTGTCATTTCATTTAATACAATCATCGGAGAAACAACAGGGATGATCAATATTTGTATCCCGCATGTTGTATTAGAGCCAATCGTTCCGAATTTATCTGTTCGCTACTGGATGCAGACAAATACAAAGGAGATTTCTCCTGAACAATCGAAAATGCTTGAATCACGTGTGAAACAAGCAAAATTACCTATTATTGCAGAGTTAGGCTCTTCAGATATAACAATTGAAGATTTCTTGACGATGGCTGTCGGTGATGTCATTCCGTTAAAACAAAAAATTGAGAATCCGTTAACACTGAAAGTCGGCAGTTTACCAAAATTTACTGTTCAGCCAGGGAAACTGAATAATAAAATGGCTGTACAAATTATCGATCCTTTGAAAGGAGGAGACGAAGATGAGTGATGATATGCTCTCCCAAGAAGAAATTGAGGCTCTATTAAGGGGCGAAACACTGAAGGATTTATCAGCAAATACTGAAAGTCCACAAGAAGAAATTATAGTTGAGGAACACTTAACACCAATAGAAATTGATGCATTAGGTGAGGTAGGAAATATCTCATTCGGCAGTTCAGCCACTGCATTATCTTCATTACTAGGTCAAAAAGTAGATATTACAACACCGAGTATTTCAATGATTAACCGTAATCGCTTGGAACAGGAATTTCCACATCCTTATGTTGCAGTGCAAGTAGAGTATACAACTGGGCTATCAGGAATGAATCTGCTTGTCATCAAACAATTGGATGCTGCCATTATTGCAGATTTAATGCTAGGTGGCGATGGTATAAATCCAAGACCTGAATTAAGTGAAATCCAGTTAAGTGCTGTTCAAGAAGCAATGAATCAGATGATGGGTTCAGCTGCGACTTCCATGTCAACAGTATTTAACCAAAAGGTTGATATTTCACCGCCGACAATTGATTTACTGAACATTTCACAAAATGAAGGTACAGACACTATTCCAACAGATGAATTATTAGTGAAAATTTCATTCAGATTGCGTATCGGTGAATTGATCGATTCGAATTTAATGCAATTATTACCTTTAAAGTTTAGTAAAAAGATAGTAAAGTCATTAATGGGAGAAACTGATGAGCCTCTTACTGCAACAACAACAGTGGAGCCTCCGCCAGTTCAGCCGACACAACAGCAGCCAATGCAGCAGGCACAACAACCGACTGCACAGCAATCGATGTTTGAACAACCTGTTCAGCAGCCAATGTATGAGCAGCCAGTACCGCAGCCGGTCTATCAGCAGCCAATATATGAGCAACCGGTGCAACAGCAAGCTTATCAGCAACAGCAACCTGTTTATGAACAGCCCGCTTATACAGCACCACCGGCAAATGTACAGCAAGCTCAATTTGCGAGCTTCGAATCTGCAAATATTACACAGTCAGAAGCACGCAATTTAAATATGCTGCTTGATATTCCATTGCAAGTAACAGTTGAGCTGGGACGGACTAAACGTTCTGTAAAAGAAATACTGGAACTTTCGAGCGGATCGATTATTGAATTGGATAAGCTTGCAGGTGAACCTGTTGATATTTTAGTAAACAGTCGGTTAATTGCCAAAGGTGAAGTTGTAGTAATTGATGAGAACTTCGGTGTTCGCATCACAGATATTTTAAGTCAGGCAGATCGCTTGAACAATATTAGATAGTTTTAATTGGAGGAATTAGATTATGTCTAAAAGGATTTTAATAGTGGACGATGCAGCTTTCATGCGCATGATGATCAAAGATATTTTAACGAAAAATGGTTATGAAGTAGTTGGAGAAGCAGCTGACGGAATTCAAGCGGTTGAAAAGTACAATGAATTGCGTCCGGATTTAGTAACGATGGATATTACAATGCCTGAAATGGATGGTATTGCAGCATTAAAAGAAATTAAAGGCACGGATCCAAGCGCGGTAGTGATTATGTGTTCAGCAATGGGCCAACAAGCTATGGTAATCGATGCGATTCAAGCTGGTGCAAAAGACTTTATCGTAAAGCCTTTCCAAGCAGATCGCGTAATCGAAGCGATTCAAAAAGCTTTAGGTTGATGTGATGAATGCAAGAAAATCATTTCGATTTTGGCTCGCTGTTGGAATTGTATGGATGACGGCATTATTTACACCAAACTCAAATGGAACTTTTGCGATGGTAAGTAACGTATACGAAAACTGTAATGAAAACCCTGAAGTATGTTCAGAAGAAAAAATTTCAGATGAAAATACTCCGGATGCCGACACAGAACAAACTGACTCGGCATCCGTTAGTATTGGATTTTGGGATTATCTTAAAGTTTTAATAGCACTTGTCTTCGTCATAGGGCTATTATTGTTCATTTTAAAGTATTTAAACAAGCGTAACTTCAACTATCAACAAAATGCCGTAATTAAGAATATCGGTGGCATGTCTGTAGGACAGCAAAAGTCTGTACAATTATTGTTAATTGGAAAACGAGTTTATGTAGTGGGTGTCGGCGATAACATTCAGCTTCTGAAGGAAATTGATTCCGAGGAAGAAATCGACCATTTACTGAATCAGATCGAAACTAAACAGAGCATGGTGAATACTTCACCTTATATAGCACAATTATTTAATAAGTTTTCACAAAAAAAACGCCCTCAAGATATTTCGGAAAGCCCTAAATTCAATGATTTGTTCAATGAAAAAATCGGGAAAATCAAGCAACAACGAAGTGATGAGCTGGAGCGTTGGAAAGAACAGGAGCGTGATGATCGATGAACGACATTCTTTCCGTGTTTTCTGAAAGTGATCCCGGAAATGTATCCACATCGGTTACGCTGTTATTCCTGTTAACCGTTCTATCTTTAGCACCGAGTCTATTAATCTTAATGACTTCTTTTGCGCGTATTGTCATCGTTTTGTCGTTTACTAGGACAGCCCTTGCGACGAACCAAATGCCGCCTAACCAGGTAATTATCGGGTTGGCATTGTTTTTAACATTCTTTATTATGGCGCCGACTTTCCAGCAAGTAAATGAGCAGGCATTACAACCGCTTTTTGATGAGGAAATTAATTTGGAAGAGGCGTATGATCGGGCGACGATTCCGTTTAAACAATTTATGGCTCAGCATACAAGGCAAAAGGATTTAGAGCTTTTTATCGAATATAATCAGGCGGAGTATCCGGATTCCATCGAGGAAATTCCGATGACACTGTTAGTACCCGCATTTGCGTTAAGTGAAATTAAAACAGCTTTTCAAATGGGTTTTATGATCTTCATTCCGTTTTTAGTTATTGATATGGTGGTCGCAAGCACACTGATGTCAATGGGGATGATGATGCTGCCTCCAGTAATGATTTCACTGCCATTTAAAATCTTATTATTTGTACTCGTCGATGGTTGGTATTTAGTGATGAAATCTTTACTTCAAAGTTTTTAGGGGATGATATAAAGTGACACAGGAAATGGTCATTGCAATTGCAGAAAATGCAGTATTCACGATATTGATAGTTTCGGGACCTTTACTATTAATCGCGCTTATCAGTGGTTTAATAGTCAGTATATTTCAGGCAACAACTTCCATTCAAGAACAAACATTGGCGTTCGTACCTAAAATCGTAGCGGTTTTAGTGGCGATTATTTTTTTTGGCCCGTTTATGATCAGCAAGATGACGGACTACTTTCACGACATTTTAAATAACCTAGTTCGGTATATTGGGTGAGTAGATGACGGAATTATTACCGAATTTATCAATATTGCTATTAATTTTAGTACGTGTTTCTGCATTTTTCGTCTCCGTCCCTTTATTTTCATATCGTACAATACCACCGCAAGTGCGTATTATATTGGCTGTCGCTTTAGCTTGGATGATGTACTATACGTTTAATATCGAGCCGTTTGAAATTAATGCGTTTTACTTGCTGCTCGTTTTAAAAGAGGCAATTATCGGGCTCATGCTGGGATTGGCCGCGATGATTATCGTTTCCGCTGTTCAAATAGCAGGCGGATTTATCGATTTCCAGATGGGTTTTGCGATGGCGAATATTATCGATCCGCAAACAGGTGCCCAGTCTCCGTTAATGGGGCAGTTTTTAAACTTTTTAATGCTTTTATTATTGCTGTCAATAAATGGTCATCATCTTATTTTGGATGGTATTTATTATAGTTATCAATTTATGCCGATGGATCAGTTTTTCCCGAATTTCGGTGAAGAAGGAACCGCATTGTTTATTATTAAAATATTTGTTTCTGTTTTTGCCATAGCATTTCAAATGTCAGCTCCAATAGTTGCAACATTATTTTTAGTAACATTAGCGTTAGGAATTACAGGGAAAACGGTACCGCAAATGAATATATTTGTTATCGGATTCCCGATTAAAATTGCAGTAGGGTTTCTTGTATTGATTGTGACAATGGGTGTATTAGTGGGAGTTATGAAGGAGCTAATTGAATTTATGATTATTTCTTTACGTGACTTAATGGTTATTTTAGGTGGTGGCTAACATGGACAGAAAGCTATTAATTAACGTTGACCTTCAGTTTTTTGCAGGTGAAAAAACGGAAAAAGCAACACCGAAAAAGCGGCAGGATTCACGAAAAAAAGGACAAGTATTAAAAAGTCAGGACGTCACAGCTGCCGTATTACTGCTATTGTCATTTTTCTTTTTACTTTTCTTTGCACCATTCATGTACGAAGGAATGAAAGATTTTTTATTACAAGCACTTAACCGCAATATGTTAATTGAAACGCTGAACGCTGAAACCGTAATGGATATGTATGTTGAATCCATTAAAGAGATGGCAATTATCGTTCTGCCGATTATGGTCATTGCCATTATTGCAGGTATTGGAGCTAACTTTTTTCAGTTTGGCTTACTTTTTACAACAGAAACATTAAAAATAGATTTAAAAAAAATGGATCCGATTAAAGGGATCAAAAAGATTATTTCTGTACGTGCAATCGTCAATTTAATTAAATCATTATTGAAAGTAACGCTAATCGGAACCGTGACAACCGTTGTCATAATTATATATCTGGAAGATGTATTGTCGCTTGCTTTACATAGCCCGGCAGAAATTTTGGCCACTGTAGCATATATGTCGGCAATCATGGGAATTGCCGCTTCGATTATGCTCGTTTTTATTGCATTGTTTGACTATATATATGAACGGCATGAATATGAGAAACAATTGAAAATGTCGAAACAGGATGTTAAAGATGAGCATAAAAATGCAGAAGGTGATCCGTTGATCAAGTCGAAAATTAAACAGCGTCAACGTGAAATGGCGATGCGCAGAATGATGCAGGAAGTACCTGCTGCAGATGTTGTCATTACAAACCCGACCCATTTTGCGATTGCTTTAAAATACGACGAAGATATGATGGATGCTCCGAAAGTTGTAGCAAAAGGAACCGATTTTGTCGCACAGAAAATAAAACTTATTGCAAAAGAACATGATGTCATTATGGTAGAAAATCGTCCGCTTGCCCGTGCGATGTATGACCAGGTTGAAATCGGCCAGGCTGTACCGGAAGAATTTTTCAAAGCTGTTGCCGAAGTTCTTGCATATGTATACCGGATCAAACGCAAAATTTGACATAGATTTCAGGAGGGACAACAATGCAAATACGCGACTTAGGGGTTTTAGCTGCAGTGATTATGGTTGTAGCGATGCTCATTATCCCTCTTCCACATTGGCTACTCAGTTTTTTAATTATTATTAATATTACATTGGCACTACTCGTATTATTAACTTCGATGAATATGAAGGAAGCGCTCGATTTCTCGATTTTCCCTACTGTTATTCTATTATTAACACTGTTCCGTCTGGCATTGTCCGTATCGACAACACGTGCCATTTTAGCGGAAGGTGACGCAGGTAAAGTAGTAGAGACATTTGGTAATTTCGTAACAGGCGGTAATATTTTAGTAGGTTTAGTTATTTTCTTATTACTAGTTATTATCCAGTTCATCGTAATTACAAAGGGTTCGGAGCGTGTTGCGGAAGTTGCTGCACGTTTCACATTGGATGCGATGCCGGGTAAGCAAATGAGTATCGATGCGGATTTAAACGCCGGAATGATTTCGGAAAAAGAAGCGCGGGAACGCCGTGAAAAAGTATCCGGCGAAGCGGACTTTTACGGAGCAATGGATGGTGCAACGAAATTCGTAAAAGGGGATGCCATTGCCTCGATTATTATGGTTGGTATTAACTTACTGTTCGGTATGATCATCGGTATGATTCAGATGGAGCTAAGCTTTGCTGAAGCAGCATCTAAATATTCGATGCTGACAGTCGGTGATGGACTAGTATCGCAAATTCCGGCCTTATTAATTTCTACTGCGACAGGGATTGTTGTAACACGTGCTGCTTCAAAAGGGAATCTTGGTTCAGACATTACAGCACAGTTATTTGCACAATCCAAGCTATTGTATGTAGCTGCAGGTACTATTCTCCTGCTCGGATTATTTACACCGATTCCAGACTGGATTACGATTCCGATTGCAATCGCATTAGCGGTTGGCGCATTCTTAATGGACCGTAAAAAGGAAGAAACACCAGAAGAAATTATGGAATTCGAAGAGGAAGTTGCCTCTGATACGATGAAAAGTCCGGAAAATGTTATTAATCTATTAAATGTTGATCCGATAGAATTCGAATTTGGCTACGGATTAATTCCTTTAGTAGATGCGGCACAGGGCGGGGATTTACTGGACCGCGTTGTTATGATTCGTCGTCAGCTTGCATTGGAGCTTGGGATTGTCATACCGATTGTACGTATCCGTGACAATATTCAGCTGCAGCCAAATGAGTACCGGATTAAAATAAAGGGAAATGAAATGGCAAGAGGTGAATTGTTACTGGATCATTATTTGGCAATGAGTCCGGGGGATGATAATTCAATTGATGGTATTGACACAATTGAGCCATCATTCGGCCTGCCTGCAAAATGGATTACAGAAGCAGTAAAAGAGGATGCGGAAATGTTCGGCTATACAGTTGTCGATCCGCCAAGTGTTGTTTCTACACATTTAACCGAAATTATCCGTGCAAATGCCCACGATCTGCTCGGCCGTCAAGAGACGAAGCAATTGATCGATCATTTACGCGAAACACATGCCATTTTAGTGGATGATTTAATTCCGACACCATTATCGATAGGGGAAGTACAAAAAGTATTGGCAAAATTATTGCGTGAAAATGTTTCGATACGGAATTTGCCGATCATTTTCGAAACATTAGCAGATTATGCAAAGCTTACTAGTGATCCCGATATTTTAACAGAGTATGTGAGACAGGCATTGGCTAGACAAATTACATCTCAATTTATTAACGGTCAACAAGCGCTAAAAGTTATTACAGTGTCTGCAAAAGTCGAAAAACTTGTAGCTGACAGCATCCAGCAAACAGACCATGGCAACTATTTAGCGATGGATCCACAGCAGTCGCAATTCGTATTGGAAGCTATTGCGAAAGAAGTGGAGCGTGTTTCTTATACGGAACAGTCGCCAATTATTTTATGTTCGCCGGGTGTGCGTCTGTACATAAGACAACTGACAGAACGTTATTTCCCGCAAGTCCCGATTCTTTCGTATAACGAATTGGATGCAGCCGTTGAAATTCAAAGTGTAGGGGTGGTGAATGTTGAATGAAGATGAAAAAATACAATGCACCTTCCATTGCTGAAGCAATGAAACAAATTCGCGCTGATCTAGGGGAAGATGCAGTTATTCTGAATTCGAAAGTCGTCGTGACGAAAAAGTTTTTCGGATTAGTAAAAAATAAAAGCTATGAAGTCGTGGCAGGATATGACGCGTTGGAAAAGAAACCTTCATTACCGTCTTTTGAAGACCTTCCGACATTTGCACCGCAATTGAAAGAGGAAGGAATCAGCGAAGCAGCATCGTCTGTGGAACAACATACAAAAGTTCCACAAAACGGTGCTGCTGGCTTACCTGAAAACTTGATCAAAGAAATTGCTGATTTAAAATCGATGATGCAATCGATGCAACGTATGTCTACACAGTCTCAATATCCTGATGAACTCTTATCATTTATCGACTTTCTACGTGAGCAGGAACTTGGAGAGGAGCTTATCACAAAAATCAGTGATGAGCTTTTTATGTATTATAACGAGCATGGCAAACAAATGACATGGAACGAAATGCAGGAAGTTGCCAAAGATTATTTAAGAAAAGAATTGTATGACTTGCCGATTAGCGGAATTTCATATGAGAAAAAATATATTAACGTGCTAGGTCCAACTGGTGTTGGGAAAACGACTACGATTGCGAAAATGGCTGCACGCGCTGTACTTGAAAAGAAAAAGAAAATCGGTTTTATAACAACAGACACTTATCGTATAGCTGCGATTGAACAATTGAAAACGTATGCTGCATTACTGCAGGCCCCGGTTGAAGTTGTCTATAATCCAACAGATTATGCAGAGGCGCTTCAAAAGTTTGACCATCTGGATTTAATTTTTATTGATACAGCCGGTAGAAACTATAAAGAAGCGAAATATGTAGATGATTTAAAGTCATTGATACAATTTAGCGAACAAGTAGAATCTTACTTAGTTTTATCGTTAACGTCTAAGCAAAAAGACTTAGAATCAATTATTGAACAATTTGCGAACTTGCATATTGAAAAATTTATCTTTACGAAGCTTGATGAAACAAATTCTATTGGCACTATGTTTAATTTAATGATTAAATATAATAAAGGACTAGCTTATTATACAAATGGTCAAGAAGTACCAGAAGATATCGAACAACCTAATAGTGATAATTTACTAGAACTTTTCTTCAAGGAGAACTCCGATGAAAGATCAAGCTGAAAAACTACGTCAGAAGATGCTTGAAAGTGAACATAAGCCAGGGCGATCAATTGCAGTTGTTAGTGGAAAAGGTGGAGTTGGTAAAAGTAATTTCACGACAAACTTCGCTACCCTATTATCTAAAAAGGGGAAAAAAGTAGCTATATTAGATATGGATATTGGCATGGGTAATGTACACATTCTCATAGGAAGCTCCGTGAAATACAGTTTAAAAGATTACCTGGATGGTCAAGTGCCGCTGGAAGATGTTCTTTGCGAAACAAAGGAAGGGGTAAGCTATATTTCCGGCGGTACCGGTATGTCGTCGTTAATGGAATGGTCTCCTGATGTTTTTGCACGTTTAATCACGTCTTTTGAAACATTGCAGAAAAATTATGATTTTGTCTTATTTGATATGGGAGCCGGTGTTGTGGATTGGTCACTCGATCTATTAACATCCATAGAAGAAATTATCGTTATTTCTACCGCGGAACCGACATCCATTATGGATGCCTATTCTATGATGAAATTTATCCATCTAAAAGACCCGATGAAGAAATTTTATCTATTATGCAATCGAGCATTTACCATCGAGGAAGGGCAAGATACGACACAGCGCCTGAAAACAGTGATGCAACGTTTTTTGGAAAAGGAAGTATCGATTTTAGGATCGCTGCCGGAAGACCCTGTTGTGCGTCAAGCGGTACGTCAGCAAGCCTTATTTGCATTGCTCTATCCTGATGCTCCTGTCACAAAAACAATGGCTAAAATTGTAGAGCAATTTTTAACAACGCAGGCAGTAATGAAAGAAGTACATGCAACAAATGAGTCGATGAAATTTATATCAAAATTAAAAAGCATCTTTTCGAGAGGGCGTGAGTAAATGAGCAACTTACAGAAAACAAAACTGCTAGTTGTTGATGATTCCGCCTTTATGCGGAAGCTAATAAGCGATTTTTTTTCGGATCATCTGCATATTGAGGTCATCGGGGCGGCCCGTAATGGGAAAGACGCCATAAAAAAAATTGAGCAGCTTAAACCCGATGTCGTGACAATGGATGTGGAAATGCCGGAAATGAATGGGATGGAAGCGTTAAAAGAAATCATGCAAAAGTACCCATTGCCTGTCATCATGCTTTCAAGTACGACAAAGCGCGGTGCAGAGAATACATTAATGGCAATGGAGTACGGAGCAGTCGATTTCGTTGCAAAACCAAGCGGTTCCATTTCATTGGATTTACATAAAATTAAAGATGAACTTGTACGAAAAGTGGAAGAGGCATCTAAAGTAACGGTTTCAAAACTGAGAAAACCATACGAAAAATCGACTGTTGTAAGTAGAACAATCCGTCAACCTCTTCATAATGAAGAATCAAAACTAAAAAGCATGACTAAACCAACCATCAAAATTGATGTACCGACCCAAAAGACGGAGTGGAGCAAAACTTCGAAGAAAATCATTTTAATCGGAACTTCAACAGGTGGGCCAAGAGCTTTACAGGAAGTCATTACAAAAATTCCCGCAAATGTGGATGCACCGATCTTAATCGTGCAGCATATGCCTGCCGGATTTACAAAATCATTGGCAGCCAGACTTGATCAATTAAGTGAAATTCATGTAAAAGAAGCAGAACAAGGCGACCTATTGCAAAAGGGAACGGCCTATATTGCCCCTGGTGGCTATCATCTTAAATTAAGAAAAGTCGGATCGGCATTTGCTGTCGTCCTCGATAATCAGGAACCGCCAAGAGCAGGACATCGCCCGTCTGTAGACGTCTTGTTTGAAGATGTCAGTCAGTATTCGGAATTCGATAAAATTGCCGTCATTATGACCGGAATGGGCTATGACGGATCAAAAGGACTTGTCTCGCTCAAAGAAACAGGGAATGTCACGGCTATTGCCGAGTCAGCAGAAACATGTATCGTATATGGAATGCCAAAAGCTGCCGTGGAAACGCAGCTTGTAGATGAAGTGGCGGATGTTGATGATATTGCCCGAACAATTATGAAATATATGCCTTAAAAAGGGGTGCCCTCTAAATGGAATTAAATCAATATTTAGAAATGTTCATTGAAGAAAGTAAAGAACATTTACAAGCATGCAGTGAACACTTATTGGAACTTGAAAAAAATCCGGAAGATTTAACGATTGTCGGAGAGATTTTCCGCTCGGCACATACTTTAAAAGGTATGGCAGCAACAATGGGTTTTGAAGATCTAGCTGATTTAACACATAAAATGGAAAATATATTAGATGCGATCCGCAACAGTAAAATTAAAGTGAACGCAGAAATTTTAGATGTCGTTTTCGAATCAGTCGACCATTTAGAAGAAATGGTATTTGACATTGCTGATGGCGGCGACGGTAAACGCAATGTGCAAGCAACAGTGGAAAAGCTAAAGCGCATTGAAGCAGGCGAACCGGCAACTACCGATACAGAAGAAACAACGGCAGAACAGGAAGTTGCTGCTGCAGTAGTAGCAACTGAGCTTGAACAGCCAGCCCAAAGATTGGAATTAAAATTGTCCTATGATGATTTTGAAAAAACGGTCATTCTGCAATCATCTGAACAAGATTTCAATGCATTTGAAATTACAGTATTTTTGCGTGAAGACTGTTTATTAAAAGCGGCTCGTGTGTTCATGGTATTCGAAATACTGGAGAAAAATGGAGATGTCATTAAATCTTCGCCGACTGTAGATAAATTAGAAGAAGAACAGTTTGATAGTGAATTCCATGTTGCCTTTATCTCGAAAGAGTCAGCTGAAGATTTGCAAAAGATGCTCATGAAAGTATCAGAGGTCGATCGTGTAGTTGTCAATAAAATCAGCCAAGATGTATTTGTTACAAAAGCTACGGCCATCGACGTACCTGTAGAAGAAGTACAATCACAGCCAGCAGTACAGGAAACTGTAACTGCCGTGTCTGAAGAACAGCCAAAAACAGCAGCTGCTAAAAACAATAATAAAACGGGTCATGCATCGAGTAAAACGATCCGCGTAAATATTGAACGCCTAGACATATTGATGAACTTGTTTGAAGAACTTGCGATTGATCGCGGCCGTCTTTTAACAATTGCCGGTGACGTGAATCATGGTGAACTGAATGAAACAGTTGAACGTATGAGCCGTACAATGGGTGACCTGCAAAATATCGTCTTAACGATGCGCATGGTTCCTGTAGACACAGTATTTAACCGTTTTCCGAAAATGGTACGTCAATTATCGCGTGATTTAAACAAAAAAATCGAACTTAATATTGTCGGTGCAGAAACAGAGCTTGACCGCACAGTAATTGATGAAATTGGAGATCCGTTGGTGCATCTGATCCGCAACTCAGTTGACCATGGAATCGAAAGTCCGGAAGTACGCCGTGCAAAAGGCAAACCGGAAGAAGGAACGGTGGAACTTCGTGCTTATCATAGCGGGAACTATGTATTCATCGAGATTGAAGATGATGGGGCAGGAATCAACCGAGAAAAAGTATTGGCAAAAGCGCTGTCTAAAGGGATTGTTACACATGAACAGTCATTAACGATGACAGACAAGCAAATTAATGAGCTAATTATGGCATCTGGTTTCTCAACAGCGGACGTCATTTCGGATGTATCAGGCCGTGGTGTCGGTTTGGATGTTGTTAAAACAACGATTGAATCATTAGGCGGGAATATTTCGATTGAATCAACTCAAAATGTCGGCTCAGTCTTCTCGATTCAATTACCGCTGACACTGTCGATTATTTCAGTCATGCTTGTAGAAATTGAAAATGAAATTTATGCAATTCCGTTATCATCTATTATTGAAACATCGATTATCCGTCATTCAGATATTTTAAATGCCCATAATCAAAAAGTAATCGATTTCCGTGGTAAAGTTGTACCGCTTGTATTCCTGGAAGAAATTTTTGAAGTACCGCGCGCTGTACAAAATGATGATGGCTTCCATTCAGTTGTAATTGTCCGTAAAGGCGATAAATTAGCTGGTTTAGTAGTAGATTCATTTATCGGTCAGCAGGAAATTGTGCTGAAATCATTAGGAAACTACTTAACGAACATTTTTGCGATTTCAGGTGCGACGATATTAGGAAACGGAAAAGTGGCGTTAATAGTAGACTGTAACGCACTAATGAAGTAAAAGGATAAGAGGTGTGAAGGATGACGAATGCAACAGAGCAAAAAAACTTGAAAGTAATTGTGTTTCAATTAGCAGATAAAGAATATGCCATTCCTGTTTCGCACGTAAAAGGAATCGAAAAATTAATGCATATTACACGTGTGCCGAAAACAGAACGTTATGTAAAAGGTGTCATTAATCTTCGAGGTGTTGTAACCCCTGTTATCGATTTACGTGAACGGTTTGAATTGCCGGTTTCAGGGAACGAGGAAACAACTCGAATTATTATTATTACACTGGAAACGATGGAAGTCGGTTTTATAGTAGATTCAGCAAATGATGTGTTGGATATCGATGCATCTTCCATTGAAAAGCAGCCGGAAGTGGTGGGCTCATTAGAAGAAGATTTTATCGCTGGTGTCGCAAAATTGGAAAACCGCTTATTAATTTTACTTCACTTAGATAAAGTGTTAAATCCGTTCGATTGATTTCAATGAATAATTTTCCGGGTGAGCTTCGCTTGCCTGGAATCTATTAAAGTAGGGATTGAAAATGAACTTTAGTGAAAAAATCACATTGCTGCATTTAGATGTTTTAAAGGAAATCGGAAATATTGGTGCTGCACATGCGGCTACGGCATTATCGAATTTATTGGGAAAAAAGATCGATATGCGTGTACCCGACGTGAAGATGGCCTCGTTTAATGAAATGATGGAACTCGCTGGCGGCTCGGAAAATGCTGTCGTCGGTATTTATCTTCGTATAGAAGGGGATGCCCAAGGAAGCATGTTTTTCATTTTGCCGATTGAACAGGCAAACCGATTTATTCAAAGTCTTATTCAGGATGAATCATTTGATTTTCACACACCTCCATATTCGGAAATGGGCTTATCGGCAATGCAGGAAATGGGAAATATTTTATCCGGCTCTTATTTATCGGCTTTATCCGATTTTACAGGGCTTAAAATCTATCCGACTGTCCCTGGATTGAGTGTGGATATGTTTGGTGCGATTATTAGTATCGGCCTGATTGAACTTTCACAAGTAAGCGATACAGTCATCGTCATTAATACGTCCATATATGAAGAAGTCATGTCTGATGATGACGCAGTAAAGGGGCAGTTCTTCCTGTTACCTGAACCTGATTCATTCGAAGCGATTTTTAAAGCATTAGGAGTGCCTACGACATGATAGTTACCCATTCAAGCGAAGTGATTAAAGTAGGTATTGCACAAATGGATATCGTAAAAGTTCCAAAAACGATCCGTACGTCGGGTTTAGGTTCTTGTGTTGGTGCAGTCATTTACGACGATTCCAAAAAAGTTGCCGGTATGGTCCATGTCATGCTGCCGGATTCTAGTTTAAATCGCACGGCAACAATGAATGCCGCGAAATTTGCCGATACCGGAATTGCTGCTTTAGTTGATCTTTTAAAACAAGAAGGAGCACAACGCTTTAAGCTGAAGGCGAAGATTGCGGGTGGTGCACAAATGTTCCAATTTACAGCAGACAAAGATTCGATGAGGATTGGACCTAGAAATGTGGAAGCTGTAAAAGCGCAGTTAAAAGAACTGGGCATACCGCTCATCGCTGAAGATACGGGCGGTAACAGCGGTCGTACGATTGAGTTTAACCCTGAAACGAGCATGCTTTCAGTTCGTACCGTCAATAAAGGAGTGAGTGAAATTTAATGTTTGGTTCAATATTTTATAATTTTTGGGCAGCACTATTTTCATTCGCTGTATATTTTATTGCTGCAATTCAAAATCCGTATGCGTTGCCACTGCCGACGATTGGCGCAGCTTTTATCGTTGCTGTCATTGCATTTAGTTTAATGTTTCTTATCCGTTATTTCCTTGGGTATGTATTTTATACACCGGAAGCACCTGTTTTGTTACAAACAGAAGAGGAGCTTCCGGGAGCAGTTGCGAAAGAGACGGACAAAACACAGGCTGTTCCGCAAAGCGACCTTCCGGCAAAGGAAGTTGAAGATGAGAATTCGGAAGAAATTGCACAAGTCGTTCGTTCGATGCTTCAAGGCGATGAATCCCTTTCAAGGTAAAAGAGTCGTATATCCGGCTCTTTTTTATTTAGCAGAATTAAGGAAATACTGTGTCGAATTATTGGATTAAATGTATATTAAAAGGCTTTTTGGTATAATAAACATAAATATGTTACTTTTCAAAAAAAGGGGTGGGTATGTTTGACAGAACAAAGGCATAGAGACGAACAATCATTATGGGTTCGTTGGACAAAGAACCGTGATCCCGAAGCAGGCGATTTATTAATAAAAAAGTTTAAACCACTCGTATCCTATCATGTACAGCGTATCGCTGTCGGGCTTCCGAAAAACATTTCCAGAGATGACTTAATGAGTCTTGGGATGATGGGGCTGTTTGATGCGTTAAATAAATTTGATATAAACCGAGATTTAAAATTTGATACGTATGCTTCATTCCGTGTTCGTGGTGCTATCCTTGATGGTTTGCGAAAAGAGGACTGGCTCCCGAGATCAGCGCGTGAAAAAGCAAAAAAACTGGAATCGCAAATTGAGTCACTTGAGCAAAAGCTGATGCGCCATGCGACAGCAGAAGAAGTTGCAGCACATATGAATCTGCCTGTCGAAGAAGTGTACCAAACTTTCCAGGAACATTTTTTCTCTAATGTGCTGTCCATCAATGAGCAGCTGGACCAGGAAGAATCGGAAGGTAAGTCCTTTGTTATCCGGGATGACAATACGAAAACACCGGAGCAGCATAGCGTTCATGTAGAACTGTTAGGCGATTTGGCTGAAAATATTAAAAAGCTGAATGAAAAAGAACAGCTTGTCATTAGTTTATTTTACTCGGAAGAATTAACATTAACCGAAATCGGTGAAATACTGGACCTGTCCACATCTAGAATTTCGCAAATTCACTCAAAAGCATTGTTTAAATTACGTAAATTATTGTCTTCAGAAATGATTAATACGTAAGGAGGCGGCGTTATGAGTTTAAAGGGCCTGGAATTACAGATTGCGATTCCTAAAACATTTGAGGCGGGGAAGATGGCGGATCAGCGTCAACAAAATACAATTCTGCAGCAAATGCATGCAAATGAAGCATTGAACAAGGAACTGGAACGCAAACAATTATCCGTCAATGAAACAGAGCATCTGAACGCCCTCAATGATGAGGAACAGGATAAGCCTTCCCAAAACGGACAAGAGCAAACTCAAGAAAACAAGAAAAATAAGGAACAGCTAGAACAAAAAGTGCAGCACCCGTTCAAAGGGAACCTTTTTGATTTTAGTGGCTAGGAGCAGTCATCATGATCGCAGTTGTAATTACCTTATTTCTCATCCAGATGATTACGATTTTTGTAATTGTTCTTTTATATAGTAAGCTTTCTAAGTTTCAGAATATAGAAAAGCGCCAAAATGAACTGATTAATGAAATGGACAATGCGATTAGCGTATATTTAATGGAGATGAAAGAAGAAAATGACCGGTTAATCAGTGAACTGAAAAAACCGAATGTTGTCCAAAAGGCCGCATCAACCCGTAAAGAAGGAATGGCGCAGACTATTAAAGAACAACCGGTAAAAGAACAGGAAATGGAACCTCGTAAATTCGTACCGGTCAAGCAAGCTGCAAGTGCCTATCAAAAGCAAAAGACACAGCAGCAAGTTGAAGAAAAGGACAATGAGGCTTTAGAAAAAGCGGAAACACTTTCTGAAGACAATGAAATTCAAGAACAAAACCTGACATTTGAACAGCAAGTAATCAATCATTATCGCAATGGGAAATCGATTGAAGAAATTGCGAGAATGATGGGACGCGGAAAAACGGAAATTGAGCTCCTCGTAAAGTTTCATGCGTAAAGTAGTTGCACTTGAAAGTCCATTATGATATAGTTACAAGCGGTGTTAACAATACACACGTATTTTGATGTAGTAAGTGGTGCTCGTAAGTCTACGGGTAGCTTGTTGCAGATGAAAAATACGGAGGAAAAAAACCAAACATATTAGGAGGAAACACTCATGTCAGTAATTTCAATGAAACAATTACTAGAAGCTGGTGTACATTTCGGTCACCAAACTCGCCGTTGGAACCCAAAAATGAAGAAATATATCTTCGTAGAGCGTAACGGTATTTACATTATCGATTTACAAAAAACGGTTAAAAAATTAGAAGAAGCATACGATTTCATGCGTCAAGTTGGTCAAGACGGTGGTAAAGTTTTATTCGTAGGTACGAAAAAACAAGCACAAGAAGCGATCAAAGAAGAAGCTGAACGTTCAGGTAACTACTACATCAACCAACGTTGGTTAGGTGGTACTTTAACAAACTTCGGTACTATTCAAAAACGTGTAAAACGTATGAAAGATATCGAAAAAATGGAAGAAGACGGTACTTTTGCTGTACTTCCTAAAAAAGAAGTAATCCAACTTAAAAAAGAGCACGAGCGCTTAGTTAAATTCTTAGGCGGTATCCGTGATATGAAAGCTATTCCGGACGTAATGTTCGTTGTAGACCCTCGTAAAGAGCGTATCGCAGTTGCAGAAGCAATCAAATTAAACATCCCTCTAGTTGGTATCGTAGACACTAACTGTGATCCAGATGAAATTGATTACGTAATCCCTGCAAACGACGATGCTATCCGCGCGGTTAAATTATTAACTGCTAAAATGGCTGACGCTTTATTAGAAGCTAAACAAGGTGAAGAAGAAGCTCCTGCAGTAGAAGAAGCTACAGCTGAGTAATTCACTGTTAGAAAAGGTGATAAGTGGATGAACCCCTTATCACCTTTTTTTGAGAAATGAATTTGAAGATGTATGAATCGTTGAAAAATAGCGATTTATCGCTTAAAGTATGAAATAGTGTAAATAAATTTTTCATTATATTTAGGAGGAAACTCAACATGGCAAACATTACTGCACAATTAGTAAAAGAATTACGCGAAAAAACAGGCGCAGGTATGATGGACTGTAAAAAAGCTTTAGTATCTACAGAAGGTGACATCGATGCTGCAATCGATTTCCTACGTGAAAAAGGTTTAGCTGCTGCTGGCAAAAAAGCTGACCGTATCGCTGCTGAAGGTACAACTTACATTTTAGAAAACGGTAATGAAGCGATTCTTTTAGAAGTAAACGCTGAAACAGACTTCGTAGCGAAAAACGACAAGTTCCAAGTTTTAGTTGCTTCTTTAGCAGAGCAATTATTAGCTGCTAAACCAGAATCAGTAGAAGCTGCTTTAGAATTAGAAAAAGACGGCGTGAAAATCGTTGACCAAATTTCTACAGCTACAGCTACAATCGGTGAAAAAATTTCATTACGTCGTTTCGAAATCAAAACAAAAACTGATGCAGATGCATTCGGTTCTTACTTACACATGGGCGGACGCATTGGTGTATTAGTAGTTCTTGAAGGTTCTACTGACGCTGCTGCTGCAAAAGATATCGCTATGCATATCGCTGCAATCAACCCAACTTACATTTCTCGTGACGAAGTTTCTACTGACGAAGTTGAACGTGAGCGCAAAGTATTAACTGAGCAAGCGTTAAACGAAGGTAAACCAGAAAACATCGTAGCGAAAATGGTAGAAGGCCGTCTTGGTAAATATTTCGAAGACGTATGTTTATTAGACCAAGCTTTCGTTAAAAACTCAGATCAAAAAGTACGCGACTTCGTAAACTCATTAGGTGCTACTGTAACAAGCTTCACTCGTTATGGTGTTGGTGAAGGTATCGAAAAACGTGAAGATAACTTCGCTGAAGAAGTAATGAGCCAAGTTAAAGGTAACTAATTAAATTACAACTTAAATTAACATTAATTTAAGCAAACAGTAGGGAGCACCATTTGCGTGTTCCCTATTTTTAAAGAAATCTATTTTTGAATGAAGCGAAGTACGATACATAAAAAAATCGCGTCGTATTTCCTTTTAAATAAATGAGTAACGGAGGTCTACTATGGGTGTGTCAGAGTACAAACGAGTAGTTATTAAACTTAGCGGGGAAGCATTAGCTGGAGAATTAGGCTTCGGTTTCTCACCGGATGTTATTAAATCGATTGCTGGAGAAATTAAAGAAGTTATCGACTTAGGTGTAGAGGTCGCATTAGTTGTCGGCGGAGGCAACATTTGGCGCGGAAAAATCGGCGCTGAAATGGGAATGGAACGTGCCAATGCAGATTATATGGGTATGTTAGGAACAGTAATGAATGCACTGGCATTACAAGACTCGCTGGAAAATCTGGGTGTTCCTACACGTGTTCAATCATCGATCGTTATGACACAAGTGGCAGAGCCATATATTCGACGCAAAGCAGTTCGTCATTTGGAAAAAGCACGTGTCGTAATCTTTGCTGCGGGAACAGGTAACCCATACTTCTCGACAGATACGACAGCCGCTTTACGTGCCGCAGAAATTAATGCAGATGCAATTTTAATGGCGAAAAATAATGTGGATGGCGTTTATTCTGCAGATCCAAAATTAGATTCTGAAGCAGTTAAGTATGACACACTTACGTATTTAGACGTTATTCAACAAGGTTTGCAAGTAATGGATTCTACAGCTTCAACATTATGTATGGATAATGATATTAAGCTTGTCGTTTTCAACTTATCAGAACCAGGTAATATTAAACGTGCCGCATTAGGCGAAAAAATTGGAACAGTTGTTAGGAGAGATGCGTAATGACACAACAAGTATTAAATCAAGCACAAGAAAAAATGACAAAATCTATTAATGCTTTCTCACGTGAATTAGCTTCAATTCGTGCAGGTGTAGCAAATGCTTCACTATTGGATCGTATTACGGTGGACTACTATGGTTCTCCAACACCAATCAACCAAATGGCAGGTATCTCTGTACCGGAAGCACGCCTTTTAGTAATCCAGCCTTATGATAAATCAATTTTAGGCGAAATCGAAAAAGCGATTATGCGTTCAGACATCGGAATCACTCCGACAAATGACGGGAATGTTATTCGTTTAGCAGTACCGGCATTAACGGAAGAGCGCCGTAAAGAATTAGTTAAACAGGTGAAAAAAGAGTCGGAAGAAGCGAAAGTTGCTGTACGTAACGTGCGCCGCGATGCTAACGATGACCTGAAAAAATTAGAAAAGAACGGTGAAATCACAGAAGACGAACTACGCGGCTTCAACGATGACATCCAAAAGCTAACAGACAACTCAATTGTTAAAATCGAGGAGTTAGTGAAAGAAAAAGAAAAAGAAATTTTAACAGTTTAATTTTATGCATATTTTTAAAACAGGTTGATTGGAATAGAGGAGGCGACTTGATTTCGCCTTCTCATTCATCAAGTCGTTGCTTCTGCGGTGGCCGCAATGGATATCAACCTGAATGTGAATAAGATAATACTTAATTTTTAATAATATTGTTTCGCGCTGGTGGATTACATTAGCGCGAAATCTTTTTCTGGCGATGTATGAACTTTACATGGATTAAAACGTCCTGCTAATAAGGACGTTTTTTTTACAATAATAGATAAAATTTAAGATTGTTAGGGAAGTATAGCTGTAGCAAAAAAATGCGCATTAACCCATTTCCCCTAATTGAAAGTATAAATTGTAGAAAAAATACATATAGAAAGTTAATAGAAGAACAATTTATTCTTTATTCTTTTAGATACTAAAGAAGTTCATTATATAAAAAGGACAGGCTATCCCTTTTTTGATATGATAAAAAGGGAAACGGTCCGATCTGTGCAGTTGGGGGTATTAACTATGTTTAAAAAACTTTTTGGAAAAAATACAAATAAAGAACAGTCATTCAGTAGTGAAAATGTGGACTTAGTTAAGGGAGAGGAAATCCCTACCCATATTGCAATTATTATGGACGGAAATGGACGCTGGGCGAAAAAGCGTTCATTGCCAAGGGTCGCAGGTCATCATGAAGGAATGAAAACCATTCGAAAGATAACACGTTGCGCATGTGATTTAGGAGTTCAAGTATTGACGCTCTATGCATTTTCAACAGAAAACTGGAAGCGTCCTAAATCAGAAGTCGAATTTTTAATGCGTTTACCAGAGCAATTTTTAAATTCCTTTTTGCCGGAGCTAATGGAGCGAAATATTAAGGTGGAAATGATAGGCGTAATGGATTCATTGCCGGACTATACGCAATCCGCTTTAAAAAAGGCGATGGAAGCTACTGCAGGGAATACGGGACTGGTCTTAAATTTTGCGATGAATTACGGTGGGCGTGCTGAAATTGTAATGGCGATGCAACAGCTTCTGAAAGAGGTAGAAGCAGGAAGTCTTACAATTGACGAATTAAATGAACAACATATTTCCCAGTATGTAATGACGGCTCATTTACCTGAACCCGATTTATTAATTCGCACGAGTGGTGAAGTGCGCATAAGTAACTTTATGCTATGGCAGCTTGCCTATACGGAGTTTTGGTTCACTGATACGCATTGGCCTGATTTTGACGAAGCATGCTTAAAAGAGGCAATTTCCGTGTATCAAAACCGTAACCGCCGTTATGGAGGGCTGAAAGGAGAAGGAACAAGTTGAAACAACGCATCATTACCGGAGTAATTGCTGCAGCATTATTTATTCCATTCGTAATTTATGGAGGAACGCCATTTGCGATTTTAATGAGTATTATCGCAGTCATTGGTTTCTATGAATTGCTGAAAATGAAAGAAATTTCAATTGCATCTGTTCCAGGTATTATTGGTACACTTGCATTAATAGTATTGGTTGTACCAAATGAATGGTCACTGAATATCGTTGAATTTTTTCAATATGATTCAATTTTGATGATTGTGTATGGAATTACGGCACTGTTATTGATTTATATTGTACTTGTAAAAAATAAAATGACTTTTGATGAAATTGGTTTTATATTGTTAGGGGCATTTTATGTCGGCCTTGGATTCCATTATTTTATCGAAACACGTTTTATCGGTCTAGAATTTGTCGTCTTTGTATTGTTAGTCGTGTGGACAACAGATTCCGGCGCCTATTTTGTTGGGCGTAAATTAGGGAAAAATAAATTATGGCCGGAAATTTCGCCGAAGAAAACAGTGGAAGGTTTTGTTGGCGGGATTGTGATTGCCGTTATTTTCGCAATTGCTATGCAGCTCATCTATCCTTTTGCCTCAAGCTGGCTGCAATTAATCATTGTGACAATTATCGCATCAATTATAGGCCAAATGGGTGATTTGGTCGAATCGGCTATTAAACGTCATTATGATGTAAAAGATTCAGGCAATATTCTGCCAGGACACGGCGGCATATTGGACCGCTTTGACAGTTTACTGTTTGTCGTACCATTACTGCATTTTTTACATTTCTTTTCCTAGGACATAGAAGGGACGTATCATTGTGAAAAAAATTAGTTTATTAGGTGCAACAGGTTCCATCGGATGGCAAACCTTTGATATTTTACTTGCAAATCCGAATGAATTTAAGCTTGTTGCATTTTCAGCCGGACAAAATATCGAAAAGTCCCGCGAAATCATAAAAAAACTGCAACCAGAATTAGTTTCAATGCAAACAGAGGAAGCGGCAGGCACTTTACAAAAAGAGTTTCCGCATATTTCCTTTACATATGGTGAAAAAGGATTGGTCGAAGTAGCGACACATCCTGATTCGACAGTGCTTATTAATGCGGTATTAGGCAGCGTTGGACTGGAATCGACACTTGCTGCGATCCGCATGGGGAAAACAATTGCCATTGCAAACAAAGAAACACTTGTAACAGCAGGTCATCTTGTCATGGCTGAAGCAAAAAAATACAATGCTCCGATCTTACCAGTGGACAGTGAACATTCAGCTGTTTTCCAATCGATGAACGGTGAAAACAAAAAGCGTGTCGAGCGCATTATTTTAACGGCATCAGGTGGTTCATTCAGAGATCGAACAAGAGATGAGCTAGTAGGAGTAACGGTAAAAGATGCTCTGAATCATCCGAACTGGTCAATGGGAGCCAAAATTACGATTGACTCAGCAACGATGATGAATAAAGGGCTTGAAGTGATTGAGGCACATGTACTGTTTGATATGCCTTATGACAACATCGACGTATTGCTGCACCGTGAAAGCATCATTCACTCGATGGTTGAATATGAGGATACAAGTGTCATTGCACAGCTCGGAACACCGGACATGCGTGTACCGATTCAATATGCGCTTAGCTACCCGGATCGTCTGCCGCTTGCAAATGGCCAACGTTTAAATTTGGCCCAAATTGGACAGCTTCATTTTAAGGAAGTGGATTTTGACCGTTTCCGTGCTTTAAAGCTTGCTTATGATGCAGGGCGCATGGGCGGGACAATCTTAACGGCAATGAACGCGGCGAACGAAGCAGCCGTTGCATTGTTTTTACAAGAAAAAATTACTTTTTTAGAAATTGAAGAATGTATTGAGCGTATTATGAATAGTCATAACAATATCGCTTTGCCAGATTTAGCAACTATTTTACATGTAGACAGTGAAACGAGAAAAACAGTCGCAAGCATGGTAAAATAGGAAAGTGTGAAAAACGGATGTAAAGAACGAAAAGGTGGACAGCCACTTTTTGTACAAGCAATCCTTTTTTTAAAGAGCTTAATTGCTAGAAAAGATTGGGCGAAATAATATTCGGCTCAGTTCCAATGAAGGTGGGAGATTATGCAAACAGTTATAGCCTTTATTTTAATTTTTGGCTCACTCGTTTTTTTTCATGAGCTAGGTCACTTCTTATTTGCAAAACGCGCGGGTATTATGGTACGAGAATTTGCGATCGGGATGGGACCGAAGATTTTTGGGATGACGAAAGGTGAAACAGTCTATACGCTACGACTATTGCCAATTGGCGGTTATGTAAGAATGGCCGGCGAAGATACCGATACGGTAGAACTGCAGCCTGGTTACCGCGTAGCTTTAATAACGAACGAAGAAAATATTGTAGAAAAAATCATTCTCAACCAAAAAACACATTACCAAAACGTCATCTTTTTAGAAGTGGAGCGTGCAGATCTGGAACGCGAACTTTGGATTGAAGGTTATGATGAGGATGACCAGTTCATTCGCTACAATGTATCACGTACAGCAAGCATCGTTGAAAATGGTACGGAGCAGATGATTGCGCCGCTTGATCGCCAATTTAATTCAAAATCTGTTGGTGCTCGTGCAATGGCGATTTTCGCTGGTCCATTATTCAATTTTATTTTAGCGTTCTTCATCTTCCTGATTATCGGGCTTATTCAAGGGATTCCTTCTGAGGAACCGATTATTGCCGAAGTTATGGACAATTCTGTTGCGAGCAGTGCCGGATTGGTCGATGGCGATAAAGTAGTCAAGGTGAACGGACAGTCGATTTCAACTTGGGAAGAATTATCAGAACAAATTTTCGAAAACCCGAACAAAGCCGTAACATTCGAAGTCGAACGTGAAACGGGTAATGAAATAATTGAACTTACACCAAAAGCTGTAGAGCAGGAAGGTGGTCCAGATTACGGACAAATCGGTGTAATGCGTTCCATTGAAAAAAATCCGCTAAAAGCCGTCGTGTATGGTGTGGAAGAAACGTATAACATGATTATTACAATCGGAACACTTGTCGGCAAACTGATTACCGGCCAATTCTCGATTGACGCATTATCAGGCCCTGTAGGAATTTATAAAACAACAGAAACGGTTGTCACATTCGGTTTATATAATATTCTATACTTTGCGGCAATGCTGAGCGTCAACTTAGGGATTATGAACTTGTTACCACTACCAGCACTTGATGGTGGCCGTTTACTTTTCTTCGCTGTTGAAGCAGTAAGAGGAAAACCGATCGACCGTCAAAAAGAAGGTATGGTTCACTTCGTCGGTATCCTCCTCCTGATGATCTTGATGGTCGTCGTAACATGGAACGATATCCAGCGATTCTTCTTCTAAATTAATTGAGATGATTTTACTAAGTGGCAAGCTAGTTGATTGGAATGGAGGGGAGGCGAGTGTTCGTGCTGACGGTTTCACCTTTCGCACTGTTAAAACACTAGCTGACGGCTAACGCCTTTCGCTACAAACTGCGTTTCCTGCGGGAACAAGGAACAAAAGCTAAGATCGCCACGTCCTGTGGCAACGCTTTTGTGACCAACATCATGTTGGCCTCTGACCCGTAATGGAAATCAACCCCATGTTAGATGTAGAATCTCTTTTAAACAAAATACGTTTTAAAATGGCAGCTTTGAGCGTTTTGTATGAATAATACTAGCGTTCAAAGCTAAATTTGATTAGTATTATAGAAGTAGCAATTTAAATAAAAAAGGTGGCACTATTTATGAAACAGACCAAAACGTTTATCCCAACTTTAAGGGAAAATCCATCCGATGCCGATGTGAAATCGCATCGCATGCTATTGCGTGCCGGATTTATCCGTCAAAATGCGGCCGGAGTATACTCATACTTACCATTAGCGCGCAGAGTATTATCAAAAATCGAACAAATCATCCGTGAAGAAATGGAAGCAATCAATTCAATCGAGCTATTAATGCCTGCATTGCAACCAGCAGAGCTATGGCAGGAATCAGGTCGCTGGGAAGCATACGGTCCGGAGCTTATGCGTTTAAAAGACCGTCATGACCGTGACTTCGCTTTAGGTGCAACACATGAAGAAGTGATCACAACTTTAGTGCGTGATGAAATTAAATCATATAAAAAATTACCGTTAACACTTTATCAAATCCAAAGTAAATTCCGTGATGAAAAACGCCCACGCTTCGGCTTACTGCGCGGCCGCGAGTTCATTATGAAAGACGCATATTCTTTCCACTCTTCACGTGAATCACTTGATGCCACATATGATGATATGTACCGTGCCTATTCAAATATCTTCACGCGTCTTGGCTTAAACTTCCGTGCCGTAATCGCGGATGCAGGTACAATTGGCGGTAAAGGTACACACGAATTCATGGTGCTTTCTGAAATCGGGGAAGATACAATCGCTTATTCGGATACATCGGATTATGCGGCAAACATCGAAATGGCAGAGGTTGTTGTAGAATATACAGCACCGACAACACCGATGAAAGACATCGAAAAGATTGAAACACCAGATCAAAAAACAATCGAAGAAGTATCTGCATTTTTAAATGTAGAACCTTCAAATGTGATTAAATCACTAGTTTTTGATATTGATGGTGAATTGGTAGTTGTGTTAGCGCGCGGTGACCACGAAATAAATGATATTAAATTAAAAAATGCATTAGGTGCTACATCTGTTGAATTGGCAGAAGACGCAGCGATTAAAGAATTACTTGGCTGTACACCAGGTTCAATCGGTCCTGTGAAATTGCCGGTGAATGTAAAAGTAATTGCAGATAATGCAATCAAATCAATCCGTAACGGTGTTGCAGGTGCAAACGAAGATGGATTCCATTTATTAAATGTCAATCCGGAGCGCGACTTTGCGATCAGCTCTTATGAAGATATCCGTTTCATCCAACAAGGTGACCCATCTCCGGACGGTCAAGGTATCATTAAGTTTGCTGAAGGAATTGAAGTTGGACATATTTTTAAATTAGGTACAACATATTCAGAAAAACTAAATGCAACATTCCTTGATGAGCAAGGTAAAGCAAAACCTTATATTATGGGATGCTATGGTATCGGGGTTTCACGTATACTTGCTGCTGTTGCAGAACATTTCCAAGATGAAAACGGATTTGTATGGCCTGCACAATTAGCGCCATATGATTTGCAGTTAGTACCGGTCAATGCTAAAGACGAAGCACAAGTTCAATTAGCAGACGAGCTTTACGGTGTACTGAAATCATACCGCTATGAAGTGTTATATGATGACCGTGCAGAACGTGCCGGCGTTAAATTTGCGGATGCGGATTTAATCGGATTACCTGTTCGTATTACAGTAGGTAAAAAAGCTTCAGAAGGTCTTGTGGAAGTGAAATTCCGTTCAACAGGCGAATCTGCAGAATGGGCGAAAGAAGAAGTAGTCGATCGCTTAAACGAATATTTCCGCCAAAACTAGTAACGATTAAGATAGAGAGAACGGGAAAGTACAATTTTTTATGTACTTTCTTTTCTTTTTCATTGGATGTGAAGGGACCGGTGATTGGTGAGCGCTTAGTGTTTTCCATGCCTGTGCAACCCTTTGCCTCACAATGAAAGCAGCATGATGAAAGGGTGAAACAATTGTCAAAACAGGAAGGAAGACAAAAATTCCTACTATTGTTACAGCAGCTTGAATTGACTGATGATGTCTATATGTCCTTTTTTGAAAATGGAACACTCGAACGTGTAACAGTTCATAAAAAGAAGCGTGTTTGGGACTTTAAAATAAAAATAGAAAATATATTGCCTTACCAAGTGTATCAATTACTGCGGATGCGGATGGTCGAGAAATTTTCGCCCATTGCCAATGTGTTACTGACGATTGAATCATATAATCCAGTAGTCAATGAGCAGCATATTTTGGATTATTGGCAAGTAGTTATTGAGCAAATGGATGAAATGTCGCCAATGCTGCGTACCAATTTATCGAAGCAAACACCGAAATGGACAGGTCATAAGCTTGTCGTGACGTCGATGCTCGAAGTAGAGTACTTATCATTAAAATCAAAGTATACGGATAAAATTGCCGATTCATACAAGACATTCGGTTTCCCGCATATTCCGCTTGATTTCCAGCTGGTGGAAGAGTCAGATGAATTTATCGCACAGCAAGAAGCGTTTTACCAGCAGCGCAGGGAAGAGGAAGAACGGTTGTCTAAACAGGCGATGGCCGATTTTGCAACACGCGAAAAAGAGAAGGCGGCCAATCCTGGTGCTGTTACTGGAGATACACCGTTCCAGATTGGTGCACTGATCAAAAATCCGGATCCTGTTGAAATCCGCACAGTACTGGAAGAAGAACGTTCGATTGTACTGGAAGGGTTTATTTTTGCATGTGATATTAAGGAACTTCGAAGCGGTCGTTCATTGCTTGAGTTTAAAATTTCCGACTATACCGACTCACTAATGGTCAAAATGTTCTCAAACGGGGATGAGGACGTCGTGAAGATGAAGCAGATGAGTAAAGGGATGTGGGTTCGTGTACGCGGATCGATTCAGCTTGATACATTTGCACGCGATTTAGTCATGATGGTAAAAGACATCAATGAAATCAAGCATGAACCTAAAAAAGACCATGCTCCGGAAGGCGAAAAGCGTGTGGAGCTCCATCTGCATACACCGATGAGTCAAATGGACGCGATGACATCTGTCGATAAACTAGTAGCACAGGCAGCTAAATGGGGACATCCTGCGATTGCGGTTACTGACCATGCTGTCGTTCAGGCATTCCCTGAAGCTTATGCTGCTGGCAAGAAAAACGGCATTAAAGTCATTTACGGCGTTGAGGCAAACTTAGTTGATGACGGGAAACCAATTGTTTACGATCCGATAGATGTTGATCTTGAAGATGCGACGTATATCGTATTTGACGTAGAGACGACCGGCTTTTCAAACGTGTATGACACGATTATCGAACTGGCGGCCGTCAAAATAAAGAATGGACAAGTTATTGATACATTTGAACGATTCTCAAATCCGCACCGAAAATTAACAGCAAAAATTATCGAGCTGACACATATTACAGATGATATGCTCGTCAATGCACCAGAGCTGAGTGATGTCATTCGTGAATTCCATGACTTTATCGGTGATGGGGTCGTTGTTGCGCATAATGCGGCGTTTGACTTAGGCTTCTTATATGTTGCCTACAAAAATGCTGGCATAGAAGTTCGTCACCCGGGGATCGATACGGTCGAGCTTTCTCGTCTTGTAAACCCAGGGCAAAAATCGCATAACTTAAAAACTTTAACGAAAAAATACAATATTGAACTTACCCAGCATCACCGGGCAATTTATGATACCGAAGCAACAGGTGAACTATTCCTGCATTTGCTGAAACAGGCTGCCGATTTAGGCATTAAAAATCTGATTGAAATGAACGACCACGTCGGCGGTGAAGAAGGGTACAAGCAGTCACGTCCAAGTCACTGTACAGTTTTGGCTGTAGATGATGCCGGGCTGAAAAATCTGTTTAAGTTAATTTCGATTTCGCATACGGAAACATTTTACCGTGTACCACGTATTCGCCGCTCTGATTTGCAGAAACTACGACAAGGATTAATCGTCGGCTCAGGCTGCTCGAATGGTGAGCTCTTTGAAACGATGATGAATAAAACGCAGGAAGAAGCCGAGCGTATCGCAAAATTCTATGATTATTTGGAAGTTATGCCGAAACCGGTCTATTCTCCCTTAGTGGACGGCGGTACTGTCCATGATGAATGGGCATTGGAAGATATTATCCGCCGTATCGTAAAGCTTGGCAAAAAGCTGAACTTACCGGTCGTAGCAACGGGAAATGTCCACTACTTGCATGAAACCGATGCAAAGTTCCGTCAAATCTTAGTTGGATCAATGGGTGGCGCAAACCCGTTAAATCGTAATCCTTTACCGAAAGTCCATTTCCGTACAACGGATGAAATGCTGAAGGAATTCGACTTTTTAGGGCCGGATTTGGCAAAGGAAATTGTCGTGACAAATACGCAGCGAGTTGCCGATATGATCGGCCATGTAAAACCGATCAAGGATGATTTATATACGCCGAAAATTGAGGGCTCGGATGATGAAGTAACGAATTTAACTTATGAGATGGCACATAGCATTTACGGTGAAAATTTACCGGAAATTGTCCAGGCCCGTATTGATAAGGAACTGAAATCTATTTTAGGACACGGGTTCGGGGTAATTTATTTGATTTCCGCGAAGCTCGTAAAAAAATCGCTGGCTGACGGTTACTTAGTAGGTTCGCGTGGGTCGGTAGGGTCTTCCCTTGTTGCGACATTTATGGAAATTACCGAAGTAAACCCGCTGCCACCGCATTATGTTTGTCCAAACTGTAAGCATTCCGAGTTTATCGCGGACGGTTCGGTTGCATCAGGCTATGACTTACCGAACAAACAATGTCCGGAATGTGGTGCCCCGTTCAAAAAAGACGGCCAGGATATCCCGTTCGAAACGTTCCTAGGATTCAAGGGTGACAAGGTGCCCGATATCGATCTGAACTTCTCCGGCGAATATCAGCCACAAGCGCATAACTACACGAAAGTGCTATTCGGTGAGGATTATGTATTCCGTGCCGGAACGATTGGTACGGTTGCCGAAAAGACGGCATATGGTTATGTAAAAGGGTACGGAAGCGACAATGGCATCACTTACCGAAATGCGGAAGTGGACCGCCTTGTGCAAGGATGTACAGGAGTAAAACGTACAACTGGACAACACCCGGGGGGAATTATCGTAGTACCGGATTATATGGATATTTACGACTTCTCGCCAGTGCAGTTCCCGGCGGATGCTCAGGATTCGGAATGGAAAACAACCCATTTCGACTTCCACTCGATCCACGATAATATTTTAAAGCTTGATATACTTGGGCACGATGATCCGACCGTAATTCGTATGCTTCAGGATTTATCCGGAATCGATCCAAAAACAATCCCGACGGACGACCCGATTGTTATGAAGATTTTCAGTTCAACTGAATCGCTAGGTGTGACCGAAAAGCAAATTGGAACGAAAACAGGAACACTCGGAATTCCGGAGTTCGGGACAAAATTCGTACGCCAAATGCTTGAAGAAACAAAACCGTCGACATTCAGTGAACTTGTTCAGATTTCCGGACTTTCACATGGTACAGACGTATGGCTTGGAAATGCACAGGAACTAATTAAAGATGGTACTTGTGTATTAAAAGAAGTAATCGGCTGTCGTGACGATATTATGGTTTATTTAATTTATCAGGATCTGGAACCGTCGTTTGCCTTTAAAATTATGGAGTCCGTTCGTAAAGGTAAAGGGTTAACAGATGAAATGGAAGCAGAGATGCGTGCTAAAAAAGTACCGGAATGGTATATCGATTCTTGTAAAAAGATAAAATACATGTTCCCGAAAGCCCATGCCGCAGCGTATGTATTAATGGCCGTACGTATTGCGTGGTTCAAGGTGCATCATCCGATTCTTTATTATGCAGCGTACTTCACTGTGCGTGCATCAGACTTTGATTTAATTGCGATGACACAAGGTTCTGTCATGATCCGCAAAAAAATCGATGAAATCAACATGAAGGGGCTCGATGCAGCGCCGAAAGAGAAAAGTTTACTGACAGTTATGGAACTAGCACTGGAAATGTGTGAACGCGGGATGAGCTTCAAAAAGGTTGATTTATACCGTTCGCATGCGAGTGAATTCATCATCGAAGGAAACTCATTGATTCCACCTTTTGATGCCATTCCAGGTCTTGGTACTAACGTAGCGAAACAAATTGTTGAAGCACGTAAAAATGGAGAATTTTTATCAAAAGAAGATTTACAGCAGCGCGGCCGTGTATCGAAGACATTAATCGAGTATATGGATGAGCTTGGATGCTTGGAAGGAATGCCGGATGCCAACCAGCTGTCCTTATTCTAATGTACAGACAGGCTAAAAGAGAGGATTTTGTATTTTCGGATGCATATTCTCTCAGTAGTTGTTAATTCTATGTGTTAATAGGCAAAATTTGCATTAGGATGGCCTTTGTGCTATGCTAAATGTAATAATTTGTTGATAGTTCGCCAGCAAAAGAGTGGGTTTTCCCGCTCTTTTCTGTTGTTTACACAACTATTTAATTTCAACGAGCAAGTGTTCTGATCAATTGTGAGTGGAGTTAAACCTCTGGCGAATGTCGCAGATTTTATAATGAAAAAAAGAAGTCCGTCTAACGCGTCGCATCGTGCGGCAAAGACTGGCTGACCCACGTCCTGTGGGCCTCAAAAGAAATCTGGACGCCATTGCATTTAGTTGTAAATGTCCAATTTTTTCAATGAAAACTCGTCTTTTGTTTAACCAATACTATGAAGATCTAAAACAAACAAAGACGTTAGGGAGGATACGATGAGCAAAGTTACGTCGATCATTGAAGAGCTAGTGACACCGATTGTGGAAGAGCTTGATTTGGAATTAGTTGATATCGAGTTCGTAAAAGAAGGACGCGACTGGTTCCTGCGTATTTATGTTGACACACCAGAAGGCGGCATTGATATTTTACAATGTGCACAAGTGAGTGAGCGTTTAAGCGAGAAATTGGATGAAAATGATCCAATCGAGCAAAACTACTACTTAGAGGTTTCTTCACCAGGAGCAGAACGTCCGTTAAAGAAACAACAGGACTTTGAAAAAGCAATCGGCAAATATATTTATGTGAAAACTTATGAGCCAGTTAAGGATTTAAAAGAATTCTATGGTTATTTACGCGCATATACAGATGAATTTTTAGAAATGGAATTCCGTATTAAAACACGTAAAGTTACAGTACAAATTGAAAAAGAAAAAATTGCGCAAGCGCGTCTTGCTATCGATTTTTCAGATAAGCAAATTTAGGAGTGAAAACAAAAATGAGTAGTGAATTACTAGATGCCCTAACTGCCCTTGAAGAGCAGAAAGGTATTTCAAGAGATGTATTAATTGAGGCGATTGAGGCGGCTTTAGTAACGGCGTACAAACGTAACTTCAACCAAGCGCAAAACGTTCGCGTGGATCTTAACCTACAAACAGGTTCAATGGTTGTTTATTCTCGTAAAGACGTAGTAGAAGAAGTAGAAGACGATCGTCTGGAAATCGCTTTGGAAGACGCGAAGTTTATTAATGCAGCTTATGAAATTGGTGACGTCGTAGAAGAAGAAGTAACACCACGTAACTTCGGACGTATCGCGGCACAGACGGCTAAGCAAGTTGTGACGCAACGTGTTCGTGAAGCAGAGCGCGGTTTAATTTATGAAGAGTATGTAGACCGTGAAGATGACATCGTAACAGGCGTAATCGAGCGTCAAGATGCACGTAATATTTATGTGTCAATCGGTAAAGTGGAAGCGGCATTACCTGTTAACGAACAAATTCAAGGTGAAGTTTACAAGCCAACATCTCGCATCCGTGTTTACATTACAAAAGTTGAACGCACAACACGTGGTCCACAAGTAATTGTATCTCGTACTCATCCTGGATTATTGCGCCGCCTATTTGAAATGGAAGTTCCGGAAATTTATGATGGCACAGTTGAAATTAAATCAATCGCGCGTGAAGCGGGAGACCGTTCAAAAATCTCTGTATATGCACATAATGAAGAAGTAGATCCAGTAGGTTCATGTGTCGGAGCAAAAGGTGCCCGTGTGCAGACAATTGTAAACGAATTAAACGGTGAGAAAATTGATATCGTAGAATGGTCAGAAGATCCGGTTGTATTCGTTGCAAATGCACTAAGTCCTTCAAAAGTTCTGGACGTTCAAGTAAATGAAGAAGAAAAGTCAACAACAGTTGTCGTACCGGATTATCAATTATCACTAGCGATTGGTAAGCGCGGACAAAATGCTCGGTTAGCAGCAAAATTAACGGGCTGGAAAATCGACATCAAGAGTGAAACAGATGCACGCGAATTAGGAATCTATCCTTCTGAAACGAGCACATTCGTTCCGCGTGAAGATGCAGAAGAAGTAAAATTTGATTTATACGGTGATGACGAAGAATAAGCCGTCATTTGGAATGATTTTGCAAGGAGGGTAAGCAATATGGTCGTTAATAAAAAAATTCCTTTACGCAAATGTGTTGCAACAGGCGAGATGCTTCCGAAAAAATCAATGATTCGCGTCGTTCGTTCTAAAGAGGGCGAAGTGACTGTTGATATTACAGGAAAAAAATCCGGTCGTGGAGCATATGTTTCTAAAACGGAAGATGCTGTTGAAATGGCGCGTAAAAAGAATATTTTAGATCGCCAGCTTGATGCAAAAGTGCCGGATGAGGTGTATGAGGAGTTGCTAACGCTAATCCGCAGGGAGTCGATTTTATGACAAACCCTGCATTGCTACAGCTATTAGGTTTAGCAGCACGTGCACGAAAAACAATATCCGGAGAAGAGCTTGTCGTAAAGGAAATTCGCAGCGGCAAAGCTAAGCTTGTCTTTTTAGCTTCAGATGCTTCGGCAAATACGAGCAAAAAGATTCAGGATAAATGTACGTTTTATAATGTTGAGTATTATGTTTTCGGGGATCGATATGATCTTGGACATGCTACCGGGAAGGAAGCCCGTGTAGCGATTGCTATTACAGATAGCGGATTTGCTAAAAAAATGTCTAGTCTACTCAACGAAAATTAATCGGGGGTGAGCAGATGAGCAAAGTAAGAGTTCATGAATATGCGAAAAAGGTAAATAAAACAAGTAAGGAAGTTATTGAGGAGCTTGCAAAACATAATCTGCCGGTGAAAAATCACATGGCGGTAATTGATGAGCAGGCGGTCTCAAAACTAAATTCTGTCTTTAAGCAAGCAGTGGAACCAACGAAAGATTCTCCTGCAAAGACACCTGCCAAAGCTGTAAATGTAACACCGAGACGCGGTGAACAAGGGCAGAAAAAAGTGCAGCAAGGTCAAAAGCAGGATCGTCCACAATCTGCTTCGAATAACCAACAACCGAACAAAGCTTCAAACGCCCAAGGGCAAACAAAATCGCAACAAGGCGAAAAAATAAGAAATGAAAAAGGTAACCAAAATCGAAATATGACTCAAAATAACTCTAACAACCGCAAAGGCGGCACAACACAAAACACTAGTAATAATAAAGGCGGCGGTAACACGCCAAATAGAGGCGGTAACACGCCAAATAAAGGTGGTAACACACAAAATAAAGGCGGCTATCAACAACGTAGAAAACCAGGTATCAATGGTGGTAAACGTCGTACGCACCGTCCTGCACCACAACCAATGGTGCAAAAAGAATTACCTGAAAAAATTACTTTCTATGAAAGTTTATCAGTTGCAGAACTTGCAAAAAAATTACACCGTGAGCCATCGGAAATTATTAAAAAATTATTCATGCTTGGTGTAATGGCAACAATTAACCAAGAACTTGATAAGGATGCAATCGAGCTAATCTGTGCAGACTACGGGGTAGAAGTTGAAGAAGAAATCCGTATCGACAAAACAGATTTAGATACGTACTTCGATGATACAATCGTGGAAGTTGACGAAAACGCATTGGAAGAGCGTCCACCAGTTGTAACAATCATGGGACACGTTGACCATGGTAAAACTTCATTGCTTGACTCAATCCGTAAAACGAAAGTTACTGCGGGTGAAGCAGGCGGTATTACACAGCATATCGGTGCATACCAAGTAGAAGTTAACGGGAAGAAAATTTCATTCCTTGATACTCCTGGACACGCGGCATTCACAACAATGCGTGCGCGCGGTGCATCAATTACAGATATCGCAATTATCGTAGTAGCAGCGGATGACGGTGTAATGCCTCAAACAGTTGAAGCGATCAACCACGCAAAAGCTGCAGAAGTACCAATTATCGTAGCAATCAACAAAATGGATAAACCATCTGCCAATCCGGACCGTGTACAACAAGAATTAACAGAGCACGGATTAGTTCCTGAAGCATGGGGTGGAGATACAATCTTCGTACCAATTTCAGCACTAAAAGGTGAAGGTATTGACCAGCTTCTAGAAATGATTTTATTAGTTTCCGAAGTAGGCGAATTAAAAGCGAACCCAACCCGCTCAGCAATCGGTACAGTTATTGAAGCACAGCTTGATAAAGGTCGTGGAGCAGTTGCAACACTTTTAGTTCAGGATGGTACATTACGTGTTGGTGATCCAATCGTAGTCGGTCATGCATATGGTCGTGTACGTGCAATGGTCAATGATCTTGGCCGTCGTATTAAAACAGCTGGTCCTTCTATGCCGATTGAAATTACAGGCTTAAACGAAGTACCACAAGCGGGCGACCGTTTCGTAGTATTCCAAGATGAGAAAACAGCTCGTCAAGTTGGTGAATCTCGTTCAATGACAGCTATCCAAGCGTCACGTTCAGAAAAACAACGTGTAACTCTTGATAACTTATTTGAACAAATGAGCCAAGGCGAAATGAAAGAGTTAAACTTAATCGTAAAAGCAGACGTACAAGGTACAGTGGAAGCAATGGCTTCGTCATTAATGAAAATTGATGTTGAAGGTGTTAATGTTAAAATTATCCACACTGGTGCGGGTGCGATTACAGAATCGGATATTTCTCTTGCTGCTGCATCAAATGCAATCGTTATCGGATTCAACGTACGTCCGGACACAAATGCTAAACGTGCTGCTGATGAAGAAGGCGTAGATATTCGTCTGCACCGTATCATCTATAAAGTAATCGAAGAAATCGAACACGCGATGAAAGGGATGCTTGATCCTGAGTTCGAAGAGAAAATCGTTGGTCAAGCGGAAGTTCGTCAAACAATTAAAGTATCTAAAGTTGGTACGATCGCTGGTTCATACGTTATTGAAGGTAAAATCGTTCGCGATGCCGGAGTACGTGTTATCCGCGAAAACGTTGTTGTGTTCGAAGGTGAACTGGATTCACTAAAACGCTTCAAAGATGATGCAAAAGAAGTTGCAAAAGGGTATGAGTGTGGTATTACGATCAAAAACTACAACGACATTAAAGAAGGCGACATTATCGAAGCCTTCGTAATGGAAGAAATCGTTCGTAAATAATGATTGTATACGCAGAAGTTGAATTCATGATTCAGACTGCCCACTCATTAAAAGAAAAGCGCGCCGTCCTTCAGCGGATGGTGACGCGTACGAAACAAAAATTCAATGTTTCCGTTGCTGAAATTGATCATCAGGATGTATGGCAGCGTACGAAGCTTGCGCTTGTCGCAGTTGCTTCTTCCAAAGAAGCGGCTGAACGCGAGCTAATGCGGGCGATCCATTATCTGCAGTCAAATCCGCAATGGGAACAGCTGGATTTCTATCGTGAATATTTATAAAGCCCACGATTTGTGGCAAATGTACTATTAATTACGCAATTTAAATGAGGTGACATTTATGTCTCTACGTTCCAATCGAGTTGCTGAGCAAATGAAAAAAGAAATTACTGAAATCATTGCGCGCAAAATCAAAGATCCGCGTGTAGGCTTCGTTACGGTTACAGATGTAGCAGTAACAGGAGACTTACAGCAAGCAACTGTTTATATTACATCGTTAGGCAATGACCGCGAACGTGCGGAAACATTGCAAGCGTTGGAAAAAGCATCCGGTTTCATCCGTTCGGAAGTTGGTTCACGTATCCGCTTACGCCGTACGCCTGAACTGGCATTCGAATTCGATACAGCAATCGAATACGGTAACAAAATCGATGCATTACTACGTGGTTTACACGAAGAGAAATAAAACTAAGAAGTCTGCACTGCATAACTATGCGGGCAGACTTTTTTGCTTTTGAGCACTTTTTTTAACTGAAATTTTGTATACAGAAGTTTCGTTTAGGAAACATATTTTATATTAAAGTAGAGTGACGCGAAGCGAAGGGGGCGACTCCTAGGGGATTAGCGTGCGCGGAAAATCCACTTGATGTATGCCGCCGTAGAGGCATACATCAAGTTAGTTGAAGCCACGCCCCCAGGAAAGCGTCCCCCCCGTAGCGCAGCAGAACGGCCCATATGAAAAGTACCAACTTTTGAACTTAACTTATAATAATAAATTAATTAAATCTCGAAATCCTCATTTCGAATAAAGGAGCAAAACAATGAACGGTATTTTGCCATTATGGAAAGAGCGCGGCATGACTAGTCATGACTGTGTGTTTAAATTACGAAAAATATTAAAGACGAAAAAAGTAGGCCATACCGGGACACTTGATCCGGGTGTAGAAGGCGTACTGCCGATCTGTATCGGGCAGGCAACACGCATTGCCGAATATTTAACAGATGCCGGCAAAACGTATGAGGCAGTCGTATCGATTGGACGCACGACAACAACAGAAGATGCAGAAGGTGAAACGGTCGAGCAAAATACAGATTTCAAATCGTTTACACGTGAAGAAATTTTACACGCACTTCAAACATTGACAGGTGAAATCGAACAAACGCCACCGATGTTTTCCGCTGTAAAGGTGAACGGAAAACGACTGTATGAATATGCAAGAGCTGGTCAAACAGTCGAGCGCCCAACACGTAAAATTACGATTTATGAGCTGGAATTATTGGATGATGCACAAACGTTCGAAGGGGAAGAAGTGACGTTCTCTATTCGCATCAAATGTTCTAAAGGGACGTATATCCGTACATTAGCTGTTCAGATTGGTGAAGCACTAGGCTGTCCGGCACATATGCATGAATTAGTACGAACAGCATCAGGTACATTCACAAAAGACAATTGCTTCACATTGGCCGAAATCGCGGAAATGATGGAAGCCGGGGAGCAGGAGAAGTTTCTGTTGCCGGTTGAATATGCCTTATCCGACTATCCATACGTTGAAATTACGGAAGACATTGAAAAGCAAATTTTCAATGGGCAAGTTCTCCCGATGCATACTTTATTAACGGAACATGATAAAATTGTATATGGTGTAGAGGGACGAGCATTTGCGGTTTACATCGCCCATCCGACAAAGAGTGGGCAAATGAAGCCGGATAAGATGTTTCCCGAAATTAATTAGGAGGCACGAGATGAACGTTATTCATTTGAAATACCCCCATCAATTAGCACAGGAAATAGAAAAAGAGGCGTACTCATTAGCAATCGGATTTTTTGATGGGGTACATAAAGGACATCAGGCAGTTATTGAAGTGGCAAAGCAAAAAGCTGAGCAGCTAAATAGTAAAAGCGCCGTGATGACTTTTGATCCACATCCATCGATTGTATTAGGTAGACGTAATGAAAAAGTATTCTACATTACGCCACTTTCACAAAAAATAGATACTTTTAAAAAATTGAATATCGATACAGTATTTGTTGTAAACTTTACGTCAGATTTTGCGAAGCTTACACCTGAAGAATTCATTAAGTACTTTATCGTAGATTTAAATGTTCAGCATGTAACTGCAGGCTTTGATTTCTCGTTTGGCGCTTACGGCAAAGGCAATATGGAGCTGATGGACCAACTGTCAAACGGAAAGTATGGTGTGACGGTAATCGAAAAGCAGCAGGATGAAGTTGAAAAAATTAGTTCTACACGCATTCGCAAAGCATTGCAGGACGGAGATATGGAACAGGCTCGTAATCTATTAGGCCGCGCATTCGAAGTGCCGGGAATCGTCGTGCACGGAGATAAGCGCGGACGGACAATGGGCTTCCCGACAGCGAATGTCCAAGCGATGGAAGGCTGCTACATACCGGCAACAGGTGTGTATGCGGTGAAAATTTCAGTTCAAAATAAATGGTATGACGGTGTTTGTAATGTAGGCTATAAACCGACATTCAACAACCCGGATGAAAAGCAGCTGTCGATTGAAGTGCATATTTTGAATTTCAATAAAAATATTTACGGTGAAGAGGTCGTTGTAGGTTGGTATAAACGCATTCGCAGCGAACGGAAATTTAACGGCATCGAAGCGTTGATTGAGCAAATTGAATTGGACAAACAGCAAGCGATCGCCTATTTTGAGCAACTACGCTAAATAGTTGCGCATCTATAAACAATTATGGTACTATTCACTAGTACGAAATTCTCGTATGAACCTTAGCTCGGCTTTTCGCAACTCCAGCGACTGCTGTGCTATTGGGGATATCTTAATTATCAGGAGGTCATTTAAAATGGCAATTACACAAGAACGTAAAAACGAAATTATCGCTGAGTACCGTGTACACGAAACAGACACTGGTTCTCCAGAAGTACAAGTAGCTGTATTAACTGCAGAAATCAACGCATTAAACGCTCACTTAGCTACTCACAAGAAAGATTTCCACTCTCAACGTGGTCTTCTTAAAATGGTAGGTAAACGTCGTCATTTATTAAAATATTTACGTGAAAACGACGTAGCTCGTTACCGTGAATTAATTACTAAACTTGGATTACGTCGCTAATACGTCGTTAATCTGACAATAAAAAGCGGGATTTTTCCCGCTTTTTATTATGTTTGAAAATGAGTCAGCTTTCCGAATCAATGGTGCGATGTTTAACTTCTTTGAGCAGGTGTCAACACGCCTGTTGAAAGAAGTTAAACCATTGCTGGAAAGCCAAAAATATTTTATTAAATTTATCGATATTTAGATCAAAAAATTTAGCATAGAAAACGCTTTTTTGATACACTAACTATGGTACATAATATGATACGTAGAGTGTTTCAATAAGAAAGGGGTTCATTTAATGAACGAAAAAAAGGTCTTTTCGTATGAATGGGCAGGCCGTCCACTAACAGTAGAAGTAGGACAGCTGGCAAAACAAGCAAATGGTGCTGCAATGATCCGCTACGGCGAAACAGCAGTTCTAGCTACGGCAACAATGTCAAAACAACCAAAAGCATTAGATTTCTTCCCGTTAACAGTAAACTTTGAAGAACGTCTATATGCAGCAGGTAAAATCCCTGGTGGTTTCATTAAACGTGAAGGACGTCCATCAGAAGCGGCAGTATTAACTTCTCGCCTAATTGACCGTCCAATCCGTCCTATGTTCCCGGATGGTTTCCGTAACGAAGTACAATCAATTTTAATGGTTATGTCAAATGATTCAAACTGCCCTGCTGATGTAGCGGCAATGTTTGGTTCTTCATTATCATTAGCAATTTCTGATATCCCATTCGACGGACCGATTGCAGGTGTACATGTAGGATATATCGAGGGTGAATTCGTTGTGAACCCGACTGTAGAACAATCTGCCAAATCGACTGTTCACTTAACAGTAGCAGGTAACAAAGACGCGGTTAACATGGTAGAAGCAGGTGCTTTAGAAGTAACTGAAGATATTATGCTTGAAGCGATCATGTTCGGTCATGAAGAAATTAAAAAGTTAATTGCCTTCCAAGAGCAAATTGTTGCTGAAGTTGGTAAAGAAAAACTTGAAGTAACATTATATGAATTAGATGCAGACTTAACAGCAGCGATCAAAGCTGAATGTGAAGCTGATATGAATACAGCGATCCAAACAGTGGACAAGCAATTACGCCAAGAAAATATTACAGCAGTAAAAACACGTGTAATCGAAGCTTATGAAGCGCAGGAAGCTGACGAAGCTACGATGAAACAAGTGAATGCTATTTTAGATAAAATGGTAAAAGATGAAGTGCGTCGTTTAATTACAGAAGATAAAGTTCGTCCGGATGGTCGTAAGCAAGATGAAATCCGTCCACTTTCTTCTGAAGTAGATTTATTGCCACGTGCACACGGTTCAGCATTATTCACTCGTGGACAAACGCAAGCATTATCAATTTGTACTTTAGGTGCTTTAGGCGACGTTCAAATTATTGACGGCTTAGGTATTGAAGAGTCAAAACGCTGGATGCACCACTACAACTTCCCTCAATTCTCGGTTGGGGAAACAGGCCGTTACGGTAGCCCAGGCCGTCGTGAAATTGGTCACGGTGCATTAGGTGAGCGTGCGATTTTAGCGGTAATGCCAACAGAAGAGGAATTTCCGTATGCAATCCGTTGCGTATCGGAAGTATTGGAATCAAACGGTTCTACCTCTCAAGCATCAATTTGTGCATCAACAATGGCACTTATGGCTGCTGGTGTTCCAATTAAAGCACCGGTTGCAGGTATTGCAATGGGTCTTGTTAAAAAAGGCGAGCACTATACAGTATTATCAGATATCCAAGGTATGGAAGACCACCTTGGCGACATGGACTTTAAAGTGGCAGGTACAGCTAAAGGTGTAACAGCACTTCAAATGGACATTAAAATCGATGGTCTGTCTCGTGATATTTTAGAAGAAGCATTAACACAGGCGAAAATCGGCCGTATGCACATTTTAGAGCATATGATGTCAACGATTTCAGCGTCTCGCACTTCATTATCACAATACGCACCAAAAATCGTTTCAATCAAAATTAATCCTGACAAAATCCGCGATGTAATCGGACCGGGTGGTAAAGTCATCAATAAAATTATTGATGAAACAGGCGTTAAAATTGATACAGAACAAGATGGTACAATCTACATCGCTTCAGCTGATGAAGCAATGATTAACCGTGCTAAAGAAATGATCGAATCAATCGTACGCGAAGCTAAAGTAGGCGAGTACTACATGGCAACAGTAAAACGCATTGAAAAATTCGGTGCATTCTGTGAAATCTTCCCAGGTAAAGACGGCTTACTGCACATTTCGGAAATTCAGGAAGAACGTACGAAAGAAGTAGAAGACGTATTAAAACTAGGTGATGAATTACTTGTCAAATGTATCGAAATCGATAAACAAGGTCGCGTAAACTTATCACGTAAAGTAGTAATCAAAGAAGAAAAAGAGCGCGCAGAACAAGGAAAATAATTGAAACAAGCGTTTCAAACAAGATAAAAAGGGAGGTTGTACACTATTGTACAGCCTCTTTTTTAAATAACGTTAAGCTGAAGTTTGGAGATTTCCATTACTTGATGAAGTATGGTAAGAGGAGGTATGCGTAATGGAGCATACCCTTACTACAAAAATAAGCTTAAAATTGTAATATTACAGATTTTTAAATAATACTTATAGTTTATTAGCCGAAATAAAGGAGAAATTTATGGTACAAGTAATTACAGCAAAAAATGGCGTGCGCATTGTGACAGAGCAAATGCCACATGTCCGATCTTTATCGGTCGGCATTTGGGTCAACGCGGGCTCACGCTACGAAACAAAAGAAGAAAATGGCATTACCCATTTCATCGAGCATATGCTTTTCAAAGGAACGAAAAACCGTATAGCCCGTCAAATCGCGGAAGAATTCGACCGCATCGGCGGAGAGATTAATGCCTTCACATCGAAGGAACATACATGCTATTATGCGAAAGTGCTGGATCATCATGGGGAACTGGCAATCGACATTCTGGCCGATATGTTCTTTAACTCGCTGTTTGCGCAGGAAGATATCGAGAAAGAACGGCAAGTTGTTCTTGAAGAAATCTACATGAGCGAAGACGATCCGGCAGATGATGTCCATGAAAAATTATGGGGCGTCATGTTCCCAGATGATGCGCTAGGCCGTCCAATTTTAGGGACACCGGAAACATTGGCGACATTTGATGAAGAGATGATCCGTACGTATATGGCGAAACATTACGGCCCTCAAAATGTTGTTATCTCAATTGCCGGTAATATTGAAGAGAGTTTACTGGAAAAAGTGGAAGCATTATTCGGAAACTATGAAGCAAGTGCGAAATCGATTGTTTCCAAACCATCCTATCCGACATTTACACCAGGTGAAATTGAAAAATTGCGTGATACGGAACAGGCGCATATTGCGATTTCTTTCCCTGCAATTGCGGTAAAAGATCCGAAAATGTACAGCTTTATTGCGTTGAATAATATAATCGGTGGCAATATGAGCTCTCGCCTGTTCCAGGAAGTGCGAGAAGATCGCGGGTTGGCGTATTCTGTATTCAGCTACCAGTCGAGCTATGAGGATGTAGGAACATTTACGATTTACGCGTCGGCATCAAAACAAAACCTCGATTCATTAAAGCAGCAGATCGATCAGACGTTATTTGACCTCGTTGCAGGAGGGGTAACGGAAACAGAGCTTGAAAATGCGAAGGAGCAATTAAAAGGCGGCTTCGTTTTAGGGCTTGAAGGTACGGAAGACTTTATGAACCGTAACGGGGTCAATGAACTCATTCACCAAAATCACCGTTCAGTTGATGAAGTATTGGCAAAAATCGATGCCATTTCGATGGAAACGATCGATGAGTTAATTACACAAATTTTATTATCCGAACCGGCAATTGCGATTATCGGACCGGAAAATGAATAACGCAAAAGGACAGCGCGGGCTAGTAGTTAGCATGCGCTGTCCTTTTAAAATTCGGCAGCTTTAAATTTTGTGATGGCTGTTTTAAAGTAGCGGTAATAAACAATCAATCCTAAAACTGGAACAATCGGTGCCCCTATGAGCTCAATGTCCAGAATACTAAATATAAGCATGATCAGTAAATGAACAAAGGTAAAGATAAAAAAATAACCGATAATTGTCCCAATTGATATGCTTTTCGTCCCCTTTGTCGGATTGCTTAAATAGTTTTTCAGCATCGAGCCGATAGAAGCAATTCCAGCAGCAAAGACGATTGAAATTAATGAAAGTTCAATGCCTCCCATTTGATTATTTAAATATAAATAAGTTTGATAAATTCCGATTGGAACCGTGATGATCAGCATAAGCAGCAAACTGAAAATAAATAAACTTTTCACAAAAGTCTTTGGGTCAATCGGCATGACACGGAATCGGTTTATAAAATGGTTTTCAAGTAAATAGCTAACACCTAATGCGGGCGACAAAGCTAAAAAATAGAGTGTCAAAAAACCTAAATTAACTTCTTTAATGATCGCCCACTGAATTCCGATCATGATTAAAAAGAATAAAAAAACAGTGATGAATATCTTTCTTGATAAATAAAAATGCATTTTAAGCAGTGCAATCATGGGACGTCCCTCCAGTATTCACGAAAGTAAGTAATGCTTGCTGCGATGATGAGAAGTATCAGTAAACTCATAAATAAACTGAAACTCTGAAAAGTAGATAAGCTTCCTAAAAATACAAGTAGTTGAGATAATCCTAATGGAATAAGAAATATAGAGAAGTTTATCATTTGCCCAAACTTGCTGCGACGAAACAGCAGGAAAAAAGCGATAATAAAAAAGCTGATGGCGAAGCTTACTAATAGCTGTCTGACGGAAGGCAAAACAAGCTGCTTTTCCAGTAATGTTTGAATAGCGGTCGTTGCTACGATTGTATAAAGGATATAATATAGTGTGTAACGACCTAAAAAAGAGAGATCCACAATGAAAAATGTCTTTCTGGAAATCGGAAATAAACTTGTCATGACGAGCTGGTTCTCACGTTGATCCAAATAGACGGCACAAAGCGCTGTAATACTGATGGACAGTATTAAGTATGCAGCCATTTCGGCACCTTCAAATAATAAAGGAAGAGCAAAAAAAGATGCTACAAGTGGTGTAAACAAAAGCCAGGAAACCAACCCCTGTTCGTAATAATGAAGAAGCACTTTTTTCATTATTTTTGCCCCTTTACGAAAAACAACATTAAATCATCAATCGTCGGTTTTTGCAATTCAATCACTGGATTCACAAATTCACGCAAGACTAAGTACTCGATTCCAAATACATAATCCCGTTGGCCGATAATCGAATGGTTCGGTATCACTTTCGCTTCTTCATACGTTCCTTTCCAAATCCCGTAACCGTACAGCAGGTCATCTTTATTTTCACTGAACAAAATTTCGCCTTCATGGATAAATGTAATCGTATCCGCAATTTTTTCTAGATCCGTTGTTATATGCGAAGAAAAGAGAATGGCATGATCTTCCTGTTCCATAAAGTGTTGAAGCATACTTAGCACTTCATCGCGCACAATCGGGTCAAGCCCGCTCGTTGGTTCATCAAGCAGCAAAAGCTTAGGCCGGTGTCCCAGTGCCAGTGAAAGAGCGAGCTTCATTTTCGTTCCTTTTGACATCGTTTTAATCTTGTCATACTTCGGTACATCCAGCTGCTCCAGCAACCCGTCAAAATAAGGACGGTCCCAAGTAGGATACACATTCCCGTACAGGACATCGAGCTCCTTTGGTGTAAAGCTTTCCGGTACATGCAGTTCATCAAACACGACCCCGATTTGCGCCTTTAGCTCCACCTCATGTTCGATATGATCTTTTCCGAATAAAAGAATGTCGCCGTCAATCTTTTTCAGCAAATTTAACATCAGTTTGATCGTCGTTGATTTCCCGGCACCGTTTTGCCCGATAAAGCCTGCAATGGTCCCGCTTTCAACAGTGAACGAAATATTATTTAAACGAAATTTTTTGAATTGCTTCGTAACATTTTTTACTTCAATTGCATTCATCATCATTCCTCCAATAGTAAGTCGAGTAAGTCATGCAGTTCCTCTTTTGGCACATTTGCCGTTTTGGCAATGGATACCGCCTTTGTGAAATGAACTTCAATTTGTCGGATCAGCTCTTCACGCAGGAAATCCTGATTGCGCTCTGATACATAGCTCCCTTTCCCGGCAATCGTGACGATAAAGCCGTCCCGTTCCAAATCGGCATACGCCCGCTTCGTTGTCATCACACTGATTTTCAATTCTTTCGCCAACGCCCTAATAGAAGGTAGAGAATCACCGGTTAATAGTGTGCCTGTCAAAATGGCCTGTTTTAGCTGATCGGTAATTTGTTCATAAATAGGCTTTTCGCTATTATTGCTCAATTTGATTATCAATCGTTTCACCTCACGTGTTCAAACTGTGTATATACAGTATATACAGATATGGCATATTATGTCTACTGAAAAATTAAATAATTTCAGAGGGATTTTTAAATTAGGTTAATTACTACCATTATTTTTCCGACCGAGTGCTGTGTGACTCGTTTCCTGTGAGTAGGTCCTTCAAACTTAAATGATGAACCATTTCACTTCTGCCAAAGTTGATGCATATAGTAATGTAGGCTCTTACAAGAGGAGGGATGCAATGCTTTTATCGGAGCTCGCTGAAAAAGAACTGATCGAAATGGAAAACGGTGTTCGATATGGATTTTTAGCCGAGACGGAATGTATTTTTGATGCCAAAACAGGGAAGATTGTCGGATTTGAAATGCCGGCACAAATGGTGAAAATGCCCTTCCAAAAGAAAAAGGCAGGTATGGTAAAATACATTCCCTGGAGTGAAATTATTTTAATTGGGGAAGACCGGGTATTATTTCAAAAAACAACATCGACATTAAAGCATGCCTATGATGACTGAACGCTGGCTTGTGATCGGGACAGATGAGCGGATGAAGTTTTTGGCGAAGCAATTATCGACAAATGATCGCACGGTGTATTACAAAAACACGACTGTTTGGGATGAAGCGCTGAACAAAGTGGCGTTGGAGCTGCACCCGACAGAAATTGTGTTGCCGATCCACCCTTTAACGATTCAAGTGGAGGAGCTTCTAGGCATTCGACAGGCACAGTTTTTTGCGGGGAAATTGACAGATCAGTGGAAAGAAATACTTGAAAACAAGTGCTTGCATTATTATTTGGAAGATGAAACATTCATCTGGAAAAATGCCGCACTTACTGCAGAGGGCTTTTTAGCGCACCTGTATAAAGAAAAAGTAAATGTGCAGTATAAAACAATTATGATTACAGGGTTTGGACGTGTAGCAAAAATGCTTGCCCTGTTTTTAACACGTCTCAATGCAAAGGTCATCATCGCCGTTCGTTCGGAAACGCAAAAAGCCGAGGCCCTTGCATATGGCTATACTGGTATCGAATTAAATGAGAAAAATGATATGGAAGCGGATTTTCTGATTAATACGATTCCGACAAAATGGCTGACAAAGGATTTTGAATCATGGATGGTCCGTCCGATTTATGATGTCGCATCAAGCCCGGGATGTTTGAACGATATCAAATTATCTCAATATGAGCTGCTACCTGCATTACCTGGGAAATACTTTCCGCAAGCTGCAGCAAACTTGTTATACGAAACGATACTAGATTTACGAAAGGAGGAAGCAAATGCTTGAGGGAAAACGCATTGGTTTAGGAATTACCGCATCACATTGTACGTATGAAGATGTCATACCGAAAATTACCCAATTTCGTGAAGCCGGTGCAACCGTTGTACCGATTATAACGCCTTCTGTATTACACGCTGCTACACGATTTGGAACGGGTGAAGAATGGATTGCGAAAATCGAAGAATTCTCTGGGGAAAAGGTTGTCAGTTCCATTGCGGAAGCGGAGCCATTTGGGCCGAGTAATCCGTTAGACTGTATGGTAATTGCGCCGATGACAGGGAATTCCATCAGTAAATTTGCGAATGCCGCAACAGACAGTGCCGTACTGATGGCAGCAAAAGCAACACTCCGAAATGGTTCACCTGTAGTACTTGGTATTTCAACGAATGATGCGCTTGGGTTAAACGGGATGAATTTAATGAAATTAATGAATGCGAAAAACATTTTCTTCATTCCATTCGGTCAGGACGATCCAATTAAAAAACCGACGTCGCTTATAGCGGATTTCACAAAAATGCTCGATACTGTAGCATATACGCTCGCTCATAAAAAACAGATTCAACCGATATTTATACAATATTTTAAATAATCAAATTATCTCGCACAATTCTAATAATATATGATACAATATCCAACATTATATACATACCGATAATTTTAGGAGAGATGAGACATGACAAAGAAATTGAATGTTGCCGTAGTTGGGGCAACAGGAGCTGTTGGTTCAAAAATGATGGAGAAGCTGATTGAGCGCAAATTTCCAATTGCATCTATCAAGTTTTTAGCTTCTGCTCGTTCAGCGGGAAAACAAATTGAATTTAATGGTGAAAACTATACGATAGAAGAAGCGAAACCGGAAAGCTTTGAAGGGATCGATCTAGCATTATTTTCAGCAGGCGGGGCTGTATCAGAAGTATTGGCACCTGAAGCAGCAAAGCGTGGAGCGATTGTGATTGATAACACAAGCCATTTCCGTATGGATCCAGAGGTACCGCTTGTTGTACCGGAAGTAAATCGCCATGCATTAAAAACGATTCCAAAAGGGATTATCGCAAATCCAAACTGTTCGACAATTCAAATGGTTGCAGCATTACAGCCAATCCGTGAAAAGTTCGGTCTAACAAAAGTTGTCGTATCGACATATCAAGCGGTATCCGGTTCTGGTGTGGCAGCAATTGAAGAGCTGCGTGAGCAAAGTGCACAGTGGGATGCAGGTAAAAACGTTGAAGCGAAAGTTTTGCCGGTAAAATCAGATAAAAAACATTATCCAATCGCACGTAACGTCATTCCGCAAATCGATAAATTTACGGACAATGGCTTTACATATGAAGAAATGAAAATGATCAATGAAACGAAAAAAATTATGGAAGCACCTGAGCTGAAAGTCGCTGCAACATGTGTACGTGTTCCGGTTGTTTCCGGCCACTCAGAATCGGTTTATATCGAACTTGAGCAAGAAGCAACAGTACAGCAAATTTTTGACGCATTAACGGATGCGCCGGGTATAGTTCTGCAAGATGACATTCGCGAACAGCTTTACCCGATGCCAATTTTTGCGGAAAATGAAGAACCGACATATGTTGGACGTATTCGCCAAGATTTAGACAACAAAAAAGGATTCCACTTATGGATTGTGTCAGATAATTTATTAAAAGGGGCTGCACTCAACTCAATTCAAATTGCAGAAGCTATGCTAGAGGATCACTTACTATAAGGGGAGGATTATTAGTTATGGATTTCGGACGTATTGGTACAGCGATGATTACACCGTTTAAAAAAGACGGTACGATTAATTATCCTGAGTTAGAACGTATCATTGATCATTTAATTGAAAATGGTACAGATTCAATTATTGCTTGTGGAACAACTTCGGAAAACCCGACAATGTCAACTGAGGAAAAAATCGAGGTCGTGCGCTTTACAGTTGAAAAAGTGGCAGGACGCATCCCTGTTATCGCAGGTACAGGTGATAACGAAACAGCTTACTCGATTATGATGACTCATAAAGCAGAGGAAAATGGGGCAAACGGAATCATGCTCGTAACTCCATATTATAATAAGCCAAACCAGCGCGGCATGTATGCCCACTTTAAAACAATCGCAAAAGAAACGAAACTCCCTGTCATGCTATATAATGTCCCTGGTCGTACAGGTGCCAACATTTTAGCGGAAACAACGATTGCGATCAGCAAAGACGTACCGAATATTACATGCATTAAAGAAGCAAGCGGTAACCTGGATCAGATGGGCGACATCATTGAAAATGTCGATTCGGATTTCCATGTGTACTCAGGTGATGACGGGTTAACATTGCCACTTCTTGCAATCGGCGGTCGCGGTATTATTTCTGTCGCTTCACATGTTGTAGGAAAAGATATGCAGCAAATGGTTCGCGCATTTGAAGAAGGCCGTCATCAGGAGGCTGCAAAAATTCACCGTGCATTACTGCCGCTCGTTCGTGCGCTGTTTGCACAACCGAATCCATCACCAATTAAATATGCGATGACAAAACTAGGCTTTGATACGCTTGATGTACGGATGCCAATGATGGAAATGCTACCGGAAGAAAAGGCAGCATTTGATGAAATTTGGGATACGTATCAGGAAAAAGCAAAAGGTTTCCGCGCATTACAAGTAAACTAACACATACACAGTCACTCCTTCCGATGAGAAGCGGGTGACTGTTTTTTTTATTTTAGCGAAATGAGGATTATAGAGGATGAACTGAGAATTATTCATAACTAACTGAGGATAATGCGTCAATGCTTGAGGAATATCCGTCACCAGCTGAGGATTACACAGTTTAAACTGAGGATTAAAATTTCCGCGCCAAGTAAAACGGCTGCGATTTTAATTTGCCCGGCATAACGTAAAAAAAGAAAATCACTTTTTTATTTGTACTAACGTCATTCTCACCGTATAATGAACTTTAAGTGGTTGCTGTTCGGAACAATTTAGGAGGAAATAAAGTGACAAAATCAAAAAATGAACTAATCCGTGTCATTCCATTAGGTGGAGTTGGCGAAATCGGAAAATCAATGTATGTAATAGAAATCGATGAAGAGCTTTTCGTAGTAGACAGTGGGCTCATGTTCCCAGAAGACGAAATGCTTGGAATTGATATCGTCATTCCAGATATCACGTATTTAGAGGAAAATAAAGATCGCGTAAAAGGTATTTTCCTGACACATGGACATGAAGATGCAATTGGATCGATTGCGTATGTATTAAAGAAAATTAAAGCACCGGTATACGGTTCGAAGTTAACGATCGCATTGGCGAAGGAGCATTTAAAAGAATTGCCTGCACCTTACCAAGTGAAATTCTTTGAAGTATCGAGCAATAGTCGCATGAACTTCAATTCTACTTATGTGACATTCTTCCATACAACACATAGTATTCCAGATTCATTAGGTATCGTGTTCCATACTTCGGAAGGCGCTATCGTTCACACGGGTGAATTTAAATTTGACCAGTCGGCAACAGGCAAGTTCAAGCCGGATTTGGCAAAGATGGCGATGCTCGGTGAAGAAGGCGTATTCATGCTTTTATCAGAATCAATGGAAGCAGAACGTCCAGGATATACAACAAGTGAAGCAGTTATTGCAGAAGAATTGCAAAAAACGTTCCATTCGGCACCAGGTCGAATTATCGTAGCATTATATGCATCTAACTTTATTCGTATTCAGCAAGTGTTTAGACAAGCTGCCGCATCGCACCGTAAAGTCGCGGTAGTCGGAAAATCGTTAGAAAAAATGGTCGATATCGGTGTGAACCTAGGCTACTTGGAAATCGATGAATCAACACTTGTACCAGTAAACGAAATTCATAAATATCATGATGACGAAATTATTATTATGGCTACGGGCAACAAAGGTGAACCACTAGATGCATTAGATAAAATTGTGCGTAAACACCACCGTGACATTAAAATCAGAAATACAGATACAGTCCTGATTACATTTACACCATCACCAAGCATGGAAGTGCAAATGTATAACACGATGAACCAATTGGCAAAAGCGGGCGCACATGTCATGACTTCGAACAAGAAAGTCCACGTTTCAGGTCACGGCAGCGCGGAAGATTTAAAACTGATGCTGAACTTTATGAAGCCGAAATACTTTATCCCGGTTCAAGGGGAGTACCGCATGTTAATTGCGCACTCGAAACTTGCACAACAAGTAGGTCTGCAAAAATCACAAATCTTCATTGCAGATAAAGGCGATATTGTTGAATACAAAAACGGCAAAGTGCGTATGACAGGTCGTGTACAGGCAGGGAATGTACTGATCGACGGAATCGGTGTAGGCGATGTAGGGAATATTGTACTGCGCGACCGTAAACTGCTTTCTCAAGATGGTATCTTCATTGTCGTTGTGACATTGAACCGTGCACAGAAGAAAATTGCTTCAGGTCCCGAAATATTATCGCGCGGATTCGTTTACGTTCGTGAATCAGAACAGTTAATGGAAGAAGCATCTGAAATCGCACGCGAAGTGATCGAGAAATATGTCGGCAAAGAAACGTTCGAATGGACAAACATTAAGCAAGAAATTCGCGACACACTAAATCAATATTTATTCCAAAAAACAAAACGTCGTCCAATGATTATTCCAATCATTATGGAGTACTAATTTGAAGGGGAGACATATCATTGCTCCCTTATCTAATAATCAAAAAGGGTTTTCTTACATTAAGCGTGAGAAAGCCCTTTTTCTAACTAAATTTCCGGAGTCGAGATGTTCTTTATAGAGTTGAAATTAGCGAGAGCTGGATAAAGACAGTAAAACCTGAAGATTACGTGAAAAAAACTGATTTTTCGGTACATAGCGGTAAAACTATTTTAATTCAGCACAAACTAAGTTATCGCTTACGCTTAAATAACACATCAACATAATTCGGAAGCCTATATTGCAACTTTGGCGTCTAACAATATGGAACAATTTTTAAGTAGGTGAACAACGATTGGATAAAAAGAAAAGTAGTAAGTCAAAAGCAAAAGCAAAGCCGACGCTAAAGCCAAAAACAAAAGAAGAGATGCATCCGCTCGCATATGAAATTATCGGATTGCTGCTCATCGCATTAGCCATTATCGAATTTCTGGAGTTCGGACTTGTTGGACGAATGCTCCATTCAATTGCCATGTTTTTCTTCGGCAATTTACATTTTATCATTCCGTTATTATGCTTCTTAATCGCAGGGATGTTAATGGTTAAACGCCGGGGTGTCGCATTCAATACCCGTGTCGTATACGGTGTGCTGTTTGTCGGGGCAAGCTTGACAATTTTCAGTCATAGTTTGTTATTCGAACAAATGCATGCAACGAATACATTGTTGTCCAATTCCGTATTAAAGGAAACTTGGAGAATTCTCATCAGTACGGACGGAATCGTAAACCGCAGCAATGCGCTCGGCGGGGGGATGATCGGTGGATTATTATTCAGCCTGTTCCACGTTTTATTTGATGCTTCGGGAGCTAAAATTGCCGCATTTGTATTATTGGCAATCGGAATTATTTTAATTACCGGAAAAGCGCTCGTGCCAATATTAGTGGAGAAAGCCCCGAAACTTAAGGGAAAGTTCAAAAGGACGAAACGCAGCACAAGAAGTAAGCCGCAACCTGAAACGAAAGAGAAGCAGCGTCGTTCTAAAACCGAACCGATTATTGAAGAGGAAGCGGCTGATTTGGAAGACCTGATTATTACAACGCCAGCACCACATCATGAACCGATCATTTCAAATTTTGTGGAGCAGGTAAAACAGGAAAAGCAAAAGGGTAGCGAAATTGAGGTAGAAGAAAAAATAAGTGAGCCGATCATGGCTGTAACTTCCGAAACGGACCAAACTTACATTTTACCGTCCATGCAGCAACTGAATCCACCACCAGAACATGATCAAAGCGGTGAATATTCGGTCATTCAAATGAATGCAAAAAAACTGGAACAAACGTTTTTAAGCTTCGGTGTAAAAGCGAAAGTGACACAGGTTCATTTAGGTCCTGCAGTTACAAAATATGAAGTCATGCCGGACACAGGTGTAAAAGTGAGTAAAATTGTCAGCCTTCAAGATGATTTGGCACTTGCCCTAGCAGCAAAAGATATTCGTATTGAAGCTCCAATTCCAGGTAAGTCGGCTGTCGGGATTGAAGTACCGAACAGTGAAGTAGCTGTCGTAACATTACGTGAAGTGCTTGAAGCAAATGAGCAGGTGAAAGTCGGGGCCAAGTTGCTGGTAAGTTTGGGACGCGATGTAACAGGCCAGGCGATTGCGGCTGAGCTTAACAAAATGCCCCACTTATTGGTCGCTGGTTCAACCGGCAGCGGTAAAAGTGTATGTATCAATGGCATTATTGTGTCACTATTAATGCGCGCAAAACCAAGTGAAGTGAAAATGATGATGATCGATCCGAAAATGGTGGAGCTAAGTGTATATAATGGTATTCCGCATTTACTGGCACCGGTTGTAACAGATCCGCGTAAAGCGGCACAGGCTTTACAAAAAGTTGTGTCGGAAATGGAACGACGCTACGATCTATTTTCACATTCCGGTACAAGGAATATTGAAGGATATAACGAATATATCGATATAAGCAATGAAGAGGCAATGGAGAAACAACCGAAGCTTCCCTACATTGTCGTAATTGTCGACGAGTTGGCGGACTTAATGATGGTTGCGTCAAGTGAAGTGGAGGATGCGATTACACGGCTTGCCCAAATGGCGCGTGCAGCAGGGATTCACCTCATTATCGCGACACAAAGACCGTCTGTTGATGTTATTACCGGCATCATCAAAGCAAATATTCCTTCCCGTATTGCATTTGCCGTGTCATCTGCAGTCGATTCCCGCACCATTTTGGATATGGGTGGGGCAGAGCGACTACTTGGCCGCGGCGATATGCTGTATTTACCGGCAGGAGCATCCAAACCAGTCCGTGTGCAAGGTGCATTTGTAAGTGATCATGAAGTGGAACGAATTATTAACAGTGTCATTGAACAGCAAAAAGCACAATATGAGGAGGCGATGATTCCGACAGATGAACCGATTGTTGATGTGATGGATGAAACGGATGACTTGTATGACGATGCAGTTCAGCTCGTACTGGAAATGCAAACAGCTTCCGTATCTTTACTGCAGCGCCGATTTAGAATCGGGTATTCACGTGCAGCCCGAATTGTCGATCAAATGGAACAACGCGGTGTCGTCGGACCACCTGAAGGCAGTAAACCGCGTCAAGTTCTAGGGAATCGATTTAACTAGAAAACCTTGACATTATCGGACTTTTCGGAATATATTCTTTTCTATAAGTTTTGAAATAAATTCGCTAATTTTTCACATTAACGTAACACATTTAAAGAAATATGTTTTCTTTTTTCGTTTAAAGTGTTATATTATTCACGAATTAGTAGGAATGTTGTACATCAGATGTCTGATCTCTATGTTATGGTGGTGATACTAATTGACAATTAAAGCAGATCATCGTCATTTATACTTACAAGTTATTGATCGTTTGAAGTCAGATATAGATAAAGGGACCTATCGTGAGAACGAAAAATTACCCTCAGAATTCGAACTTTCAAAGACATTAGGTGTAAGTCGTGCAACGCTTCGTGAAGCACTGCGACTGTTGGAAGAAGAAAACATTATTGTCCGTCGTCATGGTGTTGGTACATTCGTCAATCCAAAGCCGGTCTTTACGTCAGGTATTGAACATTTATCGAGTGTATCATCTATGATTGAAAATGCTGGTATGAATCCAGGCACAATCTTCATCAGTGCGAAGGAAGAAAAAGCCACGGAAGATGATGTGGAACGTTTCCAAGCTGACATTGATGACAATGTTATCACGATTGAACGTGTAAGAACGGCAGACAATGAACCGGTCGTCTACTGTGTGGACAAAGTACCGGCAAATTTACTGCCAAAAGAATTTATAAGTAATCAAAACGTTTCTATTTTCTCGGCTTTAGAGCAAACCGGATCCATCCGTGTCGCATATGCAGTGACATATATCGATCCTGTAGGCTTCCACGATGAAGTATCACCGATATTGAAATGTGGGCCGGAAACAGCATTGCTTGTATTAAAGCAACTTCACTATGATGAAAATGATCGTGTTGTTCTTTATTCAAAAAATTATTTCAGAGCTGACAAATTCAGCTTCCATGTAGTACGTAAACGGGTGTAGAACAATAATTTCTATTATTTAATTCCTGCTAATATCAATTACCTTTGAGGGGGACTCATTAATGAAAAAGCGTAAATTTGGTTTATTAATTTCTTCTGTAGTAGCAACTGGTGCAATTTTGGCAGCATGCGGAACTGACGATGAGGGCACTGATTCAAAAGACACTTCTAAAAACGATTCTACTTCTGGTTCTGAAACAAGCACAGACGCTGGTTCTGGCGATTTCTCAATCGCAATGGTAACAGACGTTGGTGGTGTAGACGACAAATCATTCAACCAATCAGCTTGGGAAGGTGTTCAACAGTTCGGTGCTGACAACGGTCTTTCTAAAGGTGAAGGTGGTTTCGACTACTTACAATCTCAATCAGATGCTGACTACAACACAAACTTAAACAACTTATTACGTCGTGACTTCGATTTAGTATTCGGTGTTGGTTTCATGATGGGTGATGCAATTGAAGAAATCGCTAATGACAATCCAGATGCACAGTTGGCATTAATCGATGCTGAAGTTGAAGCTGACAACGTAGCAAACATCCTGTTCAAAGAACAAGAAGGTGCTTTCTTAGCTGGTGTTGTTGCTGCTTCAATGTCTGAATCAGGCAAAATCGGTTTCGTAGGCGGCGTTGATATTCCAGTAATTAACCGCTTCCACGCTGGTTTCATCGAAGGTGCAAAAGCTGTTAACCCGGATATCGAAATTCAAGTAAACTACACAGGTGTGTTCGATGATGCATCTAAAGGTAAAATTGCTGCGAACTCAATGTACTCTTCTGGCGTAGACATTATTTTCCATGCTGCTGGTGGTACTGGTAACGGTGTATTCTCAGAAGCAAAAGAGCGTAAAGCAAAAGACAAAGATGCTAACGTATGGGTAATCGGTGTTGACGCTGACCAATATGCAGAAGGTCAAGTGGATGACTCTACAAACATCACTTTAACTTCTATGTTAAAAGGTGTTAACAACGCAGTAGTGGATATCGCTACAAAAGCGAAAAACGGTGAGTTCCCAGGCGGTGAAACAACTGTTTACGGTTTAGCTGAAGACGGTGTTGGCTTAGCAGATTCTCGTGGTGCAATTCCTCAAGAAGTATTAGATAAAGTAGAAGAATATAAAGAGAAGATTGCTTCTGGCGAAATTAAAGTTTCAGAAGAAAAACCGAAAGATAAATAATAATTCTTAATGGTAATCATCATAGGGGAATTATTCCCTATGATGATTTTCTAATGTGAACGCGCGTTTTAAAAATTCAGTAAATTTAGTATTGATAGAAATGTAAGCGTTATATTTTCATAGAATGGTAAGAAAAAGACCTATTTAGTGTTGAATTCGTCTGAAAATTGATAGATGAAAGATTTTACCAAAAATCTTTCATGTGTTAATTTTATAAAAATAATTTTAAAAGATAAATAGCCTAAGGGAGTGAGTCTATTGGAATACGTGATTGAAATGCTAGGAATCCGTAAAGAGTTCGGTAATTTCGTAGCAAACAACAATATCACCCTCCAGTTAAAAAAAGGCGAAATTCATGCACTACTAGGAGAAAACGGTGCAGGTAAATCGACTTTAATGAATGTACTTTTCGGTCTATATCAACCAGAAGCCGGAGAAATTAAAGTACGCGGAGAATCAGTAAAAATTACAGATCCAAACAAAGCAAATGATTTAGGAATCGGAATGGTCCACCAGCACTTTATGCTTGTGGAGAACTTTACGGTTACGGAAAATATCATTTTAGGTAGCGAACCTACGAAACTAGGAGCTATCAACATTAAAGATGCCGCAAAAGACATCGCTGCATTATCGAAGAAATACAATCTGGATGTGGATCCATATGCGAAAATTGAAGATATTTCTGTCGGAATGCAACAACGTGTAGAAATTTTGAAAACGTTATACCGTGGTGCGGAAATCCTTATTTTTGACGAGCCCACTGCATCATTAACACCGCAAGAGATTACGGAATTAATGGCGATTTTAAAACTTCTGATCAAAGAAGGCAAATCGATCATTATCATTACGCATAAGCTAAAAGAAATTATGGAAGTATCTGACCGTGTAACGATTATCCGTAAAGGTGAAGGGGTTGGAACAGTCGTAACGAACGAAACAAACCCGGATCAGCTTGCGGAATTAATGGTAGGCCGACAAGTAGAATTCAAAACAGAAAAAGGGGAAGCAAACCCTACTGAAGAAATCTTCAAAATCGAAAATCTTGTTGTAACGGATTACCGGGATGTCGAAAAAGTAAAAGGATTGAATTTATCGATTCGTCGTGGTGAAATCGTTGGTATTGCAGGGATTGACGGAAATGGTCAATCAGAATTAATCGAAGCAATTACAGGGCTTCGTAAAATTAAGAGCGGTAATGTTACTTTAGGCGGCAAAGATATTACAGGTTTAAAACCGCGTGAAATTACGGAAACAGGGGTAGGACATATTCCTCAGGACCGTCACAAACACGGGCTTGTCCTGGATTTCCCTATTGGGCACAATATCGCACTACAAACTTACTATAAATCGCCAATTTCAAAAGGCACAATCATGGATTATAAGAAAATTAACGAAAAAGCACGTAAAATTATTGAAGAGTATGATGTTCGTACAGGTCAAGGCGAAATGACGCCTGCACGTGCACTTTCAGGCGGTAACCAGCAAAAAGCAATTATCGGCCGTGAAGTTGACCGTGATCCGGATCTGCTGATTGCAGCACTTCCTACTCGTGGATTGGACGTTGGGGCAATTGAATTTATCCACTCTCGTTTAATCGAGCAACGTGATAAAGGAAAAGCCGTATTATTAATTTCGTTTGAATTAGATGAAGTAATGAATGTTTCTGACCGCATTGCCGTTATTTATGACGGAACAATCGTCGATACGGTTTATCCGAAAGAAACATCTGAACAAGAGCTGGGCTTATTAATGGCCGGTGAAAAACGTAAAGCAAAGGCAGTTAAGGAGGGGAACGAATAATGTCAAATCGAGTTGTGAATCTGCTCGTTCCACTCATCTCGGTAGTTTTAGGATTACTCGTTGGCGGAATCATTATGGTTGTCAGCGGCTATGATGCAATCGATGGGTATACTGCCCTATGGAATGGTATTTTCGGAGATTCTTATTCTATCGGTAATACAATTCGCCAAATTACACCGTATATTTTAGCAGGTCTTGCGGTAGCATTCGCCTTCCGTACAGGATTATTCAACATCGGTGTTGAAGGTCAGCTATTAATGGGCTGGCTTGCAGCGGCATATGTCGGATATGCAATTGAAGGATTACCACGTATTATCCACTTGCCATTAGCATTACTAGCGGCTGCGGCAGCTGGTGCATTCTGGGCATTTATCGTCGGTTTCCTGAAAGCAAAACTTCAAGTACACGAAGTAATTGCGTCGATTATGTTAAACTACACAGCATTATATTTAACAAATGCTGCGATTAAATCATTATCAGACGGCGGTTTCAAAACGCCGACAGTATTAGAGTCCGCTACATTACGTAATCAGTGGTTACGTGACATTACAGATAATTCAAGTCTTCACTTAGGGATTATCGTTGCGCTGATCATGGTTGTTGTTATGTGGTTCATTTTAGAAAAAACAACGCGCGGTTATGAGTTAAAAGCAGTAGGGTTCAATAAAAACGCTGCAGAATATGCAGGTATGAACGTAAACCGCAACATCATTTTAGCGATGACAATTTCCGGTGTATTCGCCGGTCTTGGCGGTGCGATGGAAGCATTGGGAACATACCAGAACGCATCGATTAAAGCAGCAGCTTCAGGTATCGGATTCGACGGGATTGCCGTAGCATTACTTGGTGCAAACAATCCAATCGGTGTATTCTTCGGAGCTTCATTATTCGGTTCCCTGAAATACGGTTCTTTAAACATGCCGAATGAAGCTGGAATTCCGGAAGAAATCGTATCAATCATTATCGCAGTAATTATTTTATTCGTAGCATCAGGCTATATTTTACGTGTTGGTTTACAGAAATTAGGAAAGAAAAAGGAGGGCAAGTAACATGAGCTTTTTAGAAGTGTTATACTTTATCGTCCCTTCTGCCCTTTTATACGCAACACCGCTTATTTTAACAGGTATCGGGGCTCTATTCTCGGAGCGTGCAGGGGTAATCGGTCTTGGTGTTGAAGGGTTAATGATTGTCGGTGCATTTACAGGTATTTATATAAACCTTGAATACTATGCTGATTTTGGGAAAAACGTCATTTGGCTGGCTTTATTGGCAGCGTTGTTGGCAGGGGCAATTTTCTCGTTGATTATTGCCGTTGCAGCCGTAACATTCCGTGCAGACCAAACTGTTACAGGTGTTGCCCTGAACATGCTTGCTGCAGCGATTACAGTATTCTTGGTAAAATTAATTTACGGTAAAGGTCAAACAGACATGGTTTCAGCGCCATTACAACGTTTTGAAATACCGTATTTATCCGATATACCGTTTTTAGGACCGCTTTTGTTCCAAAATGTATACTCTACAACAATTATCGCATTGGTTGTTGCGGTAGGAGCATGGTTTGTTCTTTACAAAATGCCATTCGGTTTACGTATTCGATCAGTAGGAGAACATCCAATGGCAGCGGATACGATGGGGATTAACGTAGCAAAAATGCGTTATATCGGCGTTATGATTTCCGGTGCATTAGCAGGTGTTGGTGGTGCTTCATTGGCTATGACATCATCTGGTGATTTCTCTGGCTCTACAGTAGCAGGACAAGGTTTCATCGCTATTGCCGCAATGATCTTCGGTAAATGGCATCCACTTGGTACACTAGGTGCTGCACTATTCTTCGGATTAGCACAAACATTAAGTATCGGTGGCGGGAACATCCCGTACATTCAGCAGATCCCACCAGTAATCCTGCAAGTCCTGCCATACGTACTGACAATCCTGGCATTAGCAGGTTTCGTAGGAAAAGCAGTAGCACCAAAAGCATCAGGCGTTCCATACATTAAAGGAAAACGCTAATTATAAAACCGTCTGTACAAAGTGGATTTGTACAGGCGGTTTTTTTATGTTGAATAAGTGTGGGCACTGAATTTAATAGCCAAATTGCTGGAGAAAGTAGAACTGATTGAAGAGAAAGTGGAAAGTTTTGCGGCTGAAGTGGAAACTTTTCATGTAAAAGTAGAACGGATTTCTAAAAACTAGAAAAACCGAATTTTATTAGCCCAGTTGCTGTAGAAAGTAGAATGTTTTGAATAGAAAGTAGAAGGTTCTGCGATTAAAGTGGAAACTATTTCTGCAAAAGTAGGACAGTTCGCCTGAAAAGTAGAAAGCTGAAATTTATTAGCCAAGTCACGTGGGAAAGTAGAAGGTAATGAAGAAATAGTAGAAAGGCCTGCGACTAAAGTGGAAGCTATTTATAGAAAAGTAGAACTGCGCACTCGAAAAGAAGAAAGCCAGGGTTTTATTAGCTAAGTTGCATAAGAAAGTGGAACATCCTAAAAAGAAAGTAGAATTTTTTACAGCGAAAGTGAAAGCTATTCATATAAAGTGGAAATGCCCCTCTGGAAAATAGAAAACGCGAATTTAATTAGCCAAGTTGAATTGAACCGCGAACTTATTGAAGAGAAAGGCAATAAAATTCAACAAACCTTTACCCAAATTAAATAAGAAGCCCTGTTCACATACAAAACCATAGTTGTGCGGAGTGGAGGGTCCGACTCCTAGGGGATTAAGCGTGCGCGGAAAATCCACTTGATGTATGCCGCCGTAGAGGCATACATCAAGTTAGTTGGAGCCACGCCCCCAGGAAAGCGTGCCCTGCAACGCAGTACAACGGACTCCATTAAGAAACGCAGAAAGCGTCTAGAAATTGTATTAAAAAAAGAAATATTTTTAATTTTTAACCGTTGATATTTTTCATTCATAAATGTCACGAATTAGGGAACACTTAGTACGGATAATAACTTTGCACAAATCAAGGCAACACATGTATAGTAGAGAAGAAGCATTTATATTTATATTCACGAGGTAGTCAGGAGGAGTTTTTTTGTTTTTAACAACCGAAATTGCGAAAGGTGTTTCGCTTCATATACGACAAACCGCCCAATTCAAAACGGTGAACTTTTCGATCAAATGGAGAGCACCATTAAATGAAGAAACAGCGGCACAGCGTACAGTATTATCGAATGTCCTGCAGCACAGCAACGAAAAATTTCCAACATCGGCAAGTTACCGCAGCTATTTAGATGACCTTTTTGGCACAGTATTGTATTTTGACACAGCAAAGCGCGGTCAAGAGCATACTGTACTATTAAATGTCGAAACAGTAAACGACCAGTATTTATCGCATGGCAATGTATTAAATGAAGTAATCGATCTGATTCATGAAGCGATCTTCAAACCGAACTTCGAAAACGGTGTATTTAAAGAATCAATTGTCAACCGCGAAAAAGAGATGGTCATCCAACGTATCCAATCCATTTTCGATGACAAATCGCGCTATGCACAAAAACGTTTAACGGAAATTATCCGTCCAAACAGCGCAGCATCATTTTCTGCAAACGGAAACATCGAAGCCGTAAAAGAAATTACACCACAATCATTAACAAAAACATATGAAGATATGCTAGCAAATGATGTCATTGATATTTACGTTGTCGGCGATATTAATATCGAAGAAATGACGCAGCAGCTAAAAGCAGCATTCCCGTTTGCTGACCGCGATGCACATCAGACAACAAAAGAAGATACAACTCCTGCAAACATTGAACCGTACACAAAAGAAACGCAGGAAATGAAACAAGGGAAACTGCATATCGGCTACTCGACACCTGTACGATTTGGCGATAAAGATTTCCCAATCATGCAAATTTTCAACGGTATCTTTGGCGGATATGCTCATTCAAAATTATTTATGAATGTCCGTGAAAAAGAAAGTTTAGCTTATTATGCATCAAGTTCTTACGCTTCTCAATACGGATTATTGTTTGTCGTGTCAGGTATTGAGCCGGCAAATGAAGAAAAGGCACGCCAACTAATTGCAGATCAGTTAAAAGTGATGCAAAACGGAGAAATTACCGATTTAGAATTGGCGCAAACGAAGGCGATGCTTATTAACCAGTTAAAAGAAGCATTGGATTCACCTCGTGGCCAAATCGAAATTTTTGACCAATACAAAGCATTAGACGAACCGTTTAATTTGGATACGTGGACTGCACGCTGGCAATCTGTGTCAAAAGAAGACGTGCAAAAAGTGGCACAGGATATTAAATTAGAAGCAACGTATTTCTTATGCGGTAAGGGGGAGTAATCCATGGAAACAATTGAATTCCAGCAACTAGATGAAACATTATATTACAAGCAGCTAAACAATGGATTAGACGTATACATTTTGCCGAAAAAAGGCTTTTCAAAAACATTTGTGACATTCACAACAAAGTATGGTTCGATTGACCGTACATTCGTACCGATTGGAGAAACAGAACCGGTTACTGTTCCGGACGGGATTGCCCACTTTTTAGAGCATAAAATGTTCGAAAAAGAAGACGGGGATGTATTCCAAAAGTTCAGTGAAGTCGGTGCGCAGGCGAATGCGTTTACATCATTTACCCGCACAGCATATCTGTTCTCTGCAACAGACCATATTTATAAAAGTACAGAAACATTATTGAATTTCGTACAGGAGCCGTACTTCACAGAAGAAACGGTGAATAAAGAAAAAGGCATTATCGGACAGGAAATTACGATGTACGATGACCAGCCGGATTGGCGTTTATATTTTGGCGCGATCGAAAACATGTATCATAACCACCCGGTGAAAATTGATATTGCCGGCACGATCGAGTCAATTGACGGAATTACGGCCGAGCATTTATATACGTGCTACAACACGTTTTACCATCCATCAAATATGCTGTTGTTCGTAATCGGTGCTGTAGATCCTGTTAAAATGATGGCATTTATTGAAGACAACCAAAACAAAAAGACGTTCCAGAAGCCGACAGATTTAAAACGTTTGTTTGATGAAGAACCAACAAATGTGGCAGAAAAAGAGCGCGTGCTTCATATGGATGTCCAAAAACCTAAAGTGTATGTTGGTTTAAAGGCGAAGCAGGTTGATTTAAGCGGCGAAGAAATGCTGAAGCATGAGCTTGCTGTTCAGATCGGCGTTGAATGTTTATTCGGCCGCGCTTCATCGTTCTATACAGATGTATATGAAAACGGCTTAATTGACGAATCATACGGCTATGATTTCTCATTGGAAAATGGCTACGGTTTTGCACTGATCGGCTCTGATTCGGAGCAGCCGGAGCAGCTTGCCAAATTGATTAAAGAGAAGCTTGCACAATCAGAACAGGAGAACTTATTCACTTCTGAAGATGTAGAACGTATTAAACGTAAAAAAATCGGTTTCTTCCTGCGCGCATTGAATTCGATTGAATTTATCGCCAACCAGTTTACACGTTATAAATTTAACGACATGAACTTATTTGATGTGGTACCAGTGCTGGAGACGATTACAGTCGAAGATATCGTCAATGCATTTAAGACGATTCAAGGTGAAGAGCAACAAACGGTGTTTACTATCATGCCGGTTAGCGGGCGCGATCAAAAATGAAGAAGTTTGCATTAGTTTGCGGTGCTTCCGGTGCGATTGGGCAAGCGATTTGCCAGCAGTTAGCACAGGATGGCTGGTCACTCTATCTGCATTATCACACAGGGCATACTGTCATTGACAGTATGCTTCAAACGTTTACCGAAAACTTTCCGAATCAGGAGTTTATACCAGTAAAAGCAGATTTCAGCAGTGACACCGGGGCGGAGCAAATCGCCGCCCAAATTTATTCTTTACAGGCGATCGTTTATGCGAACGGCCATGCATATTATGATTTGCTGGAAAACACACCAGCCGCGGAAATGACCAAACTTTGGCACGTCCATGTACAAAATCCGATGCGAACAACCGCACTGCTCGCGGGCAAATTACGAGCGAACAAAGTCAGCTATGTGCTTGTCATCGGTTCAATCTGGGGTGATGTCGGAGCAGCGGGCGAAGTAGCCTACTCAGCTGTAAAAGGCGCTCAGCACAGTTTCGTAAAAGCATACTCGCAGGAAGCGGCGTTTAGCGGCATTCGTGTTAATGTGATTGCACCTGGAATTATTAATACGAAGATGAATGCAAAGTTTGATGCCGAGGAGCGCGAAATGATCGAAAGTCAAATTCCTTTACAATCTTTTGGTGAAGCGCTCGATATCGCGAATATGGCGGCTTTTTATTTAAGCGGACGTGCAGATTACGTGACAGGGCAAATAATTCGAGTTAATGGCGGTTGGTACATATAATTTCCTGATATCCGCACATACTAATTGTGCGAGAGGAGGGAAAGCAAATGGGACTTTTACAAAACTGGGAACAATGGACAAGCTTCTTAGGTAAACAAGTATCTGATGCAAAAGAAAGCGGCATGCCTAATAAAATGATTGAGAAGGCCGCAGTTCAGATTGGTGAATATCTTGCGAAAAACGTTGACCCACAAAACGAGCAAGAGCGTGTGTTATCAGACTTATGGTCTGTTGCCGAAAAGGACGAAAAGCAAGCAATTGCAAGCTGTATTATGAAGCTCGTTCAAAATAAGCCACAACACTAATCGGCTATACGAAAAAATGTCACTCACTGCATAAGTGAGCGGCATTTTTTTCGGTTTACATATTTGCATGATTTACTAATCGAACCAATCTCCAACTATAAATGCATGATTGTCCAACATTGTTACTTCCAGAACGTGTTTTTTTAAAAATTATTTGAAGAAAACTAACAAAAACGTGGCTTTCTAACTTTTCAATAGGTAGAAAATCCGCTATGATGGAACTTGTAAGAAATAAATACGTTTCTATTATGAGGGGACAGATACAAAATGGGCGAATGGTATTTTGAATATGAAATTCAAGTGAATCGACCAGGTTTATTAGGAGATATTGCATCGCTGTTAGGAATGCTTCGCGTTAATATTGTCTCGATTAACGGTGTGGATGAGGAGCATCGCGGAATGCTGTTATCTACAGAAAACGAAGAATCTATCCAGCGTTTTATTTCAATCGTCTCAACAATGGAAAATATTAATGTAACAAGATTTCGTGAGCCAAAGCTGCGTGATCGGTTGGCTGTTCGGCATGGGCATTATATACCGAAAGATGCGGATGAAAAAAATACATTCCGGTTCGTACGTGACGAATTAGGAATTTTAGTTGATTTTATGGCCGAATTATTTAAAAAGGAAGGGCATAAATTAATTGGGATCCGTGGAATGCCGCGTGTAGGAAAAACAGAGTCAATCGTTGCCGCAAGTGTGTGCGCGAATAAAAAATGGATTTTCATTTCTTCTACTATGATTAAACAAACCGTCCGGAATACGTTAATGGGCGATGAGTTTAATGGGAATAATATTTTTATAATGGACGGTGCCGTCACACGTCGCTCGACGGATGAACGCCACCAGCAGTTAGTTCGGGAAATCATGGGTATGCCGACGATTAAAGTCATTGAGCATCCAGATCTGTTCGTACAGCATTCATCATATAAAATAGAAGATTTTGACTATATTATCGAATTGCGCCATGAGCCGGATGAAGAAATAACATATGAAATTATTGAAAAGAATAATATGTTATCAAGTACAGACCATTTTGGCGGATTTGATTTTTAGTAAATATGAGGGTACATAGTATGTGCTCCCATTATTTGAATATATTAAAAGTAGGTGTTTTTTTTGACGGAACTAGGAGCTCGCTTGAAAGAAGCGAGATTAGCTAGAGGTTATAGTTTAGATGATTTACAAAACATCACAAAAATCCAAAAACGTTATTTAATAGGAATCGAAGAAGGCAACTATACTATTATGCCTGGTTCTTTCTATGTACGTGCCTTCATTAAGCAATATGCAGAGGCAGTTGGATTAGATGCGGATGAAGTATTGACTGAGTATCGAAAAGATATTCCGGAAATGCAAAAAGAAGAGGTCGCGCAATCATTCACACAAAGTCCGAGTCGCCGCAATATGAAAGCGACATCGAGCAATAAAATGAATGAAGCAATGCCGAAGTTGATCGTCGCATTGTTTGCGATTGTCATTATTGTCGTGATTACAACTCTATACATCCAAAAAACGGGCAGTACCCCGGATGGAGCAGAAGAGGATATTGAACCGATTGAATACGAACAAAATCCTAATTCAACACCAACAAAACCTGTTGAAGACAGCGAAGAAAACACAGATGCAGACACAGAAGAAAACAATGAGCCTGAAGAACCTGTCACAGAAGAGCCTGAAGCAGCTCAAACAATCAGTGAAGGTGTTGTACAAGGTGAAGATACAACGTTTGAAGTATCGGGAACAGACAGCCTGAATATCCGTGTTGAAGTAGCAGGTGATACATGGGTTGGTATTCGTAATGAAAACCGCCAAGAGCAAGTAAATGCACGTGTCTACAAAGCTGGAGAAGTAGTAGAACATGATTCAACGGCAAACGGTTATGCACGTATTCGCTTAGGAAACTCAAAAGTGGCAAAAGTTTACGTAAATGATGTAGAATTAGCTTACGCACAAGATATGGTTTCTCAAAACGTGATTTTAAAGTTAGTGAATGAAGGACAAGGAGAGTAGTCATCTTAAAAGATGGCTCTTTTCTTTAGACGAAAGGTGTTAGCAAATGAACATACCAAATAAGATTACAGTCTCGCGCATTTTATTGATCCCATTATTTATGATTGTAATGATGTTTGATTTCGGTTGGGGGAATATGACGCTGTTTGGCGCGGAAATGCAAGTGAACTATTTTGTCGGGGCACTTATTTTTATTTTCGCTTCAGCAACGGACTGGGTAGATGGCTACTATGCCCGCAAATATAATTTAGTGACGAACTTAGGGAAATTTTTGGATCCGCTTGCAGATAAGCTGCTCGTTTCCGCTGCCTTTATTTTATTGGTGGAAATCGACTTGGCACCTGCGTGGATTGTCATTATCATTATTTCGCGTGAGTTCGCGGTAACGGGACTTCGACTGATTTTAGCAGGACAAGGGGAAGTCGTAGCGGCAAACCAGCTTGGTAAAATTAAAACTTGGGCCCAAATCGTGGCGATTTCTGCATTAATTTTACACAATACGATTTTTACATTAGTTGGCATACCTTTTGATATGATTATGCTTTATGTAGCATTGTTCTTTACAGTATGGTCTGGATGGGATTATTTCTATATAAACCGTCGTGCATTATTGGATTCAAAATAAATAAAATTTCTAAAACTAGGTTAGAATTTCTTTTAGGATAGGTAATAGTAATAAGTATCCATAAAAGACATAACAGTTGCCCGTGCATTTTGGACGGCGCTGTTTTTCTAATCTAGTTTTCTTTATTTTTACAGCAGTTGACAAAACAACTGCTGTAAAAAAGCCTCTGGCAGATGTCACAGATTTTTTAAAGGAATGGAAGTCAGCCAAAAAACGTCGCGTCGTGCGACAATGGCTGACTGACCCACATCCTGTGTGCCTGCAATTACGCCAAGGCAAAATTGATCTATAGGGGGTTTTAGGAATGAATGCAGAAATTATAGCGGTAGGATCGGAATTATTATTAGGACAAATCGCCAACACGAATGCGAAATTTATTTCGAGCCAGCTTTCGGAACTTGGCATTAATGTTTATTATCATACAGTTGTAGGAGATAACGAGGCGCGGCTACTAGAGGCGATTAAAATTGCGGAACAGCGCGCGGATGTAATTATTTTCTCAGGCGGTTTAGGTCCGACAAAGGATGATCTGACGAAGGAAGCGATTGCGAAGCATTTGAATCGTACGTTAGTGTTTGATGAAACGGCGCTGTTTGCGATTGAGGAATTTTTTTCGAAGCAAAGACGACCGATGACGGAAAACAACCGGAAACAGGCGCTAGTACTGGATGGCTGCGATGTCTTGTTGAACCAGCATGGGATGGCACCGGGTATGTTTTTGGAGGAAAATGACCGTATTTATATTTTACTGCCGGGTCCGCCAAAAGAACTTGAGCCGATGTTCCAATATGAAACGAAGCCAAAACTTGCGGCACTTTTACATGACGGCGGGGTAATTTTATCGCATGTACTACGTTTTTACGGGATCGGTGAAGCAGATCTGGAAACCCGTATACAGGGTATTTTGGAGGAACAGACAAATCCTACAGTTGCCCCGCTTGCTTCAGATGGTGAAGTAACATTGCGCATTACGGCAAAAGCGCAAAACGAACAACAGGCATTCCGTCTGATCGAGTTAAAGAAACGTGAAATTCTCGATATCGTCGGAGAATACTATTATGGCGTAAATGATGAATCATTAGGATTTAAACTTGTGCAAATGCTTCTTGAAAATGAACTGACAGTTTCCGCTGCCGAAAGTTTAACGGCCGGTCTGTTCCAGTCGGAGCTGGCAGAAATTCCGGGTGTTGGATCTGCATTAATCGGCGGTGTTGTGACGTATACGAAAGAAGCGAAAATTAAGCACCTCGGTGTTTCTGGTGAATTGCTTGATGAATACGGCATCGTCAGCAGTGAATGTGCAGCGGCAATGGCAACACAAGTCCGTGAAAAGTTCGGTACAGATATCGGCGTTGGGCTGACGGGCGTAGCAGGACCGGGTGATCATGACGGACAGCCTGCAGGATCAATCTGGGTTGGCATTAAGATCGGTGACACAGAACCGCTCACGTACCGACTGCAATTAACTGGTTCAAGAAATACGAACCGAATCCGCGCAGTGAAGTTTACGTTCAGCTATTTAATGAGAGAATTAGCGAATCAAGGTTACAAAAAGCTGATTTAGTTGTCGTTTTCTTTTGATAAAGACGATTTGATCAGTGATTTAAAGCCATTTAGAAACATTCAAAGAAAAAGCGAAAATATGTTCGCTTTTTTCTTGAATGTTATCTCATTAGCAAGTATAATAGAGACATAAGTTAAATAAAGCTTTTTCTTAAGGAGGAAATAGTTTGAGCGATCGTAAAGCAGCATTAGATATGGCGTTAAAACAAATAGAAAAACAATTCGGTAAAGGTTCTGTCATGAAACTGGGTGAAAACTCAAACCGTCATATGGAGACAACTTCATCAGGCTCTATCGCAATTGATGCAGCATTAGGTATAGGCGGCTACCCGCGCGGACGTATTGTAGAAGTTTACGGACCGGAATCATCTGGTAAAACAACAGTTACATTACATGCCATCGCGGAAATTCAGGCAAACGGCGGTACAGCAGCATTTATCGATGCTGAACACGCACTTGACCCGGTATATGCACAAAAATTAGGCGTTAATATTGACGAATTATTATTATCACAGCCGGATACAGGTGAACAAGCACTTGAAATCGCGGAAGCATTAGTACGTTCTGGCGCGATTGATATTATCGTAATCGACTCTGTAGCAGCATTAGTGCCAAAAGCCGAGATCGAGGGCGAAATGGGTGACTCGCACATGGGTCTCCAAGCGCGTTTAATGTCACAGGCATTACGTAAATTATCAGGTGTTATTAACAAATCGAATACGCTTGCTATTTTCATCAACCAAGTTCGTGAAAAAATCGGTGTTATGTTCGGTAACCCGGAAACAACAACAGGTGGACGTGCCCTTAAATTCTACTCTTCTATCCGTTTAGAAGTACGTCGCGGTGAAGCGATTAAGCAAGGTACAGAAATTATCGGGAACAAAACGAAAATTAAAGTCGTAAAAAATAAAGTAGCACCACCATTCCGTACAGCGGAAGTGGATATTATGTACGGCGAAGGGATTTCAAAAGAAGGCGAAATCGTCGACATCGGTGCAGAACTGGACATCATCCAAAAGAGCGGTTCTTGGTATTCATACAACAGCGAACGAATCGGCCAAGGTCGTGAAAATGTAAAACAATTCTTCAAAGAAAACCCTGCAATCAAAGAAGAAGTGACAGAAAAAATCCGTCAACACTTCGGTATCGGCGAACTAGGCTACACAATCGGCGCCAACGATACAACTGCAGAAGAAGAACTGGACGAACTAGAACTATTCGAAGACGAAAAAGATAAAGAATAATGTTACAGACCCAAGCGAAGAAGTTTGCTTGGGTTTTTGTTTTGTGGGGGAAGGGCGGTTTTATAGCTAAGGTGGGGCGGTTTTGGTTGAAGTACCTGTTAGGTCAGTGGAGCGTTGGAGTTTATTAGAACAAATATAGGTTTTATTAGACGATCTTTGAGTGTTATTAGAAAATGGGACTGACGTAGCTGACTTTGATTGTTTTTTTCTAGGTAAAACCGGTGGGAAAAATAAAGCGGGGACTTTTATTAGAACAAATGTTTGCTATATTAGAAAATTTCCACCTCATATTAGAAGATTCGAAGAGGATATTTGAAAATCGGTTCGACATATTTGAAGAAGTGCAGAATATATTAGAAAATCCCAAGTTTATTAGAACAAATAAAAATATATTAGAACATTTAGAACTATATTAGAACTTCCCGTCGCCTGGCAGCCCGTAAATCGCGTTAATCGGATTCTTTATAGAAAAGATTGGTAACCTGCCATCCCAATCCGGACTAATTTCTGGAAGTCCCTTAATGGACCATAAAAATATAAAAAACCCCTTAAACCATGGCTATTCTTGACATACCTAATTTTGAACTATACAATTAAAATGTATAATTTCTAAATTTTGAAATGAATAGGCGGTATGTTTGAATAATTCAGATATATTATGCCGACTAAAAGAACATCAGACATATATAGGCATAGGAGGGAAACGATATGGAAATGATACTCCCTGCTTTGCTAGGATTCGCTGTCGGTGTCGCTGTTATCTATTTCTACATGAAAAACGTGAATGATTCAAAAGTGACTGGTGCAAAGCATGTTGCCGAGCAAATCGTGGAAGACGCGAAACGTGAAGCGGATGCACTGAAAAAAGAAGCACTGCTTGAAGCAAAGGATGAAACTCACAAATTTCGTACTGAAGCGGAAAATGACATTCGTGACCGTCGTGGAGAACTTCAGAAACAAGAGAACCGTTTATTGCAAAGAGAAGAAAACCTTGACCGCAAAGATGATACTCTGAACAAAAGAGAGATAAGCTTAGAGCGTAAGGAAGAAGCTCTGGCTAGCAGACAACAGCATATTGAACAGATGGAAAGCAAAGTAGAACAACTTGTTGCAAGTCAAAAAACTGAGCTTGAGCGCATTGCAGCTCTGACGCGCGAAGAAGCGAAAGAGGTTATCTTGAAGGAAGTTGAAAACGAACTTTCTACAGATATCGCTGTAATGACAAAGGAATCAGAATTGCGTGCAAAAGAAGAATCAGACAAAAAGGCTCGAGAAATTTTATCACTTGCATTACAACGCTTTGCAGCTGACCATGTTGCAGAAACAACAGTGTCCGTTGTAAATCTGCCGAATGATGAGATGAAAGGCCGCATTATCGGTCGTGAAGGCCGTAACATCCGTACATTAGAAACGCTTACAGGTATTGATCTGATTATTGATGATACACCTGAAGCAGTTATTTTATCCGGCTTTGATCCGATTCGCCGTGAAACAGCTCGTCTTGCATTAGAAAAACTAGTTCAAGATGGTCGTATTCACCCGGCACGTATCGAAGAAATGGTTGAAAAGTCTCGCCGTGAAGTGGACGAACAAATCCGCGAAACAGGTGAGCAAACAACATTTGAAGTAGGTATTCATAACCTGCATCCGGATTTAATGAAGATCCTAGGTCGTATGAAATACCGTACAAGCTATGGTCAAAATGTATTAAAACACTCAATCGAAGTAGCCCACTTAGCAGGATTACTTGCTGCTGAACTAGGCGAAGATGTGACATTAGCGCGTCGTGCAGGTTTACTGCATGATATCGGTAAAGCGATTGACCATGAAGTCGAAGGAAGCCACGTAGAAATCGGTGTGGAACTGGCAACGAAGTATAAAGAACATCCAGTTGTTATTAACTCGATTGCATCCCACCACGGTGACACAGAAGCAACTTCAGTTATAGCCGTACTTGTAGCAGCAGCCGATGCATTATCAGCAGCCCGCCCAGGTGCCCGCAGTGAAACATTGGAAAACTATATTCGCCGCCTTGAGAAGCTGGAAGAAATTTCAGAAAGCTATGACGGCGTTGAAAAATCATTCGCAATCCAAGCAGGTCGTGAAGTACGTATCATCGTACAGCCTGAAAAAATCGATGATCTGGCATCACATCGTTTAGCGCGAGATATCCGTAAACGTATTGAAGAAGAACTCGATTATCCAGGTCACATCAAAGTGACCGTTATTCGTGAAACACGCTCTGTGGAGTATGCGAAATAATTAAAGTTTTTTATCTTTTTTAAAAATCCCCGTTTCATAGAAACTAATCTATGAAACGGGGATTTTTATTATATAAAATTTTATATTTCTCATTCAGCCTTTAAGGAAATTTGAAATTAAAAATAATTATTTAGGGCATTATAAAAGAGTTTTAGAGTTTTAATAGCATTTTTTTGTTCATATATTATAATATTGAGTTTTGCGTATTTATAAGGCTTCGTAGGAATTCTTTTCAAAATTAAGGGAGAGAGAGGGAAAAGACAATGATTGATATCCATAGCCATATATTATTTGGAGTTGATGATGGGCCAAAAGAATTGCAGCATACACTTGAAATGTTGCAAAAAGCTGTGGATGAAGGAATAACAGCAATAATTGCAACATCACATAGTTTCCATCCTCTGTACCATATATCTCCCGAAACGGTGTATGAACAGATTGCTATTATACAGCAACAGGTAAATAAATATAATATTCCTTTAAAAATATATGCTGGACAAGAAGTACGCTTAGTCGGAGAGCTTTCTACACTATTAGAGGAAAGGAAAGTATTAACCCTTGCAAATTCCAAATATATACTTATTGAATTACCGTCCCATACTATCCCATTCTATACAAAGGAAATTATCATTAAGCTTAAATTAAAAGGAATTATCCCAATTATAGCGCATCCAGAGCGTAATAAAGTAATTGCAGAACGCCCTAGTAAGCTAGAGGAGTTAGTAAGGGAAGGGGCAATGACACAAATTACTGCTGGAAGTCTTACGGGGCAATTTGGAAAAAATGTTCAAAAATTTTCGTTGGATTTAGTGAAAGCCAACTTAGTCCATACTTATGGTTCTGATGTCCATAACCTTACTACAAGACCATTCCTCTTTAATGAAGGATTATCTTTTTTAGAGAAAAAGAAACAACTAGATGCAGTTGAGCTATTTTTAGAAAACAATGCTCGGATAATTGAAAATAAAGATTTTATATTATATGAACCAGAGGAAGTACAATTTAAAAAATCCTGGTTAATATTTTAAATTGAAAAACTTTACAGCTTTTGGTAAAAATAATGAAGTGAAAATTATTCAAGAGAAGGTGAAAATTTGATTGAAGTTCGAAAGCATTCTGAGAAATGGAGAATAGCAAAGTTACCACAATATTTACAGAAAGAGCTTGAAGAAATTATTAAAGACGAACGATTAGTAGAAGATCATTTCTAACAGAATGTAAAGTTCGGTACGGGTGGCATGCACAGTGTACTTGGTGTTGGCACGAATCGCAGGAACATCTATACAGTACGGCGTGCAGCTGCAGATCTTGCACAATATGTATGTGAAGGCGGCAAAGAAGCGAAGACAAGAGGTGTTGTCATTGCGTATGATACACGTCATTTTTCGAAAGAGTTCGCTGTTGAAACGGCTAAAGTTTTAGGGGCTTATGGTGTGCATAGTTATGTGTTCAGTGAATCCTGTCCGACTCCTGAGTTATCTTTTGCAGTAAGGTATTTATACGCCTACGCGGGTGTTGCCATTACGGCAAGCCATAATCCGAAACAGTATAACGGCTTTAAAGTATATGGTACAGACGGAGCACAGCTTGTACCTGCAGGAGCAAATAGGATCGTTTCTTATATGGATAAAATTGAATATATTTTTGCGATTGAAACAGTTGAATTTGAACAGTACGGTCATATATTTTAGAAAAAATTGACCAGGCTTATCAGCCCAGTCTGTTTAGTTAAAAGAACAGCCTGTGAAAAGCGAGTTTTATATAGATATGTAAAGGTATTTAGAATAAAAATATTCTAAATACCTTTTACATTTAATAGAAGAAAAACTTGAATAGTAGGTATATATTAGATGTTTCGAGACTATACTATTAGAAAGATATTTATAGAATCTATTTTAATGCACCAAAATAGTTGGATATCATCAAACCGTCATTCGGCCTATCTAATACAATTTTAACAATCATATTTCACCTTTAAAACACTACCATTGCCACTCTATTATTCACAGCTAAAACTTCACTAATTTACTTAATTACAACCAGTTAAAATGTGAAAAAATAATAGAAGGAGCTGTGATTCGTTTATGCAAATCCCATTACATGCAAAGCGCTATGCATTCACACAAGTCGTAAAGCTATCCCCAATTGCCGCAAGTAAGTTATTATATTGGAACAAATTCAAAACCCGTTTAAACCTGGAAAACCCAAAAACCTTCAATGAAAAATTAATGTGGCTCAAACTATTTGAGGATGTTGAATTTAAAAGAAGATTTACTGATAAGGTGAAGGCACGCGAATATATGATCACAGTCGGCTACAACTATTTACTGCCGCCGCTGATCGGTATTTTTGATGAAATAGAGGATATTATTTTCGAACAATTGCCGAGAAAATTTGTATTGAAATGTTCGCACGGCGAGGGCATGACAATTGTTTGCGAGAATAAACGAGAAATGGATTACCGAGAAACAAGGCAGCATTTAGCGGAAATGATGGCAATGGATTATTCGCTGAAATATGCGGAGCCTCACTATTCATCAATCATTCCTAGAATTATTATCGAACGTTTAATCGAATCATCGACTGGCGCTGATGTACAAGAGTACAACATTCATTGTTTCCATGGGGTACCGAAGATTATTGAATCCACTATCGACCGCTTTACACCGAAAGAGCAAACATTAATGTTAACACCGGATTGGTTCAATACGAATTATTTAAAGAAAAAGCATCCGTTTGACGTAGCAAAAGCAAGACCTGCACAGTTGGACGACCTGCTCGCTATTGCAAAAAAGCTGAGCAAGCCGTTTACGTATGTACGGATCGATTTAAAGGTAGTGGATGAGAAAGTTTACTTTAACAACTTTACGTTTACACCGGACGCTTGTTTAAATAACCAAATTCAAGAAGATGACAGTTTGAAACTTGGTCAATGGCTTGATTTGGATATTGAGAAGTCAAGGCATCCGGTTACTGTAGCCCGTTCCAAATATTAATCATCTTAACTAATTAGGAGGATTCCCATGATACCGATTGTGTCTATTATTGTGGCAACACACCATGTTGAATATTCGATAAGAGAATGTCTGAAAAGTCTGCAGCAGCAAACATTGCAAGCGATTGAAGTGCTAATTATGAATAATGGTTCTTCTAAAGGAACGGCTCTTATTTGTGAAGAATTTGTCAGTGAAGATGAGCGTTTCAGTTTATTTAACGCGCAAAACCTTAAGTTAAGTGAAGCGCGCAATTATGGAATGCAGGAAGCTGCCGGAAAATATATTGCCTTTGTGGATGGGCATGATTTTGTGGAAAGTACAATGTATGAAAAGCTTGTACAGCGTGCAGAGCAGAAGCATGCGGATCTCGTACTGTGCGGGTATACGAAATACTGGCCGGAAACGGAGCGCAAAAAACAGGTGAAAGTGAATGAAGCGTTATTAACAAAACCGAACCCTGTTAACTATTACCTTACAAAACACAATGAAGCGTATATTGTGCCTTGGAACAAACTGTTTTTACGTTCCATTATTATGGGGGAACAATTATATTTTGATAATCATCCATTTTTTGAAGATGTTGGGTTTATCGCACAGTACTTATCATTTGCGAAAAAGATTGCCATTGTAAACGAAGCGCAGTATAACTTTGTGCAATATGAGGACATGCTGATGAAAAATTATAGTCCGTCTATTGCCCATTCACATGCGCAAACGTATGCGCAATTGAAACAGTTTTTTGATAAAAGGCAATACCGCAATGTGATTGAAGGTTTAAATTTACGTTTATATATTCACCGTTATCATCATGTATTGTTAACGACGTCCAACTCACGACAGGTGAAATCGCTGGAACGTCAAATAATTCGGGAAAGCAAGAATTTCTCCCAGCTTCCATGGAATCTTCGCTTTATGAAACCGTTAGTGAAAATGAGGGTGTATCCGACATTTTTCCGGTTGGTTCATAGGGTAAAGGCTTAGAGAAAGTGGGAAAACTCGTTACATTACAAGTAAAATTCGAAGCCGATAAGGGGGAATATTTGTGATATTAGTCGTTGGTGGAGCAGGCTATGTTGGAAGCCATGTCGTAAATTTATTACTGGAAAAAGGGCCGGTCGTTGTGTATGATAATTTATCCACAGGACACCGCGGATCAGTTGATGAGCGGGCTATTTTTATTGAAGGCGATTTATCAGATCAGAAACGTCTAACACAAATATTCACGTTGTTTCCCGTTCAATCTGTCATCCATTTCGCAGCATCGGACTCAGTCAAGGAAGCAATGGGGAATCCTGAATATTACTATGAAAATAATGTCGGCGGCACATTGGCGTTATTGAAAGTTATGAGGGCATGCCGAGTGAAAAATATTGTGTTATCTTCAGCTGTTACAGAGGAAAATAAGCTACTAGAGCAAAAGTGCATGATTGAACAGATGCTGGAAGTTTATACAAAAGCTTATGATATGAATGGCATTGTTCTTCGTTATTGTAAGAGTACGAATGTACAAGCTTCGGGTAGTGGAAGTCCTGAAGATGCGGTTTCTGAAGGGACAGGCAACCGTGGTTTCAATAATGTGACTGATGTAGCGAATGCCCATGTTTTGGTGCTTGAAGCGTTGGAGCGGGGCGAGTTGGCTTATAAAATGTATGATTTATCTACTGTTAGCTCGGAAAATTTGCAGCAGGAATTGGACTGGCAGGCGGAACGGAATGTACATGAAATGATTGAAGATGCATGGAATTGGCATGAAAACTCAAAATGTTAGCGTATTACTCTGTTACAATTCTATTTGTAGCAGTTTTTTTGCGTCTAGTATAAAAACAGTGGTAAAATAATTAGATGTTGAAGAACAGAAAGAGTGGTTTTTAAAAATGAAAGTATTATTTATTGGCGATATCGTCGGTTCAATTGGTCGCGATGCGGTAGAACAGTATTTGCCTCGATTGAAGAAAAAATATAATTTAGATGTAGTGATTGCAAACGGTGAAAACGCTGCAGCAGGGCGCGGCATTACACGTGCGATCTACAATGATTTACTGCAAATGGGTGTCGATGTTATTACGATGGGGAACCATACGTGGGATAACAAAGACATTTTTGATTTTATCGATGACGCGGATTACTTAGTGCGTCCGGCAAACTTTTCAAAAGATGCACCAGGCCGCGGTATGACACAAGTATCGAAAAACGGTGTAACAATTTCAGTCATCAATCTGCACGGTCGCGTATTTTTACCGCCACATGAAGATCCGTTTGCGATGGCAGTCGAAATGGTTGAAGAAGCGAAAAAAACATCGCCAATCGTATTTGTTGATTTCCACGCTGAAGCAACAAGTGAAAAAATCGCATTAAGCTGGCATCTGGACGGCAAAGCATCTGTCGTTGTCGGAACGCATACACATGTCCAAACAGCGGACAACCGCATTTATCCGGGGGGCACAGCATACATTACAGATGTTGGTATGACAGGTCCATATGATGAAGTGTTAGGTATGGGAAAAGACAATGTCATTTATAAGTTTTTAACAAATATGCCGGCACGCTATGAAGTACCGAAAAAAGGCCGTGCTGTGTTAAGTGCATTTTTTGTAGAAATTGATGATAAAACAGGGAAAGCAATTCGCCAGGAACGTGTATTGATTAATGAGGATAATCCGTTTCAAGTGTAATTAAAAAGTAAACTAAGAACACCTATTACTGATGGGGGCAGCGGCCTTGTTTTCAGTGATAGGTGTTTTTTGTTGTAGCTTCTATGCATTAATTTTATGTTAAAAGAATAATTAATAATAAAGATGGAAATTATAATTGTGGAAAATATCATAAGTTTGAAAGGGATTTAATAACTATGAATCTAGAAAGTAATAGTTATGTTGCTTACTTACAGATTTATATCCAACAGAAAAATGATTTCAAAAGAAGTTAATATAATCTGAGGGAGAAATTAGTATGAAGAATGTATGGAAGTGGTTAATTAGTATTGTATTAGTTTTATGTGGTGGGAGTCTTATTTTACTTGTGAAAGTATATGGGGATATCAAAAGTACGGCAGACGAAATTTATACACCGATTGGTGAGCGGGTACCTGATATTCGTACGGAGCCAGTTGATATTACAGTAAAAAAAGAGCCGATTTCCGCTCTTATATTAGGTGTAGATGAACGGGACAGTGATGGGGGTCGCTCTGATACGATGATTGTTTTGACGGTTAATCCAAGTTTGGAAACGACAAAAATGATTAGTATACCGCGTGATACCTATACAGAGATAATCGGAAAAGGTTTCAAAGATAAGATAAATCATGCCTATTCTTTTGGTGGTATGGAAATGGCGGTTAAAACAGTGGAAAACTTATTAAATATTCCTATTGACTATGTAGTGAAAGTTAATATGGAAAGTTTTGTCGATATTATTGATATTATTGGTGGAATTACAGTCTTAAATACGTTTGCTTTTAATTATGATGGAGAAAATTTCCCCACAGGGGAATTGGAAATGGATGGAGATAAATCATTGAAATATGTTCGAATGCGTTATGATGATCCATCCGGTGATTTTGGAAGGCAAAATCGTCAAAAGCAAGTAATTCAAGGTGTTATACAAGAGAGCTTGTCGCTAAATACTGTATGGAACTATAAATCAATTTTCAAAGCAATTGAAAAAAATATTGAACTGAACGTTGTATTTGAAGATTTTCTTCGCATACGTAAAAATTACGGGGACAGCTTGAAACAAATCGAACAGCTTTATATAACTAACGGGTCATCCATGATGAAAAATCAAATTTATTATTATTTGCCGAATGAAAGTGAACTTCAGGATATTCAGCAAAATTTACAAGAACATATGGAGATTTAACAGACAAGGTGGAAATAAATAAATGCTAAAATCACTTACTTGGATCACAGTTTTTTTATGGATGATCCTTATTTTTTACTTTTCTCAGCAGCCAGTCAATATTTCGAATGGCTTAAGTACGACTATTACAGAACAACTTATTGAAACAGTACAAACGATTGTCCCGTTAGAAGAAGTACACGTCGATACTGTTAATCATATTGTAAGGAAAAATGCACACTTCATTATTTATTTCTTTCTTGGAATTTTTATCTTGGGGGCACTTAGAAAAAACGGAATAAATAGAATTCGTAGTATATGGTTAGCTCTCTTTGTTTGTATCATTTATGCAGTTTCCGATGAATTTCATCAGTTGTTTGTCCCAGGAAGGGGAGCACAGGTGAAGGATGTACTGATCGATTGTGCAGGTGCAGCTTTCGGGATAGGGACTGCAACTATAATAAGTTCAATTAGAAAAAGGGAAAAAGTCCCTTCAAAACCACTGGTTTAAAAATAGGAATAAATACACAGTAAATGTAAATATAATTGAAGCGGAGAGTAGAAACTTGTCGAATACGAGGTTCTATTCTCTTTTTTTAGGAATAAATGAATAGTTTCTATTTCTCATGAATATGCTAAATAGACTAAATGACTGGATAAGAGAAAAATGTATTTAATGTTTAATTTAATCTTAGTTTGCCCAGTCAAACTAATTAAGGGAGGAATGTCATGGAAATATTAGTTAGTGGTGGGGCGGGATATATTGGTTCGCATACTTGTATAGCACTAATTGAGGCTGGTTACTCAGTAGTTGTCGTGGATAATCTCACCAATAGTAAAAGAGATTCCATCGAAACTATCAAAACAATTACAAGTCATGATATCCCTTTTTACGAGATTGACGTAACAAATAAACAGGCAGTTGAGCATATTTTCATAAATCACAAAATCCAAGGGGTGATCCATTGTGCTGGATTAAAAGCGGTAGGTGAATCTGTTGAGAAACCACTAACCTATTACGAGAATAATATAGTTAGCACACTTGTCTTAGCAAATTGTTGTTTAAAATTTGGTGTTAATCAGTTTGTATTTAGTTCATCGGCTACGGTGTACGGAGAAAATGAAGTGCCTTTTGTTGAGACAATGGATGTATCGCCTACTACGAACCCTTATGGAGAAACAAAGGCAATTTGTGAAAGAATCCTAAATGATATTGTTAGAGCAAATTCATTGTTTTCGGTTTCTATATTGCGTTATTTCAATCCGGTAGGTGCTCATGAAAGTGGATTGATCGGTGAAGCTCCGAATGGAACACCAAATAATTTAATGCCATATATCACACAAGTGGCAAAAGGAAGAAATCAATTTTTAAGTATATTCGGGAATGATTATCCGACATGGGATGGTACAGGTGTCCGTGACTATATTCATGTGATGGATTTGGCTGAAGGGCACGTTGCTGCATTAAGCCGTATAAGAAAAGGCATTCAAATTTATAATTTAGGTACAGGTCAAGGAACAAGTGTTTTGGAGCTCGTAAAAGCATTTGAATTAGCGAATGGAGTTTCCATACCTTTTAAAATTGTAGACCGAAGACCGGGGGATATTGCTGCTTGTTATGCGGATGTACAAAAAGCGAATAGGGAACTCGAATGGATCGCAAGAAGAGACGTGAAAAAGATGTGTGAAGATGCCTGGAAATTTGAACAAAATTATAATCACCAAGTAGTTTAAAGATTTGAAAAATTTGTCTAGGACCATATTTCATTCACAACTTTATATGGTTAGTTGGGGGAGGATTGGATTAGTAGTGAATTATACTGCTAGATACACAATTTTTTCTATTCTAGATTCATTAATTGTAGTATCAGCCATTTTTATTAGTTATTTTTTACTGCATCCAACATTGAATATTTATTCGGATACAGTAATCGTTTTTAGTTCTATAACTTTGCTAATTAGCCATCATATAATGGCCTACTTTTTTCAACTTTATAATCGTCTTTGGAGTTTAGCATCCGTAAGGGAATTGTTAACAATTGGCTATGCAGTTACGACATCTGTTTGTACAGCAAGTGCCATGCAACTATTAATAAAGCAGGATATCTATTTTCGAGTAATGGTCGTTACATGGCTATTACTTATTCTTTTAATTGGCGGTTCGCGTTTTTTACTTAGAATTGCCCATGACTGGACTTCATTTAAACCAAATGATGATGTAAAGCGAGTATTAATTATCGGTGCAGGCGAAGCAGGTACAATGCTTCTGCGTAGCCTTAAAAGAAATCCATCACAATATCTAGTTGTTGCATTTGTAGACGACGATCGAAATAAGCAACATTTAAAAATTGTAGATGTAAATGTATGCGGCACTACAAAGGATATTCCGCAAATTGTAGAAGATAAAGGAATTGAAGAAATCATTTTAGCTATTCCCTCTTTAAGTAAAAAAGAGATGCAAAAAATTTATACACGCTGCGGAGAAACGAAAGCAACAATAAAAATCATGCCAAAAATTGAAGATGTGATGACGGGCAAAGTTTCAGTGAAAAATATGCAGGAAATCAAAATAGAAGACCTACTTGGACGTGAAGAAGTAAAACTAGATATGTTAGCTCTCTCAAAAACTTTAACGAATAAAACAATCCTCATAACAGGTGCTGGCGGATCGATTGGTTCCGAAATCTGCCGACAAACAGCACAATTCTACCCTAAACAAATTATTTTACTCGGTCATGGAGAAAACTCCATCTATAAAATCCATATGGAATTATCAGAGAAAAATGAATACACAAATATTGAATTTGTTCCTATTATTGCTGATGTGCAGGATAGAGAACGAATTTTTGAAGTAGTTCAACACTTTCAACCTGATGTTATTTATCACGCTGCTGCGCATAAACATGTTCCAATGATGGAAAGTAATCCTCGTGAAGCAGTGAAAAATAATATCTTCGGGACAAAAAATATAGCAGATGCGGCACATGCATCTGGTGTTTCCAACTTTGTCATGATTTCAACTGATAAAGCGGTTAATCCGCCTAATGTTATGGGGGCAACTAAGAGAATCGCTGAAATTATTATCCAAAATCTAGCCACCTATAGTGATACAAACTTTGCAGCCGTGCGTTTTGGGAATGTTCTTGGCTCGCGCGGAAGTGTTATTCCCCGGTTTAAATCACAAATTGCTGCAGGCGGACCTGTCACGGTCACGCATCCTGAAATGACTCGTTATTTTATGACAATTCCGGAAGCATCAAAACTCGTACTGCAAGCCGGTGCACTTGCTCAAGGAGGAGAAATATTTGTCCTTGACATGGGAGAGCCAATAAAAATTGTCGATCTCGCAAAAAATTTGATTCGCTTATCTGGATTTTTAGAAGATGAAATTGATATTGAATTCACTGGAATTCGACCCGGTGAAAAAATGTACGAAGAGTTATTAAATGATGAGGAAATCCAGGAGGAGAATATCTATCCGAAAATTCATGTGGGTAAAGCGATTTGCATAGAAGAGCAGTTATTAATGACTATTCTAATTGAATTAGAAGAATGCAATTTATTAGAACTAAAACATAAGCTGCTAGATGTCGCTAATGGGAAATGGGTTATTAGCAAGTTTTCACCTAAAACGATTGCTTGAATATTAAATGGGAGTTAGATGCAATGACTAGAAAAATATTTCTTTCATCGCCACATATGAGTGTTGAAGGATATGAAATGCAGTATGTAAAAGAAGCTTTTGATACGAATTGGATATCGCCGCTCGGAGAAAATATAAATTGCTTTGAAAAAGAGCTGGCAAAAAAAGTGGGGAGTAAATCTGCCGTTGCACTTTCTTCTGGAACAGCAGCTATTCATATGGCATTAAAAGCCGCTAAAGTCGAAGCTGGAGATATCGTTTTTTGTTCCACGCTTACGTTTGCAGCTACAGCGAATCCTATTATTTATCAAAATGCCGTGCCTGTTTTTATTGATAGTGACTATGAATCATGGAATATGTGTCCAAAAGCATTAGAGAAAGCTTTTGTTAAATACCCACATGTAAAAGCTGTTATTGTCGTTCACCTTTATGGATTATCGGCAAAAATGGATGAAATTGTTCAATTATGTAGCACATATAATGTAGCACTGATTGAAGATGCTGCAGAGTCCCTGGGAACTTATTATAAGGGTCAGCATTGCGGAACTATTGGGGATTATGGCGTTTATTCTTTTAATGGTAACAAAATCATTACGACTTCGGGTGGTGGAATGCTTGTTTCGAATAATGAAAATGATATCGAAAAGGTACGATTCTGGGCTACTCAGTCACGTGATCCCGTAAGACACTATCAACATAGTGAATTAGGCTTCAACTATCGAATGAGTAATGTTGTCGCTGGTATAGGAAGAGGGCAATTAAAAATTTTGCACGAACGGGTGGAAAAGAAGCGAGAGATTTTCAGCTATTATAAGCGAGAGCTAGAAGGACTTAATGGCATTGAGTTCATGCCAAGTAATGAATGGAATGAACCCAACTATTGGTTAAGTAGTATTATTTTGTGCGGAACGGTTAGACCACATCATATTATTGAAGCTCTTGAAAAAGAAAATATTGAATCAAGACCAATCTGGAAGCCAATGCATATGCAACCATTCTTTGAGAAATATGATTTTATTGGTACAGATGTGTCGGAAATCCTATTTGAAAATGGATTATGTTTACCTTCGGATACGAAGATGTCGATTGAAGATTTACAACGGGTTGTAAATATTATTAAAAAGGATGTTTTGATGGAATCCCATGCGAGATTATAACTATTATATTTATAAAAAATATATTAAAAGACCAATGGATTTTACGCTTGCGTTAGTAGCACTTATTTTATTAAGTCCAGTTTTTCTAATTGTTTCATTATTAGTACGTATTAACCTGGGAACTCCTGTGATATTTAAACAGAAGAGGCCTGGAAAAGACGAACAGATTTTTACTATCTATAAGTTTAGAACGATGACTGATGAAAGGAATAAAAACGGGAAACTGTTACCGAATAGTATTAGGCTAACGAAATTTGGGCGTTTCCTGCGATCTACGTCTCTTGATGAGCTTCCAGAATTAATAAATATACTAAAAGGCGATATGTCATTCATTGGACCGCGGCCTTTAGCTATAGAGTATTTACCTTTTTATACGGAACAGGAAAGAATGCGACATTCAGTAAGACCTGGATTATCAGGTTTGGCCCAGATTAATGGTAGAAATACGGTTTATTGGGAGGAACGTTTTCTTTACGATTTAGAATATGTGGAAAATATTACTTTTTTGAGGGATATTAAAATAATTTTAAAAACGATGATAAAGGTTATAAAGAGAGTGGATATTGGAGAAAGCGGCGTGGATACACCAATAGACTTTGATCAGTATAGAAGAGAGAAATTCGAAGTCAGAGATATTTAAATGTTTAAACGGTATAAATTACTTGGTTGGGGGTAGAACGGTGTTATCAATTGTCACATTCAATGATACTGAAAAATGGAATGAGATAGTGAAAAACTTTAAAGCATACGATGTTTATTATCTTTCCAATTATTTAAAGGCTTTTAAAGTGCATGGGGACGGTGAACCGATACTATTTTATTATGAGGATGAAAATATCCGTGCAATTAATGCAGTTATGAAAAGAGATGTAGCTGACGATAAAAGATTTCATGAGAAAATATCTCCAAATACCTTTTATGATTTATCTACACCTTATGGTTATGGCGGTTTTTTAATAGAAGGGAATAGTACGAAAGGTAGTATGAAAGCGTTGAACGAAGAATACATCGCTTTATGTAAGAAAGAGGGCATTATAAGTGAAATTGTTCGATTCCATCCGATCTTGAAGAACAGTAAAAATGTAAGTCGAATGTATGAGATAGATAATCTTGGAAAAACTATTACACTTTCTTTATCTTCCTTAGATGAAATTTGGGATAACCTCAATACGAATAAGAAGAGATGGATAAAGAAGGCTAAAAAATCTGGAGTAGAAATTTACTGGGGAAGAAGTCCTGAATTATTAAGTGATTTTAGGCGTATGTATAATCGAACAATGGAAAAGAATAACGCAAAAAATTACTATTTTTTCAATGAGGAATTTTATAAAAGTGTTCTAAATGATCTGCCATATAATTCATTGATTTTTTATGCGCTATTTGAAAACAGGATAATAGGAATGGTGCTAATTACATTTGCAAACGGACAAATTCACCATCATTTATCTGCTTCTGATTTAGATTTTCTACATCTCGGACCTACCAATATTTTAATGTATGAGATTGCATGTTGGGGAAATGAAAATGGCTTTAAAACTTTTCACTTAGGCGGGGGAGTGGGGAGTAAGGAAGATAGTCTTTATAAATTCAAACAAGGATTTAATAAGAATTCTGATTGTATTTTCTCAATCGGTAAGAAGATATTTGATCTTGAAAAATATAATAAATTAATGAAGATAAGAAAGAAAGCAGACTATTTTATTGAAACGGAAGTGTTTTTCCCGAGCTATAGGAGTTAGATAATTAAGCAAGTAATTCAATTATCATAAGTGGGGCTATATGAATGAAAATCTTATTTCTATCCATTAGTAGTTTAAATAATATAGAAGTAAAAGGTATTTATACTGACCTAATTAGGCAGTTTAGAGATAATGACCATCAAGTGTACGTTATCAGTCCGACAGAAAAACGTTTGAAAAAACCAACCCAATATAAAGTTGTAAGTGGTGTTCACTTACTTAAAGTAAAGATAGGAAATATAACACAAAATAACCTTATCGAAAAGGGTATTTCCACTTTACGGATTGAAGGACAATTCTTAAAAGCCATTAAGTTATATTTCAAAAATATTAAATTTGATTTAATTCTTTACTCAACCCCACCTATAACTTTTGAAAAAGTCATAAGTTATATAAAAAAAAGAGATCAAGCAAAATCTTATTTATTACTAAAAGATATTTTTCCGCAAAATGCTGTAGATTTAAATATGTTTAGTAATAAAAGTTTAATTTATAAGTATTTTAGGATGAAAGAAAAACGGTTGTATAAAATTTCAGATTTAATCGGATGCATGTCTCAGGCAAATCTCGAATTTTTATACAAACAAAATAAAGAAATTTCAGGAAAACATCTCGAAATTTGCCCCAATAGTATTAATCCTATATCAATTGAAATTGACGAAACTCAAATACAAAGTATACGAAAAAGGTATAACATTCCTTTTGATAAAACCGTTTTCATTTATGGAGGAAATCTTGGGAAACCTCAGGGAATAGACTTCCTCATAGAATGTTTGCATGCAAACAAAATGAATCAACATGTTTATTTTGTAATAGCCGGATCTGGTACCGAATTTAATAAGATTAAAGCCTATTTTGATAAAGAACCCCCTTCTAATGCACAGCTAATTAAAGAACTGCCGCAAGAGGATTATGACCAATTGGTACTGTCCTGTGATGTTGGACTAATTTTTCTAGATCATCGTTTTACAATCCCTAATTTCCCATCTAGATTACTTTCTTATATGCATGCATCTATGCCTGTTTTAGCAGCTACGGATACTAGTACTGATATAGGGCAAGTAATCGAACAAGGGAAATTTGGTTTGTGGAGCGAGAGTAATAATGTTGAACAATTTAACAAACAGATAAATCAGTTTGTTAATTCGAACTTAAGAGAAAAAATGGGTAAAAATTCCAGGTTGTATTTAGAACAAAATTACACTTCAAAACATACCTACGAAATTATTATGAACCATTTTAAATAAATAGAAAGAGGTTAATGGATGTTTAAAAATAAAATTTTGTTAATCACAGGTGGAACGGGCTCTTTCGGAAATGCAGTTATGAAAAGGTTGCTAAATACGGATATAAAAGAAATCCGCATATTTTCCCGTGATGAAAAGAAACAAAATGATATGAGGCTAAAATATAATAATGAAAAATTAAAATATTATCTTGGGGATGTTCGAAATACTGATAGCTTAAAAAATGCGATGCATAATGTCGATTATATTTTCCATGCGGCCGCATTAAAGCAAGTTCCATCTTGTGAATTTTTTCCACTGGAAGCTGTAAAAACCAATATTTTAGGTACGGAAAATGTATTAACTACAGCTATTGAATATGGTGTGAAAAAAGTCATTTGTCTATCGACGGACAAAGCAGCCTACCCTATCAATGCAATGGGAATTTCAAAAGCAATGATGGAGAAAGTTTTTATCGCAAAATCAAAAACAGTTCCTGAAAATGGCACAGTAATTTGTGGGACGAGATATGGAAATGTAATGGCTTCCCGAGGGTCGGTCATTCCATTATTTATAGAGCAAATTAAGCGTGGTCAACCTCTAACAATAACAGATTCAAATATGACGAGATTTCTAATGAGTTTAGAAGAAGCAGTGGAATTGGTGTTGTTTGCTTTTGAACATGGTCAAACAGGGGACATTATGGTTCAGAAATCACCTGCGAGTACGATTGGAAATCTTGCTCAAGCATTAAAAGAATTATTTGAAGTCAATAACGAAATAAAAATTATTGGAACTCGACACGGAGAAAAGCGTTATGAAACGCTGCTTACAAAAGAAGAATATGTAGTGGCACAGGACTTAGGGGGATTTTATAAAGTGCCTGCCGATCAAAGAGAACTTAACTATAATAAATATTTTGTAGAGGGACTTCCGGAGCTATCTAATGTTATGGAATATAATTCTGATAATACAAAACAATTATATGTAGAAGAAATAAAAGAAACTTTACTGCAATTAGAGTATATTCAAGCGGAATTAAAAAAGTGGAATAAAGATATTCATATCTTAAATTAAAGGTGGATTGGATAAATGAACATCCTAGTTACAGGAGCGAAAGGGTTTATAGGAAAAAATCTAATTGTAGAATTAAGAAACCAAGGATTCAATCAAATCTTTGAGTATACAAGAGAGAGCGATCCTGCGCTTCTAGAAAAATATACAAAAGAATGTGACTTTGTATTTCATTTAGCTGGAGTAAACAGACCTGAAAATGAAATTGATTTTATAGATGGAAATTATCGTTTTACATCTCAATTAGTAAATTTTCTAAAAAAAAATGACAAGAAAGTGCCGGTTATCGCAACATCCTCTATCCAAGCTGAATCAGAAAATCCTTACGGGAGAAGCAAAAGGCTAATGGAAGATGTATTGTTTCAATATCATCAGAAAATGGGAGCCCCAGTGTATATATATAGATTACCAAACATATTTGGTAAATGGAGTAAACCAAATTACAACAGTGTAGTAGCTACTTTTTGTTATAACATTGCAAGAGATTTAGCGATTCAAATACACAATCCAAATACAGCATTAACACTTTGTTATATCGATGATGTGTTAGAAGAATTATTACGAGCATTGAACGGTATGCCAACAATACAAGGAAAGTATTGTATTGTTCCTGTGACATATACTACTTCACTTGGTGAAATAGCAAATTTAATCGATAGTTTTAAAAGTAGCCGAGCGGATTTAAGTATTGCAAATATGGAAGATGCTCTTACGAAAAAGCTTTATAGTACTTATTTAAGTTTTTTACCTACAGATCAATTTTTATATGATTTAAAGATGAATCTAGATAACCGTGGCTCTTTTACTGAATTTATTCGAACATCTAATGGCGGTCAAGTCTCAGTTAATATATCTAAGCCAGGTATTACAAAAGGAAATCATTGGCATCATACAAAAAACGAGAAGTTTTTAGTTGTTAGCGGTAAAGGCTTAATACGTTTTAGAAAATTAGACTCTGATGACATTATTGAATACAAAGTAAATGGTGAAAAGCTGCAGGTTGTTGATATTCCTACTGGATATACACACTCTATTGTAAACGTAGGAGATACAGACCTTGTGACAGTGATGTGGGTAAATGAATGCTTTGATCCTATAAAGCCAGATACGTACTATTTGGAGGTATAAATCTTGAAGAAATTAAAAGTGATGACAGTAGTAGGAACTAGACCTGAAATCATTCGTTTGTCTGCTGTAATCAATAAGTTAGAGCAGTCTAATGTAATTGAACATACACTGGTTCATACTGGCCAAAATTATGATTATGAACTGAATGAAGTATTCTTTAAAGATTTTAATTTAAAAAAGCCGGATTATTTTCTTGGAGCTGCAAATGGAGCTGCAATCGAAACGATTGGCAATATTTTAATTCGAATAGACCCAGTCTTAGAGATGATTCAACCGGATGCCTTTTTAGTATTAGGGGATACGAATAGTTGCTTATGTGCGCTAGCTGCGAAAAAAAGACGTATCCCCATCTTTCATATGGAAGCGGGAAACCGATGTTTTGATCAACGAGTACCTGAAGAAACAAATCGAAAAATAGTGGATCATATTTCAGACGTTAACTTAACTTATAGCGCTATTGCAAGGGAGTATTTGTTGAGAGAAGGATTACCGGCAGACCGTATTATTAAAACAGGAAGCCCTATGTTCGAGGTCTTAGATTCTCGAAAGTTGGATATTGAAAGATCAGATATCTTAGAGAAGTTAGTTCTTGAGGAAGGTAAGTATTTTGTTGTGTCTGCACACCGTGAAGAAAATATTAACTCTGAGGAAAACTTCCTTAATCTAGTAGAAAGTTTGAATGCAGTTGCGGACAAATACAAGGTACCTGTAATCGTAAGTACACATCCAAGGACGCAGAAAATGATTGAGAATAAAGGGATAGAGTTTAATACATTGATTAAAGTAATGAAGCCTCTAGGATTTAATGATTATGTAAAAATGCAGATAAAATCGAAGGCCGTTCTTAGCGACAGTGGAACAATTAGTGAAGAGGCATCAATACTAGGATTTAAAGCACTCAATATTAGACAAGCGCACGAAAGGCCAGAAGCGATGGAAGAAGCGGCAGTAATGATGGTAGGGCTTAAAAAGGAAAAAATATTGCAAGGGCTGGCAGTATTGGAAACCCAAAAAATCGATACTTTAAGACTGGTGGATGATTATCAAATGCCTAATGTGTCAGAAAAAGTGTTAAGAATTATTTTATCATATACACATTATGTGAATCGTGTTGTCTGGGGAATTAATTGATGACAAAAATTGATGACAAGTTAAGGATTCTATTAATTTCCCCCCTACCACCTCCTGCTGGTGGAATTGCCACATGGACAAAGTTGTTTATTAATTCTAGTCAATCAAAGAGGCATGTTGTAGATGTCGTCAATACATCAATTATTGGAGAAAGAGGTAATGTTTTTTGGAAGAAAAATCTACTAAATGAGCTAAAAAGAAATATTTTAATCTTTTATGAAGCCAAAAGTAAAATCAAAAAAAAATACCATATAGCTCATATCAATTCTTCATGTTCAACGTTTGGTATGATAAGAGATTACCTATGTGTAAGGACTGCAAGAAAATCAAAACTAAAAGTAGTTGTCCATTTTCATTGTGATACTAACTACATGGTAAAAGGGAAATTTCCGGAGTTTATATTTAGTAAGATATGCAATGATGCTAACCAAATTTTTTGTTTAAATCAAACATCTGAGCACCATATTAAAAGTATATCTAATAAAATTGCTATAAAAGTTCCTAATTTTATTGATACAAATCATATAGACAGTACTACACATGAAATTTCACCTAAAATAAAAGACATTATTTTTGTTGGGCATGTAATTAAATCAAAAGGATGTATGGAGATTATTTCAGTTGCAAATAAACTGCCTCATATAAATTTTAAATTAATTGGTAAGGTAAGTGAAGAATTTAGAGCCATTAAGAAACCTGAAAATATACAATATTACGGTGAAGTTTCAAAAGAAGAAGTAATAAATCAAATGTTATTGTCGGACTTATTTTTATTTCCGACCTATACAGAGGGGTTTCCTAATGCAATTCTTGAAGCAATGGCTATTGGTTTACCTATTATTTCAACACCAGTAGGAGCTATACCAGAAATAATTGAAGATAAGGGAGGTAAGATTGTTGAAGTCGGAAATATTGAAGGATTGCTAAAAGCTATCGAGGAATTACAAGAACCGGTAGTTAGGGAGGGAATGTCAACCTGGAATAGAGAAAAAGTAAAAAAATATTACAAATTGGATTTAGTAATAGAGAAAATGTATAAAGAATATTCTATTATTTAGCAACATATTAAATAAGGGGTTGTTTCATTTTGAATATCCTCGTTATCACTTATTCTAGAATTCCTGAAGGAGATGCAGAAGCAGTTAGGTTACTAACTTTAGGAGAAGCACTAAGAGGAAGTGGAAATGATGTATTTTTTATTGGGATGGGGTTTAGTAAATATAAAAAAGAAATGAATTATAAAGGGTTTAAATACAATTCCTTGAGAAAAGAATCAAAACATATAACACAAAAAGTTTATTATTATTTGAACTACAATAAGAGACTAAAGCGTTTTTTAAAGGTGTATTTACTTCATAATAAAGTTGATGCAATTTTAATTGCTGACTTACCAATTGTCAGTGTTAGCTGGTTAAAGAGTTTTTGTATGAAAAATAATATTCAATTTTTAGCGGATAGTGTGGAGTGGTATTCCCCAGAACAGTTCAAATATGGAAATCTGTCTCTAGATATGCTGTTAAAAAATATGGAGAATAAATATTTTTTAGATAAAAATGTAAAAATTATATCGATTAGTAAATATTTAAATAACTATTTTCGAAGTAAGGGATGTAATACGATCAGAATTCCTGTAATTTTAGATGTGAAAAATATACCATATGAAAAAATTGTTAAAGATAATAAATTGGCAATTTTATATGCAGGCTCACCAGGTAAAAAAGATTACCTCAATGAAATGTTAAGAGGCTTATTGTTACTTGAAGATGAGGATTTAAAACGGCTTCGATTTACTGTTGCTGGGGTGAGTTATGAACAAATAAAAAATTGGTTTACTCATGAAGAATTTATAAGATTAAACAACTATGTAGAATTTTTAGGAAGAGTGGATAGAACGGTCGTATTAAATAAACTTGCAGAAATAGATTTTACAGTGTTATTGAGAGCAGCAGAATTAAGATACGCAAAAGCTGGGTTTCCAACGAAAGTTGTAGAAAGTTTAGCTACAGCAACTCCAGTGATTTTAAATTTATCATCTGATTTAGGAGACTATATTAATGATATGCAAGAGGGATTGATTGTAAAAGAATGTTCAGCAGAGGAATTTGCTAAAACACTTAAACGTGCATTACTTTTAAAACAGGATCAAAAAGAACTAATGAGGCACAAAGCTAGGCTTTGCGCGGAGGAAAATTTTGATTATAGGTTGTATCAAGAACATCTCTCTAAACTATTATTCTAGAAACCTTTATCAAACATCTTATTCTAAAAATTATAGGAATTAATGGAAGGGGATTAGAAATAATGAAGAAAAAATTGTTATTTGTATACCCCGAGCTTATGTTAGGAGGAAGTACGACTAGCCTGATTTCCTTATTAAAAAGTATAAATTATGACAAATATGAAGTGGATTTAATATTGTATAAAAATAGAGGAGAATATTTTAATGATTTACCGGAACAAGTAAATATTTTACATGAGGCATCTATTTTTATAGATTCAATTTCCTCAAAACTAAAAAAAATAAGTAAATTTTTTTTTAGTGGAACATTTTTAAAGGGGTTTTACTTTGAACTGGTTTACAAAAAGGAAATTGGAATAAATAGTCAAATTATGTCTCTCTTTCACTCAAATAATTCAAATAAAGTAGAAAAAAATTATGATGTTGCTATTGGTTATTTGGAACTTTGGGCAGATTATTATGTATTGCAAAAAGTTAATGCACAAAAAAAAATAATTTGGATTCATATAGACTATTTAAATACTAGATTCATTCCATTAATAGATTATAAAAGATTTAAAAATGCAGATATTATCGTATGCGTTTCTGAAAGTTGTTTACTAAATTTTAATAAGGTATTTCCTCAACTATCGGATAAATCAATTGTATTAGAAAATTTATTATTACCTCAATATGTAGAAAATATGGCAGAAAAGAGAGAAGATATTGATGTCAATTTAATGAAATATGATGGTTTGAAATTAATAACGGTGTGTAGATTATCAATACACACAAAAGGATTAGATCGATCGATAATAGCAGCCAAAAAGTTGAAAGTGGAAGGGTATAATTTTAGGTGGTTTATTATTGGCGACGGTGAAGATTTTGAGTTAATGAGAGATATGATAAGAAAAAGTAATTTAATTAACGAAATCATATTAATGGGTGAAATAAAAAACCCTTATCCTTATATAAAGCAATGTGATGTGTACGTCATGGCATCAAGACGTGAAGGAAAACCAATGGCTGTAACAGAAGCACAAATTTTAGGTTTACCAATTATTGTTACTAATTATTCCTCTGCAAAAGAACAAGTGATAAATGGTAAAGATGGGATTATTGTAGATAATGTTGACGATGCAATATATTCAGGAATTAAAGAGATTTTGGATAATCCTATATTAATTAAAAAGTTTAAAGAAAACTTATTAAAAAGAGAATTAAAAAATGAGGAATTGATAGAAAAATTTAATTCAATTTTAGAATAAACAGAGGTATATATGGAGAAATCAACGGTTTTAGACAAAAATGGTATAAAAGTGGTTAATGTTTTATTATGCATAATTTATTTAGCACCATTATTGTTATTGATCAATCCAACATTAACTAAGGTAAGTTCTATGATTATTATCACATTAAGCTTACTTATTTGGAATAATGAAAGATTTTATTATATTTTACCTATATTTATTTTTTTCAATTATGATTTGTTATTACCAGGAGATATTTTAACATATCGAGTGTACTCCCTATTACTATTTACTAAAATTTTATTTTCAAACCGAATGAAAATTGAAAAAGCAATATTTTTACCGTTTTCAATAATTGTCTTATATTGTATTTCGGTTATGGCTTACTATGATCTTTTACTTAGTGCGTTGGTTATTTTTGATTTATTTTTAATTATTTTATATATATCTATATTCCTCAGAAAAAACATACCCGCTTTTTTTACTTATTATACCTTCGGGGCTGTTATTTCCTGTGTATATGGATGGTTTATGCAAGGTCTTAATATTAAAACATTTATCAATATAAATAACCAATGGGTCGAAGTTACAAGGTTTATAGGAAGTTTTCCAGACCCTAATTATTTCGGGTTTTTTCTGAATATTGGGATTTTTTCTGTTGTAATATTAGGACTCATTAAAAACAAGATAATAAAAATAAGTGTACTAATATTTTTATATTTAAGTTTAATTTCAACTTTAAGTATTACTGGATATTTATGTAACATTTTAATGTTATCTCTTTATTTAATCTTAAGTAAAAAAATGAAAGTTAGATATATTGTAACAGTAATAACATTAGGATTCATTTTTTTTGTAAATATTAATTTTTTTGAAAATGCGGAATTTTCAGTAATTAGCGATATGGCAAAAAGAATTAACAGTCAGTTATCGATAGGCTCAAGTAATAATTTATCTTCTTTCACAACAGGCAGGTCAAGTATTTGGAGGGAGCATCTAGAATACTTTTCACAGCAACCGATTTTAAACATTCTATTTGGTGGAAACTTTGTAACAGATTTTGGAAGGGAATCAAAGTTTAATTATGTATCGCATCAAGCATACATTGATATGCTATTAAATTTTGGTATTGTTGGATTCTCATTTTTGATAATTTTTTTGATTTTTATAACCTTAAAGTATTTAAGAATTTATTTTGAAACAAATAATAATGACTATCTACTTCTAGTAGTAATTAAATTTATTTGGGTGTTTTATGCTTTTGGTTTGAGTATGTTCCCTTCTTGGACATTTAATTTATTTTTCTTTATCTAGCTATAAACAACGCAGTACATTTTCAAATTAAAAACTAAATATTTAGGGAAGATTAACATCAATATTTATAAAAAATTGAGTACTGAGATAAAGTAAGGGCGGTAAAGGGAGGAATAAACTTGCCCAAAAAAATTACTAGATTTAGCATAATTTATTCTTTAATCTGGAAACTGCTGGAGCGCGGAGGAACGCAAGGTATACAGCTAATTGTAATGATTGTATTAACTAGACTTTTGCTTCCTGAGGAATTCGGTTTAATAACAATAGTAGTCATTTTTATTAGTATTGCTGCCTTACTAATTGACAGTGGATTTAACGAAGCACTTATACAGAAGAAAAATGCAGATGAAAAGGACTTTTCTTCTGTTTTTTATTTGAATTTGATTGTTGCTTTTATTATTTATGGCATTCTTTTTTTTGTAGCTCCATTGATAGCAAACTTTTTTGATGCACCCCAACTAGCATTAATTCTAAGAATTCTTTCTTTAACATTAATTTTCGGTGCATTTAATTCAATGCAATATGCGATTATAGCTAGAACAATGCAATTTAAAAAGTTATTCGTAAGTAGTTTGTTGGCTGTGTTCATTTCGGGGATTATTGGACTAACACTAGCTTTTAATAATTACGGTGTATGGGCTTTGGTAGGACAACAATTAACAAGCCAATTTTTAGTCACCAGTGTTCTGTGGTTTACAGTGAAATGGCGTCCTCAGTTAATATTTTCTTTTCAAAGTATTACCCAGTTGTTTTCATATGGTTGGAAACTTGTTGTGTCAACTTTAATTTACAATTTCTATACTCAGTTACAAAGCTTGATCATTGCTAAAATGTTTAGTTCAGCAATGTTAGGATTTTATAGTAGGGGAATGCAGTTTCCCAACATTATAGTTACCAATATTAATGGTTCCATTCAATCAGTCATGTTTCCAGTACTAGCTTCCGAACAAGATAATAGAATTAGAATTAAAGAGATGGTGCGAAGATCGATTGTCACTAGCTCTTTTGTAATATTTCCAATGATGGTAGGGTTAGCTGTTATCGCAGAACCGTTAGTAGATATCCTGTTTACGGAAAAATGGTTACCAGCAGTACCTTTCTTACAAATATTTTGTGGTTATTATGCATTATGGACAATCGATGCTACCAATTTACATGTAATAAAAGCATTGGGACATAGTAAAATATTTCTTAAATTAGAAATTATTAAATTCTTAATGGGATTAATAATTTTAATTTGGAGTATCCAATTTGGTATACAAGCGGTAGCTTTTGGCGTATTAGTTAATAGAATTTTAAGTACGATTTTAGATGCCTATCCTAGTAAATATTTAATAAATTATAGTTTTATTGAGCAGCTTAAGGATACAATTCCTTCTCTATTATTATCAATAGTAATGGGGTTAATAACATATAGCGTTAAATTATTTGTGTTATCACATATGTTAACAATTATAATTCAAATAATTGTGGGAGTAATTTTATATGTAGGTTTAGCAATGATATTTAGAGTAGAATGTTTTACTTATTTAATTTCTAATATAAAAGAATTAATTCGAAGTAAAAAAAGAATTGTTATTGATTAAAGAGAGGTGTTTTAAAATGAAGAAAATTTTAATGCTTGGTGGTGCTTCTTTCCAAGTACCAGCAATAAAAAAAGCTAGAGAAATGGGTTATTATGTAATTGTTTGTGATTATGTAGAAGAAAGTCCTGGATATGAGTACGCACATGAGTACTATAACATTAGTACTACCGATAAGGAGAGGGTTTTATCTTTAGCAAAATCTTTAAAAATAGACGGAATTGTTTGTTATGCTGCAGAGTCAGGGCTACTAACAGTAGCTTATGTTGCAGAACAATTAAAGTTAACATCACATCCGTATAAATCTGTAGAAATTTTAACAAATAAAGATTTGTTTAGAACTTTTCAAAAGGAAAATAAATTTAATGTTCCAAGAGCTGAAGGTTTTAACTCGTTAGAGGAAGCTAAAGCTTATTTTAAACATTTTAATATGCCGGTCATGATAAAACCAGTTGACTCTTCAGGTAGTAAAGGGGTTTCCAAAATTGCATCAATTGACCAGCTTGAAGAAAAAGTAGAATTAGCTTTAAGCTTTTCAAATTCTAAAAGATTTATTATAGAAGAATATATAGAAAATTATGGTCCACATATTGGTGGAGATGGGTTTTCTGTAGATGGGAAACTTGTATTTCGCTGTTTCTCAAATGAATATTTCTCAACAAATTGTATAAACCCTTTTGTTCCAGTTTTGACAACTTGGCCTTATAGTAAGTCGAAACATATACAGGAAAAAATTCATAATGAGATTCAAAGGGTACTTGATTTATTAAATATGAAAACAGGGTCTTATAATTTTGATATTCGTATTGATAAAAATGAAGACGTCTACCTTATTGAAATTACGCCTAGAAATGGTGGCGATTGGAATCCTGAAGCGATACGTTATGCGACTGGTATTGATTTATTGGAATATACGATTAAAGCAGCTTTAGGAGAAGATTGCAGTGATTTAAAAATGGTTGAACCAACTGGTTATTGGGCAACTTATGTCTTAAATAGTGATAAAAGTGGAACATTTAAAGGTCTGAAAATACAAGAAGAATTTTTAGAAAAGAATGTAGTGGACTATGAATTATTAGTTAAATCAAATAATACGATATCAGCACTTTCAGGATCTCACGAGAAATTAGGATTAATGCTATTAACATTTAAAAAAAAGCAAGATATGATTAAAAAAATCGATAATATTAATAATTTAATTAAAATAAATGTCAATAAATTAATCATATCATTAAGTTTACCCTTTTTATTATTGCATGAAAAAATGGCTATTCTCATATAGATAATATGAAACTTGAGTAAAAAAATACAATTAGAATGAGGTTAATTCTATGAAAAAATTGTTAATACTTAGTGGAGAACCATATCATATACCATTTATAAAAAAAGCAGTAGAAATGGGATATTACACAATTACATGCGACTATTTCGAAAATAACCCCGGCCATAAATTTGCCCATGAATATCACAATGTGAGTTATATGGACAAGGAAAGGGTGCTAGAGTTAGCAAAAGAACTTAAAATAGATGGGATCACCTGTTTTTCAGCGGATGAAGCAATGACAACAGTTTCTTATGTTGCTGACCATTTAGGGTTACCATCTTATCCATCGAAGTCTATAGAAATTATTAATAATAAACATTTATTTAGGGAGTTTTTGAAGAATAATAATTTTCATGTCCCTAAAGCAAAAAGCTTTACATCTTATGAAGAAGCAAAATATGAAATAGACCATTTTAATTTACCGGTTATGATAAAACCAGTCGATTCATCAGGAAGCAGAGGAATATCAAAAATAAATAGGATTGAGGAACTTGAAGAAAAGATAGAATATGCATTAAATTTTTCGAAAACAAAGCGTTTTATAATAGAAGAGTATATCGATAAGAAGGGATATCAAGTTGGAGGCGATGGTTTCTCAGTGAATGGTGAACTAGTATTTCGTTCCTTCACAAATAATCATCTTGATGCTTCACATTTAAATCCTTTTATACCTTTAGGAGGAAGTTGGCCAAGCATATTACCGGCACATATTCAAAATAATATTCATATAGAAATTCAAAGGTTGATAAATTTACTTGGAATGGAAACAGGCCCATATAATTTCGATATTCGATTAGATAAAAATGATCATGTATATTTCATTGAAATGGGTGCAAGAACTGGTGGAAATTTAATCCCTCGAATTACAAAATATGCCACTGGAGTAGATTTAATTGAATATACTATTAAAGCAGCCTTAGGTGAAGATTGTCGTGATTTAAAAATGACTGAACCAAAAGGGTTTTGGTCTTGCTATATTATTAATAGTCAGAAGAGTGGGATATTTAAAAGTATTGAAATAGATAGTGATTTTGAGAAGAACAATATAGTTGAATATGCATTGCACTTTAAAAGCGGAGATCAGATTAGTGCCTTTACCGGAACAGATAAGAAATTAGGTGAAATGGTAATTAAGTATTCGTCCGAAGAAGAAATGCTAGAAAAAATGGACAATATAAATAAATACATTAAAGTTTGTTTAAATAATTCATTAGTTTATTGATAAATTTAGGTTTTCTAAAACAGGCAAAAATATATGGGATAATGTTTATTAGATTATCTAATCATATTACTTTAAATTAAAATAGCTATGTTTCAAGGAGGCAATAGATTTGGAAGAAACACTCAGTCTACAGGATATTGCAAAAATACTAAAGAAACGATTATGGCTAGTCATTTTTTTTACCTTTATCAGCATTGGCATCAGTGCAGGTATTAGCTTTTATGCATTAACCCCAATCTATCAGGCACAAACGCAAATATTAGTAAATCAAAACAATAGTTCTGAGAGCGTATACTCTTGGCAGACAACTGAAACCGATTTACGTTTAATCAATACGTATAATGTCATTATTACAAGCCCAGTCATTCTAACTCCAGTAATCGAAGCACTCAATCTAAATTTAACTCCAGCACAATTAACTCAGCAAATCTCCATCACTAACGAAAATGACTCAAAAGTTGTAACGATCAACGTTGAGAATTCCAACCCATCAAAAGCAGTCGAAATCTCAAATAAAGTGGCAGAAGTGTTTAAAGAAAAAATTCCGCAACTGATGAGTGTCGATAATATTTCCATTTTATCTGTAGCTAAACTAAATGATAACCCAAGTCCAGTAAAACCGAATAAGATGCTAAATATTACGATTGCGGGTATTATTGGTCTCATGTTGGGGGTAGGTTTAGCGTTCCTACTTGAACTTTTAGATACTTCGATAAAGAGTGAGCAAGATGTGGAAGATTATTTAGGTTTGCCGGTCATTGGAATAGTTGACTTAATTAAGGAAGAAAAGCAAAACAGATTTTCATTTAATCCCCGAAAAGCGAGGAGAAGTTAAATGATGAAGTGGCGTCTGAAAAAAAAGAAAAGTGTTTTGCAAAATTTACAAATTGGACGGAAGCTTGTGACGATTTCCGAGACGAAATCTCATATTATCGAACAGTTTCGCACTTTGCGCACAAATATTAAGTTTTCTATGCCAGATGAGCCGTTAAAGACCATTTTAGTTACCTCTTCTACACCAGGGGAAGGAAAATCAACGAACGCGGCGAATCTAGGTGTTGTGTTTGCACAGGAAGACAAAAGAGTGCTGATAATTGATGCGGATATGCGGAAGCCGACATTGCATCACACATTTAAAACGTTCAATAAGGTAGGGCTATCGAATATTCTTGCAAGGAGATCGGCGCTACATGAGGCGGTGCAGGAGACATTTATCGTTGGACTCGATGTCATTACCAGTGGTCCGATTCCGCCAAACCCTGCTGAATTACTTTCGTCCCAAGGGTTGGATGCATTACTTCAACATGTGAAGAATGACTATGACATCATCATAATAGATTCACCGCCATTATTATCAGTGACGGATGCGCAAATACTGGCGAATAAATGTGATGGTACGATTCTCATTTTAAATACGGGGGTTGTCGATAAACGGGCTGTTAAAAAAGCAAAAGCGTTACTGGCAGCTTCACACACAAAGATTTTGGGTGTTGTGTTGAATAATTATAAAACACCTAGCCATTTCAATTATTACGAGGAATATAGTTTCGTTGAGTAAATTCTTTAGAAAATTACGATTATTCGAATTCTAATTAATCATTGAAGCGCATACAATGACGTACAGGCAATAAAAATTGCCTAAAAAAAAGATAAAGCAGTACTAGATGAGGAGGAAATAGCTGTGGATTCATTAAAAGTATCATCTCGTTCTAATCCTAATTCTGTTGCAGGAGCACTCGTTGCGGTTATACGAGAGCAAGGGTTTGCTGAAATGCAGGCGGTAGGTGCAGGTGCGTTAAACCAGGCAATTAAAGCAGTAGCAATCGCTCGAGGGTTTGTAGCCCCAAGCGGCACAGATTTAATTTGTGCTCCGGCTTTCGCGGACATCATCATTGCAGGAGAAGATCGTACGGCATTAAAACTACTCGTTGAAAAAAGAAGTCGTTAATTCATGAAGAGCCATACACCCGCTTAGCATCCAATTTGCTAAGCGGGTGTTTTTTGGTTTGCAGGGTATATTTAAATAGAAGGGATTTAAATTGGCGGGAGTTTTAGTCGTCAATTTAGGCTAGTTATTCGTCACTTTTGACGTTTTATCGTCAACAGAAATTTTTTAATTCGCCCCTTTATAAGGATGGGAATTTTAATCGTCACTTTTATCACGATAATCGTCAAAACCAATTATTTAATCGTCAGTTTCTGTTGCTTATTCGTCAATTTGCAGTAGATAATCGTCAATCATGAGTGGATATTCGCCACTTCCATTTTTGATGAGAAATGAAACGCTCACTTCATAAAATTGAAATCCTAATCTCATTTTTTCCTGAACGCAACCCTTTTACATAATCAATCGTCCTCCAATAAAAGATTTCCCAGATAAATTTTAGGGAATAGAAATCTAAATTTACATCAAAACAATTTGTGTACAGAACTTTCCGTCAAAGGTCTGATTTTTTGACTCGATATGACATTTGCAATAGTAGAGACTAACACTTCATGTTAAACTAATGTAGGAAAAATAACTTCTTTCAGTAGAAGTCATTTTATATTTACAAGAGGCAGGATAAAAGCAAGTGTTTACTTTTTAAGTGAAATGCTAATTCACTGAAAGAAGTTAAGCACCGGCGGATATCACGAATTCGGAAAGGAGTTTTTTGTGCTAGCGTGCTAGCACAAAACCGAATTCGGATGCAATTACGCATTAGCGTAATTGATTTCTACAAGGCTGTGCAATCGGCAGCTGCTCGATAAAGCATCTTATACGCTTTATTTATAAATACAGAACTTAAGGAGATGTTGATATGTTACATCAGCTTTCATGGAAAGTCGGTGGGCAGCAAGGTGAAGGGATTGAGAGTACAGGTGAAATCTTCTCAATGGCAATGAATCGTCTAGGGTATTTCCTATACGGTTACCGTCATTTCTCTTCTCGTATTAAAGGTGGCCATACGAATAATAAAATTACGGTTCGTCCGACAGAAGTACGCGCAATTGCGGACGACTTAGATATACTAGTGGCGTTTGACCAGGAAACGATCGACGTGAACTATAAAGAATTAACACCATCAAGTATCATTTTAGCGGATGCGAAATTTGATCCGAAAAATCCGGAAGACTGTGTCACGCCATTATACGCGGTGCCATTTACGGAAATTGCGGCTGAGCTTGGTACGTCTCTTATGAAAAACATGGTTGCGATTGGTGCAACGGCAGCACTTTTAAACTTGGATGAATCAGTTTTCCAAAGTGTTGTTAATGAAATTTTCGGACGTAAAGGTGAAGAAGTCGTTGCGAAAAACATTGAAGCGATCGAACGCGGACGTCAGGCGATTTCAGAGCAAATCGGTAACAGTACAGGTACATGGGAAATTGCACCTGCTGACGGAAAACGCCGTATGTTCATGATCGGTAACGATGCAGCGGCATTAGGTGCATTGGCAGCAGGCTCTCGTTTCATGGCGGCTTACCCGATTACACCGGCATCTGAAATTATGGAATACATGATTAAGAAGCTTCCATTAGTAGGTGGAGCGGTTATTCAAACAGAAGATGAGATTGCTGCAGCAACAATGGCAATCGGTGCAAACTACGGTGGTGTGCGTGCATTCACGGCATCAGCTGGTCCTGGTCTTTCATTGATGATGGAAGCAATTGGTCTTTCAGGTATGACGGAACAGCCGCTTGTAATTTTTGATACACAGCGTGGTGGTCCATCAACAGGTTTACCGACAAAACAGGAGCAATCGGATTTAATGGCGATGCTTTACGGTACACATGGTGAAATCCCGAAAGTAGTCATTGCGCCTTCTACAATGGAAGAAGCGTTTTACGATACAATTCAGGCATTTAACATTGCCGAAGAATTGCAAATACCGGTAATCGTGATGACAGACTTGCAGCTAGCTTTAGGGAAGCAGTCGGTTGATCCATTTGATTACAGCAAAATTGAAATTCGCCGCGGTAAAATTGTCGAAGCGGTTGAAGATGAAGAAACGAAAGATTACTTCAAGCGTTATGAAAATACAGAAGACGGCGTTTCACCACGTGTACTGCCAGGTACAAAAGGCGGTATTCATCACGTAACGGGTGTTGAGCATGATGAAACAGGTAAGCCATCTGAAGCAACGGGCAACCGTCGCACGCAAATGGATAAGCGTATGCGTAAATTACAGCATGTCCGTTTTGAAAATCCGGTATATGTGAATGCGCCTCATGAAGATGCGGACGTATTACTTGTAGGTTTCAACTCAACGCGCGGTGCATTAGAAGAAGTACAGGAAAAGCTGAATTCTGAAGGCGTAAAAGTAAACCACGCACATATTAAGCTGATCCATCCGTTCCCTGCAGAAGAGATGAGTGCATTAATGGATAAAGCGAAAAAAGTGATTGTCGTGGAAAACAATGCGACAGGTCAGCTTGCAAATGTGATGAAAATGAATATCGGTGGTCACGCGAAGACAAAATCGATTTTAAAATACGATGGTACACCATTCTTACCACGTGAATTAACAAACTTAGTGAAGGAGGAAATTTAATCATGGCAACATTTAAAGATTTCCGAAATTCCGTAAAACCTAACTGGTGTCCAGGCTGTGGTGACTTCTCCGTACAAGCGGCGATTCAGCGTGCAGCAGCAAACGTAGGCTATGAACCAAGCGAATTAGCAGTTATTTCAGGAATCGGCTGTTCTGGTCGTATTTCAGGCTATATTAACTCATACGGCTTCCACGGCATTCACGGTCGTGCATTGCCGATCGCGCAAGGCCTTAAAATGGCGAACAAAGACCTGAAAGTTATCGCTTCTGGCGGTGACGGTGACGGTTTCGCAATCGGTATGGGTCATACAATCCATGCAATCCGTCGTAACATCGACATTACGTATGTAGTAATGGACAACCAAATTTACGGATTAACAAAAGGGCAAACATCTCCACGTTCTGCTGCTGGTTTCATTACGAAATCAACACCAGGCGGAGCAATCGAGCCATCATTAAAACCATTGGAAGTTGCGTTAACAGCAGGTGCGACATTTGTGGCACAAGGCTTCTCAACGGATATTAAAGAACTGACAGCAATGATCGAAGCTGGTCTGAACCATAAAGGCTTTTCATTCATTAACGTATTCTCACCATGTGTAACGTACAACAAAGTGAACACATACGACTGGTTCAAAGAGAATTTAACGAAACTTGCTGACATCGAAGGCTATGATTCCTCTAACCGCGAAATGGCCATGCAAACAGTAATGCGCCATGAAGGTCTAGTAACAGGCATTATTTATCAGGATACTGAAACAACTTCGTATCAGGAAAAAATCAAAGGTTACTCAGAGCTGCCGTTAACAGATATCGATATTAGCTTATCAGAAGAACAATTTGATCAGCTGACTAAGGAATTTATGTAAATAATTTGGAACTATACAGGCTGGAGATTTTCCAGCTTGTATAGTTTTTTTGTTTTGGGGGGAATTATAGATTTGGGCATTTTATTGGAACAATGGAGCGGTATATTAAAAAAGAGTAGCGATTGACGGTAGATGCACCAGTGAAGTGGCAGGCTTTGGCTTTTATTAGAACAATGGAGTGGTTTATTGGACAATAATAATAGTTTATTAGAAAAAGTTGGTGTCTTATTAGAAAATCGAACAACAAAATTTGAATAAAGCATCTTTAGAGCTATTTTTGAATTCAGATGCGATAGGGAATGAGTTGGCTTGGGTTTTTATTAGAACGTTGTAGTGGTTTATTAGAAAAAGTCACCGTGATATTAGCAAATCAGGAGATGATATTTGAACATTCCGAACACTTATTAGAACAACAGGGGACTATATTAGAAAATCCACATTTTATTAGAACAAATAAAAATATATTGGAAGATTTCTTAATATATTAGAACATCTCCAGCCGCCAGCCTTTCTTAATTAAAAAAAGAACTAGACTTTGCTCGACAAAATGAAATATAGCGGGGATACTAATTGGTTCAAATTTCGGCTCAATCGCTGACTTGTCCGTTATGACGGCAGCTATTATAATTCACATAACAGATTATCCGACTCTAAATACCATTTTTCCAATGAATTTCATTAATTCTTCTAAGGTAACAGAAATGAAAACCTTCATACTTTTACAACAATTTTACATTTTTACATATATCCGTTTACATAGTCCCTTTATACTAAATCAAAATACTTAGATAAATGAGGTAATGTAACGTGCGCTTTCGCAATGCGATTAAATTTAAAGACCGGCTTGCCGTATTAATGATCATTTGTATTTGCTCGAATATCATTTTAACAGTATTTAGTATGGATTACTTGCGGAAAATGGAAAGAGAAGCACAGGCTTTATATGAAGAAAAGCTCATGACCTTACATATGATGCAGGACATCGAACAACAGTATCTCCAAACGAATGAAATCCTGGCACAATCCACAGAGCAATTAACAGCAGCTGCTTTCGATTCCAAAATGGAATTTTATATGAAGCAGCTGGCAAGCGATCCATCAGCGGCACTATTTGAGGAAATAGATGCATACATAATCGAGCGGGCATCTGCGCAATTAACCAATCATGAAAACGATATAAAATTCGGCTACAGTCTCCTATTATCGATTTCCATCATATTAATGGCGCTTATCCTGTTTTTCGGCATACAGGCAATTCGCTCGATCAATAAGCCGACACGGGAGCTAAAGCAGCTATTCAAACTTGTGCAGCACGGGGATTTAACGAAATACGCGACATACTCGGCGCGTGATGAGCTTGGGGAAACAACAAAATATTATAACTTAATGATCGCGGACATGAAGGAACTCTTAAAAACAGTGCGGAAAAATACAGAATCGGCGACAGAAGCGAATAACGAACTTCAAACAAATGCAGAGCAAATTACGACAGGGGCAGTCCGGATTGCGGCAAGCTCTGATGACATGAGAGGTTCACTGCAATATGCCACAGCCCGCTTATCGGATAATGCGGCATCTGTACAGCAAGTGGCAGCCGGAATTGATGAAATAACTGAGCGTATGCACCATGTGGATCACTATATAAAAGAAACAATTGCACAAGCAGTGGACGGGGAAGCAATCGTCGGGCAAAATATAGTACAAATGCAGGATGTGGAACAGGCGATGCAAACAGCGAGTAATACAATTATCGAGCTGAATGAACAGACACAGCATGTTTCAAGAGCGGTCACGATGATCCACTCAATTGCCGATCAGACGAATTTGCTTGCACTGAATGCCTCGATCGAAGCGGCAAGAGCAGGGGAACATGGTCAAGGTTTCGCTGTAGTAGCTCAGGAAGTACGTAAATTGGCGGAACAATCGCAGGAGTTTACAAAATCCATTGCAACTATTGTTACTAAAATTCAGCAAGGAACGTTGGAAGCGACGACCAATATGGAAAATGCGATGCGCAGTGTTGATACGGGCGTCACTACAACGCAGCTCAGCGCGGCCAAGTTCAGAGAAATTACAATGCAAGTACAACAAATCAGTCCGCAAATGGAGCACGTTTCTACTATTATGAATGAAATTTCCGACCATACCCATGATGTGGCGCATAGTTCCATTGAATTAAGCAACCGCTCCGAGGAAAATCTTGTGTCAATGCACCTCATTCAGGAACAGATTGACATGCAGAAAAAATCAACGGCAGAAATTTATGAAGAGATCCAAAGCATCGCAAAAAATATGCGGTCCTTAACACATGCAGTAAAACGATTTCAAATTTAAACAAAATGCTTTTGACGAGTTTTGTCGAAAGCATTTTAATTTTTGTTATATTACTGTAATATTTATAAGTAATTTACAGAAAAAGATAAAAATACGATAAAATTTGTAATTATTTTCTGAAAACTGATGAAATTTATCATGAAAACTGGTATCTTTAATCAAGAAGTCATATTAATGAATGATATGTAAATTTATTCCATAATACAATACACCTATAGTCATTAATTAAATATTAAGAATATTTTTAAGAATGTAGCTTTTAATAAATTATTGACTGTAGTAGAATAGTGGTATAAAAATATGTGTTTTATTTATTAATACGAAATTATATAGAGAGAATAGTTAGTAGAAAATACTTGTTTGGCAGCATTTCATTTCAAAGCAGACTTCATTTTTCTGAATGTTTGTAAAAAAGGCAGTGTTTATGTTCAACGTGGCAAATATTTAATAATTGCTGTGATCAATTAGATTTGTCATTAGATAAATATATTAATTAAGGGGATGTATTTTTTATGAACAGTCAAATTCAACTAATTGCACCAAAGTGGTTTGTCCAGGATGAGCTACATATTATCGAAACGATCGTAAGCAAAACGTCAGCGGATACAGGTATTGTCATTGCAGGTGAAAACTTCGATGCAACAAAGCGATGCCATCCAACAGTTCGACTTTATATGATCCAACTATTTAATGACCAATATGAAATAACAAAAGAATTGGATGCCTTCCAATTTGACACTGCAGAAGAAGCGCAGCAATTTTGTGCAAAACTGCCTGAAATGACGGCTATTGATTTGGTTATGCTAATGAATAAGGAAGAGCCTGTATTTTCTATTTAATAGATTAATCCAGCTTTGTTGAATGAATCTTCATTTAACAAAGCTTTTTTTTGTTGTTCTTTTTCCGAGGGTCCGTATTTGTATTTTAGTGGAGAAAGGCTACAATAAAGGAGAACAACTAGAATAAGGAAGTGATTTAAATGGCTAGAGGTGTATATATTCACATTCCTTTTTGTCATCAAATTTGTAACTACTGCGATTTTAATAAAGTATTTTTTAAAAATCAGCCTGTAGATGAATATATTGAAGCGCTTGGACGGGAAATGGAAATGACGGTAGCGCAAATGCCGGAAGCGTTCACGAATATTGAAACGATTTTCCTTGGCGGCGGTACCCCAACGGCATTATCCGCACAGCAAATTGAAAAATTATTGGGACTGATTACGAAACATATTCCGATGTTATCCGTAAAAGAATTTAGTAGTGAAGCCAATCCGGATGAGCTGACAATCGATAAATTACAGGCACTTTATAATGGAGGTGTCAACCGATTAAGTATGGGTGTTCAATCATTCGACCAGTCACTGCTTGAGAAAATCGGACGTACCCATTCTAATGAACATGTATATGAAACAATCCAAAACGCAAAAAATGTTGGATTTGAAAATATAAGCATTGATTTAATGTATGGTCTGCCTGGACAGACGATGGAACAATGGCAGGAAACGCTTGAAAAGGCATTGGCACTGAAGCTGCCGCATTATTCGGCGTACTCGCTGATTGTAGAGCCTAAAACGATCTTTTATATCCAGTATGCTAAAGGAAAGCTGCACTTGCCGACAGAAGATCTGGAAACGGACATGTATAGTGTTTTGATGGATACGATGGAAGCGCACGGATTAAAGCAATATGAAATCAGTAATTTTGCGAATGAAGGCTATGCATCCACACATAATAAAATCTATTGGGATAATGACGAATACGCAGGATTTGGCGCTGGTGCTCACGGTTATTTGGAAGGAATACGTTATTCGAATGTTGCACCGATCAAAAAATATATTGAAATGGTGATGGCAGGGGAGCGCCCTTTATTGCATGAGCATGGAGTGACAGCTGATGAGAAGCTGGAAGAGCAGATGTTTTTAGGATTAAGAAAATCTGCTGGTGTGACACATGAAGAATTTGAAATGAAATTCGCTCAGCCAATGCTTTCTATATATAAGGAAATAATCGACCAATTAAAGGAAGAGCAACTGATTGAACTGGACTCTGAAGGGATTCGTTTAACTAGAAAAGGCCGTTTTATCGGCAATGAAGTATTTCAGCGGTTTTTAGTAGGGGAATAATCTTTTTACAGCCGATGCTTGAAAAAAGTTAAAAAAAACGGACGAATTCATTGACATCAATTTAGAGATTTGCTAATTTATAAATATATTAGCACTCCTCTTAATCGAGTGCTAACAGAGGTGAGAAAGATGTTAACAAATCGGCAGTTACAACTATTGCAAGTAATCATAGACGAATTTGTGATGTCAGCACAACCTGTTGGTTCGCGTCAACTATCCAAAAAAGAAGGAATTACGTATAGTGCTGCTACAATACGTAATGAAATGGCAGATTTGGAGGAGTTAGGGTTTTTAGAAAAAACGCATACTTCTTCAGGCAGGGTACCTTCTGAAAAAGGGTATCGCTTTTATGTCGACCATTTACTTCAGCCTCAAATCATTTCGAGTGGCGAAGTAGCGCAAATCCAGTCGCTCTTTAAAAAGCAGATTGTTGAAGCAGAACAAATTATAAAAGAATCCGCAAATATATTATCGGAGTTAACGACATACACGACGATTTTACTCGGTCCGGATGTGCAAAAACATCGTGTCAAGAAATTCCAGATTGTACCGTTAACAGAACAGACAGCGGTGGCTATTATCATCACAGATAACGGTCATGTAGAAAATCGCACATTAACGTTACCACCGGGTTTTAACCCGCATGATATTGAAAAGATGGTTAATATTTTGAATGACCGCCTAGTCGGTGTACCGCTATATGAGCTGCCGGTAAAGCTTCAGACTGAGGCGATATCGGTATTGAAGTCTCATATTCATGCATCCGATTCGATTGTCCGGTCCTTGTTATCCATTACTTCAAACCATCACGAAAATAAAGTTTATTACGGTGGTAAGTCCAACATGTTGAATCAGCCGGAGTTCCATGATTTAGAGAAAATGCGAATGCTGATGGATCTGATCGACAAGGAAAGCCAAGTTCAAACTTTATTCAATGAACAGAAACATGGTATTCAAATCCGAATAGGTTCAGAAAACAATCATTTAGCAATGGAAAACTGCAGTGTCATCACCGCTTCCTTCCTTGTCGGGGAAGAACAGCAGGGGGCGATCGCAATTATCGGTCCGACGCGCATGGATTACCGACGTGTTGTTACATTATTGGATGTTATGACAAACAGTCTGTCCAGAGCGTTTTTCGATAAAAAGCAGTAATGCTGTTGATTCAGCGGTCGTAGCGTAATATATTACCGCTGAATTTATAAATGATTGATACTCGAGGAGGAAAAGAAGTGTCAGAAACAAAAAACAATGAAGAATTGCAGCAAGAAGAAACTACGGAAGAAGTAGTGGAAACAGCTGAAACTACTGAAACAGAAGAAATCGCAGTAGATGAAAAAGATCAGAAAATCGCTGAACTGGAAGCAAAACTTGCTGAAGAGGATGCACGTTATCTGCGTTTGCGTGCAGACTACGATAACTTGGCGCGTCGCACGCGTTTAGATCGTGAAGCAGCGGAGAAATACCGTGCACAAAGCCTGCTGACAGAACTTTTACCAGTGTTGGACAATTTAGACCGTGCACTGCAAATAGAAGTGACGACAGAAGAAGCGGCATCATTGTACAAAGGTGTACAAATGGTATATGACCAGTTACTTGCTGCAACCGAAAAAGAAGGTCTTTCGATCATTCCGGCAGAGGGCGAAAGCTTTGATCCGAACTTCCACCAAGCTGTAATGCAGGAGCAGGACAGTGAAAAGGAAACAGGCATCATTTTACGCGAACTGCAAAAAGGGTATCAGTTAAAGGACCGTGTACTGCGTCCGTCAATGGTATCTGTAAACGAGTAATTTAGTGCTTTTCGGTGCTATTTATATATTTAACTTTGATGTTTTCATATCAAACACATTTTGTTTTTTACTATTAGGAGGAAATTAAATTATGAGTAAAATTATCGGTATTGACTTAGGAACAACAAACTCTTGTGTATCTGTATTAGAAGGCGGAGAACCAAAAGTAATTCCAAACCCAGAAGGTAACCGTACATCTCCATCTGTAGTAGCATTCAAAAATGGAGAAAAACAAGTTGGTGAAGTAGCAAAACGCCAAGCTGTAACAAACCCGAACACAATTATTTCAATCAAATCAAAAATGGGTACGAATGATAAAGTAAAAGTGGATGATACAGAGTACACACCACAAGAAGTATCTGCAATGATTTTACAATACTTAAAAGGCTATGCTGAAGACTACTTAGGCGAAAAAGTAACAAAAGCTGTTATTACAGTTCCTGCTTACTTCAACGATGCTCAACGTCAAGCAACAAAAGACGCTGGTAAAATCGCTGGTTTAGAAGTAGAACGTATCATAAACGAACCAACAGCAGCTGCTTTAGCTTACGGTTTAGATCAGCAAGATGTTGACCAAAAAATCTTAGTATTCGACTTAGGTGGCGGTACATTCGACGTATCGATCCTTGAATTAGCTGACGGCGTATTCGAAGTATTAGCAACAGCAGGTGACAACAAACTTGGTGGTGACGATTTCGACGACAAAATCATTGCTTATTTAGTAGAAGAGTTCAAAAAAGAAAACTCAGTCGACTTATCAAAAGACAAAATGGCAATGCAACGTTTAAAAGATGCAGCTGAAAAAGCGAAAAAAGACTTATCAGGTGTAACTTCTACTCAAATTTCATTACCATTCATCACAGCAGGTGCTGATGGCCCGCTTCACTTAGAAATGTCATTATCACGTGCGAAATTCGATGATTTAACAAAAGACTTGGTAGAACGTACAATCGTTCCTACACGTCAAGCATTATCAGATGCAGGTCTTTCTGCTTCTGAATTAGATAAAGTAATCTTAGTTGGTGGTTCTACTCGTATTCCAGCAGTAGTGGAAGCAATCAAAAAAGCTACTGGTCATGAGCCACACAAAGGCGTAAACCCAGATGAAGTAGTAGCAATGGGTGCTGCTGTACAAGGTGGCGTATTAGCTGGTGACGTACAAGGCGTATTATTATTAGACGTAACACCACTATCATTAGGTATCGAAACAATGGGCGGCGTTATGACGAAATTAATCGATCGTAACACAACAATCCCAACATCTAAATCTCAAGTGTTCTCAACAGCTGCAGACAACCAACCAGCAGTAGACATTCACGTATTACAAGGTGAGCGTTCAATGGCTGCAGACAACAAAACACTTGGTCGCTTCCAATTATCTGATATTCCACCAGCACCACGTGGAATTCCACAAATCGAAGTAACATTCGATATTGATGCGAACGGTATCGTATCAGTTAAAGCGAAAGACTTAGGTACACAAAAAGAACAAACAATCGTGATCCAATCTGATTCCGGTTTATCAGAAGAAGAAATCGAGCGTATGGTGAAAGATGCTGAAGCAAACGCTGAAGCTGATGCGAAACGTAAAGAAGAAGCAGATCTTCGCAACGAAGCAGACCAATTAGTATTCCAAGTGGATAAAACAATCACAGACTTAGGTGAGCAAATCACAGAAGACGAAAAGAAATCTGTTGAAGATGCACGCGACGAGTTAAAAGCAGCTTTAGAAAAAGGCGAGCTTGAAGGCATTAAAGCTTCTAAAGAAAAATTAGAAGGCGTACTACAACCATTAGTAATGAAAGTATACGAGCAAGCAGCGGCAGCAGCACAAGGCGGCGCTGAAGGCTTTGAAGGCGCAGCAGACGCTGGTCAAAAAGACGACGGTATCGTAGACGCTGACTTTGAAGAAGTTAAAGACGACAAAGACAATAAATAATTCTTTCTGATTTCCACATAAAAGCCAAAGACCGCTTGCGGCTTTGGCTTTTAAGTTTGTCATAAGCCCCATTTTTATACGGGAGAGTGGGCGAAGCAAGGTGAAGTGAAGCGACGATTTTAATCCGTTTTAGGAAGTATTGCCCGTGGTTCGCGGGAGTTCGAGTTTTATTAGAAGATTTAGGTGAGAAAGTAGAACTTATTGAAGCGAAAGTAGAAAGTTTAGGGGCTGAAGGGGAAGTTTTTCAATGAAAAGTAGAACAATTCACCTGGAATTTAGAAGTTTGAATTTTATTAGAAGATTCACTTGAGAAAGTAGAACTTATGGAAGCGAAAGTAGAAAGTTCAGGGGCTAAAGTAGAAGTTCTTCAATGAAAAGAGAACTTCGAATTTTATTTAGAAGATTCAGGTGAAAAAGTAGAACTTACTAAAGCGAAAATAGAAAGTTCAGCGACTAAAGTGGAAGCTATTCAGGGAAAAGTAGAAGTGCTCGCCTATTATGTAGAACTTATTGAAAAGTTGTTAATAAATTTTAACAACTCTTGACTCAAATTAAATAAGAATTCTACCCCATATCAAATCTTAGTTGTGCGAAGTGGAGGGGCCCACTCCTAGGGGATTAGCGTGCGCGGAAAATCCACTTGATGTATGCCGCCGTAGAGGCATGCATCAAGTTAGTTGGAGCCACGCCCCCAGGAAAGCGTGCCCCGCAACGCAGCACAACGTGCTATGTGATTACAACGGAATATTAATTGCATTCATTATGCAAAGCAAAAGCTATACATCATTTTTTCAACATGTTAAAATAGACGTTATGTAAAAAGAGCGGAGAGTGAACAATGAGTAAGCGCGATTACTATGAAGTACTTGGCCTGAGCAAAGGTGCAAGCAAAGATGAAATAAAAAAAGCGTATCGTAAATTATCAAAACAGTATCACCCGGATTTAAACAAAGAAGAGGGTGCAGACGAAAAGTTCAAAGAAGTCGCCGAAGCATATGAAGTGCTGTCAGACGACCAAAAACGCGCACGCTATGACCAGTTCGGCCATGAAGATCCAAATGCAGGCTTTGGTGGCGGCGGATTCGGAGGCGGCGCTGGCTTCGGCGGATTCGAAGACATTTTCAGCTCGTTCTTCGGAGGCGGCCGACGCCAAGATCCGAACGCCCCACGTAAAGGCGACGATCTTCAGTTCCGTATGAACATCTCTTTCGAAGAAGCAGTATTTGGAAAAGAAACAGAAATCGAAATTCCGAAAGAAGAAACATGTGATACATGTCACGGTTCCGGTGCAAAACCAGGTACGCAGCCACAAACATGTACACAATGTAATGGTGCGGGTCAAATTAACCAAGCGGTCGACACACCGTTTGGCCGTATGGTAAACAAACGTTCTTGTCCATCATGTCGTGGTCAAGGTAAAATCATTGTGGAAAAATGTACACCATGTCGCGGTACTGGTACGATTACGAAAAAGAAAAAAATCAAAATCACAATCCCTGCAGGTGTTGATGATGGTCAACAATTACGCGTAGCAGGTCAAGGTGAAGCAGGATTCAACAATGGTCCGGCCGGCGATTTATACATTATTTTCAATGTTCGCAAGCATGAGTATTTCGAACGTGACGGCGATGATATTTTATATGAATTAAAACTAACAATCCCGCAAGCTGCATTAGGTGATGAAATTGAAGTACCGACAATTCACGGTAAAGTGAAGCTGAAAATCCCTGCAGGTACACAATCCGGTGCACAATTCCGCCTGAAAGATAAAGGCGTAAAAAATGTACACGGCTATGGCATGGGGAACCAGTATGTTATCGTAAACGTTGTCACACCGACGAAATTAACGGAAAAACAAAAACAATTGTTACGTGAATTCGCAGAAATTAGTGGAGACATTCCGGAAGAACACGGAAGCTCGCTGTTCGACAAAATCAAGAAAAAAATTAAAGGCGACTAAGGAGTGTATTGCAAGTGAAATGGACAGAACTTTCGATTTTAACAACGCATGAAGCTGTTGATGCAGTGACGAACATTTTACACGAAGCTGGTGCAAGCGGTGTAGTAATTGAAGATTCAAAGGAATTAGACAAAGAGAGAATCGATAAATTTGGTGAAATTTACGCACTGAATCCAGAAGATTTTCCGAAAACAGGTGTCATTGTAAAAGCATACTTATCGGCTTCAAGTTTTTTAGCGGAAACAATCGAAGAAATTAAGCTTGCAATCGCAAACCTTGTAAACTTTGATATTAATATTGGTGAAAATGTATTAACTTTATGTGAAGTTGATGAAGAAGATTGGTCAACGGCGTGGAAACAATACTACCATCCGGTAAAAATTTCGGAACGCTTTACAATTGTGCCGACTTGGGAAGACTACAAACCGGTATCAACGGATGAGCTGATCATTGAGCTGGATCCGGGAATGGCGTTCGGAACAGGGACACACCCTACAACGGTCATGTGTTTACAGGCACTTGAAAAAGTTGTACAGCATGACCACACAGTAGTCGATGTTGGTACGGGATCTGGCGTACTGTCAATTGGTGCTGCCATGCTTGGCGCGAAAAGCGTTCATGCACTGGACTTAGATGAAGTGGCAGTTAATGCAGCACGTGAAAACGTTGAATTGAATAAAATGAGTGATATTGTAGAAGTATTCCACGGCAATTTATTGGACACAGTAAAAGAACCGGCTGATATTGTTGTAGCGAATATTTTAGCAGAAATCATTATGTCATTTACGGACGATGCATTTTCAATTGTAAAACCAGGCGGCATCTACGTGACATCGGGCATTATCGGAGCGAAGAAAGATGATGTCAAAGCAGCTCTTGAAAAAGCTGGATTTGTCATTGAAGAAGTATTAATGATGGAAGATTGGGTAGCGATTATTTCACGTCGTCCTTAATTAAATCGTTTAATCGAAAATCGAACATTTTGCTAACGTGCAAAATGTTCGATTTTTACGTTATCAACTAGGAGTGAAGACAATGCAAAGGTATTTTGTAGATACTGTGGAAAAAGATATGGACCACTTTATGATTTCCGGGGAAAACGCGCGCCATATTTCAAAAGTAATGCGTATGACGGCAGGAGAAGAAATCATTGTTGTACATGACAATGTAGCGTATGTTTGTGAAATTATCGAGCTGGACCAGGATGTACGTGTGAAAAAAACAGGTACGACAATCCCTTCGCCGGAAATGCCGGTACAAGTCGATATTGCTTGCGGCTTGCCTAAAGGCGATAAACTGGAACTGATTGCGCAAAAAGCGACAGAACTTGGTATGCACGCGTTAATTCCGTTTGCTGCGGAACGTTCGATTGTAAAATGGGATGATAAAAAAGCAAAGAAAAACCAGGAACGTCTTCAAAAAATTTCTCAGGAAGCAGCGGAACAATCGCATCGTACATATGTCCCGGATGTTGTACAGCCAATCAGTTTTAAGCAGCTTGTACAAACATTCTCAAACTATGATGCTGTCTATATTGCTGATGAAGAGGATGCGAAGTTGGCAAACCGTACGACATTTAAACAAAAACTGCAATCGTTAAATAAGGAAAATACGCCGCGCATTTTATGTATTTTCGGTCCTGAAGGCGGTATTTCCCGTCATGAATCGGCAGTATTCCTTGAAGCCGGTGCACAGACAATGTCACTGGGGCCTCGTATTTTACGAGCAGAGACGGCACCGTTGTATGCGTTATCTGCAATTTCGTATGAATTTGAATAGTGAATGAATTAAAATAACAGACCTAAACAAAGCAAAGAGCCTTAATTTCTCACACAAAGAGAAATTAAGGCTTTTTGTTTTGTCTACCGGACCCCCTTATTTATAAACTATCTCAAATTAAATGTATTTCTCCCTTGTATAACAAAAAACAAATATGTATAATGTTTGTATAACATGTAACAGTGTCTCTGGACAAATTTTTATTGTAAACAGCTACAATATGGAAATTTATTAATATTAATCGTGAAATGAATAAAGAATATTACTAAACATTATACAAATTATTCTGTACGAGGAAATCGTTGTACAATATCGAATCGAAACAGGGAGGAACTATAGATGAAAAAAATTGCAGTGGTAGGGGCAGGACCTGGTGGATTAGCGGTTGCCATGTTATTGGCGCATAAAGGTTATGAAGTGACGGTATATGAAAAGCAGGCTTATGTAGGTGGGCGAACAAGCGAGATTAAGCTTGGTGAGTATAAATTTGATATGGGACCAACATTTTTAAATATGTTGTACATTGCAGAGGAAATTTTTGAGTTAACAGGTCGCGATATTCACGACTATGTGGATTTGATCGATTTAAATCCGATGTATCAATTAATCTACCATAATAAAAAGATTAATATGACGCGTGATGCAGATGAGATGATTCGCCAAATCGATGAGCTGTTCCCTGGAAATGTGGGAAGTTATGAGCGTTATATGGAACAGACGCAAAAGAAACTTGAAGTGCTTGCTCCTGTATTGCAGGCACCGATGAACAAGCTGACAGACCTGTTCAATCCGAAAGTGATGAAAGCTTTCAAAGAATTGGAAGTAGGGAATTCTCTTGTTGATACGCTTTCAAAGTTTTATAACGAAGAGGAATTACAGCTCGCTTTTACATTCCAGGCAAAATATCTGGGGATGTCACCATGGGAAAGTCCCGGCGCATTTTCAATTCTTTCATATATTGAACACGCTTACGGCGTTTACCACATTAAAGGTGGTATCAATAAGCTGACAGAAGCGATGGCGAAAGTTGTCCTGGAATCAGGCGGGAAAATTTTATTAAATAACGGTGTGAAAAAGTTAAGAACAACAGGCAAAAAAGTAACGGGTCTACTGCTGGAAGATGGTCAGGAAATTGAAGCAGATGAAGTAATCATTAACGGAGATTTCGCACATGCGATGACGAATCTTGTGGAACCCGGTCTATTAAAAAAATATACTCAAGAAAAGCTCGAGAAAAAACAATACTCTTGTTCAACGTTCATGCTGTATTTAGGTGTCAATAAACGATTTGATTTACCGCACCATACAATCTGGTTTGCAAAAGATTACCGGAAAAATGTAGAGGAAATTACAAAAACGAAATTGATATCTGAGGATCCTTCGATTTACATTCAAAATGCCGTCGTTACGGATGAAACGGTTGCACCAAAAGGGAAATCGACATTATACATTTTAGTTCCGGTACCGAATAATATGAGCGGTATCGACTGGTCGGAAAAGGCAGGTCCTTTCCGGGATATGATTTTAAATATGGTAGCGGATAAACTGGGTGTTAAGGATATGTGGGAATATATCGAAGAGGAGCGCATGATTACACCAGCCGACTGGGAACGCGATATTCATGTATATAAAGGGGCAACGTTCAATTTAGGGCACCAATTATCGCAAATGCTTGTATTCCGCCCGCGCAATAAATTTGAAGAGCTCGATTATTGCTGGTTAGTCGGTGGTGGTACACATCCGGGCAGTGGCTTGCCAATTATTCTGGAATCGGCACGAATTACAGCAAACGGCATTTTACAGCAGGATAAACAGACGTTACTCCCGGTTAAACCACTGCCGAAAGTGGAACTGTATAGAAAGAAACAATCTCAATTAAAGCATCAGCCTGCAGCCATTCAAACAAATGTCTGATTAGGGATTTCAATGTAATGAAACCTTTAATTGAATGGAAACGTATAATAACTATTCAATTAAAGGAGGCAATACAATGTTCAAAAAATTAGCATCAGATGCATTAGGGTTATCAGATATCGGGGTAGTGATTTCAAGACAGGACTTTGACAAAACAGATGCAGATGATTTTATTTTTAATGAAGTGGATGAACAAATCTATTTTCTGATCAAAACAAAGGCAGATGAGTATTGCTTCACCAACTATGCATTAATCCATGTAGACGGGGCAAATGCCATCAGTAAAAAACGTATGCTACGCCGCTATGACTACGAACATTTTGCGATTGAAGAAGTACTGCTGGAAACTGCCGGAACAATTGATTTGGATGTGGAAATTAAATTTGTGATCGGAAATATGCCGTTAAGTATTGATATTCATAAAAAACACTTAACGGAAATTAAAGATCTATACAAAGCGCTTCATGCGATTTCCCTTGAACAGAAGGCGAATACATTCAGCATGGATGCGGCAAAACAAAGCTTGAATTTAGCTGCCTCTGCAATCGGCCGCGCCGGTAATGAGGGTGTTTCACCAGCTGATGCATTTAAGGAAATCACAGCATTTTCACATAGCTGGCTGCTGGAGCAAAAGAAAGCGTTTGTTAAAAAAGATTTCGGCGATGTTTTCGAGAAATATATAAATAACTAATAGATTGAAGATGACACTCATATCTGAAATAGGTTATGAGTGTTTTTCTTTTCAATTATTTTCCGTTTTTGGACCGTGTTTAAGGGGAAGAGAAACAATAAAGTAATTCTCTCCCTTTTTAATTATAAATGATGATAGGTGGCGCTGATGAAAAAAATATTACTCGTACTAGGATTGCTGCTGATGATTACAGTTCCGTTAGGGATTTATTTCATCAATGATAAATCCGTTTCGGAAAGTGATGATGCAAATGAGGATTCTTCAACATCGAAGCAAATAGTTACAACATCCGTTGAACCGGTCTATGAGCAGAATATTGCCTATAATGCCCGGGTGCTAAGCAATCGATATGAAGTGATGCAAAACGGTAAATGGCAGGAAATGACCATAAAAGGGGTAAATATCGGGATGGCTAAGCCCGGTCTTTTCCCGGGTGAAGCAGGAATTACAAAAAAAGATTATACAAGATGGCTCAAATCAATTGGTGATATGCACGCGAATGCAATCCGTGTTTATACAATCCATCCACCGGCATTTTATGAAGCGTTGCTGGAGTACAATGAGTCGCATGAACAGCCGATTTACTTGTTCCATGGGGTTTGGCTGGAAGAAGAGCCGGTAATTGAGCAATTGGATGTATATGGTGAACCGACAGAAAAGTTTCAAAAGGAAATAAAAGATATTATCGATATATTACACGGCAATGCAGAAATTGAACATCAGCCGGGACATGCTTTTGGGAATTATACTGCCAATGTCGCTCCATATGTTATTGGCTGGATGATGGGCATCGAGTGGTATCCGGATGCAGTTAATTCAGTTAATGAGAAAAATAAAGGCAAGGCACAATATGACGGCAAGTACTTTTCGACAAAAGATGCTGCTCCATTTGAAATCTGGCTAGCAGAGCAGATGGAATATGCCGCCCAGTACGAAATGGACGAATACAAATGGATGCGGCCGTTCAGCTTTACGAACTGGGTAACGACCGATTTATTGGACCACCCGTACGAACCGAGTGAAGAGGAAGATATGGCGACCGTCAATCCGAATGTCATTTATGAGAAAAACGAGCTGCAGCATGTTGGTCAATTTGCAAACTACCATGTCTATCCGTATTATCCGGATTTTTTGAATTTTACGCCTGAGTATTTACAATATAAGGACCATCGCGGTGAACCGAATAGCTATGCAGCATATTTGAATGATTTGAAAAAAGCGCACCGTCTGCCGATATTAATCTCCGAATTCGGAATACCGGCTTCCCGTGGATTGACTCATAAAAATCCGTTTGGCTGGAATCAGGGCTTTGTGACCGAGCGCCAGCAAGGGGAATATTTAGTCAGTCTCTATGAAGATATTCTGCAAGAAGGCATGCTTGGCGGTTTAGTGTTCTCCTGGCAGGATGAATGGTTTAAGCGGACATGGAATACGATGGATCTCGATAATCCGGATCAACGGCCATTTTGGTCTAATGCACAAACAAATGAACAGCAGTTCGGACTGCTCAGTTTTGATACATTGAAAATAAAAGTGGATGGGGATATATCGGACTGGTCAGGGAAAAAGCCGATGTATAAAACGAAACAGATGGCCATGTATATGGATTCCGATGAACGCTATTTGTATATACGGATGGATGTGGAAAATACGGAATTCTCAAATGCCGATTTTCCGTTAATTTATTTCCATACAGTGAAAGGGCAAGGGAATTCAACATATAAGGACTACCCGTTATTGAACAAAGCTGATTTTGTACTGACGATTAAAGATGAGGAAAATAGCAGAATTGAAGTCGATGCCTACTATGATGTGTTCCAGAAACTGTACGGCGACCGATTAAAGCTCGTCCCGTTTGAAGGGATGACCGAAAAAAACAGCGGGCAATTTAACCCTATTGAGTATGCAATAAATAAACAGCTCACGATTCCGATTCTCGAAAAAACCTATCCATTCGAAAAATACGAGACAGGGAAGCTGCGAAAAGGAAACGGTAACCCGGAAAGCCCGGATTATGATTCACTAGCCGATTATGAAATCAACAAAGCGGAGGGGATTGTCGAAATTCGTATTCCTTGGCTATTGCTGAATTTTACGGATCCGAGCCGTCTGGAAGTTTGGTCGGATTTATATGAAAATGAAGAAATGACAAAGGAAATAATAGAAGGAATTGAAGTCGGTGCATTGCTCGTCGAAAATAATACCGTGAAAAACCGTATACCGGATAAAAAATCCGACCTAAAAACCTATACTTGGGAAAGCTGGACAATACCCGAGTATAAGGAACGTTTAAAGCAATCGTATTATATTTTGCAGGAAAAATTTTCAGAGATCCGTTAAGCTAAAGCAAAGATCCACTGTTTTCCGAGCGATTGAAGTGGATTACAGTGGGTTGAGGCAGATGTATGAACAGGGGTGAAATAAAAATGAAAGAAACGGAGAATCAGTTTAGTAATAGCGTAGAGAATCTTCAAAATTTGAAGCATCTTTATGATTTGCAGTTAACTTATATCCGAAAAAAGGGGATTCATTTTACGTTTGTTTTCGTGAAATATTCAGATGAAATGTCTGTAAGCTATGAAGAATTCTATCAGTTGGTAAAAGAAAATTTACGTAAGTCGGATTTTGCTTTTTCGCATCAGTCAAAACAATACATCATTCTTGTTCTATCGATCAGTAAAGCAATGGAATCCAAATCATTTCTAGGTCGGCTTCAAACTGCTATGTCAACTTTCAAAATGCCGCTTGTTGCCGTTATTGCAGAAATTGCGAATTCTTTGCATCCGCTTGAAGAAATACTGGAAGTTGGCGAGGAAGAGGTGATGAGCCTTGATTTTTCAGATTCACAAATAGTGGTGATTCCGCAGTTTATGGAAAAAGAGCGAATCAAGATGAAAGTCAGCATCATCGAAAATGATCATATTACACAATCTATTTTTTCGAATCTGTTTCACAATCTGGAAACAGCTGAACAAGATTTGGAGGTCCGGGTGTTTAATGACGGACTTGAATTTATAGAATCCGACTGGTACCGAAGTGAGCATCATCATATTATCGTGCTGAATGATATTTTACCTAGAAAAAATGGCTTTGAGGTTTTGCATTATTTGCGCGGTTTGCCTAATGAACAAAAATATTTAATTTTATTTATTTCATCACGTAATTCCGAGGAGGCACAGCTTTATAGTTTTGAAAATGGTGCTGATGCTTACTTTGTCCGTCCCTTTAATTTGAAAATTTTTGAAATACGTATTAAAAATCATTTGAGAAGGTCGCGATAATATGATAGATCGTCAATTTTTAGTCGGGACGGTCATTGCCGGCACTATCATGCTGATCGTTATTTTATGTATATTTATATATTTAGTCTATAAAGGGACGAAAAGAAATCGAATCAATGAAAAGATGAATGCGTATTTCGAACAATATAAAACGCAATGGTATAACTATCTTGTATATAACGAACCGCTGGATCACCGGCCGGAAAATCAAATTACGATGAAGGCGGTTGATCATCTATTTGTTTCCTATTTGACAACGCTTAATAATGCTTCTATTCACAGCAAAGTTTCCGAATACGCTGCATCGAATATGCAGAATTATTATATCGAGCAAATAAAAAGTCGTGATCGATCGGTCCGTTTGAATGTATTGCAGCGTACATTACTGCTGGAGCTGGAATTTTTAGTGCCCCTCATTGAGCGGCGTTTAAAAAGAAAACAAGATTATGAGATGGAAGAGTATTTGTTAATGCTGCGGGTAGTCGCGAAATATAATCAGAATTTATTTTATGCCCATGTTTATAAGCCAAGATTACCTTTGGATGATTATGAATATAAACTTTTGTTATCGACAATTGATGAAGGCTATATCGACTATTTCACAAGCCATTTTGATTCTTTGCCAATCGGATTGAAACTTGCCCTTCTTGATTTTCTGAGTTTAAGCACAAATGTAAGTAATGATTTTCTTTCTTTCTATGAGCGTTTGTTAACATCGGAAGATCAGGAGTTAAGAATTCGAGTTCTAAAAGCGATTGCATCATTCGGGATGGTTTCTGATTTCCAACTGTATGAGCGCTTTGTCGATTCCGCCAGCTGGGAAGAGAGGCTGATGATGGCGAAAATTTTGCGGTTAGTAAAAGAAGAGGTATCTTATCAAAATCTTCAGCGGTTAATAGCTGATTCAAATTGGCAAGTACGAAAACAGGCGGCATTATCTTTACTGAATATGCCAAACGGACGAGTAATTTTACAGCAAATAATCGACAGTGAAAACGATTTGTATGCAGCAGATATGGCAAGGGAAGTCATGAAGTTAGGATGATGATAAATGAATCTAGATAACATACTTTATTGGTTTAACGAAGTGTTCAGTTCATTAATTTTTATATACATGTTATTTGTTATATTGGTTTATTCATTAATGCTGGTCTTTGCTTTCTTACAGTTGAGGAAAGACAGGAATCTGGATAAGAATTTGGAAGGAAAGGTAAATTTAAATGCGGTTTATTCGAAGCCTGTTTCAATTATTGTTCCGGCTTATAATGAGGAAATCGGTATTATCAGTACGGTTCAATCATTATTGACACTTGAATACCCGCAATATGAAATCGTGATTGTAAACGATGGTTCAAAAGATTCGACATTGCAGACAGTGATTGATGTCTTTCAGATGGAGCCTGTTTTCCGGACTGTACAGAATCAGCTGCCGTCAGCGGAAATTAGAGGCATTTACCAGTCGAAGCTCCATTACAATATTGTTTTAGTAGACAAGGAAAATGGAGGGAAGGCCGATGCGTTAAACGCAGGCATAAATGTATCAAGATTTCCTTATTTTTGCTCGATTGACGGTGATTCAATTTTATCCACTAAATCATTGCTGCAGGTGATGAAGCCGATTGTCTCTTCCAACGGGAAAGTCATTGCTGCAGGTGGAAGTGTGCGTATAGCAAACGGTTCGGAAATCGAGTACGGCAGTGTTTTGAAATCGGTTGTCCCGAATAATCCGATTGTCGTCATGCAGATTATTGAATATTTACGTGCTTTTTATATGGGAAGAATTGCGCTGAGCCGTTTTAATTTATTATTAATTATTTCCGGTGCGTTTAGTGTCTTTTCGAAAGAATATACAATAAAAGTCGGTGGCTACAATAAGAATACGATCGGCGAAGATATGGAACTGGTCGTCCGGCTGCACAACTATTTATTGAAGAATAAAATAAAAAAATCGATTGAATTTATTCCCGATCCGGTATGCTGGACAGAGGCCCCGGATAATCTAAAGGATTTAAAAACACAGCGGAGACGATGGCATCAGGGGCTGTTAAGCAGTCTTATGCTGAACCGTGGGATGCTGCTCAATCCGAAATACAAACAAATCGGTCTCATATCTGTTCCGTATTTTGTATTTATTGAATTAATCGGCCCGATTATTGAACTATTGGGATATATATATGTCATTTTATCATTTGTAATTGGGAACATCTATTTGGAATCGGCTCTTACTTTATTTGTCCTGTTTTTAATTTACAGTACCGTCATTTCGATGTTTTCTATTTTGCTGGAAGCATGGAGTATGGGCACTTATCCACGTATCCGGGATTCGGTAAAACTATTATTGTATTCATTATCGGAAGTGTTCTGGTTCCGTCCGCTAATGGTTGTTTTCCGTCTTCAAGGATTCTGGTACTTTATTCGGGGTAAAAACGATTGGGGAAGCTTAACACGTTCTGGATTGCAAAAGAAAACAAATGATACTTTATAATATAGACTAAGTTGATAGGCGGAACTACTCCGTCTATTTTGTCTGTCTTCTTCTTTATTTTCGAAAGAACCGGAATTTGTCCGTACATAAATTTTCCAAAACAAATTCATAAAGACTCCCCATTAATAACCAAAAATTGGGTCAAATTCCATATATAAATGAAGTATTGGAGACAGGAGAAAAAATTGGTTGTATAAAGATAACGGAAAAAGGTGATATATTAGTAAATAACATGGAAAACAGATTGAGAGGGTCACGATAATAATGGAGATTGAAGAAATTTTAAAAGGGATCTTAATTATCTGTAGTGCAATGCTTTTTATTTTATTATGTATTTATTTTTATGCAATTTATCGTAAGAACAGAAAGAAACACTCTTTTAATAAAATTAATAACTATATCCAGCAAAATGAAAGGGACTGGTATAATTATTTAGTTTTAAACAAGCCTCTTCGGAATCATTCTACTACAAAGAATGAGCTGGCGGCAATTGATGCTATTTTTGTTTCGTATGTTACAACGATGATTAAAGAAGAAATCCTGGAGAGAGCTTCAACATATGCTGCATTAAATATGAAAAACTATTATGTGAAGCAATTGAATAGCCGTGATGAAACTGTCCGTCTACATGTTTTACAGCGCACATTGATTTTGGAGCTGGAATTTTTAGTACCGTTAATCGAACGCCGGCTAAAAGATAATCGTATCGGCTCGGTCGAAGAATATTTATTAATGTTACAAGTTGCAGCGAAATATAATAGAAATTTATTTTTGGCGCATATGTATAAGCCTAGATTGACTTTTTATGATAGTGAGTACCATCTGTTGCTATCGAATATTGAGAATAGTTATTGTGACTACTTTAAAGATCATTTTGAAGAATTGCCAATTCAGCTGAAATTAGCGTTTCTGGAGTTTTCGTGCCTGAACATGAACATGAATCCTTCATACCTTGCATTATTTGAACAGTTATTGGCGTCCGAGTGTCCGGGAATCCGTCTTCGAGCACTAAGAGCCATCTCGTCGTATGGCAAAATTTCGCATGTGAAGCATTATGAAGTCTTTGTTCATTCAGCCCTTTGGGAGGAGCGTCTATTGCTTGCCGAAATTTTACGTTTTGTCAAAGAGGATGATTCATACACTTATCTGAAAATGTTAATGCTTGATTCAAATAGCCAGGTTCGAAAACAGGCGGCTTTATCACTGATGGATTTACCGGATGGACAGGTAATACTGCAGCAGGTTTCCGACAGTGAAGAACATATCTCTCCGGCTACATCTGTGGAAGAAAGCCGGTAGTTTAACAAGTAGTTAAAAAAATAGGCTTTGTATAGCGTTTTATGCTATTATAAAACACGTTGATATTTTTCTTCATTTAGAGAATGAAGAGCATGCTACCGGTCGACTAAAAAGAGGCAATTCGCCGGAGTAAAATAGATAAGTGCTAACCTTGAAAGGATGATATAAATTATGAGTTACGAACGTACGAAAACCGTATCTCTACATACATTAGGGTGTAAAGTAAACCACTATGAAACAGAAGCAATTTGGCAGCTATTTAAAGAGCAGGGATATGAGCGTACTGAGTTCGATCATCAGGCGGACGTTTATGTTATTAATACATGTACAGTAACAAACACTGGCGATAAAAAATCACGCCAAGTGATTCGCCGTGCTATCCGTCAAAATCCGGATGCGGTTATTTGTGTTACTGGCTGTTATGCACAAACTTCACCTGCTGAAATTATGGCAATTCCAGGGGTCGATATCGTTGTTGGTACTCAGGACCGCGAGAAAATGCTTGGATATATCGATCAATACCGTAACGAGCGCCAGCCGATCAATGCGGTACGTAATATTATGAAAAACCGTGTGTATGAGGAATTAGATGTACCGGCATTTACTGACCGTACTCGTGCCTCACTGAAAATTCAGGAAGGCTGCAATAACTTCTGTACGTTCTGTATCATTCCTTGGGCGCGCGGCTTAATGCGTTCACGTGATCCGGAAGAAGTTATTCGCCAGGCTCAACAGCTTGTGGATGCGGGTTATTTGGAAATTGTCCTAACAGGTATTCACACAGGCGGATACGGACAAGACTTCAAAGACTATAACTTAGCACAGCTGTTGCGTGACTTGGAAGCGCAAGTAAAAGGCTTGAAACGTTTACGTATTTCTTCAATTGAAGCATCTCAATTAACAGATGAAGTAATTGATGTACTGCAAAACTCTGAAATTGTTGTAAACCACTTACACATTCCGATTCAATCGGGTTCAGATACAGTTTTAAAACGTATGCGTCGTAAATATACGATGGAATTTTTCGCAGAGCGTCTGGAAAAGCTGAAAATTGCTTTACCTGACTTAGCGGTTACTTCTGACGTAATCGTAGGATTCCCGGGTGAAACAGAAGAAGAGTTCATGGAAACATTCAACTTTATCCGCGATCATAAATTCTCTGAGCTACATGTGTTCCCGTACTCTCAACGTACAGGTACACCTGCAGCAAGAATGGAAGATCAAGTTGATGAAGAAATCAAAAACGAACGCGTTCACCGTTTGATTGCACTGAATGACCAGCTTGCAAAAGAATATGCTTCTCGTTTTGAAGGGGAAGTGCTGGAAGTCATTCCGGAAGAGCGCTTTAAAGATAGCGACAATGAAAACCTATATGTCGGCTATACAACGAACTACTTAAAAGTAATTTTTGAAGGCACAGAAGAAATGGTCGGCCAGCTTGTAAAAGTTAAAGTCACTAAAGCAGGCTACCCGTACAACGAAGGACAATTCGTTCGCGTATTGGAAGGCCAGGCAATATAAATATTGTGCTTGCGTAGTTAAATTTATGAAAAAAGAGAAATTGCAATGTGCAATTTCTCTTTTTTGTTTTGTACGACTTTACTTGATATAAAAGGGTAATTAGTTGTTCGGAGTGAAGGCGGCGACTCCTGGGGACAAGCACGATGCCTGAGACTACAGGCTCAGGCCGTGCCCCTGGAAAGCGTCCGCCGTAACGTAGAACAACGTGTAAGAAGCAGATATAAAAATAGCCTATCTTTTTTACTTCAAATAAAATAGGGTAGAGAAAATAGTGTGCGCAAGTTTTTATGATCGGGCGAAACGTTATGTATTTTTTTACAGCATATTAATTTACAAATAGTTAGTCCTAAACTAATGGAAGTTTAAGTATATTATGTAGAGGACAAGCCAACACTATTATTTGGAACATTATGTTTACCCCGATTACAAGCAAAGAAGGTGAGCAATTTATATGAAGAAAATATGGATGGTTGCTGCAATTCTATTTATTTTATATGGTTGCACGGAGAAAAAAGAAGAACCAACAGTAGAAAGTGAATCGGCTATGGTAGAAGTCAATATCCCTACGGAAGTAGCCCAGCATTACGGCTCGTTTAATATCGAGTTCAAAGCATCGGACGTTTATAAAACTATTCAGCCAAATGGTGCCGTTTCTTTAGAGATAAATAAGCAACAGTTAACTGAAATTGCGCAACAAACGGAACAATTCCTGGAGCAGTACAAAGAAACGAGTGAGCAAAGTACAGAAGATGGAATTACACATATCGATGCTAATGAAGACTTTTCAAATTGGAAAATTGTATTATCGGATGATGCACTTTTAGACGAAGAAGCATTTGATTTGGCACAAGAGCATTTAATTAAAAATATTTTAACCTACCAGTTAGTCCACCGTAATATTCCTGAGTTAAATATTCAGTATGTCACAGATACCGGTGAACCTTTGGACAGAAAAATTATTCGTACAGAATTTGCCTATTCAGACGAATAATTTAAGTTGTCTGATAATTTGCGTCAATTAAAATACATGCTAAACTATAGATGTACGGACAACTAATGTTTAGTAAAAGGAGTAATGAGAAATGACTCAAAATTATGCAGTAATGATTGATCATACTTTATTAAAAGCTGAATCTACAAAAGATCAAGTAGAAAAAATTTGTGCAGAAGCAAAGCAATATGGATTTGCTTCAGTATGTGTAAATCCTACATGGGTTAAATTCAGTGCAGAGCAATTAGCTGGGTCAGACGTAAAAGTTTGTACAGTTATCGGCTTCCCGTTAGGTGCTACAACATCTGCAGTAAAAGCATTTGAAACAAAAGATGCGATTGCAAACGGTGCTGGCGAAATCGATATGGTTATTAATATTGGTGCTCTAAAAGACGGAAATTACGATTTAGTTCGTGATGACATCAAAGCAGTAGTAGACGCTGCAAATGGTACATTAGTGAAAGTAATTATAGAAACTTGCCTATTAACGGATGAAGAAAAAGTAAAAGCTTGCGAACTTTCTGTTGAAGCAGGTGCCGATTTCGTTAAAACATCTACTGGTTTTTCAACAGGTGGAGCGACAGCTGAAGATATCGCATTAATGCGTAAAACAGTCGGTCCGGATCTTGGTGTGAAAGCATCCGGCGGTGTTCGTAGCCTTGAAGATATGCAACGTATGATTGAGAATGGTGCTACTCGAATTGGCGCTTCTTCTGGTGTTGCTATTATGAATGGTCTAAAATCAGATTCTAATTACTAATTCGATAGTTTTTGTTGACTCTTTTTTAATCATACGCTATACTACTTTAGTACACATTAACTAACAGTTAATGCATGTATGACGTGTGTTCGGAGGGAGGGAAAGAGAGATGTCAAAAACTGTCGTTCGCAAAAACGAATCGCTTGAAGATGCTCTTCGTCGCTTCAAACGTACTGTATCAAAATCAGGTACAATTCAGGAAGTTAGAAAGCGCGAGTTCTACGAAAAACCTAGCGTTAAACGTAAAAAGAAATCAGAAGCTGCACGTAAACGTAAGTGGTAATTTTCCCTGTAAAAACCCTACGTTCATAACACGCAATTTTCAGATTTAACTGAGCAGACAAATGATATACCCCGCAGTTATTTATATAACTGCGGGGTATTTGCATTTGTTTTTATTCTTCAAATCAACCATAATAGAGAAGAGAAAGAAAGCGTTTTCGAGAAACTTTTAATAATTAGCGATCAGTACCGTATAATTGGTATATGTTAGCAAATAATATAGGAGGAAGTTTTTTTTAGGTATTTAAAAAAATTTGAAACTTTTCTTCATCTCATCCGTAGAATTAACTGTACATAACTTAGCTAAAGGGGTGATAAAATTGAGACGAACGAAAGGGATTAGTTGGATTTTTCTGATGGTCATGTCATTCGTATTAATGTTTCCTTCTTTAACAGCATTTGCAGATGGTAAAGTGTATGAAATATCCATCAATAATGAAATTGAAAAAGGTTTGGTGGAGCATTTAAAGCGTGGATTCGATGAAGCAAAAAGTAATAACGCAGAAGCAATTATTCTGAATATGCATACACCCGGCGGATTTGTTGCTGCGGCTTCGGAAATCGGCAGGCTGATGGATGCAATCGATATACCGATTATTGCATTCGTCAATTCGGATGCGCTGTCTGCTGGTGCGTATATTGCTTTACATGCTGATAAAATTTATATGACACCAAACGCAACAATGGGTGCAGCGGCGGTCATCGATTCTTCCGGTAACACAGCAGGAGAAAAGGCGGAAAGCGACTGGCTTGCCAAAATGACTTCGGCTGCCGAAAACTCCGGCAGGGATCCTATATATGCGCAGGCAATGGTCAGAAACGACTACGATTTGCCTGAACTAAGAGCCCCTAAAGGAAAGCTCCTCACTTTAACTGCAGAAGATGCGGAAAAAGTTAAGTACTCAGAAGGCACTGTTGCTTCGATAACGGAACTGCTTGAAATCACCAACCTTGATGGCAGCGAAGTAGTAAAAGTTGAGCTAACATTTGCTGAAAAACTGGCACGCTTTATTACAAATCCGATTATCGTTCCTATTTTACTGTCGATTGCAAGTATCGGATTAGTTGTTGAGCTGTATTCACCAGGCTTTGGTGTTGCAGGGACAATGGGGCTTGCTTCATTAGGTATGTTCTTCTTTGGACATACGATTGCAGGTTTTGCCGGATATGAAACAGTCATCATTTTTGTAATCGGACTTATTTTACTCATTGCCGAGCTATTTGTACCAGGTGGTATAGTTGGTATTATCGGTGGCGCATTAATGATAGGAAGTTTGCTTTTTGCAGGGGAAAGCTTTGTTCATATGGCTTATTCGATTTTAATCGCAATGATAATTGCAGGTATAGGAATGGTGATACTTATGAAATTCTTCGGGAAAAAGTTGCATATGTTCAACCGTCTCGTGCTGAGAGATGCAACGACGACGGAAGAAGGTTATGTTTCAAACAAAAACCGAATTGAATTAATAGGCAAAACAGGGCAGGCTATTACGCCGTTGCGACCATCAGGAACCGTTGTTGTTGACCAGGAACGTCTTGATGTTGTAACACAAGGCGGTTATATTGATGCTGGTAAAACAGTTGAAGTAGTGAAAGTAGAAGGCTCTCGTATTGTCGTAAGAGAATTTATTGGAAGAGGTGGAGAATAAGTATGAATATGTTGGCAGATGCAGGAACAATAACATTAATTGTCGGATTAGTCATTGCATTTATTATCCTGGCAGTATTTTTCACATTTGTTCCGGTTGCACTATGGATTAGTGCACTAGCAGCAGGTGTAAGAGTAAGTATTTTCACATTAGTCGGAATGCGTTTACGTCGAGTAATTCCGTCACGTATCGTGAATCCGTTAATTAAGGCTCATAAAGCCGGTTTAGAAGTAACAATTAACCAATTGGAATCACACTATTTAGCAGGTGGTAACGTAGACCGCGTTGTTAACGCATTAATCGCGGCACACCGAGCGAATATTGAATTAACATTTGAACGTGCAGCAGCAATCGATTTAGCTGGCCGTGACGTATTAGAAGCGGTACAAATGTCGGTTAACCCTAAAGTTATTGAAACACCATTTATTGCCGGTGTTGCGATGAACGGGATTGAAGTGAAAGCAAAAGCGCGTATTACAGTACGTGCAAACCTCGACCGCTTAGTCGGTGGTGCTGGTGAGGAGACAATCGTTGCCCGTGTTGGTGAAGGTATCGTATCGACACTAGGTTCTAGTGAATCACATTCAAAAGTACTGGAAAACCCGGATTTAATTTCTCAAACGGTTTTATCTAAAGGTTTAGACTCTGGTACAGCATTCGAAATTCTATCGATCGATATTGCGGACGTTGATATCGGTAAAAACATCGGTGCCGAGCTTCAAATCGAGCAAGCACAGGCAGATAAAAACATCGCTCAGGCTAAAGCCGAAGAGCGTCGTGCAATGGCCGTAGCAAGCGAGCAAGAGATGATTGCAAAAGTTCAGGAAATGAAAGCGAAAGTAGTAGAAGCAGAGGCGGAAGTTCCAATGGCTCTTGCAGAAGCGCTACGTTCTGGCAACTTCGGTATTATGGATTACATGAACTACAAAAATATTCAGGCGGACACATCAATGCGTGATTCGATCTCAAAAGTTTCGAATGACGACAACAAAGATCCGAAAAACAAATAATCGAGGAAAGGAGTGAGCACTAAATGGAAGGAATTATCATTATGGTGATTGTCTTTATTGTCAGTTCTTTATTGGGTAAAGGTAAAGAACAACAGCAAAAAAAAGAATCAAAACAGATGCCGCCATTTAGCAGTCAACCTGCTCCTCGAAAACAGGAAGTTCAACGTCGAACAGAGCAAAAACGTCCAAAATCATTGGAGGATTTTGCGAATGAAGTATTCGGCCAGCTGAATGAAAAAGCAAAACCAGTAAGTCAAAGAATAGAACGAGAGCTCCCTAAACAAGTAGAAAAACCTGTTGAAGTTGCTCGCTCAATCGTGGAACCAGTAACTGACAAGATCAATAATCCTCGTTCATTAAAGGAGCGTCCAATTGTTGCAATGGCCAAAAAAGAAGCAGAAGCCTTCCAAGTTGTGCCATCGAACAAACGTGATTTAATGCAGGCCATTATTATGACAGAAGTTCTGGGCCCACCTAAAGCAAGAAAAAAATAATACGAGACTACCTATTTCAACGTAATGTGGGAATAGGTAGTTTTTTTACATAGTATAGAAAACCAGTAACTAAATTTATGTGGAAACGGGTATATCTATTATGAGAGGGGGATACAGACATGAAAAAAAGATGGATGTTATTGTTAATTCTTATTTTAGTATTGGCCGCATGCGGTAAGGAAGAGAAAGAAACACTTTTGGAGACGGATGGAACGTCTACTGTATATGAGAGTGAGGAGTCATTGACACATAGTATGGAAGGTGTCACTTTAAAGCTCGACTATACGGTCAATAAGGTTTCCGCTGAGCCGGGAGAATTAATTCTTGAAATTAAAGGAACTATAGAAAATGAGTACAGTCAAATTGTCTACTATACGCCGGATTTTACAATTCAAACATTAGAGCAGGATGAAATAGAGCAGCTGTCGTCTTCTGTTGAGAACGAGCAAATTATGGTGAATCCTCAAATGGAAACGACTTTTAACGTGACTTATTTGATTCCTCAGCACATATACGATGAAAATAAATCACTGAATATGCGGGTTCCAGCTGCATTTAAAGAGCCGGAAAGCGAAAGTTCCGGTGATGCGTTAGGTGACTTTGCAAACTGGGAAATTCCGATTAAGTAAAACCAATCATGCTTTTATGGGTAGTTTTACTACCCGTTAATGCGGGATAAAATTATCTATACATGCCTTCTTTTTTCCAAGCATATAGTGACGTAAAAAGGAGGCTTTTATTGAAAAATTTATTTCCTAAAAACAATAAATTGCAAATCACCTCTTTTATGGATATCCGCTATGATGGTTCCTATACGATAGGTGATGTAACCCCGACTGAATATAACTGTACAACTAAAGATTTTACGATGTATGTTCATGCAGGGGAAGTGGAAGTCCAGCATTTATTCGAAGAAGGTTTTTTAATTCAATGTAAAAATCTGCAGAAGCTTACGATTGAGCGGAATGCAAAATGAGTAAATCCTATAAAAAGCTTATAACAATTAAACTAAAGCAATCTAAAGAAGCTAGTGCTTTTATTATGCTGATGAAAGAGCATAAAATCCGGATTTTCAACTTGAATTTTAAACAGAGCGAAATAACTTTCCAAGTAGCGCATAGTAACTTGTCTTTACTGCGCAGACTAAGAAAAAAAGCGAAAGTTAAAATTACAGTCCGTTACAGCGAGCCGGAGAGAATTCTGCAAAAAGATATGGTTACGGCGATTGGCATCATCATGTTAATCATCCTGCCGATCATACTGTCACGGTTTGTATGGCAAGTTGAAGTTGATGCCGCCACAATCGAGCTGGAAGATGAAGTGGCACACTATCTGCAAAAGGAAATGGGTGTGGAGTTTCCTGTACCGAAAAAAACGTTTTTATCCGATAATGAAATCAGACAGACGATGATGAAGGAGTTTCGGGAGTTTTCATGGGTACATATTATGAAAAATGGAAGTAAGATTACGATTAATCCGCAATTGGCGCCAAAGTTTGAGCCGGTACCAAAAGTAAATAAGAACCAGCATTTAGTGGCGAACAACAGTGGTGTCGTAACTCATTTCCAAATTGAGCGCGGAGTTCGTCAAGTGGAACAAAATATGACGGTATACAAGGGAGATATTCTCGTTTCAGGTGTTTTGCAGCATGGGGATAAAGAAATCATTGTTGGTGCAGAAGGCGAAGTGTTTGTTGATTACTGGCTTGAAACATCATTTTCTGTTCCTAAAACAATCGAAATTGAAGTATTGGATGATCATGGCTGGAAGTATGACGTGAACTGGGAGAAAATCGGGACAGCAATAGAACAGATGTCTATTGAACCGTTAAAGACTTTTGTAACGTATAAGCCTTATCGAATGTTTCATAAAAAGAAGGAAAAGATAAGTGAAAAGGATGTAGAAACGACTATCTTGCCATTATTGCACGAAAAGATGATTTCTTCATTACCACTTGAAACCGCCATAAAAGCAGAAAAACTTTTGCACGTCCACAGTGATGATGATACAGTTAAAGGGAAAGTCTTGTATTTAATTAATGAAAATATCGCACAACCACATCCAATTCACCAAGGAGAATGAGTATGTCAGAAAAATATGTTGAGCTTCAAATCGACAATCCAAATGAAGCTGTAATGCTTTTAGGAATGTCAGATGCAAATATAACATTGATTGAAGAAACTTATAGCGTACAAATTATTACGCGTGGGGAAGTCATACAAATTGCAGGCGATGATTTAGAAAAGAAAAATCAAGCATATGCAGTTTTAGAAGCGTTATTGAAAGTTATACGAAAAAATATTAATATCGATCAGCGTGATGTGTCAACAGCCATTGAAATGGCCAGCAAAGGCACAATTGAATATTATGCGGAGTTATATAATGAAGAAATTGCGCGTAATACAAAAGGCAAGCCAATCCGTGCAAAAACGATTGGGCAACGTGAATACATCCGGGCAATCCGTCATAAAGACCTGATTTTTGGAATTGGACCTGCCGGAACCGGTAAAACGTATTTAGCGGTTGTGATGGCTACACAGGCATTAAAAAATGGTCATGTAAAACGGATTATTTTAACACGTCCTGCCGTTGAAGCAGGAGAGTCATTAGGGTTTTTACCGGGGGACTTAAAGGAAAAGGTCGATCCGTATTTACGTCCGCTCTATGATGCACTTCATGATATTTATGGACAGGAGCAGACGCAGCGTCTAATAGAGCGCGGGACGATTGAAATCGCACCTTTAGCGTATATGCGTGGCCGTACATTGGATGATGCATTCGTCATTTTAGACGAAGCTCAAAATACAACGCATCAGCAAATGAAGATGTTCTTAACGCGTTTAGGTTTTGGCTCAAAAATGGTCATTACAGGCGATAAAACACAAATTGATTTACCTAAAAACACGGAGTCCGGTCTGATTATTGCAGAGCGTACATTACGTTATGTAAAAGATATTCATTTCCAAATACTTGAGCAAGGTGACGTAGTCCGTCACCCATTAGTAGCGAGAGTCATTCAGGCTTACACAGAGCAGGAATTATAAAAAATGGAACTTTCAACTTTTATTTAAAGGTTGAAAGTTTTTTATTGGGAAAAATAGCATGAAACTTATTGGAAAAAACTCCGTATATAAACTAAGAGGAGGAATTATTCCACCCATTAGTAGGTGGAAAGACATTTATTTGAAAAACATACGTACTTTTCGTAACACCCAACATATAAATTTGATAAAATGAACATAGAAACAAAGGGAGGTGCATGATCATAAAAAGATTTAACAAGCTCATCCAATTAATCAGCTTTCGCGCACTGTTATTCATCGTCCTTGCGGCTACTGCACTCCTGCAGTTTTTCCTGATGATTGATAATGTTCGGGGCGTTACATATGATATCCAACTAACTGAATTATCACCGGAAACCATTCGTTCATCTAAAACAGTGGAAGATACGGTAAAGACAGAAATAGAAAGGGAAAATGCGGAGAAAGCCGTAGACCCTGTATACATATATAAAGATGAAGTGCCAAGTCAGCGTGCAACTTTTGTGACAACCATTTTTGATATTGCATTGGAAGTGAAGAAGGATATTGCAGAGGCGGAGGAGGAAATATCCCAAGCCGAACAAATAAAAATGCTGCGTACCGGATTAAAAGATATATTTGATAACCATCAAAATCTGATTTTATCGGATGCACAGTTGCTGAATGTATTAAGTGCATCACAAGCAAATCTTGAATCTGCACGTGATGCATTGGCGACATTGGTTGAAGTGAACTTAAATTATCCGCTTCGTAAGGATAGCTTGCTGCCGTACCGTAATGAACTGGAAAGCAAGATCCGTCAGCAGCCTTCGATATCTGAAGGCTTAATGAGTGTTGCGATCGTTATTGGTCGTGCAGCTATTGTGGAAACAGAAGTACTGGATGAAGAAAAAACGGCCATTGCCAAACAGCAGGCAAAGGAAGCAGTTGAGCCAACACGTATTTTGCAAGGACAGATCATTGTCCAGGAAGGCGAAGTAATTACACGCGAAATTTATCGTCAGCTTGAACTATTAGGGATGCTGGACAGTGAAGAATCGATTAAACCGATTGCCGGATTAATTATTTTGATTTTACTGCAAATGTCTTTCCTGTTTGTTCTGTTTGATCGCACGGAAAAAGACATTGCTTCAAAGCGCAATGAACTGCTCGTGACGATTATTGTATATGTGATTGCGTTAATCATGATGAAACTGATCGCACTGATTTCAACGAATTTTGATCTGATGATTGCCTTTATATTCCCATCGGCATTAGTGACAATGCTAGTCCGCGTGTTAGCCAATGACCGCACCGCAAGTATTGTGACAATCATTACTGCTGCGTCTGCAGGCATCATCTTCCATGAAGGATTATCGGGTATTTTGCAGATGGATACAGCGCTTTACATTTTATTTGGCGGATTTGCGTCGATTATTTTTATGCGCAGCCTTGAAAAACGGACAGACATTTTGCAGGCGGTAGGTATCGTAACACTTGTTAACATCGTATTTATTGCATTTTATATACTGATGGGACAGTCAGGATACGGAATGAAGGAAGTTGCGTTTTATGTTGCTGCAGCGATTATTTCAGGATTGTTATCCGGTGCTTTAATGATGGGTCTCCTTCCGTATTTCGAATCGGCTTTCGGACTTTTATCGGTCGTACGTCTGATCGAATTATCGAATCCAAATCACCCGTTGTTAAAGAAAATTTTGACGGAAACACCCGGTACGTATCACCATAGTATAATGGTTGCCAATCTGGCTGAAGCAGCATGTGAAGCAATTGGGGCTGATGGCTTGCTAGCAAGAGTCGGTTGCTATTATCATGATGTTGGGAAAACGCGAAGACCTTTATTTTTCATTGAAAACCAAATGGGGACAAATCCTCATGATACGATGGCACCCGAGAGTAGTGCAGAAATTATTATTGCACATACTACAGATGGGGCAGAGCTGTTGCGCAAGCATAAAATGCCTCAGGAAATCATCGATATTTGTCTACAGCATCATGGGACAAGCACATTGAAATTCTTTTTGTTTAAGGCTAAGGAAGAAGGGAAAGAATTGGACGAAAGTGTATTCCGATATCCGGGTCCAAAGCCACAGACGAAAGAGGCCGCAATCATTAGTATTGCGGACAGTGTTGAAGCAGCAGTACGTTCAATGCAGCACCCAAATGCAGAGAAAATACAGAAGCTTGTGCAAACGATTATTCAGGATCGTGTACAGGATGACCAGTTTGATGAATGCGATATTTCATTAAAAGAATTGAAAAAGATAGAAGACGTATTATGTGAAACATTAAATGGAACGTTCCACTCGCGTATTGAATATCCAAAGGAATAGTAGGAGGGAACAACATGTTATTAATTGATTTTTTAGATGAAACAAATGAAGTACAAGAATCCCACTTGGAGTTAGTGGAAAAACTGCTTCAGCATGCAGCGGAACAGGAAGGAATCGAGGATGGCTCGGAAGTCTCGGTGACATTTGTGACGAATGAAGCGATCCATGAAATTAACCGTGAATACCGCGATAAAGACCAGCCTACTGATGTCATTTCTTTTGCATTGGAGGAAATGGGTGAAGGGGAACTGCAAATTATCGGTGAAGGGATTCCCCGTATTTTAGGTGATATTATTATCTCGACAGACCGTACTCGTGAACAGGCAGCTGAATATGGCCATACGTTTGAACGTGAGCTTGGCTTCTTGGCTGTCCATGGCTTTTTGCACCTGCTTGGCTATGATCATATGACACGGGAAGATGAAAAAGTTATGTTCGGGAAGCAAGATACGATTTTACAGTCATACGGCCTAGGTCGTGATACGAATGAACGTCCGTAAATTTTTTCGTTCTTTTCGTTATGCAATGGAAGGACTAGTTACGGCTGTACAGGAACAAAACTTCAGATTTCACTTAGTGAGTGCAGTAATTGTCCTGATGGCTGGTTTACTGACGGGGCTATCGATCGTTGAATGGTGTATCATCACTTTAGTCATAGCTTTTGTCATCGGAACTGAGTTGATCAATACGGCAATCGAGCGTGTAGTGGACTTGGCATCACCGGAAATTCATCCGCTCGCCAAGCAGGCAAAGGATGTTGCGGCAGGTGCTGTACTTGTTTTTGCGCTCGCAAGTGTTATAATCGGACTACTCATATTTTTACCAAAATGGTTTTAAAAATAATATTTTGGGGGAACCAAAGATGAACATGGAACAATTAATGGAACAATCTAAAATTGCACGTGAATTTGCTTATGTACCTTACTCGAAATTTAAAGTAGGTGCGGCATTATTAGCAGAAGACGGTACAGTGTACAATGGCTGCAATATCGAGAATGCAGGTTACAGCATGACAAACTGCGCGGAACGTACGGCGTTTTTCAAAGCAGTGTCAGAAGGCAATATGAAATTTAAAGCGCTGGCGATCGTAGCAGACACACCGGGTCCATGTTCCCCATGCGGAGCTTGTCGACAAGTAATGAGTGAATTTTGTGCTCCGGATATGCCTGTCTACTTAACAAATATGAATGGTGACGTTCAACAAACAACAGTAGGTGAGCTAATCCCGGGTGCATTTAATACGGAGGATATGAAAAATGCAGGAAAATAAAGGATACAAATCGGGCTTTGTCTCGATTGTAGGTCGTCCTAATGTGGGCAAATCAACATTTTTAAACAGAGTAATCGGCCAGAAAATTGCGATTATGTCTGACAAACCACAAACGACACGTAATAAAGTACAAGGTGTTTTAACCCAACAAAACTCTCAAACGATTTTCATCGATACACCGGGGATTCATAAGCCTAAACATAAATTAGGCGAATTTATGCTGAAAACTTCACGTAATGCTTTACGCGAAGTGGATGTGATCATGTTTATGGTTAATGCTGAACAAGCAATCGGAAAAGGTGACGAATTCATCATCGAGTTGTTACAAGGCAATAAAACACCGGTTTTTTTAATCATCAATAAAATTGATTTAGTACATCCGGATGAACTGGTAAAAATCATTGATTCGTATAAAGATAAGTTCGACTTTGCTGAAATTATTCCAATTTCAGCATTACAGGGCAACAACGTGGAAAACTTATTATCGACAATCGAAAAGTATTTACCTGAAGGCCCGCAATATTACCCGGCAGACCAAGTAACGGACCACCCGGAACGCTTCATTATTTCTGAGCTGATTCGTGAAAAGGTATTGCACTTAACACGCGAAGAAATTCCACATTCAATTGCGGTTGTCATTGAGCGCATTAAGCCACATGAAGAAAAGGAAAATATGATTCATGTACAGGCGACAATCATGGTAGAACGCGATTCACAAAAAGGAATTGTCATCGGCAAACGCGGTGCTCTTTTAAAAGAAGTCGGCTCACGTGCCCGCCAGGATATTGAAATGCTACTAGGCTCAAAAGTATACTTAGAGCTTTGGGTAAAAGTTCAAAAAGATTGGCGTAACAAGCAAACGCATTTACGCGATTTCGGATTTAGAGAAGACGAGTATTAATAGATAGCAGCAGAACACACCGATTTTCTTTAAGGGAAATTCGGTGTGTTTTTTTATCTTATCGCATGACACATATTACTTGTTTAAATGCATTGGCAATTGCAGGCAATAAAATTGTTACAGAAAATTTTTGGGAGAAATCGCAACAATCTGATTCTGTTAAAATTGCTCAATTACTTTTAAATCTTAAAGAAATTGATTGGTTATCAACGGGAGATTTGAAGTATTTACAAGGGGCAGCAGGTTCAAAAGTTTTAGCAAATGATATTTTAAATTGTTTGAAACTAAGTTAGTAGAAGAGGCTAAATATTAGCCACTTCTTTTGTCGTAATATATTTATGATAAGTTAACAGCTATAGGCTTTTTAAACAATAGCGCCCTTCTACGCAAAAAAGGGCTTTCCTTCTTCAAGGAAAGCGCCAGATTGTGGAATAAGGGGCTGCCATATTCGAGTGGCTTACGACCATACGTAAAAAAAGTTGTTCGCTAATACGATTTTGAAAACGAAGTTGGGCTATAATTAATGCTACCAAACTAACTTGCGTATAGACATGTTCTCTACTCAAAATATGATTCGTAATTGAAAAGGTGAAAAAATGAAATTTAATTATAAAATTACAGATGCTGGTTGGGCTAGATGCGAACTGGAATCGTCAAATCAACAATTTTCATTTGAGGCTAGTTGTATTTCTGATGCATTGAAAGAATTTTTAGAAGCTATCTTGCGGTTGAATCCAGATATTGATCCAGAGTTTTATGAAGATGAAACAGAATGTAGTTGGCATCAAGAGCCCGGTTTAATTGAGTGGGAATTCAATCTTTCCGATATAAAAAGCGCTGAAGAAAATCTATTTGTTACAGTGAAACAATATGAAGATGATAGTAGAAGACATCGACCATTCATTGATGTGAAATTTTCATGTAATTACGATAAATTCGTGTCATCGATAGTAACGAGTTTAGAATCTCTTATCACAGAGTTTGGTCTAGTCGGTTATTCGGAAATGTGGGATGGTGCCGATTTCCCAATAGCTTATTACTTAAAGTTAAAACAATACACTATAAATAAATCGGTTTTTCCAACCGTTACAGAAACGACTGACGATTGCTTAAAAACAACAACAAGCCTGGATTATGAATTAAATTTAATTGCGAAAAAGCTAAATATGTAACTATTATACAAAGCGGTAAATTTTGGGAGCTACAAAACTTTGGCTATTAATTAATAAAATCTTATACAGTTCTCATACAAAAAGCGTTCCCAAATCAAAGTTTTGGAATTTACCAAAAAGCGGGAAACGTTAATTTAATAACGTTTCTCGCTTTACTTTTGGAAGAATGTACTCTGCGACTAACTTAATTGCCAGATTTTAATAGTGTTCTTTCTTATTTAGTACATTATCACCTCCGAATTTTAGGACAATATCAGGCTCTGTATAATAATAATAGTCATTACTTCATTTTCAGCTTTAGAGGGAGGTTATTATGAGCTCAGAAGTTAAAAAAATTCAAAAAGACCTTACAAGGGAAGAAAAAAGTATGGTTCTTGCTGAAATAAAAAAAGTATTGAACAGTGGCTTCAGAATATTAGGCTTTGATGGTGGAATGGCGTTTCCACATTACCCATGTTATTTATATTTTAGTGATTCTGATAAAGAATTGAGACGGTATTCTATTGGTATATTTTCTATTTGGCTTGGCTATTGGAATACAGGATGCAGTTTCCGTTTTACTAAACAAAGTGAGTTATATAAGTATATTAAAGCTTTAGTTGAATACCAGGAAGAAATTGAAAAAGATTTCCCTGTATTATTTAATTATATTGTTTCCTTTCTAATAGAGCTTACCGAAAATTATGGTTATGCGGAGGAAACACGTATGAAACTATATATTATTAATATTGTTAAAGAAGATTTTCTCAGTAAAAAATCATATTATAGAGAAAAATATAGAAATAGAATAAATTTTATTGAATTCCTTAAAGAGCTTAAAGTTGAGGATTATGATAAACCATATGAATAAAAACTTAGGTATTTCTTATTAAATGTAAAAAAATAAATATACCTTGAAAATCCTTACTTTTAGAATAATAAGAAGCATCGCTTTTTATAAATTTTGCTTCTTAAAAATCAAGAAATACCTTAGGCACGAATGTTGTTAAAATCAACTTTTTATGCCTTTTCTTTTGAACATTGGTTATACAACATTTTATAAAGATGATACGTAAACTGCCGATGAAACGGTGTTTCTACTTGCTTGGCTTGTTCTTTGATTTGCATAAAAAATTGTATAGCCAATCTCTTATCTTTATATATCTGCATCTTTTCTAACACTCTTCAGAAAAATAGGTTAGTTCAACAATATGGCCCTTAACGGAAAAACGCGATCTTCTTATTGAAGAATCGCTCCCGATTGTGGAATAAGGGTTCGTCATATCCGTGTGTTTTCATACCTTACATACAAAGAAGTACCCAAATACGATTTTGGTTACGGGAATAGACTGTAATTATGTTACCAAACGTCGGTTTGGGAAGGTTATACTTCATTTAACGTAGCAGGTTTGTTGAAAATAGGTAATTGCCTTTACTTGAGAGGATTGGGGGGGAACTAGTGGAGTTTAGTATTTTGATATATATAATGGTCATTTTAAGTCATTTAATATTTGTCAGCTTAATATTGGCTGTTTTTACTTCTGTCTTTGTGAAAAGTAGAAAGAATGGATATGTATTTTTAATAATCTATATATTACTAAGTATGTATTCGCTAACCACTGTATTTAAGAATTCAATATTATTGGGAAGTTATATGTTAATTATATACATTTGCTTGGGTGTAGTAACTTACTTTGTTATTAAAAAGAAACTTTCGTATAGACGAACTTGCGGCGATATTGAAAATCGCTGCCGTTTCGTGTAAGGACGTACCGTGTTCAGTCATATAGTTAAGTACGTCTAGTTTAAACGTTTTTGTATAATTTGTATATTGTCTGACGAACGCTTCTACACCATTCTTTTGATATTGGTTCGTCAACGTGAGTAAATGGCGATGTGAAATACCAAAATCCGCAGCGACTGTTCTGGAGCTTTCCTTGCCATTTAGATAGCGTTCAACCGCGGCTAATTTATCTTCTGCGCTCATTTTTCCCATAGAAAAACCGCACCTCCTTGTTAGTATGTGTCTAACAAATGGGGTGCAGTTCAACACCGCTTTGGGAACTATACCTTACATTTCAATTCAGTTATTTGGAAAAAATATGAAACCTAATTAATTTCTTTTCGTAGATTTAATTACGGGGAGGAATAAAAATGATTAAAAAAGTATGGTGGACGCTTACAGTTTTTGGATTGTCGTATTTGGCGGTCTAGCTACATTTATTTATACTAGAGAAGTAGATGCTGCTGGTGTAGTTCAAACACCTGAATTAAAATGGTTTTCTCTAGCATTGTTAGGTGGTTTATTTATTTTCATTGTTATATGCCATCTTATATTTTTATTTATTATCAATAAAAGAGCATCTGTATAACCATACACATAAAGTAAAAATAATGTTCCCAAATAAAAGTTTTGGGACACATTAAAAAGCCACGAATGTTGTTAAATCAACGTTCGTGGCTTTTTATGAGAACTATTTTTTATACAGATTTTTATACAAAAGGTGCAAACGTTGATGCAGCAGCATTTATACTTGCTGGACTTGTTCTTTAATTTGCATAAAAATTTGTATACTATATTTCATATCGTTGTAAATCTGCATCTTTTCTGACGCTACCCCATGGAAAATGTTATTCAATAATATGGCCCGATTGCGGAATAAGAAAACTGCATTCCATACAGCTTTTTTAAGTGCTGCAAATAAAACAGGTCCTGGGGATACAACAATTCGTAATGGCATTCGGGGTGCAAAAGTAATTGACGGATGTTATTTCTATCTATACTATATTTGCACCAATCCATAAAAACGAAACAATTAGAATAACATTTAAACTAGTAAAAAGCAAACCCAATATTGGTAAAGTCTTTTTTTCATTTAAAGTACGGAAACAGAAAACAGCCAACACAATAGAACAAATTGTGCCAAGACCAATAAATGCTAGAATCACTGGCGTAAGTGTTTCAGAATTTGCTCTAGCTATTGGATCTAATAGAAACATAGCTGCTGTTACTAATACACTTGTTATTAAAAATAAATAACTTTTCCAAGAGTGTTTTTTAGCTGACATTGTGAATTGTAACCTCCAATCCCAATTAATTAACACTTTTTATTTTACCATTAATTTTACAAGAGTTCGATAACAAACTAATTTCGGAGACGCTTCAGACATTCGGAATCCAGCGATCACTAAGCATGAAGGGATGTCCGTACGATAACGCCGTGGCTGAAGATATTATGACGAATATGGAGTTTCCTTTTTAGATGCGTTGTTCCACATTATCGGTGAAAAGTTCTACATTTGGCCGGAAACTTTCTACTTTGCCCTCGAAACATTCTACATACTCTGATGAATTAGCGAATAAAATGAATAGGTTATACATTTCAGCAGTTTTGTTCCACATTTCATTAGAAGTTTTCTACATTCGGCCGGAAACATTCTACTTTCCTCTCAACATTTTCTACATTCACCCACAACTTGGCGAATAAATTCCCCACCCCAGGACGACAATGATTTTGTTCTTGATTATAGGCAATGTTCTGCTACCATTTAGTAAGGGAATATTTAACAGAAGTTAGAAGGTGAACGCATTGAATAATTTAAATAAATTTTTATTGGCGCTTTGGGGGATTTCACTCGCTTTATTATTTATTGTCGTTGCGACAGTCGATCAGGACAAAACGATTATTGTCGCAGAAGGACAAATGAATATCGAAGAGCCCATCCCGTCGCCAACAATAAATATAGAGTATGATATAAAAGACAAAAACGAGCCAATTAGTGAACGTGAGCAACAAGCACCAAAAGAATCGATTCGTCTTGCAATGGCGGGGGATATTTTACTGCACTTAAGACTTGCGAAATATAATGATTTTACTTCATCTTTTTCAGCAGTAACACAGATGATGCAAAGCTATGATTTTCTGATCGCCAATCAGGAATCGCCTCCTGTCGGAAATGAATATCCACTAAGCGGCTATCCATTATTTTCGAGTCCGCCCCATATTATTCGGGATATTCAACATGCGGGAGTCGATTTAGTCACAATCGCCAATAATCATATTATCGATCAAGGGGAAAATGGAATGCGTACCGTCTTTAACAATCTTGAAGACTACCATATGCCTTATGTAGGGGCTTATAAAAATGAAGATGACAGGTCTACCCAACGTATTATGGAAATCGGATCGATAAAAATTGGACTGCTTGCCTACACATATGGGACAAATGGACTTTATTTGCCACAGGAATCGCCATTTCTCATAAATTATATTGATGAAGCGAAAATAAAAGCGGATGTCGAGGAATTAAAACAATCGGTCGATGTTGTAGCAGTATCGATGCATTGGGGATCGGAATATGTGTATGAAGCAAATGACAATCAAAAACATTATGCAGATATATTAAATGAAGCGGGAGCCGATATCATTTTCGGGACCCATCCGCATGTCCTGCAACCGTATGACAAGCTCATCAATGAACAGGGACAGGAGACGCATATTTTTTATTCGCTCGGTAATTTCTTTTCAACAATTATAACGATCCCGAACACAATGATCGGCGGAATCGCGAGCCTTGAAATTACTAAGGAAGGCGACTGGATTACTATAGATGAACCTGAGCTTTATGCCACTTCTGTATTACTGGATGCAGATGGAATTTATCGGGTTTATCCATTAAAAGATGTGGAACAGCGCTCTGTCAAAAATTTGCAGTGGGTAAAGCAAATCATGGGCCAACATGTAACCGTTTATTAAACTTTTCTAGCAATTGTGCGGTATAATAGAGATACGAAAGAAATAAAAGGATGTGCAACAGATGCTACATAAATGGGAAGGCATCGTTTTAAAGGCGCGTGCTTATGGTGAATCCAATAAAATCGTGACTCTGATGACACGTGAAGCCGGTAAAGTTGCGTGTATGGCACGTGGAGCGAAAAAACCTACGAGTCGTTTGGCAGGTGTAACGCAAACATTTATGCATGGCTCGTTTTTAGTCCAGCGAACATCAGGCATGGGGACATTGCAGCAAGGGGAACATTTCAATTCGATGCGCCACATCCAAACAGATATTGTGGCAACAGCTTATGCAAGCTACATCGTGGAAATTGTCGATCGCCTCGTTGAAGAAGGCAGACCGGAACCTTATGCTTTTGATATATTAATTCAGGCATTGAATGCAATTGAAGAAGGGTATGATCCGGAAGCGATTACATTGTTTGTCGATTGGAAAATGCTCCCGTTTGCAGGGATTCAGCCGATTTTGCATGCATGTGCAGGGTGTGGAGCTGTTGATGGAGAATTTGCGTTTTCATTTACACAAGGCGGATTTATATGTCATCGGTGCTTCCATTTAGACCCGTATATTATCAGGTTGTCACCAACACAGCTCAAGTTGATTCGCATGTTTTATACGGTGCCGATTGAGCAAGTCGGCAAGCTGGAGTTAAAACCGCAGACAAAACAATTTATCAAAAAAATTGTCACGACAATCTATGAAGAACAAACGGGAATTCGTCTGAAATCACGTAACTTCATCGAACAACTGGAGCGTACACCATTATTGCAGCGTGAAAAGAAGGAAGAGGAATAAAATTATTGCTATTCCATATTAAGACGGCAAAGTCTAGATTAAAAGAGTTGATTGAAATGAAGGGGGGCGACTCCAGCGGAAACAGCCAGACGTCTGAGACTACAAGTTCAGACCGGGCCCGCGGAAAGCGTCCGACCCGAAATGGAAATCAACTCCTGTTTAAGCACCGGGAAAATTATTGCCTAGGAAATAAAGCGAGTCGAAAGCGTAGAATCGCGCAGACTTGCTTTCTTTTGTTAAGGAGGGAAACACAATGCGCCAATTTGAAAATGAGCAGTTAACCGTATTTCAAAGTGTGTTATATCAAACGACATCAGCGGTAATCAAAACAAAGCAGGCATTAATCGTAACCGATCCTAACTGGCTGCCGAACGAAATTGCAGAAATAAAAACCTATATCGAGTCGATTATTGAAGATCGGAAATTGTATCTTATTTATACACATAGTGATTATGATCATATTATTGCAGCAGGCGCATTTCCGCATGCGACAACAATTGCAAGTGAAGCTTTTGTCAAGCGGGCGAATAAAGAAGAGGTATTGGAACAAATCCGTCAGTTTGATGCTCAGTACTATGTTGATAGAGATTATTCTATTATCTATCCTCACATAGACATCGTGATTAAAGAAGATGGCCAAACACTTGAGCTGCCGGATATAACATGTAGCTTTTACTTTTCACCAGGGCATACGGCAGATGGGTTATTTACAGTTGTGGATTCGTTCGGTATTTTTTTGGCGGGGGATTATTTATCGGATGTCGAGTTTCCTTTTATAGAAGATTATGAAGCCTATTTAGCAACAATCCAAAAGGCGAAAAAAATTATATCGGATAAAAAAGTTGAAGTTATTGTGCCAGGACATGGGACAACGACAAATAACCGAAGTGAAATTCAAAAACGAATTGATGCATCGTTATTATATTTAAATAATTTATCAAGCGGTAATGTGGATGAATCGGAATTACAGAAACTTTATCCGTTTTATAAGGGATTAAAAGAAATGCACGAACTCAATAAAAAAATATTCAACAAAAATAGCCACAGGATTTAAGAGATAGAACTTAAATTCTTTGGCTATTTTTTTGTGCATCTAACGGTTATCCTGTTCATTCATCCGCTCCAGCACTCGTCGCTTGCGGTACAGCATCATGCCTGCCTCGGCAATATCTTCAATCATTGACTTATTGATAAAGGCACCGAAAATCATACCTGCTACAGGAATCATTTGAAAGAGCTTTTTCATACCAAAATTGTCCCGGTACGTAAAGAAGACTTCCTGCCAGCCTTGTAACTGAGAAACCATATTTTCTGCCGCGTTAGGTTTTTCATAATGCTGTGCCAGCTCATTTAATATCGCTTCTTTGCCGACAACATCAGAAGAAGCAAATTGCAGACACTTTACGATGAAAATACGCTCGGCTTTTTCATTTGGATCATAACCATGGATCATCGCAATTTCCTGTAATGTTTTTAACGCAATCCCTAGAATGACAGGAATATCGAGCGCCAATGTAAACACACCACCAAAGCCGGCGGATGCTCCTTGTACGGTTGCAATATTTGCACGGTTTTTTTGTAGCTTTTCACTCAGTTCCACCATATCTTCAATTGGCATTTGTCCAATATCCTCCAATGTGGAAACCGAATGGAGCGTATGTTTTTGAATATGACGCATCATCGATTTTTCGCTTACTAAATATTTTCCGCCGGTTTGAACATAACTCACCAGTTCGTCGATTAAAACGGATATTTTCTCTTGAATGAATTTCGGTGTTAATTTATCGAGTATTTTAAATGGGATGCGGCCAATCCTTTCCCAAAACCATAAACCGCTTTGATCTTTCTCCCATTGTTGGATTGTTAATAAGTGATTTTCCAGCTGCTGTTGTGTTTCCATGAGTCGCCCTCCTGATGGACATGTTACTTATTTTACGTTCCTAAATAAAAAAGGTTTCAGCGAGTCATTCGAATTGTGTCAGCAATGGGATGATATCTTCTTTTAACCGCTCATAAAACTCTAATTCAAGTTTTAAGTGTTCATGATGGTGCATTTGTTCAAAAAGAGTAAACATCGCTTCGATTTTTTCTTTAGAAAAGCGGAAGTGGTGATTAAAGTGGTTGCGTTTATTATGGTCGCTTAAATGCATATAGCTCCGGATTATTGTAAATAATTGATGGTATTTTTTGTTTGCCAGTTCATACGCTTCTCGACTTAACCGACCAAGTGCATTGCTCGGATCGTCAAATTTTCTGTAAAATGACTGTGCTTCACGATAAGTTTCAAGTTTCATATTCGCCGTGTAGAGGATGTGATGCTGTGCGCGGTGTTCCGGGCATTCAAAGTGGAGTATAGCTTTAACGAGATGTGAAATTTTATCGAATGTGTCTAAAGTTGTGGCGGTGCTGTCCTTTAACTGAAAAAACATGTAATCCCCTCCATCTATTCTTTATTAGATTATATCGTTTTTTTACATTAATTATCTAAATAATCAAAATATTAATAAGGTGAAATTCTTTATATATCACAAAATAGATTGATAAATGATAGGTTCTCGATAATGCGCATTTTTTCTGCAATAAGCAATGATATTGTACAAAAGTTTTGACAATTCGGAAAAAAGTATTTTATAATATCGTTATTAGAAAGTCATTACACAATATGCGTAATTGGAGGTAAAGTTATGAATCTACCGAATGTACAATTTACAGAAGAACAAAAGCAGTTTAGACAGGAAGTGCGAAGTTTTTTAAAGCAACATATTGAAAACGGGACATTTGAAACACGCTGTGACTCATGGCTTAGCGGCTCTGACCCTTCTTTTTCAAAACTAGTGGCAGAGCAGGGATGGATCGGAATGACCTGGCCGAAGCAATATGGTGGCAGTGAGCGCAGTACAATTGACCGCTATATTTTAACGGAAGAGTTTTTGGCATTTGGCGCGCCGGTAGCTGCACACTGGTTTGCAGATCGCCAGACAGGACCATTGCTGCTGCGCTTTGGTACAGACTACCAGAAGGAATTTTTCTTGCCGAAAATTGTGAAAGGTGAATGCTTTTTCGCGATCGGTTTAAGTGAACCGAACAGTGGATCAGATTTGGCATCCGTTGCAACACGCGCGGAAAAAGTGGAGGGCGGCTGGATTGTGAATGGTGCAAAAACTTGGTCCAGTAATGCCCATGATGCACATTACATGGTAACGCTCATACGTACAGAACCATTAGGTGAGAAAAAGCATGAAGGTCTTTCGCAATTTATAATCGATTTAAAAGGTGAAGGTGTGACGATTGCGCCAATTCGTTATTTAACAGGAGAACCGCATTTTAACGATATCTACTTGGATAATGTATTTGTTCCGGATGAGATGGTAGTAGGGACACTAGGTAACGGGTGGAAGCAAGGTTTGGCAGAGCTGGCATTTGAACGCAGTGGGCCTGAGCGAATTTTAAGTACATTCCCGCTTTTAAACGAGGTAATTGAACAACTGAAGATTAAGAGAGATCTAGTGGGTCTGGAAGAAGCGACGAAGCTTGTTGCTGAACTGTGGTCATTACGCAACTTATCAATTGGGGTTGCAAAAGTATTGGAAGAAGGCGGCGAAGTTGCAGTACCGGCAGCACTTGTAAAAAGTATCGGCACGAAGTTTGAACAGAAAATTCCTGAAATCATCCGCCTGATGCTTGATGTGTATCCAAACTTGCATAGCGACAATAGGGTCGAGCGATATTTGGCTGAATCTATTTTACATGCACCAGGCTTTACAATTCGTGGCGGAACATCAGAAGTTCTGTATGGAATTTTAGCGAAGGGAGTTATTGCACAATGAGCGAAATTAAAGAAATGGTCTTAGAAGTAGTTGAAAAGATTTTTAAAGATAAAGTCGAAAAAGAAACGGTTGATCTTTTGGAGGAGAATAAGTGGGCCGAAGATGTTTGGCAGCTGTTGCTAGATAATGAACTCCATCAGGTAGTGGTAAGTGAAGAAGATGGAGGAGCAGGTGGGGATATTGAAGATTTATTGGCACTGTATGAACTTTTAGGAAAATATGCTGTACCTGTTCCGTTTATTGAGCATACGTTAGCCCATTTTTTATTGCAGCAAGTGGACCTAAAAGGATTTGAGCAGTTAACTACCTACAGCATTACAATCCCGCTGCAGTTAAAGGACAATGCTTTATCCGGTACATTAAAGCATGTCGGGTGGGCCCAGTATGCTGAAAAAATTGTGGCGGTTGCACAGGAAGAGGCACAGCAGTTTATTATTGTTGCCGACTTACAAGATGCCCTTCTGAAAAACAGCACAAATTTGGCAGCCGAACCACGTTCAGAAGTCGTATTCGAAAATATGAAAGCGCTTCAAAAAGTGCCGATTTCAGCAAAGAAGTATGAGCAATTTAAAAAGTTAGTTACAGCGGCATCTGTCAGCAAAATGAGCGGAGCACTAACAACCGCATTCCAGCTGAGTGTTCAGTTTAGTAAAGAACGCGAACAATTCGGCCGTCCAATTCACCGGTTCCAGCTTGTGCAGCAGCATTTAGCGAATATGGCAGGAGAACAGACGCTTATGACAGTGGCAGTCAATAATATTCAAACATTATTGGCAGCTGGGCGAGAAGAAAGAGAAGTGGCGTATGCACGCTTGCGAATGGATGATGCGAGTCGTGTGGTGGCAACTTCTGCGCACCAAGTTCATGCAGCGATCGGTGTGACACATGAACATCGCCTCCACCAGTATACGCGCCGCTTATGGGCTTGGCGAGATGAAGAATTTACGGCACGCTACTGGAAAAAACAGTTGGCACAGCAACTGCTGAAAACAAAAATAGACTTGTGGGAAAGCATTACAGATGAAGTAGAAACGCATGTACATGCATAAGGAGGAAAACAATGTCGGATTTATTATTTGAAGTGAAGGACCATATTGCAACAATAACACTGAATCGCCCGGAAAGTTTAAATGCATTTAGCGAAGAAATGATCCTTTTGTGGATAAAAGCGCTGGAAGAAGTGCGTGACAATGATGACATTCGAGCTGTCATTTTGAAAGGAAACGGCAAAGCATTTTGCGCAGGCGGAGATATAAAAGCAATGGTGGCGGGCCAGGGCTTTTACCATAGTGAGGAAGATATTACTTCAACAGCGTTGGCCCGGAAAAATTCTTTATGGAAAAAGGTGCAGCGCGTACCTTTATTACTTGAGGAAATCGATAAACCGGTCATTGCGCAGATGCATGGCTTTGCAATGGGTGCAGGACTTGATATGGCATTGATGTGTGATATCCGTATTGCTGCACAGTCTGCGAAGTTCTCTGAAAGCTATATTAATGTAGGAATTGTTCCTGGTGATGGCGGTGCTTACTTTTTACCTCGCCTCGTCGGTATCGACAAAGCACTTGACATGTTATGGACAGCGCGTGTTTTAACGGCAGAGGAAGCAAAGGAAGCACGTCTCGTAACATTTGTTGTGAATGATGAGGACTTGGAAAGCTTTACACAAAGTTATGCGGAGAAACTGGCAAATGGTCCAATTGAAACGATCAAAATTATTAAGCGTGCTGTTTATCAAAGCCAATCAATGAGTCTTCGTTCTTCACTTGACTATATTTCGTCAAAAATGGGCTTAGTAACAGAATTACCAGCATACGAAGAAGGAGTCAAAGCAATAGTAGAAAAACGAAAAGCCGTTTTCAAATAATACAGTGCACATGGGGGGACGCGGATGAAGAAAAAATTTCTCGCAATAGTATCAATGGCTGCTATGTTGCTAGTAGGTTGCCAAAGTAATGCTGAGCGTTATGGGGAGCCGCTTATTTTTACAACAGGTACAACAACAGGTGTTTTCTATTCACTTGGAGCAGGTATCTCAACGATGTGGACAAATGAACTGGAAAAGCGTGTTGCTTCTCAAGCATCAAATGGGAGTATTGAAAACTTGAATTTAATGCGTAAAGGTGAGGCGAATATTTCATTTACGACGGTGAATATTGCCTATGAAGCATACAACGGTGTAGGAAGCTTTGAAGGAAAACAATATGAAGACGTTCGCATATTAGGGAACTTATATCCTAATATCAGTCATATTATTGTGAAAAACGATGAGAAATACAATTCAATTGAAGATTTAAAAGGAACAAGCTTCGTATTCGGAGCTGCGGGAAGTGCGACTGAGGTAGAATCCCGTCTCGTCCTTGAAGCACATGGTATTGGAGAAAAGGATATTAAAGCAAACTATGTTGGCTTTACAGAAGCGACAGATTTAATGCGAAATGGTCAGGTGGAAGGTGTCAATATATATACAGGTGTACCGGCAGCTGCTGCGACAGAGCTGATCTCAACAGTAGATTCAAAAGTTTTAAGCTTTTCTGACAGCGCCATTGACCATTTAGTAGAGGAATACCCTTGGAACTTTGCTTATACGATCGAGCCAAACACATATGATAAACAGCCGGAAGCGATACAAACTGTCGGTCAGTACAGCACGATCGTAATTGAAGAAAGTGTGAATGAAGAAACCGTTTATCAGTTGACGAAAGAGCTGTGGGAAAACTTGAACTCACTGCAAAAATCATTCAGCATTGCGAAGCAGTTCAGTCCGAAAAGCGCGGTTGCGGGAACGGCAGATATACCGCTACATCCGGGTGCAGAGCGCTATTATCGTGAAATTGGTGTAATCGATTAAAAGTAAAGGACAAGGAGGGGACGGTATGACAGAAAAAGTACTTGAAAAAGATGAAATTCAACAATTAATGGACCTTGAAGATAAAAATATCAATTCCCGTAATTATGTTGGTATATTTGGAAAAATCGTGATTGGTGTTGCAATCATCTGGTCCATCTTCCAAATATATATGAGCAGTATCGGTGTGATGGAAGCGACAAAATTTCGTGCGTGGCATTTAGGGTTTTTGCTTTTATTTAGTTTTATTTATTATCCTGCTACAAAGAAAAGTGTTGGGACGAGAAAGTTGCCTACATGGTTTGACAGCATCTGTATTACATTATCAATTTTCGTGACACTTTATTTCGTTATTATTTACGATATTTTAGTTCGAGACCGTGCAGGAGAAAATACGATTCTTGATTTATGGGTCGGCGGGATAGCGATCGTATTATTATTTGAGGCTGCACGTCGCGTTGTCGGTAATGCGCTGACATTAATTGCACTGTTTTTCCTTGCCTACAATTTCTTTGGAGCCTATATACCTGGAATTTTAGGGCATTACGGATTTAGCCTTGAGCGGATCATCAACATTATGTTCTGGGGCGGGCAAGGAATTTTCGGAACGGCTCTTGGTGTTTCGGCAACATATATTTTTATTTTCGTACTGTTTGGTGCTTTTTTAAAAAACAGCGGATTTTCGGATTTTATCAATGACTTGGCACTGACAATTGCGGGCCGTACAGCAGGCGGACCTGCTAAAGTTGCAGTGTTTGCAAGTGCGTTGATGGCCACAATCAGCGGGAGTGCAGTAAGTAATGTTGTAACAACTGGTACAGTGACAATCCCGATGATGAAAAAGGCCGGCTATTCGAAAAAATTTGCCGGGGCTGTTGAGGCGGTAGCTTCGACAGGTGGCTTAATTGCACCACCGGTAATGGGTGCCGCAGCCTTTATTATGGCGGAGTATTTAGGTGTTGCGTATTCGGTTGTTATGCTGGCGGCAGTTGTACCAGCAATACTTTACTATTTAACATTGTTTATGATTGTGCACTTTGAAGCGAAAAAAATGGGGTTATCGGGTATTTCAAAAGAGAATATTCCGGTAGCGATGCAAGTTCTTAAAAACGGGGGGCACTTATTAATCCCTTTATTTATTTTATTATTTATGCTGTTTGCAGGCTATTCGCCGTTATATGCGGCAATCTTCGCGCTATTTTCAATCGTGCCGACAGCAGCCATTCGCAAACATACACGTATGAATCTGAAAGCGGTTATCGATTCTGTTGTTGAAGGGGTCAAAGGAGCGATTAGTGTAGGAATTGCCTGTGCAATCGTAGGGATTGTTATTGCGACGATCACGCTAACAAGTATCGGTTTGATCATCGGAAACAACGTATTAAGTTTTGCTGGAGACAGTGTCATGCTGGCAGCTATTTTAACAGCGGTAATCAGTATTATTTTAGGAATGGGGATTCCGGCAACAGCTGCCTATATTATTGTTGCCACAATTTCTGTACCGATTTTAACACAATTAGGTGTACCGGCGATTGCAGCACATATGTTCGCCTTCTACTTTGCTGCTTTATCAAGTATTACTCCACCTGTAGCATTGGCACCATATGCCGCAGCAGGTATCGCTGGGGAATCGCCGAATAAAGTATCATTTGAATCGGTTCGTCTCGGGTTGATCGGATTTATTGTCCCGTTCTTCTTTATTTTTAACCCGGCGCTGCTGCTAACAGGCGGTACAATCGGAGAATACATTTTTGCGGCCATTACGGCTTGTATCGGTGGTGTATCGATTGCTGCCGGAATTAAAGGCTATTTATTCCGACACACGTATTTCATCGAGCGCCTCGTCTTTTTTGGCGCTGGGATTGCGTTAATGGATACTACGTTAATTTATAACTTAATCGCGTTAGCAGTCATTGCCGTTGCTGTTGCGACACAAATCATTTTGAAGCAGCCGGAACGGAAAATTGCACCATCGTTAATAAAAGAGTAGAAGAATTGAGGTGATGGGGATGCGCCCATTGGATAATGTTAAAATATTGGATTTATCGCGTGTGTATGCTGCTCCGGCAGGAACGATGATTTTAGCGGATTTAGGTGCTGAAGTCATTCGGGTCGAGCATCCGGCTGGTTCGGATAGTATGCGTGGTTGGGGACCATTTATAAATGGGGAAAGCACGTATTATATTTGTGCGAATCGCAATAAAAAATCAATCACATTAAATTTAAAAGACCAGTCCGATAAAGAAGTACTGCTTGATTTAGTAAAAGAAGCGGATGTCATTATCGATAATTTTAAAGCGGGCGATATGAAGAAGATGGGGCTCGATTATGAGCAGCTTAAGCAAATTAATCCGCGAATTATTCAATGCTCGGTGACCGGATTTGGTCAGACCGGGCCGCTCGCTGCAGAGCCGGGATTTGATCCGGTTATTCAGGCAATGAGCGGATTAATGGATGTAACGGGACATCCTGATGGAGAAGCGACAAAAGTAGGGGTGCCAATTGCAGATATTTTAACATCCCACTATGTTGTAATTGGGATACTGTCGGCATTAAGAATGCGTGACATGACGGGCAAAGGTCAATTTATTGATCTGGCACTGCTAGATGTACAAATGAGTTCACTCGCTAATGTTGCAAGCGCATATTTGAATACCGGTTTCAAGTCGAACCGTCTTGGCAACCAGCATAATAACGTAGCGCCATATCAGGTGTTTGAATGTTCGGATGGCCCGCTCATGTTTTGTGTCGGCACTGAAGATCAGTTCAAAAAGTTTTGCCAGATGATTAATCGCGAGGGCTGGGTGACAGATGAGCGATTTAAAACAAATTCATTGCGCAAACAAAATGAAGACGTACTAGCAGCATATATTTCCGATATTACCAAAACGAAAACCCGTGATGAATGGCTTGAGCTTTTGCAGCAGTATAAAATTCCTGGCGGACGTGTCAACACAATAGAGGAGGCGTTTCAGCAGCCGCAAGTTGTCGCCCGGAATCTAGTAGGCGAAATCGAACATCCGTCATACGGGACAGTGAAATTTGTGAAAAACCCTTTACAACATTCGGAGCTTAATATTTCCTATGAATACGGGGCACCGCAGTTAGGGGAACATACGGATGATTTGTTGAAAATTAATAAAAATTAGGAATTGTTGGGCCAAAATTGGTGATTCCTATTGATTGATATCTATTGTTGGTGAAAAAGTTAGGTGAAAAGTTTTATGACTTTTAACATAGCCCCTTCTTTTTTATATGAATGAGTTTTGCTACTATTAGGAAAAGGGGGGCTTTTGGGTGGAACAACAAAAATTTGAAAAAATGTATTTAATGCAAACAGTTCAAAAAACAATTGTAATATTGCGTGCCTTTACGAAAGAACAGCCAAAGCTTTCTTTAACTGAATTAAATAAAAAGACAGGAATCGGGCTATCTAGCTTGCAACGCTTTGTTGCCACACTAGTGTATGAAGGTTTTTTAATCCGGGATGATCGGACGAAGCAGTATCAGCTTGGCCTATCGTTAATCCACTTAGGGAAGCTAGTTGAGGAAGAATCAAGCATCATTACGATTGCACAGCCCATTCTTCAGCAGCTGAATAAAGCGACGAAAGAAAGTATTTCGATGAGCATTATTGACGGTAATGAGCGCCGCTGTATTATGAATATCGAGAGTTCATATGCTTTATCGGCACGTAATCATGTTGGGGATACTTCACCGCTCTATGCCGGAGCCTCTGCTAAATCATTGCTGGCCTTTTTACCGCAGGAAGAAATTGATCAGTATTTGGATGAGGTGGCGATGGAGCACGTAACGGAAAATACGGTTGTCGATCGCGAGCAGTTGTTGGAGCAGCTACAGGTAATTCGAAAACAGCAATATGTTTTTACACGTGCAGAACGTATTATCGGTGCCTGCTCATTCAGTACGGCGATAATTTCTAACGGGCGGCCGGTTGCATCGATTGCAATTATTATTCCGGAAGCGCGCTTTGATGAAGAGCAGTTTGATGAATTACGTGAACTCATTTTACATGCAAAATTCGATATTGAAAAACAGCTGAATAAATAAAACAATCCAACCGGGTGTAGAACGGTTGGATTGTTTTTTGTTAAATTAAAAAACACTTTCTGCTCAAAACGAACAGAAAGTGTTTTATAAAATTAGAATTGTAAATGTTTTTCGATATAAGCTTTTACTTCAGCGATCGGCATACGGATTTGTTCCATTGAATCGCGGTGACGAACTGTTACTTGACCGTCTTCTTTTGAATCGAAATCGTACGTAATACAGAATGGTGTACCGATTTCATCTTGGCGGCGGTAACGTTTACCGATCGATTGTGACTCATCGTAATCAACCGGGAATGCTTTACGCAAGTCAGCCCAAACGTCGCCAGCTTCTTCAGATAACTTTTTAGAAAGTGGCAATACTGCTGCTTTAAATGGAGCTAGAGCAGGGTGGAAGCGTAATACTGTACGCGTATCATCGCCCTCTAATTGCTCTTCTTCATATGCATCACATAAGAATGCCAATGTTACACGGTCTGCACCTAATGATGGCTCGATGCAGTATGGTACATAGCGCTCATTTGAAACAGGATCGATGTAAGTGAAATCTTCACCTGAATGTTCCATATGCTGCTTTAAGTCGTAATCTGTACGGTCTGCGATACCCCATAATTCGCCCCAACCGAATGGGAAGCGGAATTCGATATCTGTTGTCGCATTTGAATAGTGTGAAAGCTCATCATCTTCATGGTCACGTAAACGCATTGAATCTTCTTTCATACCTAATGCAAGAAGCCAGTTTTTACAGAACTCTTTCCAGTATGAGTGCCATTCAAGATCTTCACCCGGTTTACAGAAGAATTCAAGTTCCATTTGTTCGAATTCACGAGTACGGAATGTGAAGTTACCTGGTGTGATCTCATTTCGGAAAGATTTACCGATTTGTGCGATACCGAATGGTGTTTTTTTACGCATTGAACGCTGAACGTTTTTAAAGTTTACGAAAATACCTTGTGCTGTTTCAGGACGCAGGTAGATTTCGTTTGAAGAAGATTCAGTTACACCTTGGTGCGTTTTGAACATTAAGTTGAATTGGCGGATATCTGTGAAGTCGATTTTTCCGCAGTCAGGACAAGCTACTTCAAGCTCTTCCATTTTTTCTTTCATTTGATCGAAAGTCATACCGTCAACGATAATTTCTTTGCCTGTTTTTGTTAAAGAAGCATCTTCAATCAATTTATCTGCACGGTGACGCGCTTTACATGCTTTACAGTCGATCATCGGGTCGTTGAAGTTACCTACGTGACCAGATGCAACCCATGCTTTAGGATTCATCAAAATTGCAGCATCCAAGCCTACGTTATGTTCTGATTCCTGAACGAATTTTAGCCACCAAGCTTTTTTTACGTTGTTTTTAAGTTCTACACCAAGTGGACCGTAATCCCAAGTGTTTGCTAAACCACCATAAATATCAGATCCAGGAAATACGAATCCGCGGTGTTTTGCTAATGATACAATTGTCTCCATTGATTTTTCTGCCATGAAAAAAACCTCCTATAAATATTTAATCAATTATGCCTCGGCATAATTGCGTCCAGATTTTTAGACCCACAGGATGTGGGGCAGTAAGCCGTTGTCACAGAATGTGACGTATTTAGGCTGACTTTTTTTCATCTAAAAAATCTGTGACATCTGCCAGAGCTTATTTTTATTCAGCGGGTGTATAAACACCCGCTGAATAAAAATAAAAGCACCCGTCTCCGGGCACAAAAGCTCTGCCCGGGGACGAGTGCATCAAGACGATGTACCCGCGGTTCCACCCCGCTTGTTTTTAAATAAATAAAAACCTCTTTTATAAAAATAGCTCAGGGGTGCCGTTTCTCAATTCAATGTAGGCTTGCACTATCCCTACTCGCTTATGTTAGAATTGATACTTATAAATCCCTTCATCGCTTACATATTAATAATCATAAACAACAAGTGAGTTGTTCGGTAATATTGTAGCATGGGTTTGTTTTCTTCGCAATATAGAAGGAAATAGTATATAATAATTAATGAAAAAGTATAACATTATTTGAAGCGGGTGAGTCCAATCGAACTCAATAAACGTCAAGATGTAATCTTGCAAATTGTAAAAGAAAATGGCCCTATTACGGGCGAACATATCGCAGAGCGCCTTGGATTAACGCGCGCTACTTTGAGACCTGATCTAGCTATACTAACGATGGCTGGATTTTTAGATGCGCGTCCACGTGTGGGCTACTTCTATGCAGGAAAAAAAACAACGGCAGCCTTTACGGAATCAATGCTGAATTTAAAAGTGAAAGATTTCCAGTCAATCCCGGTAGTTGTTCCCGATGATATGACGGTGTATGATGCGATTATCCATATGTTTTCCGAGGATGTCGGAACACTATTCGTTATTGATAAAGATGAAATATTACAAGGTGTGCTGTCTCGAAAAGATTTACTGCGTTCCAGTATCGGAACACAGGATTTAAATAAAATGCCTGTGCATATAATAATGACGAGAATGCCGAACATCGCCTATTGTGTTAATTCGGATTCATTAATCGTGGCGGCTAAAAAGTTAATTGAACGAGAGATCGATTCCATGCCGGTTGTTGAAGAAACAGAGCGGGGATTAGTCATTACCGGGCGGTTAACGAAGACGAATATTACACGTGCGTTTATTTCGTTAGCAGAAACGCATGATTTATAGGTGATCTCATGAAAAAATTGACTATATTTGTTGTGTCAGATTCGGTCGGTGAAACTGGAGAAGCTGCTGTGAAAGCAGTAGTAAGCCAGTTTCGGCCAAATTTCGAAAAAGTAAGGATTCGAAAGTTTCCTCATATTGCGAATGTTGATGTACTGGAAAAAATTGTCCAAATTGCGATTGCAAATGAGGCAACCATTGTTTTTACGCTAGTTGAAAAGCAGATGAGACAGGCACTTCAGAAAATTGCAAGTGAATATAAAGTGCATGCAATCGACTTATTGGGGTCGATGCTTGATTTGATCGAAACTTCTTTTGATGAAATGCCATTGCAAAAGCCTGGACTTGTACATCAATTGGATGATGATTATTTTAAAAAGATCGAAGCGATTGAATTTGCTGTTAAATATGATGACGGCCAGGACCCGCGCGGCATTTTGCTGGCGGATATTGTGTTGGTCGGTGTATCAAGAACATCCAAAACTCCTTTATCGCAATATTTGGCGCATAAACGATATAAAGTGGCAAACGTGCCGCTTGTTCCGGAAGTGGAACCCCCTATAGAATTAATGCAAATCGATCCGAAAAAATGTTTTGGGTTAGTCATTACACCGGAAAAGCTCAATAATATCCGGAAAGAGCGCTTAATAACTTTAGGATTAACGGAAAATGCATTTTATGCGCAACATAGTAGAATTGAGCAGGAAATTAGCTATTTTTATAGTATTGTTGATAAAATAGGTTGTCGAACGATTGATGTGACGAATCGTGCTGTCGAAGAAACAGCGCACAAAATAATTGATATGCTAGAGCTTGATTGTTGATAGCAACTGAAGCCGCCTCTCCAAAAAGGAAGAGGAGGTTTTTTTGGTGGAATAATATTCGCGTTTTTTTAGAAACTAAGTGAACTATACTTTTGTTTCAGAAAACCTTTTGTATTTTGCTGAATTTCGACATTTATAGTTATATTCTGATTATTTTTTTGAAATTATATAGCAAGTATAGTCTTTTTGTTTTATAATAATAAAATTGTGGTAAAAATATTTATTATAGGGTAATTACAAATTTATTAAAGAATTTTGTCGTATTATAGAGGAAATTTGTAATTTATCTCGAATACTGTAGATGGTGATAATATGGCTGGAAAAATACCCGAACATGTGATTGAACAAATTCGTTCGCAGTCCGATATAGTCGATGTCATTAGCGATTATATGCAGTTAACGAAAAGAGGGCGCAACTATTTTGGATTATGTCCATTCCATGGTGAGCAAACACCCTCTTTTTCCGTATCCAGCGATAAACAGATATTTCACTGTTTTGGCTGTGGGGCAGGAGGAAACGCCATTACCTTTGTAATGGATATGGAACATCTGTCGTTTCCGGATGCACTCATTAAACTAAGTCAACGTGCGGGAATCCCGCTTGAAATGGAATTGTCGACCGATCAATCGATGTCGAATTCGCCCATTTCAAAAAAAGAGCAGCAAATGCGAGAGGCTCATACGTTTGCAGTGGAGTTTTATCATCATATTTTAATGAATACAGAAGATGGCGAACCTGCATTAAATTATTTGCTTGAAAGAGGATTTACACGTGAGCAAATCGAAACACATCAGATAGGATGGGCGTTACCGAACTGGGACACGCTGTCCATCTTACTGGAGCGCAAAGGATATGATCCGGAAGAAATGGCCGAAAGCGGTCTGATCATTCGTAAAGAAAGTGATGATAGCTACTTTGACCGTTTCCGGGGACGGATTATGTTTCCGATTCGAGATGAAAATGGAAAAACGATTGCATTTTCAGGCAGGATTTTGAATTCCGATGGCGAAGATGCTAAGTACTTAAATAGTCCTGAAACGCCGATCTTCCATAAAAGTCAAGTACTTTTTAATTTGGATAAGGCGCGGGCATCCATTCGTAAATCAAGACAAGTAATTTTAATGGAAGGCTTTATTGATGTTTTAGCAGCAAACCAGGCGGGCATATACAATGCTGTAGCAACGATGGGTACGTCTCTTACGCCCCAGCATATTACAAAGCTCAAACGCTTAGTTCAGCAAATTACGATTTGCTATGATGGTGATAATGCTGGTTTTGAGGCTGCCAAGCGCGCTGCACAAATGCTTCATCAAGAACAGATTAAAGTTGAGGTCGCTGTTTTACCAGATAAACTTGATCCGGACGAATATATTCGTACACACGGACAAGAGGCATTTAAAAATCAAATAATAGAAAAGCCGCACGCGTATATTGCATTTATGATGATGCATGCGAAACGCGGCAAAAATTTTCAATTTGAAAATGACACACTTCAATACATTCAAGAAGTTCTGGAAACATTAAAAAATAATACTTCTCCAACTGAACGTGATTTATACATTCGCCAATTGGCAAATGAAACGAATATTTCCCATGAGGCAATCAGCACCCAATTAAGAAAAATGGTCGCGGATAATGTAAAAGAGCAGAAACGCGATCAAAAAATGGTGGAAGAACCAACTGTCCTACTCCAAAGGGAGCGTAAAAAAGACGCAACAGACCGTGCCGAAAGTATACTTTTAGCACATATGTTGCATGATGTAAATATTGTGAATAAAGTTCTCAGAGAGGGAAATAACGAACCTTTCATCCATGAGGAATATTTATCCGTATTTGTACGTTTAATTGGTTTTTATGAAGAATATGAAATGGCTGATTTCCATCGATTCGTCGAAGTGTTGGATGATCATGATTTACGAAAAATCGTGATGGATGCTGCGTTACTTGAGCGTGACCCTGATAATGGTGAAGCGGAAATAATTGATTGTTTAAAGCAAATCGAAAAACGCCGATTAGAACTAAAGATTGAACAATTAAAGCACGATCAAAAAGAAGCAGAAAAAATGCATGAGCATAGACGAGCACTTGAGATTGCCCAACAAATAATTAACTTAAATAGAAAGATAAAAATGGGCGTTTAACGCGATTTGTTTTTAGAAGGAGGAAGGTTTATGGCGGACAAGTCAAAACATTCAAAAGATACGGTAGTGAACGGGGTTTCATTAGAGCAGGTAAAAAAGCAACTTTTAGCTAAAGCAAAACAGGTTGGCGAAATGTCAATGAAGGAAATCTCTGATACATTAGCATTTTTTGAACTGGAGAACGAAGAGATTTTCAACTTTGCCGATGAAATCGAAAAAAATGATGTAACAGTTGAAGGAAAAGAAGAATTTGAAGAAGAAGCACTTTCTAAGCAAGAATCAAGTGAAGAAGCTTTCGACTTAAATGATTTAAGTGTTCCTCCTGGCGTTAAAATTAATGACCCGGTACGTATGTATTTAAAAGAAATCGGACGTGTGGATTTACTTTCCGCAGATCAGGAAATTCGTTTAGCGGAACGTATTGAACAAGGTGACGAAGAAGCACGTAAACGTCTGGCAGAAGCTAATTTACGTCTTGTAGTTTCGATTGCTAAACGCTATGTAGGTCGTGGAATGTTGTTCTTGGATCTTATTCAAGAAGGAAATATGGGTCTGATTAAAGCAGTTGAAAAATTTGACCACCGTAAAGGGTTCAAGTTCTCGACTTATGCAACTTGGTGGATTCGTCAAGCGATTACACGTGCGATTGCAGACCAGGCCCGCACAATCCGTATTCCAGTACACATGGTAGAAACAATCAACAAACTAATCCGTGTACAACGTCAGCTTCTTCAGGATTTAGGCCGTGAACCATCTCCGGAGGAAATTGGAGAAGAGATGGATTTAACACCTGAAAAAGTTCGTGAAATTTTAAAAATTGCACAAGAGCCTGTATCATTGGAAACTCCAATTGGGGAAGAAGATGATTCACATTTAGGTGATTTCATCGAAGACTCAGAAGCACAATCTCCTTCTGATCATGCAGCATATGAGTTATTGAAGGAACAGTTGGAAGACGTGCTGGATACATTAACAGACCGTGAAGAAAACGTATTGCGTTTACGTTTTGGTTTAGATGACGGCCGTACGCGAACTTTGGAAGAAGTAGGTAAAGTGTTTGGTGTTACACGTGAACGTATTCGTCAAATCGAGGCGAAAGCATTACGTAAACTGCGTCATCCATCTCGCTCAAAACGCTTAAAAGATTTCTTAGAATAAGCTAAACAGGAAAAAGATGAAGGAGTATTTTACTCTTCATCTTTTTTTGTGTAAATATAGCAGGTAATTACTATTTTCCAAGAATAATGGTATTGCTTTTTACCGATGTTGTTTATTCGTGAATTATTTACAATATGATGTAGCATATAAATACAGATTTGGAGCGAAACGATGTCAAATCCAAAAAAACAAATTATTATGAATGAAATCACGTTCTGGAAACAAAATAAAATGTTACCAGAACATTATTGCGATTTTTTGATGTCCCTTTATTCGGAAGGAAATCATCAAGAAGAGATTGAAGGAAAGTCAAAAAATGCCGTCATAAATGTCGAAAAACGAAAAAACCGCAATCTATCGATGTTCTTTCCAATCAGTGCATTTGTTATGTTGTTGCTACTGTTTACAATGCAGTTCGAATGGGTTGTCATTGCTGTTGCCGCAGTTTTTGCAACAGGCTGTCTGATCGGGGCTATCTATTTTGCAAAAAGAAACCATCTGATGGCAGTGATGCTGCAGCTGGCGACCGCTTTAGCGATTTTAGGTGTAACATTGAAAGTGAGTACAACATATTTTGCCGGCAATAATGAAATGCTTTATATCATCCTTATTGTGAACTGTTTATTCTGGCTGTTAAGCGGTGTCATGCTGAAAATTATTTATTTTACGATCTCAGGCGTTCTTGGGTTAATTGCCATTATTAGTGCATGGATTTATTTCCTGTAGGAAGATCAAAATAATACATAAACTTATACTATTCTTTTAAGCTATGCAGAAGAAATGAAACTTTTCTGCATGGCTTTTTTGTATTGATTTACAAAATACTCTGCAAAATACATATATTTTCTGTAAAAATACATATTTTTAGATTACAATAGAATTGAAATGAAATAGGCTGAGAGGATGAATGGTATGCATTTTGATTTAACAACTGAGCAAGCGATGTTACAAAAGATGATACGTGAGTTTTCGGATGAAGTAGTGGCACCAGGAGCAATCGAGCGTGATAAAACGAAAGCCTTCCCAGTAGAAATTTTTAAAGAACTATCCAATATGGGCATTATGGGTCTGCCATTTCCAGAACAATATGGCGGGGCGGGTGCAGATACAATCAGCTTTGCGATTGTTACCGAAGAGTTGAGCCGTACATGTGCTTCGACAGGAATTACATATTCGGCACATATTTCATTAGGCGGTGCACCATTGCATTTATTCGGTACAGAAGCGCAGAAGGAAAAATACTTAACGCCGATCTGTACAGGTGAATCATTCGGCGCATTCGGTTTAACAGAGCCTAATGCCGGTTCTGATGCAGGTGGGACAGAAACTACCGCTGTGTTGGATAATGGAGAATTTGTCATTAACGGGTCGAAAGTTTTTATTACAAATGCAAGTTATGCCAAACATTTAGCGTTAACAGCTATTACAAATCGAGATGGAAACAAAAAAGAAATCAGCGCCATAATTGTACCGACTGATGCAAAAGGGTTTACGATTAAGTCGGAATACGAAAAAATGGGCTTAAATGCTTCGAATACAACGGAATTGATTTTAGAAAATGTCCGCGTTCCGGAAGAGAATTTACTAGGAGTCCGGGGGAATGGCTTTAAACAATTTTTAACGACGCTTGACGGAGGCCGGATCGGTATTGCGGCAATGGCAGTTGGAATTGCACAAGGCGCATTAAATAAAGCTGTTCAATATGCAAAAGAACGTAAGCAATTCGGAAAGGCACTGGCAGATTTTCAGGCAACGCAGTTTAAATTGGCTGATATGGAGGTAAAAATACAATTAGCGCGGACATTTGTGTATAAAGCGGCATGGTTGAAGGATCAGGGGCGTCCATTCGGCAAAGAGGCTGCTATCGCCAAATACTACGCTTCCGAGATGGCAATGGAAGTTTGCGATGAAGCCATTCAAATTCATGGCGGCTACGGCTATATGAAAGAATATGAAGTGGAACGCTTTTTACGGGATGCAAAACTGTTGGAAATTGGGGAAGGTACGTCTGAAGTACAGAAAATGGTAATTGCAAGACATATATTATGATAGAAATAGCAAATTGGTAAAATTGTTACAAAGCTAGTAAAACTTGTCCGTAAACTCTTTCGGTTTTCCATAGAATCAAGTACAATTAATATTGTTTACTAGGCTAATGTCTAGCATGAAATAGAATATTTAATGAGGGAGGGGAACGCAATGAGAAACAATCCACTTATTCCTTACGTACTTATCATGGCATTCGGTATCGGACTAATTTTCTTCATGTCATTTGAGGGTGCAGCTGATAAAAACAGTGCGGACGGCGAACATTCAGGGGAAACTGCTGAATTAAATGGTGAAGATATTGCTCAAAAGAACTGTATTTCGTGCCACGGTGGTGATTTAACTGGTGGTGGAGGTCCTTCAATCGTTGGATTAGATGCTGAGCATATTAAAGACTTCGCATTAAATGGTTCGGATAACGGCATGATGCCGCCAGTTCTTAAAAACGAAGCGGAAGCAGATGCGGTAGCTGAGTATATTTCAGGTTTATAATGAATAATCAAGTGCAGAAATGGAGTAATCCTGTTCTGCACTTTTTTGTATTCTGGAAAGAGACGTTTTTGTGAAAGTTCTATATAATAGGGGTAGTTTGTGATATAGAAAAGAGGATATATAAATATGAACGCACAAAAACTTTCAAAACGACTGGAAACGGTCGCTTCATTTGTACCGACAGGAGCAATTGTAGCGGATATCGGAAGTGACCATGCCTACCTGCCATGTTATTTAGTGCATAAAGGTATTGCTGCACGTGCAGTAGCGGGTGAGGTTGTAAAAGGACCTTATGAATCAGCTGTAAAACAGGTTCGCACTGAAGGCTTAACAGATAAAATTACAGTACGCATGGCAGATGGTCTGGCGGCTGTTGAAGAAGCGGATGAAATTACAGCCGTTACAATTGCAGGGATGGGCGGACCATTGATCGTGTCCATTTTAGAAAAGCATCCACAAGCTTTAAAATCGGTAACCCGTTTAATTTTACAGCCGAATATTCATGCAAAGGCCATCCGTGAATGGGCCATGGAAAATGGCTGGGCAATCCAGGATGAGGTCATTTTAGAAGAGGATGGGAAAATTTATGAGGTCCTTGTATTACAGCGCGGTGAAATGAAATTAAACGAAGCGCAAACTTTGCTTGGACCGAAGCTGATGGAAACAAAAGTACCTGTTTTCATTGAAAAGTGGTCACGTGAAATCGCGAATTGGCAACGTGTTCAACAAGCAATTTCAGAAGCGGAAAAAACACCTGATAATCAGGAAAAATATGAACAACTTACACATTACATTAAAATGGTACAGGAGGCGATTGCGTGAAATCCGTAAATGGCAACGAGATTATCCAAGTATTTGAATCATGGTCACCTAAAAAATATGCATGCATGCCGAATGATCCGATCGGCTTGGCCATTGGTACGTTAAATAAGCCTGTCACAAAAGTGCTTGTAACACTTGACGTGACAAATGAAGTCGTAGATGAAGCGATCTACAACGGCTGTGAGCTTATTATTGCCCATCATCCGCCGATCTTTATGAAGCTCTCAAACTTGCGTACAGATAATCCGAAAGGGGCACTGTATGAAAAGTGTCTGAAAAATGATATCGCAGTATATGCAGCGCACACGAATCTCGATGTAGCGCCGGGCGGGGTCAATGATTTACTGGCAGATGCTTTGCAACTGGAAAACCGCAAAATTCTGGAAGTGTCGTTCGAAGAAAAAATGATGAAGCTAGCCGTATTCGTTCCTGTGGATGATGCAGATGCTTTGCGTGATGTGCTGGCTAAAGCCGGAGCCGGTCGTTTAGGCCATTATGAGGCATGCAGCTATACACTGGAAGGTAAAGGCCGTTTTCGTGCAACAGAAGGAGCAGATCCGGCTGTAGGAGAGATCGGTGAGCTTCACATCGAGGAAGAGGAAAAAGTGGAAGTCGTGTTCCCGCAATCGATGAAAAATAAAATATTAAAGGCGATGCTAAACAATCACCCGTACGAAGAGCCTGCATATGATCTGTTTACGATGGATGTTGATACGAATGCACAAGGACTTGGTCGAATCGGTAAGTTAAAACAACCAATGACATTACGGGAATTTGCCCAATTCGTGAAGGTTCAGTTGGACGTGCCTTGTCTGCGTGCTGTTGGACCTTTGGACCGTGTTGTCCAGAAGGTTGCAGTTGTTGGAGGAGACGGCAATAAATATATTCGTGCTGCAAAATTTGCGGGGGCTGATGTATTTGTAACAGGAGATATTGGCTTCCATATGGCGCAGGATGCAGAAGTGGAAGGCTTAAGCATTATCGATCCAGGTCACCATGTCGAAAAGGTCATGATTAAAGGTGTGGCAGAAAAAATGGCTTCTTTATGTGCGGATCAAAAATTGCCTGTTGAATTTATCCAATCCAAAATCAATACAGAACCGTTTCAGTTTATTTAATCAGGAACAACAAAAAATCTCAATTTTCTCCGGTAGAAGAAAATTGAGATTTTTTAGGTTCGCTTATTTGGCGTTAGTAAGGCATAATTTTTTCAACTGGTTTTGGAGCTTTAATTTTCGGTAAAATTTTGTCCAAAGTTACGGAGCGTACAATTTCATGTGTTGCAGGATCATTTTTGTCGAACTTCTCCAAGAATGAAATGACTTCCTTAACGATTGGTGTCGGTGTTGAAGCGCCTGCTGTTACTGCTACTGTTTCAACGTTTTCCAGCCATTCAATTTGCAGCTCTGAAATATCCGAAATGCGGTAAGATGGTGTTCCGGCAATCTCTACTGATACTTGTGTTAAACGGTTCGAGTTGTTCGATTTTGGATCGCCTACAACGATTAATAAATCGGAAGCACCGGCCTGTTCAGCTACTGCTTCTTGACGGACTTGTGTCGCCAGGCAAATTTCTTTATGCACTTCGACATGAGGGAATTTTTCTTTTAAACTATCCATCAGAAAAGCGACATCCCATTGGCTCATTGTTGTTTGGTTTGTTACGAGAATTTTTTCATTTTCAAAAGCAAGATTATCGATATCGTTCATCGATTGAACTAGGTGAACATGGTCTGGTGCAACACCGATTGCGCCTTCCGGTTCAGGATGTCCCTTTTTACCGATATAAATAATATCGTAGCCTTCTGCTGTTTTTTCGCGGATTAAGTCATGTGTCACCGTAACGTCCGGGCAAGTCGCGTCAATTGATACGAGTCCTTTACGTTTCGCGATTTCACGGATTTCAGGTGATACACCGTGTGCCGTGAAAATAACTGTGCCTTGCTCTACCTGTTCAATTATTTCTTTACGGTTGTCGCCATCAAGCGTAATGATGCCATCTTGTTCAAATGCATCTGTAACATGTTTATTGTGTACAATCATACCTAAAATGTAGATTGGTCTTGGTAATGTAGGATCAAGTGCGGCATTGCGTGCAATGACCATAGCGTCTACTACCCCATAGCAGTATCCACGCGGATTAATTTTAACAACTTTCATTTATACGTAACTCCTTTCAAAGCCCTGTAATTTCATTATATAGGACGTGTATGCTTTATTCAAAGTTCGCTTACTGAAATCTCTAGTAAATTCGATGGAAATGTCGCGAGATCGCGAAGTATTCGCATAAGTACAGAATTTTGTGAACGTTTGCTATAATAGCAGAAATAAATAAAACGTAAAGTGGGGAAATGGGATGGCGTTTTCTTTTTTTAGGAGGAATAAATCAGTAACTTTAAAAAATCAGGTGGAGTTTTGCATGACGAATTTATCGCTCGGCGCAGCAGATGTATATGATGTGCTGCTGGAGCGGGAAGATATTGAATTAACGGAATCCGGCTGTACTTCAAACTGTGAAATTTGCGAATGTCATCTATTTGCGATTGTAAATGGTGAACTGATCAAAGCAGAAGATGCCGAAACACTCTTACAAAATGTGGTGAATGAGCTGAAAGAAAATTCAGTTTTGTTTTAAACTACATAGCCGGGGAAAAAATATTACATAAATAGTTTTATGTGAACGGAACAATCGAAAACTTTTCACTAAAACTTTATAACAATATTTCAATAGAGGAGTGTTTCTTTCATGACAAACGTTGAAAATAAACAAGTTGGCGGTACACCCGCACAAACTCAGCCATCACAACCTGGAATCGAAAGCAAAATGAACCCATTACCAACACAGCCTTATGAATATTCGGGAAGCGATAAGTTAAAAGGCAAAGTGGCAATTATTACGGGCGGTGATTCAGGAATTGGCCGAGCGGTTGCCATTGCCTACGCAAAAGAAGGTGCAAATCTTGTTATAAACTATTTGGAAAAAGAGCAATCCGATGCAGAAGAAACGAAACAACTGGTTGAAAAAGAAGGCGTTCAGGCGATTCTTGTTGAAGGGGATATCGGTGATTATGAAACAAGTAAAAAACTTGTAAAGACAGCACTTGACCATTTCCAGCAAATTAATATTGTCGTAAATAATGCAGCGGTACAATATCCTGTCGATTCATTTTTAGATATTACGGTCGAACAATGGGACAAAACATTCCGTACAAATTTGGATGGTATTTTTTATTTATGCAAAGAAGCTGTTCCGCATTTGGGGCAGGGAGATTCTATTATATGTACGACATCGGTCAATGCCTACCGAGGCCATTCGATTTTAATTGATTATACATCGACAAAAGGTGCGATTGTAGGCTTTGTCAGAAGTTTAGCACAAAATATAGCTGATCGAGGAATCCGCGTAAATATGGTCGCACCAGGACCGATTTGGACACCATTAATTCCTTCTACATTCGATGCGGATCAAGTAGCGGAATTCGGTACTGAAACACCATTAAAACGCCCAGGACAGCCGAGTGAGCTTGCTGGAGCATATGTGCTGCTGGCATCCCAAGACGGAACATATATTACCGGCCAATGTATCCATGTAAATGGCGGCGGCACTATGTGTTCATAAGCATGATCCAAGGAGTATATTGATTCAGTAAGTATACACGGTTAAAAATAGAAAGCTACTCCATTACGCATATGAGAGGACTCGTAATAGAAACGAATCTGCACTCATTTGCTTGGGGGTAGCTTTTATTTTGTTATTCAAATGGAGGCTGAAATATTTTCGGTAATGATGGTTTTGTCGTAATTTTCTCCTCAACTGGCTCCTGTTCTCGCCGGTTGCCTCGTGGATTTCCTCTTTCTCTCACTCTTTCTCTCTCTCTTGGCCGTTCCTGCGGCATTGAAACAGTAGAAGACTCCAGCGGGTCGGAAGTTTCTTTAAATCCTTTATATAAACGCCATAAAGCGGGCAGATTTTTAAACATTGGGGCTGCCTGCTGAATATATGGTGTGAACTTTTGGGCATTACTAAATAAAGAGTTTGCTCCTGATAAAAACCCTTCGAGCTTCGGTGCACCTGCTGCACCTTGCACAGCTGCCTGAGGTGAAATTGGCATTTGGTTCATAAATTGACCAGCTCCAGGAATAGCTCCTATTCCAGGAATCGGACCTCCTCCTGGACTCGGGCCTCGCATCATGTATGGTGCATACATTGGAAAACGTGGTGCAACCGGCATTTGATTCATCATTCCTTGAGGTGGAAAGTAATAAGGTGGGCGCATAATAAACTCCTTTCTAAAAATGGACATGATATTTCAATTTTCTTTCATAAATTCGTCCCAACAGTTTGACGTTGAAACTATTTACCGTTATGATATGCAGATGGTCACTTAAATGTACGAATTATGGTACAATAGGAAAGATGTAAGGAGGTACGTGAATGTCAAAATATACTGATTATCAATTCAAGCCATTTTTGCAGGACGCCATTGCAAAGCTTGGATTTACAGAGCCGACACCCATTCAAAAAGAAATGATTCCACTCGTATTAAAAGGTAAGAGTGCAATCGGACAAGCTCATACAGGAACAGGAAAAACACATAGTTTTTTATTGCCGATCGTAGAGCGTATTGTAGAAGAAAAACAAGAAGTACAGGCGGTTATCACGTCGCCGACACGAGAACTGGCACAACAAATTTTTGATGCGTTAAACCAGCTTGTTGAAGGAACGGAAATTTCAACAAAATTATTTATCGGCGGTACGGACAAACAACGTACAATCGACCGATTAAAAACACAGCCTCAAATCGTTGTAGGTACACCGGGTCGTATTAAAGATTTGGTGAAAGAAAATGCATTGCTTGTTCACACTGCGCCGATTTTAGTTGTCGATGAAGCAGATCTGGCATTTGACATGGGCTTCATTGAAGATATTGACGGCTTTGCGTCGCATATGCCTGAAAAGCTTGAAATGTTCGTGTTCTCAGCGACAATTCCAGAAAAATTAAAACCATTCTTAAAGAAATACATGGATTCACCGATCCATATTCATATGAATGATAAACGTCCGGTGGCGGAAGGCATTGACTTTGTATTAGTACCTGTACGTTCGAAGGCACGTAATACACGTTTACTTGAAGTAATTAAGGGAATCAATCCATTCCTTGCTGTTATTTTCTGTAACACACGTAAAAATGCAGAATCGGTAGCGAGCTTTTTAGCAGAACAAGGTATCCGTGCAGGACAAATCCACGGAGATTTAAGTCCGCGTGACCGTAAAAAAATGATGAAGCAAGTACGTGATCTTGAGTTCCAATATATCGTAGCAACAGATTTAGCTGCACGTGGTATTGATATTCAAGGGATTTCGCATGTTATCAACTATGAAATTCCGGAAGATCTTGAGTTCTTCATTCACCGTGTTGGTCGTACAGCACGTGCCGGCTCAAAAGGAACAGCGATTACGTTATTCCAGCCGGAAGATGAGGATGCAGTAGTACGCATCGAAAAAATGGGGATTCCATTTGTACAAAAAGATATTAAAAATGGCGAATGGTCTGACTTAAAAGACCGTCACCAGCGTGCAAGCCGTAAAGGTGAGCGTAAAGAAGATGAAATCGATGCAAAAGCCAAAGCCCTAGTACGTAAGCCGAAGAAAGTTAAACCAGGCTATAAACGTAATATGAAGTGGGAAATGGAAAAAGTGAAAAAACGCGAACGCCGTATTAAAGCGCGCCGCAACAATAACTAATTACACAAGGGGCTGCTTAGAATGATTTTTCTATGCAGCCTGTTTATTCGTTAAATGGAGGAAAGTAGAATGTTATTAGGTTCACATGTTTCGATGAGCGGAAAAAAAATGCTGCTAGGTGCCAGCGAAGAAGCATTAAGCTATGGTGCCAATACTTTTATGATCTATACAGGCGCACCTCAAAATACGCGCAGAAAGCCGATTGAAGAGCTGAATATTATGAAGGGCCTGCTCCATATGAAAGAGAACGGACTATCCAACATTGTTGTCCATGCACCGTATATTATCAATTTAGGGAATACGACAAAACCGGAAACTTTTGAGCTTGGCGTAAACTTTTTGCAGGAAGAAATTAAACGTACTGCTGCATTGGAGGCGACACAAATCGTACTGCATCCTGGTGCGCATGTCGGTGCAGGTGTTGATGCGGGTATTGAACGGATTGTAGAAGGTTTAAATGAAGTGCTGACACAGGACTACCCAGTACAGATCGCATTGGAAACGATGGCGGGCAAAGGCACTGAAATCGGTCGTACATTTGAAGAATTGGCACGTATTATCGATGGTGTGACAAACAATGAGCGCCTGTCGATTTGTATGGACACATGCCATATTCATGACGCCGGCTACGACGTTACAGGTGACTTTGACGGAGTGTTAAATGAATTTGATAAAGTCATCGGGTTGGATCGTTTAAAAGTACTGCACATTAATGATTCGAAAAATGTGCGCGGTGCTGGAAAAGACCGTCATGAAAATATCGGTTTTGGTGAAATCGGTTTTGAGGCAATGCACTATATTGTTCATCATCCACAGTTAATGCATTTACCGAAAATACTGGAAACACCATTTGTCGGTCCGGATGCAAAAAACAAAAAAGCGCCATATTTACATGAAATTGCGATGCTTCGCAATAGTGAATTCCAGCCAGCTCTAATTGATGCAATGCGCGAATAATAAGAATAAGAAAAACATACTTGGCACAAATTTGATGCAAAGTATGTTTTTTTGCGTTTTTTATGACATAATTTGTTATAATGAGTTAACTGTAAATTAGCAATATTCAAAAGGAGGTATCAGTTGATGAAAAAAATATTTCAGCTCGTCATTTTGTTAGCGTTATTCTTTTCATTGCCTATTCAAAGTTTCGCATCGATCAATGGTGCGGTTACAACACATTTAGGGAAAAGTAATGCAGCAGTGACGATTCGTGACGCAGAGAGCGGGAAAATCGTCTATTCCCAAAACGGGGACAAACTGATGCGACCGGCTTCCAATATGAAATTAGTTTCCGGTGCTGCAGCATTGTCGATTTTAGGCGAGGACTATCGTTTTAAAACAAATTTATATATCGATGGAATTATTGTCAACGATACATTAAATGGAAATGTTTACATAAAAGGCAGTGGCGATCCGACATTAAAAAAAGATGACTTTTTAGAGTTTGCAAAAGAATTGAAGCGCATTGGCATTCGTACAATCAATGGTCATTTAATCGGTGATGATACAGCATTTTCCGGCAGTACATTGCCACCGGGTGTTCTAAAGTCGGATGAGACGTATTACTTCGGTGCGCGTACTGCTGCGATTACGATGTCACAAAACAATGACTTTGATGCGAGTACGGTCATTATTACTGCAAAGCCTGGTAAAGTTGGAGCAAAACCGACCTATTCGATTGAACCGAATTTAAGCGGTATGGTCATTTCCAACCAAGCAAAAACAGTTAGTAAAGGAAGTCGTAATACAATAACAATCGAGCGTGCCTACAATACAAACCGTATTATCATTTCCGGAAACCTGCCACAAGGGAGCAGTAAGAAGGAATGGGTAACATTGCAGGACCCGTCGAAAAACACAATGCAGGCAATTAAGCAGACGCTGCAAGGGACAGGTTTAAAATTTGTGAAGAGTTCGAAAGTGGAATTAGGAAAAGTTCCGCAAAAGGCAACATTGCTTTACACGAATGAATCACGCACGTTGGCAGCCATTTTTCCGGCATTTATGAAGCTGAGCAACAACAGTATTGCCGATATTCTTGTAAAGGCAATGGGTAAGCAGCAGCTAGGTGAAGGCAGTACGAACAAAGGTGCCACGTTACTGAAAAAATACAGTGCTTCATTGGATATTCCTGTGAACAACTGGCGTTTTGCAGATGGTTCTGGATTGTCCAATTCAAACCGTGTAACGTCAAACGGACTTTCGCAGCTATTGTACAAAGTTCAAAAAGAATCTTATTTCGGTACATTTTTTGATTCGTTGCCAGTCGCCGGCAATAAAGATCGCATGGTCGGCGGTACATTAAAAAGCCGTTTAACAAACAGTGCTTTGCAAAATAGAATTTATGCAAAAACAGGCTATATCCCGAATGTATATACATTATCAGGTTATATGAAAGGCCAAAGCGGAAAACAATATATCTTCTCGATCCTACTGGAAAATAAATCAAGTGGAAATGTATATATTGACCGTACAATGGCAGCGCTTGTAAAAAACTTATAGAGGGGCAAGACAGATGGAGAAATTACTTTTAACAGGATTTGAACCGTTTTTATCAAATCCGATCAACCCTACAATGGAAGTGGTACAGGCACTGAACGGAAAATCAATCGGTCAGTATGAAATTGTTGGCCATGTATTGTCTGTCGATTTTGCAAAAGCACCGGAACAGTTTTTGGCACTGGTCGAAGAAGTGAAGCCGACGATTATTGTTTCATTAGGCTTAGCGGCGGGCATTACGAAAATTTCTCCGGAACGTGTTGCATTGAATGTAAAAGATGGGGAAAAGGACAATGCAGGGAATGCATTTGAGGATGCACCGATCAAAGGAGATGGGGATGTTGCGTATTTGTCGACATTGCCGATACGTAAAATTGTCAACCGTTTAAATTCTGCAGGTTATCCGACAGCAATATCCAATTCTGCCGGAACATATTTATGTAATAATATAATGTATGAAGGTTTGTACTACGCTGCAAAGAATGAAGCAATCCGAGCTGCAGGATTTATTCATATACCTGCATCATTCGAGCTGGCGATCGAGCACGGCCGGATTCCGGGCTGGTCAATGCGTGATTTAACAGCGGCCATTGAACTGGCACTCGATGTATGTGTAGGTAAGAATGCTGGATAAGGCATTTAAATTAATCGGAAAATAATAAGACAAAAAAATCAGCCGTGTTGCGGCTGATTTTTGTTTTTAAAAGATTGGAAAGTAATTTACGGAGCAGGTAGCATTACAAAAAAATGTGTTCTGAAAAACCGTCTAAATTACAAACCGACTAACTTCATTAATTTTTTATAACGTCTATCCCCAAGCAGCTTCTGAATTTTTTTTAAAACTTCTTTTGGAACGCCGGTAAGAGCCCAGCTGATATTGGCATGCTTCAGAATTTTTTGCAGCTTCTGAACTTCTTCTATGCTCAATTCAAGTCCCTGCTGTTTGGCGAAATCCTGCAGTTGCCTGTCATTCATTCCTTTTAAGTTATCAAGCCATTGTAGCATTTGAATTATCTTCATCCTTTCAAGTTTATCCCGCATTAACGGGTAATAATTTATCTGCCTCGAAAGCGTAGCGGCAGAGCCAAGACTCCCGCCTCTAAACCTAATCAGATCGAAAAGGATAGGTGGGAGGTCAACTACCCGTAAAAGCCCGATTGGTTAAACTAACTTTCAGTGGGGGATGAAAAAAATCCCCACTGATTGAAGTTCAACCTTAATCCCTTTACATAAACAAAAAACTGCATTATACTAACTTGATGTAAATCGTAATGATTTTGAATTAGAAAGAAGCGAACGAAATGAAAAAACCATTGATAGAATTGAAGGATGTTTCCTTTCAATATGAATACACACAAGCATTGAAAAATATTTCACTACGTGTCAATGAAGGCGATTTTTTAGCATTAATTGGGCAAAACGGCTCCGGTAAATCGACACTTTTGAAATTGATTTTAGGACTGTTAAAGCCTATGTCAGGGGAAATTAAATTATTTGGCGAACAAGCAAGCCATTTTAAACACCGCGAATGGATTGGCTATGTTTCTCAAAAATCCAATGCCTTTAACTCGGGGTTTCCTGCAACGGTCGAAGAAGTCGTGAAGAGTGGTTTATCGCAAAAGGTAGGGCTGTTTAAACGCTATCCAAAAGATGCGGATATTTTAGTGAAAAGTGCTTTAAAAGATGTCGGCATGGATAAATTTCTAAAACGGAATATTGGACAGCTTTCCGGCGGGCAGCAGCAGCGTGTGTTCATTGCACGTGCTTTAGTATCCGATCCGAAGCTTCTTATTTTGGATGAACCGACAGTCGGAATTGACCGAGAAAATGTGCAGGCATTCTATGATATGCTCGCACATTTAAATAAGCATCACAATATGACGATGATTTTAGTTACACATGATGTGGACACGGTTTCGGATCGTGTCAGTCATGTAGCGTGCTTAAATCAGTCGATTCATTTCCACGGGTACAAAAATGATTTTGATACGATTTCGGAAGAACAGATTGCTAGCTGGAACGGCCACTCTGTTCGAAAGATTCACTAAGAGGAGCAGGCCGTTATGATAGAAGCAATATTAAACTATGAATTTTTGCAAAATGCCTTTTTCTCAGGGCTTGTTATTGGAGTAATTGCACCATTGCTTGGTGTATTTATCGTAGTAAGACGTTTATCGCTAATTGCGGATGCACTGTCGCATGTAACACTGGCGGGGATTGCCGGGAGCCTGTACTTGAGCCAATCGTTTGCAGCGCTGGCTTTGCTGAACCCGATTTATTTAGGGATTATCGCATCTGTAAGTGGTTCGATCTTAATTGAACGATTACGCCGACTATATAAACATTATGAAGAACTTGCGATACCAATTATTATGTCGGGCGGAATCGGTGTGAGTGCCATTTTAATATCACTTGCAAGCGGATTTAATACCGATTTAATGAGCTATTTATTTGGCTCTGTATCGGCTGTATCACGTCAGGATCTATATGTTGTGCTGGCAATTGCAGTCGTAGTTGTATTATTTTTAGTTTTATTTTTTAAAGAGCTTTTCGTATTGTCATTCGATGAGGAATATGCGAAAGCGAGCGGTTTACCTGCGAAATGGATTCATTTATTGTTCATGATCGTTGTCGCACTCGTTATCGCAGCAAGTATGCGTATTGTCGGGATTTTGCTTGTTTCAAGCTTAATGACATTGCCGGTAGCTGCAGCGATGCGTTTAGCTCGCGGTTTTAAAGAGGCGATTATTTTAGCGATTGTATTTGGAGAGCTGGCAGTAGTAATCGGACTCATTTCTGCATTTTACCTGAACTTGGCACCGGGTGGAACAATTGTTGTCACATCTATTTTGATCTTGCTATTAGTAATTTTAATCAAAAAGCTTGTTTTGAAATTCACAATTAAATCGGAAGGGGAAGAGATACTGTGAATGCAGCGCGCGCGTGGGAAATATTAAAGGATAATGGCTATAAAAAGACGGATAAACGAGAGTTGATTTTGGGTATGTTTGCAGCTACAGACAAATATTTGACTGCCCGTGATTTGTTATCAGTATTGAAAAAAGATTTCCCTGGGATGAGTTTCGATACAATTTACCGTAACCTCGCTACTTTCGTGGAGCTTGATATTCTAGAAGAAACAGAATTAAACGGTGAGCGTAACTTCCGTATGCATTGTGAGTCGGATCATCATCACCACCATTTTATTTGCCGTGATTGCGGGAATGTAAAGGAACTGTCTGTTTGCCCGATGGAAATGCTCGGTGAAAAGCTGCCGGGTTATGCTGTAGAAGCACACAAATTTGAGATTTATGGCAAATGTCCGGATTGTTTGTAAATTTCCATTGCATATTTCTGTTAATATGCTAAAGTGATTAAGACAAATTGAATAAATTTGCAGGAAAAAGATGCATTATGCATAAATGGGAATTCGGTGTAAATCCGAAGCTATTTCCGTAACTGTAAGCGTTGATGAAAATAAGTGTGAGACCACTGCTAATATAGCGGGAAGGTACTTATGAGTAAAGTGAAACGCAGAGCCAGGAGACCAATCTTTTTCTTATCGTAACATCCCTCTTCGGAATTAAAGAGAATGTACGGCAGTCACTGATCGAATGAGCATCCTTTTGCAGCACTCTTTTTTGATTTTTGAAGCCATCCATTTTCTTGGGTGGCTTTTTTTCGTACACTCGTAATTTCGTGAGGCACTACTTGAAGTGAGGAGAATTTTATGAAAAAGGATATCCGTTTTTCCTGTTATCCGTTTATGAGGGAAAAATCATGCTGCGTCGACTATGAAATCCGCACCGATTCTTTAACAACGCGAATCGGTACAGTCTTTCCGACGTTAGTTGATGATGCTTCCGGTCAGCTCGTTTTGGAAGATTTGAGGAGAATCCAACCGTTAGCTTATCATGTCAATGGTTCGGTAAGAGGTAAATTAGCCATTACATTTGAGGATTTGCAATGGCTAAGCGATCGATACGATTTTTATGTAAGTGAAGTTGGAGAAGCGATTCAGCAGTTTGTACTGCCACAAGGAATCGAAAGTGCAGCAAGACTGCATATTTGCCGCAGTGAGGCGAAAAAGTCTTACAGGGCATTACATAAAGTGAGCGAGGAAAGAGAAGTGGATGAAATTTTGTTTGATTTTCTCGGGCTGCTTGCCAATGTGTTTTTTGTCATGGCGGTCTATATGAATCAGCAGCATCAACAAGAGGAAATTCCATTTATCTCAAAATCTTATCCGACGAAAAAGAAAAAAGGGGTTACAACAAATGAAATTTAAGAACAAATGGATCGTTGCTTTAGCGGCAACATTCTTATTAGCAGCATGCGGATCAAATGATGAAAAGTCTGAAAATGATGTGAAAAAAGAAGAGCAGGCCGGTTCGAAAAGTGAAGGTGTACCGTATACAGTTGTTGATGATCGTGGTGTTGAAGTAACATTCGATGAAGTACCGGAAACGATTATTTCCCTGCAGCCTAGCAATACAGAAATTTTGTTTGAGCTGGGTGTCGGTGAACAAATTATCGGGGCAACAGAATATGATACATATCCGGAAGCCGCACAAAAAATTGAACGTGTGTCGACTTCTACTGTCATCGATGCAGAGCGAATTCTGGAATTGGATCCGGATGTCGTAGTTGCCTATACAATTGGGGAGGAAGCACAAATTGCCCAATTGGAAGATGCAGGTTTGAAAGTATTTGTAATTGCTTCGGCTGCGACATTTGATGATGTTTATACGGATATTATCCAACTGTCCGAAGTAATGGATGTAAAAGAAAAAGGCGAAGAAATTGTAGCCGACATTAAAGCACAAATCAAAACAGTACAAGAAAAAACAGCGACAATTGATACGAAGAAAAAAGCATATTATGAAGTTTCGCCAGCTCCGGATCTTTGGACTACCGGCAGCAGTACGTTCCAGCAGGAAATAATGGATCACGCCAATGTTGAAAATATTTTTGCTGATCAGACGAGCTGGATTAGTGTGACGGAAGAAGATGTCATTACTCGTAATCCTGAAATTATTATTACACCGGCAACCTATATGGAAAATGCAGTTGACGAGATTCTAGGACGCACAGGTTGGGATAAAATACAGGCAGTTTCAGAAAAGGCAGTTTATCTGGTCGATGGAGATATTATGTCCCGTCCTGGACCGCGTATTGGTGAAGCCGTTGAAATTATGGCACAATCAGTATACCCGGAACTATTTAAATAAGTATAGAATAGAAGGACATGCCTAAGTTTAGGCATGTCTTTTTCAATTAACTTCATTCAGCGGATATCGCTGAATGAAATTAATTGGCTTCCGGCGGATGTCACGACTTCGGCGATGAATTCTTTGCGCTTCAGCGCAAAGCCGAATACGGACGCAATTACGCCTCGGCGTAATTGATAAATATAAGGGGGGATACGATTGATTTTTATAACCGGTGGTGTGCGCAGCGGCAAAAGTGCTTTTGCAGAAAAATTTGCTAGGCAGTTAGGTGAAGAAAAGACGCTCTACTATGTCGCGACAGGTGTATCCTTTGATGAGGAAATGGAAAAACGAATTATCCGCCATCAGCAAGACCGCGAAAATCAGAACGCCCATTGGAACACAGTGGAAATGCAAGCACAGATTCCTGTTACGATCGAGCAGCTTTCAAATAATGATGTTGTGCTTTTTGAATGTGTGACAACATGGCTTTCGAATGTACTGTATACATATGAACAAAAAAATGAAAATAGCGAGTACATCGATAATTGTATCGAATCACTGCAAAAGCAATTGCTAACATGGCGGAAGCAAGGTGCTACAATAATAGTTGTATCAAATGAAGTGCTGGATGAACTGCCATCACAGTATGATGAGGTAAATTTGTATCGCAAATTATTAGGTGAGCTTCATCAATGGATTGTCCAAAATAGTGATGAAGCATATGAAGTACAATTTCAGCTTGTACAGCGTTGGAAGTAAGGAGGAACCAAGTTGAAAAATAGTTTGAGCGGTTTTTTGTTAGCTTGGCAATTTTTTTCGGCAGTGCCGATAAAAAAACAGCTGGATATGAATGCCAAGTCTGTTACATGGATGTATGGATTTTTACCGATTGTCGGTTTACTTATCGGGTCCATCATTAGTAGTGGTGTATTTATACTATCTCGCTATAGTGAGGTTACAGAGTTGCTGTTGGCGATTTTGATTGTGATCGGATTAATCGTTCTGACAGGTGGACTGCATTTAGACGGCTGGATCGATATGAGCGATGCGTTCTTTTCCTATGGAGAAAAGGAGAAACGGCTGGAGATATTAGATGATCCGCGAACAGGCGCATTTGGGGTACTTAGTGTTTTTGGTTTACTTGTATTAAAAATCGGCGTTATTTATGAAATGTTGACGTATGGGCAATTGGCGATTGTGCCCTATTTAATCTTTATTCCTTTTATAGCGCGAATGGGGATGCTGCTCTATTTTGTAACGATGCAGCCGGCAAAAGAAAAGGGACTCGCTGCTTATTTTAAAGGGATTGTCATTCGAAATAAGCTTGTTTTTTTAATCGTTTTTCAAAGTATTCTAGCATTTGTAAGCTGGTTTTACATTGGTGCATTCAGCTTATTTATTTTAGTTGTCGTGATGCTGGTAGCCGTTGTTTTTTACCGGAATTGGTCAAGGAAACATTTCGGCGGTGTTACAGGCGATTTGCTCGGTGCGCTCGGTGAAGGATTGGAGGTTGTCCTATGGCTCACGATATTACTGTGCATTTAATCAGGCACGAAAAAACGAAAGCAAATACAGAACGGAAATATATTGGCTGGACAGATGAACCGATCCTGAAAAAAGTGGAAGCCAAGATCGATCTACAGCCAGGTATCGTTTATGGGAGCGATTTACGGAGATGCCGTGAAACTTCACAATGTTATTTTCCGAATGCCGAATTTATCGCTACCCGAAATTTGCGTGAGCTGCATTTTGGGGACTTTGAAATGTGTACATATGAACAATTGCAGCATAAAGGAATATACCGGGCTTGGATTGATGACCCGACTAATCATCCGATCCCAAACGGGGAAACCTTTTTCCAGTTCAAGCAGCGTGTATTGAAAGGCTTTCGTGAAATTGTAAATGAAAAGAAAGAATATACGCTGATCGTACACGGAGGAGTGATTCGTTTATTACTTGCCGTTTACGGGGGGAAAGCGCAATCCTTTCAGCAAACAGTGGCCAATCATCGAACGATTTACACACTTGGCTGGAATACGATAGAGGAACTCATAGGAGGTGCGAGATGTACGTTATACTCGGAGGCGCACATAACGGTAAACGAAAATATGCAGAAAAAGTGATCGCGCAGTTACCGGAAAAAGAACTGATTATTTATGAAGGATACTTACCACAACCGGAAGAAATAAAAGAAAACGAGCGTTACATAATAAGCAATTTTGAACAGATGATTTTACCGTATCTTCATGAATCCGAAGAAAAGGTGGCACAGCAAATTTTCGGACAGATTATGCAAATTGCTGAACAGGCAGAACTGATCTGTATTTGTACAGATACGAGCCGCGGTGTTGTCCCGCTTGAAAAAGAAGCACGGCAATTAAGAGACACTTGCGGTAGGCTATACCAGAAGCTTTGCAATGAAGCACAGACGGTCATTCGTGTATGGTACGGCATACCACAAATTTTAAAAGGAGATTCTCATGAACAAAACTAAATTACGTTTAATTATTTTAACAGCATTAATTGCGGCTATTTGTGTGATTGGCAGTTTTATTAAAGTGCCGGTAGGGGTCGTGGCAACAGCTGCACTCGATTCTGCTCCTGCTTTAATTAGTGCAATCTTTCTACCGCCAGTTTTTGCAGGCGCGGCAGGAGCACTCGGGCATGTCGCGACAGGATTCACATCCGGTTTCCCGCTAGGCATTTTACATCTTTTAATTGCGGCGGAAATGTTTGTGATTGTTGCGGTCTTTGCAGCTATGCATCAAAAAGGCCTTCAAATTTTAAAATGGATATTTGTCATTATCGCAAATGGTATTATTGCACCGATTCCATTTTATTTTCTTATTTCTCCGGCATTTTACATCGGCTCGATTGCCTCATTAACAATTGCGACAGCTGTAAACTGCCTGATCGCAATACTTGTCATGCCTGTATTGAAAACAGTCGTACAGCGGGTAGGGGTTAATGTATGAGAAACTCGATAGAAGTGAACGGGTTAGTCGTTTCGATTGATAATTCGGGTTGTATCGGCACAAAAGAGCATGATATTGTACAGGTACCCAATGAAGTGACCGCCTATTTTACAGCACGTACTGCTATTTTAGAGCAGCTTTGCGCGGGTGCCATCCCGGTTCAATTATTAATGGCCAATTTCTCGGGCGATGAAGTATGGTCAGAGTATGAACAAGGGTTTAAAAGAGCATTTTCGGAAATGGGGCTGGAAATGCCTCCTTTAATGGGCTCGAGTGAAACGAATTTCCAGTCGCTTCAGTCGGCGGTCTCTCTTACGATGCTTGGAAAAAAACAATTCGAACGGAATACGGATCGTTGTGAGTTTTATGTTATCGGCGAACCGCTTGTCGGAAATGATGTGATAGAAAATCCACATAAAATTGCACATTTAAATGAGGTGTATGAAGGACTGATCAATGGCTTCATCCAAGCAATATGGCCAACAGGTTCTAAGGGAGTCGGGGCAGAAATTACACGTTTTACCGGAGAGTGTTATACAGCCGATGTCAATTTAACCGATTCTGCAGGTCCGTCATGTGCGGTTATGGCTGCTGTGAAAAAGGAACATGAAGAAACGTTCTTACATAGTATAACAGCACCTGTTAGAAAACTTATAAAAGCAAAAGAGTGATTGGGTAGAAATTTGCTCGAAAACTAATAAAACTGCTAGAATAAAATATTTTTTGACGGAAATTAAAAAATACTAAATTTTCTAAAAATAACATGGTATGATATAGTGTATCAACTTAAAATTAGTTAAGGAGCATGAGATTATGACAACATACCAAATTACAACTGAGTTATCAACAAATAGAAAAGAAAAAACACCTGCAGAACAGCTTGGTTTTGGTAAGATTTTTACTGACCATATGTTTGTTATGGATTATGAAGATGGAAAAGGATGGCATAATGCGACAATTACACCATATGCTCCGATTACATTAAGTCCTGCTGCGATGGTATTCCACTATGGACAAGCGGTATTTGAAGGTTTAAAAGCATATATGACAGAAGATGGGGAAGTCCAGTTATTTCGCCCGGACCGAAACTTCCAACGTTTAAATACTTCTAATGCACGTCTTTGCATTCCACCGATTGACGAGGATTTTGCATTAGAAGCATTAAAAGAGTTAATTCGAGTAGACCGTGAGTGGGTTCCGACATCACCAGGTACTTCTCTTTATATTCGACCATTTATTATTGCAACAGAGAGCTATTTAGGTGTAAATCCTGCGAAAAGCTATAAATTTATGATTATTATGTCACCGGTTGGCTCTTATTATAAAGAAGGCATTAATCCAGTCAAAATTTTAGTCGAACAGCAATACGTGCGTGCCGTAGTTGGCGGTACAGGTGAAGCGAAAACTGCCGGCAACTATGCTTCGAGCTTAAAAGGGTCAGAAATTGCTGCACAACAAGGCTATTCTCAAACATTATGGCTGGACGGGAAAGAAAATAAATACGTAGAAGAAGTCGGCAGTATGAACATCTTCTTTAAAATTTCAGGAAAAGTAATTACGCCTGCATTAAACGGCAGTATTTTACCAGGGATTACACGCGATTCGATGATTGAAGTATTAAAATCAAAAAATATCCCGATTGAAGAGCGAGCAATTGCCTTTGAAGAAGTTGTGGAAGCTGCTAAAAACGGCACATTGGAAGAGGCGTTCGGTACAGGAACTGCCGCTGTAATTTCGCCGGTAGGGGAGCTGAAATGGCTGGATGATGTCATTTCTGTCAACAATGGCCAAATCGGTGAAGTAACACAAATGCTTTACGATACATTAACAGGCATCCAGTACGGTAAAGTTGCCGATACATTTGGCTGGACGGTTAAAATTTAATAAAAAGAAAATACAGCATTTTCCGTTATGGAAGAATGCTGTATTTTTTATTGAACAACTTATTTTTCAAGTACTTCTTCAACTCGTGAGAAGTCTTCGCGAGGAATTATTGCCGATTTTTCAAACGCATTTTTTCCGACATATGTTTCGATTAGTTCTTTTACATCAATACCGGAAGATGCTTTTAATGTTTCCTGTAAGCCAGCCATTAAATCCGTCGCATAGCCCGTTACTTTACCAGCACCGCCGTTCGTACCGCCCCCTGTATCAACAACTGTAATCTTGTCGATATTCGAAAGTGGACTAGCAACTTGTTTTGCGTATTCCGGTAACATTTTAACAATCATATCAAGGACAGCTGCCTGACCGTACTGTTCAAACGCTTCCGCAATTTTCTCTTTCGCTTCCGCTTCCGCAAGACCACGTAGACGGATAATTTCTGCTTCAGCCGTACCTTGTGCACGCTCTGCATCTGCTTTCGCAAGACCATCTAAACGAATGCGCTCTGCTTCAGCTTGTGCCTGTGCTTCAATACGGTATTTCTCCGCATCTGCCTGCGCAAGCTCTTTACGTTTTTGTGCTTCGGCATTTTGTTCGATCGCATAACGATCAGCATCTGCCTTTTTCTTCACTTCTGAATCGTATTGCTTTTCACGACGCAGAATTTCTTTTTCTTCTAATTCGATTTGCTTTTGACGCTCAATAATTCGTACTTGCATTTCCTGTTCCGTTACTTCCTGTTTAGCACGTGCAGATTCTAATTCGTACGCCTGATCGGCACGGGCTTTTGCAATGTCCTGCTCGCGGCGGTATTCTGCCACTTTTAACTGATTATTTTTCTCGGCTTCTGCAATCTCAGTAGCACGCTCTAATTCGGCCTGTTGCGCTTCCTGAGCTGCTTGAGCACGTTTAATACGTGTTTCTTTATCTGCTTCCGCTGTTGCGATATCAGCATCACGCTTCACTTGAGCGATTCGCGGTTTACCAAGTGAATCCAGGTAACCATTTTTATCGCGCACATCTTTAATCGTAAATGATACAATGATCAAGCCCATTTTCGCTAAATCCTGAGATGCGACACGTTGCACTTCCTGCGAGAATTTATCACGGTTTTTATAGATTTCTTCTACCGTCATCGAACCTAAGATCGAACGTAAGTGACCTTCCAGTACTTCGCGTGCTTCACTTTCGCGTTCCTGTTTATCTTTTCCTAAAAATTGCTCGGCCGCTGTTGCAATTTCCGAAATTGAGCCACCGATTTTAATGATTGCTGTTCCATCTGCCATTACAGGAACACCCTGCTCTGTATAAACTTCCGGAGTCGTTACTTCTAATTTACTTGAAAGTAGACTTAATGGTTTTGCCTGCTGGAAAACCGGGAATACAAATGTACCACCACCGCGAATAATTTTAATACGATTTCCTGAATCATCGGTATGTACATTTTTGCTGCCTAAATAACTACCTGTTACGATTAATGCTTCATCCGGACCAGCTGTGCGATATTTCATAATATAGACGGCTACAAGAGCGACAATTAGAAATACAACTACCCCAACTGCTATTAAAATTCCTGATATACCTGCCAAACCTGACATAAAAATTCCTCCCTGTTTCTAAAAATGAATTTCTTCTTTCTCATAAATCGCGACCATTGCTGTACCATCACGCATCTCAATAATTAAAACCTGTGTGTCATACGGTATCTCTACTTGATGATAACTTGCTGCACGCTTTGATATAATGCCGTTTGCCGTTTCAATCACCATTTCCCCAAAACCATCAAGAGGAACGGGCACAATCACTTTTCCTGTCTGACCTTCAAGCGATTCATCTGTATAGGCAAGGGACACTTCCGCTGAACGTAAAGGAACGAGCAGGAAAAAATAGAGAAGCGCTGTCAATAAACTTGCAATTAAAAGAGCAATGATGAATATGATGAAACTTGTTAATCCTGTAAACTGTTCCAACAAGTAACCCGCAGCCGAAGTGAATGTAATAAACGATAGGATTACAGCCGGGTCAAAAAATGGCGTTCCATCGATGGACACATCTGCAATATCTGCAAAAAATAAGTAAAGAATAGTGCAACACCCAATAACGATTAAGATGAATAAATAAATGGTTTCAATGGAATAACCAAACAAGTTGCCACCTCCTTCATGCTATTTATATAAATTTACGGATGAATTGGGAAAAAGTTTCAATTTTTTCGCAAAATAAAAAATGTATGCCAATTTAAGTGATTGACATACATAATGCGCAGATAATTTACTTCATTTGGAAATCATTTTTAATCTGAATCGTTAGCGGACTGGTTTGTTCTATGTAATTCATCATTAAATCAGGAATGAATTTATCCGCTTCTTGAATAGGCTGTTTTTGAAACATCGGCAACTGGTGCGCCCCTGTAGCACGGTAACTATTGACGGCAACTTCAAAAATCTCATTATCCTGAATGGGATTTCCTTCAAAAGTCAGCTTTGTGACGCGTTGACCAGTTTGTTGGCGTAAATCAATTTTGTAATCAATGCCGCCCCACAGATCGTAAATATACGGCTGAGGCTCCGGATAGTACACAGCCATACTAAAATCGATTTCCCCTTGGTCATTTAGCGCAAAGACAGCTGCACTTTGTTCAATCGCCCGGCGGATTTCAGCGCCTGTCATTTGGATGACGAGCAGTCGGTTTGCCCGGGGGAGATTATGTAAAACATCTTCACGGGTTATTCTCTGAGGAAAGCCCCCTTGTGAATGGTAGGGCAGTTCAATAACAGAAATTTGGGCACCGGTGTAATGAAGCTGCATATCATGTAGCATTTGTGTATATGCGGTCATTTTTGTGCGGGGCGTAAAAAAGTCTGCATAGGTCAGCGCTTTATCCGCTGTTCCGATCGGTTGCTTTTTCCAGTCATCAAATCCGGGGAAGGACTGCATTTTTAAGGTAGGATCAACTTGGACGATAGCTGGTTCAAAAGAAAACGTATCATCTTCCACAGTGACATCAATTTGTGCAAAGCAATGTGCATTTCCCCCAGGTTGCACAACAGCGACACCATTTTGCACTGTGGCAATTTCCAGATGCTGATGTCCGGTAATAAATAGATCAATGCCTTCTATTTCATGAAGCATACGATAGCCTTCGTTTTCACCTTGTTCCAGATCAATAAGGTGGCCGCTATGAAGATCGCGTTCAAAACCGCCATGATAGCTTAAAATGACAAGCTGTGCTTTTTCAACATCGCGAATATGCTTTACGGTGTTTTTCGCACTTTCAAATGCGTTTTCGAAATGCAGATGCTTTGTCGATCCACATTCATCCCATTTTTTTGTGAAATGAGTTGTGATCCCTATGACAGCAATACGTAGCCCGTTTATTTCCTTAATAACATACGGTTGGGCAAACCCCGGGATATTTGCGGCAATCCAAGGAAAACTGCATGCATCACGGATCGATTGTATTTTTTCGGGAGAATAGTTAAATTCATGATTCCCGAAAACTGCGACATCATAGCCAAGTTTGTTCGCAAGTTCGATTTGCGGGTGCTGTTTTTCGACAATATAATCATAATAATAGCTTAAATGACTGCCCTGCAAAAAATCGCCATTATCGATTAACAACGCGGGCTGTCTAGCAGCAATCATTTGCGCAAGCTGTGAAAAACGTTCTGTATGTCCATGAATATCGCTCGTCGCAATAATAGTAAATTTCATTGAGATAACTTCCTTAATATTTCATTTTCCTTATTATAGCGTGAATTATTGCGCAACAGTTCTGAAAGTGCTTAAATAAATATATAAGCAGTTAACGCTAAATTATAGGAGTTGGTAATCATGATTACAGTAACAAACCGTATCCAAGTAAAAAAAGGTTTTGCCGAAAAAATGGCCCCACAATTTGTACAACCAGGTCCATTACAGGAATTTGAAGGTTTCCAAAAAGTGGAAGTATTAGTTTCAACGCAATTTGAAGAATATGATGAAATGAGCGTTGTTATGTACTGGGATTCAAAAGAAAACTTTGCTGTATGGCGTGAAAGTGATGCATTCAAACAATCTCATAAACGTCCAACTGAAGGTGAAGGCGGCGGCCACCACCAAGGTGAGTCACCAATGCTAGGTTCACAAATCGTGATTGCCGAAGTAGCAGGCACAATCTCAAAATAGTTCAAAGGGGTGTCCTAATGTTTTCGTTAGGACACCTTTATACTATACATACTTTTGAATGAAATACATATTATCGATGCATTCACAAATAGTGAATGAAAAACAGAAGGGTGTTTTAAATGTCGAACATGGAGCAGTATTTTTATGACGGGCAGTTTTTGAAATGCTATGAAGAAGCGAAACGCCAATCACAAAGCGGCGAAAATGAACAGGCAACTCAATTTTTAAAAGTCTTCGAAAAATACGAGTATGAAAAATTTCCGAAACCGACCGTACAGATTTCGCAAAGTGTCGAACGTGCGAATGAAAGCTATCCTGAAAATGATGAGCTTGAGCAATTGCGGGCAATCAAGGATGAACAGCAGTTTTCAGCAAAAGTCAAACAGCTTGAAGATGATGCACGAACAGCCGAGGCGGAACGGAAAGCGCAGTCGTTTTATGTACAGGGGCATCTTTTTTTAATGGCGCACCATTATGATGAAAGTGTGCACTGCTTTATGGAAGCGGTGAAGCATCATCCGAACAAGGCGTTGTATTACGGGATAGCTGGACAGACGATGAACCGTTTTAACTGGTCGCCGTTTGATGTGATGGTCTATATTGAGCGGGCAATCGAACTGGACCCGGAAAATGCAAGATGGTACTGGAATAAGGCGCTCGTGTTAACACAGCTTTATAAAGATTTGAATGCCGAACCGTTTTTGGAAAATGCTTTGATTGCCATTGAAAAGGCAATTGAGACATGCCGCGAAGATCAAACATCGCTGCGTTCAGGCATCGACACAACATTGGAAAATTTGAAAGAATATCTTTTCAATTAAACAAGGACCGGCAGATGGAGGAAAAAGCATGAAGTTTTTATCTTGGAAAGGTATTTCGATCTACTTAACAATCATTCTATTTTTACTCATTTTTATTCAGATTCTGGACTGGAATAAAGGGAATGATAAAGAGGCCCAATATGCAGTAGAACTGGAAAAAGCGTATATAGATCTGGTCGATTTTCAGACGTATATTTTGAACGATGAAGTGCAGATCGATGACAAAAGGCATGTGTTGACGATGTATGAAAAAAACTTTCAATATCAGCTAAGCATGTTCATTGATATTTTCGGTAATAAAAAAGTGGATGATTTAAACCTATTTGATTCCTATAAACAAATCGATGAGGCATTATTATCATTTTATGAAGCGGAAAATGCGGAACAGCAGGGACAGGCACATGCACAGTTGATCGATGCGAAACATTCACTGTTTACTATATTGAATGATTTGAAATAATATGGTCTGGGGCTCACGAACGCTTTGCAAGGAAGCGGGGCGTGGGCTTTTTTAAAGCTGAAGTATTCATTAACACTACGGACGCTAATAAACCCTGCTCTTCACAAACAAAAGTCGAAAGTTCTAATATCCGTGTTGGAAGTTCTAATAAAACCAAAAAAGTTCTAATATATGGGGGATCTTCAAATATATGATGCGGTTTTTCTAATAAGTGTATCCGATTTTCTAATATCGCTGTCAGAAGTTCTAATATATCACTCTGATTATCTAATAAACCGAAAAAAGTTCTAATATAACAATGCCGGTGCATTCCATAGCTACCCTGAAAGCCTATAAAGACTGGTTCTTCGGTCAAAAACGCCCGATTTTCTAATATCGCTGTCAGAAGTTCTAATATATCACTCCGATTATCTAATAAACCGGAAAAAGTTCTAATATAACAATGCCGGTGCATTCCATAGCTCCCCTGAAAGCCTATAAATACCGGTTCTTCGGCCAAAAACACCTGATTTTCTAATAAAGCCATCAGAAGTTCTGTCACACCGATCATCTAATAAATCGAAAAAAGTTCTAATAAATCAACGAAAGGCGTACGCCATACCCCCTTAAAGCCTCTGCCCACCCATAAAAAAACCGCCCCAAAAGTTATCACCTAACCTTCAGGGCAGCTTCAGCCATTCGCTACTATTTCTTCTTTTTATCCTTCACAAACGCAAACACGATTAATCCTAACTGAATCACAACGATTGCGATAAAAATGTAAAAGTTTTTCGAAGAACTTGCTAAATTTAGTTCATCTGCCAAAATTCCTGCAATCGACTGCAATTGTGCACTTAATAAAATAATGAGCGCACCAATAAATAACATAATCTTAGGATTGATACTAAAGCCCAGCAGCACGATAATGAACAACGCTGAGAAAATCAGCAATAGGGTGAACAGGGGATCCAGTAATGTGAGTGTCCCGTCTTTTGCGAAGTTTTCGTACGTAAATGTCATGAATAATTCTCCTTACTTTACTAAGCCATTTTGAAATGCATAGACGACAGCCTGTGTGCGGTCCTGCACTTCGAGTTTACTTAAAATGTTGCTGACATGGGTTTTGACCGTTTTTAATGCGATAAACAGTTCTTCCGCGATTTCCTGATTGGCAAGGCCGCGAGCCATACATAATAGGACTTCCATTTCCCGGTCTGTTAAATGGTTATGCAGGGCAGGGGCGGTACCGCGCATACGTGCCATTACCCGAGTCGTTGCTTCCGGCTCAAGAACCGTTTCTCCGTCCATCGTTTTCCGGATTGCGTCGGCAATTTGTTTGGCGTTGCTCGTTTTCAGTATATAGCTGACAGCACCTGCTTCAAGGGCAGGGTATAATTTATCGTCATCGATAAAACTTGTGACAATCATTACTTTTGCTTGCGGCCATTGTGCCAGAATTTCTGCAGTCGCTTCAGCACCCGTTTTAATCGGCATCACATTATCCATCAGCACAATATCCGGTTTCAGTGCCAACACTTTATCAATCGCTTCCTCGCCGTTTGTCGCTTCACCGATGACTTCGATATCGGGTTGTGCCGATAAATAGGCAGCAACACCGATTCGAACCATTTCGTGATCATCTACTATGACAACTTTAATCATTCATTTGTTCCTCCTTTTTGAGCGGAACTTTCACTTCGACTATTGTTCCTTCATCCGGTACAGAGACAATCTTATACGTACAGCCAATTTCGACAGCGCGTTCGGCAATATTGCGCAGCCCGTACGAAGTCGTTTTATCTCCCTCCAAATTAAAGCCAAGGCCATTATCCTGAATGCGCAAAATCGCAAGCTGATCACGTGCGATTAATAACAGCTCGACTTCTGTTGCTTTTGCATGCCGTAAAGTATTTGATAAAGCTTCTTGGGCAATACGGAATAAATGATCTTCCTCCGCTTTTGATAATCCGATTTCTTCAATCTGGTAATCAATATTGAAATACACTTTTTCCTGTAATTCTACAATTAGATCTTCTAAACCTTCTGCCAAGCTTTTATTATGCAAAGCGACAGGTCGCAAGTGAAGGAGAAGGGCGCGCATTTCGAGCTGTGCCTGCTGGACGATTTTTTCCACCTGTTTGAGCTGCTTTTGTGCAAGATCATCTTGACGCTGTTCTGTAAGCGCGGAGAGAAGCATGGATGCCGCAAACAGCTGTTGGGAAACAGAATCATGCAGTTCCCGCGCAAGACGCTGGCGTTCTGCAAGGAGCCGCTCCTGGACGATGGCGTCATTTGTTTCCACTTTTTCATTGGAAAGTCGCTGTAAAGATGTCCGCTGTGTTTCAATTAATTCGTTCGTTTCGCGCAAGGCCTTTTTTAACGAACCATTTGCTTTCTTGAATTTTTGTGCAAAATCAGGCTCAGCTACTTTTTTCACGATGCGGGTCATCTGATTTTCTTTTATTTTTAAAGAAATCGATATCCATAAAGAAATAAAGAAGCTGGTCGTTGTTGCGGTAATGGCGATCACAGCGACAATCGGTATTGAATACTCACCGCTTTCCCATAAAAAACGCCAAGTCTCTTCCTGCGGCTGACCGAGCAGGAAAACAAAAATATTCAGAGCAAATGTCGCAAAAACCATCATCAATATAAAAAAACGTATTATAAATGCAATCATCCGCGCTGCACCTCCACATCACCAATCCACGATGTCACATAAAGGACAAGGACACGTTTTGCATCCATTTCTCCATCCTCAAAATGGAGCTGTTCATTAATACACTGCTTTGGGGCATAGTGCAGGCATGCTGCTTCACCATATAAAGTGGAATAATGAAGCTGAATCGTCACTTCATAAGGTACGATAATCCGTACTTTTCCAAGAGATTGATGGATCACTATAATTGATTTTCCGTTTGGTAAAATGGTTTCGGTCGTATCGATTGTAATATCGCCGATAAAGCGTTGAATATGAATATCCTTCCAATGATAGCTTTCTGTCGGGGCACCCGTTGTTCCGATCAATATATTTTGGTTGGATGTATTGACAAGCTGACTTTTGATTTCCATCACTTGCTCTTTTTTCGTTAAGTATTGGTATAAAATAAAGATAAGCACACCAATGATTAAAAGCCGCAATGTCCAAATATTAATTATGGCAAAGAATAATAGAACGAGTCCCGTCCATAATAAGTAACGTTTCTTCTTTTTAAAGCTGAAAAAGAGAAATAGTGCACCTAAAATCAGTATAAACACGGTGCCATTATTGAATAGAGTTAATTCGATTAATACGACAAGTGCCATACTCATCGCGATAATTGCAAGCTGATCAGACGTGATTTTCGGCATAGTGCCTCCCCCCTATAACGTACAAAATGGAGAAAGCACGATGCCTTCTCCTTTAACGCATTATATCATTATTTTTGCTGTTCTATGAGCTTTTGTTCTTTTTCAAGCTGTGCCAATCGAGCTTCAAAAGTAGTTATTTCATATTTACGCTCAATATTTTGTGATAATTCATCAATATAAGTTGATAGTTCATCGAAATTACCGGCATTGTCAGATGTAAGTACTTTATCCATCTGGTGGTTGGCACGCACAACATTTTCCTTGCCCATCAGCTCAAGTTGGCGCACTTTCATGTCTTTAATTTTATGTTTCATCGTTTCGAATTTGCGTTCCAGTGCAAAGTATTCAGTATTGGCCGCATCAATGCTTGCAAGAAGGGCATGCTTTCTGGCAGTGTAAGCTGTGACTTCTTCCTGTGCAAACGCAATCAGTTCAGCCTCTTCTGTCGAAAGTGCCAATTGAAGCTGTTTTTCACGCTTCTCAAGCATTTCGATTGTTTGGGAAAGCTGCAGTTCCAGTTCTTTTTTAAGCTGTGCCTGACGTGCAAGTAATTTACCTGTTTCTTCCGTTTGTTTTTCTGCTTCACGAATATAGTGGTTCAGCATTTTAATCGGGTTTTTGTCCACCTTTTTGTCAAACATATCATGTAAATCTGCCTGTATTGAATACTTAAATTTTGTAAATAAATTTTTCATTGTCCATCGCTCCTATTTATTTAAATTTGCCCATTCACGTTCAAAGTTTGTAAATGGATCTTCTTCCTCTTTTTTACCTGGTAAAAATTCAATCTTTTCGTTTTTACGTGCTTTATAAAGATAAAACAATACGCCGATCGCAGCTAAACCGATAAAGCCTGGAATGTTTGATAATGCACTTACTAAACCGGCTAAAGCGACAACGAGGCTCATTACTTTTCCGAAAGTTGATTTACTTTCTGTGTAATAGTGCAGACCCGCTGCTAAAAGTGCTCCTGAGATTAATAAGCCGGCTACCGGTGCGAGCAGGCAAAGTGCGATGATCGCTGTGATAAAAGCCGCTGAATATAAGAAAAACTTTTTCATTATGTGTTCCTCCTTGTAGTTGATATGTTCATGTTACCGTGGATTTAAAAATCCGATAACGACCTGTTACTGTATTTTCATCTAGGTCTCGAGGCTGAGATGGACTCAGACGGCTATTTGCATGACTTAACTTCTGTCAGGAGAAGTTAAAATATATAGAAACGTAATAACTTTTATTGTATAATGCTTGTTGGAGAGTTTTTCTCGGTACATAAGTAGTGGAGGAGGTTGGACAAAATGGCTTTATGGTTAGGTATTACACTTATCGTCGTAGCTTTAATCGGGGGCGTGGCAATTGGGTTCTACGCAGCTCGTCAATATATGATGAAGTATCTAAAAGAAAACCCGCCAATTAATGAACAAATGATTCGCGTGATGATGGCACAAATGGGACGTAAACCGTCTGAAAAACAAGTGCGTCAAATGATGGCACAAATGAACAAGTTCCAAGATAAATAATAAAAAGTTGGACTACCTTTCGCATTCTATTGAGTGATGAAGGTAGTTTTTATTTCTTCTAAAACAAAATTCAGAATATTTTGTTGAAAAGAAAAATAATCTAGTCTATCCTTATATAGATTGTAAGTATTGGAGGGACAAATAAATGGCAACAGAAAAAACGAATGTAGAGAGCTTTGATTTAGACCATACGATAGTGGTTGCACCGTATGTACGGTTAGCAGGCACAAAAGAAGGGGCAAAGGGCGATGTCGTGACAAAATATGATATCCGGTTCAAGCAGCCGAATAAAGAACATATGGAAATGCCGGCACTTCATTCACTGGAGCATTTAATGGCAGACCGTATCCGCAATCATAGTGACGCAGTTGTTGATATCTCGCCAATGGGCTGTCAAACAGGCTTTTATGTCTCCTTTATGAACTATGATGACTACGAAGGTGTGTTGTCGATTTTGGAAAAGACTGTTCAGGATGTGTTGGCGGCGACTGCTGTACCTGCCTGCAATGAAGTACAATGCGGTTGGGCGGCAAGCCATAGTTTAGAAGGTGCACAGCAGTTGGCCAAAGAATTTTTAGCAAAACGCGATGAATGGCATATCGTTTTTAATAATGAATAGGTAATGTGAAGTGCCCTCAGATAATTTTTATTAAAAGTCAAGTTTTAATTATTTATACGTGTTTTAACAACAATAGAATATAATGTTACACATTATGAATATTCAAGACGGAATCCAACAGGGTTTCGTCTTTTTATTTTATTAGCACTTAGTAAATGGTGAAATTTTGTAGTTAGATAGAGAGTTTATTTTATTGTGGTTTTATAAGAAGATTGTTCATTTTATAAATTTCGATTATCATGAATTCCTTCTTATTCGACAATCGGACCATTTAATGGAATAACACCTTAAAAGGAATTCAGATATTTATGTTAAGATTTATGAAAGATTGTAAAAAATGCACTTAAGCTAACGGGGAAGGTTATTAAAGCAGAAAGGGGAATAACGATGGAAATAGTTAATTTCTTCTATAATAAATCACTTTACGAAAAAGCAGAGGTAACTTTTTTTATACACAAAGCATTAATTGAAGAGCTACTACCTGAATCTGATGTGCAGCATGTTGGTAGTACAGCTATTCCAAATAGTATTACAAAAGGAGATTTAGATATTCAAGTAAGAGTTAAAGCCAACATTTTTCCTAAAGCCGTTAAAGAACTTGCAAAGTTATATGAATTAAATGAGGGTAGTGTGAAAACTGAAACCTTTAGAGCCTTTAAGGATGATTCGACTGTACCTCCAGTGGGTGTTCAATTAACAGTCATAAATTCGGAATTTGATTTCTTTTGGAAGTTTCGCGATGTCTTACTAATGAATGCAAATTACCGAAAGGAATATGATAATTTAAAAAGGAAATACAAGGGAATGGAAATGGAAGATTACAGAGAAGCCAAGAATAAGTTCTTCGAAAAAATGATGGCTACTCTAGAATATAAAAATATTTAAAAAGGGGTTTTATGCTTTCTTGAACTAAAAAGGGCTATCCTTTAATAAGGTTAAATAAAAATGATTTTCTGTTAAGTGAAAATAAAGTTATTCCATTAAAGGGCCAGATTGTGGAATAACTACTTTGAAGAGAATATGTTACTTAAAGCGTATAATAAGGTAAGTTGAATTAGAGAGAAATCTTTGTTCTAATACTAATTAGATTTTATGTAGGTGGAAATCTTGAAAAGAAATGAATTAAAACACTTTTTATTAGGTGGTTATACAATTGGTTTTATTGTGGGATGGTTGGTAGTTCTTATATCTGTTATTAATCCCACTTTTAATTTAAGCTTTTCCTTTAAAAGTATCTTCTGTATTCTAGTGGTTTTACCCATATTATATTGGACGTATCGTTACTCAGGGATGGTTTTCAATGATCAAACAATGAAAGTAAAGTTGATATATTCTTTTGTATTATTTTTAGGTTTTTGTTTTGGAATATTCTTTACAGAATTGCTTTTAAATTAATAATAAAACTCAAAATTCAGATTATTGTAAATCAGTTTAAGTAGACGTCAATTCCACAATTAGGTGCAGTCCTGTAAGAAGGTAGGAGAAAATTTTGTCTAAAATGAATAGAAAAGTGTTCAAATTCAATCAAGAAGATATTTTAGAAATATTAACTGAGCATATTGCTGAAGAAAATGGTTTTGATACCTGGCAGTCAAAGGCCATATTGTTAGGTTTGCCAGATAAAGATATAAGGCTAATTGCTATTATAGGTGAAGATGACGACGATGATATAAGTGACATTGATTTGCACGAAATAGACATGAATATGGATTACAATGGTTCACATTCAGAAATAGATGAGGGATTTTATTTTAATCCTAATGATAAAAAATAAATAATTGTCTTATTAAACAATCGGGCGCGTTTATGGAGTAACGAAATGATCAAACTTTATTTCAAAGCTACATTTTGATCGGTATAATGAAAAATATAAATAGAAAAGGGGCTGTCCAACTTAGACGCCCCTTTTCTATTTTTATTTTTCAATCTTCATATAAATTAACCATCATTACACTATGATTATAGCTTCTTGTAATTCATCAATATGACTGTAATAGTTCGGGGAATAAATAGTGTATGATATGCATAGTTAAACGTCGTGATTTACCTTTATATGGATAAATGTGCATATACATGGATGGGTTAAAGTTCGCTTCAATAATTCCATAAGCATTTTTATTAGCAGCAGGAATTTCGGTATTTTCAATAATCAAATCAATACCGCAAATTTTAACTCCAAGCGCAGCTACCGCATCCACTGCTACTTTTTTATAATCATCAGGAATTTGATCTGTCACATCAATCGAATCTCCTCCTGTACTAATATTCGAGTTTTCACGCAAATAGATAATTTCATCATTCTTTGGAATTGAATCCATTCGGTATCCTTGAGCTTTTAGCATAAGGTTCTCCAATTCACCTAATTGTATGGTTTCTAAAGGGGTTCTATGGTCTTTACCTCTTAATATGTCACGATTCTTTTGCATAACTAACTCTTCGATTGTATGTTTACCGTCACCTTTAATATTCGCAGGAACTCTTAATAAAACAGCCTGAACTTGATCATTTAATACAAAAAATCGATATTCTGTTCCATTCAGAAACTCTTCTACTAATATGGAAGAGTCTTCTTGGAATGCCAGTGTAATAGCCTTTTGATAATATTCGTAATTGGCACCTTCTTTGAAAATCGATATTCCTAATCCATAGTTTGTTGTTTTTGGCTTCACAACAAAAGGTTTAGTGGAAAAGAGATCATAGGCACGTAAAGCCTGTTCAATCGTATGAAACTCCTCACCTTTTGGCACACGGAATCCATGTTGTTGAAGAATTTTTTTTGTTACTGTTTTATTTTCCATAATTAAAGTGGATATATAAGTATCTTTACTTGTCATATTACCATTTTTCACATATTCAACATGATCTTTTAATTTCAGCTTCAAAAATTGATCTTGTCGATCCAAAATTTCCACTTGGATTCCTTGTTGAATTGCATCAAACATTAAAATCTGAGTAGACAATTCCATGTCAGTAAATCCTGTTAATTGATAGGGCTTATCCCATGATTTTTTGTAATTTTCTTTAGCAATCAACTTTGCCACTTGACCTTGACTATTTTTTTCACTTTCTTTATAAAGTCTTCCAGCTAAAGTCTTGCTTGGGTCCATTATCATTTCCCTCAGATGAGAAAATAGCGTTTTGTAAGTTTCCAAATTTAAAATTGCTGCTAAACTTTCCATTTCATCAATCATATTTTTAGCTTCTATTTCAAATTGTGTATGCTCTAATGGGTGCTCAAGAGCCACTATATCATTGTGAATATTCCCCATTTTTACCCATTCATCGCAATCTTTCTCTTCATCTTTCCATAGTAAATAAATTAAGAAAAGATGGAGAAATTCTGCTTGTTCATAGCTAATTCCATACGCTTCAAATGGATTTAAATCTATATTTCGCAATTCAATATAACTAATGCCGTGATTTTCTAGGTCGGAAACATGATGACCACCTCTTAAACGGACAGGTGAATAAAATTCTCTCTCTGTTGAAAGAAGTCCCTTTTCTACCATCAAGGAAAGATCTGATACATATCTCTGTATACTACTATATGAAACTTGAACATCGTCTGAATTTGTATAACCATATTTACTACTTCTAATACTTCTTACTACACCTTTCAACGAATCTTCTTTAAAAAAATTCTTTTCACTACTAGGAGAAGCTCCATAAAAGTAAGTGACTAACCATCGATAGTGTAAATAGTTTCTTGTAGCTTTTAGATAAATCTCTGTTTTAAAATGCTGATAATCTTTAATCTCTGATTGTGCGTTAAATAGGGAGTGGATTAACTCATCTCCAAATTCAAAGTTAAAATGTACACCGCAAAGCATTTGTTTACGACGACCATAAGAATTTGATAAATATTGACGATATCGAACCTTTTCTTCTCTTTTTAATTTCGCAATTACAATTTCTTCTTCTTTCTCTGGTAGCTGTGGTGGCATACTTAAAGGCCAAAGCATTTCATTCTCACCCATAGAACGATAAGCAACATCATGAATCGCTGCCAAGTAATCAAATAGTTCCTCTAGTGTTTCGGTAACAGGTGTGATTATTTCCAACTGTAATTCTGAAAAATCTCGCTGAATATACGGATGATCATCTCGCATTGAAATACTCTTAGGATGATCTGTCTTAGCTAAATTCCCTAACAAATCAACACGTTTACTTTCTTTTTCAATCCCATATCGAGCTTTTAATAAGTATGGTTTAACACGTTCATCGACTAACATTTTTTTATAATCCACTTTAACGATACCCCCATCATTTTTTAGTTAATAACTATAGAAATATAACAAGATGTAGCCATCGAAAAATATCCACATTTAATTATAATGTGGATATTTTTCAAAAAAGGTTATCTTAAATACTTCATATGAAAGGCGAAATGTTCCTCTAAGAAAGTAGTAATGAAGAAATAGCTATGATCATAGCCCTCCATTTTCTTGTAATTTACTATTTTATTATTTTCCTGAGCAATCTTTAGGAATAACGTTTCGTCTAATTGTTCTGAATAAAACTCATCTTGAGTTCCTTGCGTAATGAGAATAGGTGGCGTACCGATTTCTTTGATTAGTTCTGAAGCATCCCATGGTTTCCAAATAGCTTGATCTTCACCTAAATATGCTGAGAAGGCTTTAATTCCCCATGGGACTTGGCTTGGACTTAATATTGGTGAAAAAGCAGAAATCGCTTTGAATCTTTCTGTATTTTTTAACCCAATTACTAAAGCACCATGACCGCCCATAGAGTGTCCCATAATACTTTCTTCACCAGAAAAATGAGGAACTAAAGATATCGCTATTTGTGTTAATTCATCTACAATATATGAATACATCTTATAGTGCTTTGACCATGGTTCTTGTGTAGCATTAACATAGAAGCCGGCACCTTGACCGAGGTCATAGCCTGCATCATTTGCTATATGCTCTCCACGTGGTGAAGTATCTGGAATCATAACAGCAACTTGATATTTTTCAGCCAATCTTTGGAACCCACTTTTTTGACTAAAATTATCATCTGTACATGTTAAGCCAGATAACCACCAAATAAGAGGGATTTTTTTCTCTTCTTTATTGGATGGTAAGAATATACTAAATGTCATATCACATTGTAAGGTTTTTGAATAATGGCGGTACTTATATTGTTCTCCGCCGAAAGAGCGATGTTTTTCAATAAGTTTAAAACTCACTTTTCTCACTCTCCATATGTTAACATTGTACGGATAGACTCACCCTTATGAAGCAACTCAAATGCCTCATTGATGTCTGTAAAGTTTAAATGGTGTGTGATAAATGAATCGATATCGATTTTACCGTTCATATAATCTTCAACCATTCCTGGAAGTTGTGTTCTTCCTTTTACGCCACCAAAGGCAGAACCACGCCATACTCGACCTGTTACTAATTGGAATGGGCGAGTATGAATTTCTTTACCAGCGCCAGCTACACCGATAATAACACTTTCGCCCCAACCTTTATGACATGCTTCCAAAGCTGATTTCATTACTTCTACATTACCAATGCATTCGAAACTGTAATCTACGCCTCCATCCGTCATTTCAACAATGACTTCTTGAATTGGTTTATCAAATTTAGAAGGATTTACAAAATCAGTTGCGCCCATTTTTTTCGCTAATTCAAATTTATCCTCATTTAAGTCTACAGCAATAATTCGGCTTGCTTTTGCTTGAACCAATCCTTGAATAGCAGCTAAGCCAATGGCACCTAAACCAAAGACGGCTGTCACAGCTCCTTCTTCTACTTTTGCAGTGTTGTGTACGGCACCAATCCCTGTAGTCACGCCACAACCAAATAGTCCAACTTTATCAAGTGGCGCTTCTTTGTCAATTTTCGCCAAAGAGATTTCGGGAACGACTGTATATTCACTAAATGTACTTGTGCCCATGTAATGATAAATAGGCTCTCCATTATAAGAAAAGCGAGTTGTCCCATCAGGCATTAAACCTTTACCTTGCGTTTCTCGTACGGCACTACATAAGTTTGTTTTGCCAGAACGACAGAATTTACATTCTCCACATTCAGCCGTGTATAGTGGAATAACATGATCTCCCGGTTTTACTAAAGTCACTTCATCTCCTACAGCAACGACCACGCCAGCACCTTCATGACCTAGTACGGCAGGAAATACGCCCTCTGGATCATTACCTGATAAGGTAAAAGCATCTGTATGACAGACAGAAGTATACAGAATTTTTACTAATACCTCTTTCGCTTTTGGCTCTTCTACATCGATTTCTACAATTTGAAGTGGTTCTCCTGGATTAAATGCAACAGCAGCTCTACTTTTCAAATGAATCCCTTCTTTCTGTTTTTCTATTTCTTACATTCCTCATAATTACATACCACCACATACAATACAATACTGACTTTTTTGTCACTATAGACATAAATTTATATCGAACACCATTTAGAAAGATGGGGCAATTTATATCTATAAAATGGGGTGAAAAATACCTCATTCAGAAATATTCATTTTCTGAATGAGGTACTTCTAATATTTACTATGGTCTAATCTCTGTATGTCCCTTTTAATTTAGCTGTTTGGATTGAAAGCACATCCATTAACTCAGGTGACAAAGAATCATAGGTAGGTAAACCTATATTGTGTAAAGCATTTCTAACATCATTCATTTTTGAAGCTGGTGTTCCTGTCTCAATTACAGAAGAAACAAATGCTGCAAATTGAGGCACCGACCAGCCATTTTCATTAGATAATTCTGTGTGTACAAAATCTAATCCATAAAATGCATGGTCTTCATTTTCAATTCTTCCAAATAAATGGGTACCGCAATCTTTACAAGCATGGCGTTGAATTACTGCTGATTCATCAATCACTTTTAATTTATCCTCATTGCTTAGTACCTTAACATTATCTTTACCTACAACGGCAACAAGTGAGAAAATAGCTCCCTCTGGTTTCCAGCATTTAGAACAACCACATGCATGGTTATGCATTGTTTGGGCTGTCACCGCTACTTCTACAGGGTTATTTTCACATAAGCATTTTAATGTTCCACCAGAAAAATTTGAGTCTTCTTGATAGTGATATTCGTTATCTAATCTTGGATGAAGTGAAACTTTTGTCATAAAATAATATACCTTCTTTCTGTTTTTAATTGTTTACACCACTAAGATTACTCTCTATAATAAATATTACAATACTGACGTATTTGTCATTATAAACTTTTTTACAGAAGGGACCACAAATTTTATGGTTATTCATTATAAAGATAAGGAATTTTTCACTGGGAAAGATTTAGCTCTATCCGTAATAGGAGGTCGGTGGAAAATATCTATTATATGGTGTTTGTTGAATCAATCCCCATTGAGATTAAGTGAAATACAAAAAAAGCTTCCTGATGTGAATCAACGCATGTTAATTAGACAATTAAGAGAATTAGAAGACGATAAAATAATTACCAGATGTATTTATCCAGTAGTCCCTCCAAAGGTTGATTATAAACTTAGTGAAATTGGACATCGTTTAGAACACGTAGTAACTGCCATATGTGATTGGGGAGATAGTTTTAGTGAGTTTGTAGACAACACAACTGATAAGGAACCGGAGGAATGAAGCTAATGGTAATCTAAATCAGTTCTAATATGAGATATTTTGGACATATAAGAACAAGCATTTTAAATGCTAAATTTTGTACCTTTTGTTATCAATGTATCGAAACATATAAATGAGCGAAACCACAAAATGCTGTTATATAGCATTTTGTGGTTTTTGAATTAAAAAATATTCTCTAGTATATCGGTTCATTCTGAATGCATGTTAAAATGTGGTCTTTAAATAAAGATTGATAATTTATAATTAAGTTCGATCATTTATAAAAAAGTTTGATAAAAAACCTGTATGGAATGCAGTTTTCAACAATCGGGCCATATTATTGAATAACATTCATAATATGTAATATTCCGCGTTTCACAAGGTATAAACCGTCACAGCGGCAGTAGTGTACCGCCATCCATATAAGACATATAAGGAAGACCATTGTTGAGGCAACAGTTCTCCCTGTTTTCTCACTTGATATAAACAATATGTAATATATTTCCGAAAAATCGTTATTCAACTTAAATTGTTTTAAATCCTGCTATATCTTTGTTATTCATATCAATTTTAACTCCAGGGCTAGTAGATTCATGTTTTGGACAAAAAAGAGCATCCAAAGCTACAGTTAGCTTTTGACACTTCCTTATTATAACAATCTATTAAGATGAAGAAGGCCTAATCTATTATGAATTGCCTTTGTTCCTCTAAGGTCTTATGCTCCTCTACGTATTATGTATATTTTAAAATTAAATGGCTAATAATGTGTATAAATATGGAATATTTAAGTGCGACTAGAGATTAGAGGGGTAGGATGTACGTGTTTTGGAAAAAAAAACAAATTGAAAGTAAGCTTGTTGCTCAATCAATAACTGAATCAGAATTATCGATAGAAGCTCTGAAAAAAAGCCTCGTTCAAATGGATGATGCAGAATTTGTGGAATTTGACATTTCCGATATTCGAAAAATTCATCTTGTTTATATACGAACTCTCATTGATCAAGAAAAATTAAATGAAAGCATTATAAAACCTTTAACTAATTGTTCCAAACCGTCTATTCAAGATTGCATTGTGAATTCCTCAATTATTCACATTCCTATTTTTATAGAGGCAATAAAACAGTTGTTTTCAGGGTCCATTTTGTTATTTGATTCTTCGCAAAACCTTTGGTTAGCTGTGCCATTAAAAAATCCTCTTGGACGTGCCATTGAAACTTCCGAAACTGAAACCATCCTGTTCGGAGCAAAGGACAGCTTTAGTGAACAAGTGGAACAAAATATTACGCTTATTCGAAGACGACTCCCCATACATGAACTGAAAGCAGAGAAGTTTATTGTCGGTTCTATGAGTGAGACAAGTGTTGTTTTAATGTACATAGAGGGGCTGACTAATCCAGATTTTGTTTCAACAGTCAAAGAGAAGATTTCTGAAATTAATTTTGATCTCTTCTTTGACTCCTCTCAAGTTGCGGCATTCATGGAGGAACATCAAAACAGTATTTTTCCTCAGTTTCAGCAAACTGACCGGCCTGATGTAGTTGCTTATTCTCTGGGATTAGGAAAAATCACCCTTCTGGTAGATAATACACCATTTGCTCTTGTTGCACCCATTACTTTTTTCCATTTGTTCCAATCACCCGAGGACTATATTAATCGATGGGTAGTTGCCAGTTTTTTGCGCATCATCCGATATGTCAGTTTTGTTCTGTCAATCACATTGATTCCTTTCTATGTGGCATTGACAACTCATCACTATCAAATGATTCCTTTACAAACCCTTCTGGTCTTGGTCGACTCAAGGAGCAAGCTTCCTTTCACTCCTTTTTGGGAAGCATTTATCATGTTAATTTTTATTGAAATCATAAGAGAAGCAAGTTTAAGGATGCCTACAAAAACAGGTCAAACACTTGGGGTTATTGGTGGTATTGTAGTTGGTCAAGCGGCTGTTGAGGCTGGATTCGCTAGCAACGTATTAATTGTCATGGTTGGGATCTCGACGATAGCTTCCTTTCTTATTCCCAATTACCTTATGACAAAAGCAAATTCATTAATGCAATTGATGCTTCTTGTTTTTTCTTCTTTATTTGGGTTAATTGGGATTGCACTAGGAATTATTGCTATTTTAGCCCATCTTAATAGCTTGTCATCAATCAAGCAACCCTATTTTTCACCAGTTTCCCCTTTCTTTAGAAAGGATTGGATTGACTTATTCATTCGAGGACCATTAGTCAAAATGTTGGAACGTCCAGAGCATCTTAAACCTCTAAAACTGAAGAGATATAAAACTAGGAGATGACTTGATGGAAACCCACCAATTATTTGAAAAGAATGTAACCTATAATGGGCTCTATGCCATGTTGTTGGTAAATCGCCTCCAAATGCTATACTTTTTTCTTATTATGCCAAATATCTTGATCAATCCATATATGATTTGGGTGCTTATAGCTGTCGGGATATTATCCCAACTAAACCTTCTTCTTTTATCTAAGTGGCTTTCATCCCGATTATCTAGCAATGGATATAATGGATTTGTCCAATTGTTTGGAAAAAAACTGGTACGGTTTCTCTCTTTCATCGGATTGTTCTTTATTCTACTTAAACTTTCCGTCATAACCTTAGGATTCAGCGAAATTGTTCAAACATTTATGCTTCCATCAACAGATACAAATTTTCTTGTCTTTTTTATTTTGTTGTTCTGTTTTTATGTCGCAGCTAAGGGCATTGAACATACCATTCGTTTTGTGTTAATTTCTTTTTTCAGTACATTTTGGATGATTACATTTTTCGTTTTTTTCTTCTTTCCTCCAATAGCTCAACTCAGTGATTTGTATCCACTTATTCCAATGGAGTGGAAAGTAGAAAATTGGAAGGCTTTTTTTTTAATTTTGTCTTCCTATTCTGGTCCGGAATTTCTGGTATTTTTGGGACCATGGCTTAAAACAAACAATAAAACCTTTCGCTATTTGTCATACGGTAACGCTCTCACCGTTGTAGAGTATGTATTCCTATTTATAGCATCCCTACTTTATTTCGGTTCTAATTATTTAAGTAAAAGTCAATATCCAATTATTAATATGGCCCGTTATTTTCAAAACCCAGTGTTTGAACGAATTGATATGATCATGCTTTCCTTTGAATTATTTAACTTAGTTTTTGCGGTTTCTCTATTTCTACTATTGTTTTATGGAGCATCTAAAATAGCTTTTGGTAAAATGAGCAAGCCGTCCAGTGGAAAAGGTTTATTATTCAGTGTATTCCTTATTTTTATCGGCATGGTTCTTTTGAATGAATTATTTTGGAAACCCTGGGAGAAGCAGAACTTTTTACTTAATCTTCAAATTATAGCTGGAAGCCTAAGCTATTTTCTTGTTCCACTTGTTATTGTTTTAGTAATGAAAAAAAAGGGGGGTTAAAAAACATGTGTCTATATAAAAAGATATTTAAAAGATCGACACTCCTTTTTATGACAATTTGGTTAGCTGGCTGTGCCCCTTTTACCGAAAATAACCTTATTGAAGAGATTTCTCCCATTACTTTTTTGTCAATTAGTAAGGGGGATAATGGGAAATTAAAAGTTAGTACAATTTTGCCTTCTCTAAGTAAAAAAAATAAGAATGTTATGTCGCAAGAAGTCAGCTTATTAAAGGAGGGAGTACAGAAGTACAACTTAAACTTCTACCAGGAAGTTAAATCCGGACAAATGCGGATGCTGTTAATTAGTGATGAACTTGCAAAAGAGGGGATTATGTCCATTATAAATGTAATATTGACTGATCCGGATATTCCTTTGAGAATTTATTTAGTTATCGTAAAAGGAAATTTCGAAAAATACTTAGAAAGTCAATTGGACAAAGATGAAAACTTTGATTACTCGTTTTATCGAATGCTGAAGCATTATGAGGAAAAAAGTCAAGGAGAATTAACTGTCATTAATCTTCATCAATTTAAGCATTTGCTCTATTCTCCTTATTCAGATCCTTTCTTGCCTGTATTCAAAATACAAGAGGATGGGGTCAACTATGAAGGTACAGCCTTGTTTCAAGATGACAAGCTAGTTGAAACTATTTCATCTTTTGATGATCGTATCTTCCAGTTGATAAACAACAATCACTACTTAGACATTTTACCGATTTCAGAATTTGAAGTTGTACTGGGTCATGTTAGATCTAAAATAATAGTAGATATCGATAGCAGCTACTCTACAATGACCTATACCTTGAATATAGACACTAGGATTGAGGAATACCGGGGAGAGAAACAATTATTTGACCCAAAGGAGTTAGAAAATATGAAAGAAGATATCGAAACCCATCTTGAAAAACAAACACATGAACTATTTAAAAACATGCAAGAATTGAGAGTGGATCCATTACAGCTTGGCGTAAAAACAAAAAGACCATTCTCAAAACCAATGGAAGAAAAAAAATGGATTGAATTGTTTGAGGAGATGGACATTAAAGTAAAATACAATATAAATATTGATCCTTTGACGGATGCAAATTCATAAAGGTAAAACCTTTAATTTTTCCTATTGAATAACTTATAACGTAAACAAAATGCCCTAGAATCTAACGATTTTAGGGCATTTTATTTACAATCTATCACTTTTTGTAATTTGAATAAAGTTTTAATTTCTTGTTTTGAATACTTAAATAACTGGTCGTATGTGAAAAAGCTCGCATAATTTACCAAGTTATTAATAATGTATATCGGAAAGTCCTCGCTAAGCAGTTAAATTGATATTTGAGATGTTAGAAGACACTGTCATTATTCTCGATAAGTATAAACCGAGGAAAAATAATTTCCAATAACTAACTTGAGTAAGGACGATACAAAATTTGTGTATATCTTTTATTTAAGCAATCGGGCGCGATTCTTCCATAAGAAGATCGCGTTTTTCTGTTATAGGGCCAGATTATTGAATAACACTTGATCGATAAGAAATATGTTCTACAAGTTTTTATGCAAATTTATGAATAAGCTCTGCTAGGATGAATGCAGCTATTTCAACTGTTTATGCTACCTGTATAAAAATTTGTATAAATAAAGTTACTCTAAAAAGAGACTAACGCTGTTACATCAAAGTTAGTCTTTTTATTTGTACTCCAAAACTTTGATTTGGGAACGTTATTATATTGTAACTCCAAGCAACTCAAGATTTATTTAAATTATAATTCATTTTAATTTTTGAAAGCAATCGATGAAAGAAATAAAGTTCCCCAAACGTCGTTTGGTAGCATTAATTATTGCCCAACCCTAAGCTGATTTGTTTAGTTCCTTTAAAACCGTTTCCTAGGCCTGTCTAAAGCATAAAATTTGATTTTGGGTATAAAGGAAATTAATATATAGAAATATCGGAAAGTATCGATATTCTTTCGTTCGATTAATTTATACGCATTCCAAGCAAAATAGATACTAATAAAATCAGAAAGAGGCGGGCAGCGTTGAATCGTGAATCAAATCTGATAAATGACGAACAGGCAGTTGAAATATTCAAGGCTCTGTCAAATCAAATAAGAGTAAATATTCTGCTAATGTTGAAAGAACCTGATAATAATTTTTCTCCGCAGGCCCATGTCATCAAAGAAAAGGGCTTTGATGGCGGGGTTTGTGTTAGTGATATTCACAGCAAAGTAGGATTATCACAGTCCACTACCTCCCAGTATTTATCTATCCTATTGCAAAGCGGACTGGTGGAAATGAAACGAATCGGACAATGGACTTATTATCGACGGAATGAGGAAACGATTAAACAGTTTGAAAAGTATATAAGCTTAAAAATATAACCTTTAAGGAGGACCAAGAGTGAGTTTTCAACATCATCATGCCTATAATAGCATGTACCAGAAAGACAAAATGACACTCGGATTTGTCCTTCCGACTGCCAGGATGTCTAAAAATCCAATTATGGAAAATCAGCTGGAGCTGGCCAGTAAAATTGAGGAATATGGCTTTGCTTCATTATGGCTCCGTGATATTACAATACAGAATTTGAATGTTGATGATAACGGCCAAATGTACGATTTATGGATTTATTTAACGTATCTTGCAGCCTATACGAAGCACATTGCGTTAGTGACAGGAAGTGTAGTTCTCCCTTTGCGCCACCCCGTCAGGGTAGCCAAGGAAGCTGCATCAATCGATCGATTATTTCCAGGTCGATTGATTATGGGAGTGGCATCAGGGGACAGGGAAAAAGATTTTACAGCTTTAGGGATATCTAAGCAAGAAAGTGGTCAACTATTTAAGGGAAATTTCGAAATTCTCGAACGTCTGTTAAAGGAGGATCAACCGACAATCCACACCCCCGCTGGACTGATCGATGGCACAGATATGAGGTTATTCCCAAAGCCTGTATCTTCGATTCCGACCATGGTGACCGGATTTAGCAATCAATCTATAAATTGGATAGCCGGGAATGGTGATGGGTGGCTTCAATACCCAAGAAGCATTATTCAACAGGCACAGCTTATCCAGGATTATCGTGCTTTAACTGAAGTTCATGCTCCGGGAGAGTTTAAACCCTTCTCTCAAAGCTTGTTTATCAATTTATTGGAAAATCCCGATGAAATGCCAGTCTCCATACCCTTAGGCTATTCCGTGGGAAGAAACCGTTTAATTGATCTGCTTCATCAATTTCACGAGATTGGTGTCAACCATTTGGCGTTTGTTCTTTATTTTTCCAAGCGCCCTCCAGAGGAAGTAATCCAGGAACTTGGAGAATTTGTTTTACCCCACTTTCCAACCCATAAAGGTGCTGGCCAGCTTTAATTAAATTGTATAAAAGGAGGATGAATGATGACAAAGAAAATAGAACTTTCAGTACTAGATTCCTCCCCCTATTGTCGGGGGGATCAGCCGAACTTTCCCTTTAAAACACGCTTAATCTAGCAAAGAAAACAGAGCAGTGGGGATATAAACGGTTTTGGCTTGCTGAACATCATAATTGGGCAGGAATGGCGAGCTCAATTTTTGCTCAAGCTGCATTAAATTAAACAGTGTCTAGTCTAATAAAGGATGTATTTTCTGCAGATATTAAATCAGTTAAATCAATGTGATTTAGATTTAGGCAATAAAAGAAGACAAAGAATACAACCTGTAAATTCATTTATAGGATTGAAACGAAATTTTAAAGGAAGAAGATGAGCATATGCCTGAAAATGATACAAAACAAATTACGGAAATTCCATTCTCGGTCCTGGATCTGTCTCCAATTACAGATGGAAGTACGCCGGCAGACTCTTTTCGCAATACTTTGGAGCTAGCCCAGCTCGCTGAAAAGCTGGGGTATAACCGATATTGGCTCGCTGAGCATCATAATATGCCGTTTATTGCCAGCTCTGCAACATCGGTAGTCATTTCCCATGTTGCAGCAGGTACATCAAAAATCCGGGTAGGTTCAGGCGGTATTATGCTGCCGAATCATGCACCTCTTGTTATTGCTGAGCAATTTGGGACTCTGGAAACATTATTTCCAGGACGTATTGATCTTGGCTTGGGCCGTGCACCAGGCACTGATCAGCTTACTGCACGTGCATTAAGACGGGACTTGAGAAGTTCAGGAGAAGATTTCCCTGAGCAGCTGGCTGAGCTCCGGAATTACTTTGCCCCTTCCCTGGCACAAGGACATAATCATGTTAAAGCAATTCCGGGTGAGGGATTGAACATACCTATTTGGCTGTTAGGTTCGAGCGGATACAGTGCCCAGCTGGCGGGAGAGCTTGGACTGCCGTTTGCATTTGCGAGCCATTTCTCGCCGCATAACACACTGCCGGCTATCCAGCTGTACCGCCGTTCGTTTAAGCCTTCTAAAATTCTGGATAAGCCGCATGCAATGGTAGGACTAAACATCATTGCGGCCGATACAGATCAGGAAGCTGAGCGGCTCGCTACAACTTTGCAACAGCAGTTCTTGAATTTGATGCGCGGGAAGGAAGTCCCATTGCAGCCGCCAGTGGATAATATTAATAGTTTAGCGAGAGACTATGAAATAGCTGCCCTTGAGAATCAATTAGGAACTTCGATTGTCGGCAGTCCTTTAACCGTAAAAGAAAAGCTGGAAAAATTTCTGGATGAAAGTCAAGCCGATGAAATCATGGCAATCGCCCAGGTTTACGATCATAAGGCACGCCTCCATTCCTATGAAATATTGGCAGAAATTACTCAGCTAAAATAGGTCAAAACTGGCCGATCCTTATGGCAAGCTTTTAAGGTATTCTGTAATTTTTTTGTATAGAATATAAAAAAGTTCTTGTCAAAGAAATTTTGTAGTCTATGTAAACCATTTGCAAAACCCTTTAACAAACTTGATGTAAACAAAAGGAGAAAAAAAGATGAATCCAAAATGATCAAAGAGAACTGGCTATTTCTGATAAAATGTGGGAGTACTATACTGGCATCCCTGGCTGGCTTCCTATTATATATGGAGTTTACTTTTCTAATCCCATCTCTGCTTCCTTGAATTGTTCTACAAAAAATGGGAATCGTGATGATAATTGTCCTTGCTCAGCAAGTATAAAAATATAGTTTATACTAAAAAAGGCGGAACATTTTAAAGGGAAACCATCTTAGTGGTTTCCCTTCTTTATTGAGTATTAGAGTAAAATCTGATGCCACCCTTATGCAACAATTGGGCGCTTTTCTTGAATGAACTGCACCCCAAATGTTAGACACAAATCTATCATTTGGAGGTGCTTTTTATATGACAAGGATTACTTTTGAACAAAAACTGGATACGATTTATCGTGTTGAAAAAGGTGATGAAGGTATTACTTCAATTGCTAAATCACTTAATTTTACTAATACTGAATTGATACATTTCTGGATTGGAAAATATCATCTTCATGGACCAGAATCCTTAAAAAAGAGCTATACACGTTATTCTGTTGAAGATAAACTATATATACTCAATTATATGAACGAGAATAGGTTGTCTGATATAGAGACTGCAGTTCATTTTAATTTACCTACTCCAGGTACAATAAGAAAGTGGCGAATTAGTCTTCAAAACGTAAGTGTAGATACCCTAGTTCTTAAGGAAAAGGGGCATAAAAAGTTACTATACGGATACTGTTTTAACCGTATCATAGATTTGTATAATGATTTTAATGCTGATAAAAATCGACTGATTGTGTTAGGACTCTTGTTAGTTAAATTTACAAAACGAAAGGTGTCTTGTGTCTTTATCACGAATCTTACACTTCATTTCATGCATCAAATAATCTTCAACCACAACACGTATTTTCTCTTCTGAATCATTCCATTGCACTCTGTTTCCTTGATAGTTACTTTCTTTCTCCAACCATTTAAAAAACGGAAGGAAACAATTCAAATATGATATTGCAGAGCTTTTATCAATTCTCCCTAAACAATCATGATAATAATCCGTCAAAGGAATAAATGGCTGGTTATCTTTAAAGACAAGTAACTGATATTTACTCTCAATATGCTTCGGACAATACTCAAACCAATACAATTATTCTCCCCCCTTATATAAGAATGTATGTTCCTACATTAATATCTTTCTTAGTCATTGTAAAGTGTTTAACCTTTTAACAAATGTACATGAAAAAGTTAATAAAAATAAAAAGCACATTACTAAAATTGCTATAATAATGTGCATTTTTATTTAATGTGTAACATTTTAAAAGAAACACTACTGAATAAGATTTAATGTACCATTACTTGTACTTAATCTTACAGAGTATGGGGGCTTTTTTGTTTGGGCGGGGGATGAATAAGGGGAATTAGTTCCCGTCCCTCAACTAAGTGAGGTTGGGACAGAAGTAGAAATTTCATTAAATAAGGAGAAAATCCTTATTAAGAAACGGATACTTTATAAAATTGATTGGAATGGAGGGCGAGTGTTCGTGCTGACGGTTTCACCTTTCGCACTGTGAAAACATTAGCTGACGGCTACGCCTTTCGCTACAAGCAAGCTTCCTGCGGGAATAGCACGACGCCTGAGACTACAGGCTCAGGCCGTGCCCGCGGAAAGCGTCCCGGAATGGAAATCAATTTTTAAGCATAGCAAAAACTTGCCACTTTTCTATTGGAGAAAAGTGGCAAGTTTGAATTATGTCCCAAATTCTTATTACCTTTATAGTAAAGAATCCGTTATATTGCGGTATGCCGGTACATAGTCGTGCAAGAACTTGGCAACCGTTTGCTCATAATCACCTGGGTTATCATTGAATGATTTCGCATGCTCTCCTTTTTCAAACAGTTTCAGCATTTTAGGTTCAGGTTTTTGTTCGTACAGTTCTTCGGTCATAGAGGAAGGAATGAAATCATCCGGTGTACTGTGAATAAAGAGGACAGGTTTTTGAATGTGTTTCACTGCATCAATCGGCATCACTTCTTTAACAGAATAGCCATCGCGAATCCGCATGAAAAAGTCGGCAAAAGGGAGTGTATATTTCGAATCAATTGGTACAACACTTTCAAAAATCCGCTTTAATAGTTCTGGGAAGTTTGAAAAAGCACAGTCGGAAACATAGAAATCTGCATTATCGGCCAGCGTACCTGCATAGAGCAGGGTTGTAGCCGCACCCATTGATTCTCCGTGAATACCTAGCAGGGCGTCTTCACCGGTAATAGTTCGGATTGTCTCAACTGCTGCCTGTAAATCGTATTTTTCATAATGGCCGTAACTTGTTGTTTTCCCTTGTGATTCTCCGTGACGGCGATGATCGTACACAAATGCATTAAAACCAAGACGTTCAAACATACGGGCATAGCGCATCGAGTTGATTTTATTTTCTGTGACACCATGACAGATAATCACTGTATTTTTCGTTTCCAGAGGTTTTAAATAGATGCCGCTTATTGTATAGCCATTTGGGGAATCAATCGTTAAAATTTCTTTTGGACAGCCTTCAAACCATGCTTCGTCAAAGCGTTTTGCCGCTATTTCACGTTCACGGATGAAAGCATCGTCCTTTTTCTTTATATACATAATGTGATTTGTCATCACGACACCAGTGATCGTTGTAGCAGCTGCCAGCAGCGTTGTTACAATACTGCCAGATAAAAACAGTGTACGTTTTTTCATGAAAATCACTCCTTAATTAATTTAATATTTGATGAATTATTGTGATAAATCAACTAATATGTATCTATTTACTATTGGAAACTTTTGTGTGAAAAATACGAAATATTTGATAAAATCTTTGTAAGCTCATTTGCTCACAAAGGGACCATTCACAATAAAGGGGGATATATTCATGACAGAAGTTGTAATAGTAAGTGCAGTACGTACGCCAATTGGTGCTTTTCAGGGGGCATTAAAAGATATTTCAGCTCCGACTTTAGGGAGTATCGTAATAAAAGAAGCGTTAAATCGGGTTCAATTAGATCCGACGACAGTTGATGAGGTGATTATGGGGAATGTTCTCGCAGCAGGTTTAGGTCAAAACCCGGCAAGACAGGCAAGTATTCAGGCTGGTCTTCCATACACCGTTCCAGCGATGACAATTAATAAAGTATGTGGTTCAGGCTTAAAGGCCGTTCATTTAGCAGCACAAGCAATCATTGCCGGGGATGCAGATGTTGTTGTCGCTGGAGGCTTTGAAAATATGAGTCAAGCACCATATATTATGCGAAATGCAAGAGAAGGTTTCCGCATGGGCGATCAAAAAATTGTCGATACATTAATTCAGGATGGCTTATGGTGTGCATTTAATGATTATCATATGGGGATCACTGCTGAAAACCTGTGTGATCAATATAACATTTCGCGTCAGGAACAGGATGAATTTGCAGCACGATCACAGGCTCGTGCATCTGAGGCGATTTCTGCAAATAAATTTGCTGAAGAAATTGTACCGGTAGAAATTCCTCAACGTAAAGGGGATCCGATTCTATTTACACAAGATGAATATGTGAAACATGGAACAACAGCAGAAAAATTAAGCGGATTACGACCTGCTTTCAAGAAAGAAGGTTCGGTTACTGCAGGGAACGCTTCAGGTATTAACGACGGAGCTGCAGCGGTTGTTGTTATGTCAAAGCAGCGGGCTTTTGAATTAGGCCTTACACCACTGGCTACAATCGTCGCAAATGCGAGCGCTGGGGTTGATCCTTCTGTGATGGGGATCGGACCGGTAACAGCGGTCAAAAAAGTCTTGGCGAAAGCGAATGTAACATTGGATGAAATGGATTTAATTGAAGCGAATGAAGCGTTTGCAGCACAGGCGATTGCAGTTGATCGCGAATTGGCGTTCAATCATGATAAACTAAATGTAAATGGCGGGGCAATTGCTCTTGGTCACCCAATTGGGGCAAGCGGAACACGTATTTTAGTTACTTTGTTACATGAAATGCAAAAACAAGATGCAAAATTAGGTCTTGCAACTTTATGTATTGGTGGGGGACAGGGTGTTGCAACAATTGTACAACGCTAAAATTAATTGTAGGTGAAAATAATGGCAAAAAAGAAACAGCAAAGAACGACGAATGAATTCGAGCTTCCAAAGGATAAGGCGGTAACATTGGCCGATCAGCTAGGCGGCGATGTATTGGCCAAGCTAAAGGCAGCGAAGCAGGAAATGGTGGCAGACGAAAAGGCGAAAGAGGAAGAACGTCTGGCAAAAGCAGCATTCGAACGCAAACAACGCGAAAAAAATATGAGCTTTGAAGAACTGTTAAATCAATACGGTGATAAAGGTTCAAAATTTTAACGGTTATCCGAAACGGCCCGATAGAAGCTTAATATATTTGTAAGATGTTGAGAAAGAACAAAGATTTTATTAGATAAGGAGATAATCCTTATTAAGAAACGGATATTTTATAAAATTGATTGGAATGGAGGGCGAGTGTAGCTGACGGCTACGCCTTTCGCTACAAGCAAAGCTTCCTGCGGGAATAGCGTGACGCCTGAGACTAGGAACAAAAGCTAAGAACGCCACCTCCTGTGGCAACGCTTTTGTGACCAACATCCTGTTGGCCTCACGCCCGCGGAAAGCGTCCCGGAATGGAAATCAATTTTTAAGCACAGCAAAAAGCCATTTTTCTCCCGGAGAAAAATGGCTTTTGTTTATGTCCTACCTACTTTTTTAAATACAACAAGAATAAGTTTTGCCAACACTAACAATGTCAGTGCGCCACATGCATCGAGTACGACATCTTCAACGAGGCCGCTGCGACCCGGAATCGTACTTTGGCGGTATTCATCGAGACTTGCGATCAGTATGGTAGTAATAAAGGCAAGCAATACTGCAAAGCGCCATTTCAGTTTCCGATACAAAATATAGACTATAACCGCTAATAAACCGTAGCCGAAAAAATGCGTTGCTTTCCGAATAAGAAATTCAAGGAATTGAAAGTAGCCGCGAGTTTCGACTGATATAATTTTTCCCCAATAAGGAATTTCAAATTGACTTAACCATGCTTCAAATGGCTTGTCTTTTAAAAGGTCTTTTAACGCCGGAATAATCGTTTGCTGTTCATAGCTCATATTGGACATGACAATGACCACCATTACCCCGACAATGACGAGAGCGATCCATTTTTTCATCTATGCTCAGTGTAACGGTCGGTTTTCGTCCATTTGTCGATCTCCGAAATATTTTGCAGCAATTGCGCTTTTTCATAGGCATCCAGATTTTGTTTCAGTTGTGTAAGTGTACGCGCACCGATGACTGTTGAAGCAACCGTTGGATACTGTAAATTGAAAGCGAGGGCTGCTGCATGAACATCGCCGAATTGCTGTTCGATTTTCTGCAATACATCGTTTGCATCCGCTTCATCGTAACTCATAAAGGGCTTTAAGCGTGTGCGCCATTCATTTGTCAGCAAGCCTTTTGCAATTGATCCGCGTGTTACGACAGAAGCGCCAGTCTGTTGAATCGAATCGAAGAATTCACTTGCACGTTCATCAAAAATATTAAACTGCATCATATTGCTGATTGCATCACTGTTTTGCAGAAATGGCATGAACACATTCGGCCGGATGGAGGAAATGCCATATTCGCGAATAAGTCCTTCTTTTTTCAGGCTTTCAAATGTGTCGGTAATTTCTTCCCAGTTATCTTCAGTCGTTCCTCCATGTAGCTGGTAAAGGTCCAGGTAATCGGTCTGTAGACGCTGCAGACTGTCACGTAAAGCTTTATTAATATAATTTGCGGACGTATCCCAGCCCCATCCTTCCTTTCCTTCTTCCCAACGATTTCCGACTTTTGATGCCAGGTAAATATTGTGGCGGTGTTGTTTCAGTGCAGTGCCAACAACTTTTTCATTTTCTCCTTTATTATACAGGTCTGCGGTATCAAAATAATTAATGCCTGCATCAATTGCAGCATGAATGACCTCTTCTGCTTCTGCTGGATTTGGAGGTAATGACATACAGCCTAGACTAATTTCAGAAATATGAAGATTGCTTGTACCTAATTGTCGTTTTTTCATCTTAATTTCCTCCCTGGTTCAATATTTTAGAAAAGCTCTTACTAATGGTACAATGAATAGAAGCAAGAGAACAAGTGGAGGCATGGTCATGAAAAAATTTGAAGAAAAAACAATTCAATCCCAACCCATTTATTCCGGGAAGGTTATTTCATTAAAAGTAGACGATGTATCGCTTCCGAACGGTGAAACAGGGAAGCGCGAAATTATTAATCATCCAGGTGCAGTTGCAGTAATTGCCATCACAGAAAACAATAAAATTTTACTTGTGGAGCAATACCGTAAAGCTCTTGAACGTTCCATTATAGAGATTCCTGCCGGTAAGCTGGAAAAAGGGGAGGAGCCTATTGTAACGGCTCGCCGTGAGCTGGAGGAAGAAACGGGGTATACGTCTGATCATTTCGAATTTGTTCAGGCTTTCGCAACTTCACCGGGATTTGCGGATGAAATTATTCATATTTACGTAGCCGAAAAGTTAAAAAAATTAGACATTCCGGTTGATTTGGATGAAGATGAATTTGTAGAGTTAATGGAAGTATCGCTGGAAGAAGCTGAAGCGATGGTTGCGGACGGCCGTATTTACGATGCCAAAACGGCTTTTGCGATTTTATGGTTGAAGTTAAAAATGAATATTTAAATCAATAATTGTTTACGCATAAGGACAATTTATGTGCATAAGTTGTATGGACAAGGAGGCGTCCAAATGCGTAAATATCTATATATTCAATATACTTCGATGATTGTCGTATGTTTCATTTGTGGTGTGGTATGTTATCAGTTATTCGATATTGGACAAGTGCAGCAAATTATTAAATATAGTGATCGTAGACTGCTCCAAATGGAAAAACCTGAATTGCTTTGGAGTGTAGTTCCTTTCATAGTTGCCTTAAGTATTGTATTATTCTTTTCGACACATAAATATTTGCCGCGTATCGGCCTTATTTTTATTGCGATTAAAGTAACATTTTTAGGCTTTAGCTCGGTCTATTTACTCGTACAGCATGAATCTATTAAACTCTATGCATTTTGGTGGTTTCCGTTTCAGTTAATATATTGTGTATTGTTAATTATGCTTTACCAAATAACAACTAAAACTACGAATAGACGAGCATTGAAAACGGTGATGCCATGGAAAAAGGTAATTTTCCTTATAGTGGTGATGATAATTGTTTTTGCAGTCGAATATTTAGCAATTACTTATTTATTTAAATAATCATTATCTTGTAATGAGATTTACTCATTTGGTATAATGAAAAGAGTTTAGGAGGGCGTCACATATGGAGAGCCGTATTGATCGAATTAAAAAGCAACTGCATAGTGCGAGCTATAAGCTGACGCCACAGCGAGAAGCAACAGTAGCGGTTTTATTGGAGCATGAGGAAGATCATTTAAGTGCTGAGGATGTTTACTTATTAGTAAAAGAAAAGGCACCAGAGATTGGACTAGCTACTGTATACCGTACACTGGAGCTTTTAACAGAGCTGAAAATTGTCGATAAAATTAATTTTGGTGATGGTGTATCCCGTTATGATTTACGTCAAGAGGGCGCGAAGCATTTCCATCATCATTTAGTTTGTATCGAATGTGGCGCAGTAGATGAAATTCAAGAAGATTTACTAGAAGATGTAGAAGAAATTGTGGAGAAACGTTGGAACTTTATTATCAAAGATCACCGTCTGACATTCCATGGCATCTGCTGGCGTTGTCATGACAATAATGACAACTCTGGAGACAGCGATGCATAATCTATAATCAAAAAAAGAGCAGTGTATATAGCTGTTCTTTTTTTGTGTGTAAAAATAGAATTGAAGAATTCTATGTTCACTGGCTCGTTCGTGGAATAGACAAGAGAAATCCAATTAGTTCTCAGCAGACAGTAAAAAAACTCCATTTCCCTCATTTAAGGAAAATGGAGTTTTTAATATTTTTATTTATTTCCCAGGATGATGGGCAACAATCAGGACCTTACCGGCATCCAGATCATTCTTTGCTGATGCATGTTCACTTTCGCCTACACCAATATCAGCAAGCTGGTGGTGCAGATCTTCAGGAGTACTTTGGAAGAAGTTTTTGATCGATGCCAGGAATCCTTTGTCATCTTCCGTTGTTTCAGGCGTTTTGCTTGCATCCACATTGAAAAAGTCTGCAATGTCTTCTGCACGCTTGTTGCTGTTTGCGAAAACATGAATATGATCGCGATCATAGCCCTCGGTAATAAATGATTCGATTACTGATTTTGCTTGCACACCGTTTTCTACTGATTTGATAATTGCCATATATATACACTCTCCTTTTGTATGAATACTTATTGTATTCCCGAAGCTCTTACAATTAAAACGTTACGAGATTCATACTGTCGTATTAAACTTTCAGGAGAATGTGCATACAGATGAAAATTATCTTGGATACAGGTTACTGTTCAATAAGATCATGCACTTTTTTGATCTCTAAAAATTGTAGCTGATGGCCATCAATTTCATGGATCTTAAATGCATAGTTTTCAAATATAAATGTATCTTCAATATTCAGGTCAGGCATGTTTGTGAAGTACCAGCCGCCGATTGTATCAACATTCGCGTCTTCGATGTCCAGAAAGAGCAATTTAGAAATATCTTCAAGCAATACTTTCGAGTAGACTAAATAATGGTCTTCACCGATTTTCCGAATATCTGAAACTTCATCATCGTCAAACTCATCACGGATTTCACCAACAAGTTCTTCCAATATATCTTCAACGGTAATCATGCCGCTCGTACCACCGTATTCATCGAGCAAAATGGCAATGTGAATACGTTTTTTCTGCATAATCTGAAGTAAACTTTGAATAGGCGTTGTTTCAATTGTATGGATAACTGGATTGATGAAGTCTTCAAGCTTAAATGTTACCGGGTCAATCCTGTTATTCATACCAAGTGTTAAAAAATCTTTAATATTTAAAAAACCTAATATATTATCGCGGTCCCCATTGTAAACCGGGTAGCGGGTATAGCGTTCCTCTGAAACTTGTGTTAACACTTCCTCGAACGTTGCAGTTACATCGAAACCGATAATATCTGTTCGGGGAACCATAATTTCACGTGCGATTTTATCGTCGAATTCAAACACATTGTTTACATATTTTAATTCATTGACATTAATTTCGCCGGATTTGTAGCTCTCCGATAGAAGCAGGCGCAATTCCTCTTCAGTATGTGAGAGTTCATGTTCGCTCGCTGGTCGCATACCGAACAATTTTAATAATAAACGTGCAGAACCATTTAATAGCCAGATTAAAGGGAACATAAGCTTATAGAATAATTGAATAGGCTTTGCGAATGCCAGTGTAATAGCTTCTGCTCTTTGAATAGCAATCGTTTTAGGTGCAAGTTCACCTACTACTACGTGGAAGAATGTCGCTAAAAAGAATGCGCCACCTAATGTAAACCAATGAATATATTCTGTGCCAATTCCGATCGATTCGAACAGTGGGTGAAGTATAAACTCAAATGTGGATTCACCGACCATACCGATTCCTAGTGCTGTTACCGTAATACCTAATTGACAGGCCGATAAATATTCATCAAGGTGGGTTGTTACATTTTTAGCTGAAATGGAACCGGCTTTACCTTCAGCTACAAGTTGGTCAATACGGGATTGACGTACTTTTACGATCGCAAATTCCGTTGCAACGAAAAAGGCAGTAAAAGCGATTAAAACCGAGAAAATAATTAAGTTAATGATTGTGGTCAAACGAGCGTCCTACTCACGAAGTAGAACGTTCACCTCCTAGTTATTTAAAATTAATAATAGTGATTGCATGAGTGCAACACTTTCAGGCGACACTTTTTTTCGAAGCTTCTGCCGCTCTTTGTCATCTAAATGCTCCATTAATACCGTTACATCATGTTCAAGCTTACGCATTTGCAATCGAATATCCTGAATATCAATTTCTTCGGGTTCTTCTTTAGAAGGGCCAAGTAAGCTGTGAATCTCTTCAAGGCACTTGCCAAGCTTCTTCTGCTCTTCAATCCAGTGTATACGCTCAATCATCTCTTTATCATAATAGCGATAATTGGATGCCGAACGTTCAACTTTTAGAAGGCCCAAATTCGTATAATAATCAATAGTTCGTTTTGTTACACCTGTTGCTGCAGCAAGCTCTCCGATTTTTAGTTTGTCGATCCCAAATTATCACCTCTATCTGTCACGTTTTACTTTCAAGAATACCGCAAATAGTACATTTTGTAAATGGAAGCTATTACATATGAACAGTGTGTTTTATTGAAAAAATGGATCATCGAAGGATAAAACATCACTTCAATTGTACGAAAATGGTAATATAGATGTATAGAATGCAAGAGGGGCGATTTTTATGCAAGCTTTAAAAGATTCAATAGAAGATTATCTACATTTTATTAAAGTGGAACGGCAGCTTTCTGATAATACACTACAATCCTATAAGCGTGATTTAGTCGCATATGCCCGTCACATCCATTATGAACAGCAGATTATGGAATTTGATAACGTTATGCGCGAACATATTTTGCTTTATTTGGACAGCTTACGTTCTGTAGGGAAGTCATCGAAGACGATTTCAAGACAAATTTCATCGATTCGTTCCTTTCATCAGTTTTTATTGAGGGAAAAGGTGACAAATCAAGATCCTACCGTTCATTTGGAAATGCCTAAAAAAGAACTGTCCTTACCAAAAGTATTATCAATAGAAGAAATTGATGCACTTTTGACAGCACCGTCCGTTGAAAAACCACAGGGCACGCGGGATATAGCGATTTTGGAAATGATGTATGGTTCCGGTATGCGTATAAGCGAACTGATTGACCTGAACTTGGAGGATGTTCATTTGACGATGGGCTTTGTCCGTGTGTTTGGTAAAGGCGGTAAAGAGCGGATTATTCCACTCGGTCGAAGTGCGATTCAGGCATGTATCAATTATTTGGAACAGGCGCGGCCTCAGCTTTTAGGTGATGCATTAAAAAATGATGCGTTTTTCATTACACAGAGAGGGAAAAGATTTACAAGACAAGGCTGCTGGAAGATCATTAAAGAGCATGCAGCTACAGCAGGTATTTCCAAAGAGATTACACCGCATGTTCTGCGTCATTCCTTTGCGACACATCTGATAGAAAACGGGGCAGATCTACGTGCAGTACAGGAGCTTTTAGGACACGCAGATATATCGACGACCCAGATTTATACACATGTAAGCAAAACTCGTTTATCGGAAGTATATAAACAATTCCATCCGCGTGCTTAAAAACCGCATAAACGCGTAAGACTAATGGGAAGCTTACTTTTTTCTATTAAAAATAATTCTTTCTGAAATCGGATGTCTGACCTTTACTTTATTTAGACGTTTTATGTAAAATAGAATGAAAGAAGAGGAGTTGAAAGCATTATGCAACCGTTTAAAAAAATACATGTAATTGTAATGGACTCTGTTGGTATCGGTGAAGCACCGGATGCCGATAAATTTGGCGATGCTGGCTCAAATACATTAGGACATATCGCAGAAAAAATGAATGGCTTAAATATGCCGAATATGGAGAAATTGGGTTTATCGAATATTCGTGAACTTAAAGGGATTAATAAAACTGAAGAACCGGCTGCATTTTACGGCATGATGCAAGAAGCATCTGTTGGTAAAGATACAATGACGGGTCACTGGGAGATTATGGGGCTTAACATCGATACGCCGTTTAAAGTATATCCTGAAGGCTTTCCTGAAGAACTGATTTCTAAGTTGGAAGCTGCAACTGGCCGCAAAGTGCTTTGTAATTTACCGTACAGTGGAACCGCTGTCATTGACGATTACGGTCCGGAACATATGGAAACAGGTGCAATTATTGTGTATACATCGGCAGACCCGGTTATGCAAATTGCAGCACATGAAGAAATTATTCCAGTAGAAGAACTTTATAAAATTTGTGAAATTGCACGTGAACTAACGTTGGACGCTGAATTTTTAGTAGGTCGTGTCATTGCCCGTCCGTTCGTTGGCCAACCAGGCAATTTTACGCGTACATCAAACCGTCATGACTATGCATTAACGCCATTTGGACGCACAACAATGGCTGAAATGAAGGACTCGAATCTTGATGTCATTGCAATCGGTAAAATCTCGGACATCTTTAATGGTGACGGGGTAACAGAAGCGATCCGTACGAAAGACAACACGGACGGTATGGATAAGATGGCGGAAGTTGTTCGTCGTGATTTCCATGGCATTAGCTTCTTGAACCTAGTGGACTTCGATGCGAATTTTGGACACCGACGTGATCCAATTGGCTATGGTCAAGCATTGGAAGAATTTGACCGTCGTTTACCGGAAGTTCTGGATGCTTTGTCAGCAGATGATTTGCTGATTATTACGGCAGATCACGGGAACGACCCGACATTCCCTGGTACAGACCATACACGTGAATACGTACCATTAATTGTTTACTCACCGCGCTTTACAGCTGGGGCAGAATTAGAGTTACGTGAAACATTTGCGGATATTGCAGCAACAATTGCAGATAATTTTAATATTGCGGCACCGCAGTTCGGAAAAAGCTTTTTAGCAGAGCTGAAATAAGGAGGATTTTCCACATGAGAATGGTAGATATTATTGAAAAAAAACGTAACGGCGAAGAGTTGACAACTGCTGAAATTCGCTTCTTTGTAGAAGGATATACGGATGGCACGATTCCTGATTATCAGGCAAGTGCGTTATGTATGGCTATTTACTTTCAGGATATGACAGATCGCGAACGCGCGGATTTAACAATGGCAATGGTTGAGTCTGGTGATCAAATAGACCTTTCTTCAATTGCTGGTGTAAAAGTAGACAAGCATTCAACAGGCGGAGTTGGCGATACAACGACATTACCATTAACTGCAATGGTAGCAGCTGTCGGTGTTCCGGTAGCAAAAATGAGTGGTCGCGGTTTAGGTCATACAGGAGGTACGATCGATAAGCTTGAGGCGATTGAAGGTTTCCACGTTGAGTTATCAAGTGAAGAGTTTTCAAAACAGGTTAATGATATCGGAATGGCTGTTATTGGTCAATCAGGCAACTTAACACCAGCAGATAAAAAGCTTTATGCGCTACGTGACGTTACAGGAACAGTTTCAAGCATTCCGCTAATTGCCGGTTCAATCATGTCGAAGAAAATTGCTGCAGGTGCAGATGCGATTGTCCTCGATGTTAAAACTGGTGACGGCGCATTTATGAAAACAGTTGAAGATTCAATTAAATTGGCTGAAGCGATGGTGAAAATCGGAAACAGCGTTGGTCGTAAAACAATGGCGATTATTTCTGATATGAGTCAACCTTTAGGATATGCAATCGGAAATGCCCTTGAAGTTCAGGAAGCAATCGATACATTAAAAGGTAAAGGTCCAGCTGATTTAAATGAACTTTGCTATACATTAGGCTCTCAAATGGTTGTTGTTGGCGGAAAAGCAAAAACAATCGAAGAAGCTCGAAAAATGTTGGAAGAAGTTGTTGCAAGCGGAGCAGCATTGGAAGTACTGAAAAAATTCATCACTGCTCAAGGTGGGGATGCTTCAGTCGTTGATGACCCATCTCGTTTACCTCAGGCTAAATTCAAATTTGATGTGCCGGCGAAACAGGCGGGCTATATTTCAAAAATTGAAGCGGATGATATCGGAACAGCTGCAATGCTTCTTGGCGCAGGTCGAGCTACGAAAGAATCTGAAATTGACTTAGCGGTAGGACTTGTCCTACATAAAAAAGTAGGCGATGAAGTCAAAGAAGGCGAATCGCTTATGACAATTCATGCTAATACAGAAAATGTCGACGCAGTATTGGAAAAGATTTATGCACATATATTCATTTCTGCAGAAAAAGTCGAAGCTCCAAAATTAATCGAAGCAATTATTACACAATAACAAAAATTTTGAGTCTTTCACAGTCCGGGATGGATTGTGGAAGACTTTTTTGTCCTTTAAATATTCTACAAATATGTTAAACTAAGAGTTGTATTACTGCTTAAGGTAATAAAAATTCTGTTTTATGAATATTTATAAGAAGAAGGGATACTATGAGAGTTAAGTGGTATGGAAGGTTTGAAGGCTATTCATTTGCCCATTTCAAAAAGGATCTGTTATCTGGAACGATTGTCGGGATTATTGCTGTACCGTTAGCGATGAGTTTTGCTATAGCTTCTGGGGTCAAACCGGAATATGGAATTTACACAGCAATTATCGCAGGGATTTTAATTTCCTTACTAGGGGGTTCAAAATTTCAGATCGGCGGTCCGACAGGTGCGTTCGTTCCGATTTTGCTTGGGATTGTACTCGTTTACGGGTATGAAAACTTGCTCATCGCAGGTTTGATGGCAGGGATTATGCTGTTGCTGATGGGGATTTTTAAGTTGGGTTCACTGATTAAATTTATCCCGAGACCGGTTACTGTCGGTTTTACTGCCGGAATTGCCGTCATTATTTTTACTGGACAAATCGGAAATTTTTTAGGATTAACGAATATGGAGCAGCATGAGAAGTTCCATATGAACGTTTATGAAATCGCTTCCAATATTGATACCGTTAATTTTTATAGTTTACTTGTTGCAATGATAAGTTTCGCATTGATACTTATGGCACCGAAAGTTTTACCGAAAGTACCGGGTGCTCTTATAGGAATTATTGTGTCATCCGTTGTGACGGTTCTTTTTTTACAGGGGCATGTTGCAACAATTGGCTCCACGTATGGTGCAATACCGAATACACTGCCACAATTCCACATACCGGAAGTTACATTTGAACGTATTTACATGCTTATCGGACCAGCATTTGTTATTGCAATGCTCGGTGGGATTGAATCACTGTTATCAGCGGTTGTTGCAGATGGGATGACGAACAGCAAACATAACAGTAACCGGGAATTGATCGGGCAGGGGGTTGCCAATATTGTTACACCGTTTTTTGGAGGGATACCTGCTACCGGGGCGATTGCCCGAACAGCTACGAATATTAAATCCGGTGCCGTGTCGCCATTGTCAGGGGTAATCCATGGGATCTTCGTTTTAATCACACTATTGTTGCTCGCACCATTAGCGGTACATATTCCACTTGCGAGTTTAGCGCCTGTCCTCATGATGGTCGCCTGGAATATGAGCGAACGACACCATTTTGTACACATATTGAAATTAAAATCCGGTGATTCGCTTGTACTATGTATTACCTTTTTATTGACAGTATTTATGAGTTTAACGGTTGCCGTAATGGCCGGACTTATTTTGGCGGTGATTCTTTTTGCGAAAAGTATGAGCGATAGCCTTACTGTTTCCAAAGTGCTGCCGAACTTGAAGAACGACAATGGAAAGGTGCATCCTCACATCGTAGCGGATTTACATGAGTGTCCACAAATCAGTATATATACAATAGAAGGTCCTCTTTTCTTTGGCGCTGCCGAAAAGTTTGAACAGACGATGCTGAAGACGATACAGGAAAATCCGAAAGTATTTATCCTCCGTATGCGAAAAGTGCCGTATATCGATTCGACAGGGGAAGAATATTTCCGCAATATCCTTCAAAATATAAAGGCATCTGGCGGAATCGTTTTCTTAACAAATGTTCAGCCAGGATTAGAGCAAATGCTTAAACGAAGCGGATTGTATAATTTAATGGAAGAAGAACATTTTTATCATACGACAAATGAGGCGATTTCAGCAGCATTCCAGTATATCCAGCTAAATAAATGTATTGGATGCACTCATTATGAGTTAGAGGAATGCCGGTTGCTGTCTAATGGAGTGCCCCTGCCAGAGCAGGAATTGCTTGTACAGAAGAAATTGACCGAAGCAACAATATAGCGTGTATAAAATAATGAAAAAGCACAAATAATAAGAGACTGAATGGAAAGCTAAAAACTTTCTGTTCAGTCTCTTTTTTCATGTTTGAAATGATTAAAAATAGAACGCGCTACCTATACTGAATTTAGTTGTCGCAGGAGCACTACTTTTAACGAATGAGCACTAGTTTTGTCAGTTAGATAGGATAATTTCTGAACTTGCCGAATTTGCATGCAAGAAGGAGGCGATGTAGGTGAACTTTAATTTAACGATGTATCCAAATGATGTATTGATTGTCCAACTATTTGGCGAACTGGATCATCATGAAACAGAAAAAGTGAGAACACATATATCGAAAGCTATTTTACAAGGAAATGTAAAATTACTCGTTTGGAATTTAGAGCATTTGCATTTTATGGACAGTTCCGGAATTGGTTTAGTGCTTGGGAGAATGCGAGAACTCCGAGCTGTCGATGGACAAACAATTTTGTTAAATCCGTCAAAAACGATGCAGAAAATATTCCAGTATTCCGGTTTAGGAAATCTTATACAATTTGCATCTGAACAGCAAGTTATTTCACACAGCGAGGGGGATTGTCAATGGATAACGAAATGACGCTAACTTTTTTGGCGCGCAGTGAAAATGAAGGGTTGGCACGTATTGCCGTTACAAGCTTTATGGCACAACTCGATCCGACAATTGAAGAGCTATCGGAATGTAAAACAATCGTATCAGAAGCTGTATCGAATGCCATCATCCATGGTTATGCCGATAATCCGCATGGCATTATTACGGTTTATGCGGTTCGTTACGGTTCGGAAGTAAGTGTGACAATTAAAGATGAAGGTTGCGGAATTGAAGATATTGAACAGGCACGTGAGCCATTATTTACAACAAAGCCGGATCTAGAGCGTTCCGGAATGGGCTTTACAATTATGGAAAGTTTTTCGGATTTCCTACAAGTAGAATCCGTACTAGGAAAAGGTACAGTCGTAACATTCACAAAACAAATTTTGCCAATAGGGACACTCGTGACATAACGAAATAAGGGGATGGGGAACATCGAGCAGTCATCTGAAACGTTATTAACGCAAGCTTATATGCGTGAACTAATCGCAAAATCACAACAAGGCGATCAAGTTGCGAGAAAAACGATGATTGAAGGAAATACTAGACTTGTTTGGTCTATCGTTCAACGCTTTGCATCAAGGGGTGTTGAACTGGAAGATTTGTTTCAAATTGGCTGTATTGGCTTAATGAAATCGGTTGATAAATTCGACTTGTCCTATGAAGTGAAATTTTCCACATATGCAGTGCCAATGATTATTGGGGAGATTCAACGTTTTTTAAGAGATGACGGTATGGTAAAGGTTAGTCGTTCTATCCGAGAGTTGAATTATAAAATTCGCCATGCGACAGATGACTATTTAAAAACGAATGAAAAACCTCCATCTGTTGCACAATTGGCTGAAATATTGCAAGTGTCCCAAGAAGATATTTTATTGGCAACTGATGCGATGCGTGATCCGGCGAGTTTGCATGATCAGCTATTTGAAAATGATGGAGATTCCATAACGTTAATGGATCAGATGCGGGACGATAAGTCTGAGCTTGCATTTGATTATGTTCCATTGAAAGACATGTTGAAGAGACTTGGAAAACGGGAACAGTCAATCATTTATTTCCGCTATTACCTGGATTTAACGCAAACGGAAATTGCTGATCGTCTCGGTATTTCACAAGTACAAGTATCACGATTGGAAAAGAAAATACTAGCTCAGTTGAAATCATGGATGGATCAGTCTACATTAAGCAGATAAGTTAAGTGACCCGCAATTACTCCATGGTGTATTAGACTAAAAATGAATAAGCGGTGAAAAAATGACAAATCAGCTTTTTACATCAATGAAAATTGCAGAAGGATTTTTTAATTCACAATTTGAACCAGATAAAAATTTTGATTTATGTATTAAAGAAATTATGATCAAAAATTTGCCGACATTAACGGTATATGTGAGCGGGCTCGTAAATGGAGACAGTTTGACAGATATTCTTTCGGAATTACAGCGTGACAATGAGGAAGAAGAAATTCTGGATGAACAGGACTATTTTCACGCCCACTTCAATTATTATGGGGTAGATTTAGCGAAATCGATTGATGACTTTATGCTCGGCGTATTAAGTGGCCGGGTTGGCTTTGTAACGAAGAGCGGTTATTGTTATTTGGCGGAATTCCGGAATTATCCTGGTCGGAATCCGGAAGAGCCGGATAATGAAAAGGTTATTCGTGGTTCGCGCGATGGTTTTGCCGAAAATATTATTTTGAACACGGCATTAGTTCGTCGACGAATTCGAAGTGAAAAGCTGCGTTTTCAAATGCACCATGTAACGACCTATAGTCAAACAGATGTCGTTCTTTCCTATATGAGTGATTTAGTCAATGATAAGCATCTTAGCTGGCTTGTTGAACGACTTCAGCAAATTAGGCATGATGGGTTAACGATGAGTGACAAATCGCTGGAGGAATGGCTGTTTAAACAGAAATATCACCCGTTGCCTTTTGTGCGTTATACGGAGCGACCCGATATTGTAGCCGCGCATATTTTAGAAGGACATATTGCAATTATGGTCGATACATCACCTTCCGTCATGCTCGTCCCTGTAACAATGTTCCATTTGCTTCAGCATGCGGAAGAATATCGACAGGCACCGCTAGTCGGGACGATGATGCGGTTCCTTCGTTTTGGAGCGGTCATTTTAAGCTTTCTATTACTTCCTTTCTGGTATTTACTCGTTTTACATCCGGAACTACTCCCCGATAAGTTAGCGTTTATCGGGATAAATGAAAAAGGTGAAATTCCTATATTTCTGCAAATATTGATTGCCGATATAGGAATTGAATATTTGCGGATCGCTGCGATTCATACACCGACACCGTTATCGACTGCAATGGGTTTAATCGCCGGTATTATCATCGGACAAATTGCAATCGACGTTGGATTATTTTCGAGTGAAATTGTATTGTATACAGCAATCACCGCAATTTTTACGTTTGCTATTCCGAACTACGAATTGAGTATTTCGGTGAAGGTATTCCGTTTGATGTTATTAAGTGCGACGGCGTTATTTGGTATCAATGGATTCTTTATTGGCGGATTCCTGATTTTTACGTACTTATGCTCATTAAAGCCGATGAATGTTCCGTATTTATGGCCTCTTGTTCCGTTTTTCCCAAAGGCGTTCGCACGTGTCATTATTCGGACACCAATGTCGGAGGATGCGCCAAGACCATTTATAGTGAACGCAAAAAAGCGAAAACGTGTATAAACATGAATTGCATCACTTTGACACCTATGTTAAAGTTCTCATATAATATTTTGTGATTTTTGAGAATATTAGCGAGGATTAGCTAAAGTCAGGGGAGAATACGATGCATTTATATGGAACACAGCAAATTAATGAACTCGGTCATTTAACAATTGGCGGGGTAGATACAATTGAGTTAGCAAAACAATACGGAACACCGTTATTCGTTTATGATACAGCACTGATTCGTAAACGTTCACGCGGCTTCATCGATACATTTGAGCAATTAGGTGTAAAAGCACAAGTTGCCTATGCTTCAAAAGCATTCGCCTGTGTTGCTGCATATCAATTGGCCGCGCAGGAAAACCTGTCGCTGGATGTTGTATCGGGCGGAGAACTCTATACAGCGATTAAAGCTGGTTTCCCGGCAGATCGCATTCATTTCCATGGCAATAATAAATCGATTGCTGAACTTGAATTGGCGTTTGAAACGGGGATCGGTTGTATTGTAGTCGATAACTTTTACGAAATTTCGTTAATTAAAGAAATCGCACAGCAGAAAAATCAAAAAATGAAAATTTTATTACGTGTGACACCAGGTGTTGAAGCACATACACATGATTTTATTACTACAGGTCAAGCTGATTCTAAATTTGGCTTTGACTTAAATAATGGACAAGCTGATGAGGCATTTAAGCAAGTAGTAAACGATGAACATATCGAACTATTAGGTTTACATTGCCACATCGGCTCTCAAATTTTTGAAACAGAAGGCTTTAGTTTGGCAGCGGGCAAAGTAATGCAAAAAATGGGTGCATGGAAAGAACAGCATGGATTTGTTGCACAAGTACTGAATCTTGGCGGTGGCTTCGGAATCCGTTATACAGAAGAAGATAAGCCTTTAGAACCGCATGAATACGTGGCGGATATGATTCGCACAGTTCAGGATGAAAGTAAAAAGCTGAATTTAGCGATGCCGGAAATTTGGATTGAGCCAGGTCGTTCTTTAGTTGGAGATGCAGGTACATCACTGTACACAATCGGTTCTCAGAAAACGGTTCCAAATGTGCGTGACTATATTGCTGTCGATGGCGGAATGAGCGATAATATTCGACCAGCACTTTACGATGCGAAATATGAAGCGATTATTGCCAATAAAGCAAATGACCCAAAAACAAGTACATACACTGTTGCAGGTAAGCTATGTGAGTCAGGAGATAAGTTAATTATTGATGCGTCTTTACAAAATGCACATACCGGGGATATTTTAGCGATGTTCTGTACTGGAGCATACGGTTATTCCATGGCATCAAACTATAACCGTGTTCCAAGACCGGCAGTTGTATTCGTTGAAAACGGAGAGCACCAATTAGCAATTAAACGTGAAAGCTATGAAGACTTAGTGGTAAATGATTTGCCGTTAACATTAACAAAGGGTGAATAGTCGTTGAAATTATCCAAGCAAGCTAAATGGGGTTTCGGTCTATTAATTGGAATTGTGATTTGGTCGCTCTTGTTCATCTACATTATTAGTCCGCTAATTTACAAATTTTCAAACTGAACGTTGGAAAATTGTGTTATTGCATTTCAGTCAATCTTTTGATAGGATTTGCAATGGTAGAATTGAGGGAATGTAAAATGTTAGTTCGATATAAAAAAGCACTTGAAAAAATTGCAATGGGATTAATTTCGTTAATGCCACAAGAAAAAGATATTAAACGCTTAATGGAAACCATTCAACAATATGAACAAAACGAAAATTGGACACTCTTCTTATGGAAAGATGGCGAAGAATATGTAGGGGCTATAGGAATTGCAGAGGAAAATGATGCTGCAATCGTTCAACATATTACAGTCATCCCATCGTATCGCGGGGAAGGTGTTGCATTAAAAATGTTACACGAACTGCGGAATATGGGGTATGAGCATATTCAAGCGAATGAAGATACAAGTGCATTTGTCCAAAAGTGTATACCTATATTAAAAGAAGTCGACTAATTTACTGTCGACTTCTTTTTTTTAATTCTCTTGCTTCAAGTATTTCTGTACGGTCCCGAAGCATATGTTTATTGAAAATAAAGTGTGAATCCATCAGAGGAATCGTCATTATTCTTTGCTGTACCAATTCTTGCAGCTGCCGATCTGTAATAGGGAGTTTGAAACGTTTAAATGGTTCATTTTCCTGTATTTTTCGGTGCTGATTTTTCATTATCAGGAGCAGTTGTTTTAAATCAATAAACTCGAAAAATTCACTATTGCGATTGAGCTCAAAATTAAGAATGGCTTTCTCTATTATGCGTGCAGCGCCAGTTACGTTTGACCGTCGCCAATGGTACATACCTGTCGCAAGCTGGACATAGCCTACTAGCGGATGAAGCTTTTCTTTTGGTGCAATTTCCTTCCAATATTCTTCTAAAACTTCATGGCATTCAAAATAGTCATTATTGCCGTTGAAATAGGCGCAATAATCGATAAATAGTGGATGAAACAAAGGATGCATTGTTGTCCCCTTTCCTCTATACTAATTAAATAGGTTCTGCTATATTTTGTTGAATTTTGACGAATAAAGTAACTAGCAAAACGTAAAATTAATCATAGCGCGAATTAGATGCTAATGATAATTTCCGATTAACGATAGGTGGTATTTTATGTCTTACGAAGTGAAACTAGACGCCTTTAGTGGGCCACTAGATTTATTATTGCATTTAATTCATCGTTTGGAAATTGATATATATGATATTCCAATGGCGGAATTAACGGAACAGTATATTGATCACATCCATGCGATGCAAACATTGGAACTGAATGAAGCGAGCGAATATTTAGTAATGGCCGCAACATTATTGGCGATTAAAAGCCGTATGCTCATTCCGATTAATGAAAATGAAATCGATGCAGAGGAGCTCGAAATTGATGAGGTCGATCCACGGGAAGAGCTTGTTGCACGTTTAATCGAATATAAAAAATATAAAGAAGCAGCTGTCCAACTTCAGGAATTGGAAACAGAACGTGGGCAAGTGTTCACGAAAGCGCCAGCGGACTTGTCGGAATTTATGCCGGAAGAACAATTAGCGCTTTTTGATCAAAATGTAAATGTTTACGATATGTTAAGTGCGTTTCAAAAACTAATGCGTCGTAAACAATTGAAAAAACCGTTGTCAACGCGCATCGCAAGACAGGAAATATCAGTGAAGGAACAAATGCGTTCCGTTGTAAACATTTTAAAAAATGCAGGCGGAAGAGTGATGTTCTCGCAATTGTTTGAAGCAGAGGATAAGCCAATGCTTGTTTTGACTTTTTTAACATTACTGGAATTAATGAAGCGCCAAGTCATTTTTGTCGAACAACAAAATAACTTCGATGATTTATCCGTATTATTGACAAAGGAGGAGATCAATGATGAATACGAACAACTTACTGAGCCGAATTGAAGCACTGTTATTCGTAGCTGGTGATGAAGGTATGACCGTTAAACAACTGGCACAATATATAGAAGTAGAGCCAATGGATATTGAAGCAGGATTAAGCGAACTCCTGTCTCATTACAATGAGGAGGAAATGCGGGGGATTACATTAAAACAACTTGCCGGTACATATCAGTTAACAACAAAACCGGAAGTAACCGACACGTTAAAAAAATTAATTGAAAACCCGACAAATCAAGTATTAACCGCTGCTTCATTAGAGGTTCTGGCAATTATAGCGTATAAGCAGCCGATTACGCGCGCGGAAGTGGAAGATCTGCGCGGGGTGAAAAGCGAACGTCCGATTGCAACACTTGTTTCAAGGGCGCTTGTACAGGAAGTTGGCAGAGCGGAAGGAACAGGACGGGCAATCTTATATGGGACGACAAAAGAATTTCTGAATTATTTTGGGTTAAAAAACATTAAAGAATTGCCGCCGTTACCGGAAGAAGTCGATCAGGAAGATGATCAGCCGACAGATTTATTTTTAACGAAGTTCCAGGAAACATTTAACCAAAATTAAAGGAGTGGCCTGTTGAAAAAGTGGTTTGTTTCTATTGTTGTAATGTTCGTATTTTTGAGTGGTTCGTCACAAATTCAGGCGGCGTCTAATAGCTATGTTGTTATCGACGCGGAAAATGGGCGGACATTAATGGGCGTGAATGAACATGCACGCCTTCCGATCGCCAGCCTCACAAAAATCTGGACTGCCCTAGTTGTTTTGGAAAATAGTGAGCTTACCGATGAAGTGGTTATTTCGAAGGAAGCCTCACTTGTGGAAGGCTCATCGATTTATTTACTGGAAAACGAGACATATACGATTGATTACTTGCTTCATGGTTTAATGATGCAATCAGGGAATGATGCCGCTACTGCGCTGGCAGAGCATATTGGCGGATCTGTAGAAGGTTTTGTTCAGCTTATGAACGAAAAGGCCGAGCTTTATCAATTGCATGAAACAACTTTTACAAATCCTACAGGGCTGCACAATGAGGCCCATCTATCCTCTGCCTACGATACGGCAAAAATGCTGCAAATTGCGATGATGAATCCACAGTTCAGAAAAATTGCATCTACTCAAAATTTTTCGGATGGCAGGCAGTGGAAAAATAAACATCGACTTATGCATGAAAAGATAGGCGCCATTGCAGGAAAAACAGGCTACACAAAAGTGGCTGGACGAACATTGGCAACTTTCTTTGAACGGGAACAAAAATCATTTGTTGTCGTCACTATTAATGAAGGAAATGATTGGAATATCCACCGTAACTTGGCGGATTTTATCGACAATAATTTTGAGCAACAAACGATTGTGAAAAAAGGGAAGTATAATGCGAATGGATTGGCCATCGAGTTAGATGAACCGTTCCAAATGCTGCTTCATAAGAAAGAACGGCCGAATTTTGAGCATATTGTTAAAGTTTCACGGCTGAAAGGGTCAAATCGAGGGGTTTGGCTTTTATACGCAGATGAAATGCTCGTATCATCAAAACTTGTTACAGTAAAATAATCCGAAAAGTGAAATATCTTTAACTTCAAGATTGAAGTTAAGCCTCCGGCGGATGTCATGGATTCGAAAAGGAGTTTTAAAAAAGGAAGCAAGCTTAAAAGCGTCGCATCTTGCGACAACAGCTGACTGAATCACATCCTGTGAGCCTCAAAGCCCCGTCCGGACGCGATTACACCAAGGCATAATTGATTAAGTTCTGAAAGTATGACATAATTTTTATTCGTTAAGGATTTATTTTCGCTCGTAATTGTGGATTGCAGCAATGATATTTAAAATTTAACAGAGCAGTAAACGAAAAGTGCAAAGGCGAATGCTGAAGAAGTATGCGTCTTTGCAGTTTATCAATCAATGAGGTGAACTTATGGAAAGATTACAAAAAGTGATTGCCTATGCAGGCGTTGCATCACGACGTAAAGCAGAGCAATTAATCGTAGAAGGTAAAGTAAAAGTAAATGGAGTCGTAGTAAAAGAGCTTGGAACAAAAGTATCCAACTCGGACACGATTGAAGTAGAAGGCGTAAAACTTGAAAAAGAAGATAAAGTATATTTCTTACTATATAAACCACGTGCCTATATTTCGGCAGTTACTGATGATAAAGGGCGAAAAACGGTTACAGACATTTTTAAAAAGCATGTTCATCAGCGTATTTTCCCGGTAGGGCGTTTAGATTATGATACGACAGGGTTATTGCTTTTAACGAATGACGGCGAGTTTTCAAACTTAATGACGCATCCGAAATTCAAAATCGACAAAACGTATATTGCGCGTGTTAAAGGAATTCCTACAAAGCAAGGTTTAATGAAACTGCAAAGCGGGATTAAGCTGGAGGACGGTAAAACGGCTCCTGCAAAAGTAAGCATGACTAGCTTTGATGAGAAGGCCGGTAAAGCAATTTGTGAGATTACGATCCATGAAGGGCGAAATCGCCAAGTCCGCCGTATGTTTGAAGCAATCGGTACACCTGTCGTGAAATTAAAACGCGAGCGCTTTGCATTTTTGGATTTAACAGGTCTTAGTCCAGGAGAATATCGTCAGCTGACTAAACATGAAGTAAAACTACTTCGTGTATTAGCGGAGACAGGTAAAGTTGATTATAACAATTAATTGTTTATGATATTCATAAGCCCTTCTGAAAGAAAAGAATTTAAATTTTGTAATAATTTGCTATAATAGGCAACAGTACTTGCTGAAGTGGAAGGGGGTTTTTTATTTGGAAAAAAAGAAACAACGTTCTGTGACTCGCGGCATCATTTTAACCATTTTAGCAATCGCAATCGGATATACAGTTTACGCTGCCGTAACGAAAGATAAAATAAATATTGTACAAGCCGGGGCACAGGCGCCTGATTTTGAAGTAGTAGATTTACAAGGGGAAAAACATAGATTGAAAGACTACGAGGGAAAGGGTGTCGTACTGAATTTCTGGGGTACATGGTGTGAGCCATGTGAACGAGAATTCCCTGCAATGACGCGTCAATATGCGGAATTTAAGGGCCAGGATGTTCAAATTATTGCCGTTAACTTCGCACAGTCTGAATTTGAAGTGAAAAAATATGTGGCGAATATGGGGATGACGTTCCCGGTTGCGATCGATAAAACGAAAAGTGTTTTCACTGCCTATAATATTGGACCCCTGCCTACATCAATTTTCATTAAACCCGACGGTACAATAGACCGTATTATTACTGGAGAAATGACCGAGAAGGAAATTGTGCAATATATGGAGTCAATCAAGCCGGAATAGGAGTTTTTACGCAATGAATAAACTACTTTGTGAATGCGGGCATGAAAATCCTGAAGGTACAACGCTCTGCCAAAAATGCGGTTCTCCATTATCCGCAGAAGAAAAAAGCAAAAAAATTGCAGATATGCGGTACGAAGGGACAGCCATACGTTCAAAAACTTATAACAAGTCAATTATTGATAAGATTTGGAATTTTTTCTCAAGTGTGAAAGTCGGAATTACGCTCATTATTATCAATTTAATAGCAGCATCAATTGGTACAATCCTGCCTCAGGAGTTTTACATAAGCGTAGCGACTGACGCTGAGAAGGAAAAGTACTATTCGGATGTTTATGGATGGTTCGGTGAAATATACTACGCGTTAGGTTTATCGGATCTTTATTCATCCTTATGGTTCCAATTACTTGTATTAATGTTAGGCGTGTCCATTATTATTGCAAGTATAGATAGAGGTATTCCATTACATAAATCTTTAAAAAACCAACGAGTTAAACGACATTCAAACTTTATGAAGCGTCAGCGAATTATTGGTGAGGGGAAACCAACTGAAACGCCCGATCAAACGCTTCAGCTCGTTGAACAATCTTTAAAAAATTTGAAATACAATGTTCGACGTGAAGACGATTCCATTTTAGCAGAACGCGGGCGTTTTTCGCGCTATGGTGCATACGTAAACCATGTTGGATTAATTGTCTTTATAATTGGGGTCATGCTCCATTTAGTGCCTGGCATGTACGTTGATGAATCGATGTGGCTTCGTGAAGGGGAGACGCGTGCCGTACCGGGGATGGACGGGTATTTCCTGAAGAATGATAAATTTATTTTGGAGACTTACGATAATGTTCCGCAAGGCGAGCAGATCAAACAAGGGGTCAATGTAGTCGCAAAAAATTACCAGACAGACGTGACATTGTATAAACAGCAGGAAAATAGCGTACCAGGACAGGCGGAAAACCTGGAAAAAGTGAAGCAATACGGAATTCAGGTGAACCATCCGCTCAAGCATGAGGGCTATGCATTTTATCAGATGGATTTCCGATTAAATGAGATTAAAACAATGGTTTTTGATTTAATCAATAAGGAAACAGAACAATCGCTAGGCCAATTAAGCATTGATTTAACGAACCCGCAGGAAGTATATACGCTCGAAAATGGCGCACAGGTCGAATTAATGGGTTTTTATCCGGACTTTTCAGGTTTTGAAGATGGAGTACCGCAAACTGCTACCCAAACACCGAATAATCCGGCATTTATTTTTAAAATGACTACCCCTGAAACACCAGATGGGGAGACAAGCTTTGTTGCGATCCAGCAAACACTGGAGCCAGAAGGTGACAATATTTATAAAATGAAGTTTTCGAATGTGGAAACGCGACATATGTCGGGTTTAACGATCCGTTATGACCGGACAATCCCTATTTTAATTGTAGGGGGCATTATCTTTATGATTGGCGTTGTAATCGGTTCCTATTGGAATCATCGCCGTATATGGATTGAACAGTTGGCTGATGGAACAATACGCATGGCAGCACATACGAATAAAAACTGGTTTAGTATGAAAAAAGATTTAGATGCATTAACGAAGCATGCTCATTTACCACAATACGTAGATCAACAGGAAATAGAAAACAACGAACATGTTGAAACAGAAAAGGATGGTAAAACCTTATGAGTTTAATCGATTTAAGCGGTTATTTACTGTATGCGGCATTTATTAGTTATTTGGTAGGGACATTTTTATTTGCAGGCGCAATTAAAGTGAAAAATGACACAGCAGCAGCTCGGGCAGATAAATACGGTAAAATTGCCCTTGTTGTTACAATTATCGGTTTTGTTGCGCAGTTAGGTTATTTTATTACACGTTGGATTTATACAGGACATGCACCGGTTAGTAATATGTTTGAATTTACGACAGCATTCGGTATGTTCATCGTTCTATCGTTTATCGTTATTTACTTTACGTATAAAGTTGCAGCATTAGGGGTTATTGCTTTACCAATTGCATTATTGATTATTGCATATGCCTCTATGTTCCCGACAGAGGTAAGTCCATTAGTACCGTCACTGCAAAGTCATTGGCTGACGATCCATGTTACTACTGCAGCGTTAGGGCAATCGATTTTTGGGATTAGTGCGGTAGCAGGACTTATTTATTTGCTGAGAAATGTGAATATGGACGAGCGCTCAAAAGAAAGTTTTTGGCTGGAAGCAGTCATGTTCTGCTGTGTATTAGTTGTAGGATTCGTTGCGGCAACGGTTACATTTAATGCAATGGATTATGAAGCGAAGTATGAATACGTTGATACATTGGATCAGGTCAGTACTTCAACGTATTTGATGCCGGCTATTTTCGGTATGAATGAGTATGTGGAGCTGTCTGAAGACCGTATGACACCGATATTTGAGTTACCGGCATTGATCGATGCACGGAAACTCACAACTGTTTTTTGGTCTGCTCTATTCGGTACAATTATTTATATACTCATTCGACTAATCTTTAGAAGAAAGATAGCGAAAATGTTTCAGCCATTAGTTAAACGGGTGAACTCGACGCTGATGGACGAAATTGCCTACCGTTCGATCTTAATTGCTTTTCCGATTTTTACATTAGGCGCGCTTATTTTTGCGATGATCTGGGCACAGGAAGCATGGGGACGATTTTGGGGCTGGGATCCGAAAGAAGTATGGGCTCTTATTACATGGCTGTTCTATGCAGCATTTTTACACCTGCGTCTGTCAAAAGGCTGGGAAGGAAAAAAGAGTGCTTGGCTAACGGTAATTGGTTTTCTAATCATCTTATTCAATTTAGTCGTTGTAAATCTTGTTATTGCAGGATTACACTCTTATGCATAATGTGACAATAACTGCTTTTCAACCTATCGTTAAAGCAATTATAATAGTTTCCAATTCTATACAAAATAATTAATAAACAGTCATAAAGTTCGAAAAGTTCAATCACAATGATTGGGCTTTTCTTTTCAATCGTTCACTAAAAAGGTACAATAGAGAAGAGAAATAGAGTTTTGAAAGGGGCAACACCAGTGTCTGAAAATATTTCTGTGTTGATAGTGGATGACGAGGATCGAATTCGTCGTTTGTTAAAAATGTATTTAGAGCGTGAGGGCTATTTAGTAGAAGAAGCGGAAAATGGAGAACAAGCACTTTCGATGGCACTTGAAAAAGATTATCATTGTATTTTGTTGGATATTATGATGCCTGAAAAAGATGGTTTGGAAGTTTGTGCTGAACTGCGCGAAAAGAAAACAACGCCTATTATATTGTTGACGGCAAAAGGTGAAGAAGCAAACCGTGTACAAGGATTTGAGCTTGGTGCGGATGATTATATTGTGAAACCATTTAGTCCGCGAGAAGTCGTGTTGCGTGTAAAAGCAATATTACGACGTTCAGCAGTATTTTCACCTGTTTCAAATTCTTCATCATCTAAAGATCTAGTTGTGTTCCCGCATTTAACAATTGATCATGATGCACATCGAGTGACAGCAGATGGAACGGAAGTAAATTTAACACCGAAAGAATACGAATTATTATACTTTTTGGCGAAATCACCCGATAAAGTTTTCGACCGTGAGCAATTATTAAAAGAAGTTTGGCATTATGATTTCTTTGGTGATCTGCGCACAGTTGATACACATGTAAAGCGCCTGCGTGAAAAATTGAACCGTGTCTCTGAAAATGCAGCGAAAATGATTGTAACGGTTTGGGGAGTAGGCTATAAATTCGAGGTCGTAAATGATTAGAATAGCAACAAGTATTGTCGGGAAGCTATGGGGAACCATTTTGCTTCTCGTTTCATTTGTCCTGTTTATTTTCACCATTTTCATGTTGGAGTTTCTTGAAAACTATCATAACGAGCAGTCCGAGGCTTCATTAAGGCAAACAGCCGCAGCTATTGCGAGCATTATCGATGAGGAAGAAATCGATGATAAGCAGTTTGCGATTATTTCGGAATTATTAACGGAAACAACAAATGTACTTATCGCCAAAAATTCAGATGAAATATTGTATGCAAGACAAGAAGGAATCAATAAAGAAGAAATTCAGCAAAAAATCATAAGCAGTAAAGCATTTGAAGAAGTATATGCATCATCAGAGCCGATAGTAGAGGAACTGAAGCTGCCTTCAAATCGGGAAGAAGATGCGAGTGACACCAATTATATTGTATTAGGTTTCCCACTGAAAAGTGTTGAAGACTTACATGGGGCCGTTTTTATATACAAAAATCCCGATGCGTTACACCAGACAAGTAATGAAACAACGAAAATTGTTGTTATAGCTGCAGCCATCGCATTTATATTGACGACAATTTTTGCATTTTTCCTATCTTCTAAAATAACGCTTCCATTGCGTAAAATGAGAGAGCATGCATTCGAATTGGCAAAGGGACGTTTCGATTCTAAAATTGAAACGAAGCAAAATGATGAAATTGGTCAGCTTGCCGTTGCGTTTAACCAGATGGGTCGCCAATTGAAGCATCATTTGGAAGTGATCAACCAGGAAAAAGAACAATTATCGAGTATTTTAACATCGATGACCGATTCCGTTATTACATTTAATCGTGATAAAACGATTTTAGTGAGCAATCCTCCTGCAGAGCGGCTACTGCAAAAATGGTTCGTCGAAAAAGGATTGGACAGCTCCAAGCCGATACCTGATGAACTTTACCAAATGCTTGATCATGTTTTGAATTTTGAAGATCAGTTGGACGAAGAGTTTGAAATGGGCAAATCCTATTACAGTATAACGATTAGTCCGCTGTACAGCAGGGACTCCATTCGTGGGGCAGTCGCTGTTATACGAGATAAAACCGAGGAAACAAAACTGGAAAAGCTGAAATCAGATTTTATCGCCAATGTTTCACATGAACTTCGGACACCAATCGCGATGCTACAAGGCTATTCAGAGGCGATTATTGATGGGGTTGTGACAACAGAGGAAGAACGTATAGATATGATCCGTGTAATATATGATGAATCACAGCGTATGAGTCGTCTTGTAACAGATTTACTTGACTTGGCGCGGATGGAATCGGGACATATGACCCTGTATAAGGAAGAAGTACCATTAGTTACAGTTATTGAAAGAATGACACATAAGTTTGACCAAACAGCGAAAGAAAAGCATGTGCAACTGCAGATTGAAACAGACTTTTCGGACGAAACGCTTATTTCGATTGATGAGGACCGCATCGAGCAAGTGTTAACGAACTTAATTGATAATGCGATTCGCCATACACCAGCCGATGGATCCGTGACTGTTTCAATGATAAATGAGCAAAATTACGCAAAAATTCAAGTGAGCGATACAGGGCAAGGCATTCCTCAAGATGATTTGCCATATGTATTCGAACGGTTCTACAAAGCTGATAAAGCACGTACTCGCTCAAAAGGCGGAACGGGTTTAGGTCTGGCCATTACGAAAAATATTGTGGAAGCACATAACGGAAGAATTTCTGTTGATAGTGTCGAACAGCAAGGTACAACCTTTACATTTTACTTGCCATTACCTTAAAAAAATGGGGTAATGGAATAATGAGTATGAAAAAGTTTATCATTTTGAATCGCTCAAAGTGATAAACTTTTCTTTTTAATTGACTAGTTCGTTTATAAACGGATGATTATTGTAACTTTTTTGTTTCGAAAACGACAAATTACGTGAATGGAGGTGGGATGGGTGCAGCAATCCATTTTCCATCGATTATACGATACGTATCATCAGGATGTTTTTAATTTTTTGTTCTACTTAGTAAAAGACCGTACCACAGCTGAGGATCTTGCCCATGAAGTGTATGTTCGTGTATTAAAATCATACGACCGTTTCGAAGGGAAAAGCTCTGAAAAGACCTGGCTGTTTTCAATAGCAAAAAATGTAGCGATCGATCATTTTAGAAAAAAACAAGTACGTGATAAGCATGCATTTACAGCATTTGATTGGGAGACAGAGCAACTCGTAAGCCCAATCCCTTCACCTGAACAATTTACCGAATTAAATGATCAGCTCCATCAATTATTGGTTGCATTGGAAGAATGTTCAGGAGATCAGAAAATGGTTATTATTATGCGTTTTATTCAAGAACTGTCCATCCAGGAAACAGCTGAAATTTTAGGGTGGACGCCCGGCAAAGTTAAAACGACACAGCACCGTGCTTTAAAGAATCTGCGGCTGCTATTGGAAGAGCAAGAAGGAAGGGAGGCGAATCCATTATGAAAAAGGAGCATTGGGATGAAAAAGAGATTGAACTTTTTCTGAAAAAAGCACCGAAAGTAACCGATCATCGTTCAAAAGATGAGGTATTTAATCGATTAAAGGATGATGGAGCATTTAATGAAGATCCGCCTCATATACAGCAAAACAATCAAAAAGGCATCCGTTGGACACCGTTATTCGTTTCGATTGCATCAATATTTATTATTGTTTTAATCAGCGCACAATTTATAGGGAATAATGAGTCCGTCACAATGCAAAATGAAACATTTGACATTCAGACTCCAGAAACGGAAGAAAATATGACGATGAGTGCAAAAGAAGATGCGTCTACACAAAATGAGCGCTCCATGATTAATAGTTTTACGACGGAAGCTCAACCGGAGCAAACGTTAGTTTATGAAAATGAGCTTGCCGACAACACATTATTAGAAATTGGTCTTGCAGGGGATGATGCAGAAAGCGTACCAGTGAGCATATTGATTCCAAATGAAGTTGTTGCCGAAAAAACAGGTACAGAAAATCCGTCAAAGCTGGAACTTTATAATACATTCAGTCCGTTGCTTGATGAACAGTCGCTCGGGTTTAATGAATATCATCCTTACAAGGGTGAATTGCGAGAAGAAGGGAACACGCTAGTTCACATATTGCCGGAGGGTCACCAATATGATGCAGGAACAGCTTCCTTATCGAATTATCTTGGTTCACTTGTCGATACTTTCAGTGATGCATATACGGAAGTGCAAATAGAAAATATCTCCGGAAAACCAATTTACTTCGATCATATTGGCGATGTAAATGAGCCGTTTCTATTAAATGATGAGAACGCTCAATATAATTATTTTATGTATCAGATGCGCAATGGGGCGGTATATTTAAGTCCGAATTTCCGAATGAGCTTTACAAATGTCGAAGAAGCAATCAAAAATATGACGGTGGAAGCGAACGATATATATAGAACGGTTATATTGCCAGGTGTATATTTAAAAGTTGAAGACGCTGAATCAGTCGTTACGATTACATTTGAAGAGCCTTTAAACTTGGAGAATTACGAGCCTGCACAAGCAATGCGAATGATTGAAGGGTTAATAATGACAGCGGCAAGTTTTGATAAACAAGTCAAATTCGAAAATATTGTACAGGAACAATGGGGCGGTTTTGATTTCACAAAACCAGTGGAGAAGCCGATTGCTGCAAATCGTATCCATTATGAATTTCAATAATCCAAATTAATTTACTAGGAATTGTAAGCAATGGGCTTTACAATTCCTTTTTTTTATATATAATAAGAATTGTAGCAAGGTAATTGTTACATAATTTCATATTGATTCATCTTCGGGGCAGGGTGTAACTCCCGACCGGCGGTAATAAAAGTGATAACCTCTGACCATTTACTTGGAGGAAGTTATGTCAAACTTTTCGAGCCCGCGAGCCACTTTTGTGTGCAGGATTTGGTGCGATTCCAAAGCCGACAGTATAGTCTGGATGGGAGAAGGTGAAGGTACGGTCGTCATTTTTTTGAAAATGCCGTGCTTTGCAGTACTTATTTTCAAGTTCCTTATTTGTTGCGGAATATTTTTTCGTATACAAAAATCAGGAATTGCTGCAAATGCACTGATAGACCCTTTATTTAAGTGTGCCTATTTCTCCCTTATGCTCTATTTGAGTATAAGGGTTTTTTCATGAAATGATTTGATACGTCCTTTCTTCTTGCGAGATGGAATCAGCAAAGAGGAGAGATTTATATGCAAAAAAGAAGTTTAAAGTTACGGTCATTCGTAACAATCGCAATGCTGAGTGGAGTTTCATTTGTTCTAATGTTGTTAAACTTCCCACTACCATGGTTCCCAGTGTTTTTACAAATTGATTTCAGTGATGTGCCAGCATTGATTGCGGCAATTACAATGGGTCCTGTTGCGGGTATTCTAGTTGAACTTGTCAAAAATGTGCTTGACTGGATTTACACAGGGGCTCCTGAAGGAATTCCGGTAGGCCATATGGCAAACTTTGCTACAGGTGTCTTATTCATTTTACCAGCTTACTATATTTATAAAAAATTCCCTTCTGCAAAAGGGTTGATGACAGGCTTAGTGGTTTCTACGGTTGTTATGTCACTAGGAATGGCAGCATTAAATTATGTGGCGTTCTTACCGCTGTATACGTACTTACTAGGCTTCGAATATAATATGTACGAAACGATCGTACTGGGTATTTTACCATTTAATATTGTCAAAGGAATTATGATGATTGTTGTCGTGACGATGCTTTACCGTACAATGCGTGTATGGATTGAAAATCAGCGCCGACAATATTTAGCTTAATTAAATAATAAAATTTGGAGCGATGTCGTAAAAGTGTTAACTTTATGACACCGCTCCTTTTATATTTACTATTACTATTGTCATTCTGTTATAGGGCTGATATGATATTGTACATTGTTAAGAAAATTAGGACGTTTCATTAAAACACCATGAAATGACATCTTGGGAGAGAATATGATGGACAAAAAAATACCATTTTCAACCTATGCAGTAATCGGAACGATGCTGTTTGGTATGTTTTTTGGAGCGGGAAATTTAATATTTCCGATTCAAATGGGGCAATTGGCAGGAACGAATTATTGGTTTGCGCTAATTGGCTTTTTAGTTACGGCAATTGGTTTGCCGTTTTTAGGAATTCTGGCAATCGGATTGTCGGGAAGTAATGGATTGCGTGATTTGGCAAGTAAAGTACATCCAGTGTTTGGATTGTTTTTTGCATTGGCTTTATATTTAACAATCGGGCCGTTTTTTGCAATTCCACGTACAGCAACCGTACCGTTTGTCGTTGGATTTGAACCGTTTATCGATCCTTCACAGGCAACATTGTGGCTAGCGGTATTCAGTTTTATTTTCTTCACGATAGTTTTTTACTTTTCGTTAAATCCGGCGAAAATAATGGACATTATCGGAAAATACTTAACGCCAGCCTTTTTAATATTTTTATTTTTATTAATCGGAATTAGTCTATTTTCTCCGATGGGGAAATTTGTTGAGCCTGCTGGGGCTTATATTAACGAGGCGTTTATGACAGGATTTAAAGAAGGCTATAATACGATGGATGCACTTGCTTCACTTGCGTTCGGTATTGTAGTCATCCATGCGATTAAACGGACAGGTATTACAGATAAAAAAGAAATTGCAAAAGCGACTTGGAAATCGGGTATTTTTGCAATGGCATTAATGATGCTAATATACGGTCTGATTGCTTACATGGGAGCATCAAGTGTAACCGCTATTGGTACATTTGAAAATGGTGGGCAAATTTTTGCGGCTGTAGCTGATCATTACTTCGGCTCATACGGTGCGATTTTGTTGGCGATTATTATTGTACTTGCATGTTTGAAAACAAGTATTGGGCTCATTACTTCATGCAGTGAGTTTTTCCATGAAGTGTTTCCGAAAATCAGCTATAAGACATTTGTAGTGATGCTATGTGCTGTTTCTTTTATCATTGCGAACTTTGGGTTAACGAATATTATTACATATGCGGTTCCGGTGTTGATGTTCCTTTACCCGCTGGCAATTGTGTTAATAATCCTGGCACTTTTAGGACCGTTGTTTCACTATAAAAAACCTGTATTTACAGGTGCGATTGTGCTGGTATTCTTTATTAGTATAATTGATGGATACAATGCATTGATCGGTAGTGTACCGGCATTTGAAGTAAGTTTGTTGTCATCTATTTCAACGATCTATGCGGACTACTTGCCGCTTTATTCAATTGGCTTAGGATGGATTGTACCGGCTGTAGTTGGAGCTGTTATCGGATTATGTATTCCGAATCGCAGCGGTGAAGTAAATACGAATTAAAAAAATGGGTGTGTAATAGGAAAAATTTCCTTTTACACACCCGTTTTCTGTTTTAGTGGATATTTTGCTTTTTGAAGTTTCCGCCTTTAACTTCGACTACTTCGTACACCGTCACAAAGGCATTCGGATCGATTTCACGAATGATTCCTTTTATTTTGCTTTCCTCCATTCGGTTAATTACACAAGTGATTTCTTGGAACTCCTGATGCGAGTAAGCACCGTATACCGTATTGAATGTGGCGCTTCGTCCTAAGCGGTCCCGGATCGTTTCGACCATTTTAAGTGGCTCGTTCGTAATAATTTTGTATGTTTTAGAGCCGCTTAGTCCTTCTTCTACAATTATGATAACTTTCGATGCAATATAGTACGCAATTGCTGATAGCAAGGCACCTTTGAATCCGAAAACAAACGAAACGATAATGAAAACGAAAAAGTTTAAAAATAGAATGAGATCACTTGTACCAAAAGGGAGTTTTCTGGAAAGTAACACAGCAAGCATGTCTATCCCGTCGAGAGCCCCACCATTGCGGAGTGCTAAACCCATACCGATACCTAAAATGATCCCCCCTACAACTGTAATAAGCAACGCATCGCCAGTAATGATTGTTGGTACATGGTGCATAAGCGAAGTACCGATTGCTAATGATGCAATCCCGATAACAGAATTGATAGCAAATGTTTTTCCGATTTGTTTATATCCTAAATAAATAAACGGGATGTTTAGTAAGGCGATCAGCAGGCCTAATGATATTGGCGTTAGCTGAGAAATAACGATACTAATCCCCGTAATTCCGCCATCCGATACGTTATTTGGTATTAATACTGCTTCTAATCCATAAGCGGCGATTAAACCGCCAATAATAACAATGATTTTTTGTCCGATTGACTTTGCGATGTCTTGCTTCGACATAAAATTCCCCCTCAATTTGCATGGTAATAATTATACATGAATTTCGGCCAGATGACTTTTCAACGAGTAAATTAACCAACTTTTTTGCAAAAAAAATAGCATCAATGTATATAGTAATGAAATTTTACGTCATTTAATTACGGGATATGTACTGAAACGTAACATGGATTATAAAACCATTTAAGGGAATGTTCGAATTATGCGATAAGATCGTTCTAAAAAACGTATGTTAGTTTTTATAACATTAAATTGACAAGGGATATTACATTGGTTTAAAGTAAATGGTAAGAAGAGGGAGGCGAGATAATGAGTCGAGAGTTTCGAAGAGCTATGCCGTTACTGCCGATTAGCATGGTTATGCAATTGACGGAATTAACGGCCAGACAAATTCGCTATTATGAGGAACATGAACTAATCGTCCCTGCCAGATCAGAAGGGAATCGCCGGATGTTTTCTCTTGATGATATTGATGCATTGCTGGAAATAAGAGAGTTACTCGACCAGGGCATTAATATGGCGGGTGTCAAAAAGGTATTTGCAATGAGATCGAAAGAGTATGTAAAGAAACCTGACGTGGTACGCGTGACAGATACAGAATTGCGGACTATATTGCGTGAAGAAATGCTGCAGGCACAGCGCATGCAAAAAACATCGCTACGTCAAGGCGATTTATCGCGTTTCTTTCAATATAAAACTGAGTAGGACCAACTAAAAAGGAGAGTGTTGAAGTATGGCAAATGTAATGGTGAATGGAACAAGCAAAACAACGAAAGAAAGCATTAAGAAAATTGTAGCAGATAAAAATGTTAAATTTATTCGTCTGCAATTTACCGATATTTTAGGAACAATTAAAAATGTTGAAATTCCGGTAAGTCAGTTAGACAAAGCACTGGATAACAAAATGATGTTTGACGGTTCTTCAATTGAAGGCTTCGTACGTATTGAAGAATCTGACATGTATTTGCGCCCGGACCTAGATACATTTATGATTTTCCCATGGACTGCAGAAAAAGGGAAAGTAGCCCGACTAATTTGTGACATCGCACGTCCGGACGGCTCTCCTTTTGAAGGGGATCCTCGCTCTAACTTAAAAAGAATGTTAAAAGAAATGGAGGAATTAGGTTTTACAAGCTTTAACTTAGGACCTGAACCAGAATTCTTCTTATTTAAATTAGATGAAAAAGGCAACCCGACATTAGAGTTGAACGATGATGGTGGCTACTTCGACTTGGCACCGACAGATTTAGGGGAAAACTGCCGCCGCGATATCGTATTGGAATTGGAGGAAATGGGCTTTGAAATTGAAGCATCGCACCATGAAGTTGCTCCGGGTCAACACGAAATTGACTTCAAATATGCCAACGCGGTGGAAGCATGCGATAACATCCAAACATTCAAATTAGTAGTAAAAACAATTGCGCGTAAACATGGCTTACATGCGACATTTATGCCAAAACCATTATTCGGCGTGAACGGTTCAGGAATGCATTTCAACTTATCATTATTCCAAGGAAGCAAAAATGCGTTTTGGGATGAAGGGGAAGACTTACAGTTATCAAAAACGGCAAAACATTTCTTAGCAGGTGTATTAAAGCATGTTCAAGGATTTACAGCGGTGACGAATCCGACTGTCAACTCATACAAACGTTTAGTACCTGGCTACGAAGCACCTTGTTATGTGGCATGGTCACCAAAAAACCGTTCACCATTAGTACGTATTCCGGAATCTCGCGGTCTATCAACTCGTATTGAATTACGCTCAGTTGACCCATCTGCAAACCCGTACTTAGCAATGGCTGTTATTTTGGCTGCAGGATTGGATGGCGTGAAAAATGAAATCGAGCCACCAGCACCGGTTGACCGTAACATTTACGTGATGAATGCTGAAGAGCGTGCAGCTTATGGTATTGCAAGTTTACCAGGTTCATTGGATGCAGCATTAAGTACTTTAGCGAAAGATGAAGTAATCATCGATGCGTTAGGTGAACATATTTATGCAAACTTTAAAGAAGCAAAAGAAGTGGAGTTTGATATGTTCCGCACAACTGTTACACAGTGGGAACGCGACCAATATATGAAGATGTACTAAGAAAAAAGCGTTGGGGCTGTAAGCTCCAACGCTTTTATCATTTTTCTTGCCCACAAGCTGATTTTTGATTGCCCACATTTTGCCCACAAACTTTTTTATTGTCCCAATTTTTCCATGTATTCATCGAAATCAAAAGTGAAAAACATATTAAAGAGGTGGTATATCTGATTTTAATAGTCGGTAGAGGTTAACAGAATATAAGATATGTTAAATAAAAAAGTTGGTAAAAAAATTAAAACTATGTAAAATGAACTAGTAGACTTCATAGAAATACTAGAGAGAAAGAGTGAGTTAATTGAAAAAGTTTTTATTATTAGGAGTTGTTGTTATTGCGTTGTTCTTCTTTGAAAATAATACATATGCAGACACAACTGTTAAGGGAGTTCTTTTAGGTGATCAAATATGGACTGAAGAAAATAGTCCGTATTTTGTAAAAGGAGACTTATTAATTGATAGTGAGGCTACCCTAAGTATTGAAAAAGGGACAAAAATTTATTTTTCAGAGGGTGGTACGTTAAATGTTTCAGGAAAACTATTAGTTAATGGAACAATTGATAAACCAGTAATTTTTGATAAAGCCCCTGATAGTATTTGGTATGGTATTTCCTTAAATAGTGATAATAATAAAATTCAATATGCTGAAATACTAAGTGCAGGAACAGGATCATCATCTACTGCATCAATAAATATTTGGAAATCTGTTGGGAATATTATTGATAATAATAAAATTATTAACGGTGACTATGGTATTGAGGTTTATGGGTCAACTGTAAATTATAAGATCCCAGGAAATACAATTTCAAATAATATTATTCATAACACTTTCTACGGTGGAATAAAAATAACTGATGGTAATCAAGAGAAAATTATGTTCAATAAAGTTTATGAAAAAAATTATTTCTTTGGTGTGAGTTTAGTTGGAAAGAACTTTGAAGTAATAGGTAATGAAATCTTTAATAACAGATTAATAGGGTTATCAGTAGGTAGTAATGGTTCTACAATCATAGGTAACAAAGTATATAACAACTTAGGTGTTGGAATAGTAGCTGGTGAAAACTTGAAATACTTTTATGGTAATTCAATGTATAACAATGTGAAAGATGGTAAAGTAATTGATTTAAGTTTGACTGGTAGTTATAAAAGTTCCATTGATGTTTCAAATAACTATTGGGGAACGATCGATATAGAAAAGGTTAAAGAGAATATTCATGGCGGACTAGAGAATACAAAACCTACAGCAATAATTAAGTCTATACTAAAGGAGGAATTTGATTTTAATAGTAACTATCTCTGGTTACCTGTGGATAATGTTACAAAAGATAAACAATGGAAGGTAACACTAAGTAAATCGGTTGATTTATCTACATTAAATACAGACAATATTTATATTATTGATTATAGTAATAATAAAATTGTAGTAGAATTTGATTTTGATAGCTCGAATAATACTATTACTATAACACCTAAAGAAAATTATACTCCTGGACAGAAGTATTCCTTAGTTATATCTAATAAGTTATTATCGATTGATGGCGACAAGCTTTCAGAACCAATTAAAAAAGATTTTATTGTTGAATAAATAAAGATATGGAAGAATTTTGGCAGTCTTTCTCAAAATAATCGTGCTATTATGGTAGTATACAATAGTTATTAAACAATATAACGATAGACGATGTGGCTCAAGCTACGTCGTCTTTTTTGTGCATTTATAAGTGTGCAAAAATAAAAGTGGGTCCCTCTGGCGAACTTTTCAAAGTCTGCGGGTCTCGCGAACCCCAGAAACGATCTAGATATATGTTCGAAAATAACGTTCCTTCCACCCTTCTAGCAAAATCAAAGTTATATTTGAGAAATGAGGTGTGCAAATGTCGAGTACTGGAAAAACAAAATTAGATGAAAAAACCATAGTAAACACAAAAGCACTTGCCAAAATGTTCAATATGCGGTCATTTAACATTAGTTGGTGCCAATTCTTCAGCGAGCTTAGCATCACGTCCAGTAAGGATTGTATTAGCGGATGAAGTTGACAGGTTCCCATCCTCTGCAGGTACTGAAGGAGACCCATTATCTCTAGCACAGAAGCGAACGAAGACCTTTTGGAACTACAAATGGATTACGGTTTCTACACCTACAATTAAGGGGGCATCTCGTATTGAAATGGAATATGAGGAGAGTACGAAAGAACAGTGGAGCGTCTCATGTCCAAGTTGTGGTAAATTACAGCCGTATAGTTGGCCATAAATACGGTTTGATGCAGTTGCTATGGAATGTGTTCATTGTAAAGAACAGCATGCAGAAGTCGAGTGGAAATCACGTCCAGGACAATGGATTGCTAGAAATCCCGAAGCAACGAAGCGCGGCTTTCATTTAAACGCTTTAGCCTCACCTTGGGAAAAGTGGTCAAGAATCATCGAGGAATTTAAGTCTGCTAAGCGTAAAGGTACAGAGAATTTAAAAACCTGGGTGAATACTACTTAGGTGAATCGTGGGAGGACAAAACAAATGACCAAGACCATGAGAAATTAATTACTCGCCGTATTCGTTATAACTGTGACGTTCCAAAAGAAGCATTAGTATTAACAGCTGGTGTCGATGTTCAAGATGACCGCTTAGAGGTTGAAGTTGTTGGATGGGCAATTAATGATGTTTCTTTATGGTATTAACTATAAAATTTTCTATGGTGATCCTGGTCAAAATGCAGTAATTCCAAAAGAAGTGAATAGTTGGTATGTTGCGAAAGTACTCTAAGGAGGGAAATCCGTTTATGGTTAGCTCTTAGCGTATAATATCTGCGTTTTTGATTAAACTTTATTACAAAGCAACTATTGTATTATTTTATTATTATCATTCGTTATGAAACTTATAAAAGTTGGATAATGACTTTTTATATTTGAAATACAAAAAGGACACATCTCTTTTTATGAGATGCGTCCTTTTTTAGCATATTGACATTCGGATAATTTAAATATTAAAGCTAAATTATCTGTCCAGTGAGCTATCCGTTATTGGTTACTTTAAAAAAACGAGTGAAAAGTAATAATAGTAGACAACCAATAAAGATGATAACCGATATGATGACTTTAGAATCATCACTTCCCCAATACTTATATATACTATAAATTTGGAATACTGCTAACAAAACAATTGCAATATTAATAGGTATGGAAAATTTCTTCATTATTTATACACCTGCCCTTCTTCAGAAGGTATTAATCCCCAAAACATTGTTTTAAAAAATTACCGACACTAAAGAAATCTAAAAATGCTAGAGTAAGATCTTTTGGTAAACTTTTACTAACGTCTGTTACCGCTCTTTCAATAGCAGGTCCTGTTCTCCAATTCTCACTTTTTAACTTTTTATATTGAGTATAAATTCTATCTATAGTTTTGGTCATGCCACCAAGAAGGCTAATAGCTTCTTTTAATTTTAGGATTTTAGATAATGGAAAACCAACACTACCAACCATTAAGCCAGCTGCAATTACGCAATCACTTGTTATCATAGGTGTAATTTGCCCTCGGTCATTCAATGTGAAATCAGTATTTAATCCACTTTCTAATTCGGCTAAAGAAGGAACTAACAAGTTTTCACCATTTGCTAAGACTGTAACACCTGTTTGATCGGTAAGCCATTTTGCTACTTCTTTCGGTCCTTGATTTGCAATCTCTATCGGTAAGTTTTCAAGACCTTCTAAAAATTTATATAAATCACTATTTTGAGAGAATAAAGCTTCAATCTGGGCATCTTCAGCAATATTTAAGTTCTCAATTGAAATGTTACCTTCATTATTTTTTGCTGCAACTTCTTGTGGTAAAGTTAAAGCAACTGTAGATGATAGTAAAACCGCACTCATTACTCCTGGTAGATACTTTTTGAAGAATCTATTTTTCATAAAATGACACCCTTTCAATTCATATGTTTGTTATAGTTGCTATAGCAATATTATGTACCCGAGTAATTTAATCTTACCATCCTTATTCCATTACATCAAAATGAAGAATGTCCATATTTTCACAAATATTTATGGTGATTGGTAACTATATGAATTAAAAAAACTTGATACTAACGCCCCTAATATGGAATTGTTAATCTAACTAAAAGCTGTTGGTTTGCTTATCTTGTTTTCTTGCAATTAATTTTAAAAGGTTGCACTATTTAATTAAAATTTTCCCTCTTTACGAGTAGTTTATTAGAAAACTACTAATTAAGGAGTGATGATGTAATTGCAACAATATAAAAAATTGATTCAACGTATTTTAACTGAAAATGCTGATCGTTTTACCCATTACCTTACGAGAAGGCGAAGGCGACCTATGAGAATGGACAATTATTAACGGATAAAATTACACATACAGACTATGATATAGGCACAATGGCAATGTGAAAATATGGGTATACTGTTCGGTATGAATATACTACCCATTATTTTAATGAAGTTGAACAAGCCTTTCAAACATAACATTATAGCCCAAATTATTTACAATTATGGCTACCTGCACTTATAGCTATGGTTGTGACACTTTGTTTGTATTTCTTATACAGAGGAATAAAAAATACAAATAGAAAGGCTCAAAAATTAATAGCATAATTCTTTTTACAAATTTATTTAAAATAACGTTCCTAATCCAAAGTTTGGGAAGACACATTAACCTAAGGTTTTAAATGAATAACGATCTTCAATAATCTGGCGCGATTATTGAAGAAGCGTGCCTTTACTCATTAAACTATTGAGTTACTTCAAGAATGGACCAAATGTTAAAAAAGCAAATCCGGTAAACAGTGTGTTTGACCTTAACCAATATGCATATTTCCATGTATAAAATTTGCCCACAAATTGCCCACAAACTTATTACTTTCTACAGTGTATTATAATAAACGAACTCCTCAAAACATTGATTTATCAACATTCCTAGTCAACTGAATTACCACCTATTATATAGGAACAGAATCCGCACAACCGTTACACAGTGGGAACGTGACCAATATATGAAGATGTACTAAGAAGGAAGCGTTGGGGCTGCATGCTCCAACGCGTTTTTCATATTAACAGATATACGAGATGTAGGATCTTGATTTCATCCGTATGTTGTAGAGTATTTTTCTCCTTTTCTATCTAAAATGGAAGAAGGAGGGGATGTAAATGAAACAGTGGACAGAAACATTACATGTAGCACAATTTCGTATCGCACGGCCAACTGATCAATTAGAACAAATCGAACGTTTTTACTGTGAAGGTCTTGGTCTTAAGAAGCTTGGTGGCTTTAAAGGGCATCGTGGATATACCGGCATCATGATTGGCTTACCGGATGCATCATATCATTTGGAATTTACTGAGCATGTTGATGGAAGTCCATGTCCTGCGCCAACGGAAGATAATTTGCTCGTTTTTTATATGCCTAATGTCAAACAAATTCAAACTGTACAGTCTCGACTCGCTAATATGGGATACGATGAAGTTCCACCGGAAAATCCGTATTGGGCAGAAAAAGGTGTGACGATTGCGGATCCGGATGGCTGGTGTATTGTATTGATGAACACGGACGGTATTTAATTGTGTATATACAAAAATATAATAAAAAGAAAGCGTTGGGGCTTATGCTCCAACGCTTTTTTAATAACAAAACATAAATACGGCAGGTCTACGTACAGAACCTGAGCGACATTATTTATGTATTCTCTCTATTGTTATGCAGCAGTATCCGAATACTTATTAAGTAATTCGTCTAACTCTTGACTGCAATGTACTACTTCAGGGTGTGTGAATCCTAGATCATTTGCTTTTTTGTACATGTCTTTTCTTTTAGATTCAATTCTTATTCTCAATCTTAGTCTAAATATTTTTTTGAAAAATAAAAATCTCATTGCTAAATTTATATTCCTTTCTGAAGTATTACGATGTTTTACTATTTTTGAGTTAAATAAAACAGCGCTTATTCATCGTAACTTATTACAAAATAATACAGTGTCGAATCATGTTAGAAACAAAAAGTTCACAATTTTGTAAAAAATAGGTGTATTATATAAAAATAATTTTATCTCATATTGACTTCAGTTATGAAACGAAATAGTTAAAGGAGAGTAGTGAATTTAGAAGGATTTTCTTCCTTTTTATTGAAAATTTACCTTTTAGTTTGAAAATTATTAATTGATAGATTATTCTAATAAAGTACCTGTTTTTGAACTTTAGGTTTGTAAACGTTTTCAATGTCGATATATAGAAGGGGAGGGAGATTATCTATGTTGCAGGCGTTAAAAGTAGGGTTATTAATCGAACGCTCCAACCGAAAAAATATTGTCGCGTTACTTGCAGTGTTCGTCATTGTGTTCGGCTGTATGTTTTTTATTAAAGCACAGTCAGTAGGGGATCAGCTCAATGAAAAAAGGGGCGACTACTATAGTTCGCGTGCTGTATTATCCAAGTTCCAAGTGCAGGATGCCTCAAGGGACGGGGATGGCAGTGAATTATTTAAAAATCTGACACAGCAAAAAAGTGCCGTCGCTTTACAAATTGCCTCATTAACTGTAGAAAATTATCCGATGTATTATGAGGCGTCCTACCGTATTGCAGAACTGCGTCAACAAGCTTTTGATATGGAAGAGTATGAAAAAGTGGAGGATTTACTGCCTTCCAAGTTCCAAAATTCATTAAACTATTTATATTTTAAAACGATGTACGAATCGGGCAAAAATACGATTAGTGATTTATCTCATTACATACCATTTTTATTGTATTTCTTTAGTTTAGTAGGTGTTGGCTGGTACATATTCATGAGCTTCTATACGAGCTCGATTTTGCTGGATGATTTTGAGCATTCAAGTATTATTAAAGGCTATCCTGTTCGTTTTGACCAATATATGATATCCAAATGTATCATTGCCTTTTTATATGTTGTTGCATTTATTGTACTCATCTTTATTAGTGCGTCGCCATTGTTATTTAATGGTTTGGGAGATAGTTCCGAAAAAGTAGCCGTTTATTTAGGTGAGCCGGCATTAATTTCAAGTGTGTACTATATTGTACTATGTATTGTCTACATGATCGTCATCTCGATATTTGTAATGCTCTTATCAATTATTTTAAATTTTCTGCTGAAAAATATGTATTTAACATTGTTTGTTCATTTTATTCTATTCTTTTTACCTATTATTTTCCCTTCAATTATTAGTATGTTCCCGTACAATCCGTTCCATTTTATGAACTTCAATGAAATTTTAAATGGAATGCCGTTAGATTTAGTACGTCCTGTGGATGTAACGATGAATATTGGATTACTGATTATGAGTATTTGTATTTTAATCATGTTATTCGTCATTAAAACATTCTTCTCTACAGGAAGAATTAAAAGGGCCTAGGGGGGAAAGAAATGTACGGATATTTTAAATTTGAACTGAAACAGTTTTTTACGAATAAGAAAAACTTGGCGATCTATTTTCTACTGGCATTTGCTGCGATATTTTATGCATTTAAAATCGCACCTGCCTATGATCCGATTGAAAAGGTCGATCGGGAGGAAATTGAAGCCCGCTATTTAACGCGTCAGGAATTTATTGATGATTTAAGTAAGAGGGATTTATGGGAAGTACATCCGACATCAGTTAAAGCATATTATGATTTTGCTGATATCAACCCGCTGGATAAGGCAAGAATGGATGCCCTTGATGCAAATGATCTGAAAAAGTATGCGGAAGTAACAAGCGCCTGGTATGTTCAAATGAACTATTTGACTTTTTATAATGAACACCTTTTCTATAATGACCGATATTATGTGGCAGACAGGGAATTTGCAAATGTTGAAGGTGCTTTAAATGCGATGGATCAACATTACCGGTACGGTGCTTTTAATGAGGCGAATTACGAGTTGTCGATTGGTGTTTTTGAACAACGTACGGCATTGCAGACGTTTGAGCGACTTCTGAAAGGCCCGCTTCCTTTAATATTAATTATTTGTACCTTATTACTGGCGATCGATATTGTGACGAAGGATCGTCGTCACCCGTCGCTGTTAAAAGGTTTTCCGATTGCCGACTGGAAGAAGCTGCTCGTAAAAATATGTGTTGCTTTTATCGGCAGTATTACATTATTTGTTCCTTTACTTATTGGTTTTATGATAATCGGGGCTCAATCAGGTTTCGGCCATCTTAAACTGCCATCACCCGAGTATGCTTTTAATTTCTTGCAATGGGGGAATGAGAGTTTAGCTAATATGATGACATTAGGCATGTTTTTGGGTCGGTCTTTATCATTACTGCTTGTATGGTTCATTGTCATTATTAATGTAGTTATTTTAAGCAGTGTACTGTTCCGCCAAGAAATGGTGAACTTGGCGGCCGGACTATTAGTCATTTTTGGCGAAAAGTTTTATCTAAGCCGCGGTATCGGGTATTTTTGGGGAGTGGAAAAAGTTCCTACAACGTATATCCATGTCGGAAAAGTTGTGTCTAGTTATCAGAACTATTATTTAGGAAGTGAGAATGTAGATTATCAATACGGCCTGCTGTTATTGTCAATATGCGCAGTTGTCCTATTGGTCATTACGCTGCTCATTTCATTTAATAAACGTTTTAAGCTTATAAAATAAAGGGGGGACAACGAATGATTGCTATTGAAAATATTACCGTTCAATTTGCTGAAAAGAAAGTACTCAACGATATTTCAATCAAGTTTGAACAGGGCGAGATGATCGGGCTAGTTGCACCAAACGGAACCGGAAAATCCACTTTGATGAATGTCATAATGAACTATTTGCCGCCAACAAGCGGGAAAGTATCGTTTAACGGTAATCTTAGCTATTCGAGTAAATCAAACGAGGTGAAAATTCACGAGTTTGTGTCGATGATGCCGGATCAAAGTGATTTATATAACCATTTAAGCGGTCGTGCCCATTTAAAAATGTTCGCAACGATGTGGAAGTCCGATCCGAAAATGATCGACGAAACAATTGAAGCGCTGAATATGGGCCATTATGTAAATAAAAAAACGGGTACTTATTCACTCGGTATGCGTCAGCGTCTTTGTTTTGCAATGCAAATTGTAGCAAATACAGACATTATGATGATGGACGAAGTAATGAACGGGCTCGACCCGAATAATATTGAAATCATTTCTAAGATTTTAATGAAGAAAAAGGCCGAGGGGAAAATGATCATTATTGCTTCGCACTTGCTCGATAATCTGGAAAAGTACGCCGACCGGATTTTCCTGTTCAATGGAGGCAAATTGGTCGATACGAATGAAATTATTGAAGGGTTCAGCCAGGCGAAAATCAAAACAGTACGGGTGAAAAATATGGAGGAATCCGTTAAAGCGCTGCTAAAGGAGAAATATCCGCTAATTGAGCAGCAAACACTCGTTACAGATATGACACTGCTGCATCTTCCTAGTTCGGAACCGATGCTGTTAAGCGAGCTAACTGAATTTTTGGTGGATAACAATGTAATGGATTTTGCATTTGGCAAAGTGACATTGAATGATTTATATGCGCTTTACTATCATGAAGTTGTATAATAAAAAGCCTTCGTCAATCAATTTTGACGAAGGCTTTATTTATAACGAACACAAGTTTGAATGGTATGCTTGTAAGTTATAAAAGAGTAGAAATTTTACTTTTTAAACATTTAATTTTTTCTTCCAGTTCAATGAGAAGATACTTGAAGAAATAACAACTACAAATAACGTAATTACCGTAATAAATACGATGTAGTAAGAACCAGTTGTATCGAAAATATAACTGAATAAAGTAGTACCGACTGCAACACCTAATGTAGAAGCAGACATGATTGTAGTATAAATGGATGCATAGTCTCTACCGCCAAATACTTCACGAATAACCATTGGAGGTAAAAGGGTAGACCCTGAGAAACCGATACCGAATAATAATGCACCTAAATACATCATAGCGATGCCGAATGAATCAGAGAACAGTAGCGCAATCGTACCTAAAATACCACTGCCGATACCAGTCAACAATGCTAATTTAACGCCAAATTTATCGTTAACCGCACCGATCAGAAACTTCCCGCCTGTTTGACCGATCGTTACACATGTAACACCTGTAGCGGCCATTGCAGCAGAGAAACCAACTGATTGGATAAAGTTTGGTACGTGGAAGCCAACTGTAGATGCTAAACCAAATAAACCTGTAAATCCTAAAATTAAATAGAATGGAATTGTTTTGATGGCAACGTTTTTCATTACCCCAGTTTCAGGTTGTGCTTGTACAACAACTTTATTTGTTGTTTCTTCAGCTCCATAAGGCTGTTTATTCATATCTTCTGGTTTTGAACGAATAACGAATAATGTAAATGGCAAAATTAATAGGGCGATACATACACCTAAAATCATGTATGTTGGACGCCAGCCGATTGATTCGATTAACGCACCAGTGATTTGAGCGAAAATCGCACCACCAATACCCATGAAGGCCATCGCAAAACCTAATGCTGTACCGGCTTTTGCTTTAAACCAATTGTTGATTAGTAATGGAATCGTACCATAAATCAGGAATGTACTACCGATACCAAGTGCAACACCTGAGATGTAGAAATTCCAGGCAGATGTATAGAAGCTCATTAATCCGAATGCGAGTGCATTTATAATACCAGCTATTGTTAAAATATAACGAACATCGAATTTATTTAAAAACTTCCCTGCAAACGGTAAGAAAATTGTTACTGTTAAATACATAATTGAAGTATACAAACTAATATCAGATACACCAACACCGAAATCTTGTGCTACAGCGCGATATAATAGACCAGCACAGCTTACGATAATACCGACACTTGCCGCATAAATTGCAGCACTTGCGATCATGATCCACCAGGCATAGTGCATTTTCCCTTGTTTTTCCATGTTATCTCCTTTTTTATATCGGAGAAGCAGATGAATGCTTCTCCTCATAATTTATGCAAAATAATTTATTGAATTGTGAAACCGCCATCAATTGTTACCGCAGTACCGCTCATGAATTTCGCTTCATCAGATGCTAAAAATACAGCTAAGTCTGCTACTTCTTCAACTTGACCGAATGTACGTGTCGGTACAGCTTCTTTAGAAAGACCAGCTAAAACGTCTTTTACTAAAGGCGTTTCAATTGTACCCGGGCAAATTGCGTTGATTTTAATCCCGTAGCGAGCGTATTCGCTAGATAAATGTTTTGTATAACCAATTGCACCGTGTTTAGAAGCTGTGTATGCTGCTCCACCTTTACCTGCAACTAAACCGGCAACAGAACAAATGTTTACGATTGCGCCAGTTTGACGCTCGATCATGCTTAGTAATACAGCGTTACAGAATTCGAACATGCTTGTTAAATTAATATCAATTAAAAATTTCCATTGATCTAATGTAGTTTCAAGCGATTTTTGATATTTGTCGAATACACCGGCATTGTTAACTAGCACATCAACTGGACCGAAAGTTTCTTCCGTCACTTTGATACAGTTTAAAATATCCTCTGTTTTCATGACATTTACTGATACAGCGATTGCTTCGCCACCAGCTGCTTTAATTTCTTCTGCAACTGCTTGTGCACCCTCAAAGTTTAAGTCTGCAACAACGACTTTTGCACCTTCTTTTGCAAACCGAATTGCTTCGCCTTGACCCATTCCGGAGGCTGCTCCTGTAATAATGGCAACTTTATTTTGTAAACGCATAGTAGATCTCTCCTTAAATCAATTTTTTAATAATTGCTTGTGCGCAATTTATATCTTAAACTTAGGACATATATAATTAAAAATACTTATTTTTTATTTTGATATAACTTAAAGTTATTAAGAGGAGGTGATTTGAATGGATTTAGTAAAACTGCGCTATTTTTATGAAACAGCCAAAGTACAAAATATGTCGCATGCTGCAAAAGAACTTTTGATTTCACAACCGGCATTAAGTAAGGCAATTGCCCAGCTGGAAGAAGAATTGGAGATGGATCTTTTTTACCGAAACGGCAAACGTATTACACTAAATTCAAATGGTGAGTTTTTATTTAAACGAGCGGAGCGGATTTTTGCTGAAATACTGGATTTGGAGAGAGGTCTACGTGAATTTCGTGAGCAGGGGAATGGGGAACTCTCCATTGTTACAACGTTACCTTATACATTCACGAATATATTGAATGAGTTTTTGAATTTCTATCCAACCATAAAATACAAGCAAGTACCTTTATCGAAGGATAATCTTGAACAATTTATTGAATATGGAAAGTTTGATTTGTGCATCACAACGGAGAAGTTGAACCATCCGAATGTAGAGTGGCTTCCATTGTTCAACGAAGAAATATTTTTAACGGTACCTTCGACATACCCGGAAGCTAAATTGGAGTCGGTTCATCTTTCCGAATTGCGTTCTTTACCATTCATTGGTCTGACTGCTGAATACCGTTTCCGTCAACTGACGGATAATTTTTGCCAGGAGAACGGTTATACACCTGAATACCAAGTGGAAGTAGAAGAAGCAACGACAATATTACAGCTTGTAAAAAATGGTCGTGGAGCTGCCTTTACACCTGAAACGTCGATGAATATGTATGATGATAAAATCAAGCATGTTCGCATTGAAAATGGGGAATTTACTCGAACGATTGGATTATTAAAACATAAATATACGTATGCTACAGCCATTTCTAAAGCATTTATCCAGCATTGCTATGATTATTTCGAGAATACACATAAATAACACGATAAAAGACGAATTCCCCGCCTATTGAACATAGACGGGGACATTTAAATATTAGGGGGGAGTTGATTGTTTTGTCGAACAATGTATTGTAATAGTTTAGTAGTCATTTGTTGAGCAGAACTTAATAAACTATAATTCGTCCAAATTTCTTCCAAGAAATTTGATGGTTCTGAATTTTATAGTTGGAGGCTGTAAAATCCAGTAGTAGACTGAGTAAAAGTCCTGAATTAGAAAAATCGTAATTTAAATTCGATTATTTGTGCTGCAAAATTAATCTTTTGCACAAGTAAAATATACACGCATTTCTATATCATTAAAAATACTTATTTTTTATTCTGATATAACTTATGGTTATTAAGAGCCTGCTACTTAAAAGCAAAACGCCATTTCTTTAATAAGAAATGGCGTTAATGATTGTATGGTGAATGGGGATCTGTATCACAGTGCAATATAATATTTAGTAAAAAAATATCTATTCGAGTTGAATATATTGTGCACTAATTACTTTCTTTCATTAATGCAACGGATGGTGCAGATGCAATGGTGGTGGGATTAGCCAGCCTTTTGCTTTGTTTAAGCGTAATAACTTTGCCCCAAGCTGTGCCTTTGCTGTATGGAATTGACCATACATCATTCCGATATCTTCTCGCATTGTCATACCCATAGCCTGACTGCAAGCAACTAAACCGGCAGCGACATCTACAGATAATGCGGCACTAATTTCAGGATCATTGAATCTTGCTCCTGGCGGGATATTTTCGATTCGTGCTTCAGGACGTTCTGGTGGTGCAGGAGGAAGTCCAACTCCATTTAATTTAAGAATTTTTTCTAATTGCTTAACTTCATCTCTTGCAAATTGGATAAAGTCTTCAATTATTTTTTTCAAGTCCTGGTCACCGGCATGATTATAAAAAGTCTGATACCCTGCAATCATACTGTAACCTGCAGCCAAACTTGTCCAAATGTTAAAAACTTCTCCATAATGTAACGGTTCGTCTTTTGGGTTACCCGTTAATATTCCCATCATTACACTTCCTTTCAAAATTAGGTGAATTTCATACAACGGTAGTATGAGCATTAAAAGTGTTTTAATTCATTTATAAATGAAAAAAATATGATTGCAGCACCTGTTTTGCAAAGGAAGTGAACAAATAATCGAAAAAATTCACCTAATGAATAAAAAGTGAATTGAAAATAAGACGCTTGCATTAAAATAGCAAACGCCTTAGTTGAATGTGTTTTTTATGTATAAAGTGGTAAATCAATCCGTAACGAGTATTGTTGAAGTAAACGGAATTTACTTCAACTCGTTAATAAGGAAAGCTGATTTTGACAATCAGGTAGTAGGTCCTTGAACTCTTTTGTAAATTTCCTTTTCAATCGTATCTTTTGGCTTTTTAAGCGCGATTTCCAGGACATCTAATATAATCGTTGAGAGTTGTTGTAAAATTTGTGAATCTTGGGATGTTATTTTTTTCTCGTCTTTTTGTAATTCTAAATCTTTTCTTAGGAGAGTATTCATTAACTGGGCAGCTTCTAGATGATTGTTCGCACTTAAGATTTCTGCGTGATTTCTTTGACGGTTTGTGCTGCGGTCATTCCATTCGCTTGGTTCATTTGAGAAACAATCCATAATTTGAACTGCTTCATCATAGCTCAATATTTTTTCAAGTTGAGAGTTTTTACTTTCAACTGGATGATATAGTGTTACTCCCGGTCTAATTTTTGATTGCATAACATAGTAAAGCATAGGTTCTCCTGTGAAGTTTTGTTCTACAATGCCCTCAATCTGGCAAATACCATGGGATTTATAAAACGTTAAGTCACCAATTTTATACATATATACGCCTCCGGAAAAAGTTATAAATTTAATTTTAAAGTAATTTTGCATTTAAGTCAACTAAGTTGACTTAAATGTCCTATTAGTATCGTGAACTTGAATTAATATTTTTCCTTTAGTATGATGCTTGAGAATATTTAAGAATTATGTTGATAGAAAGAAGGGAAAAAGCCATGATTGACTTTATAGAATTATTGTATCGCCAACATAAACATTTGCGCCAAATGGCTGAAATGATGTGGAATGAAAATAATGACCTTCATATAACGAGTTCGGAATGGTTTGTACTGAAAAACATATATGAGGGCTATGTAACAGTACCTGAATTAGTTAAACAATTGGACATTTCAAAACAAGGGGTTCATAAATTTGTGACTTCCTTACAAGAAAAGGAATTAATTACGACCGAATTAATAAAAGGGTCGAAAGTTCAAAAGATGGCTCATTTGACCGAAAAGGGAATCATTATTTTTAATGAAAGCAAAAAGATGGAACTGGAAATAGAAAAGATGGTAAGAGATACAATCGGGGATAAAGAATATGAAATGCTGCTGGAAATGCTCAAAAAGCCGCTCTTGAAAATTTAAATGCGATACTTTCAAAATGAAGACAACAGAAAACCGCACGAAAGAGTACTTCCTTCATGCGGTTACTTCAATACATTTTATTACTTATTTAAACGAACCCTCAAATACAATTTCATTTAATTGGCGTCGGCCTGACGGTGTCTCACGAGCCTGTAATTCAGGAGAGAGCATTTCTTTATCGCCTTTGTAACCAATAGCAATTGCTAAATGCACATCAAACGTATCCGGAATGTTAAACGCTTCTTTTGCCACATCTTTATAAATACCGCTCATTGGATGAGTGATTAATCCTTCTTTAGCTGCCTGAAGTGACAGGAAGCCCCATGCTGTACCTGAATCAAACTCATGTGAACCTTTTGTATTGTCTGAAACGACTAATACTAAAACGGGTGCACGTTTTGCCCATACTAAGTTACCTTCCATTAATACAGGGTGGAATTTTGCTAAATCCTCTTCTGTTTTCGCTACGATAAAACGCCAAGGTTGGTTATTGCCTGCTGAAGGAGCCCAACGAGCTGCTTCAAATAAACGGTTTAATACATCTTCTGCAACAGGTGTGTCTGCATAGGCGCGCGGTGACCAACGATTTAAAAATACTTCAGAAATGTCGTGCTCCGCAGTTCGAAATTCTTTTGCTTGTAATACCATGAAAAAAAATCCTCCTAGTTCTATGTAATACATCTCCTATATTAACCAACGCGAAAATATAATTGCAAATAAAATGCTTACAAAAAGTAAGTAAATAATCATTAGTTAGTAATTGAGAATTATTAATGGAAATCCAGGTCATCTATTGTAAGAAAGGCAGAAGCAGATAAAGTTGTTTTTAATAGTAGACAAATGCAATTTTTTGCTATATACTAAGGTCAATGAGATAGTTACAAGACATTAAATTCACCTATTACAAAAAGTATTCGTGGTTTAGTTGGTACTTTTTGTAATATGTGAATTTTTTTCTTTTGGAAGAATTGCGATCTTATTAAATTTAATTAATTGGAGGTCATTTAAATGACACAAGGTACAGTAAAATGGTTTAACTCAGAAAAAGGTTTCGGTTTCATCGAAGTTGAAGGCGGTTCTGACGTATTCGCTCACTTCTCAGCTATTCAAGGCGACGGTTTCAAAACTCTTGAAGAAGGTCAAAAAGTTGAGTTTTCAGTAGAAGACGGTCAACGTGGACCACAAGCTACAAACATCGTAAAACTTTAATTTTAATGATGTAATCATAAAAGAGGGATCCTTACATTAGGATTCCTCTTTTTTTGTATATTTTCATTTAAAAAATATTGTATTTTAAATTTTACAGATGAAAATGGAACTGCTATTAATTTTGTCGTATCTACAGGTAGTAAGGATTTACAATTTATCTTATTTCACCGGGAATTTAACGGCAAGTTAGCATGATAAATACGACTTTGACGATAAATTGGCAAGAGTTGATGGGGGAGGGTTATGGAAATTCCGAGGTTTTCACATTAACCGGGTAGTAATTGAAGTATGACGGATTGTCAGCCACATGCCTTTTCGTGGTTCATTAGCTTTAGTAGTTGAAACAGAATGTTGAGAAAATCGAATTCAGAAGAAAAGCCACTTTCTTAAAGAAAGTGGCCTCTTGTTTACTTAGTCTGCTTCAATTCGTATCGCATCAATTTTTTGACAGTCTACGATAAGTGTTGAACCGCGTTCAGTTATTGGATCAATAAATATTGCACAGCAGTTATTGTTGTCAAATCTTTTAAAAACGACATCTTCTAATATTTGACCGCCTGATAAGAAAACGTCAACTTCTGTCCCTTTTCTTAATTCTCTTAATAGGTCACAGATACAACCTTTACAACGATTCTTATTATTGTTAGAACTTAATTCACTTGTACATTTGCTACAATTACAACCCATTTGTAACACCCTTTTCTTATCCGAATTTGTAAGGCTAGCCTTACATTATTAGAATATGATATGAAAATGAAACGAACTAGGTAACGTAACTAGTGAAAAAATAGAACATTTGATAAAAAACATCTTAACCGAGCAAATAAGAACCTTTCCTAAAAAATAAAGGTTTAGAAAAAAAGGGAATGGTAAAACCTATATAAAAAAGTTAAATGAGGTATAAAATGCTTGAACATTTTGAGATAATTTTGAGGTCGTTTACTTCTTTCGGACTGTTACTAGTAGGGACACGAATACTAGGTAAACAAACGATTTCCCAAATGACCATGTTTGATTTTGTTGCAACAATTTCTTTAGGAGCTATATCGGCGAACTTAGCCTTTAATACATCTTTAAAGGTTTCTCATACAATCTTAGCATTTGTCATTTATGTCTTTATAATATTTATGATTGCTCTCATTTCTCTAAAAAGTAAAAAAGGCAGAAAGTTCTTAGCTGGTGATCCTACAATAGTTATTGAAAACGGAAAAATACTTGAGAAGAATATGAATAAGATGCGCTATACGTTAGATTATTTAAATCAACAATTAAGAGAAAAGGATGTCTTTAATATCGAAGAGGTATTATTTGCAATTATAGAGACAAATGGGACATTAACAGTATTAAAAAAGCCTCAATTTAGAAATGTCAATAAACAAGATTTAATGATACCGATAACCCCTGAATTTAATTTACCAATTGAACTAATTATGGATGGAGAAGTAATGAAACAGAATTTAGATCAGAATAACTTATCCGAACAATGGTTGCACTCTGAATTAAAGCAACGTAACTTGGTTCAAAGTAATGTATTATACGCAGTATTATCCGGTAATGGAAATATGTATATTGATACATATGAGAATCATATTCATTCTCCAATTGATAAAGAATAAATGATTAACCATTTGTTTTATAGGGAAATTGGAGGTATTGGCTTCTGAAAAGAGGTAATTAAGAATTTCAGTAAAAGGGACATTGAAGTGGCGAGGACATAACTAATTTCAGTTCACAAAAAATCGAAATTGCACCATGCAATTTCGATTTTATGCTTAATAGTGAAGAGTTCTATAAAATAGCCTTCTTAGTACAATTATTTATTATGATGATAATGTTTTTCTTCACCGTTTTGGAATTTTACTTCAAGTTCAAATGACTGATAATTCTCATCTAGAGCAAATGCCTTTAGAACTTCTTTACGAACATCCTCATCACTGGTATTTTTATCAAATGTAAGTTGTTTTAATGCATCGGCAAAATTGTCGTAGGCTTTATCGCCATTATATTTAACACCATTAAGATCATCATCTAGTTCAGCATAAATATTGTTTCCATCGTTCTCATATTCAACATCGTATGATTTATGGTCTGCATATTCTACGTCTAAATCAAAATCAGTAAAAGTATAATTTACATCTGCAACTTTTATTCCAGTCCGTTCATCTTCTTCATTTTCTGTATTATTAGTGGCATTATTATTCGTTGTTTCATCAACCACACTATTATTTCCTGTAACTTCTTTATCCTTATCTACATTTGCATCTTCATTGTTACAGGCATACAATAATCCCAATAATAATGGCATTGTAAGAATTCCTTTAAATACTTTCATTAAACTCTCTCCTTTAAAAGTGTCATTAATAACTACTATTAAAAGAGAGTATTCCCAAATTAAAATGATCTATCCATGTTTACTTCAATTAAAAAAGCCTTCTTGCCGAATTTTTCAAGAATACCTTTCAAAATGTAAATTCTGAACTATGCCTCATTTATTGAATTTAAAGTTAAGGACACCGGTCAAATAGTAAATCTACACAAAACAAAAGAAATAAAAATTAATGAAATTAAGTCTTAACTCAGACATTATACAGTACATAGAAAAATAAAAATAAGCCTTCCACTAAATTGCGGAAGGCTTATTTTTATTTTAGGGTACAAAAGAGTATGTACCGTGTATTAACTTTAAAATAGTCTAGCCCACTAAGTTATGCTTAACTACTTCATACGCTTGGCAAATATTTTTATAAGAATCTTTATGCTGAGCAATCATTTCAACTGCAATTTCATATAAGTCAGAAGAGTCTGTTGTGACTAAATCATTAAGTAAAGCTGCTTCCATTTTTTCTACAAATGACAAAATTTCCGTATTCATAATTTCATCTCCGAATCGTTAGTTGTTACTATAAATATACAGTAAACAGACGTCTGACTTCAAAGGAGATGGGAGTGAAAACGAGTAAAACTTTTAAAGTTTGACGATAAAATGAACTTCACGATTTTTAGCTCTTTGAAAGCGTTTTTCTAATAATAATCTAAATATTTACATAAAAACCTGTTTTCAGAAGAATTTCTCTGAAACAGGTTTTAGTTATTTTATAGGTTTACTACATCAGAAAAAACAGCATCGATGCCGAGTGATTCCATTTGCCGGGCTATTGCGCCATCATTTACTGTATAAGCTCGGACGATTATCCCGTTCTTAACGGCTTGCTGAACAATGGATCGCATCCCGTAATAATAGGTGATATGTATAGCATCAGTATTGAACTTCTTTATATATTCCTCTAAGTTCATAATAAGCGAAGCAAATAGCAATGCGGTTTTCACATTAGGCATGATTTGCTGGAAGCGTGCAATGCTTTCATGATTAAAGGAAGAAATAATGACCCGATCTACTAAATCAAAGGCATGTATTTCATTTGCAATGAGCGCTTCAATGCCTGGATATTCAAAGATGTCTGACTTAATCTCAATATTGATCTGGAAAGGGGTCGCTTTGAAAACTGTCAGTACTTCCGCCAATGTAGGTATTTTTTGACCCGCAAATTCCGGAGCAAACCATAAGCCATAATCGAATGTTTGCAATTCCTCAAGCGTCATATCTTTCACAAAGCCTTTCCCCGTTGAAGTCCGGTTGATTGATTCATCATGAATGACGACTAACTGGTTGTCCTTTGTTAAATGGACATCAAATTCAACTCCCCAAATATTCAACTTTGCGGCTTCCAGAAAAGCGATCATCGTATTTTCCGGATATTTGGCACTGTAACCACGGTGAGCGAGAATTTTCATCTATTTCACAACTCCTATTTTTCGCAAGCAATGCCGTCATTATCGCGGTCACTTTTCTCGTTTAATTTATAAAGTTCGGCTGATACGAATGGTTTATATTTTGTTTTTCCGCCTTTGTTCGTTGTTTTTGCGTCTTTTGATACGCCGCCTTTGTAAACTTTGTTTAATTCTGTGCAATTTTTATAAGCGACTGCTTTTACTTTTGCAGCTCCTTCTACTTTCATTGTCGAAAACGAGAAACTTATTATTAAAACAGTACCCATTAACAATGCGGAAATATACTTTTTCATTGGAAAAAACCTCCCAAACCTGTATTTTCCAATATTTTACCATAGAAAAAAGCGAATTCACAAGGGAGGTAGTGAATTCGCTCAGGACTAACCCATAATATTATAACCGCTATCGATATAAATCGTTTCGCCAGTCACACCGCGGGATAGATGGCTTAACATCACAATCGTCATGTCAGCAACTTCTTCCTGGTTTGTGTTGCGTTTTAACGGAGATGTTTCTTCGATTTTGTGCAGGATCTGATTGAAACTTGGCACACCTTTTGCTGCCAATGTCCGGATAGCACCAGCTGAAATCGCATTTACACGAATATTTTCTGCACCAACATCCGCTGCCAAATAGCGCATCGATGCTTCGAGTGCTGCTTTAGCGACGCCCATTACATTGTAGCCGTCAAGCACACGCTGTGCACCTAAATAAGACATCGTTACGATAGAGCCGCCTTCTGTCATATAAGGTTTTGCAGCTTTTGTTACAGCAATCAGCGAATAAGCACTTGTATCTTGTGCAAAGGCATAGCCATCACGAGTTGTTTCGACGAATCGGTTGTGCAGGTCTTCGGCATGTGCGAAGGCTACAGAGTGGATAATGCCATGAATTACTTTAAATTGCTCACCAATTTGATTGAATGCTTTTTCAATGCTTACGTCGCTGTTTACGTCACACTCAATAACTGTTGCATTATGATCTTCGTAATTTGTTAAAAGCTTTTCGATTTTTCCTTTTGAACGTTCTTTCCGATATGTGAAAATTACATTTGCTCCAACATCAAATAATCGCTTTGCGATGCCCCAAGCAATACTGCGCTCATTGGCAACACCCATTACGACAATATTTTTCCCTTTTAATTGTAATAAATCCATAATGACACCCCTAAAATAGTTAGTTAATATTAGTACCTACTACTAATATTAACTATAACATCTCAATTCTAGATGCGCAATGAGAAAAATAGGGCAAAATAAAAAACGATCCTTGAAAAAGAATCGTTTCGTTTATAAACTATTCGAATTTTAGCGAGTCGCCGTCGAATGTTTCATCTGCAACTTTAATAGAATCTGTTGGACAGCCTTCAAATGCATCTTGCATATCTTCTAGTAGATCTTCTGGAACTTCAGCAGTACCCATGTTATCATCTAAAATAACGAAAGCGATTCCTTCATCATCATAATCATAAATATCTGGTGCAGCAGCGCCACAAGCGCCACAAGCGATACAAGTATCTTTATCTACGATAGTATATTTTGGCATTGTTACCTCTCCTTTATCCGTTCGTTTCCATAAAGCTCTTACTTATTCTAATGCTGTTTTCAGTACTTTTCAACCTAATACTACTAAAATGGGGGATTTGATATGCTAATCCAACAAATTCTTTTAAAAATTTTACATACTTTTCAACAGGAACGTACTGTTTCCGCCGCCTATCATCTACTGAAGGGTAAGCGGTCGGGTCAGACAATTCATGATGTTGGGCTCTTTAATTTATATTCCTACTTTGGGCTGCTCCCAAAACTAGCCCGTCATAAATTTGATGAGCAAATTGATCTCATGTTTGCCAAGAGTATTATTATAATAGAAGAAAACGGTTTTTATACAATGACCGAACAAGGAAAACAACTTGCGGTACAACCGCTGTCTCTTTCTTTTGATGGCTGGCATTACCGTGGCAATGAACATGTATTTTTCGGCAGACTTGCGCTTATTATCCAAAGCCTGTCACACCAGCAGCATCATAAAAAGGCATTTATACCGATTGAAAAGAACGAACAGACACAGCAATGGGTACGCCAGTTTTTAGTACGCCACCACTATCAGAACGGCATGCTGCAACAGGCGATTTACAGCGAAATGACGGCGAGTTTGTCCAAAAGCGCAATAGAAGAAAATATGAAAGATATACTCATGTATCGACTGACGGGCTATAATGAACCCGGATTTACGTGGCAACAACTTGCTTTTGGCTATAACATGCAGGAAATGGATGTTCAGCTGCATTATATAAGTGCATTGCATACTTGGTTAAATGAGTTGTACCGTGAAAAATCACAATACCCACTATTAAATGAAATCATGCAAAATATACGAGTGGAAGTAGTATTGACTGCTTCGACCAACTCAACCGCCCAGTTATACAGAGCGGGTAGAACATTGGAAGAAATCAGTCATATTCGGCGATTGAAAATGAGTACGATTGAAGATCATATTGTCGAGCTTGCGATGAATGAACCGAACTTTTCAATCGAACCATTTGTAACAAATGAAGAACAGAAACAAATTTTGGATGCAGTCGAAAATTACGATACGAAACGATTAAAAACATTAAAGGAATTACTACCGCAACTAAGCTATTTTCAATTGCGGCTAACGTTGGCGAAAGGAGCGTCCCCTACATGAAATTACAAAGTGCCTTAAAGCAATATTTCGGATATGATGCATTCCGGCCAGGGCAAGAAGAGATTATAAGAAATATTATGGATGGCAAAGATGTTGTTGCCATTTTACCGACCGGCATGGGGAAGTCTCTATGTTACCAACTGCCGGGCTATTTATTTGAAAAACCGGTACTTATTGTGTCGCCGCTTTTATCGCTCATGCAAGACCAGGTCGATCAGCTAAAGCAAATGGGGGAAAAACGGGTTGTTGCATTAAATTCATTTCTAACGGTGGACCAGAAAAGATATGCACTTCACTTTTTGGACGAGTACCGGTTTATTTTCGCTTCTCCCGAAATGCTATTGCAGCCTCAAGTGAAGGCGCGGGTTCAGGAGATGGAACTTTCGTTGATTGTTGCAGATGAAGCACATTGTATTTCACAGTGGGGGTTTGATTTTCGTCCGGACTATTTACGGATTGGCGAAATATTATCGGAAACGAACCGTCCCCCTATACTCGCGTTATCTGCCACAGCAACAGATACCGTATTAGAAGATATCCAATCCTATCTGAAAATGAAATCACCTTTTCACTACGTACACGCTGTAAACAGGGAAAATATTCATTTAGTAAAAAAGTTATTTTCAGAGCGTGAAGAAAAGATTGAATGGATTATTGAACATGTGAAAAATACAGCCGGTCCAGGCATCATTTATACACAATCCCGCTCAAAAGCAGAAGCAATCAGTTTACAGCTTTTACAGCAAAATATTTCAGCGGCCGCTTATCATGCCGGTAAGGAAGCACAGGACCGTCAGTTTATACAGCAACAATTTTTAGCGGGACATCTTGAATGGATTGTTGCGACAAATGCATTTGGTATGGGTGTCCATAAAGAGAACGTCCGTCAAGTCATTCATGAAACAATGCCTGCAACGTTGTCGAACTATATGCAGGAAATTGGCCGGGCGGGTCGAGATGGCAAGAAAGCAGTTGCCTTTTTGTTATATTGTGAGGGAGATGAGCAATTTGCAAAGTTTATTGCGTCAGAAGATTTGCCGAAAAATATACATGTAGACCGATTTACTGAAGTGATAGCCACTGGGGAACAGCCGCAGTCATTGCTTGCAAATGGTGAAATGTCAGAAGTGGTTTTACGTGTATTAAGTTATTGGCTGGCACGTGAATCAGCTGAGGAAGTAAAGAGTCGGATGATGAATTTACAGATAAAGAAATATGAAGAAGTTCAGCTCGTATTAAAGCTTATTAAACATTCGGATTGTATGCGTAAGCAAGTAGTTCAATACTTTGGTCAACAATTAACAAAGCAGCAGGAATATTGTTGTTCCAACTGCGGAATTGAAATTTCTGAACTTGTGGAAGAGAGAGATATTTCAAAAACTATGATTAAAATGACAAATTGGCAACATCGCCTCAAGAAAATATTGTTAATAAACTCTTAATCTACTATCGAACCGTTTACTTTTATGTAGAAATTGGTCATAATAAAGTTATAATTTTTAGTAGTTGGAGGGGTGCAGGCCATGACAAAAGAAGATTACCGGGAAAAGGTAGAGGAGCATCGTCAAGAGATTGACCTACATAACGAGTCAGGTACAAAAATGTCACGTGTTAGCCGACATCGAAAGAAAAGCGGAAAAAAACAAACAAACCCAATGATGACGGTTTTAACAGTTGTCTTAATTTTTATTCCTTTAGTTATTTTAGCTTATGTGTGGTTGATCTATGAACCGAACACATCTGCAAGTGAAAACGTAAATGCGGATAAGAAGGACGACTTAGTAGTGGAGATTCAAAAACAGGATCCGAAAACACAGCCATCTGCTACTAACGATGACGAAGAAAAAGAAGAAAAAAAGGATGACAATACAGCCGAAGTGGATGAGGCGAAAGCGAAAGCGGAAAAAGAAAAATTAGCTGCTGAAGAAGCGAAAAAGGCGGAAGCACGAATCGCAAAAGAAAAAGCGGCAAAAGAAGCAGAGGAAATAAAAAAGGCGGAAGAAGCACAGAAAGTAGCAGCAGCTAAAGCTAAAGAGCAGGAAGCGAAGAAAAAAGCGGCTCAGGAAGCGGCTAAAGCACAGCAAAAAACACATACTGTACAATCGACTGACAATTTATACCGTATTGCATTGAAGTACTACGGCAATGGTAGTCCTGAATATGTTAATAAAATAAAAGCTGCCAACAATTTATCATCCGACAGTATTGCAACGGGGCAGGTTTTAGTAATTGTTCCATAATTTTTTCTATCTTGTATAACGACTAGTAAAAAGACGAACCGTTCCGGCTCTCGTCTTTTTCTTTATGAAGGAAATTTATTATTTTAGCAAACTTTATAAAGACTATGCTAAATTAATGGTTATCAAAACGTTAAAGAAGGCTATTGTATAATTAGTCTTTTTTGAATTGGAGGACCGTGTATGGTCATAATAAGTATTATTGGAATCGCATGTATTTTAGTGCTTCTCTATATGTATAAAGAAGGGCATGAAAACAATATCCGCTCACACGAAGTGAAGGCAACAGGCGACAGTGAAACAATCAACCTTTTTTTCATATCGGATACACATGCGCGCAAAATTAATGAGGCAATGATTGATTCGATTGATCAAAAGATACAGGCTGTCCTTATAGGAGGAGATTTTGTCGATCGCCGGACTTCTGAAGAAACGGTACTTCACAATATCCGTACGCTCAAAAAACTGGGCCCTACCTATTTTATATGGGGAAATAATGATATCGAATTCGGCGAACAAAAGCTGCGACAGCTACTTGCAGACCATCATATTCGTATTATAGAGAATGGGACAGTCAAGCTGGAAAGTAAAAATGATGTGTCAGTCAGCGCGGTCTCATATCGTCCGGGAGAACAAAATATCCAGCGTGCAATTGAGCAATGTGAAGAAAAGAATACCGTTTTCATTGCACATAATCCGGAGTTGTTCGGCAAAGTACATAAGCAGTTTCAGCCACTGCTCAGTATTGGAGCACATTTACATGGAGGGCAAATCCGCCTTGGGAAATTTGGATTGCAGCCACACGGATATTTTAAAAAAATCAAAAACCGCTATGAACTTGTCAGCAATGGGTATGGTACGACTCTTGTCCCGTTGCGCCTCTGTGCTAAACCGGAAAGTCATCTTATTACAATTAAATTTGAACAAGGGGAATTGGAATAAGTAAATAGCGATCTATAGGAATTGGAATAAGGAGATGTTAGTATGCAAAAGGTAGAAGCAATCATTGTTGGTGGAGGTCCTTGTGGATTAGCTGCAGCGATTGAACTACAAAATATCGGATTGTCCCCAGTCATTATCGAAAAAGGTAATATTGTCAATGCGATATACAATTATCCGACACATCAAACTTTTTTTAGTACGAGTGAAAAACTGGCTATCGGTGATGTACCGTTTATTATTGAACAACGAAAACCAAAACGCAATCAGGCGCTTGTCTATTATCGTGAAGTGGTGAAGGCAAAAAAACTTCTTGTGAACCGTTTTGAAAAAGTGGAAAGTGTTAAAAAGGTGGATGGTATATTCAATGTCAAGACAGACAAAGACAGCTATGAAACACCGTATGTAGTCATTGCAACAGGATATTACGATCATCCAAATTATTTGCATATACCTGGAGAAAGTTTGCCGAAAGTTCATCATTATTTTAAAGAAGGACACCCGTTTTTTGATTTGAATGTGTTAGTGATCGGCGGGAAAAACTCTGCAATTGATGCGGCATTGGAACTCAATAAAGCAGGTGCACATGTGACGGTTATCTATCGGGGCAATGATTATTCTGCCAGCATTAAGCCATGGGTATTGCCGGAATTTTTAGGTCTAGTCCGAGAAGGAGAAATTACGATGCACTTTAATACAGAAGTGAAAGAAATTAGAGAAAAAGAAGCCATTGTCGAAATAGCCGGCCAAAAAGAAACAATTGATAATGATATCGTATTTGCAATGACCGGTTATCATCCTGACCACCGCTTCATCCGTGAAATGGGCGTCGAAATTGATGAACAAACAGGAAGACCGACATTCGATCCCGAAACAATGGAAACAAATGTACAAAATTTATTTATTGCCGGTGTCATCGCTGCAGGAAATAATGCAAATGAAATCTTTATAGAAAATGGTCGCTTTCATGGGAATTTGATTGCTCAAAAAATTGCTCGTCAAACTACATAAGGGGTGAATATTGTGAAGAAAAAAGTAGTGCTTATTACGACAGGCGGAACGATTGCGAGTACTCGCAATAATAAAAACAAACTCGAGTCCGGCAAACTGGATGGCCAAGCCATTTTATCAATGTGCCAGCTGGAAAATGAGATGGATATTGAATTGATTGATCTCTATCAAATCCCATCGATGCATATGACATTTGAAAATTTAAATTTACTGAATCAAACGATTAAAAATGTTTTTAATGATCAATCGGTGAGCGGAATTGTCATTACGCATGGTACAGACAGCTTAGAGGAGACAGCCTACTTTTTAGAGCTGACAATTCATGATGAACGTCCAATTATTGTAACAGGCTCACAAAAATCACCTGGCGATATTGGTACAGATGTTTATTCCAATCTGCGTAATTCATTATTGGTTGCTTCAAATGAAGAAGCAAAAAGTATAGGGGTTTGCGTCGTCTTTAATGAAAAGATCATTCATTCCAAATACGTAAAGAAGATGCACTCATCAAGTATTAACGGCTTTGGGGCAATTGGCTATGGCATGCTTGGATTTATCGATAACGACGAGGTAATTATATACCAGAAGCCAACCCATAAAGAAGTATATGAAATAAAAGAAAGCTATCCTGCTGTCGAGATTGTATTTGCCTATCTTGGAGCAAGTTCTATTATTTTGGATGCCCTTTACGAAGCAAATGTTGAAGGTGTTGTGCTTGTCGGTGCCGGTCGAGGTCAAGTTGCCCCAAAAATGATGGGCGCGATCGAAAAGCTATGCCAAAAAGGAACGAAAGTTGTATTGACGACATCGACAGAAGAAGGGCGTGTTTTCCCGACTTATGATTATTACAGTAGTGCGAATTATTTGAAGGATGCCGGTGTCATTATGGGTGGGGACTTTGATCCGAAAAAAGCACGCCTCAAGCTCCTGTTAATGATTGCAAACGGTAATAAGAACTTTGATACATTTATGCATTAACAATAAAAACTCGGTGTGAAAGTAGCCGAGTTTTTATATTTTCTAGACAAAAAATGGGTATGCTACACTGCATTGAAAAAAATAGTGCTATACTAATAAGAGCCTAGAATCGAAAGGAGCCGGCATGATGTTTATACTTTTATCAGCAGCGATTGCGCCGGGTTTAGCCCTTTTAAGCTACTTTTATTTACGCAATGAGATGGATACCGAGCCACGGCGTACATTAATGCATTCCTTCATATATGGCGGGGTTATTACATTCCCCGTTTTATTTATACAGTTCGTTATAAAAGAAGAACAGACATTTTCGAATCCATTCTTTATCAATGCCGTATTTACCAGTTCGATAGAAGAATTTGTGAAATGGCTCATTATTCTTGCCGTAATCTTACGCCATATTGAGTTTGATGATCCTTATGACGGTATTTTGTATGGGGCAGCTGTTTCATTAGGCTTTGCTACTGTGGAAAACGTTCTCTACTTACTATCTTTCGGAATAGATCAAGCTTTTATGCGTGCGTTATTGCCGGTATCGAGTCATGCACTGTTCGGTGTAGTCATGGGTTACTATTACGGAAAAGGGAAGTTTTCAAGTGAAGAAATACAGAAGAGGTATATCGCCCTTGCACTCTTTGCACCTGTTGGACTTCATATTATCTATAATTCGATATTAATGTTAGAAGAATACTTTTTGTATGCGATGCTGCCGTTTATGCTGTTCTTATGGACATTTGCTCTGCGCAAAGTAAAGCAGGCACACGAACATCTAATTGAACATTTATCCCGCAGTAACGGGTAGTAATTTATCTGCCTCGAAAGCGTAGCGGCAGAGGCAAAACTACCCGTAACAGCCCGATTGGTTCAACTGCCAATCAGCGGGATGAAGAGCTCCGCTGATTGAAGTTATACTTTATCCCGCTTTAACGGGTAGTAATTTATCTGTCTCGAAATTGAAGTTTCACTTTATCCTATAGCAATCATTTATTAAAGGTTTGTTACAAATGTTTTTGTAGCAAACCTTTTTCTATGTAAAAAATCTTATTAGCAAACGAAAAACGAGTAAAGAAAATATTTTCAATAGACTTAAAAATCAACTTTACAATGTATAAACTTTTCAAATTTCTCCATCCTACTGAAAAAGGAGTGGAAATGTCAGTGAAAAAAATCGTCTTGTTCGTATTCATTATATCAAGTAGTTTTGTAAGTCATACATTTGCATTTTCAGGTCAGGATGTGCAACGGGGTGCATTTGGTGACGATGTAATCGAGTTACAGGCACGACTTCAATATTTAAGTTACTATAATGGAAAAATTGACGGGAAATTTGGTTACGGAACGTATTGGGCGCTTCGTAATTTTCAGGAGCAGTACGGGCTACCTGTAGACGGAATTGCCGGAAGGTCGACGAAGGAAAAGCTTGAAAATAATTCGGATTTTGATAAAGCATGGGTTCATAAACAAATCAATGCAGGGAACAGCTTTACGTATTACGGCGGAATAGCATTGGAAAACCAGGTGAAAAAAGGCGGAAATGGCGGTACAAGTGCAAATAATACAACCTCCATGCAGCTGCCGCCAGGCTATACAGAACAGGACTTGCAAATTTTAGCGAATGCAGTGTATGGGGAAGCGCGAGGCGAGCCGTATGAAGGACAAGTTGCTGTTGCAGCTGTAATTTTGAATCGTTTGGAATCCCCTGAATTTCCTGATACGATTTCGGAAATTATTTTCCAGCCGTTAGCTTTCACAGCGGTTGCGGACGGTCAGATTTGGCTTACTCCAAATGAACGTGCCAAACAGGCAGTACTGGATGCGATCAACGGCTGGGACCCATCCGAGAATGCATTGTATTATTTTAATCCTGTTACAGCGACGAGTAAATGGATTTGGTCGAGACCTCAAATCAAACAAATTGGTGAGCATATTTTCTGCTTATAGGCGGGGGTAAAAACATGAAAAAATTTGCATATTTATTAGGTTTATTTGTTGTTATATTAGCCTTTGTATCCTTTGATTTATTTACACAGAATAAAGATTTGGAGCGAGCTGTTTATGCTACCCAATCAAGGGATCTCTCGGCAGCGACTGAAAAGTTATCGACATTGCATACAACAGTGGAACAATCTTTACTCTTTAAGGATGAAAAAGCATTAAATAATGAATTGGATTCCATTTGGCGGATGAGCAGTGATTTAAGAAAAACTGTTGCGAATTTGCCGATCCAGGCAGAAGTTCAAAATGAATGGATGCGTTATTTAGGGAAAATCGGTGATAATGCAAAACAAGCGGCTGCTACGGGAGACTACGAAAACTGGCGCAATAAAATGGGAACGGTTGCTTCCAATTTACATTCTTTCGCAGAGGAATGGAATATTGCCACAGTCGCATTTTATGAAAATGATGGTAATTTAAAAAAATGGTCAACGAATCAAACGACCAATCTTAAAGATTCACCATTTATGAACGTATCAAAACAATTGAAAACATATAATGAAACCGATTTTCCATTAACGGCGAGTGAATCGGACTATGAAAAAAAGCGTGAATTACAGCATTTAAAAGATAAAAAAATTACGAAAAACGAAGCCATTCAAAAATTTAAAAACTTCTTCCCGAATATCGACGATTCGATTGTAACGGTTACGAAAAGCAGTGATGATGCACCATACCCGTTCTATCATATTCAATTTATCCATGGTTCCAAAATCGGGTATGCCGACATAACTGAAAGTGGAGGCCATCTTCTTTCGTTCCTGCTTGAACGACCGGTTAAAAAGGATGCGCGTTCACATGAAGAAATTTTAAATACGGCAAAAAGTTTTATGAATAAAGTGGGATACACTGATGTGAAGCTTTCCGAATCACGAGAAAATCATGAAGCATGGCATCTCGTATTTACAAGAGTGCATGGAGATGATGAAGCTTTAATTTACCCGGATAGTATTCAAGTGAAAATTGCGAAGGATAACGCGGAGATTTTAGGTGTCAATGCAATGGAATATATTCAGGAAGAAAAAATTAAAGAACAAAGCGAAGTACCGATAGATTGGGATAAATTTTTTGCTGATCATGTAGGTGTTGAACAAGTGCAAAAAATTTATACAGGCAATGGAAATCTGGAACTTCGTAAATGTTATGAGGTTATTGCAAGGCTCGACAATAAGACACAGGATACGTATCGTGTTGTAATCGATGCGGAAACACATGAAGTAATTAAAAATGAAAAAGTGTTTTAGTACCTTGAATCAGGTGCGAGGTCCAGTGAAATTAATTGTAAAAATATAGCTATATTTACATTCCCATGAGATAATAAAGTATGAATAATTTCTTATGGGGAGAGGCAAATGGAACTAAAAATTGGAACGCAACTAACGCTGGAGCCAACCTATACGGAAAGGGTCGAAAAATTTAAATGTCGTGTTGTCGATCGACAGGACAATATGATTTTTATCGATTATCCAATTAATACGGCAACTAAAAAAATTGCTTTTTTAATTGATGGCGCACAATTCCGTGCAACATTCAGTACGGAAAAAAAAGAAAGCTACTGCTTTAATACGGAAGTTTTAGGACGTAAAGGCGGCAATGTTCAGATGATACTGCTTGCATGTCCACCTGCTGAAGAATTTATTAAAATTCAGCGTCGCGAATATGTTCGTGTGGAAACACCTGTAGATATTGCAATTGAACATGAAGGACAGAAATTTCAGCTTGCAGCTGAAGACATTAGCGCTGGAGGGTCATTGATTCATATTAAGTCACCGGTCAATTTTACTGAAGGTGATACAGTCAAGGCTTTTGTCGTCCTGCCATTTATAAATGGTGAAATTCGATATGTAGAAACAGATGCGAGAGTAGTGAACGTGTTCAATCGTAATGAAATGATGATGGCTTCATTGAATTTCACGGATACGGATGATTATGATAAGCAGCAAATTGTCCGTTTTTGCTTCGAACGACAAGTAATGATCCGCAAGAAAGAAATGAATGAATTATAAGCGAGAGGTCTAAAAAGTATCATACTTTTTAGACCTTTTTAAATAAGTAAAACTAATGTGACGGAAGTTGATCCGGTATGTATGGAGGAGCAGCTTTTTTCAAAAAAATATAGCGTAAAGAAGGTAAAAATTTTTTCGGTTATGATACAATAGCAACGGAAAGTAGGGAATTAATTATGATGAAAAAAATTCAAATTGCAATTGATGGTCCTGCAGGTGCGGGGAAAAGTACCATTGCAAAAATTGTAGCCGAAGCACTTCGATTTACATATATCGACACAGGTGCAATGTATCGGGCAGTGACGTATAAAGCGATGAAAGAAAACATACAATTACATGACGCAGAAGCGATTGAAAAAATGCTGCAGCAAACGGCGATTACATTACAACCGTCTGAGCAGGGACAACTCGTTTTTGTGGATGGACAAGATGTGTCACAGGCTATACGTTCAAATGAAGTTACAGCAAATGTTTCAGAAGTTGCGGCACACGCGAATATTCGTGAAATTCTCGTAGCGATGCAGCAAAAGCTGGCTGCTGATGGCGGCGTTGTAATGGATGGACGAGATATTGCGACACATGTACTCAAAGATGCAGAGCTTAAAATCTACATGTCTGCAACAGTTGAGGAACGTGCACATCGACGCTTCCTTGATAATGAACGCCGCGGTATTCCTTCAACAATCGAATCATTACAGAAGGAAATTGCTTTACGGGACAAGCTTGATAGTGAACGTGAAGCCTCACCGCTCATCCAAGCAGAAGATGCTTTATTTTTAGATACGACGAATTTATCAATTGATGAAGCGGCACAGGAAATTTTGAAATTAGCGCAGCAAAAAATGCAGTAACCGCTATTAAAAAATGAAGCTAACGTACGAAATTTCTGAAAATAAAGGGTTATTTTTTGTCTTTGTAGAACTTATCGAATAAAATAAAAGTGGAATACGCGAAGGAGGGCTACATATGTCTGAGGAAATGAATTTAGGGTCAAACCAAAAATTTCAAGAAGGAGATATTGTGAAAGGTGTTGCTGAACAGGTTGAAGAGAAGTCAGTAACGGTTTCGGTCGAGGGGGCACCATTCGACGGGATTATACCTATTAGCGAACTTTCAAGCTTACACATTGAAAAAGCTTCTGATATAGTTTCAGTTGGCGATCAGCTAGAGCTTATGATTACGAAAGTTGAAGAAGAGAATTTTGTATTATCGAAACGCAAAGTAGATGCACTACATGCGTGGGATGATTTAAAAGAGAAATTCGAATCTGGTGAAGTATTCGAAGCAGAAGTGAAAGATGTAGTGAAAGGCGGACTTGTCGTCGATTTAGGCGTACGCGGTTTCGTTCCGGCTTCACTCGTTGAAGATTATTTTGTCGAAGATTTTGAGGATTACAAAGGCAAAACATTACGTTTAAAAATTACAGAGTTAGATAAAGAAAAAGGCAGACTCATTTTATCTCATCGTGCAGTACTGGATGAAGAAAAAGCGTCGAAAAAGCAACAAGTGATTCAAAACATCCATCAGGGTGATATGCTTGAAGGTACAGTTCAGCGCTTGGCAAAATTCGGTGCGTTCATTGATTTGGGCGGCATTGATGGATTAGTCCATATTTCACAAGTAGCGCATGAACATGTTGAAGATATTTCGACGGTATTACAGGAAGGACAATCCGTAACTGTAAAAGTGCTTTCAGTGGATATTCCGAATGAACGTGTTTCATTATCGATCAAAGATACGTTGCCTGGTCCTTGGACAGACATTGAAGAGAAGGCTTCAAAAGGCGCAATTTTAACAGGTACTGTAAAACGTCTTGTTACATTCGGCGCGTTTGTAGAAGTATTCCCTGGAGTAGAAGGACTTGTTCATATTTCTCAAATTTCCCACAAGCATATTACGACACCACATGAAGTTTTAAAAGACGGTCAAGAGGTGGAAGTAAAAGTACTTGAGGTAAATGAGGCGGAAAAACGACTTGCACTGAGTATTAAAGCATTGCAGGAAGATTCAGCGAGTGACGAGGATTTCGATTATGAGCTGCCGGAAGAAAATAAAGGCTTCTCATTCAGCGATGTCATCGGTGATCAGCTAAAAGGATTTAAAAAATAATAAGATCAAAACCGCCCATGTAAGGATTCCTTATATGGGCGGTTTTTTGCTTGGGAAATCTATTGGTATAGCGGTGAGGCGAATTTTATTAGAACGATCTATTAGTTTATTGGAAAAAGAAAATGATATTTTAGGAGAACTGCAAGCATTATTTAAACAAGTGGCATTCATTTTAGAACTTTCGGGAAATATATTAGAAAGCTGGCTACTTATTCGAACAAATAAAAATATATTAGATAATTTTTGAGTATTTTAGAAAATCATGCACCTCGAAAAGTTTGTCGATAAATCGAAATCGATTTTGAATGTTGTGAAAAAATGATATAATAGTCAAATTCGTGTATAATACGGAAAGACAAGAGTTTGGAAGGATGAAGTACAGATGACAAAACCAGTAATCGCCATCGTAGGACGTCCGAACGTAGGTAAATCGACAATTTTTAACAGAATTGTTGGAGAACGTGTATCGATCGTGGAAGATATCCCAGGTGTAACACGTGACCGTATTTATAGTTCGGCTGATTGGCTAGCACATGAATTTAATATTATCGACACTGGTGGTATTGAAATTGGAGACGAGCCGTTTTTAGAGCAAATTCGCCAACAAGCGGAAATTGCGATTGATGAGGCGGACGTTATTATTTTCATGACTAATGGACGTGAAGGTGTTACGGCTGCAGATGAGCAAGTAGCAAAAATTTTATATAAAACAAAAAAACCGGTTGTCTTGGCAATTAATAAAATCGACAACCCGGATATGCGTCATATGATTTATGACTTCTATTCATTAGGTTTCGGTGAGCCTTGGCCAATTTCAGGTTCGCACGGATTAGGCTTAGGGGATTTATTGGATGAATGTGCGAAACATTTCCCGCAGCCGGATGAAGAGCAATATGATGATGATACGATTAAATTCTCTTTAATCGGGCGTCCGAATGTTGGGAAATCTTCACTTGTGAATGCCTTTTTAGGTCAGGACCGCGTTATTGTAAGTGAAATTCAAGGGACAACTCGTGATGCAATCGACTCTCCGTACTCATATGATGGACAAGATTATGTCATTATTGATACAGCGGGTATGCGTAAAAAAGGGAAAGTCTATGAATCAACAGAAAAGTATTCGGTACTACGTGCACTGCGCGCAATCGAACGTTCAGACGTTGTTTTAGTTGTTCTGAATGCAGATGAAGGCATTCAGGAACAGGATAAAAAAATCGCTGGCTATGCACATGAAGCTGGTAAAGCAGTCATTATTGTTGTAAACAAATGGGATGCGATTGAAAAAGATGAGAAAACGATGAATATCTTTACAGAACAAATTCGTGAGCATTTCCTGTTTTTAGATTATGCACCAATCGTGTTTGTATCTGCTAAAACAAAACAGCGTGTACACAATATTTTACCGATTATTAAGCGTGTTAGTGAAAACCACGCAATGCGTATTCAATCATCAATTTTAAATGAAGTAATTGAAGATTCGATCGCACGTAATCCTGCACCAACAGACAAAGGGCGTCGTTTACGTATTTACTACGCAACACAAGTGGCGATTAAACCACCGACATTCGTTGTATTCGTAAATGAACCGGAAATGATGCACTTCTCATACGAGCGCTTTTTAGAAAACCGTATCCGAGAGACTTTCGACTTTGAAGGAACTCCGATACGCTTAATTACACGTGCTCGTGACTAAATCAATAAAAAGAGCGCTAGTTTATGTAAATGAACTAGCGTTTTTGTTCATAATAGGGTTTGACTTGAAGGATAAATTTTAAATGACTTTAAGTGAAATTGGGGGTTTTTTTAATGGAAAATGTAGTAGTTTTAGGAGCCGGTTCCTGGGGAACGGCACTGGCCGTTGTTTTAGCTGAAAACGGCCATAATACGTTAATTTGGTCGCATCGCGAAGATCAGGCATCTGAGATTAATGAACAGCATACAAATAAAAAATATTTGCCGAATACGATATTGCCAAGTAATTTAAAGGCGACTTCAAATTTAGAAGAGGCAGCGCAACACGGTTCTACGATTGTTATGGCAGTACCGACAAAAGGGATTCGCGAAGTTTGCGGCAACATTTCGGAGTATTTAACTGAAAAAGCATTATTTGTCCATGTATCTAAAGGGATTGAGCCGGATACATTAATGCGTATCTCAGAGCTGATGAAAGAAAGCCTTGCTGAAAATGCGGTAAGTGATATCGTTGTTTTATCTGGTCCTTCTCACGCGGAGGAAGTCGTTTTGAAACACCCGACTACGGTAACTGCTGCTTGCGAAAACTTAGAAGCTGCAGAAAAAGTGCAGGATTTATTTATGAATCAATATTTGCGTGTTTACACGAATGATGATGTAATTGGTGTTGAAATTGGCGGGGCACTTAAAAATGTTATTGCGCTTGCTGCAGGGATGACGGATGGACTTGATTTTGGTGATAACGCAAAGGCTGCCCTGATTACACGCGGTCTCGCAGAAATTACGCGGCTAGGTGTTAAAATGGGGGGCAACCCATTTACGTTTGCTGGACTGACTGGGATGGGCGATTTAATTGTTACATGTACAAGTGTCCATTCCCGAAACTGGCGCGCGGGCAATATGCTCGGAAAAGGAATGAAGCTTGAGCAAGTACTGGATGAGATGGGAATGGTTGTCGAAGGTGTACGGACAACGAAGGCGACATATCAGCTCTCAAAAAAATACGATGTTTCTATGCCAATTACATCAGCTCTATATGATGTGCTGTTCAATAATATGGAACCGAGAGCATTGGTTGAATCATTAATGCTGCGGACGAAAAAAAGCGAAATTGATGAGATGAGCTGAACTAGTATATTTTTCAGGATTTCCAATTAATTTAATAATTTGTCACAAATAAGGAGGGATACTTGTATGCCTCCTGTTTTTTTTTACCTGAAAAGGCTATAATTATTAGCGGTATCAACAATAAATGGAAAGGCGGTTTTAATGTGCAACACAATCTGCAGCTCATGAATCCACTATCAAATTTACTTTTAAATTCTGCACGTGGCCCATTAGCGAGTATGCATGCGTTAGATGTTATGTGGATTTCTTTTTATTCGATTGGTTTACTGTTAGTATCAATTCTCATTATTACAGCAGTCCGTAAGTGGGTACATAATATGGTTTTGTCATTTTTATTGAAATTAGTAGCTTATGTCATGTTTTTTATCGGCACATTGTTAATGGTTCTTGTCGTGCTTACATGGCCGAACTAATATAGGAGGAAATACATAATATGAGATCATCAAAATGGTTTGTTCTATTGTCGTTGGTCATTTTAGTGTTGACCGGCTGCGGCTCACCGACAAATTTTGACCAGTCCAGTTTAAGGCCGGATGTCGATATGCTTGCCAGCGTTCAGCGTGCGGTCAATGAATATCGCGAAGATACAGGGGTTCTTCCGATTAAAACTCGTGACCAGGATACAGACATCTTCATTAAATACTTAATCGACTTTGAAAAGCTTGTTCCAAAATATATTGGCTCCCCTCCTGCAAATTCCTATGAAAAGGGCGGTATTTTTCAATATATTATTTGGGATCCGGAAGAAAATCCAACAGTAAAGCTCGTCGATTTACGCACACCGGAACGTATTCGCGAAATTAATATCCGCTTCAAAGGAACAACATATCCGCAATTCAAAGATAAAATAGTTGAGCATGTCTACACGGTTAACTTTAAGAATATTGGCTATGAAGAAGATATAACTGTACAAAGTCCTTATTCGAACAATCAGCTGCCGATTGTCGTATCTGCTGAAGGGGACTTGTATGTCGATTATTCAATCGATTTATATACGTATATGAAAGACAATAATATAACAGCGGAGCCGGGAGAAGACATTCGCGAAATCTTGGTGGAAAACTTCCCGGTCGTTCCAGCTTACTCATTGCCGTACACGGTAGATGAAAACAATGAGCCTGTCATTATGTATGATCCAACGAAAAAAGAAAATTAAACAAAAAAAGGTGTGTAAAAAGTTAAATCTTTCTGCACACCTTTTTCATATTTAAAAATGTCAGTACATATAGTGTTTTGATAATGAATACTTCTAATTGGAGAAGATTACGGTATATAAAGGAGGCAATACAATTAGCGAGCATATTTTTCAGCAATTGGCAGAGCGTACGAATGGTGATCTTTATATCGGCGTTGTAGGACCGGTTAGGGTAGGGAAATCGACGTTTGTTAAAAAGGTAATGGAAGGCGTGATTTTACCTAATATCGAAAATGCCGAGGACCGCATGCGAGCGATGGATGAACTTCCTCAAAGCTCACCTGGACCTACAATTATGACGGCTGAGCCAAAGTTTGTCCCAGCACAGGGAACTACGGTTGCCTTTGGGGAAAGTGCAATACCGTTTCGCGTTAGAATGGTAGATTGTGTTGGCTATGTGATTGATGGCGCAAAAGGCTATGAAGATGAGTCAGGACCGAAGTATGTGCAAACACCTTGGCATAATGAAGCAATAGCGTTTCAAGAGGCTGCTAAAATCGGTACAGATAAAGTAATTCGGGATCATGCCAATATCGGGATTGTTGTGACAACAGATGGAACAGTAAACGGCATGTCACGAGCGGCCGTAGAAAAAGCGGAACAGCAAATTATTGAGCAGCTTACAGAGATTGGAAAGCCTTTCGTTATTGTTCTCAATAGTACGACACCGCATTCTACTGAAACACTACATTTACAGAATGCCCTGGCACAAAAATATGATGTTCCTGTTATTCCGACAGCCATTCAACATATGCAGTTGAACGATGTGATGCTTATTTTGCAAGAAGCGTTATTTGAGTTTAATGTGAATGAAATTCAAGTTGAAAAACCGGATTGGTTGGATGTTTTAGATGATACTCACCATTTAAATGAAACATTGGCATTTGCAACGGCGCAATTACAAGATGATGCAATGAAAATCCGTGATGTGGAAGCAGCAAGTCAACTGCTTCGCGAAATTGATTTTGTAGAAAGTTGTACCGTTGAAAATATTGATGCTGGACAGGGGATTGCGACATTACGTGTCAACATTCACAACGATTACTATAAGGAAGCGTGTACAGAATGGCTTGAAAAACCAGTCGATACAAAGAAAGAGTGGCTCCTATTTATTAAGGAAGCTTCAGAGGCAAAAGCGGCACAGCGAAGATTCCGCGATGCGATTGAACAAGCGAAGGAACACGGCTATGGTGTCACATTGCCTGCGATGGATGAATTTGATCCGAGCGAGCCGGAGCTGATTGAGCAAAACAATTTCTATGGTGTTCGTATGAAGGCGAAAGCTCCTTCTTATCATATTATTCGAATTGATATGGAAGCGGAATTCTCGCCGTTGATCGGATCTGAATTCCACAGTCAGCACCTGCTGAAAGACTTGCAGCATGCTTATGAATTTGACCGTCAGGCATTATGGCAAACACAATTATTCGGAACACCGCTCCATGAAGTATTGACGGAAAGTATTCGTTTCAAAATGAAAAGTGTTCCGACACATGCGAAAAACAGAATGCGCCTCATGCTGGAAAGATTAATAAATGAAGGCGAAAGAGGTTTAATCACGTTTATTATCTAACATACTAATTGAATAGGAAGTACTTACAATTACAGGGCGGTTCACTTTTATAGGTGAATTGTCCTGTAATTTTAGTTTTTTTTCAAAAAATGATGAAATATATGCAAAACATGAAGGAATTCAGTTGCGTCGCGGTTTTCTGTATGTTAATCTTTTTACAGGATTTAGATTCATGACCCTTTGAGAGGAGGTGAATGGTGTGAATAAAACAGAATTAGTAAACTCTGTTGCTGAAGCTGCAGGTCTTTCTAAAAAAGACGCTTCTAAAGCAGTTGAAGCTGTATTTGATACAATTCAAGATGCTCTTGCAAAGGGTGACAAAGTACAATTAATCGGTTTTGGTAACTTTGAAGTTCGTGAGCGTGCAGCACGTAAAGGTCGTAACCCACAAACGGGTAAGGAAATCGAAATTGCTGCTTCTAAAGTACCTGCTTTCAAGCCAGGTAAAGCACTTAAGGACGCTGTAAAATAATTCAGTTTCTCGAGGTACATAGAGCAGCTCTCAGTCTAACTGAGAGCTGCTCTTTTTTGATTTCAGTTGTTTTTACCTAACTATGCTAAAAATAGTATAACTGTTTTGAACTTATGAGCTTAATGTGCTACGATTCAAGAGTGTATTTAACCTTTTTCGCTTAGGTATGAACAAATAGTGAAAAATTTAATATAGATTAAAAATTAATTTTCCCGCAATTAAAGGGTACTTAGCTTGTGTTTCTTCTAATCCGTAGGGGAAAACCTTACTGATTGAAGTTTCACTTTATATAAATTTATACATAATAAACGTTTTGGTTTGTAGGAGGAATTTGTTTCATGTCAAATGTCGATTTAAATAAGATAGAAGAAGCAGTAAAGATGATTTTGGAAGCAGTTGGGGAAGATGTGACGCGTGAAGGATTACTGGATACACCAAAACGTGTTTCGAAAATGTATGCGGAAATGTTCAGCGGCTTACAAGAAGATCCGCGTGATTATTTCAGTACAGTGTTCCATGAAGATCATGAAGAACTAGTTTTAGTAAAAGATATTCCATTTTTTTCAATGTGTGAACATCATTTAGTTCCTTTTTACGGAACAGCCCATATTGCCTACATACCTAAAGACGGAAAAGTTGCAGGTTTAAGTAAACTTGGACGCTGCCTTGAATCAGTAGCACGCCGTCCACAACTTCAGGAACGTATTACTTCAACTGTAGCGGATACAATTATGGAAATGCTGAATCCAAAAGGCGTTTATGTTGTAGTGGAAGCGGAACATATGTGTATGACGATGCGCGGATTAAAAAAACCGGGCGCTAAAACAGTTACGGCTGTAGCGCGAGGTATTTATGAACAGGATGCAGTAAAGCGCAATGAAGTGAATACATTCATCCAAATGAAATAATAATAACAAATATGGTATTATAGACAAAGAAATTAACATGTGGGGAGATTGTATAATGGGACAATCAGAATATATTATTATCGAAGCAGAAGAAGATGGTGTACATGTTATTGGTTTAACACGCGGGACAGATACTAAATTCCACCATTCAGAAAAGCTGGATGCTGGTGAAGTTATGATCGCCCAGTTTACTGAACATACATCGGCAATGAAAATTCGCGGTAAAGCTAAAATTCATTCTGCACACGGTACGGTTCAAAGTAAAAAATAGCATATCGTAATTTTTAGATAAATATAAAATCGTACTTATGCTTTATAACATTGAAATGGAGTAATTTCTATGAATGCAACATCTATTACACAATCGGTTCAGACGCTAAAATCTAATATTCTTCAGCATGTTCATCATAGAGCATTACTTCAAAACGTTGGACAACCGACTTTACAAGAAGAACAGCTGTTTTTCATCCAGCTTCCTTTTTTAAATGGCGCTCTTATGAACGATGAACATCAAATAAGCGCAGTTACAGTTGGGATTGTACATGCTTCACTGACAGAGCACGAAAAAGTGAAGGAAGTGGAAGCGACGAGCAAGGAACAGCAGCTGCTTGTTCTTTCCGGTGATTATTATAGTGGTCGGTATTATCAGTTACTCGCACAATCAGGGAATATTTCTTTAATCCAAAAGCTGTCGGAAGGAATCGTAAATCGTTGTGAGCACCAAATACGTGTTTATGAAGCGCAAAAACGGTCATTTGAACAGTGGATTGAAAGTTTGATGGTGATTGAAAGCGAATTGATTGCCCAATATTATGATGTATATGGTTTCGCATCTTATGCAGAATTGATGAAACGAACGTTAACATATATTCGTTTGAAAAAAGAGCTGGATTTATTGAAAAAAGGACAGCCATGTTTTTTATATAAGGCGTTTGCAGCTGATTCAATTATGATGGACTCTATTATTGAAGCCTTACAGGATCATTTATATGACATGGAGCGACAATTGAGAGAAGACTTGACGAATATCGATTTAAAAGATGAATTAAAACATTCCATTGAGCAATACATCACTTTTTAGTGAGTTTAGAAAGGTCTTGAAAAAAATGGCGAAATCGAAAGAACAACATGTTCATGAAGTGTTTGAAAACATTTCAGAGAGCTACGATAAAATGAACTCGGTCATTAGCTTCCAAATGCATGTTGGATGGCGTGAAGATACGATGAAACGTATGGCAGTAAAAAAAGGTTCGAAATGTCTTGATGTTTGCTGCGGTACAGCTGATTGGACAATTGCTTTATCGAAAGCAGTCGGTGAAGAAGGGGTAGTAAAAGGGCTGGATTTCAGTGAGAATATGCTGAAGGTCGGCAAGCAGAAAACCGAGAATATCCCGAATATCGAGCTGATTCACGGAAATGCAATGGAACTACCATTTGAAGATAATACATTTGATTATGTGACGATTGGTTTTGGCTTACGAAATGTACCGGACTATATGCAAGTATTGCGTGAAATGAATCGGGTCGTTAAACCAGGCGGAATGGTCGTATGTCTGGAAACTTCTCAATCCGAAATTCCGGTATACCGCCAACTTTTCCGTTTTTACTTTAATCATATTATGCCACTGTTCGGAAAGATTTTTGCGAAAAGCTATAAAGAATATTCATGGCTGCAAAAGTCTGCGAATGATTTTCCAGGCATGAAAAAATTAGCGCAAATGTTCCGGGAAGCCGGTTATGAAAATGTCACATATAAACCATATAGCGGTGGGGCAGCAGCTATGCACATGGGTTTTAAGAAGAAATAAAAGTGGGAGTAGGTTTTGACGCGTGGAAAAGGTGAAAATCAAAATGCTATATGCCGATATTAAATCAGATATAGAAGTCATCGAAAACGAATTGGAACAAGCGTTGAATTCATCTTCACACTTATTGAATGATGCCTCAGTCCATTTACTGCAAGCTGGTGGAAAACGTATTCGACCAGTATTTACGTTACTAAGTGCCAAGTTTGGTGACTATAATATTGACCGAATGAAAAACATTGCCGTTCCCCTGGAATTGATTCATATGGGTTCATTGGTGCATGATGATGTCATTGACAATTCAGATATGCGCCGTGGCCGGGAGACAGTGAAAGCACAGTGGAACAACCGTGTGGCGATGTATACAGGAAATTTTATATTTGCACGTGCATTACAATATGTAACAAGCATTGAAAATCCAAGAGCCCATCAAATATTAGCAAAAACAATGGTTGAGCTAGTAAATGGTGAAGTCATTCAAATTGAGGATAAGTTTCGTTTAGATCAAAGCTTGAAAGATTACTTCCGACGTATTAAACGTAAAACTGCTTTATTGATTGAATCAAGTTGTGAGCTTGGGGCAGTCGTAAGTGGTGCCGATGAAAAAACAGCAAGGCATTTAAAACGTTACGGTTATTTTGTAGGAATGAGCTTTCAAATAGTAGATGATATATTAGATTTTACAGCGACAGACAAGCAGCTCGGGAAACCGGCTGGCAGTGATTTAATGAACGGGAATGTCACATTGCCGATATTGTTGATGAAAGATGATCCACAGCTTGCCCCTTATTTGACGAAAGTGGCAGTAGCTGGATTAACAGAAGAAGAGCGCCAAAATATGCTGGCACTAGTTCGGAATTCGGAAGCAATAAAAGAAGCAACCCATATTAGTAATTTGTATTTAAAAAAGGCTTTAAAAGAGGTCGAGGCATTGCCGAAGCACCCAATGAAGAAAAAACTGCGTGATATTGCGCTGTTTATGGGGAAGAGAAAATCTTAAAAATTTAGCCAATTGATAGAATCATCATAAGTTGGTGATGGCAAAATTTAATATCAACGCAAGTTGATTGGAATGGAGGGGAGGCGACTCCTGCGGGAATAGCGTGACGCCTGAGACTACAGGCTCAGGCCACGCCCGCGGAAAGCGTCCGACCCGCAATGGAAATCAACCTATGTTATTGAATGAACCAAATTATGGGCAAATCTAATATTTGTTGCAGTATGAGTAGGATTTTGGTAATATTTATCGGTAGGTGTAAAACCTTTTACTCAAATTTAAGGAGTGTTTATAATGGCAATCGAAAAAACTTTTTTAATGGTTAAACCAGATGGCGTAGAACGTCAAGTAATCGGAGATATCGTTGACCGTTTTGAGCGTCGCGGTTTTGTAATGCGCGGAGCAAAATTAATGGTACCAACTCGTGATTTAGCTGAAAAACACTATGCAGAGCACGCTGAGCGTCCTTTCTTCGGTGAATTAGTAGACTTCATCACTTCAGGCCCAGTATTCGGTATGGTTTGGGAAGGCGAAAACGTTATCCAATTATCTCGTATCATGATGGGTGCTACAAAGCCAGAAGAATCAGCTCCTGGTACAATCCGCGGTGACTACGCTGTAACTTTATCACACAACGTAATCCACGGTTCTGACTCTTTAGCTTCTGCTGAACGTGAAATCGGTTTATGGTTCCCAGAAGGAATCGCTGAATAATGAAACTAACAAAAAGCTACCACTTTTAAGTGGTAGCTTTTTTTATATGGAACAGGAAAAACATGGACTATTAATGGTATAATAAATCGGAATAATGAAACTATTTTTGGAATACATACGTATAAAAAGTACTGATAGATTAGGGGGATGTATATGTGGGTTTTGGCCGTTATTTCAGTTATGGCAGTAGGGGCGATTGCAGTCATCACCGATGCGCGCAATGAAAGTAAACGGATTGAAGTAAATAAATTAACGAAAGAAATTGAGCTGGAACAATTACGTCTTGAAAATTACGATAAAGAAACAGAAAAAATGCGACTGGAATTGGAACATTCAAAGCAAATATTGTTGGAGCATAACCAAAAGTAATTATTCTACTAATTTAACTATTCATAAGGGGTGACATCCATGTTCTGGGCAATGATTACAATAATCGCTGTAGTAGGGATATTAACAGACACGTATACGAAAAATAAAAATATAGAGCTAAAGCGTCTCGATAAAGAAATCAAACTTGAAAAACTTAGACTCGAAACTTACGATAAAGAAACAGCGAAGATGCAGCTTGAATTGGAACAGACAAAGCAATTACTGCTTGAAACACAATTAACAGATCGATCAGAAAAGTAAAATAATCATTAGAGGAGCGTAATGAAACGTATGGAAGATATTATTATTATATGTATTATTTTCGGGTCAGGGGCTTTGATTGCATTAACCGCAATACTGACAGCACATAAACGATCGAGTATGAAACTGCAAATTAGAATGTTGGAGAAAGAGGCCGAACTTGAACAGATTCGTTTGCAGAGCTACCATTCTGAAACGGAAAAGATGAAGCTGGAACTTGAACAATCGAAACAACTTTTGCTGGAAAGACACATTGATTAACGTTTATGGGCGAAATCTGTTTCGAGTTCTGAAATTTTCAGCTATAATAGGCATACGTTAGATGAGGGGAAAGATGAATAATGTCAGATTATGTACAATTTATTGATGGCATTAAGCGCAAAACGGGCATTGATTTAGCCCTTTATAAAGAAGCGCAAATGAAACGTCGGTTAACATCATTATATGAAAAAAAGGGATATCGGGACTTTGTTGATTTTTATAATGCATTGATAAAAGACCGTGAACTGATGAATGAATTTTTGGATCGCATGACAATAAACGTTTCAGAGTTTTACCGGAACGGAAAACGGTGGGAAGTATTACAAAATAAAATTTTCCCTTTACTGCTGCAATCTAACAAACGTCTGAAAATATGGAGCGCTGCTTGTTCAACTGGAGAAGAGCCGTATAGTTTGGCGATGGTGTTGTCCCACCACTTACCGTTATCCCAAGTGAATATACTGGCAACGGATTTGGATGAAAATGTTATCCAAAAAGCGAAGTTGGGTCTTTACCCGGAACGGTCTCTTGCAGAAGTGCCAAAACCTGTTCAGTCAAAGTATTTTACCCAAGAAGGTCCGTTTTACAAAGTGAAAGATGAGATTAAGCGTACGGTTAATTTTAAGAAACATAATTTACTAAATGATCCTTATGAATCGAATTTTGATTTGATTGTTTGCCGGAATGTAATGATTTATTTCACTGAAGAAGCGAAAGATCAGATCTATGCAAACTTCAGTAAAGCATTGTGTCCAGGTGGCATTTTATTTGTTGGGTCAACAGAGCAGATATTTAATCCTGCAAAATATGATTTTGAAGTTGAAGATACATTTTTTTACCGTAAAAAATAATAGTACAATAATAGATGCTCTGTCGAACGTAGAAGCTTAAGTTGAGATATACTTTAAAAAGCTATATATGAATGCGCTTTTCGGATAATAGAGCGAAAAGCGTATTTTTGTTTCTTTCTGCTGATAAATGTGGCGTTTTTTAGTTGGAACGTTCAGAATATTCTAAAATAGCTTGTTTAATAGCGGAAACAGTACTGTTATTTAATTTGAAATATGTTATAGTGAAAAATACATACTTTAGCGAGTTGAAGGGAGAAAGTGTTTAATGCGTTATTTAACAGCAGGTGAGTCACACGGACCACAATTAACAACAATTATCGAGGGGTTGCCTTCATTACTTCCAGTAACAGCAGAAAAAATAAATTATGATTTAAAACGTCGTCAAGGTGGTCACGGTCGTGGTCGTCGCATGCAAATTGAGACAGATACAGTGGAAATTGTATCAGGAGTCCGTCACGGGCAAACATTAGGCTCACCAGTCGCATTAGTCGTAACAAATGATGACTGGAAACACTGGACAAAAATTATGGGTGCGGCCGAGTTGCCGGAAGATATCGATCCATCTGAAATTAAACGTCAAATTTCACGTCCGCGTCCAGGTCACGCTGATCTAGTCGGAGGAATGAAATACGGTCACCGTGATCTACGGAATGTACTGGAGCGTTCAAGTGCACGTGAAACGACAGTACGTGTTGCAGTTGGTTCTGTGGCGAAAGCGTTGTTAAACGAGCTTGGGATTTCGATTGTTTCTCATGTTACGGAAATTGTAGGTATTAAAGCAGACAGCAGTTTATTAGAAGGAAAAACAGCAGATGAAATCCGTGCAATTATTGAAAATGACCCATGTTACTGTATCGATCCGGAAGCTTCGGCAAAAATGGTTACAGCTATTGATGAAGCGAAGAAGGCTGGGGATTCAATCGGCGGTGTTGTAGAAGTCATTGTAGAAGGCTTACCTGCTGGAATCGGTTCTTATGTACATTATGATCGTAAGTTGGATGCAAAGCTGGCATCAGCAATGCTTAGTATTAATGCATTTAAAGGTGTCGAGTTTGGGATCGGTTTTGAAATGGCACGCAAAAAAGGATCGGAAGTACACGATGAAATTTTATGGGATGAAGAAAAAGGCTATACGCGAGCAACAAATCGTTTAGGTGGTTTGGAAGGTGGAATGACGACAGGAATGCCGATTGTCGTACGTGGTGTGATGAAGCCAATTCCAACATTATATAAACCGTTGCAAAGTGTGGACATTGAAACGAAAGAGCCGTTTAAAGCAAGTGTCGAGCGTTCTGACAGCTGTGCAGTACCTGCAGCATCAATCGTTGCGGAACATGTTATTGCCTGGGAAATCGCAAATGCAATTGTTGAGCAGTTCCATAGTGACCAATTACCACAATTAAAGGCGCAGTTGGATGAAATGCGTCAGTACACGAAGGAGTATTAATATGGAGATTCCGGTAAAAACTCCTTCACACTCATATGCTGTAACGATTGGGAAAGGGATATTACGTGAAGCTTTAACAGCACAACATGACTTGTTTACTAAAGCCGATAAAATCATCGTATTGACAGACGAAAATGTTTGGACAGCACAGCAAAGCTATTTTGAAGCGAATTTCCCTTATATATTCGAAGTACATGTCATGCCTGCAGGGGAAAAGTGTAAAAGCTTTGAAAACTACAATGAGGTCCAAACATATTTACTTAAGCAAAAGTGTACTAGAAAATCACTCATTATTGCGTTCGGCGGTGGTGCAGTCGGTGATTTGGCCGGTTTTGTTGCAGCCACTTATATGCGGGGTATTCCGTTTATCCAAGTGCCGACAACAATTTTGGCGCATGATTCAGCTGTTGGCGGAAAGACAGCCATCAATCATGAATTAGGGAAAAATATGATCGGTGCATTTTACCAGCCGGAAGCCGTAATTTTCGATATAACATTCTTACATAGCCTATCCGAAAAAGAAGTGCGCTCAGGGATGGCAGAAGTAATTAAGCATGCTCTGATTTCCGATGCACAATGGGTAGAAGAGCTGCTGGAAGGTGATCATGTTACGGAACTTCCGGAAAATCTATTGGCGAATTATTTGGCGCATGGCATTCAAGTGAAAGCGACTATTGTTGAGCAGGATGAAACAGAACAGTCTGTCAGAAAGTATCTTAACTTAGGCCATACATACGGACATGCAATTGAAGCAGCTGCAGGCTATGGACGTGTCGCCCATGGAGAAGCTGTCATGATCGGCCTTATTTTTTCACTTTTATTAAGTGAGAAATTCGGAAAAGTAAATCATCAATTTACAAAGCGCTTTTTACATTTTGCTATGGAAAATGGCTATCCGTTTGAAGCTGTTCGGGAATTTACTTTTGAACAACTGACTGAATATTTACTGAAAGATAAAAAAGCAGACTACGGTCAATTGCAGTTCGTACTGCTTGAAACGATCGGACAGCCATTTGTCCAAAAAGTTGAACTTGAACAATGCAGAGAAATTGATCGTCAACTAAGAGCATTATTAGCGGAGGTGTAGCAATGATTCGTGGAATTCGCGGCGCAATTACGATTGTGGAAGATAAAGCTGAGTATGTATGGGGAGAAACGGCAAGACTTGTGAAAGAAGTTGCTAAACAAAATAAGATTGAACCGGAAGATATTGCCTCTGTGACAATTTCTACAACACCGGATATTCATTCTGCCTTTCCTGCCAAATCGGTACGGACGATGCCAGGATGGCAGTATGTGCCGATAATGTGTATGCATGAAATGGATGTGCCGGGTGCATTGCCATTATGTATTCGAGTATTACTACATGTAAATACGGATACGCCGCAAAAAGAAATCCATCATGTATATTTAGAAGATGCGGTAAAGTTAAGACCAGATTTAGTGAAATAATTGCAAGTTAGAGGAGACGTTGAAGATGAAGTGGAAACAACAGTTATTTGGAATGAAAGCTTACCAACCGGGTAAACCAATCGAGGAAGTAAAGAAGCTTTTCGGTTTAGATGAAGTCGTGAAGCTTGCTTCAAATGAAAATCCCTTTGGCAGCTCACCAAAAGTAAAACAATTTTTACAAAAAGATGAATCCAATCATGCAATTTATCCAGATGGCTATGCACAAAGCTTACGTACATCGTTGGCGAATTTTTATGGTGTTGCAGAAAATGAACTTATTTTAGGGAATGGATCAGATGACTTAATCGCAATCATTACCCGGGCATTACTTTATCCGGGTGTGAATACAGTCATGGCAGACCTGTCATTTTCTCAATACTGGCATAATGCTGAGATTGAAGGAGCAGAAGTGCGTAAAGTACCATTGAAAAACGGTGTCCATGATTTAGAAGCAATGCTAGAAGCAATTGATGAGAAAACTTCAGTTGTTTGGGTATGTAATCCGAACAATCCGACAGGTACAATCGTATCGGATGACACATTAAGTGCCTTCTTGGCAAAAGTGCCTAAGGATGTTTTTGTAGTATTGGATGAAGCATATGTGGAATACATTAACGATGCCTCTTATAAAGATACATTGCATTATTTCCGTGACTACCCGAACTTAATTTTACTGCGCACATTCTCAAAAGCGTATGGATTGGCATCTTTCCGTGTCGGTTACGGGATTGCGCAGGCTGATATTATTGCGAAGCTTGATCCTGTGCGTGCGCCGTTCAACAATACGATCCTAAGTCAGCAAGTTGCGCAAATCGCTCTTCAGGACCAGGAATACATTGCCAGCTGCCGTGAAGCAAATGAAATCGGCAAAAAGCAGTTTGTAGAGTTCTGCAAGCAGCACGGATTAAATTATTTCCCTTCTCAAACAAACTTTGTGATGTTTGAAGTGAAGGCTCCAAGTAATGTAGTTTTTGAAGAAATGATGAAGCGCGGATTTATTATCCGAAGCGGTGCGGCACTAGGATTGGAAGGGTATATTCGGGTGACAATCGGTACGGAAGCTCAAAATGCGAGATTTTTACAATTGCTTGGAGAAGTCTTAAATGAGCAAGGAGTACTTGCATGACACGAAATGTCTTCGTAATCGGACTAGGGTTAATTGGTGGATCTGTAGCGATGGCTCTGCAGAAGGCACCACATACAAAAGTGTTCGGCTATGATGCTCATGAACAAACGCGACAATTAGCAGACACATTACAGGTCGTTCATGAAGTAGTTAAAAATCCTGCAGAGTTTGCAAAAGAAGCAGACGTAATTATATTCGGTACACCGGTAAATATCACACTCGATTTTATGGACCAGTTAAAGTCATGGGAATTAAAACGCAATGTTATTATTACAGATACAGGCAGTACGAAAGCAAAAATAATGGAAAAAGCATTAGAGCTGAGACAAATGGGCATTACATTTATCGGGGGGCACCCAATGGCAGGTTCCCATAAAAGCGGTATTACAGCAGCGAAGCCGTATTTACTGGAAAATGCCTACTATATGCTGACTCCTCATGAAGGAGAAGAACTTGAAAAGCTTGCGGCACTGGACGACCTGCTAAAATTTACGCTCGGTAAAATGGTCGTTGTCGATGCAAAGGTACATGATCATATGACGGCTGTTGTCAGCCATTTCCCTCATATTATCGCAGCATCTTTAGTACATCAGCTAAATAGTGAAAAAAAGACGTATCCGATGACCTCTTCGTTAGCTGCCGGGGGTTTCCGTGATATTACACGTATTGCTTCCTCGAACCCTGCTTTATGGCGTGACATTACAATGCAAAACAAGCAGGAACTAGTCGATCAGCTTGATAATTGGCTTACAGAAATGCAGCGGGTACGCAATTTATTAGCTGAAGGTGATGCGAAAGCAATCGAAAATTACTTCAGTGAAGCGCGTGATGTCCGGGACAGCTTGCCGGTTGCAAACGGTGCCTTATATATGCCGTATGATTTATATGTCGATATCCCGGATTATCCAGGGGTCATTTCAGAAGTGACAGGCTTATTGGCAGAAAATAATATTAGTATTACAAATATTCGTATCGTTGAAACACGTGTCGATGTTTTCGGTATTTTAGTCATTAGTTTCCAGACAAACGAAGATCGGGAACGTGCTGCACAATGCATTGAGCACAAGGCGAAGTTCGATACTTATATTTCTTAAAGGGGGGTTCATATGAGTACAACATTACAATACAGTCAACCGTCATTACGGGGAGATATTACAGTACCAGGTGATAAATCTGTCTCGCATCGGTCGGTTATGTTCGGCTCCATTGCAGAAGGAAAAACGACTGTCAGCGGCTTCTTATTAGGAGAAGATTGTCTGCGTACAATTGACTGCTTCCAAAAGCTTGGGGTAGACATTGAAGTGAACGGGACAGATGTAACGATAAACAGTCCAGGAATCGACGGTTGGACAGAACCGAAAGAAGTGCTTTACACAGGAAATTCCGGTACGACAACGCGTTTAATGTTAGGCCTGTTATCCGGCACGAAATTACATACGATCATGACAGGTGACGCATCGATTGGTAAGCGCCCAATGCGCCGTGTTGCAGATCCATTGCGCTTAATGGGTGCGCAAATAGCCGGACGCGACAATGGTCAGTATACGCCACTTGCCATTCAGGGTGGACCGTTAAAAGCAATTGACTACAAAATGCCTGTTGCAAGTGCCCAAGTGAAATCAGCTATTTTACTTGCCGGTATCCGTGCAGAAGGTACAACGGTTGTCCGTGAGGAAGAGACTTCACGTGACCATACAGAACGTATGCTGCGACAATTCGGTGCAACAGTAACAGTTGAAGATGGTGTCGTATCACTGCAGGGCGGCCAAACACTGACGGGGACACATGTAAATGTGCCTGGCGATATTTCCTCGGCAGCATTTTTCCTTGTTGCTGGTGCCATTGCGAAAAACAGCAAAATTGTTCTGAAAAACGTGGGTGTCAATGAGACGCGTGACGGCATTTTGGAAGTGCTTCAAAAGATGGGTGCGAAAATGACGGTTGCTATCGATGATGAGAATGCGGCAGAACCAACTGCTACAATCACGATAGAAACTTCCGATCTAAAAGGAACGACAGTGGAAGGGGCTATTATTCCACGCTTAATCGATGAAATTCCAATTATTGCGCTGCTTGCCACACAAGCAGCCGGTAAAACGATTATTAAAGACGCGGAAGAACTTAAAGTGAAAGAAACAAACCGTATTGATGCCGTTGTCAATGAGTTAAAGAAGCTGGGAGCAAATATTGAAGCAACAGATGACGGTATGGTAATCGAAGGCCCAACACCTTTACATGGCGGAAGTTTAAGAACATATGGTGATCATCGAATTGGCATGATGGGTGCAATCGCTGCCCTTATTGCGGACGGAGAAGTGGAATTGGATGATGCGGACTGTATCGCTGTGTCCTACCCAACTTTTTTTGATCATATCAATAATATTTTAAAATAATGATTTGCGGAGATGTAAAAAGAACTCACTTTTTACATCTCCTTTTCACTTTGCCAAGATGAATTTTATAAAACAACCAGATTCTTTTTCTTGTGATGCATTGCTTCGTCATGTAGCATAATATTGAGAACAAAAGAAAAAGGTGAACTACACATGGAACTATTACTACAAGCGATTCAAGAAGGAAATTTAGAGGAGATTAACCGACTTCTTGAATCTTTTTTAATGGATGCTGAACCCGCAGCACAATATGAAGTAGCTGAAGCACTTATGCATTACGGATTTTTAAATGAAGCAGACCGCGTATTTGAGCATTTGCAATTTTTATTTCCTGAGGAAGCGCAAATTTCAATCGACCGAGCAAGTGTGCTAATTGAGCTAGGTGAAGAGGATAATGCCCTTGATTTATTAATGGGAATTGCCGATGATGCACCAGAATATCCTCAAGCATTGTTAGTATTGGCGGACTATTATCAGATGCAGGGATTATTTGAAGTGGCGGAACAACGAATTAATGATGCGCTGCAGATTTTACCCCATGAACCTTTACTGCAATTTGCCAAAGCGGAATTATTATTTGAAACAGGACGTTTTACTGAGGCTGTTCGAATTTATGAGGAGCTTTATGCAATCGATAAAAAGTTTGCCGGTATAATTTTAGCCCAACGTCTTGCGGAAGTTTACCGTGCAGGTGCAGGTTATGAAACGGCCCTCGATTATTATATGGAAGCACTTGAAGAAGAAGTTACAGCAGATTTACTGTTTGGCTCGGCCTATGCAGCCTTCCAGACGGAAAAATATGAGCTTGCTATAAAACAATTGGAAGATTTAAAAGAGTTGGACCCTGACTATTTCGCTGCTTATTTACTGCTGGCGGAAAGTTATGCAATGCTCGAGGATAATGAGCGTGCTTTAAAAGTGATTAAAGAAGGTCTTAAACGAGATGAATACGATAAATCCCTCTATTTATTTGCGGGGAAAATGGCGATAAAAAATGGCAAACAACAAGAAGCGGTAGAGTTTTTAAGTGAGGCTATTGCCTTGGATCCAGAATATATGGAAGCAATTTTAGTATTAATGTCTGTTTACAATACGGAACAACGTTATGAAGAAATTATTTCACTATATGAACAGTTGCATCAAAATGAGTTCGAATGGGTCGCTTTATATCCATTTGTGGCCAATGCTTATAATGAAGAAGAACTGTTCGAAAAAGCATACGAAATTTATAAAGAGGCATATAATGAATTTAACGATGATGTTGAATTTTTAGAGAAGTACTTCCTGTTTTTAGTTGAGGACGGCAAGCGTGATGAAGCAAAACAAATTGCAGAGCGACTTGTCCAATTACAGCCTTCTGAACAGCAATGGACTGATTTATTAGAACGCTTTGAGTAAAGGGAGGATTGCATGTTGACATATTCCGTACCACTGAATGACAAAAAGTTGTTTATCAGGTGGTTTTTGAAAAATTTCCAGTTAAAAAGACGTGAAGGTGTATGGATTTTAAATTACTTACTAAGTAATGATGACTTGTTGAAAAACGTTCACTTTGTTGATGAAGCACATTATTGCCCGCGTTCCATTGTTATGTCGACAATTGAGACGACGAGCATCCCATTCCGATTTTATAAAGAAAATATTATGACATCCGATGCTGAAAAAGCATTCCATGATTTACGTATTAATGCTCATGAAGCAATTTATTTTCAGTTGAATTTTCCTAGTGTACCGCCTGATCCTCTGTATTTGGCGGTACTGGAGGAGAATCCTTATGTACCTGCTGATATCTTTATCAGTGAAAAAGACCGTCTAGCAGCAGAGCGTTTGCTGGAAAATAGTGTTCTAGAGTTCCAGGAACAGCAATTATTGAAAGAAATTGATGAAGCGCTGGATTCGGGAAATAAAGAGCGTTTTTTCGAGTTATCTAATTTATTGCAGGCATTAAAGCATACGAAGTAATTTTGAACTTTATAAAAAAAATTACTTCTTTCCTATTTTCAGAAGTTTTATATGTACTAGGAGGAAAGAATATGAACTTTATTGTAAAAGATGTAGAGCAATTTCAGGCACAAAAGCAGTTTATAGATACGGCGATTGTCCCGCTCGTACATTTGGATTTTTCGGATCAAGGAATGAAGCAGAGCAGTTCTGCTTCAGAATATTTAATGACGTTGACGAATTTCATAGAACAGCAGTTTAAAGGTCGTCTTTTATTATTCCCCCCCTTTTCATATACGATGGGATCTAAGTCAGATACAATGCCAGCTACATTGGAAAAAGAACTGAAGGAAGCAGGTTTTAAAGCAGTGGTCTTTATTACCTGTGACCATTCATGGACTGAATATAAAGAATATTTAAATATTATTTGGCTTCCCGCTATCCCGCTTGAGTCCATGGATCAAGCCGTTAAGCAGCGAATTTTGGAAGATCAGTTAAAACAAGTCATCCCAACTTTTACGAAAATATGGATTTAACGAGCAATTATCTGCAACATTTGTTTCATTAAATGTTCACAAACTACACTTTTGGAAATGAATGCTATATTGACCAACTTATTCAGTTGATATATCATAGATATGTCCTAGTTATTTACTATTTTAAAAAGTATATGTCCGTTGGACTGACCTTTTAGTAAGAGGGGGGAAAAGGATGAGTAGGAATCGAGTTACAAGACGTCAATTTTTAACTTATACAATTACTGGTGTAGGTGGATTTATGGCGGCAGGAATGTTAATGCCAATGGTACGTTTTGCTATTGACCCAATTCTTCAGTCAAAAGAAGATGGAGATTTTGTACAAACAAGCAAAAAAATTGCCGAAATTACAGAAGTTCCAGTTAAAGTGGACTTCTCGTATGAACAGACGGATGGTTGGTACAAATCAGAAGTAGCAGATGCTGCTTGGGTTTACAAAGAAGGTGACGAAATCATCGCAATCTCACCTGTATGTAAGCATTTAGGGTGTACTGTAAACTGGGAAGGTAATCCAGAACACGCAAATCAGTTCTTCTGTGCATGTCATGCGGGACGTTATGAAAAAACAGGTGTAAACGTCAAAGGTACACCACCTCTTGGACCACTGGATATGTATGAAGTGTCAGAAAATGATGGTTTCTTAATGCTTGGGAAAAAAATCGCTAACACACACAGTAAATAAATAAGTTAGGGGGTACGACACAGTGCTAAATAAAATTTATGATTGGGTCGATGAACGTTTAGATATTACTCCTATTTGGCGTGATATTGCCGACCATGAAGTGCCAGAGCACGTTAACCCTGCCCATCACTTTTCAGCATTCGTTTACTGTTTCGGGGGATTAACATTCTTTATTACAGTAATTCAAATTCTATCAGGTATGTTCTTAACGATGTATTATGTACCAGATGTAGAGAATGCTTGGAAATCAGTTTACTATTTACAAAACGAAGTAGCATTCGGTGAAATCGTTCGTGGTATGCACCATTGGGGGGCATCTTTAGTAATTGTCATGATGTTCTTACATACACTTCGTGTATTTTTCACAGGTTCATATAAAAAACCGCGTGAATTAAACTGGTTAGTTGGTGTAGGTATCTTTGCCATTATGTTAGGTTTAGGTTTCACAGGTTATTTATTACCATGGGATATGAAAGCATTATTCGCAACTAAAGTAGGTATCGAAATTGCTGCATCTGTTCCGTTTTTAGGTGAAACGATAAAAATATTATTAGCTGGGGATTCCACGATTATCGGGGCGCAAACATTAACTCGTTTCTTTGCAATTCATGTATTCTTCTTACCAGCAGCGTTATTTGCTTTATTGGCAGTTCACTTTATTATGATCCGCCGCCAAGGTATTTCAGGACCTCTATGATCCGAAACTAATTGTACTATTTTTTAAGGAGGGGACACTATGCAACGCGGAAAAGGTATGAAGTTCGTAGGTGATTCACGTGTAAAAGCGAATAACCGTATGCCGAACGTGCCAAAAGATTATTCCGAGTATCCGGGGAAAACAGAAGCTTTCTGGCCTGACTTCTTATTAAAAGAATGGATGGTTGGTGCAGTTTTCTTAATCGGTTATTTATTATTAACTGTCGCACATCCTTCACCACTTGAAGGTCCGGCAGATCCAACAAATGCATCGTATATACCGTTACCAGACTGGTACTTCCTATCAATGTACCAACTATTAAAATACTCTTATGCATCTGGTCCATATAACGTAATTGGCGCGATGGTCATTCCAGGTATTGCATTTGGTTCATTAGCATTGATACCATTTTTAGATAGAACACCTGAACGTCGACCATTTAAACGACCATTACCGACAGCATTTATGTTGTTGGCAATAGCAGCACTTATTTATACAACATGGGAATCTGTTCAGGCTACTAACTGGGAAGCAGTTCATGCTCAAGGTGAAATTACGGATAAACATTTAGGCTTGCTTCCGGATGTTGAAGTAGATGAAACGTCCGAAGGTTATGAAATCTATCAGGCCCAAGCTTCATGTATTGGGTGTCATGGTGGAGACCTGGCAGGAGTATCCGGCCCAATGCTTCTCGGCAATGAGTTAACAGCTGAAGAAGTTCAAGAAGTAATTGTGAACGGACGTGGCGGTATGCCTGCCGGAGCATTTACAGGTACAGACGAAGAACTTCAAGTTTTAGCTGAATTTATCGCAGGATTAAAAGAAGCTGAATAATTTTTACACTGGAGAGTCAGAATATTGACTCTCTTTTTAATTTTCATTTAGTTGCAATGTTATAGTGAGCGCTTGCGTATCAATTGAGAACATATATAATTAAAGACGTACAATATTTAGTTTAGTTGCACAGAATACATAATACGGAATGATAAAGAATGAAGGAGAAAAAGGTGAACAAATGAAAGCATATATGATGCAATTATGGTACGTGTTAAACCATCGTGCCTTTTTAACCTTACTGCTTATTATTAACTTGCTTGGTACGATTTACGGCTATTACTGGTACCGAGGGCAGTTGGCAGTAACAGAACCGATTTACTATATATTCGTACCGGATTCGCCCACCGCAAGCTTATTTTTCTGTTTTGCCATTATTGGTTGGCTGATCGGCAGAAATTTTAAATTAATCGAAGTTCTTGCCTTTATCACGTTAATTAAATATGGATTATGGGCAGTTGCGATGAATCTTCTAACATTTGCGGAGAATGGACAGTTGGGAATGGATGGTTGGATGCTCGTGGCCTCACATTTTTTGATGGCTGTACAGGCTGTTCTTTATTTACCGAATTATCGATTTAAAATGTGGCACGTGATGGTTGCGGCCATTTGGACATTGCATAACGATATAATCGATTATTTATTTGGGCAAATGCCATTTTACCGAGTCATTTATCAGTATCCGAGCGAGATTGGGTACTTCACTTTTTGGCTTTCTGTGGCCTGCATAATCTTTGCTTTTCTCGAAAGTCGTAAGCGTGAATATTTGCAACAAGACTAGAAAGCCTTTAAAATTAAACAATAGAAAGAGATAGAAAGGGAGTTCGATAATGGGATTGTATATCATTTATTTTATCATCATTTTGCTGTTACCGTTGTATGCGCAAATGAAGGTAAAGAGTACGTACAAAAAATTTGCTCAAGTTTCAGCTGAAAAAGGGATGACAGGTGCTCAAGTAGCACGTTATATTTTAGATCAACATGGTTTAACAGATGTTCGTGTAGTTCCGACTCAAGGCTATTTAGCTGACCACTATAATCCTGCAACTAAAACGGTTGCCTTGTCTGAAGACAACTACTATAATTCTTCAATCGCCGGTACAGCTGTAGCGGCGCACGAAGTCGGTCATGCAATGCAACATGCGGAGGCTTATTCGTTTTTAACATTACGTTCGAAATTAGTGCCAGTAGCTAATATTTCATCGAATATGTCTTGGATTTTTGTAATGATCGGTATTTTTGCTTCATCTTCAGGTTTCCTGTTACTGGGTATTGCTTTATTATTAGCAGGTGTTGTATTCCAAGTTGTAACATTACCGGTTGAGTTCGATGCATCAAAACGTGCGATGAATGAAGTTGTTTCTTTAGGTATTATTAACAATACTGAAGAACGCTCAGCACGCAAAGTTTTAAATGCAGCGGCAATGACATACGTTGCAGCAGCAGCTGTAGCAGTAATGGAGCTATTACGTTTAATCCTGATTTACACTGGTATGACTTCGGAAGATTAATCATTAACGTAAAAAAGTTGGAAAAAAAGAAAAAAGTCATTTTCTCATTAGGGAAAATGACTTTTTCTTTTGATAATTATTTAAACATTAACCTAAGTATGTCCACTTAAATCAATGGACTTTATAAGAAAGGCCTAATGGATAGGCTGCTTTTTATCATCCAGTGTGAAGCCTTCTCCTGTTACATCGCGAACATCCATGACGGAAACAAATGCATGTGGATCAACGCCGTGGACGATGTTTTTTAACCGGACGAGTTCGTTTCGGCCGATGACACAGTACAGAACATCGCGATGCTCTTTTGTAAAATGCCCATGTCCGTCAAAAACAGTTACGCCGCGGTCCATGTTATTTGTAATTAAGTTTGCGATTTCATCAGACTTAACAGAAATAATAAACGCGCCTTTTGCTGAATAGGCACCTTCCTGCACTAAATCGATGACACGACCGCCTACATAAACAGCTACTAATGTATACATCATCGAGCGGGCATCCAAAAACGTCATCCAGGAAAGGATTATGACAAAGAAATCAAAGCCGAACATCGTTTTACCCATACTCCAACCAAGATATTTATTTGCCAAACGGGCTAAAATATCGACCCCGCCAGTTGTCCCTCCGAATCGGAACACAATCCCTAAACCGATTCCGACAAATACCCCTGCAAACAACGATACAAGGAATAAATCATCCTGCAAGTTCATATCGACTTCGTAAATTTGAAAGATTTTTAAGAATACTGATACGCTAAGTGTACCGATGATCGTATAGATAAATGATTTTTTCCCTAGTAAACGCCAGCCTAGAATAAACATTGGAATATTTAATAGTAAATTCATTAATGCTGGGTCCCAATTTAGTGTAAAATATAAAATAAGTGTAATACCACTAAATCCACCTTCACCCAGTTGGTTTTGCATATTAAAGTGGACAAAACCGAAACTGAATATTGCGGATCCTATCAGAATTCCGATGATATTCTGTATTTTTATTCCTTGCATAGTAAACCTCCTAAAATCGGTTGAGTAAGAATATATGTGTTGGAGCAGAAAAAAGGTTACATTGTTTATTATGTTTGATTTTGTCGCATTTGACAACAATATGGATAAACGGTTGAATGACGCAACATATTACTCAAAATAAATAAACAAGGATAAAGCAACTAAAAGTAAAAAGGAGTTATTTTAGTATGACAATTAGAGTAGCAATTGCCGGTGCACGAGGCAAAATGGGTACAGAAGCAGTACATACAATCATGAATAATGACGGGATGGAACTTGTGTCAGCACTCGACTATAAAGAGGTCGGTACATCGCTGGGCCTACTTGAAGAGTTTCCGAATCATTATGAAGTTCCGATTTATACAAATTTTGTTGAGCTTGTGCGTGAGACAAAGCCGGATGTGCTTTTGGATTTAACAAATCCGCTTTGTGTTTATGAACGAACAAAACAGGCACTACTACATAATATACGTCCAGTTGTAGGGACGACAGGTTTTACCGAAGAACAACTTGAAGAACTGCAGCAAATGGCAACCGAAAGACAATTAGGCTGTATTATTGCGCCAAACTTCGCGATTGGTGCAATATTAATGATGAAATTTGCCAAAGATGCCGCAAAATATTTCCCGGATGTGGAAATTATCGAAATGCATCATGATCAAAAGCTTGATGCGCCATCTGGTACCGGCATTAAAACAGCGCAAATGATCAGTGAAGTACGAAAGGCGAAAAAGCAAGGGCATCCGGATGAAAAAGAAACACATACTGGTGCAAGAGGCGCAAACTATGACGGAATGCACATCCATTCAGTAAGACTTCCAGGTTTAGTAGCGCACCAGCAAGTACTGTTTGGCAGCACAGGTGAATTATTAACGATTCGTCATGATTCTTTAAATCGCGGAAGCTTTATGAGCGGTGTTACATTTAGTATTGAAGAGGTAATGAAAACCAATACATTAATCTATGGATTAGAGAACATCATTTAGAAATGAGTTGATAATAATGAAAATTGCATTAATAGCACATGATCGGAAAAAGGATAATTTAATTCAGTTTGCGATTGCTTATCGCGGTATTTTGAAAGAGCATGATCTATATGCGACCGGCACTACGGGTACAATGATTGAAGCCGAAACAGCACTTCCGATTACGAAGTTTCGCTCAGGTCCACTTGGGGGAGATCAGCAAATTGGTGCGATGATCGCCAATAATGATATGGATATGGTATTTTTCTTCCGAGATCCATTGACAGCGCAGCCGCATGAACCGGATGTTATGGCGTTAGTGCGGTTATGCGACTTGTATCATATACCGCTTGCGACAAATATGGGGACAGCGGAAATTTTATTAAAAGGGCTTCAGGAAGGTTTTGTTGACTGGCGTATTTTAGAAGAGCGCAGAAAATAAAGAGCCAGTCAATTTTACTTTATAAATGTGTTAAATCATTTTGAAGAAAGTTAAAATCGTATTGTTGAAAGGATGGGGAGCCGAATGAAGAAATTAAAAATTGGTATTACATGTTACCCGACAGTGGGAGGCTCGGGTGTAATTGCAACAGAGCTAGGTAAAATGTTGGCAGAACGAGGACATGAAATTCACTTTATTACATCAAGTGTGCCATTTCGACTTAATAAAATTTATTCAAACGTCTTTTTCCACGAGGTTGAAGTGAATAATTATTCGGTATTTCAATACCCACCATACGATATTGCATTAGCAAGTAAAATGGCTGATGTTATAAAAGAGGAAAAACTCGATTTATTACATGTTCATTATGCGATTCCTCATGCGGTTTGTGCGGTATTGGCCCGTCATATGAGCGGCGAGAACTTTGGTATTGTCACAACACTTCACGGAACAGATATTTCTGTTTTGGGAGAAGATTCTACGCTGGCGCAGGCGATCAAGTATGGAATTGATTGTTCGGATGCAGTGACGACTGTTTCGGAATCGTTAAAACAGCAGACGTATGCTTTAATCGATACGAAAAAACCGATTGAGACAATTTATAACTTCGTTGATGAGGATGTATTTAAGCCAGTGGACCCTGGCAATCTAAAAGAGCAATTTGGTATTTTGCCGCATGAAAAAGTAATTATCCATGTGTCGAATTTCCGTAAAATAAAAAATCTGCCGGATGTAGTCGAGTCATTTCTGAAGATTCGTGAGCGTATTCCGGCGAAATTATTATTAGTCGGGGATGGCCCGGAAAAGCATCGTGTCACAGATATGGTTAAAGATTCACCTTATACGGATGATGTTTTGTTTTTAGGTAAGCAGGAAAACATTACAGAACTTTTTGCAATCAGTGATTTAAAGTTATTGCTTTCAGAAAAAGAATCGTTCGGGCTCGTATTATTGGAAGCGATGGCATGCGGTGTACCAGGTATCGGTACTGCAATCGGAGGGATTCCTGAAGTGATCAATGATGGTGTGAACGGCTACTTGGTGCCACTTGGTGATACCCAGGCTGTCGCGGATTATGCGGTCGAACTGCTGCAGGATGAAGAAAAACATCAAGCTTTCAAAGAAGCCGCACTACAATCAGTACGCGAACAGTTCCATCAAACAAAAATGGTTGAACAATATGAACGGATATATGAAAGTGTGGTTGAAAAAAAGAATGATTCCGCAACAATGGCAAGCGGCAAAGGAAGTCATTAAAAAGATTGAACATGCCGGCTTTGAAGCTTTTATTGTAGGTGGAGCGGTACGTGATTATTATTTGAAAAAGGAAAATAATGATGTCGATATCGCAACGAGTGCAATGCCTGAAGAAATTCAAACGATCTTTTCACAAACAATTGATGTTGGAATCGCTCACGGAACGGTCATTGTACTGGACTGTGGAGAGCCAATCGAAGTGACAACTTACCGGACAGAGTCTACTTACAGTGATCATCGTCGTCCGGATACTGTCGAATTTGTTCGTAATTTACAAGAAGATTTAAAACGCCGGGATTTTACAATGAATGCGATGGCACTTAGCCAATCGGGAGAGTACATCGATTATTACAATGGCCGCCAACATATCGATAGCAAAGTTATTTGTGCGGTAGGTGAGCCGGATCAGCGTTTTGAAGAAGATGCTCTCCGAATGCTGCGTGCTGTCCGATTTGCTGCACAGCTTCACTTCTCAATCGAGGAAAATACATTCGAAGCAATCCGGAAAAAAGCAGCTTCAATTGAGTATGTTGCAATCGAGCGCATTCAAGTTGAACTTTCAAAGATTTTTATATCTGCTCATGCGTCATTCGGCATTGATTACATGGAAAAAACGACATTGGGCGATTACTTGCATGGCAATTTTACTGCTTCTAATTGGACACATTATTATTCGGAAGATCGCCAAGTTGGGTGGGCATATTTTTGTTTAGTAAACGGCAGCGATTTATCGTTGCTTACGAAGTATCGCTGTTCAAATAAGGATAAGCTTTTCGTAAAAACAGTTTTGGCTGCTTATGAAAGCTTACGCAATGGGATGAGCCTTGTTGATTTGTTAAGCTACGATACAATCGTTCTTAAAACGTCCTTCCAGTTTACTATTTGGCAAAATTGTAAACTTGAATTGAGCTATGAAGAATTAGTGGCCCGAAAAAATGGATTGCCAATTCAGCATGTAAATGAGCTTGCGATTACAGGAAAAGACTTGTTGGACTGGTCCTCAAAAAAGCGCGGCAGTTGGATTAAACAGACATTAAATGCAGCAGTAGAAGCGGTCTTAAATGAGGAAGTACAAAATGATAAACAACAATTAAAGGAATGGTTTTATGCATTTCACGATGAAGGATGAAATTTTGAAACGGTTTTTGACTGCGGAAGGAGAACCGATTTCCGGCCAAGTGTTGGCGGATGAGCTAAATGTGTCTCGAACAGCTATATGGAAACATATGCAAACATTGAAGCAGGAAGGCTATGAATTTGAAACAGTAAAAAAACGCGGGTATAAACTTCTATCTGTACCGGATAAAGTGGATATGGGACAATTGCAGCAATTTTTGACGACGGAACGTTATGGCCGCCAAGTACATTATTATGAAACGGTTGAGTCGACACAGCTTGTTGCGCATGAACTTATCCGAGCTGGTGCACCGGATGGCACGGTTGTCATCGCTGAGCATCAAACAGCAGGGCGAGGGCGGATGATGCGTGAATGGGAATCAACAGAAGGGCAAGGGATTTGGATGACGGTCATCATTCGTCCGGATGTTGCACCGCACCAAGCCCCTCAATTTACCCTAGTCACTGCTGTAGCCATTGTTGAAGCGATGAAATCCAGTTTTAAAAATTTCACTCCTGAAATCAAATGGCCGAATGATATTTTAATTAACGGCAAAAAAACAACGGGAATTTTGACTGAAATGGTAGCTGAGGCTGATCGTATCCAGGCATTGTTAATTGGTATAGGCATCAATGTCAACCAGAAGATAGATGATTTTCCTGAACAGTTACAAACGATTGCTACTTCGATTGCGATTGAAGAAGGAGAACCGATTGAACGTGTACATTTCGTCGCCAATGTGCTTGAATCTTTGGAGAAATACAGTGATGAATACGTGAAAAATGGCTTCGGTCAAATAAAACAGCTATGGGAACAGTCTTCGGGGACAATCGGAAAGCGTGTAAAAGCAACAACACTGCGGGAAGTCGTTGAAGGGGAAGCTGTCAGTATCACTGAGAGCGGTGTCCTGGAAATTCGTCAAGCGAACGGGGAAATTAAAGGCATTTACTCTGCGGATATTGAACTTTTACCGTAAAAGCTTAGTAGAAATATTTTTTACATTAATTATTTATTCTGTACGTTTTCTTCCAAACTTGTTATAGTAGCTTTAGGACAGTATCTTAATAGAACTGTACCTGCCACTGCTAGTCAACATTTAAAAAATCTGCTTTGATCTACACAAGACAGAGACGGAAGAAAACGCGCATAAATGAATTCATTTTATACTTGTCGTTGGATTATTTCCATTTTAAGTATGGAATGTATTGAATTTACGTATGGTACTACCCTTCTGTCTAATTTTAGATAGAAGGGTATTTTTGTTTTCTTTCCACTTAAGGAGGAAGAACATGAAAACAACAGCACAGTTTTTAAAAATGAAAGAGCAAGGCGAGAAAATTGTCATGATTACCGCTTATGATTATCCGGCAGCGAAATTTTCAGAAGCGGCAGGTGTTGATATGATTCTTGTCGGGGATTCCCTCGGGATGGTCGTATTGGGCTATGAATCCACAATGCGTGTGACAGTAGAAGATATGATCCACCATAGTAAAGCGGTTCGCCGTGGTGCACCGGATACCTTTATCGTAGTCGATATGCCTTTCGGTTCTTATCACGGAGATATCAATGAAACATTGAAAACAGCTGTGAAAATGATGCAGGAAACGAATGCGAATGCCCTCAAAGTTGAAGGTGCAGATGAAATCGTACCTGTTATTAAGAAATTTACGAATGCCGGTATCCCGGTAGTTGCACATTTAGGCTTACTACCACAATCGGCAGGTGTACTTGGCGGTTATAAAGTGCAAGGCAAAACAGCTGAGCAAGCAGAAAAGTTAATAAAGGATGCTTTACTCGTTGAACAAGCAGGCGCATGTGCCGTCGTACTTGAATGTATTCCGCATCAGTTGACGGAAGCTGTATCGCAAAAATTAACGATTCCGACGATTGGCATCGGTGCAGGTGTAAAAGCGGATGGCCAAGTACTTGTATTCCATGATTTATTGCAATATGGAAAACATCACATACCAAAATTTGTTGAAGCATTTGCACGAGTAGGTGATGAGGTGGAGAAGGGGATTACAAGTTATACAAACGCAGTAAAATCAGGTGCTTTCCCGACATTACAACAAAGTTTCACAATGAAAGAAACGGAGCTAATCGAGCTATACGGAGGCGTAAAATAATGAATGTATTAACAACAATTGCCCAGCTGCGTGAAGTAGTTAAAACGGCAAAATACAACCGGCAGTCAATTGGTCTTGTTCCGACAATGGGCTATTTACATGAAGGGCATCTAACATTGGCAGCACATGCACGCAGCGAAAATGAGCTTGTCATCATGAGCATATTCGTCAATCCAACACAATTTGGTCCAAATGAAGATTTTGAATCATATCCAAGAGATTTCCCGCGTGATACAGAACTGGCAAAATCGGCAGGGGTAGATTATATATTTGCACCCTCTGTAGAGGAAATGTATCCGCACGATGGAGGAATCACTATTCGAGCAGGACGTCAGGCACATATTTTATGCGGGGCGACCCGACCGGGTCATTTTGACGGAGTTTTGCAAGTTGTAGCGAAGCTCTTTAATTTAATGCAGCCGGACCGTGCTTATTTCGGACAAAAGGATGCCCAGCAAGTGGCAATCATTCAAACAATGGTGCGCGATTACAATTTTCCGGTAACGATCCGTGTTGTTCCGGTTATACGTGAAGAGGATGGTTTAGCCAAATCAAGCCGCAATATTTATTTGTCTGCTGAAGAGCGTTCACAGGCACCTGCAATACAGCAGGGGCTCCAACTGGCAAAAAGGGAACTGTTGGAATCCGGAAGTGTGGAATCCGCCATTTCACTGGCTAAGAAAATAATACATGACAACACGGATGGCCACGTTGATTATTTGATGATATTATCCTACCCGGATTTACAGGAAGTCGATGATCAGACAGATCAAATCGTTGTTGCAGCTGCCGTTCATATTGGTGAAACACGTTTAATCGATAATTTAATTTTTTCGTTAAAAGGGGAAATAATCCATGTTTAGAATGATGATGAACAGTAAAATCCACCGTGCCCAAGTGACACAGGCCGATTTAAATTATGTTGGTTCCATTACAATTGATGAAGATATTTTGGATGCAGTTGGGATGCTGCCGAATGAAAAAGTCCATATTGTCAATAACAACAACGGTGCGCGCTTTGAGACATATATTATTGCCGGAGAACGTGGTTCAGGCGTTATATGCGTAAATGGAGCAGCGGCACGTCTTGTTCAAAAAGATGATATTGTCATCATCATTTCTTACGTGTATGTGGATAATAAAGAAGTTGCCGAACATACCCCAACTGTGGCCATTATGGGGGAAAGCAATACAATTAAAGAAATAATCGCATACGAACCGGAAGCAACAATTTTGTAAATGAACATATGAAAAGCTGTCGTGGATTATTCCTATATGACAGCTTTTTTTATATTACATTTTTGGTTTGAAAAGGATATTTTTGTAATTTTTATATTATCTCCCTGTAATCTTTTTGAAATATAAAATGTGTAGACTTGGATTTAGCTTTATTTTACAAAATAGACAAAAGATACAGGGGGAAATAATTAGTATGTTTCAAAATAAACTATTATTTAGCTTTGCCTTCTTTATGGTCACTACCTTATTTTTCGCGAGCGGAGCAATCGCAGCTACGCATACAGTGAAGAAAGGGGAAGAATTCGATGAAATTGCAGATCTTTATGACACATCAGTATATACATTGCTAGAACTAAATGAGGTTGAAGATATTGAAGAAGTTACGGAAGGTTTCGTGCTGAAATTACCGGACCACATTCAAAATAAAAAAGTACCGGCTGAAAAAGAGAAAAAAAAGGAAACGATTGAGGACTATGAGGTTGTCAAAACATTAACTGTTGAAGCAAGTGCTTTTACAGCCTATTGCAAAGGGTGTTCGGGAAAGACGGCATCCGGAATTGACTTGAAGAAAAACCCGGATATAAAACTAATTGCAGTCGATCCAAAGGTGATTCCGCTTGGTACAAAAGTATGGGTGGAAGGATATGGGGTAGCGGTTGCCGGTGATACGGGCGGTTCGATTAAAGGAAATCGTATTGATGTATTTGTCAAAACAAAAAAAGTAGCCCTTAATTGGGGACGTAAAAATGTGGAAATTAAAGTACTGAAGTAATGGATGAAAAAGCGGCGGGTGCAGTTGGCACTTCGCTGCTTTTTATTGACCGAATATTTAGAATAAAATAAAAATAGGTATACGATTGTTGCATTCCCTGAACTGTAATGCTAATGTGAAAAATGAGGTGGTATATATGGAAAACTTTGATTTAGCTGTTATTGGTGCGGGTCCCGGTGGATATGTTGCAGCAATTCATGCGGCAAAAAGCGGGCTGAAAGTAGCGCTTGTAGAAAAAGATAAAGTCGGCGGGGCTTGTTATAATGTCGGCTGTATTCCATCGAAAATTATGCTTGAACATAGCAAATTGGTACAGGAAATTCGGCGCGGGACGGATTGGGGTGTGACAGTACCGACGATTAATATTGATTTTCCGAAGTTAATGCAACGTAAAGATCGAGTTGTTGACGAACTATTATCAAATATTGAAACGTTTATCGAAAATGCGCAGATTACAATGTATCGGGGGAAAGCGACTGTAACCGCAGAACGAAAAGTGATCATCGGTAATCAGGCATTTACAGCAGATCATGTCATTTTAGCAACAGGCAGCCGCCCATTTGTTCCGCCATTTAAAGGGCTTGAAAATGCAAATTATCATACAACCGATACGTTTTTTTCGATCCAGGAGCTGCCGAAACAATTAACAATTATCGGAGGCGGGGTCATTGCAATTGAAATGGCATTTGCGCTAGCGCCAATGGGAACAAAAGTAACCGTATTAAACCATAGTAAAGATATATTGCAAACAGAAGAACCAGATGCACGACCGATTATTAAAGAAAAAATGAAACAACTGGGAATCGAACTTGTGACAGACTTTACATTCGAAGAAATCCATGCTGACTATGTTCAAACATCAATCGGAAATTTCCCGTTCGAAAATTTACTGTTTGCGACAGGGCGCCGTCCAAACACTGAAATCGCGGAAGTGCTGGAAATGCAAATGGATGGTCGTTTAATCAAAGTGAATAACCATTATGAAACGAGTATTCCCGGTATTTTTGCGATAGGGGATTTAGTTGGCGGATTCCAGCTTGCCCACTCTGCAAGCGCAGAAGGGGTACATGCGGTGGATTATATTTTAGGGAAGCATCCGAAAGTGATCAATCAGCAGGAAATCCCGCGATGCGTTTATACGCATCCTGAAATTGCAACATTTGGCATGCTGGAGCATGAAGCACCTGCAGATAGTATTGTTACGAAGATGTATTTACCTACAAACCCTAAAGCACTGCTTGAAGGTAATACACAGGGCTTTATGAAGTTTGTAGCGAGTCCTGAAGGCGATATTTACGGCGCATGTGTCGTTGGTGATGGAGCTACAGAAATGATTAACTCCATGCTGGCGGCAAAAGTATTGGGAGGATCAGTAAAAGATCTGGCAAGACTCATTTTCCCGCATCCGACAGTGAGTGAACATGTTGGAGATGCGGCACGTTCGGTTTTCGGAAAAGCAATTCATGCAAAATAACCTGTTGCTACGGTGCAGATAAGATGCTCCGTAGCTTTTTTTCGATCCAATTTCTTTTTTATTGTGCTGAATTCTACTATACTTGTTGTATACAATTCCAACATGAGGTGACATATGGAAAATCAGTCAATGGAGCTTGTAGAAAAAGAAGTGGAAAACACATTATATCAATGTATTGATTTTAATATAGAAGAAAACTATATTGCGATGGGACAAGAGTTTGCAAAAGTGCTTGCACTTTTGCAGGAACATAGGCTTATTAGTCCGGCTTTACAAGTAATTACTGATCCGGAACAATGTCTGACGGAAACACGGATATTGCTCGAAAGTCTGCAGGAAGCGCAAAGAAGGCATGCTTCACGGAGAAAGCTGCTGACACATCGCCATATTTTAAATGTTTGGTTAAGAAAAAATCAATATTTTCAACGAGAGGTATTGCCGGGGTTTTTCTAATCTATCTTTTTGTTATTGAATAAGGAATATTCAGATAATGATAAAATATTATTGCTTTTTCCTTTTTTATTGTTTAAAATAAAACTAATCTTATATGAAGCGAGGCATGGTGGAGTCAGTCAAAACTGGCGGCACCATGCCTTTTTCTATAGTAAAAGGGGGATATTATGTTTATTTTTCAAATAGTTATCGTACTATTGGCAACAAAAATAGCAGGGCATTTTACAGTGCGACTAGGACAACCTTCAGTACTGGGGAAAATCCTGATCGGTATTATTATCGGTCCTGCTATGCTTGGCTGGATTACTGACAGTGAAGTGATGCAAACATTCAGTCAGATAGGGGTTATTCTATTAATGTTTTTAGCCGGTTTAGAAACCGATTTGGAAGATTTAAATGCAAATATGAAAGGGGCAATTTTTGTTGCAATTGGCGGGGTAATTTTACCGATTGCTATGAGTTATCCGCTAGCATTGGCATTTGGACTTACACAAGGTCAGGCAATTTTCATCGGACTAACATTAGCTGCTACATCAGTTAGTATTTCAGTTCAAACATTAAGCGAAATCGGTTGGCTGAAGAGTAAAGAAGGTTCTACATTATTAGGTGCTGCCGTACTGGATGATATTATCGTCGTAGTATTAATCGCAATTGCAATGAGTTTCCTTGTAGGGGATGATGTTTCAATTCCAGTATTAATCGGTGGAAAAGTATTCTTCTTTGTTTTATTATTTGTTGTAATGAGATGGGTTATTCCACCGTTCCTAAAAGCGTTCAGCCGTCTGAAAGTTACGGAGGCACTGTTAAGCGGAGCGCTTATTGCATGTTTTGCGTTAGCATACATAGGTGAGCATTATTTTGGTATCGCTACAATTATCGGAGCATTCTTTATCGGTATTGCGATCGGACGCACTCCATATAAAGAGACAGTCGAGCATAAAGTTGAACCAATTGCGAGCGGAATTTTTGTGCCGTTCTTCTTCGTTAGTATCGGATTATCTGTTACATTTGATGGGATTACAGAGAATATTTGGTTTTTGGTGATCTTCTCAATCGTTGCAATTTTATCTAAGCTGATCGGATCTGGTATTGGTGCGAAATTGGCAGGCTTTAGCTGGAAATCTTCTGCAGGTATCGGTGCAGGGATGATTTCTCGTGGTGAAGTTGCATTGATTCTTGCGGGTATGGGTTTATCAAGTGGTTTACTGCCGGCGGAAGACTATACGCCAATGGTAATCGTAATTATTATTACAACATTAGTTACACCACCAATGTTAAAAGGAATTTTCGGAAATCGTTCAAATTTAATGGATTAATCTAGTTGAAAGAATTCTTAATTTGTTGTATTCTATGTTTTAGGTGCCAAAACCTCTGTGAAGATTTAGTCTTCACAACAAAAGCCTCCACCAACAGCACGGATTTGCTGGGAAGCTTTTGAATTGTGCAGGGAGATGAGCCCCTGCACACCTATACATAGTATATTAACCTAGTGTTGTCCTTGAGGCGGCACTAGGTTTTTTTGCCTAAAAAAATATGAAAAGTAATACGTTAGTGGCAAAAGTGATGCTGCGTGTAATTTTTATTAGAACAATTGAGCTTATATTAGAATACTTGAGATGGATATTAGATGAACTTGAAATGATTTTAGAACAATTTGGATGTTTATTCGAACAGTTGGCGGTTATATTTGAAAACCGTAATTTTATTAGAACAAATAAAAATTTATTAGATGATTTTAAAATATATTAGAACATTTAGAACGTTCATACATCGGAATCGGCACTATATTTACGATGGCAGCATTCTACCGCCACGTTCATCCGTTCTATCCAATTACATGACCTCATTGCCTCCAGTATGATAAAATGCCGTTATATTACTTGAACTGTGAGTTGAAGAAAAATGAAGGAAAGTCAAAAGTATGCGATTGTCGACATAGAAACTACAGGACATTCTCCTGCAAGCGGCGACCGTATGATACAAATTGCGATCGTTATTATGCAAGGATGGGAAATCGTAAAAAAATATTCTACATTTATCAATCCGGGAAAACCGATCCCGTTATTTATACAGGATTTAACTAATATTACAGACGAAGATGTAAAAGATGCTTTACCATTTGAGGCGTATGCGGATTATATTTACGAGCTGCTGGAAGGGGCAGTATTTGTTGCCCATAATACCGATTTTGACTTGAACTTTTTACAGGCAGAATTTAACCGTGCAGGCCTATCGAAATGGCACGGCAAGAAAATTGACACAGTCGAACTAACAAAAATTTTGTTTCCGATGTCGCTAAGCTACAAATTATCGGATTTAGCGAACGATTTTAATATTCTGCTGCAAAGTGCACACCGAGCGGATGATGATGCACTCGCAACAGCTTACCTGCTTAAACATTGTTGGGAAGAGCTGTTAACATTGCCGCTCGTTACTTTGGAACAATTGCATAAACGTTCTTTCCGTTTGAGAACAGATTTGGCCCAGCTGTTTTTTGACGCGCTTGTCATCAAACGCAACAAAGCAATAACGGATGAAGGGCATGTCTTTTACCGTAAAATCGCAATTCGCAAAATGGCACCAACGCCAAAGAGCGATGGGGATAAACTTGTTTATCCGCAGACGACTGATGAAAAAATGACTTTATTATTAAATGGAATTCCCGATTTTGAAGAGCGCCCGCAGCAGTTTCAAATGATGGACAGCATTTGGCATGCACTCAACACAAATGCGGAGCACGTTATCGAAGCATCAACGGGCATCGGAAAAACGATGGGCTATTTAGTGCCATCGATTTATTATGCTAAGAAAACAAATCGGAAAATAGGAATTAGTACGTATACTTCTCATTTGCTTGATCAGCTTATGCAAAACGATATTCCGATATTGGAACAGGCACTTGGCCAGCCGATTAAAATGGCTTTATTAAAAGGGATGAATCACTATATCGACGTTGAAAAGTTCGAGAAAGAGCTAAAAACCCAGGATGAATCCTATGATCAGACTTTTACAGTACTGCAAACACTGATCTGGCTGGCGAAAACGGAGACTGGTGATTTAAGTGAGCTGAATGTGTCAGGCGGCGGTCAGCTGCTCCTTGATAAAATCCGAAAGAGCGCATTGCCGAAAACGACAATGCCGCTCTATGATTTTTACTCACGGGCAATTCAAAATAGTCATCAGGCAGACATTATTGTGACAAATCATGCAATGCTGCTAAGTGATCTGGTTCGCAATGAGCAGATTTTTAATTCATTAGGCGGATGGATAATTGATGAAGCGCATCAGTTTATTCAGGCTGCAATCAATCAGCATGAAAAAATCTTTACTTATATGAATTGGAAATATTTATTTGGACAAATTGGTATACAGGAAGATGAACAGCTGTTTTATAAAATTCGTCGGGTTGCAATTAAGAAACAGCTGCTGAATTATCAAACACTGGATCAGCTGGAAAAGCGCTATATTCAAATGGTCAATGCGTTTGATACAGCAATGGCGGCATTGCTTCGAGAAGTGAAGGTTGCAAATCACCAGTCTAAACAACAGAAAATTGAAGTCTTCATTTCTGAATTGCAGTTGGGGCGTGAAGTTTTAATAAAAGTTTCGCTCACTGTGCAGCAATGGGTGGATGAGGCGACCGAGCTTATACGGAAGTTCACTTCTAGTGTGGAGGAGCTTGCACCAGAGCATGAATATTTAATTGAGCAATGGCAGTATATCGTCAATGAGTTTACGATTAAAATTGCAGAATGGGATGATGTATTTTTAAGCCAGGATCCCGACTATTCATGCTGGCTGGAATTGGACCAGCGCAGTGTTCCGGGAAGTATCCAGCTTTATAAAAAACCGATCGAAGTGACATCGACGATTGGGAAACTTTTTGATCCAATCCGTGAAAAAAGCGGCATTGTCTGGACATCCGGAACGTTAACAGTGCCAAGTAATGAGCGTTTTATTACGAACCAGCTGGGAATCGATCCGTCGATTCCAATTGAAAAGCTCCATGCTGATCCGAGTTATTATGACGGGGCGGAAGTGTATATTGTCAATGACATGCCGGACATTCAGGCCGTTTCACAATCCGAATATATTGAAGAGGTCGCGCATGCGGTCACAAATACAGTGCGAATGACGAATGGTAGATGTTTTGTTTTATTCACATCTCAGGACATGCTGCGTAAAACGGTCAATCTAATACAGGAAAGTGAATTGTTAAGCGACTATATGATTTTTGCACAAGGTGTCACATCCGGAAGCCGTATGCGCTTATTAAAGTCTTTCCAAAAGTTTAATCATTCCGTATTATTTGGAACGAACAGTTTTTGGGAAGGGGTCGATGTGCCGGGTGACGGTTTGTCTGCAGTTATTGTCGTGCGGCTGCCGTTTTCTTCTCCGGAAGAGCCTGCATTTAAAGCGCGGGCCAATTATTTAACACAGCAAGGACGCAATTCCTTTACAGAGCTTTCGCTGCCTGATGCTATTATCCGGTTCAAACAAGGGTTCGGCCGGTTAATTCGTTCCAGCCATGATAAAGGGGTGTTTATCGTTTTGGATCGCCGGATTGAAACAAAATCATACGGACAGCAGTTTATCGAGTCATTACCGCCAATTTCTATACAAAAACTGCCTCTACACAGTATGGTACAAAGCTTAGGAAATTGGTATAATGAAAAACGATGAGGAAGGAAAGCAGGTTGACAAAAATGAAACAAAATTTTAAACAACATTCAAATACATCGGAATGCAAGGTGCAGTTATGAAAAACTGGATTATCTTTTCGGTTGTCTTTATTTTATCTTTGTCGCTTGTTATTTCAGTGTTCGTATTTTGGAAAGCCAATGCACCGTTTAGTGAAATAGAACAAAAGGCGGAAAGTTTTGCGCTGGATACGAAAGCACTTGCTGTTGTTGATGATTCCTATGTTTACAATGGGAATAAGCCATATGTCACTGTTTTCGGAGTGGATGAGTATGGGAAGGAAAAAGCAGTCTTCGTCCCAATGAGTTTAGATGAGAATTCAATGCAAGAAGTATTTTTAGCGGATGGCATTACAGAAGAACAGGCGTTGTCTGTTTTTCAGGATGATACTGCCGTGAAAGAGATTCTTCATATGAAGTTAGGATTCGAGGAGCCGGGTCCAGTATGGGAAATTACCTATAAAAGTGAATCCGGCAGCTTGAATTATGTCTATCTTCTATTTGAAGACGGGCAATGGTGGAAACGCATATTGAATTTGTAGAGGAGAGAGCAACATGAAACAATTGTTGGCAAATCGTGTAAAAACTTTAACACCATCTTCTACTTTAGCGATTACAGCTAAAGCGAAAGAGTTAAAGGAGCAAGGTATTGATGTAATTGGTTTAGGTGCAGGGGAGCCTGACTTTAATACACCGGAGAATATTTTAAATGCAGCAAAAAAATCGATGGATGCTGGTCTGACAAAATATACACCGGCTGGAGGGTTGCCTGCTTTAAAGAAAGCAATTATTGATAAATTGGCTCGTGACAATAACCTTACATACAAAGCAAATGAGATTATCGTTGGTGTCGGAGCAAAACACGTTCTGTATACATTGTTCCAGGTTATTTTAAATGAGGGCGATGAAGTAATTATCCCGATTCCTTACTGGGTATCTTATCCTGAACAAGTGAAGCTTGCTGGCGGTGTACCCGTATATGTAGAAGGAACACAGGAACAAAACTTTAAAATTACAGCACAGCAATTACGTAATGCTGTTACAGAAAAAACAAAAGCTGTAATTATAAACTCGCCATCCAATCCTTCTGGTATGATTTATACGAAGGAAGAATTGGCAGAGCTTGCACAAGTGGCAGAAGAAATGGATATTTTAATCGTTTCAGATGAAATTTATGAAAAGCTTGTTTACAATGGAGTAGAGCATTATTCAATTGCGGAAGTTTCAGACGCAGTGAAATCACGTACAATTGTTGTGAACGGTGTTGCAAAATCTCACTCTATGACAGGATGGCGCATTGGCTATGCAGCTGGTGATGCGACAATCATTAAAGCGATGACGGATTTAGCCTCTCACTCTACTTCAAATGCTACAACTACAGCTCAATATGCAACGATTGAAGCATATAACGGCTCACAGGATACAGTAGAAAAGATGAGAAAAGCGTTTGAATCACGTTTAGAGGCGATTTTCCCTAAATTAGCAGCAATTCCCGGCGTAAAAGTATTAAAGCCACAGGGTGCTTTCTACTTATTGCCGGATGTTTCAGAAACAGCCGAAAAAACAGGTTACACTTCAGTGGATGATTTTGTATCGGCACTATTAACAGAAGCAAATGTTGCGGTCATTCCAGGTTCAGGATTTGGTGCACCCGCGACAATACGCTTATCGTATGCGACATCTTTAGAACTATTAGAAGAGGCAGTCCGCCGAATCGATGCATTTGTTAAAGCAAAATGGCAAGATTAAGCGAGCCTGCAACTTAAGCTTTGGAGGACTTTATGAAAAAAATTATGATTAAAGATATGCCAAATCATATTGGCGAAACAGTAAAAATTGGTACATGGTTAGCTAACAAACGTTCTAGCGGTAAATTGGCTTTCCTTCAGTTACGTGATGGCTCAGGCTTCGCACAAGGTGTAGTCGTGAAAGAAGAAGTAGGCGAAGAACTGTTTGCAGTAGCTAAAGGCATGACACAGGAAACGTCAATGTATGTTATTGGTGAAGTTAAAGCAGACGAGCGTTCTTCTTTCGGTGCTGAGTTAAATGTTACAGGTATCGAAGTAATCAGTCCTGCTAAAGACTACCCAATTACACCAAAAGAACATGGTACAGAATTTTTAATGGACAACCGTCACTTATGGTTACGTTCTCGTAAACAACATGCGATCATGAAAGTACGAAACGAAATTATTCGTGCGACATATGAATTTTTCAATGAAAATGGCTTTACAAAAATGGACCCGCCAATTTTAACAGGTTCTTCACCTGAAGGGACATCAGAGCTGTTCCATACGAAATATTTCGATGAAGATGCATTCCTTTCTCAATCAGGTCAGCTTTACATGGAAGCTGCTGCAATGGCATTAGGAAAAGTATTCTCGTTCGGTCCTACATTCCGTGCAGAAAAATCAAAAACGCGTCGTCACTTAATCGAGTTCTGGATGATCGAGCCTGAAATGGCATTTGTCGAACATGATGAAAGCTTGGAAGTACAGGAGCAATATGTATCACATATCGTGCAATCTGTTCTGAAAAACTGTAAGCTTGATTTAGAGCGTCTAGGCCGTGATACATCTAAACTTGAAAACGTGAAAGCACCATTCCCGCGTATTTCTTATGATCAAGCGATCGAGTTTTTACATGAGCAAGGCTTTGATGATATTCAGTGGGGTGATGATTTCGGTGCACCACACGAAACAGCAATTGCCAACCATTATGACAAACCAGTATTTATCACATGCTACCCAATCGGTATTAAACCGTTCTACATGCAGCCACACCCAGAGCGCGATGATGTTGTTTTATGTGCAGACTTAATCGCTCCGGAAGGCTATGGTGAGATTATCGGTGGTTCTGAACGTATTTATGATTATGAATTAATGAAGTCACGTTTAGAAGAACATAACTTATCAATGGATGCATATGCATGGTATTTAGATTTATGTAAACAAGGTGCAGTACCTCACTCAGGCTTCGGCTTAGGGTTAGAGCGTACAGTTGCATGGATTTCCGGAACAGAGCATATCCGTGAATCCATCCCGTTCCCACGTTTATTAAACCGTTTATATCCATAATTAATTTTAATTTATACAACGAGAAGACGTCCGGAATTTTGCCGGGCGTTTTGTCGTTACGAGCGCACAAAGGGGGATTCAACTATGTCTAAAAATTTTAATCGAATCCGCGTTTGGACGGAGCAATTGCAAATTACTATTCCACAATTATTTTTTAAACATTATAGCGAACTAAATATACAAGATGACGAAGCATTAATTATTCTGCATTTACTAACGTTCGAACAGGAAGGAATCGACTTTCCGACACCAAATGATTTAATACAGCGGACCAATTTCCAATTGACGGCTATTTCTCAAATAATACAACGCTTAATGCAAAAAGGCTTTGTCGAAATTTCTCAAAGTACTGATGAATCTGGACGCCTTGCCGAGAAATATTCAATTTATCCTTTATGGGAACGACTATTGGATTTGCTGCAGTCAAAAGAACAACAACAGGTTTCAACTGCCAACAAAATGGATGAGGCAAAAATTTTCCAGCTGTTTGAACAAGAGCTGGGACGCCTGCTTTCCCCAATGGAAATCGAAACAATCGGTATGTGGATGGACTTGGACCAACATAGTCCTGAAATCATAAAAGCCGCATTAAAAGAAGCGGTACTGGCTGATAAAGTGAACTTACGCTATATTGACCGTATTTTGATCGAGTGGAAGAAACGCAACATTAAGACACTCGCACAAATTGAAAAGCATAGTGAGCAATACCGGAAAAATACGATGACAGCATCACCGGTTCAACCGGTACATCAGCAAGAAGCGGTTCAGAAAACGGAGAAAGTTTCTTTCTATAACTGGTTAGAGGAGCGAGAATAGGAGGACATTCAACTTAATATGATAACAAAAGCAAAATGGAATCACTTTCTAGATGAGATGGATCGCATGTATCCCGATGCACATTGTGAATTAGTGCATGACAATCCGTTTGAGTTGACGATTGCAACATTATTATCTGCACAATGTACGGATGTCCTCGTCAATAAAGTGACGAAACAACTCTTTCAAAAATATAAAACACCACAGGATTATTTAAATGTGTCACTTGAGGAACTACAGAATGATATTCGTTCAATTGGACTTTACCGAAACAAAGCAAAAAATATTCAATTACTATGTGCACGTCTGATAAACGAATATGGTGGAGAAGTTCCGGCATCCCGTGAAGAGCTAGTCACATTGCCAGGTGTAGGCCGTAAAACAGCAAATGTCGTATTGTCGGTTGCATTTGATATACCTGCGATGGCTGTCGATACACATGTAGAGCGTGTCTCGAAGCGATTAGGACTTTGTCGATGGAAAGACAGTGTATTGGAAGTAGAAGAAACAATTATGAAAAAAACACCGATTGAACGATGGAGCCGTGCACACCATCAAATTATTTTCTTTGGTCGCTATCATTGTAAAGCGCAAAATCCGGGTTGCGGAACATGTCCGTTACTGGATGACTGTAGGGAAGGGCAGAAGCGTTTGAAAAAAGGTTTGGTAAAAATATGATGATTTCAGTACAACAAGAGGCAATTTCAAAAGAAGTGGTGGACGCGTGGTACAGTGAGTGGGAGACAATGCGTGAGACGATTCATGCAGCCCATGAACGACGTGATGGATCAGCACAGCAATTCATGGTGGAAGGTATCGAACATTTCGAACAGTTTATTGTGGGCGGTTCAATTACAGAAACACCGTTTTCAGTGCAAAGCGAGTATGAGCTCATGCCAATCAATGGGATGGAACGTCTGCAGTTTATTAAAGCACGTCCTGGACAATATGCATGTTATCGTCAATTGGACGAACTTTATAAAGAAACAAAAAAGCGCTGTGCAAGACTGAGAATGAAAAAGTAAACTAACTTGAAAATTTCTTCGCTTATTTCATGAATTTCCAATTATATAGAAAAAAACATCAATTTTTCCCGTAATGAGAAAAATTGATGTTTTTTATTTTAATCGTCTTCTGAGTCTTCAGGTCTTGTTTCGCCGCCTGAAGCGGGTGGGCTAGGCTGGTTCGGTGCTGGTGGTTCAGGATTGGATTCATCTGGCTCTACCGTATTATCGTTGCCATTTCCATTGCCGTTATTTCCGTTCCCGTTCCCATTATTTCCATTACCGTTGCCGTTGTTTCCGTTGCCATTTCCATTATTCCCATTGTTGTTCCCATTACCCGGCTGTTCAGGTTGTTCAGCTTCGTTCGGATCTTCAATGGAGTCATTCGGATCTTCAGGTTCTGTTACCTGGTCACCTTCCACGAATAATGCAACGCTTGCCGGATCACTTCGTAAATCACCTGAAATCGCTGTAACTGTAAATGTATACTCATTACCGCGTTCGATGTTCGGCACTTGAATTGCGGTTGCGCTTGTCGTAGAAATGACCGTTGCCGGACCGCCATCAACTTTCATCGATACTTCAAATGTAACGGGATCCGTTTCTTCGCCGGAACCGTCCAGTGACGAATGTGACCATGTAACATCGGCCAGTTGTGCTGCATCATTGTATGATGCTTGTAAACTACTAGGTGAATCTAAAGTTTGAGGGACAAATTCCTCTGTATATTCAGTTGGCTCCGTTCCTTTAACGAAAAGCTCTGTTGTCTTTTGTGTAGCAGGTGTATATTCATTTGCCAGTTTTAAAGGATTCGATCCGATTACAATCGAAGCCGATACAACGCTGCTTGGCTGTTTAAATGATGATGACGGGTTATGCTGATTTAAATCCGTCATGATCGATTTGAACAATGTTTGTGGCAACCAGCGCTCTTCCCATGTTGTAATGGCATCTTTACGCTGTGAATAACCGCCCCAAATAGCGATTGAGTAGTTTGTTGTATACCCGGCAAACCATGTATCCGGTACTGAGCCACTCTTTAAATTGAACTTTTCAAATTCATCTGAGCCATAGTTTGTTGTACCTGTTTTACCGGCGATATCAACGCCTGATACCATCGCACGTGTCGCAGAGGCATTGCGTTTGTTACTAACTACATCACGTAAAATATCCGTTACCATATAAGCGGTATAATCACTCATTGCTTTTTTGGACTCCGGTTTAAACGATTTTGATGTTTTTCCATCACGGAAAACAATCTTAGTAATGGCATGCGGACTATTATAAGTACCGTTGTTGCCGAATGCTGCATAAGAAGCGGCCATTTGGACAGGAGAAATATTGACGCGTCCTCCACCTAAAGCCTCGGATTCTGTTAATCCGCTTGACTCAATACCTAAATTGCCTAAAAACTCTTTAGCACGTTCCGGACCAACTTCACGGAAAGTCTTCACTGCCGGAATATTTCGTGATGTATAGAGTGCTTCACGTACTGTCATCGTACCTAAATAGCGGCCGTCCCAGTTCCCGATAACTTGATCTGAACCGGAATACGTAATTTTTTCATCGACCGTTGTTTGACCAGTTGACCATTTTAAATATTCAATGGCAGGACCATAATCAATTAAAGGTTTTAAAGTCGAACCAGGCTGGCGGGTTGTCATATCGTAGGCGAAGTTATAGTTAAATTCACCTGTATAATTGCGTCCGCCGCCAATTGCACGAATTTCACCTGTTGGTGTATCGATGACTGCAACACCGGCCTGTATCTCTTCAGTAGGGAAGTTGCTGTCATTGTTCATCATATCTTCTACAATCGTCTGTGCTTTCGGGTCTAGCGTTGTATATACTTTGACCCCTTCGGAAGTCAATTCGCTATCACCATTTTTTTCAAGTTCTGCTAACACAACATCCAAAAATGCAGGATATTTAGTAGTATTATTTGCTACACGCTCTTCTTCAGGAATGAGACCGCCTGTAATAGGTTCCTTTTTTGCTTTTTCTGCGTCAGCTTCAGTAATTTTGCCGTGCTGAACCATTAAGCCTAAAACGATGTTACGACGTTTTTTTGCACGGTCCGGCTTTTTGTATGGATTATAGTTGTTCGGACTTTGCGGCATCCCTGCTAATTGAGCGGATTCAGCCAATGTTAATTCGCTTAGTTCTTTTCCGTAAAATTCTTTTGCGGCTGTACCAAAACCGTGAATTCTACCTGACATTAGGATTTTATTAAAGTACATTTCAAAAATTTCTTCTTTACTATATTGACGTTCCAGCTTAATTGCGAGCCAAGCCTCCTGTGCTTTACGCTCCAGCTTTTTCTCATTTGTAAAGAATGAGTTTTTTACAACTTGCTGTGTAATTGTACTCGCACCTTGTGCACCAAATCCGTCGCGGAAGTTGGCAAGTACAGCACCGCCAAGACGCCACAGGTCAACACCGAAATGTTCAAAGAATCGTGCATCTTCTGTTGCGATAATCGCGTCAATCATTTGCTGTGGAATATCTTCGTACTTTACATAATTTCGTTTTTCTGCACCAATTGTTGCAAAAAGTTCTCCATTTATATCATAAAACTCCGACGAAATCGGATCCTTTAATGCATCTTCATCCAGTTCAGGTGCTTTGCTGACATAGTAGCCAAATAATGCAGCACCACTTAGGAAACCAATTACCCCAATTAAAACGATTGCTAAAACAATGCGCTTAATCCATTTTCCTGCAGAAGTTTTCGGTTTTCTGGATTTTTTATTTTTTTGTTGACGTTCGCGCTTAATTTGTTCGCGTGTTTTTCTATTTTCCGTCACGTTGTTTCTCCTCACTTTCACAAACATTGTAGTTTGCGATTAACTTTTTTACCGCCTGTAAATAATCGAGCCTTGGTACATAACCTTCGGAAATTTCGATGGCATCCTGCTCAAAAACGGCGATTGGTATGGATTTCCTTCCACCTTCACCCATTGCTGAAAACCATTTTGCCACAACATTATACGAAATGACAAAGTTACGGTTTAACGTGCTGAATCGTACAATGAAAAATGCAACTCCTCGCTGGTTTGTCACGGAATGCATATGATCCATTTGGTGAGGGTGAATGTTTTTTAATGGAAAGGATGTTTTACTATCCGTTTCTTTTGCTTCAAAGTCAATGTAATATCCATTCCATACGCCATTATAATCCGTCGTTGAAGGTGTGCGGAAATAAGCCTCTTTAATAACCGCAGCACTTCTTGCCGGATAATCTACTTTGACGATTTGTATAGGAACAGGTTTCTTGTGTATATTTGCCATATTCCTATGTAAATAAAACATATTTGTTTCATTTAGGTCATCTTCTAAGCTTTTTCCACGGTTACTGTAATTGACGGCTCTTTTATTTTTTTCTTTTGCAGCCGATTGAGAATTGGCGGATTCCTTTTTTGTCTCAATCTTTGGCGCACTTTCATAGAGTTTACCGTTTGGATAACGAATCACCATGGAATCACCTTCTTTCCTGGAAGAAATAATACTTTAATAGTGTATCACAAACAATGTACCCGTTAATAATTTTGTAAAAGCTATGCAAAATATAACTTCTTTTAGCGAATGGACACTATTTTTGCCACATGACAAGGATTCCGTAAAAAAAGAAAGAATCATTGTGAAAAGGGGGCATTATATGTCGAAATTATCACGCTTAATCGAACAAGTTGAAATGGCACAAACATTATTATCTTTGCAAATGGAACGCGAGCAATTAAGAATGAAAGTGGAGCATTTAACCAATCTACTCTCAGTTTATCAAAAAGTTAGCTTAGCAGAAACAAAGAGTCAAGTAAAGAATGCCTGTTCGCATATAAGTAGTACAAACGATGAGAATTTGATACACTTAAGAACAAATATACTTTAGCCTGAATGGGCAAAGACTATTAAAATATTGTCTTAGCAGCGAACGACAGTAATTTCCGCTGCAAGGCTAAAACAGATGAAATCATTCGAGGTGCACTTTATGCAATTAATAGATAAAACATACCAATTAATAGAAGAATGTGATGCGTGTTTACATCGTTTTCAGGAAATGCGACGTTTAGACAAGGAGCCGGACTTCTTTCAAGAGGTCAAGCCACATGTTGATGAAGTCCATACACGTATTCACGAATGGCAGCAGCAGTCGACAAATTGGATAAAAAGTACGTACCCAAAAAATTTATATGTACAACAAATTGACCACGCAGCCGATGCGATGGAACAATTTGTTGTACAGTCTTTCTTTAAAGGAACGAGCAAAAAACGGTTTATTCAATCGATCCAATCTGCCCAATATACATTGAAGCTACTCGCAACGAAGATTGAGGAAGGTGAAGACGGTGCTTAGTAAGAAAAGAACCATTTCGCAGCTTGTCGACGAGTGGCAATATGACGGGGAAATGAAGCAAAATATTGTCGCCATGCATACGATCGATGAAAAACAGGCCCAGTATGCAGACTTTCCGCCCAATCTACACCCATCGATTATTAAAGCATTGCATGGGCGCGGCATTGAGCAGCTTTATATCCATCAGCGTCAAGCATTCGACTACGCACAACAGCAAAAGCATTTTACTGCGATTACACCGACTGCTTCGGGGAAATCGTATTGCTACCATTTGCCGGTTTTACAGCAAATTTTAGAAGATCGCTCAAGTCGCGCCATTTATTTGTTTCCTACTAAGGCGCTTGCACAGGATCAGAAATCAGATCTTAATGAACTGATTGAACTGATGGATGAGGATATATTAAGTTACACATATGATGGAGATACAGCACCAGGCATTCGCCAAAAAATTCGAAAAGCCGGTCATATCGTCATGACAAATCCGGATATGCTGCATTCAGGCATTTTACCGCACCATACGAAATGGGTATCCCTTTTTGAAAACTTAAAGTATATCGTCATTGATGAGCTGCATACGTATAAAGGCGTGTTCGGTTCACATGTCGCGCATGTTATAAGAAGACTTCAGCGTATTTGCGAATTTTATGGAAGCAATCCGATTTTTATTTGTACGAGTGCCACGATCAAAAACCCTAAAGAATTAGCAGAAAGCCTGACAAATAGTAAGCATGAGCTAATCGAGCAGTCAGGTGCACCTGTAGGAAAGAAAACATTTGTTTTTTACAACCCGCCGATCGTCCATCCGACATTTGGCGTTAGACGCAGTGCCGTGCTCGAAGTACGCGATATTTCAAAGCGCTTGTTTGAAGCGGGTATTCAAACGATTATTTTTGCAAAGTCAAGAGTTCGTGTGGAAATGCTCGTTACGTATTTAAAAACATTAACAGCAAAGAAAATTATGGATGAATCCATTCAAGGCTATCGTGGCGGTTATTTACCGAGTGAACGGCGAGAAATCGAGAAAGGCTTGCGGACTGGGTCGATTCAAATGGTGGTCAGTACGAATGCACTTGAATTGGGTGTCGATATCGGCCAATTACAGGCATGTATTATGACCGGTTACCCCGGGAATATTGCGAGTGCCTGGCAGCAAGCGGGTAGGGCAGGAAGACGTCAAGATGAGGCGCTCATTGTGTATGTTGCGCAATCGACGGCATTGGACCAATATGTTGTCCAAAATCCTAGCTATCTATTAGGAAGTTCACCAGAAGAAGCACGTATTAACCCGGAAAACCTGTTGATTTTAATGGAGCATTTAAAATGTGCTGCGTTTGAACTGCCATTCTCGATGGAAGATACGTACGGAGAATATGAAGTTCAGGAACTATTAGCCTATTTAGAAGAAGAAGGCGTGCTTGTGCGTACGAGTACGAAATGGCATTGGATGAGCGACCGTTTCCCGGCTCATGAAATTTCGCTGCGATCTGCGGCACAGGAAAATGTCGTCATTATCGATATCTCAACACCTGCCAATACGAAAGTAATCGGGGAAATGGATACGTACAGTGCGATGACTCTTTTACATGAAGAAGCCATCTATTTACACCAGGGGATTCAGTTCCAAGTTGAAAAGCTGGATTGGGAAGAGAAAAAGGCATTCGTTCGTGAAGTGGATGTCGACTATTTTACAGATGCGAATTTGGCTGTCGAGCTGAAAGTGCTGAGTGAAGATAAATCGGCACCATTTAAAAACTCGACAGTAAGTTACGGAGATGTAAGTATTCTGGCCATTCCTACTATATTTAAGAAAATCCGTTTTAATACACATGATAATATCGGATCCGGTCCGATTTCGATTCCTCCGATGGAAATGCATACAAATGCGACATGGATGAGCTTTGACTTACCGGCTAATTGGACAGAAGAGCAGCTGACCGATGCACTGACAGGGGCTGCCTATGCAATGGGGAGCTTTATCCCTCTATTTATCCATTGTGACCGGTCGGATGTGTCGGTTGTCCCGCAGGTAAAAGCGATTCATAATGAAAAGCCAACATTGTTTATTTATGACAGTTATCCCGGTGGAATCGGCTTGAGTGAACGTGTATACGATGTATTGCTGTCGCTGCTTGAAAGAACAGCACAGCATGTGGAGAACTGTCCGTGTCAGCAAGGTTGTCCTTCATGCATTGGTGCGCAGGATAGTTTAGGTGAAAACAAAAAACAAGTAATGAAAGTGCTAAATATTTTAATAAACGAAATGATGTGAGAACATGTCGTATGAAAATAAACTATTGCAAATGAAAAAACTGCTTGGTAAAAAAACGGAGCAAAAAAAAGAAAAGCCAAAATTCATAAAACCTGAACCGCCTTTATATAGCGAGCAATGGCAACAGGCAGGGCTTGAACGGGTAGAAAATGAATTTGGTATGCTTTTTAAACGGGAAGTGCATTATCCTTTCGATTATCAGCACGGTGATTACAAGCTTGGGGAATTTTTTCATTCCTTAAAACGCTGGAAGTTCGAAGCCGAAGATCATCCGTTCGCCATAAGCGGTAATGAAACGATAGTGTTTTTTGATACAGAAACAACCGGTTTAAAAGGTGCGGGTACCCACATATTTCTGCTCGGTTTTTTGGAGGCGGATGATGAAGGTTTTACGCTAACACAGTATGTATTGGCGGATCCTTCGAATGAAGCGGCACTTCTTTTTGAATCAAAGCTATGGCAACGAAATGTTACGATTGTTTCCTATAACGGAAAAAGCTTCGACTGGCCGCAGCTTCAAGTGCGCTGGACGTTGAATCAGCAATTTTTACCGCCTTTGAAATCACAGCGGCAAATTGATTTGCTGCATAGTACGAAACGTCTTTGGAAAGATGATTTATCGCGTATGAAGCTTACCCAAGTGGAACAGGACAAGCTCGGCTTTTACCGAAAAGGAGATATACCAGGTCATTTAGCACCGATAATTTATTTTGATGCGGTAAAAAGCGGGAATGCGGAAACGTTAATGAAAGTATTGTTGCATAATGAATGGGATTTACTGTCGCTGATCACTTTGTATATTCATTCAACGAATTTATTGTTCGATGATATATCAACAGAATCGGCGACAACGTATACGAATATCGGAAAATGGTTTGGCGATTTAAAAAAGCGGCAAACTAGTACGGAAATACTTCAGGCAGTGACGGCACATTTCGAAACAAAAGATACCGGTTATGCGCATTTTTATTTAGCGTATGAACTGAAGCGCATTGGAGAAACAGATCTGGCAATCCAATCGTTTCAAACAGCTCTTCCGGCAATCCCGGTCAGAAAACAGCTGCTGGCATACGAACAGCTAGCCATTCTATATGAACATAAAGTAAAGGACTACGAACAGGCATACAATTATACAAAAATAGGGAATAATCTACTTCCTGATATCCCGTTTCAAAAAGAAACCCATCTTCAAAATCAGCAAAAGAATTGGCAGAAAAGGCTTAGTCGTTTGGCCAATAAAAGAAATAAAAATTTTTTCGACAAATAATGAAAAATTTTTCGACAACTAGAACATATGTAGTCGTCCCATTTGTCAGACCTATGCTATAATAAATCAAAGAAGTAGCGTGATGGAAGGACGAGGAATAATGGATATTAAATTAACAGCTGACCATATATTGGAAAAAGAATTCAAAAAGAGTATGAAAGGTTATAACATTGACGAAGTGGATCAATTTTTGGATGTAATTCGCGAAGATTATGACACATTTACTGCAAAAATTGCTTCTTTAGAAGAGGAGAACGAGCGCTTAAAGCAAGAGCTGGCAAACTCAAGCCGCAAATCGGCGGTAGCTCCTGCTCCAACAGCAAATAGTACAAACTTCGATATTTTAAAGCGACTTTCAAACTTGGAGAAGCATGTTTTTGGGAGTAAGCTTTACGAATAGTTAAACTATTCATGGGAATATTGTTTTTTTTCTATTATTGCAGTATACTTTATTCATACATCAATATTCGAGTAATCGCTGCGATTTCTATATCGTAGAGGAAAGTCCATGCTCACACGGTGCTGCGATGCCCGTAGTGTTCGTGCTTACTGAAAAAATAAGGTAAGGCAAGAGAATTTCTCTTGACGGCGGAAGGAACTCCTAAGTCTTTTAGATATGGACAAAACTTCCTGAAAGTGCCACAGTGACGGAGCTTATAGTGAAAGCTATAAGGTGGAACGAGGTAAACCCCATGAGTGAGAAACCCAAATTATGGTAGGGGCACTCTCCTGAAGGAATTGAACGGATGGAGGGACGGTCAGCATGGCCGTAGATAGATGATTACTACCTAGTCGTACGAGGCGCAAGCTGTTTGAGTACTTAGGAACAAAACATGGCTTATTGATTATTGATGCTTTTTTCTGAACATATAAAAGGGCTCTCCATTCTTTTGTGGAGAGCCTTTCTTAGTAGAAAAAATTATTATAATATTAAAAATGAAGGCTCATGACGGGCGATTACGGATTAAAATCTTTAAAACAACACTTATTTCTGCCGGAGTGAATATATATAAAATTGTTTTTTATTTAAGGGTGATATTTCTTGAGCGAATTGAAGTCTAATAGATCCATCATGCAAGAACTGGCACTGTCTCAGTTCCCAAAAGAATTAATCGAAAGAGTTTTTGAAAATATTGCGGAAGGTATAATGATTACCGATCGGTATAGAAGAATTTTATCGATTAATGTTGCTTTTGAATTTGTAACAGGCTTTAAATTAGAAGAGGTACAAGGGGAAAAACCATCTATTTTGCAGTCTGGTGTGCATGACAGAGCTTTTTATATTGATATGTGGAAACAAATTGGCAAGACAGGTATATGGCAAGGCGAAATTTGGAATAGACGCAAAACGGGTGAATTATACCCGGAGTGGCTGACAATACTAGCGATTAAAGATGAGGCAGGGAAAATCACAAATTACTGCGGCATTTTTACTGATTTGTCGGAACGTAAAATCGTGGAAGACGAACTTGAAAAAAGATCTCTTCATGATTCATTAACTGAAGTCTGCAACCGTTTTGCCTATATTGAACGTATGAAAGCATTGCTGGAAGTGACAGAAAACCAGATGACGCCGATACAGCATGCCGTTCTTTTTATAGATTTAGACCGTTTTAAGCAAGTAAATGACATGCTCGGACATGCCATTGGTGATCAGTTATTGATAGAGGTATCCAAACGTGTAAAGGCTTTAGTGAAAAACAAGGATATTTTAGCGCGCTTTGGCGGAGATGAATTTGTCATTACATTAGCAAATATCCAGCATCCACGGGAAGCTGCAAAATTTGCGGAACAGGTACTCAGAGTTTTTGAAGCGCCGATTAAAGTTCATGATCAGGATGTCTATATATCGACAAGTATGGGAATCAGTATTTATCCGGCAGACGGTACGACAACAGAACAGCTGTTGAATCGTGCAGATCGTGCTATGTCATTTTCAAAAGATAATGGGCGTAATTGCTATTCGTTTTACTTTGACGAGTTGGAAACGGATTCGAATCGAGTGCTGACACTTGATAGTGAGTTACGTAAAGCGATTGAAAACAGAGAATTTACGCTTGCCTACCAACCGAAAATTAGTACAGAAAAAAACGAAATTGTCGGGATTGAAGCATTGGTACGTTGGAACAGTGAGAAACTTGGCTTTGTATCACCTGCTGAATTTATCGAACATGCCGAAGAGTCGGGTTTAATTATTCCATTGAGCGAGCTTATTTTTGAGCTTGCATGTGAAGGCTATCATCAGCTTGTTTCTGCTGGTTATCCGAATGTTCCGATCGCAGTAAATGTTTCCAGCATCCACTTTCAGCAACAAAGCTTTTTGGATTCGGTTCAGACAATTTTAGAGCGTAATAATACTTCGGCCCAAAGTTTTGAAATCGAAGTGACAGAGCGGACAGTGATGAACAGTGCGCAGGAGACCGTGAGTAAATTAGTAAAGTTAAGGCAGTTAGGTTTTAAGCTTTCAATCGACGACTTCGGGACGGGGTATTCTTCGTTAAGTTACTTGGTACGGTTCCCGCTCGATGTGCTGAAAATTGACCGCAGCTTCATTCAGCATATTTGCTCGCTTGATGATAAGCAGGCAATTGTCGATGCGATTATTCAAATGGCGCATCGCCTGAAAATGAAAGTAGTGGCAGAAGGTGTGGAAACAAGTCAGCAAGTCGAACTGCTTAAATCGATGGGCTGTGATTATATTCAAGGGTATTACTACAGTAAACCTTTGCCTATGGAAGAATTAATTGACTTTATCCATTTTTGGGAAGTTGAGTATCAAGGAAGGATTTAAACGCATGACAAAATTTAATTTAGTTGCAACAGCAGCGATGGGCCTAGAGGCAATCGTAGCAGAAGAAGTACGTGAACTAGGATATGAAACACGTGTCGATAACGGGAAAGTATACTTTGAAGGGGATGAGATGGCGATTGCACGCACGAATCTATGGCTACGTGTAGCAGACCGTGTGAAAATCGTCGTTGCCCAATTCCCTGCTAAAACTTTTGACCAGTTATTTGAAGGCGTAAAAGCGGTTCAATGGGAAAAATACTTACCGGTGGATGCAAATTTCCCGGTATCAGGAAAATCGGTAAAATCGACATTGTTCAGTGTACCGGATTGTCAGGCAATCACGAAAAAAGCAATTGTTGAACGAATGAAACTTGCATATAAACGTTTAGGATTTTTAGATGAGTCCGGCCCGACATTTAAAATCGAAATTTCGATTTTAAAAGATATGGCAACATTAACGATCGATACATCCGGGGTCGGGTTGCATAAGCGCGGATACCGCACGACTCAAGGTGAAGCACCATTAAAAGAAACACTTGCAGCAGCTTTGGTAAAAATTTCAAAATGGTCACCAAGCCGTCCGTTCGTAGATCCTTTCTGTGGTTCAGGAACGATTGCATTGGAAGCGGCTATGATTGGCCAAAATATTGCACCGGGTTATAATCGTGAATTTATTTCGGAATCATGGCCATGGATGAAGCAAGATATTTGGGATAAAGCGCGTGATGAAGCGGATTCTTTAGCGAATTATGATCAGGAATTAACGATAATCGGTACAGATATCGATCATAAAATGGTGGCCATAGCGCAAGAAAATGCACTTGAAGCAGGCTTTGGCGATTTATTGACATTCAAGCAAATGCAGGCGACAGATTTCACAACGAAGCTGACAGACGGGGTTATTGTTACAAACCCACCATATGGTGAGCGTATCGGTGAAGTGGAAGAAATCGAGAAAATGCTGCGCCAGTTTGGACAAGTTATGCAAAATTACCCTACGTGGTCAGTGTATATGCTGTCATCAATGGAAGACTTCGAAGTACATTACGGTAAAAAAGCGACGAAAAAGCGTAAATTATTCAACGGATTCATCCGCACAGATTTATACCAGTATTGGGGTCAAAAATCTAAGCGCGAAAATTAATAACGAAGAGCGTGTCCGAAAAGACATTTCGGAGAACGCTCTTTTTGTTGCATATTATTAGTCTTTTTTATGTAAATCGTTGTATAATGATGAGTACAGAATTTTTAATATAAATTGTAAAATGTTAGTATTTGCGGGAGAAATTGTAGATTTCTTCCGCCTCATATTGAGGGGGAACATCCATTTGAGAAAATCTTTACCTTTTGAACTTTCAAGAGAAAAAACTTTCTTTGATTCGTTAGGTGATTGGCTCGGTGACGTATTATATGATGAGCTACCAGAACGAGGATTTGAATGCCGTGACGAACAAATATTCATGGCCTACCAAATAGAGCAAGCTTTAAAAGAAAAGAATGTATTATTTGCGGAAGCGGGTGTAGGAACAGGAAAAACAATTGCCTACTTATTACCGGCCGTATCATATGCGCGTTATACAGGAAAACCGGCATTAATTGCCTGTGCTGATGAAACTTTAATCGACCAGCTCGTAAAAGAGGGCGGCGATATTCATAAACTTCGTGATGTATTAGGACTTGATATCGATGTCCGTCTTGCAAAATCACGTGACCAATATTTATGTTTAAAGCGTTTTGAAGAAGCGGAAAAAACGGAAACGGAAGATTGGATTGATGATATTGCGTTTTCAATTCCGGATGGTGTGTATGCACAAGGCAGTATGATTGCGGTGCAGCCATACGGGGAGCGCTCGGATTATCCGTTAGTGACAGATGAAGACTGGGAGAAAGTAAACTACAATTCAATTATGCAATGTGCGGTTTGTGATTTACGTAATCGATGCGGTCAAACATTGCATCGTGCCCATTACCGTAAATCGACGGACCTTATTATTTGCTCGCAGGATTTCTTAATGGAACATTTGGCGACTAAGGAATCACGTGAGCGTGAAGGACAATTGCCGTTATTACCGGAAGTTTCAATGATGGTGCTTGATGAAGGACATTTACTTGAATATGCAGCTCAAAAGGCATTAACGTATAAAGTTCAGGCTTATACGATTGTCGAGTTATTGGAACGATTAATGGTAGATGGTGTCCATGAGCGTACTTTATATGCGATGGAACATTTACAAGATCACCATGAACTGTTTTTTGACCAGTTGCGTGAAGATGTCATTAAGTCAGAAGAAGAACGTAAACGAATTGTGAAATCAGAGCGATTGATCCAGTTGGGCGAACAGGTTATTGCAAATGTCGACCAATTGCTGGAAGAATTCGTTTTTGAATCGGAACTCTATATGATTCCTGAATATGAGCTGAATATGGCAGAAGAATTTTTAGAGCATTATGTTGCGGCAATTCGTATATTTGTTGCACAAGGTGATGCTGTTGATTGGCTGGAGGACACGGATGGCGAAGAGACGCTCGTCATTATGCCGCGCCTAATTACCGATGTCCTTTCCGAAACATTATTCTCGAAAAAAATGCCAATCGTGTTCTCATCGGCTACACTTTCGGTGAATAAGGATTTCAGCTATATCGCATCAAACTTAGGCATCGAACAATACCAAAGCTTCAGTGTCCCATCACCGTTTGATTACGAAGAAGTAATGAAGATTTATTTACATGAACTTTCTCAATCTGAAAAAACTGCAAAAGTAGAGCAGCTTTTAAAAGATGATAAACAAACGTTAATTTTATTTAAATCAAAACAGGCAATGAATCACTTTAAATCAAATGTAGGCTTAATGGAGCGATTGAATATCGCATTTGAAGGCGACCGTGAGCTTTCCGCAATCGTCCGTGAGTTCCAAAACGGTGAAGTGAAAACATTATGTTCCTATCATTTATGGGAAGGCTTGGATTTACCGGAAGAAGCGTTAACGCGTGTTATTATTTTCGACTTGCCATTCCCGCCGCATGATCCATTGTTTGATGCAAAACGTTCATTTGCACAAAATCCTTTTGAAGAAGTGGAGTTACCATTCATGCAGCTTCGACTTCAACAAGGAATGGGCCGTTTAATTCGTACATCGAATGACCATGGTGACATTCATATTTTATTAAATAATGAAGAAGTAAAAGTGAAACCAAACTTTGTAGACATTTTGGCAGTAGAGCCACAATAGTATTACTTAACCCGTTCGTTTATTAGAACGGGTTTTTTGTTTGTTAATTTCTTGGGTAGCCGTTTTTCTAATAAACGTAATGGGTGTTCTAATATAATGGAAAGTCGTCTAATATAATGCTGATTTTCTAAAAAGCAGATCATATTTGAGGTTAGTATAAAAAATGGACACGTCTTAAGAGACACTTTAAGATTAAGATATCTAAAAAAGGACGTGGAACCGATGAAAGAAAAACAAACTCGTAAGCGATTAGACGCACAAACAAAAGAATACATTTTAAAGTCTGTTTTAGAAGATGGCGCAAAAGTTTCAGATCTGGCATTTAAGTTTGAAATTGGGTCTTCAACGATCCATAAATGGATTAAAGATTATCGTGAATCGAAAAATCAGGATGTCACACGATACTTTACTTCTAGCGAAGTAGATAAGTTGCAGGCAGCGTTTGATAAGAAGTTACGTGATTTGGAAGAAGAGAATGAAATTCTAAAAAAGGCTATGCACATCTTCGCGAAAAACCCCGAGTGATTTATGCATTCATTGAAAAGCATAAAAACGACTTTGGCATTGCGATGATGTGTAAAGTATTGATGGTTTCAAAAAGCGGTTATTATGATTGGCGTAAAAAACAGATACAGCCCTTATCGGAAAAAGAAGTACGTGATACAGAAATTGCCTATCAGATTCATCGATCGTATGCGAGGAGTTTTGGTACATACGGTAGCCCTCGCATTGCGCAAGACTTAGCGAGTTTAGGTTATGTCTGTTCGCAAAAGAAAATTGCGAATATGATGCGAAACCTTGGGTTAAGTGCCGTAATCCCGAAAACTGTTCAACGAACAACGGATTCCAATCACCATCAATTTATTTATCCGAATCTAGTCAAACGTCAATTTCAAGTAAAAGAGAAAAATAAAGTATGGGTCGCAGATATAACTTATATTCGAACACTGGAGGGGTGGGTGTATCTTGCGTCCATCATGGATTTATATTCTCGTAAAATCGTCGGCTGGGCCATCGCAGATCATATGGAAGAAACATTAGTAGATCAAGCCTTGAAGCATGCATTAGCAGTTCGAAAACCCGAGAAGGGATTAGTTCATCATTCAGATCGAGGCGCACAATATTGTGCCACAAGCTATACAAGAACTTTAAAAGAACATGGGATTAAAATTAGCATGAGTCGTAAAGGAGATCCCTATGACAATGCGTGTATTGAATCCTTCCACGCCACAATCAAAAAAGAATGGATCTATCGTCACCGTTTCGAATCCAAAAAAGAAGCACGAAAGAGCGTGGAGTCATATATCGTAAACTTTTACAATGAACGACGACGTCATTCAACAATCGGTTATTTATCACCAAACCAATTTGAGAGAAATCAACAGGAGTCAGTTTGTCAAAATGCCTCATAAAGTTCTCTTACAGGGTTTTCATCCCTCCATGCTCAGGTCTGGGCATGGAGGGATGAAAAACAGAGCAACCGAAGGGCGGTAGCAAAAAAGTCTCTTAACGCGTGTCCGAAATATTGACAGAAGACCATATTTTCTAAAAATGGGTTCGACAAGTTCAAATAAACTAGTGAATGGTTCTGATAAAGTATAGAGATGTTCTAATATACGTAAATTTCTTCAAATAAAAAACCTTTCATTGAAATAGTCAACAAAAGGTAATATTAATTACTCGTCTTCTTCAGTATCGATTGTATAGAGAATAACAAAATCTCCAATACCTTCTATTGTTGCGGGTATTTTAAATGCTTGCTTAAAGCCATATAATTTCGTATGTCCAACCATCACGGTAGGTGGCGTAATATCAAGCTCCAAATCATGTTGGACCGTGTATGTACATAAATTACCGGCAATCATATTGCCGAGTTCCCCTGTAAAAGATTCCAGCATAGCACCTTCCAAAGGCATTCCGAACATTGCAGAGCCGAGTGAACTAAATTTTTCCGGTGTACCATCAATGATAATGCGCCCTTTAATATCACCAACTAATCCTATTAGCACACCCATCTCAAGTTGTTCATAAGGTTCATTTATGATGGAAGGAGATTTTACATCTATAATCATAGGTAATATAGTTTTTAGTGAATTTATTGTCCCGTTTAAAATGGTTTGAATATGCGTCGAATTACTCAATATTTATTTCTCCTTCCTAGACTTTTAATTCATATTAACATGTGGCTTCGGTATATGTATAGAACAAATTTAAAAGAGACTGTATTGACAGACAATTTCAGAGCATATATAATGAAAATGATAATTATTATCAGTGAATAGGGCGGTGTTTAAAATGTTGTATACTTTTATTGGGGCAACAGTAATCGTTTATGTAGCAATTGGAAACTATGTATTAAAAAATGTAGCGAATTAGAAAGTAAATATTAAAAATTATTCATCGCATTGTCACATAGACAATGCGATTTTTATGTGGAAGCTAAAACATTTAGGTCAATTAATAGTTTCCAAATATTTTTGGATTACTATTTGATCGGGAGGGCTGATTTTTTCAGGCAGAGCACTGAAGGGGAAAAATTTTAAATCTATTGCTTCATCTGAATCAAAACGTAATGTACCGGAATAATCATCACAAATATATGTTGTTGCAACTATATATACTTCATCTCCATGTGGATATTGATAGTATAATTCTTTGCCGGAGAATATACCAAACTGTTGTAGACTATGTGCTGTAAGTCCAGTTTCCTCGTACATTTCTCGTATAGCGACTTCTTCCAATGTTTCACCTAATTCCATTGATCCACCTGCAAGTCCCCAGCATCCATTATCCTTACGAAGCTGCATTAGTAATTGCCTTTGTTCATTTAAAATAATCACGCAGGCTCCCACCATAATAATAGGTGTAGTGCCAATTTTTTTGCGTAGATCCATTATATAGCTCATAGAAATCCTCCCACTTCCATTGGTTATTTTTACAATAAACGTTTCATAGACAAAATAGGTTGCGTTTATTTACTAAAGCCAATGTTCAATACAGGTAATCGTTTGAGTGATTGTATCGAGACATATTTTTTTGCCGATTGCTATAGGAAACATCGGATGGGTATGGGCACAGTCGACATCGGCAAGTATAGGAATTATTTTTCCATCCAACTGTTCCAATAAAAGATCAAGCGGCTGTTTACCGGTTCCTTCATCATCAAAGAGCTCATGTTTCCCAAGGATTATACCTCCAACTTTGTCAAAGATCCCGTGCAGTTTCAACATGGCCAAATTCTTTTCTACAGTTGACGCACTCTTTAAAGAATCCTCAATCAATAAAATATCGCCGTTTTTAATAACAGGAAAATAAGGTGTCCCGATGAAGCCATACATTGTATTATTATTGCCGCCAATTAGTCGTCCTTCGACAACACCTTCATGAAAGCTAATCCATTTATTTGAATAGAGTGTTTTTGGCTTCTCATAAGTTAGCCAGTTTATCATTTCATCTGACCAGACAGGTGACATTGGAATCGTATACGGAACGCTTGGTTGACAAAAATAGTGTTTGAAATAATTGTAAGTTTCATGGACAAGCGGCTCAAATTCGCCAAATGACGGGATGAGTGCAGGGCCATAATATGTAGGTATATTTGTTTTTGCGAAAAGGGCCAATAGAATTGCAGTAGTATCAGAGTATCCGATCACAATTTTCGGATTATTTTTAAACGCTTCGTAATCGATATAGGGGAGCAGGCTATTTGAATTTGTCCCACCGATTGAGGACATGATCATTTTAATCGAAGGATCTTTTAGTAGTTGATTGAATTCTTCAGCTCGTTCTTTTGGCGTACCTGACCGATAACCATCTTGTTTACCTGTTAGATTTCCCTCTATAATAATAAATCCTTTTGCCTGTAAAAATTCTTTACCGCGATCGTAGCGTAATTTTGCGGTAGAGGTTGCCGGGACAGAAGATGAAAAAATACCGATTTTATCTCCTCGTTGCAATGGTTGAAACATACAATCACCTATCTTTGCTAATTTATAGTTTTCGGTATATGTTAAAATTATACAATATATTCGAATGGAAAAAAGGAAATAATAAATATAGCGTATATGATAGAAAATAGGGAGGTGAGCAGCTAGTTACAGCAACTAGTGTCCAATGAATAAATTACAAATGATTTATGAACAGGCAAAGCAAAGGACAGATAATGGTCAGGTCGCATCTTATATACCGGCGCTTGCTGCAGCAAATGGTGATTTATTTGCTGTAAGTTTACTAAGTGCAGAACATGAAATCGAATTAGGGGATTGTACAGAAACTTTTACGCTTCAAAGTGTCGTGAAAGTAATCAGTTTTATGGTTGCTGCTAATTATCACGGGATAGAGGAAATCATGCACTATGTTGATGTGGAGCCGACAGGAGATTCATTTAATTCGATCGTCCGCCTGGAGAGCCATAATAATAAGCCGTTCAATCCGATGATTAATGCAGGAGCAATAACAATTGCCTCGTTACTTCCAGGTGAGACAATGTTCGAAAAAGTGAAATCTGTGACGACTTTTTTAGAACAAATTATCGGAAAGAAAGTGCATATTAATAATGAAGTGTATTTTTCGGAATACCAGTCGGCTGATTATAACCGCGCAATCGCCTATATATTACAGGCGAACGGTTTTTTGAAATCCGATGTGGAAGAAGCGCTTCAAGTGTATTTACAGCTTTGCTCGATTTCAGTAGATGTATCGGATTTAGCGAAAATAGCATTTTATTTTGCGACGAATGGAAAAGAAAGTGAAGCTATTTGCAATAAGGGAGTCATTAATATTGCGAAAGCATTAATGATTACATGCGGAATGTACAATGCGTCCGGAAAATTTGCGGCATTCATTGGATTACCAGCCAAAAGCGGAGTATCCGGTGCAATTATTGCCGTTGTGCGTAATGGAGAAATTGAACAGCTGCAAGGGCCAATTGGAATCGGCATCTATGGACCCGCAATTGATCAAGTCGGCAATAGTGTGGCGGGCATCGAGTTTCTGATGCATCTGTCAAAGGAATATGATTTGTTTTGTTTATAGTACAAAAAGGAACATTCCATCATAATAGATGAAGGAATGTTCCTTTCTTAATTTAATGATAAGGGATGAGCTCAATAACTTTCGTTGCTGTATTTTTTACGAATGTTGCATCATGCTCCACGAATAATAAAGTCGGTTTAAAGTGAGCGATCATTTTCTCGATTTGTTGCTGGTTAAAGACGTCCAAATAGTTGAGCGGTTCGTCCCAAATATAAAATTCAGCTTCGAGTCCGAGCGACCTTGAGAATTCGACTTTCTTTTGCTGACCCATACTCATCTTTTCAATAGGCACCTGAAAAACATCACGGTTAAATCCGAAAATACGTAAATTGTTCAAAAATAAGGTGTAGTCGATTTCATGATCCGAAGCAAAATCCTTTAATATCCCCCGGTTATCCTCATAATTTTGGCGAATTATACTTGTGCTCAACCCTTGCGGCATCATTATTTCACCATTAGCGGTACCGGAAAATGTTCCTTGTAAAAATTGAACAAGTGATGTTTTCCCGCTGCCGTTCGGTCCGACAATAGCAACTTGCTCTCCTTGGAATAGTTCAAAGGAAATAGGATGGAACAGCGGTTGGTCACTGTAACTTAACGTAAAGTTTTTCATTCGAAGCACAGGATTCCGATGCTTATATTGACAGTTAATCGTCAAATCGCTTACCGTCTCGATATTTTTTAACAGTTTTGTTTTATCTTCAATTTTCTCCTGTGTCCGTTTTTCAATCGCCTTTGCCCGTTTATTCATGCGCTTTGCAATAGCATTCCCAAATGGATCATTGCCAGAAGGTTTTTCGCGTTGCGCGGCCCAGTTCGATTTTTCCCGCGCCGTTTTTTGCAGGCGATTTATTTCAGCATTTAATGAGCGATTTTGCTCGAGTTCAAACTCATCCTGCAGCTTTTTTTCCTGTTCATAGATGGAGAAATTCCCTTTGTATAGGCTCAGCCGGCTTTTTTCAATCGCCAAAATATGCGTCACTACTTCATTAATAAAATGCCGGTCATGACTGACGACAATAAAGCCTTTTTTCTTTTTCAAATAGTTTGCCACAATGGATCGGCCTTTCGTATCCAGGTGATTCGTCGGTTCATCGAGCAGCAAAAAACGGTTTTCTCCACAAAAGACGGCCGCAAGCATTACTTTCGTTTGTTCACCGCCTGATAATTGCTCAAAGGGCGCCCATAGCAACGATTGATCAAGCGACAAAAGCCGACATTCCCGCTCTAGCTTCCATAGCTCTACAGGCATTACTTCATCAATTGCGTAATACGTACTAACTTTTGAATTACGAATGGCAAGGGGAAAATATTGAAATTCTTCGTCGCTCGTAACCGTTCCGCTGTAAGGTAATTTGTTTTGCAGTAACCGCAATAAAGTTGTTTTTCCACGACCATTGCGTCCTATTAGTCCGAGTTTCCAGGAATTATCGATCGTTATATTAATGTTGTTAAATAATGGTTCATTCAGCAAGTCATAGCTGAACGATACGTTTTTCATTTCTATCGGCATATATGCATACCCCCAAATGTTGATTTGAAAGTATACGCATTCACAAAGATATCGATATATAAAAAATCCTTCTGAAAAAGTCAGAAGGATTAGTATTCATACGTAAATAAGCCTTTAAGTTCGCTAAAGGAAGTATAAATGGGCAGACTAATCCTATTTTATGTGAAAATGCGTATACATTTTACGTGTAAAATAGAATTATTTATCCATCAGCCATTCAACTTCCTTTCCAGTAAATTACTAGTAGTATGGCATAGATTGATTGGAAATTCAACCCTCTTTATTCCTGTAACAAATAACTCCAGAGTGCATTGACCTCCGAAAAACCTGTCTTGAAGTAAAGCCAATTTGCTTCAAGGATACAATAAATTCGATTTTTCCGCGAAGAAATTGAAAAAGGTGAATTAGTTATATTTAATAAACAAAAAATAAAAACGTTTACAAATACAATAACATATATTATAAATGTTACAGAGGTGATATTTTTGGAAATTCAAAATATTTCAACGGAAGCACTTATAAAAGGATATGAAATGAAACAGGAACGATATCAATGTTTGTTTTGTGGAGAATCCTATCATTTGGATGAAGTTTTTCCTTACGACGAACGTTTTCTAACAGCGGAAGGCATGATTAAAAAGCATATTGAGCGCGCACATATTTCACCATTTCACGCTTTGCTTGCTTTAGATAAAAAAGTAAGCGGGTTGTCAGATGTTCAAATTGAAATGATGCAGCATTTTTTCGAAGGTAAAACAGATCAGGAAATTGTAAATGATAGCAATGTTTCAAGTGTATCAACAGTTCGCCAGCATCGGTTTAAACTTCGCGAAAAGGAAAAACAGGCGAAAATTTTTGTTGCACTTATGCAGTTAATGAAAAACCCTGAACATTATCAGATTCATAAAGGAGCGAGGCAAGTGGACGAACGTTACAGTATTGAACAGAAGGAACGTGAAAAAGTGCTGACTACCTATTTTAAAAACGGATTGGACGCCGGGATTGAAACAATTCCAAGTAAGGAAAAGAAAAAGCTTATTATCCTGCAACATATTTTAAAGCGTTTTGAAGAGAGTAAACACTACCATGAAAAAGAGGTAAATGAAATTTTAAAGACTGTTCATGATGATTTTGTATCGCTGCGCCGTCATCTGATTGAGTACGGCTTTATGGAGCGCAATGACGATGGTTCGGAGTATTGGGTGAAAAAATAGGGGGGCACGAGATGAAGGTGGAGTTGACACGATATCGTGTGAAAGAAGGGAAAACTTCGAAAGTTATGGAATGGCTTGATTTTTTAAACAATCATATGGAAGATGTACTCGTAACACTGGAGGGGGAAAAGATGTTTGTGGAAACAATTTTTCATGAACATTTGAATGGTGAAGAATATTTATACTATTATTCTGTGCAAGGAAACGGTGGATTGGATGTAGAAGATTCCGCACATTGGATCGATAAAAAACATCTGGAATACTGGGATGAATGTATCGATGAAAGTTTTGGTTCGGTTGATTTAACAACAAAAGTTGTAATGATTCCTGAAAAAGTTCGGGCTAGTATGAACGATTAACGAAGCCGTTACTCATGATTTTAGGAAAAGGAACTTTAAAATAGAAGTGATTGTTGTTGAATATCCTTTAATAAAAATCGTTCATTTCTGTCCTTTAAACAAGAAAACCGACTAAAACTATATGATTATCTTAATATCAATCAAAATACTTGTATTATAGTAGTATTATATTATATTATATCCCTATTGATAAACTTGGTTTTATAAATAGGAGGAATTATTTTGTTGCAAATGGCAATTACGGGTATCCTTTGTGGTGCTCTTTTAGGTTTTGTGATGCAACGTGGACGCTTCTGTTTAACAGGTGGTTTCCGGGATATGTACATCGCAAAAGATAATCGTATGTTTTATGCTTTACTAGTAGCCATTGCAGTTCAAGCGGTAGGTGTATTTCTACTGATTGAGGCAGGGGCGTTTGAATATACAGCAGGGCAGCTCCCATTGTGGGCAACAATTGCCGGCGCGTTTATTTTCGGTATTGGAATTATTTTTGCAGGCGGTTGTGCTACAGGTACTTGGTATCGTGCAGGTGAAGGCTTAATCGGAAGCTGGATAGCATTAGCATTTTACATGTTGATGGCAGCTATTATGAAGTCAGGTCCATTAGCACAATTTACAGTTGATGCACGTACACCGGTAGTAGGTACTGATTCAATTGCCGATACATTTGGCATTAATGTCTGGTTTTTAGTCATTCCATTTGTTGCATTGGTGGCGTTCATTGTTTACCGTGAATTACGCAAACCACGTGTGAAAATTCCAGGCTTGAAACCTAAGAAAACAGGCTTGGCACATATTTTATTCGAAAAACGCTGGAATCCGTATGTGACAGCAACTTTAATCGGTTTGGTCGCAACATTGGCTTGGCCGTTAAGTGCCGCATCAGGACGTATTTTCGGTTTAGGGATTACAACACCTTCAGCGAACATTCTGCAGTTTTTAGTAACTGGGGATTTAGATATCATTAACTGGGGTGTATTCCTTGTAATGGGTATTTTATTCGGTTCATACTTTGCTGCTAAAATGAGCGGTGAATTCCGTTTACGTACACCCGATACAAAAACAGTTGTACGAAGCTCTGGCGGCGGTATTTTAATGGGATTCGGCGCAAGTCTTGCAGGCGGCTGTTCAATCGGGAACGGTCTTGTTATGACAGCTATGATGACTTGGTCAGGTTGGGTAGCTTTAGTATTCATGATTTTGGGGACATGGACAGCATCGTACTTCGTATTTGTGCGTCCATCAAAAAAACGTGCAGTATCGCGTGCTTAAGGAGAGAATTAATATGAAAAAAACATTAGAAGTTTTAGGGATGGTTTGTCCGTTTCCGTTAATAGAAGCAAAAGAAGCAATTAAAGAGTTAAACACAGGCGATGAGCTGGAAGTACAATTCGACTGTACTCAAGGCACGGAATCAATTCCACGCTGGGCAGCAGAAGACGGTCATGAAGTGACAAACTACGAGCAGTTAGGCGAAGCTTCTTGGACAATTACAATTAAGAAAAAATAATTTTAAGACTGTGGGGCAGCATCTCGATTTTTGAGGTGCTGCTTTTTTTTATTCGGTTAGGGAGGAGCGGGGGGGGAGTTGGCTTTGGATTTTATTAGCACAATAGGAATGTTTATTAGAAAAAATCGGAGGGATATTAGAAAATCTACCATAGAGGTTAGAAAAAAAGCGTGCCGACCACTATTTTTCGGCGGGTGCGATAGAAAAGTACTTGGCTTGGGATTTTATTAGAACAAAATAGCGGTTATTAGAAAAAGTTGGAGAGATTTTAGAAAATCCCAAGGTGATATTAGAACATCCGAACACTTATTAGAAGAAACGGGTGATATTTTAGAAAATCGGCGTTTTATTAGAACAAATAAAAATATATTAGAAGATTTCCAAATATATTAGAAAACCGCCCAACGACAGCCGCTCTCCGCTCTTAATAAAAGACAAAAGGGACTACCGAATAGCCCCTCACAATGAATTGGCGGAAAAAGACAACTGATAATTTGTCAGCGCAGGTTCCAATAAATCAAGAAATGCTTTAAAAGCAGGAGATTGCAGGCGCTCCTTTTGATAGATCAGCAATGTTTCTCTTTCCAGTAAAGGATGCTGAATGATATGAGCTTGCAGTTTATCCGACACGTGAAGGTCAAACAATGTTTTGGCTACAATCGTTCCACCAAGACCTTGCTCTACAAATTGAAAAATAGCGGGAATGCTCGATGTTTCAAACTTCGGCTCAATCGATAACTTGTCCGATTTAGCCGCAGCATTTAAAATTCGCCGGCACAGGTGGGCATTTGGAAACAAAACAAGTGGTTCGTTTAGAATGTCACGCAATTGTACGGGTTCATGTTGTGCAGCGCTGTCTTTGCTTTCTACATAACAGAACTGTTCAGTGTATAAAGGGATTTCCACAAACTGCTCATCGTAGTTTTCAATCAGTGGTGAAAACGAAAAGCCGATATCGATTTTATTGTTCTTCAATAATGTATGAATATCTTCACCGGAAGTAACGGTTACTTGTATATGCGGAAATTTATGCATGAACTTTAATACTAAATCTGACACAATATTGGTCAATTCACCGGGCAATGCGCCAATACGAAGAATCCCTTTTTCAAGTGAAGCCAATTGCTGCATTTGTATTTTCGTCGTATGCAATGTTTGAAAGATTGTTTGTGCTTGGCGGTAAAGGATCTGACCAGCTTCCGTAAGGGTGATTTTCTTGCCGATCCGGTGAAACAATGGGGTATTTACTTCATTTTCGAGCACTTTAATTTGTTGACTTAAAGTTGGCTGTGCAATATTAAGCCGTTCAGCTGCTCTTGTGAATTGCATCTCTTCACATAACATTAAAAAATACTCTAACTGTCGTAATTCCATTAAGAACGCCTCGCTTTATTATAGTTATAAACTATCATATATATGTATTTTATAAGCTATATCTATTGTAAATTATATATAAATAAATAGAAAGATGAGTATTTTAAATTTTTCTAAGTAACGGTTTCACTTATTATTGCTTGAATAGAAATTCGCTTTTATTCATAACGTGAATATTGAGGTGATTTTTTGAAGTGGATTTCAACTATTTCTAAAAATAGATTGAGGTTAATCTTTTCGGCTTTTATACTTTTCGGCGTTATCGTTTTTATAAGACTGTTTTATGTGCAGGTTATTCAGCATGATAAACTAACTGAACTTGCAAAAACGAATTGGGATCGGGAAATTCCGTTTACTTCAGAACGGGGAGAAATTACGGACCGTAACGGTGAAGTTATTGTTACAAACGAATTGGCTCCAACACTGTATTTCATGCCAACACAGAATGATAATATCGAAGAAGCTGCCAATCAAATTGCAGATGTACTAAATTTGGATGCAAAAAGATTATACGAAAAAATGAATTCTAAAAGTTACCTGGTCAAACTTGCACCAGAAGCGAAAAATATTTCATACGAACAGGCGGTTAAAATTCAGGAATTGAAAATTGACGGACTCTATAGTGGTGTAGATTATGACAGGAGTTATCCGTACGGTAACTTGTTATCCCGACTAGTCGGATTTACTGGATATGATTCACAAGGACTTGCAGGAATTGAATATCAATATGATAAACTATTAACTTCAAAAGATGCAGCGATCAAGTTATTTACGGATGCAAAAGGGAAGGCATTACCCCATGTGAATGATGAATGGCGGGAAGGGAAGCAAGGAGCAACGGTAGGTTTAACAATTGATTTAGAAGTTCAGAAAGTAATAGAACGGGAACTGTCACAAGCTATGACAAAATATAATGCGGAACAGGCACTAGCTATTGCGATGAATCCCAAAACTGGTGAAATTTTAGCGCTTTCTTCATATCCTACATACGATCCATCAAAGTTTGAAGAAGTAGAATCATCCATTTACAATCGAAATTTGCCGGTATGGATGACTTATGAGCCAGGGTCAACCTTTAAGATTATAACATTGAGTGCCGCTGTTGAAGAAAATGTAGTGGATCTGGAAAAGGATACTTATTTTGATAAAGGTTACACAATGGTGGAAGGTGTGAGACTTCGCTGTTGGAAACGCGATGGTCATGGAGAGGAAACGTTTTTACAAGTCGTGGAAAATTCCTGTAATCCAGGATTTATCGAGCTTGGGCAACGAGTAGGTGCTGACAAGTTAATGAAGTACATCAAGAATTTTGGGTTCGGTAAAACAACAGGTTCTAATATTGCCGGAGAAGCGTCTGGTATTTTATTTTCTGAAGAGGCATTTGGACCAGTTGAACATGCCACCACTTCTTTTGGGCAAGGTATTTCGGTGACACCAATTCAACAAGTTCAAGCAGTTGCTGCTGCGGTAAATGGTGGAAAACTGTTTACACCGTATGTTGTTTCAAAAGTCTATAATCCGGAAAGTGGAGAAGTGGTTATCGAAAATAAACCGAACTTAAAACGTAATGTGGTCAGTGAGGAGACTTCCAAAATAGTAAGAGATGCGCTGGAGTCTGTTGTAGCAAATGGGTCAGGGAGAGCTGCTTACCGGGATGGACTTCGAATCGGAGGGAAGACGGGTACTGCTCAAAAAGTCGAAAATGGACGTTATAAAGATGGGGACTATATTGTATCATTTATTGGTTTCGCACCAGCAAATGATCCGGAAGTTGTCGTATATGTTGCGGTTGATAGTCCAAAAGGGGAATTGGTATTCGGCAGTACAATTGTAGCGCCGATTGTTGGACAGATTATTGAAGATATTGCACCTATTTTGGGAATAGAAAAAGATCGGGAAGGTCAATTAGAAAAGCAATATCGTTGGGGTGATAAAATTACAGAGCGTGTACCTGATTTAGTAGGTGTACCAGTTAATGAAATTATGGAGTTGGAATATCCTTATCAGATCGAAGTACATGGTGAAGGTGAGACAGTAAAAGCGCAGTTACCGGAGCCTGAAAGTGTATTGGAACTGGATGGCACTCTTCATCTTTATTTAGAAAAATAGATAGATAAATTTAAAAAATTATTGAAAACAACCATTTCCTCAAAGGGCAAATGGTTGTTTTTTGCTGATTTCTAATGAACTATATTAGTGGGCTATCATCTCGTGTGCAATCTCATGGCCATCCAATTGCGAAGGGTAATAGGTAGGCCAATTCGTTACTTCCTTTAATAAGGCTTCACGGTCATCACCCCAGTAGATGTGGTAATGCCCCGATTTTTGAGGCGCAATAATATGATCACTGAACTGAATATAAGCAGGTACTCCTTTTTCATCTCCCACATGTTTAAAAATAAACCGGACTCCGCGATTACCTTTTTCATACGTTAAAATTTCAAATCCATCATATTTATATTCTCCTTTGTGGGCGTGACCGTGATCATAAAATGTAACAAAATTATCCTCTATTACAATACGGTCGGTAGTTGTTTTATAGCCTATTTCATAATAATTTTTAAACTCCTCAAAGCTTTTGCTGCTATCCTGGGAAGCCTTATGTTCAAATACTTCATCTAATGTGCCATCCTGCAAATAAGGATAGACCGATTGCCAGTCACCGGCCCAATCGCTTAATGGACGATCTTGTACTTGTTCATCTTCGAAATAGCCGTTGTAAATTTCTTTTTGTTCCTCGTCGGATTCATGCTGATGTTCATGGTCATGCTCGTGTTCTTGTTGATTTTCATGTTCTTTTACAGCTTCTCCCTTTACTTCAATAGAAGCCGTATTTTCCTTTTCGTCGGAACTTTCTGCACAACCTACCAGCATGAAGCTAAATGCCAGCATACTTAACCAATTTAATTTCCTTTTCATAACTTACCTCCTAAATAGTAACTGTTACGATTTATAATATTATATAGTTGACCCTTGCTTGTCAATGGTAATCGTAATAATTACTATTTAAGGTTTTAATTCCAGCTGAAAAACTTCCCATGCCCGTCTGTATCTTTTAGTGATTTGACGGATTGAATTACACCACCGGCAATGTAATCCACATGTAAATCAGCATCATCCATATTGTTATAAATGTGATAAATGCTTTGAATATGGCTTAGTTGCTGCAGCATTGTCAGCAATTCCGTTTTTAATTTTGCGGGAAACTGATTTGCCACATGTGTGTGGAAAATAATAATCTGGCTACCTTTAAATTCATGAGTATCAAATAAAGGGGGAATAAGCTCTCTAAAATCACCAGTTAGTAAAAGCTTTGAATATTGCCGGTGAATCGCACTTGCTTTCTCTAAATTTTCTTTCCGTATAATTTGTTCAGGCCAAATTAAACTTTTCAGCCATAAATATTCTTCGGAATCTTGTAAATCTATAATATTTAAATCGATTCCAATGCGGTATAAAATGTCCAAGTTTTTTACAGAAGTTATAGAAGTGCCGTAGTTTTTAGCAAAAAGAGTGAGAGGGCTATTTTCATTACCAAATGAGATCGGCGGTTCTTGTTCGATTTCATACCGATACCCGTCTAAATTAAGCAAAAGTCCTGCACTTGTACCGATTTCCAATAATGTTAACGGAAGTTCCACTTCTTCGGCTATTTCCGAGAAAATCGGGAAAAGATAGCTGGCCCGCTGTACTTCGTTTGTTTGAACGGATTTTGTATGAAACAACTGCAACAGTTCATCTGAATGTGTTAAACAGAAATCGATGAGTAATTGAAAGCTTGCTTCCAAATCCACTTCGAAAGGACTTTCGAATATTCGTTTCAAAGGGGTTTCTTTTTGTACTGATAAATACTGCACAGACCCAAAAAATAAATTAGGCTTTGGCTGCGTCTCCGGAATATGCATAATGAGATTTAATAGTTGCTCATTTGTCATAATCCTTTTACACCAATATTCGTAAAGTTGACTATTGTTTTTTGCTTCATGGCTGGCGAAACGTCCGAAAGCGGCGACTAGTTTTTCCATTTGAAACACCTCATTTCGTGTATTGCTTACAGTGTATAATAGACTTACAATTAACGGAATTAATGAATTTTAATGTATTTGATTATTAATCTTAATAAGAGGGTGATGAACATGGATATCAAGTGGCTAAAAACATTTATAGCAGTTGTCGAAGAAGGGAGCTTTCGAGCAGCAGCAGAAAAACTGTTTATTTCTCAACCAAGTATCACTGTACATATGAAGTTATTGGAGGAGCATTTACGGGTTCAATTGTTTCACCGGGAACATACAAAGGTTAAGGTATCTGCAATTGGTGAAAAATATTATCCTATGGCCAAAAAACTTGTGGCTCAAATAGAAGCGAGTACAAAAGAAATTCACCTTGAATCACTAAATCCGGCTGTTCCATTAATAATTTCAGTTTCACCCGCCTTGCTGTATACGAATCTATTAGATCGAATATATGATTTTATTGAATTGCATCAACAATACATTGTAGAAATTGTTATGGAAGATCAGGTACAGTTAGAAAGTGCAATAAAAGGACAACAAATAGATGTAGCACTAGGTTTACACAAATTTATTTCTAAAGAGTTTCATTCGGAGCGTATTGACCGTTCACCATTAAGACTGGTATATTCTTCTAAATTACAGCTTATGGAAAAGCAGTTGGATTTACAGCTTAAAGCACTTTTTAATGAGCATCCGCTTTATATAGGTTATTTAAATGAACATATTCCTGTAGTTGAATGGTTAAATAACGAGTACGAGATAAAGAAATTCAACAAAATAAAGGATGTTATTTTTGCTATAAAATTAATTAAGGAAGGTTTAGGTATCGGGCTATTGCCTGAAAGTTTAATTTCAGAGGAAATTGAAGCGGATTTATTAAGGGTAGTGGATATAGGTCCGATCGGGACTATTAATCCAGTTGATATTTATATGAGCCACTTAAGAAATTCTATTAAAATTATTCCTTTGACGAGTTTTATCCGAAATAGTTTACTGGAAAATTGAGGAGAGGGGGAGCATAGTTTGTTTTTTAAAAAAATGACAGACATTGAAAAAAGAAATAGTAAAAAAGCTGCGCAGTTTGGATTTTTCTTTTATTCGGTTACCCTACTTGCACATTCTATCTATTCATACATAAACAATGCTGTTTTAAATAGTTCATTTTATATTTTAATGGCGGGACTGGTCATCTTTTTTATTTGTGAATTTATATTTAATAAAAAAAGGTAAAACAATAGAAATTATGGCTTCACATATTTATTTAAAATGAGGTCAATGTTGTACGAAGGTCATTCTCATCCGTAATGTACACTATATTTTCGTACCTATTCTGAACCGCTTTTATGTAAATCCGTTCAGTTACATGTTGATCTTTTATATAGATCATTACATAGGCACTATCAACAATTAAAAGAACGATTTCACACTGGCAATTAAGGAACTCTTCATATGTAGCAATGTCCTGCACATGTAATTTATCTTTAAATGCTTTTAAGTCTGCAAATAGTACATAATAGTCTTTTACGGAAATTCGGTTATACAGTTCTTCACCGGTATATGTATAAGGCTGCGGGAACATGGCTTCATCCAACTGATTATTTTCAATATAATATGCTTCTTCGGCTTCTGATTTCCAAAAGTAAGCCCTTATGTCGATAGCTTCTAAAATTTCATATAAATATCGGCCATGCTGGTTCGGTATCTCAAAGGATAAACCTCTCATTGCTTCGTCATCTCCTACTTCTCAATTGTTTAAATAAGTCCCCATTTGCTGCTCCAATCTTTTTATTTTCTCATTATACTGATATTATGTTGGGTAATGATGAGTTTTTGTGATTTTTAATAAAACGGACATGATGATGCGTTTAATTGAGTATAATAACCTGGTTATTCCGAAATAGCAATTCAATTAAGGAAAAGTCAATATTTAACGAAAATATGCACAAAACAATAATTTTAAAAAAATACTAGCCGATTTTATTGACTGGGCATGGTACTATAGAAATGTGACGAATTTAAGGCAAAAAGATATAAATTGATATAAAGGGGTCGTAATATGACGATGTTTGACGAGAAAATTCAGGGATTGTTACAGCAATCGGCATTACAATACATAATTTATAAAGAAAATGAAGATACAGAACGAATTGAAAAGCTCCATCTGTTTGCACGAAAGCTTTTACAAAAGGAATTTGTCATCGGTTTTGCCGGTCACTTTTCCGCGGGTAAATCGAGTATGATCAATGCGCTGTCGGGGGAAAACATTTTAGCGACAAGCCCAATTCCGACAAGTGCGAACATTGTTAAAGTGCACAAATCGGATGAAGATTTTGCGATTCTTTATTTGCATAATGAAAAGCCGGTAAAGTTTGAAGCGGGCTATGATATTAAACAAGTAAAAGAATTGAGCAAAAACGGCGAATTGGTATCACAAATTGAAATCGGACATAGTACTTCAAGCTTGCCTGAAGGGGTAACTGTTATGGATACTCCGGGTGTTGATTCAACGGACGATGCACATGCGATGAGTACGGAGTCTGCCTTGCATATTGCCGATATGGTGTTCTACACAATGGACTACAATCATGTGCAATCTGAGCTGAACTTCCAATTTACAAAACAGTTGATGAAATACAATCCGAATGTGTATTTAATCGTCAATCAAATTGACAAGCACCGTGAAGCGGAACTTTCGTTTGAAGATTTCAAGCAATCAGTTCATAACTCATTTGCGGCATGGGGTGTTTACCCGAAAAATATTTTCTTTACATCATTACGTGAAAAAGAGCTTCCGAACAATGATTTTGATCAAGTGAAAAAAATCGTTATGGATTCGATGAATGACTGGCAGGAACAGCTGATTTTAACAGCAGAAAATACACTGACAAAGCTGCAGCACGAGCATGAAGCGTATTTGGAAGAGGAGAAGCAAGACCGCTTCACAACATATGCTGAACTCGTTTCTGAAGATGACTGGCAGCACCGTGATGATATATTAGAGCAATATGAAAAACTGACGCGTCAAACAGAACTTTTCTCGTTTGATGTATTTGATATGCAGTTTGATGAAAAACGTAAAGACTTGCTTGCAAATGCTGCAATTATGCCGGCGGATGTCCGTGATAAACTGCGTGCCTATTTAGAAAGTCAACAAGCTGACTTTAAAGTAGGCGGACTGTTTACTGCGAAAAAGAAAACAGCGGAAGAGAAAGCACGTCGTCAGGAAGATGCATATGCAGGCTTTAACCATGTTGTCCAATCACAAATTACAGGTCATATTAAAGCATTGATGAAGCAAGCGTTAAAAGATGTCGGTGCATTGAATGACGAACGGGCAGCAAGTATTGATAAGAAGGAATTTAATTTCCCATTCTCGATTATTGAGGAACAAGTTCAAAAAAGCGCGGTTATTACAGGAGATGCGGTACTAAACTTTGCGAATCGAGTTTCTGAGGCGACAAAACGATACTTTGTCCAAACAACAGATGCATGGAAACTTGAACAAAAAGAAACATTGGAGCAAGTAGCGCGTGAAGCGGCAGCGCCTGTTAAACTGAAAATTAATGCAATGTCCGAAAAAGTGAATGCGCTTCAGCATATTATGCAAATCGAGAAATTCCAGGTGTTCAACAACACATTAATGAAACAAGTTTCCAATGAAATTCGCGCAGAATCCAAAATTTATTTGGAAAATTGGAAGCGTGAACATGAGCAGGCATTGAAAGATATTCGTCCCTTTGATGAATCGATGCTGCAGTTAAAAAATCAGGAAACAGAAATTGCTGCTGAACAAACAGAGGAAAAAGTGGGAACAGGATTAAATGTTGACACGGTAACCGAAAAAGCATTGAAAACAGCGCATATTATTAAAGATGTACAAGGCTTTAAAGAAGTATCGAGCTTCTTGACAAAAAAAGTGGAACGTCTGCAAAAACGTGACTTTACGATTGCCTTATTCGGTGCATTCAGTGCGGGTAAATCAAGCTTTTCGAATGCTTTGATGGGAGAGCGTGTATTACCTGTATCACCAAACCCGACGACAGCGGCAATAAATAAAATTCGTCCTGTCACACCGGAACATCCGCATGAAACAGCAGATGTTCATCTGAAAAATGAAGCACAGCTACTTGAAGATATTCAAGGCTCATATGCAGCAATTGGCATCCAAGTATCATCTTTAAAAGAAGCGTATGATCGTGCAGAAGAAGGATTGGCTGTTCCATTAACAGATGAGCGCCTGAATGTTCATAAATCCTTTATCCGTGCTTATTCGGAAGGTTATGAAACATTCATTACAAAACTTGGAACGACATTACGGGTTAACCGTCATGATTTTGAAAAATACGTGGCCCAGGAAAACCGTTCTTGTTTCGTAGACAATATTGATTTCTACTTTGATTCACCACTTACGCGTATGGGTGTAACGTTAGTAGATACACCAGGTGCGGACTCGATCAACGCACGCCATACAGGTGTAGCGTTCGATTACATTCGAAATGCCGATGCCATTCTTTTCATAACATACTACAACCATGCATTTGCAAAAGCGGACCGTGAGTTCTTGATCCAATTAGGTCGTGTTAAAGATGCGTTTGAACTGGATAAAATGTTCTTTATCGTGAATGCCATTGACTTAGCTTCGACAATGGAAGAAGAGGAAGAAGTAAAAGGCTATGTTCGTTCAGAACTTCAACGCTTCGGTATCCGTTTCCCGAGACTTTACGGAGTATCGAGTTTACTGGCGTTAAAAGAAAAGCAGGAGCAGCTCGAACATCAGTCGGGTATGGCACCATTTGAAGATGCATTCCACCACTTCCTAAATGACGAACTGATGGGTATTGCGGTTCAGGCATTACAGGAAGAAGTGGATAAAACAGAAGCACGCCTGAATGATTTAATTACACAAACAGAAGAAAACTTGAAACGTAAAGATGAACGACTTGAAGAATTGGCTCATTTGGAAAAGCTAGTACGTTCCAAATTCCAGACAACCCAAACAGCGATGATTGAAAGTGAGACAAAGCAAGAACTGGATGAACTGTTATATTACGTACTGCAACGTGTGTACTACCGCTATCCGGACTTCTACCGTGAAAGCTACAATCCGTCCACTTTTGCGCAAATGCCGGCACAGCAAGCATTGCAAACTGCATTAAAAGAAGTGCTGCAGGCGTTAAGCTTCGACTTCGCTCAGGAGTTGCGGGTAACGAATTTCCGTTTAGCACAATTTGTCGAGAAGAAAATGAAAGAACTGTTCAAAGAGGAAGCGCGTGAATTAAAAGAACTAAACCCAAGCTTCGCGTTTTTAAGCTATGAATCAAAAGAACCTGAAATTTTGGATTTTACAGGTCCATTTTCAGATCCAGCACCATATGAAGTGGTAAAATCCCACTTTAAAAATGTAAAAGCATTCTTTGAAAAGAATGAAAAAGAGCAATTGCGTGATGCGCTGGAGCAACTAACAAAACCAAATGCGCAAAACTATCTGGATATGGAAAAAGCTAAAATAATGGAGTGGGCAGCAAGCCATATCGCCATTGAAGCAGAAGGATTGCGCCAGCATATGCTTGAACAGGCAGTCGAGCAGATTGAGACAGAACGTTTATTACTTCAGGAAGAAAGTCGCTTAGCTGTTTGGAAGGATATTTACGCGCAACTACAAGCGTAAGGAGGATCTTTTTAATGACGAATATTTTTGTGACCGCAAATCGAATGGAAAGAACAGGTCGGTTGATCGATACAAGATTTGATATGAGCAATGTAGAGTCAGGCAGAAAGATGTATGAAGAGGGCCATATTGAAGGGGCGATATACTGGGATTTAAATACCGATCTGTCGGATTTATCGAAACAAGAAGGCCGACATCCGCTTCCTGAGAAGGAGCAGCTTCAGGCTTTGTTTGAAAAGCACGGTTTAAATTACAATGATGCCATCTATATTTACGATCAAGGGGCGGCAGCAAGTGCAACACGCGCCTGGTGGATATTGCATTATGCAGGCTTCAAACATGCCTATGTCGTTAATGGCGGTTTTGAAGCACTGAAGGAAGCAGGATTCCCTGTAACGACAGAAGTACCTGTATTTAAGGAAAGTAAGCTTGATATACAGTGGAATGATGATATTTTATTAAAACGTCAGGATATTATGCATATTATTGAAGGCAAGCGAAAAGCGACATTAATTGATGCCCGCGCACCGGAGCGTTACCGTGGTGAAACAGAGCCGTTTGATAAAGTGGCAGGACATATCCCAACAGCAAAAAACTATGATTGGGAACAGTTGCGTAATGGCTCTGAATTGGTAATTACGTCTTCTCTCCTCAAGGAAGTTCCAAAAGATGAGGAAGTAGTTGTGTACTGCGGGTCAGGTGTTACTGCTACACCGGTATATACAGTATTAAAGGAAGCAGGCTATCAAAATATAAAAATTTATATGGCAGGCTATAGTGATTGGGTACATCATCACTCTGTCGAAAAAGGTTGACACTGCTTAACAGGCCGTTATGTAAACAAGTTTTACATAACGGCTTTTTGTCGTACAAAAATTTAACAAAGAGTTGGGTCTAATTTCTAATATTTGTGATAAAGTGGTATTGTAGAAAAATAACGGTCAAAGGAGTGAGAAATGTGTTATTTAAGAAAAAAATAGAGCTGAGCGAAAAGAACGGCGTGAAAATGATCAATGGATCTGTCCAGTTTCAAGCGGTTTATTTAAATGTACATTGTTTTGAAGTGGACGGTATCCTAATTGATACAGGTTCTGCATCGCTTCTTAAGCAGTTTAAGCCCTTTTTTGAACAGATGGACGTTGACCGGATTATGTTGACTCATTATCATGAAGATCACTCCGGAGGCGCTCATTTTTTACAAAAAGCATATAAATTGCCGATATTTATGCATCCACTCAACATAGAAGAATGTAGGAAGAAGGCAAGCTATCCTTTATATCGTAAGCTTTTCTGGGGGGCAAGGCTGCCGTTTCTTGCACAGCCTGTCGGAGATTCTTTTTCATCTAGAACGACGAATTGGAAAGTGATTGAAACTCCCGGGCATACAGAAGACCATGTTGCCTATTTGAATGAATCGACAGGTCAACTCTTTACAGGTGATCTGTATGTGACACCGAAAACAAAAGTCGTCCTGCGTGAAGAAAGTATTCCTCATATTATCCGATCGCTGGAGAAAGTATTAACGTATGATTTTCTTGAAGTGTATTGTAATCATGCGGGATATATCGAAAACGGAAGAGATGCTTTAATGCGAAAACTTCATTACTTAAAAGAGCTAAGTTATAAAATAGAAATGATGAACGAAGAAGGCTTGACCACTTCTGAAATTACAGCACAGCTTTTCAGTAAAAAGTATCCGATTACAAAACTGTCTTTAGGTGAATGGGACGCAGCTCATATCGTATCTTCTGTCCTAAACAAATAAGGAAATAGGATCATCGTCTAGTAAGTAGAAACTTACTAGGCTTTTTTTAATGAAAATTGAGGGTGAAAAAATAACTTTTATGAAACTTAAAATTTACATTAGCTTTACAATTAACATGACATAAAATTGGGTACTGAAGAATAAAAGTGAAATTTTATTAGCAATGCTGTCGAAAGTGCCGGAAAAAGGCACTATATTAATAAATTTCGGTTAGTTTCAGAATATTTCATTAAATATCGACTGAATTTAACCGGATATGTTAAAAAAGTTATGTTTCACAATTGTAAAGCTTTTGTAAATAACATAAATTAATGTTGAAGATATTGAAAAATCGGTGTTATGATAACCTAGGTTTTAATTTACAAACTTCATTTTAGGAGGATTTTATTCGATGTTCAACTCAAAAAAACCAGATCCATTTTTTGAAGGATTATTAAATATTGCAAAAAATGTACAACAAGGTGCCAACTATGCAAAAGAATCGACAATTACTACAGTATCAGAACTGAAACAAATTCAGATTAAAATGAAATCATATGAAACAGCGGGAGACAAGCTGATCCATGAATTAATCGTTAAATTAAACGATTCGTTTATGACTCCTATTGAGCGTGAAGATATTTTATCATTAGCCATTAAATTGGATGATATTCTGGATGGCATCGAAAATACAATTGCCCACTTTGAAATGTACTCATTTACAGAAGTAAATCAGTATATGCGCGACTTCGTAGACTATATCGCTAAATCATCAGATGAAGCTGTAAAGGCGATGGAATTATTAAATAAAAAAGACTTAATCGGTATGCGTCAACATGCCATCCTGATTAAGGACTATGAGCGTGAATGTGATGAAATTTTCCGTAAATCCATTACTGAACTATTTCAGATTGAGAAAGATCCAATTCGCTTAATTATCTTTAAAGATTTATATGAGCAGTTAGAAGAAATTGCAGACTACTGCCAAAATGTAGCGAATACAATCGAATCAATTATTATGCGAAATGCATAATGAAAAAGGAGTAAATTATGGATACGTTATTAATCATTACCGTACTCGTTGTCATCTTTGCGCTGGCATTCGACTTTATTAACGGTTTCCATGATACAGCGAATGCAATCGCCACATCTGTATCGACACGTGCATTAAAACCTCGTGTAGCTGTTCTGTTAGCGGCAGTGATGAACTTCGTAGGTGCGATGACGTTCGTAGGTGTAGCAAAAGCTGTAGCATCTGGAATTGTGGACCCATTCTCTTTAAACGCATTTGAAGGGGATACAACAGGGTCTGTAGTAATATTGGCAGCATTATGTTCTGCCATCACATGGAACTTATTAACTTGGTATTTCGGTATTCCATCAAGTTCTTCCCATACACTGATCGGCTCAATTGCTGGTGCAGCAGTTGCCTCTGCAGGTATGAATATTTTAAACTATGAAGGCTTCTTTAAAATTTTACAGGCGTTAATTATATCGCCGATTTTAGCATTGACTCTTGGTTTTATCGTCATGAAACTATTCAAATTTATTTTCCACCGTTCACCATTATATGGGACAACGAAAGCATTCCGATTAACGCAAATCGGTACGGCGGCGTTACAATCGTTTACACATGGTACGAACGATGCTCAAAAAGCGATGGGTATTATTACAATGGCTTTAATCGCAGCAAACTGGCAATCGACTGATGAAGTTCAGGATTGGGTACGTTTTGCCTGCGCACTGGCGATGGGTCTAGGAACGTCAGTAGGCGGATATAAAATCATTAAAACAGTCGGCGGTAAAATTATGAAAATCCGTCCGGTTAACGGGGTAGCGGCTGACTTAACTTCTGCATCAATTATTTTTGGTGCAACAGTCATCGCATTACCAGTTTCGACAACACATGTAATTTCTTCTGCAATTATGGGTGTTGGTGCAGCTCAACGTGTGAAAGGTGTTAAATGGGGAATGGCGCGTAAAATTGTAATCACGTGGTTTATCACATTGCCAATTTCCGCATTAATGGCCGCATTATTCTACTTCTTAATTAGCCTCATTTTCTAATTTTAAAACGGCGCTCAATGATTGAAATTGAGCAGCCGTTTTTTGCTGTTTTGGTGAGGTGGCATTTTCTAATAAACTTGCAGGAGGTTCTAATATAGAGCGAAAAGTTCTAATATAACACGGAGTTTCTAATAAAAGGAACGTTTGTTCTAATATGAGCGATTGATCTTCTAATAAACGATATGAAAGTTCTAAAATAGTATCCAACTCTTCTAATATCATTCACAAAAGTTCTAATATACTGAACTGCCCCACGATGGTTCCGAAACCTTTAAGCTGAGCGATCGACTCTCTTATCACTTCAAATAAGTGTGAAATAGCTCATGCACATTTTCAATCGGGATAAACAATCCGACTTTCCCGTGACCCTCACGAGTACCTGTTGCAAACACAACGCCGATTACATGTCCGTTTTCATTGATGACCGGGCTACCGCTGTTTCCGCGATAAACAGGAGCATCCATCATAATGATGTCGGGCTGGATGTCAGCAGCAGTCGTATAGCCAATAACCGTTCCTTTATTTGCAATCCCGCTAAATGCAAGCGGATTGCCGATAAAATAGACAGGCTCATTTTTACGGAATTCGCTCGATGGGGAAAGTGACAGAAATGGCAAGTTTTCCGCATCCACTTTCAACAGTGCTAGATCATATTCTTCATATGATTCAACTATTTCAGCTTTATAGAGTGAGTCATCAGGAAAGACAACGGTAATCGTCAATGCATCCTCAATGACATGATCATTCGTAATTATGTAGCCATTATCCGATACCGCAAATCCTGTTCCTTTTCCGGAGTCGGTATCAATTGTGACAACAGATTGTTTATATGTTTGGATATTTTCCTGATTTGATAATTGTGCCGATACTTTTAAAAATTCGATGGCAGGAATGGAATACACATTGAAAATCACAGCAAACGTGCTAAAAGCTAATGTTAAAGCCATCAGCCATACTACAATCCGAACAAATGATTTTTGCTTTTTCGGTTTTTTAGGCTGTGGGTTTAACCGTTCCTCTCGTGCTTTTGCAAGCGCCTTTTCCTGTTCTTCTAAAACAAGTTCCAAAAATTCTTCTTCTGTCAGTTCCTCGGTATGTGTTTTTTCTGTCATTGTGTTCCCTCCGTTATGTATAAGTGTAACAAATGTACGCGGAAATGGAGACAAAAAGTGCTGTTCAAAATTTTTTTTTGGAAAGTTTGTGAAGTGTTTCATATTACTAAATTGAAAATACTTCGTGCAATTCATCACATACTTCACCTTGATAAAGCGCGGTTTTGAAAATGACAGCCCTTACATTTATTTTTCCGAAATAATTGATTGTGTTTAAAATCACAAGTTAAACAAGCGCTTGTTAATCGCTATAAACGTTGTTATATCAATGATTATAGAGTGTTTTAAGAACTTATTATAAATTTCAAAAGCTATCGTTGACAAAATAAAAAGTAGAGGTTAACATTCGTAATTACAAAGGACTTCAAAAATTAGAAGGGGATGGTAATTATGGATTTAATGAAAAAGTCGCTTGAAATGCACGAACATTTTGGAGGGAAAATGGAAATTCGTGCAAAAGTTCCGGTTCAGGATAAATATGATTTGAGTTTAGCTTATTCACCGGGTGTCGCTGCCCCTTGTCTTGCAATTGAGCAGAATCCTTCAACGGTGTATGACTATACGATGAAAGGGAATTTAGTAGCGGTTATTACAGACGGAACCGCGGTTTTAGGATTAGGGGATATTGGACCGGAAGCTGCCTTACCGGTAATGGAAGGGAAGGCGTTATTATTAAAGCGCTTTGCAAATGTTGATGCGGTGCCGGTATGCTTAAATACTAAAAACGTAGACGAGATTGTCAATATTGTAAAAGCGATTTCCCCGACATATGGTGCGATCAACTTGGAGGATATTTCAGCGCCGCGCTGTTTTGAAATTGAAGACCGACTGCGTGCTGAATGTTCAATTCCTGTATTTCATGATGACCAGCACGGAACAGCAATTGTCGTAGGGGCAGGTTTAATTAATGCGGTGAAACTTGTGAAAAAAGACGTCGCGAATTTAAAGGTTGTCATAAACGGAGCTGGAGCTGCAGGTATTGCGATTCTCCGTATCCTAATTCAGATGGGTTATACAAATGTCGTAATGTGTGACACGAAGGGCATTATTTATGAAGGCCGTCCTGAAGGTATGAATCCGGTGAAAGAACAGGTCGCTAATTTATCGAATCCGGATCAATTACGCGGCACTTTAGATGATGCATTAATAGGGGCAGATGTTTTTATCGGGGTTTCGGCAGCAAATATTTTAACGGAAAAGCATATTAAATCGATGGCTATAGATCCAATTGTCTTTGCATTGGCAAATCCGGATCCTGAAATAACGCCGGAAAATGCGAAAAAGTGGGGCGTGAAAATTATCGGTACCGGCCGTTCTGACCATGCTAACCAAGTGAATAATATGTTAGCTTTCCCTGGTATTTTCCGTGGTGCATTGGATGTAAGAGCAACGGATATAAATGAATCGATGAAGCTGGCGGCAGTTGAGGCTATTGCTTCGCTTGTAACGGACGAAGAGCTGAATGAAGATTTCATTATCCCAAGTTCGATGGACGAACGGGTTGCAGGAGTAGTTGCGAAAGCGGTTGGATCAGCTGCAATCGAATCAGGGGTATCTGAATTGTTCCAGCAAGAGGATTTTATCAACACTTCGGTAGCCATCTAAAAAGGATGTGCTTGAAAGTAAATTCAGCACACCCTGCAATCTAATATAGTGAGGACGAACAATCAGTGGGATGTAGATAATCTCCACTGATTGTAGGATCACGCTAAACTGTTTGAAGCTCAGAAGTCAGTTGCTCCAATTGCGTAATTAAATCACCGATAAATGCGATTGTGTCACGTAATGGCTGTTCAGTCGTAATATCGACACCGGCCATTTGTGCAAGTTCAACAGGTGTTTTCGTGCCGCCTGCTTTTAATACATCGATCCACTGTTCAACAGCTGCTTCGTCACCGTTTAAAATCCGTTGTGAAACTTGAGTTGAAATAGTTAAACCTGCAGAGTACGTATATGGATATAAGCCCATATAGTAATGTGGCTGACGCATCCATGTCAATTCTGCGCCTTCAGTTACTTCAACTGTATCTCCCCAGAACTGCTCAAGCACCTCACGTTTTAATTCATTTAGTTTAGGTGCATTGACGCTTCCTCCAGCATCGATAATTTCATATACTTTGCGTTGGTAAGCTGCTTCAAGTAAATGTGTCACGAAATTATGGTAGTACGTACGGCTAATAATTGTTGAAATGACCCAACGTTTAAAGCGCGCATCAGTTGAATTTTTTAATAGGTGGTTTGCCATAAGCATTTCATTCATTGTTGATGGAGCTTCAATGAAATAAAGTGATGGTCTTGCATTAAAAATGTTTTGCTCTTCATTTGCCAAATAGAAATGACCGGCATGACCAAGTTCATGGGCTAAAACGAATACTTCATTCATTCGGCTTGTCCAAGAAATCAATACATACGGGTGTACACCATATGGGCTTGAACAGAATGCACCAGTTGATTTTCCGGCATTTTGTGCAAAATCGATCCAACGCTCATCAAAAGAACGATCGATCATATTCGTATAATGCTCGCCCATAATAGATAACCCGTCTTTCATATATTGACGAGATTCTTCCACCGTAATTTTCGGCTCATATGATGGGTCCAATGAAATTTTAAGATCCGCAAATGTCATTTTATCCAACTGATGTGTTTTTTGCAGAAGTTTCGCATAGCGACGCATATGTGGTGCCAGCTCATTCATAATTAAATCGATTTGACGGTTATACATCGAGCGGTCCACTTGCTGTGACTGTAATAATGAATCAAAAATATTGTCGTAGCCACGAAGGTCTGCATCCGTTTTTTCAATCGTCAAGTGTGAATTATATGTTTTGGCAGTCGTATGCTGATAGTCACGCAGTTTTTTTGAAAAGGCTTCAAATGCAGCGCGACGTTTATCCGTGTCTGTTTCAAGCTCCCAATCGCCTTCAAACAAGTTGTAGCTAAGCGGGAATGATTCACCATCTACTTCAAAATTCGGGAACTGCATATCGACTAATTTTGTTGTATTGTAAAGCTCATATGGCGCGTCAAATGTTGCACCGAATGCCGCTAGAGCTTTTTCCGCTTCGGGATGTAATTGATGCGGCTTTTGTACTAATAATTTATTAATAAAGTTAGCGTATTTCGGTTTTGTATTTTGTGCTTCTTTTAAAACGGCTTCGTCTAAGGCAAGCAAATCACTTTTTACAAATGATAGCTTGGTTGCAAGTTTTGCAGCGAAAGAACCGAAGCTAGCAGCACGCATCTGATTTTCGGTGCTCGTCTGATCAACACTATGTGAAAGACTCGCATATGTTCCAATGACCACCATCTTCTCCTGAATTTTTTCCGTTGCCTCAATTGCCTTAATCGCACCTTGTACATCTGTAATTGTCCCTGCGAGTTCAGCCGCAGTTTCCTCTACAAGTTGCCCTAACTCTTCGATTGCCGCTGTGTAGGCCTGTTCTGTAGCAAATAAATCTTCCAAATTCCAAGTTTCTTCAACCGGTACATCACTACGTTTCAACATTGACATAAGTAGCCTCCTAATATTACGATATTCGAAATAAATAATACCATATTTCTGAATATTTAGGAAGTAGCGAAAATTTGATTAAGAAATATTTTTTATATTATTTAAGGCATATAGTAAAATAGAGGAAAGATGGAAATAGGGGAAAGAGTGTGACGATGATGCATGAAGTAAAGGATTGTAGTTTAATACTTGAAGGCGGTACATTTCGAACAGTTTTCACAGCAGGAGTTTTAGATGCTCTAATGGAGGAACAAATAAAGATGCCGTATATTGCAGCGATTTCAGCGGGTGCCATTAACGCGGTGTCCTATATGTCAAATCAGCCTGAACGGACAATGCGTGTGTTAACGACGTATCGCAATGATCCACGCTATATGGGAGCGCGAAATTTCTTAAAAGAAAAAAGTCTTTTTGGATTGGATTTTGCCTATAATATTGTGCCGAATCAGCTTGATTTATTTGATTGGGATGCTTATTACAACTACCCGGGTGAGGTGGAGTTCGGATTAACGAATGCATATACCGGAAAGGTAGAGTATAAAAGTGCGCATAGTATGACAAAAACATGTGATATACTTCAGGCAACATGTGCGATTCCAATACTTTTTCCCGAGATTAAAATTGACAATGTTCCGTATTATGATGGGGGACTATCCGATTCGATTCCAATTAAACGTGCCATCGAAAAAGGATATAACAAGCATTTGCTAATTTTGACGAGGGAACCCGGCTATATAAAAAGTGCCTCGAAAACGAATCAGTGGGCAACGAAGCTTTTCCAAAAACGTTACCCAAGACTCGCGGCTGCAATGAGACATCGTGCGGATATGTATAATGAAACAATGCAATATATCGCTCAAAAAGAGACGGATCAGGAAGCATTCATTTTTAAGCCGGACCGCCCAATCAAAAGCTTTGAAAGCAAAGTCGATCAAATGAAAGCCAATTATGCGGTCGGCTATGAACAGGCACAAAAACAAATGCCTGAATTAAAGATGTTTTTGGGGATTGGATAAGGTAGAAATAAGAATACTAGCATAGTTTAATATAGAATATACTTGCAATAGCGAGGGTAATTATATTAAAATAAAGCTAAGAACATTAAATTAAATAATAAGTGCAAGACAAGGTGGAGCCATAGTCAACTATGGCACCGCCTTGTCTTTTTTGCATTGAAAGGGGAAATTTATGTTTATTTTACAAATTGCGTTAGTTTTATTTGCTACGAAGCTCGCTGGAAATCTTGCTGCAAGAATTGGGCAACCATCTGTACTGGGGAAAATAATTGTTGGTATTATTCTCGGTCCAGCCCTTCTTGGTTGGGTTCATGATACTGAACTGTTGACCGTATTTAGTCAAATAGGTGTTTTACTTTTAATGTTTTTAGCTGGTCTTGAAACGGATCTTCAGGAAATGAATAGAAACAAAAAAGCGGCGATTTATGTTGCTTTAGGTGGTATTATCCTGCCGATTATTTTAGGTTATGCAGGTTCACAGTATTACGGAATGTCTGTAGGAGAATCCATTTTTATTGGTTTATTACTTTCTGCTACATCTGTCAGTATTTCGGTACAGGCATTAAGAGAGCTTGGCTGGCTGAATAGTAAAGAAGGGTCAACATTACTCGGTGCGGCCGTATTGGATGATATTGTAGTCGTTATTTTAATCGCAATTGCGATGAGTTTCTTTGCCGGTTCTGATACAAATATCGGTGTATTGATCGGTAAGAAAGTATTATTCTTCGCCATCTTGATTGTGCTTGCAAAATGGTTTATCCCACACTTCATTAGAATATTTAAGAAATTTAAAGTTACAGAATCGATATTAAGCGCTGGCCTGATTATTTGTTTTGGCTTGTCATATTTTGCGGAATTCCTAGGTATAGCAGGTATTATTGGTGCTTTCTTTGCGGGGATTGCGATTGCACAAACAGAATTTAAAAATGAAATTGAGCATAAGGTTGAGCCGATTGCATACGGGATTTTTGTTCCATTCTTCTTTGTCAGTATCGGGTTAGCCGTTTCATTCGATGGAATTGGCGATCAAATCGGGTTTATCGTCGTGTTTTCCATTATAGCAGTCGTATCGAAATTTATCGGCTCTGGATTAGGTGCAAAATTAGCCGGATTCAATACGAAATCATCGATGGGTGTTGGTGCTGGAATGGTTTCGCGAGGCGAAGTTGCACTAATATTGGCTGCAATGGGACTTGAAGGTGGCTTGCTGCCGGCTAATTACTATACATCCATTATAATTGTAATTATCGTAACAACAATTGTGACACCACCTCTTTTAAAGGCAATTTTCGGGAAGCGAATTGCAGTTTAGTTTGTAGCATGCTGAAAACTTAGGAAAAAATGAAAAGCAGCAATTTTCTTTTGAGAAAATTGCTGCTTTTCTGCTCTGGGGAGCTTTATTCACTGGATTCTAGTTCTGTCTCAACCGATTCCTTAATATATTATGCTTTCCTGACTTTAATCAGATGATAAAGAGACATTAATAAGGAAATAAACGCTACAAAGACGGTTGCACCAATGACAGCAGCAGCTACAATCTGTACTGCTTTTAAGTCCGATTGTAACAATGCAAAAATCGCAATTAATACTGCGATAGCAGGGATCAACTTCGTAGCTATAACGAAACCGTTTTTGTTTTCTGCTTTCCATTGATTCCCGAATGCAGTCAGTGCAGTCCAGAGTAAAGGGATCGTAATTACGGTAAATAGAAGAGCTAATATAAAGGAAATTGTGTGAATGATGCCAAACGCTTGTTGTGTAATCATCCAAGAAATGATTGTACTCGGAACAAGTATCAACGAAGCAAGTTGTAATGGTTTTACTTGGTTTTTATACTTCTCAATCGTTGTATCACGGTCCGTGTAAATCGGCTTCGTGTTGGGAGCAGCACGAAATAAATGAATATCACCTGCAGAATCCACAAGTGACCAGCCTGCATCTTTGAAAAGTTCAAAGTATTCTTCATCCGTATTTTCCAGTGTTCGATAATCTATACTGTATACATAATCAGCACATTCACCTTTTTCAAGTGTGTAGCCTAAAAATGAAAAACTTCGGACATGCCAACCTTCAAGCGAAAGTTTATGCAATTTTTCCAAATCCTTTTGCTCAGAAAATGCTAATCCACCAGACATCATATACTTCGTTTTTGTCATACTTCATCCTCCATTCCTCTTTCAGCTAACTGAATCATCAGCTTTCTAATTGTTAACTCCTCTTTTAAAACGGTTTTGCCTTTTTGCGTCAGTAAATACACTTTACGCCTTGAATCCGTATCGTCGTATAAATAAATCCAATCATTTTGTAAAAGTTTTTTTATAATCGTGTACATTGAAGCTGGACCGATTGAAATATTCCCTTTTGATGTTTCTTCAATTAAATTCATAATCGCGTATCCGTGTTGGGGCGTTGTTAATGCGGCCATAATATGAAACATTGAATCGGTCAATTGCTCATTGTTTTTCACTATGTCACCTCCCGATATATCATAAAGTGATATATATGTCTGAAAACAATATATCACTTTATGATATATATGTCTGAAAACAATATATCACTTTATGATATATATGTAAACAGAATTATCGATTAATTTGATGGGGGAGTGGGAATGCGGGAAAATAAAAAGCCTGCTCGTTCTATAACGGAGCAGGCGATCTTTTAATTATTGCTGATTTTCGTAATCGTAATATTCAACCAGCCAAACAAAATCGTAATGACTGGACTTAACAGGCAAAAGAATGCGAACGGTAAATAGTCGATGACAGAAATATTCAATGTAGAAGCAATGAACAGACCGCACACGCTCCATGGAACGAGCGGATTGATGACAGTACCTGCATCCTCAATTGTACGGGCTAAATTTTTCGGATGAAGCTGAACGGCTTTGAATTTTTCCTTAAATGCTTCACCTGTTAATAACAGCGATAAATACTGTTCACCGATTGTAACGTTAATTCCGATTGCTGTAAAAGCTGTTCCCGTAATAACAGATCCGACCGATTTCAACTGGTTTTGAAGCGCCTGCAGCAATGTTTGGATAATACCAAGCGTAAATAGCAGTCCGCCCATAGAAAGGGACAGCACAATCAAAATAATCGTAAACAGCATACTGTTCATTCCGCCTCGAGTCAGTAATGAATCAATTGCGTCGACTCCTGTTTCCATTGAATAGCCGTTATATAAAATTGCAAACAGTTCGCTTAACGGGATCGTACTGTGGAAGTAAGATAACACAATACCGGAAATAGCACTTATCGCTAATGTAGCAAGGCTTGGTAATTTAAAGATCGTGCACACAATAAGAACGACAAGCGGAATGATTGCATACCAGTGAATTAGATTTGTTGCAAGCAGTGTTTCTTTAAAGCTTGTAATAAGCTCTGTGTCCATATGCTGGCTTTTGGGAGAAATCCAGGCATATACGATGAGCGAAATAATAAATGCCGGAATGGTCGTGAACATCATATTTCTAATATGCGTAAACAAGTCAATACCGGCAACAGTCGCCGCCAAGTTCGTCGTATCGGACAACGGTGACATTTTATCCCCGAAAAATGCTCCGGAAACAATCGCTCCTGCAGTAACCGCAAGCGAAGCGTCTATAGAACTCGCAACTCCTAGCATTGCAACACCAACTGTTGCAACGGTAGTAAGCGAACTGCCGATTGCTGTGCCGATAATGCTTGTAATAAGGAAGACAACCGCATAAAAAAAGCTCGCAGTAATGATTGAAAGACCTATATACAATAGTGTAGGAATTGTCCCGCTTATTAACCAACTGCTGATTAAAACACCGATCAACAGAAAAATATAAACTGCGCCGATACTTGTTGAAACAGAAGCAATCATACTTTGCTCCATGATTCGGTACGGTACTTTTCGCAGAACACCATACATGATCAGTATAATAATGGCTATGAAAATCGGAATATGCGGGACACTGCCGAGTTTCATAATGCTATAAGAGATGAGTGCAATAATAAATAAAATTAAAATAAGTGCTTCAAAAAAATGTGGTTTTACATGTTGTTTTGCATTCATGATGATTAGACCTCGCTATGTAGTTTCGCGCTTCAACGCGTTGAAGTACAAAAGTAAGTGTAGCATTTTATATAGAAAAAGGGAAGGGGGTAAAAATAAAAGGAACATACCGGATAGTCCGGAATGTCCCTATAGCGCTTGATGAAAAGCATTAAAAATATTTGAAATTATTCAGCAAGCATAATCTTTTCTAATTGTAATGGTTCAATATATGTATCACCTTGATATGCACGCATATTACCGCCTGAAATTTCATCGATCAGTAAAATATCACCTGTTTTTGCATCGCGGCCAAATTCCAATTTAATATCATAAAGCGTTAATCCTTTTTTCTCTAACTCAGCCGCAACAAATTTTGAAATTTCGATTGTGCGTTGTTTCAAAATTGCATATTCGTCATGAGTTAAAATACCAAGCATTGCGAGTGCATCTTCTGAAATAGGAGGATCGAGTCGTTCATCGTCTTTAATTGTTACTTCTACAAATGAATCCAAATCCTGACCTTCTGTTGCATAAGCACCATAGCGGCGTAAAAAAGAACCGACTGCTTTAAATCGGCAAATAACTTCCAAACCTTTTCCGAAAACAGTTGCTGGTTTAACCGTCATTGTCGCTTCATCAAAATTTGCCTCTACGTAATGTGTCGGTACATTTAATTGATTTAATTTAGAGTAAAAGAAGGAAGTAAGTTTTAACCCGGCAAGCCCGGCACCATCAATTGTTAAACCGACTGTATTTGCACCTGGATCAAAAACACCATTTTCTCCAGTTACATCATCTTTGAATTTTAATAAAAATAGTTCATTTTCTAGTTTAAATACATCTTTCGTTTTACCTGTATAAATTAATTCCACGTGAGATACCTCCAATAGTAATTTCAGATTTATTATAACACGAATGATTTTATATTAATAACATAAAAATGTTCGTATTTTGAAGAAAGACGTCTAACCTTATGGGAAGTGTGCCCCTTTGTTTACAATGTAATGGTAACATTTGTTATACTAATTTTAGACAAGGAGTGATTTAGATGCTAAAAACGTATAAAAATATTGTTGTGGCAATAGACTTTTCGGAAAAAGCTAAAGTTGCTTTTGAGCGCGGTATGAACGTTGCTCGATTGACAGATGCCACATTGCATTTAGTAAGTGTAATTGATACACATTCTTTCGGCTCAGTGGAAGCATATGATCTAAAGTATGCAAAGGCTCTAACGGAAAAAACTCTTGATCAGTTAAAGGAATACAAGGTTATAGCAGAGCAAGCCGGCGTTAAAAATGTACAAGTATCAGTTGAAGAAGGGTCGCCGAAAGCAGTATTGACGAACTTGGCCGATACCGATTTGATTATTGTCGGAGCAACTGGTTTAAACCGTGCAGAACGCTTCCTACTCGGCTCTGTATCGGAAAATGTTGTACGCAGCGCCAAATGTGATGTTTTAGTAGTACGTTAAAAAAATAAACCCGCAATACTCCTTAATCGAAGGAAATTGCGGGTTTTTGTTAATTAATAAACGCCTTCTACAAGCATACCGTTCGCTACTTTAATGAAGCCGGCAATGTTTGAACCGACAACTAAATTGCCTTCATAACCGTATTTTTTCGCTGCATCCGAACTTTCTTTAAAAATTGATTTCATAATGCCATGCAGTTTTTCATCAACTTCCTGGAAAGTCCAGTAATTACGGCCGGAATTTTGAGCCATTTCAAGTGCTGACACGGCAACACCACCTGCATTTGCTGCTTTACCAGGACCAAATAATACATCGCTCGCTAAAAACTCATTGATTGCATCTAAATTCGATGGCATATTTGCACCTTCCGCAACGACTTTTACCCCATTTGCAATTAACGTACGAGCCTGATCGCCGTTAATTTCATTTTGTGTTGCACATGGAAGGGCGATATCACATGGAATTGTCCAAATACCGTCACAGCCTTCTGTATAAAGAGCATTTGGACGATAATTTACATATTCTTTAATACGCTTCCCTTCAACTTCTTTTAACTGTTTAACAATTTTTAAATTAATGCCTTCCGTATCGTAAATGTAACCTGAAGAATCTGAGCAGGCCACTACTTTCGCTCCAAAGTGCTGGGCTTTTTCAATTGCATAAATTGCTACATTTCCAGATCCTGAAACGACAACTGTTTTGTTGTTAATTGAAAGTTTTGCTTCACGAAGCATTTCTTCAACAAAGTATACTAAACCGTATCCTGTTGCTTCTGTACGTGCTAATGAACCGCCGTAGCCAGGTTTTTTACCTGTTAATACACCTGCTTCATATGCACCGCGAATTCGCTTGTATTGCCCCCATAAATAGCCGACTTCGCGTGAACCTACACCAATATCTCCGGCCGGAACATCGACATCAGGACCAACATAGCGGTATAATTCTGTCATGAATGCTTGGCAGAAGCGCATAATTTCTGCATTTGATTTACCTTTTGGATTAAAGTCGGAACCGCCTTTACCTCCGCCGATCTGTTGACCAGTTAAAGCGTTTTTGAAAATTTGTTCAAAGGCTAAAAACTTCATAATAGATTCGTTTACAGTAGGATGGAAGCGTAAACCACCTTTATATGGCCCAATAACGTTATTATATTGAACACGGTATCCGCGGTTTACTTGTACTTGGTTTTGATCATCTTGCCAAGCGACACGGAAAGAGATGATTCTGTCGGGCTCAACGATACGTTCTAAAATGTTATGTTGAATGTATTCAGGATGTTGTTCGAATACAGGAACTAGAGAAAGGAAAATTTCTTCCGCTGCTTGTAAGAATTCTAATTGATGTGCGTTCTTAGATTTTAATTTTTCAAACACTCCATCAACATATTGCTGTGCGTTACTCGTTGTTGTCATTGTCGTCATGTCTATACCCCCAAATGGATTAATAAGTATACATTAGTATGAATTATCAAACAATTCAATTATATTTTATGTAACATCACTGTGTGAAATCGATGTTAAAAAAGAGAAAACGTTTTCAATTATTATATTGATATAATGATTTGGAGTTGCTTTTGGAAAGGATGATGAACTATTTTACAACTATTAATTGATGCAGATGCTTGCCCGGTTGTTGATTTAGCGCTGTTTATTTCATCTCGATATGAGATAAGACCAATCTTGTTCTGCGATACATCACATCGAATGGAACGGGAGGGTGCAAAAACAATTATTGTCGACAAGGGACCAGATTCTGTTGATTTTAAGCTCCTCAGTGTCTTAAAGAGAGGAGATATTGTCATAACAGGAGATTATGGTCTTGCTGCGATGTGTATAGCAAAAGGTGGAATTGTGATCAATCACAACGGGAAAGAACTGACGTCAGACAACATAGATCAACTGTTGGCATTTCGATTTGAAAGTGCGAAAATAAGACGTGCAGGGGGACGTACGAAAGGACCCAAAAAGCGCACGGAAGAAAATAATTTGGCTTTTGAAATAAAATTTCGACAAATTTGTGAACGTGCAATTTTTGAGAAGGAGGAATCATAAATGAATCAGCAAATCTTAAATTTAGACGCATTAAAAGCGCGCTTTCCGTTAATTGAAAAGCTGCAATCCGAACAATACGTATTTTGGGAAAATGAAAATGTAGCGAAAGATAGTCAAGTATCCAAACAAGTAACACTCGATATGATCCAGGACGCAGAAAATAGATTGAAGCGTTTTTCTTCTTATATAAAAGTCGCATTTCCAATCACGAAATTTTCAGACGGTATTATTGAATCGGAATTAAAAGAAATTGCGTCGATGAAAAAACTTATAGAAGGAAGACGCGGTTTTAATATTCCCGGAAAATTAATGCTTAAATGTGATCATGCATTACCGATCGCCGGTTCGATTAAAGCGCGTGGCGGTATATACGAGGTGTTGAGTCATGCCGAAAAGCTGGCAATCGATGCCGGTATAATAACAGAACAAGATGATTACGCAAATTTCCATAGTGAAGAATTCCGTAAATTTTTTAGTCAATATAAAGTAGCGGTCGGGTCAACGGGCAATTTAGGTCTGAGTATCGGTATTATTAGCGCAGAGCTTGGCTTCCAGGTAACGGTGCATATGTCGATAGAGGCAAAGGAATGGAAAAAAGAACTGCTACGCGAAAAAGGAGTAGAAGTAATCGAATACGAATCTGATTACACGTCTGCCGTGGAAAACGGCCGCCAAGTAGCAGAACAGGATCCAACATGCCATTTCGTTGATGATGAAAATTCCATCGATCTGTTTTTAGGATATTCAGTAGCGGGTCTGCGCCTGAAAGAACAGCTACAGCAAGCAAAAATTACAGTCGATGCAAATCATCCGTTATTTGTTTATCTGCCTTGCGGTGTTGGCGGTGCGCCTGGAGGAATTGCCTATACTTTAAAACAAATTTACGGTGAATATATTCATATTTTCTTTGCAGAACCATTTGCATCACCATGTATGCTTTTAGGATTGATGACCGGTATGCATGACAAAATTAGTGTGAATGATATTGGGTTGTCCAATCGGACGGAAGCTGACGGATTGGCGGTAGGGCGGCCTTCACGATTTGTCGGAACATTGATGGAATCCGTTATAAGCGGATGTTATACTGTGGATGACAGCTTTTTATTTAGAAGTTTAAAAGGTATGTTTGAGACGGAAAACATTTTTATGGAACCTTCAGCACATGCGGGAGTTTATGGTCCGATCGAATTAATGATGCAGGGCACTTCATACATTGAAAAGCATGGGCTTACAGATAAAATGGAAAACGCCACACATATTATATGGTCAACAGGCGGCGATTTAGTGCCTGAAGAATTACGACAGCAGTATTTACAAACAGAGATATAGAAGGGAAGTCGCTTGTGTTAATTGTAGTAGTAATCATCGCATTTTTTGGAGCAGGTTTACTCGATTTAAACTTACGTAAAAAATATAACATCCCAAAAAACGAGAAATTTATGGATCAGTATGTGGGGATTTGGCATCTCTTCTTGGAAATCTTCCTATGTTTCATGTTTTTATCGTATGTAACTATTAATCTATTTGACCAAAAAACATTATATTCAGTATTGTTTGCGTTCATTATGATTTTATTTATAGTTCGTGGATTATTGGAGTTTTGGTTAAGAAGAGAAAAGCGTCGTCATATTATTTCATTTACTTATGTAGTGCTTTGTGCAATTTGCAGTATCGCAATTGCCATTATTATGTAAGAAAGAAGTGTGTTGGGGGAGAACCCCTCAACACACTTCTTTTTAGTCTACCTGGATTTCTTCAACTGTCGCTTCAACTTCTGAGCGGGACATTTTTTTTCGTCCTTCTTTCATGGCCTGCAATGTTTTATGCGCCAATGCTAAAGGCAGTCTACAGAATAATTTAATCGAACGTTTATCTAAATCTTTCATATAAAGGTCGGCCTTTGCCAGGTTTTCCTCTGCATAAGCAAATAGTTCAGCACGCGTCCAGCCATCGGGTACGAAGCTGACACCGCGCTCATCCAAATCTTCCTGCTCATTACGTAGAATGTTTACTGCCTGTAAACCGCGACCATAGCCGATTGCCAGTTCACGGTCTGTTTTCGTGCCGGCACTCCATTCCCAAAGCTCCGAAAGCATGACACCGACTAAACCGGCCACGTAGTAGGTATAGTCGTCCAAGTCTTCTTTCGTATGCACCTGCCAATTTGCGAGCGCCCATTTTGCCATCCCTTCCGCCATCTCACTCGTCGCAGATGTGACAATAGAGAAAGCACCCTGAGGGCAAACTTCCAGCCAGTCAGCAAGACGAAGTGTCACTTCAGGCATTTTGTCCTTTATAGGTGCCAAGGCATCAAGGTAAGCATTGTTATCGAAGACAGAGGCTTTCAATAATTCCGCTACTTTTAATAATGTTGCATTTTTCATTTCATTGGAAACATCTTCATGATCTTCAATTTCATCAATCGCTCGCATCGCTAAATAGGCCGAGGCAACCGTTAATTTTAATTCTTTATCTAAAAAAGTAATGGGGATAAAAAATGTACGGCTCGTCTCTTTTAATACGCGCATCGCATCTTTTTGTAAAGCTTTATTCGACATAAGGAAAACTTCCTCCATTCTAAATTGCATCCACTTATTATCGTAACGCAAATTTGTAAAAAGGGAAAATAAAAGTTCCGGCTTTTCTTGTTCAAGGGTGTAGGGGGAATCGGGTGGATGTAAAACATCGGGAACCGAAAATGTAACGAATGAAACGGAAAGTAGAAAGTTTGACTGAAAAAGTGGAACATCGCAACCGGAAAGTAGAACGAAATCGTCGGAAAGTAGAAAGTATGGCCTGAAAAGTAGAACCGCCTTTCCGAAAAGGAGAACTCCGCCCCCAAAAAAGCACTCATTTCCAGTATGTACATATTTATTGAAATATGGTAATATTAGAACAATTCAAATGGACGGAGGTGAACGGAATGAAGAAGTTGGCGATTGAGACAGGTGTAAAAGTGGATACAGCTATGTATTTTGCACGTGTCATTACTTTTAAATTTGGGTCTAACGGGATAGGTGTGTCCTTTTTTAGACAATTTAAAAATAATGCGTAGCTAATTAACTTCATTCTTTTCACCAATACTGAAAAGACTGCTCTCGTTAATGAGCAGTCTTTTTGTTTTTTAGCTGCGCCGATGGAGGCGTAGAAATATGCAGTTAAAAGCAGAAAACATTACGAAAATTATCGGTGGCAACACCATTTTTAAGGATCTTTCTATAGAAGTAAATACAGGTGAACGTATCGCAATTGTCGGTCGAAACGGCAGCGGAAAAACGACATTATTTAAAGTACTGGCAGACATTGAACAGCCGGATGAAGGACGGATCATAAAATCGAAAGGTCAAACAATCGGCTACTTGCATCAAATTCCCCGATACACGGATACATCCGTTTTTGATGTATTGTCGAAAGCATTTGCTGAATTACATCAAATTAAAGACCGTTTAGCTCATTTGGAAAAGCGGATGGCAACTGATTTATCGGAGAAGATTTTAAATCAGTACGGTGAGCTGCAAGAGCACTATTTAGCAAAGGGCGGATACGAAATCGAAGCGAAAATCGCATCGATCGCCAATGGACTCGCGATTACAAAGTTATTAGATCAACCTTTTGATGCGCTGAGCGGTGGAGAAAAAACAAAGGTAATGCTCGCTCAAATTTTATTGCAGCAGCCTGATATTTTGCTGTTGGATGAACCGACAAATCATTTGGATCTTGCTGCAACACAGTGGCTTGAAGATTATTTGCAATACTTCAAAGGTACCGTTGTTGTAATCTCGCATGACCGGATGTTTTTAAATAAAATTGTTCAGTATGTGGCAGAAATTGAAGATGGCCAAATTTGGGTAAGTAAGGGTAACTATGATCAGTACATTAATAATAAAGAAGCAAAAATAGCGCAACAGTTTGCGGCATATGACGAACAGCAAAAAAAGATTCAGAAGATGAAAGAGGCGATTCGCCGATTACGACAATGGGCGAATGAAGCGTCTCCTCCCAATCCTGATTTATACCGTAAAGCGAAAGTAATGGAGAAAATGCTGGCACGAATGGAAATCGTCAAGAAGCCCAAAACCGAGCGCCATATGAATTTACAATTGAAAACCGAAGACCGGACTGGCAAAGAAGTGTTTATGCTGAAAAACATTTCCCATGGGTTTGAACATGACTTTTTATTTATGGATGTTGATTTATCGATACATTTTCAAGATAGGGTAGCGATTGTTGGGAATAACGGTACGGGAAAATCCACGTTATTAAAAATTCTATTAGGGGAAATTGCGCCGGTTGATGGAGAGGCAAGGCAAGGGAGCAATTTAAAGATCGGTTACCTTGCACAGCAGTTTGACCAATTGAACGGCAAGCAGCGTCTTATTGATGCATTCCGAGAGCAGGTGTCATTAACGGAATACGATGCGCGGCATATGCTCGCCAAATTTTTGTTTTACGGTCATGATGTATTTAAAAAAGTGGATCAACTAAGCGGCGGGGAGAAAATGAGGCTTCGACTAGCTCAATTAATGATTCAAAAATGCAATGTTCTCGTTTTGGATGAACCAACGAACCATCTTGATATTGAGTCGAGAGAAGCGCTTGAAGAAGCATTGGAGAACTTTGGAGGAACCATTCTTGCAATTAGCCATGACCGCTATTTTTTGCAAAAACTATTTACGAGAACGGCTTGGCTGGAAAATCAGCAGCTAACCGTTCATGATGGTCCATTTGAATGGGCGCAGTCGAAACAAAAGGAGTTAAGCAAATGAATAATATAGAAGCATTTTGGCAGCAATATTGTGATTCGGAAGGTATGGAAAATATCCGTTATAAAGAAGCATTTCAATTTGGTGAAAAGGCGGATTGGCTTGCAGGACTTGTCGAGGAGGGCACTAAAACCGCAACTTGCTCGAGTTTTCCGTTGTATGAACGAGAAGGGGAAAGTTTACCGGAAATTGGGGACTATCAAATTGTTTTAAACAGTAAGGATGAACCGGTAGCGATCATACAATCCTATTCTATTGAAATATACCCATTCAATGAAGTACCTGTTGATTTTGCTTTGGCAGAAGGAGAAGGTACTTATGAGGAATGGAAGGAAGCACATGTCGCGTTTTTTAGCAGAGAACTCTCAGCGCAAGGTCTGGAATTTACCGAGGAAATGCTGACTGTTTGTGACCGCTTTAAAAAAGTTTTTCCTAAATAAGATAAGAAAGCTACAATATTTAATAGCTAGACCTAAAAAATGGAGGAATTTGCTTAGGCAACCTCCATTTTTTTACTGTTTTTGTTCAAGAACAACATTTCCTGGCAACAATTGCTATCGGCCATCGTTACATAATAGTTGCATAGGTTAATGTTTTTTTGATATATTAAATCTTGTTTTTCTCTATATAAAGGGAAAAATGTTTTGAATAGAAAGAGTGATTACAAGGTGAAAAACTTAGTAAAAAATAAAAGCTTATTAAATAATTTCCTAGCGATTTTCGTTCTGGCCGTTTTAATGCTATGGGCGAAAACTTACATTACACAAGTAACGCAGTTTAAGCTGGGTGTTGAGGGGCCGCTCCAGCAGTTTCTTTTATTGATCAACCCATTGGGATCTGCGCTACTATTTTTATCAGTTGCATTTCTGTTTAAAGGAAAAAGAAAACTGACAGTATTGATCTTTATCTATACGTTGATGACAATTCTTTTATTTGCAAATGCTGTATATTATCGTTTCTTCAGCGATTTTATTACACTACCTACGATATCTCAAACACAAAATTTCGGGGATTTAGGCGGCAGTGTATTAACTTTATTAAAACCTTATGATGTATTATTTTTTGTGGATATTTTCGTGTTGATCTATATTCGTTTTTCAAAAAAAATTAATTTCCAATCCGGCAAAATCGGATTTAAAATGCCGGCAGCAGTTGTGGCTGCGGCAATTATATTGTCTATTGTTAACTTGCAATTAGCGGAAGCAGATCGCCCGGATTTATTGAGCCGAGGCTTTGACCGCAGTTATATTGTAAAATATTTAGGAATGTACAATTATTCAATTTATGATTCTGTTAAAACGTTTGAAGCATCTTCAGAGCGTGCTTCAGCAGACAGCAGTGATATTGCGGAAATAATAAACTATACAAATTCATTTTCATCTCAACCAAACGAGAAGTATTTTGGTAAAGCAAAAGATATGAATGTTATTTATTTACATTTGGAATCTATGCAGTCATTTTTAATTGACTATGAGCTTGATGGCGAACAAGTAACACCGTTTTTAAATTCATTGGTTAAAAATGAAAATACAATGTATTTCGATAACTTTTATCATCAAACAGCGCAGGGCAAAACGTCCGATGCTGAATTTATGTTAGAGAATTCTTTATTCGGATTGCCACAAGGCTCGGCCTTTATAACGAAAGGACAAAATACGTTTGAAGCCGCACCATCGATTCTAAAAGATTATGGGTATACGTCTGCAGTATTCCACGGTAATAACGGCAGTTTCTGGAACCGAAATATGATTTATAATCAGTTTGGCTATGATGAATTTTTTGATGAAAGTTCATATGATACAGCCGATTCGAAAAATATGGCGGAGTACGGTTTAATGGATAAACCATTTTTCGAGCAGTCGCAAAGCTTGCTAGAAACATTGCCGCAGCCATTCTATACAAAATTCATCACGGTTGCCCATCACTTCCCATATAAGATTGACCAGGATTTAGTGTCGATCGGGAAAGCGACGACAGGTGATACGAGTGTCGATAATTATTTCCAGACAGCTCGATACGCTGACGAAGCAATTGAACAGTTCTTTACGTATTTAAAAGAATCCGGTCTGTATGAAAATACAATGATTGTGATGTACGGAGACCATTACGGAATTTCCGACAACCATAATAAAGCGATGGAACAAATTATTGGTGAAGAAGTGACACCTGTTGTAAATGCCGATTTACAGCGTGTGCCTCTCTTTATTCATGTGCCGGGTATGGAAGGCGGCGTTAACCATACGTATGGTGGCCAAATAGACCTTCTTCCGACAGTACTGCATTTACTTGGTGTTGAAACGAAAAACAATATTCATTTTGGGACAGACCTGCTATCGGAAGAGCATAGCGAAATCGTTCCGTTCAGAAACGGTAATTTTGTCAGCCCGACGATCTATTCATTGGACGGCAAATACTACGATCCGAAAACAGGCGAAATGCTCGATGAATCGAAAATGGAAACAGCAGATAAATTAAAAGCGATGGTAGAAGAAAAACTTCACTATTCAGATAAAGTTGTTAATGGGGATTTATTACGCTTTCATTCCAAAGATGGAAGTATAAAAGAATAAGCAGAACAATTTAAAATTGAATAAATATACTCAGGCATCATCTATTTTGATTAATTCAAATGGATGATGCCTTTTTATTATGGCTTAAAAAATAATTATAAATATCCGAGTAAAGAAAAATACTTTTCAAAATCCATCGAAATACACGAAAAACTCTATTTGTTTCATAATAATTCACTATTGGAATTAATGTTCATTTTACATATACCACAATGAATCGATATTTAAATTACCGTCTGATGTGATGTATTAACTTATATTGGAATATAAAGTGAAATTATGATTTGTTATTAAAACCATAACATTAATCGTGGTATCAGTTAATTTTACTATTTAAAAGTACTAAATTGTTGAGAATATTTTCACCTGATTATCTATATAAATTAAGAGACAGATATTCAATTGCTTAATAGGTTGTAATCTTTTTGTATAAGCAACATATAGTGGATTTTGGGAAAGTGAAACGATTTTAGAGTTTTTATGAGGCGATCTAAGCAATTCGCCACCCAATATACTAAGGGGGAATGAGTGTATGAGAGAAGCCGTAATCGTCGCTGCAACACGAACACCGGTAGGCAGAAGAAATGGCGTCTTAGCAGAAGTACGAGCAGATGACTTAGCTGCAGATGTACTGGAGGAGGTAGTAAGTCGAGCAGGAATTGAAAAGGCACTTGTAGAGGATGTTATTTTCGGCTGTGTTTCCCAGACATTGGAGCAAGGCGGAAATATCGCACGAATTGCCGCACTGATGGCAGGCTTTCCGATTGAAGTGCCTGGTGTAACGATTGACCGGCAATGTGGCTCGAGTTTACAGGCAGTCCATTTTGCGGCACAAGCGATTATTTCTGGCGATATGGACATTGTCATTGCGGGTGGTATTGAAAGCATGAGTCGAGTACCGATGGGATCCAATATGGAGGGTACGCGTAAAAGTGACCGTATTAAAAAATATGAGTTGATCCACCAAGGTTTATCCGCAGAGCGAATTGCAGAACAATGGCAATTAACAGAGCAGGAAATTAATGAATATTCTGTGTTGAGCCAACAACGTGCCAGTGAAGCAATCAAAGCCGGCTACTTTAACGATGAAGTTGTAGCGATTGGTGATGTGGATACCGATGAAGGCCCGAGACCCGGAACAACCGTTGAAGTTCTGCAAGGCTTAAGGAAGCTGTTTAAAGAAGACGGATTTATTTCTGCCGGAACTTCATCACAAATGAGTGACGGTGCGTCGGCTGTACTCATTATGTCCAGTGATAAGGCAGAGGAACTCGGTGTGAAACCGATGGCAAAAATCATCGCGCGTACTGTCGTAGGTTCTGACCCGACACTTATGCTGACAGGCCCAATTGAAGCGACAAAACGTGTCCTTCAAAAGGCAAACTTAACGATTGAAGAGATCGATACGTATGAAGTGAATGAAGCATTTGCTCCAGTACCAATAGTTTGGGCAAAAGAGCTGGGAGCCGATTTGTCGAAACTGAATCCGGAAGGTGGTGCAATTGCGCTAGGTCATCCACTTGGCGCAACCGGAACGAAATTATTAACTTCGATGCTTTATCGAATGGAGCGTAATAACCAACGTTACGGCCTGCTTGCGATTTGTGAAGGAATGGGCATGGCCAATGCCACAATTATTGAGAGAATTTAAATAAAGGCGATATTCATATTTTAAAGATTTGTAATCGCTTTCAATATAAAAAGGTGTTAAAAATATGATGAAGAGAGAGTGAATTCAATGAATAAAACATTGGCGAAATCTAGAAAAGAGTCCCGTACATTTTTTAATGATGATCATATTATGTTCAGGGATTCTCTTAGAAAATTTGTAGAAAAAGAAATTGATCCTTATTTTACACAATGGGAAAACGATCGTATTGTACCGCGTGAATTATGGTTGAAGCTAGGCAGTCAAGGATTTTTATGTCCAAGCGTAGAGGAAAAGTACGGTGGGACGGGCTTAGACTTTATCTTTGATATTGTTTTGTCCGAGGAATTATCAAAAGTCGGCGGCGGCTTAAGTGGGATTGGTCTGCACAGCAATGTCGTAACACCGTATATCACTTCTTTTGGAACAGAAGAGCAGAAGATGAAATACCTTCCGAAGTTTGTAAGCGGTGAATGGATTTCAGCAATTGCGATGACAGAACCGGGTGCAGGGTCTGATTTACAAAAAATGACGACGACTGCTGTGAAAGATGGATCAGACTATATTGTAAATGGTCAAAAAACATTCATTACGAACGGAATTCTTTCCGATGTCATCATCATCGCCTGTAAAACAGATCCAAAAGCGGTACCTGCCCATAATGGGGTAAGCCTATTGATCATTGAGAGAGGGATGGAAGGTTTCTCCCGTGGAAGAAAATTAGACAAGGTTGGTATGCATAGTCAGGATACAGCAGAACTGATTTTTGAAAATGTACGAGTACCTGCAGAAAATCTTCTTGGGGAAGAAGGAAAAGGGTTCTTGTATTTAATGCAAAAATTGCAGCAAGAACGTCTGCTCACAGCAGTAGGGGCAATTACCGCTGCAAAAGATATGCTGGATTTGACGTTGCAATATGTAAAAGAGCGGGAAGCGTTTGGTAAACCAATTGGTAAATTCCAGAATACACAATTTACACTGGCGGAAATTGCGACACAAGTAAAAATCGGCCAAACATTTGTGGATGATTTGATCTTACGCCATTTAGAAGGACAGGATCTCGTGACGGAAGTATCAATGGCCAAATGGTGGACAACGGATATGGCTCGCAAAATATCAGTAGAGTGTATGCAATTACATGGCGGCTACGGCTATATGGAAGAATATAAGATTGCGAGACGATTCCGGGATATTGCCGTTACACCAATTTTCGCCGGTTCCAACGAAATTATGAAAGTCATTATTGCCAAAAATTTGGGGCTGTAATAAATCCGAAATTATTTCATCAAGTATAAACACATGATACGTAATATGAATTAATGAGGTGAGACGCAATGAAAAATGCCGTAATTATAGACTCTGTACGTACAGCAGTTGGTCGTATGGGCGAAACATTAAAAAATGTAGAGGTAGATTATCTTGCGGCAAAAGTGTTGGACGAAATTACTGTTCGTACCGGAATTGGTAAGGATAAAATCGATGAAGTCATTATCGGACAAGCAAAGCAAAGTACTGATTCGCCTAATCTAGCCCGCTTAGCCCTTTTACGTGCAGGTTTTCCGATTGAAATTACCGGCTATACAGTTCACCGGCAATGCGGTTCAGGTCTGCAGGCAATGAATAGCGGTGCTCAGCAAATCATGTGTGGGCTTTCGGATATTATTATTGCGGGTGGAGCTGAAAGCATGAGCACAGCCCCATACTATTTGCGGAATGTCCGTTACGGTTACGGTGCTGGAAACGGTGAAATTCTCGATTCGAACACTGAAAGTCAACCACGTGCCCAGCCAATTGAAATATATGGCGCATTAACAATGGGAATGACTGCTGAAAACTTGGCTGTAAAATACGCCATTTCCCGAAGTGAACAAGATGAGTTTGCCATAAGGAGCCAGGAGAATGCAAAAAGAGCCATCGAAACGGGATTGTTCAAGGATCAAATCGTCCCATTTGAAGTGAAGACGAAAAAAGGAATGGTCGAATTTAAAGTAGACGAACATCCGAGGGAAACAACATTCGAAAGATTATCTCAATTAAAACCGGTTTTTAAAGAAAACGGTACAGTTACTGCCGGGAATACAAGCGGTCGTAATGATGGTGCGGGTGTGATTATGCTTATGTCGGAAGAAGCAGCTGCACAGTATGATAAAAAACCTAAGGCGAAAATTATTGCGCAAGCTGTATCAGGAGTTTCACCGGAAATTATGGGAATTGGCCCTGCCCCGGCAACTAGAAAAGCGTTGCAATTAGCGGATTTAACACTTGATCAAATCGGTTTAATAGAATTAAATGAAGCCTTTGCAGCTCAATCCTTGGCCGTCATCAAGGAACTTGGCATGGATATAAACCGAGTAAATGTAAATGGGGGCGCAATCGCACTTGGTCATCCGATTGGCGGCACAGGTGGTGTATTAATGACGAAGCTGCTTCATGAAATGGAAAGACGTGGAGAAAAATACGGTCTAGTTACATTCTGTATTGGCGGCGGTCTTGGTATTACAACAATTGTTGAAAATATGCAGTTGTAGATACGGAACCGGAGCTGATCACGATGAACAATACCGATTGGAAACCCCACTATACAAAAAAATGTACTACTGCTGAAAACGCAATCCAACTTATTGAATCCTCTCAAACGATATTTTTGGCACCGATGTGTAATGAACCTCAAGTACTTGTAGAAGAATTGATTCGTCAAAAGGCGCGATTACAAGAGATTTTATTATATACCATCATTTTAGGGAGTCCGTGTAAATATGCGGATCCCATATGTCACCCACACTTTAGAATTCGAACATTCTTAAATTCAACCTTATTGAAAAAAGCATACGAAAATAATAATTGTGATTACGTTCCTGTAAATTTCTCGGACATCCCTCGGTGGATCAAAGAAGAGAAAATTGATGTTGCACTTATTCAGGTTTCCCGTCCAGATGCAAACGGTTTTTGTAGTCTTGGTCTTTCGGTAGATGTTGTACAGACATTGATAAAGGAAGCGACGGTTGTAATTGCGGAAGTAAACAGCAATATTCCTTATACATTTGGAGAAACTCTCGTCCATGTATCCCAGATCGACAAGTTTGTTCCATCTGACCGACCGTTACTCACGATTCCAAACAGTCATCCGGCTAAAGAAGAATTAGCTATCGGTAATTACGTGGCAACGCTAATCCCTGATTATGCGACGATACAAGTTGGCGTCGGTAAAATCGCTGCTAGTATTGTCCGGTCACTCCAGTCCAAAGCAGGATTAGGAGTGCATTCGGGTTCGATTTCCGATGAGATTATGCAGCTCATTAATCTTGGAGTTATTACAAATGAACGAAAAGAGATCAACCGGCATAAAACCGTTTGCACAACACTTACAGGAACAAATGATTTATATAAATTTTGTCATCAAAATAAAAGCGTTGAACTGTATCCGGTAAGTTACACCCATAATGCAGCGATTATATCGAAAATAAGTCATTTTTATTCAATTAACTCGGCGTTGGAAGTAAGCCTGTCCGGCCAAATCAATGCCGAGCAAGTTGAGGACTCCCATGTTGTTGCAGGGGTTGGAGGTCAAATGGATTTCATTCACGGCTCAAAGCTTTCTTCAGGTGGAAGAGCAATTATTGCGCTGCCTTCTACGGCGAAAAACGGATCGGAATCCCGGATAAAGATTCATACAAAATACGTGACGTCATTAAAGTCTGAAATCGACTACGTTGTCACAGAGTATGGTATTGCAAAACTGTTTGGAAAATCTTTAAGTGAACGGGCGCAAAACCTAATTGCCATTGCGCATCCGAAATTCCGGGCTGCTCTTACGGAAGAATACAAACAATTAGTGTAATGAGCCAAATAAGAAAGGATGTTAACTATGTCGAATTTAAAAGATAAAGTTGCAATTGTCACAGGTTCCGGTCGAGGTATTGGACGAGATATTGCCTTACTTCTAGCGAAAGAAGGAGCAAAAGTTGTAGTCAATGATTTAGGTGGCGGATCCGATGGGCAAGGAAATGATACAAAAATTGCAGATGAAGTGGTGCAGGAAATACAGGACCTTGGCGGAGATGCTGTAGCCAACTATGATTCCGTTGCTGACTATGAATCTGCTTCCAATATTATAGACACAGCATTATCACGATTTGGCCGCTTAGATATCGTCGTGAATAATGCAGGTATTTTACGTGACCGGATGTTGTTTAAAATGAGCGAAGAAGAGTGGGATACAGTAATTGCGGTTCACTTAAAGGGTTCATTTAATATGACACGAGCGGCATCAACAATCTTTAAAGAACAAAAAAGTGGGCGTTTTATTCATTTCACCTCCACATCCGGGTTAATCGGTAATGTGGGGCAAGCCAATTATTCAGCTGCTAAATTAGGGATTGTCGGATTAAGTAAAAGTACTGCGTTAGATATGGCCCGGTATAATGTTACATCGAATGCGATTGCCCCGTTTGCATGGAGCCGATTAATCGGGACAATCCCTACAGAGACAGAGGATGAAAAAGAGCGAGTGGAAAGACTGAAACAGCTTTCGCCAGCTCATATTGCGCCATTAGTTGCCTTTTTGGCATCGGATGAAGCTGCCGATATTTCCGGTCAAATATTTGGTGTACGAGGTAAGGAAATTATGGTGTTTTCTCAGCCGCGTCCGATTCGCTCGGTATTCAATGCGAAAGGCTGGTCCGTTGATAGCTTAAGTGCAATCAAAGGCTCGCTTCAATCAAGTTTTACACCGCTTGAAGCTAGTGCGCAAGTTTTCCCGTATGCCCCATTAGTGTAATTGTTTGGACTGTTAAATTGGAAGGGAGAGAGAAAAATGGACTTTCAGCTACCACCCGATTTAATCGAAATGAAAAAAACAATTCGAGAGTTTATAGACAATGTGGTGGATCCACTTGCAGGAGAGATTGATCGTGAAGACCGAATACCGGACCATATTATGGAAAAGTCAAAAGAAATGGGGTTGTTCGGTCTAAGTATCCCTGCAGAATACGGTGGTACAGGCATTGATATGGTCGGGAAATGTAGTCTTTTTGAAGAAATCGGCCGTACATCGAACGGTTATATGACGGTAATCGGTGCACATACAGGAATTGGATCGGTCGGGATTGTGGAATTGGGGACGGAAGAGCAAAAGCAAAAATATTTACCCCGCATGGCTTCGGGTGAAATTATTGGTGCGTTTGCTTTAACTGAAACGACTGCGGGTTCTCATGCAGCAGCTTTAAAAACAACGGCCGTTCGTAAAGGAGACAAATACATTCTGAATGGCGCGAAGCAGTATATTACAAATGCGCCGATTGCAGGGGTTTTTACGGTAATGGCTGTAACCGATCCAACTAAAGGCGCAAAAGGAATTACTTCTTTCCTTGTGGATAAAAGCGCTCCTGGTTTAATCATTGGAAAAACAGAAGAAAAAATGGGGCTTCGCGGATCCCATTCTTCTGAGATTTTCTTCGAGGATTGTGAAGTGCCGGTCGAAAATGTGCTTGGTGTAGAAGGATTAGGTTATGTCAATGCCTTAACCATTTTGGCAAATGGTCGTGCTGGGCTCGCGGCGAGAAACTTAGGCTCAGCGCAAAAGCTTTTTGAGCTATCCGTCAAATATGCACATGAGCGTGAACAGTTCGGAAAGCCGATTTTTGAACAGCAAATCATTCAACATTACTTGGCGGAAATGGCATTGGATATCGAAACATTGAGATCCTTTACGTACCGAGTGGCATGGATGGTGGACCAGGGGATGAATGTCATCAAAGAGGCAGCGATGGCAAAACTTTTAGGTTCGGAAATTTATAATCGCATAGCAGATAAAGCTGTGCAAATTCATGGTGGCCTCGGTTATATGAAAGAGTTCCCTGTTGAAAGATATTATCGGGATGCACGTATTACAAAAATATATGAAGGCACATCTGAAATTCAAAAAAATATTATTGCTGCTCAAATTCATAAAGAATATTTGAAGAAAGCACCGCCCGTATCAATCTAGTAATCTGATTTGGAATATCTGAAAATAACGACAAATTAAATTGGAGGAGGTAATTTTTTGAGTATAGGGCTTAAGGAAAAAGTTGGTCTGAAGTTAGAAGCCTACACCTTTCGAGTTGAAAAAGGAAAAATCAAAGAATTGGCCCAAGCGATTGGTGATGTGAAAGAGGAGTATTTGAATGGTGAAGCGGTTCCACCTACATTCCCGACAGTAATCGACTTTTGGGGTGGAGGTGCTTCCTCGTCCGAGCTATTAAATTTAAACATGAAAAAGGTTCTCCATGGCGAGCAGGAGTATGAATATTTCAGGGAAATCGTTCCCGATGAAGAAATTACAGTACATGGGGTCATTGAAAAAGCTTATTCAAAAGCGGCGATGAACTTCTTTATCATACGAAAAGATTATTTGGATAAACATGGTGAAACGGTTTTAATCAGTCGATCCACGATTATCGAAAGGCATTAGGGGGTTATTTTATGGAAATAGGCCAGACACTGGAACCTTTACAGAAGGAAGAAATAACGCATACGCAGCTCGTTCGATATGCAGGTGCATCCGGAGACTTCAATCCGATCCATACCGTTGTCCCATTTGCAGAGGCAGCGGGTTTAGGTGGGGTCATTGCACATGGCATGTTGGTTATGGGCTTTGTCGGGCAGGCAATTGGGCAATGGTTTGAAGTAAAGAACCTGAAGAAATTCACAACGAGATTTAAAGCAATGACAAGACCAGGAGAAAGAATAACTATACAAGGCCGTGTTGTCGATGAAAATGAAACTTGCTGGATTTGTGAGGCAGAAGCAGTTAATGAATCTGCTGAAGTAAAGGTAAAAGCATTTTTTGAAATAAAAAAATAATTGCATCCAACGTTGTTCTAGAGAGATGACTCGTTACGTAAAATTTGTGATGTTGACTGCAATATTTATAGGAGAATCTCTTTTATCATTACGCAGTTATGGAGTAACAAACAAAATTTAAGGAGGAGCTCGCAATGAGAGAATACGTCACGACTAAACAGGAAATCAACAAAAATTCACTACCGTATAATTTGTATCAAAAGGCAAAAAAGTTCGGAATCTGGAATCCGGTAGATATCGACTTTACGCAAGATAAAGAAGATTGGAAGAAATTAAATGAAGAACAGCAATTAGAGGTGCTTACTCAGTTTGCTCAATTTATTGGCGGTGAAGAAGCGGTCACACAAGATATTTTACCGATGATTATGGCGGTTTCTAAAAAGGGATGGTTCGAAGAGGAATCTTATTTAACAACTTTCCTTTTTGAAGAAGCGAAGCATGCTGAATTTTTCAGTCTGTTCCTGGAAGAAATCGGCGTAAAGGATGATTTGACTCATTTACTGACACCAGGCTACCGGAAGCTATTTGATGAAACGCTGCCAGCAGTGATGGGCAGATTGATTGAAGATCAGTCACCGGAAGCAATGATAGATGCTGCGGTTACGTATAATATTTTTGCAGAAGGTGTTTTGGCTGAAACAGGTTACTGGTTCTTCCATGAAGCACTATCAAGCGCAAATTTGTTCCCGGGATTTATATCAGGAATTCGAAACGTTAAGCGTGACGAAGGACGTCATATAGGTTTTGGTACATTCCTCATTCAGCGCCTAATTAGTGAGAATCCTGAACTGGAGCTGTTTGAACGCGTACAGCAAAGACTGCAGGAGCTGTTACCGATTGCGATGATGTTAACAGAAGGAAAAGAAGACAAACAAGTAACAAGTCTTGGAATTGAACGAGGAAAATCGATGGAATTTGCCATGAAGCAATTACAGGCACGTCTGACAGTGCTTTCCCGAGCTAAAGGAAAGACGTTAGAAGAAATCTATAATACGGACATTGCTTTAGAAGAAGTATAGGAAGTATTCATTCAGACGCTGTAATAAACAGTTTGCTATTTAGAGGGGGATGAAGGATGACGACAGACGTACAAGTTAAGATCTTTCCGCAGTTTATCAATGGTGAATGGACACCACCTGCTTCAGGTGAATTTTTTGATGTGATCAATCCGGCTACTTCAGAAGTCGTAGCGAAAGTTTCAAAAGGAAATCAGGACGATGTGAATAATGCGGTTCAAAATGCGAAAGAAGTTTTTGAATCAGGTGTCTGGTCAGGGAAAACGCAGGCAGAACGTGCACAGATCATGATGCAATTTGCGGGGAAAATCAGACAGCATGCGCAGGAAATCATTTTCTTAGAAGGGATTAGTACGGGGGCGACACTACGTAAATTGGGTGGCGCAGATATTCGGCAGTTAGTGCTTTCTCTTACTCAAACAGCGGATTTATCGCTGAAATATGAGGCAGTAACAGCTCTTCCGGTCAACGAACAATTAGGTGCAAATCGTAGTCTGCTTGTTCGCGAACCACTCGGAGTAGTAGCGGCGATTACACCATTTAACTTCCCGCTAGTTTTAGCGATGTGGAAAATCGCACCGGCAATTGCGATGGGGAACTCCATCATTATTAAGCCGGCTTCCAATACACCATTAGGTACATTGAAGCTTGCACAATTAGCAGTTGAAGCAGGTATTCCACCAGGGGTTATTAATGTCGTAACAGGTCCTGGAGCTGAAGTGGGCGATGCACTTGTTACACATCCAGATGTATCGAAAGTGGCGTTTACTGGATCTACAGAAGTAGGTAGAAAAATTATGGCACAAGCTGCAGGTACAGTTAAGAAAGTTACGCTTGAACTTGGAGGAAAGGCGCCTGCGATCGTGCTTCCTGATGTAAATCTCGAAGTGGCTATCCCAGGAATTCTGCTCGGCGTATTTTTCCATTCAGGACAAGTATGCGAAGCGAGTACACGTCTCATCGTACATGAATCCATTTATGACATTGTCGTGCAACAACTAGTTGAGACAACGAAGAAAATAAAACTTGGACAGCCGCTTGATATGACGACTGGAATGGGACCGGTCATCTCGGAAACACAGATGAATAAGATCCTCGACTATATTCAGTCTGGTATTGATGAGGGAGCAAAACTTGTATGTGGCGGTAAACGTGCAGCAGGTCCAGGGCTGGAGAACGGGTATTTCATCGAGCCGACGATTTTCGCAGATGTGACGAACGATATGAAGATTGCGAGAGAAGAAATCTTTGGGCCGGTATTATGCGTGATTAAATATTCAACAGAAGAAGAAGCAATCGCCATCGCAAATGATACGGAATATGGATTAACAGGCGGTGTTTGGGGCCGTGATGTGACGAAAGCAAATGAAATTGCTACGAAAATCAATGCCGGAACAATCTGGATCAATGACTGGCATATTTTCCGTACAGATGCGCCATTCGGTGGCTATAAGCAAAGTGGCTTAGGTCGTGAACAGGGAGCTCAAGTGTTTGATGACTACACAGAGCTTAAAAATATTTGCACTTCACTTACGACGGAAAATGCACAGCGCCCAGCTTTAGGACTAATCTTTTAATCGAAAAATGAATGGAGAGATACGATGAAAACGACTTCCTATTTTGAATTCACACATCGCCCTGAAATCCGAAGTGGTGCAGGTTCACATATTTTAGTACCCGATCTAATCCAAGGTTTAGGTGGAAAGCGCCCTGTTCTATTTTCTGATAAAGGATTGACGGATGCAGGCTTAACACAAAAAATCAAAAGCTTATTTGATATGGTTCCTGGCATAAAGCTGGCTGGTGTATTTGATGATATTCAGCAAGATGCGAAATCGAGCAATATTAACAGAGGCCTGAAATATTTTAAAGAATGCAATGGCGACTCCATTATTGCAATTGGCGGCGGGAGTGTTATTGATACAGCTAAAACTGTCAAATGGGCTCTTTATAATGGTGTTAACGAAGTTGAGTATATTTTAACAGGGAACGTTTTAGAAGTTTGGCCGGATGCAAAGCCATTCGGTATTCCGCATATTTCAATTCCTACTACAGCTGGAACGGGTTCTGAAATCTCCAGTATTTCAGTAGTATTCAATGAAATGCTGAACCTGAAGTGCAATTTAATGAATCCGTATTTGAGTTCTGATATTGCGGTTTTAGATCCTGACTTAACTGTTGGTTTACCGCCAAGAGTAACAGCGTTTACTGGTATGGATGCACTGACACATGCTGTAGAAGGATTTTTCTCAACAAAATCAACGAATTTTTCGGATGCATTTGCACTGCATGCCGCAAAAATCATTGTCGAAAATTTGACTACGGCTGTGCGTGATGGGAAAAATGTGGCTGCACGTGCGAATATGCTACAAGCAAGTGCAATGGCTATTACAAGTTTCCAATCGGCGATGGCCAATATCCCAATCCACAATATAGCCCATACGTATGGCGCGAAATACGGCATTCCACATGGGCTGGCAAATGCAGTTCTCATGCCGAGTGTAATGAAAAATATGCCGAGCATGTATTTACCGAAAGTGAATGCATTTGCACCTGCACTGGGAATTATTCCAAACGCAGAAAATCCGCAAGAAACATTGGAAGAGTGCATCAATGTAATTGTTGACTTAAGAAATACAGTCAATCTACCGGACAGCTTCGACGAGTTTAATATTGATGCGGCAGATATTCCGCAACTTGTCCCAGCCGTACAAAATGACCCGTCATCATTAAGCTTCCGTATTCCTGATGACATCATTGTAAACGTTTCTAAAGAAGTAATCAGTTCTAAAGTAAGTATTTAATTAAAAGCAATTGCTCTTCATCATGAAAGGGGGATCCTCCTTTCCTTTGATCGAAAATTTGAAAGTAGGAGGTTACTATTATGAATATTGTTGAATTGCTTACTTCAACAACTTCCCGTTTGCCAGATCAACCTGTCATCCACTTCAAAAGAGCTCTACTTACTTATAAAGAATTACAAGATAAAGTTTACAATATCGCTGCAGGATTGAAAGATCAGGGTGTCACAAAAGGTGCGAATGTGGCATTAATGATGACAAATCGTCCGGAATATATTATTACGTATTTTGCTATTTTAGCAAATGGAGGTACGGTCGTTCCGATCAACCCTACATTTAAAGAGCAGGAAGTAACATATATCGTAAACGATTCGGAAGTTGAATTGTTGATTATTGAAGATACGGCGAAACCGGTTATCGAAAACGCAATGGATCAATTCAAAACAGTCAAAACAATTATTAATTACGGTGATCATGTAGATGAACGATATTTATCATGGCATCAGCTAGATACATCTGCCTCTATTTCAGAAATTGTCCCCCTTCATGAATCTGACGTCGCACAAATCATCTATACTTCCGGTACAACCGGTAATCCGAAAGGCGCCATGATAACACACGGTAATTTAAACTGGATGGCGATTACAGCAGCCGTATACAACCAGTTAGTTCCAAGTGATCGTGTCCTATGTGTATTACCATTGTTCCATGCTTATGCAAAACTTCAAGGCTTCCTGGCACCGATAGCTCATGGATGTGCAATCTATTTGGAAGAACGTTTCCACCCGGTTGAAACATTAAAAGCGATTGCCGAACATGAAATTACAATATTTTTAGGTGTGCCGACAATGTATGCCTTTTTTGCCCAGGTTCCTCATTTAGTAGAGCAACTGGACTTCTCAAAATTACGGACAGCTGGTTCAGGTGGGGCAAGTTTACCATCGGAGCTATTGCATAAGACGAATGAATCGTTCGGTGTCAGTATTTCTGAAGGATATGGTTTAACCGAAAGTACGGTCATGCTGATGACAACACACCGAAGCTTACCGAAAAAAGTCAATTCAGTCGGGATGCCATTACCGGGAATCGATTTGAGACTGGTAGATCCGGAAGGCAATGAAGTAGCCAATCATGAAGTAGGCGAAATCTTATTTAGAGGGCCGAATATGATGAAGGGGTACTACAAGAAGCCGGACGAGACCGCAAATACGATCAGGGACGGCTGGTTGTATACAGGAGACTTGGCGTACCGTGATGAAGAAGGCTATCACTTTATCGTTGACCGTAAAAAGGACATCATTATTCGTGGCGGGTTTAATATTTACCCTCGTGAAATAGAGGAGCTGCTTTATCAGCACCCGGCTGTCGTAGAATGCTCTGTAATCGGCAGACCGGACCCGGTATTCGGTGAAAAAACGGTAGCGTATGTCGTATCGAAAGACACCGAGCTAATAGAAGATGATGTTCGTGACTACTGCAAAGCGAAACTTGCCGAATACAAAGTGCCGGATTATATAATTTTCATTGAAGAAATTCCAAAGTCCGGAACAGGTAAAATTCTGAAGACCGCTTTGAAAGACTTAGACAAAAACGCACTGCCTAAATAAGAAGCGTCGGCTGGTCGGAGTTCATAAACTTCAGAACATGAACTAGAACGCAGATTATGTCGTTATGGACGAGCCGCTTATTGCGTAGCCCTAAATGACAAATAGGTTAATTATTGAACAGGAATAAGGAGGGGTTAATAGATGAATTTTGACCAAAAGGCAATTATCGTGACTGGTGGAGGATCGGGTTTAGGTGAAGCAACTGCACGAAAGATTGCATCTGCTGGAGGCTATCCTATCATATTGGACTTAAACGAAGAAAAGGGGCAAGCGGTAGCCGATGAATTGAATGGTTTATTTTTTAAAACGAATGTTGTGAAGGAAGAAGACGTACAGGCAGCAATTAACGGTGCAGTAGAAAAATTCGGTTCGATCCAAGGTGTTGTGAATTGTGCAGGTCTTGGTACTTCAACTCGTGTAGTGGGCAGAAAAGGTGTATTCCCATTAGATGAATTTAATTATATTATCCAAGTTAATTTAGTTGGGACATTTAATGTCATCCGTTTAGCTGCAGCTGCCATGATGACAAATGAACCGAATGAACACGGGGAACGCGGGGTTATTGTGAATACAGCTTCTGTCGCGGCGTTCGATGGACAAATCGGTCAGGCTGCCTATTCTGCATCCAAAAGTGGAATTGTAGGAATGACATTGCCAATCGCAAGGGACTTGGCTAGCTATGGCATCCGCGTTATGACAATTGCACCGGGAATTTTCGATACACCTTTAATGAACAGTGCGCCTCAAGCAGTTAAGGAAGCGTTAGGAAAACAAATTCCATTCCCGTCCCGTTTAGGGGAAGCGGATGAATATGCCCATTTAGTAACGGCCATTTTTGAAAATCCAATGTTAAATGGTGAAACGATTCGACTCGATGGAGCGATTCGCATGGCCCCAAGATAAGGAGGATAACGGATGAACCTTGAAACAATGACGATAGAGAAGCTTGACTACGGTGTACATGTTGTAACAATTAATAATCCGCCTGCCAATACATTAAATGCAGGAATTCAGCAGGACTTAGTGCAACTAATTGAGGAAGTCGAAAAAAATCCGGCAATCCGGGCCATTGTGTTCAAATCGGCCAACCCGAAAATCTTTATTGCAGGTGCAGACCTGGGTACAATGGGCAGCTCTGATGAAAACGTGGATTTTGCTGAAAGTTCAAAACATGTGCAGGGTATTTTCAACCGGTTGGAAGCATTGCGGGTACCAACTATTGCAGCAATTAATGGTCATGCATTAGGCGGTGGCTGTGAATTCGTGCTTGCATGCGACTTCCGTATAATGGGTGGCGGCACAATCGGATTAACGGAAGCATCATTGGGATTATTGCCTGGTGCTGGCGGTACACAGCGTATGACGAGATTAGTAGGCGGAGCAAAAGCGCGCGAATTAATGTATTTAAGCAAACGTTTAAAAACAGAGGAAGCAGCAGCAATCGGCTTAATTACAGAAGCGGCAGCTCCGGAAGAAGTGGAAGAAAAAGCAATCGCATTTGCAACATCGCTTGCTCAAAGTGCCATTGGAGCAATCGGCCTCATTAAAAAGAGTATTTTAGCGGCGGAAGAATTGCCGTTAGAACAAGGGTTATTAGTAGAACGGGAAGCCTTCGCGAAAACATTTACTACAGGGGAAGTAAATGAAGGCATCCGCGCGTTCTTTGAAAAGCGCCCTCCAAATTTTTTGAAGCCAGTCACAAATCAATAAATGGAACATTTGGGGGCCGTGTTGAAAGTTCAGCTTTCAGTACGGCCTTTAATTTAATATGGAAGGATGAAAGATTTATGCTGTTAAAAGGATTAAAAGTGCTGGATTTCTCCACATTATTGCCAGGCCCGTTTGCAACGATGATGCTGGCGGATCTTGGAGCGGAAGTTGTACATGTTACCAAACCGGTAGAAGAAGGGAAGCAATGGGGGCCGAATGATTATTTGCAGCGTTCTAAAAAGTCGCTGGCGGTCGATTTGAAGTCTCCGGAAGTAGTCAAATCACTAAAGGAGCTTTTAAAGGAGCAGAAATATGATATTGTAGTTGAGCAGTTCCGGCCTGGCGTGATGGCGCGCCTTGGTCTCGATTATGAAACGCTTAAAGCCATCAATCCTGGCTTAATTTACTGTTCCATTACAGGCTATGGTCAAACAGGTCTATATCGTGAGCGTGGCGGGCATGATATTAATTATATATCCTTGTCGGGAGTGCAAGGCTACTCCGGCACGAAAGAAAATGGCCCGGCAAATATAGGTTTTCAAGTGGCCGACTTGGCAGGTGGATCAATACATGCAGTGATCGGTATTTTATCGGCTGTCATTTATCGGGATAAAACGGGGGTAGGGCAGCATCTTGATATTAGTATGACGGACTGCGCATTAACGCTAAATGCCTTGTTTGCCCATGATTATTTAGCAGAAGGAAAGCCGCTGCCACGTGAAGAGCTGATCCTAAACGGCGGCTCTTTATATGGTTATTATGAAACGCTGGATGGTCGGTACCTTTCTGTCGGCAGTCTTGAACCGAAATTCAGACAGCAGTTATGTCAGGCAATCGGTCATCCGGATTTACTTCCATTAGCGATGAGTAATAAACCGGAAGATATTGCAAAGATGAAAGAACAGCTGCAAAGTATTTTCCTGCAAAAGACGCTTGATGAATGGCAATCTATTTTCTTCGGAATGGATGCATGTGTTGAACCGGTATTGACCTTTGAAGAAACGGTTGCACACCCGCTTTTCAAGGACCGGGATATGTTTGTGGAAATAGCAAAGCCGGATGGAACAACCCAAAAACAAATTGCATGTCCGATTAAGTCCAATCTCTTCAAAGCTTCGTATGGGACAGTCGGAGTACATGCAGGAACACATAACAATGAAATTTTAGGAAGCCTGTTAAAGAAGTAGGGAATGCGATACGGAATATGTCTCCTAAACCGCATAACACCGGAGATCTGGGAGTGCAAGTGTAAAAAATATTAATTTTTATTGCGTTCATATTAAAAATACTTAATATTTATAAGAGTAATTACTGTTCTTTTTTTGAAAAATATTTTAAGATATAAACGAATTACAAGATTGTTGAGCAGGTGAACTATGAAAAACTTAAAACTTAGTGTTTTCCTTCTAACCGTTCCACTTTTACTGGCAGGTTGTGAGAGTGTTGAGAACAAAGAAGGCTTCTTCTATTCAACATTTGTACGTCCGATGGATTGGACACTAAACACATTTGGTGAATTATTTAACGGCAGCTATGGTTTGGCTATTATTGCTATTATTTTAATTATTCGTCTCGTACTAATGCCGTTTATGCTAAAAACTTACCGCAGTCAAGCTACAATGAAAGTGAAAATGGATTTTGTCCGCCCGCAAATGGAGGATATCCAGACACGTTTAAAAGCAGCAAAAACTCCGGAAGAAAGAATGACAGTTCAGCAGGAAATGATGTCGCTCTACAAAGAACATAATATTAATCCGTTAAATATGGGCTGCCTGCCAGCGCTTATACAAATGCCGATTATTATGGGCTTATACTATGCGATTTTATATTCAGCTGAAATTAAAACACATTCATTCCTATGGTTTGACCTTGGCTCTACAGATATTTGGATGACTGCAATCGCAGGTGTCGTTTATTTTGTACAAGCGAAAGTCTCGCTTCAAACCGTACCAGAAGCTCAGAAGAATCAAATGAAACTGATGATTTACGTATCGCCGATTATGATTGTCATTATTTCATTGTCTTCGATGGCTGCACTCCCACTGTACTGGGCAGTCGGAGGGTTATTCTTAATTGTCCAAACTTATATTGGACGCAAATTTTTCTCAAGCATCCCTGAAACTAAGGGAAATGAATAAATATAAGTTATGCCGCTGCTAAAGGCTTACTGAACTAAAACTACTGAGACAATGATTTCAGTAGTTTTTTTATGCGTTGCGATCAGAGTGAATTTATTTTCTAATAAACTTGAGTATTGTTCTAATATATTTTAAAAGCTTCTATTAAAAACCTCATTTTCTAATATAGTTGTCAGTTGTTCAAATAAGTGGTCAAGATTGTCGAATAAAGCGTCCAGTTGTTCTAATATGTCATAAGCATCTTCTAATAAACGTGTCAACTGTTCTAATAAAGGTAATTCCGGTTATTTGAAAGCCCCCCTTAGTAACTGAAAAACTTAGTATACTGACTATATTTCCGGTAATTTTCTATAATATAGTCGCTATTGACTAATATCCACCTCAGATTATCTAAGAACAACGGTTATTTAGTAATTAAATTTATATACAATTTATATTGACATTGATTATCCTTAATGGATATAATTCAGTAAATTTAAATTCGATGAAAAAGACAGTAATTTACAATTGTTTTGGTAAGCGAGCTGGGGATTGGTGAGAGCCTGGTGCAAAATATGTAAATGAAGCGCACTTTGGAGAAGCAGTCTGAACATAAGTAGGACCTGCCGGGGAGTCACCTCGTTATTAATGGAAAGTGGTCACAATTTGTGGCAACTAGAGTGGTACCACGGGAATTCGAAGCTCTCGTCTCTATTTTTGAGACGGGGGCTTTTTATATTGGGAGGAGATAATATGTATAAAAAAATTGCATCAATTATTCAAGATGCTTTGCCGCACAAATTAATAACAAATACCGAAATTGAACAACTATTAGAAAGGCCAAAGTATCAGCATTTAGGGGATATAGCTTTCCCATGCTTTACGCTTGCTAAATCATTAAAGAAAGCCCCAAATGTTATCGCTATAGAAATAGGCGACAATATTAAAAGTGATTTTATTCAGGAAGTTCATGTTGTTGGAGGCTATATAAATTTATTTTTAAATAAGTTACAGGTGACAAGAGACGTCATGGCCAAAATTATGATCGCTCACGAATCATATGGACAACAAGAAATACAGCAGAAGAATATCGTGATTGATTTTTCATCACCGAATATTGCAAAGCCATTCTCAATGGGGCATCTTCGTTCTACGGTCATTGGAAATGCTCTTGCAAATATTGCAGAAAAGAACGGATACAATGTCATTCGGGTAAATCATCTTGGCGACTGGGGTACCCAATTCGGTAAATTGCTTGTGGCATTCCAATTGTGGGGAGAAAAAGAACGTGTTCAACAATCACCTATTGAAGAACTTTTGAAGCTATACGTGAAGTTCCATGATGAGGCAGAAACAAATAAATCCTTAAATGAGGAAGCAAGATCGGCATTTAAAGCGCTCGAAGATAATGATCCTCAGGCAATGGCATTATGGACCTGGTTTAAAAGTGCCTCACTACAAGAATTTAAGCAAATTTACGAGCAGCTTCATATTCAGTTTGATACGTATGAAGGGGAAGCTTTTTATAATGAAAAAATGCAGTCTGTTGTTGATGAATTAAAAAAGAAGCAATTACTCACAGAGTCGGATGGTGCGAATGTTGTTGAGCTTGAAGATATGCCACCTTGTTTAATAACAAAACAGGATGGTGCAACATTATATGCTACCCGTGATTTAGCCGCAGCTTTTTATAGACAGGCGCAATATGAACCATCCCAAGTTTTCTATGTGGTAGGGAATGAGCAAACACTGCATTTCAAACAAGTATTTCAAGTTATCTCAAAAATGGGCTATCCATGGTCGGGAAATCTGAAACATGTACCATTTGGAATGATGTTGAAAGATGGGAAAAAGATGTCCACACGTAAAGGCAGAGTCATTTTATTGAAGGATGTATTAAAAGAAGCAGTGGAAACAGCGTCGAGAAATATAGAGGAAAAAAATCCGACGTTAAATAATAAACAGAATGTTGCTGACCAAGTAGGGATTGGCGCGGTAATATTTAATGATTTAAAGAACTTCCGCTTAAACGATATTGAATTTTCATTACCTCAAATGTTGAATTTTGAAGGTGAAACAGGTCCTTATGTACAATACACGCACGCCCGGATCCATTCCATTTTAGAAAAAGCAAAGTATACATCAAGTAATGAAGTAACGGTGATGGAATTAGAGAATTCAGCTTGGGAGGTTATTAAGCTGCTGCAACAATATCCTCAAGTAATTACAGATAGTTTCGAACAAGTAGATCCTTCCTTAATTGCGAAATATGTATTGCAATTAGCGCGGATATTCAATAAATATTATGCAAATACAAAGATTTTAGTGGAAGATGAACAGCTAGAAAGTCGTTTACAGTTATGTTTTGCAGTAGCAACCGTTTTAAAGGATGGTTTGAAGTTACTGGGAATAAAATCACCGGAAAGTATGTAAAGAATTAAATTTTCTTTGAACGATATAAAAGTCCTCAAAAGTATTTAATCGATATTCGATAATTATATAAAGATAAAAATATTAAATACTCATTGTATCCCCAGACCAACTATGCGAAAATTTATTAGAATATTGGAAAAATAAGGGGTGGGACTATGGAAGAAATAATAGTAGAAAACGACATCGTCAAATTAAGACCGGTCCAAATGAGCGATATTGAAGCTATTGCAAATGCTGCGAATGACGAGCGGATTTGGGAGCATATGTCGGTAACATTGCTTACGCAGGAAGCAGTTGAGAACTATATCGAAAATGCGATTAAAGAAAGAGAAAAAGGCATTTCGTATATGTTTGCGGTGATCGAGAAAAAAACGGATAACATTGTAGGCTGTACATCTTTTCTTGATATTTCATTTCCCCATAAACGGCTGGAAATAGGGGCTACGTGGTATAACCCGACTGTTTGGCGTTCAGCGATTAATACAAATTGTAAGTTTTTATTATTCCAATACTGTTTTGAAGTACTTAATTTAAATCGTATTCAAATTAAAACAGGGCACGAAAATTACCGTTCACAAAAAGCCATTGAACGCATTGGTGCAATAAAAGAAGGCGTTTTACGCAATCATATGATTCGAAAAGAAGGAACAATTCGTCATACCATTATGTATAGTGTCACTGTGGAAGATTGGGAAAAACTAAAAACCAGGTTCATTGATGGTTTGTTAAAATAAATTTGAAGGTTAGTTAATGGCAATGATAAGTATTTATAAGAAAATCACATTTTTTCGAGCCTTTTAACACGAATTGTATGGAATAAACGAACATTATCGTGTCATATCACAAATTTTCATATACAATGAAAGAGGTTAATCTTTAATAGGAATACTCATTACCTATTAAATATAGATATATTCGGTGTAGGTGAAAAATTTGGGACGAACGAAAACATATATAAGTATAGATATAGAAGCCGCCCTTATACGCGGTAAGCAGTATATTATTGAAATTGGTGCGGTTAAATGGTTGCCAGATGGTACAACAGAAACATTTACGCAGCTTATTCAGCCTTATAAATTCAAAAAGCTGAATGCGCATATTCAAAAGTTAACTGGTATTACTACAGAGCAGCTAGTTGATGCACCTTCTTTTAAAGAAGCTTTTACTAAATTTAAACGCTGGTGTAAGCAGGATTATGTATTTTTAACATTTGGTGAATTTGATCGGAAAGTATTAGAAGAAGAGCTGTCACGCAATTACATAAAAAATGATTGCTTATATCCAATGATCGATTTTCAGCAAAAATATATGATTGCAAACGGTTTAAAAGAGCAGCCTTCATTAGGCGGGTTAATGGCACAGCTTGGATTGGAAAACGAAACACAGCACCGGGCATTAGCTGATGCGGCAAGTCTGCTCTCAATCTTTGTTAAAGTGGATGGAGATAAAATCATTGAACAGCAGCAGACGAATGATTTTATTTTATTGCTGACAAATTTCAAAATGCTGGAAACGACATATGAGCTTGTCATTTCTGCGACAAATTGCAAAATCGAGGATAACGGGATAACGATTCAATCAATGGAAACTTTCCGTGATGAGCTTCCTTTTACTGTTCAAATGGTTGAACGTCAAGGAGAAGATGGGGAAATGACAACAGTGGAAAAAGTTTCGATTAAACCGAATGTGCAGGCAAAGCAGCTGTTGCAACAGATTTCCGAAAATATGTCCGGTAAAATTTTAATTTCACGAACGGCATTACGTTCAATGTCAAAAATATTGAAGTTACATCAAGTAACTTTACCAAAAACAGAAGTGATGACATTAGTAAATTTATTGAAAAAAGAAGAGATTATTGCAAGATTTAATTTGGATGATGAACCTACAAATACATACGAAGCAAGGGTTTTACGTTTACTTAATAAGTATGAGCATATGTTTGTTTCTGAGTTTTATAAACGGGCATTAATCGAGGAAAATATAATACAAGTATAATAAATTCTCCGTTTTTAGGAGAATTTTTTCTTTAATGCCGACTCCTATTACGTTATGATAGGGGGGTACGAATCACTCGTGGGATAATAAAGGAGATTAATTTATGTCAGCATGGATCGGAATTGATACAGGGGGTACGTTAACGAAGCTTGCCTATTTAGATGAACGTCAGGAGCTTAAATTAACGGTCTTTCCATCTAACGAAATGCATTTAGTAAAAGAATGGTTGGAAAATCATCCTCAAGTGGAAGAAATCGGCTTAACTGGAGGACGCACAGAGCAATTGCTGGACGTTTTAAAGACGATGAAGTCGATTGAATATATTGTAGAATTTGAAGCAACTTTAAAAGGTGTGCGCTATTTGCTGGAGAAAGAAGGCCACACAATTGATCAAAGTATCATTACAAATATCGGTACGGGTACATCGATTCATTATATGGATGGCAATACTCATGCCAGGGTTGGCGGTACTGGAGTAGGCGGAGGTACCCTGATTGGACTATCAACGATTATGACCGGAATTTCAGATTTTGATGAGATAAAAGCAAACGCTTTCAAAGGAAAGCGGGAAGGCATTGATTTACTCGTAAAAGATATCTATCAAGGAATGGATACACCGATTGACGGGAATTTAACAGCCAGTAATTTCGGAAAGGTCGGGATTACCGATCAACGTGAATTTGAACAAAATAATGTACTGGCAACAACACAGGGTCTCATCGGTGAAGTGATTTCCACGTTAAGTATTCAGCTTGCCGTACAGCATGAGACAGAGCATATCGTATATATAGGATCAACGCTGATCGACAATGAACAGCTTGTAAAGGTAATTGAACATTATACTATATTAAAAAAACATAAACCTATTTTCTTAGAGGATTGCGGATTTTCCGGTGCAATTGGTGCATTGTTGAATATTCGTGAGCACAGCAGAAAATAAAGGACAGCATTTAGGCTAGCAACATAGTTTAAATGCTTCTTTTTTGCCATTTTTATCTCAATTACTTTACTTAGGTTTTTAGGAAGCGTAGAATGGGAAAGTAAATTATTTAGTTAGGTAAATAAGGAGTGATTGCGATGAATCCGTTATTTCATATATTTTTTCAGCAAAATCGTTATTTAGTAAATCAGTTAAATGATGTTTTAAAACAGCATGGACTATTCAGCTCACAATGGACGGTTCTTTTTTTATTGCATCAAAACGGACCAATGACACTCACAGCTATATGGAAATACCTTGATGTAGAAGCGCCAACTGTTACGCGAACAGTCACTCGTCTGGAGACGCTTGGATGGGTGGAGAGAGTTCACGGAGCGGATAAACGTGAAAAAATGATTGATTTAACGACCAAAGCAATTGAACAATTTCCTCAAATTGAAGCATCCGTCGTTTCGTTCGAGAAAAAAATGACTGATAATCTGTCTGAGGAAGAACAGGTGCTCCTAATTCACTTACTAAAAAAGATGGAAGGTTAGAATAAATGGAGCTTCAAGAACAAACAAATAAAATTTTCACGAAACGATTTATTAGTCTATTCTTTACAAATATGTCCATATTCCTTGTGTTTTACGGATTAATCACAACATTGCCATTATATGCTATCGGCGAGTTAGGGAAATCGGATGACGATTCCGGACTCCTTGTCACGGTATTTTTAATTTCAGCGATTATCGTTCGTCCATTCAGCGGAAAACTGCTTGATCTCTTTGGCAAGAAGCGATTGTTGATTTTAAGTCTTGTACTATACTTTGCATGCACAGTGTTGTACTTATTTTTTAAACCTTTTCTGCTATTGCTTGCACTTCGTTTTTTCCAAGGGATATGGTTTAGTATTGCAACGACTGCATCGGGCTCTTTAGCAGCCGATATTATTCCGAAAAGACGTAAAGGAGCAGGATTGGGCTATTTTGCAATGTCTACGAACTTAGCTGTCGTATTCGGTCCTTTTATTGGGTTGCTCATTATTCAATATTCAGGATTTGATATGCTATTTATCGTATTATCTGTATTGGTGGCAATTGGCGGTTTACTGGCATTAACTATTCAAACGAAGGACTTGCCAAAACCAGTAGTAACAGACCGCAGCTTTAAATTTTCATTTAATGATTTATTTGAACGAAATGCCTTGCCACTTGCCGCGTTAGCTAGCTTGATCGCGTTTTCTTATGCGAGTGTTCTGTCGTTTCTATCTCTGTATGCCGAGCAGAAAGACTTGCTGAGTGTTGCAAGTTATTTCTTTGCGGTATTTGCAGTTGCAATGATTTCGGTTCGTCCGTTTACAGGAAGAATCTATGATACAATAGGCGCAAAATTTGTTATTATTCCGTCCTTCTTTATTTTTGCATTAGGGCTGATTATTCTAGGGAATGCAGATCAGGAAATACCGTTCTTATTATCGGCAATCTTTATCGGTGCAGGGTACGGTACGTTAACAACAAGTTTCCAGTCACTCTGTATCCAGTCAACATCGATCCAGCGCAGCGGCTATGCAACGGCCACTTATTTTACGCTGTTTGACATAGGGATTGCTATCGGGTCATATTTATTGGGGATGGTAGCAGTGAAACTTGGCTATGAATTTGTATATTACATTGCGGCATTCATCATCATTGTCGTATTTGCGCTTTATATGCTAGTACTTAATCGTCAAAAACACAAAATTGAACAATAATAAAAACGATTCATCGTTCCTTAACTGGAATAGATGGATCGTTTTTTGCCACAATTAGTTTTAGGGATTTTTGAATATTGATTTGGTTGAAAATGAAGGATTTCTTAATAATTTTTACCGCTTATCAAATTGCTTCAGGGAAGAGCCCTAATTATTTTTCAATATGGCCTCACGTGCAAGAACATCTGCTGCTTTGTTTTCTTTTTCCGGAATCCATTTAATGAAAAATAGGTCAAATTGTTCGATCAATGAGAGGGCCTGCTCTAAATAAGGTTTGAAGTCCTCATTTTTCACATAAGCTTTGTCGATTGAGCTTACAACAATTTTTGAATCGGAGCGCACGGAAACAAAGGAAGAACCGATTTTCAATGCTTCTTCCAAACCACGTAAAAGCGCAGTAAATTCAGCCTGATGATTGTTCGTATTACCGATTGGTTCACTGATTTTTACATGCTGTCCTTCACCTTTTATAAATATTCCAATCCCGCTAGGACCTGGATTGCCGGCACTGGCACCATCTATATAGACTTCTAGCATAATTTCGCTCCTTTTATGTTCTGTTCATTTAAGTATAACAAATACATGTAAGTTGGAGAAAATAAAAAAATAGCGTACAATAGTATAACAAATTAATGGGAGGTACATGACTTGAATAAAGTAGATGTTATGAAAGATATTGATGAATTAATGGATATGTACTGTGCTGATTGTCTAGTCATTCAGGACCTTCGAAAAGAACGAGGTAAACATGGTGCACACCGTTTCTGCATTGAATCTTGTACGGTAGGGGAACAGCTTCAGTTTCTTGGAAAAGAGATAATGAAAGTTTCCGAAAAATAATAATTTTAAAACATTCTTCTTACTATTGAATAATAATGTTTTTTTGATATAATAATTAAGTATTTCTTATTTACCTAGTATAAATCTCTGGTACAGATTTATTCTTAATAGGTAAATACTTCAGCGGAGTGGTTACCGTTGAAAAATTTCTTTATTTTTTAATCCTTTTTTATTAAAAAGGGAGAGACAACTTGTAATGAGTAGCGCATAACTACTATATTACAAGTTGTTTTTTTGTGGATTTATTATGAAAAAAAGCATAATAAAAAGCTACTTTCGACGTCTCGAAAGTAGCTTTTCTGTTTTGTGCTTAACTATTAACAAGTTGCTTTTCATTATAGAAAGCATTTAATTCCTGATAATATTTATTTAAAGAAGATGGGGAAACACTGAAGCTTTCGCCAATTTCTTTTACAGTGAATTTTTGATCAAATAAATCGTTCTCCTGACCAAATCTTACTGCACCGGCTGCTATCGCTCCCGCTTTACGTGCTGTAGGCTGCTTTTCGATTAAGTAATCTTCAACCAACGCTACGAAGCTCTCATTATTAATCGCTTTTTCAGTCATGAATGCTTTTAACTGTTCGACTACTTCCTGCTCGAAAGGTGTAAATTCTTCCCCTTCATAGCCGTTTTCGACTAAACCTTCCCATAATAATAAATGGTTTTCTTTTGTGAATTGCTCAACAGGTAAACGACTTGTTTTGTAAGCTTCTGTAAACTGTTCAAACGAAATCGCATGCTCTTTATGGAAGAAGATTAGTGTAGAGACAGCTAATACGTGGTTTTCCTTGTTTGAACCATCCGGTAATAAAAAGGCGAACACACGCATTCCTAGAGGGATTGATTTGTGGCTTTCTCGCTGAATATGATATGTTGTGCCAGTTAAAGCAGAGATAGCTGTAAAGTAATCATCTTGCACATCTTCGACAGTTCCGATGAAGAAAATCGGCTGTTCCCATGATTTCAATAATTCGATCATAGATGGGCGAAGTGCTTTCTTAGCTGTTTTTGCTAAGAAGTTTTGCCAAATATCAGGTCGTTGATGGAAGAAGTATTCGTCCAAAGCAACAGCTTCCACTAATTCCTTGTGTAATTTTTTTTCTAGTTTCGGTGCCCATGTACGAACCAATTCCATAAATTCACGGATATCTTTTCGTTCTGGGTAATTACTATAGAAAGTTTGTAATACGTTTTCGATTTCATCTTGGAAAACGTTTTGTGAAGTTACTTGATTTTTTCCTTCACAACATTTTTTGTATTTTTTTCCACTACCGCATAGACATGGGTCATTACGTCCAATCATTGTAACACTTCCTTTAATACAACTTTTAAATACTAATGTCGCAGTATTGCTACTAATAATAATAACGTCAGATTGTTATTATGAAAACTGATTATGTTTTTAGAACTATCAGAAAAATTGTTGCATTTTACATTATATTAAACTTTACATAAAAATAGAACAATAATAGAGTTAATTCTATCATTAATTTATAAAAAAAGAGACATTGCACGCTCGATGCGATGTCTCTACCTATTATAACGTAGTTTCAGAGTGAGTAGGTGCCGGAATTTTTTTCATTGCTATAAATTGTTCTAACTGAGCAACAGTATTGCCGATTAAAATAAATGCGCCACCAATCACAAGCTGTGCAGTCAATCCTTCGCCCAGGAAAATCATGGCGAAAAGAGCTGCGAAAATCGGTTCAAGTGAAAAGATTAACCCGGTATGTGTGGGAGAAGTATATTGTTGTACAACAGCCTGAGCAATAAAACAAAATGCCGTACAGATAATACCTAATCCAAGTACAGCAATCCAACCTGAAGAATTGGAAGGGAACATTGGAGATTCGAACATCATTGTGAACACTGCGCCAAACAAGCCGGCAATACCTAACTGATAGACACCATAAGAAATAGATTCAACATTTTTAGTAAATTTGCTGTTTAATATCAAATAGATTGAATAGCAAACTGCTGCAATCGCAACCAATAAATCTCCTGTCTGGAATGTCAGAGATTCTTTCAATGTCAGAACCGTAATTCCAATCATCGTAGCAACAACGGCAAAGCTCACTGCTCGCGAAGGAAGCCGTTTTTCAATGAAGCTTGTCATGATTGGTACTAATACAACCGTTAGACTTAATATAAAGCCTGCGTTACCTGCAGAAGTCGTCTTTAATCCTAATAGGGATAAGGCAAATATCGTGAACAATAAAAAGCCTTGTATCGATGCATATAAAATCGTTTTAATATTTACACGCAACATCTTCGGTAAAAAGATTAGCCCTGCAATGATAAATGCGATTAAGCATCGAAGTGCCACAACATTAAAAGCTTCCAAACTCTCAAGGCCCATGACCATGAATGTATACGATAGCCCCCAAAACATTGTAACAATCACCATTAAAATATTTGCTTTTCCTTGTAAACTCAAAGATGTCACCACATTTCTAAAAAGTAAGTTTTAAATAACCAGTAAAAATATGTATTATACGCCAAATTTAACTATAAGATTAATAGATTGAAAATGTTGTATCATCTACAAATCTGACCTGTTATAAAACAGTATAAAACACGATGTTGTGATTAGTAAAACGAATGTTTATAATGATTGATATGAAAATAATTCATGTTTAAAATTTATTAGTGGAGTGAATTATAATGAGTTTAGTAAAATACGAAATTTTAAATAAAGTGGCGGAAGTACATAGCTTTACTAAAGCGGCCTCTATTTTGGGCTTGACGCAATCAGCAGTAAGTCATGCGGTTTCAAGTTTGGAAAAGGAATTTGGATTTAATTTAATTCACCGAAATCGTACAGGTGTAACGCTGACTGAAGACGGTATGAAAATGCTATATGAAATGCGCAAAGTATTGTTGGCGGAGGAGCATCTGCAGCAGACCGCATCCAATATTATAGGTGTAAGCCAAGGGACAGTTCGAATTGGCCTAATATCGACGATTTCTACACATTGGATGCCGAACATCATTCATATTATGGATTCGCAGTTTCCGGGTATTCGTATTGAATTGCGCGAAGGGGATTATTATGAGATTGAACAGTGGCTATTACAGGGGGAAGTCGACTGCGGATTTTTAAATCGGACAAGCTCCAAACAGTTCGAGTTTATGCCGCTAAAACGCGACCCGCTGTTATGTATTGTGTCGTCGCATAGTCCACTATATGATAGAGCAGAGATCGATTTATTTGAAATTGAAGATACCCCGATTATAATGCCTTCCTATAAAGGAACAAATGATGTTATGACAACATTTGAGAAATATGGTGTATTTCCGAATATACGTTTTGAACTTTATGACGAAAAAGCCATCGTATCAATGGTAGAACATAATCTAGGTATTAGCATACTGCCTGAAATGGCGATTTCGATGCTGCCGGATACTGTAAAGGCACTGCCTCTAGTACAGGAAAGTTACCGGATCCTCGGTTTATCGACAAAGCAGAAGCTGTCACCGGCATCGCAAAAATTTGTGGAAATATTAAAACAGTGGCTGGAAAACGAAGAACACTAAAAGGGGAAACTACAATGCTGACAGGAAAAAAAGTATTAATAACGAGTGGCGGTACATTTGAAAAATGGGATAATGTCCGCGGCCATACAAACTTATCAAAAGGGACGATGGGGTGCTATTTAGCAGAAGCCGCACTGGAAAAAGGTGCGAGCGTCATATATATGCACGGTGTATTTACACAGCTGCCGGAACATCAAAATAAGATGCAGCTTATTAAATTTGAAGGTATTGAGGACTTAGGAGAAAAGCTGAAAACAATTCTTGAATCCGAGGAAATTGACTATGTCATTATGGCGGTGGCCGGCTCAGACTGGCTTATTGACAAAGTGTTCGATCAGCATGGCCATGAGCTGACGGAAAAAGGGAAAATGCCATCGGATGAACCACCGATTATCCATTTTAAAAAAGCGCCGAAAATATTGGCACAAATTAAAGACTGGGCGCCTGAAACAACACTAATCGGTTTTAAACTGGAAGCAACGGATGATGAAACGTATTTGTTGGAACGTGCTTCTGCAAGAATGGAAACGGCAAAAGCGGATTATATGGTCGCAAATAGTTCCAAATCTTTGTATGGTGCGATGGAGCCTCACTATATTATTCATAAATCAGGGGAGACTGTTAAAGTTGATGGGAAAAAGAACGCTGCAACTACATTAATCAATGTCCTTTCTTAAATGGAGTTTGCTCATTTTCAATTATCTATATATGTTATAATTTAGAATATTTAATCTATTTTAAACTGAAATGAGGTTGAAGCATGTACCAGTTCGATCATCTCGTCCATTTTGTTTCATATCCAGAACAGACATTGTTAAAATTACAAGAAGAAGGCCTTCATGTAGTGCCGGGAGGAAGCCATGAAGCGTGGGGTACATATAATACACTAAGCTACTTTGAGTTGGCTTATATTGAATTGATCGGCATTGAAAATGAAGAAAAGTTTCAGGAAGCTGCCAATAAGAAGTATTCATTACATGCAAGCTATAAAGAAAATCGCCGACGTGATGGATTGACGCGTTTTGCTGTTCGTACAACGACAATTGAACATGATGCGAAGCTATTTGCGCAAGCAGGTTTGGAAGTAGTTGGACCGGAACGTTATTCCCGAATACGAGAAGACGGCTCTGAAGTAAGCTGGCAACTGCTTTATATTGGTCATCCGAAATCGAAAATTGAATTTCCTTTTTTCATTCAATGGGATGAAGCAGATACACTTCGACGCAAAGAACTGACGGACCGCGGTATTATAGCGCAACATCCGTTAGGGAATTTAACGCTTCAGGCTGTCCATTTTGTTGTACCGAATTTTGATGCAGTGGAGCAAATTGCCCAACTATGTGGTGCGACAATTTTAAAAAAGGTCAATGAGGAAGAGAATGTAGAGTATTCGATTATTCTGCTTGATGAAGTGAAGCTTATATTTGTCAAGCCAATCGGTGATGGAGTCGCCTGGGATTATATGCTCGAACATGGCTACGGCATAAAAAAGGTCGTCATATCAGGTGCGACAGAGCAAAAGCATTTTACAATTGATGGTGCACAATACGAAATTAATAAGAAATAAAAAAAGCTGTAAACGATGAAAATCTTTCGTTTACAGCTTTGTCTATTTTTTTATAACATTCGCTGCCTGTGGACCCCGGATACCATCGACTAAATCGAATTCAACCACTTGTCCTTCATCCAGTGAACGAAATCCTTCTTCTTGTATGCCAGTAAAGTGTACAAAAACATCTTCACCATCTGCAGATTCTATAAATCCATAACCTTTTTCATTATCAAACCATTTTACAGTGCCTTGGTGCATCCGCTTTCTCCTCCGATACTGTCAAAATCAATTGATGAAACATGAAGATTCCAGAATATTACGAATAAACTATATCCTATAAAGATAAGAACTGTCAATAATTTGTCGATTTACATCGCTTTTTATATTTATTAATTCAGACAAAACAGACTATAATAAAGTGACTACATATAGAAAGCAGGGCAAAGCATGACAACAACTACGAAAAAACCATTATCAGATATTGAAATAGCCAACAAAGCGACAATGAAGCCAATTTTGGAAATTGCTGAAAATGCACAAATTCCATTAGATGCGGTTGAACAATATGGTCGCTTTAAAGCAAAAATTGATACAAGTAAAATTAGTGGTGAAGCAACGGCGAATGTGGTGCTTGTAACAGCGATAAGTCCTACACCTGCAGGAGAAGGGAAATCAACGGTAACAATCGGTTTGGCGGATGCATTGCACCAATTGGATAAGCGAGTAATGGTCGCTTTACGAGAACCTTCATTAGGACCGGTAATGGGTGTAAAAGGAGGTGCTACCGGCGGCGGTTATGCACAAGTATTGCCGATGGAGCAAATCAATTTGCATTTCAATGGCGATTTCCATGCAATTACGACTGCGAATAATGCATTATCTGCATTGATTGATAATCATATCCACCAAGGGAATGCATTGAACATTGATCCAAGACGAATTGTCTGGAAGCGTGTACTGGACTTAAATGACCGTGCACTGCGCCATGTAACGGTCGGGTTAGGAGGTCCGATGCAAGGCGTACCTCGTGAAGACGGATTTGATATTACAGTAGCTTCTGAAATTATGGCCATTTTCTGTTTGGCGACAAGCCTGAAAGATCTGAAACAGCGTTTAGCACGCATTGTAATCGGTTATACGTATGATCGTAATCCGGTAACTGTAGGTGATTTACAAGTAGAAGGAGCACTCGCTCTTATTTTGAAGGAAGCAATGAATCCAAACTTGGTTCAAACAATTGAAGGCACACCGGCCCTGATCCATGGTGGACCATTTGCCAATATTGCCCATGGATGTAATTCAATTACAGCAACGCAAACAGCACGTAAACTTTCGGATATTGTTGTAACAGAAGCAGGATTTGGTTCCGATTTAGGGGCGGAGAAGTTTTTAAATATTAAAGCACGTGAAGCAGGATTTAAACCGAGCGCTGTTGTTATTGTTGCGACAATTCGTGCACTAAAAATGCATGGCGGTGTAGCAAAGGCTAACTTAGTGGAAGAAAATGTGGACGCATTAAAACAAGGTATTGCCAATTTAGCACAGCATGTAGCCAATGTTCGTAACTTTGGGTTAGAGCCGGTCATTGCTTTAAATCGTTTTATTACGGATTCTGAACAGGAACTGAAAGCTGTTTTACAATGGGCCGCATCAAATGAAGTTCGGATTGCCCGCACGAATGTTTGGGAAGAAGGCGGTAAAGGCGGTATTGAGCTTGCCGAAAAAGTACTCGAAGTAATTGAACAGCCGAATACTTTCCACCATTTATATGATTTGCAAGAAACCGTGGAACAAAAATTAACGAAAATTGTACAACAGGTGTATGGTGGTGCAGGTGTGCAATTAACGGATGCTGCGAAAAAACAGTTAGCAGTCATCGAAAAAAATGGGTGGGACACTCTGCCGATCTGTATGGCGAAAACACAATATTCATTATCGGATCAACCAAGCTTAGTAGGCAGACCAACCGATTTCGTTGTTACAATTCGTGAAATTCTTCCGAAGTTAGGTGCGGGATTCCTTGTTTGCATAACTGGGGATATTATGACAATGCCAGGCTTGCCAAAACAGCCGGCAGCACTGAATATGGATGTGGCTGAAGACGGGAGTGCACTTGGATTATTTTAAAATGAAAATATATAGCGACCGACAAGAAATTGCTGTCTGAGGACAAAAAAACGCCTGAGCGATTAATAAAAGTAAAAGAAACGTATTCGTTTGATTATTCATTCGAATACGTTTCTTTTATTTGCTGTGAATATTTAGTTTAAATTTACGTTCGTCCATTAAAACATGATTTGTAGAAGGTTAGTCGCAATCATAAAAGTGGCACTTAATCCGTATGCAACCGATCCAATTAAAATTGGTGAAATAACAATTAGTCCCTTACGTTGACTTTCATTCATATTTGGTGCTACAGCTTGCATCATTCTTTGCATAATTAACACTCCTTTTCCCTGTTTTATGTTTCCTTATTTCTAGTATATGTCACAAATTTGTAAAAAACAAGCATTTAGTTCACATTTTGGACAAAAATTATCTCCGCATAATGAAGGATACTTGATTTTTCGTGTAAAAGTTGCTAAGGAGGGGGTTAGGGCAAGTGTGGGGAAGACGGAATTTTTTAGCAATAAACATGTCAAATAACTGAAGTCATCCTACTTCTCGTGGTAATATAATTATGTAAACTATAAAAAGAAAATGGTGAATGTAACATGTCCGAAGTAATCGTACGTTGTGAACAATTAGTAAAAGAAATTTATGAAACAATGGATGCAAGCCATGATTTTCAACATATTGAGCGTGTCTATCAAAACGCTATGACAATACTGAAATCAGAACCTTTAGCAAGTGGAAAAATCGTGAGTTTAGCCGTGCTGCTGCATGATGTCAGTGACGAAAAATATGCTGTCGATAAACAGCAGGAACAGCGGATCCTGGATGAACTTGATTTAACGGAAGAGGAAAAACAACATATCCAAACGGTTATTGCAGAGGTTTCATTTAATGGAGGCAATGAACGGGAAATTACAACAGTTGAATCGAAAATCGTCCGGGATGCAGACCGACTGGATGCGATTGGTGCGGTAGGGATTGCGCGGACGTTCGCATACGGTGGTGCGAAAGGACGCAAGTTATATGATGATGCAGAAGAAGTGCGTGTAAATATGACGAAAGAACAATATCGCAGTCAATCCACAGCCTCTGTTACGCATTTTTATGAGAAGCTTTTATTATTGAAAGATTTAATGGTAACTGCAAAAGGGCGCGAAATGGCTGAAGAACGTCATGCCTTTATGGTACAATTTTTAGAGCAGTTAAAAAAAGAAAGAGACGGGATTTCATGAGTCATTTAATCGTATCAAACTTAACAAAAACAGTTGGCGAAAAAACGCTATTTCAAAATATTGAATTTACCATTTATGACGGGGAACGTGCAGGATTAATCGGGATAAACGGGACAGGAAAATCTACTTTATTATCGATTATCGCCCGAAAACAAGATGCGGATTCAGTGGAATTTGACCATCCGAATAAATACCGTATTGCCTATTTGGAACAAGATCCCCAATTTCCGCAAGATTTAACGGTTTTACAAGCTGTATTTAGCGGAGATTCACCAATATTACAGTTAAACCGTGCCTATGAAGAGGCGGTAGCGGCATTGTCCCAAAATCCGCAATCGGAAAAGCTGCAAAATGAACTATTTCGATTACAGCAACAAATGGACACGGAAAATGCCTGGGACGTCAATGCTTTGGCAAAGCAAGCATTAACGAAGCTTGGGATCGACATGTTTGACCAGCAAGTAACGAGCCTTTCGGGTGGACAGCAAAAACGTGTTGCATTGGCAAAAGTATTAATTGAACCGGCAGACTTATATTTACTGGACGAGCCAACAAACCATTTGGATGTCACATCGACGGAATGGCTGCAAGAAATGGTAGCACGTCTTAAAGGAGCGGTCATCTTTATTACCCATGACCGTTATTTCCTGGATGAAACAGCAACACATATTTATGAATTGGCAGATAAAACATTGTACCGTCATACAGGATCGTATGGGGATTTCCTGGAAGCACGGGCAATTCGTGAAGAAATGAATGCAGCTTCCCAGGCGAAACTGCGTAACCGCTACCGTTCGGAATTAAAATGGATACGCCGTGGTGCAAAGGCACGTACAACAAAGCAAAAGGCACGAATTCAGCGTTTCGATGCATTAGATGAATCAATCGACCGTTCGAATGATCAGACGGATCTGGAATTAGGACTGGCAACAACACGTTTAGGAAAAAAAGTATTGGAATCGGATGGGATTTCCAAAGCTTATGGAGACCGAGTCATTATTCAGGATTTCGAATTTTTACTGCAGCACGGGGACCGTATTGGCATAATTGGCGCAAATGGTTACGGGAAATCGACACTCCTTAACATGCTTGCAGGGGAAATTGAACCGGACAAAGGTGAGGTCATTGTCGGGTCCACTGTAAAGCGTCTGCATTTCAAACAAGTATTGCCTGCCATGAATGAAAATGCACGAATGATTGATTATATCCGTGAAGCTTCAAATGATATTACCGATTCTGACGGTGTTCGTTATTCTGCATCGCAAATGCTTGAACGTTTTTTATTCCCGCTGAACACACACGGGACACCGATCAGCAAGTTATCGGGCGGTGAGCGCAAAAGACTTCACTTGCTTCGTCTATTGATGGAGCAGCCAAACGTATTGCTTTTAGACGAGCCGACGAATGATTTGGATATCGAAACATTGGGTGTTCTTGAAGATTTCATCGAAAACTTCCCTGGCGTTGTTATTACAATCAGTCACGATCGTTTCTTCTTGGACCGTATTGCGAAAAAGCTGTGGATTTTGGATGGAAAAGGCGGTGTATCGGAAAGCCTGGATATCTATACCGATTATTTAGCAAAACGCGAGTCCGAGCTGCAACAGGAAGCGAAAGAAATGAAGCTGGAAAAGCCAAAAGTTGAGAAACAGAAATCAGAAAAGAAAAAGCTATCATTTAAAGAGCAGAAAGAATGGGAATCGATTGCTGATACAATTGCTCAGGTTGAAGAAAAAATTATGACAACTGAAGATGAAATTTCATCAGCTGGTTCGGACTTTACAAAACTTCAACAACTGACGTCTGATCTTGAAAAACTAAATCAGGAATACGAGCAATTAATCGAGCGTTGGAGCTATTTAGACGAAATTGCAAATGGATAGGAGCATAACAATGAAAATTTTATCAATTGAACCAACACCAAGTCCAAATTCAATGAAAGTAATCATCGATCAGGATTTACCATTTGGTAAAAGCTTTAATTATACAAAAGACAATATTGGTGAGGCATCACCTGAGATGCAAGCCATCTTTGGAGTAGAAGGTGTAAAAGGCATTTACCATGTATCGAACTTCCTGGCGATTGAACGTAATTCGAAATATGCTTGGGAAAATATTTTAGCCGATATTCGCCGCGCAATTGGCGGAGAGGCAACGGAAAGCACGGAGTATGAGATGAATGAGCATTATGGGGAAGTAAATGTGCATGTTCAAATGTACAAAGCGATTCCATTGCAAATTAAAGCATTTGATGGTGAAGGAGAAGTGCGAATTAGCGCTGGAGACCGTTTCACGACAGCTTTTAAACGTCTGCAATTCAGTGTGACTGACGAAAATTATATTTTTGAACGAAAATGGGTCGATTTTGGTGTTCGCTATGGCGATAAAGAACAAGTTGTACAAGAAGTGATTAAAGAAGTAGATGCACTTTATCCGCAAGATCGAGTGGAAACTATTGTTCAGTCTGCTAACGAACAAGTTGTCACAGCAGCGCATGAGCGTAAAGAAGTGACTTTAGAACAATATGAGCGAGTGGAAGATTGGCAACAACGCTTCCAGCTGTTGGATCAATTACCGGATCCGGAAGTAAAGGATATTCCTTTGTTCGAAAAAGCGCTGGAAGATGAGCAAATGTCGATACGACGCCTTGCAACCGTTTATTTAGGGATGATTGAAGATGTAGCGGTCGTTCCAGCTTTGACGAAGGCATTGAATGATAAAAGTGCAGCCGTTCGCCGTACAGCAGGCGACTGTATGAGTGATTTAGGATTACCGGAATTTGAGACGGCCATGATCGCTGCATTAGGTGACAAAAATAAACTCGTCCGCTGGCGCGCGGCAATGTACTTGTATGAAGCAGGTACAGAGCATGCAATTGACGCATTAAAAATGGCGAGTGAAGATAAAGAATTCGAAGTAAAACTACAGGCAAAAATGGCGCTTGCCCGTATTGAAGGCGGAGAAGAGGCTAAAGGTTCAGTGTGGAAACAAATGACAGAAAGCCGCAAAGCATAAATTTTAAGCTGCTAACGAAATAATCGTCAGCAGCTTTTTTGTTTATTTAAATTTACATTATTTAGTTTGGTAAATGGTATAATTTGAGAATATGGTATATATTTAAAAATATACTAAAGAGAGGTGGTCCATGATGGAGGAGCTATTGTTGAAAAATCCTAGCTCTTTAAGCGCTGAGCGTAAAGAGGCACTGTTAAAGTTACTTTATTCCGAACAATGCACTGACTCCATAATATTGAAAAGTGATGATTTTTATTTATTTTTTCATGATATTTGGTCACTTTTTGAAATTGGAGAAAAGTATGAAAGTGAAATTGTAGATGGAGATATTAGACTGAAAGAATGGCGAATTTTTATATTGGAATTTTTTTCTGCCAGAAATTTAGATAAATTGAACTTTGAATACTTAACCAATTCCTCTGTAAAAAAATTTTTTATAGCACTATACATATGGAAAAAAATTAAAAGAGAATATTTTCTGGATATGCGGAAAACATTGAAGATCGAAAAATTTAACAATGAATTTGTGAAGGAACAAGCCGATAATCAAGTTAATAAGGACATTTATCACGAAATGCATTTGAAGATTCAAAATAATTGGTACTTGAATTTATTTAAGTTCAATTCTATTTACGACAGAATTTTCGAAGAAGCCCTGGAAGAAACCAAAGCGGTAGAACTGCTATTCGGTGACACGATATGGGAAACAATCAGCAATGAGAATTTAAAGAAATTATTGAGTTATATTGAATCAAGGCACTTTTCAGAAGTTTTGTTTTGGAAAACCAAATTTCAGACAGAACAATTTCTGGAAGTTGGTCTGGATCCGAACAGTACATATGTATTTTGTGTTCAAAAAGATATATCAATGAAACGCAGCCTTACTTTACAAAAAGGATTGGCACTGGCCGTTTCGGAATTTTCACAAAAACATGAACACAATTTTGTTTTTTTACCATTCATAAACGCAATTGATCAGGAAATGATTACACATAAAGATACTACAGATTATAATTATTACTTTGAGCAGGATAAATCATTCGGACTTAAAACCGAACCGATTAACTATAAAGGTGTGATTAATTATGCCTTTACGATGTTGAAGTTAGAATTATCCCATAGCAGTAGCGGCAAAATCTATTTAATCTGCAATGAATTACTATTTGATGACTTTCCAAATGAAGAAGATTGGATATCGGCTGTAACCCACTACAAAAAGTTAAAAAATATTGAAATTGTCGTTATTTATATGGGGGATAAAACAAAACTGCAGCAAATATGGTTTGCAGATAAAATATTGATTCCCCAACAACTGGCCCAATTTAAATAATAAAAAATAAACTCTAAATAGTAAGCGCTTAAATTCAGCCACTATTGAGAGTTTATTTCTATTTTGGATTTTATTGTGAACTACTTGTTTTTACCTTGTTTATGGTTTGTTTAGGATAGAAAACGGTGTATAAAATACTTCCAAAAATGAGCACAATTCCAAGCACTTGCAATAAATCTGGTCGGAAGGATAGCAGCAAAGCATCCAATAATATGGCTACTACCGGATCGACAAATACGAGTACTGAAACGATGACAGTAGGGAGGTCTCGAACACTGTCAAAAAATAAATAGTAGACAAATCCCGTATGGATTAAACCTGTACCAAGTATGTAGAGCCAGTTTGTATTCGTTAAACCTTCAAAAGCAGCAAAATCGCAAAATGGGAGCAACAGTATAATCCCGGTAATCGTTTGAATATATGTTAGTGCATAAGATGACATGCCATGAATGGTTTTACTCGTGAACATTGTCAGTGCATAGCAAATGGCCGAAAGAAGCGCCCATATAAATCCTGAATTCATAAATTGCGAAACGCTTGTAAAGCTCTCAATACCGATAATGAGAATGCTGCCGAAAAAGCAAATAGCTGTTGCACAAATTGAACGTAGGCCCATTTTTTCTGCCAAAAACATCGAACCTAAAATTAATACAAATATCGGAGCTAAATTATAAATCGAAATGGCGACTGAAATTGACATAACTTCGAACGCTTTAAATAAAAACACCCAGTTTAAGACAAGAAATATGCCGCAAACGATTGTTTTCATCACTTCGCTTCTATTCCAATCTTCTGTTTTATGACCACCTGTAATCAACCACAATCCGCCTAAAAAGATTGTCGCACATATACAGCGTACAAAAACGAGTTCCACTGCTGGCAATCCGGTTTGTGTTGTAAAGAAGCCGATAGAGCCGAAAATAGCCATGGAAATAGTAAGTTTAAGCATCGAACGTACATTCATATGATGAACCTGCTTTCTTTATCCCGCATTAACGGATAGTAAAATGTATCTGCCTCGAAAGCGTGGGGCACAGGCAAAACTCCGCCTCCAGACAATGATCGAAGTTTCACTTTACAGAAGGTGAATATTAATCACGGATCTGACCGTTGCCATGAATATAATATTTTGTAGATGTTAATGCCGGTAAACCCATTGGGCCTCGTGCATGCAGCTTTTGAGTAGAAATTCCGATTTCAGCGCCATACCCGAATTCAAATCCATCTGTAAAGCGAGTGGACGCATTATGATATACTGCTGCCGCATCAACAGAATTTAAAAAGATATCCGCATTATGACGATCATCCGTGATAATGGCTTCCGAGTGATTTGTTCCGAACAGATTAATGTGATGGACGGCTTCAACTACATCCTCCACTACTTTGACACTTAATGTCAGCGCCAAAAATTCTTCAGCATAATGTGCCTCTGTTGCTTCAATTGCTTCTGGCAGTAAAGCACATACTTTTTTATCGCCATAGATTTTGATTTTAAGTTCATCCTGTAAGTAATGTAAAAATTCTGTACCGTAGTTTTGGAAAAATTTCTGGTGAAGCAATAAACTCTCCGCTGCATTGCACACGGACAAACGATGTGTTTTCGCATTTTTTACAATTGATTTTGCCATTTCAATATTAGCGAATTCATCCAAATAAATATGGCAATTCCCTGCACCGGTTTCGAGGACAGGAACCGTTGATTCACGCACGACCAAATCGATCAGGTTCTTCCCGCCACGCGGAATAAGTACATCCAAGTATTCAGTCAATGTAAATAAAGATTTCGCTGTTTCACGGCTCGTATCTTCAATAAGCAAAACAGCATCTTTCGGATAGCTGACAGCGTCCAATGCCCGGTGAATCGATGCAACGAGTGCAATATTAGAGTGTTTGGCAGATGAGCTGCCTCGTAAAATGACCGCATTACCGGTTTTAATCGAAAGTGTTGCTGCATCAATCGTTACATTCGGGCGTGCTTCATAGATCATGCCGATAACCCCGAGTGGAACACGCTTTTTAATAATTCGCAGACCATTTTCTTTCGTAATCTGTTCGACTACTTCACCTACAGGATCCTCTAATTCTATTAGCTGTAAGATTGCATCGCTCATCGCCTGAATACGGTTTTCATTCAGTAAAATCCGATCTATAGTAGCTTGATCGAGTCCATTCGCTTTACCGGCAGTAATATCTTTGTCGTTTTCTGCCAGCAAAACATCCAAATCGGTAAGAAGCTGCTGTGCAATACTTCTTAATGCTTCATTTTTTTCTGCTGTTGATTTGGTATTTGTTAAATAGCTTGCCTTTTTTGCGCGCTTGCCTTTTTCCACAACTTCGTTTGTTATCGTTTTTGACATAAAATGACCTCCTTAAACTTTGACCCATTGATTCCGGTGAATAACTTCAATCGGGTAATGCATGAGCTCTGTCGTTCTTTTCCCCATTGCTTGCTCCAATTCTGTTGAAGAATAAAGAATTTCTCCACGCCCGATACAATTATGCCGGTCAAAAACTTCTACAACATCACCTTTTTCAAATTGTCCTTCATATGCATAGACACCGGCCGGCAATAAACTTTTTCCGCCAAATTGCAATGCTTGAACTGCACCCTCATCTATAAAAATCTTCCCGGAAGATTTTGAGAGCTGGACCCACTGTTTATTTGTCGGTATATACTTTTCATTGCGTTCAAAATAGGTACCGTCCCCATTATTATCGAGAATATCTGTTAGTTTTGTATGGCCGATACCTGTGCCGATAAAGACTTCGACACCTGTATTGACGGCATAATTGGCTGCAACAAGTTTTGACTGCATCCCGCCGGTACCAACTTTTGAGCTTGAGCCTGAAGCAAATTGAAGCAATTCTTCTGTTACTTTTTCGATACGATCAATACGAACAGCATTTGTGTTTGTTAAAGGATTTGCCGTATAGAGCCCATTCACATCTGTTAGAATAATTAACTGATCTGCGTGAACGAGCCCACTTACTAAAGCGGAAAGCATGTCATTATCACCAAAAGTCAACTCAGCAACAGATACAGTATCATTCTCATTGATAATTGGGATAATTGAACGCTCCAATAGCTCTGTTAATGTTTCATAAGCATTTCTATAGCGCTGTTTATCATTAAAGTCAGAGCGTGTAAGTAAAATTTGGGCGGACGTCACATTATATGTGGCAAATTTATCTGCATAAGTTTGGATTAATATACTTTGGCCGACCGCGGCAGCAGCTTGTTTCCCTTTAAGGGTAATTGGTCGAGAAGGGTAGCCAAGCTTTTTGAAACCTGCCGCTACTGCCCCTGAAGATACTAAAATGACTTCATGACCTGCCTGTTTCATTGTGGCAATGGCGGCAACATGGTCATGAAATTTTTCATGATCAAGCTCACCCTTACTATTTGTTAAAGAACTGCTTCCGATTTTTACTACAACTCGTTTTCTTTCCACCAAAAAATCCCCTTCCATAGAAATATTGAAATTATCCCGCATTAACGGGTAGTTAGACTCCCGCATTTGGGCGGGAGGTCAACTACTCGTAAAAGCCCGATTGGTTCAACTAACAATCAGTGGGGAGGTAAGGATTCCCCACTGATTGAAGTTTCACTTTATCCCGCATTAACGGGTAGTTAGACTCCCGCTTTTGGGCGGGAGGTCAACTACTTGTAAAAGCCCGATTGGTTCAACTAACAATCAGTGGGGAGGTAAGGATACCCCACTGATTGAGTTTCACTTTATCCCGCATTAACGGGTAGTTAGACTCCCGCATTTGGGCGGGAGGTCAACTACTCGTAAAAGCCCGATTGGTTCAACTAACAATCAGTGAGGAGGTAAGGATTCCCCACTGATTGAGTTTCACTTTATCCCGCTTTAACGGGTAGTTAGACTCCCGCATTTGGGCGGGAGGTCAACTACTCGTAAAAGCCCGATTGGTTCAACTAACAATCAGTGGGGGAGGTAAAGATTCCCTACTGATTGAAGTTTCACTTTATCCCGCTTTAATTTATCTGCCCCGAAAGCATAACGGCAGAACACTGATTGAAGTTTCACTTTATTACATTAAAAAAGCACATTTCGATCCTATCGATTAGGACGAAATGTGCTTTTTCCGTGGTACCACCTAAATTGAATGCTAATACTTGCATTCCACTTCATCTCATAACGCTGAGTCTGCGCCTATTTTTCTAGGAGCTGTTGAAGTAGGTTCGGCAGGTTTTGCTATGCCATTCTTTCAGCCTGTGGAATGTGCTCTCTTGTTTAGCCAATTGCTACGTACTCGTCTTCAATATGCCTTTATATTTTCTAATAGCATGCATGATAGCCGGTTTTTTGTCAATATCGTTAAGTCTGATTTATTTGAAAACTATGCGAAAATCTCCTTTTTGTACCGATTTACTTCATAAAAGTGTGAATTTTACGACTATTTTCTATTCAAATGTTATTTTTCATGATAAATCTGTACTTTGTTTCTTTTTCAATTATTTTTTAAATTTGTAGTACCTAGGAATAATCAGTTGTGCACAGCTTAAAGGATTTGGAATCATGCTGGATGTGGAGCAACTTATTTTTGAAAATGAAACATTAATAAAAAAGGTCATTTTTAATCTTAAAATTTATCGAGATATTGATGAATATATGCAAGTAGGGAGGATCGCTTTATGGCAGGCATCGCAAAAATTTGATGAAACAAAAGGGGACTTTGCGATGTTTGCTTACATGAGCGTTAAATATGCAATAATTCGAGCGTTATCCAAAGCCAATCATGTATCTGAGCATGAATTAGCAGTGGAAGAAGACGTAATGATCATTAATTCGCAACAACATCATTTTATTACATCTAATATGGAGTGGCCCGAATGGTTTGAGGAGTTAAATAAAGATGAGCAATTTCTGTTGATCGCGTTGTACGAAAAAGAGCTTTCGGTAAAGGAGTTTGCTGACAAGTATAGGCTGAATTATGAAACAATAAAGAAAAGACGGCAGCGATTATTGTCGAAGTTAAGAGGTTTATTAATATAATTTTAGGGTTTTTGGTATATAAAAAGTGGAAGCTTATGAAGTTTCCACTTTGTAATACTTTATTGAATTATATCCAAAAACGCTGTTCGCTGCTCTTCGGATTGCTGTTCACCATCAACAAGCATTGCCCCCATACGGTAATCTGTTTGTCCTTTTTCAACAACATACTGTAGATTAACAGGCTGTACTTTGTTATCAATGTTGCATTTACCTTTAAATTCTACTACATGCTCCATCATTTTAGTTTGGAAATATTCCCAACGGCTTTCTTCACAATAATTTTTGAGGGCATCTTCTATTGTAATATCGCTATTTTCCATAACGGGTGTAGCATGAATATATGTAATGTAGTCGTTATCAGTTACGGCTTTTTGTGGACCGAAAAAATAAAAAAATACCCCGATTACCCCGATTGGTATGATCCAAAAAATCGTCCGCTTTCTTTTCTCCATAAAATAAATCCTCCTTTTTGTATCATTAGTATAACATTGAAAAGTTCATATTTTCTACATTGGGATAATATTTATCTCGGTGAGGATTATTGTTGGTCGATAACCCTATTATCGTTTTTAGATGGCGTTTGAACATGTATTTCAAATCAACATATCGTTAAAGGAGGAGCTTCCTTCATGACGCTGCTCCAAGTTATTGTTTTGATATCAAAGGGATTATTACGAACTTTATAGAATATGAATGATTAAGTAGTTAAAAGTGACCGAGGAAGGGCTGGGCTGGAGAGAAATGAAGAAAATCTTGAAATCATAAGGATAATGTTTTGAGTGTATATGGACGAAAGGAGTACATAAATGAAAATGAGACAAATAATAGCTATGGGTGGCGGGGGTTTTTCAATGGAACCCGATAACCCGTTATTAGATCACTATATTTTAAAACAAGCGGAGACTGCTAATCCGAAAATCTGTTTCCTTCCTACAGCTAGTGGTGATTCCGAACAATACATATCAAGATTTTATAGTTTTTTTAATGACCAAAATTGTGATCCTTCACATTTATCTTTATTTAACCCACCTTCCCGAGACTTGGAAAGTTTTGTTTTAGAAAAAGACATTTTATATGTAGGTGGTGGAAACACGAAAAACCTTTTGGCTTTGTGGAAGGAATGGGGATTAGACAGTATTTTGCGAAAAGCATGGGAGGAAGGTGTTATTTTAGCTGGGCTGAGTGCAGGAGCAATCTGTTGGTTTGAACAAGGGGTGACGGATTCCTATGGGGATGGACTTGAGCCTATTAACTGTTTGGGGTTTTTAAAGGGAAGTAATTGTCCGCATTACGATGGAGAAACCGAAAGAAGACCTGCATATCATAAACTGATGGAGACCAATAAATTACATTCTAGAATTGCTTTAGATGATGGCGTTGCGATTCATTATAAAGAAAAGGAAATTCATAAAATCGTAAGCTCAAGACCAAATGCCAAGGCGTACAGTGTGTCTCTGGAAAAGGGCATTACAGAGAGGGAACTCCATGCAGAATATTTGGGTTCTGAATAGTTTAATTTTGACGAGTGAATAAAATTCCGATAAAAGCGAGTTGTTTAAGTATGTTTTTTGTACAAATGTCCGGGTTCCCGGGGTCTGGAAAGTCGACGCTTTCTCGACAGATTGCCAAGAGAACAGGGGCAGTCATAATAGATCATGATATTGTAAAATCTGCGTTACTGAAGTCGCTGGAGGAAATTTCGATCGATGAAAAACTTGTTGGTAAAATGGCCTACAATGTAGATTGGTCTTTAGTGGAATTTCACTTATCCCAAGGACAAAATGTCTTGTTGGATAGTCCATGCCTTTATCAGGAAATGGTAGATCGAGGCATCGAGTTGTCAAAAAAGTACAAAACCACATACAAATACGTGGAGTGTTATCTGAATGATTTTCAAGAAATTAATAATAGATTGAAAAGCCGAAATAGGATGGTTAGTCAAATTGAAGTAGCCAGCTCAGAAGAAACATTTAAATTTACCATTGAAAATAGTAAGAAACCAAATGAAGGTTTATACATCGTTGTAAATACTAAGCAACCTTTAGAGAGATACATAGATCAGGTAATCCGTTTTATTAAGGAGTAAGCCATACTCTGCATATTGTTTTTTTATTTAAGGAAATTGTAAGTGGAAAAGAGTAAAAAAGGGGGATTTTAAATGAAAAGCAAAATGTTAATCCTTTTGTTTAGTGTTGCTCTTTTATCTGGCTGCATACAAAAAGATTATGTGTTTTTTGGTGAAAGTGAAAATTGGAGAGTTCAATATGTAGTGACTGATGATAATAGCTGCAATTCTACTAAAGGCTATATAAAATACCTAAATAATGATCCGCTGCCTGAGCAATTGGAGTTTAGTGTGGATAATAAAGAAGGGGCCTCCATCTCTTTAGATGAAAATGGAATGTTTTTTATGCCTTACGGCTGTTCGAATGCAACGGAAGGATCAGAACTTAAAGCGACAATAAAGTGGAACAGTCAATCAGAAACAATCCAATTACAATTAAAATGATAAATGGTTTTTTTTAAGGCAAAGTGTTTTATAAACTATATATTAGTAGGAGGTTCTATTATGAAGCAGTCGACTTATTTAATGGGAGCAGTACTGTTGGGTTTATCTGTTGTAATATCTGCTTTTATATTAAGTAATTTAACGAACTTACCGAATTCCGATATAGATTCACAATATGTCAATAGTTCAATACCAGATTTGATGACAATCACTCAACTGGCTGACTACCTTCAAATAAGCGAACAATCAATTGAAATCATTATATCGAATGATGATTCGTTAAGAGAGGGGTTAAGCAGCTATGATACTTATCAGTTCATCCCCTATGTATTGCTCGATAATCAGAAAAGATTTATGAAAACAGAAATAGATGCGTGGTTAAAATACAGGAATGATAACAGGTTAAATTATTGATTAAGAGATAAGAAATTACCCCGAAAGTTAAATGTTCGACACTAACTTTCGGGGGGATATCTTTTAAAGGAAGTTGATTACTTAGTATTTGTAAACTTAAAACTTGTCTTTCGTTCCTTCTCATCCCAAATGAGGTGGGCGTTGAAGATTTTACCGCCTCTTTTAAATCCTTTGATCAAGTCTGTTTCACCGGAAGCCAAAAGTTTCTTCAAATTCGTTTGCGTAATTGTTTTTCCGAGAATTTTTTTGGAAACCGAGAATTTACAGTTGGCTTTCTTATAATTCGAACAACCGTAAAAAGTACCATGGTCGACAATGGATCCATCACAAAGGATGCATTTACCGACAACCGTTTTTACTTTGTTATACTTTTTCGTATATGGATTGTTTTCGGTAATTTTCTCCACATCATTTTGGTTGAATGCCCACTCTTTTTCACGTTCGCCTGCATCTACTATCAATTTATCGGCCAGTTTTTTCACCTGTTCCATAAATACTTGCGGGGAAGCGTTCCCTTCACCAATTTCAGAAAGGCGCTGCTCCCATTTAGCTGTCATTGAAGCGGACGTTAAAATGCTTTCACCTAGTGCTTCAATGAGCAGCATTCCTTTCGTCGTTGCAAACACTTGGTTTTTCTTCACTTCGATATAATTCCGGTCTTTCAGTGTACCAATAATTCCGGCACGTGTAGCTTCCGTCCCTAAGCCTTCCGTTTTCGATAAAACCTTTTCCAGTTCCGCATCTTCCAAATGCTTGCCCGCTGTTTTCATAACTGTAATTAAATTACCTTCCGAATAGCGGTTTGGCGGTTGGGTTTCTCCTTTTTTTACATTTGCCTTCACGACAGTCCCTTGCTCATTTTCTTGCAGAAGAGGGAGCAGTTCATCTTTGTCAGCACTATCTTTCGAATGATGAATGACTTTGCGCCAACCTTCCTCCAGCAATACTTTTCCTTTAGAAATAAACTCAGCACGATTATCGACAAGTGAGTGAATCGTTGTATAGGAGAATACGGCATTATTGTAATGTGCCGCAATGACTTGTCTTGCAACTAAATCATAAATCTTTGCTTCCTCGGCACTGAGCTTTCCCATATTCGGAACTTGTTCTGTAATAATAATGGCATGGTGATCGGTTACCTTTTTTTCATTCACGAACCGTTTATTGTTCATAAGTGAAGTTGTCGGTGGAGGCAACAGATTTTTGTATTGATCTAACTTACCTAGCTGTCCGAGAATGGCCGGCAATGTTTTTGCTTCCTCATTCGTTAAAAATTGGGAATCCGATCTAGGATAGGAAACGACACCTTTTAAATAAAGCTTCTGTAAAATATCGAGCGTCATTTGCGGTGAAAATTTAAACGCTCTGTTTGCTGTTGCCTGTAGTGCAGACAGATTGAACAAAAGAGGTGGCGCATATTCCTTCGTTTCCTTTTTGATATTCTTAATTTCTACGTTTTTATTGATGCAAAAATTGGCGGCAGCAATTGCTTGGCGTTCCTCTAGAAGCCTTGTCACGCTATTTTTATGCCATTTCGCTTTTAGTATCTTGCCGTTAAAATTAAATTCCGCTTCCACTTCCCAAAACGGTTCAGGTTTAAAGTTTGCAATCTCATGCTCTCGTTTTACAATGAGTGCTAGTGTAGGTGTTTGAACTCGTCCAATGGAAAATACATCCTTTACTCCATTTCGTTTAAGCAGCACTGTGTACAATCTCGATGTATTAATCCCGATTAGCCAATCTGCACAGGAACGGCTTAGTGCTTCAAAATAAATATTTCTCGTTTTTTCTTCCGGTAGTAAGTTTGCAAATCCGTTTTTCACCGCATTTTCCGTTAGAGATGATATCCATAAACGTTTCATTGGTTTATTCACGCCGCAAACTTTTAAAATGGTCCTTATAATAAGTTCACCTTCGCGCCCTGCATCCCCGCCGATGATAATTTCCCTTATATCCGGTCTTTTCACGAGTGTCTTAATGATATTAAATTGCTTGTATTTTGTTTTCGTTACTTTATACTCGAAACGTTCTGGAATGATCGGCAATGTTTCCAACGTCCATTTTTTCCAGGAAGCGTTGTATTCTTCCGGGGCCTTCAATTCACAAAGATGACCGATTGCCCATGTTATAAGAGCACCTTCCGGAAAATATGTGTTTGGCTTTACTTCAAAATAACCAGCCTTTTTAGTAAATGAAAATGGGGCAGCCAGTTTTGCAGCCTGGTCTGGTTTTTCTGCAATTACTATTTTCATATATCCTTCTCCTACTAATAATAATTACAACTTCTTTTCTAATAATTATAGATTAATTTGCAGTAGAATGGGGGAACAAACATTTTTTCATTGCTAGGGATTGACGGGAAGGTTGTTTAACTATTGTGACACTTCATTTGCCTAACAAATTATATTTATTTTTTATTGTAAAAATGTTATAAAATTGAACAAATAAATATCATTTTATATAAAAATCTCATATAATATATTGACAAAATGACGAATTATTCGTATTTTGACAAATAGATTAATGAATTTACTGAATAGTCTTGACTGAAATAGGATAAATTTGTACACTGTGTAAAGTCAAATGTTTTTTCGGTGAGTACAAATATCAATTTTGAGAGTAAGGATATGATGAGATGATAGTATGTAAATTTGGCGGCACATCTGTCGCGAGTGCAGAACAAATCAAAAAAGTAGCAAGCATTGTGAAGTCTAATCCTGAAAGAAAGATTGTCGCTGTTTCTGCGCCTGGTAAGCGTTCAAGTGATGATATTAAAGTGACGGATTTATTAATAGATTTAGCAAACACCGTGATTAATAAAGGCGATGTTGAAGCAAAAATTAAAGCTGTTGTAAATCGTTACCGTAATATTGCTGAAGATCTTGGTTTAGACAATACAATTTCAGATATTATTGAGCAAGATATACGCGGGCGTGTGACAGAAAATTGGTCAGACAAAGACTTATTCTTAGATAATATGAAAGCAAGCGGTGAAGATAACAATGCAAAACTAATTGCGTGTTATTTTAATGCAATTGGCATGCCCGCAAAATATATAAGTCCAAAAGATAAACTAATTTTAAATGACTTCCCGGAACGTACGTATGCATTGCCAGAAGCATACGAAAACTTAAGTGTATTGAAAAATACAGAGGAGATTATTGTTTTCCCGGGATTCTTCGGATATACAAAATCAGGCGTATTACGTACATTTGACCGTGGCGGATCTGATATTACTGGTTCGATCTTGGCATCAGCTGTTGGTGCTGAGCTATATGAAAACTTTACGGATGTGGACTGTGTGTTCGCTGCTAACCCTAAAGTCGTAAACGATCCAGTCGATATTAAGGAAATTACTTATCGCGAAATGCGTGAGCTATCGTATGCCGGTTTTTCCGTGTTCCATGATGAAGCATTAATGCCAGTCTATAAACAAGGTATTCCGGTCAATATTAAAAACACAAATAACCCCTCAGCATCTGGGACGTTAATTTTACCGACTCGTCCGGCAACGAATCGCCCGGTTACAGGGATTTCGGCGGATAGTGGTTTTTCAATTCTATATGTATCAAAATATTTAATGAATCGAGAAGTTGGCTTTGGCCGCAAGCTACTTCAAATTATTGAAGAGGAAAACATTTCTTATGAGCATACACCATCTGGTTTAGACGATATTTCAGTTATTATGCGTTCTAGCCAGCTGTCACCTGAAATTGAAGCGCGAATTGTAAAGCGCGTTAAGGAGGAACTATGTGCAGATGATGTTCAATTCAGCCATAATTTTTCTATGATTGTCATTGTCGGGGAAGGCATGCGCCATAATACAGGGTTGGCAGCACGTGCAGCCACTGCGATTTCTGCAACAGGAGCGAATATTGAGATGATTAATCAAGGTTCTTCGGAAGTTAGTCTTGTATTTGGCGTTCGTTCGGAATATGAAGATCAAATATTAAAGGGACTTTATGAAGAGTTTTTTGCAACAATTACTTCATTTTAGATATTATTTAGTCGAATCCATGTCGGGTTCGGCTTTTTTCTTTGGATTTTTGGGTATTGTAATAAAAAACCCATAGAATAGAGGGATATAATTACATAATTATTAGGGGGAGACAATATGAAAATAGAGATTTTTTCTGATTTTGCTTGTCCGTTTTGTTATATCGCTAAAACGAAGTTATTTCAAGCTATCGAACAATTAAATTTAGGTGAAGAAACGGAAGTCGTTTACAGAGCGTTTGAAATAAGCCCTGCCGCTTCAAAAACGGAAACGTTATCTTATGTGGATTCCATTTTTAAAAAGAAAAATAATGACCTCCGTAAAACAGAGGAGTTCATGGAAGCGTTGCAAATGCATGCCCAGGATGTAGGAGTCGTATTCAACTTTGATAAGATAGTTCTCGCCAATACGAAAAATGCGCATCGCTTAACTAAGCTTGCAAAACTCTATGAAAAAGAACTGGAGTTTGTAGATGTTGTAATGAAAAATTATTTTGCGGAAGGTCTTAATTTAAATGACACTGAATCACTTCTGACCATTTGCGAACAGATTGGCATCGATCGGAGCATGGCACAAAAAATAATAAAAGAAGAACAATTCACAGAAGAGTTAGTGCTGGATCGATATGAAGCACAGCAACTTCAAATAAAGATTATCCCTTTTTTCGTATTTGAAGACCATTACGGAATTAGAGGGGTGGAGCCAATGGAAGTATTTACAAATACTTTGCTTCAAACAAAGGAATATATTAAGAAAAACCAAAAATAGAGATAGAATTGACTAGTCGGAGGAAGCCTTGTGGACAGAATTAAACGCGTTATTCAACTGATTTTCAGAAATCTATATTATTATCGAGTCGATTATATACGGACGTTTGCGATATTACGGATTGTGCAGGCATTCATTTTACTGCCTATCATCTGGCTGATTACCGCAGTTGTCATGGATATAACCGGAGTACAGGTAATTACGCAAGATAGTATCCTTTATTTACTGACAAATCCGTTTGCGTTATTTGGAATAGGAATTATTTTATTTATCGGAATTGTATTCATCTATTATGAATTAGGATTTTTAATACTATTGGCATACTATCAGCAGCGTGGAATTCCATATACATGGAAAGAGCTTTTAAAACGGTTAAATCAGAAGGTTGTCTATTTTATCAGCTTGCAGACATTATTGATTGCAGTTTACTTACTATTATTGATTCCACTTATTTCATCATTTTTGCCAGTTTCGTTGATTCAAAATATAAATATACCAAGCTTTATTATAGACGAACTTTTAAATTCTCGTAATGGTACGTTTCTATATGTTGTGCTAATAATTATATTGAGTTTTATAGGCTTACGTTTCATTTTTACATGGCCGTTTTTTACGGTTTATCAAGAGGTTTCAATAGTTGAAGCATTAAAGATGAGCTGGCAGTTTTCAAAAAGAAAACTAGTTGAGACGGTTGGGATGATCGGGGTTATTGTCATCGTCAATTTAACGCTTTTGTTGTTCGCGTTATTTATCGTATTGACACCGCTCTTTATCATTGAAAGATTTAAGCCGAGCTGGGGACTTGTCACTGCAAGTTTTACAATGACACTTGCACAGGGCGTCATCATCCTGTTCTTCACAATATTGCAGGTTTTGTTTACTCAGCTAATCGTTATGGTGGCATTCCAGTTAACACGCCATAAACCGTTAATCATACAGGAAGAGCCATTTAGACTAACAATTCGTCAGTGGTCCTTTCTAATTGCTGTATATGCGTTTTTCCTTGTGAGCGGTATTAATTATATCAATTTGGGAAAAACGATTTACGAACCGGACACAAATATTGTTTCCCATCGTGGCTTTATGGATGGCGGTGTGGAAAATACATTGAGTGCGATTGAAGCGGCTAAAGAAGCAGATGCGGATTTAGTGGAAATCGATATCCAGCAAACGAAGGACGGGGAATTTGTCGTCTATCATGATAAAACTTTATCACGTTTGTCAGGGGAAGATGATATCATTTATGATTTAACGCTAAATGAATTAGTCACAACAACCGTTTTGGCGGATGGATTCAGTGACACGATCGCTTCATTTGAGGAAGTGCTTGAAATGAGTCATGATTTAAATATAAAATTGCTTATTGAGCTGAAAACTCATGGTTTTGAAACTGAGGACTTTTTACAGCGCTTTGTTGATCTGCTTGATGAATATGATGCCTTGGATTATCATTATGTTCAATCACCTGATTTACCGACAATGGAGCTGCTTGAAGAACTGGAACCCCGTGTTCATACTGGGCATGTGTATTCCATCGCATACGGCAAGTTACCAGAATCAAATGCCGACTTTATTTCGGTGGAGCAGTCTTTTGCTACGAAAAATATCCAGCAGCAAGTAGTGGATCGTAATATGGAGTTGTTCGTCTGGACAATTAATGATGAGTCGGATATGCAGAAATTTTACGAGAAAAATGTAAATGGTGTCATTACCGACCATCCTGATGAGGCACTTTCGATACGGGAAAAATTTGATGAAAAGCAAAATTTTTTACAACGGATACTCAATAAAATTAAGATTATTTATTAAGGGGAAATCAATGCAGACTTATACGTACGAAGTATTAGGAAATATAAAATCAACGGAACAACAGCCTGTTTACAATGAAGCGGGGGAGCAAATCCTAAAAGTTCAGCGTATTTATGATAACGGTTTGAAAAAACTGCTGGACGGCTATTTCGATCACCGCTATTTTTTGAAATATGCGGTGCTTGGTAATGATGGACAATCATTATTCGAAGTGAAGAAAATCTTCAGACGCGGAAAAGTGTGGTTTGAAGGAAAGGATCTTGTTTTAAACGAAAAATATATCATTAATTATGAGAACTGGCGTATTGGCGTTCCCGAACTGTTTATATCAAGCGATAAATTTAAGATGAAAATTGATAAAGAAATGGAAGACTGGTCCAACTTTATTATAAATGACGAGGTTATCGCAAGGTGGCTTGCTGTTTATAATGAACAATCGGATATGTTTTCGGTTAAGCTGGTAGTATGGGAAGAAGCACCGGTACAGGACCCGGCGTTTTATATCGCCATTGCGCAGGCGACACTATTCATAGGGGTATAGGAGAGTAAAAAAGATGAATGTAGTATTTGTATTAACAGAAACGGCTGAAGAAGTTTTGCAGATGGTCAGTAATGATGTTGCGGGACTGCTAGCTGCTGTAAAAGGCGAAAGTGTTTCATTTCCATTTGGCAACTATCAGTATGACAGCCATACACTTGATCATTATTTACTGGGAAATGGTACATATCAGCAAGAGCTTGTCATTTATTTAAAGCCAGAGCAGAAAAATAATGAAACGATTTTGCCATTACCAAAAATGCAGGATTAACGTAGTTGACTGCATTAATTAGATTCATGTCCCTCCTAAATAAAGGGAATTAAATTCACTTGTCGAATGTAATGTTGAATACATATTGGCAGGTGAATTTTTTTGCGGCAGCTAAATTTATTTGAACTGGAGTTTGAACAGCATCAGCCGAAGTTTCAATTGATGGACACTGTAAAAATAATCTTAATCGATGAACAATTGGATAGTGAAACGTATCATTATCGCAAATTTTATGAAGCCCATATCATCAATAAAGCAGGGGAAATAACAAACATTCATATAAGTCCAGCCGGAGTCGTTACCTATGAAGTGGATATATTCGGAGCAAAATATTATTTGCTTGAAGAGGAACTGATTTAAAAATGATATAGGTAAAGGAAAAATCCCGAGTACTCATGCGGTACTCGGGATTTTTATTTATTTTTCCGTTCAAGTTTCATACCGATAATGCGGATGACGATGCCGATTAGGATAAACACCCATCCGATGCCGATAAATACATAATTCAATGTTTGGTTAGTGTTAGGTAGGATGCCAAACAAACCTAAACAAACGACAATAATGCCGGAAAATGATACAAGCATTCCTGCTGTTACAATATTCACGAACTTCACCTCTGAAAGATTCTAACATGACTTACTATTGAACACAATGTATAGTATTTTCCTGGAAAAAAGTAATAATTTTGTAAAATGTACAATATATTGAAACTATTGCCAATAATTAGGCGTATAATAGATAGAAACAAAGGAGGAATTGAATATGAAAAAATGGACAACCGCTTTAGGCATGTCGATTGTTTCTTTAGGATTGCTTGCCAGTCCTGCTCTTGCAGAGGCTTCTGTCAATCCGAAAGAAGAAAGGGTACCCATCTATGTTGCGATGACAGATGAAAGTGTAACAAAAGAACAGTTGATTAAAATTTTAAAAACGAAATTACCGGAGATGTTTGCTACATACTCTGATAGTGATTTCCAAATGACTTCTATGAGTTATCATTATGCTGATGATTTAACTACACGTTATGAATTAATGTTCCAGAAAAAGGTCAATAAACAGATGGAAAGCGGCAGTGTTTCATTCAGATCGGACAACCTAGAAATTGAGCATTTATATTTCAGTCCTGCAAGTGTGAAGGATGCTTTATTCCCAGGTAAAATAACTGAAGAACAAGGACGTAAAATTGCAGAAGATTTCGTTAAAAAGGTGGCCTCTTCATCCAATTACGTGATATCAACTGAAACACCTAGTTATTTCAGCCGTCTAATTACTGAGCCGATCACGTACAATTACAGCTTCACTTCAACCGAAAAAAATATTCCAATCCAGGATCAGTCAATGATAGTAAGTGTACTTGGCGATGGTAAAATCCAATATTTCACACAAATGAGTCCTGATCAAAAACGCATGTCGTTTGAAGAGACGACAAATGTTGTTACAAAAGAAGCAGCGTTAGAAAAAATGAAAGATCAACTAAATTTAACTTTGCAATACACGGTTGATTATTCCTTAACATCTTCCAAGCCTGCTGTTAAACTTGTTTACTTGCCAGCCCCAAATGTAATTGGTTTACATGCGACTTCTAATAAATGGGCAACTACAACAGGCAAAGTGGATTCGTTAAATGGCAAAGTAGCATTACAACCGCTTGCGCCAAACCAATTAAAAGAACCATCACCAATTACAATTGAAGACGCGAAAGAAATTGCAAAACAGTTAGTAGCAAGCCAGGGAAATACAACAAAATTCACAATTGATCATGCCTATGAACATGAAATGAATGATCAAGCCGTAATCAGTGTTTCCTATTCTTACCGCTACCGAAACGGCTCGTTCGGTTCATCAATCGAATTCAATAAAAACACTGGGGAACTTATCTCTTACTCTGACTTCTATAGTCCACTCCCGCTAGAAGATGATGAAACGGAAAATACAGTTCCAAGACTGGATAAAGATAAGGTCCTCGCAGCAGCGAAAAAATATGTGAAGGAGCTTGCTCCAACATCCGTACATGAATATGCGAAGGCACATACAGATCCGGTTTATGATAAGGAATCAAAAGTGCATTATGTGAATTTCCCACGAATTAAAAATGGACTGATTGTAAATGGTGACAGTCTATCGGTAACAATTGATGACGAAGGGAAATTGAAATCATTCTATCGCTATCCATTGGATATTGAGGAATGGCCAGATGCATCAGCAACAGTTTCAGGCGAAGAGGCAAAGAAACTATTTGCAGATGCACTGGATGTTAAACTTGTTTACCACCGTCTGCAAAATGAAGACGGTAAATACGAGCTTGTATATGTCCCGACAGTAAAGGGACAAGAGTACTACCAAATCGATGCCAACAGTGGCGAGATTGTCAGTCCGTATGTACAAACTGAAAAAGCGAAAGTAACTCACCCGACTGCCGAAAAGGAACTGAATTATTTAATTCAGGCTGGTGCAATTGAAGTGAAGGATCCGAAAACTTTCAATGCGGATACGGCCATTTCACAAGGGCAGGCGCTTCAAACTATCATTAAGTCCATCACTTATTTCTATGAGGATTATTATGCATATCGTCCGGAGCAGCCACCAGTTTCATTCGATGAAATCAATCCGGATCATCCGTATTATAATGTAGTGGAAACTGCAACACGTCTAGGCATTTTAAATCCGCTGGAAGATGAATTAAACATCGACCAAAAAGTAACAAATGAGCAATTAGCCGTTTGGTATATCCGAACACTAGGTCTTGAACAAGCGGCAAAGCATGCGGACATCTATCAGTTAACGATAAAAGATGCGGCTGATGTTGATCCGGAAAAAATCGGATATGTTGCAATTTCGCATGTCTTAGGACTTCAAGGTGCGGAACAATCGATGTTCTTACCGAAAAAAGAAGTAACATATGCACAGCTTGCAAAATCTATTATTGAACTTGCATATGAAATAGCAGAAAAACGCAATAGCGGTTCGTATTACTACTAACCTTTATAATGGTTTTAAACTCGTGAAGTTTCTTAAGACTCCACGGGTTTTTTTTATTTTTTTTCATAAAATAAGGAATATACGTTCTCTTTTGTGCAATAGTTAGTGGTTTAACTGTACCGACTTGTGATAAAATAATTTAAAGTGCTAAACTGAAAAAAATCGCGATAATTTTTTTGAAACGTTGTAAGATAGTACAAGTAACGAATCAATAATGGAAGTTGGGAAAAAAATGCAAAAAAATAAATACCGAATTCATAGTAATGTTCTGTTTGAAATTGCACAAAGCCGTTCATTCACAGAAAAGGATAATATCGAGGAACGTTTTGATGAAGAGGGAAAAATCAAATTATTAAGTGACCGTGCTGGAGCGGATTTATCACTATCGATTGTAAAAACTGAAGATGGGATCGCTTATTCAGTAAAATGGGATGACTCGGAAGAAGTTTTCAAAGGTTGGAACATGGCTTGGGAAGAATTTATTTGGTGCTTAGGTGTTGTCAACAAACCACTTGAAGAAGCGGCGAAAAAAGCTGCAGAAGAAGCGAAACGTCGTGCTGCTGAAGAAGCATTGCTAGCAGAAGAAAATGCAGAACTTGAAGAAGCTGTAGCAGAAGAAGCATCAACTGAAGAAGCTTCGGCTGAAGAATCATCTAAATAATAATGTGAAACGCCTTCTCAATAAAATTGAAGAAGGCGTTTTGATTACGCCATACAATAGTGAGAAGCCGATAATTTAAATGGATTACAAATAAAAAAACATCCATCTCCTCACAAGGGAATATGGATGTTTCAATATATCTATTTATCAGAACTAACAATGGCATAGCGTTCCCATTTCCGACTGCGCCAGCGGAAAATAACGAGTACTGCGCGGATCCATTCATCACATGCAATAGCAAGCCATACACCGACAAGGCCTAAGTCAAGAACGAAGACGAATAAATAACCTAGGGATAAACCGATAACGATCATGGAAATAAAACCAATACGGACAGGATAAGCGGCATCCCCTGAAGCACGCAAAGAGTTAATGATCGTAATGTTAATCGTACGTCCTGTCTCCAGTAAAATACTTAATAATAGTACGCTCGCCCCGATTTGAATAATTTCTTCATTGTCAGTAAAGATGCGCATGAACGGTTCTCTAAAGAGGATGATAATTGCGACCATGGACAATGTAAAAATTAAAGCCGATTTTACACCAAACCATACTTTACTATAGGCAAGTTCTTTCTCGCCTGCTCCGACATACCGGCCGACTAAAATAGCTGTCGCCATCCCGATTGCCATTGCAAAAAGATAAGTAAACATCGAGATATTCACGGCATACTGACGGGCAGATAATGCCTCGGCTCCAATAAATGTTACATAATAGAGAAGGACAATTTGATTGGTCTGGTAGAGCACCTGCTCAAGGGCAGACGGAATTCCGATTTTCAATATTTTTGAAATATAGTTTTTGGACAATCTATAGTAATCTGCCCATTCAATACGAACCTCCAACGCCTGGTATAAAAGCCAGAAAAATACAACTGATGCCAGGACACGACTAACAACAGAAGATATTGCTGCACCTTCCACGCCAAGTTCCGGCATTCCAAATTTACCAAAGATTAAAATATAGTTTAAAACAACGTGTACAATATTCATTGCAAGCGACACGTACATCGTTTGCTTCGTCCAGCCTTGGACACGAATAATTGAAGACATGGAAGTAATTAAAGCCTGAACGAATATAAAGCCTCCAACAATGACCAAATAGCTCTGCGCTGCTTCCAATACAGCACCTTGCAGGTTCATCATCTTCATTAGAACATCGGAAAATAATATAAATAACCCACTAATGACTAAACCGACGAGTAAATTGAGTGTTACCGATAAAGCTGCGATTTGGGATGCTTCAGCAATTAGGCGGGAACCTAAATATTGAGAAACGACAATGGATGCACCCGTACCGATTACCCCTAATAATAAAATTGCAATTTGAATATATTGATTGGCTGTTCCAACGCCTGCTACTGCATCATCCGATACAGCACTTAACATAAATGTATCCGCTAACCCCATCAGCATAAATAGGAACAACTCTAAAAATAATGGCCAAGTTAACTTAAATAAACTCAATTCTTTCGTGCTATTTTCCAATCAGTTCACTCTTTCTATTGTTTAAATCAAAACAAAAAATATATTAGCATAAATTGTTACTATAGGATAGTTTTTTACTCACCGCTCAAAAGAAAGTAAAAAGTCATGAAAAAATGTTAATATATGGTTCTATTATATGCGAATAATAAAGTTATTCAGATATTTGTAATATATTCTCGACATATTTCGACTATTTGTTATCGAATTGTAATATTGACGGCATGAACATGTCATCTCACTGAAACATTGAGAGGTTATGCTAGGTCATGTTGAATCAAAAAGATTTTTCACGACACTTTCTCTGGAGGGAAATATTCAAGTATGATCAAGAAAATAGTAGCATTTATTGCGGTTATGGTCGCAAGCACATTCATTTTTGCAGGAACGTCAGAGGCAGCTTCACATACAATTAAAAAAGGCGAGAATTTAACATTGCTTGCGAAGAAATACGATACATCAGTAAAAGAACTTATGGCATTGAATGATTTAAAGACTACAAAAGTACAAATTAAACAAGTCCTTAAGTTACCAAGCCATATTAAAAATAAGCCGGCAGCAAAGAAAGCGACAATAAAAAAATCAGCCACACATCCTTCTAATGTAAAAAAGACAATTAAGATGTCATCAACGGCTTACACAGCTAACTGCAAAGGCTGTTCTGGTATTACGAAAACCGGGTTGAATTTACGTAAAAATCCTAGTTTGAAGGTTATTGCCGTAGATCCGAAAATCATTCCACTTGGCTCTAAAGTATGGGTGGAAGGCTATGGAATTGCCGTTGCGGGTGATGTTGGCAGTGCCATTAAAGGAAAGAAAATTGATATTTTTATGAGTAAAAAATCGACAGCTAAAAATTGGGGTCGAAAAACAGTCACGGTTAAACTTTTAAAATCATAAAACAAAGCCTATTGCGATGAAACTTACTTTTCGCAATAGGTTTTTTTTATTTTAAGTTATAATATAAAAAGATTTTGCGGAAGGAATGGATCTGAAATGTTTTTTTATGAGACAACTTGCCGGTATTGCCGGAAGCCATTCAAGTTGATGGAAGGTACAAAAAAATATAATCAATATAAAGTAAACCGACAAGCAAGCATCAGTTGTGATGATTGTGAACGGCGGATCGAAGCAGATTCAAGAAAATATTTGTTTAATCGGGATTAGGGTTTGCCCATCATTTTTCTTATTTGCCGAAGTTCCCGAATTAATTTATCGATTTCATCTTGCATTTGCTTAAAATCAGATTCGCTGCCATAGGAAGCCGAAGCCTGCTGTCCGTTTTGCTCCTCAAGCAGCTTTAATGAAATTCCTGCAGAAATCATAGACAATACATCGCCAATCGTTGTAACAGCAGCACCTGCATAGGCAAGCCTGGCTGCGATTACTTCTAAAGAGGGTGTAGAATCCGAACCATTATTCAATTATATTCCTCCTATTCATAGGCAGATGCCTTTACCATATGTATATACGCCTAAAAAATTTTCATTACAGGATCATTGCGTTAAGAACGAAATAAAAGGAGTTGGTAGTCATGGATGGCAAAAAAGTAGAAATTGAATGCAGAAACTGTCACGAAAGGATGACGATCGATTTTTCTACAGATCATTTTTCTTCGGAAATCCAAATATTTAATGGAAAAAAACAACAGAAAAGGACTTATATTAAGGAATGTCCGCATTGCCAAACAATTAACTCCGTCACGAGTGATAAAAAAGAGGAATGGGGCGGTAGGAAAGGACCAAATATAAAACTTTTTATGTTTTCTGGTTTATTCGGCTGCTTAGGATTTATCGTTATTGGTTTCCTTTTACTTTATTTTGCTTTTAAAGGTTTCGGTTTTTTGGTCGATTGGTTATTTAATTAAGGAAATGATAAATTTTCATGCTATAATAAATAGCTTGTGGAGGTGTAGTTAATGTCAAAGAAATGGACAATCCATTCGATTCGCGAATATGTAGAAAAGAATACAGATACAAAATTAATATCAACAGAATTTAAAGGGTTTTCGCAAAAATTAGATTTCCAATGTGCTTGTGGGAACACATTCCAAAAACCTTGGAAAAAATTCAAAGAAAACAAACAGCAAAAATGTGAAGTGTGCCAGCCACCGAAAGAATCACGCTAATGAAATAAACGGTATACAAATACGTAAAAACGCTGTCTAGCAAAAAACTAGTCAGCGTTTTTGACTGTTGCTTCGTTCATTATGAATGGTTAACAATTGTCAGATTTAATTTATCAGTTATAAATGTACAGAAACTTTGAACGTATATCAAACTAATATAGGCTCCAATTTAATAAAAAAGGAGCTAATTCAGAAAATTAGCCCTAGTTCTATATTATATTATTCGGTTACAGGTTCTGTTTCTAATTTCGCCTTTTTCAGTTCAGGATGAGCCATTTCCAATATAGAGGGGCGCAATAATAATAGTACAATACCAATTAGGATCAGCCCGCTGACGATTAAAATATATTGGGCTGGAATGAACTCGTATAAAATCCCGAATACAAGTGTTCCGACAGGCATGGCACTCATCGCCATCATTTCGATAATTCCAAAAACCCGCCCCCGGTATTCTTCTTCAATAGAAGTTTGCATCAATACGCCAAGCGGGGTATTTGTAATAACCCCCAATGCTCCAAATAAAAACATAATAATTAAATAATAAATGAAATTCATCAATGCTGAAAATGTTACAATGAGCGGCAGTGACGATAAAATGACAACAATAGAAGAGGCGAACACGGACCGTTTAACTGTCAGTAAAGGAAATTTGACGGTTGCTCTTGATGCGAAATAAATGGATGTAATTAAAATTCCGACTGCACCTCCAGCCTCTGTAAAACCGATGTATTTTGGATCTAAATTCAAAATCGTCAATAAAATATAATCCCCGCCAACATTGATTGCTGTGAAAAATAAGTTTAACCAAAGTGCTGTCCATAAAATCGCTTTAATAATCGGCTTTGTATTGACATAGCGGAAGCCGGCTTTGAAACTTTCGAACATCGATTCTTTTTCAGCATTATCATTTATTGTTTCCTTCTTATATAGTATAAAATTCATTGTTGATTCCAGCATTAATGTCATTACAGCAGCGCAGATAAAGATAATAAGGAACATTTCCATCGATACAAAACCAAATAACATCCCGCCGAAGATCGGTCCGCCAATTCCTGAAATAGAATAGGACAACTGATTAAAGCTCATCGCCTTTTGCAGTCGAGCTTCATCGACCAGATTGGCAATCGATGCGGAAAACGCTACACCGGAAAAAGTACCGAAAATACTATTGAACACCGTTGCAATATAAATCGCCATTAAAGATAATCCGAATTCATGCGTGTAGAGCAATAAGCCGCTTATTGTCAGGATGACCCCGGTTTGCCCACCGAGCACAAGCCATTTCCTTGGGAAACGATCCCCTAAGAGACCTGCAATCGGTGACATGATTGTGCGCGGCAAGTAGCTTAAAATAATATTTGTCGCAAAACTGAGCGAAGAGCCTGTCATCGATAAAATATACATACTGATTCCAAAGCTGTAAATATGTGACCCAAGTGCACCAATCATTTTACTTACTAGAAACGTGTATAAATGATACGTTGCTTTTTTCAATTTCTGTTGTTCATTCATAAACAAACCCCTTTGTTTAATTTAATTAAACTTATTATATGGCGGAGTTTTTTTAATTGCAATACAAAAGTTTAATTTAATTAAAATAATTTTTCTTTTTTATATTAAAATTCTAATTGAATGTTTAATTAGGTTAAAATATTCGCCTTTTATATGATTTTTGGTAAACTGTATGTAATGAGGTGACGACGTGTTAAATATTGGTGCAAAAATAAAAGAACTAAGAAAAGAACGTAAAATGACGCTTGCCCAAGTAGCGGGGGACCGAATAACAAAAGGGATGCTCAGCCTTATTGAAAACGGGAAGGCACAGCCGTCAATGGAGAGCCTTCAGCATATTGCGAAACAGCTCGACATTGATGTGTCCGAGCTCATGCAAACCGAAAATCATCAGCAAATGAAAGAATTATACCGTGATGTTGAAATAAAACGTTTAGCTCTAAATAAAGAGCATGATGATAAAAAAATAAACGAAAAAGTTCTCGAACTGTATCATCTAATTCATCCATTTCATGAAAATGGCAGCCTTAAGGGGGCAACTTTTGAGGAAGTACGCATTTACGAAGTGTATTTGACAATGCGCTACTTTGCGAAAATGGATTTATCGGAAAAGCCATTCGTCAAGCTTGTCAGAATGTATGAACAAGTACATGGCTATTCGAAAATATTGAAGATTTTTGGTCGCATGGGAAACATTAAGTTTCTGGAAAATAATTATGCGGAAGGTCTGCACTATTTACACGAAGGGGAAAAGTATATCGAAAAATACGGAGATTTGATTGATGATCTTGAAAAACTCGATCTATACTATAATATTACGGTTTCATATGCAGCGCTAAATGATGATGTTCAAATGGAAAAGTATTTGGAAATAGCATTAAAATTAGCAAAAGAGAAAAAAATCGTATATCGGTTAAATGATTTTTACCGCTTTTTATTTTTCATTCACTGTTCAAAAGAAGAAGGGGAAAAAGCTTCTTATTATTTAAAAAAAATTCGGGCATTCGCAGAAATTATGGAAGATCCGAATGAAACGCTCATGGAGCAGCTAGTTACGCTTCTATATATAAATCAAATTGAAAAAGATTATGAAAAAACGGTTGCGACCAGATTTGAAACTAATTTTGCTTTAGAAGGCGTTTCCTACAGCGCGGATATTTTCTTTAATGGGCAATATGGTTATGCCTACTACATGCTTGAACGGTATGAAGAGGCATTGCAAACTTTGAAAGACATCGAAATAGTAGAATACAATCAGCACCCTATTGATTTATCGATGATGTACCGGGCGTTTGCTGTAAGGGCATTATGTTATTTTAAACTAGGGGACAAAGAAAACGCCAAACGTGATATCCTATATGCAATGGATGGTGTGAAAGATTTGAAAGTCACAAAAGAAATCCAGTTCATCATCGATGCGTATGAAGAAATAAAGAAGTAATCGAAGACACGGATAATCTTAGAGATTATCCGTGTTTTTCTGCTATAAATACAAGTTTTACATAAATTATTTTTGATTAAGTTCTAATTATTTTTCGGGACGAATAGATTGGTAGGGTGAGTTTAATTTTAGTGACATGGAGGAATGAAGATGATTAAACGAGTAAATCCAGAATTTTTAGTCGGTTTAGAAGCATTTACGGACTTTGATTTTAAAGTAGAACACTTGGCAGCAATGCGTGAAGGTATGGCACAAGCGGTACAATCTTTAACAAGCACTGAAACAGTGAATATTATCAATAAAACTATTACTGGCATTGATGATAATGAAATTCGCGTTCGTATTTATAAACCAGCCCACCAAGATCAAGAATTACCGGTTTTACTGTGGATTCATGGCGGGGGTTATATATTAGGTTCCATCGAAGACAATGATCATCTTTGTGTACAAGTTGTAGAAACAGCAAACTGTGTCGTTGTTTCCGTTGATTACCGTTTAGCTCCGGAACATCCTTATCCTGCACCGCTTGAAGATTGCTATAGTGCTCTTGCATGGATTGCGGATAATGCAGCAGCACTTCAAATCGATAAGAACCGTATTGGCGTAGCGGGGGCAAGTGCCGGCGGTGGTTTGACAGCGGGTTTAACATTGCTTGCGCGTGACCGTGAGTATCCGTCAATTTGTTTCCAAATGCCGCTTTATCCGATGATTAATGACAGCAACGATACGCCTTCTGCCAACGAGATTACAAAAGGTATGGTGTGGAATCAAACAACGAATGATTTTGGCTGGAAATGCTATTTAGGCGAATTGCACGGACATGATGAAGTACCGATTTATGCTGCACCGGCACGAGCTGAGGATTACCGTAACCTTCCCTATACGTATACATGTGTAGGTCAGCTGGATCCTTTCCGTGACGAAACAATTACGTATGTATCTAAATTGGCACAAGCAGGTGTTGATGTGGAATTCCACTTATATCCTGGCGCATACCATGGTTTTGAATCACTGAATCCTCAGTCAGAACTTGCTCGGAATGTGATTAAAGAATATGTAAATGCAGTTAAAGTAGGCTTTGACCGCGTGAAAGCAAGTGCTGAGCAAGTGGAAGAAGTGAAATAAATTCATTGTTTTTTAATAGACAAGTGCCCGGTTCTAAATTGAACCGGGCATCTTTATTTTGAGAGGTATTAATGAATTTAAAGATAGGATTTAAACGAAAGCACGTTATAATTCCGTTTTTCATACAGATCAATTATATGAGCGGCTAATTGCTGAAGTCCGAGATGGATTTTGTTTTCGTTTACTTGTGAAATACTTAGTCGAATTGCTTTCTGACTATATTCGCTTAAAAACATCCTCGACGCATTATCTACATAAATATGGTTTTTATGCAGCATGTATATTAATTTATCGACATCAATACCGGAAGGCAAGAAGATGGTGAGATAAAAACCAGTTTTAGGCTTTGTAAATTGTACATAGGTAGGTAAATGCAATGAACAAGCTTCTAATAATAAATTCATTTTATTTGAATATAATTTTTTCACCTTTTCTAAATGGTATTGAAACATCCCGTTTTTTAAATAGATTTCCAAAGCCCCCTGTGAAAGTGGCGATGTATAGAAATCCGCGCTGAATTTACTGTGTACAAAGGAAGAAATCATTTTTTCAGGGAGAACCACTGTTGCGATTCGCAGTCCAGGCAAAAATACTTTGGAAAAGCTCTTAACATAAATGACTCTTTCATTAGGTTCATATGCAAACAAAGGATCGGCTTTTAAATCTGTATCAAGTTCTGCCAAGTAATCATCCTCTACGATATATACATCGTATTTTTCTGCAAGAGCAACAATTTTTTTCTTTTCCTCATTAGTGTAATGATGTCCTAATGGGTTGTGGCATCTTGGGATGATGTAAAAGAATTTAATATCATCGGTGCGAAATAACTTCTCCAGTTTTTTAAAATCCATTCCTTCCATTGTTACTTCAATTCCAAATGTTGTAATTCCGTTTACTTGTAAGGCATCAATCATACCAAAGTAAGTGGGCTGCTCAATTAATACATTCTTTTTCCCGTTTGGAAACGGCATGGCAGCAAGAATATGGAGGGCCTGCTGTGATCCGGATGTAATGACCAGTCGATCGGGTTTCGCAAATACTTGTAAATGTTGTAAATACTTCGCAAGCTCCTTACGTAAAGAAAAGAGTCCCTGTTGATCACTATAAGTAAATAATTGTTCTTTATAATGATCGATTGCCTGGTTAATGCAATGTTGAAAGTCCTCATAGGGCATACTCCTTTGATCTGGACCAGCCGATAAAAAATCAATAGCAATGTCCTGCTGAACGGAAGTTTTATGATTATCCACTACATAATAGCCACTTTTCGGTTTAGCGTAGATAATATGCTGTTTTTCCAACTCAAGTAATGCTTTCGTGACCGTATTTTTGCTGCATTGAAATTGTTCAGCGAGCAGTCGAATTGATGGTAATTTATCTCCTGTTTTTAACTTCTCATCCTGTATTTGTTGTTTGACCCATTCCAAAATGCCAATATATTTAGTTGTCATCCAGTTCTCCTTTGCTATCTGTCCCATGACAGATGGGGAATTCTCTTATTTTAAAAAGAGCGGATATTCCTTACAATCTGTTTAATTAGCTTAATCGTATTAACTAATTATGGAATATTTTTTTAAAACTGTGAAGGGGGAACGAAATGGAAATCAGTATGAAAAAAGGGATGCTGTTAGGCTTTATTGGAATCGTTTGTTTCAGTTTTACATTACCGGCTACAAGTATTGCTGTCCCTTATTTTGGTGAGACAATTGTCGGATTGGGTAGGACAGTTATTGCAGCCATTATAGTAGGAACAGTATTTATTGTGAAAAAGCAGCCTTTACCGAGTATAAGCCAATTTAAGAACTTACTTATTGTCGCTGTTGGAGCTGTACTGGCTTTTCCGATATTAACAACTTATGCGATGAAGTCATTGCCGGTTTCACATGGTGCAATTGAATTGGCCTTACTTCCACTTGCGACAGCAGGCTTTGCAATGTGGCGAGGAGGCGAAAGACCTTCGAAACGCTATTGGATTGCGAGTGCAACAGGGGCGGTAACGGTCATTATTTATGCCATCTATTTAGGATTAGGGCAATTGCATAAAGGAGACTTTGCGCTGATTGCAGCGGTCATATTACTTGGATTAAGTTATGCAGAAGGTGGCAAACTTTCAAAGGAAGTTGGTAGCTGGCAAGTAATTGCCTGGGCTATTTTAATTGGTGCACCCTTTTTTATTATTCCTGTTGGCCTTGGCTTATCTGACAGTATGCTGGATGCGCCTATTGAAGCATGGATCAGTTTGTTCTATTTAGGGATCGTCAGTCAGTTTTTAGCTTATGTAGCATGGTATGGTGGTATGTCTTTAGGAGGTATAGCTAGGGTAGGGCAGATTCAATACTTGCAGCCTTTTTTAATGATTGGTTTTTCTGTATTATTTTTAGGAGAATCGATCACATGGATTACAATTGTTTTAGCTATGATCGTTGTGCTTTGCGTAATAGTGGGGAAAAATGCTGATGATAAACAAAGCTTGGAGCAGAAATAGGGCTGCAGAGTTTATAATTCATATTTTATAAAGAATGATTTCCTATAAGGGGATTCGTTCTTTTTCTTGTTGTCCCTAAAAGGATAAAAATATTTTTATGTTGAAGTAAATTACAGAGCTCTGCATGTATATATGTTTGTGATAGATGTTTAAGCATGGTATAAGTGTAAATGAATTTTAATCTGGGAATCTAAATGTTAAAAGGAAGTGAACGTATGTCAAAAATCGTGATTATAGAAGATACAGAAACAATAAGAGAAGAATTGAAAAGCTTTTTAAACACATATGGATTTGAGGCAATTGCACCGACAAACTTTGAAAATATTATTCAGGAAACGCTAAACGAAGCACCGGACCTTATTTTGCTGGACATTAACCTACCCATTTTTGATGGTTACTATATTTGCAGAGAAATCAGGAAGCAATCGGATGTGCCGATCATTGTCGTGACGAGCAGGGATAATGAAATGGATGAACTGATGAGTATGAATTTAGGCGCGGATGATTTTGTCACAAAGCCTTATAACACTCAGATTCTTTTGGCGAGAATTGAAACCATATTAAGAAGAGTTCAGGGGTCAAGTATAAGGGATACCCTTGTTTATAATGATTTAAAGCTCAATTTATCCAACGGTTCTGTTATTTATAAAGGGGAGAAGGCAGAGCTCACTAAAAATGAAATCAAAATACTTTCCTGCCTTTATAAAAACAAAGGAAAAATCGTATCAAGGGACGATCTCATGGATTTTATGTGGAACGCAGATGTCTTTGTAGATGATAATAACTTGTCGGTAAATGTCACCAGATTAAGAAAAAAACTCGAAGCGTTAGGTATGGAGAAAAATATCGAAACGAGACGGGGGTTAGGATATATACTTCCATGACACTTAAAGAATATGTTAAAGACAGAACCGTTTTCCTGCTCATTAATTTCATCTTATTTATCATTATTGGCGGCATTATGATACTTGTCGGGGTGAATGTTCAAACAGTTTTTCTTATTTTCTGTATTTGGTTTTTCCCTCTCATCACATATGTAATGATCGAATATTTTAAGCAGAAAACATTTTATAACGAAATAACTAGCATTATGGAAAATTTAGATCAGAAATATTTGCTGCCGGAAGTTATGAAAGAACCTGAAACTGTGGAAGGTAAGGCATTGTATGAGGTATTGCGTCAGGCAAACAAAGATATGCATGAGCATGTAAAAAGTTATCGGGACCGGGAAAATGAGTATAGAGAATATATTGAAACATGGATCCATGAAATTAAAACTCCCATTGCCTCAACACGGCTGATCATTGAAAATAATCAAAATGGCGTTACACGAAATATTCAGGAGGAAGTAAAAAAGATTGAAGAATATATTGAGCAGGTTCTCTATTATTCAAGAAGTAACAATGTGAGCAAGGATTACCTCATAAAAGAGATTTCTTTAGTTGATCTTGTAAGAAGGGTTATAAAAAGAAATTCAAGAGACTTTATTAGTAAAGGGATTTCGATTGATCTTGAAAAAGTTGAAGGGACTGTTTTCAGTGATGCAAAATGGCTGGAGTTTATCTTAAATCAGCTAATCGGGAATGCAATTAAGTATATCCGTGAACGTGATGGAAAGGTAATCATCCATACGGTCAGAAATGAAAATAATATTGTCCTTACGATTGAGGATAACGGTATAGGGATTACAGAAAAGGATTTACATCGGGTTTTTGAAAAGGGGTTTACCGGGGAAAATGGACGGAAATTCGGGAAATCTACCGGTATCGGGCTTTATTTATGTAAAAAACTCGCAGATCAGCTTGGCCTAGGTCTTACAATCACGTCAAATAGAGGCGAAGGAACAAAGGTGAGTATTATTTTCCCTTTAGCCAGTGTGAACTTCATACAGTAATTCAACATAGAATAGCGGATTTATAGAGATTGTTCATTACAATAGCTATAGATCCGTTTTTTTATCTTGCAAAAATGTCACTTTAATAAAATATAAACCAATATGTCTTCCCGATAGCTATTGATAAGATACAGTTAGAAATCAATTAGGGGGAATACAAAATGAAAAAAGCAATTCCAATAATACTAGGAATCTTTCTGTTAGGTCTTGGAATTTTCCTGGTGTATGAATATGCGACAGAACCAAAAATTATAGAAGGTGTCACGTCAAAAGCGATTGATGATAAGGGCAGACCTTCTGATATAACGAATTTATTTACACAAGGGGAAACAGTTTATTTTTCCGCAAAGAGAAACCGATTCTGGACCAATGAAGCCGAAGTGGTTTGGTATAAAGGCGAAATAAAACAAGAGAATCGATTTTTAGTGGAAGAGGAAGTACTTGTGAACGATGCGAAATATTTCACTGCCGAGCTATCCGTTCCGGAAGGTCTTGAAGAAGGGCATTACGGTGTCACGATATATGTAAAAGGGAAAAAAATTATGGAAACACATGCCGAATTTGATGTAAAAAAATAATTTAACTTGGAGGAAAAGCATGCAACCGATATTAAGTGTAGAAAAAATTGAAAAATACTACGGAAACAAAGGTAATATTACAAAAGCAATAGATAATATCAGCTTTAACGTAAATGAAGGTGAATTTTTAGGAATTATGGGTCCTTCAGGGAGCGGAAAGACAACGCTCCTGAATTGTATTTCGACAATTGATCATGTTACAACTGGCAAAATAATTATCAATAATCAGGATATTACAACTTTAAAGAAGAAAGGGCTTGAAGCATTCAGACGGGACGAGTTAGGTTTTATCTTTCAGGATTTTAATTTGCTGGATACTCTGACAGCTTATGAAAACATTGCTTTGGCTTTGACGATTCAAAAAAGAGAAGCAATGGAAATCGATCAACTCATTAAAGCCGTTGCGGAAAAGCTTGATATTACGGGCATCCTTAGCAAATTTCCATTTCAATTATCGGGAGGCCAAAAGCAAAGAGTCGCTTGTGCAAGAGCGATTGTAACTGAGCCTTCCCTCATTTTAGCCGATGAACCAACGGGTGCACTTGACTCAAAATCATCACGATTACTGTTGGATTCCTTTGAAAAGCTGAATAAAGAATACCAGTCAACAATTTTGATGGTTACCCATGACTCGTTTACGGCAAGTTATGCCAATAGGATATTGTTTATAAAAGATGGTCGGATCTTTAATGAGCTAGTGCGCGGAAATGATACGAGAAAGGAATTCTTTAATAAAATCATTGAAGTGGTGACTTTACTTGGAGGCGATGTTAGCAATGTTCTCTAAAATCGCAATCAACAATGTCAAAAGAAGCTTTAAGGATTATTCAATCTATTTTCTGACATTAACTCTGGGAGTGTGTATATTTTACAGTTTCAACTCTCTTGACTCGCAAAATGCTATCCAGGAAATGAACAAGAATACGATTTTTCGTGAATCATTGGAATTGCTTATGTCTGGAACATCAGTGTTTGTATCAATTATTCTTGGAGGTTTGATTGTATACGCCAATAACTTTTTGATCAAAAAGCGGAAAAGAGAACTTGGCTTATACATGACATTAGGTATGTCAAAAGGGAAAATCTCGAGAATTTTAATTGTCGAAACTCTCCTAATCGGTGTAGTCTCTTTAATCGTAGGTATTGGACTTGGGATTATTGTATCGCAGGGTCTGTCAGTGCTGACGGCAAACATCCTGTCTATGGATCTTGATAAATATAAGTTTGTTTTTTCACTTGCCGCCATGATGAAATCGATTGTCTACTTTGGCATCATTTATTTACTTGTCATGATTTTCAACCAGTTTACGATTTCCAAATACAAACTGATCGATATGTTAAATGCTTCAAAACGTAATGAAGAAGTAAAGCTGAAAAATCCTTTCGTATCAGTGCTAACCTTTATTTTATCAGTAGCATTTCTGATATTCGCATATATGAGAATCCTAGAGACAGGCTTAAATGCTGAATATACGGATCTGATAATTACGATTTTAATGGGGGTCTTTGGAACGCTCCTATTCTTTTTCAGCCTATCGAGCTTCTTTATACAAATTGCACAAAAGAATAAGGGGTTCTATTTTAAAAATATAAATATTTTTGTCTTAAGACAAATAAACAATAAGGTCAACACGAACTTTCTTTCGATGACAATTATCAGTCTAATGCTTTTTTTAACGATTTCACTCATCTTTACCGCGTTTGATTTAAAAGGAACGATTGATAAAAATACAGCAAATACAACTCCTTTTGATGCTTCGGCATTTCTTGTTGTTAATCAAGAGGAAGAGGATCCTGCGGTAAATGATATTGAAGCTTACTTAAACAATATAGACTTTACATTTGAAGCATATGAAAAACATGCCTTCTTTGATGAATACCTTCTTGATTTAACGATTGAGGATCTGTTATCACAGTATTTAAGCGACGAGGAAAAGATTGCTATACAGGAAAATTACATGTATGGGCCGGTATCTGCACTAAAAATATCGGATTATAATGCAATTATCAATCTGACGGGGCAAGAGTCTGTTGATTTAAAGGAAGACGAAATACTCGTTGTATCAACCTATGGCAAAATCATTCAAGCTTTGCCTGAGTATATGAAAAATGAAGAAAATATTATTATTGAGGATAAAGCATATAAAATAAAAAATGATGTGGCTATTGAAGAAAATATAAAAATTAACAGGGGCAGTAACTTCTTTTATCTTATTATTCCTGATAATTTTACAGGAAACCTTCAATTAGAGTATACAAGTTTTAATGTAATATATGAAGATCGCTACAATGAAAAATCAGAAGAGAAATTTACAACCCTGTTTAATGACCTTGATGACAATAAATATAGATCCATTAATCCAGGATTAGTCATTGGAAGTACAGAAAATCAAATTAAAGAGCAAGAAAAGGGTTCAGCAGCATTATTTATATTCCTTGGCCTGTTTTTAGGGCTCATCTTTATTATATCGAGCGCGGCCGTAATGGCATTGCAGCAGTTATCTGACGCAAGTGACAGCTTGGAACGATATAAGTTGTTAAAGAAAATCGGTGTCACGGATAAATTGATAAATGGGGCTATATTAAAACAATGTCTCATCTATTTTTTACTCCCTTTAGGTCTGGCTGTCATTCATTCCATTGTCGGAATCAAGGCGGTCAGCGGAATGTTCCATTTCAACTACGAAAGCGTACTAATCAGTTCATTAATTCTTGTCATCATTTATGGCGGGTATTTCTATGCAACGTATGTCGGTGTAAAGAACATTGTTAAAGGTAGTAATTAGGTTACATGAATGGCTATAATTAAAAGAAGAACGAATTTCCGTAAAGGGAATTCGCTCTTTTCATGTTGCTCGATAGCGATTATGAATTAATATCCTGTATCACTTTTTCCAAGAATTCACCCATGCGTTTAACAGTTGACTCTGAAAAGTCAAAATTGACGCCAGTTTCTTTATAAATCGATGCAATGGATTGACTGTAATCCGCACTTGCACCTTTTTTGTAAAATTCGACAGCTTGCTGCGGATTCTTTTGATAATTCTCAAGTAATTGAAGTGCACCGAGCATTGACATCGAGTATTCAATATCATAAAAAGGATATTGAATAAAGTGGAGGGTACCGATCCAGCTCATGCCAATTACCTCTTCAAAACCGGTCGTATCAACTGGGCTCAACCCGTAACGTTTTGAAATTTCATAAAACTTCTCATCACGTTCCTTTGCTGTATGCTGAGGATTTGTATACATCCAATGTTGGAAAAGATCTCCAGACAATGGGCCGAATAACATCGTAAATGCCCGTCTCAGTTCTTCACGTTGTGCGCTTTTGAATTCCTCTTCTTCCGGATAAAATAGATTAAATTTATCCAATAATAACAATTCCATTCCGTGTGAATACAATTCAGCTATTTCCGCTCGCCACTGGAATTCTTCAATAGGGCCCTGTTCTGAAGCTTGGAGGTAACCATTCACCGCATGCCCCATCTCATGGATTAAAGCAATGAGCGAGAAAAAGGAAGGACTAAAGTTTGCAAAAACAAATGTATCACCGGAAACAGGTAATGGGACACAGAAACCACCCGGACTTTTACCTTTACGGTCTCCAAGATCAAGTAATCCGTGTTCTCTCATGTACTGCAAACGGTCTGAAAAATACGGGTCGGTTTTTCCTAACATTTCAGCAACCCCGTCCAAAAGCTCTGATGTCTCAGCGTAAGGAGGATTTTTCAACAGTTTTGCAGTGTTATCCCAAGGCAGATATGTTTCGACACCAAGTTTAGACTTGAAAACTTCTGCAAGCCTGTTCCAAGCCGGAATAATATGCTTTTCAACATTTTCATGAAAGTCGTAACAATCTTCAATACTGTACTCACGGTTTTTTGCGACAAACATATAATCACGGTAATTTTCAAATCCGGCATTGATTGCGATTTGGTGGCGTAGTTGAACGAGTTCATCCATGAGCGCATCCGTATCCGGCTTAATTTGACGGTAAGCAGCTCTAATTAAATGATAAGCTTTTTCCCGAACGTTTCTGTCCAAATTGTCAAGCTGCGATTCGATAAAAGGGAAAGGTTTTTCCTCTCCGTCCCATTCCACAGTGAGACCACCCATAATTTCACTGTACTTTGTGCATAGTTCTTGTTCCTTAACTAATAGAGGGATATTCTCTTTTCTAAACAGTTTCACTTTTGACTCACGAAAACGTTTCATTAAGCCGTAACGATTTTCATCCAATTCATTGAAATAAGGGGACTCACAGCATTTATCATTTAACTTTGCCTCGTATGTCATTAAAAGAGGCTGAATGACTTGCTGATCCTGAAGGTAGGTTGATTTGATATGCGGATCTTCGGTATTTCGGTAGAAGTCGACAAGATGGCCTGTTAACGCCTCTTCTATTTCAAAGCGTAAATTTTTTTCATCCTCGATCCAATTCTCCAGATCCTGGATGGATTCAATTGAAACATCAAGTAAACGTTGAAACTGGGCTTCAATCCCTTCGACATCTTTCAAATCAATTAATTCTTTGTAATAGTTAATACTTTTCGCTTGAGACATGAATAATTCTCCCTTTACCTTCAGATTATTTTGACTAATGAATTAATTATATTATAGATTGCTGGTCATTCATTCTTTTTTTGAAAATAAATTACTAAATAATAAGAGGATGAAGAGAACAGTTTGTAAAAGAAGAAATAAAAGGATAACATGGTCTCATTGGAAATGGATCGGTAAAAGGAGTTTTTGTCATGATTTCAAGAGAACAGCTTGAAAAGAATCAAGTAACGATATATATCATAACTTTACTATTGGCCGGATTTACAGGATTGAATTTTCTGGAGTTTCAAAATGAATTGGAAAAATTAATCCCGTTTATCCTTGGAATATTAATGTACAGTATGTTTGTTCAAATTCCTTTTGCAGCTTTAAAAGAAACTTTTTCAAACCGGCGTTTCTTTTACGCACTCTGTATAGTCAATTTTATTGCGGTTCCCATTGTCGTATGGACCCTGACGTTATTTCTTCCAGATTATCCGCCACTACTTTTAGGCGTTTATCTTGTTTTACTCACTCCATGTATAGATTATGTCATAGTATTTACAATGCTTGGCAAGGGGAATGAAAAAGCGATGCTCAGTGCCACACCCTTTCTTTTTGTTGCACAAATGCTGTTACTGCCGTTTTATTTATGGTTTTTTATCAGCGAACAAGCGGCAAATATAGTAGAAGTGGCTCCATTTTTTGAAGCGTTTGTCTCATTTATTGTTTTTCCATTAGTTGTTGCACTTATTGTACAAATTTCATCAAAAGAGGGCGGTCGTGTTTTTGAGATATCTTCGTGGCTTCCGGTACCATTTATGGCTTTAACTCTTTTTGTAATTGTTGCATCACAAATCGGCAAATTGTCGGGTTCATTTGAATGGATTTTAAAAGTAATCCCCATCTACATAGCATTTTTGATCATTATGCCTTTCATCTCAAAGATCATCGCGAAAAAGCTTCATCTAGATATCCGGACAGGCCGTGCATTGATCTTTAGCGGATCGACACGTAATTCACTTGTTGTATTACCATTTGCACTTGCAATGCCTGAGGAAATCCGATCGCTCGTTGTGGCGATTATTGTCACCCAGACACTTGTTGAAATTGTGGGGGAGCTTATCTATATTCGCATCATTCCACATATCATCTTGCGTGATGAATAGAGAAGCACTTTATTAGCTATTGTCCGTTAGCTGTTTTACAATTTTGAAAAGAAGGGTCAAACTGCGCGTTTTGTGTAGTATAATCTTCATTACTATGTATTTTAAATAGAAAAGGAGTTTTAGCATGAAAATCGAGGACTGGTTAAATAAAGAAACATCAACAATCGCTAATAAGCTAATCGACTATAACAAAAAACATATTGAAGTTGAAAAATCGATTGGATTCACTGGCCGTGATCAAATCCATCATATATTGGATAGTTTTTATGAAGTTTTCTTCCCGACGATTTATAATCAAGGTGTTGTCGATGAAACACGTACATTGATGAAACTGAATAATAATCTTCGTCAATCAGCGTTGGATTTGCGTGATATTATCGAGAAAGTATTAATCTACCAAAACTTTGATAATTGTGATGGGCAATGCCGAGAAAAAGCGGATCATGTTGTAATGAAGTTAATGGACCGTTTCCCTGAAATCCGTGAAACAATTCAAACAGATATCCAGGCTGCATATAACGGAGATCCTGCTGCTACATCAACGGAAGAAATCATGTTAAGCTACCCGTCGATACGTGCTGTATTTATCCATCGTATTGCACATGAACTGTATAAAATGGATGTCACAATCGTTCCACGTATCATGTCTGAATATGCACACCAGTTAACAGGAATCGATATTCATCCAGGTGCCAAGATCGGCCATTCGTTTTTCATTGACCACGGCACAGGTGTCGTTGTTGGAGAAACGTGCACAATCGGCAACAATGTTAAAATCTATCAAGGTGTAACGTTAGGTGCATTAAGTTTCCCGCTTGATGAAAACGGTAACCCGATTAAAGGTGTAAAACGTCATCCAAATATTGAGGATAATGTTGTCATTTACGCTGGAGCTACAATTTTAGGCGGGAAAACGACAATTGGTCATGACACGGTGCTTGGCAGTAATATTTGGCTGACATATTCGGTGCCGCCATATTCACGTGTTTATAATTCACAGCCATCTCCGAATATTAGCAATAGTAAAGAAGTTGTAATCGAATACGAAATTTAATCGGAAAAAAGAATATGTTGAACGGGACGGAATGGAGTCATATAACTTCATTCCGTTTTTTATTATGGCGTTAATAGGGATCATAGAATGTGCCATGGAAGAAAGGAAAGCAGGTGTAACCATTAAAAAGGATACACCTGCTTATTTATTACTTAATATATTTATTGCTCACCAGCACATCCTGAAGCAGCTCTGTCGGAATTTCAAATGTTACAAGTCCCATAAAGCCTGGGGCTGCTTCATATTCATCAAAGGAGATCAAAAGCTTACCTGCTTTTGTAATATAGAAGTTTTGCTCAGGTGAAATGCCTTCAAAGACACCAAATGATTCGTCATGCCATTCAGTTCCGCCTACCCAGTACATTTCATCACCTTTTGTTACAATCATTTTCCTGCGCATTTCATCTTCCAAATAGCGACTGATAATTTCTACGTAGCGATCGTCTTTAAACAGACTCGGTAATGTAATGGCCGTTTCCGCCTGTTTATCAATCGTAGTGTACTGCATAACAGATGAAGAGGAGGCGACAATAACTTCTACATAACGACCGAATGACAATATTTCATCGGTATCTGTTTTGATAACGTAGCCGCTGTTCACTGCCATATTTCCAGCTTCCATTTCCTCAATATCCGTCTTGAACTGCTCATAAAGTAATTTACCTTCCTGAGCGTATTTTTCGTTCAATGCTTCGATGTCAGCAGAAGAACCAGAAATTTGAGGCACTTGGATATCAACTGTATATTCATCCTTGACCATTTCATATTCTGTAAATGTAAGCACCTTGACGACTTGACCGATGACCGGTACATCCGCCAAATTTTTCGCCATCGCAGGATTTGTATTAAGGCCTACTGTAAACAGAATTGCCGCCGCAGCAACAGATGTTAAAAAAAGAGGCAGTTTACGTTTTCTCTTCTTAGGAGGACGTTGCAGATTTTTTTCAATCATCATCTCAAGTTCCTGTGGAATCGGTATATCCTTATATTGTGTGTGTAGCTTTTTTAATTTATCATTCATGTTTAATTCTCCTCCGTTTCAAGCTCAATTTTTAATAGCTTTAACGCTCTATAAAGTCTTGATTTCACCGTGCTTAGAGGAATCGTCAAAATGTGCGCGACATCTTCGATTTTCAGATCCTCAAAATAGCGCAGCACTACCACCTCACGCAGCTGTAGAGGTAAACGATGCAATGCCTGCTGTAAATCAAGATTGAGGTATGAATCTTCCTCAGATAATAGCAGAAGGGAATCGTCCCCAATGAGCTCGACCCGCTTTTGTTTACGTAGTAAATCAATCGCTGTTCGGACTAAAATCGTATAAAACCAGCTTTTCATCTGATCACGGTTTGTCAGTTTCTCAAGTGCAAGCCAACCTTTTTGAATACTGTCCTGCACGACATCGAGTGCATCCTGCTCATTTTTTGTATAGCTATATGCCAGTAAATATAGCGAATTTTGCTGCGTCCGGATAAATGTAATAAATGCATTTTCTAATTCTTCAATCATTATTTGAAGCTCCTTTTTTACTCTGTCGACAATTATAAGACGACTGATGGTAGGTGGAAAGTTTAAAAGGGTGAAACTTTTTTTATAAAATACCATTCTATACACTTGTATTCACCAATTTATAAAGAAGAGGTAACCCCCACATAAGCAGCCAATGCAATTACAATCCTTCAAAACACCAATAAAGAAAAAATTATAAGAACCACTTGACGTTTGTAAAATCCTTTGTTATATTTATCTCAAGTTCGAGATATTCAATTTCGAAATTTATTTTTGTAATATATCTTGAAATCGAGATAAAATGGAGGAGAATTTAAAATGACAACATTTACAGTCGATCAAACGCATTCAACAATCGGTTTTGAAGTAAAACACATGATGGTATCAAAAGTAAAAGGTCAATTCAATGACTATACTGCTGATGTAAAAGCAGAGGATTTAACGGATTTAACGACAGCGACAATCAACTTTGAACTGGATGTAGCAAGCATCAATACAAGTAACGAAGACCGCGATAACCATTTAAAATCTGCAGACTTCTTCGGTGCAGAAGAATTTACAAAAATCAAATTTGCTGCTACGAACATTGCGAAAGACGGCGATGATTATAAAGTAACTGGTGACTTAAGAATAAAAGACGTAACAAAGCCGGTAACATTTGATGTGGAATACGGTGGTAAAGGTACGAACCCATGGGGCGTAGAAGTATACGGTTTTGAAGCGGAAACAAAGATTAATCGTGAAGATTTCGGATTAACATGGAATGCTGCTTTAGAAACAGGTGGTGTACTCGTAGGGAAAGATATCAAAATTAAAGTAGAGTTAGAATTAAACCCTGCTGCTTAAAATATGAAGGCATTTATAAGGATAAATTGTCAGCAAAACGGCAATAATGATTTACGTTACTGATAAGAATGCATAATAGTACAAAATTTGAGGCAAAACTTCAATTATTTATATGCATACCTAAATCAATCTATTAAAACCCTCAAATTTTTAATTGATATCTTATTTCGAGATAATTGAAGGAGTGTAAAAATGGGATTCATCAGTAAACTATTTGGAAATAAGAAAATGGAGGAAACAAAAATGGAAAAATTAAACATCGGTATTATTTTAGGATCAACTCGTGAAGGCCGTGTAAGCCCTCAAGTCGGTGCATGGGTAAAAGAAATCGCGGATAAACGCGGAGACGCGAACTATACAATTATTGATATCGCGGACTTCAAACTACCATTGCTAGGCGAACCTGGTGGGGATGCGTCAGGTGCTGGCGGCTGGTCTGAAGCAATCGCAAAACAAGACGGTTTCGTATTCATTGTTCAGGAATACAATCATTCAATTACAGGCGCACTGAAAAATGCATTAGACTATTTACGTGAAGAGTGGAACAATAAAGCAGCTGGTATTGTATCTTACGGTTCTGTAGGAGGAGCACGCGCTACTGAACATTTACGCGGTATTCTAGGGGAATTATTGGTTGCGGATGTACGTGTGCACCCGGCATTATCATTATTTACGGACTTCGAAAACGGAACAGACTTTAAACCAGCTGTCCACCAACAAAACTCAGTTAATGAAATGTTAGACCAAGTAATTCCATGGTCAAAAGCTTTAAAAACAATTCGTTAATTAACAATCATCGGTCTAGCACATGTTATTTCGTGTGCTAGACTAATTACATAAAAATTGGACAGAGTGTTTTATCAAATAGAATATTGTGTTCAGTTTTTACGAATGGAGGAAATGAATATGAAAAAACATACAACGGGTATTCATCACATTACAGCAATCGTCGGTCATCCTCAGGAAAATGTCGATTTCTATGCAGGTGTTCTCGGATTACGACTCGTAAAAAAAACAGTTAATTTCGACGATCCAGAAACATATCACCTATATTTCGGGAATCAAGGCGGGGAGCCAGGGACAATCATTACTTTCTTCCCTTGGCCGGCAACATATAAAGGTAAAATCGGCGATGGTCAAGTTGGCGTGACGACATACTTGGTGCCTGTGGGAGCAATGGACTTCTGGAAAGAACGGTTAACAAAATTCAATATACTATTTAAAGAAGAAACAAGATTTGAAGAGAACTATCTACAGTTCGACGATCCACATGGACTGCATTTAGAAATTGTTGAACGTGATGGGGGTTCACCAAACGGCTGGACGTTTGGTGGAATCACTGCGGATGTAGCAATCAAAGGCTTTGGCGGTGCAATTTTATATTCATCGCAGCCAGAACAAACAATTAATACATTAGTTGACGTAATGGGACTTGAAAAGATTGGCCGTGAAGGAGACTATGTACGACTAGAAGCAACAGCATCCATTGGCAATATTGTCGACGTTAAAATGACGGTCGGCAATCGTGGGGCGATGGGTGTTGGAACGGTGCACCATATTGCATGGCGTGCAAACGACGATCAAGATCATAAAGAATGGCAGCAATACGCTTTGGATAAAGGTCAGCATGTAACGGAAATAAAAGACCGCAATTATTTCAATGCTGTTTACTTCCGTGAGTCGGGTGAAATTTTATTCGAAATTGCGACAGACCCACCAGGATTTGCGCATGATGAAACGCCGGAAACAATGGGCGAGCAATTAAAATTGCCGGTGCAATATGAAGAGTTCCGTGACCGTTTGGAAAACTCGCTTGTCCCGATTAAAGTTAGAGAGCTAGATTAATAGTGTGACACTAAAAGGGATTTACTCAGTTTTACTTGAGTAGACCCCTTTTATAATTAAAGTAATTTTGCCATATATAGTTCATTTACATATTGTCCGTCAATAAGTAAAGAATTGCTTTTTACGCCTTCAACTTCAAACCCCATTTTCTTATAAAGATGGACAGCTTGTTCATTATGTTCAATGACCGTTAATTCAAGTCGGTGGAGCTGCCCCTGTTTTGCCCACTGAATCATATGGGCGAACAAAGCGGTGCCGACCCCTTTACCGCGACTTTTACTATGTACACCGACAGCAATTTGGGCCCGGTGAGAAGTGCGGGATAACGTTTCCGCTTTTAAAAGGAGATACCCTAAAATCTCATCCTGATGCTCTGCGATAAAGAAACCGGATGTTGGTGTTTGATTAATGGAATTGATTAACTTGCTTAAAGCAGCTGGTGCCATGTTTCTTTCATCCGGTGCAAAGAGCATAAATCCGGACTCTTCTGCATCTTTCATCACTGCAAGTATTTGTGATGTATCACTTTCGTTCGCTTTTCTGACTATACTTTTTTCACCGATTTTGTTCATCTAATTCACCTCTATTTTATTGTAATAAAATTATATCATTTCCAGAATATTTAAATTAGACTAAAATTAAATAGAATGAAATTCAAAGGGGACTGAATATGAAATTATTAAAAAACGGGTTTATCGTTAATATGGAAACAGGGGAGTTTAGTAGGCAGGATATTTATATTGAAAATAATGAAATTATAAAAATAGCTCCCAATATTCAAATGGATGATGTAGAAGCGATTGATTGTACGAATAAATGGCTGATTCCAGGATTGATTGATATGCATGTCCATATAAAAAAACACTTTGCCAATTACTTCACAGCAGCAGGTATTACAACGGTTCGCAATACTGCGGGAAGCATTATTGAACTTAAACCATTTATCGATGCGAACGGGAGTAAATTAGAACCGCGCGTTATTTCTGCAGATCGTATGATTGACGGACCTCCAGGGTTGTGGGGAGATGATACTGCCTATAACATTAATGTCGACAATGCAGATCTTGCAAAACAGGAAGTAGCACGGCAAGTAGAGCTTGGTGCACATTTTATTAAAGTTTACGGCTGGCTTGATCCGGAATATATGGAAGTAGTAGTGAGTGAAGCGCGAAAACATAATTTAGAAGTAAGCAGTGATATATTATATTCAAAAAAAGTAGATGCACTTCATGCGGCAGCCATAGGGATTGATTGGCTGGAACATGGCTCTGGTATTATTCAGGCGATGTATCCAGAATGGTCAATGGATGCACCGAAAGAGATCTGGGATTCAATACCTTGGGAACAGCCGGATGAACAATTGATAGAAAGCATATGTAAAGAATTATTGAAAAAGGATATTAAGCTTTGCCCAACAATCGTTTTATATGATCAAATGCGATTAGCAGAGCACTATTGGACAACAACACATGAAGTTGTTCATCATATGGAAAATAGTGACTACTTATTTAAGCATTGGCCACAAGCTGTACAGGCAAAACAAGGACAGGTTACGTTTGGAATTCAAACGAAAACGATTCAAAAAATTGCCTATACCTATTATAAAATGGGCGGTACTGTTGTGACAGGGACAGATACACCTGCGGGAAGCTTTACATATCCGGGCTTTGCGTTACATCGGGAGCTTCAACTGTTTGTTGATGCCGGATTTACACCATTAGAGGCCCTTCAACAAGCTACAATTAATGCAGCGAAAGCTTTGAAAGTAGCTGATTTAGGAGATATAAAAGAAGGTTTTACTGCGGATCTATTAGTATTGAATGAAAATCCCCTTAGCGATATAGAAAATACAATGAAAATCGATCGGATAGTAAAGGATGGCAAACTGCATGCAATTCATGAGCTACTTGAAAATATTCCGACGGAGCAAGAGATAAACGATTATACCAAAGAATTAATTAAAACTTTTGAAGAACTAGGATTAAATGCAGGAAATTAGATATCATCAGGTTTAGTCTTGAGGGCAAGAGGGGAATTTCTATTATCGAATATGTTGTGAAGTATTTGGAGAAATTAAATGTAAGTAATTACACGTAAAGGAGCTCAAAAAGTACATGAAAAATAACAACGATAAAGAAGTTTCGCGCCGTAACATGTGGTCAGGTATTTTGTTTGGTGTCGGTTTGATTGCCTTTATTGATGAAACCGTTTTTCACCAGTTATTAAGATGGCACCATTTCTACGATAAATCGACAACGGATGTTGGGTTGATTTCCGATGGTATTTTTCATGCATTCAGCTGGTTTGCAACGATTGCAGGATTATTCTTATTTGCGGATCTGCGTCGGAGAAATGGCTTAATCTTTCAACGCTGGCTTGGAGGCGTATTACTAGGGATTGGAGTATTCCAGTTGTATGACGGCCTTATTCAACATAAATGGATGCGAATTCACCAAATTCGTTATGTGGATAATGTCATCGTTTACGATATTGTATGGAATGTCACTGCCTTTATCATTTTACTTATCGGACTTTTTCTTTTATTCCGTAAATCCCAAAACAGTAAATTAAAAGAGAAGACTGCTAATGAGTAGCCTGTACTTGTTGCATAGTCATAACCATGCTGAAATGAACCATTCGGCGCCTGTATTCAATGTTCAACTATTGCTCGGATTATTATTTGTACTGTTATTTACGGCATATATAATCGCTGTTTTCATAACGAACCAGCGCTATAAAAAATGGCCCGTTTTCCGTACAGTTTCCTGGACAATAGGGATCGGGTTTGCACTTGTGGCCGTTGTAGGTCCGTTGGCAAGCAACGCTCATACCAATTTTACGGCACATATGATAAGTCACTTATTATTAAGCATGATCGCACCGATTTTTATGGCGATTGCCAAACCGATGACTTTGCTGCTCAGAACAGCAAACACTACATTGGCACGTAAGCTGACGTCCATTTTAAAAAGTCGTTTGCTAAAATACATTTCGCATCCGATTACTGCCGCCGTCTTAAATGTAGGCGGACTATGGTTGTTATATACAACGAATTTATATACTTACATGCATGAAAATGCGTTTATTGCCCTATTTGTACATTTCCATTTTTTCATTGCAGGCTACGTATTCACAATTTCCATAATTTATTTCGATCCTGTCTACCATCAGTATTCTTACCGGTTCCGGGCTGCTGTTTTAATTGCTGCGATAGCCGGTCATGATATATTGTCGAAGTATATGTATGCGAATCCGCCTGCAGGAGTTTCACGGCAAGAAGCAGAGATGGGGAGTATGGTCATGTACTATGCAGGGGATTGGATTGAAGTGGTGCTCATTGTTATTTTTTGCTGGCAATGGTATAAATCGACGAAGCCGCGCAGAAGTGCTGCAGTTGAGTTCAATCGGGACGAACAGGTTGCTTTGTATGGAAAGGAAGGTTAGTCTTTAGGTCTTTTCAACACATGTAACGGTAAAACTTTTATTACCATCGACTAATAAAAAAAAAGCGCCGCAAATTTGCGGCGCTTTTTTATTTGAAAGTCAGCCATCTTTTTTCTGACCATCCGGGGTATGCTGTTTTTTCGGTCGAATATATAGACCTAATTTCTTCCGTTCTGCCATTAATGATTTGTAGAGTGAAAGCATCATTAGTAATATGATAAACGAAAACGGGAAGGCAACTATAATCGCTGCATTCTGCAGTGCGGTCAGACCACCTGAGAATAAAAGACTTGCCGCAATGGCTGCCTGTAAAATTCCCCAAATCAGCTTAATTTTAAATGATGGATTCATCGATCCAAAAGTAGTTTGCATACCTAGAACAAATGTAGCCGAATCGGCTGAAGTAATAAAGAATATCGCAACAAGCAGCAGTGCGATAATCGATAATATAAAACCGAATGGCATATTACCAAATACACCGAACAATAGTTGCTCTGTCGGTAATTCAACTAGTGACTGGTCTTTCGTAAGGTATGTTTCTATCGCTGTAGTACCAAACGTAGCAAACCAGAAAATACTAACAAGTGTCGGTGCTAAAATAACACCCATTAAAAATTCACGGATTGTTCGTCCTTTTGAAATACGTGCAATGAAAATACCGACAAATGGAGACCAGGACATCCACCATGCCCAATAGAAAATCGTCCAACCGTTAATCCACTCACGGCTGCCCGCATCACCCGGTTCCATACGTAAACTCATTTGAACGAAGTTTTGTAAATAACTGCCGAGACCTGATGTAAAGTCGTTCATGATGGCAACAGTAGGACCAATAAATAAAGTTAATATTAATAAGGCAGCTGCCAAATAGAGGTTCCAATTACTTAAAAGTTGAATTCCTTTATCAAGACCGGTTGAAGCGGAAATGATAAACAATACCGTAACGATAACAATGATGATTAATTGAACAGTAAAGTTGATTGGAAGGTCAAATAAATAGGAAAGACCGCCATTAATTTGCTGTGCACCTAAACCGAGTGTTGTGGCAACACCTATTACTGTAGCGAAGACCGCGATAATATCAATTATATATCCAATAGGACCCTTTGTTTTTTCACCGAAAAGAGGAAAAAGTGTGGAACTTATTAAACCGGGTGCCCCTTTACGGAAATTGGAGTAGGCGAGTGCCAATGCGACTACACCATAAATGGCCCAAGCGGAAATTCCCCAATGGAAGAACGTGTATCGAAATGAATCTTTCAATGCTTGCTGGGAACCTTCAGGAGCTTGGGGGGAACTAATAGCGAAATGTGATAATGGCTCTGCAGCACCCCAAAATACTAAACCAATTCCCATACCCGCACTGAATAGCATCGCAAACCATGAGGCATTGCTGTAGTCCGGCCGGTCAGTCGGCTTACCAAGACGTATGGCTCCAACAGGACTCAATATAAGGAAAACACAAAACGCAATAATGATTGCAACGACTAATAAATAATACCAGCCAAAATTATAAGTAAGTAAATTTTGAATGTTCTTGGTGACATTTTCTAATGTCTGTGGAGCAATTATACCGACTAGAACAGCCAGCATTACTAACGTAAACGAGCTCCAAAAAACAATGCCTACTTTTTTCATTTTATAACCCCCGTTCAATAACTGATGAATTCATTTCCGAATTTGAAAAATAAACACTTTTTTTCATTTATTAATTGTAAAAGTATAATAAGTAATTCAATTTTTACAATTTGCTCTGCTTTAAAATGTTTATACACAAATGAAGCCAATCTTTCTTTATTTTTCCCCCGTTTTTGCTCCTTAAACAAAAATGAATAACTCTTTTAAAAATATCCTATACTTGTCAAAAAAGGGGGGAGTCGTATTGACACAAACAATGGAAATAAAGCAGGAAATTAAACGACTTAATAAGCAATTCCTCCATTCATCGGACTTTGTTGCAAAAGAAATTAAGCTTGGTAAAGAAGAAAACGTTATTTTATGTTATTACTCATCACTTGTTAATAAAAAGGATATCGAACAAAGCCTTATTAATCTGAAGCAGTTGAATGGTTCTTCCTCGCAAGCAGATCAGGAAAAGAACCAACATACTGACAAACCGAAACAAAGTGATACAGAAGATAACGAAATTGATAAAGATGATGCACAAAATAAAGAGATAAGTGGTACACAAATTAATAATGATTATGCTGCAAAAAACCAACTGGCTAAAGATGAATCGGTAATAATCACTACTGAAAAATATGATGAGCAAAAACTGGTTGATTATGTTTGTAACGGTGAAACGTTAATTATCCTATTGCAGTCAAACCAAATGATACGTTTGAACAATGCAGAATTTGCCCACAAAACACCTGAAGAGCCTGAAAATGAGCAAATTCTAAGAGGATCGCATGAAGGTTTTGTTGAAAATTTTGAAGTGAATATGCAACTGATTCGAAAACGTATAAAAAATAATAAGCTTGTTGTAAAACAAATCACTCTCGGAAACGAGACTAAAACAACGGTTTACTATATGTTTGTGGAAAATGTAGTTGACAACGAGGCTCTTAAAACGGTAGAAAACCGATTAAATGCGGTTGATGTCGATATGTTTTATAGCATCGGGCAGCTTAGTGACTATTTGGAAGATCAAGTATGGTCTCCGTTTCCACAACTTTTGAATACAGAACGCCCAGATCGTGTTGTAGCAAATATTTTGGAAGGCAAAATCGCCATAATGACCGATTTATCACCAAATGCTCTCATTGGGCCTGTAACATTTTTTTCTTTTTATCAAACACCGGATGATTTTAACGCACGCGTATTTGTCGGAACATTTTATCGGCTGATGCGACTATTCAGTGTCTTTTCCGCCATTTTTTTGCCGGCATTTTATATAGCCATTGTAAGCTTTCATTTTGAAATTTTGCCGCTTGAACTTGCAAATAAAGTGAAGATGGATATTAACCAGATTCCATACAGGCCGCTTATAGAAGCGATGATTATGGAAATAACGATTGAATTGATTCGTGAGGCGAGTGTTCGACTGCCGAAATCGATTGGACAGACAATCGGTATTGTTGGGGGGCTTGTAATTGGGGATTCGATTGTGAGCGCGGGACTTGTATCAAATTTAATGGTAATTGTCGTAGCATTTACAGCAATATCAAGCTTTGTAGTCCCATCTGTCGAACTCAACACAACTATTCGAATGCTTCGTTTCCCATTTATGTTTTTAGCATCACTTTTTGGTTTCTTTGGAATTGTCATCGGAACATTTTTATTAGTTGTTCATTTATTGAATTTGAGCTCTTTAAAGCATCCGTATTTTTCGCCAATTATTCCGTTTGATCCAGTTGGAGTAAGAAAGATTTTTTTCCGTGGCCCTTATTATGGAGCAAATAGACAGGCAAAAGGTTTTTCGCCGAAAAAGGAAGATAAATCATGACTTTACAGTTGACAAAGGCTCAATTATTTCTTCTGATGTTCGTTATACAAACTGGCTTTGTCTATATATCCGTTCAACATCAAATTATCGAGCATGCACATCGGGATGCTACAATTCAATATTTAATAATAGCTGTTGTTTTTTTCCTGCAATTATTATTTTATGAACGAATGCATCAATACCTCTATTTAAATAGTTTTGTAAAAGCAATTTATCTGATTTATTGGACGATTTATATTACGGTTTTTGTCAGTTATATTACGTATGTATTAACGATATGGGTGTTTCCAAATACACCTACATTGGTTTTAATAACAATATTTTTATCTGTATGTCTTTATGCCAGTATCAGTAGACCTGAAACTGCCGTTAATATAGGTGTTGTACTCATTCCAATGCTTTTATTGTTTTTAATATTCATGTTTTTAACAGTGCCGAATTTGAATGTGACCAATTTGCTTCCTCTTTTTTATGATCGGTCAAATACTTGGTTTAAAGGTTTTATTTATTGTACTTATGCATTTGGCGGTGCGGAAACGTATATAATTCTTCGAAAGTATTTGGCGATAAATGGTAAAATTTCCAAAAAGGCAATTGCTATTTATTTCATTATCTTAACAAGCTTTTATTTATTATCGATATCTTTTACTTTAATGTATTTTTCACTAAATGAAATTACACTCATTCCTGAACCAATTTTGTATATATTACACTCTGTTGAAGTGACATTTGTAAAACGGCTGGATTTGTTTTTTGTATATATTTGGCTTTCTTGGTCATTGGTTACAATTGTCAATTATGTACTTGTGATGCGCCTTGTATATTTTGAGAAAAAAATAAAATCACCTAAAATAAAGCTATTTATTTTTTTTACCGTTGTTACCATATCAGCCAATTTACTTATCCGTTTTTCAATAATTGATTTTTTTAAAGTTTACTTAGTTTATGGTACTGTTCTTTTTACCTTTTTGTTGCCGATGATTATTATTCTTTTCAATAGAGTGAGGGGGCGAACTTTATCCGAATCGGAAAAATCATCTTAATAATAACACCACTTATACTAGCGGGATGCTGGGATGAGAGGCTTTATAAGAATTCATCCGTCGTATCGCTTACTGGCATAGAAGGTGAAATAGGAGAATTGACTGCTTATTATGCCTATCCGGAAGCTACAGCAACAGAAATGAAAACCATTGTTATTTCCGGTGAGGGGGTTTCACCTCGTGATGTACGTCAGGATGCAGAGTTAAAAGTTGAGCAGACGATGGATTTATCTGTTTTATCAACAGTTCTTATATCAGAGGATACCGCAGAACATAATATTTATGAGTATTTGGATATTTATTTTCGGGATGCAAATAGTCCGATAACATCAAAAATGGCAATTATACAAGGGGATTTAAAACCGTTTTTTGAACTAAGCGAAAATAAGCAAAGTACCGCAGGAGAATTTTATGACCGTTTTATTACAAGTCTGGAAGATAACTCTTTTGTAATACCTTATACATTGCAAACAGCTTCTACTGTAATTTTCGAAGATGCTCAGGATTTGGCTTTGCCCTACTTGAAAATGGGTGAGGATAATCGTCCCAAAGCAGAAGGGGTTGCCTTATTTTCAGGTAAATCTTTTACTGGCAAGACTTTAAACGCTGATGAAGGACTGTTATTAAGTATTTTAAATGACTCACTTGGTTTTTCAACGCGTATTGCTCATTTATATAAAGATAGTCCTTTAACTGTCCGGGTCAATAAATTAAAAAGAAAGCTTAATATAACAGAAAATAAAATTGTAATTAATTTGAAAATCGATTTTATGCTTTCTGAATTCCCTCAGGATAACATAGATAATGCAAATTTAAGAAAAGAGCTGGAAAAATTTCTTCAGGCAAAGATTGAGCAAGATTTGAACGAAGTCATTAAAAAATTGCAAGAAGCAAAGAGTGATGCCATAGGACTTGGTCGCAGTGTTCGAGCATTTCATCCGGAATGGTTTAAAAAAGATTGGAAAGAGCGTTTTTCAGAATTGGATATTTCGGCTAAGCTAAAAGTAGAAATTGTGAAAACGGGTATATTGGAGTAACTGTAAACAACAAAAACACAGTTGAATATTTGAAAAGGAGTGTCATCGATGGAAAAAAATATGAACTACGGCAACGATTATAAATTTATTCCTGCTACATCTGTACAAAGTGGTGTGAGCCAGGAATTATTGCCAGACTTGTACGCACATACAATTCAAATCGCCAATATTGCTTTTTACAGTTGTCCAGGAAGTAACGACTTTGTCTTAATAGACGCGGGGATGCCGAAAAGTGCAGAAGAAATTATTTCTGTAGCGGAAAAAAGATTTGGCAAAAATGCAAAAGCAAAAGCAATTATTTTGACACATGGACATTTTGATCATGTAGGCGCAATTATTGAACTTGTTGAGCACTGGCAAGTACCGGTTTTCGCTCACAAATTAGAACTGCCGTATCTAACGGGCTTAGAAAATTATCCGGAGCCGGACTCTACTGTTGATAGTGGGTTAGTTGCTAAAATGTCCCCTTTGTTCCCGAATGAAGCGATCGACTTAGGGGAATCTGTCCAGGAACTTCCTCCAGATGGGACCGTACCTTTTATGGAAGGATTTAAGTGGATTCATACACCGGGACATACACCGGGACATGTTTCGTTATTTAGGGAGCGCGACGGAGCACTTATTGCAGGGGATGCATTTGTTACGGTCAAGCAGGAATCCTTATATAAAGTATTTACCCAGGAAAAAGAAGTGAATGGACCACCAAAGTATTTGACGCCGGACTGGGGCGCAGCTTTTGAATCAGTAAAAAAGCTGGCAGCGTTAAATCCTTCTGTAGCGGTTACAGGACATGGGGTGCCGATGAGCGGGCCAGAGCTAAGCGAGGGGCTGCGTAAACTTGTCGATGATTTTGATCAAATAGCGTTGCCAAAGAATAAGAAATAAGATAGTTTAATACAAAAAAATCATCCATTTACTCAGCTAATGAGCGAATGGATGATTTTTTAAAGTATATAGATAGTGGGGTTCAAATTAATTATTCAAATCATATAACCCAGGACTATGTTCATTTGGCATATCTGGCATTAATGGCACAGGGAAACCTACTGGTGGCGGTGTTACTTGATATTGTCCGCCATTCCGGCTTGGAGATTGTCCTTGGAGAATTTCACCTATTCTTGTCGGATCCAGACGAAAGTTAAATTGACAGTTATGGTAACCCATATCGACAAATTTCCGGCATTCAGGATATTTGTTGATATCATAATTCGGTACCGGGAATAGTTTGCCCCAATTTACGCCTAATGTTTCGAGTGCTTTGGCAAAAGCGTTTTGATGTGCGTTATCACGAACAATCAAAAATGCGAGCGTTTCACGGAACGTTTGGTTTGAGCTCATTTCGTAAATTCGCGTTTTTTGCAGTACCCCTGTTGATTCCAAAACGAGGTTGTTCAGTAAATCGGCGATGAGGTTTCCGTGAGAGTAAACCCAGGATCCATTCCATGGATTTCCTGCTGCATCAACAGGTAACGATGCCTGTGCACCCATAATATAGTGGTGAGGATTTGCATGTCGTACCGCTTCATCCAGCGGGGATTGGTCCATACCATTATTTCCGGGAGCAGATGACTCTCCGGAATCATTCAATAACTGATTGATTGTATTTTGAACAAGTTCGACATGGGCAATTTCTTCTAAAAAAATACCACGCAGCAAGTCTCTAAATTGTGTATCTTTTCCTCGGAAATTGGAACTTTGAAAGAAAAATTGCATCATTGTCCGCATTTCCCCGTAATGTCCGCCTAAGATTTCCTGCAAGACACGCGCAGCTGCCGGATCTGGTTTATCAGGCTTAATAATATTGATGAGTTCTTCTTTGTAGTAGTACATAGTTCCCCTCGTTTCTTATTTTTATTGTAGAAAGAAATATCAATTCTCTCGTTGTTGTTATGTTCAAATCAAATGAAATTATGCGATATTTGTAATTATGAGAAATAGAAGTTCTGAACTTTGGAGAATTAAATATTACGATTATATTTCACGGGAATATATTTTGAAAAAGTAGGGTAGATAAGCAATAGAGATGGTTGAGCATAACTAATCTTGTGAAACTTGCTAGTTTTTATGAGGAGGATGTAACTTGGAGAACAACAATAAAAAAGTCGAACAATTGAAACAATTCACTGCGAAAGATGAAGGGCAGCCGTTAACGACGAATCATGGATTAAAGTTAACGAATGATGAGCATTCATTAACAATAGGCGAGCGCGGTCCAACAATTATGGAAGGCTTTCATTTCCGTGAAAAAATGACGCATTTTGACCATGAGCGAATTCCTGAGCGTGTTGTACATGCAAGAGGATCGGGAGCTCATGGGGTATTCGAAAGCTATGGAGATGCTTCAGATATTACAATGGCTCATTTTTTGGGTGAGAAAGGGCGACAAACGCCTGTTTTTGTTCGTTTTTCAACAGTAGCAGGGTCACGAGGTTCAGCAGAAACCGTTCGTGATGTGCGAGGATTTGCTACGAAGTTTTATACGGAAGAAGGCAATTACGATTTAGTAGGAAATAATATCCCTGTATTCTTTATTCAGGATGCGATAAAATTCCCTGATTTTGTCCATGCCGTAAAGCCGGAGCCTCATAATGAAATTCCACAAGCGCAAAGTGCCCATGATACTTTTTGGGATTTTGTCGTAAGCAATGAAGAAACGGCACATATGACAATGTGGCATATGTCGGACCGAGCGATTCCAAAAAGTTTCCGTACAATGGAAGGATTTGGTGTCAATACATTCCGTTTCGTCAATGCAAACGGGGAAGCCCACTTCGTTAAATTCCATTGGAAACCAGTATTTGGCGCACATTCTTTAGTGTGGGATGAAGCTCAAAAAATTGCAGGTAAAGATCCGGATTTTAACCGCCGTGACCTTTTCGACAATATAGAAGCAGGCAATTATCCTGAATATGAGCTTGCTGTTCAGCTAATTCCACAAGAAGATGAATTCAAATTTGATTTCGATATTTTAGATCCAACAAAAATTTGGCCGGAAGAACTGATTCCGCTGCGCAAACTTGGAAAAATGACATTAAATCGAAATACGGATAACTTCTTTGCTGAAACGGAACAAATTGCTTTCCATGTAGGACATGTCGTTCCGGGAATCGATTTCTCAAACGATCCTTTACTGCAGGGACGCTTATTCTCTTATACGGATACACAATTGATTCGATTAGGTGGACCAAACTTCCATGAGTTACCGATCAACCGTCCTGTATGCCCATTCCATAATAATCAGCGTGACGGCTATGGACGTATGACAATCAATAAGGGCCGTGTTGCATACGGGAAAAACAGCTTGCAAAATAATACACCGCATGTGGTGACTCAAAATGAAGGCGGCTATGCTCATTACCAGGAAAAAATTGAAGGACGTAAAGTAAGAGCCCGAAGCTTATCGTTTGAGGATCATTATAGCCAAGCTCGTCAATTCTGGTTAAGTCAAACAGATGTGGAAAAGCAGCACATTATTAATGCTTTCAGTTTTGAATTGGGGAAAGTAGAAACAATCGAAATCCGCAAGGCCACAGTCGATATGTTTGCCCGAGTAGACCGTGCAATGGCTGAGCAAATTGCCCAAAATATCGGTGTTACACCACCAGATGAATCTATCCAACAAGTTGCAGACCAACAGCCATCTGATGCAGTTAGTATATTGAAAAATCAAGTTCCGTATTTAAAAACAAAAAAGGTTGGTATTATTGTTGATACAAACAGCAATTTAGAAGACCTTGTTATGCCTCTCGAAAAAGAGGGGGTTGTCGTTGAATTAATCAGCGATAAGCAAGGAAGAATCGGCCAACGTGAAATTGACCATACGCTGGAAACTGCATCTCCAGTACTTTATGATGGCTTAATTATTGCTGCAACTTTTGAAGGTGTAGTACCAAACCGAAAAGTTCAAACCTTTGCAGATGAAATTTTCAACCATTACAAAGCACTAGGATATGTATCTGTTGAAAGTATGGATAAAGACTATGCCAATGCACCGGGTGTCGTAACAGCTATCACAGAATTCGTAGAAGCACTGAAAAAAGGACGCCACTTTGACCGAACAGATGCAACGGGTTGATGAGTACAATAAAATTTAAGTAACACAAAGCTAAAAAACATTTTTCTCAGTGAGAAAAATGTTTTTTAGCTTATATCCCAAATTTCCTACATTGCATACGGAAAATGAATATTTTGAATAATTAAATATCAGAACAATAGTATGTTATAATATTAAAATTGTAGATATTAAAATATGGAAGGGGAGTATGTTAGGGGGAAGTTGGAAAAGGGGCTGTATGATTGGAAAATTTTATTATGGGGAATCAAGCCTTTGTTATAATTTATTAAAATACATAGTTGTTAAAGGATTAAAGGGGTGTCAAACGTGTGAAAAATATATTGAAAATTGGAAGCGCATTTATAGGAGTAATCGTTGGTGCAGGATTCGCTTCAGGACAAGAGATACTGCAATACTTCACAAGCTTTGGAATACTTGGGATGTTCGGGGTAATTTTATCAACGGTACTGTTTTCTTGTATTGGTATGCTTTTAGTATGGCTCGGCAGTTATACAAAAACGAAATCACATAAAGATGTTATTTACCGGATTAGCGGGCGTTATCTAGGAACGGTGATCGATTTTATTCTTATTTTTACGTTGTTTGGCGTAGGCGTTGTTATGCTTGCCGGTGCCGGTTCGAACTTAAATCAACAGTTTGGATTACCGATTTTTATAGGTACGACCCTTATGACAATACTCGTACTATTAACAGGATTTTTGAAAGTTAATCGGGTTGTTTCCATTATAGGTAGCATAACGCCGATTCTCATTATTTTTGTTATATGTATAGCAATATACAGTTTACTAACTATGGATGGCACTTTTGCATCATTGAACGAAGTAGCACAAGCAACACCGACTACACTGCCAAACTGGTTTGTTTCCAGTATTAATTATGTTTCATTCAATATCGCAGTTGGAGCATCGATGTCAATTGTAATGGGTGGGGCTGAAAAAAGTCCAAAAACTGCAGCAATCGGTGGTTTAGTTGGTGGGCTTGTTTTAGGGTTACTGATTCTCTTAATCCATTTAGCTATTTTTTCTAAAATTGAAGAAGTTGGCACATTGGACATGCCAATGTTGGGAATTGTTAGCAATATATCTCCAGCATTAGGTATTGTCATGTCTTTAGTTATCTTTGGAATGATCTATAATACAGCGGTTGGAATGTTCTTTTCTTTCTCGGCTCGTTTTGCAGAATCAGGAACACAGAAATTTAAAATATTCTTTATCATTACGATGGTAGTTGGCTATTTAGCAAGTTATGTAGGGTTTACAGGACTGGTTAGTTATTTTTATCCACTAATCGGTTATTTGGGAATTATCCTCATTATTGCGCTATTGGCAGCTCCGTTTATTATTAAGAGACAAGAGGCGCAATAATAATCTATCTGTACAAGCTCAAAGCTACCATTTTTCAACAATGGTAGCTTTTTACTATCCATTTGTCTATTTCTAATTTGATTCAGCCTCTTTAAGGCTTTTTTGTATCGTATAATCAATATGTAAAAACTTCATTCCAAAAAGTTTCATATCATGTGTAGCAGTAAGTAGCCCTTTTTGTTCTTTTATTACAAAATACTCATGGAGCGGCAGTTTGAAAACGTATGAACCGATCGCCAAATATGTACCTGCATCGCCTTGTCCATCACTTGTTAAGTAAAGTGCCTGGTCTTTTGCGGAAAGCTGTAAGATTCCGTGCATTGAAGAGAATGGCAAGGGCAAAGCGATATTCATATAGGTATTAGTTGCATCATTATGCTGCGAATAAATCGCATTAAATACAGGTTCGCCATTGATCGACCGTTGCCAGACACGCGGTTTATCCCGGCCATCATTTTGCGGTTCAACTTGCCAAATTTCACCGTCCATCATAATCATTTTTGAAGAAAAGGGTAAATTCAACTGTCCCATTTTCCGGCTGATAAACTGATATACAAAAGCAAAAGGTTTAAACCATGGTGCCCACTTTACAGATGCTTTTAATTCAAACTGCGTCGTACGTTCATAAAAATCAGCGATTAAAACATGGATATCCTCTTTATTTATATAAAAAGACATCTCATCAACCAATCCGTGAGCCGGCTTGTTAGTCGGAGAAAAGTTGCCTCGGATTTTACTTACCGGGAATGAATAATCTTTATGCTTTGTTGGCGGAGTATAAAGACTCCAAGCGATTACCACGGCAATACCAAACCCTAAACAATTTAAAAGCCCATGAAAGTCCAGCATATCCGGAATATCTACAATAATCATTCCAGTTAAATTACTGTAAGCGTATAAAAATGACCAAATGATTGTAAAACATAACGTTATAAAGGCAAGCCGGATAAATAAGCGTTGCACACGCGGCAACCGCCATTTCATGACATAAAAGTTAATACTGAAAATAGCAAGTACATATAAGCTGACCGAAATGATTTCAACAATTCTTGAAAAGGTAATTCCGACAGCTACTAACATTGGTCCTGCGGCAATAACGGCACAGCAAAATTTATAGTATCGGGTCATATGAAGACGCCCAATCAATCCGATTGTAATACAAAGTAAAAAGGCGGAATAATGAAAGTGAATAGCAGTTAACCATGTAATAATCGGACTAAATCCTGTATTCAACTGTAAATGGAATGCCAAAAACCATAGTCCACCCATCACAATATAAATCAGTCCGATATCAATCATTATTTCAGCCGTATTCGTAAATCCCCGTCTTAAAAATCGGTTGACCCCATGGGAAGCAATGACAAGTGTACTTAGCAAATAAGCCAGCACACAAAGTAGGATGAGGAAATCCTGTTGCGTGAAATACAGCATTGTTACAGCCAATTGGCCGATCACAATAATCAGCTTTTGCCAATTTTTCAGCAAAACTAACTGTTCCAGTATGACTGGTACAAAGATCAGTTGTGCCAATGTTAAGTAGTAGTACATTGATGTTGGCTCATTAAATAACAGTAGGGCAGCCATACAAGTAAGACCGATGCTTGTTAAAGGTCTACTGAGCACATGGCGTAAACTGACCAGCATACATCATCATCCTTCCAATTAAATCATTGTAAATGGAGACATGGATCGTATACACATCCAACACATCGTCATAACCTTCCGTTACAACTACTCGACCTGTCAGTTTCTTTGGCAGGGCAACCTCAGTCTGACCAATGACAGCACGCTGATCTGCGGAGCGTATCATTAAGGAACCATCGTTTGTAACATCCATTTTTAAATCGGAATAGAACAGGGCCGGATCCCCTAAATAATCTTTTACAATTTGCCGCTCCAAATCGACCGTCATTGTCGCATTGAACTTGCGTGTTGCCTGTGGAAAGAGAAAAGTGCGCTCCCAGTATACTTCAGCTTCCTTTTCATTGTTTAATCTTGCTGTATTCGTTATTGTAAAAGGAATTTCCTCACCATTTTCGGGAAAAAGAAAATCGGTTTTCGTAAACAAATGATACATCGGACGTAAAAAACGCGGTCCTGAATGAATGACTTGCATTGTTCCTTGAGCATGAAAAGGCTGACCTAATGGAAGTCGGTATCTTTCCTGCAGTTTTGGATGCAATCGATTAAAGTTATTTCCCAGCATTGTTTCGTAAATCATATTAAGCACCTCTTTTTCGTTTGCAAAATCTTGCAGTCGGTAATTCTTTAGTTAGCAGTAAAGCAATAATCGAAGCAATCCATAATCCAATATTCAGTGTGACAACATTAAATGGAGCTGTTGCAACTGAAGGCGCAGCAATAATTGCGCTTAATGTCAGAAAAGGGAACAACATAATTTGCGCCTTTAACAGCAGTGGCTGCAATTTCGGCACCAAAAAAAGAATTCCAATGATTATTTCCAAAACACCTATTGCAATAATGGCCGTCGATGCTTGCCCCAATGAAAGCGGAGAAAGGTTCATCAGCATATCAATTTCAAGTGGATGCTTCATTAACACTTTCGGTATGAAACCTTGGTATAGCCAAGTAAAACTGAACAGGAAGCAGAGCAAATAATAGCTGAAAAAACGCCGGTACTGGGTTGCCGGCTTTTCTCCGGCTTCAATCCATCTGGCCAGTACATTAAAACTGAGCGCGGTAGCCCAGCCGATAACAGGGCGAAACAGTTGGTCGAATACTTGACCGAATTGACCAAACCGGACGTCATAGTCATACTGGGTTAGAAAGGTAACACGGTCACCATTCGGAATATATTGCCAATAGCCGCGACCTTCTTTAATTGGGGAGATCTGTTGCGGTGTCCCGAAATGGAGAGAAGATGTTTTAACACCACTTGCTTTTTCGTGTGTTCCTTTACTTTCACCCCAACCTGAAACTGACAAGCCGGGCATGATTTTTGTCGTATATGTAAATGTTTGAGGTTCGTCCACATGTTGTTTTTCGTTGTAAGTGATGGATGTAAATCGCAAATCCCACTGTTCATGCAGATCGGGCTGCTGAGTATAGTGCCATACCTCTTCGATCGAGCTGTCTATTACGGTTTCCACATAAATTGGCTTTTTCTTCAAGATGTTCAGCTCCTTCATTAAAAATGAAATAATGTATTCTCCCCATTCATCATACCTTAATATTCCTCCTGTGATTAGTCGGAATTTACAAATTGATTTTGCAGAATGAATATGAATCTTTTACATTATGAAGTAATATAAATGATGGGTAGACCGAGTAACCGATTTTAAGGGGTGAAGCAATGGACTTTATTTTAGATTATAAATGGTTTTTCCTCATTACTGCAGAAGTCGTTTTCTGGGTATGTGCGATTGCTTTTTTATTATTACGCTACTGGTTTAAGTTGAAAAAGCTGAGTTTATTTGTTTTTGTCATTTTTATCTTGAATGATTTATGGATTGCACTATTGGCTTATTTGGATTATCAGCGAACTGGTGAATTTTCGATTTATCAAATCATCATCGTCATAATCATTATGTACGCAATGACATTCGGAAAATCTGACTTTAAAAAGTTGGATGCATTTATTAAAAGGTGGGTTGCTAAAAAACGGGGAGAGCCGATCGATGAGTCACTTCAACCTGTCAAACTGTATGGTAAGGCATATGCGTTACATGAATGGAAGCAATTTGCGGGGCATTTCGTTGTTTTTATCATTGTTCATATAGGGTTTGCTATTGCAGTCGGTTTTTCAGATAGCATGCAGGAAACGCCTTTTAATGAATTATTCGGCATGTGGTTCGATGATGAAAACAGTAATTTCCCTTTTAAAAATGAAGGGGTTAATAAATTCAGTCAGGTGTGGCTGCTAATTCTGGCCATTGATTTTGTGATTACATTATCATATACATTATTTCCGAAAAAGAAATCATAAAGGGCAAATCCGGTTAACTAACTAAAATAGATTAAATGGAGTGAGTTTTTAAAGAAATAATATACCCCTTTTGATTATTCATTCAAAAGGGGTTTGGATCATATTATTATTGCTTAAATATTTCAGTCAATGCTCGGCCGTCTGTATTTCCAAAATCCAAATCCAAAATATGAGCAATTGTCGGACCGAGATCGACGACACAAGCTTCGCCAATGTCTGAGCCGGCAATTACTTTGTTGCCGGAAATAATCAGATTGCTCGTATAGTCAGGTTTAGTTGGTGAGTAGCCGTGAGTCGCGTACTTTTTACCGAGTGCATGTAAGTCGATGACAGCTTCCTGTAAATGGTCATCTTCAAAAGCATAGCCTTCTTTTGCCTCAATCATATAGCGGAACTGACTGTCTACATGAAACTCTTGTAACTGCTGCGTACTCAAAATAGCTTCGATGCCGTAAGTTTTATTGCGTGCAGCTTCCCGTAAAATAGAAAGAGCTAATTGTTCTGTTTCCGTATCGCCTGACTGTACATGCAAATAAGCAGCTCCACCGGCACTTTGGACATATGCGCGCCAATGCCATTTTCCATTTTCCTCATAAATAAGACCTTCGTCGTATAAAATTCGGTTCAAATACACTTTGTACTGAACATCGAGCTGACTATGGTCACCGACAATTATAAAAGTCGTTTCTTCATAAATACCTGCATCTTTTGTCGCCTGGACTAGATCTCCAATCCGGCGGTCCATCCGTTCGATTACTTCTTCGATATGTGGTCCTTTTGTTCCAAGTAAATGCTTCGTATCATCCAGGTCAATTAAGTGCATTAAAAGTAAATTCGGTTTTCTCTTCTTAACCGTATCTACTGCGCATACTGTTGTGAAGTCATCTAAATAAGGCTGCTGAATGCCTTGCCGAACTTTTCCGTACTTCATTTCCATTTGCAATGTAAACAATTTACTGCCGCTTTTTAGTATTTTAAATGCTTGATTCTCGTTTTTGATCGCTTTTATTTCCGGGATATTAAAGTTAATATTCGCTTTTCCTGATACTGGCCACAAAAGCCCGGCTGTCGTGAGTCCTTTTTCTCGAGCTGCTTCATATACAGTTGGAGCTTGGATATCACTGCGGAACCAGTGCCAGTTTTGCTCGTTTTCAGGGACGAAAGGCTGGAACGGATTATTATGGAAAATCCCGTGCCGGTCTGGATAGACACCAGTCACGTAGGAACTGTGTATGACATACGTGAGGGTTGGGTACACACTTTTCAATAAATTTGTAGAGGCCCCTCGTTCAATCAGTTTGGCTAAATTCTGTTTAGACGCTGCACTTTCCCAATTATCCTTAGAAAAGGCGTCATACGAAACAACAATCACATAATTACTTTTTTTCTTCATCTGATCACCTTACTAATTTAGTTTGTTCATGCGCATCTTTTGGCAGCATTAAAAAGACAATGAGCCCAATTATGAACAGAGGAATAATCGATAAAATGCTATATCGGGCATCACCAGTCATCGTTGTTGTCAGTGCCATTAGAAAAGGTCCAATAATTGCAGCAAATTTACCGAAAATATTATAGAAACCGAAAAATTCGTTGGAACGCTCTTTCGGAATAATTTTCCCGTAATAGGAACGGCTTAATGCCTGAATACCGCCTTGAGCAGAACCAATCATAATCCCTAGAATAAAGATATGCCACATTTCCGAAATGAAAAATGCTGCGATACAGGCAATGACATAAGTCGTAATCCCGACGATTATTAACGCCCGAGTCGAATATTTTTTTGCAAGTGACCCATAAAGAAGGGCAAACGGGAATGCTACAATTTGAATAACGAGTAAAATGGCCAACAGCATAAAGGTATTCAACCCGTCGGAACCTAAAACGCTTGTCGCGTACGGAACAACCATTTTAATAATTGTATCGACACCATCGATATAGCAGAAATAGGCGATTAAAAACATGAATACTATTTTATAGTCTTTAATATTTAAAAAGGTTTGCCCTAATCGTTTGAAACTATTGCCGATCGGATTTGGTTCGGGTTCAATATAATGGCGCTGTTTAACGTCTTTAATCATCGGGATTGTCAGTAACCCCCACCATAGCGCGGTAATGCAAAATCCGATTTGATATCCGATTGCGGCATCCATTCCCATAATTAAGATGACTGCTAAACTAATCCCAAATGGAATGACACTTGAAATATAGCCGAAAGCAAAGCCGGACGATGATACTTTATCCATTTTCTCATCTGTCGTCACATCGACTAAAAAAGAATCATAGAAAATATTAGCGCCGGCAAAGCCGATACAAGAAAGAATGTACATGACGATTAATAGCTGCCATTGCCCGCTATCGGGTGAAATAAATGTAAAGGAAAGAGTAGAAATAATGCCGACTAACGCAAAAAATGTGAAGAAACGCTTTTTCTTATCCTTATAGTCCGCAAAGGCTCCTAAAATGGGACTAAGAACGGCGACTAATATGCTTGCAAGTGAATTGAAATAGCCTAAATCCATGTTGTTCACACCTTGAAACATCCCAAAGACAATGGGGAAAAGGGCGGTCGTGATCGCAATGGAATAAGCAGAATTCCCGCAATCGTATAAAATCCAGGACTTTTCTTCTTTTGTCAGCTTCACTTACATAAAACCTCCCAACCTACTATTTTCAGTCATTATACCATTATCTTGTAATTAAATATTGAAGACATACAGAAATTTCATATTAGTGAAATATTGTTTACGTAAACTCTGTATAATGGAAGTTATCTCTAAAAATTTACAGGAGGCCGGCTATGACAAGGATTTTGAACTATTTTCATCCACTTGTATGGATTATATTAAGTGGGACGATTTTTGTACGGACTGCGAGCTTTATGGCAATCCCGTTTTTAGCTTTATATTTACATAATGAACTTCAAGCCTCGCCGTTATTAATCGGGGTTACGATTGGAATTGCGCCGCTGTTCTCAACCTTTGGCGGACTGATCGGCGGCTACTTGACCGACAGATTTGGACGAAAAGCGGTTATTATTAAAACAGTCTTTATATGGAGTCTTACATTTATTGGTTTCGCACTGGCTCCTTCAGCTGTGTATTTTGTCGTGTTGAATGCAATGAATGGGCTATGTCGTTCATTTTTTGAACCGGGTACCCAAGCACTGATGATTGATTTTACAGAGGATGCGAAAAAAAGACGGTTATTTTCTGTACGCTACACGGCCATTAATATTGCGGCTGTAATGGGACCACTACTTGGTGTATGGGTCGCAAGCTTATCAAGTCCAGCGACACCGTTTATGATTACCGGCATTATGTATGCGTTGTATGGCATATTTTTACTCATAATATTAAACCGCTATGAAATGAAACAAAAAAGACTTGGTTCAAACCAACAAATCCGAATGGTATTACGTGCAGTTATGCAAGATCAAAAGCTGTTGCTGTTTATCGCAGGAGGGATTTTGATTACAGTTGGTTATTCCCAGTTCGACTCGACACTGCCGCAATTCATTAATATGAATGTGGAAGATGGGGTGAAGCTCTTTTCCTATGTGATTGTCGCAAACTCCATTACAGTGCTGGCATTTCAGCTGCCATTAACAGTACTAAGCGAAAAAATTTCAATTTATAGTTCACTGAAAATTGGCGTTGTCATTTTTGCAATCGGATTATTTCTGTTTGGCGTTTCCGGCAGTTCTTGGATGTTCATTGCGAGTATGATAGTATTTTCGGTCGGTGAGATTTTCTGTTTCCCGATGATGAATGCCGTTATTGAGGAAATTGCGCCTGAGGATCAAAAGGGGACATATCTTGGTGCGTCTCAGTTTAAAAATATAGGAGGATTTATCGGGCCGATTATTGGTGGCTGGCTATTAACAGCTTATATAGATTATATGTTTGCAATTATTTCATTAATCATGCTTTGCAGTATTTATATATATAACCGCGCGCAAAGGCTGGCTTAAAATCTGTAAAACTGGCGGCGCTATGTAATAAAACAAAACAGCAGCTCATAAAGTGAAGCAGGTTCCTCTAATGAAAAAACTTGATAATTAGAACTCTGTTAAGTACAATGAACTCTTTGAATACATAACGAGTTCGCGGTAACATCCGCTATAAGACTTTACAACAAAGAGGTGGCAACATGAAAGGTCGAACACATTTAACGATTGGGTTAGGAATCGGGGCAGTAGCATCTGTCAGCCAAGCATCTGAAATGATTCCGGTCGTCTTAGCTGTATCTGCTGTAGCTTCACTGGCTCCGGATTTAGACGGGAACAATCTGTTGAATAAACATGTAACGAAAACGGCGAAACAAATAAAAAAAGGCGGACAATTGGTCGGCGGTGTGATAATGGTTCTGTCCTTGGCAGCTTATTTAAACTTTCTGCCTTTTTTGGATGGTGAATGGTTTACACAACAAAATAAACTGCTGTTTTTAGCATTGGGCGCCATCATCATTGCCTTATCCATGAGAAGTCAGGAAACGCTTAAAAATATTTTAATGACTATTTTGAGTTTATTCCTTCTGTATTATGCGATTACCGATGAGATGTGGTGGCTCGTACTGTTTGCTGTATACATTGGGGCAGCTGGATGGTTTCCGCATCGAGGATTTACCCATACGATTTGGGCGGTGGTCTTTTGGGCATATATGTCCCATCTGCTGGAAGTGAGTACAGGCGCGGAAAATTTAGCGATTATCTCAACGATGGCTTATTTATCTCATATTTTAGGTGATATGATGACGAAAAAAGGGGTTAAATTCATCGCTCCTATTACGAATAAAGTATTTAAAATACGAATATAGATTTTTGGAAAGGTCTTTCATCAGTTGTTTTAATGAACTGTCGGGAGATCTTTTATTTTTAGTTAATTATTATTGAAATAACATCGTATTATGCATAAGCTATAATAAATTATGGGATTATAATTTAGAAATATATCAATAATTTTAGCCCAATATGGATGTTAGAGGAGGGTGATTTATGATTGAAATGCATCGTAGAAATTCTTTATTACTTCTTTTAATAAGTATTTTTTACTTTACACAAATAATATTTAATATTGTCATTGAAGGAATAGAGAGCATATTTCCTCCAGCAATCTTTTTTGGGATATTTGGGCTTATCATGATATTGTTGATTCTAAAGAAAGTAAATGCCAAATTTACAATGTATGTAATGGTCGGTAGCATGTATATTTATTTTTATTATCTGCTTAACGATTCTCCGTATTTAGTAAATTATCTCTTCATGTGGCTCGCTCTGCCGCTAAGTGCCATTTATCAACAGATAAAAGCCGTTTTAATGTCAGGGATCGCTTCGATTATTCTTACATTCTATTCGTTCTTTTACCTTCACGATGAAATTTTTCCGAACGTCATCAAAGAAGACTTTATTTATTTAGTACTGTTTGGAATTTTTATTACGATTTTTCATATTACATTCATTCTTAAAGTAAGAGCGGCCAATGACAAATTACAGGACTTAGCCTATCATGATCCATTAACCGGAGCAGCAAACCGTTTATTGCTTAAGGAAAAGTTTGATGTGATGAAGTATGAGAATGTCGACTCAATTGCATTATTGTTCCTTGATATGAATGGCTTTAAAAACGTAAATGATACATATGGCCATGAAGTTGGGGATCAGTTATTGCAAATTATTGTTTTAAGGATAGATGGTGTATTGAGAGATACGGATTTACTTTGCCGATTAGGTGGAGATGAATTTATCATTCTAATGTCTAATATCGATCAGTCTATAGTAGAAAAGATTGCAGATAGAATCCAATCTGCACTAGAGAAACCAATGATTTTAGATCAACATATAATTAATGTTTCGGCAAGTATTGGATGGCACTACACGACGGAAGTTTTAAATGCAAATTTAGATGAGATGATTAAAGAGGCGGATCGAGCGATGTATAAAGAGAAAGAATCAAAAGATTTACCAGGCGGTACGATCAACTAATAAAAAATATAGTAGAGGCTAGGATAAAAACCGCTTCAAAATCAAAAGCCGTTCAAATTTGAACGGCTTTATTTGTGACTATTTCGTAGCAGGAGGAAGCTTTCCAGGGGCAAGGTAGATGTTTAATTCCTCGTTTTAAACAATATAATTTGAGTATTTTTCGACTTCTGTTTTTAATATAGATAGTAAATCGAACTGATCTAAAACTTCCAACATGTTCATCCCTTTATGACTCCAATATAATCCGCATTTGCCCATATTGTTCAAACAAATACCCTTACGTATATAACAGATTGATAAATTAATAAAATGTTTTTCTATTTTACACAATTCGATTGAGTTTTCTAATTGCTTTAAAGCCATATTATAATCGCTATTTTTTAAATATAGCAGCGATAGATTAATTAAGAAATTTATTTTTATCCGATTTATATTCTGGAAATTTTTGTACTTTTCAATGTGCCGAAAAGCAAATGTTTTCATTTCCACAGCAGTTTCAATTGGAAAAATATATAGTATAGAATTTAGTAAAAAGATATCGGATAAATACAAATTGTCTCTACGAGATAGTTCTACCCAAATGGGCTCAGCAAGTAATTTTGCATAATGAATATCGTTAGTATTGGCTAATATAGCTAGACTTTTTATAATAATATTTATTTTATTAATTAGTTTATCCTCTGGAAATTCTTTTAAGAATGAAATACAACTTTGCTGTAATTGCAATAATTTTTCCGAATTATTATAGGTTTGATTATAAAAATTATTAATAATTTCATCTCTTAAAGGCATGGTATATCCATTATCGATATATCTAAACTCTTCATAGGAAGTTTCTATACGTACTAGAAATTCACTTAAGGTAGAGTGTTTTATATCTTTATTTTCTCCTAGTTCAAATTTGGAGAAATTACCTTGAGTACAGATATTGTTTGATACATATTTTTGCGAAAATCCTTTGCCAACTCTGATTTTTTTTATAGTTTCTCCATAATTATTCATAATATCCTCCCAAATATTCTTTTACTAATATTATAAGCCGGGAAAGTGTAAATTATGTAAAATAAGTAAAAAGGGGGGTGAGAACATGATTGATATAATTATTATCGCTCTAGATTTGTGGTTAGTAGGAATTGGGGGAGGTTAATAAGACTTTTTTACAGTAGCATTTGGTGTGTGATAACGGGATGGCACCAGTATCAAGTAGTAAGATTCACAACTATTACTGCTGGTGCTCATCTTGTATTATCTAGTGTACCATCAAGGTTGGAAAATTACATCAATAGGGATATTTTTAATATCCCTATAACTAAATTTTTGGTTGTATTATTCTTTGGAATTTCCCCTATATATAATAAGAAGGTAAACGTTCTATTCGGTCTTTTTTAATTAAAAACGAACGGAAGTTCATGTTTTAAGAATAAAAAGATAAGGGGTTTGAGGAATGAAAATTTTAAATCCTGATGTCGTGAATAGTAATGTGTTTAAGCGGTTTTTAGAGATTGAAAAATATAACAAACTGTATAATGCATACTTACAGGAACCGACAAATACTAATGCGGATTCTTTAAATGAACAATTTAAATATTTTGAAAGACAGATCATACGTATCGCCTATATCAAAAAAGCAATTATTTATGAATCCAGAAAATTTGATTCAAAGTTAAGAGAGTACAATAGGAAGTATGAATTGAATTTGGATGCTCCAATAAATGAAGGCCTGGCAATGGTAGACACAGTTCAAGATGAAAAATCTTTTATACAATTCGAAAACATTTTGGAGAATGACTTAGAGAGCTTGTTGAGTGATGAACTGTTAATAACCTTATTAAAACGTTTAAATGCTAAGCAAAAACAGGTTTTGTATTATCGGTATGTAAACGAGTTAACTGAGAAGGAAATTGCGAAGATTTACAATGTATCACAACAAGCTATTTCTAAGATGATTCATAAATCAATTAATATTTTAAGAGAAGGGAGGGAGGGGGATGATTGAAGGACAGCTGTTTCAAATATTAGGGAATTTCGGGTTTCCTATTACCATTGCGATTTATTTATTAATGAGATTCGAAGGCAAAATTGATTCATTGCGAAATTCGATTGACTTATTATCGAACGACCTCACGAAGTCAACCCATGATAGGAGTAAAAAATAGAGGGGAGGTTAACTATGGTCGAGCAGTTAGATCCAAATGAAATTATTCAAGTAATAAAAAGAATGGAACCTGTCATTTCATATTCTTCACTGCAAACTAGAATGGAAAATCGGGATGACCTTAAGCAGCACCTTTATGAAGTTACCATTAAAACTTTAAAAAATACGGTTTTTGTACAACCAAAAGGATTGTTTAAATGAATAGAATAGTTGGTGAGGCATTTTGATATCTAAGGAGTTCGTTGCATCTTTGGATTATTAAAATGCCTTTTTAATTGATATTTGCCTTTCGCATGGATGTTATATAAAAATCATCCAAGAAACTCGCCTGATATTTCAAGGGTGTAAAAAGAATACATAAGGTGTTTTACCGTTAAAACTGGACTATTTGAGGATCTTCATATTATTAAGTTTTTAAATCAGTAATAATAGGAAGAAAAATGTCTTTTTTATTTAGACAATTTTTACTGACACGAGATATATGTAAAATAATTTAACCTAGTTATACAGTAAAGGAAATTACATGAAAAAACATACAGAGCAAGCATGAAAGCGTAATCATTCTATTTTAACAGAATGATTTTGGCTGTATTTATTATTTCGTATGTTGCAAAATTCGAAAAATTCGTAATGGAGGCAACAACTCTTTTAATCTGAGTTAAACAATATTGTAATATAATTTTGGTATATTCTTAACAGGCAGTAGATGGTGCTGCCAAAAAAATTGAGGAATCATTTTACTCGGTTCAATCAGAGGTGAAACGATCAATACCGGGAGTAATGAAAAATCCATCCTATCAGTACAAAATACGAATTAGGAGCGATCAAGTAATGAATAAAAAACAAATGGACTCTAAAACAGCAAATAAAAATTTTTCTAAGAAAGTAGCGCCACTAGTGATGTCAACATCATTTATAGCTGCATCATTTTTAGCGGCTGGTGCACCTATTTCCGCAGCAGAGCTAGATGCAAAGGATGTTAATCCGGAAATTATTGAACACGCAAAAAATCATGGACAGAAAGTGTCTGAATTTGCAAAGAGCCTGCCAGGTTCTCCTGAAAAAGGGAAGCTTGTTAGCCAAGTAGCCCAACAAAAAACCGAAACTACGGATGAATTAGATAATATAAATGAAACAACAGATGAGGTTGTTGAAGATGGTGTAGGAGAAGTGCCAGAAACACCGGCGACTGAAGAGGATCAAATAGAAGAAGGTGTAAATGAGGAACCAGCACCAGAGTCTGATGATGACCCAGTAGAAGAGGGTGAAACTGAAGAAGATCAAGCAGAAGAAGAGGTAACTGAGGAACCGGCAGCACCGGTAACTGAAGAAGACCAAGCAGAAGAAGGTGCAACTGAAAAACCGGCAGCACCTGTAACTGAAGAAGATCAAGCAGAAGAAGAGGTAACTGAAGAACCGGCAGCACCGGTAACTGAAGAAGACCAAGCAGAAGAAGGTGCAACTGAAGAACCGGCAGCACCTGTAACTGAAGAAGATCAAGCAGAAGAAGAGGTAATTGAGGAACCGGCAGCACCGGTAACTGAAGAAGACCAAGCAGAAGAAGGTGCAACAGAAGAACCGACAGCACCGGTAACTGAAGAAGATCAAGCAGAAGAAGAGGTAATTGAGGAACCGACAGCACCGGTAACTGAAGAGGACCAAGCAGAAGAAGGTGCAACGGAAGAACCGGCAGCACCAGTAACTGAAGAGGACCAAACAGAAGAAGGTGCAACTGAGGAACCGGCAGCACCGGTAACTGAAGAGGACCAAGCAGAAGAAGGTGCAACGGAAGAACCGACAGCACCAGTAACTGAAGAGGACCAAACAGAAGAAGGTGCAACGGAAGAACCGGCAGCACCGGTAACTGAAGAGAACCAGGAAGAAGATGGAACATCAGAAGGTGACGTTACTTCATGGATAGAAGGATCTTATCAGTTTATCGATAATAGCTATCAAAGCCTAATTAACTACTATCAAACTCATATTGAACAATATTTAAGTAATATTGATTCTGAACAATCTAATGAAGAACTTGAAAATGTTCCAGTAATTGATGAAACAACTGAGGCTGATACTGATGTTGTTGAAACGGTTCCAACAGATGTAGAGGAAGATACGGCACAAAATCTTCCGGTTGATGATACAGTTCTACCAACTGAAACTGAAGAAACGTTGGAAACTCCAGTAAATGTAGATATTGAAGAGCTACCTTCTACTGTAGAAACTCCAGAGCAGGTAACTGAAGAAGGGGATAACACTGTTTCAGAACCAGTACAAGAACCCGTACCAACAGAAATGGAAGAAATTAGTGTAGATCCTGAAAAGGAACAAAATCAAGCTGATAAAATTGCATTAAAAGATAAAGTGGTTGGTTATTATCAAGATCTTGTAGCATCATTCTCTAACTTTTTAAGCTTCCTAAAATAAGAGAGACAAAGTGAAGATAATTAAATAACAGCTAGTAAAAGCTTGGAAAGCCTTAATTAATAAGGTTTTTCCAAGCTTTTTATTTGTTGGGAAAGCAATTTATTTAAAGTGAACACTAATATGCAATAAATAAATAACGAAATTTAATATAAATTTATTGATTATCGATAAATAATGTATTAAGATCAAAAGTGAAAATATATAAGTGAGGTGCGTTTTTATGGAAAAAGTAACAACGTTGTTTTTAAAAGTTGCTGTTATTTTTTTAGGAATTCCAGTTTTGGCGCTGTGTATCTTTTTAGTTCCTGAGCTGGCAAATGTTGCAGCTGAAATGCTTCCGGATTTTGCTTTCATAAAGTATTTTGTTTACATTGCTTTCGATGCTTCGGCGATTCCTTTTTTCTTTGCTTTGTATCAGGCTTTCCAACTTTTACGCTATATCGATAATAATAAAGCGTTCTCCGATTTAGCTGTGAAACCTCTAATGAAAATAAAATACTGTGCGATAACAATCAGTGTTTTGCATGTGCTAGTTTTACCGCTTTTTTATGTCTTTGCGGAATTGGACGATGCACCGGGAGTTATCTTTGTCGGATTGATTGTTCCTTTTGCTTCATTGGTAATTGCAGTCTTTGCAGCTGTTCTTCAAAAACTTTTACAAGAAGCAATTAATTTTAAATCTGAAAACGATTTAACGGTCTGAGGTGAATAGCAATGGCAATTATAATCAATATTGATGTGATGTTAGCAAAAAGGAAAATGAGCGTAACAGAACTTTCGGAAAAGGTGGGGATCACGATGGCGAACCTTTCTATATTAAAAAATGGGAAGGCAAAAGCAATCCGGTTAACAACTTTAGAAGCCATTTGTAAGGCGTTAGAATGCCAGCCTGGTGATATTTTAGAGTACAAAAGTGATGAAGACAGTTAACTATTACAGCGGAAATAAAGGGAGGGAATTCAATGGAGAGTAGTAATTTGGTTATTGAAAATAGTACTAAACCCGATGTACTCGAGAAAATGTATAGAAAAGACCCGAACGCTTTTACCAAGTCATTCAAACAAGCATGGGAACAAAATCCTGATTCTCCAATTCTGAGTGTTTGGTATGAAAGACTGAATTTCAGCGAAAAGGAAAAGAAGTCGTCGATGCTTGAAAATGGATTTATTTTTATGGGCATACTAGCGATTATGGCAGGGGTAAGTACGAGAATCATATTCCATTTTATCGAACAGGAAACAATTGCTCCCATTAATTTGGCATTTGGTATTATTCCCTTTATTGCCGCCTATTTTGTTTACAAGCATACTCCTAAAAGAAGTATTATTTATTCTTTAATAGCCTTATTTCTAGTTTCGGGAGTATATTTGAATTTGCTGCCCTTAGATTTCAACAATGATAGCATTATTTTAGCTTATTTACATTTCCCCATATTCTTATGGGTATTGTTAGGGCTTGCATATACAGGAAATGATTATTTACAAAGCAGTACAAGAATTAGCATATATTAAATTTAATATAGAATATGGTATTCTCTATGCCAGCATGGCAGTAAGTGGGATGGTTCTTGCATTATTAACGATGCAGTTGTTTAGCTTTATTGGCTTGGATATCGGGGACTTCTATTTTAGTAATGTCGTGTTATTTGGTGCAGCGGCACTTGCAATAGTAGGTGTGCACCTCGTTTCAATGAATCTAAAGCTTGCTAAAAATGTTACACCATTTATAGCGAAAATTTTTAGCCCTTTAGTTTTAATCACTTTGCTCGTATATCTCGTAACAGTCATATCAGTCGGAAAAAATCCGTTTTTGGACCGCGACTTTCTGATTGCCTTCAACGGAATACTACTTGGCGTCCTTGCTGTTACAATATTCTCCATTACCGAGAAAGAACCGGATGGTAAAAAGAGCATCTTTGACTATGTCAATATGGCATTAATCGTTGTTGCGCTCATCATTGACAGTGTTGCATTATCAGCGATTATGTTCAGGATTACTTCTTATGGTATTACCCCTAATAGGCTCGCCGTTTTAGGTGTAAATATACTGATCTGTGCAAATCTGCTATGGATTATGATTTCCTATATGCGTTTTCTACAAAACAAATCCGGACCGATTGCTATCCAAAATGCCGTGACGAAATATTTGCCCGTATACGGAATATGGGCGGTTTTCGTTATATTTACTTTTCCGGTGATTTTTAATTAGTCATATAGCAATTACAAGCAAAATATAAACGACCTCTGCTTTTTTGAGCAAGGGTCGTTTTATTTTTCTCTGGACTTTACAAATAGAGTGGACATTCTATAAAGAGAATAGTCATTCTAAACATATCAGCGATTGAATATTTATTAATAATAACAACTTAATAATAATTTTAGAAAGAAAGGTGATGGAGATGGAACAAAAAGTATTATCGATGTCCCAACAACTGTTGATAGGGGAAGCGCTTAAATATGCTGCACATAATGTTCCTGAAAGGGATGCGTTTATTTATGGAGATCGTCGTATAACCTATCGGGAACTTTTGACGCGTTCGATTCATTTAGCGGGATGGCTTCAAGCGCAAGGGATTGGTGTAAATGATAAAGTTGGATGTTTGCTGAAAAATGGACTGCCCTTTGTCGAGCTATATTTTGGTGTCTCTTTATGTGGTGGCGTTTTTGTCCCGATCAATTTCCGTTTAGTTTCTAAGGAGATTGAATATATCGTTAACCAATCCGATGTAACTATCTTATTTATTGAAGAAGAATTTATCGAAAGCATTCGCTCGATTAACTTGCCTCAAGTTAAACTCATTGTCCCAATTAAATGCGGGGATTCCGAACTTCAAACAAATATGATTTCATATGAGGCAATATATAGTACACCTGCTGACTACGAGGAAGTAAATTTCACTGACGAACATGCACATGCAATTATTTATACATCAGGAACAACAGGTAAACCAAAGGGCGCAGTGTTAACCCATAAAAATTATTATATGAATGCGATGAATAAACTCTATCATTCTCCACCTAGAAAGGGAGCAAAGCAACTGATTATTCCTCCTCTTTTCCATGTTGCAGCTCTATCCTCTCTTTTACAAAATTGTCTAATAGAAGGCACAATTATTTTGCATCGTGAGTTCCAGCCGGATATTGTTCTAAAAACGATTCAGGATGAAAAAATTGAAACAATGTTTATGGTTCCTGCGATGTGGAATTTTCTGTTTCAAGTGCCAAACTTATTAGAATATGATTTAAGTTCGATGACAAACTGCGCTTTAGGAGGAGCAATCTGTCCAATTGAAATAAAGAAGAAGATTTTGCAAGTATTTAAAAATGCAAGTATTTTAGAAGCATTTGGGCAGACAGAAATGAGTCCCTCCACAACATATTTAGCGGGTGAAGATGCACTAAGGAAGACTGAATCAGTTGGAAAACCTTCTATAAATGTAAGAGTAAGAATTGTGGATGAAGAAATGAATGATGTGCCTGTTGGAGAAGTGGGAGAAATTGTGTACCAGGGACCCACTACAATGAAGGAATATTATAAAAATAAGGAGGCCACAAAAGAAGCATTTAAAGGGGGATGGTTTCATAGCGGCGATTTAGTTCGAATGGATGAAGAAGGATTCATTTATGTAGTAGACCGGAAAAAGGATATGATTATTAGTGGTGGTGAAAACATTTATCCGAAAGAATTGGAAGATGTTTTATATGCTCATCCGGATATTTTGGAAGCTGCCGTAGTGGGTATTCCCGATCCTCAATGGGGTGAGGCTGTCAAAGCATTTATTGTCTTAAAGCCTGGTAAACAGATGACTGAGGAACAGGTAATTCAATATTGTCAAAATAGCATTGCCTCGTATAAAAAACCCCGTGCAATTGAATTTATGGAATCTTTGCCTAGAAATGCAACAGGAAAGGTACTTAAAACGGTTTTACGTAAGGGAGCTTACCAATTATAACTACAAGAATGTACAGAATGCAGTTTTTAATTTTCGGAATAGTCATAATTTTCCGGGAAATAATGAAGGAGGCAGAAGCAGCTTGCTTAACAAAAGGATACAAGTGACAACTGCAGAAAATGGTGTTTGTACCGTTAAATTAAATCGCCCTCAAGTGAGAAATGCGCTAGACCTTCCAATGCGGGAAGAATTAAGAGATTTCTTTACTGAAGTTAAAAACAATGATGATGTGAAAGTAATTGTTTTAACAGGTGAAGGAAATACGTTTTCTGCGGGCGGGGATTTAAGTGCGTCAAAAGATGTTGATGGGGCAACCGGACGGAAGAGACTGCAATCGGGACATGAGATGATTTCTTCCATTGTAAATCTTGAGAAACCTGTTATCGCTGCAGTAAACGGAGCGGCAGCTGGAGCAGGGGTAAGTCTGGCATTAGCTTGCGATATGATCATTGCAAATCAATCTGCTGTATTCATTCAAAGCTTTTCAAAAGTTGGGTTAATTCCTGATTTAGGTGCAATCTACTTTTTACCTAGACTCATTGGAAGACATCGGGCACTTGAAATGATGTTTTTGGGAGACAAAGTATCAAGCGAGCAGGCTTTAGATCTTGGGATTGTTAATCGAGTAGTTGGAGAAGAGTCGTTGACAAATGAAGTTTACAAATTAGCGGAACAGCTTACAGAAGGTCCACAAATGGCTCTAGGATTAATGAAGAAATTAGTAAATAGAAGTGTTCTTGATGATCTGTCCCAATCTATGGAGCTAGAAGGATTTGCACAAGCAATGTGTTTTGAGTCGGCAAATTTTAAAGAGGGTGTCGAAGCCTTCTTTGAAAAACGAAAACCTGTTTTTAATAAATCATAGATCGAAAAAATTGATTTCATGAAGAATGTACCGGGTGCATTGACAATCCTAATTTTTTTCTGCACCAGGTACATAATGAAATAGAATAATTATGAAAGCTTGAAACGCAAGTGCAAATGCAAAAGGATTAATTAATAATAGAGCTCCCAGCAAAGAATGAGTACGACGAGCAATAGTGCTGACATATATGAACATACATAGCGAATTTTTATCCCACCTGCAGGCTTGATTTTTCTCCAGTTTAAAAATAGCGTTACTAGACAAATGGCTACGAAGGCGATATATGCGAAATTCAGCCAAAAATGAATTTTTAAGGCTGAGTAAGAAACATAATTCAAAGTTCTATAAGCTAAAATTATGATATTTATAAAAGGTATAATATTCGTGGAAAGTAAAAGCAATTCCCATTTATCTATAACTGTCCCTCTGACTGCTTTTTTTCGATTGATGATTTTTTTGATAAACAAAATCACTAAAACTATGAGCGTATACAAACCACTAAAAGCTGCAGCTATGATACTGAAAATATTAATGATTTTCATATTTTGAGAGACAGGCAAGAAATCACTTGTCGGCATTGAAATCTTATTCACGCTACCACCATTCAGCGTAACATGAAAATATATACGGTAATCATCTAAAGATCTATAAAGATAAGGCGCGATTTGTTCAATTTCCATCCCAAAAGCATTCACTCTGTTTGTTTCTGTCGCTTCAAAATGACCAATACTAAGGGCGCTGTACAGTTTAGTGAAACCTTTATAAGGTTGCCTTGCCATAAAGTAACTTCCATCAAGCTCATGCGCATTTGGCATTGTTTGCTTGCCAACATCAGCAGAATACTCCCCGTACACAAGGGTTGGCAAACCGTAACTCAGTCCTGCTTCACCCGCCTGATTAGTAAAAACAATTACGCCCAAATTTTTATCTTTTGAAAAGGTAAAATTGCTCGAAAAACTATCTGTATTTCCCGCATGTTCAAACACTTCAACTGTATATAGCCCTTTCCAAAAACCATGTGCATTACGTGGTACGCCATCGTCATAAACATCACTTGTCGTCAGCATTTCATCTAATGTACGATTATTGTGAAACAACGGGCTGTTCTCGCCGTCTGCCGGCATAAGAGCCAACATGAATTTAGCTGCATCCTCGATTGTACCGATTGCACTTCCGGCGGGATATAAACCGATAAAGATTCGTTCATTTTTAGAAATAGTAAATTCACCGTCGCTGCTCACAATATATCCATAAATGTCATCTCTTTTTATTTTTACATTGTCGTTATCTTCCTGTGTCGGATGAATCGTTGTGTCCTTCATACCTAAAACAGAAAATATATGCTCGTTCACATAATCATAAAAGGGCTGTTCTGTAAGCTGCTCCACAATAAAGCCGGCGAGTGCTACACCATAGTTTGAATAGGCGACTACACTTCCTGGTTCGTGCACTTGATAAGGCTCAGTAATATGAAGCATTTCTTCCAAAGGCTTTATTTCGTTTGCTGACATATAGAAAAGATCTGTAAATTTTTCTTCCCAGCCAGCATTATGGTGCATAAGGTTCAACATTGTAATCGGAGCATCATGCCGTATTTTTGTCAAAAATCCTTCCGGTAAATACGTACGAATATCTCCATCTAATTTCAATTTTCCTTGCTCTACAAGCTGCATCACACTGGTCCACACAAGAAGCTTCGTAACGGAGCCCCATTCAAATACAGTATCAGTTGTGACTTTTACCTGATTTTCAACATCAGCAAAGCCATACGACGTATTCAAGAAAATTTCTCCGTCCTTTATAATCAGTACATTGGCTCCAGCTGTAGAAGTCCCGATGTATTTCGAAGCATATTCATTCACACGGTCCTTTAGATCGGTATAAGCAATCCCTGAAGGTGTAGACATAAGTTCTTTTGCAGAAACAACTGGTACAAAACTTAGCACCAGTACAACTACCAATAAAATTATTTTTCTTATTATTTCTCTCCTCCTCTTATATCAATACATACTAAACAATTGAAATATTACAATTTTAAAGAAATTACATATGTTTTTAAGCGAAGCTATCTCTATACAAATGATAATTTTTCTAATATTCTTAATACAAAATAGATAATGGGGTGAAGTTAGTGAAAACGATACGAATCAATCAATTTGGTACTTCAGAAAATTTAGTAGTAGAGCAGGCAGAATTGCATACACCAGCTGAAAATGAAGTACTGATAAACCTTTATGCAGCAGGCGTGAATCCAAGTGATGTTTATACTTCTACAGGTACATATGCGATAAAACCGAATCTTCCGTATACGCCAGGCCTAGACGGTGCTGGGATTGTGGAAAAGATCGGCGAGCAAGTGACAAACGTAAAAGTAGGGGACCGAGTATTTATCGCGAGCTTGCCGAATGGTAAGGCGACCGGTACATTCGCACAACAGATTGTTTGTGAAGGCCGCTTTGTTCATCCGATTCCTCAGCATATTTCGTTTGAACAAGGAGCAGCATTAGGAGTTCCGGCATTGACTGCATACAGAGGAGTAGTTGGAAGAGCAAACGTGCAGTCAGGGCAAACGGTTTTCATTCACGGAGCTAGTGGCGCTGTAGGTTTACAGGCTGTTCAAATCGCAAAAGCTTTAGGTGCAAAAGTGATTGGAACAGCAAGCCGTGATTCCGGGAAACAGCTTGTAAAAGAAGCCGGCGCGGATGTCGTGCTGGATCATATTAAAGAAGAAACAATGAATGCAGTTTTGGAAGCCAATGACGGCAAAGGCCCAGATGTTATTATTGAATTTCTGGCTAACGAAAATCTGCAGACCGATTTGCAGATGATTGCTAAGCACGGCGTAATCGTTATTGTCGGAAACCGTGGAGAAATCGAGATTAATCCTCGTCTAATTATGCAAAAAGAATGTGATGTACGGGGCATGGTGCTGTTTAATGTGTCTGCAGAAGAACATCAGGAACTGATTCATGGTGTGGCAAAGCTTCTTGAATCAGAACAGCTCAAACCTGTTGTTGGTTACAGTTATCCGTTAGAACAGGCTGGCAAGGCATTTGATGCCGTAATCAAGGGTGAACATAACGGGAAAGTAGTTGTAATAACTCAATAATAGATTTTTGGACTAGTAAATATACTAGTCCTTTTTTTATCTAACAATACTCATAAATAATTTGAATACTTATGTTACTATTTTGTTAGTTTACAACTATTTAACAAAAAGTTATCAAAGATTGTTATGATAGTTGTATAGAACGAGAGGAAAAGGTAGCAAACAAATGGGATTTAAAGAAGAATTTAAACGGGAAATGCGCAATGTCAAAAGCGATGTTGCGAAAGAAGTGGAAAAGCATTGGGTCCTCGATTTTGAAGGTCATCAAATAGAAGTAATGAATGGCATGATGGAAGAAATATTAAAAGTAGATGGACAAATTATTGCAAAGAATGTACGGAAATCAATCTGGTCGCATATTGTACCGTTTTCAACGCTGAAAGGAACATTCCAATCAAACAACGGTAAAACACATAAAGTATATGTGAAAATAGGCGGTTTTGTTAAATTGAATGTAACAGTAAAAGTGGATGGAAAACAGCTGATGCATGAGGCTTTGAAACTTCATTTTTTACCTTGGACAAATAAGGAGTACATTGTTCCTTTTTTAGAAGAACAATTTCAACAGAACCAGCAGCTTATAACAAAAGATTTGCCGGATGACGAGTTTTTATATGATGAACATCATCCGAAATTTGCACCGGGGTTTGCAGACCAGCTTCATCAGGAAGCCGTAACGCCATTTTATACGAAAAAGCTGATAAAGTTATTTTTGGAACAGGCCGTGAATCCGAACGATCAGACACGGAAAGCAACTTACGAAAAAATTAAAGATGAAAAGGTTATCAGCTACTTCCATGAATTTCTGGAACTGTTTTATGAAGCGGAAAAGGATGAAAATCGTGTGAAAGAAGAGGCAATTTGGCTTCTGGAACATGCGGCACATCGTGAAGTCGTTAAATTTGCACTGCTTGTTCTGGGTACTGTGAAATGTGAAGAGTATAAGCAACGCTTGAAAGTGATTGCATTGCATGAAGAATTCACCGGCGTTGCGTTATATGCATTGACTAATGGTACAACAAACAGTAATGAGACGGTGTGGTATATTGCGAAAAATGTTTCGGACTGGGGTAAACTCGAAGCATTGAATTTCCTGGATGCTTCAAATGAAGAAATTCGCCAGTGGATATTACTGAAGGGTCTAAAAAATACCGTACCGGGAAATGCCTCAGCATTAATGTGTGCTGAAAAAGGTAAACTTGATATTGAACTGCATGAAAAAATTATTTCCGGGAAAATATTTGACGGTGCAGGGGCGATAATATTAGCTCTTCTATATGAAGGGGCGTACCAAAGATTGGACGAGTATGAATACGCGGGTCAAGTACTGATGCGCTATACGCACCATGCGAAAACACATTGCCGTACCTTCAACCAGTTTTACATTTTGACAGAAATTCATGAATACTTGCAATATGATGAGGAAACATGGGAAGACCGCTTTTCTTCTAACTGGAAACCGCATGAAAAGCGCGCGGTTGAAGAAAATATTGAAGACATTTCCCGGAATCCTATATGGCTGCAGCAGGCGATGGAAATTCTGCAAAATGACCAAGAGGGTGAAGATAAGGCGTTAGCAGTAGCCCACTTTTATAAAGCGGATATTACGGACATCGTATTCCAGAAATTAAAGAATAATCCGGAAAACATACAATATTATTATTCATTATTTGCTGTAAAAGATCCGAAAATTATCGAACGGCTAATAGGAATTACGGAGTCATTTGGAGATTTCAATGAACTGACGAACGATCAGAAAGTTGTTGTTTTATCTCTTATTGAAGAATTGGATCAGTATAATGGTGTTGGTCTGAATTTCATTGGGCAAGCGCTAAAAACTACTGACGACCATCTGCAGTACATGGCGATTCTGACATTGCACTCATTCGATCGTGCGTATTGGCGAGGTACGGAAATCGAACAGCTTGTTGGACGTTATGCAAAAGAATCCAAAGATGCGGATGTGAAAGAAATCGCTAAGCAATTGCTTTCAATAAATGAATAGATAACGCTTTTTAAAAATTCGAAGTGCTATTACAGGCTTCGAATTTTTTGTGTTCTAAGGTGAATTTCAAATGTTTACAGACAAGCACAAAGGGAATATTTTTTATAAGTCGATTTATAAAGGAGTTTGATTATGCTAAATCATACAAAACAGTACATCAATGGGGAATGGGTTAATTCTACTGGAACAGATACTATTGAAGTTATTAATCCGGCGACAGAAGAAGTAGTTGGTAAGATTAGCAGCGGAACTGAAGAAGATGTGAATCGAGCGGTCCAAGCAGCAAAGGAGGCGTTCCCGGCATTTTCTAAAATGTCAGTGGATGACCGTATAAAGCTTTTAGAGGCAATTGCTGAGGAATATGAAAAACGTAAAGACGATTTAGTAAATATAATGACCGCTGAACTAGGTGCGCCTATTACAAAGTCGGAGGAAATCCACTATAAGATGGGGCTTTCACACTTTAAACAGGCGGCAGAACAGTTAAAAACCTTTAAGTTTACGGAAGAACGAGAGAAATCCTATATTCAAAAAGAACCGATTGGTGTAGCAGGTCTGATCACACCGTGGAATTTCCCTACAAATCAGATTTCCACTAAGCTTGCCAGTGCATTGGCAGCAGGTTGTACGATGGTTGTGAAACCTGCTTCCCAAACACCATTTGCAGCAGTAATTCTGGCGGAAATTTTGGATAAAGCCGGTGTTCCAAAAGGCGTATTTAATCTTGTCAATGGTTCGGGTTCAACAGTTGGTGAGGCAATCAGTTCTCATCCGGATGTCGATATTGTATCGTTTACAGGATCTGGAGAAGTAGGCAGCGGTTTAATGAAAAATGCTGCAGAAGGTATTAAAAATATCTCCTTGGAACTTGGAGGCAAATCGCCTTTCGTTATTTTAGAAGATGCGGATGTAAAAGAAGCAGCAAAGACGGCATTGGCTCAAATTGCTATGAATACTGGGCAAGTATGTTCTGCTGCTACACGCATGATTGTACCGGAAGAAATGCATGATAAGTTCATAGAGGCAATGAAAGAATTAGTAACAGAATTCCCAGTTGGCGATCCGCAGGACAAAAACACATTTATGGGTCCGCAAGTTTCAAAAGACCAATGGGAAACGGTTCAGTCCTATATTAAAAAAGGTGAAGAAGAAGGCGCAAAAATTGTAATCGGCGGCCTTGGCAGACCCGATGGAATTGATAAAGGATTCTTCTCCCAAATAACCGTTTTCACAAATGTGAAAAATGATATGACAATTGCACAAGAGGAAATCTTTGGTCCGGTTATGTCGGTTATCACTTATAAAGATTTAGACGAAGCAATTGATATTGCCAACGATACGATTTATGGTCTTGCCGGTTATGTATTCGGAAATGATAAAGAAGAACTGAAAAAAGTCGCTTTATCAATCCGAGCGGGACAAATCCGTATTAATAATAGTGAAACAGATCGATCGGCACCATTTGGCGGATTCAAACATTCTGGTATTGGCCGTGAATGGGGCGATTATGGAATCGAGGAATTTCTTGAGCCAAAAGCGATTATGGGAATGCCGTTATAATCGTGAAGCTGTCCAAGTATCAGTGACTTGGGCAGCTTTTTTGTGCTTTGGAGAAACGTTAGGATTTTATTAGAACAGTTGGAGAGTTTATTAGAAGAAGTGTATTGGTTATTTGAAAATCTCAGTGGGATATTTGAAAAGTTGCCCCTCTTATTAGAAGAAACATGAAATATATTAGAACTTCGGGATTTTATTAGAACATATAAAAATATATTAGAAGATTTAAGAGTTTATTAGAAAAGCGGTACCTGACACCCCCGAAAAGAATCAACTAATATTCAAGTTATCCACAAGTAACTGAAAATTTAGAAAATTATTGCGCGGGCAATATCTGCACCTTTCCCTTGTCCCTACAATGATTGCCTCAATTTCCTTTGCTTAATTTCAAACGTAAATTAGGTTTTTCCTGAAATATAAACTTAATGACTACGCCAATATTTATTCCCCTAAGATTCTGAGTTTAATAAAAATCCCCCGGAGAGAATGAACTCACAGGAGATTGCTGAGAAAATTTTTATAGAAATTAATCATGAGAATAGGGAGAGTTTTTTTGAAAATTTATAGCTATCATTAAATCTGTAAACTCACCTGTTCCTTATTCTTTTTAAAATGGTTTCTCTCCGGCCGGACCAAACCTAGATGCTCGCGCAGCGTATCACCTTCGTACTCTTTGCGGAAAAGACCGCGTTTTTGCAGCTCGGGAATTACTAAATCCACAAAAGTGGTTAAATGATCCGGAAGAACAGGTGGCATAATATTAAACCCATCGCAAGCATATTCATTAAACCAAAGCTCCAGTAAATCTGCCAGCTGTGCAGGAGTGCCGACAAATTCCAGATGGCCCCGCGCTCCGTGCATCTTACGGCCAAGTTGGGCAATGGAAAGATTCGCTTCACGTGCGGAGTCTATAAATAACTGGATGCGGCTCTTCATCGCATTTGATTGTGCAGCTAAGTCCGGCAGCTCAGGTAGGGGACCAGTTGCCGGATAGTCGGATAAATCAATACCTAAAAAAGCGGAAACGGTTTTCAAAGCTTCATCATCCGAAATTAATTGATTGAGCTCTTCATATTTTTCCCAAGCAGCTTCTTCTGTTTCGGCAATAATTGGTGAAATACCAGGCATAATCTTGATGCTGCGTGGATCACGGTTTTCTTCAGCCAATTTCGCCTGGAGCTTCTTATAAAATGCTTTTGAATTTTCCAGTGATTGACTTGCAGTAAAGACCACTTCACCGGTTTTTGCCGCGAAGGCAATACCGGCTTCCGAACCGCCTGCTACAACGAGTACCGGATAGCCTTGCGGTGGACGGGGTACATTTAAAGGACCACGCGATGCATACCATTCGCCTTTATAATTAATTTCCTTTACGGAACCTGGCTTTATAAATTTACGATTTTCCTTGTCATTAATGAGCGCATTGTCATCCCAGCTATCCCATAGATTACGTGCCAGATCTACATATTCTTCAGCCATCTTGTAGCGTAGCCCGTGCTCAGGATGCTTTTCTTTACCAAAATTCTGTGCTTCGGTGTCATGCTGTGATGTTACAATATTCCATGCAGCCCGCCCGTGACTAATATGGTCTAGTGTTGCAAAGCGTCTTGCTAAATGAAACGGTTCGTTGTATGTTGTAGAACTAGTTGCTGTTAGTCCTAATTTTTTTGTATGAACGGCTATTGCTGATAATAGGGTAACAGGATCAAGCATACCGGATGCCGTCTGCTCAGCACCTGAAACGTGTAGGTAATCCGCCAGAAACATCATATCGAATTTACCGCGTTCGGCAGTTTTTGCGACTTCTATGAAGTAATCGATATCAAAAGGGTTGTGGCCTGATCCGGATGGATGACGCCAACTTTCACTATGATGACCACTGTAATAAATAAACGCACCTAAACTTAATTTTCCTTCTCTTTTACTCATATTAAAATTCCCCCTTAACCTTTGTATGTGTCACGCCATTTTAAGGCGCGTTTTTCAATTGAACCGACGAGCGAATCCGTGAATTTGCCAAGAATAATAAATAAAATGAGCCCGACAAACACAATATCTGTTTGCGAATAAGCACGGGCATCCTGAATCATATAGCCAATTCCAGCACTTGCGCCCATCATTTCGCTGACAACGAGCACAAGCCAAGACGTCCCCATTGCCAGACGAAGACCAAGTAAAAGGTTGGGCATTGCTGAAGGAAAAATAAGCTTTGTTAATTTTTCCTTAAAAGAATATTGTAAAATACCGGTCACTTCATAGAGTTTTTGGTCAACAAGACGAATGCCAAGAAAAATATTGACGTAAACCGGGAAAAATGCGCCAAGTGCGATCATCAGCACTTTGCCAAACTCACCAACGCCAAACCATAGGATAAAAAGGGGTATGAGCGATAATAGCGGCACAGTCCGTAACATTTGAAGGGACGGGTCTATCAATTGCTGTGCAATTTTACTGAAGCCGGTCGCAATACCTAAAATGATCGCGGTAAGGGCACCTAACAGAAAGCCGAAAATTACACGCTGCCCACTAGCAAGAAAATGAACAGGCAATTCCCCATTGGCCAATAAAATCCAAAATGTCGATGCAATTTTAAGTGGTGTCGGTAAAATATGTTCTTCTACGAGACCAAATGTACCTGCCAATTGCCAAAGCACTAAGATTGAAACAGGAAAATAAAGCGGATAAATGATGTGCTGAACTTTCTGCAATGGCCATCTACGTTTTACTTCCAGCGTTTCCTTTGAAACTAGCGTCATTTATTTCCCTCCTTTAAAAGTGCTCTGCCAGTTTAATAATTTTTTCTCCACTGTGAGCACAAGAAAATCCGATAACTTTCCGAGTAATGCAAAGATGATAATTCCTACAAATACTGTCGTTATAATGGACATAGAACGCGCATCATTTATTAAGAATCCAATTCCCTCTGTTGAGCCCATCATTTCAGCGACTACCAACCCTAGCCATGAAACCCCAACAGACAGGCGTAGTCCTAGTAAAATATGGGGAAGCGCGGACGGGATAATTAGTTTTAAAACAAGCTGCATTTTATTAAACTGCAAAACTCGTGCTACTTCGAATAACTTACTGTCTGCTGAACGAATTCCTAAAAATGTATTAATATACAGAGGGAAAAAAGCGCCTTTTGCAATTAACAATAGTTTCGATGTTTCCCCAAACCCGAACCATAAGATGAATAGTGGGGCAATTGCTAGATGGGGAAGCATGCGAATCATTTGAATTGTTGGGTCAAATGCACGTTGGCTTTTATAGGAAAATCCAATAATCAGGCCCAGCACCAAACCAAGAGACCCGCCAATAGCCAAACCGGCCAGTGCACGTAAAACCGATACTTGCAAATGTCCGAGCAAATGCTGTTGCTGCAGTAAAAAAATGAATTCATTCCAAATAGCTGAAGGGGCAGGGAGTAGAAGCGGATTTAAATATCCACTTCGGCCAGCCCATTCCCAAAGAAACAGTAAACTTACAGGAAGGAGCGCACCCAGTAGTAGCTGCCTGCTCTTTGCTGAAAATGCGATCTTTTTCCTGTCTTTGGGTAGAGTTTTATTAAGTGTGACCATGACAACGCCTCCTCAAAAATTATTTAACGGCTTCCTTATAAAAGCGATTGTCGAATACTTCGGAAACATCGATTTTTTGACGAATTGTCCCCTGTTTATATTGAAAATCTGCCGTTTTTTGGTGTTCCTGAATAATTGCATCCTCTACTAAAATATTTATGCTTTTTGAGCGTTGTCTTGTTTGCTCCATTAACGCAACTGGTAGATTACGTTCTTTCGCATAACGCTCCACGGCTTCGGTTTCGTTTGCAGTTTCCCATGCCAAAAGCTCATTTAATGTTTTTAAATACGTCACAACAAGTTCGGGGTGTTCTTCAGTAAATTTTGACCGTGCAATCGTATATGAAGGGGAGAGAAGACCGACTGATTCTCCGTCTGCAATAATTGTTCCCTTTTCAGACAGCGTATTAATTGTTAAGTAAGGCTCCCAAATCGCCCAGGCATCGACACCCCCTGAATCGAAGGCAGCCTGTGCTTCATCGGGATTTAAGTTGATCAGTTCCACTTCATCTGGATTGATGTTTAATTTATCAAAGCTTCGCAAAATAAAATCATAGGCATTTGTTCCTTTACCGACAGCTATTTTTTTTCCTTTCAGCTCTTCCAAAGTAGTAATGCCGCTGGATGACTGGACAATAACACCTACGTTTTTCTTGCCTTCCAATGTTTGAGAAATAATCTTAAAAGGAATATTGGCAGCTTGTGCTGTAATGACAGGCATGTTGCCAAGTCCTGCAATATCCAATTTGTTCGAGGCAATTGCTTCAGTCATCGGAGGGCCGCTTTGGAATTCCACCCATTCCACCTTTGCCCCATGTGATTCAAAAGCCTCTTCAAATAATCGATCTTCCTTAGCTTTACCGAACAAGCCGCCACTCCCTTGGATCCCGATTCGAACGACTAGATCATTACTATTTGAGGATGCTTTGGAGGATTTTGTTTCTTCACTTGCACACGCTGCCAACAGGAAAGTTAAAGCTAATAATAATAATGTGTATAACTGTTTTCTCATATAATTTCGCTCCTTTTATATACCTGCACCAACTGTGTAGGACTCATCTTCAACTCTTTCAAATTCATTCAGTACTTTGCGACGCATTTCCTGGAAAGACAGCGAAGACCGTTTTCTCGGGAATGTAAGTTCAATAGGCAACACCGCTTTAATATGTCCCGGTCGCGGATTCATAATGACAACCCGTTGTCCAAGGAAAACAGCTTCATCCAAATCATGTGTTACAAAAATCATCGTTGTTTTGTTTTTCGTCCAAATATCGAGCAATACTTCCTGCATATGCGAACGTGTGAAAGCATCAAGCGCACCAAATGGTTCATCCAGCAGCAACACCTTTGGATTTCTTAACAGTGCACGTGCAATGGACACACGCTGTGCCATGCCGCCTGAAAGCTGTTTCGGATAGGCAGTTTCAAATCCTTCTAGTTTCACAAGCTGGATCAGTTCATCTACCTTTTTACGAACAGAAGGATTTTTAAGGGACTGATCACCGGCGATATTTTTCTCGACCGTTAGCCATGGAAATAGGCGCGGCTCCTGAAAAATAAATCCTTTCTCCAGACTGGGTCCTTTAATAGGCTGTCTGTCCAGTTCAACAATGCCTTCATAAGTCGTATCTAGACCTGCAAGTATTTTAAGCAAGGTACTTTTGCCACATCCGCTTGGTCCAATAACTGTTATGAATTCACCTTGCTCAATTTGCAGATTCACATCTTTTAATGCAATTACTTCTTCGGTTTGCGTTGAGAAAATTTTGTTTAACGATTGAATAGTTAACGCATGTTCCATCAATATTTTCCTCCTTGTCAATAAAAAAGAGGCACATAATTGGCGTATAAATACCCCATTATGTGCCTCTAGTTATCTAGTCAGCTTCAATACCTAGTAAACTTATATACATAATAAATAATGTTAGCTTCATTGTCAAACAATTTCGAAAATAATTCTTTTACCCATTGGATAAAAGAATTTAAATACTTATTTTAAATGCAATTAATTTATATAATATCTGTTTTTTCATAATGCTTTTAATGTTTTCAAGCAAATTATTTTCAATTAATAAACAATCCCATTATTACAATTAAATAAATAATAATGCAATATTGAAAAATTAATGTCATTCTTGTTACGTTTTTTGAAATAAAGGGTAAGGAATGGAAGTATTCCTCAAATAAACTGAGAAATACAACAATACATAAGAAGAAGGAATGAGCTGTATGTTACATATCGAAAACTTACGGATGGTATACCGTGGCGGGAAAGTGGCCGTTGATAACTTAACACTTGATATTAAAAAAGGAGAGTTTATAGCATTTATTGGTACAAGCGGGAGTGGTAAAACGACAGCCCTTCGTATGCTTAATCGCATGGTAGAGCCTACAAGCGGAATGATTTCAATAAACGGAAAAGAAATCACGAAGCTGAATCCAGTCACTCTTAGGAGAACTATCGGCTATGTCATTCAACAAATTGGTTTAATGCCACATATGACAATCCGTGAAAATATTACGCTTGTCCCGCGGCTACTTCAATGGTCGAAAGAAAAACGCGATGAAACGGCCAAATACCTTTTATCGTTAGTCAATTTACCGGAAGCGTATTTAGACTATTATCCATCCCAGCTTTCGGGCGGGCAGCAGCAGCGTATCGGTGTAATTCGTGCTCTTGCAGCTGAGCAGGACATTATCCTAATGGACGAGCCGTTCGGTGCACTTGATCCGATTACCCGCGATACATTACAGGATTTAATTAAAGAGCTTCAAAAGACACTTGATAAAACGATTATTTTTGTTACGCATGATATGGATGAGGCGATTAAGCTTGCTGATCGCATCGCTATCATGCATGAAGGGAAACTTGTGCAGTTTGATACCCCTGACAATATTTTAGCGAGTCCCGCCAATGACTTTGTAAAAGAATTCATCGGTTCGCATCGTTTAATCCAGCAAAAACCAAATATAAAAACGGTGGACGAAGTAATGATTAAACCAGTATCAATTACCGTTGAACGCAGCTTGGATGAGGCAATCCGCTTAATGGTTAAATCACGAGTGGATACGTTGTTTGTTACAGATGGACAAAATCGATTACTCGGTTTTTTAACAGTCGAAAGTTTAACAGGGAATGCGCGCACGAAAAAAAGTGTTTCAGAAGTTTATAATCGGGATGTCATTTTCATGAAGACGGGTTCCAAACTTCAGGATACGGTTCGTCGTATTTTAAATCTTAATTTGAACAATATTCCGGTTGTTGATGATCAGCAACATCTCATGGGCCTCATTACTCGAGCGAACATCGTAGATATTGTTTACGATACGATTTGGGGAGAAGAGGAACAGGAGCTGATGGATGTATGATGAGCTTTTTCACGGAAAATAGTGCCGATATTTTACTTAAAACATGGGAGCACTTCTACATATCTTTTAGCGCTCTATTATTAGGAGTGATCATCGCCGTTCCTTTAGGCATATTGTTGTCGAAAACGAAGACAGTCGCAAAAATCGTTCTTACAGTTACAAGTGTCCTGCAAACAGTACCGTCCCTTGCTCTGTTAGCGATTATGATTCCTTTTTTAGGTGTCGGCAAAGTACCGGCAATTTTTGCGTTATGCATCTATTCTTTACTGCCAATATTGAACAATACGTTTATTGGGATGCAATCTGTTAATCAAAATATTAAAGCGGCAGGTACAGCAATGGGCATGACCCCGTTGCAATCGATGCGAATGGTTGAATTACCGCTTGCCATGCCAATTATTATGTCGGGCATCCGATTATGTGCAGTATATGTTATTTCATGGGCAACATTGGCATCATATATTGGTGCTGGCGGATTAGGAGATTTTATTTTTAATGGACTAAATTTATATAAAACAGAGCTCATTGTAGGAGGGGCATTAATAGTAACTGCCTTAGCCCTGCTCGTGGACTTTCTGTTAAGCCGTTTTGAACGCTTCATGATTCCAAAAGGGCTTCGTATGCAAGGAGGTCGAACATCATGAAAAAATTTTTACTGCTTTTACTGTCTGTCATTGTTTTAAGCGCTTGCGGCAAGGAAGATGATAAATTACGTGTAGGATCGGTAGTTTCCACAGAAGGTCAAATTACCGCTTACATTGTGAAAGGGATGCTGGAACATTACACTGATGAAGAAGTAGAGTTGATCAAAAATCTAGGCTCTGCTGTCGTGCTTCATCAGGCAATGCTAAACGGTGATGCGAACATTTCGGCAGTGCGTTATACCGGAACAGATTTAACGGGGGCACTCGGACAAGAACCTGACAGTGATCCGGAACAAGCATTGAAGATGGTACAGGAAATATTTCAAAAAGAATATCAAATGACATTTTTCGATTCATATGGATTTAATAATACGTATGCTTTTATGGTAACAAAGGAAACAGCGGAGAAATTCGGGCTGACTAAAATCAGCGACTTAAAAAAAGTAGCTCAGGACTTGCAGTTGGGTGTTGATACGTCATGGATGAACCGTGATGGCGATGGGTATAAAGCGTTCAGTGAAGCGTATGGTTTTAAATTTGGACGCGTCTTCCCGATGCAAATTGGGCTAGTATATGATGCGGTTGCTCAAAACGAAGTAGATGTCGTGCTTGGCTATACGACTGATGGACGTATCGCTTCCTATGATTTAACCGTTTTAGAGGATGATCTGCATTTTTTCCCGGCGTATGATGCATCACCATTTGCAGATACGGAATTATTGGAGAAAAAGCCTGAAGTAAGAAATGCTCTGCAACGACTAGTTGGCAAAATTTCCACAGAAGAAATGCAGCGCCTGAATTTCCTGGCTGACAATAACTTAATTGAACCGACAGTTGTTGCTGAGGAATTTTTAAAGGAACACGATTATTTTTCAGGAGATGATACACCATGACGGATATGACACAGCTAACGGTAGTTGAACAATTTTTCTTTTATATGAGGGAAAATGGTTCTTATGTATTTTCACAATTTCTCGCACATTTTCAGTTGTCTGTGTATGGTGTATTGCTTGCATCTATAATAGGTATACCAATAGGGATTTGGATCTCGAAATTTCCGAAGATTTCAGGTCCTGTCATTACACTCGCCAATATTATTCAAACGATCCCAGCGCTCGCATTAATGGCAATGATTATGCTCGTTTTAGGTCTTGGAAAAACGACGGTTATTGTGACCGTATTCTTTTATTCTCTTTTGCCGATTGTTAAAAATACATTTGTCGGTATTCGGAATATTGATCGTAGCTTAACTGATGCAGGGCGCGGTATGGGAATGACCAAGCTACAAATTCTGTATATGGTGGAGCTGCCTTTAAGCCTCTCTGTTATTATAACTGGTATTCGCATTGCCCTTGTCGTGGCAATCGGTATTGTCGCTATTGGTGCGTTTATTGGAGCTGGCGGTCTGGGTGATATAATCATTCGCGGAACAAATGCTACGAGTGGTACTGCTATTATTTTAGCGGGAGCACTTCCAACCGCATTAATGGCAATTTTGGCAGATGTACTACTGTTATGGCTGGAGAAACGACTTGATCCAACAAAACGAAAAAAATTAAACGTCGCAGCTTAGAATAATAAAAATTTTCAAAACCCCTATTTTCAAAATAGGGGTTTTTATTCTTTTGGGAATATTTTGCGATAACTGTTATAACAACTGGTAATATTTTTAAAAAGAGGGAAGAGGGAGGGCTTGATTTTTTATGTTATTAATAAAACGGTTAGATATATGGCTTATTGGCTTTAACGTTTCGTAAATTATGTTAAATTATTACAAGTATGAAACTTTTTGTATGTCCGTTTCGTATTATGTAAGTGTAAACATATGTTTTACGAAAAAGAGATAGGGGGATGAAGAGTGGTAACTTTTAAAAAGGCGGGTGCAATGTTAACCGCAACAGCGCTGTCTGTTGGGTTATTAGCACCAATTGCAAGTGCTTCAACAGTAGGGAATGATCGAATGGAGTCATTGCCGATTCAAGTGGCACAAACGAATACAACGGTAACAAAAGAGGATTTAATGAAGCGTTTCCGAGAATTATTTCCGAATGAGTTCAAAAATGTAACTGAAAAAGATTTCCAAACGGGTACAGGTTATTCACGTCCAACAGACACGACGGTAAGCTACGAACTTTATTTCTCTAAGCGAATTGATAACCAATATGTTCATGGAAGCTTTATTTTTGTTGGAGAAACATTGGAGTTAGAACAATTCTATTATCAACCAGTAAACACAAAGGATATATTGTTCCCGGCAAAATATTCAAAAGAAGAAGCACAAAAAGTAGCGGATAAATTTATGGAAAGGTTCAATAAAGGCGAGGGGTATGAGCTTGTGCCAAACGCACACGATTTTTACTCACCTTCAATTTTAACACAGCCTGTTGAATACTCATTTATGTATGAAAAGAAAAATTCGGGTATTCCCATTTCAGATCAAACGATCAATATCCGTGTATTAGGGGATGGCACAGTATCATCATTTTATAGAACAACACCTCCAAAAAATAATTTTACGTATGATGATCCATCTAAAAAACAAAATGAATCATCTATTGCCGACCGCTTGCAAGATGCTTTAAAAGCACAGTTGTCATATTCAATTGTTCCGGATTACACAACAGGGGATCATAAAGTAAAGCTTGTTTATGAACCGAATAGCCAAGTTATTTCAGGTGTCCATGCGCAAACAGGAGATTGGTTAACTATGGACGGGCTCTCTTCAACTTTATCAGCTAAATCACTTACACCAATTGTTTCGGCGCCATTAGCGGCAAAACAGCCGAACATGACAGCGGAGCAGGCGCGAGCAATGGCAGAAAAATTGCTGGCAACAGATATTAAAGGTGTTCAACTAGAAATTGGAGCAGTTGATGAAACAACAACAGAAACTGGTAAAGAAGTATTCAACATTCAATATATGTATAACTATCGTAATGGTGGAACAGGAACTGTACTAACAATTGATAAAGCAACAGGGGAATTTATTCATTATAGTGATATAAAAAGTAACCTCGAGGTAGAAGAGGATGAAAACGATACAGAAGTAAAATTATCGCAAAAACAGGCGTTGGATAAAGCGATTGCCCATATAAAAGATTGGGTACCTTCATCTGCTCATAAGTATGCAATACCGGTGAATGAGGGCTTACATGAGAGTTATAATGACAGTTATTACTTTACGTTCCCGCGTATCGTGAACGGATTAACAGTAGCAGGAGACAATATCTCCATAAATGTCGATGCTAAAACAGGTGATTTAGTAAGCTTGTATGTAAGCGATTATGGCGAATTGGAGTGGCCGGCAGCAACTGATATTATATCAGAACAGGAAGCAACAAAAATGTTGAAAGACGAGTTGAAACTGAAGCTGCAATATGTGAATCATCCAAAAGTGGGTAATGAACAGCATTATAGCTTAGCGTATCAACCAGTCTTCAAAGAAGGATCGTCTGCTGCCATTGATGCCAAAACAGGAGAATGGTTAGATGTTTATGGAATGGCCAGTTCGGACAAGCCTAAAATCGAGCATCCAAAAGCCGCTGAAGAATTAAATTATTTAATTCATGCAGGTATTTTGGAAGTAAATGATAAGTTTAACCCGGATGCTCCTATTACGAAAGAGGAAGCGTTAAAAGTTTTACTGAAATCAGTGACTTACATGTATTACAGCTCTAGATTCGATGAGTTTGAAATGGCGGATGAATCATTTACGGATATTACGCCAGATGATGCTATATATGCATTTGTCACACGTGCCTTAAAAATGGGGATGCTAGATGCATCTACTAAAACATTCAATCCTAAAACAGCCCTTACAAATCAAGAGCTGGCAAAATGGGTAATTGGTACACTGAAGTTAAACAAACCTGCACAACTTAGCGATATATATGAATTGAATTACAGTGATGCCGCACTAGTGGATAAGAAAGTACGTGGTCACGTGGCATTAGCATATGCAATGGGATTACTTGAAGCCGAAAATAATCAGCTAAAACCAACTAGTGAAGTCACGTATGCACAATTAGCTCAAGTGACGATTCGTTTAGCTCATAAAATGAATGAATATCAGATTGAAAATTATTAATGGCAGGTTTTGTATTGAACACATTGATTAAATGAAATATCCCTTGCCATTTAAACGGCAAGGGTTTTCATATTTAAATATAGAGATCATTACTTAGGTAGAAGAAAAGAAGATACTTGAGACAGGTGTACGATACAACCTTTGCAAATATACATATACATAAAAGCACTCTATACAAATGAGGAAGTCAGAAAATGCCTTGGTGGAACTGTCAATTCGAAAGTCAGATTAATGGGGCAATTCATGCAAACTGCTTAAAATTATAGTGTTACGAAAGGAGCAGTACTATGTTTCCAAAATTAGAAACTAAACGACTCGTGTTAAGAGAAATTCTTCCTTCCGATGCGGAAGATATTTATTCGATTTTTTCAAACGAAGAGGTAACAAAATATTACGGATTGAACACATTTAAAAAAATAGAGCAGGCAGAGAAGTTAATCGAGGCATTTACTATTAATTTTCAATCTGAAAAAGGGATGCGCTGGGGAATTGAAAAGAAGGGCGTTCCGGGTTTAATCGGTACAATTGGCTTTAACTCATGGTCAAAAACGCATCGGCGTGCAGAAGTAGGGTATGAAATTTATCCAGATTTTTGGCGGAATGGTTATGCATCGGAAGCAGTAGCTAAAATCGTTGACCATGGATTCCAGGAGATGGAGTTAATACGAATCGGTGCCATCGTTTTTGTGGAAAATATAGGATCCAGTCAATTATTGATGAAACAGGGTTTTGAAAAGGAAGGAATTTTAAGAAAGTATATGTACCAAAATAACGAGGCTTTCGATGTAATTATGCTATCGAAGTGTAATCGGCAAAATAATGGAGCTGAATAATGGATATTAATCGAAATGAAATTTACTTAAGAAAGTTAAAATTAGAAGATTTTAATGCTGTCGTTGATTGGAGTAGGGATGATCGTTTTTGTGAAGCAAATGGATGGCAGAAAAATAGAGATCATCTGGAATTATTTAAATGGTGGGAACGTTGTGTAACCAATCAACAAAAAGATATGATCCGTCTTGGAATTGAATATAAAAATAGACTTATCGGTTATGCCGATTTAGCAGAATTTAAAAATAATAGTGCAGAAATAGGTATTGCTATTGGAGATAGTACTCTTTGGAATAATGGTATTGGTACTCAGATGATTAAAAAATTGCTGAATTATGCGAATGAACAATTCGGAGTCACTACATTTTACGGAAAAACCTATGAAACAAATCATCGTTCCAGAAAAATGATGGAGAAGGTTGGATTTACTGAAGAAAGCCGTGAAGGAACTGAATTATATATAGGTAAAGAAGTTAAGTTAGTACAATATAAGTTAGAATTGAATGAATAAAGCTCTCTAATACATACATATATCGAAATAAAAAGTGGTACGAATCAACAACTTCGTACCACTTTTTGTGTAATAACTATTTGACCTTCTTATTCGCTCTTGAACCCCAATACGTAGCAAGGATCGGTCCGGAAATATTGTGCCAGAAACTGAAGATTGCACTCGGAACCGCTGATACGGGATCGAAGTGTGCCATAGCTAATTGGGCACCCAATCCCGAATTTTGCATCCCAACTTCAATCGAAATCGCTTTTTGATCATCGTATTGCAATTTGAATAATTTCGCTACTAAGAACCCTATTAAATACCCTAACCCATTATGTAAAATTACAATGGCAAAAATGATTAATCCTGTTTCTAAAATTTTATCCCGGCTTCCGCTTACTACGGCTGCAACGATCATGACGATCGCAATAACGGATACAGTTGGAAGTATATCGATGCTTTTCTCCACAATTGGTCTAAATAAGAACTGAGCAACGATTCCTAAAACAATTGGAATTAATACAACTTTGATGACCGACATAAACATGGCCATAAATGAAACCGGTAACCATTCGCTTGCTAATAAATAAATTAGCGCAGGAGTCACAAACGGTGCCAATAATGTCGTACATGATGTAATCGTAACAGATAATGCTGTATTTCCTTTTGCCAGGAAAGTCATAACATTTGATGAAGTACCTCCTGGACAACAACCTACTAAAATAACACCAACTGCAATTTCAGGTGGTAAATTGAAAATTTTTGCTAACGCGAATGCCAATAGCGGCATAACCACAAACTGGGAAACAATTCCGATAATCACGCCTTTCGGATGTTGAAGAATCAATTTAAAATCATCTAGTTTCAATGTCATCCCCATACCAAACATGACAATCCCTAATAATATGGTGATGTAACTACCAATCCAAGTGAAATATTCAGGCAGCCAAATCGCTAAACCAGCTGCAACGAGTACCCAAATCGCAAATGTATTTCCTGCAAACTTACCTATCTTCTGTAAAACTCCCATGATGATGTAACCTCAGCTTTCTATTGAATTCATGTCATTGTAATATATCAAATTTACAATTGCAATAATATTCAGAATTTTAAGCGATTTAGTTATTATTCTAGTTAATATAGTCAGATAGCTTTGTATAAAAAGGGGTAAACGCAAACTTCATAAAAAAATGGGCTGTGCAGTATTTTTCTGCACAGCCCATTAACTAACATTCTTACCTATTTTTCAATCGTGCGACTTCCTCACGTACGATTGGCGCAACTTTTGTGCCTAAAAGTTCGATGGCATGCATTACTTGGTCATGCGGCATGGAACCGACTGGCACGTGCAGGAAAAATCTTGAAATGCCGACATGTTCGTAAAGGTAGATGATTTTCTTTGCAACCATGTCAACATCTCCTACATAAAGAGCGCCTTCCAAGCTGCGGGCATCATCAAATGCTTCACGTGTATAAGGAGCCCATCCACGCTCACGGCCAAGTTTCGTCATCGCTGCTGCTGTGGACGGGAAAAACTGCTCAACAGCAAGTTCTGTTGTATCCGCAATAAAACCATGCGAATGGGAAGCGACACGCAGCTTCGAAATGTCATGGCCTGCTTTTTTCGCCACATCATAATACAGTTGAACGATGCGTGCGAAATACAGGGGACTACCACCAATAATCGCCAATGTTAGCGGCAAGCCCAATGTAGCCGCTCGAATTGCGGATTGTGGTGTACCGCCGCTCGCTACCCAAATCGGTAATTTTTCCTGAACGGGGCGCGGGTAGATGCCACGTCCCGGAATAGATGGACGGAAATGGCCGGTTGATGACACAATCTCATTTTCCTGAAGATTTAATAATAGATCAAGTTTTTCTTCAAAAAGCGCATCATAGTCGTTCAAATCGTTGCCGAACAAGGGGAACGACTCAATGAATGAACCGCGTCCAGCCATAATTTCGGCACGGCCGTTCGATAGTCCGTCAAGTGTTGCGAATTGCTGGAACACACGTACCGGATCATCCGACGAGAGTACCGTTACAGCGCTCGTCAGTCGAATTTGTTTTGTTTGCATTGCAGCTGCAGCGAGCACGACAGATGGAACCGATGCTGCATAATCTTCACGGTGATGTTCTCCGACACCATACACATCCAGTCCTACCGAATCCGCCAGCTTAATTTCTTCGACGATTTGGCGCAGTCGTTCGGCATGACTTACTGTTTTGCCTGTTAAAGCGTCGGGAGTTGTTTCTGCAAATGTTGAAATACCTATTTCCATGTGATGACCTCCAAATAATAAATAGCTCGTTACCTTTTCTTACTATGATTACCATATGAAATCATTTTAGTGCACATCGATTGGAAATGAAAGGATTGTTCAATTCGAAACATTACAAGTAAAGTCAGATTTCAATTAAGGCCCTATCTTTTATCTCTATAATTCTTGTAGCTACTTGTTTCACAAAGTAGTCATCATGGGAGACAAAAAGAATAGTGCCGTCATATGCCCGGATAAAGTTTACCAACGCCTCTTTTGTCGCCATATCAAGGAAGTTGGTCGGTTCATCGAGCAGGAGAATATTATATTGACCTAAAAACAGCTCACTTAAAAGTAAACGAATGCGTTCGCCTCCGCTTAAAACAGTAATTCGTTTTTGTAAATCACTCTGGTCAAACTGCATCAGATGTAAAACAGTACGAATAAATGCATCGCTATATTCGCTTCGTGTTTTTATAAAACTCCAAACCGTCTCATCCGGCAAGTTTTGATATGCAAGCTGAGAAAAATGGCCGATTTTGACTTTCGGTGAGAGATCCATATGGGGATGCTTTTCGATCATCGCCTGCAGCAACGTTGATTTCCCACTGCCGTTCGGACCGGTCAGAGCGATTTTATCCTGTAAACGAACTTGAAGCTGACATTGATCAATCAGTATTTTCTTACGGATCGACAAAGTGAAATCTTGCATCATGATCGGCACTTTATTATGAAGTTCCAATGCTTTCGATTGTTTGAAATGAAGTGGAACATCTTCTTTTACTTTCTCTACAACAGGCAGCTGTTCGATTCGTTTTTCCATCGCCTTTGCCGAGCGATAAGCCGCTTTTTGGCTTGTTCCTTTGGATTTTGTTTCAAACATTCGATTCGCTTTAGCCTTCGTTTCTTTTTTTGAAAGCTTCTTTGCCTCGGTAATTTTTTCGGCCTTTTTCATTTTTTCGGCAACTGCCTTTTCCAAGTGGGCCTTTTCGCGAACGTATTTTTCATGGGCAGCAGCTTGCTCATGTTTTTCCCGTTCCTTTTGCGCGGAATAATCGGAATAATTTCCGCTATAAACCGAAACTTGGCCATCATTTACTTCCCAGATTGTCGTGACGACGCTATCCAGCAGGTTCCGATCATGGCTGACTAAGACGACAGCTCCGTAATAATCGCGTAGTTGATCTTGCAAAAATCGGATGCCTTTTCGATCTAAGTGCGTTGTCGGTTCATCGAAAATCAATGCCTCATAGTAATGACTGAATGCCTGTGATAACTTCAGCCTCGTCAGTTCACCACCGCTATGTGGATCGACTGCCTTTAATTTATGAAGGAGGGCGATGTCAATATTGTGTTGGGTGAAAGCAGGGGATGTTTGTTCAAAATAATAATAATCGACATGTGAACTTACATTTCCTTGCTGCGGCACAAGTTGACCCGTTAATATTTTTAATAAAGTACTTTTACCGGCGCCGTTTTTACCGACAATACCGATGCGGTCAAATTGATAAATAGCCAGCTGCGGGATTGCGAGTATATCCTTATCTAAAAATTGTACGTGTATATTTTTCAGTTCAAAGCTTAAGTTTTCCATTATTGCTACCTCCGAAATATAGAATTTCGTACCGATAGCTTATCGATACGAGCGGTTTGTGTAATCCGCCCGTATTAAAAGAATAGAAGCATCTGCATTGTTTTAGCCCTCCATTTTATACGTGAGTCTAAAACGCAATAAAAAAGCAGACATATGTATGCCTGCGCCGAAAAAATATAGAAGTCTCCCGTTTAAAGAGGAATCTCTATGGTTTCATCGTTTACAAGCATGACAAAAAAGCCCATCTCAAATGGGTTTGCTTTTTTATTGCCAGCTTAGCGTAAACGAAGTAAAAACATAGAAAAATCCCTCCTTCTCATAAATTAATGACATCATAATAGTTTTCCTGAAATAAGTCAATCCTGGAATTAATAATTAATTAGGGGAGAATTGAAAATTTATAAATATTCAAATATAATTATATTTATAAAACGGACGTAAGAAGAAATCTTTTTTGGAAGATGTGGTCGAATGAGTTTATATTTTGCATATGTCATGATTGGCCTTGCGATTGCAATGCCGGTTGGTGCCATTACAGTTGAAATGACAAAACAGGGGTTAAAAAATGGATTTATGCATGGTTGGGCGGTAGGGCTTGGTGGTATGACAATTGATTTAGCTTTAATCATTGCCTTATATTTAGGGGTAGCTCAATTTTTATCGTTGTCTTATATTCAACTTCCGCTTTGGCTTATTGGAGCCGCGTTTTTATTTGTTTTGGCTTTTGATTCTATTAAAAACGCAGACAAAGATATTGCATTAGCTGGTGAGAAAGCCAATAAATCCTTTTTGTCAACTTACCGCAATGGTTTATTGGTTGCTGTTTCTCCAGGAAATCTTGTTTTCTGGATTTCTGTATTTGGAGCAGTTTTGGCCGACTCTTATTCAGGAAAAGGTACCCATCAATTTTTAATTGTTGCGCTTGGTATTTTATCAGGGATTTTACTGCATGATATTGGACTTTTAACAATTGTTTCACTTTCGAGAAAAGTTATGAATCGTACTATGATTAAATGGACTTCCATCATCGCGGGTGTATTATTATTCGGATTTGGCTGTTACTTTATCTATGAGTTTATTCATGATTTAAAAGCATTAATTTAACTAAGAGACAGACGATTCCAAAGCATAACTGGTTTCGTCTGTTCGTTTTTATATGTGGAGTTAGTTGGAGAGGGGAAGTCACAATTGTACTGACATATCGCTTTTTTCATAGGCATACACTGCTATAAAATTAAAAGTTTTGCGGATGAGGCAACATTTGTGAGGAGACGACGTTCTATTCTAAAGAAGAGCATACAGAATAACGGCATGTTTCCACAATTTCTATTGTGAATCGATTAAAGTTTTTGTATGCTAAGTGAATGTGGAAGTGGACTATGGAGTTAAAATCAGAAAATGATGATTTTAACTTTGGGATAATGCAAATGATTGGAGTTGTTTTTGTTGTTAGATACAATCATTCTATCAATGATTGAGTTTTTTAAAGGGTTTGGCTATTTTGGTGTACTGTTGGCGCTCTGCTTTGAGTTTATTCCAGCAGAAATTATATTACCGATGGCTGGCTTTTGGATTGCTCAAGGGGAATATAGCTATTGGTTAATGGTGCTTGCAGGAACGGTAGGCGGAACGATTGGTCCGTTGACTTTATATGCAGTCGGGCGTTATGGTGGTCGACCAATCGTTTTGAAATACGGGAAGTTCTTCTTGATCAATGAAAAGCAAGTGAATGCATCGGACAAGTTTTTCGCTAAATATGGCGCGGGTGTCGCATTTTTCGGACGCTTTATGCCAATCGTCCGTACGGCAATTTCGGTTCCATGCGGGATGACTAAAATGAATGTATGGAAGTTTACAATTTACACATTTTTAGCGATGTTCCCAATTACCGCGCTTTATGTTTATTTAGGCATTAAGCTAGGGGAGAACTGGGAACAGGCAGGAGATCTGTTTAAACAATACTTGCAGCCGTTTGTTATCATCATCATTGTTCTAGCAGTAATTTATGCGATTTACAAATACCGCATTAAATTATTAGAGCGTAAAATGAACTTACCTAAAAAAAAATAAACTAAAGGGCAGCCGACCTAACATTGGCTGCCCTTTATAATTATCTTTACATTATTTAACAATTAAATTATTTTTAATTTCCTTCTCCAACATTTTAACTAGTTCTTCCTGTTCTAAATGTTGAAGTAATGTTAAGCCCTTATTGATAAAACCTTCATCCGCTCCGTTTAAATTATTGAGGCAAACGCCTTTTCTCACATAACAAATCGACAGGTTGATAAAAAGCTGCTCCGATTTACATGCACTGATTGCATCATTTAACAGATGAAGTGCGGTTTCAAAGTCTTTTCCTTTAATATTAATAAGCGACAGATTGATCAGAAAATTAATTTTTAATTTATTTATATTTTGAAAGCCATTGTACTTGTCGATATGACGAAAAGCAAATTCTTTTATTTCCGTTGCAGTTGGAATCGGAAACACAAATAAAATAGCATTCAGCAAATAAATATCAGCTAAGTACAATGTATTTCGTTGAGAAAGATCTTTCCAAATGGGAGATAAAGTTTTAGAAGCCATTACAAAATCGCTGGATCTGGCCAAAATGAGCATCCCCTCCATTACGGTTTGAATATTGATAATTAAATTGTCGTTCGGATTTTGCCGTAAATAAGCAGCACATTCTTCAATCATTTGAAGCAGTGCATTTTCGGAATTGTACGTTTGATTGTAAAACCTCTTCATAATTCTTTGGCGCTCATGCATTTCGTAGTTATTGCTTATGTATTCAAACTCTTCGTAAGACATTTCGAGCCGACCCAAAAATTCCTTTAAAATAGAATATTTAATTTCTCTGTTTTCCCCTTTTTCAAATTTTGAATAGTTGCCCTGTGAGCATATTTTCTCGCTGACATATTGTTGTGAATAGCCTTTACCAACCCGTATGTCTTTTACAACTTGCCCGTAATTATTCATTTCATCACCTAATTATTCTTTTAGGCATATTATACACTTTTTGTCTGATAATTTGTAAAATTAATACAAAGGAGGGGACGAAATGGTAGATTTATTAATCACTACTTTAGAACTGTGGATTATTGGAACTGGTGGAGGATAAGTAAGGATTTAAAGGATCATATATTAATTAGTTTTGGAATAAAAAGGAGTTTAGGGTAAATCTGAATTTATATTATTTTCATATCCCGGGCTGGGTCATTCGATTTATTGTCCAGAGTTGCTTAAAATAGAAACAAGCCGTTGTCAAAAAATGTGACAACGGCTTGTTTTAAATTGAGATCATTAAATTAAACAGTAAGCGAACCTCGAAATCCTCGAGCACCATAGTAAGAGTCTGCACCATTATGATACATGAAAACCGTCTCATATCGACGGTCACAGAAAATTGCACCGCCAAGTTTGCGGATATCGGGTGGTGTTAAAACCCAGCTGGACGTTTTTAAATCAAATTTCCCAAGTTGCTGCAACGAGCGGTATTCGACTTCTGTTAAAAGTTCAATTCCCATAGAAGCCGCCATATTCATCGCACTGTCTTCAGGTTTGTTTTTCTTTCGCGCATCCAGTGCTTCCTGGTCATAACAAATACTTCTGCGTCCTTTAGGGCTTTCAGGTGAACAGTCCATAAATGTGTATGTGTCCATTTCATGATTATATGCAACGACATCAGGTTCACCTTCAGTACGTTCCATTTCATGAAGCGACCACAGTTTTACAGGATTCGCTTCGAGCTTTGTCTGCACATTTTCCCAATCGATATTTGGATGACGTTCCATATGCTGTAAAAAGCGTGCTTTCAATATTGTAAGAAGTTGTTCTTGTTGTTCGTTTGTTAATACTTTTTTAGCTGTCATAATAGAGAACACCTCGATAAGTAGTTGATGCCATTAATGATACTGTAAGCTAGAGAATAAAGTCTAGTAATGATTAACTTTCGAAATAAGATAAATCTATTCAAAACTTAGTTTGCATCATGATTATACTTGCACTCGAATGAAATAAAATAATAAGAATAGACAAATGGTTTTGTTTGTTATATACTATGGTTAATAAGAAATGTTACAAGACAACAATAAATTCACCTATTACAAAATGTATTCGTGTTTTATTTAGTACTTTTTGTAATATGTGAATTTTTTCTTTATGAGAATTGTGATCTTATTAAATTTAATTAAATGGAGGTCATTTAAATGACACAAGGTACAGTAAAATGGTTTAACGCAGAAAAAGGTTTTGGTTTCATCGAAGTTGAAGGCGGAAACGACGTATTCGCTCACTTCTCAGCAATCCAAGGCGAAGGTTTCAAATCTTTAGACGAAGGTCAAAAAGTTGAATTTGAAATCGAAGACGGTCAACGTGGCCCACAAGCTACAAACATCGTAAAACTTTAATTTTAATGATGTAACGATAAACTGCATCCCAAATATGGGGTGCAGTTTTTTTGTGTCAAAAATGATAGGGTAGACAATTTAAATCCCGTTCCTAAATATGATTTTAGGAGCGGGATTATTTAATTGCACAGTTATACGAAATGAGAAGGTTAACAATTCCTAACAAACCAATCCACCCATAAATATTCATTTATGAATTTCCTCCTTTAAAAGACATAGCTCAAATTTATCCCAGCCCTTAAAGCTAAGGTTAGATTTGTTAATTAAGGACATTTGAGAAATGGCGTTTATTAATGTTTTTATGGAGGCAAGCTGTAAAAGATTCATTTTTTGTTGTGTATGTAATCTTCTTGAAAAGCCAAAATGAAAAGAAAACGCTACAAATTTGTAGCGCTTCCTTTTCGTTAATTATTGTTGATTGTTTGAGTTTCCGCGTAATTGTTGCTCTGCCATTTGTACTAGGCGTTTCGTAATTTCGCCACCTACAGAGCCGTTAGCACGTGCTGATGCGTCTGGTCCTAATTGAACACCAAACTCTTGTGCAATTTCGTACTTCATTTGGTCAACTGCTTGTTGTGCACCAGGTACACGTAATTTGTTTGAGCTGTTGTTGTTTGCCATCTGTTATCGCCTCCTTATGACAATAGAATGCACAGGTAAAAAAGTTTCATACCACATCAGAAATAGGTAATTTACAGTTCAATTGGTAACGTTTTTATAATATGGTGTTTTTATAATAACCAATTATCATCGATAAACACTAAATCACATAGGATAGCTCGCACCGCAACTAAAACAAATTAGAAAAATTGTCGGATTGTAACATATGGAATAAAGTGGTTTAATTGGGAGATACAGTATGGAATCATCATCGTTACAGAAAGGAATGACTTTTTTGAATACAATTATCGAAAATAATAAAAAAAGCTGGGATATTGTAGCAAAGCATTTTGCTGGAGGAGATGCGTTGCCAAGCTATGGACCATTAGCACAAACCGAAGAGGAACTTAATTTAATCGGAAGTGTTGCCGGCAAAACAGTGCTGGAAGTTGGATTTGGGAGCGGTCATTCTCTTTTATATATGAATAAGAATGGTGCAAAGGAGCTTTGGGGTGTTGATTTTTCGAGTGCCCAAATGGACCTGGCACAGAAAACGTTATACGGCATTGAGGTAAGCTTATTTACGGCTCCAATGGAAGAAGAAATCGGTCTGCCGAAGAATTATTTTGATTTAGTGTATTCCATTTATGCGATTGGCTGGTCAAGTGATCTTCCGGCAACGTTTAAGTTAGTTTACAGCTACTTAAAAGAAGGAGGCGAATTTATTTTCAGCTGGGAACACCCTTTCTATAATCAAATCAAATGCCGTGATCATCAGTTTAGTTTAACGGATTCCTACCAGCGTGAAGGACATATCGAAACAACGACATTTAAAGGGGAAGATGCGCCAATGCAAATACCGAAATATAAAATGGCGACATTTATAAATGCACTTTTAAAAGCAGGCTTTGAACTTGTAGAAATTATTGAAAGTGATATTCCGGTACATGCAAAAGGTGAAGAAATTCCGTATTCCGAAAAATATTATTCTCTACATAAAGCAAGCAACTTTCCAACAACCTTTATCGTAAAAGCTCGTAAACGTACTATATAGGAGGCAAATATAATGATTCGAAAGTTAACAAACGAAGACCTTGAAACTACATTGGCACTTGTACATAAAAAGCCGGCAGAAAATTTATTTATCATCGGTGATATTGAAGCGTATGGGATGGAATCGGATATCCAGGATTTATGGGGGCAATTTGAAGGTGATCAGCTAAAAGCGATTTTACTGCGCTATGATCAAAACTATATCCCGTACAGTGAAGGAAATTATGATACCGAGGGATTTGCCAAAATCATTAACAAAAATCGAGGTCGGATAGAAATTTCGGGGCTTCAGCATTTAGTCGCTCCATTAAAGAAATGGATTGACCGCGGTATTCGTCGGGACAGCGAAACGTATTATGCAAAATGTACAGAATTGACCGTTCCCACATCTGATTTGGATTTTTCAAATGTGACGTATTTACAGCCAAGTGAATACGAAGAAAATATTGACATGCTCAGATCGATTCCGGAATTTTCAACGGGTACATTTAGTGTTGAAGGAAGAGAGCGCGCGGAAAAATTTAAAACGGGGCGTACTTATATTATTCGTGACGAACAGGGTGTGATGGTCTCTTCAGCATCAACAACAGCGGAAAATTCTCAGTCCGCGATGATTGTAGGCGTCGGAACGAGACCGGGATACGGGAAAAAAGGATATGCGACACATTGTATGTTAAAACTTTGCCGTGACCTGCTCGCTGAAGGGAAATCAATCTGTCTGTTTTATGATAATCCGGCTGCCGGACGCATTTATAAGCGGATTGGATTTGAGGATATCGGTTTTTGGTCAATGGTTCGTTATGAAGAGAAAAATTAAGGGGGACAAATATTGTGAAAACATTATTGGCAGAACAACCGATTCAGATTAACGCCTATGATATCGATGCGATGGGCATTGTAAGTAATATTGTGTATGTACGCTGGTTTGAGGATTTACGTATGGCATTTTTAAATGAGCATTATCCATTAGCAGAGATGATGGCTGTGCAAATATCCCCGATCTTGATGAAAACAGAGATTGAATATAAAGCCCCTTTAACAATTTTCGATCAACCAGTCGGTCGGTGCTGGATGGTGAAAATCGGGCAATCTAGTTGGGAAATGGAACTGGAAATTACAACGGAAAAGCATATCCATTGCATCGGAAAACAATCAGGATGCTTTTTCAATTTAGAAAAGAAAAGAGTTGCGAAAATTCCTGATCCATTAAAGAAGCTTTTTGAAATGGAGCAATAAAATATGATGAAAGAACAATTAGAAGGAATTGTAAAAAAGTCGATTAATCTGGATTTAATTGATTTTAACGAATTAATCCAGTTCATGCTAAAAAATATTGGAAATACGGATGGCTATTTACGTGATAACTTAATTTATCGGGGATTTTGCGAATTAATTCTGAATGAGCAATTTACTGAAGAACAATTAGTTTTAATATTAAAAACATGTTCGGATGATGAGCACCTTTATTTAAATATTACACAGAGCAATCCTTCTGATGATGTATTTACAAGATCGTTTTCGGCACTCGTTATCACCCTTATTTTAGGGAAAGATCGTGAAAATAGAAGTTTGCCTGAAGAACTTGTTGTTGAGGCTATTCACCGTAGTATTCATTATTTATTTCTTGAGAAGGATTACCGAGGATTCGTCAATACAAAGGGCTGGGCACATGCGGTTGCACATGGAAGTGATTTATTAACAGAAGCAATTAGACATCCGTTGATGAAGGATTCCAAATTATTATGTAGTGCATTACAAAGTTTAAAAAGCTGTCTTCATACTGAATATGCTTTAATCGATGAGGAAGAAGTACGCATGTTACCGGTCATTGATGCATTACTGGATAAGGGACTGACGGATGAGCAATTGTTAACGTGGCTAAAAGGATTGCATTACATAGAAGTAGAGGATTGGCATAAGAAATACCGGTATGAATGGAATGTGAAAAAATTTGAGGCAGCATTATTAAGACATTTATTAAAATCAACCAAATGTACAAAAACAGCCGATTGGATTATTTTTGGAAATCCAACTTTTGTTTAGTAAGGAGTTGAAAAATTGAGACGTATTTTTTTAATGATACTGCCATTCATTTTATACATAACAGGCTTACTCGCATATTATTTTGATAAGATTAACGGTTATCAATTTATTATTTTTATTATAGTGGGCCTGGGTATTTCAATTTTCGGATTCTTTGTTTACCGGAACCAGAAGAAGTTGAAAGCAGCTTTTTTAGGGATTTTTTATATACTAGCCCTATTAGCTGTCTTTGAAAGCCGACTGATTGATTATGAAAAATATACTTATTTTCTTATGTCATATAACGAGCCTTTTGAAATAGTGGAAGACTCAGGAATCAATGTACTGGCAGTGGAAGTGATTGAGATCCCATATATAACGGACTTGAACTACTTAATTCATACTATGGAATCTTCAACTTATAAAAAAGTTTTGGATTCGGAAGTTGTCACGAATAAAATCCGGTACCGTTCGAAAAACGAAGAATTACTAAGTTATGTACGTCCTATGGAGAAACATTTTGAGACGATGAAGGAAAATGTCCTTGCTTATTTACCAGAAAACGCTTTTGCTATTAATCAATTTTTAGAAAGAGAAGATATAGAAGGTGACAGTGCAGGACTTGCCACTGTATTAAGCGCTCTTATCGAAAATGGTGACGTTAACAATAATCTTCCGATTGCCGTAACAGGAGCGATTGATAGCAAAGGAAATGTGAAGGAGATCGGTTCAATAAAAGCGAAAACTATGATTGCCGAACAAAGCGGTTTTTCTCATATAATTCTACCTGTAGAAAATGAAGAAGAGGCGAAGAGAGTAAAAAAAGATGAGCAGCTTAATATAGAAATTATCGCTGTGGCATCTATAGAAAATGCTGTAACTGATATAAAAAAACTAAATGAAACAGGGTCATTAAATAAATAAAATGAAAAACAGAAAATAAACAACCTTTGTTAATTAGGATAGGGAATTAATGTGCAAAGGACAAAAATAATGAAGGAACAATGCTTTATCTTCACTGAAAAAAACAGATATCATAATAATTGTTCTATCATTTTTTAATAGACTATGTTATTTTTATAATAATTTAATAATTTGCAATTTAAATAAGTGCTTACAGAATTTTGTAAGGTAAAAGGGAAATTAGTGAAAGACTAATGCAGCCCCCGCTACTGTAATAGCTGATGAAATCACAATGAATCACTGTCGTAAAGATGGGAAGAAGTGAAAGTAAAAGGAAGCTTAAGCCAGGAAACCTGCTTATTTAAACGATACTTACTTTTCGGAGGGAGAAGTATAGGCGAAACAAGTAATTGTTTTTGTGTTTTTCTATACTTTTTTAGTATTAATTTCACATGCCCGTACCTCTTTCTAACGAGAGGTGCGGGCTTTTTTTATTTTAGTGGATAACCAATACTAGTTTTTGATGAAATCCACATAAGAAAAATTATCATCACGTCCTATTTGGTACGAGATGTATTTTACTAATAGGGAGGGTGTTTACATGCAAAAAGGAAAGATCTTTGTTGTAGGGTTCGGACCTGGAGATCGGGAACATATAACAAAACGTGCAGTCGATGCACTACAGCAAAGCGATCACATTATGGGCTACAAAACGTATGTTGAACTGATTGAGCACTTAGTGACGGCGAAAACCATTGTCAGTACGGGAATGACTGAAGAAGTTTCACGTGCGCAAGAAGCTGTAAAACAGGCTGAAGCCGGCCATATAGTTGCTGTTATTTCCAGTGGTGATGCAGGTGTTTACGGAATGGCGGGCCTCGTATATGAAGTATTAATTGAAAAGGGATGGACTGCAAAAGAAGGGATTGAAGTAGAAGTCGTTCCGGGTATATCAGCGATTAACTCCTGTGCAAGTTTACTTGGCGCTCCTGTTATGCATGATTCGTGCACAATTAGTTTAAGTGACCATTTAACACCATGGACGGTCATCGGAAAACGGATTGAGGCAGCGGCAATGGCAGACTTTGTCGTTGCGTTTTACAATCCTAAATCCGGCAGACGGACAAGACAAATTGTGGAAGCGCAACGAATATTGCTTAAGTATCGTTCACCTGATACACCTGTCGGATTAGTAAAAGCTGCCTATCGGGATACGCAGGACATTGTGTTAACAACACTAGAAGAAATGCTCGAACATGATATCGGAATGCTGACAACGGTCGTCGTGGGGAATTCCTCAACATTTTACTACGATAATAAAATCATTACACCGCGTGGTTATCAGCGTAAATATACGTTAGGAGAAGAAAAGCAACTATTAAAACCGCACCAACGTTTGAAAAAAGAAGCGGAACCTTGGGCGTTGGATCAGGAAACGGGTGAAGCAAAGACCGGGTATGAAAAAATTGAAGCTATAGAGAAAAAAATAGTTGAACCAGCAGCAATTAAAACAACCGCATTACAGCTTGCAAATGAAGCATTAGCGCTCGTACATAAAGAAACGTCAGCAGTAAAAGTTGAAGAAAATCCTTTTTTAGTGCAGCAAGAAGTGGAATCCATATTTGAGTTTGCTGTATCACCAGGTGTTGCCAATAAAATGATTACACCTGCACAAATGATTACAATGGCAGAGGTTGTAGGAGAACGGGGTACGATGGAGTATACGCCTGATCACCGTCTCTTATTGAAGGTACCAACTGATTCACCTCAAAGAATCGTAGAAACGGTAGAAAAAACGGGTTTACTTGTTCAACCTGTCGGCGACGTAGTAATCGTCAAGGCGTGTGATTTCTGTTACGGCGAAAAAGCCGAATCCATTCCATATGCTGAAGAGATTATGGAAACACTTGGTGGCATTAAAATGCCGAAAGAACTACATGTCGGTTTTAACGGTTGCGGAATGGCATGTTATCGCGCGGTTTTTGATGATATCGGCATTGTTTACCGCAAGAAAAAGTTTGATTTGTTTATCGGTTCCAAACCAGTTGGACGAACAGCACATGCAGCACAACCTGTCCTTGAAGGGATCGATCCCGAAAAATTGATTCCTTTACTAACAGAAATCGTTGCGGACTATAAAGAAAATGGACATCCGAATGAACGTTTTTTCAAATATTTTAAACGTGTAAAAAAAATCCTGAATTTCAATTATGTTGATATGTCATGCAAAATTAAAGTGGAAGAGGCCCCTTGTGGAGATTAGGTGAAATGATGATTTTATTTTTAGCTGGAACAAGTGATGCAAGAGAGCTGGCGGTTCAATTAATGCAAGCGGGACAAGAATTGGTGGCGACTGTCGTGACGGAATCTGCTGCAGCGAGTCTACAGGAAGCGAATGTTCCGTACCATGTCGGTCGTTTAACAGAACAGCAAATGAAGGAACTAATTGAAGAACGGCGGGTAACAACGGTTATCGATGCCAGTCATCCATATGCGGAAGAGGCTTCCAAAACAGCGATGGCCGCTGCAAATTTAACGGGTATTCCTTATATTCGATATGAACGTCCGCAGCAAAGTTATGTACATCCGCTTGTTACGGAAGTGGAAACGTATACAGAAGCGGCAATTGCTGCATCCGCACATTCAGGAACAATTATGCTGACGACAGGCAGTAAAACGCTTGCCGTTTTTACGGAACAATTATTACATAACGAAAATATTCGTCTTGTCTGCCGGATGCTGCCAAATAAAGAGAATATGGAGAAATGCCATGACCTTGGGGTGAAGCAGCGTGATATTATCGCAATCCAAGGCCCGTTTTCAAAAGAACTGAATAAAGCGCTTTACGAACAATTCAGCACAACACTTATTATTACAAAGGAAAGCGGGAAAGTCGGTTCAGTAGACGAAAAGATGGATGCGGCTCTTGAAATTGGTATTCCAGTCATCTTAATTAAAAGACCAAAAATACAATATGAAAACTTATGCACTTCATTCGAGAAAGTGTTTGAAAAATTAGGAGGCAAATAATAATGGCAAATATGAATTTTAATACAGACTTCGTACCACTAACAGTAGACCCGGACAAAATTTATGATTACAGTTTTGCGATCATTAAAGAAGAAATGGGCGAACATTCTTTTACAGACGAACAATGGCTTGTCGTTCGCCGCGTTATCCATGCTTCTGCAGACTTCGAATTGGGACGCAGCATGATTTTTACGGATGATGCGATTGAAGCGGGCATTCAGTCCATCTTAGCAGGACGTCATGTTGTAGCTGATGTTCAGATGATTGAAAGTGGTTCAGGGCGCAAACGATTCCAAAAACATGGCGGGGATTTACATTGTTATATCGCAGATGAAGATGTATCGATCGAAGCAAAAAAACTTGGAACAACTCGTGCGATTATTTCGATGCAAAAGGCGACTCAACTACAAGAAGGCGGGATTTATGCAATTGGGAATGCCCCGACAGCTTTACTTGAATTAATTCGCCTGATTAAAGAAGGTCTTGCAAAGCCGGATTTAATTATCGGGATGCCTGTTGGGTTCGTTTCGGCAGCAGAATCGAAAGCGGAATTAGCGATTTTAGAAGGAATTCCGTTTATTACGAATGTAGGAAGAAAAGGTGGCAGTACTGTAACCGTCGCAGCATTAAATGCCATCTCAATCATGGCAGATGAACGAGCAAAAGAAACGAAATAAAAAAGATCCGTCGGAAATGCGTCACGGCTATACAACGGGAGCTTGTGCAACTGCGATGACAAAGGCTGCCTTGTACGCACTTGTGACCGGAGAAGTTCCTGAACATGTAACAATTCATTTACCTGTAGGAAAAGATGCAACATTTACGGTGGCATCTTTTGCAGTAAAGGACAATGAAGTGATGTGTGAAACGATTAAGGATGCCGGTGATGATCCGGATGCGACACATAAAGCACGCATTCAAAGTACGGTTCGTTTTATAGAGAAAAGCGGTGTTCACTTAGATGGAGGAATCGGTGTTGGTCGTGTAACAAAAGCAGGACTGCCCGTCCCTGTTGGAGAAGCGGCAATTAACCCTGTTCCGAGAAAAATGCTTCATGGTGTCGTCGAAGAAGCGATTCAACTTTTCCAGATTGACAAAGGAATCGAAGTGATTATTTCTGTTCCGGACGGTGAGGAAATTGCGAAAAAGACGTTAAATGCAAGGCTTGGTATACTGGGCGGAATTTCTATATTAGGTACGCGCGGAACAGTCGTGCCCTTTTCAAGTTCAGCATATATGGCAAGTATCGTGCAGGCAATCAGTGTTGCAAAAGAAGCAGGCTGTGATCATCTTGTCATTACAACCGGCGGACGCAGTGAAAAATATGCAATGAAGCAATATCCGCATTTACCGGAAGAAGCATTTATAGAGATGGGGGATTTCGTCGGTTTTACGTTAAAGCATATCGCCCGTAAAGAGATTCCCCAAGTATCGCTTGTCGGAATGATGGGGAAGTTTTCGAAAGTGGCACAGGGTGTCATGATGGTGCATTCCAAGAGTGCGCCAATCAGTTTCCCGTTTTTGGCTGAAATCGCGAAAAAAGCCGGAGCTGATCCAGAAATAATCGAGCAAATTCTGCATGCGAATACGGCATCGCAAGTAGGGGAAATCATGCAGGGGAATGACCAATTTTTTAAAGCGCTTTGTAAAAACTGCTGTTACTATGCACTGGATCATACGAAAGCGAAATTACGTGTCTCCACAACTTTGTATGCAATGAACGGTGACATGCTAGGAAAGGCTGAGAATATTGAACAATTGGATGAGAATGATTGGTATCGGGGATAACGGACCAGCAAGTTTACTTCCTCAATATATCGCTTGGATTGAATCAAGTGAAGTACTAGTTGGTGGTGAACGTCATCTTGACTTTTTTCCGGACTACACTGGCGAAAAGATCATTATAAAAGGTGGACTCTCACGACTAGTGGAAAAGCTGCAAGAAGAAAAAAGAAACGTCGTCATTATAGTATCGGGTGACCCATTGTTTTACGGTTTAGGAGGAGTTTTGGCAAAAAAGCTCCCATTAGAAATTTACCCATATGCTAGCTCTGTTCAATTAGCATTTACAAGAATGCAGGAAAGCTGGCAGGATGCCTATTTAACGAGTGTTCATGGCCGGTCGATGAAAGGGCTTGCCCAAAAAATCGATGGTCGAAAAAAAGTAGCCATTTTGACAGATGAAGTCAATTCACCAAATGCACTGGCCCGCTATTTAAAAGCATTCGGTATGACAGAATATGATGCGTTTGTTGCAGAAAACTTGGAAGGTAAGGCAGAACGATGTCGCCATCTTTCTTTAGATGAAATGGAAAACGCTGAATTTTCACCACTAAATGTTGTCATTTTAAAACAGCGTGAAGTGGTCGAGCGTGCGTCAATCGGTATTGATGATGACAAGTTTATTCAGCGAAAACCGGATAAAGGGCTCATCACAAAAAAGGAGATCCGTGTACTTTGTCTGCAAGCACTGCAATTAAGAGAAACAAGTATCGCATGGGACATTGGGACATGCACGGGGTCAGTTGCTATAGAAATGTCGAAAATAGCCCGGGAAGGTCAAGTATTTGCGATTGAAAAAAATGAAACAGATTTGGAAAACTGTCTTCAAAATCAGCATATTCATCGTACAGATTTTACAGCTGTTTTAGGAAAAGCTCCAGAAAGGTTAGAAGAATTTCCTGATCCGGACGCCATTTTCATCGGTGGCAACGGCGGTAATATGGAGCAGTTGCTGCAACTATGTGTGAATCGATTAAAGCCAAATGGCCACATTGTTATGAACATCGCAACAATTGAGAACTTAGCAGAAGCTATGGGGCATTTTAAAAAGTTCAATTGTGATGTTTCTGTACTGCAGGCACAAATCTCAAAAAGTAAGCCAATTTTAAATTTAACGCGTTTTGAACCGTTAAATCCAATTTTTATCGTAACAGCACAGAAAGGGTTGGAATTATGACAATCGGTACATTAATCGGATTAGGTGTTGGACCAGGTGATCCGGAACTTATTACAGTAAAAGCGTTTAGAATGTTAAAAGAATGCCCGGTCATTGCATATCCTCAAAAATTGCGCGGCAGTAAATCGTATGCGCAACGAATAATCGATGTGTACGTTAATCCGGCGGAAAAAGAAATGCTGGGGCTTGTATTTCCGATGACGAAGGACGAGGAGACATTGCAGGAAGCATGGTCAAAATCCGCAGAGAAAATCTATGCACATTTGAAAGAAGGCCGAGATGTCGCATTTGTAACGGAAGGCGACCCGATGCTTTTTAGTACATATATACACTTGATGAAATTAATGAAGGAAATGCATCCCGACGTTCCAATGAAATCGATTGCAGGGATATCTTCATTTAATGGAACTGCCAATCGTTTAGGAATCCCATTGGCAGACGGCGATGATCATGTAGCAATGATTCCGGCAACTTCGGATATGGCAGAGATGCGTCGTGTTATTGAGAACCATGACGGGATAGTGTTCATTAAAGTAGCGAAAGTATTAGATGACATGCTGGATTTGCTTGAGGAAATGAACTTACTAGAAAAAACGTTTGTTGTGACAAAAGTAACTTCAGATGAAGAAATTATTTGGAAAACGAATGAATTGCGTGGAGCTGAGCTCAATTATTTATCATGTATGGTGGTGCGAAAATAATGAAGAAAATTTGGATTATAGGTGCTGGCCCCGGCGACCCGGATTTAATTACCGTAAAAGGCCTTAAACTTCTTCAACAGGCGGATGTTGTCATGTATACAGATTCGTTAGTTAGTGAAACTCTAGTTGCCGAAGCCCGTGCGGATGCAGAAGTAATCCGTACAGCAGGCATGCATTTACAAGAGATGGTTGATTGCATCGTTGAACGTGTCAATGCAGGGAAAATGGTTGTGCGTTTACATACGGGTGACCCGGCCATGTACGGGGCCACAATGGAACAAGTGGCATTGTTGAAAAAACATAATATTGGCTATGACGTTGTTCCAGGTGTGAGTTCCGTATTTGCTGCCGCTGCAGCAGTAGGGGCCGAATTAACGGTTCCTGACTTGACGCAAACGTTAATCTTAACAAGAGCAGAAGGACGTACACCGGTACCTGAGCGTGAAAAACTGCAAGCATTGGCAAGCCATCATTGCACAATTGCAATGTTTTTAAGTGCCACATTAACGAAAAAAATTACAAAAGAACTACAGGCTGCGGGCTGGTCGGACGATACACCGGTTGCCGTTATTCAGCGGGCTTCATGGCCAGATCAAAAAATCGTTCGCACGACAATTGCTGAACTGGATGAAGCGATGCGGAAAAATGGCATTCGCAAACATGCGATGATTTTAGCCGGCTGGGCACTTGATCCGAACATTCATGAAAAAGATTACCGTTCAAAATTGTATGATGCTACATTTACACATGGTTTTCGTAAAGGTGTGAAAGTCGATGATTAATTTACGTGAAGGGGAAATTCCGGAAGTTCGTGTGACAAAACCTTATGCACTTGTAGCCATTACAAAGCACGGTGTGACGAATGCGCGAAAGTATGCGGAGAAGTTTCCTTATGTCGATGTATATTATATGAAGAAATTTGAGCAGGGCGATGAGGTTGAAAAAAATATTCAATTATTTGACGGGACGGTGCGCCTGTTACTGCCTGCATTATTTAAAGCATATAAGTCGATGATATTGATTATTTCCCTTGGTGCAGTCGTTCGGATGATTGCCCCCATTTTAGTAGATAAAAAGAAAGATCCGGGTGTTCTTGTTGTTGATGATAAAGGACAATATGTCGTAAGTGTTTTATCCGGACATATCGGTGGTGCGAATGCCCTGACAAATGAGTTTGCACAAGCAATCGATGCGACTCCGATTGTAACTACAGCATCCGATGTTCAAAAAACAATCGCGGTTGATTTATTTGGTGCACGGTACGGATGGGTTTGGGACAGTGAAGAGAAATTAACGCCTGTCAGTGCTTCAGTAGTGAATGAGGAACAGGTTGCGATTGTTCAGGAAACCGGTGAAAAAAAATGGTGGCTGCATGAAACACCGATGCCTGATACTTTGAAAATTTACCGGACAACAGGGGAAGCAATCGCTGCAAAACCACATGCCACATTGCTCATTACTGATCGGATTATCGAAAAAGAGGAAGAAATATTACTTGAAAACGGTGTAATTTATCGACCGAAATCAATTGTTTTAGGAATGGGCTGTAATCGCGGAACATCTGCAGAAGAAATTGAACAACTAATTGATGAAACGCTTGCAGAACTAAAGCTGAGCAAAAAAAGCGTCAAAGCAATCGCCACAATCGATTTGAAAAAAGATGAACAAGGTTTCCTGCAAGTAACGGCTAGAAACAACTGGCAGTTTATAACGTATACACCGGCACAGTTAAATGAAATGCCGCTGCAAAATCCATCGGAAACTGTTTTTAAATTTACAGGGGCATACGGTGTCAGTGAACCTGCTGCATTACGGTGTGCCAATGCGACAGACTGGCTGTTGGAAAAAAAGAAAAGCGGCAATGCAACCATTTCCATTGCCCGGATTACATTTGATGAGGAGGAAATCGAATGAATCGTTTCGTATTAGCCGGAACAGGCAGTGGCGTAGGAAAAACAACATTTACAATTGGCATTATGCGTGCACTGATGAAGCGCGGCTTAACTGTTCAAGGATTTAAATGCGGTCCGGATTATATCGATCCGACGTATCATACAGCGGTAACGAGAAGGTCTTCACGCAATATTGACAGTTTCATGATGACGGAAGATGTCGTACGCACAATTGTCGCGAAAAACAGCATTGATTCAGATGTTTCGATTATTGAAGGTGTAATGGGATTTTATGACGGGAAGTCGCCATTATCAAATGAAGGATCGGCGGCACATATTAGTGAAATTACAAACAGTCCGGTAATTTTAATTGTTAACGCAGCAAGTATGGCCCGAAGTGTAGCAGCTATTGTAAAAGGATTCCAGCAGTTAGACGAGAATGCCAATATAGTAGGGGTTATTGCCAATCAGCTTGGGAGTATAGGTCACTTTGAAATTATTAAAACAGCGATTGAACATGAATGTAACATCCCCGTTCTCGGCTACCTGCAAAAAGGGGCGGTACCGGCATTGCCGAGCCGTCATTTAGGTTTAGTGCCGGCGATTGAACGCGGGGAGCTCGATCCGTATTTTGATGAGCTTGCAGCTGCTATTGAAGCAACTGTTGATCTGGATTTATTGTTACAAGTCACAAAAGCGGGCGAATTGGAGCAAACTTCAAAGATTTTCGAAACACAAGAAAATGTGCAAGAAATTCATTTGGCTGTAGCAAAAGATGCAGCATTTAACTTTTATTATGAAGAAAATTTTGAATTACTGAAAGCAAACGGTGCAAAACTCCATTTCTTCTCTCCACTTGAAAATGAACCGGTTCCTGAACAAGCACAAGGTTTGTATATTGGAGGAGGGTTCCCTGAAGAATTTGCTGAGAAGCTTGCACAAAATGAACAGGCAAAAAATTCGATAAAACAAGCGATTGAAAAGGGAATCCCGACACTTGCGGAATGTGGCGGCTTCATGTATTTAACAGAAGAAATTTTCAACCGTGAAGGAAATGGCTACAAAATGCTTGGTGTCATTCCGGGAAGCGTTCGGATGCAAGAAAAACTGGCCGCATTAGGCTACAGAGAAATTACCGGTGTGGAGGGCAACTTTTTAATCGGTGAACAGGAGCTTGCTAAAGGTCACGAGTTCCATTATTCAGTTTACGAAGGAAATCACGAAACACCTGCTTATTTTACAAGAGGGCGCTTTGGAGCGAAAAAGGAAGGGTATTCACATGGGAATCTAGTTGCTGGATATACACATTTTCATTTCGCATCCAATCCACAACTCGTGAAAAATTGGCTTGCAGCTTGTTTGGAGGTAAGAGTATGAATTATTTTCCGTTAATGGTCAATATTGAGTTTAAAAAAGTGGTGATCATTGGTGGTGGCCATGTAGCCCGTCAAAAAGTGGAAGCATTATTACCTACGAATGCCGAAATTACCGTTGTAAGTCCGACAGTAACGGATAAGTTAAAAACATATTTAGATGAAGGCAGAGCAGTCTGGAAACAAAAACTTTTTGAACCGGCTGATTTAGACGGTGCAGCCCTCATTTTTGCGGCAACGAATGATGAAGCGGTAAATGATGCTGTGGAAGAAGCAACACAGCATTGGCAATTATTAAATCGTGCAGATGCTTTAGGTCGTATGGATTTTATGAATCCTGCGGTTGTCCGTCGTGGAGATTTTGTTGTAACGGTGTCGACAACTGGCGCAAGTCCGGCGCTTACTAGAAAAGTAAAAGCGGACTTAGAGGAACAATACGATGAAAGTTATGCAGAATATGTTGCATTTTTAAAGGAAGCCCGTCTGCTTATTTTGAAAAACTATGAAGGCGATGCAAAAAAAGCAGCGCTGGCTCAATTGCTTGAACCTGAAATACTCGATTGGATTCAGCAAAAGAATGAGGCAAAATGTGCACAGTTTTTACGTCAGATTGAAGCGGGAGAAGTCAATTGAGTGGATTTGTTTATATAGTTGGTGCTGGACCGGGTGACCCGAAATTACTGACAATACGTGCATTAGAGTGCATTCAGATAGCTGAAGTCATTTTATATGACAGATTAGTAAACCCCCAAATTTTAAAACACGCACCAGCCCATTGCGAATTAATTTATTGTGGCAAAGAACCGGGGAAGCATGGCCTCATACAAGACGAAATTCATCGTGTGCTCGTTGAAAAAGCACAGCAGAACAAGCAGGTTGTCCGTCTAAAAGGTGGCGACCCATTTGTCTTTGGACGAGGCGCAGAAGAAGCAGTTGTTCTTCGCAATGAAAATATTGAATTTGAAATTGTCCCAGGGATCACAGCAGGAATAGCGGCACCGGCATATGCAGGCATACCCGTTACACATCGTGATTATGCAACAAGCTTTGCTATTGTTACCGGGCATGGCCGTGAAGAAAAGGGACAGGATTTTTTAAGCTGGGCAAGTCTCGCACAAATCGATACGATTGCGTTTTATATGAGTATCGGCAATATCGATCATATTACGAAAAGTCTAATCAGACACGGAAAGAAACCGACAACCCCGGTTGCAGTAATTGAATGGGGAACAACAAGCAATCAGCGTACGATTACTGGTCAATTAGAGACGATTTGTGAACAAATTCAGCAGCAGAAAATGGTCAACCCATCGATGATTCTAGTAGGGGATGTTGTAGGAATTCGTGAAGAAATTGCCTGGTTCAATGAAAGGATTGAGACAACATGTTAGAAGCATTAAAAAAACGACGGGCGGTTCGTCAATTTTTAGCAAAGGAAGTAGAACAGGAAAAGATTGAACAATTATTGGAAGCAGCAACTTATGCACCGAATGACCGGATGCGCGAGCCTTGGCAATTTTATGTGCTGCAAGGAGATAGTTTAAAACGTTTTGAACAAGTAGCATTCAATTATTTACAGCAGCGCTTCCCGACAAAACCAAACTTAGTGGAAAGCTCAATGCAGGCCGTTACAAAAACACCGCTCATCATTGTCGTTACTTCTGCTGTAGTCGAAGGTGATGAAGGGGCGACGCTGGACAATAAATTTGCTGTCAGCAGTGCAATCATGTCGATGTGGCTGATGGCTGAAGCGCTTGGTTTAGGCATGGTGTGGCGGACACGCGGAGTCGGTCTTGTACATGAAACAGCTTTGCATGAATTTATCGGGGCGACGGATTCTGAACACCTCGTAGGTACGTTATGTATTGGCTATCCGGAGGAACCAGTTACAACGGAGAAAAAACGTACACCATTTTCAGAAAAAACTACTTGGGTATAGGGAGGTACTAACATGGCGAGAAAAGGAATGCTGCTCGTATATACGGGTGAAGGAAAAGGCAAAACAACCGCTTCATTAGGTGTAACCTTACGTGCAATTGGCCGTGGGATGACGGTGAAGTATTTTCAGTTTATTAAATCACCGGAACGTACATATGGAGAACAAATTGCACTTCGGAAATTAGGTGTTGAAACCGTTCAGCTTGGCATTGGTTTTACGTGGACAAAAACACCGGAAGAACATAGAGAAGCGTTAAAAAAGGCTTGGCAAATTGTAAAAAAGGAATTGCAGGATGAAACGACGGACTTACTTGTTTTGGATGAATTAAATAATGCATTGGCAATTTCAAAATTCCCAATCGATGATGTTTTGCCTTTAGAGGAAGTACTTGAAGCAATTCGGAGTCGACCTGCCACAATGCATTTAGTCGTTACAGGACGTTCGGCACATCCGGATCTTATTGCGATGGCTGATCTGGTTTCAACTGTTGATGCAACGAAACATTATTACAGCGAGCAGGATGTCACAGCTATGAAGGGGCTGGAGTTTTAGTGCAGGCAATCATGATTCAGGGCACAGCATCCGATGTGGGAAAAAGTGTACTATGTACAGCATTATGTCGCATCTTAGTTAATGACGGTTACCGGGTTGCTCCGTTTAAATCACAAAATATGGCGCTGAATTCGTATATTACAAAAGATGGCGGAGAAATTGGGCGTGCTCAAGGGGTCCAGGCAGAAGCGGCAAAAATTGATGCAACGACAGATATGAACCCGATTTTACTGAAGCCAAAAGGGGATATGGTGTCGGAAGTGATTCTGCACGGTAAACATTTTGCCAATATGGACGCGGTCAGTTATCGTGAACAATTTGTAGAGGCGGTCATGCCTGAAGTTCGTACATCACTTGACCGTTTATCGGAGAACTATGATGTTCTTGTTTTGGAAGGTGCGGGAAGTCCTGCGGAAATTAACTTGAAAAGCCGTGATATTGCCAATATGCGAATGGCACATGAGACCGACGCGACAGTGATTTTAGTGGCGGATATTGAACGCGGTGGTGTTTTTGCTTCACTCGTCGGAACATTGATGTTATTGGATGATGCGGAAAAAGCACGAGTTAAAGGAATCATTATCAATAAGTTTCGTGGCATGAAAGAACTGCTGACAAGTGGAATCGATTGGCTGGAGGAGTATACAGGTATTCCTGTACTGGGCGTTATTCCGTATTTCGATGTTCAAATTGAGGCAGAAGATTCGATGGCCCTATCCAGCTTGCGCTTGAAAAAGCCACAGCAGCACGAATTTGCCATTGATGTCGCCATCATCCGTTTACCGCGTATATCTAATTTTACTGATTTGGATCCGTTGTTTGAAGAACCTGGTGTAGGCGTGCGCTTTGTCTCAACGCTTAGTGATTTAAAAAATCCGGATGTCGTAATTTTACCAGGGACTAAAAACACGGTGGAAGATTTTTTATGGCTTCAGCAAACCGGGTTGATGCAAGGTATTTTACAGTTAGCGAATCAAAATGTCCGCATTATCGGTATTTGTGGAGGTTATCAGATGCTAGGTGAGATTATCCGTGACGAAAAGGCGGTTGAAAGCACTGGCGGAACGTATTTGACATTAGGTCTGCTGCCGATCGAAACAACATTTATCAATAGTAAGCAAACGGTTCAAGTTTCGGGAAGAAGCTGCACAGGTCATGAGATTGCAGGCTATGAAATTCATTTAGGTCGCAGTGTTGCGACTAAACCGTTGAAGCCGTTCATCCAATTTTATGACGGCCGGACAGATGGTGTCTATACGGAACAAGTATTTGGTACATACGTTCACGGGATTTTCCAAAATCGCCTATTTACACGCGATTATTTTAATACAATCCGTGTGCAAAAAGGAATGGAGCCAATTACAGGAGAAGTGTTATCCGATTTTGAACGTCGCGAACAAGCCTATGAATTGTTGGACCGCCATGTACGTGGGCATTTGGATATGGAGAAGATTTATTCGTTTATTTCGGAAGCCAAGTTTGAAAAGAGGTGAAGTTGATGGCTGTTTTACATGGGCCACTTGCAATTGATTTTGAGCAGCTCTGGAAGGAAGGGATGCTGGACTGGCATGGAAATATGCCGGAACGGATGAAAAATGATGCATTGGAGGAAGCATTTTGGGCCCAATCGATGCAAAAAAAATCCTATAAACAAACGGATGCACATGCCATTCCGATTTATGAAAAAATTCGTCAATACATACCACAGGGTGCAAGCTGTCTGGAAATGGGACCAGGTTGGGGGAATTATACATTTCCCTTAAGAGAAGATGTCGGAAAACTGACATTGGTTGATGGCTCAAAAAGTGTTTTAAACTACCTGCAGCAGTATTTCATGGAAGACGATGCGGTAAATTTTGTCCATGCGAAGTGGGAAGAAGCAGATGTTGAACAGCATGATATAGTAATCGGGGTCAATTGCTATTACCGAATATATGAGATGAATGATGCACTGCTGAAAATGAATAATTGCGCAAAGAAAAGAGCAATCATCGGTTTAACAACAGGTCCAATTCAACCACATTATGATGTTTTAGCGAAAGAATATCACTATCAGATTAAATATCCCAGAAGAGACTATATTGAAATTTTAAATATGCTGTACCAATTAGGAATTTATGCAGATTGCGAAATGCTGCCATTGGAACGTGTTTATTACTATGACAGTTATGAAGCGCTCTTTGAAGCACAAAGTAAAAAAATATTATCGAATCCGTTTGATTTAGAGCATGTTAAAGAGGCACTTGCCCGATTCGTTAAAGTGGAGGAAGGCAAGATTGTTTACCGTCATAAATTTTATGCAGCGATCATTAGTTGGGAGCCGGTAAACTTTTATGAATAAAAAAAAACTTTGGCTATGGATGCCTATTTTAATCATTGTGCTCGTCATATCGATTATTGGTGCAATCATGGTAGGTTCTGTAGGGATCACACCCCAGTTAATTATTGAGGTTTTACTTTTTAAAACAGGAATTTTAAGTGAAACAAACGCTTCTAAGGCGCAGCAAATAATTATTTGGGAAATCCGGGTGCCACGTGTACTATTGGCACTTCTAGTCGGAGCATCATTGGCAATATCGGGTGCCGCAATACAGGCTCTAGTAAAGAATTCCATTGCAGATCCTTACATACTCGGTGTTTCGTCGGGAGCATCTGTCGGGGCAACTTCAGTAATTTTATTCGGTGCATTTAGCTTTTTCGGAGTGTTTGCTTTATCGCTTGCCGCTTTTTTTGGTGCAATATTTGCCGTAATGATTGTATTTATGCTTGCCCGTGTGAACGGGAAAACTTCGATGATTCGATTATTGCTGTCGGGGATTGCGGTTTCCATGGTGTTAGGTGCGATGACCAACTTTATGTTGATGATTTCGAAAGAACAGGGCGGTGTTCAGGCAGTCATGTTTTGGATGCTTGGCAGTTTAGGCGGGGCAAAGTGGTCAAATCTCGGAATACCTTTAGTTACTTTTTGTATCGTATTTCCATTATTACTACTAAGCTATCGTCAACTGAACGCACTGTTACTAGGTGAAGAAACAGCATCGACTTTAGGGATTCATATTGAACGATTCAGGCTGTTCATTATTATCATTGTATCTTTACTAACCGGCGTCGTAGTTGCTGTAAGCGGGAGTATCGGATTTGTCGGTCTCATTGTCCCACATATTGTACGGATGATTGTCGGGTCCAATTATAAAGTAGTTTTACCGCTAAGTGCGCTGCTTGGAGCCATTATTATTATTTGGGCTGATATGGGTGCACGTATTGCAATTGCACCAGAAGAGATGCCAATCGGAATTATTACCGCATTATTTGGCAGTCCGTTCTTTATTTGGATGCTTCGTCGCGAGCGCTATGCATTTGGGGAAGGAGAATGAGATGATCCAGCTACAACAAGTTGAATATTCGGTGGATGATAAGGAGATTTTGAAAAGCATTTCTTTGGAAATCATCGAAGGAAAATTTATAGGGATTATTGGTCCAAACGGCAGTGGTAAATCAACAATGCTTAAGATTTTGTACCGTCACCTGAAACAATCATCGGGAAAAGTAACTTTGCATGAACAGGAAGTCTGGGATATTTCCCCGAAAAAACTGGCAAGACAAATGGCGGTCGTTAGTCAAGAGTCCGCTATATTATTTGATTTTACAGTAAAAGATTTGGTAATGATGGGACGCACCCCTTTTAAAGGCTGGCTCAGTTCTGATAACTCAGAAGATATGTCAATCGTGTACAGAAGCATGAAATTAGCAAATATTGCTCATTTAGCCAATCGTACATTAAGTAATTTATCAGGTGGCGAAAAAAAACGAGTAATGCTCGCACGTGCATTGGCACAGCAGGCAAGTATTCTCATATTGGATGAACCGACAAATCATTTGGATATTGAACACCAGCTCCATTTAATGGATTTAGTCAAAGATTTACCGATTACGATCATTGCGGCGTTACATGATTTAAATTTAGCTGCAGCCTATTGTGATGAGTTAATTGTTATGAACGATGGAACATTACATATTCAAGGTTCACCGGAAAATGTATTGACGACCCCGATGTTAAAAGAAGTATTTCATATAGATGCAGGGATTTCTAAAAATCCGTTCACAGGGAAAATGCATTTATTTTTTTATACAAATACACGAATAGATACTATAGGAGATTAACAATGAAGATTCGTAAAAATCTATGGGCTCCGTTTGCCCTAGCATCAGCATTAATTTTAGGGGCATGTTCGGATGAGGAACAAAGTATAAAACAGGCGACAACAGATTCGGATGAAACAGTTCAGGCAGTAACAATTGAAAATGAAGGCATGTCCATTACATATAAAGAAGCTCCCAAAAAAGCGATTTCCATAAATCAGCATGTAACAGAAGTAATGCTTGCACTCGGCTTGGAAGAATCGATGGTAGGTACAGCTTACTTGGACGACCAGATTTATCCTCCGTTACAAGAAGCGTATGACCAGGTTCCGGTACTGGCTGAACAATATCCTTCGAAAGAACAGGTTATCTCAACAGAAGCTGATTTCATTTACGGTGGCTGGGCAAGTGCCTTTAATGAGAAAAACTTAATGTCACGCGAAGAAATGGAACAATTGGGAATCGGCAGTTACCTGCAGTCTTCCTCAGTAAAAGTGGCTCCGGAGTTAGAGGATATTTACACGGATATCCGTAATATCGCAAAAATTTTTCGTGTTGAAGAGCGCGGAGAAACATTGATAGAAGAAATGAACGCTGATATTGAAAAAATTAAAGAAAAAGTTCCTACTGTGGACAAACCAATTGATGTTCTAGTATTTGATAGTGGTGATAAAGATGTATTTACAGCCACTCAAAACTTTATGAACACTCTCGTGAAAATGGCGGGAGCAAATAATATTTTTGGTGATATCGAGAAAAACTGGGCTACAGTTTCAAAAGAAGATGCTGTAGAACGTAATCCGGAAGCTATTATTGTAATTGATTACGGTTCTACTACAGCAGAAGAGAAAATTAATTTCCTGAAAAATGATCCGGCACTGAGCCAAACACCGGCAGTACAAAATGAGCGTTTTGTTGTTTTACCATTATCGGCTGCATCAGAAGGTGTTCGTGTGGCAGAAGCGCTTGAAATTATTGTAAAAGGTCTTTACCCTGATTCATTCTAATCTTTCAAAATCAAAGGGATTCCACCAGTCGACAAAAGTGCGTAATTGATGAATGGGAGCGGTGTATATATGCAAGAATATGCTAAGAAAAATTTTGAAAAGGCGTTGCAGCTGCCGATGCCGAACAAGACGTTTGCAAAATTAAAAGCAACGGATGACTATGTAGCATTAATTATACGACCAGGGTTAATAAACAAACATTTAACAAGTGATCAGCTGATTGTGATAGCGAATCTTGAAAAATCTGGCGCTGTAAAATATTCTGCCGGCCATAGTTTTATTGTTACTGTCCATCGTTCACATATTGAACAGGCAATGGAAAAATTAACGGAAGTGAATTTGTATGTGGCATCCCAAACACCAAGTGCTTTATTTAAATGTTGCGACTTTTGTGATGGGGATTTGTTAGACGGTTTACCACTTGCAAAGGACTTACTAGAACAAGTTGAACAAATGCCATTAAAAAATAGGGTACGCATCGGCTTTAATGCATGCACCCAAGCATGCTATAACGCGGTTCAGGATGACTTGGCACTCATTTTTCATAATGGCAAAGTTGATATATACGGAGGCGCGATTTCAATGGGGAGACGTGCCAGTTCCGGGCATCTATTATTAAAAAAAGTACCGGAAAATCAAGTGATCGATCTTGTAAAAAATATATTAGGAAAGTACAATGCATCATCAATCGATAAGTTTTCGGCGTTCGTGCACAAAAATAAAACTTACTTTGATCAACTACAAAAAGGAGGACTCTATGACAACTTGGAATTTAAACCAAATGCAGCGCCATCTGTTAATTTGTAATGGGGCTACCTGTATGGGTGCAGGTGCAGAAGAAGTAACAAAGCAAATCCGGGATGAAATTCGTAAAAATCGTTTAGATGAAATGATTCATACATCACGTACCCGTTGTAATGGTCGATGTAAAGATAAATGTGTTGTCATCGATTATCCGAAAGGGACATGGTATTCCGTTCAAGACGAGGAAACATCTCGTGCAATAGTTCAGGATACTGCAGAAGAATCATCCATTATTTATTCGGTGGAACATGGGGAAAGAATCCGACGTGAAAATCGAATTAAAGGGATCGATAAATATAAAAAAGGAAGAGGACCATTGAAAAAAGCAGTATTATTTGTCGGGCATGGTAGTAGATTAGAGGCTGGAAATGAGGAAGTACGTCAGTTTGTCGAGCAGACGAAAACGTATATTGATCCAGCACTACTAGTTGAAACTTGTTTTCTGGAATTTGCTTCGCCGAATATAGAAGATGGGATTCAGCTATGTGTTGAAAGAGGCGCGGATGAAGTCCATGTAATTCCCATCATCTTATTACACGCAGGACACTCAAAAATGCACATCCCGGCCGAAATCGAACATGCAAGAGAGCATTTTCCGGATGTTCGCTTTACATATGGTCAAACAATTGGGATTCATGAAGAAATTTTCGAAATTCTTAAGTCGCGATTAACAGAAGTAGGCTTCAATCCTGATGAAAAACATGACGACACAGCTATTTTACTTATTGCTCGCGGCGGCAGTGATCCATATGCAAATGGCGATTTCTATAAAATTACCCGTTTATTATGGGAAAAACTAGACGTTCCTATAGTAGAAAGTGCATTTATGGGCGTAACGACCCCATCAGTAGAACAAGGGATTGAACGCTGTATAAGACTTGGAGCAAAAAAAATTGTGATGCTTCCATACTTCTTGTTTACTGGGGTGTTGATGGAACGAATGGCTAAAATGGTCCAGCAGTTTACAGAGCAATATGAAGATGTAGATTTTTTACTTGCAAATTATTTCGGCTACCATCCGAATTTAAAGAAAGTTTTGCTCGAGCGCATGGACCAGGCTTTAGACGGTACATCAACAGGGATGATCGATTTAGAGAATTTCCGCAAATATGCAGAAGAACATGGATATGAACATCACCACCATCATTAATGTTAAAGTTTATCCAGAGCATCGAATATGCACTGGAATTTTCATTTCTTATCAAACGAAAATAAAGGAGCGAGGGGCACGATGTATTTTATTATTTGTGTAATCGCAGTGCTCATCGATTGCATTGTTGGGGATCCGAAAAAAAGGACACATCCTGTTATATATATCGGAAACATGATTTCTTTTTTAGAAAAGAAATGGAATCATGGCAGTGGAAGACGGATCAATGGCTTACTAACAGTTTTTCTCACGATAAGTATTACAACGGGCTCGGTTTTCTTAATTGTCTTTCTTGCAATGAAAGTTCATTTTCTTCTTTGGCTTGTAGTCGAAATCTTTTTGATTAGTTTAGCCCTAGCACAGAAATCATTAAAAGAAGCGGCGATGCTCGTTTACGATTCCTTGGAAGCGAATGATTTACCCGAAGCAAGAAAATATTTAAGCTGGATCGTTGGCCGTGATACGAATCATCTGGATGAACCGGAAATTGTACGGGGTGTCGTTGAAACGGTTTCAGAAAATACGAGTGACGGTGTGACGGCTCCGCTTATGTATGCGTTATGTTTTGGTGCAACCGGTGCATGGTGCTATAAAGCGATTAATACGCTGGATTCGATGATCGGGTATAAAAATGAACGGTATGCTGATTTTGGGTTTGCTGCAGCTAAATTGGATGATGTTGCGAACTATCTGCCCAGCAGAATTTCAGGGTGGTTCCTTATTATATTTACAAAATGTGAGACGGCAAAACCTTTCAAACACCGCTATAAAAACTGGCTAAAGGATGCTAAAAAACATCCAAGCCCGAATAGTGGATATTTGGAGGCCGCTACTGCTGTTCAGTTAGGAATTCGTTTAGGCGGGTTTAATCGTTATGGCGGGGTGGAATCCTTCCGTGCCTATATGGGTGAACCGTACGAAACGATGCAAAGAATACATATTAAAAAAGCGATCCGGCACATGTATGTTTGTACATGGTGTGTTGTGATAACAGGGGGAATATTGTATGCAATTGCCTGCACATGGGGCTAATGCGGCAGCCTTATATAAAGCGATGAATTTAAAAATGCCGGATCAAGTCATCGATGTGAGCGAAAATGTCAATTATCTGGGGGTACCGAAGCAAGTAAAGCAACAGTGGCTAAACCTGTTAGAAAAAATTACTGGCTACCCGGATGAACAAGCAGAACCATTTCGTTCGCAAGCGGCAGCTGTTCACCAAGTAGCAGCCGATCAAGTTGTCGTCACAAACGGTGCGGCAGAGGGCTTAATGGCTTTGGCACAGCTTTTCAATGGACAGGAGATTGCTTTGTTACAGCCAACATTTTCGGAGTATGCGAGAACACTAAAACAGCAGAATTGTGTCATTCATTCTATTTTAGCTGACGATATTGAAACATATCGATTTAATGAGGAAATATTGGAAAAACAGCTGAAAGATGTCCATGCCTGCTATATTTGCAATCCGAATAATCCTACAGGCGTATTATTGAAAAAACATTGGATTGAACAGTTGATTAAAAAGTATCCCCACTGCAATTTTGTAGTCGATGAAGCGTTTATGGACTGGACCGATGAATCGGAGAGCATTGTTTCATTGGTAAACAGCTATTCCAATTTATTTGTCGTACGATCCATGACAAAAATGTATGCACTGGCAGGGGTTCGTCTCGGTTATGTCATCGGTCAACAGGCAGGAAAACTCCGTCATTACTTGCCGCATTGGAATGTGAGCGCGATTGCAAATGAAATCGGCTGTCTCTGTTTACATGACAAGGATTTTGTGAAGGAATCTCGTGAAAAGAGCAGTAAATTACGAAGTCAGATGGTGAAGGACTTAAAATTAATTGGTTGTAAAGTATCTAACAGTGCAGCGAATTTCTTATTGTTTCAATTACCGGAACAGTATAATTCGGATAAATTTTTTGAGTATTTATTAAAACGAGGAATCGTATTGCGCCATACAAAAAACTATGTCGGCTTGGACGGCGTATGGTTTCGAATCGCTGTCAAAAGTGAAGAAATCTGGACTAAATGCAAGGATGAGATAACGAATTATGTCAAAAATCATTAACTACTACCGTCATGGTGAAACAGTCTGGAATAGAGAAGGGCGGCTGCAAGGATGGCTTAATTCGGATCTGACGACAGAAGGAATAGAGCAGGCAATGTCCGTGAAATGGAACCCGCAGATCGTATTTTCCAGTGACTTGAATCGGGCGCTGCAAACAGCACACCTCATGTTTCCAAACCGCACTGTTCATAAGAGCAAAAATTTGCGTGAAATACACTTAGGGCATTGGCAAGGCAGCTACATAAATGACCTTCAACAGGATGAACAATATCATTGTTATATGAATTCACCACATTTATTTGTCAATACGACACAGGAATCTTTTGAAGAGGTAACAAAACGAATGCTTGCATTTCACGAGTATTTATCACAGTTACCGTATAGGAGAATCGCTGTTGTTTCTCACGGTGTCGCCATCGCCTGTTTGTTTGCAGGGATTCATAAACAGCCATACAACCAGTTGTGGGATTATTTACTGAATGGTGCTGCTTGTTTTTCGGTAGAAGGGGACATCCAACAATTACAAAGCAATATTAAATAAGAAGAAACGCTATACCGAATTTTAGGTATAGCGTTTCTTTTTTAGAATTTAAACGTATCATCCGTAATCGGAGCTACTTTAGCAACGGCATACGTTGATCCTTTTTGGCTGAAAAAATCATACGTTGACCCAGTATTGGAAATTCCGTTCATGACAACCGGGTTGACTTCCTCGTCTGGGAACATCGTATCGAGCCCCAAGTTCATAAGCGCTTTATTAGCATTGTAGCGTACGTATTTTTTCACTTCGGGAGAAAGCCCTGTTTCTGCATATAAATCATCGGTATACTTCATTTCATTTTGATATAAATCGAGTAAATATTCATAGCCCCACAAAGTAAGCTCCTGCTGTTTTTCCGCTGTGAACGTTTTGAAAATGTTCTGAGCGAAAAAGCCCACCGCTACTCCGTGAATTGATTCGTCACGCAAGATTAAGCTAATCACTTCCGCACTATTTCGCAGTACACCTTGTCCTCCTAAATAAAGAGGATAGAAGAAGCCGGAATAGAATAAGAAGCTTTCCAGCATAACTGAAGCGAACATTGCTTTCCATAAGCTTTCCGGGTCATCTTCTTTTATAGCGGTGTATACTTCGCCAATGCGGTTTGCTTTATATTGAAGAAACTCATTTTTTTGCACCCATTCGAAAACTTCGTCGATTTCAGTGTTTGTACATAGTGTTGTAAAAATATATGAATAAGACTTTGCATGGATTGCTTCAAAAGATCCGAATACGGTTAACACCGCTTTCTCTTGGAAATCAGGTGTGTACTTGGCAATTTCATTCATGCCAATGTTCGTTTGTACCGTATCAAGCAAAGTCAGGCCGCCGAACACTTTTTTGTATGTATCCTGGTGCTCGAATTCCTTCCATTGTTTGACGTCTTTACTGACTGCAATTTCTTCGGGGAACCATATTTGTTTCCATTGCTGGTCCCAAAAAATACGAGCGAGTTCACTCGTCGGGGTATTCCAGTTGACCGCTTTATACGTTAAATTTGACATGCGACACACTCCTCAATTGTAAGTAAACGCTGGCGTACGTAATAAACGGTTTTAATGCCTTTCGTCCACGCATAAATATAAGCTTTTGCCAATTGTTCTGTGTTCCACTGGTCCGTCACGTATAGTGTCATGGAAATCCCCTGGTCGACATGCTTTTGCGCGGCTGCGTAAAGGTCGATCAGTTCATACGGGTTTACTTCATAGGCTTCGGTATAAAGTTCCTGGTTATCATTCGTTAAAAATGGCATCGGATAAATTGTTCGACTGTCCGCATAATCACGAACTTCCACGCGTTCTGTAACAGGGGAGATGGAAGCCGTACAGCTGCGGATGTAGGAAATAGAGCCAGTTGGAGCAATCGCAAGTCTGTATGAGTGGAACAAACCATGCTTCAGTACGTCAGACTTTAGCTGTTCCCACATATTCCGAGTAATAATCGGTGTACCCCCAAGTGCTTTAATCACTTCAGGTGTAAGTTCTTTTTCTTCTTTATTTACGTAAGATTCAAAATAAACCCCGCTCGCATAATCACTTTCCTCAAATCGATAAAACGTTTCGTTCTTTTGCTTCGCGATTTCCATTGATGCTTTTAACGAGTGATAGTTCAGTGATTCCATAAACGCATCGATAAATTCGATCGACTCTTTGGAACCATAACGGATTCCGCTTTGTACAAGGTGCCCATGCAAGTTCATAACACCCAATCCGACAGAGTGCATCACTTTGTTGGCTTTGGACACAGAAGGAACGTTGACGATATCGGTCATCGTAGAAACATTCGTTAAAAGACGCATTGCCGTATCGACAAGCTGTCCGAAATCCTGAACTTTCGTTGCTTCGTGAATGTCGATCGATCCTAAATTGCAAGAAACATCGAGGCCGTATTCATTCGGCTCGTTTTGATCGGTAACAACGCTTGTTTGTTGATACTGAAGAATTTCGGTGCATAGATTCGACATCTTCACACGCCCGATTTCCTTTAATGGGTGGGTGTTATTGACATTATCATCGAATATTTCGAACGGGTAACCCGATTCAAATTGCGCCTTTTTAATTTCCGTATACAATTTACGGGCGTTTAAACGTTTCAGTTTACGGATGTTTGGATTATCCAAAAATTCGTAGTACATTTCCGTAATCGAAATTTCCGACATGCGTTTGCCGTATTCTTTGAAAATATCATAAGAACTAAACAATACGATATCTTTATCGCGGCGCATTAATTCAAAGAAAATATCGGGAAGAATAATCCCTGTAGATAACGTAGCAAGTCGGATTTTATCGTCTGCATTTGGTTTTTTAGACGAAATAAATGCCTCGATATCGCCGTGGAAAACATTTAGATAGACCACTCCGGAACCATTTCGTTGACCAAGCTGATTCGAATACGAGAACGAATTTTCCAGCAGTTTCGCAACAGGCATAACCCCGCTCGCACGATTTAAGATCCCTTTAATCGGATCACCCAACGGACGCAGATCGGTCAAGTTTACCCCGACACCGCCGCCTAAGCGGGAAAGTTCAAGACAATAGCCGATATTCTCAGCGATTGAATTCATCGTATCGTCCATCGTCAGTTTAAAACATGAGACTAGCTCACCGCGCGCTTTTTTTCCGCTGTTTAGGGCAGTTGGGGTTGCCGGCTGGTAGGCAGTCATTACCGCTTCGATGGCCTTTTCAGCCAATGCTTCATCGCCTTGTGCTAAATACAGGGCGATAATGACGATTCGGTCTTCATACTTTTCCAGAATTTCTTTTCCGTCCCGGCTTTTCATCGCATAGCTTTCGTAGAACTTCGAAGCACTCATGAATGAAGGAAACCGGAACTTGTAGGAATAGGCTTTTTTGTACATTTGTTTAATAAAGTCCATCGAGTACAATTCCAAAAACTCTTTTTCGTAATAGCCTTCATCGACTAAATAACGCACTTTTTCCTCGATATCGATAAAGTAGCGTAAACGGACATTCACGTCTTCCAGGAAATAGCGGCGTGTTGCTTCTTTGTCTTTCGCCAGATCCAAGTCACCGGTAGCACGGTAACGGTTTAGAATATCGTTATTTAATTTTAAATATTGTTTCATATCGATGCCTCTTTCCAAATGGAGTAGTAGTAATCTGTAATCGCTTCATAATTCGCCGGAGTTCCTCGCATTTCCACTTTTTCGATTAACGGAATTCCGTATTGTGCAGCTAAAAGGTCACCTGCACGGCCGAAAAAAGCATGACCAAAATTACGGTTTCCGCTTACGATAATTCCTTTGCATAGATCAAAGTTCGCAGTCATGAACTGGTCGACGATAGGGGGAACAGAGCCTAATCCATCCGTATACGTAAATAGAAGATACGGTTCATCCATTTTCTCTACTTCCGTCAGATCCTTTGCGGGCAAGCCGAGTTTTTGCACAATGGATCGTACATTACCAGTTCGTGAAGCAAATATGATCATGCGGTCATTTCAGAAATGCGATCGATAATTGACGTCGGCTCTGCGATAAATTCACCGTTGATTTCAAATAACGGCACAGACAAAAAACCTGCATCGAGTACTATTTGTTTTGCGCTCTCATCATGGTCAATATTAATAACCTCGACCTCCAAGTTGGCAGCATTGAGCTCCGATTTTACCCATAGGCATTTTGGACAAATTGTTTTCGTATAAAGTTTCATAATAGAACCCCTCGCTATTTAAATATTACTAGTAATTGTGGTGCACATGTCATGGGGGAACATGCAGAAAAAACAAAAAAAGCTATCCCGGAAAACAGGATAGCTTGAAATGGAAACGAGTAAAAGAGCGCCTCCATTTCCTATTCCCCGAAGAAATGTACGTAGTTTTAACGCGGCAGGTCTCCTGGCTTTGCTTCATCCGTCAGACATACCTTCCCATGCATTGCACAGTGGTCTATTCGTCTTCAGTCAGCATTTACAGTTGCGGGGACAGCGTTGGATTCACACCAAACTTCCCTTTTAAACTACATTTAGTAGTACCGTGATAAAAAAACACAATATATAGTTGAATTGAGTATAAGCTTTAACAACATAAAAGTAAAGAGCCTAAAGAAAGATAACATAAATCCATTAAGAATTCTAGAAAACTCCCTATTGAAAATAAAGAAAAAATATGGTTTTGTTATAACTGAATGTAAATAGATTTTATAAATGAGAAAGTTGGTTGAATATGTCGATTCAATTAAAAATTAAGAAAACCCACCCGAATGCTGTATTGCCGAAACAGGCACGGGAAGGGGATGCAGGGATGGATTTAAGTGCGGTTGAAGAAAAAGTTTTATTGCCTGGTGAATACGCATTAATTAAAACCGGTCTTCAAATCGAACTGCCGGAGGGAACAGAAGCGCAAGTACGCCCACGTAGTGGATTGGCACTCAAACATGGGATTACGGTGTTAAATAGTCCAGGTACGATCGATGCTGGCTATCGCGGTGAAATCGGCGTGATTTTAATCAATCACGGGAAAGAACCTTTTACGATTGAGAAAGGAATGCGCATCGCCCAGCTAGTCATTCAATATGTTCCGCAAGTTTTCATTGATGAAACAGACGAGCTGTCGGTTACGGAGCGCGGTGATAAGGGCTTTGGTTCGAGTGGAGTGAAATAATGAAAAAAAGCCTGCTTTCGGATGAACACAGGCTTTTAATCTTCTTTTTTCCACTTTATGTAATTGTATGACATTTGAAAAACAAATACGATTACGAGCAACAGCGTAACAAATATAAAGTTAGCGGAAAACCTTTCAAAATAATAAATGATCGCTAACGGAAAAATACAAAACGGGATTGAATAAATCGTGCGTAAAAATTTACGGCGATATGATAGGCCATGATAGGCAAACTTAAATCCTTTATCCACTTTCGGCTTTTTCCGGAAATACATAGACAAGACAAGTGTCGTAATTGAAATCACTAATAATATGAATCCGTACTGAATTAAAAAATCTAAATCAACCATATTAGTTTCCTTCCTCTCCTTTTGACTGAATATCGATCTGTGTCACAATTTTTGAAATCGGTAAATACGAAAGTTCACAATTATAACGCCCATCAGGTAGATCTTTGTAAGTACCGGACTTTATGTTATAAAGATTATCTTCAATCTTTACTTCAGTCGTATCAATACTTCTCCCATGACCGTTTACAAAGTTGATTTCACAAATCCCCTCCGCAAATTTCTGATTACCCGCTTGTAGATGATAAAAATCATATCCATAAATACCCGTTACAATCAGCATGAACAGCGTTAGCACACCAAGCATAAACGTATTCATGTTATAGGGGGAGGATTTCTTATTTACGAACTGCCGTATAAAAAAGAAAGCTGCAATGATGAATAATAAAGTGAAAATTATTAGAGCACTGTAAAATCCAATGAGCACCATCATTCCCTCCTTTAGAATTTATTACCTAATTTACGGATAAGTCGGGAAAAAGTTTCAGAATTATATCGCGATTTGTTTTATTGAGATAATAATGTGCTTAAAACAATCGACACTTTTTTCTAATAGGTACTAAGTATGCATAAGGATAAATAGAAACGTTTATCCGTTTAGAAGGTGATCAATCAATTTTAGTCGAATGGATAAGAATCATAGTAGAAAAAATAGGATGGAGGCATTGTATGCGAAGCGTGCAAAGTGTGTTGTTTGAGAAGTTTTTAATACTGCGCGGAACAAAGAAAAAGTTTATGGATTTGCGTCTGCTCGATGATTTTATTGCAATGAAGCATAACGAGAAACCGTATGAACTCGATGCTAAATTCAGAGATCAGCATCAAATAAAGAAAGACGAATTGAATGGCATTCACTATTACACAATTAATGAACAGCAAACACCGGAAAAGGTCATCTACTATTTCCACGGCGGAGCGTATATTAATGATCCACTGATTTTTCATTGGCGTTATTTAGTAAAGCTTGCACAGGAGACAAATTTCACGATTGTTGTGCCAATTTATCCGAAGCTGCCTAAACATACACATAGAGAGTGTTTTGTTGCCATCCATGACTTATATGATCATCTCGTTTTAAAATACGATGCACCGTTTATTTTTATGGGGGATTCTGCTGGAGGCGGGTTGGCAATGGCGTTGGCTCAGGATGTAAAGCGATGTTCGAAAAAGCAGCCGCAGCATATTGTTCTACACTCTGCTTGGCTAGATGTACGAGGGGAAGACCCGCGCTATAAAGAACTTGAAAAACTCGATCCGATGCTTGGAGTGATAGGCGCACAGGAGCTTGGCAGGTTATGGGCGGATGGCTTGGAGTTAACCGACTACAAAATAAGTCCTGTACATGGAGAACTGATAGACATTGGACAAATTACCGCTTTTGTGGGGACGGGTGAACTACTGTTAGTCGATGCAAATATGCTTCTCGATAAAGCAAAAGAACAGGGAGTAGCAATTCAATACTACGAATACCCAAAAATGAACCATGTTTTTCCGGTATTTCCGATTCCGGAAGCAAAAAAAGCAATGAATCAACTGCTTAAGATTATAAAAAATTAGTACGAATTAATAAGGGAGCTTTAACAGTACGGAAACGTATATTATCCGACACATCAAAACAGAGGACAAAGATTAGGAGGCCAAGTTAACAATAGCTGATAAGGTAGGAAGTAAGCAGCTACACAGGTAATTTTAAATATCCCTCCAGCAGTTTTTTGATCGCCTGTTTACAGATGACAAACAGGAAACAGGTGTGTTGAAAGGTAAAAAAATTTCTACACACCTGCATTGCTTAATAAATTTGGCATCCATTTATTAATAAAGCTCTCTACGTAAGACTTAAGGACCCCAACAATGCTAAGTCAGCTTGGATTTCGAAGCACAAGCCATGCTAAAGAATGCGGCCTCTGGGAACAGAGGTGAACATCCTTGAATTAATTATTGCACTGTGTACCCGCCATCTAAAACGATAGCCTGGCCAGTCATTCCTTTTGCTCCCTCGCTTGAGATAAATAGAGACAAATCAGAGATTTCTTTTACATCAAGTAATCTTTTTTGAGGAACGAGTGGGTAAATCACTTCTTCCAATACGTTTTCGAGAGGTATATTGCGTGTTGCTGCTAAGTCTTGCAATTGATTTCGAACAAGTGGTGTATCTACATAGCCTGGACAAATAGCGTTAACCGTTATGCCATCTGATGCAGTTTCAAGTGCCGCAACTTTTGTGAGACCAATAACACCATGTTTGGCAGAATTATAGGCTGCTTTTCCTGCAAATCCAACCAGTCCGTTAATAGAAGCCATATTAATAATACGGCCAAATTTTTGTTTTCTCATATGCGGTAACACATGCTTAGTTAATACAAATGGAGCAGTTAACATTATTTTTATTAACAGTTCGAAACGCTCTGTCGGAAAATCTTCAATCATTGCAACATGTTGCATACCAGCATTGTTTATAAGTATATCGATTCGACCAAACTTCTGTACCGTTTCATTAATTGCAGCTATAATTTCTTCTTCATTTGTTACATCACATTTAAGTCCAATTGCTCGTTCTCCAAGGCTGCTTGCTGCCTCTTTCACTTTTTCTTCATTTATATCTGTTAGCACGACAGTAGCACCTTTTGTATAAAACTCTTTCGCAATCTCAAATCCTATACCTTGTGCTGCACCAGTAATGAATACCACTTTATTTTGTACCACAAAAAAACGCCTCCTAGATGAGGAGCCAAAAGAGCTGGCTCCTTTAAATTTAATTTCCGAAACACGACTTAAAACTCTCGGTATATTAAACAGCCATTTAATAACTTCCGTTCTATTATACTAATCCAAAGAATGTATAAAGTGCGATGATTACGAATACGGCTAACGTTTTAATAATCGTAATCGCAAAAATATCCCGATATGACTGTTTATGTGTGAGTCCCGTTACTGCCAGCAGGGTAATAACCGCTCCGTTATGCGGAAGGGTATCCATGCCCCCTGAAGCCATTGCCACTACACGGTGCATTACTTCTGGTGGAATATTAGCCGCAATAATCGCCTGATTATACTTATCAGCCATTGCTCCCAAGGCAATTCCCATACCACCTGATGCGGATCCCGTCATACCGGCAAGAGTAGTGGTCGTAACTGCACCATTGACAAGTGGATTTGTAAATGTTGTCGATATCCCGTCGCTGATTTTCGCAAATCCTGGAAGGGCTGCAATGACCCCGCCAAATCCATATTCAGCGCCGGTATTCATAGTCGCCAGCAGCGACCCTCCAATCGCTGTATTAACGCCATCTTTAAAACCACTAAATACCCGTTTAAAATCATAGGCAATAGATGATATAATTCCCACAATCAACGCCATAATAATCGCCCAAATAGGAGCAGATGTTGCTACATCCACTTTATAGGCACTCAAGCCAAGTGCTTCAAAGTCAAAGCCATTCGGATACCATTTAGGTATACTTGTAACAAATATTTTATTGGTAACCCCAACCAAAATAAGCGGAACAAAAGCCAGTATTTGTCTAGACAGCGATTGTTTGGCTGTTAAATCGGGAAGAGCAGGCTCATCCTTTACTTCTGCACTTTGAATCGTAACGGCCGTTTCCGAATCAAACCCGTAATAACCTTCTCCAGCTAATTCGGCTTTTTTTCTTCTAGCCTCCAAGTATAGTAATCCAGCTGTTAAAACGACAATTGCCCCTATGATTCCTAGAACCGGTGCTGCATAAATATCCGTTTTAAAGAAGGCGATTGGAATAACGTTTTGTATTTGTGGTGTCCCAGGCAGTGCATCCATTGTAAAGGTAAATGCACCAAGAGCAATCGTACCTGGAATTAAACGTTTAGGAATATTTGCCTGTCTAAACATTTGTGCAGCAAATGGGTAAATCGCAAATACCGCTACAAATAAACTCACTCCACTGTATGTTAAGATGGCGCCAAGCAATACGATCGTGAGCATTGCTCGTTTCGCACCAAGCCAGCTGACAATTGTTTTGGCAATTGACTCAGCAATTCCTGACATTTCTACAACTTTTCCGAAAATAGCTCCCAAAAGGAAAACAGCAAAATATGATTTAATAAATCCGACCATCTTTTCCATGAATATACCTGAGAAAAATGGTAAAACATTGCTTGGTGCAATTAATACGACCGCTAAAAGCGCACAAATTGGTGCAAATAATATGACGGAATAACCGCGGTAGGCAGCAAACATTAATAGTCCAAGCGCCAATAGAATAACCAACAAATCCATATAAATCCCCCTCGTACAATAGTAGTAAGAGTTCTATTCTTTGGACAATTGCCATATGAAAGAAACTCTTATTTATGGTGTATTACATCGTTTATCTGGCAGGAAAACAGTTAAATAGAAACGCTCTCTTTTACATTCTCAACAATTAAATTTGCTTCCGTTGATTGAATTACATCCTCAACTGAAAATCCTTCAAATACTTCTTTCAGTTCTAAACCACGGGATGTTACTTCAATCAAAGCTCTTTCCGTAATAATTTTATTGACTACGCCTTTGCCTGTTAAAGGTAAAGAACATTCTTTTTTTATTTTTGCTGAACCGTCTTTCGAGACATGGTCCATTATGACAATAATTTTTTTTGCACCATGTACTAAATCCATCGCACCACCCATACCTTTAATCATTTTTCCCGGAATCATCCAGTTGGCTAAATCGCCTTTTTCGGAGACTTCCATTCCACCCAAAATGGCAACATCAATATGTCCACCGCGGATCATTGCAAATGATTCTGCACTTGTGAAAAAAGAGGAGCCAGGTATTGTTGTGATTGTCTCTTTTCCGGCATTGATTAAATCTGGATCAACTTCTTCTTTTGTCGGATACGGTCCGATTCCAAGCAAACCATTTTCGGATTGCAAGATGACGGTTTTTTCTGGAGATATATAATTTGCGACTAATGTAGGCATCCCGATTCCTAAATTGACATAGTTACCGTGTTCAATTTCTTTTTCAGCCCGAATGGCAATTCGTTCTCTATTTGATAAAGTCATTTAGAATACTCCTTTCTTATTAACGTACTGTTAATCTTTCTATTTTCTTTTCTTGTTTTGCCTGAAGGATACCTTGGACATAGATACTCGGCGTTTGAATCATATTTGGATCTAATACACCTGTTTCCACAATTTCCTCAACTTCTGCAATCGTAACTTTTCCAGCTGCAGCCATGATAGGATTGAAATTTTGAGCGGTTTTGTTATAAATCAGATTGCCTAAATGGTCAGCTTGAGCAGCGCGAATTATAGAAAAATCAGCATTTAATGCTGTCTCTAAAACATACTCCTTTCCGTTGAAATTTCGAATTTCTTTTCCTTCTGAAGTGATTGTCCCTACTCCAGCTGGTGTATAGAAGGCTGGAATACCAGCACCTCCTGCACGGATTCGTTCAGCAAGTGTGCCTTGGGGAGTCAGCTCCACTTCGATTTCACCGGAAAGTACTTGACGTTCAAACTCTTTATTTTCACCTACATAAGATGCAATGATCTTTTTGATTTGCTTCTTCCGCAATAAAAGTCCTAATCCCCAATCGTCTATACCGCAATTATTCGAAATTACCGTTAAATCTTTTACTCCTTTTTCTTCAAGTGCAAGGATAAGCTGTTCAGGAATACCAACCAATCCGAAACCACCAACCATGAGAATTGTGCCATCTTGAATTTGACTGACTGCCTCTTCTGCAGAAGAGAAAATGCGTTTCATGTTTTTACCTCCAATAGAAAAATAGTTTTCGTGAAAATATTGCTTTAAAAGCATATTTAATTGTATTAAAGCAGAATATTTCGGTGTGTACAATATCGTGTGACAGAACTGTGACAGAATTTAAGGTGGTTGTATTCCGGAAAATCGGACTCAATTATTCTGGGGAATTTTAAAAAGTGGATTAATGTGAAATTAAAAAATCCGATATTTCGGAATTTAATCCAAAACATCGGAATTTAGGTCATAAGTTGTGTTTTTTTATTTTTTCATAAAGTGTTGAACGGCTAATGCCCAACTTCTCAGCAATCCGCATTTTGTCCTTCTCATTTTCTAGATATTCTTGTAAAATCTGCTCTTCTACTTGAAAAAGGATTTCTTCTAAAGTTCCATTAATTCGAGTATAATCCGGTTTTTGTCGTCGAATATAGATTGGTAATGCATCTTCAGTAATTTGCTCACCATTTGATAACTGAATAATTGCTTTTAACACATTTTTGAGTTCTCGAATATTTCCCGGCCAGTTATATTGTTGAAGCAACAACCAAGCTTTTCGACTAAGCTTAAAATCTTGGCGACTCACTTCGGAACTGAATTTGTGCATAAAAGTTTGTATTAATTCAGGAAGATCCTCAATCCGATCGCGAAGAGGGGGAATTTGCAATGTAATCGCCTGAATAAGATAAAATAAATCTTCACGAAATTGCTTTTCTTTTACTAGCCCAGCAAGTGATAAATTTGAACCTACGATTATGCGAACATCAACTGGAATTACTTCATCAGTGCCGGCTGGTTGAACTTTTTCATCCTGCATGACCTTTAACAGCTTTGCCTGTAAGGTTGTTGGGAGTTCACTAATCTCTTCAATAAAAAGAGTTCCGCCTTGTGCTCTCTGAATTCCTCCTGATTTAATTCGCTGTTCAGCCGAATCCCATTTTCCAAACAATTCTCCTTCCAGCAACTCTTTTGGTATAGTTGAACAATTAATCTTTACGAAAGGATGATCCACCTGATCGGATAATCTATGAATACTCTGGGCAAACATTTCTTTTCCTGTACCTGTTTCACCCTCGATTAAAACAGGCAGTTTTGTCGGAGCAATCATGGTGATCGTTTCTTTTATTTTTCGCATAGAGTTGGAGGTTCCTTTAATATCTGACAAGCTATAAAATGATTCGCGGTATTGTTTCATATTTGTTTCAATTTGGTCTAAAGTCTTTCGAACATGAGAACTTAGTTTTTTCCAGTCATTTAAATCCCGGAAAGTTACACTTCCGAAAGCGCCAATAATTTCCCCATCAATCACAATTGGGACACGATTGGCAAGCATATAGGTACCTTTAATATATTGAGGGGCTGCAATATCAGGTGTCCCTTTTTCTATGACGAGGTGCATCTCACTATTTTCAATGACATCTGCTACATGCTTACCGATCGCATCTTCACGTTTTACTTCGAGAAAATTACAATAACCTTCGTTAAGGTAAATAATTTTTGCATGTCTGTCTACGACTACAAACCAGGGAAAGGCAGTCTCCAAAATTTGCTTTATTGCAGGACCTGGTAAATTTTTTATCCAATCTTCCATTTTCCTGCCTCCATTCTTCTAATATTTTACATACTAGTTTATACTGTAAAAGAGTCAGAGGCTATAGATAGAGTAGTGGTTAAGAAGAAACTTATATACTTAAGCTTAATAATTATCTGATATTTTATGAAATATTGTTTTGGATTTGGGCAACTGGCTTACTAATAGCGAAGCTTTCGTGTTAGAAATTGACTAAATTGTCATGGGGATGACTAAATTGTCATGGGGATGACTAAAAGTAATGTTGAATGAATAAATAATCTGGAAACATGTTCTAAAAAAGAGTCGATTCAATTCGAGGCATCAAATCGCTATAAATTTTAGCGTAAGGAGATTTAAGTTGTGAAATTATATATAATTCGCCATTGTGAAGCCAATGGGCAAGCACCAAATGCATGCTTAACGTTGGCTGGGAGTGAAGTAAGCGGGCGTTTAGCAAAGTTTTTATCTGGCTTAAATATAGAGCTAGTCATTTCAAGTCCATTTACGAGGGCAGTTCATACAATACAACCTTTCATTCTACAAAACAACATTCCACTTAAATTAGATGACCGTCTAAAGGAAAGGGTTTTAAGCAGTGAAGATCTTCCCGATTGGTATGAAAAGTTACAGCAAACCTATATTGATAAGAAGTTAAATTTTACTGGCGGGGAATCAAGTAATGAAGCGACAAAACGTATTAATGAATTGGTGGAAGAATTAAAACAAAGAAATTACAAGTCAGTGGCAATCGTTACACATGGCAATATCATGTCATTACTACTCAATTATTATCAACCGCATTTTGGATTCGAGGAATGGAAGCAACTGTCGAATCCGGATGTCTTTGAAATGGATTTTAGCAAAGAACATCCAGTTGGAAATCGTATATGGCGGTAAGTTGTGTAAAATAGGTTGTAGAAAAGCAGGTGCAAGATGAAAAATTATTTTATTATTAGTGATATCCATGGTCAGTATAAAGCATTTGAACAAATATTAACGTTTTGGGATCAAAAGGATGTCCTTGTTCTGCTTGGGGATTTGATCGACCGGGGTCCTCAGTCTTATGAGGTTGTACAAAAGGTAATGGATCTGAAGCGGCAATACGGGGAACAGGTTGTTTTCTGTAAAGGGAATCATGAAGAAATGCTATTGGATTTTATCGAAAACCCCGGGCAAAAACACGCTTTTTATTATAAATACGGCGGTCGGGAAACAATGGCTTCATTTTTAAGGTACTTACCGGTAGAAGTAAGCGAACTTGACCCGATTGACCAAGTACAGATCGTGAAAGAGAAGTTTGCGGAGGAATTGGATTTTCTAAATCGTGGCAAATTATATGAAATTGCAGGGAACCTTTTGTTGACGCATGCAGGATTTGATTCGAGTTGTGCGGCAGTTGATGAAACGCCGGAAGAAAATTTCCTGTGGATTCGCCAGCATTATAAAAATGAGAATAAAACGCCATTTATCAATGTTTTTGGACATACGCCAGTACAACATATTCATGATTCCAATGATGTTTGGATTAGTGAAGACCAAAAATTTATTGGAATAGACGGAGGGTGTTATTTTACAGGACAATTGAATGGCATCGTTCTGTCGGAAGTTGGGAAAATTGTTCGCATATATACCGTTACTTCTGAAAAAGCCGAAAACTTCAATGATTGACAAGTGTCGTTATGATTGGGTAAAAAGTTATATTTAAATAATATTATTTCTTGGATGTATGTTTTACCCTGATTTTTTGGTATACTATTATTAACAATATAAAAGAGGTTATCCCGTTCGATTTTGTGCGGGGTAGCCTCTTTCGTGTTTAAAGAAGTTTTTCAGGGAGGAAACATTTTGGAGCAATATACAAATTTACGAGCGGGCGAAAAAGGTGCCTATTTATCAATTATTGCCTACATATTTTTAAGTGCGCTTAAGTTAGCAGCAGGCTATTTAGGGGATTCAGAAGCATTAAAGGCAGATGGATTAAACAATACAACGGATATTATTGCTTCGGTAGCCGTTTTAATCGGGCTGCGAATTTCCCAGCGCCCGCCGGATGATGACCATCGATACGGACATTTTCGTGCAGAAACGATCGCATCACTTGTCGCATCATTTATTATGATTTATGTCGGGATCGAAGTCCTTATATCAGCAGGTGAAAAAATTGCCAATCCGATCGATCAGAATCCTTCCTATTTAACAATTATTGTTGCCGTATTTAGTGCGGCCGTCATGTTTGCGGTATATAAATATAATTTAAACCTATCTAAAAGAATTAACAGTTCTGCAGTTAAAGCAGCAGCTTATGACAATCGCTCTGATGCCTTTGTTAGTATCGGAACAGCTATCGGGATTAGTGCTGCGCTTCTAGGCTTTCCAATTGTCGATACGATAACCGCCTTTATCATCGGTTTAATTATTATTAAAACAGCGATTGAAATTTTTAAAGAAGCAGTGTTCTCGTTAACAGACGGTTTTGATACGGAATTAATCAGTTCGATTGAAGAGCGCGTTTCGAAAATTCCGCGTGTCCGTGACGTTACCGATGTGCGCGGCAGACAGCACGGAAACTTAATTCTTGTCGATATTACGGTAAGTGTTAATCCTAATTTAAATGTACGTGATTCACATGCCATTACGGAGCAGATTGAAAATGAAGTGAAGCAGTTGAACCCTTATGCAACAACACTTGTCCATATCGAACCGTACGACCCGAAAGAGCTGATTATATGTGAAGATGATTTCCATTTCTAATGGATAAGTCCTATAAAAGCTTTACTCAGTATACTTCAGGAAATTGACAGGTAGTTATAGAGCTGAACTCAATTTGCAATTAACGTTTCAATTTAGTCACACTCATTACGAGTTGTGGCTTTTTCTTATGCAATATTTTTCGTTAGTTGAGGCATGATATGAAGAACAAATATTATCTACTAGGAGGAAAATAGTTGGACGTTTTATTAGGTCAAATTCGTGAAGGTCTGGATTATCTGACTATACAAGGTAAGAAGGTAAATAAAATTAAAATGAATCCAAATATCTTCGAAAAAATGACGAACAAACTTATGGACGTTGAGGTAAGTGAAGGTGCTATTACTGTATTCGGAATTACGATAGAGGCTGATAAAAACATCGAAGTGTATGCTTTTGTAATGGATGAAGTCACTTAATTTCAAGTGGCTTTTTATTATACCCTCATTAACGGTGAATAGATGCACCTCTCTTAATGTAACGGAAAATGAGAATGGCTTTTATCTGTGAATGAATCAAAATACTCCATCTTCTGTTAAAATGTAAGTACTTACGGTCAATCATTTTATTGGAGGTTATTATATGAAAAAAGTATTTGCAATCATTGCAGTAGTATTCATTGTCTCAATTCCGATGATCGAGTGGCTGCTGACTAATCCCTCCAATTCATTGGAGCTCATGCAAACATTAAGAAGTGCAGAAAATCCGGAATCGCTTTTTATGGATGAAGATAATTTCGATGCCGATAGTGTTGAGTACATACAAGAAGAATTTAGCCCAAATATGGTGAAGCAGTTTACAATACTGGAGTTTGATGAGAAGAGCTTTTTGATTCAGACAACTCCCGGTACGACAAAATGGGAAATTATTAATATTGAAGAACTGCCAAAGGAAATTAAAGAATATTTTCTTTCACAGAAATAACCGTACATAGGTTCATAAATCCATAAAAAAAGAAAGAGGAATACTATTGCATACTACAATCGGAGTTGTCGCTCATGTAGATTCTGGTAAAACGACATTTTGCGAACAATTGCTATATCATACAAATTCGATCAAGAAGCGCGGGCGGGTGGATCACCAAGATGCTTTTTTAGATAATCATGCCATTGAACGGCAGCGCGGGATTACGATTTTTGCGGAGCAGGGGCGTATTGACTATAACGGTCAAGCGTATACGCTGATCGATACACCAGGGCATATCGATTTCGCACCGGAGATGGAACGTGCGATCCATGTAATGGATGCGGCCATTGTCATTATCAGTGCGATCGACGGAATCGAGGGACATACAGAAACGGTTTGGCATTTGCTGCGGGAGCATCATGTTCCGACTTTTATCTTCATTAATAAAGTAGACCGTGAAGGAGCAGATGTTGCATCGGTCATGTCTGCGATAAAAAAAGACTTATCCCCAAATGCATTATTGTTCAATGATGGGTTCAACACAACCGTAAAAGAGTGGCTTGCGGAACGTGACGAACAGCTGATGGAAAAATATTTTGCCGATAATCTAGAGGAGAATGACTGTTTAGAGAGCCTGAAACAAGCAATCAACCATGAACAAGCATTTGTTTGTATGTCAGGCTCAGCTTTAAAAGATGAAGGGGTACTGGCCTTTTTTGAAACGATTGCACAACTGATGGAAACAAAGTTTGACGTGAATGGCCCATTTGAAGGAAAGGTATATAAAATTCGCCATGATCATCAGCAGCGCCTGACATTTATGAAAGCTTTATCGGGTGTTCTTAAGGTACGTGATGAATTTACTTTTGGTGAGTCAACTGAAAAAGTTACGGAAATTCGTCTATACAATGGCAACGGTTTTACGACGGTTCCACAAGTGCAGGCGGGCGATATTTTTGCGGTGAAGGGACTGGCAACGCCGCTTATCGGTGATGTGATTGGGGCAACGGAAACTAATCCTGCACAATTTGATATGATTCCGACATTGCAGGCGAAAGTGATATATGAAGGTGCGTTACATATTAAAGAACTTCATCGTGTTTTCCGTGAAATCGAAGCAGAGGAACCGAGCTTACGTGTCGTGTGGAACGAGAAATTCCAGGAAATCTCCGTTCATGTCATGGGAACAATCCAGCTTGAGGTATTAACGGAATTGGTAAAAGAGCGCTTTGGAATCGAGGTCCAATTTGGGAAACCGCAAATTCTTTATAAAGAAACAATTGCAGCACCTGCTATCGGCTATGGCCATTTTGAACCGTTAAAGCATTATGCGGAAGTGCATCTGAAAATGGAACCAAACAATCGTGGTGCCGGCATCACATTCTCGAATCGTTGTCATGCCGACGACTTATCTATCGGGCATCAGCGGTTAATAGAAAAGCATCTATTTGAACGCGATCATCATGGGTTACTAACAGGATTTCCGGTAACCGATATTCATTTGACGCTGCTGACAGGGCGTGCACACAATAAGCATACAGATGGCGGCGATTTCCGGGAAGCTTCGTTTAGAGCATTGCGACAAGGGCTGGAACAAGTTGAAAATGTACTATTGGAGCCGTATTACCGTTTTAAAATGAAAGCGTCAAGTGATCATATTGGCCGGATGATGTCGGATATCCAGCAGGCAAGCGGGTCATTCGAAGCACCGAATTTAACAGAAGACACTGTTACACTTTACGGACGGGCACCTGTAGCAACTTTTATGGATTATTCCACTCAATTTGCAGCCTATACAAATGGAAAAGGTGCGTTAACGCTGCTATTTGAAGGCTATGATGTATGCCATAACAGTGATGAGATTATTGAACAAATTGGCTACAATAAAAATGCTGACCCTGAATATACATCGTCCAGTATTTTTTGTGCAAAGGGTAAGGGTTACAGTGTGCCATGGGGTGAGGCAAAAGCAGCGATGCATTGTGAAGTGCTCGAAATTGATTGACGCATGAAAGAAGGACTTTGCAGAACAATAAAAGAAGTAAGCAGTAAGGAACTTAAAAAGGAGGCACTTATAATGGCATACATTTTACAAGTAGATTTCAAAATGGATGGCCCTTTCGGAGATGAAATGGCAGTGGGTTTTAAAGAATTAGCGGAAAGCATAAATGAGGAAAAAGGCATGCTTTGGAAAATTTGGACAGAGGATGCGGAAGCAGGTGAAGCTGGTGGTATTTATTTATTTGAAACAAAAGAAACAGCTGCTGCTTATTTGGAAATGCATTCAAAACGGCTAAATGGCTTTGGCATTACAGCGATTAACAGTAAAATTTTCTCGGTGAACGAGTCGTTAACTAAGATTAACAAGGGTCCGGTAAATGCATAATTAGGTGATCTAAATTACCGACAGATAACGGGTTTAATATTGTGGAGAAAACAGTAAATAACAGTACAGTACAGGAAGAGACGCATTTCGTAAATGAATTGTGTCTCTCTTTTTTGGTATATCAACAATTTAATATTAAATTTAAAAAACGAGGTTAGGGACTTTGTAAAACTAATGGGGAGGCATATCTATGAAGCATACTACAATTTTATTTATTTCAATTTGTTTAATGCAATTTTGTATATTAACAAATATAACTTTGTTAAATGGTGAATGGAATGGAATCAAGATGTGGGTGTGTACAGGCATTTTTATTTTTTCTTGCGCTGTTTTCGGTTCTAGCCGAATAGATGCATCTAAAAATACTTAACTTTATATAAGATAGTTCTTAGACGAGGGTTTGGGAGCGTTCTTAAAGTAATCCAAATTATTAAAAAGGGAAAATTAAATTGTTATAGAATTAGAGAAGATTACAGAAAAAGGAGCAGCATATATGAAAATCGTACAATTAACACCTCAATTGTTATTAGAAAATCAGCACCATGCTGATATGTATTTAAATAATATAATTCACCCAAACCTTACGTCAAAAAGCTGGATGAACAATTGGCGAGATGTTGCATCACGTTTTCAACTTTTTAAATTCTTAGACCTGTCAGCTGAAGAGATGCTTTCGTATAGTTGGAATGAAAAAATAATTGCACAAGTTATAAATGAAACCTTAATGATTGTAGAAAAACATATTGAATTAGATAAGGATTTACAAATTACAATTGTGCCTGCCCTTCCTTTTCCTTGGTTTTCGAATTTAGAACGATCTTTTTGGACAAATGGATTTACAAATAGTAGTCAAAGTATATGGATGGCTATTCCGCCCAATCCAGACAGATCGTTTTTATGCTATTTACTTGCACACGAACTGCATCATTCAGCACCCAAAAATCCAATTTATGACTTAACAATCGACAATTTCCCATTAAAAGAATGGTATAAAATGGAGGGGACAGCTGAATATTTCAGCTTACAATTTTTCGAAGATAAACGTTGGTGGAAAGAAAGTTTTTCACTGGACATTGAGGAACGCTATATTGCGGAAGCAAAAAGATTTTTAAATACAAATGATGATGCTGTGAAAGGACCTCTATGTTTCGGTAGCGTGAAACAACAAATCCCTTACATGGCTGGCTATGCTTTTGCCTACAATGCGGTAAAAGATTTTGCAAAACGTTATCCTATTGACAAATTAGAGCAACTGTTTGAAATCGATTCGGAAGCACTTATTCTAACTTATAACCTACAAATCACTAAATAATATGTTAGAACATAATTCCAATTAAATTTTTAGGAGACTTCTATGGACAATTCATTTTCTATATTTTTGGACACTTATTTAGATGCTTGGAGAAATTCATCTTTAGAGGACTTAAAAGAATTAATTTCACAATCTTATGAAGCCAGAGAAATTACAGGCGGAAATATAGTTGACTTTGGTTATGTAGAATCCTTAAATGGATGGGAACAGGGTTTTAATTTCGCTAAAGAGAATAATGCTCAATGGAATATAAGAGTAGTTTCAATTGTTCCTTTAAGAAAAGATGAAACGATGGCTATTTTATCCGCTACTATGGTTATTCAAGGAGAGAGTTTAAAAACAGCAAATTTATTCTTTCAAACGTTTAAAAAATATAACCAAGTTGATTGGAAATTAGTAAGAAGTTATATTGAAGCAGGAATAAGTTTAAACGACGTGTTTTTCAACAACCAGGTATTTTAGTCTTAAAGAATTAATACAGTATACAAAATCGCATTCAAAAATGTTTGCATACACAAAAAAAGCAGGAACTTTGATTAATCAACGTTTCTGCTTTTAATATAGGTACATTGTAAATCAATACGGACAACGGTTTGAACGTACATTGGGGACACTGTGTCATGGATTTTTTGCATGAAATCTTGTATAAACTGATCGTTGATAATCCATTTTGTGTTCTTTTTTATGAAAATGGACTATTAGGTACTGAAGTCAGCTTTTATTTTACAAAAATATGTGCATCGCAATAACAAAGTCCTTTGCAGCTTGGGCAATCGACGTTATATGGCTCGAAATAGCGCGGCATATAAACGAATGGTTCGAATCCCTGCGTCGTAAACTGTCGCTCAGCTGCCCAGCGATTTGTATCAGATTGTACCCAGCCAACCGTTACAATTGTTTTTGCAATCGGCTGTGCTGCTTCAAGATAAGCACACACAAGATTAGTTCCAATCCCTTTTTTTCGTTCGTTCGGATGGACGACAAAATGACTTGTATAATAACTGATGCCTGTTGTGACCTGTTCCTTTAACAATTGCAGCTCTTCATGGAAATAAGGGAATTCCTTGTTGAAATCCTGTATTTCATAACCCGCAATATATCCGACAACTTCATTATGCTCATTAATGGATACATAACGAATGCCGCCAGCCTGATCGACGGTATTGGCCGTTTCCGGTTCAAATGGTAAAAAATCATTGAGCAATGCAGCGATTTGCACAGCATATTTCTTTTCATAGGGATAAATATTCATCGGTGGACCTCTGCTTTCTCATGTTCGAATTTTACTATTTTAACATAATGGAGAACGCTTTGTTATAACAATGAATGTTTCGACATGCTTGATTAATTTAGAGCAAAAAAAATCACTCAAAGTAAGCTGTTTTTATTTATTTTGTTAATGTCATTGAGTTCACTCTTAATGGGTAATTTTAATAATTGTTAAAAGGGAACATTTGTTCTATAATGTAGTTATGAGTGAGGTGTGATTAATGAAAGATCAATTAACAAAAGCAATGCGGCAACATCAGATTTTGGATATTATGTATATGGCCAAAGACCGGAAAATAACGAAGCGGCGAATTAAATTAATAAAAATCTCTGGTGACTATGCTCAAGCCTATTGTTTTACACGACTTGCAAAACGAAATTTTATTATAGATAATATTTTAGCAGTACATCCGGTAAATAAAAAAATACGATGGTTAGAGGCTTAATATCTAGGGGGTATTTTATCGAAAAAGGGAAAATCTTATCTTTTAAGTGATGATTGTGTGTAGTATTCTGACTATTTATGGTAGAATAAAGATAGGGAGGTGGTTAAAATTGATGCAGAAAGTTTCTAATAGAATGGAGGCAGAAAAAATCTTTGACACCAACGTGAAAAATAAACCACGATTGGGCAAATTAAAGAGCATGTATCTTATCAGAAAGGAAACCTTAAATAATGAGAAGTCAAAATGAATAAAACCCTCCACTGAATTGGTGGAGGGTTATTTTTTATTTGTGATCGGTTTAAGCAATGGGACCACTTATTTTTAGTTAAAATTATTCTATTGAGGTTTTTGTTGTTTTGCGATTGGATAAAAACCATCCAGCTAGTGCAATAGCGATTAACACTCCATAAAATATCAATTTCCACTCGAGGGAGTGGGCAAACTCATAAGAAATGACACCAACATCAGGATGACTTAAAGTTAATACTGCAAGCTTGACACCTACCCATCCCACTATTACAAATGCCGCAATTTCTAGTCCTGGTTTGGATTCAAGAAGTTTCACGAAAAAGTTTGCAGCAAACCTCATGATGATTAACCCGATTAATCCGCCTGCAAATATAACGAGGAACTTTCCGCCATCTAAGCCACCAATCTGCGGTAAATTTGTATTTGGAAGTGTCATTGCAAGAGCTACTGCTGCTAATATCGAATCAACCGCAAATGCAATATCTGCCAACTCGACTTTTATAACCGTACCCCAAAATCCAGATTTTTTCTGTTCTTTTTCCTTTTTTGGTCCTTTATTTTTAAAATAGAGTTTCCTGACAATGTGATTTATTGCTATAAATAATAGGTATAGGGCACCAATAGCCTGAACCTGCCATACATCTACTAGAAACGTTATAATAAATAAAGAAGCGAACCGGAAAATGAAAGCACCTGCAAGACCATAAAATAGTGCCTTTCGTCTTTCTTTTTCAGGTAAATGTTTAACCATAATTGCTAAGACTAGGGCATTGTCTGCTGCAAGCAAACCTTCTAAGCCAATTAACAATAATAATACCCAACCATACTCTAGTAATAAAGAGATATCCAATTACATTCCCCCTAACTTCACTAAATTAATGCTAACAAAAATTATATTCCCATTTACGTAGAGTATAACCTCTTTAAAATTAAATATGTCTCCATCAAAGCTTAGTAAATGTCCATTTTATGAATGCTGGAAATATGTTAGTTCACTATAAGGATTTTTAGGGAAAGGAATTTTCATATTTTAAAGGGGGAATAAAAAGGGTTATTATGAATAAAAACATGGATCATATAATACACATAGGCACATAGCCCATTGGCAGTCAATGAGCTATGTCCAGTTAATAATACGAAGTGAAGCATTATGTAATCCTTCTTTTATAAGGCGGCAATATCCGAATACTTATTAAGCAATTCATCCAATTCCTGACTGCAATTGACGACTTCCGGGTGAGTGAAACCTAAATCCCTTGCTTTTTTGTACATAATTTTTCTTTTTGTCTCAATTCTTAATTTTAGTACCTTTTTTAATAGTAAAAATTTCATCGATAAATTTCCTTTCAATAATAGTTGGTAGTTTTTAAACTTTTGTTAATATAAAATGACAACTGTTTAATCCTATCTTATTTTAAACAAGATAAATGTCGAAACATGTTAAAAATGGAAAATTCAATAATTTGTAAAAAACAAACTTTTTATTCAAAAAAATTTATCTTTTATATTGACAAGAAAAATAATATGTGAGTACTGGGTTGAATTATAAAGGCGAAGGTAGATGATTGAATATTTATAAGAAGTTGCAGGTACTTAAATTAGGGATATTTGAGATGAATTATAAAAGAGCATTGTTGTCTTTTTTAATTATCCATAATTGCAAGTGACCTTTAATAAAGTGTGATTAAAGGATTAATATTCTGAAAAATCAGAAAAAATATTGATTGTTTTAATTTTTTTTGTTACATTAATCCTAAAATAGGATTAAAAGGAGGGGAATTATGGGGGCAATCGATTGGTTAACGGTAATTGCATATTTTGTAGTAATGATTATTTTAGGTTTTTGGGTTGTCAAGCGTATTGATGGTTCAAAAGATTATTATGTAGCAGGTGGTAAGGTGCCGTGGTGGTTAGCGGGGATTTCTCATCACGTTTCTGGTTATAGTGGGGCTGTATTCGTAGCATATGCTGGTATCGCTTATTCATCTGGCTTCAATATTTATGTATGGTGGGCCATACCAATTACAATTGCAGTCTTCTCAGGGGCTTATATTATGGCACCGAGGTGGGCACGGTTAAGAAAAGTTTTGGATATTGAATCACCTACGGAATATTTATCAAGGCGTTATAATTTAGCAACTCAACAGCTTATTGCATGGTGTGGGATAGTACTAAAATTATTTGATGTTGGTGCAAAATGGGCTGCTATAGGTATCTTACTAAACGTATTTACAGGTGTTTCAATTTTTTATGGAATTATTTTTTCAGGGGTAGTTTCATTGATATATATTACAATTGGTGGTTTATGGGCAGATTTAGTAACTGACTTTGTGCAATTCCTAATTACATTGGTAGTATCTGTTGTTTTGTTCTTTATTGTATTCCTCGATTTTGGTGGATTTAGCTCATTCAGCAATGTATTTAATCAATTACCGGATTCACATAGTGATTTGTTTGTAGAACCTTATGGAATGGCTTATGTCTTTATTTATATGTTCATTGTGTTTTTAAGCTACAACGGAGGTACATGGAATTTGGCGACTCGTTATATTTCAGCGCCTAATGCTAACCAAGCAAAAAAATCTGCATTATTATCAGGTTCACTTTATTTAATTTTCCCATTGATAATATTTTTCCCTTTATGGGCTTCACCATTAATTATAGGGGAAATTCAAGATCCAACCAAATCATATGCACTTTTAGTTCAAGAATTACTACCTGCTGGAATGATTGGATTAGTAGTAGCTTCTCTATTTGCTGCGACAATGTCGATGACTTCATCAGATGCGAATACAATTTCTGCAGTTATCACAAAAGACGTCTTACCGACAATAAGTAAAAAATTCACTAATTTAGATCAAAAGAAAACATTAACGATAGGGCGAATTGTGACAGTAATCTTTACTCTGTTAACATTAATAGTAGCTGCTTTCTATGAAAACTTTGGAGGAGTTATAGGACTATTAATTACCTGGTTTGCAGCGTTAGTAGGACCAATTGCCATTCCAATGCTGCTGGGGTTATTTAAAGTGTTCAAACACTCGAATTCTACTGCAGCAATAGCATCAATTATTGTAGGATTAACTGCATTTACTTTTACAAAATTCACTTCTGGTTATCCATTGTATTTTACAACAGGCTTACCTGTATTCTGTTCGTTCATCGTATATGTAGGAATAGGCTTATTAAATAAAAATAATCCAGTATCAACAGAGGTTGAAACATTATTAGAAGGTATAAGTGATACATCAAAAGATAATGAGGTATAAGATATGCTTAAAAATGAAGTTATATTTTATAAAAAATTAATTGAGAATGATTTTTGGCCTTATTGGGAGCAATTTATTGATGAAAAATATGGTGGAATATTTACATGTATTTCTAACGATGGAAAAACTCTAATAAGCGAGGATAAATATACGTGGTCACAAGGCCGTTTCTTATGGCTTTGTGCCTCTTTATATGATTGTAGTAAAAAAAAGATATTAGATATAAATATCTCTAAATTAGAGGAAATATCGAACCAAACTACTGATTTTTTATTAAGACATGCTGTGATGGAAGATTATTCTATTGCCTTTTTATTATCTAAAGAGGGTATAGTTTATGAAAAATCGCAAAATGATAGTATATTTGCGGATTGTTTTTTTGTATTAGGGATGAGTAATTATGCTAAAGTTTTCCGGAAAAGAGAAGCATATCAGGTTGCAAAAAAAGTCTTCGAATCAATTGAATTAAGAATAATTGATAACCGCTTTAATACAGCACCTTATCCCATTCCAGACGGATTTGAAAGTCAGTCGATTTGGATGATTTTATTAAATGTGGCAAACGAATTAGCGTTATGTGCGGAAGAGTTTGAAGAAAAAAATGATTTTATAGAAAAAGCAAAAAAATATAGTGAGACTTTGCTAGATCGTTTTGTTAAAAATAATGGGCAAGTAATAGAATTTTTAAGTGAAAATAAAATTTTGCAGAATAGTTTGCTAGGAAGTCATATCAATCCAGGTCACACAATTGAAGCTATTTGGTTTCATACACATCTTTATGAACATTTAGGTGAACTGACACCTAAAATTATTGAAAAATTAGAAAAAATGTTTATTTTTAATTTTGACATAGGATGGGACAATGATTATGGAGGCTTGTTGCGTTTTGTATATCCTAATTCAGAAAAAATTCAATTTCCGATGGAACAATTAATAATAGATACCGCTACTACTAAACTATGGTGGCCACATTCTGAAACCCTATATACTTCACTGTTAATTTATGATTTAACAAAAAATAATATTTATTCTACCATTTATGAAAAAGTAAAAGCATATACTTTCGAGAAATTTCCTAATAGAGATGTTGGAGAATGGTATCAAATACTGGACCAGGCAGGTAGCCCGATAAACAAGGTAGTAGCATTACCAGTTAAAGATCCATTTCATATTTTACGGAATTTTATTTGTATAGTAAGGAGGTGGGGGTAATGTATCTTGCTTATTCCGAAGTGGATATAACACCTACGAATCCTATTCAATTGGGAGGATTTGCACATCGCAAAGGATATGCTAAAGAAGTACACCAGCCCTTATATTTGCGACTAATCGTATTAGGAGATGTTTGGTTGTTTACAGCAGATTTATTATGGTGGGATGATCAACTTGTATTGCAATGGAAGAAAAAGTTGGCTTTAAAAGGTATTAAAGTTCTTTTTCATGCTTCACATTCTCATTGTACGCCAAATACGCATACAGAATTATCAAGTATTCTCGGAAAGATAGATTTAGAATATATGAACTTTTTAGAGATAAGAATATTGGAATGTACACAATCTTTAAAGAGATTTACATGTAGTCACACTCAGATCTTAGAGAATATTGTGAACGTCAGTAGTTACCGTCGACGAAAAGATGGGAATTTAATAAAAATGGCACCGAATGAGGAACAGAAGATTGATAAAAAGGTAACGAGTATCATGCTCTGTAATGGAGATGTGCCAAAATTGTTATTTGTTCACTTTGCATGTCATCCCACTGTTTCAGATATGAACAAAATTAGTAGTGAATATTGTGGAACTGTTATTTCAGAGTTACAAAGATATTATCAAATCCCAGTTATATTTTTACAAGGATTCTGTGGTGATATACGACCGGAATTAGTGAAAGACGGAGAATATTATCGTGGAAATAAGAATGATATTGAAAATTTTGGTCAAAAAATTATTAAGGCGGTTAAGGATAGTAAAAAGGTTTTGAAAGAAAAACTATATACAGAACCTCTAATTAAAACAAAAGAGATAAACTTTGAATTATTTGAAACACAAATAATACCAATTCCCTGTACGAGATTTGAAAAGCATGAACTCCAATTTAGATCAAGTTTATTATCTATTTCACCGCAATGTTCCTTTATCTTTGCTAATGCTGAAATGAGTAATTTTTATCAAATGAATTTAAATAATATATATGGTGTAGGTTACACAGATGGCATGATTGGTTATATTGCTACGCAAAAACAAATAAATAATGGCGGTTACGAAGGGAAAGAATTTATTAAAGTATTTGGTAACCGTGGCACTTTTGATCCCTCAATTGAAATGAAAATCCACGATATTTGGAAAGGGTGGCTTAATTGAAACAAATCTATTCAAATTTATTACAAATAAATATATATGATACACGTCATCTAATGGGACATGCAGCTTGGAAAGCTATAGAAGATACGATAAATAAGTTATTATTTAAAAAAAACAATATTCGAATTATTTTTGCTGCTGCCCCTTCACAAAATGAAGTGTTAGCATTTCTTCAACATTCTCAAACTATTGATTGGTCAAAGATTACCTGTTTCCATATGGATGAGTACATTGGTTTACATATTGATCATCCAGCTTTGTTTTCTAACTTTTTGGATGAACATTTATTTAAAGCCATAAAACCAAGTGCATTTCATAAAATTAACTCTTTAAATACAATTCAAGATGAAATCAGTCGTTATGAAAAGTTATTAATGGAAGCCCCTATTGACATATGTATAATGGGAATTGGAGAAAATGGTCATATTGCCTTTAATGATCCACCTTATGCAAAGTTCGATGATCCACATTTTGTTAAAGAAATTCAATTAGATGATATTTCTCGTCAACAACAAGTAAATGATGGCTGTTTTAACTCAATCGAAGAGGTGCCAACCCATGCGATAACATTAACGATACCAGCACTTGTAAGCGCAGAAAAAATTTTTTGCATTGTACCTGGACCAACTAAAACAAAAGCATTATATCGATTAATGGATGAAGAAATTAATGAAAATATGCCGGCAACGATTTTAAGAAAGCATGAGAATAGTTTACTTTTCACGGATAAAAGTTGTTATCAAAGAGGGTGAGAACTTTGGAAATAAAAGCTACACATTATAAAACACAAAAGTCCTACCGATTTGTAATATCTGATTCAAAATTTTCGGAAATTGAAGAAATCGAGTATGACAAATCCCTTCCTATATTATCACCGGGGTTTATTGATCTTCAGATTAATGGATATAACGGTGTGGACTTCAATGATAATTTTAATTTTAATCAAGCTAATATCGTATTAGAAGAATTATTAAAATTGGGGATTCAGCAAATTTATCCTACGATTATTACAAATAAATTTAATAAATTGGTAGAGTTAGGGGAAAATATTTGTGAATGGGTCGATTCAAGCCCACTCGCTAAAAAAATGGTGAAAGGTATACATCTTGAAGGTCCGTATATTTCTACTAAAGATGGAGCTAAAGGTGCACATGCACTTGAATTTATTAAGGCACCGGATATTGAAGAGTTTAAGACCTTGCGTAATAACCTAAGACAATTAATTAAAATTGTTACTTTAAGTCCCGAATGGAAAGAAGCAATACCTTTTATTGAAGCATTGCATTCAGAAGTCACAATTGCAATAGGCCATACTACTGCCAATGGTAACGAAATCAATTTAGCAGTAGAAAAAGGTGCGCGTTTGTCTACACATCTGGGGAATGGTGCGGAAGCAATGCTCCCACGCCATCCTAATTATATTTGGAGTCAGTTAGCTAATGATGAGCTCTATGCATCTGTCATTGCAGATGGATTCCATCTAGATCAAAACATACTGAAAGTCATAAATCGTGCGAAAAACGGAAAGTTAATTTTAGTAAGTGATTCAGTGAGTTTGGCAGGTTTACCAGCGGGTAACTACGTTCAAGCTATTGGAGGTAATGTTACCTTAACTGAAGAAGGGAGACTATTTTTAACAGAGTCCCCCCAATATTTAGCTGGTTGTGCAAAAAACTTATGGCAATGTATGGTATATTTTTATGAACATATCGAGCCAAATATATTAAACGTAATAAGTTTGGTTACTACGAATATATATTCATTGATGCGAGAAAAAGATCCGATTTATGTAGGAAATAAAGCTGACTTTGTACTAATTGATCCATATACACTGGAAATAAAGGCATCCTATTTGATGGGAAAGGATTGGTGTTAAATGTCCTATAGTCTACAGTATTTAAAACATACACAACAATTAATGGGGAAGATTGTTGAAGAAGAAATGCAAGTGATTCGGCAAGCTGCAGAACTAATTGTCAACCAGATTAAAAATAATGAAATTGTTCATATTTATGGTCCAGGTGGTCACTCAAATATTGCTGCACAAGAAGTGTTTTTTAGAGCTGGTGGACTCATGCATATGAGTGCTATTTTAGATGAAGGGACGCTTCTAAGTTCGGGAGCTTTGCGATCAATGCAAATAGAACGAATTACAGGTTATGCACCTATTGTATTACAGGATTATCCTTTAAAAAAAGATGGCGTTTTAATTATAGTAAATGCGTATGGGATAAATGCAGCTACAATTGATAGTGCACTTTATGCAAAGGAATTGGGAATGAAGATCATCGGCATTTCATCAAAGACACATGCAGAACAAACGCCTTTAGACCATCCCGCACGTCATATTACGAAAAAAAACTTGAATGAACTAGTAGATGTTCATATTGATTCAAAAATTTTGCCTGGAGATGCGGTCATTTCAATAGATGGTGTTGCACAGCTTGTAGGCGCAGTTTCTAGTTTTGCTAATAATATTATTCTAAACTGTTTAACGATTGAAATTATCGACTTATTGAGTAGACAGGGCATTGAGCCCCCTATTTGGAAAAGCGGGAACATCACAGGTGGAGATGAGTGGAATGCTCAATTTATTAACCAATTTAAGCATCGCATAAAAAAATTATAGGACGGGGTATTATGGCAGGTGTCGGTGTTTTACGTATCGCTAATAAGAAATTAATCATTAAATTAATTCGGGAACATCCAAATATTTCAAGGAAAGATTTAGCGAAGATCTTAAATGTAAGTAAAAATACAGTATCTTTAGCTGTTGAAGAACTAATAAATGAAAAAATTATTGAAGAAAAAAGTGTTTCTGTAGAAGAAAAAGGTCGTGGTAGACCAAAAGTAGCATTAGATATACAAGTTGATAATTTAAAAATTATGAGTGTAAATTTAAAAAAAGAAGAAGTTCATATTTGTATTTATAATTATCGTACTAGCATAATATATGAACAAAAATTCCCATACGAAGGTAATATGGAAGAATTTGCAAATGTATTGTTGGATCTAGAGAGTAGCTTTGGAGAGTTTATTGGGATTACGGTGATCATACCTGGAATTGTCGACAGTATAAAAGGTAAGGTAGTTTATTCTGAAAAGTTAATGTGGAAGGAAATTGACTTAGTCTTTTTCTTGAAAAAATATTTAAAGTCACCACTTTATATACAAAATAACGTAAAATGCACAGCTATTTATCAAGCTTGGAAAAATAATAACAGTGAAACAATTTATTATCTAAAGGTTGATCAAGGAATAGGTAGTGCTCTTATCGTAAATGGTGAAATTTGGGAAGGTGCATTTAACGTTGCAGGGGAAATTTCACATATAAGGTTAGAGAATGGTCAGACATTGGAGGAGATTTGTAATACAAATAATCTTGAAAATAAATCCGTTGAGCAAAGAAAAAAATTTATTAAAAATGTAGCGGCCAATATTGCTCAAGTATTAAAACATACAATAGTTTTAATAAATCCCAATCGGATTATTATTGAATCCAAATATTGTGAAGAAAATGTATTCCAGACAGAAATATGGAATACTTTAAATCAGCAACTATTAGATGAGATCTTAAAAGATTTATCTATAAATTTTAATACCAACATTACACCGCCTTTATTAGGTGGAGCTATTTTAACAATTTTTGAATATGAAAAGATTGAAGGCGTAACAACGTAATTATTAACATAATTCAAAATGGAAAAGTGGTCTACACTAAATTAAACATTATTACAGGCAGCTACTAATAATTTAAGTTCTAGAGAAGTGTGGATCAGATGTGGGAGAAAAATTTAGGTAGAAGGATTCGATTAAGGAATGAATTAACTTAAAGAACTCTTCGTTATTATAATTCGAAATATTTACGTTAAGAAAATTCGCAAATCCCAGAAATCCAATTTTTGTACAACTGCTAATAACCTTGATATAATGAGCGTTGTGAATACATATAAACAGAAAGAGGTTATGAAAAATGACAAATGCTTATGATGAATACATGCGTCAGGTAACACAGCCAATGCGTACGGAACTTGAAAGCGCAGGCTTTACACAATTAACAACGGCAGATAGCGTCCATGAATTTATGGCTGAAACAAAAGGGACAGCTTTAGTTGTAATCAATTCTGTTTGCGGTTGTGCTGCAGGTTTGGCACGTCCGGCTGCCCGTGAAGCAGTTGCAGATGTGAAACCAGATCAGCTAGTAACCGTATTTGCCGGTCAAGATCCTGAAGCTACTGCAGCAATGCGCGGATACTTTGATGAAGTTCCGCCAAGCTCACCATCAATGGCAGTTTTAAAAGATGGTCAATTAGCTTATTTCATTCCACGTGATCAAATCGAAGGTCATCCAATGGAACAAATTCGTGATCATTTATCAGATGTGTTAAAACAAGTATGTGCCGAGTAACAATTGTCACTACTGCAGGTAGACCGGACGAGCAATCACTTCAATTAGCTGAATTCGCAAGTCAGGTGCTGCAGGCAAAAATTATTCCGCGCCAAAAACGTTCGGTTCGTAAGCTTTCCGAAGTGTACGATGCTAATGTCGTTGTTGCGGGAAAAAACCGTTTCGAATACTATGCGAAAGGTGCTGAGGCGCCTTTCTTTTTTCATCCAAACTCTGCCGCTTTTCGTTTGAAGCGTGTGGCTCGCGGTGAAGATGATCCATTGCTTACTGCTTGTGCACTTCGAAAAGGGGATACGTTTTTGGATTGCACTCTTGGCATCGGGGCCGATAGTTTATTGGCGACCTTTGCAGTTGGCGAGAAAGGGAAAGTAACTGGTTTGGAAGCGGACCAAAATGTCGCATTTATTGTGAAAACTGGGATGCAAAATTATGACACGACAGAACTTCCGTTAACTGCATGCATGCGAAATATCCAAGTTGTTCATACTACTGCTCTAGAGTATTTAAAGAATCAAGAAGATGACAGCTTTGATGTTGTCTACATGGACCCGATGTTCGAGGAAATCATTGAAGAATCGACAAATTTTGAAGCGTTGCGTTATGCCGGAAAGCACTTAACGTTAACTGATGAATGGGTGGCTGAAGCAAAGCGTGTTGCGAAAAGCCGGGTGGTGTTAAAGGCCCATTATAAATCGGGCTGGTTTGAAAAGTACCAGTTTCAGCGTGATGTGCGGTTAACAGCCAAGTTTCATTATGGTGTGTACGAAATAAAATAGCGTTGAAGTTCTTTTTACAAGGACTTCAGCGTTTTTCTTAACGCTTTACATACCCCTTATAGGTATGGTAATGTAAAATTAAGTAAGGGGGATTGATTGAATGATTCATGAAAATGATGGATTATTGGAAACTCATGAAGTGAGCTGTCGTAAAAGTCATCATCCTGAACCGATAAAAAAAGATTTAACGACAAGATTAAATCGAATCGAAGGGCAAATTCGCGGAATCAAAGGCATGATTGATAAAGATGTGTATTGTGATGATGTGATTACACAATTATCCGCAACGCAATCGGCATTAAATAGTGTCGCGAAGATCTTGCTGGAAGGTCATTTAAAAGGCTGTGTCGTGGATCGTCTAAATGAAGGCGATACTGAAGTATTGGACGAGCTTGTCGTAACTATTCAAAAAATGATGAAAAAATAAGGAGTGTTCGAGTATGGTAAATGTAACGTTAAATGTGAATGGTATGTCTTGCGGTCATTGTGTGAAATCTGTAGAAACTAGTGTTGGCGCTTTAACTGGTGTACAGGAAGTAAAAGTGGATCTTGCTGAGAAAAAAGTATCGGTTGCATATAACGAAGATGCCGTTACTGTTGAGCAGATCAAAGAAACAATTGATGAACAAGGTTATGACGTTGTTGAATGATTGAGGTTTACAAATGATTTAGGTTCTCTAATTTAGAGAACCTCTCTTTTTACAAAATTCTATACCCCCTTGAGGTATAAAGAGGTGAGAACATGACTAAAGAACTGACATTGCAAGTAACAGGTATGACGTGTGCGGCATGTTCGGCAAGAATTGAAAAAGGCCTGAACAAGATGGAAGGGGTCGAATCGGCGAATGTCAATTTAGCGGTTGAAAAAGCAGCGATTCAATATGATGAAACGGTCATCAAAGCTCAGGATATTGAGCAAAAGATCCAAGCGCTCGGTTATGATGTCGTAAAAGAGAAAGTCGACTTTACAATCGATGGAATGACGTGTGCGGCGTGTTCGGCAAGAATCGAAAAGGTACTCGGGAAAATGGACGGGATTGCTTCGGCGAATGTGAACTTGGCATTGGAAAAAGCGACGATAGAATTTAATCCGTCTCAAGTATCGATGTCCGATATTATTGCACGGATTGAAAAGATCGGTTATGGAGCACAGCCAGTCGTTGAGGGCGATCCGGTTGATCATAGGGAAAAGGCGATCCAACGGCAAACAATTAAATTTACCGCGGCGGCCATTTTATCATTGCCTTTGTTATGGACGATGGTTGCACATTTTTCGTTTACGAGTTTTTTATACGTGCCTGATATACTCATGAATCCTTGGGTACAGCTCGCATTAGCAACACCCGTTCAATTTATTATTGGGTGGCAGTTTTACGTAGGTGCATACAAATCATTACGCAGCGGTGCGGCAAACATGGATGTGCTCGTTGTGATGGGAACGAGTGCGGCCTATTTTTACAGTATTTATCAAATGCTCGCACATCCGAGCGGTCATATGCCACACTTGTATTTTGAAACGAGCGCGGTGCTGATTACGTTGATTTTATTAGGGAAACTGTTTGAAGCACGTGCAAAAGGCAAGTCTTCGCAGGCGATCAAACAATTGATGGGCATGCAGGCGAAATCAGCGCTTGTGATCCGTGATGGCGTTGAACAGGCGGTACCACTTGAAGAAGTGCGCATCAATGATATTGTCCGCGTCAAGCCGGGTGAAAAGATTCCAGTCGATGGGGAAGTCGTTTCCGGAACTTCTGCGGTGGATGAATCGATGCTGACAGGCGAAAGTCTGCCGGTAGAAAAAAATATAGGCGATTTCGTTTATGGTGCAACACTGAATAAAAATGGTGCACTGGAAATGAAGGCATTAAAGGTTGGCAGTGAAACAGCATTGTCGCAAATCATTAAAATCGTCGAGTCGGCACAAGGTTCCAAAGCACCGATTCAGCGTCTTGCCGATAAGATTTCTAATATATTTGTACCGATAGTAGTAGGAATTGCCGTTGTGACGTTCATGTTGTGGTGGCTGATCGGAGGAGAATTCATTCAGGCATTTGAGGCAACAATTGCAGTACTTGTCATCGCATGCCCATGTGCGCTTGGCTTGGCGACACCAACATCGATTATGGCGGGTTCAGGACGTGCGGCACAGTTTGGTATTTTATTTAAAGGCGGGGAACACCTTGAACAGACTGGTTTTGTCGATACTGTCGTTGTCGATAAAACAGGGACGGTTACAAACGGGAAACCGGTTTTGACAGATGTTGTATTGTTCAGTGATTTAGAAGAAAATAATGTCCTGCGCATTGTTGCTTCTGCAGAAAAACAGTCTGAGCACCCATTGGCAGAAGCAATTGTTGAAGGTGTATTAGAGCGCGGGATTAAGCTTTCGGCTGTTTCAAGCTTCCAGGCACTACCAGGGCTTGGTATTGAAGCACAAGTGGATAATGTAGAAGTAGCTGTAGGTACGAGAAAACTGATGCGGGATCGACAAATTAGTATTGAAGAACCGATCGAACAGCAATTGATTTCATTGGAACAGCAAGGGAAAACGGCGATGCTAGTAGCAATTAACAACCAATTCGCTGCAATTATTGCCGTTGCAGATACGGTAAAAGAAACATCTGCTGAAGCGGTAAGACGTCTGCATGCACTTGGTCTGAAAGTGATTATGCTTACAGGTGATAATGAACGAACGGCAAAAGCGATTGCAGCAGAAGTGGGTATTGATGAAGTCATTGCTGAAGTGCTGCCGGAACAAAAGGCACAGCAAATTGAAAACTTGAAACAACAGGGACGAAATGTTGCGATGGTTGGTGACGGGATCAATGACGCACCGGCCCTTGCGGTAGCTGATATTGGGATGGCAATCGGCACTGGAACGGATGTTGCGATGGAGGCGGCTGATATTACATTGATTCGCGGAGATTTGAACAGTATTGCCGATGCGATTTTAATGAGCCGTAAAACGATGACGAATATTAAACAAAACCTGTTTTGGGCGTTTGCCTACAATGTCATCGGTATTCCGATCGCTGCACTCGGTTTCCTCGCACCTTGGGTAGCAGGCGCAGCAATGGCATTCAGTTCCGTTTCGGTTGTGTTGAATGCATTGAGACTGCAGCGTATAAAATTGTAAAAATACCGACTTCCTGAATAAAGAAGGCTATTCATTCATAAAAGGACTAAGAAGATTTACAGGATAATTGAGGGAATGACGATCCATTTTGAAGTTTAAATTTAATAAGAATATACCAACATAAATACACAGTATAGGTTTTGAAAATAATTATAGTGGAAACTTACAATCGAAGTGTAAAATGGAATTGAAAATAATAGACTTTAATCAATCCATCTTTATTAGAAATAAACCAATAATGATAGGAGCCATCAATATGAAGGAAGATTCAAAGGTATATGATGTCACGATTATCGGTGGAGGTCCTGCGGGGATGTTTACAGCATTCTACGGCGGCATGCGCCAGCTTGAAGTTAAACTGATTGAAAGTCTTCCACAATTAGGTGGGCAGCTTGCTGCACTTTATCCTGATAAATATATTTATGATATCGCAGGATTTCCGAAGGTGCGGGCGCAGGAACTTGTCAATAATCTGAAAGAACAAATGTCAGCGTTTGACCAAACAGTAGTAACTGGTCAAAGTGTTGAAACGATTAATAAGTTGGATGACGGAACATTTAAGCTGACAACGAAAGAAGAAATCCATTATTCAAAAACAATCATTATTACAGCAGGTCTTGGCGCATTCCAGCCAAGACAGCTGGAAGTTGAAGGAGCAGAATACTATGAGGGCAAAAATCTTCATTATTTCATCAGCGATATAAATGATTTTAAGGGAAAGAATGTAGTTATTTTCGGCGGAGGAGACTCAGCTATTGACTGGTCGCTTATGCTTGAACCTATTGCTGACAAAGTTACAATTGTCCATAGACGAGATCAATTCCGAGCACATGAGTACAGTGTTGAAAATCTGTTCAAATCAAGTGTGGCGATCAAAACACCTTATATGCCGGATGAGTTGTTTGGCGATGAAAACGGCATTAAACAAATTATCATCCGGAATGCAGAAGGGGATAAAGAAACACTTGAGGTTGATGACATAATTGTGAACTATGGATTTAAATCGTCATTAGGTCCAATCAAGGAGTGGGGATTAGAAATCGAGAAAAATTCCATTATTGTAAACTCTAAAATGGAAACAAATATCGAGGGAATCTATGCTGTTGGTGATGTATCAACTTACGATGGAAAAGTGAAGTTGATTGCAACTGGTTTCGGTGAAGCGCCGGTTGCCATTAGTGCGGCACGGTTGTTTATTGATCCGTCAGCAAAAAAGCATGTACCGCACAGCACCGACCTTTTCAATAAATAATATTCATTAATCCGGTATGATTGGAATGTATAACAGGGAAGCGGGCTCACTATCAAATTTACATATGAATTGATAGTGAGCCCTTTAATTTTGAGTTTTGATTAGGCAGGTAATCGGTTGGATTGAAAGTGGTATTTCACCGGGCTCAAGCCAGCTGTTTTTTTTCTGCCACTTGGCAATTATAGTTGTCTGATACAATCTATTTTTACTGTTACTACCTGACAGGCAATTCTACGACAAAGCTCGTTCCTTGGTTTTCAATACTATTCACATGAATGATTCCACCATGTAATGTAACGATAGCAGCAACTATTGAAAGTCCCAGTCCTGTTCCATCTACTGAACGCGACCGTGCAGTATCTACTCGATAAAAGCGGTCAAAAATTCTTTCTTTCTCTTTATCATTCAAACCTATACCCGAATCTTCAAAGAATACCAACACCGATTTTCCTTGTTCTTTAATGGATATTTCAATAATGCCATTCGGTTTATTATATTTGATGGCATTTGTTAACAGATTGTCCCAGACCGCATTAAGTAAGGACGGATCCCCAGTAATTTCTACATCCGGTAATGTGAATCCGAGCGTAATACCTTTTTCTCCAATTTGCCACTGATTGCTCCGTATAAGTTCCTTAATTTGTTTTCCGATATTAACTGACTTTCTTTTCATAATATCCTCATCTCGGTCTAACGAAGCAAGAAGTAATAACTGTCTTGTTAATGTAGACAGTCTTTTAATCTCTCCGTTGATGATCGAAATATAATTGCTTTTATCTTCCGGACTCATGGATTCGCTTTTCAAAAGGTTTGCATATCCTTTTATATTAGATAAAGGTGACTGAATATCATGAGAGATATTCGAAATAAACTCTTTCCTCATTTCATCCATCTGCTCCAGTTTACTGGCCATCCGTAAAAAACTAAGTGAAAGTTCACCTAATTCATCATGACGGGTAGTATCAAGATCGACATTGTAATTTCCGTTTGAGAGTGATTTTGTTGCAGATGTAAGTTTTGAGATCGGATGAACTAAATATTTAGTTATAAAAATGACCATTATAATACTCAGCATAATCGCCAAAGCCAGCAGCCATCCGAATAAAATATGCATTTCGTTAAACAGTAGCTTAATATCCGGTCTAATGAAAAGCGCATACTTTTTCCCGTTATGTGTCAATGGAACACCAATCGTATTTTTCAATTCGTTTGCAAAAAATCCTGTAACAAATGTCTCCTGTGGGAAATTTAGAATCCCATGAAAAATATCACCGTTTATTACTTGTTCTTTGGTGGAATGAGACAATGTCTTTTCCCTAAAGGGTGCACCAAAATAAAATTCATTACCGGAATTGTCAACGAGGAAAATTTGATAACCAATTGACGAAATGTTTTCAAAATAATCTTTTAGATCTAAATCAGGTTGGTTCCCGGTAAATTCAGCAATGTTTAATGCAATTGTTGTGTTTTTCTGGTCATTAAATGGTTTTAATTTTTGCTGATAATACATATTCGAGATTAAAAAAGCTAATATTCCACTAAAAATCATAATTCCAATCGTGAACACAACAAACTTCACATAAAGAGATCTCATCTTCTGATTGCCTCCAATGAATAGCCAACCCCACGCACTGTCTTAATATGAAAATCATCTGTCAATTTAGAAAAACGTTCTCTTAATCGTTTTACATGAACATCTACTGTCCGTTCATCTCCTTCGTAATCCACACCCCATATATGTTCGATCAGGTGATCACGAGAAAATACTTGCATAGGGTTTAAAGCAAGGAAATACAGGAGTTCGAATTCCTTTAAAGGTAAGAGAATCGTCCGGTCACCAATCTGAACCTCATAGCTTTTTTTATTAATAGTTGTACTTCCTAAACGAATAATCGATTCATCGGATTGCTTATCGTATCGACGCAGTAAGGCTTCAATTCTAAAATTTAATTCTTTTGGTTCAAACGGCTTGACTAGATAATCATCCGTACCAGATTTATATCCTATTTCTTTATCTTCAATTTGATTTTTGGCAGTTAAAAGGATAACGGGAATATCGTATTTTTTTCGAATCACCCTTGTTAGGGCATAACCATCCATAAAAGGCATCATTACATCCACTACTGCTAAGTCACATACTTCTCGATTAAGAATCCCTAATGCTTCAGTCCCGTCTTTTGCTTGGAAAACTTTGAAACCTGCTTCGGACAAGTGGATGTTTACAAGCTGTAATATATTGATATCGTCATCTACAATTAAAATTGTTGTCATTCTATTTTCTCCTGTTTTATAGAAATTTCGTCTATTTAATGAACTAACAAATGAACAGCCATATACGTCCAGGCTGTTCATTGATGTTCTGTCACATAATTCATCTATTAGAATCTATTTTTCACTTTGCAAAACCATTCCATCACTCATTTTAATCACATGGTCTACATATAAAAGCAATTCCTCATCATGGGTAACCATTAATGTAGCGATATTCAACGTTTTAGTTAAATCTTGAATTAACAGCATAACATCTCTGGACTTCCTTGAATCAAGACTGGCAGTTGGTTCATCTGCAAAGAGAACTTTCGGTTTATGGATGATTGCTCGGGCAATGGCGATCCGTTGTTTTTCTCCCCCCGATAAGGAAGAGGGGTAAGCATGCTTCCTATGATTCATTTCAACTAGTTGTAGAATGTTATTAACTTCTGCATGTTTTTCCTGTTTGCTTAAGTTTGATTCAGAAACATCCAGCATTAACATTAACTGCTCTTCTACTGTGAGAAAAGGAACAAGATGAGCAAATTGAAAGACAAAGCCAAATTTGCTAGCCCGAATTTTTCGAACTTGTTCAGAACTCATGGCAGTCATATTATTTCCGTCGAATATAACTTGCCCATCAGATACAGGTTGTAATCCTGCAGCTATAGTAAGGAGCGTACTTTTACCAGAACCTGATGCACCTACTAATGCAGTTACCTCTCCTTCTTTAAGCGTAAGATTGATTCCTTTTAGTATTTCTTCCTCTACTTCACCAGTAACAAATGTTTTCCTAACATCTTCTAGTGTGAATATTGTCATATTAAGCCTCTCCTTGTTGTATCGCATGTAATGGTTCGATTTTTTTGATTTGTATTCCAGAGAGTGTAGCTCCGATAAAACCGATTAGCAGGAAAACTATAGATAATTGGGCGGTTTTTTCAAATGTTAAATGAAAAGGCATTCCCTCAGGTGCAATCATATTAAATACTTGGCTGAAAGAAATGGACAATATAAGCGATACGACCGTTATAAAGAGCATTTGTGACCACATGATTTTGAACAGCTTGCTTGTTTTCATACCGATTGCCTTTAAAATCCCATATAAACCGACTTTTTGAATATTCATCATATAAAAAAAGATGGCAAATAACATTCCGCTAATTACAACTAAAAACCAAACAATCATATTTAATGACATCTGTTCTGCATTATAGCTTGGAATGGTATTGAGGAAATCCTTGTTCGTAAAGGATTGCAAGCCTGCGAATTGTTGTGAAGAATCTCCTCCCGGTATAAATATCAGTTGCATTTCCATAACCCGATACATTTCCTGGAAATTCTTAGTGTTTATAAATGCAACCGGGGCATGACTGAATTTCTTTTGGTCGACAAAACCCTTTACTTTAAATTCGCCACTGAATTGATTATTCGTTAACGTATCTCCAACCTTTATCCCTTTGTCCTCCATTGAGCGATCTAAAATAATCTCCCCATCTTCCACCTTCTCAAATAGTTCTGAATCAGTGGATGTAACAAAGGCTACACTCTGTTGTTTGTCAGTTTTGTTCGTTAAGAAACCCATTTGAATTGAAAATGCCACAGCATCTTTTTCGTTGTTTATTATTTTATCCTGTATACTACTATCTATTTTTGACAGATTATAAGTTTCGTCTCCATCTTTATTCATATAAAATTGACCATCTGGTAGATCTTGAATTAAAGAAGCATTGTCTTGTGATAATCCATTTGCTAAACCAGATATTATAAATGTTAATAAACTAACGAGAAAAATAATGGAACCTAAAATTAAAAATCTCACTTTATTTTTCTTGATTTCTTTCCACGCAATATTCATTTTTACTTTCCTCCGATCTGTTCTTTACATCCATAGTTTATAAATTGAATATGAACGGGGGATGAACAGTAAATTACATTTCGGGTTCATTTGAACTGTTTTTAAATGGAAGGTCAGCAGTTATTAGGCTCGAGATGTTTAAATTTGCAGAAATAACTTCCTTTGGCTTCGTTTTATAAGCCCCTTGCCGGTTGTATTATTCGTATAAAAATTAACCAAATCGTTCATACTCTAACATAGACTTAAATTATTTATATACCATAAATTACTAATAAATAATATAAATGGTTGAATGAAGAAGAGGAGAGGGATACGATGTGGTTTAAGAAAAAGGAAAAATTTCGTGAAGTTAGTTCCTCTCCCGCTACTCAGATTCAGGAAGTGGTTGACATTGAAAATAATCTGATAAAAACAAATCTTCAACAAAACTTACAATTTATAAAAGATGCTCTTGGAACCAGTTCGGATATTGTCATCCGTGAAATTCTACTTGGTAAAGAAGAAACGATAAAAGCAGGTATTATATATACGGACGGATTAACCGATACAACTTCTTTACAAAACTTTATACTTGAAACGCTGATGCTGGATATAAAGGAGATTGAATTACTGGGAAAGACTCTCCCTCAGAAAAATCTTATCAGCGTATTAAAAGATGTCGCCATGACAGTAGGAGATATTAAAGAAATAGGAGACTTTGATGTTCTGTTTACGAATCTATTGTCAGGGGATACGATTATTTTAATCGATGGCTATGATCAAGGCTTAACTATTTCCAACAGGCAATGGGTCGAGCGTGGGGTAACGGAACCAGTGGCCCAGACAGTAGTTAGGGGTCCGCGTGAAGGTTTTACCGAAAATTTACGTGTCAATACTGCGCTGATCCGCAGGAAAATAAAAGATCCGAACTTTTGATTGAGTCAAAAAAGATTGGTACACGAACGAAAACAAATGTTGCTATAGCCTATATCAACGGTATTGCAAATGACGAAATAGTAAAAGAAGTTAATTTACGTTTGGATCGAATAATAATTGATGGAATTCTGGAAAGCGGAAATATCGAGGAATTAATTCAGGATACGCCATATACACCTTTTCCTACTGTCTTTAATACAGAAAGACCGGATGTAGTAGCCGCAGCACTACTCGAGGGGCGCATAGCGATCATTGTAGATGGAACACCCTTTGTGCTGATTGTTCCAGCATTATTCATCCAGTTTTTTCAATCTCCGGAAGACTACTATGTTCGGACGCTTATAGGGAGTCTTGTTCGGCTCCTGCGTTTTTTATCATTTACAATTACATTGCTGGCACCTGCATTATTTATTGCAATCACGACGTTTCATCAAACGATGCTACCACCTGCACTCCTTATCAGCCTTGCAGCTCAGCGAGAAGGTGTTCCATTTCCGGCATTTGTTGAGGCACTAATAATGGAAATAACGTTTGAAATATTACGCGAAGCTGGTGTAAGGATGCCTCGTGCGATTGGTTCAGCAATGTCCATTGTTGGGGCATTTGTGATAGGTACAGCCGCTGTGGAGGCAGGAATAATTTCAGCCATGATGGTAATCATTGTTTCAATTACGGCTATATCCAGTTTTGTTTCACCTTCTTACGATATGGCGATTGCTACAAGGATACTCCGCTTTGCATTTATGGCTTTAGCAGCATCATTTGGTCTCTATGGAATTACTATTGGATTAATCGCTCTAATTTTACATTTATGCAGTTTACGCTCGTTTGGGATACCTTATATGTCACCGGTTGCACCATTTAATGTTTCCGATCAAAAGGATACGTTTATTGTATTTCCGCTCTGGAGCTTGTTGACTCGACCCCATCTAATCAGTCAAAAAAATAGAGTTAGGCAACAAAATCCATCCTCTGCAAAGCCAGCACCTCCAAAAAATAAGGAATGAGAGGGATTTAAACGATGAAAAAGTACATGTTTATTCTCATAATCCTTAATTTCATTCTTACGGGATGCTGGGATAAGAGGGAGTTAAACGAGCTCGCAATTACGCTGGCATTGGGTATTGATAAAGTGGAGGGTGAGGATGAATACGAGGTAACCGCACAAGTAGTAGTACCTTCTGCCGTTTCCATGAAAGACGGGACAGGGGGCACAGCAGTTACACTTTTTACAGAGAATGGTGAAACAGTTTATGAAGCACTCCGTAGAATGACAAAAGTCTCGCCAAGGAAAATATATCCCGGACACCTTCAAATGCTGATCATTGGTGAAGAATTGGCTAAGGAAGGAATAGGTGAATCTTTGGATTTACTCGCAAGGGATTGGGAACTTCGACCAGACTTCTATGTTGTTGTTGCTAAGGATGTAACCGCCAGAGAAATTCTGAATGTCACAACAGATTTGGAAAGCATACCTGCCAGTAAAATGTTTGCAGGTCTAAAAGTATCGGAAAAGGCTTGGGCAGGTACGTATGGAGTTACTTTAGATGAATTGATAGTGGATCTTATAAGTGAAGGTAAAGAAGCCGTACTAACAGGGATTCAGTTGGCAGGAAACAAACAAATAGGATCCACTCAACAGAATATAGAATCCATTTCTAAGCCTGCTCAAATCAAATATGATAATTTAGCCGTATTTAAAGAAGATAGGCTGATGGGCTGGTTAACTGAACAAGATAGTAGAGGGTATAGCGGTATTACCAATTCAGTTAAATCAACCGTAACATCAATATCTTGTCCTAACGAAGGGAAATCTACCATTGAAGTGACTAACTTCCATTCTAAAGTCGAGGGAAATATAGTCCATGGAAAACCCGAAGTAAATATCCATACGAAAGCAGAGGGGAAGGTAGGCGAAGTTAGATGTAAAATTGATTTAAAGAATCCGGAAGCCATACAGGAGCTTGAGAAAATTTATGAAAAAGAAGCGACAAGAATAATAAATGAGACAATCGATGTGCTACAACAAGAATACCAATCAGACATATTTGGATTCGGTGAAGCAATCCATCGTTCCAACCCGCAAGAGTGGGATCAGATTAAAGAAAACTGGGACGAGGAATTTTCTGACTTAACAGTGAATGTTAAGGTAGATATGAAAATTCGCCTTACAGGGACGGTAAATAGTTCATTTTTAGAAAAGATTAAGAATTAATCGCCATGTGAAAACAATGGGAGCGCTTGAAGAAGTATTGCTAAAGAGTTGTTTGTTTAAAAGATCCCTCAGTGGAAGGCGGGTAACGCATGATGCAAAATATTAAAATAAATCCATACCAATTTATGGTTTTAGTTGTGTTGTTTTCAGTTGGTACAAGTATCTTAATTGTTCCGTCATTTTTAGCTTCCGAAACAAAACAAGATGCTTGGATTGTTGCAATACTCGGCACAGCAATTGGATTAATCGTAATATGGTTATTTTGCTTAATCGCACAATGGTTTCCGGACCTTACTTTTGTTCAAATGATGGAAAAGGTTCTGGGGCGCTGGCTAGGGAAAGCTGCATCTCTTTTATTTGTATTCATGTCTTTTGTCTATACCGCAATCCTACTATATTATTCAGGGACCTTTTTGAACACTCATTTAATGCCAAATACGCCAATGGTCGCTTTAAATATCCTTTTGGCTATTATTATTGTGATGGGTGTCCGTTTAGGATTAGAAACAATTGCACGTTCTGCTGAAGTATTAATTCTTATTTGCTTAATATTTTTTCTTTTTTTAGTATTTTTCATTTCTCCCCAAGTCAATTTTGATAACTTGCAACCCGTATTTGAAGCCGAACCTAAAAAAATTGTTCAGACATCCTTATCTTTTATAGAAGTAACTTCGGTCAATGCCATTGTGTTATTAATGATTTTTCCTGCCTTTATTAACACAGGCATTAAAGCTAAAAAGTTCTTTTTGATTGGGAACTTATTAGGTGGAATTGTCATTATTATTTTTACGTTTTTATGTGTAGCAGTATTAGGGGCTTATAATACTGGAATAGAGCTATATCCGGGCTATGCATTGGCTAAAAGGATTAACGTCGGTGAATTTATACAACGGATTGAGGCATTAATGGGCACACTTTGGATTATCGCACTTTATTATAAGGCAACCATTTATTTTTATGTTACTGTTTTAGGTTTCGCGCAAATATTCAATTTAAAGGATTATCGCCCGTTAACGATACCTTTTGGAATCATTGCGGTAGTCATTTCGATTGTAATTTTCCCGGATGTTATTTACCAGCAGCGGTGGAATACTACAATAGGTTTAATGTTCTCCTATACAATTGGTATATTCTTACTTCTTTTACTGATAGTAGTGTATGCCATCCGAAGAAAACAATTAAGGAAAGTACCTGAAGAACCTTAAGTGGGAGAATTGATGCAGGCACATCACCAACAATTGAGCGCGCTTCCGACAGGGAACAGTGCTCCTTTTTATTTGAGTACGATTTATGTCTACCGGATCGATTTCTGAAGATTCTATATTTTGTTATGATATACTTAATCAGTAAAATAATTTAAGAATAAAAGGGGAGTACCAAAAATATGGAATTCATCACACTTAATAATGGAATAAAAATGCCGATTGTTGGTACAGGTACAAATACGTATGGTAAAGAAAATAAGGACTATAACGGAGCATTAACAAATGAAATTCCTGAGCTCGTAACAGCACTTGAGTTAGGATATCGATCAATAGACGCTGCGATTAGTTATAGAAACGAAGAGCTTGTAGGGGGAATTTTAGCAGAAAGTACAGTACCGAGAGAAGAGTTGTTCATTACAACGAAAATTCCGGCGAGAGAAGAATATGTTTCGTCAAAGGAGTCGACTCGAGCAGCAATCGATAACAGTCTAAAAAATTTCCAAACAGACTATTTGGATCTGCTTCTGATTCATGCACCAATCGAGGACAAGGAACAGCTTAAAAACACTTGGGAAGTTTTTGAAGAATATTACGAAGCAGGAAAACTGAAAGCAATTGGTGTTTCAAACTTCAGAAAAAATCATCTGGATGAATTGAAAGAATTCGCGAAAGTGAAGCCAGCCGTTAATCAAATACAAATCAACTTAAAAGAAAAGAACGAAGACCTTCTTGCTTTATTACAAGACGAGGGCATTACACCTGTTGCATGGGGACCGATGAAAACTGAAGCGCATCAACAAGAAGTATTGGATGAAATCGGTAAAGACTATGATAAATCGGGTGCACAAGTTTTATTGAAATACCAAATCCAGCGCGGTGTTGTCGTTATTCCGAAATCACACAACCGTGTGAATCAGGCAGCAAATCTGGATCTATTTGATTTCGAATTAACTGCAGCAGATGTCGAAAAAATTGAAAACCTGTAATAAGTCACTACCATTTTAATCATACCAAACAAGCGTCTCCTATTTTGGAGACGCTTGTTAAATATCTACCTTTGTTAATAGGCCACTTATTAAAAATACAAGCCCCAATGAAAAACATGGCAATAAACAGTATGACCATCACGCCCATTCCTGCAAAGCCTACCCCGGCAAAAATTGCGAAACAAATACCAATTGCCCAAGAAACAAACGGGTTTAACACAATCATGACCAGGATACCCCATACAATCCGATTTCTTCTTTTAGATTGATTTTTTGTTAACACCCGGCCAGTTGCTGCGACAATAACTATGATTAATAATGCGACTCCCAAGGCCTTTTACCTCCTAATTTTTTTCGCCTATACTATACGTATATAATTGGCGCCCTACAACGTAAAAGATTACATATAGTGGAATTAACAGTTCATCGTGAAGTAACCAGTCCTCTAAAGTATTCGGCTGGAATTGCCAAAAGACAATCATTTCATAGACGAATGTCGGTACGATAAAAATCGAGGTCACATTCAGCCATTTTGTTTTGTAGGCCTTTTTCGCTTCGTTGTATAATAGCTCCCATATTCCGAAAACGACTGTACAGATAAAAAGCAACGTCAAAACTACATCGGTGGAAATAGGTGAGTCGTTACGTGGCTCCAGCCATTTTGTAATAAAGTGGGAGCTCAAACATAATGTAAACGTCGTAAATATAATCGCCGCACAAAAGCGGATCCATTTATAATGCGGAAACAATACTTTCTTCATTTCTCTTTCAATGTGATGCGCTTCACCGAACGACTTTATAGCGAGTTGAATGGCTTGTTGTTCTGAATAGCCAACCATTCGTAATTCATCGATATATTCCAAAATATGGTTTTCAAATTCTTCTTTCATCAATGCCCGTTCATCATCATGGATTGGCAAATTTGCTATAATTTTTTCAACATATTGTTTAACGACTTCCATACAATCCACCTGCCGTTCGTTTGATTAAACGGGTCAACTGCTCCCAGCTTGATAACTTTTGCTTTAATTGTTCACGTCCAATATCCGTAATGGCATAGTATTTCCGGCGTTTTCCGGAAGTTTCATCTTGCCAGTAACTCGTCACAAAACGATGCTGTTCTAAACGCTTTAACGCTGGATATAACGTTCCTTCATTCATCGAATAGGCTTCATCGCTTAAAACGCGAAGCTGCTTTGTCATTTCATAGCCGTATCGATCCTGTTCTGCCAGTAGTGATAACAGTAAAATATCGATACTCCCTTTCATCATTTCTTTCTCCATTTTTTACAATCACCGACTTTAAATACATATTAATCCAATGTACATCGTATTACAATGTATAAATGAAAATCTGTTCGACGAATGATTCCATTCTGTCAGTATGAATAATATAAAATGGTTATTTATGTTAAGGTATAGAGAATAAAATAATTAAGAGAGTGAATACCCAGCTGCAATAGAGAGTGTAAAAATGAAGTATGACTAGAAATTCTTGTTATTACAAAAACTATACAAAAACGTACCTAATCTAAAATATCGATTCGGATTATTTGGTAGATAGAAAGGAAGGCATCCATTGTCAAAAGGGCTTATTCATCATATCGAATTATATGTTTCAGATTTAAAAACTTCCATTAACTTTTGGGGATGGTTGTTAGAAGAATTGGGATATGAGTCTTATCAATCGTGGGAAAGTGGACAGAGTTGGAAAATCGGAGAGACCTATATCGTTTTCGTGCAAGCAGAAGAACGGTTTATGGATATTCCTTATCATAGATGCCGGGTAGGTCTAAATCATTTGGCTTTCCATGCAAGTTCGCGTCAACAAGTAGATGAGATGACAAGAAAGTTAGCAAGTAAAGGTGTTAATATCCTTTATACTGATAAACATCCCTATGCAGGAGGGGAAAATTATTACGTTGTTTTTTTTGAAGATCCGGATAGAATCAAGGTTGAACTTGTAGCACCATGATTATGCCGCCGGTTTTAGACTCATGAAAAAAGGAATACCTACTGAATGTTAGGTATTCCTTTTCACACACTTATTAACGAAATCTATTCTTTTCGCATAATAAAGCTCAAGTGCCTGCCGGTTGAGCGGTCTTGGCGATGGGAGAATCCGTCCTCATCCAAAAATGTGCACATTCGGTCAATCGAAATGTTTTCTTCAGGCACACCTGCAAGCATGCACTGTGTTTTCACGGTTAACTGGTTGTTGATATGGAATTTGCTCGTTTCTTCATTCCAGTACATAAATTCGTCCGCATAGCCGAGTGCTTTGAATTTTTCCTGGACATCGGCATCCACTTCGAATTTCTCTTGGCTGATTGCTGGCCCGATCATTACTTTTAAATCACGTAAATCGCAATTTTCCTCTTGTTGTAAATATTGAAGCAACTTTAATGTAATTTCTTTAATCGTCCCTTGCCATCCAGAGTGCACAGCCCCGATGACATTTGTTTTTTCATTATAAAATAAGACCGGTACACAATCTGCGGTAAAGCTTGAGATCACAACGTTCGGTTCGTACGTATACAATGCGTCGGTATCATGTACAGCAGTTGTATTGTCGGTTGCTCCTTTGCCGATTTCCGATTTTTCCACACGAAAGAAGTTGGCACTATGTGTTTGATTGGCGCATACAAACTCTGATAATTCGGTTTGCAGCAGTGAGGCAAGCTGTTGGCGGTTTTCGATAATATCAGCTTCGTTTTTGCAAACATGGAGTGCCATATTGTTGTCCTCGGCTAATGCTGGATCTTTTAATGTAATGCCTAGTACGCGTTTTTCATTATTTTCATAAAATTTTACCTTCATTTTATCACCCCCTGTACTATACCCGTAAATGCAAATTTTGTATAGGCAAATAGTGTTTGGTATAATGATTGGAAATAGGGGGAATGTGATGAAGAGTTGGCAAATCATTTTAACCGGTTTTTTACCTTATGTCATGGCGGTCATGGTTTTTATTGCATTTTCATTGCCTTATATAAATGAATCGATCACATTCGGTACGGCCATGTCCATCATTATTTATGTTTTGCCGATTTATTTTTTTGTCGTGATTCCCTGGTATTATGTGCTGTACTTCATGCGTAAAAATTACAGCAAACTGGCACTTTACTTAACAAGCTTTATTTTTTGTATTCTGCAGCCAATCGTATTCGGATACTTTATGAAAGCACCGGTCGGCAGCGCGTATTTTTTATTTTTTGTATCACCACCGTTTATAGTTGGCATAATGGTTAGTACATTGTGTATTAACTGGTTTTATAAAGAAGATTTGAAGCAGACGACAAATGGAAGGGGAGAACCGATTGGAATTGACGATTGAATGGCGATATATCACAAAGGCTAAGCAGGAAATTACATGGCGAAGTGAGGCAATTCCTGCAGCGCATGCCTATACGCTTGTACTGGATATGGAAAATACGGGTCGCACAAAAAAAATTGTGATGACGGATGAACATGACAGTACATGGACATTAAAAGAGCTGAAAAAATATTTAAAATCACTTGAAACAGAACCTACCGAAGTGGAAGTATATTTTGATGGCGGTTTTAATAGAGAAGAAAAGCTGGCCGGTTTAGGGATTGTCGTCTATTATAAACAGAATGGCAAAAACTATCGCCTGCGGACGAACCAGCTGGCGGAGTATTTAACATCAAACAATGAAGCGGAATATGCGGCATTAAATCTTGCGGTTGAACAGCTAGAGGAAATGGGTGTCCATCATCAAAAAATAAAGGTTTACGGCGATTCGCAAGTCGTCATTAATGAAATGAACGGCGAATGGGCAGTAACCGATAGTGTTCTCACAACATGGGCCGATAAAATCGATGCAAAGCTCCAAAAACTTGGCATTCGACCGGAGTATCAATATATTGACCGCAAACTAAACGGTGAAGCGGATCAGCTTGCTAATCAGGCACTACAGGAAGTAGAAATATACGCGGATATTGATATACGAAAAAGTAAGAAAAGATAGATGAAGGGGGATCTTTATGATTCGTTCTGTTGGCACAGGGAGTTCAAGTTTAAATAATCAGACACGTCCCCGAAATTTACAGCAACTAACTACAGCCTTTCCGAAAATCGGAGAAGAACAAGGTGTCGCACGAGAGCAGGAAAAGCTCCGAACAGGTGAGGCCGAAAGAGGACCAATCATGGTTGGAGTCAAACCGAAAGCACAGCTGAAATCCATCTTTGATGAACCAAATGGTGTCGTGAAGCTGAATGCGGACGGCGACAAGTTGGAAGTCAGCAAGCGAGCGATTTTACTCGCAAAAGAAGTACTCTATATTTAATGAAAAAGCTCCGCAGGGAAAATATCCCGGAGGAGCTTTCGTTTTAGCTATTATTATTGTTTTTCAAATGCACGTTCACCAGCAATACCGGGTTGCGTTAATTCGAATGGATTTAAGATAATATCAAGCTGCTCAAGTGTGAAATAATTGTACATTAAGCAAAGTTCGCGTACAGATTTGCCGCTATGCAATGCTTCACGCGCAATTTGACTTGAACGCTCATACCCTAAATGTGGAGCCAGTGCAGTAATAACACCGATTGAACGCTCAACAAAATCATGCAGACGTGCTTCATTCGCTTCGATATGGTCCAGGCAGTATTTTGTAAATACTGTGAAACCGTTCGTCATAATTTCAATCGACTGAAGCAGATTAAATACTAGAACCGGTTCCATTACGTTAAGCTCAAATTGACCTGCTTCTGATGCAAGTGAGATTGTCACGTCGTTACCGATCACTTGGAAAGCAATTTGGTTAATTACTTCCGGCATAACCGGGTTTACTTTACCTGGCATAATAGAAGAACCTGGCTGGCGTTCCGGTAAGCGAATTTCTGCAAATCCGGCTTTTGGACCTGATGCCATTAAGCGTAAGTCATTACAGATTTTCGACATATTCATCATAGCGATTTTTAGCATTGATGATACTTCTGCATACGTATCGGTATTTTGTGTACCGTCGATTAAATTCTCTACTTTAATAAACGGGAAGCCACTGTAAACCGCAATGTTTTCCACAGCTAATTTCATATATTCTGGATCTGCATTTAAGCCTGTACCGATTGCAGTTGCGCCAATATTGATTTGCAGCATTGTCTGCTGCGCTTTTTTGATGCGAGCAATATCACGAGAAACAACGGCAGCGTATGCACCAAATTCCTGACCTAAACGAACGGGTACAGCATCTTGTAAATGCGTACGTCCCATTTTAACGATTGAATCGAATTCTACTGATTTTTTGATAAAGCTATCACGCATCATTTCCATTGCAATAATTAGATTATCTAATGTAGAAACTGTTGCGATATGGATAGCCGATGGGAATGCATCATTTGTTGACTGCGCCATATTGACATGGCTGTTAGGACTAATGATTGAATAAGTACCTTTTTCTTCCCCTAAAATTTCCAGTGCACGGTTAGCAATTACTTCATTGGCATTCATGTTCATTGAAGTGCCTGCTCCGCCCTGAATTGGATCTACAACAAACTGGTCATGTAATAGTCCTGAAATAATGTCATCGGATGCTTGTGCAATTGCATTGGCAATTACCGGATCCAATTTACCGATAGCGGCATTTGCAAGTGCCGAACTTTTCTTTACGATGGCAAATGCACGAATTAATTCAGGGTGCATTGTCATTTTAGTAATCGGGAAATTTTCTAATGCACGAGTTGTTTGAACGCCGTAATAAACGTCCTTTGGGATTTCTAATGTGCCTAAAAAGTCTTTTTCAATACGTGTACTCATTTGTACAAACCCTCCAAGAGAATGGTGTAATAGTTGGATAAACAACTACATTATACGCCATTTTATGATAAAAGCTTACTTGCTGAATTATTAGTTTATTTAACATAATCTTGTAAGTTTAAATTAACCAATAGTAACAGATAAAATGTGGGAAAATCGAAACTTTTTTATTTTTCATCCGACTAATTATGTAAGAAACGAGGTGATGGACATTGAAAAAATGTTTTAGTTGCATGCTTGTCATGGGACTGATCTTTCTACTTGCAGCATGTAATACGAAAGAGCAAGCAACCTCATCCAATTCGACCGACCCTGTTGAGGAAGAAAATCAAGTTGAATATGAATTACTGTTTCAATTAGATTCGATTCCCCCTGAAGTTGGTACGAGTATTTCAATCGTGCAGGATGAAAAGCTTTATACGACGTGGGCCGATATTTTTGGTTTTGAATCGATTCCGCCCATCGATTTTGAAACAGAAGAAGTGCTGTTTGTCACAGGGTATTCAGATGGCTGTGGAAGAGAACTTGAAAAAATCGAAAAAGACGGGAATACATTAGTTATTACTTTAAATTATCCTGAAGATATTCGCGAGAAAGACATCGCCTGCACAGACATTGCTTTAGACAATACGTATGTTGTCAAAATGAAAAAGTCAAACACAACAAAAGGTAAGCTGATCGATATCAATCGAACAACATACGAAGAAGATTTAACAGTACAGGAAAAACTGCAGTAAACGAAAACAGAATTACGAGGGGCTACCAATTCCTCTATATGAAATATTACACTGAAAATATTGAATTTTCGGTGTAATATTTTTTTAGTCATGAATCTTCTGCAAGATGAAAACATTATGTTGGGAATAAGGTTAAATTGCTATTTACATAATAACTGACTACGATTATCCATTGTAAGGCGGGCATAAAATTGATAGTATGATTATCGTACAATAATAGTATTGAACGCGAGCTATAGGAAACTGGAAGATGCCAGATGACCTATAGGCAACTAATTGCATACATATCAAGCGTTGATCGTCGTGGATAAAACTACTGGCGGGAGCAGTTTCTGGAGAGAGCGCGTATACCGCGTCGCCGAAGGGTTCATAATCTCAGGCAAAAGGACAGAAGAGTAATGAGAGACGCTTTTCCTTAAAAATTGGTGTATGTAGCATCCACTGTTTGAAAAAGAAAAGCCCTCGATAGATGTCACAGATTTTTTGGAATCTGGACGCGATTTCGCAGAGGCGAGATCGATTATTCTTAGACACAGGGACTGGCACATAATCAGTCCCTGTTTTAATTTTCCAGAAAAAATTACTTGATGGACCGCGATGAAGTACTTATTATTTTGCGCTGTGTAAACAGACAAAATACTTATCCTTTGGAGGAATCGTTTTGGAACAACAAGAATTAAAGCGCGATCTGAAAAATCGACACGTTCAGTTAATAGCGATTGGAGGAACAATCGGAACGGGGTTGTTTTTAGGGTCAGGTAAAGCGATCTCACTTGCAGGACCTTCTATTATCTTTGCATATTTAATCGTTGGTATCGCACTATTTTTCGTCATGCGTGCACTTGGCGAAATGCTTTTATCAAAAGGCGGCTATGCATCGTTTACCGAGTTCGCCACTGAATATTTAGGGGATTGGGCAGGCTATATTACGGGCTGGACATACTGGTTCTGCTGGGTTATGACGGCAATGGCGGATATAATCGCTGTCGGTATGTACACGCAATACTGGTTCGACATCCCGCAATGGGTACCGGCTATCGCATGTTTAGTAGTTTTACTTATTTTAAATTTATTAACGGTCAAACTGTTCGGAGAGCTGGAGTTTTGGTTTGCGTTGATTAAAATCATCACAATTGTTGCATTGATTGCAATTGGAATTATATTGTTGATCATTGGTTTTGAAACAGATACAGGCAAAGTTGCCGTATCGAACCTATGGGAGCACGGAGGGTTATTCCCGAATGGGGCATTTGGATTCTTAATGGCGTTCCAGATGGTTGTCTTTGCATTCGTTGGGGTTGAATTAGTAGGGGTAGCTGCTGCTGAAACGGCAAACCCTAAAAAGAATATTCCATCTGCAATCAATAAAATTCCCGTACGTATTCTGCTGTTTTATGTAGGGGCATTATTCGTCATTTTAACCATCAATCCTTGGGATACATTAAGCGCTGCAAGTTCACCATTCGTTCAGGTTTTCGCATTGGTAGGTATTCCGATTGCAGCAGGTTTAATTAACTTTGTTGTGCTGACATCAGCTGCTTCTGCAGGGAATAGCGGGATGTTCTCAACGAGCCGTATGCTGTACAGTTTAAGTAATAATAAACAAGCACCAAAAGCATACGGTAAATTAAACAAAAATGCGGTGCCGCAAAATGGTCTGATATTTTCTGCGGTCGTCGTTTCGATTGGGGCATTGCTTAGTTATTTCATGCCGGACGATGCATTCAGTATCGTGACAACAATTAGTGCAATTTGTTTTATTTGGGTTTGGAGCATTATTCTGATTTCGCATATCATTTACAAAAAGCGTCATCCGGAATTACATAAAACTTCAGTTTTCAAAGCGCCATTAACACCATTCATCAACTATTTAGTATTGGCATTCTTCTTATTTTTACTAGTCATTATGGGTATTTCCGAATCAACGAGAACATCTCTGCTGTTAACACCGATATGGTTTATACTGCTGTTTGTTCTTTATAAGGTTCGAAAAAAATAACAGTAAACCGGGTTTCCATCGAGGAAGCCCGGTTTTTTCTATTAGTTTATTTTCCGCAAAAATTGGCTTCTTGCTTCTGAGAAGATTTTATTGTCACATGAATCACAGGAAAATTTCCCCTGCATATTCCGTTTGTAATTCCGGTATTTTACCGTTCCTTCTATTAATAAAAATGGTTTTTTACAGCAGTAGCAAATTGTTTCATACGTAATCATGTTAGCTCCTCCTTTACAAAAAGTGATTTATTGTATAACAGGTGGAAATAGACGATACATGCGATGACAGCGCCGATAAAGGCAAAGAGGCTAGTTGTCAGCTGAATTGTATAGATTTCCGCCAAATATCCAATGATCAAGGTTAAGGTAATTTGCATTACGCTTTCTATCAGGCCAAGCGAACTGCCGAACCGTCCCATCAATTCGGTCGGAATAGTCTGCTGGTAAAAGGTCGCGTAGCCCGCATTGCTAAATGCCATAAACAGTCCGAGCAATATGAAAGCAGCGACCGCAATCGTCAAATTAGGCGAGAAATAAAATGTGAAATAGGATAGTAACGTACATGTAAACCCGATGCCAATGTATGAGACGAGTGACAGACTATTGACGAATCGGGCAGCCAAATAGCCGCCGACAATGGCACCGATTCCCGTGATACCTACAATGATTCCGTAAACTGAATCCGTTACTTGATGAAAATCCTTCAAAAACGACATTTCCTGAGAATCAAGCGAATAGCAGATCATTAAAGCTGTTGAATATAAAATAAAGAACTTCAGTACCGCTTTTCGTTGCGAAATGAAAGTCCAGACGATTGAAAAATCTTCACGGATGACAGCGGGTGTCAGTACAGTAGCGGTACCTGCCGATTTCTGCTCAACATTCGGCAATAAAAACATCATGAACGCACTGAACAGCAGCATGACACCATTCACCCACATTGCCGCAGCAGTACTGCTTATGGCGATAATGGCACCGCTTAAAGCAGGTCCAATCATAAAGCTTCCCGAGCCTAACATGCTGTTGATCGCATTAAACCGAAGACGATCATTTGGCAATACAAGTTTTGTAATCATAAATGTGCTGCTCGGATTGGCAAAACAGACGGCGACATTTGCCAAAAAGATAAAACTGTATATAAGCCAGATTTCCGAAAGCAGCGGCATCAAACACACAAGACCTGCGCGGAAAACATCACAAATAATTAAGATGGTTCTTTTATTGGCTCTGTCTACGATCGAGCCTGCAAAAAAACTGCACATAATGCGGGCAATCGGGCCAATGATATAGATACCCGCAACCGCAGCCGGGGATTCGGTCAAATGCCAAACCGTTAAATTGAGAGCGATCAAGTAAATCCAGCTGCCCAATTTTGATGCGCCAAACCCAAACCATAAATAGAAATATTCTTTACGTAACTTCATCTCATCACCCCTTAGCTGCTCATTCGTTGACGAACTTTTTCACTCGCTTCCAATGCCTGCCTGTAGCAATGACTTGCCTGTTTATAGGCGTGGAGCTGCTCATAAAACTGTCCCCATAATGGAGCATAGAACAGAATTAGCGAATAATACTGCTGTTCATCGAAATGGGTAAAAGCTTCATCCTCCAGTAATTTCAATCCGCGGATCGTATGTGCTGTATCAACCGCATACTGCAATAACCTCCGCTGATAAATATGATGAGGGACAGTAAACCGAATTTCTTCATAGCGATTAAAGAGTATTTCCAGCTGATCGAAATCCTTTTGTACAAAGCACGTACGCATCCAGTTGATCGCCGAATGCACGTCTTCGTCGTATTGATTCGCCAGTTCATAATGTTTGGACGCTTCCGGGAAATTTACCTGGCATTCAAAACAGTAGGCTATGTTGTTATGCAGTGAGCTCCATTGCACCGGTGTTTGGATGGACTGGACATTTGACAGTAATTCAAGTCCTGCTTCAAACTCCTGAATAGCTTCACGGAATCGGTGCAAATCATTAAAAATTACACCTTTCATTGAGTAAAGTTTCAACTGAAACAACGGTTTATACTGGTGGATAAAAAATTGTTGTGCCAGTTCAATATGTTCAAGCGCTTTGTGCAACTTGTAGCTTCGATGATTCGCAAAAGCGATATGATAATGGTAGTTAGCCAGCTCAAACGGGTGGGCATTCGATAAATATTGCGCAAATTGATTTTCCGCTTCTTTAAGGGATAACTGTTCAAATTCGTGAAAAGAAAGATGGCCGAACGCCCTAATCGCTACGAATAGCTGCGTGATCCGATCTTTTTTCCAGCTGACGAGCGGCTCGACTTCATTGAGTATTGTTCTTGCATCATCATCTTCTTTTATTGAGTACAGGAAACGTGCATATACAAGCTTTGCCATCAGCTGCTGTTCAAAAGGCTGCTCATCGTTTTGGATATCGGTCAATTGTTTAATTTCATCGGATGTTAGCTCGGCATTTAATAATAGTTTTTCGTATAGCTGCTCCAAAAAAGCGGTTTGGTTTTTCAATTGTTGTTCGAGCTGGTTGAAATCGATGCCTAAGTTTTCAAACAGCTGCGCATAAATCGAATGTTCTGCTATAACAAGTCCGTTCTCAATTCGGCTTAAATAGGAAGGGGTACAGATGCCGAATGCCACGTCATCTTGTTTCCGCTTCTTTTTTTGACGATAATATTTTAATAGCTTTCCCCAAGCATGTTCATTGTTTTCCATAAAAACACCTCATAGTTAGTTTACCAAAATACAAACCGGGAATATTGCGAATTTTCTTTAAAAAAAGCACAATTAACGCTGTGAAAATGGTAAACTTACACAAATCATTAAAGGATTAGATATTTTAATTGCATATTCTGAAATAGCTCTATATGATAAGAAAATAAAAAAGGGTTTATTGTTTTAAATGGGAGCTTAGATTGGAGAGATAGTAATGTTCTTTTACGAAGTAGATAATGAAATTCAATTAAAATTGATTACACAAAATGATGCAGAAGAAATCTTTGCTTTCATTGACCGTTCACGCGATTATTTACGCGAATGGCTTGGGTGGGTAGATAATACAAAAACTGTCGAAGATACACGCGATTTTGCCGCAATGAATTTATCAAAATTTGCAAAGCGTGAAGGTCTCGATACAGCGATTTTTTATAAAGGACAATTTGTCGGGAAAGTATCGATTAATACAATTAACTGGTCTCTGAAAAAATGTGAGATCGGCTATTTTTTAGATGAAGAATTCCAAGGTGAAGGGATTATGACACGCGCTGTAAAAGGCATCATTGATATCGCCTTCAATGAATATAAGCTTGGGAAAGTCGAAATTCATGCAGCCGTCAACAATACGAAAAGCCGTCATATTGCGGAGCGACTAGGCTTTATGCATGAAGGGACAATCCGTCAGGCAGAGTGGCTGTACAATCATTATGTCGATCATGCGGTGTATGGTTTGTTAAAAGACGAATGGGTAGGAGAATATAAATAACTGTTTTTGGCCTCATCAGAAGTAACTGATGAGGTTTTTTGTCGGAAAAATTATAAATAATGAAACTTTTTCCATACTCATCAAGTATAGTAATTAGAATCTATTACATGTGAAGTCATTAATGCCAATACATAAAACATTTAGGCACACGAAAAAGTGCTTGTAATAGAAGAAAAAGCAGAAAGCAGGTGTGGACAATTGTCACAGCCAATTGTGGAAATTAAAAATCTGAATAAAACGATTAAAGGCAAACACATTATTAAAGATTTGAATCTCGACTTTTATCCAGGTCAAATAACGGGCTTTTTAGGTCCGAACGGGGCGGGTAAAACGACGACGATCCGTATGATGACGGGGTTAATGTATCCTTCAAAAGGAGAAGTAATCATCGATGGGAAACAGCTGTCGACAAATTATGAAGAAGCGATCAGTAATATCGGTGTAATCGTTGAAAACCCGGAAATGTACAAATATATGTCAGGGTACAAAAACTTGCAGCACTTTGCCCGTATGCATAAAGGGGTAACAAAACAGCGTATTGATGAAGTCGTAGCACAAGTGGGTCTGCAAAATCGTATTCATGAAAAAGTAAAAACGTATTCGTTAGGGATGCGTCAACGTCTCGGACTGGCACAGGCGATGCTGCATCGTCCAAAGTTTCTGATTTTGGATGAGCCGACGAATGGTCTGGATCCGGCCGGTATCCGTGAATTCCGTATGTACTTACGCAAAATTGCGGAAGAGGATAATGTGGCAATCGTTGTATCGAGCCACCTTTTATCGGAAATCGAGTTAATGGTAGATCGTATTGCGATTATCCAAAATGGCGAGCTGATTGATATTCGCGAACTGCAACATGTTGCGGCAGCACAATATTATATTGAAGTCGGACAGCCGGACCAGCTTCAGGCAATGTTCGAAGAGCCGTTAACAAAAGAAAACGGCGGCTATGTAGTGAATCTGACAAAAGAAGAAGTGCCTGCGCTTGTTCGTAAATTCGTTGAATCCGGTATCGATCTTTATACGATCCAGCCGATTCAAAAACGTCTTGAAGATCAATTTATCGAGATGACAGGTGGAGGTGCTATCGATGCAATACGTTAAAAATGAATGGATCAAAATGTGGTCGCAAAAAAATGCTTGGATTATGTGCGGGCTTTTAATCGTGTTAATCGTATTTGTGGCTGGTATGAACAAATATTATGATGTGGATTCAAGTACTAAAGAGGCGCGCATAGCAGCAAACGAAGAAATGATGGCGTATCCGAAAGAAATGCTTGCTTCGGAAGATATAACGCCGGAAGATGAGCAATATTTCAAGGAAGAAATTGCGATGGCTGAATACCGTATCGCCAATGATTTGCCAGCAGCAAATGCCATGACATTTACGGAACATATGGACTTATCATTATCATTGACAATCATGGTGACGGGTATTTTTACAGTTGTGATTGCGGCAGGTATCGTATCTTCTGAGTTCGGTACTGGTACGATTAAAATGTTGCTGACGCGACCTGTATCAAGATGGAAAATTTTATTTTCGAAACTTGTTGCGTCCATTCTTTATGGTATTGTACTCTTTGCCGCTGGAATCGTTGTCGCATTAATTATCGGGATAGCTTTATTCGGTACAGATAGTTCGATAGCATTATCGATTGTTGATGGGCAAATCGTGCAGGAGACGGTGAAAAATACCTTTATTGAAACGACGCTTTATTCACTCGGTTCTACAATTATGACAATTATATTTGCGTTCATGATCGGTACAATTTTTGGTTCAAGTACGTTAGCGGTAAGTTTATCGCTGTTCATTTTACTAATGGGTTCAACGGCGACAATGTTTATCGCCCAATATGATTTCGCGAAATACATTTGGTTTGCCAATGATTTATCATATTATGCACCGGGAAGTATGCCAATGATTGAAGGATTAACGTTTACATTCTCGTTAGTTGTCAATATTGTATATGCCGTTATTTTCTTGGCAATTACGTTCGGTTACTTTATGAAGCGTGATGTGACGGCATAGAGCAGAAAAAAATTTTTTAACAATACAATATAGCGAAAAAATATAATTTAAAAAATTCCCCATTCCTTTATCAATTTAGATTTAGGAAATGGGGAATTTTTGTTTTTTCCATTTTACGGAAATGGTAGTTTGAAATATTATAGTGAAATCATATATTAGAAAATTCTGAAAATTAATTGTAATTATTGGAAAATACCTCTATAATCAATTTTACAAAGTTAACTGGTACGGACGTTATGATGTGCGGACCATTGGAGGTGGATATGTTGAACTTTGAAAATCATATTCCGTTACATATTCAGCTGAAGGATTTATTGAAAACTGAAATTGTCGAAGGGAAGTATGTAGAGAAAATTCCGAGCGAACGTGAATTGATGGAGCGTTTTACTGTTAGTCGATCCACCGTGAGAGAGGCGGTAAAGCATTTAGTCCATGAAGGCGTTTTGAAAAAAATCCACGGAAAAGGAACATTTATCACAAAAAATAAGACAGTGCATGACTGGCTTAATTCTTTGAACAGTTTTACAGAGACGGTCAGGCAAATGGGGATGAAGCCTGGGGCGAGACTACTGTATGCAAAAAATATTGATAACTTTCCAGAAGCAAATGCGATATTAGGGCAATCCATATTATTTGCTATATCCAGAGTACGAACTGCTGATGATCAGCCTATTTCAATTGAACGCCATTTTTACCATACTCATCTAGGGAAACAAATAGCCGCACACAATCTGAATGAAGCGACAATCTATGACATTATCGAAAAAGAATTGAAGATTACGATGGTGGAAGCTGAACAGACGATCCGCTGTAGTCCTATTAGTGAGGAAGATGCCAAATTGCTTGATTTGAAGCCTTATACAAATGTTTTAAATATTGAACGGGTCATATTGGGCGTGCAGGGTGAAGTGATTGAATATTACAGTAGCCTGTTCCATCCAGAACTGTATATGTTGAAACTGAAAACAAAAAGGACGGCTGGAGGTGCGAGCTCATGATTTATGAACTGTTCCTACCAAAAAAAATCGTGGCAGGTATCGATTCATTTCAACGATTATCAGCGGAAATCAAACAACTAAAGATACAGCGACCATTCATCCTATACAGCAGGAGTGCATTAACGAATCAATTGGAAAATTTAAAGCAGGAAGTCTGTGATGCACACTTTTATGAAATTTTAAAAGGGGAGCCAACAACAGATGAACTTGACCGGGCTCTAGCTGAGCTTCATATAAACAGCTGTGACGGTGTTATAGCAATCGGCGGCGGGAGTGTCATTGACTTAGCGAAAGCGGTCGCTGTTTTTGCGGTAAATCCGAACTTGAGTTTAAGCGATGTTCCGAACATCCCTGAATTGAACAGAATGCCGTTTATTGCCATTCCTACTACTGCCGGAACAGGTTCTGAAGCTACAAAAGTAACGGTGATTACAGACGAGAAACTTCATAAAAAGCTTAATCCTGCACACCCGAGCTTCATTCCGGATGTCGTCATTTTAGACGCAACGCTTACGGTAAATGTGCCGCCATCCATTACGAGTTTTACGGCACTGGATGCGTTAACTCATGCAATTGAAGCATTCGTTTCAACGAAAGCTAATACGATGAGTGATTACTTTGCTAAAGAAGCGATTTCCTGTATTTCAAAAAATATTGAGACCGTTTATGAACAGCCGCACAATATTGAGGCGAGACAGCAATTATTAATGGGAAGCTTTTACGCAGGAATAGCGTTTTCCAACTCTTCGACAAATTTGGCACATGCAACAGGGCGTGCACTAGGCGTAAAATTCCATATGCCTCATGGTCAGTGTGTCGCGCTGATGCATCCGTTTGTGATCCAATATTCGCTGGAAAGTGCGTATAAACGATACGAGGAAATTGCAAAAATCATCGGGATAACCGGGGCCCAATTTTTAAGTGACTATTTGGACGAACTGAACAGGAAACAGCACGTTTGGAAGAGTGCACAAGCGATTGAACCATTACTGACGGATGAAGTGATCGAGCAACTTGCGGATCAAGCATTAGCCGGCAATGGTATTTTAACGAACAGGCAAGTGCCGAAAAATGGGGATATTGAAATAATTTTTAAGCAATTAAGAAAGCGTTTACAAATTGAAGGGGGAATTGTGCAATGGCAACAATGTCAGGTGGAGAAGTAGTAGCAAAAATGTTGGCAAAAGAAGGTGTAGAAAACATCTTTGGGATTATTGACGGAACGTATTTCGGATTTTATTCGAATTTGCAAAAGCATGGAATTGAGCTCATCTCACCACGCCATGAAACGAGTGCCGCACATATGGCAGGCGCGTATGCTAGAGTGACAAATCGTTTAGGGGTATGTATGGCTAGTAATGGACCGGGTGTAGCCAATATTCTGCCAGGTTTGGTAGTGGAAGAAGCGGAAGGCAATCGGGTGTTGTGCATTACGAGTGCAAGACGGACAGGCATTATGTATCCTGACCGCGGCGGAACATATCAGTGCTTCGATCAGACCGCAACCATTAAACAGTTTGCCAAATGGAGTGAGGCAGTACCTTCCTTTGACCGCATTCCCGAAATGCTGCGAATGGCATTGCGCAAATGCTATGAGGGGCGTCCGGGTGTCGTTCATTTGGATATTCCGGAAAATATTATGAATACGAAAGTAAATTGTGAACTGAATTTTTGGGAGCCTTCGCAATACCGGATGCTGGAGCTGCCGAAAGCATCGAACTATCAGATTGAACGTACAGCCCAACTATTGAAGTCAGCAACCTTTCCAATTATTCATGCAGGCAGCGGTGTCATCCATGCAGGAGCAAAAAAGGAGTTGACCGAAGTTGCGGAAAAACTGCAGGCAATGGTTACTACAAGCTGGGCAGGACGCGGTGCCATGAGTGAGGATAACGTCCTTATGATGCCAATGGTGCATATTGAAGCAAATAACAATGTACGAAACGATGCGGATGTCGTATTAATATTAGGTTCTCGCCTCGGTGAAACCGACTGGTGGGGGAAAGCACCTTACTGGAATGCACATCAAACAGTCATTCAAGTGGATTTGGAACCTTCCATTCTAGGAGCTAACAAACCTGCCGAACTATTGATTCAGGCAGACATTAAAGCATTTCTACAAGAGCTGCTGGTCGTCTTAAATCAAGATTCGGAAACAGTGATTGATACAAATCGAAAACAATTGATTGAAAAACATATTGAGTCGAAAAAACAGCATCGTAAAAAATTGAATGAGCATACTGCGGATAAAAATTCACCTTTAAATCCAGCACAAATCCCGCATATGGCGAATCAGATATTCCCTAAAAATACACCCCTTGTAATTGACGGGGGGAATACAGCCATTTGGTCGAACTTTTATTATGAAGTGAACGATGAAATGCCGCTTTTATCGACATTTAAATTCGGAATGCTTGGAGCTGGCGTTGGTCAGGCACTTGGAGCCGCAGTTGCCAAGCCGGAGCAGCCTGTATTATGCATTATTGGGGACGGGGCAATGGGCTTCCATCCACAGGAAATCGAAACAGCCGTACGCAACAATCTGCATGTTGTCTACATCGTGCTATGTGATAAACAATGGGGCATGGTGAAAATGAATCAGCATTTTGCGCTAAGACCGTTAAAAACGATGTGGAAAAAAACATTGGATCCACATGAAAGCATCAATGCTGATTTAGGTGAAATCCGATTTGACCTCGTAGCAAAAGCGATGGGTGCACATGGTGAATATGTAGAAACCATTGATCAGCTGGAGCAGGCTCTTCTAACATCTATTTCAGTAGGGAAATGTACAGTTATTCATACTGAGGTGGATCCAGTAAAGCATATGTGGGCGCCTGGTTTACGTTATTTTAAAGATATGCATGCCGAACCGAAAGGAAAATAATGTATGGGAATCGACACTATTCAAATCAACTTTAATGAAACGGCCCTGTTAATAATGAACATCGTTATAGGATTTATTATGTTTGGCGTTGCGCTCGATCTGCAAGTTTCAGATTTTAAGAGATCATTAAAGACTCCCAAACCGGCGTTAATCGGACTTGCTTGTCAATTCTTCCTGTTGCCGGCGATTACATTTGTACTTGTGAGCATTATTCAGCCGATTCCAAGTATTGCATTAGGGCTGTTTTTAGTCGCCGCTTGTCCTGGGGGGAATTTATCGAATTTTTTAACACATTATGCAAAAGGCAATACACCACTGTCAATTAGCATGTCAGCCATTTCCACAGTTTTGGCGATTGTCATGACACCGCTGAACACGATGTTTTGGGCATCCCTATATGGCCCGACAAAAGAAATCATAACATCATTCAGTATTAGCGTTGTCGATATGTTTACAACCATCTTCTTTATGCTGGGGCTGCCGCTTATTATAGGCATGTATATTCGAAAAGTATATCCTAAATTTGCCGCGCGTTTTAATCAGATTATGATGAAGCTTTCGATTGTCATATTTATCTTGTTTGTTGTCATAATGGTAGCAAATAATTTCGATGCATTTATTACGAATGTAGGAGCTGTTATTTGGGTCGTAATACTGCAAAATTTATTGGCAATTTGTATCGGTTATTTCTCTTCCCGCGCATTAAAAGTTAATGAACGCGACAGACGAGCGATCGCAATCGAGGTCGGTATTCAAAATTCGGGGCTTGGGCTAGTGTTAATCTTCAATTTTTTTGGAGGTCTTGGAGGCATGGCATTAGTTGCGGCATTCTGGGGTATCTGGCATATTATTTCTGGTTTAGCAATCGCTACTTTTTGGTCAAGGCGCGCTCCGGAAGCAATTGTCACAGTTCAACAGGAGGTACAGGCATGAACGTTTTAATAACAGGGGCGGGCGGTTATTTAGGCCAGCAGCTAGTTTTGCATTTATTGCACAATACAAATCACACAGTTATAGCAGCAGATATTCGGAATAAGTCACCTTTTGAAGCGCATCCCAATCTACAATATATCGAATTGGATGTTCGCTCAAATGAAGCACGGCAATATTTCGAACAATATAACATCGATGTCGTCGTACATTTAGCTTCAATTGTCACACCCGGAAAGAAAAGCAACCGTGAATTCGAATATTCCGTCGATGTGCTGGGCACAAAGAATATACTGGAAGCATGTGTACAGACGGATGTAAAACGGATTGTCGTTTCATCGAGTGGCGCGGCTTACGGGTATTATGCCAATAACGCTGAGTGGATCGAAGAAACGGATCCAATCCGGGGTAATGAAGCATTTGCCTATTCGTATCATAAGAGATTAGTGGAAGAGATGCTCGACCAGTACAGAACGCAATACCCGCAGCTCGAGCAAACGATTTTTAGAATTGGTACGATTTTAGGGGAGAATGTGCGCAACCAAATTACCAATTTATTTGAACAAAATATAGTACTCGGTGTGGCCAATTCTAAAAGCCCATTTGTCTTTATATGGGATCAGGACGTCATCGCCTGTTTTGCCAAAGCGATTGACAGTGATATTACGGGTATCTTTAATTTGGCGGGAGATGGTGCTGTCACAATAGATGAGCTTGGTATTTTGCTGAATAAAAAAGTAGTGAAAATACCCGCGACGGTGATAAAGGGGAGTTTGTTTATTTTAAAAAGGCTGAAGTTAAGCCAGTATGGAGAGGAACAGGTGGATTTCCTCCGCTACCGTCCTGTGCTGGATAACAAACGATTAAAAGAAGTATTTCAATTTACCCCTAAAAAATCATCGCTCGAAGTATTTAAATATTATTGGCAACATCGATTAAAGGAGCTGTAAAAAATTCACTTATAACGTTTTAAATATCAAAAGATGTTTTGCGGGAACTTTGCAAAACATTTTTTTTTGCGGTTTTTATGGAAAATAAACAAATATTTTCATAAGGATATAGCAAATTTCATTTCTGCCTTTATACTAAAGATTAAGTCATTTGATTTTAGGGGATGAATTGGTGTTAAACGATAAATATAAAATTATGATGTGTGATCGAATTACTGAAACAATTCAAAATTGGGAACAGCAAAATACTGTTGAGGAACAGGAAATCTATACATTTCTTCATAATTTAAAAGGGACTGCTGGCTCAATTGGGATGGAAGGGTTATCCGAAATTGCGGCAACAAAGCTTGAACAATTAGAAGAAAAAAGCAGCAAACGTTGGGAAAAAGAAAACTGGAAAGCATTTCTATTTCAAATTGAAGAAACCGTAAGCTTTTTTGAAAAAAATGTGAAGCGCAGTCAGACTGAAGAAAATGATCTACCTTTTATAAAAAGGTCAAAACAAAATAACTTTATACTAGTAATTGACGATGATATTGTGTTTGCCTCGTATATTAAGAATATTTTAGAATCAAAAGGTTTTATGGTCATTGTTGCCCATAATGGGAAACGGGGTTTAGAGCTGATTTATGAGCTGAATCCGGCCCTCGTATTTTTAGATATCAAATTACCGGATATAAACGGCTTTTCCATACTGGAGAATATTAATAAAATCAAGTCCAATCATATGTTTGTTACAATAATGAGCGTCGATGACAGTAAAGGGAACCGTGCAAAGGCATATGATCTGGGTGCGCTTGATTTTATAAAGAAACCACTGGATGCCGATATTTTAATTTCATATGTAAGAAACCGTCTAGTTTTTAAGCAGGCGCTTGAACTTTCGATTATGACAGACGAACTGACACAACTTTATAACCGGAAATATATGAATACCCAGTTGGAATTTCTAATGGAGCAATTTGAAAAAAGAGGTGAACAATTTTCGATTGCGATTGCTGACATCGATTTCTTTAAGAATATAAATGATACATATGGCCACATCGTTGGTGATGAAGTATTAAGAGGCTTTTCGAACTTAATCATGTCGGCAAAACGGGAGGAAGATATTCTTTTCCGATTTGGTGGAGAAGAATTTGTTCTTGTTATGCCAAATACGTCAAAAAATACAGCTTTCAGTATTATGGAACGCTTGCGTACGATTGTTGGGAAACAGCCATTTAAAGGGAATGAACAATCGTTTAATATTACGTTTTCTTCAGGAATTGCGGAAATTAATCATCAAAATAAACACCCGAAGGCATTAGTTGAACAGGCTGATCAGGCATTGTATAAAGCAAAGACATCCGGAAGAAATCAAACGGTTCTATTTACAAAAGAAGAGCAAATCAGCAAGAAGCAGAAATTGAAGCTTATTGTTATTGATGATGTAGCGATAATTCGAAACTTAGTAACGAACTATTTTAATAAACTGCAAGTACCGGAAGAATTTACGATGGAAGTTGCTGCCTTTGAAAATGGCGTGAAGTTTTTGGAGTCGAATTGGTATGAGAAGAATACAAAATATATTATTTTACTAGATGGCATGATGCCGCAAATGGATGGGATGAATGTATTGAAAAAAATCCGCGAAGAGTATTCTTCAAACGACGTCATCGTTTCGATGCTGACAGGCCGCAATGACGAGGAATATGTATTGGAAGCACTTGCAAACGGGGCGGATGATTTCATCGTAAAGCCATTTAATATCGCGGATGTAACAAACCGAATGCTTCAATTAGCCAACCAATTATTTTTAAAAGCTCGGTAAAAGAAAGGAATTCAACGATGAATAAAATTTTAGTAGTAGATGATGAAGAAATTTTAAGAATGCTTATTTGCGATACATTGGAAAGTTTTGATTTTACGATTGAGGAAGCTGAAAATGGCTTAGAAGCTTTGGAAAAAATGAAGGAAAATAACTATGATCTTATTATCCTGGATTATATGATGCCTCACTTTACCGGATTGGAAGTAATAGAAAAGCTTTCAGATGAGTATAAGGCGAATACAACGATCGTTATGCTGACAGCAAAATCACAGGAATCCGACCGCCAGCTCGCATTGGATAAAGGCGCACAATATTTCATATCCAAGCCATTCAGCCCGATAAAGCTGATTTCATTTGTAGAGGAGCTCATAAATGCCAAGACTGATTCCGACATTTAAGAAAAACATACGTAATCAATTTGTCCGTATGCTTTGGTCCATCATAATTTTATTTACCATTATTGTAGGGGCATTTTTCATTTATACGAACGTTACAAATGAGCGGCTAATCAGCGAGCGGGAAGCGATTAGCGAGAAAGAGCAGCTCGTTCAGAAAATGAATGAAAGCTTCAATGATATATTTTTCCGTGCAAGAGGCTATTATGCATTTAAAGACAAAAATGAACTGAACATTTTATATGATCAAATGTCTGTATTTGAGATGGAGCTGCAAAAATTTGGTGAAATGCCCCTATCTAGCGAGGAAAACCTTCTTTATGAAGAGTTAAATCAATTTATTGTCACTTATCGGAATGAAATATTGCCGAAAGCTGTTTCCTATGTGGAAGCAGATAATTATGAAGCGCTGCGTGAATTATCAAATAGCGGTGCGAATGAATCAGTAAACAGTTTTATTGCATATACAAAAAGTTATACGACAGAAACGGATATGGTTGTAAACGATCATTTTAACCGGACGCTTGATCAAATTAAGTTTTTGACCGTTCTTTGTATTTTTCTGTTTATTATCGTATTTATAATCATTGGAATTATTTTGAAACGGGTTATCCAAAATCTGATTTCTCCAATCGAAAAATTGACGACCGCAACGGATGCTTTTGCAACTGGGGACTATGTTGACATTACGCCATTAAAAAATAAAGAAGATGAGCTTGGGGTATTGGCTACTTCCTTCTATAATATGACCCGTTCGATTCAAGAGAAGGAAGAAGTGCTGACAACGCAAAATGAAGAGTTGATGGCACAGCAGGATGAACTTCAAGGCAATCAGGAACAATTACAGCAATCCTTAAGCCATTTACAGCAGTATAATGAACTGAATCATGTACTGACTTTTTCGTTGGATAAAGAGAAGTTGATAGAGGATCTACACAACTATTTACGTAGTATTTATGAATTCGATTCGAGCTTGATGTATTTAATCGACAGCGGTGAATTTGTATCAAAAGGATTGGCGAAAGAAACTACGGAACGCTTAATTAAACATTTGGAAATTGACAAGATTGCACGACTCGAGGAAGAAAAGACATTCGTAATTTGTCGTGAGGTAAAATCGGCAAGCAATATCGCCAATACAACGTATAATGACTATGACTTGTACACTTGTATTCTGAATTCCGAGAAGAAACTTGTCGCTATTTTAATGGCTACAAGAGAAGGGCGGAGTTTCTCGAGCAAGGAGTTAACCGACATCAATGGGCATATGAACCAAGCTTCCATTGCGTTCGAACGAATATTCATGTATGAAGAAGTGGAACGTTCAAGAAAACTGAATCAGACCATCATCGATACTACCAATGAAGGAATTCAGTTTGTATCAAAATATGGGGAAGTACTGCTGCTTAATAAAGCATTATTTAATATAATTCGATATCCTTTTGAAGAAATCGATGATAAAGTACCACAACAACTATGGCTGAAGCATTTCCAGAAAATTGCTGAAGAGTCGGATGAGCTCGTTTACTTCCTGAAAATAGCGATTATTGAGGAGTTTACAAATACGAGAACGATGCGCTATTCCATTCAACAAGATGGTCGCAGTCCGGTTTTTGTGGAAGTTTATGCAACAAGTGTATTTGAAGGTGATGAAAAAGTAGGAACGATGTTTGTTCATCGCGATATTACGAGCGAATATGAAGTGGATATGATGAAGTCTGAGCTTGTAAGTACGGTAAGCCATGAATTACGTACGCCGCTCTCAAGTGTGTTAGGATTTACAGAACTGCTTTTGGCAAAAGAAATAAAGCCGGAACGTCAGAAAAAATATATCGAAACGATTCATAAAGAAGCAAAGCGACTAACAAACTTAATTAATGATTTTTTAGATATTCAACGAATCGAATCTGGTCAACAAGTGTATTCAATGAATAAGATCTCATTAACTGCCTTAATCGAGGATGTGCTGAAAAACTTCCAGATTGATCCGCAGCATAATATCCGTTTTGTAGATGAATCGACAAATGCAATTGTTAGTGCAGATGAAGAGCGTATCATCCAGCTCTTGTTCAATTTAATCGGCAATGCGATAAAATTCTCCCCTAATGGCGGCGAAATAATAATACGCATGCAAAATATAAATGAGACGGTGCAAGTTTCCATTCAAGATCGCGGAATTGGAATTCCTGAAAGTGCAATTCCATCATTATTCCAAAAGTTTAAGCGCGTGGACAACAGTTCTCGACGCAAAATCGGAGGAACCGGTTTAGGACTTGCGTTAAGTAAAGAAATTATATCCAAGCATAAAGGGGACATTTGGCTTGAATCGGAGGAAGGGATAGGGACGACTATTTTCTTCACATTGCCATTGTATGACCAAGAAATAGTAGAAAACCGAAATGAGCTTTCTGAAGAAAAAACGATATCAAATCGTACGGTAATGATTGTTGAAGATGATTTGAGTTTAGCGTTATTACTTTCGGAAGAGCTGAAAAGCAAAGGTTTTACCATCATTTATCATGATGACCTGAAACGTGCCTATGATGATGCCATCCAAATTCCATTAGTAGGTATTGTCATCGATTTAATTATGGGAGAAAATATGGATGGATGGGATTTGGTCGAAGCTTTAAGAAATCATAAAAATACAAAGGAAATTCCAATTATTATTTCCTCAGCATTGGACAAATCAAGCGTCAACATGGATAAATACAATGTTGAAGAGTATTTTACAAAGCCCTATCCACCAGAAGAACTTTCAACACTTTTATTAAAATTTGTGAAAGATCAATAAAGGATCTGCTAGGTAAAGGAGGTGGGGGAAATGGCAGCGAGAATCATATTTCATTTGGATATGAACAGTTTTTATGCATCTGTTGAACAGTCGCATAATCCGAGTCTGAAAGGGAAACCGATTGCCGTAGCGGGGAATGTAAAGGAACGGCGCGGCATTATTGTGACAAGCTCTTATGAGGCCCGTGCAAAAGGGATTTATACAACGATGAATGTCGGGGAAGCAAAGCGCAAATGTCCGGAACTCCTGTTATTACCTCCCGATTTTCCAAAATACCGGGCAGCAAGTGCAGCGATTTTTTCAATATTACGAAGCTATACCGATTTAGTGGAGCCTGTATCGATTGATGAAGGCTATTTGGATGTAACGGAACGCTCCAAATCACAGCATCCGCTCCAGTTGGCCGAAGAGATTCAGGAGCGCATTTTACATGAGCTCGATCTACCATGCTCCATTGGTATTGCCCCTAACAAGTTCCTAGCAAAAACGGCATCGAACATGAAAAAGCCGCTCGGAATCACTATCCTCAGAATTCGCGAGCTACCGGAGCTTTTGTGGCCGCAGGAAGTTGTGACAATGCATGGTGTAGGGGAAAAAACAGCGAAGAAGCTGAATGGACTCCAAATTTTTACGATTGGTGATTTGGCACAAGCGGATGAACGGCTGTTAATCCGGAATTTAGGAAAAAACGGGGCTCGCCTGATTAAACGTGCAAACGGCATTGATTCGCGTCCGGTTGATCCCAATGCGATATTTGATACGAAAAGCGTCGGGAATTCGACGACGCTTCCAAGGGATGAGACGGAATATTATATTTTGAAAGAAACGTTCGAAAAGCTGAGCAGAAGTGTCGCTGAACGTCTGAAAGTGAAGTATTTGGCCGGGACAACGGTGACCATTCAAATCCGCAATTTTGACTGGCAAAATGCTTCACGCAGTAAAACATTGCGTAATGCAGTCAGTCAGGCCGATGAAATATTTGAAATCGCCTGGAAGCTGTTTACCGAAAACTGGGATGAGACACCTGTCCGACTTATCGGCATTACCGTTTCTAATGTTGTCGATCAATCCGAATTGACCCAGCAGCTCAGTCTGTTTAATTTTGAACAGCATATTAAAGACGAACCTATTTTGGAACTGGTCGATAATATTGAGAAGAAATTCGGAAAAGGGGCCATTAAACGTGGTGTCCGGGTGAAATCAAAAAGTTACGCATCGAAAACAAGCTTCAGCAAGGATTTTCTGGAAGATCATACGAATTAAACGCAAGCTGTATTAAAGATAAACTTTAATACAGCTTGCAATGTTTATGGAAACATAGTGCGGTTGGCAGACCTTTCAGAGCGTCATTAGACGTGGGCCAGTAACCCAGCGTTTTACGCGCAGAGAAAGGGGCTGGGACAGAAGTAGAAATTTCATAAGCTAAGGTGAAAAACCTTATTAAGAAACGGATATTTTATAAAATTGATTGGAATGGAGGGCGACTCCTGCGGGAATAGCGTGACGCCTGAGACTACAGGCTCAGGCCACGCCCGCGGAAAGCGTCCCGAAATGGAAATCAATTTTTACGCTCAGCAAAAAAATGCCATTTTTCTCTAAGAGAAAAATGGCATTTTTGGGTTATGTCCCACCCTCTTTTATTAAATTCTCACAAACGCATACATAGTATTGTGAGAATAATTTTCATTTAGTTAGGTAACTACGAAAGACCCATGTTATAATAGGATTGATATTATGCTTCAGGAGGACACTATGCGTATTCATCCGATCCGATTTTTACGAATAATGGGCTTACTCGATGGGATTTCGCTCATTACATTACTACTTATTTCCATGCCGCTTAAGTATTTCGCGGATTTACCGCAATTTGTGACGGTAAACGGCAGTGTACACGGCGGTATTTTTATAGCTTATTTTCTCGCAATCGTCATTGTGCAACTGCGCATTCAATGGCATATCGGCTGGTCATTTTTAAGTGTGTTAGTCGCATTTATCCCATTCGGCAATTTTCTGTTCGACTATCAACTGAAAAAAATACAACCGACTTTACATACAAAGCCGTTTCCGAAACAATGGCTCGTTTATGCCGTCATTTTCTTTTCCTTTTTCGATCTGTTCGTCCAGTTGCCGATAATGAGCACTTATGCATTGTCGGTTGGCGCGACAACGTTTGTTGCGGGGATTGTTGTCGGTCTTTATTCATTTATGAATACGTTCGGCAATATTTTTTCTGGTATTTTTACTGATAAAATTGGGCCATTTCACATTTTAGTATTTGGCCTGTTTACGTCTGCAATTTCGTTATTATGCTACCAGCTTGTTGATAATGCGACGGTCCTTTTAATCGTTCGCTGTATTCATGGGTTCAGTAGCGGGTTTATCACTCCGGCTGCCTTTACATTACTTGCGAATATGCGTGCATCCAACGAACAGGGGAGTGGAAGCGCGGTTACAGGCTCGTTTGTCGGCATTGCGGCGATTGTCGGTCCGGCTTCAAGCGGAATTTTAGCAAGCAAAATTTCCGTGCCGAATGTGCTTGGAATTGTTGCGCTGTTCGGCATTTTCTTATTGATAGGCTTGTTCCTGTTTTTACGCAAATCACCGTTACCGAAACGCGATAAGAAACAGGTCACCGAAAAGTTCAATTGGAACAGCGGTATTTTAAAAGCGTATGGCGGCGCATTTTTCCTTATGTTTTCTCAAGGTGTTCTTGCGTATTTGCTACCGATTTACGTGCAGGATTTAGGGTATGACTCACGTGTATCCGGTACATTACTAAGTGTATTCGGAATTGTCGCTGTCCTAATCTTTATATTACCGACGAACAAAATTTTCGACTATTTAAATCCGCAAGTGACATTGTTTGTCGGAGTACTATTACTCGGACTTGCTCAGATCGGCATTGGCCTGGCAACAGAAATGTCCTGGCTGTATGCAATACTCGCAATTTACGGGATCGGGTTTGCATTTTTATTCCCTTCTATCAATGCCCTGTTAATTGATGCAACGACTGAACAAAATCGCGGCAAAGCATATGGTTATTTTTATGCGTTCTTCTCCATTGGGGTAGTCGCAGGGTCTTCACTATTAGGCGCACTTGATTTAGTAGGAACATCCGGCTTTGTCTTTACAGGGACATTATTATTTAGTTTCTGTATCGTTGTTCTTTTTTCATTTATGAAATCAGGTGCCGCATTTGTAAAAGTTCAGCATAAAGAAAAAATGCATCATTCATAAATACACAGTTTTTTCGTTTTGAAAGAAATTTCTTTCTAATGCGCTTTAAACGATAGTCATGTATACTGGACTAGGTGATTTTTTATGGGCGAATATGGAATCGAAAGGAATTATAATCATGGTACAATTACATTTAGAAGTTTTAGAACGATGCAGTAAAGAAACAGAAGATACAATTACAGCGGAGAGTAACGCATTTGCATCAACACCGATCCACTATTTAAAGGACAACCAAGGGGAATTTATTTATGTGGAATGTACTCAATTCAATGATATACGAATTGATGCGGTAGCACTTGAATTTGATGATGCATTTAATCTATATACGGCATTATTCGGCTTAAAACTGCAAAAGAAACATGGTGAAGTAATTCGTCAATATTTGAAAGACAATGTGAAATCTGCATTAGGAAGCAGCAGTGCAGCGTTCTCTGGTCAAGAAGGACTTTGGGAACTGAACATTGCGGTTGACTGCATTGAGGGCTTCCATGAGAAGATGACTCTTACAGAAGTTTGTGAAATGCTTTATCAATTTGTTGCGCAATTAATAACGACAGTCGAAAAATAAATGACGCAAAAATATTTATATAGTTTTACTTGGCAAAGAGATGAATATGATCTTTCACGTTTGGAAATGCGCACATTTTTTAACTTTCACGTGGAAGGAAATGTTCTAATTAGTCAAGAAAGAATAGAGCCGAGTCGTAGTCCGTATATGCGTTCACGTTTGGCCATTTTTTATGAAGCGAGTTCAATAGAACAGCTGATAGAAATGGCGGCACAGCTGGAGCTTGGACAAAAGACGTTTAAAATTCATTGTTTAAACAATAGTCATGATGGAATTCAGCCAAAACTGAACCGCTCGATGCGAAACGACTATATGATTCGTGTCAGCTCGGCAATCAATGCCGAACCGGATCTGGAAAAGCCGGACGTAGTATTGGGACTTGTCTGCCATGAGGAGCGCTTTTATTTAGGCAAGCTTACATACGGTGAAGCGGTTTGGTTGAAGCATATGCAGAAGCCTGAAATGTATTCAACAGCACTGAGTACAAGGGATGCGCGTGCGATCGTCAATATCGCGGTACCGTTTCCGGATGGACTAAAGGTGATTGATCCTTGCTGCGGTATCGGTACGGTGCTTGTGGAAGCGATGAGTATGGGCATTGCGATTGAAGGACGCGATATCAATAAACGTGTTGTTTGGGGGTCCCAAATTAATCTCCGCCACTTCGGATATGAACCGAATGTGGAAATCGGCCCAATTGAAGAGGCGAATGAAGGATATGACGTCGCAATTATTGATATGCCGTACAATTTATTTACGCATATTACGAGTGAATTGCAGCAAAGCATCATTACAAATGCCCGTCGGATTGCAAAGCGGGTCATTATTGTGACAATCGAATCGATGGACGATAAAATCCACGAAGCCGGTTTAACGATTATCGATCGAGCCGTATTGAAAAAAGGGAAATTCGAACGCCAAGTTTTAATATGTGAATAGAAGTAACGTTTCAATTCAGTGAATACCTGGATTGGAACGTTTTTTATTTGACACTGTATTTTATACATGGTATATTTATCTCGAATTAAAGATAAATGAATTCGTAATAAAAGGGAGGAGGTACTTTATGAGTAAATATGACAAGCAATTAAAAGCATTTACTGTTTTACATCGGGCTCAAACTTCTATCCAAGAAGCGACGAAAAAAGATATCCAACAGCATGATCTGAATTTAACGGAATTTGCCGTAATGGAATTGCTTTATCATAAAGGAGATCAGCCTATCCAAATCATCGGTAAAAAAGTATTGATCGCTAGCAGCAGCATTACGTATGTCGTCGATAAACTGGAGAAGAAAAATCTCGTTGCACGTGTTGCCTGTCCGACAGACCGCCGTGTTACATTTGTATCGTTAACGGATGAAGGAAAACAGATGATTGAATCGATTTTCCCTTCACATGAAGAGAAGATTGCATCGATTTTTGATGTGTTATCGGATGAAGAGCTGCAAAACTTAACAGACTATTTAAAGCGTGTGGGACACCATGCGAACAAATTATAAATTGATTACAAGCATCGGGTTCGGTGCATTTTTCTTAAACTAATATCTCGATATCGAGAAAATGGAGGCCATACAGATGAACCATATTAAAGGAATTCACCACGTAACAGCGATTACAAGCAGTGCAGAAAAAAACTATGAATTTTTCACATATGTATTAGGAATGCGTCTAGTGAAAAAAACAGTCAACCAGGATGATATTCAAACATACCACCTGTTTTTCGCGGATGATAAAGGGTCTGCAGGAACAGATATGACATTCTTTGATTTTCCGGGCATCCCGAAAGGACGTCACGGGACGGATGAAATTTACAAAACAGCTTTCCGTGTGCCAAATGATGCGGCACTGGATTATTGGGTAAAACGTTTTGACCGTCTGAAAGTACAGCATGAAGGCATCAAACCATTATTCGGCAAGCAAACATTATCATTTGTCGATTTTGATGACCAGCAATACATGCTCATCTCAGATGAAAACAATGAAGGCATCGCATCAGGTACGCCTTGGCAAAAAGGTCCGATTCCATTAGAGTTTGCGATTACAGGCTTAGGTCCGATTCATGTACGCGTTTCGAACTTTGATTATTTCAAAGAAGTTCTTGAGAAGGTATTAGTAATGCGTGAAACAGGTAAAGAAGATTCACTGCACTTATTTGAAGTAGGTGAAGGCGGTAACGGGGCATCGGTTATTGTCGAGCACAATACAGTATTACAGCCTGGCCGTCAAGGTTTCGGTACTGTTCACCATGCCGCGTTCCGAGTAGAAGATACAGCCGTATTACGTGAATGGATCGGCCGACTTGAAAGCTTCGGGTTCGGTACTTCAGGCTATGTGGACCGCTTCTTCTTTGAATCGCTCTATGCACGTGTAGCACCAGGCATTTTATTTGAATGGGCAACAGATGGACCAGGATTCATGGGCGATGAGCCATATGAAACAGTAGGGGAAATTCTTTCATTGCCGCCATTCCTGGAGAGCAAACGCGACTATATTGAAAGTGTTGTGCGTCCGATTGATACAGTACGCTCAACAAAAACAATCGAGAAGGAATACGAGTAATTCGACTATCAAAATGAGAATGGAGAATGTCCGATGAACTATATTTTTAATAAAGGTAAAGTAGACAAGCCGGTATTTTTACTGCTGCACGGGACAGGCGGAGATGAGAACAGTCTGCTTGCACTGGCAGAAATCATTGATCCGGAAGCATCGGTTTTAAGTGTACGAGGCAATATTCTGGAACATGGAATGCCCCGATTTTTCCGTCGACTAGCTGAAGGTGTGTTTGATATGGAAGACCTCGCTTTCCGTACGAAAGAACTGTATGAATTTATCGGCGAGAAAGCAGCAGAATACGGGTTTGACCGTCAAAACATCATTGCAATCGGTTACTCAAATGGTGCCAATATCGCAGCGAACCTGTTATTTGAATATGAAAATGCATTAAAAGGTGCAATTTTGCATCATCCAATGGTCCCGAATCATGAAGCAACGGTTGCGAAACAAGACGGCACACATGTATTTATCGCAGCAGGAGTGAATGACCCGATTTGCCCGCAGCAAGAAGCAATCGATCTGGAGCGTTATTTAACGGATGCAGGCGCGAACGTGACATTGGAATGGGAATCAAACGGTCACCAGCTTACGATGAATGAAGTACAAAAAGCGAAGGCTTGGTATGAGCGCACATTTTAATTAAAGATTGTTCATGCATAAAAGACCCTTTCCGGTTTCAGGAAAGGGTCTCTTGTACTTAAGTGATTTTCTTTTTACATTTTTTATTATCCGCAAAGACGGCAATTAAGGTTCCGGATATCACCGTCATCCATAAAATTAGGCTCATTTTTTCAACTCCAATCGTTTGTTTCATTACTATATGTTTAATGATAAGGAAGGATTAGTTGAATAGTCAGTTTAGCCAAGGTGGAGGTCTTTAATAAGGATTAAGGAAAGCCGACCTTAATTTTTTCTGCTAATCAAGTGTTGAAGAGGGGAATTTTTATCATTCCATATGATCATTTCTTTTGCCGCCCCTTTTTTTTCTTTGCATATACTTATTTGCAACCTATAATAAATACAACGATAGTAAAAAGCTTCTACATGAGGCAAACTAAACTCGTGTTAGGAGGAAATGACATGCAAATCCAATTTTTAGGCACTGGTGCAGGGATGCCGTCAAAAGAACGCAATACGAGTTCGATCGCATTCAAACTGCTGGAAGAACGGGGCTCTATTTGGCTGTTTGACTGCGGGGAAGCGACACAGCACCAAATTTTGCATACAACGGTTAAACCGCGCAAAATCGATAAAATCTTTATTACACATTTACACGGCGACCATATTTTCGGGCTGCCCGGCTTTTTAAGTTCCCGTTCCTTTTTAGGCGGGGAGGACATGCTCACAATTTACGGGCCGGCGGGATTACAACAATGGATTGAACAAACATTACAATTATCTAAAACCCATTTAACATATCCGATTGAATTTGTCGAAGTAAAAGATGGCATCGTATTTGAAGATGAGAAGTTTACGGTACGTGCACTGTCGCTTCAGCATGTTGTCCCATGTTTCGGCTACCGGATTGAACAAAAGCCGATGCAAGGCGAGCTGCTGATTGACAAGGCTTTAGCATTAGGTGTGCCAAAAGGTCCGTTATTAGGCCAATTAAAAGCAGGTCATTCTGTAAAATTGGAAGATGGAACAGTTGTGGAAAGCAGCGATGTGACGTCACCACCACAGCCAGGGTTCACTGTTGCAATTTTAGGGGATACAAAGTATTGCGAGAACAGTATCCGTTTAGCACAAAATGCAGATGTTGTCGTACACGAAGCAACCTTTGACCATTCCACAATTGAACTTGCGGGCAAGTATGGACATGCGACAAATACAGAAGCAGCTAAAATTGCAAAAGAGGCACAAGCGAGACATTTGCTTTTGAATCATATAAGCGCCCGTTTTTTGAAGCATGATCTGATTCCGTTTTTGGAAGAAGCAAAAGCGATCTTCGAAAACAGTTATTTAGCAAATGATTTCAGCCAATATGAGTGGCGAAAAAACGAATTGCTGGAAATTGAATAGATGAATTTAATCGAGGTGTATAGTAAACGGGGTGAATGTTTACTATATGCTTCTTTACTTTTTTAAGAGAATTTTGTCCAATAACAGAAAGTTTCCGCTATAATGGAGGAAAGGGGGATGAATGATGCAGCAACCGACAATTTCACCAAAAGTATTACGATTGCTAGTTATTTTTCCAAATGTCATGAGCTATATTCTGTTATTTGGGGTCGTTGTGTACATACGAACAAACTTGGAAATGCTGAAAGTGACAGACGGCTTAACGACGTGGCTGATCATTGCGGCGGTATTAGGCCCGATTTCACTCTATACGACATTCAGTATTGTGAAGCGGATTAAGAATGGAACATTGTAAAGGATTCCGGTTCGCGTAAGGGGAAAAATATTAATTGAATTGATCACATGCCAAAACACTCAGTATTTTTTGAACTGAGTGTTTTTTTTATCTACTCTCTAATAACTCGAAGTAACTGCAATCCATCAGATGAATTTCCACTATATCCCGATATCCAACGAAGGTAGGGACTGAAATATGCTAATATAGGCCTAACCTTGTATAAAGGAGGATTATTTTGAATAAGTTCGGCAGAGGGATAGTAGCATTATTAGGAATTTTGCTTACTATAATTTCAAGTATTATATCAGGTGTGAATTTCTTTGATTTGAGTGGTGGTAAAGGCTTAAATACAGAAAAGATAGAAAAGAATATAGAAAAATTAAAAGGCTATTCTTGGTTTAATGAAGTATATAAAATGGAGGAGCATCAACGTTCATTTTATTTAAGCTTAAAAATTAGAAAGTACTTACAAAGTTCTATGCGTGTAAATAGATTAATTCGTTGTGAAAAAGAGCGAGTAAAGTTTATTTTAATGTTAGAAGAAGTGGCCCGACTACGTAATAAATGATTATTTAAATTTACCTTGTGAACTGGTTGTTAAAGAATAAATTTAGACGGAGGAAAGGCACATGAAAAAAATAATTCTCTTTAATCTATTATTTTGTATAGTTGCTGTTTTTGTTGCTTTCAATTATTTTAATATTAAATCTCGAAGCGCGGTTGTATTCAATTATGTGGAAGGCTATATGGAGACTAACTATGGGATTGATGGGGAAAATATAATTTTAGTAGAAAACAATTTCCGAAGAGGAATGGGGTTGTTTGAAATAGAAGTTAAGGATAAAGTTACGAATACCTATTACTTTTTTGAAGTCGATATTAGAGATGACTATTCATTAATATATATTAGAGATCTTTCAGAGTTACATCGTAAAAATCAGGCTGACCAAGAAAGGTGAGTGGCGGAAAATGATGAAACAAATTTATGCTTTTGAAAGCATACAGGATTTTGAAAACTATAAAGACGAAATTCAATTATTAAATAACAATTTGAATATGTATAAAGAATTGTTAATTAACCAATTTGAGCTCATAGAGTTACCTAAAACAATTGTTTGGACGAGTAGTAAGAATGCTACTACCGTATTTTCGCAAGTCCCTGTCCCAGCCTATACTAATCGGGAAACCATTTATATGTCGCCAAGTGTTAGTGAATGGAAGGCGTTTTACCTTTCGCTATTCGATGGTGAGGAATTAGAGAAAAGTGATGAAATTGAGTACATAAAACAATATTTCCAATCACTGACGATCGATGACGTTTTTTGTATTTTAGCTCATGAATTAACACATCATATTGAACTCTTTCCTGATGAGTTTGAAGATGAGCGCAATAACAGTATTTGGTTTGAAGAAGGGATGTGTGAATATCTCTCTCAAAGAATGACATTATCGGAACAGCGATATAATGAATTAAGGAAAAATGAAAACTTATTGATTAAACTATTTAAGCCAAAGTATGGCGGCTTTTCATTAGACGATTTTGGAGCAGGTAGTTATCATCAAACATCGTTAGCTTCAATTATGCTCAAATATTGGAGAAGCACCGCTGCAATTCATTTTTTAGTAGAATGTCGCTATGAAGGCGACGTAAAAAAGGTATTTAGCAAATATGAAGAATGGCATGAAAAAGGGCGACAGCAACCTTTAACTGAATATTTTGGTGTGGAGAAATTTTAAAACCAACTATCGGTGGAATTCATGATGATGAATTTCGCCTTTTTACTTAATAAAGTGAAGGTGTGTCCGTTTCACTAAATAAATAATCTGTTTGTGCTAATATATTCAATAAGTCTTTGCTTTAGGAGGTTCACATGAATTTGATCGCGCAACATCCTTATATTAAAGTAGAAAGAACCGTGACAAGTACTGAACAGTTTGAAATTGTGCATGACCGGATCATTTATTTATACAATGATAAAGTCGTTACACAAAATAGAGTATTTCCGATTAAAATAGTAATGGATTTTTCGTACCGGGAAATTGCAAAGCAGGGAGGGATCCTTTATTTACATACGCTACAAGGTGTATATACGTATATCGTGAAATCCTCACCAGAAGCTTTCATCAATGCATATAGAGAATATTTTAAGTAAATGCAGTATTTGAAAAATTAGATTTTTATGGTAGGATATAGGCGGTGACCGATTATATTAGGCTAATTTGGATTTACTATTCCAGTGTATAAGAGGTGGGGGAAGTTTGTTATATTTAACGCTGTTAGTAGGCTTGGTTTTGATCGTAATGACAACGAAGCTTACTCAAAAATTTAATTTATCAGGCATTTGGTTGATAGTTGGGCAAATTAGCGCGTCATTGATCATTGTATTGTTTGGTGATCTTGAAGTTAGTTATATTAATCAAATTGAATTAGGATTATTAGCGATTCCATTTTCTTTATTATTCCTAGTAGGGTTTTCTAATGTGATGAATATCGAAAAAGAGCAACAACCATTAATCTTGCTGTTGCCATGTATTTCATTACTTTGTCTTTCCATAGCGGCTTTGTTGATGGGTTATACATTTGCTTCAATTTCCGGACTATTTGCTGTGTTAACTATTATGTTGTGTGCTTCTATTTCAGGAAAAAAAACTTTAGGAAGAACCTTTACTACATCTATAGGTTTTGTAATTGCAGTACTGTCGTTGTCTTTACTTAAGCTTTCTTTTATCACAATTTACATTCCAATTTTTACTTTGGCATTACCGTTAGTAATTTATCTTTTCTTACAAAATAGATTAACTAGCGCACAGTCAATGATCATTAGCGCTTCAGTAGCTGTTTTGTTTGGTTTACTGATGTTTGTAATTCCCTTTAATATAATTTGGGATTTGGTAGTTGGGGCAACTGTTATTTTGGCTATTTCCCAATTCTCCTGTAAGTATCGATTTATTTAAAATTCATTTGGCGCGATTCTGTAATTGGAATCAGCGCTTATTTATTTTCTAGGGTGAAAATTTTGTACAAATAATCCTATGTAATTTTAAAGAATATAAAACTAAAGAAAAAAGAAAGAAGGTAACTGATGGGTATACTATTCGCTATATTGTTTTTCGTTGGTCTCTTTGCTATATATGATTTGATTAGAAGAATGAACAATAATATTCTGGAACAGACGGAAGAAATAAAGAAATTAAGAGAAGAAATAAATCAAAGAGATTATAAATAATCTAAAGCACTCTTGGACAATGTTTTATCAAAATAAAAAATATAAATTCTTGTAGGGGGTTCTATCTTGCAACTATTAAATTTTACGAAAGATAAAGCGAAACCAGTTTTGAATTATAATTCAATTTTCACTACCTATAATAAAATTATAAAAACTGAAACGCCCACAAATTTTGGATTTATTTATGTCGAAGCTAACGGTTTAGTAGGTCGTCATGAAGCACCTGTTCCACAATTGTTTATCGTGATTGAGGGAGAAGGTTGGGTTCAGGGGAAAAGCGACGAGAAGGTAAAATTGCAAATGGGTGAAGCTGTCTTATGGGAAAAAGGAGAAAGTCACGTTTGTGGTAGTCAAAAAGGTTTCACTGCTATTGTTATACAATCAGTAGAGTTACAAATATAGTATGGCCATAATTTTAGGAGGTAAAGAGTGAAAAATATACTGGGTTTAATAATGGGGTCTATAGCAGGTTGGTTAATATGGGGATATTTTACAGATGATTTTTCAGTAGAAAGGTTTTTCATGTTTTTAATGGGAATCATTATAGGGTACATAATCGGTAGAAGTAGGCCAAAAGAAGAAACTAAATAAGTACATAACCAGAAATGCGCCTATTTTAAGGGGACAATCTAGGTTGGTAATTTTATTCCATATTTTGATAGAGGTATTTTGAATGCTTAGATTTTGAAATATCGGCGAGGTGGCAAATGAAAAACTTATTTTTATTTATCTTTGTCCTTTTGTTAAGCTCCATCTGTTTAGGTTGTACTAATGAAAATCACGTAGCAACATTAAAAGAGCCAACAGAAATTGTAATTGAATTAGAGAAAGTATATATGGAAATGCGGGAAATTGCTTGGGCAAGTTTGAGCGATACGGATAAAGAAACCGTGATGGGGAATTGGAAAGACGCGAAAGTAACTGAGGAACAGCTCAGCGTTAATGATGAAGTACTCCCAGATAATAATCCAATGAAAGTCATGAAAGTAATATTTAATACATCTCGAGACAGATTTCTGGGGCCTATTGGCATCTATATAAATCCCGATACTAATAAAATAATTAGTAAAGACATAAGAATGTAAATACCTCTAAAACAACCCTCAGGATAAAGCTTATCCTTTTATTAGAAAAATAATTCAGGAGTGCTTTACTTTAAGAAGCATTTTCATCAATTGGGCGAGATTCTTAAACAAGAATTAGCGCCCATTTTACATTTAAGGGCATAAAATGTAGGAGAAATGTTATGAACTGCATTGAATTTAAGAGAGGACAAAGTAGTGGTTTAACAAAATCCTATTGACTATGTATATCTCCTAACTAACAATAACCTTTATGCAGAAGCTGAATCGTAAGACTAAAAGGTGGAACGAAACGTGAAAAGAGTGGAAAGAAGACAGCAACAAAAATTAACCGGGCGGATATGGAGTAAGGTTAAAGATAAAAAAATAATGGTGAAGGTTATAGCAGTGAGTTCAGTATTTTTATTATGCTGTTTTCTCATATTTAATATTTTTATTTGGGCAAGCGATGTCAGTAAACTAGAAGAACCCACTCCGCAGCCAACGATTATTTATGATCAAAATGGAGATATAGCCAGTAAGATTACGGGTTCTAAAATAGATGGGGTCAGTATAGGACAGATTCCGGAACATCTTATTCATGCTGTAATTGCAACGGAAGACCAGAAGTTTTACAAGCATGGTGGAATTAATATGATAGGGATTGTTCGGGCATTGACTCAAAACATGATGAGTGGAGAAATAGTGGCTGGAGGCAGTACGATTACACAGCAGTTAGCTAAAAATGTCTTTCTAACACAAGAACGTACATATACGAGAAAGTTAAAAGAACTCATATTGACGAAGAAAATTGAACGAACATACGATAAAGACGAAATAATGGAACGGTACTTAAACCAGATTTACTTTGGTGAAGGCGCATGGGGCATACAGCGTGCTTCCGAAACGTACTTCGGCAAAGATGTTAGTGAATTAACATTAGGTGAGTCGGCTATGCTTGCGGGGTTGATTAAAGCGCCGTCAGTTTTGTCACCATTAAAAGATATGAATAAATCAGTTCAACGGAGAGACCTTGTTCTAGCATTAATGGAAAAGGAAGGTTACATAACTCAAAACGATGCGAAAAAAGCAAAAGAACAACCTATCGTATTAGAGGGCAAAAAGATGGATGATTATAAGGGGAAATATCCTTATTATGTAGACCATATTATTGAAGAAGCGATCGAACAATACGGGCTTACAGAAAATGAGGTACTTTCGGGTGGACTTCATATTTATACAGAACTTAATCCTGCAATACAAAATGCAGTTGAACAGGTATATAAAGATTATGAAATGTTTCCTGAAGGGCAATCGGACCAGTTAATCCAAAGTGGAGCAATCTTCATCAATCCTTCAACCGGAGGAATCACTGCACTAATTGGAGGTAGAGGGGAACATACTTTTAGAGGATTTAATCGAGCTACTCAATTAAAACGTCAGCCTGCGTCAACTATGAAACCATTGGCGGCGTATACTCCTGCTTTGGAGCAAGGATATGAAATCTATGATAAATTACAAGATTCACCTATTAATATTGACGGGTATCAACCTATGAACTATGACAAACGATTCCATGGTGAAGTAACGATGTATGAAGCATTAGTGAATTCATACAACATCCCACCGGTATGGTTATTAAATAAAATGGGACTGAAATACGGTATAAATGCTGTTGAGCGTTTTGGTATTAAACTAAAAGAAGAGGATCATAATTTAGGTTTAGCACTTGGTGGTATGAGTGAAGGCATATCTCCTTTATCTATGGCTCAGGCATATTCCACATTTCCTAATGATGGTGTAATGGTAGAAGCACACTCTATACAAAAAATTGAAGATGCAGATGGCGAGGTCATTGCTAAGTGGCATCATAATGAGACGAGCGTTACGAAGCCCCTAGTCGCTCAAGAAATAACTTATATGCTTAAGGGCGTTGTTGAAGAAGGTTCAGCAAAGAATGCTCAAGTGGAAGGATGGGAAGTAGCCGGTAAAACGGGCACGACCGAGCTTCCTTTTGCGAATTCAGGGGGCGCGAAGGATCATTGGTTTGTAGGATATACGCCAGAAATTGTTGGGGCAGTTTGGATGGGATATGATCAAACAGATGAAAATCATTATTTGATGGGAACTGGCGGATCTACTGTCACAAAGATTTTCAAAGCAGTTTTGGCTGAATCTATGACGGAATTTAACCAAAAAGAATTTAACTTACCTCTACTAGCCAAACAGCTAAAAGAGCAGGAAAAGAAAGAGGAAAAGCAGAGGAAGAAAGAAAAAGAGATAGAGAAAAAAGAGAAGAAGGATAAGGAGAAGAAAGAGAAAGAGAAAGAGAAAGAGAAAGAAAAAGAGAAGAAAGAGAAGGATAAGGAGAAGAAAGAGAAACAAAAAGAGAAGAAAGACAAGGATAAGGAGAAGAAAGACAAGGATAAGGAGAAGAAAGACAAGGAAAAGGAGAAGGAGAACAAAAAGGAGGAAAAAGAGTAATTTGAAATAATCGAGATTTATTATGAGGGAAATCCTACTTTTCTAGATATAATCTGTTTGCCGGCTTTTGTTGCCATTTTTCCATTTAGCCGAAGAGAGGGGTTCCATACCATCTTTATTAAAAAAGTTTAAGTTTTTTAAGTTTTAAAATTTTTAATCTAAAGTGAAAAAGCCCGTGAAAAAATCTCACAGGCTTTGCTAATAAATTTTTCAAGACCTAAGTATTCTACTTATCAAAATTCGCACCATTATCATGCTTAAATGTTTTGTCTTTAGTAGGGAGGAATTCCTTTGCAATCTCTTCTAGGCTCTTCTGTTGTGATTTCATCGGAGCAAACGCATTGGACATTCGATTTGTTTGATCGTTTGCAGGGAGGAATTCTTTTGCAATTTCTTCCTGGCTTTTCGGTTGTGATTTCATTGAAGCAAATGCATTGGACATTCGGTTAGCTTGATCAGCAGGAAGGAACTCTTTCGCGATTTCTTCGATTTTGGATTTAGCATCGGTTGAAAGGATGGGTGAAAATTCTTTCGCGATCTCGTAAAGATTATCTAGCTTCGATTGATCATTACTTGCCTGCTTGTTTTCTTTATTGTTCTTATTTGACAATGTTATCATCTCCTCATTCCTTAATATGAGAGAGAGTGAATGGAATTATATCAAGAAATGATTGACAAATTTTTTAGTGATATTTTTGTTTTTAGATAGTGAACGTCATGAAAAAAATAAAATTGATCATCGGGCGCGATTCTATCAAAAGGATCAGCGCTCGTATCGTTATGACGCTTGTATGTACTTAGTTGTTTTTGCTATTGGTATGTTCAGATTACTTACGGATTCTTTTTTTGAAGGCTGCCAAATGAAGCTTTGCTGACTTTTATTCCGAATCAATTTTTAATGTACTCCAAATAGAACCCCAATTTTTACTTTGTACTCGATTTGAATAAATAGGATGTAATTTGGAGTCTTGATTAAATGGAGGCGTAGGTCTAACTAGTCCTACAAATAAATCATTTAAACCATAAGGAGCTAAGATTTCTATTTGATTGTTATTTAAACGAACGGCTACTGCTGTAGGTGTTTCAGGAAAATGAGCAACACCTTCAAATGATGATGAATAGGGTGGAACTCTGTTTTTAAAATGCATTCTGGCCTGGTTTTTTACAGACCAGGGTAGATGAGGCATACTCTTTTGCAACTTGGATTCTAATTTTTTTTCAGACTCGATTGAACTATTCAACTCGTCAAAATATATTACATCAATATCATTTATTTCTGTTTGTACATTATGTAAGTAATCCCAAACTTTATTTCGAATAACACCCGCTGCGACCCAGCAATCATTTAATTGTAATTCTTGCACGGTTTTTAAAATTGACATCAAAAGTTGGTCTGTTTTTATAATGTTCGTTAACTCTAATTCGTAATCCAAATGTAATCATCTCCTTTTTTACTGCTATTATATCCTTTGTATTTTGAACTTGCTATTCCTCATAGAAGTTTATACAAACTTAATGCTTAGAATATTTTGCCTTAGAGAAGCACTGGAATTCAGATTGATTTCATTATGGGAAATTCTTAACAAGTTTTCAGTTAAACTGGTAAAGTATGTATATGGAGGGGAGTTTAATGGGTAATTTTTTCATCATACTAATGATCTTTTTAATCATTATTGCAAATGTTATTGGATTTATAGTCTTCAAAAAAGAGAAAAGTCTGTACTCTGCTGCATTAATAATATTACTGCTGGCAGGTGCATTTGGCGGACTAGGCATTGCATTAACATTATTTATTAATGATGCCTTTGCTATATTCTACGGGTTAAATCTTGCCGGCTATTTACTAATAAATAGCCTTATTGTATTTCTTCTTGCTATTTTAGTTACTTTAATTAAAAAGTTATACAGTATTTTTTAATCCGAATTCAGAAATAGTTACTGTTTATTATAAAGGCAATCCTCATAAAATGAAGATTGCCTCAAATTGGTTATTTACTTTAACTATTTTCTAGAGAAGGTTTCGCTCTCTTATACAATAGTATTATCGTTAGTGCGTTTATTCCCTTTATAAATAAAATATAGGGAAATAAACATAAAGAGTAAGGCGAATATTCGTTTTATATCTAATTCTATGACTAAACTATTAAACCACCCAAAATGATCAATAATCACTCTGATTACTAGTTGCCCAGCTATACCAGCAATACTGGTTGCGATAACTCCAATTTGTGGTACTGCCATAACTGTCAAAAGTAAATATATAGTACCTAAAAATGCCGCACTTAATTGCCATTTTGGTGCCTCTAAAATTCCAAGTAGATTCCCGCTACCCAAAAATAAAATAAATATCGTCAAAAACATTGTCCCAGTGAGAAAGGTTAAAAATGTTGTTTCAATTGTTCCGGCTTTTCGACTAAATGTACCATTGATAGATGATTGTGCGCTTAATGTGATACCGCCAATCAATGTGAATAGAATCATAAATAATCCCATGGCCATACCTCCTAATTTATTAATATAAGTGCGATGATCATTGAAATAACTGCAAAGAGTTTTTCTTTATTAATCTTATTTTTCTTACTACCTAACCATCCAAAATGTTCGATCGTCATGCTCATCACTAATTGCCCGATGATGACAGCAACCATTGTTATGCCTACTCCGACGAATGGGACACTTACAACGATGGAAGTTAAATAAACAACACCTAAGAGCCCTCCAAGCAATGCCCATTTAGGTGCCTCCAAAGTATAGGAAATCCTGCCTTTTCCAAAAAAGAGCCACAAAAGACCCATGATAATAGAGCCCATAAAGAAGTTATAAAAGCTTGTTTCTATTTGTCCGATTGTTTTTCCTAGTTCAGCATAGATCGCGCCTTCAAAGCTAAGTGCTGCCCCAGCTAAAAAAGCAAATAGATAAAATATAAAGCGCATAGATGAAATCCTCTTTTCGGTATAATTGTATATCTAGAAATATCGATATAAGTATTGATAAAAAAACAGAAATCAATAATATTAGATATCTGTTTTAAAGTATTCAGCTAACTGTTGAATAAATTCTTCATTACGTCTGTAGTATGTCCATTGTCCATGGCGAATCGACTCAAGAAGCCCAGCTTTTTGCATCATATTTAAGTAGCTAGAAACCGTAGATTGAGAAATTTTGGCCTTTTCCTGAATATCCCCAACACATACTCCACCCTTGTAACTTACCTCCTTTGGTAGGTGAGCGCCTTGTTTTGGGAAATGTTTCTCGGGTTCTTTTAACCACTCGAGGATATTGAGTCTTGTTTCATTCGATAATGCTTTGAATACATCAATAGGTTCCATGCGTGTAATTATATATCTAGAATTTTCGATATGTCAAGGTGAGATATTGAAGTATTTCCCAGGAAAAGGTACCCGCTAGTTTAACTTATCTAGGGTTAAATATTTATAATAAAACTATTAAAAAGTACTACTTTTTTAATGATGTAATGTGTTTGGTTTGAAAGATCATTTTAATAAATATTAAGATTCGAAAGAGATATATCCTATACTATTCAACAATAAGGCGCAATTCTTCAATAAGAAAATCGAGTTTTTTAAGGCCATTTTCTGGAATAGGATTTAATAAGTAAGCTTGATATTTATGTTAAAATTCAATGATAATTAAATTATTTAAAACAAACATAGTAATGGAGCTGAAAATGGATATTTATGAAACTACAAGAAATTATGGAAAAACATTTTAATGGCCTTTCTATAACACCAGATTTTTATCATCAATGGAATATCGGTATACATCTAGAATTAGGAAATGACATTTATCAGTTTGGTGACAATAACCGCCTTAACATGGAAAGGTTTAATACGATTTATAAACAGGTATCTGCAATTGTTCCAATACTTTTCAATAAAATGGATGACGTCTTAGTGGTGGTAAATTCATACCCCCATGAAACAAACAAAGTAGTTAATCCTAACTTTTTCAAACGATATGTAAAAAAACAAAAATTAAAGTATTTCTTGCACTTACATGAGTTCCACTGGCAGTTCGATGAAGATAATTTACTTATTCAGCAAATGACATTGTTCTGTAAAGCTTCTGATTTGAAGATAGAACAGCTTTTGAAAACATTAATTCATGAGGATTTCCATACTCTACAACCTCGGTTAAGAAAAGCACATTGCTATTATGCACCTGATGTTTTTTTAATAAATGTTAATACTAATTGTATTTTTCATTTATACGATGATAGAGGGTGTGAAATAATAAGCGCAGATAAAGAACTACATGAAAAATTCGTTGAAACTTTTAGGGGGTGGGAATTGCAGGAAAAACCTCTTATTCCTTAATCGGGCGCGATTCTTCAATAAGAAGATCGCGTTTTTCCGTTATAGAGCAAGACTGTTAAGGAAGGCTCTTAAGTATTCATGTAGAATAGTATTGTTTAGACGTACACTTTAACTGTAAAAATTGTACAGAAGAAGGATGGGTAAATATTGAACTGGATTAAATTTCTATTATATTTTATAGCTGTATTACTTTTCCTCATAGTTTTATTAACATACATTCGGCTAGGTAAAATAATAAAGATAGAACAAAATGAAGAAATGATAAGTAATAAAGTGAGAAAAAGCACAAGTGTAATGATTGTGGTAATCATAATTGCAATAATTCTTTATTCAATTGCTGTTTTCTTATAAATATAATTAACCTAATATAAAATATGAGTATTTTCCTTATTAACTAACGAGGTGCTTTAGTTTTTTTTTAGTAAACGAGCATTTTCTTCTTACGTCTCTAGAAATAAGTAAACCATTCGTTTTTGAAAGGGGAGCTACATATGAATTTTGGGAAAGTTGTTTTTTTGGTTATCTTGCTCGGTTTTTCTCTTCTATCTGCTTGTGGACAGAAAACCGTTATATTTTCTGGGGAAGGTGAAAACTGGAGAGTACAAATTGAATATGAACAAAGGGGTGAAGATAGTAAAAAAACTGGTTACATTAAATATATTGGTACAGAACCAATTCCAAAAGAAATTGAATATTCGTTCACTGTTGTTTCTTCTTCTGGAAAAGGAGCATTAGGTTCAGATGGGGTCATGTCATTGGGAATAAGTGAGTGCAGTCCTTGTACCTCTCCAAGTGAGGATTCGGAAATTGTAGGATTAATAAAATGGAACAATCAATCAGAAACAGTTACCATAACAGGAGAGTAATTCGAACAGCTATTTTAGTAGTAATCAATTCCTGATCTTTAACAATCGGGCGCGATTCTTCAATAAGAAGATCGTGTTTTTCCGTTATATGACCATATTGTTGAACAATGCCTCTAAAGAAATTAAGATTAGCTGTCATCTTAAAGACTGGATTATAATAACAAAAAGAGGTGACTTGAATGAGAAAGATTTCTATTGCAAAGATGCTATTTGCCCCGATAATAGTAGCATTAGTTACCACATTAAGTAACGTATTTATCGAAGGAGTATTCCGCTCCGAAATAATGCCTCCTTCGACAGCTGAGAAAATACTGCTTGCTGTACTGCTTTATTTAGGAATCTATTTATTTACTATTATCTTTGTAGTCCCTATTGAAGTTTATTTAAATAATAGAATAAAAAACAAAATACTTTTTTTTGTTATAACAAATGTTATAGGTTTAATTTTGGTGTGGTGCATTGATATTTGGTTCTTTACTCTTGGTGATTTTATGTCTATATATTTGATTTTCCCATTGTTCTCAATTTTAACGATAATACGATTCAATTCTAATGCGAAATAAAATATATAGAGAAGGATGAGTGAAGGTTGGTTATCATTCTTTCAATATTCAACCATCGGGTGCAATTTTTGAAAAGACATGTGCCTTCTTCAGCTAAAGAGCCATATTGTTGAATAACATTCTTTTAAGAAGGTTCCCCAAACACCGCTTTTGGAACGATTATGTTATATTAGCGTGGAATTATCGGAACTTTTTGAATTCTAATCCGTAAATGTAATAATAGTTTCGAAGGAGGTGAAAAATTTTGAAGAAGTTTTCTGTATTTATAATTAGTTTCATAATATTATTTCTAGCATTTCAAATATTATCGGGTTTGATACTTACTGCTTTTCACACTCCAAATCTCCCTTCAATTGCAAATGATTTAAATCGAGAAATATTATTTGGAAGTGCCTCAAATCCATTCCTATTGGCATTGTTAACAGCCACAGTTGCTTATTCTCTAACTCAAAAGATATTTAGAGTATCAAACACTCAAACCAGCTAACTTGTGCTATATTCCACAATTGTGTATAAAGTTTTTAAATACGTTCCCAAATAAAAGTTTGGAAACACAGAAAACGATATTCAACAATCGCGCACGATTATTGAATGATGACATTTTTCTTTTTTCATAGCCACCCAATCTTTGAGAAAAGTGATTTAAGTAAAGTAAAGACCAAAATTTTAAAAAACATCCATTATCTCAATAAAGATTTAATGGATGTTTTTTAGCTTTATTAAAAATTTTTGTTATATATAACAAAACTTAAATCCCCTAAATATAAGTACTGTTTTCTTTTATTATACTTTTCACCCTATATTCGAATTATTAGTAGGTGTTTTTTTATTCCTCAAGCGCCAGTTCCCTTGAACGGTTTTCGGCACTTCGAACACAGTTCACAATCGCTTCGTTAAAGGACATCGATTCAAGTGCTTTGATCCCGGCTTCAGTCGTTCCTCCTGGACTTGTTACTTTTTTGCGCAATAGGGAAGGTTCCAAATTGCCGGATTTCAGCATTTCCGCGGAACCAGCAATCGTCTGTACCATCAGTTCCCGTACAATTTCCTTTGATAGACCAAACTCAGCACCAGCCCGTTCAAATGCTTCAACCAAATAGTATAAATAGGCAGGACCACTTCCAGAGAGCGCTGTAACTGCATGAAGCTTTTCTTCTTCGACTTCAATGACAATGCCAATCGCTTCTAACATTTGAATATAAAGCGCACGCTTCACGTCTGTTACATGGTTATTGAATGCAATGCCGGATGCAGACATGCCGATTGTTGCGGAGGTGTTCGGCATTACACGAGCGATTGGGCGGCTGCCGAGATGCTGTTCAATCGTATCAATGCTGACACCAGCCAGTACCGATAAAATTGCAGTATCAGCACTTAGATGGGGTGCGATGACTTCCATAGCAGCACGCGCATCTTTCGGTTTCATTGCTAAAATAACGAGGTCTGCATCCCGCAAGTGTGTATGGTCCTCCAATAGGTTGACATCATAGCTTTCCACCAGTTCGTTTAGACGTTCTTTATTCGACCGATTGGATATAAACAGGGCATGCGGGCTGATGACATTCTTTTTAATCCATCCATGAATGAGTGCTTCTGCCATCGAGCCTGCGCCAATAAAAATAATTTTTTGCATAAAGTATCCCTCCGATTTTTAAATCCGATTCCTTAAAGGAACATAAAAAAAGCATTTCCATCCCTACAATTAAGTAAGGACGAAAATGCATTGATCTCCGCGGTACCACCTTTATTCACACATAAAGTGTGCAGCTTCAGCCTTTTTATCGCAAAGGGTACGGTTATGTTGTCATAACGGCTCAAAAGGAGGTTCGATTATTCCAGCGGGTTATGCCGATTTCAGCAAAGACGGCACTCTCTATAACCTTAAAATAATCTACTTGGCTTTTTCATTGCCTGTAAATTTTGAATTATCCAAAATTATAGTGCTGTATTGAAAAACTGTCAACCTTTGACGTGACGAATGAAGAAAAAAGAGTTAAAATAAATGAATAGTCATTCATTACGAGCATATCAATTACGCCTCGGCGTAATTAGTCCAGATTTTTTTGAGTTTACTCAAAAGCTTTCAATTTAAAATCTGTGACATCTGCCAGGGCTTATCTTTATTCAGCTGGCTTTTGTACCAGCAGCTGGGTTAAACAAAACAAGCAGCTATCATCTACTTGAAGAGGTGAGTGATTGCTGAATTAAGATAAAGGGGATTAAAATATGGAAGTACATAAAATAGTTATACCGACACCATATGCAGTGGGAGATGTAAATGCTTTTCTAGTAAAGGGGGATACACTGACATTATTCGATGCAGGTCCGAAAACGGAAGAAGCATATGAAGCAATCAAATGGGGTTTACACAGTGCAGGTTATGACTTGAAAGACGTGGAACAAGTCGTGCTGACACATCATCATCCGGACCATGCCGGTTGGATCGATGCATTTCCAGCGGCGGAAGTATTAGGGCATCAATATGTTGATTACTGGATGAAGAAAGAACCGGAATTTCTGCAGTATCATGAGCGGTTTTTTAAAAAGCTTTTAATCGAGCAAGGAGTACCGGAAAAATACGTAAACCCGATTTTACATGTTAAAGGGGAAATTGAGTTATTCGGTACAATTCCATTGACTGGCTATTTAAAAGAGGGCGATGAAGTGCCAGGTCATCCTGGTTTGAAAGTATATGAAACACCCGGTCATGCACAAAGCCATCTGATTTTTGTCGACGAGACTACTCGGGAATGTATCGGTGGAGATTTACTGCTGGAACGCACATCATCGAATCCATTAATCGAGCCACCACTAGATTTATCGATGGAACGTCCTAAATCATTGCTGCAGTATAATGAATCACTCAAGCGACTGAAAAATTTAGAGATTTCAAAAGTGTACGCGGGGCACGGAGGGGAACTGACAAATATCGAACCACTCATCGATGAGCGCTTGGAAAAACAAAGACAACGTGCATTAAAAGTATACGGTCTGCTTCAAACACCGCAGACAAATTTTGAAATGACTACTCAATTATTTGAACGCATTTACCAGCAGCAGTTAGGATTGACACTATCGGAAACATTAGGGCAGTTTGATTACTTGGTCGATCAAGGGATGGTCGAGATTGAAGAGCGGGATGGGATTCATTATTATAAGAAAAGTGATATTTCCCGTCATGCTTCAAGAGAAGCGAATAAATCATTAAATAAAACAGGGTATTAATAGAAAAATGAAAAATCTTAAAGATGTTCAGTATTTATTAGAGCACAATGTCAATGGGTGGGAAATTTCTTCTTTAGATATAAACTATTTCGCTGAAACGATTTCCCTTATAGTTGAAAGTGTGAAAGGCCAAAATATTATTAAAACGCATGTAACTTTTAAAGAAGTTCTTTCTTATTTTATTTATCAGGAACCGGTCGTGTATGATCAGGAGTCAAACAAAACGTATAGGTTAAATGACCGAGAATATAATGATAAGAATTTTGTCAGTGAAATTGGCTACCATCAGAATGGATTCGGAAAAATTAAAATTGAAAGTTTAAACCGAGATTTAACAGCGATTGAAGATATCAGTTCAAATACAAATTTTTATTTCCAGGTGAATAATAAAGATCATTTTTTTATTGAGGCGAACGAAGTTCAAATCAATGATGAAACATTTAGTGATTTACTTCAAAGCAGTGGAAATTTTAAAATTCAATAGTTCGGATGCCTCCTAATTAAAAATTGGGAGGTTTTTTTGTAACCGGGTTGATTTAAATATTTTTCAAGTGACGTCTAACATATAAACAACTGCCTTTCATCAACTGACCAATTCATGTTCCTGCCTCCAATTTGTCTTTTGCCCTATATATGCCTCCCAAAAACAAAAAAGGGGACAAACTAAATGAAAATAATTTCTGGGTAGAGAAGATTATTAAAAGCCATAAAGAAAAAACTATCCGGTTGCGTTTTAACGCAACAATATATATTTTTTAAATTATTTAAAAGATAATAAATCTTTTTGAGGGGACGTTTTTGGCCATGTGGATGGGATATAATTGACCTGTTCTGGAGGAATCAGAACCGTCCGATGGGATGGACTAATTTGTACGTAAACAGGAAAGTGTAGAAGTTAAAGAAATTCCTATTTTAAAATAATAATTATAAAGTGGTGAGGAATAAAAAGTGTTATTTCTATAAAATAAAGCTCAGTAAGATTTTTAACAAAAATCGTTTACTGGGCTTTAATTTACAGATATTTGTTTATACACAAATTAATTGAACGATTTAGTTTTCGGAATCTGCTTCACCATTCTTTGAATCCTCTTCCATAACGTCAGGGAAGACCATTGATTCAGTTTGTTCACCAGTTTTTTCGTCGATTAAATTAACCTTAGTTTTAATATCGTCACTAGATTTGCCATCAAATGCACTGTAAAACATAGATACATAGGCCAATCCCATTAACCCAAATGCATCAAAACTATTTTCAAAGCTTGCCGTATCCACTGTTACGTCAAATTCTGTGAAGTCTTTGTTATATGAAATTTTTTTAAATGATTTAAAATCTTCGCCATTTACAAGATTATCGACCGTACTGACGATACTTTCTTCCATTTCTTTCATCATTTTTTTATGAGCAGACTTACTCATTTTATAATAAACAGAACCGTCTGGATTAACTTTTACTTCCTTAACACCTTTTTCTTTAGCAGCTGCTTCGATTTCTTCTGGCGTTTCATCTTCAAAAAACTCTGCAGGTAAAGTGAGCTCAACATTTAAAAGCCCTTTATCTACTGCTAAACTTTGTTCCTTTTGATCAGCCGATTGTTTTATTTCTTCTTCTCCGCTACAAGCTGTTAAAATTAATAGCGCTGTGCTTAAAATAAATAATGATTTTTTCATTTCAAATACTCCTTCGATTACCAAGTGAAGCCGTAGCTTTTTACTTCGATTTTATTTACTTTTGAACCAATGTTATCTGGTAATGGCGGGTAGCTTAGTTCAAAACCTGCTTCACCACCTGCAGCTAGTCCTACATCAACGCTGCCCGATAATCCGCCTAAAATTTTACCGTTTTCATCATATAAAATGGCCGCGAGACGTATATCTTCTTGCTGAACGTCTGTAGGGTTTTTAACAATACCTGTAACACTATATTCATAGTCACTTGAAATCCCTTTTACGGCACTAACTTCCATTAAGTTTGAATCTTCTTCTGTTGCATCAAAATTAAAGTTAAATGTTGTTTCAGAATAATTGTCTAGTGATGTTACATCATTGAGTGTTGTGCCTTCCACGATCATTGCTGATTCTCCAGGCTGAACAATTTCAGGAACAGCATAGATCATAGTTGAAGTGCCTAGAATACTCCCGTCTTTCCCTTTGTAATTCATTTGTGTTTCGCCAATATCAACCGGCACTTCGCCTGTGTTTCTAAAAATTGCCGCTGTGTTGATCCAAATTGAGTCAATAGAGTCGCTCCATATAGTAGATCCTGAATCTTCAATCTCTAATTTTGCATTGACTTTTTCCTTGGCTTGAGTTGTTTCTTCTGAATTTTCAGATTGACTTTCTTTTTCAGCTGATTGTGAAATGGTTTGTTTTGAATCTCCACATGCAGATAATATGAAAAGTAAAGTAATCAATAATATAGTGATTTTTTTCATTTGAATCCTCCTGATATACTACCGGGAATTAATATAATCCCTGAATGATTATAACATGGTCTAAAAGTAATACTTGATTTTTAAATAAATCAAAATTATTGAATCATATATTAAAATATTCCTAAAGTACCAAGATTCAATCCACAAAAACCTTCAATATTTTACTAAGTTCCCCGTACTTTTTTTAGCATTTCCTATCTACAGCTAGACTTCAAATAGTAAGATTTTATATGCTAATTTCAACAAGATTTGAATACAAAGGATGGGATACGATGCAGCAGCATAGTACGGCGGTTTATAATATTGAACAGTTTGGTGCGGTTGGTGATGGCTGGGCTAATAATACATCCGCGATAAAGCGTGCGGTGGAGGCTTGTTCACAGGGAGGGGGCGGGACGATTTATGTGCCTGCCGGTGTTTTTGTGACGGGTGCGATTGAAATGAAAAGTAATATGCATCTGCATTTGGAGGCGGGTTCCGAGCTTTTGTTTTCAAACGATCGGGCGGATTATCCGGTCATTTCCTCTCGCTGGGAAGGGGCGAGTCGTGATGTGTATATGTCCTGTATTTATGCCTGTCATGCGGAAAATATCGCCATTACCGGTTTTGGCACATTGAATGGACAGGGTGCCTATTGGTGGAAGCTGTTTAAAGAGGATTCTCTTGCATACCCTCGCCCTAATTTAGTGAGCTTTGACCATTGTGAGCGGGTGCATATCGAGCAGGTGAAAATGATCGATTCTCCGAGCTGGACGGTACATCCGAACGATTGTGACAATGTGACGATTTCGGGTGTGTCGATTGTAAATCCCGCGAATTCCCCGAATACGGACGGCATTAATCCGGAATCGTGCCGCAACGTGAAAATTTCCGATTGTTCAATTGATGTCGGGGATGACTGTATTGCGATAAAAGCAGGTACCGAGGATGCGGAGCGCGCAATTCCTTGTGAAAATATAACGATTACGAACTGTACGATGCTCCACGGTCATGGCGGGGTCGTCTTCGGCAGTGAGATGAGCGGAGATATTCGTAATGTCGTTGTGTCGAACTGTATTTTTGAAGGCACAGACCGCGGTATTCGCTTTAAGTCACGGCGAGGAAGAGGCGGTACGATTGAAAATATCCGTGTAAACAATATTGTGATGAATAATGTCATTTGTCCGTTTATACTAAACTTATACTATTATCACGGTCCACGAGGAATGGAGCCGTATGTTTGGGATAAGGAGGTGCAGCCTGTTACAGCGCTGACACCGAAGTTCAGACATATTCATTTTTCGAATATAACCGCGACGGACGTAACGGCGGCTGCCGGCTTTATGTATGGCTTACCGGAGATGCCGGTCGAGGATATTACATTCAGCCATATTCGTATTGCGATGAAACTGGATGCAGAGCCAGATTTACCGGCAATGATGGAGGGTCTGCAACCGATGAAACAACGTGGTTTTTTCTGTTCCAATGCGGAAGATGTGTTGTTTGAGCATGTGACGGTCCAACAGCATGAAGGACCGGCATTTGAAATAACGAATAGTAAAAATGTCGTGATGGAACACTGTCGTTCCAAAGATACGGCAAAGGATGAAATGCTTGTCCAAATGTCGAATGTGAGAAGCTAGCTAACGTTAAGGGGGAATCTCATTGAGCAGCTTACGAAAAACCTATATGTTATATGTCTTCCCCATTTGTTTACTGTTAATGTTGGCGGGTTGTTCAAGTGAGGAAGCAGAAAAGGTGGATGGCTCTCCGAAAGAAGACGTGACCTTAACGTTTTGGTTTGATGATGCCGGTCCGTTACGAACGGCCATTTGGAAAGAACTGATCGCGACCTTTGAAGAGGAGCATCCCCATATTCATATTGAATACGAAGGCTTCGTGAAGGATATCGCGAAACCGAAATTCAATTCGGCACTCGCAATGCAGGCATTGCCGGATGTTGGCAGCATTTATACGAGCTGGTTACCGGAATATACAAATCGTGAAGCATTGGTGCCACTGGATTCCTATTTTGAAAAGTGGGAAGAAGGAGACAAGATTGCGGAGTCTCTCATCAGTTACAATCGAAATATATCACAGGATCATCAATTGTACGGATTGCCTTACACTCGAAATATGGATGTCCTCTGGGTACGAAAGGATTGGCTCTCCAACTATGAGCTGGATACGATAGATACATGGAATGACTTTTTTCATACGGTGAAAACTTTTACGGATAAGGAGCATCAACAGTATGGTTACAGCATTCGCGGCGGGGAAGGGTCGTCACTTCAGCTGCAGCGGATGATGTATGCCTATTCGGGTATTTCAACGTATATCAAAAATGGAGAGAGTACAATTGATGACCCGCTCCATGTGGAGTTTCTGGAAAAATATTTGTCGCTCTATGACTTACATACATCGAGAAATGATATTGTAAAAGATTATAAAGGCATGCTTGACAATTTTGAACATGGCGCTGTCGGTTTAATCCAGCATAATATCGGCTCATATGCAGAGCATCAAAAAGTGCTGTCACCAGATCAGTTTCAGGCATTGCCATTGCCGAAGTCAGTCAATGGGCATTACACTGTCGAGGCAGGTAATACGATGGATATGGTAATGTTCGAGGGCACCGATCATCCGGAAGAGGCATGGACATTTATTTCCTTTATCGCGTCGCAAAAGGGACAAAGCCATTGGAACAAACGAGTCGGTCAATTGCCGACACATGAGGATGTGTTGGAGGAGGCGTGGGTGCAAAATTCGCCGCATCTGCAAACAGCGCTTTCTGTCTATCAAGATCCAAACACGAAAATGTACGAGCCGCCGTTCTATTTAATTGCGTATAATTCCATCCGGTATACGATTGTCGAACCTGGGCTTCAGGAAGTGCTAAGCGGTACGAAAACAATTGAGCAGTTCTTGAAAGAGTGGAGCGTGGCCATTGAAAATGAATATGCACTATATGAAAAATATCATGCCCAAACGGGAAGCGCTGAGTAGGTGAAAAAACTGCTCAGCGTTTTTTTATGCCATCAAAATGTGAAGATTCTTAAAATTTTTATCTAACATCTTAATATTTTGAATATTTCGGGAAAGCGTTTTCAATTAGAATGATTTGTAAGAAGGGAGGAAATTTAATGAGTTATTCCCCAGAAGTAAATGAACCAGTATTGGAAAAAAAGAAAAGCGAAAAAGTCCGCAAATTTAATAAGGCGAAGCTGGTCCCATATCTATTCATTACGCCGGCCGTACTAATGGTTGTAAGTTTCCTTTTCTACCCGATAGGAATGGTATTTTATTATAGCTTCCAAAACTACGATATTTCGGCACCTTACTATAATAGTTTTGCAGGGCTCGATAACTTCGTGAATATTTTTACCAGTGATAAGCTGTTCTTCCCGAGCTTACTCAACAGTTTGAAGTGGGTTGTTACAGAGGTGGGGCTTCAATTGGTATTTGGTCTGATTTTGGCTCTGTTGCTTAACCAGACATTTAAATTCAGAGGAATTATACGTGCGGTTGCTTTTATTCCTTGGGCGATTTCAGGTGTACTGGCATCTGTTATCTGGTCACTGATGTACAACGAGCATATGGGTGTACTGAATGATATCCTGATGCGTTTCGGCATTATAGATTCACCGCAAGCCTTTTTGGCAAGTACATCTACCGCATTTGGTGCAGTAGTTATTGCCGAACTGTGGAGGGGGATTCCATTCTTTGCGATTACCCTTTTGGCCGGTCTGCAAAGTATTCCGCAAGAATTGTACGAAGCAGCGCGCGTAGATGGTGCGAGCCGCTGGAAATCATTCCTGTTCGTAACATTGCCGCAGTTGAAAAATACGATTATTTTAACGACACTGCTGCGAGTGGTTTGGGAGTTTAATAACGTTGACCTGATCTTCAACTTAACAGGCGGCGGACCTGCCCATTCAACAACGACACTGACTATGTATATTGCAGAATTAGCTGTTCATGGCAGTAACTTTGGATATGGCTCAGCGCTTACAGTCATTTCGTTTGGTATTCTATTAGTTTTCGCGGCGCTTTATCTGAAATTATCGCGCTATGAAAAGGAGTGATAGCCTATGTTTTCTAAAAATAAAAAAATAGATAAGTTATTGACACTTTATGTGCCGCTCGGTATGTTGTTAAGTTTTACCCTTTTCCCGCTCTATTGGACGATCAATACGGCGTTCAAGCCTGAGGGAGATATTATGAAGCGTCCGCTGGAATATGCGCCGCTTAATCCGACAGTGGAAAACTTTGTGATGGCGTGGAATAATGTCGGGTTTGCCACATTCATGAAAAACAGTTTGATTGTCGGCGTCAGTACAGTAATTGTCGTATTGATCTGTTCAACATTATCCGGCTATGCATTGGCCCGTTATCAGTTCAAGGGAAAACGCGCTTTTATGCTGATGCTGTTATGTACGCAATTTATCCCGAGATCAATGATGATTATCCCGTTATTTATCATTTTCAAAAATTTAGGGCTGATCAGCAGTCCACTCGCTCTAATTATTACGTATACGGCGATTGAGATTCCGTTTACGACCATATTGATGAGCGGGTTCATCGCAAACGTTCCGAAAGAGTTGGAGGAAGCGGCGATGATTGATGGGTGTACGAAACTTCAGTCCATCCGTCATGTCGTGTTCCCGCTGCTGCTTCCAGGTATTGTCGCAACAGGGGTGTTTACATTCATTTACACATGGAATGAATTTTTAATTGCCTTAATGCTCACGAATCGTCAGGACCGGTTCACCTTGCCGGTCGGTCTGAGTACGATGATGGGCGAATTCAATGTCAACTACGGTGCGTTGGCAGCAGGCAGTGTCATTGCCTTAATTCCGGCAGTAATTTTATTTGCATATGCACAAAAGCATTTAGTCAATGGTATGGGTGGAGCAGTAAAAGGTTAATTGTACATGAATTTATAAGGGGTGAAGGTTGATGTTCAAAAGCAAGTTCAGAAAATCGATAGCAGTAGGTACGATCGCAACAGCGTTATTATTGGCCGCTTGCGGGGATGATGAGTCGGCAGGTAAAAAAGAGGTATCAGCAGAAAACGGAAAGCCGGTAAAAATTACGTTCTGGGATGAAAATGCCGGACCGCAGCGAACACCGATTTGGGAGGAATTAATTTCCCGATTTGAAAAGGAAAACCCGATGATTGATGTGGAGTATGTCGGATTACCGAAAGACTCGGCAAAATCAAAAATGGATGCGGCCATTGCAGCGGACGATACGCCGGATTTGGCATCTGTCCAAACGAGCTGGTTACCTGAATTCTCGATTCGTGAAGCATTACTGCCATTAGATGATTATTTTGCTGATTCAGAGCTGAACGGTATGATCAATGAAGGGGCACTGAATTTCAATAAGGACATCGTAGCGGATAAAAAGCTATACGGAATTCCTTATACACAAAACCTGGATATCCTTTGGGTACGCAAAGACTGGTTTGAAGAAAAAGGAGTAAAGATTCCTGAGACTTGGGATGAATTTTATGCGGCTGCAGAAGCAATGACGGATAAAGCGAATAATCGCTACGGCTATACAATCCGTGGCGGAGCAGGCGGATCATTCCAAATTCAGCGTATGATGTATGCGTACAACGGGTTTGAAAATTATTTGATGGAAGACGGCAAAGCAACGATCAATGATTCGAAAAACGTCGAGTTTATCGAAAAGTATTTATCGTTATATGAAGACTACACACCGAAAAGCGATATTACAAACGGCTATAAAGAAATGATCGCCGGCTTTGATACAGGTGTAGTGGCAATGGTACAGCATAACATCGGTTCATTCGGTGAGCACAAGGAAGCATTGGAAGAAGGACAGTTCCAGGCGATTCCACTGCCTAAATCGGAAGACGGCAATTACGTGGCGGAAGGCGGAAATACAATCGGTATTTCAATTTTCAACGGGACAGACAATCCCGATGAAGCATGGAAATTTGCAGAATTCCTGAACTCGGCAGCTAGTCAAAGTTTCTGGAATGAGCAAGTCGGTCAGATTCCGACGAACAGTGACGTGTTAAAAGAAGACTGGATTCAAAATTCGCCTCATATTCAAACCGCATTTGAAGTGTATGATGATCCGAACACAGTTCTTTATAAGCCGCCATTCTATTTACCTGAATACCGTTCAATCCTGGATGGTACGGTCGATGCGGGAATCCAATCGGTAATGAGTGGTAAAGCGTCAGCACAGGAATTTTTAGATGAGTGGGCGGGTGCGATGGAAGCTGCGCAAGCTAAATATTCAGAGCACTTCGGCAAATAATACAAAAAAAGGGTGCGGTGCTTTAGCCACACCCTTTGTTTTTTGAAATTTACAAACGACGCTAAAGCTAAAGGAGAGGGCACAAATGAGAACGACATCCGAAAATATTACGGTTAATACACCGCTTGCACTGGCGGAAAAAGCATGTAAGGCGATTATGGATACGTATACACCAGATCAGCTGCCACCGGCGAATTCCTTCCACTATCATCAGGGGGTATTTTTATACGGTATGCTTCGTGTATGGGAAGCGACAGGTGACCAGCAGTATTTTGACTATATGAAAGGCTATATCGACAGCCTGATCGACGAAGAAGGTAACTTATACTTTGCACGGGATGAGCTTGATTCTGTTCAGGCAGGCATTTTACTGTTCCCTTTGTATGAACAGACAAAAGACCGTCGTTATTTAGTTGCTGCGAAAAAACTTCGTCATTTGCTGTATTCGATTAATCAGACAACAGAGGGCGGCTTTTGGCATAAAGATAAATATCCTTATCAAATGTGGCTGGACGGTTTGTTCATGGCGGCACCGTTTATGCTCATGTACAATGAGCATTTTGTCGAGGAAGAGCTAGTGCTGAATGTCGTTCGCCAGGAAAAACTGATGCGCGCACATATGAAGGATAAGAATACAGGCTTACTGTTCCATGCGTGGGATGAGAAAAAGGCGCAACCATGGGCGGACAAAGAAACAGGGTGCTCACCGGAATTTTGGGGACGTTCTGTCGGCTGGTATGGTACTGCACTTGTCGATATTTTGGAATTGATCAACGGTTCAAGAGGGCAGGAAGAGATGGAACAATCGCTAAAAGATTTAGTGCCTGCTATTACGAAGTTTCAGGACGAAGAAACGGGCTTATGGTATCAAATTGTTGATAAAGGAGACCTTGATGATAACTGGCTGGAATCTTCCTGCTCGTCCCTGTTTATTTACTTCATCGCAAAAGCGATTAAACTTGGCTTGGTTGATGATTCCTATCAAGGAGTAGTAAATAAAGCGTATGACGGACTGATCGAGCATATGGTCGATGTGCAGGAGGATGTAGCCAATCTAAAAGGTATTTGCATTGGCACATCCGCAGGGGTGTACGATTATTATGTGGACCGCCCAACTTCCGAAAATGATTTGCATGGCATGGGCGCATTCATCCTAGCAAGCATGGCGTTGCACGACATTAAGGCAAAATAATAATAGAAACGGAAAGGTACCCGGTTTATAGGGTACTTTTTTCTTGACTTCAAAAAATAAATGTAAAGTAATAACATGTTTATGTTAGAATAATTAGAAAATATAGAAAATAATTGTAGAAACTGCGTTACTCTTCTTGTATGCGCTTTATGTATGAAATATCATCTCCTTAAAAGAGAATGGAATGTTTGGTAGGTGTGGCATCTGGAACGACTGAGGACATTTTTGTATAAATATATTTTTCATTCATTTAAAACAACGATGAATATGTTGTTTTTGCCGATTGTGATTATATGTATTTTAGTAACCGGCGGAGTGTCGACATATATCGCAACGGCCCAAATTGAAGAGAATACGTATCAAAGTATGAACGATACGATTTATCAGACAAAGAACTATTTAGACCATACTCTTTCGGATCTGTTTTCACAGCTAGTGTCCATATCCTATGATACACGGCTCGTCAACTTATTGATGAAGGAGCAGGAGCAAATCGTACCGGAAGATTATATTCCGATCGATAAAAATCTGCAAATTATTTACGGGCGTTACAGTACGATTTTGGAGTCGGCTACGATTGATCTGAACGAAGGGGAATTTTTGATTTATCAAAGCGAATTTACGAGGAAACCTGTTATTGATTATGATGACTTTTTCGTGAATTACCGGGCAGATAGTGAAAATTTTAAATGGAAAAATGTACATGAAGACGTAGCGTTCCATACCGGAAATGCGGTGATGTCGATGTACAAGCTTTTGGAACTGAATGATCTCGAGAAAAGAGGCATTGTACTCTTTAATATTCGGGAGGAATTTTTCGGAAAGGTGCTGAGTCGATCACTCATCGGGGAGAATGGTTATTTGGCGCTCATTTCGGAAGACGGAATATACCAGTCGAAGGAACTTGAATCGAAATATACGCTTGATGATGAGACATTTCAGAAACTGCATCAGTTATCAACTCCAAAAGATCAAATTACATATACAAATGAAGACAACGAGGAAATGATTGTCATTTACGATACGCTTGAGTCCAATGGCTGGAAAATCGCAGCAATTGTTCCTGAAGATGATCTGCTGAACAAAGTGGAGTATATAAAAATATTCGCCGTGTTTTTAATTATCATCATGATTGGTCTTGTCGTATTTGTAACGAATATTTTTATTTCCTATATGTCAAAACCGTTTCAGAAATTGGCGAAACAGATGGATCTCGTCAATGAAAACCATCTTTATTTGGAAGAAAAAATATCAGGACCGAAAGAGATGCGTGTGTTGAACCGCGGTTTTATCGAATTGATCGACCGGATAAATGTGTTGATGGACCAGGTGATTTTGGAGCAAGAAGAAAAACGCCAACTGGAATTTGCTATTATGCATGCACAAATTAATCCGCATTTCCTCTATAATACGCTTTACTCGATTAAGGGACTCTGTGACATGGGCATGACAAAAGAAGCGAGCCAGATGGTCACGGCATTATCGAACTTTTTCCGTATCGGGATTAGTAAAGGGAAGGAAATCATCTCGGTAAAAGAAGAAATTGAGCATATAGAAAATTATTTGATTATCCAGGAGATGCGTTACGGGGATGATTTTACGTATGAAATTGAAGTAGAGGAAAGTATTTTGGATAATGAGATTGTCAAACTTTCGTTGCAGCCGTTAATTGAAAATGCGATCTATCATGGCGTAAAGCAAAAGCGCGGCCAAGGAAAGATTGTGATTAAAGGATACCGGGACGCAGATCGTATTTACATGGAAGTAATAGATAACGGCTCAGGAATTTCCGAGGAAAGGCTTGAAGCGATTCATGCGGAGCTGCAGCTGACTTACCAAGATCAGAAGCAATATATCGGAATTGGCATAAAGTCTGTCAATGACCGAATTAAAATGCAGTACGGGGAAGCTTACGGACTCACAATCCGAAGTGTATATGGAGAAGGGACATCAATGATTATTACTATTCCGGTGACAACAGGGGGGCTTGACTAAGGATGTATAAAATAATCGTAGTAGAGGATGATCGCATTATTCGTCGAGGCATTTGCCAGACGATTCCATGGGGAGAGAATAGAATAGAAGTGGTAGGAGAAGCAAGTGACGGGGAAATGGCACTTGAACTGATTGCACAGCATCAGCCGCATCTCGTCATTTCAGATATTAATATGCCTTTTTTAAATGGGCTCGATATGGCACGTCAATTAAAGGAAATCAGTCCGCAGACAAAATTTATATTTTTGACGGGTTATGAGGATTTTAGTTACGCACAGCAGGCGGTACAGTTAAAAGCATTCGATTACTTATTGAAACCGGTCGATTCGGAACTGCTGCTTGAAAAGGTGAAGGAAGCACTCGCGGAATGGTCCGAAACGTTTTCGAATGAACAATTGCTGGTAGAGTCGCGTGCAATACGCCAGCAGAAATTTTTCAAGCAGCTCATGACGGTTGGTGAAACGGAGACCGATATTGAAAAAGGGCTTGCTGAATTGGATGTTCACTTGGACGGGACATATTATTCTGCCATTATTGTGCATGACGGATGTGAAGGAAAGCTGCAATCGTCGCTTGATAAAGAAATTGTTCTGAATACATCAACGCAGATTGATCAAGACAAATTTCATCTATTATCTGTCACGGACAATGAATGGGTGCTGCTGATCGGTCATGATGAAACGGTGGAAGCTGTTGGCCTGGCAACCTTTTTGCTTGAGCAGCTGCCGGATGTGACATTGGCGTATGGGCGTCCGTATACGAATTTGTTTGAAATTGGCCGTTCGTTTGTCGAGGCTAAAATGGCGTTGGATTTGCGCTATATTCTGGGGACTGGCAAACTGTTTTCAATCGATGAAAAAGTGACAATCGGCGAGCAATCAGCGGAAAGTTTAAAAGCGATTGATACGAAACTGATTGCACAGATTAAGCAAGGGGTTCCGGAAAAAGTGGAGGAATTGCTTGAAGAATTTCATGACGCAATCATCGACTATCAATCGCTGTCTCTAGCAGATCTGAAAGTGATGACGTTGAAATATGCGACGCTGTTATCATTTGAAATCGACCGCTGGAGTAAAGACGAAGCATCGACCTATTCCGCTGATGTATATCAGGCTGTTATGGAAATGAACTCACTGCACGACATGATGCAAATTATCCGGGAGCTTATTCAACAGTGGTCGGAAATTCTTTATCAAAAAGAGGAAAGTAAGTTTAAAAGCCATGTTGATTTGGCGATCCACTATATGAATGAATATTATTCGGACAGCAACTTAACATTGCAGAAACTGGCTAAAATGATTCATGTAAGTGCACCGTATTTAAGCAATCTGTTTAAACTCGAAAAAGGGTTTAATTTTGGCGATTATTTATTGGAATTACGCATGAAAAAAGCGATGGAACTGCTGCGAGAAGAAAGTTTGAAAACTTATGAAATTAGCGAGCAGGTAGGGTACAGTAATCCGCAATATTTCAGCATTTGTTTTAAAAAATACACGGGCCATACACCGGCCGAATTTAAAAAGAAACTGAATCCGAATGTCAGCTAGCGGTTAAAGATGCCGCTAGCTTTTTTTATAGCCCGGGCTGAAGCCGAGCTTATGTGTACAAATATTTAAGAAAAGCGTTTGATATTTTAAGGACATCCTTACGTAACATTGTAAACCCTTACATCGTTTTTTATAATCGGGTTGTAACAATATTCAGAAAACAATAACGAAACTTAGGGATCACAGACCTGAATGATTAAAACTGTTTATTAACCGGAGGAGGTAGTCAAAATGGAAACACGTTATGCCAATCATCCTGAAGAGATTAAACGCTATAATACGGACGAATTGCGTCAGCATTTTTTAGTGGAAACACTTTTTGAACTTGGAAAGGTACATTTAACATATACACATGTCGACCGTATGATTTTTGGCGGGGTGACACCAGCTGATACGGAACTGACGATTGAACTGGATAAAGATTTGGGCGTGAGTTACTTTTTAGAACGCCGTGAACTGGGCATCATCAATATCGGTGGTGATGGGGTTGTCGTATTGGATGGTATTGAATATGACATGCAGCGCCGAGACGGTTTATATGTTAGCCGTGGTACGAAACAAGTGCTGTTCCGATCAAACGATGCGGCAAATCCGGCGAAATTCTACATCAATTCCACACCGGCGCACCATACATATCCGACGGTGAAAATTGATATTAACAACATCAAACCGTTAGAAGCAGGCGCACCAGGTACATTGAATGAACGGAAAATCTATCAATATATTCATCCGAATGTTTGCGAGAGCTGCCAGTTGCAGATGGGCTTGACGATGCTATCACCGGGCAGTGTATGGAATACAATGCCTTCTCATACGCATGAACGTCGTATGGAAGTATATTTATACTTTGATATGGAAGCGGATACACGCGTTTTCCACTTTATGGGCCAACCGGACGAAACACGTCATCTTATTTTGAAAAATGAACAGGCGGTAATTTCACCAAGCTGGTCGATTCATACAGGCACAGCGACAAGTAACTATACATTCATTTGGGGAATGTGCGGCGAAAACATTACGTATGACGACATGGACCATGTAAAAATGGAAGATTTACGATAAGCGAATGGAGGAACAATAGATGACACAGGATGTAGCCGGTTTTTCATTGGATTACTTTAGCTTAAAAGGGAAAATTGCGATTGTAACAGGCGGCAATAAAGGGTTAGGTCAGGCATATGCGGTCGCATTGGCAAAAGCGGGAGCAGATATTTTTGTCATCGCACGCAGCGCAGACTGGAGTGAGACAGAACGTCTTATCAACGAAACAGGCCAAAAAGCAACATTTTATCAGGCTGATTTAAGCGATCGTACGGTCATCAAGCCAGCTGTAGAAGCTTGCCTGCGAGAGTATGGCACAGTGGATATTTTAGTGAATAATGCCGGTACGATCCGTCGTTCGCCATTATTGGATTACGAGGAAAAAGACTGGGATGCGGTTATGGAAATTAACTTAAACTCCCTCTATCTGTTAAGCCAGGAAATCGCGAAAGTAATGGTAGAAAAAAAGAGCGGGAAAATTATTAATATCGCCTCAATGCTTTCATATCAGGGCGGCAAATTTGTTCCGCCATATACAGCGAGCAAACATGCCGTTGCCGGTTTGACAAAGGCATTCGCCAATGAACTGGCAGAGCATAATGTGCAGATTAACGCGATCGCTCCAGGCTATGTGGCGACAGATAATACGGCACCAATTCGCCAGGATGAAAAGCGCAGTGCGGAAATTTTATCCCGTATTCCTGCAGGACGTTGGGCTACGACTGCAGACTTGATGGGATCGGTTGTTTACTTGGCAAGCCGTGCTTCGGATTATACGAACGGTCATATTTTAGCTGTTGATGGCGGCTGGCTGGCAAGATAACGACTAAATTTAATACGAAATCATAAGCCGTATCACGCTATGCTGATACGGCTTTTACTAAAGGATGTGGGGACAATGAAAGTAAATTTAGGTATTCGTGCACATGATGTGGAAGCAAAAAACATACACGAGCTCGCTGCAAACGTAGCGCAAAGAGGATTTTCTGCAGTCCAGCTTGCACTTGCAAAATCCATTACGGAATTTTCAACAAGTACAGGTTCATTATCACCAGGGTATGGCCATTATGTAAAATCGATTTTTCAGCAGCATGATGTTCGGATCGCTGTTTTAGGCTGTTACATTAATATGATTCATCCGGATTTACCTGAAAGACAGAGGCAGCTCGATCGTTTTAAAGAGCATATCCGTTTCGCACGTGATTTCGGCTGTACTATTGTCGGAACAGAAACGGGCAGTGTTATTCCGTCACTCGGTTACAGCAAAGATAATTTTACTGAGGAAGCTTATATAGAAGTGGTTAAAAGTGTGCGTGAGCTCGTAGAAGAGGCCGAAAAGTTTGGTATCATCGTCGGGGTTGAAGGCGGAATCAATCACCCGATTCATACACCGAAACGGATGAAGCGATTACTGGAAGATGTACCGTCTCCGAACCTGCAAGTCATTTATGACCCAGCGAATTTTATGAGCTTGGAGAATGTCCATGAACAGCATTCTGTCATGGAGGAAGCGTTCCAATTATTCGGTGAACGGATAGTTATTGTTCACGCAAAAGATTTCATCGTAGACAATGGAGAAATTACGATGGTACCAGTTGGGACTGGACAGCTGGATTATATATATTTGTTGCAACGACTGAAGAAGGAGAAGCCGTTCATCAATATTCTTTTGGAAAATACACGCGACCCCCATCTTACCGACAGCATTCGTTATATACAAGGACGGTATGAACAAGCTAAAAGAGTGCAGTAAAGAACGAAATAGCACATCATACGCCATATATTATAAGATTTTATACAATTATCTAAAAATTTTAAATTATTTATGAAAGCGTTTTCTATTACTATTAAATTAAGAAGCACATTAGCAATGTTCACATGGAATCGATTGAGGGGGTAAGGAAATGGCAGAATTAAAATTAAATAATATTTATAAAATTTATGATAATAAAGTAACCGCTGTTGATAATTTTAACTTGCATATCGAGGATAAGGAATTCATCGTGTTTGTAGGTCCTTCGGGTTGCGGTAAATCGACAACTTTACGGATGATGGCAGGCTTGGAGGAGATTTCAAAGGGGGATTTCTATATTGATGATAAGCGTGTCAATGATATCGCACCAAAAGACCGTGATATCGCCATGGTATTCCAAAACTATGCGCTTTACCCGCATATGACGGTTTATGATAACATTGCGTTTGGTTTAAAATTACGGAAGTTGCCGAAGTCGGAAATCGATGAGCGCGTGCGCAATGCGGCGAAAATTTTAGGTATTGAAAATTATTTAAATCGTAAACCGAAAGCTTTATCGGGTGGGCAAAGACAGCGTGTTGCATTGGGCCGTGCCATTGTGCGGGATGCGAAGCTGTTCTTGATGGACGAACCGCTGTCAAATCTCGATGCAAAGCTGCGTGTACAAATGCGTGCAGAAATTATTAAGCTGCACCGTCGTATCGGTACAACGACTATTTACGTAACTCATGACCAGACAGAAGCGATGACGATGGCGAGCCGTATTGTCGTAATGAAGGACGGGATTATTCATCAGGTAGGGGCACCGAAGTATATTTATGATAATCCGGAAAATGTATTTGTTGGCGGCTTTATCGGTTCACCTTCCATGAACTTTTTAGATGGTCGGGTAGAAGATGGCTATTACCAGCTGGGTGACAGAAAAATAATTATTCCAGAAGATAAAATGACGATGCTTCGTCAGCAAGGCTATGTCGGGAAGGAAGTTATTTTAGGGATCCGGCCAGAAAGCTTTTTCGTAGGGGAAGAGACGGCGGAACTTGATCCTTCTGTGGTGTCTCAATACGAAATAGAAGTTGCGGAGTTAACCGGCTCTGAAATTATGCTGTATTTCAAAATCGGGGACCAGGAAGTTGTCGCATTAACAGATGCCCAACAAACAATTGAAGCAGGACAAAAAGTTAATTTTGCAGTTAATACGAATAAAATGCACTTCTTTGATAAAGAAACAGAAATACGTATTCGTTAATAACGGAAGCAATAGAGAAGCATCTAATTTAATAGAAGAAATGAGGCTGTCCAAAAGTCATTTACTTTTAGGACGGCCTTTCTTTCAACAATTACTTGTATGAAAGCAGGGGGAAAGCTCGTGGAACGAAACTATATTTTCACTTTAGGGGATGCACTGATCACATTTAATCCGGTGGCTACAGGTCCGTTACGTTATGTTGATTCATTTGAACGCAAGTTAGGCGGGGCAGAACTGAATTTTGCCATTGGCTGTGCCAGATTAGGACTTCCCGTCAAATGGATGAGCCGATTAGACGGGGATGAATTTTCGAAATATATTTATAATACAGTGCGCGGTGAGGGCATCAATATGGAATATGTGAAGCATGTATCCGGCTATCCGACATCACTTAATTTTAAAGAAATATTGGAAAACGGCTCTGGTAAGACGTTTTACTACCGCTATCAGTCACCGATTTTAACGATGACCGAAGAGGATATTGATGAATCAATGTTCGATGACATTGCGTATGTTCATCTGACGGGCGTGTTTTTAGCCATTGCACCGCAAAACCTGCAAATTGGACTGTCCATTTTACGAATCGCAAAAGCAAAAGGCATTCCGGTTTCTTTTGATCCGAACATCCGCTTGAAGCTTTGGACATTGGAGCAAGCAAGGGCTGCATATTTTGAGATTTTCCCGTATGTCGACATTTTATTAACCGGGCTGGACGAAATCGAGATGATTATCGATACTATGCCATTTGAACAGTTTGTTGCACAGTATAATATCTCCGAACTTGTCATAAAGGACGGCGCAAATGGTTCGAAAGCTTATGTAGATGGACACTGGCATAATGCCGAACCTTTTCTCGTCAAACCTGTCGATACGGTTGGTGCCGGAGACGGGTATGATGCGGCCTATATTTTCGGTCTAATGAACGGTTATGACGTGGCCGAGCGTCTGCGCTTTGCGAATGCTGTTGGTGCGATGGTAACAACGGTAAAGGGAGACAATGAAGGCTTGCCGGAATATACGGATGTGGAAGTATTTTTAGGACAGAAAACGTTAGTCGAAAGGTAAGGGGTCCGATGAAAAAATATGAAGTGATACACCAACTGAAAGAGCATAAAATTGTAGCGGTCATTCGCGGAAACTCGGTGAACGAAGCGACAGAGATAATTCAAGGCGCTGTACAGGGCGGAATCCGCCTTATAGAACTTACATATACAACACTGTTTGTTCAGGACGTATTTCAGGAGATCCGCTCTTTAGATGCGGTCATAGGCGCTGGAACCGTTCTGGATTCGGAAACGGCACGACATGCAATTATATGCGGAGCGAAATTTATTGTCAGCCCAAGCTTTAATGCGGACATCGCAAAATTATGCAACCGCTACGGCGTGCCCTATTTACCGGGGTGTATGACTTTAAATGAAATAATAACGGCATTGGAAGCAGGCTGTGATATCGTAAAACTGTTCCCGGCCAACCATTTCTCACCCGACTTTATCCGAACGGTGAATGGACCGTTGCCTCATGTGGAAATAATGCCGACAGGCGGGATAAACGCCAACAATATGCAGGAGTGGCTCGAGGCAGGTGCTGTTGCTGTAGGCATTGGCAGTGATTTAACGAAGGCCTATGCAAAAGGTGGATTAAATGCTGTTGTAGCTGCGAGTCAGGAGTATTGTGGGAAGCTGTGATTTGGAGCTTCAATATTTAGGAGGAAATATAGCATATTTATATGTATGGAGGCATTTTAAGTCTTGCTGGGCTTGTGAAAGAAAAATGACTTTCTAACGGACTCCTTTTTGTTCTAAGTTTTATATATTTTAAAATCAACTGAATTTTTTCATACCTAAAATCCTTGAGATTCAAGGGTTTTTATTTTTGACCCCCTTATTGTATGTGAAGTGTAGTCATTTTCTAATCCTTACGGGTTGTAAAAAATTCATAAACTGTTTACATTTAGTCAAAAAATATTGAGATATTAAGAAAGCGATATAATGAGTGGGAAAAGTGTCTTTTTTCACGAAGAACAAGGGCGCATTATTATTGTTTTATCAGTATAATATTTCCATATATTCGTTTGAGTGTAAGAAGTTCACGCGATGCTAAGCAAGAACTCAAATGGAACAGGGGGAAATTTATGAAAACAACGCTGCAGTTACCTTTCCAGCTAAAAGGCTTTTTGGAATTGGGTGATGCTGTACTGATCACAGACAGTAACCATATTATTTTGGATGTCAATGATACATATCAAAAGGTAACCGGTTTTGAAAAAAGTAAAATAATCGGTGTGAAAGCAGGTTTTATTAAATCGAATCTTACGAATAAAGAAACATATTGTTCAATGAAAGATTCCCTAAAGCAACAGATCCCTTGGTCGGGAATTTTTGTTAATCGAAAGAAATCGGGGGAACTCTGGCATTCGTCAATTACAATCACTCCTTTCAAGATAGCCAGTATATTGCATGACATCGGGAAAGCGGGTATGCCAGAAGGAATTTTATATAAACCTGGAGCATTGTCCATTTACGAAAGAAAAATAATTGAAATGCATCCGTTAACAGGTGCCGATATTTTAAATAAAATGTCGAAGGAAATCAATTATGATTTTATAAAGAGTATGGAAGTGGCAGAAAATATTATTTTGTATCACCATGAAAAATGGGATGGAACGGGCTACCCATTCCAGTTAAAAGGCGAGCAGATTCCTCTTGAGGCGAGAGTCGTATCGATTGTCGATGTATTATTCGATGCATTAACGACTTGCAGACCGTATAAAGATTCTTGGCCAGAAGGGAAAGCACTGGCATTTATTGATGAAAACAAAGGGAAACATTTTGACCCGTTAATTGCGGAAACATTTATCAGCCTGTTTTAAATATGGGGCCGGTATTAAACCGGACTCATTACTTTTAAGATGAAATTTTTTAATAGTGTTGCTAACATATTAGAAGTTCTCGGCAGCTTATTAGAAGATCGCACTAACTTATTAGAAAACCGGGGCACAAGATCATTAAAACTTTGTGATAGCATATTAGAAATTGTGGTCTGCAGCTTATATTAGAACTTTCCCAGATATATTAGAACATCCGACTCACATATTAGAAGTTCTCGGTAGCTTATTAGAAGACTTCGACCACTTATTTGAATATTGACGACTTATATTAAAAGATCGGTGTTTTATTAGAACTTTTTCGGGTTTATTAGAACATCGCACCAATTTATTAGAAACACAGAAACATAGTAAGTAATTAGTAGTGAAAGGGGAGGAAAACAAAAAACCAGTCACCGGTATGGTTACCGGAAACTGGCTATTTCTTCTTCATACTATAAAAGCTTTACTATAAATTAAGCTGTCTTCTTAATCTGCAATGCCATTGCTGCACCGAAGAATTCATAATGAATCTTCTCAGCTGGTACATCGAGCTCAACTAAGTATTGGATCACCGTTTCCATGAATACTGTTGGACCGCATACATAGACTTCCATACCCGGAACTAGGAATTCCTCAATTTGCGCTTTTGTAATATAGCCGTCTATATCTGAATAAACCGCTTTATACTTACCGTCTGTCGCTGCAACGTTTTCTTCGATAGTTTCTTTAAATGCCGCTACATTTACGTTGCGAGCACATTGAATAAATGATGCTTGGCGACCTTCCATTGATTTCAGCATTCCTTGTAATGGCGTTACACCAACACCACCGCTGATAAATAGAACAGGGCTTTCATTTTCCACTAATGTGAACACACCTGCAGGAGCACTTACATCCACTTTAGTGCCGATTTCTGCGTTATGAAGGAAGTTGGAAACAATTCCGTTCGGTGTTACATCATCTTCACGTTTTACAGAAATGCGGAAATAATCTTCCGAACCGTCTGTTAATGTATATTGGCGGTTCATTAAGTATTGTTCACCAGGTACTTGTGTACGTAATGTAATGAATTGACCAGCTTTAAAGGCAGGCAGTTTTTCACCGTTAACTGGTTTTAAGTAGAAAGATTTGACTGCTTCGCTTTCTTCCACAACTTCTGCAATTGTAAATTCTTTGAATGCGCGCCATCCTCCAGCATTTTCTGCTGCTTTGTATAAATCTTCTTCAACTGAAATGAATACATCTGCAATGACGCCGTATGCTTTACCCCAAGCGTCGATAATTTCATCTGTTGCCGCATCTCCAAGAACTTCTTTAATCGCTTCTAATAAATATTTGCCAACAATCGGATAATGCTCCGGTAAAATACCTAAACTTACGTGTTTATGGGCAATTTGAACAACAGCCGGTACGATTGCCTCCAAGTGATCGATGTGAACTGCTGCTGCATAAACCGTGTTTGCTAAAGCTGTTTGCTGACGATCTTTCTTTTGGTTTGTATGATTAAAAATGTTTAGTAATTCCGGGTTTTCTCTGAATAGGTTTGAATAGAAAGTTTTAGTAATCGCTAATCCGTGTACCTCCAATACAGGTACTGTTGATTTGATTGTATCAATTGTTTGTTGTGCTAACATACATTGCACGTCCCCTCAAATTTGGTTAGTTTATTTCTTGCACCATCAATATACTGCTAAAAAAAATTTAAAGCAATATTAAAAATACATCTTTAACAGATCTGTCACAAACATATATAGAAAATACATCTTTAACAAATTGGACACAAAATATTATAATGAATTCATCGACAAACATAAGCCGTTCTATTCGAACATTTTATTTAAAATGTTATACTTAAGTTGAAGAAAGATGGTGAACAGCGTGCGGTTAACAGTATATACAGATTATTCTTTACGTACGCTCATGTATTTAGGTGTACGGGGCAGAGAAAATTTAGTTACGATTCAGGAAATTGCAGATGCGTATCAGATTTCCAAAAACCATTTAATGAAAGTTACGCATGATTTAGGAAAACTTGGCTATATTGAAACGATTCGCGGACGTGGTGGCGGTATTCGTTTGGCAGTGGAACCTGAACAAATTAACATCGGTGAAGTCGTGCGCAAAACGGAAGATGACTTCCACCTAGTTGAATGTTTTAATCCGGAAGGGAACCTTTGCAAAATATCACCCGAGTGCAGGCTGAAATTTGCTTTACAGGAAGCATTAAAAGCATATTTGGCTGTGCTTGATACCTATACATTGGCGGATGTGCTCGTATCGAAAGACATTTTAAGTGAATTATTCGGCATTACCCAAACTAGTAAATAAATATTTACTAGTTTTTATATACATAAAAATAAGAAAATAAAGAGGGAAGCTATGAAAAAGACAGTTTTTATTACAGGTGCGACAAGCGGTATTGGACGCATCATAACAGAAATGTTAGTAAAAAAAGGACACACCGTTTATGCAACTGGAAGAAATGACAGTGCCATCAACTATTTAAATGGGATCGGAGCGGTTGCCTACAAAGCGGATTTAACAATTCCATCTCAGATAGATGAAGTCGTATCGCAATTGCCGCCAATCGATATCGCGATTTTAAATGCCGGATTAGGCTACTTTGAAAGTGCGGTTGATTTAGCGGACCGGGAAATCGATCAAATGTTAGATGTGAATGTACGTGCGCCGATTTACTTGGCAAAACGTCTCGCACCGGCAATGATTGCAAAGAAGAACGGCCACTTTATCTTCGTTGGTTCACAGGGGGGCAAGGTCGCAACGAAAAAAGCAAGTGTATATGCAGCGAGTAAACATGCAATTACCGGCTTTGTGAATGGCCTTCGACTGGAGTTGGCAGAATACAATATACATGTTACGGGGATTTATCCGGGACCGATCGATACACCATTTATTCAGAAAGCCGATGCAACGAACGCTTATAAGGAAGCAATCGGAAAATTTCTACTACCGCCTGAAAAAGTAGCGAAAGAAGTTGTCGATTCAATCGAGAAGCGTCCTCGAGAAGTGAATCTACCTCGTATTATGAGTGTAACGAGTAAATTATATGCGGTAGCGCCAGCACTTGTAGAATTTGTAGGCAAAGGTTTCTTTAATAAGAAGTAAGTGTGAGAGCATTCGATTTTTCAGTCATAAAAATTGAATTGCTCTCTTTTGTAATCTGCTGCAATTAATAGCATATTTATGCATGAACGAGAGCTTGTGAAAACTTCACGAATGAATGTTTTTAGATTGTATCAAAAAGTGAAAAAATTTATATAAATGCAGTTGCGTTTATTTTTATAACGTGTTACTATTCGTGTATAAACTATTAATTCAATGTATAAACATACATCATTTGGGGGCAATTAACATGGCGAATAAGAAAGTCGTATTAGCATATTCAGGTGGTCTTGATACATCAGTAGCAATTCCGTGGTTAAAAGAACAAGGTTGGGACGTAATCGCAGTATGTCTTGATGTTGGTGAAGGTAAAGACTTGGAATTTATCCGTAATAAAGCACTTCAAGTAGGTGCTGTTGAATCATATATGATCGATGCAAAAGATGAGTTTGCAGAAGACTTTGCATTAATTTCACTACAAGGTCACACTTGGTATGAGCAAAAATATCCATTAGTTTCTGCATTATCTCGTCCATTAATTTCTAAAAAATTAGTAGAAATTGCAAATGAAACAAATGCCGATGCAGTAGCACATGGTTGTACTGGTAAAGGGAATGACCAAGTACGTTTTGAAGTATCAATTAAAGCATTAAATCCGGATCTTGAAGTATTAGCACCTGTACGTGAGTGGGGCTGGAGCCGTGACGAAGAAATCGAATACGCAGCAAAACACGGTGTTCCAATTCCGGCAACACTCGATTCACCATTCTCGATTGACCAAAACCTATGGGGCCGTGCAAACGAAGCGGGTGTCATGGAAGATCCTTGGGTTGCACCACCAGAAGAAGCTTACGGTTTAACAGTTTCATTGGAACAAGCACCGGATACACCGGAATATGTGGAAATCGAATTCGTTGAAGGAAAGCCTGTATCAATTAACGGAATTCAAATGAAACTAGCAGACTTAATTCAAGAATTAAATAAAATTGCGGGCGAACACGGTATTGGCCGTATCGACCACGTTGAAAACCGTCTAGTTGGTATTAAATCTCGTGAAGTATACGAAATTCCAGGTGCGAAAGTGTTATTAACAGCGCATAAAGAATTAGAAGATATTACATTAGTAAAAGAATTGGCGCATTTCAAACCAATCATTGAACAAAAACTATCTGAAATCATCTATAACGGTCTTTGGTTCAACCCAATCCGTACAGCTCTTGAAGCATTCTTAAAAGAAACGCAAAAGTATGTAAACGGAACAGTTCGTGTAAAACTTTACAAAGGTCATGCGATTGTTGAAGGACGTAAATCTCCAAATTCTCTATACTCTGAAGAATTGGCGACATATTCAAAACATGACCAATTCAACCACGCTTCTGCTGTAGGCTTTATCGAATTATGGGGTATGCCAACAGTTGTAGCATCAGAAGTAGCAAAAAGCACAAAACAAACAGTAAATAAATAATTAGATATACGGTTAATGAAGTGAGCGATTCGGAACCCGAGTCGCTTCTTCTATTATGAGGAACATAAGTTGAGGAGTGAAACTACTATGGCAAAATTATGGGGCGGTCGTTTCCAAAAGTCTGCAGAAAGCTGGGTTGACGAGTTCGGGGCATCGATTGGCTTTGATCAGCAGTTAGTATTGGAAGATATTGAAGGATCTGTAGCGCATGTCACAATGCTTGGAGCACAAAATATTTTACCAAAAGAAGATGTCGAGAAAATTCTGGATGGTCTAGCACAATTAAAAGTAAAAGCCGAAGCAGGTGAACTGGAGTTTTCAGTTTCAAATGAAGACATCCATTTAAATCTTGAGAAGATGCTGATTGATTTGATCGGTCCTGTTGGCGGGAAGCTGCATACTGGACGCTCACGTAATGACCAAGTAGCAACAGATATGCACTTATTTTTAAAGAAACGTGTACCTGAAGTGATCGGATTAATCGAACATTTCCAAAAAACGATTATCGAGCAGGCGGAGCAGAATGTGGACACGATTGCTCCTGGCTACACGCATTTACAGCGTGCGCAGCCGATTAGTTTTGCCCACCATTTAATGGTGTACTTCTGGCAGCTGCAACGTGATAAAGAGCGTTTTACAGAATCAATGAAACGTATTGATATTTTACCTTTAGGTGCCGGAGCGATGGCAGGTACAACATTCCCGATCGACCGTCTAAAATCGGCTGAACTGCTTGGATTTGCTGAAGTATATGCCAATTCAATGGATGCGGTAAGTGATCGTGACTTTATCGTCGAATTTTTATCGAATTCAGCACTATTAATGACACACTTATCACGTTTTGCGGAAGAAATCATTATTTGGTCGACAGATGAATTTAAATTTATCGAGCTGGATGATGCGTTCTCAACGGGTTCATCCATTATGCCACAAAAGAAAAACCCGGATATGGCAGAGCTGATCCGCGGGAAAACAGGCCGTGCATACGGGAACTTAATGGGGCTGTTAACAGTTTTAAAAGGTACGCCATTAACATATAACAAAGATATGCAGGAAGACAAAGAGGGCATGTTCGATACGATGGAAACCGTATTAGGCTCACTGAAAATCTTCGAAGGTATGGTTCGTACGATGACGGTCAACAAAGCGCGTCTACACAGTGCTGTACATTCAGACTTTTCAAATGCGACAGAGCTTGCGGATTATTTGGCGACAAAAGGAATGCCGTTCCGTGAAGCACATGAAGTAACAGGGAAGCTTGTATTTACATGCATCCAGCAAGGAATTTACCTACTGAATCTGCCATTGGAAGAAATGCAGAAAGAATCTGCGTTAATTGAAGAAGATATTTATGCAGTACTTGCACCGGAAGCTGCTGTCAGCCGACGTAATTCATTGGGCGGTACAGGTTTTGAGCAAGTAGCACTTCAAATTCAAAATGCGAAACAGCTATTAGTTTAACAATGGATGTCCTGTAGAAATTTTTACAGGACATTTTTGTTCCTTTTTTTGGTACTTTTTCTTAGTCAATTTCAAAATTAGCAGTATAATAATAGGTAACTTAAAAAGAAAGGTGTCTTTTTATGACGAATGCGAAGACTTCACAAACATGGGTGCTTACTTTATTTGCACTGGGCGTATTTATGGCGGCACTTGACAATGGAATCATCAGTGCAGCTCTCACTACGATCAACAGCTCATTCAATGTTGAAGCAAACTGGGGAGCTTGGGGTGTCACGTTGTATACTCTTGGCTTGGCAATCAGTGTCCCGATTGTCGGGAAACTCTCGGACCGTTATGGACGTAAAAAACTGTTTATTGTTGAAATTGCGTTGTTTGGTCTTGGATCTCTGCTCGTTGCACTTAGCCCGAACTTTACGTTTTATTTAATTTCTCGCTTTATCCAGGCAATGGGCGGCGGCGGTATTTTTATTATCGGTACTTCATATGTCGTGAGTACACTGCCAGCAGAAAAGCAAGGGAAAGCACTAGGATTGCTTGGCGGGATGAACGGGGTTGCCGCAGTGTTAGGTCCGAATATCGGAAGTATCATTTTGGATCTCACAGGTAGCTGGCATTGGCTGTTTTTAATCAATGTGCCGATCGCAATTTTTCTTGTGATCATGGGTTTTCTCAAACTGGAAGAAACGAAAGACGCAGCACCTGGCAAGCTCGATATGACCGGTACTGTACTGCTTTCCATTGCAATTTTAGGAATTATGTACGGACTGACTAATATTGAGGGCATCAACTTTTTCAGCTCGTTAATCGAACCAACCGTATATCCTTATTTACTAGCTGGAATTATTGTTCTTGTTATCCTTTATTTCTATGAAACTCGTCTTGAGCGTCGTGGAGGAGACCCGATTTTACCGGTAGCGTTAATGCGTCAGCCTACTTATTTACTGACATTGCTGCTAGGTCTTCTATCTGGTGCAATGCTTGCTGCGATGATTTTCATTCCGGCCTTTTCAGAACAAGTATTGGGTATTAAATCCGAACATGCGGGTTACTGGATGACACCACTTGCACTAGCTGCAGGTATTGGGGCAGCGGTTGGCGGTATTCTAGTCGATAAACGTGGCCCGGTATTAGCTGTTCTGTTTTCCGGTCTCGTTGCTGCTATTGGCTTTTTCCTGTTCCCGACATGGATTGATGCAAAATGGCAGTTCGTCATTGCATCTGTAATTGGCGGTGTCGGCATGGGTGTTCTTCTAGGAGCACCACTGAACATTTTGGCAACCGAAAAACTCGAAGCAAATAAAGGGACGGCATTAGCGTCACTCTCATTAATTCGAACAATCGGGATGACGATTGCGCCGACAATTTATGCAGGATTTATCGCGCGCGGATTCAGCGAAATCCCATCACTGTTTAAAAACGATTTCCAAGGAATTTTACAGCAAAATGTACAACAGGCAAATTTATCGGAACAGGCAACTGCAGAACTTGCTCAAGTGGGCAGTCAGTTCGCTGCGGGCGGTCAGTTTTCCGAGGAACAAATGATGACGGTCGTTCAAAATATCCAGGATCCGACGTTAAAAGAAGTCATTTTGAATTCTGTTAATGAAGTAACGGTAATGGCAGCGCAAAACGGCTATGGCGGACTATTTTACTCGGCAGTCATAATTGCCATTTGTATTTTTGCATTAGGACTGATTTTAAAACCGATTCGAAAAAAATCATTGGAAATATAAAAAAGTGTTTTAGGTTGAACGATTTGGGGTAATTTATCATTAGACTCATGCAAAGCTTGTGTGGGTGTGAAGTCTCTCCCCCAATAGTAGACTTACAAAAAGTGTCCTTTTGCGCATAAAAGGGCATTTTTTGTTGTCTAAAAGCGGTGCGTTTATTTTCCGGTAGGCTCAAATTAGAATAATCACAATGTTTTGCGTTATAATTAGCAGCAACAGCATGAAACTTTTCATGAAAATTTACGTAAATACTAGTAATACATAGAATGGGGGAATCGTACATGGCTGAAAATCCATTATTTGAAGATTTAAATAAACGTGCTGAGCAAGAGCCGGCACCAACAACTGATATGATCGAACAACCACAAAAACAACTCGTTTCGCAACAGGAGCTTTCTCAAATCCGCCAGCGTCAGGAACAGTTAAAACAACAGCCGCAAGTTCAACAGCTTGCAGAAAAAATAGACGTGAAAAATCAAATTGCCGTTCTCGAATTCGGTAAAGAAACGGCTCAGGGTATTTCAACATTTTCAGACCGTATGCTCGCAACGATTAAACAGAGCAACCTGGAAAAGTCGACAACATTACTCAACAATCTAAATAAAATTATGGACCGTTTTGATCCTCAGGATTTCCAGGAAGAGCAGAAAAAAGGCTTCCTGAAAAAACTGTTTTCAAAAAGCAAAGAGCAGTTGGAGCGCATTTTATCCAAATACGATACGATGAATAAAGAAGTCGATGTCGTTTATAACGAAATTCAGAAGTACGAAGTGGAAATGAAACGAAATACCGTGCAGCTGGAACAAATGTATGATGAGAACCTCAACTACTTCCATACTTTAAGCGAGCACATTGCGGCAATCGATATTAAAGTAAACGATTTGCGGCAGCAATTGCCAGCATTATCGGCAAAAGCGGATTCCGGTGACCATGAAGCGATCATGGAGCTTGAAACGGTTACTCGCGGAATCGAGTTACTGGAGCAACGAGGTTATGATCTTGAAATGGCTCAGCAAGTATCATTCCAGTCGGCACCGCAAATTCGTTTAATGCAGCAAGGCAACAACCATTTAATCGGGAAAATTAACTCCGCATTCGTGACGACAATTCCAATTTTCAAACAAGGTCTGATCCATGCCGTAACAATGCAGCGACAAAAGCTTGTTTCCGATTCGATGGCTGAACTGGACCGTCGAACAAATGAAATGCTTGTACGAAACGCGGAAAATGTGCGACAAAATTCGGTGAACATTGCGCGTCAGGCAGGCAGTCCGAGCATCAAAGTCGAAACGATCGAAACAACGTGGAAAACGATAATTTCCGGCATTGAAGAAACAAAACAAATTCAGGCAGAAACAGTGCGCAATCGGGAAGAAGGACGTAAGCGTATTGAACAATTGCAGCTTGAGTATGAGAAATTAAAAAGTATGTAATAAAATAATGCAGGCATCGAGTATCTTTTGCTCGATGCCTTTTATCATTTTTTGGAACGCTGACTTGTTTTTTGAAGATGTGAATCTTTTATTATACTCAATAATAGGAGGGCTGGGGGCAGCTATCTAATGTGGTATACACCTATTATCCGATAAATATATATTCAAAAATACGGATTAACATACAATTTAAAAGCTTGTTATATTAAGCATATAAGCCGTCTAAAATTTCTTTCTGGTGATTAATTAGGGGTGAATTTGGTGAAATTGGGTAAATAACATTAAAAGAAGATTTACACAAGTATTGCCAAGAGGGAAAGGAAGACAACGATGGAAAAGAACTTAATGAAAATCGACGAATTTCTTAAAATGCCGAAAAGTGTTATACGCAGAGCAAATGAACGGGACGTATTGAGTATAAAGAATGAATTGCTTATTTTAATGAATGAAAAAAGCGATTTGTATGATAAAGCGCATATTCGAAAATTAATTAATGAAATCCAATTTTTAAATGTGTTTGTTGTAAAGGATGATTTTGATAAAACCGTATTTTCCTACGAACCTCCAAAGTACGCATCACCCCGTGTAACGATTAAAGAAAGTGGCTGGATTGAGCTAATCAAATAATAAGTACTATTTTCCCAACAATGGAATCATGATAAAATTTTATTATGAATAGAACGTTGGAAGAAGGTAGTATTTGTGGAACGTCTGAAAGGCATAGCGATGATTATAGTAGGCTCGATATTTTGGGGGGCTACCGGTCCGATGATGGAATGGCTCCTGCAACAAACAGCCATGACCGCCGAATTTATGCTTGCTGTAAGGTTAATGATTGCAGGCATTTTAATACTTGGCATTGCAGCTATGCAGAAAAAATCGATATTCTCGATTTGGAAAAACCGGAACTATTCGGTACAATTACTTATTTTCAGTGTGATAGGAATGGTAGGTTTACAATTTACGTTTGTAAAATCGATTGAAGTGAGCAATGCGATTATTGCAACACTGTTGCAGTTTTTGGCGCCAATCTTCATCGTTATCTATACATCGGTCGTTGGGAAGGTTCTTCCTCCACGCAGTCAACTGATCGGTATTTTCGGTACGCTCGTCGGGCTGTTTCTATTGCTGACAAATGGCTCTGTTTCAGGGTTGCTTGTGAGCAATGAAGCGCTTGTTTGGGGACTGCTGTTAGGATTTACGTATGCATTTTATACATTGTATCCTGCTCGGCTAATGGCTGAAGTAGGGGTCATCATCATTATTGGCTGGGGTATGATCATAGGCGGGCTTATGTTCTCGGTAGCGGGTCAGCTTTGGAAAACAGAACAATGGCTGTTGTTGCTGGATCCGGTAAACGTATTTCTTATTATTGCTACGGGTATTTTTGGATCCTTCGCCTATATTTTATTTTTAACAAGCCTGAAATACATATCTCCAGTTGAAACGAGTATTTTATCGAGTTTCGAACCGTTGACGGCAATGGTGATTTCCGTTGTCTGGCTCGGTGCAACTTTGTATAGCTGGCAATATGTCGGTATTTTATTAATGCTTGTTTTTGTTGTCTATTTATCAATTGCCGGGAGCAAAAAAGCAACACTTCGAATGTCTAAGTGAATGTCACTTAGGCATTTTTGGGTATAGAAAACGAAGGAGGCGTTGTTATGGAAGCATTCGATTTTTTTATATTGCATGAAAAGGATATTAAAGACGATATTAAACGCTTAGTATTAGCTGATTCCCCATCACAGAATAAAGAGTTGCTTGATCTGTGCAAAGATGTGATCCAATCGATGTTTTATGACTATTTTCATGTGAAAGCTACGGAATATGCGATGGAGCATAACGGCAATCATCTCCGTTTTGAAATGGGCGAAGGGACCGAACAGATATTAATGATTGGTCATTATGATACCGTTTGGGATCAGGGAGCTTTGTCATACCGGGAAGAAGAAGATAAAATTTTTGGTCCTGGTATTCTGGATATGAAATCAGGTCTCGTCAGTGCTATTTGGTTTTTTAAATATGTTCAAAAAATGAATCTGCCTTTGAAGCGGCGGGTTGTTTTTTTCCTGAACAGCGATGAAGAAATTGGAAGCCCTACATCCAGAGCGCTAATCGAAGAAGAAGCAAAAAAGTCTGTGGCGGCTTTTATATTGGAGCCTGCTGTTACTGTTTCGGGTGAACTGAAAATTGCGCGGAAAGGGACATCCAGGTATTTGCTGAATATTCGAGGACTAGCATCGCATGCTGGCAATAATCCGCGGGATGGTGTCAGTGCAATTACGGAAGCAGCAAGACAAATCCTGAATATTGATGCACTGAACGATTACGAAAAAGGGACAACGCTGAATGTCGGTATGATCCAGGGCGGCGGTAAACTGAATGTCGTACCTGATGAAGCGCACGTAGGAGTCGATGTCCGATCGGTTACTCGCACAGAGCAGGAACGTATCGACGATTATTTCGAAGAGCTTAAGCCATATGATCAACGTACGAAAATTGAAATTGATGGCGGGATTAACCGGCCGCCGATGGAACGTGATGAAGACAGTGAAGAACTGTTCGAAATTGCGCAGGAAGAAGCGGAGGAGCTTGGTTTTGATGTGGAAGAAGCATCAGTCGGCGGTGCAAGTGACGGCAATTTCACATCGTTATACACGCCGACATTGGATGGCCTTGGACTAGTAGGGGACGGCATTCATGCAGAACATGAGCATATTGTAAAAGATCATATCATTGAACGTTTCGCGCTTTTGACGAATACATTGCTGGAAGTTGTAAATGAGATTGAGATGGAGGGAAATCAGGATGACGGCTGAAACACTGGCTCACTTGATGAAACAATCGAACCGTACAGTAGTGCTGACAGGTGCCGGAATGTCCACCGAATCGGGCATACCGGATTTTCGCTCGTCAACAGGCCTATGGCGAAATATCAATCCACGTATTGTTGCTTCGACAGAAAGCCTGCAAAAGAACTATGAACAATTCCGCGAGTTTTACCAGACACGAATGAATTCATTGAACAACTGCAAACCCCATGAAGGACATCTTATTTTAGCGGACTTTGAAAAGCGTGGACTTGTTTCGCTTATTGCGACCCAAAATGTCGACCAGCTTCATCAGCAGGCCGGAAGTAAAAATGTAGCGGAACTGCATGGGAATATTGTAACAATCCGCTGCCAAAAATGCGGCAAGCCACATGCAAAAGAGCAATTTTTGAATAACAGTATTTGTACGTATTGTTCGGGAAAATTACGCCCGAATGTGGTGCTGTTTGGAGAAACATTGCCATCCGAGGCATGGGATCGCACGTTACATGAAATACACCAGGCAGACCTTGTCATTGTGATCGGCACAAGTTTGGAAGTCTACCCTGTCAACCAGTTGCCGAGCATGTCGAAAGGAAAGCTCGTCTACATCAACCGGGAGCAAACGTCCACCAGTCTACACTATTCGTTTGATTTAGTCTTGGAAGGATCGGCAGGGAAAATTTTAGCGGATGTTTATCAAGAGTTGGGGGATTTCGAAAAGTAATAACAAAGCCTGTAATGATACTACTATAGGCTAAATAGTATAATAAAATAAAACCAGACGAGACCTTATATTTAGAGGATTTGAGTTTGATTATATATAATCAAACTTTTATTTGAATATAAAAATACATCTATTAAAGAAATAATAGATGTATTTTTTATTCTGGTATTTTAATAAAAATTGTTAAAAAACCTGTATGGAATGCATTTTTCTTATTCCACAATCGGGCCAAATTGTGATGAAGAATACGCAGCTCCCTTGTTATAATTTACTTATATGATTAAGGAGGGAATAGAAATGGGCATAAAATTAGCAACGGAAAATTTTGATCTATCCTTTTATGTTTTATTCGTAGATGAATATCCTCCTAAATATGCCTTGGTTTAAGTTTATTTAAATTAAAAATCTACATCTTGAGGTATTTTTAAAAACGTAATTTCTTCACTATTCACCCAATGGTATACTTCTATTTTGAGAATAGTGCCTAGGTTTCCGTCAAATATCCTCAATACGTATAAGCTTTCCGTTCGGTTTTATAATATGGAGTTATATCTTGTTTATGCCAACCTCTATCTGTAAGTCGGTTAAATAGATTCTCGTCTAAACAGTTAATATCCTTACATGTATACCAATCAAAATCGTTTTCAGTAGCAATTTTCAGAAATCCGCTCTCAGAATTCTCTTCCTCTAAAAAACTAATAACCCCTTTTGAAGTGAGTAACTCGAATGGTGGAGATGGATAATGCCAATAATTACTGAAAAAAAAATCCAAATAAATATTAATAAAGCAATAGCTAAAAGAAGTGCTTTTCTGTCTTCAATTATTTTTAATTTCTTTTGCAATAGTGCATCCTCCTGTTCTATGTCATACCTTTTGATAAGAAATATGCTATTTAAGTTATTATGCAAAAAAGCTCTGCAAGTATAAACGCAGCTACTTTAATCTATCTGCATAAAAAAATGTATAAACATAGTTACATTAAAAAAAGACAAACACTGCTACATCAACGTTTGTCTTTTAATGGGAGATTCCAATCTTTGATATGGGAACATTCTTCGGTATAAAGTTGTATAACAAGTTAAACTGGCAAGCCCCAAATTATATCAACTGCTAAAAAAATGCACCCAAAGCGGGGAGTGAAGTGACCCCCAAAAGTTAGACACGGTTATTTTAGGCAGCTTGGGTAAATTGAGTTCGGTATTGTATCGGACTCAATTTAAATTTTGCCTTAATCCGTTTGGTGTTGTAATAATTTATATATTCTTTAAGTTCCTCTTTAAAATGCTTGATGCTTTCAAATTCTTTTAAGTAAAGAAATTCTGATTTTAGTATCCCAAAGAAATTCTCCATCACTGAATTATCGTAACAGTTGCCCTTTCGTGACATACTTTGCACAATGCCTCTCGATTGAAGCGTATGGCGATATTGCTTCATTTGATAATGCCAGCCCTGATCCGAATGCATTAATAGCTGGTGGTCTTCTGGTAAGCGTTCTAACGCCTTTTCTAACATCTCTGAAACCAATGAATAAGTAGGTCTAGAGCCAATTGTATAGGTGATAATTTCTCCGTTAAACAGGTCTAAAACAGGCGATAAATAAAGCTTCTCGCCAAATAATTTAAACTCTGTAATATCAGTTGTCCACTTTTCATTTGGTACTACTACTGTAAAATTGCGGTCTAAAATATTTGGGGCGATTTCACCAACCGTCCCTTTATACGATTTATATTTTTTCATGCGTACTAAGCACTTTAATCCTAGCTCTTTCATGATACGCTGAACCTTTTTATGATTCACTTTTTGCCCAAGATTCGCTAGCTCATCACGAATGCGACGGTAACCATAACGGCCTTCGTGTTCGTCGTAAATCGCTTGAATATCGGCTTTTAAATCAGCGTCTGGATCTGGTCGATTCATCTTCTTCACTAGATTATAGTACGTGCTGCGTTTGATTTCTGCGAATGCCACAAGCGCCTTCACCGAGTATTTATGCCTTAATTCGTAGATGACCTTTACTTTGTCTTCTTTGGTGATTTTTCCTTGGCTTGAACTAAGGCATTCAACTTTTTTAAATACTCGTTTTCCATTTCAAGCTGCTGAATACGCGCTTGAAGTGCTTCTGTAGAGCCTTCTGCTAGTACGTTTTTATGTTGTTTAGTCGATTCTTTTTTCATGGATTGACGCCCCTTTTTCTTTGGCTGAAGGGCATCCTCTCCTAAAGTTTCGAATTGTTTTTTCCAATTCTGTATCGATGAAGCACCTGCAATATTAAAGATTGCAGCTGTTTCATTAAAGGACGTACCTTGTTCAGTCATATAGTTAAGTACGTCTAGTTTAAACGCTTTTGTATAGTTTGTATATCGTCTGACAAAAACTTCTACACCATTGTGCTGATATTGTTTCACTAAGCCTAATAAATAACGATGTGAAATACCAAAATCCGCAGCGACAGATCTAGAGCTTTCCTTGCCATTTACATATCGTTGAACCGCTGCTAATTTATCTTCTGGGCTCATTTTAGCCATAGAAAAACCGCACCTCCTTGTTAGATGTGTCTAACAAATGGGGTGCAGTTCACGTTTTGGTAACATTTTCTTTGCTTAACATTGTAAATGTATAAATCTGATGCCACCCTTATTCCACAAACGGGCGCTTTCCTTGGAGAAGGAAAGCCCTTTTTTGCGTAAAAAGGCCATGTATCTTTAAATATACGTTTAAATCCCGTAATGAATCATATATTTATTTTCATTTTTTGCTTGCATTATTTTTTTGACCAGTTCATTTAAATCTAATTGGAAGTCAAAATTAGCTATTATTCAGATATCTAAAGGACTCTCTACTCGTGTAACTTTATTTGCACCAGGAAATATATTTAATGATTTAATTAAATTTTACGTGGATAATGCAATTTATTATGAGAAGACAAAAGAATATAAAATGGTTGAATAAATGGAGTAACTATTTTCAATATCTGTCTAAGAGGTTATTACCTTTACTGTTGCACGAAACATGTTTATACAAGGAGTAGGTGAACAATTTTGTAATCTGATTTATACGATATAAATATAAATGAAAAGTTGATTAGTATAAAATCGAACCTAGATTTCGTTGAATAATGATTTTTATAAACGGTCACAATTCTTGAAAAGGAATTGTGCCTTTTTTAATTGAGTGAGACCTTAGAATAGAGCTTTTGATCCTTTGCTTTGCTTTTCAGAACAAATCCTTTGTGATTTAGTTGGCGTTTATAGAATTAAATAGGCAAAGTGTATTTTTGATGGAAAATAGACAACCGACTAAGATATCGGCCAACATCAACCTAATTTTTAAAAAAGATAGGGTGAGATTGTACTTGGAAGAATAAAAAGTTCTTCAAAAAATAAAGTAAGCGAATTTTAAATCTTTTTCATGTATTTAATAGTTAAACTATATAAGAGGGAAATTGTAAATGTTCGGGAGGTGGGATTGGTGGAGGATAAAAAGCTTATGAGGCAAATAAAGCAAGGGAATAGTCATGCACTCGACATACTAATCAGGAAATACTACAACGATATTTACAGCTATTGTTTTAGGAGAACAACAAACGCTACTGTTGCTGCCGACTTAACGCAAGAAGTGTTTTTAAAGCTTTCAAAGTACATACATAACTATGTTCATAAAGGTAAATTTCGAAATTACCTTTTCATTATAGCAAGAAACATATGCAATGATTATTACACAAAAAGGGGAACGGTTGTTGAAGATATAGATTTATTGGATATTCCAGACCATGATAGTAATTTCAATAGATTAGAACGATCTGAGATTATCCTAAAAGCATTGGATAGTTTGCCTGATATTCAAAAAGATGTGATTATCCTTCGTTTTTATCAAGATATGAAAGTAAAGGAAATTTCCGAAATTACAGGAGCTTCTATAGCCACTACAAAATCAAGGTTAAAACAAGGGTTGGATAAGTTGAAAAAAAATTTAAGTAAGGGGGATGTATTTTGAACAATAAAAAAATAAAAGATATTTTAAAAAACTATGAGAATCTGGAAGCACCTGATTCAATAATAGATAAAACGGTACAGCTTGCCAAACAGGAATTTGAAAAAACGCCAATTCGCTACAAAATGCCCTTTAGAGAATTATTTATAGGGCAGATAAAATACATTTCGCCTTATATATGGTTCGTTCAAGCTATATTCCTTTTATTCATTGTATTTTCCGTGGCACTCTCAACACACGGTATTAATGATCATCAAACCATTATGACGATACTATCTGTATCAGCTCCGATTATTGCCTTAGTTGCGATACCTGAGCTTGCCAAAAGTTTTAGCCATAATATGTGGGAAATTGAATCGACAAGCAAATTTAACCTACAAAAATTAATTGCCATACGTCTAATGATCCTAGGTGTATTTAACTTATTGATCATAACAGGATTGGTCGTCTTTACGAGCACTTTTTATGAAATTAATTTTGTGAATGCTGTGCTGTATTTATTCGTACCCTATAATTTCACAAACAGTATTTATCTTTTTTTACTTAGAAAACATCGTGGGAAACGGGTTGTGATTGGTTGTTTAATAACGGGATTAATGATTGCTAGTGCGCTTGGAATCCTTTCTACGTTGAACTTTTGGTATGTACTGACATCAACATTTATATGGATTGTTTTATTGGCCTTTTCAATAGGGTCTTTAGTTTACGAACTGATTAAGTTATTTAAAGGACTGCGAAGTGGGGGAGAAATGTTATGGAACTATCAATAAATCACATTTCTAAAAACTATGGGAACAAGACTGTTGTTAACGCTTTTTCAATAGAACTTGACTCTGGGATTTATGGATTACTGGGTGCAAATGGGGCGGGAAAGACAACCCTAATGAAGTTAATTACCGGCATATTAAAACCGACAGTTGGCCAAATAAAATACAATGGAACCGAAATAAATAAGCTTGGTGAAGATTACCGTGACATATTGGGGTACCTCCCTCAAAATTTCGGCTATTATCCTCATTTTAAAGCAATCGATTTTCTTATGTATATCGCTTCCTTAAAAGGAATACCACATTTTAAGGCGAAGCAAAAAAGTTTAGAATTGCTGGATTTAGTAGGACTAGATCAGGAAAGAGATAAAAAAATAAAGACTTTTTCGGGTGGAATGCGGCAGCGCTTGGGTATTGCTCAAGCAATGTTAAATGATCCCAAAATCTTAATATTGGATGAACCGACTGCAGGGCTTGACCCAAAGGAGAGAGTTCGTTTCAGAAATCTCATTAGTTCGGTTAGCAAGGATCGAATTATTATTTTATCCACTCATATCGTTTCTGATGTGGAATATATCGCAGACGAAATCATTGTGATGAAGGCAGGGGAACTTTTACTTAAGGGAAGCGTAAAGCAAGTTACACATAGTATTGCTGGCTATGTATGGGAGGGCACAGTAACAAAAGAGGAAGCTATTAAACTAGAACGAAAGTACACTGTCAGCAATTTAAAACATGATAAGGATATGGTCTATATTAGAATTGTCTCTGAAAAAAGGCCCTTTGAACATGCAATAAATACTGTGCCGAATCTTGAAGACCTGTATCTTCATTATTTTAGGAAGGAGACATGAAATGAAAGGACTAATTTCGTTTGAGTTAAAAAAAATCATTCGAAAGCGCAGTACGGTTTTAATAATCATTGCAGCATTATTCATATGTCTATCTTCAATTTTCTTAGGCGCAATGACTGAAACGTCTTATATTAACGAGACGGAAAAGTTAAGAGGGTTTCAGGCGATTGAAAATGAAAAAAATCTCCAAGGACAGGTAAGGGGCTACCTCACTGAAGATTATATTAAACAAATAAATATTGAAGCTAATCAAAATAACCCTAAATATTGGGGTGTTTTACCAGCTATTGGTGTACAAGAAGTTAGAATTCCTAACATAATATCGGACTTAAATTCAGGTAACCTGAATGGAATATATGACCATATACTAAAAGGACCTTCAACAGATCAGCCAAGACCTGTTGGTACAAATAATGAAGTAAAACAATTAACTAATATGTACGAAAAGGTTCGAGGACCTTTCTATTTCGATTATTACGATGGCTGGGAAAGGATAAGTACAAGTTTTTCAATATCGATAGCGTTAGTTGTAAGTGCAATTATTGTTATCTGTTTATCGCCTATATTTTCAGAGGAATATAGCCAAAAAACTGATGCAATCATTTTAACAACAAAATATGGAAAAAATAAAGTAATCATGGCAAAGCTAATGAGTTCATTTATGTTTACAATCGCCATCTATATATTATTTGTAACAGTAAATTTAATTTTTCATGCGGTAATTTACGGATTGGATGGGGGAAATGCTAATATACAGATTCATGGCTGGTATTATCAATCTCCATATCATTTCACTTTTTTAAAATTAACTCTGTTTTCCATGGGTTTAAGTTTGATCGGTCTGTTATTTATCGCAGCGATCACTTTGTTCATATCTTCTAAAGCAAAAAGTCCATTTATAACAGTTATTTTATCTGCTGCAGCCCTGTACATTCCGAAAGTAGATGTATCAGAAATTTCTCATACTGCAGATATTGTACTTAATTTGTTTCCTATTAATATAATGAATGCTACAGAACATTTTGAAATCGGTGTATTCTATAATCTATTCGGTTTCTCTATACTGCAACCCATCATGATGATTTTTACTGCTGCTATCATATCTACCCTGCTAATTGTTTTTACGTATAAGACTTTTAAGAATCACCAGGTCTAATTATTTTAAGTAATCAGATATCCCTCGTAGAACTTTTAGATTTTCTTTTTAGAAATAGTAATATAATAGTAACAGGTGAGAGGTCCTACCAACCCCTAGCCGTTTCAAGAAGTTAACAACAACTTTGAGGTGAGGTTAGGAGGAAAAAGGCTAGTACAAATGCAAAAAGGCACGTGAAGACCGTCAGATAGCTCTTTGATGAATAGAAGATATAATCTTATTAAATATTTAAAGGGCTAAATTTAATTAAGCACAGGCGTATAAAAGGGGAATTATGAAAATCTTTAAAAAAATAATTAAGTACCTTAACAAAATGAAAAACCTTAATATTTGGGGAGATGAAGATGAGGAAGATCTAAATTATAGTTATAATAATCGTGTTCAAAATCCGTATGGCGTGATAGGGCTTTTGCTTAGTGGAATCGGCTTCATTTTCCCACAATTAGGTCTATCAATAATTACGCTCGTTTTTTGTATAGTAACCTATTTTACTTTTGATAAGGAAAAAGAAGATAATCCTTGGTTTTTTTATATTGGTATCCTAATTTCATTGGCAGGATTAATGATGTTTATTACAAATGCAACCCACTTAGTTTAATTTTAAATTACAGTCTTTAAAAATATAACTGGTGTAAATTTTAAAATTCGATTTACGTTTATTTCACTACTGCTGCTGCAATTGCATTACAAAATGAAAATCTAGAATAAAATTGAGACTATATAAATAAAAAACCAACTGTTTTGAACAACTTTGTTTCAAAACAGTTGGTTTTTTCTGGATATAATCAGCTTTTGCAACTTATTATTAATCGAACTTTAATAAAAAATCTATACTAAATAACCCTTTGCTATTTCAGCCCAAAAGTATGTTTGCTGTTTACCATGAGGGACTTTCCCCACTTGAAAAGTCCAAGCAAGATTGATAAAATTTATTTCTATCAATCATAATAAGTTATATATGTTATTTTATGAACTGCTCTTGCAGTTCTCCAGGTAACATTTAAGATGCTATTGGCTGTTCTTGCAGCCTGTGGCATCTTTTTTATTTCACCCTAATCCCCCTCAATTTACTTCTAGCCTATCCGATGTCATTTGAGTAGCTTTTTAACCACGTATAATATTAGCCTAGAACGCCCATTAAATGTTGAAATTGTGCATCGATAAAACAGGTGGAATTGGCAAGTAAGTTTTAACTTAGATTCAATGGAAAGTAAAACTTATACTTTAAATGAGAATATTTATGATTGGGAACTTACTACCTTACCAATTAATAATCCATTTACTGCATTATTAAAAGGAATGAAGTTTGAAAACTAAAATAGTTACAGTACTACTTTTTGTCAAAAATTGCAAAAAATTCTTTAAAAATATAGATGCTAAATTTAAACAGATTGTATTAATATCAAAAGTAGAAAAAATCCTGCTGCTAAATTGAAAGAGCCGAAATTAGGTAAAAGAATTCCTAAGTTTCTCTCAGAAATAGAGATTGAACATCTAAGGGAAGCTTGCCGAACAACGATGGAAAATGCGCTATTTGAGTTTATGTATTCAACCGGCTGTCGTATTGGAGAGGTAGTAAAATTAGATCGTCATGATATTGATTTTCGAACAAATTCCGTCATTGTACAAGGGAAAGGTGATAAAGAAAGAGAAGTATACTTTAATACGCGATGCTCCATTTGGTTAAAAAGATATTTAGATGAACGGGAAGATGATGATCCTTGTTTATTTATTACGGACCGGAAACCTAAAAGGCGTATGAGCATAGATAATTTGAGATATATTATTAAGCGCGTATCAAATCGGGCTGGAATAAAAAAGTGTATACATCCGCATCAATTACGACACAGCTATGCGACACATATGATTAATAACGGCGCGCCAATCGATGTCATCCAAAGTCTACTTGGGCACGAAAAGAGTGAGACGACAAAGATTTATGCTCAGTTAAGTGGAAAACTAAGACAGGATTATTACAGTAAATATTTTTGAAAATGAACTATAAGCAATTTTAGACACGCAATGTATAAAATTGCGTGTCCTTCTGTTATAGGGCCAGATTGTTGAGTAAGGGGTAAATACTTATATATAAAGCAATTCAGATTGTGAAGGATTACACTTAAACTAACGCAACATTTTAGCTGAACACGAAGTATTTTGGATACTTATGGTAAAGTGTAATTTAAGGTGGGATTGAAATGGTGAATTTATTATTACTCTTTGGGTTAATTGTATTAGTATTAGTTAGCTTATTAAGCCCCAAAAATAAAATGAACTCCACTAAAAAGAAATTGTATCTTTTAAGTCTTATTTCAACTGTAATTTTTGCACTCATACCTACAATTGGTTATCAAGTCGATGGTAACGGGAATCATTTCTTTGGTTTTCCTGCTGAGGGTTTTGTATATCGTGGTGGATGGGTTTTTACCTTTAGTTCTTTGGGATTATTGTTTAATTTTTTTCTGTTTTATTGGTTTTTTAAGCTATTACTATGTCTATGGAGAGTGTTGACTGTACGAGTAAAGAAGTAATTTTAGACTAATATTTGTAAATCGCCTTATTAAGCTAACGGGTGCTTTAGTTTAAGAACGGTATTCCACAAACGGGCGCGATTCTTCAATAAGAAGATCGCGTTTTTCAGTTAAAGGACCATATTTAACATAAAGAAACAATAGTATTTAGATAATATGAAACAAATAAGAATTTTTATTCGTATATTAGTTACTATATACTTTGAGGCGGTGTTGTAAGTGGATTGGATAACTATAATAATAACTTTGCTTATACCATACGGTATTATCATTTGGATTTATTTAAATCCCAAAGAAAGCTTATTGATGGGAAGGCGAGGAATATACAAGGAAGAACCTGAAATAACTGAAAGTGCAATTAGAAATATGAAAGCAAAAGCTTTAATCACTATAATCGTCTATCCTATAGTTAATATTATATTTTTTGTTTATATGTTCAGCTTGTGAAAATATATACCTTACTTCAACAATCGGGCGCAATTCTGTAATAAGAATTGGGTTTTCCTCTTTTTTAAGACCCTTTTATGGGTAGTGAAATACCTATTTATCGCTCTACATATTGGGGATGTATGGTAGAATTTAAATAATTGTTAGTAAAGGAGGCGGTATATATTATGAAATTCACGAACAAATTAAACGGGGTGAATCAATTTTAAGGGATAAGCGTATAAATCCCCTATAAACTACGTGGTTCCTAAAATCCGGAGGTATATAAGTGATTATTAGAAACTATAGAGTTACTGATGAAACTGGTTGGGTAAGATGCCGAACACTTGCATTTTTACAGACAGCTTATTTTGATAATGTACTAAATTAGAAAGAACATTATCAAAATCCGGCAATTGAGCTAGTCGCAGAATTAGATGGTCAAATTGTTGGGCTTATTGATGTAGAGTTTGAAAAGAAGAAAGAACAGTTTGCTCCAGAGGAGAAGGATTAGGTGGAATGATTTGGCACATTGCTGTTCATCCAGATTTTTCTCGACGAGGAATAGGACAACAACTACTCTATGCTGCCGAAACTATAGCAAAAGAAATGAATATTAATCGTTTTGAGGCGTGGACAAGAGATGATCTTTGGGTTCAAAAATGGTATGAAAAAATGAAATTTAAAATGGTTGATTCCTATTACCACGTTTATTTTGAGGGAAGCGAAATGAAACATAAAATTCAAAGTAACATACCTAATCTCTATTTAGTTAACACTTTCACTCATTACGTTGGAAACGATATTGACCAATTTAAAAGTAATAACCGTGTTCACAAATGTGTTTGTTTTGAAAGATCATTTTAATAAATATTAAGATTCGAAAGAGATATATCTTATACTATTCAACAATCTGGCGTGTTTCTTCAATATGAAGATCGCGTTTTTCCGTTATAGGGCCATATTGTGGAATAACACTGCAAAGATAAATGCAGCTATTTGTATATGCTATCTGTATAAAAAGTTTATAAATAAAGTTACTATAAAATAAAGAAACAAACGCAGTTACATCAACGTTTGTTTCTTTTTTACGTTCCAAAATCTTAGTTAGGAATGTTATTTTGTATTCATTTGTATAGTTATCTCATAGATGCAATAAGCACATACTTTATTCGAAATAGGTGAAAATACAACTAAATGGTTTGAAAAGAGGTGTATTGAAAGAATGAAAAAGATGTTTTTAATTATTATATTATTTTTAACTGTAATTATTTCTTTTCAATCAGCAACAGTTTCTTCAGGTGAACCAATAGAAGACTCTGAAGAGCTTCAATTACAAGATATGTTAATGCTAATGCTTACTCCTTATATTCAAAAAGATTTAAATAGCTATTATCATCCTAAAATTCTAAAGGATTTTTCACCTCAAGTCACTCCGTGGAAGATTGAGATAATTGAAATAAAAAGAGTAAATGGTTTCCGTGGCTTCCAATTGCAAATTACATTTGATATAGAGCCTACTGATGGAGGGCAATGGAATCCAATAGGGAAAGACAGAATGACCTATGAAATTTCTTATGGACCTGAAGTTAAATTAATAAATCACACACACTTAAAAACATATAAGTACCCTCCAGAATGAAACAAGTTCTCAAAGCGATGTTTGGGAGTATTACTGTTCTTAACCGTATAATAGCATTCGTTATTTAACAATCTTGTCGTGATTCTTCAATAAGAAGATCGTGTTTTTCCGTTATAGGGCCAGATTGTGCAGGAAGGAATTGTAACAATTCTTAATTAGAATCGTCTAATCGATTAGTAATAAGGGGGGAAACCAATATTGAAAAGTAAATTTTCTTTATTATATTTATTTTTATTAAGTAGTATGTTGTTTGCTTGTAATTCACCTGAAAATGATGTCAAAGCAACTTTTGTAGGGATAATTGAAGAAGTTCATGAAGAAAGTGCAACTGTATCTGTAATCGAAGCAGATAGAATTTATAAAATATCAGGACTGGTAAATATCAATCTTTCTGTAAATCCAGAGGAATCTTTTCAAGTAGGAGACAAGGTAAAGGTAGGTTATGATGGTACAACAATGGAGACTTCTCCACTAGGAATAAAAACACTCACTTTGGAAAAAGTGGAATAATTTAGGAGTTTTGTTCAGCAATCGGGCGCGATTCTTCAACCTTCAATAAGAAGAGCGCGTTTTTCCGTTATAGGACCATATTATTGAACAACACTTTCAACAAGTTACACACGTACTTGCAAAGCCAATTATAATGAAATAGAGATAACATATTGTACCTATTTTTGTTAGAATTATACAAAAATACATAAATTATTGGGAGATTAATGTGAAACATAAAATAATTTTTTTTGATGTAGATGGTACCATCACAAGTTATAAAGATGGCACAATTTCTCAAAGCACGAAAACAGCGATTAAAAAGCTGTTGGACTATGGATTTAAAGTGGTACCAGCAACTGGTAGACCATTATCAATGTGTAATGAACTTGTCGAAATAGGAATAGACACATTTATTACGGCTAACGGTGCATATGTTACTCATCAAGGATCTTGTATTCACAAAATTGTATTCCCTAAAGAAACAGCTCGCCTGTTTAGCAAATTTGCATTTGAACAACAAAATGCCCTTACTTATTATTCGGATACTTTATATATGAATGAGGTACAAAGTCCAAAAATACAGCAGGCTCTCTATGAAACATTAAGACTGCAGGAATTTCCACCTATTAATGTAGAAGCACATTTGAATGAAATCTATTTGCTTTGTTTATTTGCTGATGATGTGGAAATTGAAAAGTATAAAAAAAATTTCCTACAATTCACTTTAAACGCTGGCACCCATATATTGTGAACGTACTTGAAGAAGATGTATCAAAATCCGTGGCAATTAAGGAATTACTAGATTATTTTGGACTTAAAAAGGAAGAAGCTATTGCTTTTGGAGATGGAGAAAATGATATTGATATGTTGGAACTTGTGGACTTAGGTATCGCTATGGGGAACGCAAACGAAAAATTAAAATCGACTGCTAATTTTGTTACAAAAGATTCTAGTGAGGATGGTATTGAGTGGGCTTTAAAGAAGTATGAATTAATTTGAGGTTTAATTATTATTAAAGTAACAAAAAATTTTTATTACTATTATCGATTATTCAAATTTAATTAAATAAAGGAACAGTACGTTCATATAAGGACATTCATTTTAATACTCTTCAACAATCGGGCGCTTTTCGGTAGTGACCCCTTAAAGTTAGAGTTTTTATTATGCAGCTAATTGGCTGGCATGTTTTCGGTAATTTACCGGACTCATGCCGGCCAGTTTTTGTTTAATACGAACATTATTATAATAATTGATATACTCATTTATTTTCTTCTGTAATGCTTCATAAGAGATGATTTGTTCTCCATAATACATTTCCTGTTTTAGTAAGCTAAAGAAGTTCTCCATGGCCGCGTTGTCTGCGCATGTTGCTTTCCGAGACATACTTTGAAAAATCCTGTTCTGCCTTAATGTTCTCACCCATGTATTATGTTGATAATGCCATCCTTGATCGGAATGAATTGTTGTCCTATATACTGCACGCTTTTGAATAATTGGAAGTGCTTGTCTAAGTGAATCTAACACAAAATCTAGGCTCGGCCGTTTTGACATACTAAACCCAATAATCTCACCATTATATAAATCCATGATCGGACTTAAATATAATTTTTCATCATCTGTACATTTAAATTCAGTTACGTCAGTCACCAATTTTTGAAGGGCATATGACGTTCTGAATCTACGATTCAAAAGGTTTTTAGCGACTTTACCAACTGTTCCTTTGTATGATTTATAGCGTGATTTACGTACGAATTTCACACATTTTAACCCTAGGTTTTTCATAATTCGTTGTACCTTTTTATGATTGATTGTATGTCCTTGCACTCTTAATTCCGCATGAATTCGGCGGTAGCCATATCGCCCCTTATGCTGTTCAAAAGTCTTTAAAATCAAGGCTTTCCACTCTAAATCTGGATCTTCTTGCCTCATCAGTTTGATATGATAATGATACGTTGCTTCAGGAATATCGACTTGTATTAAAATATCTTTTAATCGAAATCCTTCTTGTTTAAGTTCGAAGGCGATGGCTGCTTGGGCTTTTCGAGGAAGGCATCTGGATTCTCCCGAAAAGCCTTCAACTTTTTTAAATACGCTACCTCTAAACGAAGCAGTTCATTTTCTCGTTCTAGCTGCTCCTCACGTGACATTGTTTTTTCTTGGTTATTCACTGTTGATATTTGTTTCTTAGACATGGATGGGCGCCCCTTTGGTTTTCTTTGCAGGCCCTCTATCCCTTCTTTTAAAAACCGATGATACCAACTAGCAACTAAAGTTGGATCATTCAAGTTAAAGTGAATCGCAGTATCTTGATGGGAAGCACCTGTTCGTTTCATATAGCTTAATACATCTAATTTAAATTGAACAGAATAAAACTGCTTCGTTTTCTTAACAGATAGGCCACTACATCCAAACTCTTTATAAGCACGTACCCATTTCCTTAACGGAGTAGCACCGACACCATATTTTTTAGCTATCGCTCTATATCCCAGTGAGCCACTTAAATATTCTTGAACCACCATCAATTTAAATTCTTCATTATATTTCGTCATAAAAAATCACCCCAAAAGTTAGTTTTTACTCTAACTTTTGGGGTGCAGTACCTTCTTGAACAAGAAGAGTGCTTTATTCAATTATAGCGCCATATTGTGGAGCAACATTTATTCTTAGGAAGTCTTAGAGAAGAGGCAAATTTATACCGATAAAAGAATGGCTATACAAGTTTTTATGCAAATTAAAGATCATGCCGAGCGAGAGTATAAAAACTGTTTTAGTAACGTTTCATTGACTTGGATAAAACCCGTATTTCAACAATGTTCCAATAAAGAATCGGTAAACGCTGCTACAACAATGTTTACCGACTATTGAATCCAAACTTTAATTTTGAAACGATATTTGAATTAAATTGTATTGTTTAGATTATTTTTTTCAATTCTAATTCATCGTTTAGTGGTATTCCATCATTGCCTATTAAAGGGATTGAAGCTTTTATTTTTCGAGCTTCATTTACAGCATCTGGGATAATAGAGGTAATTCTATATCCTCTTTTTTGATAAAATCTTAATGCATTTAAATTATCATTAGTAGTGACTAAACTTACTATGTTTATTTGTTTTTGCTTCGCTACATTTTCGACCTTTTCAATTAGAACTGTCCCAATACCTTTCCCCTCTAGGATACTATCTAATGAAATGATTTCAACCTCATCACATTTGATTACATATGTAATTAAACCAACAATTTGGTGATTTTCTTCATAAATAAAACCGTCCAAATTTTCACACTTATAGATACCGGATGAAATAATCATTTCAGAACTTCCCCAATTTTCCTTGAAAAACGAAATTACTTTTTCTTTATTTTCGCTATTTATCTGTTCTATCAATTAAAATCCCTCATTTCGTATTTAATCAGAATAAAAAGTGCTTTATTCAATTATAGTACCAAATTGAAGAGTAACTCATGAAGTATCTGTTATATATTTACAAATTAATTCTCTAGTGTATAATTACACTAAATGATGCGAAATTACTCTAATTATTCAGATTTCGAGAATATTTCAGTCTGAAAATCTTTTTGAGAAGATTTAATTATTAAAAGGTTAGACAAGGTATTCATAAAAGGAGGAGAGTTACTATGAAAAATAAACTCTTAATAATTTTAATAGGAACATATTTATGGGCATTTTTAATAAATTTTATGCCTGCCTTAAAGCATCCAGATATAAATATGGGTATTTTCAATATTACTGCGACTATATTGTTTATGTTTTTTTTACTAATGTACTCTAAAAAGGGTAGCAAGTTTTTAAAGATTTTCTCTGTATTCGGTGTAATATCAGGGGTAATTGTATTTGTAATCACAACCTTTAAATCCGTTATGATTGGTAATGGTATTTTAGATGTAATAGTTTCCATACAGTATCCTTTTTACTTAATCTTTACTACACCGTTATTTGGGGGTAATCTATTATTCAATTTTGATTACGGTTCATATTCGCTATTGTTATCATTGTTCTATGCAATTGTTTTCGGAATAACAAGTTATTTCAATAAGAATGTTACAATATCTGCTTAAGGAAAATGTACTCACGGATGCCCCCCTTATTCCACAAACTGGGCGCGATTCTTCAATAAGGAGATCGCGTTTTTCCGTTATAGGGCCATATTGTTTAATAACAATCTGTTAAAGGGATATTACCAAAAGATGCTTTTGGAACTATCACTTACTATTTAACGTCTTCTAAAATATGGAATGTGGAAATTTAGGAGGTTTAAGTAGTTATGAAAAAAATGATTTATGTAATTCTAATTTTTGCTGTTCTAGGCTTAGCTGTTACTGTCTTGAAAAAAAATGGAGCTAGCCAAGACACGCTTTTAGCTAAGGAAATTGGCTCCCTTTTAGAAAATGGTGAAACACAAATTGATTTAAGTGAGCTTACCGATTTCGATTGGACTCAAGTCGCTACGTTTGGACCTTATACAACAAATGAAGTTATTGAAGAATCTATGGAAATTAAATTTAAAGGTAATAACGGGGGAATTGATATTTTAGAAGACCGTTTTTTATTAGTATTTGCTGATGAAAAATATGCCCTAAAAACAGTTATACTTTCAAGGAAATACGGTAACTACGATATAAAAGATAATAAATTTTTAATTGTTGAGCAGTAACTTTTCATTGTATATCAAATATGCAATTTACATTGCAATTGATCCCATATAAAAGTTTGGGGGCACCCATAACGATCTTCAACAATCGGGCGCGTTTATCGAGAAACGCGTCTTTTTGTATATTACATTAATCGAATAAGAAGAATGTCAATATTATCAAAAAGAACGACAAAAAGAAGAACGTAAGTTTTATAATAGTACTAACTACCACTGGAGGTGTAATATTTGAGGCCTGAACTAAATTTGGAATTGGATGTACAAGAATTTCAAAGTTTTTATTGGTTAAAAGAGGAATTACAAACTTTTTGTAGAAAGAACGGGATGAGTGCCTCGGGTTCTAAAAGTGAAATTACGGATAGAATAGCAGCATTTCTTCAAACAGGAGAAATACAAAAGCCACTGAAAAAAAGAAAGTCTCCTACAAATGAAGCAATATTTACAGATTTAAATTTAGATACAGTAATAACGGAAAATCACCGTTGTAGTCAAACTGTAAGGGCCTTCTTCAAGTCAGAAATTCCTAAATTTCATTTTTCTACTTATATTCAAAATTATTTTAGAGAAAATGTAGGAAAGACATATCGTGATGTTGTAAATGCATGGAATGAAGAGCAGGAAAGAAAAAAAGACCCGTTGTATAAGAAACAAATAGGTTCACAATTTGAATACAATCAGTTCATCCGAGACTATTTTGCAGATCCCAAAAACAAAGCGAATCATCGAGAAGATGCAATTAAAGCTTGGTATGAAATAAAAAAACTACCGGGTAGCAACAAATACAAAGGCTAAATTACATATGTTGTTATGATATAGCTATTCAACAATCGGGCGCGATTCTTCAATAAGAAGATCGCGCTTATGGGCGCTTTTCTTGAACAAAAAAGTGCTTTATTTAATTAAAATGGACTAAATTCATCATCTTTTTGACTGAAAAGTGCGTAAATGGTAAAGTGGTAATATTTCAAGGAGGTATTAGGAAATTGAAGAAAATATATACAGCAGGATTGGCGTTATTTTTATTAACTGCCTGTTCATCAGAACAAGAAAATGCTTCACCAAATGCAGAACAAAACACGAATGTACAAGACGAAACGCTTGATCTCGCAGATACTTTAACTGGTTCGTATAACGGAATTTATATCGATAAATATAATGAAAATTCCGATAAAGTTGCGGAACAAATTGCCCTTTTCGGAGAGGATTTCGAACAATTTTTAAAGATGCTGCAAGAAACGACTTTAATTAAAGAGCAATTAGAAGAATATCCTAAATCGGATGAATATTACACAATTATTGTACAAGGAGATAAGGATGTAACGAATATACATATAGAAGAAGAACATGGAGAACCAATTGTATCATTACCAACGAATGATGTTTTTCCAACAGCTCCACGTAAAGCAACAAACACTAATATTCTCGATTCCATTAAAGCATTAGAATCCGCAGAAACAGCAGAAGAATAAAGGGACGACGTGTTAGAACTTATAAAAGAAAGCACCTATCAAGTTGAAATGCCCGTAAAAGTTAGACACTTTTGATAAGGAGCGTGACAGAAACAATGGATAGATACTTAAAATTGTTTGTAGGTTTTGTTTTTATTTTTTTACTAGCTGGATGTATCGGAGAAGACTATGATTTTTCACCACCAACAGTTAATGTGTATAATCCTAATGATATTGATTCGCAACAAACTTTAGCGGAAGCCAACATAGAATGGAAGCATGAAGATCAAATTTATAATAAAGAAACAGAAGATATTAAAGCCTTAGCTGAAGAGCAAAATATTATATCCTTTAAAGCTGGCGATACAGTATCTATTAACCTAGAAGATGGTGACTTTGATCAGGATAGAATCAGTGTTTCTTTATTAAAAAATGAAGATAATATTGAATTAGAGTACAATGGAAAACAACAAACTTTCAACTTACCTATGGAAAAAGGTGAATTCATACTCGTTGTCGGCGTTGATACTAGCAGGGGAAATGCACAGTATGTAGGATATTTAGTTATTCAGTAAAGTACTACAGTGGCGTTGCTGTATAAAATTGTGCATATTCTTAACGTTGTAAATCTGCTTTTTGTATAGCTAATAAAGTCATCTAAAATTATGTTAGCCACTCTATTCAACAATCGGGCGCGATTCTTCAATAAGAAGATCGCGTTTTTCAGTTAAAGGGCCGTATATAACATAAAGAAACAATAGTATTTAGATAATATGAAACAAATAAGAATTTTTATTCGTATATTAGTTACTATATACTTTGAGGCGGTGTTGTAAGTGGATTGGATAACTATAATAATAACTTTGCTTATACCATACGGTATTATCATTTGGATTTATTTAAATCCCAAAGAAAGCTTATTGATGGGAAGGCGAGGAATATACAAGGAAGAACCTGAAATAACTGAAAGTGCAATTAGAAATATGAAAGCAAAAGCTTTAATCACTATAATCGTCTATCCTATAGTTAATATTATATTTTTTGTTTATATGTTCAGCTTGTGAAAATATATACCTTACTTCAACAATCGGGCGCGTTTCTTCAATATGAAGATCGCGTTTTTCCGTTATAGGGCCATATTGTGGAGTAACGTTTTTATTGGGGAAGTGTAAGAGAAGATTCAGATTTATACCGATAAAAGAATGGCTATACAAGTTTTTATGCAAATTAAAGATCATGCCCAGCAATTATAAAAGCTGCTTTAGTAACGTTTCATTGACTTGCATAAATCACGTATAAATAATGTTCCATAAGAAAAGCGAGAAACGTTATTAAATCAACGTTTCCCGCGTTTTGGTGTATTCCCAAATTTTGATTTGGGAACGTTATTTAGCTATGAGATGTATAAGCTATTCGTAAAATTATAGCACTATATCTATTTAAACTAAGTTTCTTTCTGGTATTTTTTATTTTGAATAGCAAAGAAAGCCCAAATCATAACTAAGGTACTAGCAGGTCCATTTCCTTCAGGGAAATTTACGTTAAATATAAACTCAACTATGTTTTTTGTAATTATAGATATTAATATTATAAGGGTCATTAATAGCAACCCGTGTAATATTAATTTGGAGAAACGTATTTGAGAGATTTTGGGGAATTTTATTATTTCCACCTCTATTCGTTTTAAAATTGGGATAATTTAATAATGCACTTTCTGTTAAATAGACATCAAGAGTAAATATCCAATTCAAAATGAATGGAGGTATAATCCCCAAATTTAATGCCCCCAAAGCAATGTTTGGGCACGTTTTGAAATGTTTGTTACACTAAAGCCCCCCGTTAGCTTATAGATAGGTAACCATAAGCCCATAAGCTGCTATTCCTAAAACGCCTAACAAAATAAGTACAGCACTTTTTATAAAATCTGTCTTTCCTTTTTTCCAGTTTACGACACTTGTGGTAAACCAACTAATAAATACCATAGTTGCACCAATATGCTGAATCAATCCAATCGCTAGGATATTTCCAGAAAGTGATAGCAAAAAGCCTATGACTAGTAATCCCACACAAAAAAGTGCTAAAGGTTTTTTAAACTCGCTTTTAAATTCTTGTCGTTCTTCCTCATCCATTTTAAAATATGCATTTGTAAGAAGGATAATCGGTATAACCCATATTAAAATAACAAATAAAACCTGTATCACTTCGTATGCCCCAATCTATCATGTTTTGCAATCTGGTCCGTTAGTTGAAGTATAACCTTCCCAAACCCTCGTTTGGGAACATTAACACTGTAAATGCTCATTTTTACTGACTGGTCCCTAATATGGTTATTTAATGATCGTTGGTTGAAGCTGATGTAAAGCACCAAGATATTGCGAAGCTGTGATAAAACATATGAACGTTAATAATTCATCCTTCTTTTCTTTAGTTAAATATTTATCTAAAACATTTGTAACAGAAGGAGAAGTTTGTCCCTTTGATTGAAGAAAAGCTTCCGCATATCCAGTACATACTGCAGTTTTTTCATCATATAATTGTGGATTAGGTGTCCCTTTCACTTTACAATACAGGCAGCCATTAACTTGTGCTAATGTTTTCCGTACTTCTTCTTTCAATTGAGCAGATAGATAGTTATCTTTTTCAAGTTCTACGCTAATATTTCTCCATAACAGTTTTACGGTAGGATTGAAATTTAATAGTTTTTGAAATGGTGTCATTTTATTACCTCCAAAAGAATGATAATTTATTTTACCAACTCAAAATTAAATTTTACATTTGAAATTTAAAGTATTAATATAAAAGAACTTTAAAAATTGGGGGAATTTTTAAGAATGGATTTAATTGATGAGCAAATTATAAAAGAACTTTCAATGAATAGTCGATTATCAATGAGTGAATTAGGTCGACGTGTACATTTAAGTTCACCAGCAGTAAAAGAACGTGTACTACAGCTAGAGGAGCAAAAAATTATCACGAAATATACAATTGAATTGAATAAAAAGAATTGTGGTTATCCAATTAGTTCAATTATCGAGGCTACAATTAAAAATACATTGTATGAAGATTTTAAAAATCATATTGAAAAGCAACATAATATCGATTTTTGCTACCGAATTGCTGGAGCTGCATGTTTTATGTTGAAAGCGAACTTTGCTACGTTTGAGGAGGCAGAATTATTTATCGACGGTTTAATCCCATTTGCACATACGAAAACAAATTTCATTTTTTCTAAAGTTATTTAGTCCCTAACATTGTAAATCTGCATGGTGCAATCCTTATTACACAATCGGGCGCTATTTTTTGAATAAACCTTAGATTTTTAAATGACTTTATAGATATATTTTTGATTACAGTGAAGTAACGTATATAGAAAATTAAACAACTATATTTTAACCCCGTCCTAAATTTAGAACGGGGTTATTGCTTGTTTGGCTTTTTAAATTAAATTACTTTAATGATAGGTCTGCCTAATTGATTTTAAACCCAAACACTTTCAACTATCCCGTTCTCAATTTCTTCAATTTTATTGTCTCGAAAAGGAAAATAAATTGAATATAAAAAAAGCGTGTTTTGATCATTTTTTCAAAACATGCTTTTTCGTTTTGCACTTTTATCAAGGTTTAATAAGTTACTGGTCTAGCTCTAAAGGTAAAAAGGCATATTCTCCGTCCTTAAAAATCTCACATTTACGAATTGGAATAGGATGTTTAAAAATGGGCCCATCTAGTACTGTGGTATGGAACTCTCCACCTTCTCCGCAGGGGTCAATACCACGAGCTTCAAGCTCCTTCACGTATTCATGAGTTAACGTTCGCCCTAAATCGTCCTCTCGCATTCCAAGTGATAAATTTACTGTTACAATAATCGTTACAAATCCTAAATTTATGAACTCTTCGACAGCTTCATGATGGTTCATTTCCCATAAGGGCATTCCAAGCTTTAATCCAGCATACTTCGTAACCTTTTCATGCCAACAGCCATGTGCAGGCATATCTAAGTCTCCAGTTACTAACACTTCTGATCCTTGATTTTTAGCCTTTTCTAAAAGACTTATAAATACTTTTTCATAATCTCTCCAACTTGCAGCTGCAGTATATACGGGCAAACCTATAGATCTAGCTTGGGCATGTATGAGTTCCGAAGACATTCCATGAGATCTAGAACGTTTTCCTTCTTCCTCCAGCATGACGATCAGTCCAACCGCTTCTCCAACCATCATTGCTTTATATAGAGCTAAGGCACTATCCTTTCCTCCGCTAAAAGAAGCTATATATTTTTGCCCGTGAGCACTATTTTTCCAATCCATTAATTCTGCCATTTATATCTTTCCCCTGTAATTTAATGACTTTTTCACAATTCGTGTTATTAGCCAATATCATATTTCATATATGAGTTTTCATAGCTCTAATTGTTTGTTTAATTTTATCACGATTGGACCTTACAGATAGCCTATTATTGCATCCTGATAGAAAAAAATTGAAATTGTAATGATGAATAAAAGAGAAAATCATCTCAATAAAACTACTTCATTCGACAGAGACCTGTATTCATATAGTGTGGGACAGGACAAAGTTAATTTTTCTTTGATTATAAACAGATAAATTAGGGTATAAAGATATAGTAGCAAAATGTTTTTTATTATCATGATTATAAGCAATGTATTTTAGTAATTGATTAAAGGGGAGGATTTATTTTGGCAGAGAACAAAGACAAACATGTTGCAAAAAAAGAGGATGGGGAACGTGAAATTCTAACTACTCGTCAAGGACATCCTGTAAGGGACAACCAGAATATCCGTACAGTAGGTAACCGTGGACCAGCGACTTTAGAAAATTACCATTTTATTGAAAAAATTTCGCACTTCGATCGTGAAGAGGTTCCTGAACGTGTAGTACATGCACGTGGTTCAGGTGCTTTCGGTTATTTTGAAACTTACGGTAAGGTTGGAGATGAGCCTGTAGAAAAATATACCCGCGCAAAAGTCTTTTCTGGTGCCGGTAAACAAACGCCACTTATGGTGCGTTTTTCTACAGTAGCAGGTGCAAAGGATTCACCTGAGACTGCACGCGATCCACGTGGCTTTGCGGTGAAAATGTATACGGAAGATGGTAACTGGGATCTTGTAGGGAACAATTTAAAGATTTTCTTTATTCGTGATGCGATGAAGTTCCCTGATATGATTCATGCTTTTAAAGCAGATCCGGCTTCCAACGTACCGAATCCACAGCGTATGTTTGATTTTGTTTCACGTTCACCGGAAGCGACGCATATGATTACGTTCCTATTTTCACCTTGGGGGATTCCAGCGACATACCGCCATATGCAGGGTTCAGGGGTTAACACATATAAATGGGTTAATGAAGAAGGGAAAGCTGTACTTGTGAAGTATCACTGGGAACCAAAACAGGGCATCCGTAATTTGACACAAGAAGAGGCAAACTCCATCCAGGCTACAAACGTAGGACACGCTACTCAAGACTTGTATGAAGCAATTGAACGTGGTGAGTATCCAGAATGGGAGCTGTTCGTTCAGATTATGGAGGACGACTATCATCCAGAACTGGATTTTGATCCACTTGATGATACAAAACTTTGGCCAGAAGACAAGTTTCCTTGGCTGCCTGTAGGTAAAATGGTACTTAACCGTAATCCGGAAGACTTTCATGCAGAAATCGAGCAGGCTGCATTCGGTACTGGTGTTCTAGTAGACGGTATGGACTTTTCGGATGATAAAATGCTGCAGGGACGTACATTCTCTTACTCAGATACACAGCGTTACCGTGTAGGCTCAAACTATTTGAAATTGCCAGTCAACGCACCAAAGGTACCGGTTCGGACAAATCAGCAGCGTGGTCAGATGGATACTCGTGATCCGAAAGAATCCGGCGAAAGCCCACATATCAATTATGAACCGTCAATGATTGGTGGCTACCGTGATGCAGGGGATAAAGCATATCCACCACATCAACCGTCTTATAATGCGGCATTAATGAGTGAGCCTATTGATCGCCCGAATAACTATGGCCAAGCAGGTGAAACGTACCGCAGTTTTGAAGACTGGGAACGTGATGAGCTTATAAATAACTTATCGGATGCTTTGGCAATCTGTGACAAGCGTATTCAGGAAGCGATGTTTAATCACTTTACACAGGCTGATGAAGATTACGGCCGCCGTGTGAAGGAAGCGACTGAAAAGAAAATGAAAGAAATTGAAAAGATGGCTCAGGAAGGTAAATTACCGGGCAGAGAGTCAGGAATTTCTAAATATGGTCAGGGTACGATCGCTGCGAATGAGGCAACAAAAGATGCAGTGAAGAAGAGCCATGAGGCAGACCCGTATTAATGATTTAAAAGAACACCTGGATGAATGACTTTGATTTAATCTAAAGTTAAATTTAGATAGATGTAATTGGCGAAATTAAAAGACTTAGGTTTGGTATTACACCAGGCTTAGGTCTTTTAATTTTATGGCGGTTGGCAGTGGAAGCTATATGAATCGAAATTTAGCAAAATGATTGCAGAGTTTGAAAGTGTTCTGAAATAAAATTTACACGTAGCAATCAAACAATGGGGGAATAGCATGAAAAGGATACTACTGACTGTATTATTAAGTTTTTTATTAGTTGGTTGTTCAGATGTATATAGTGAATCAGATTCGAGTCCCATATTAGATAAAGAGTTTATAGAAGCAAATGCAAAAATAGGTCAAACTAAAGATGAAGTAGAAGAAATATTCGGAACAGAATATTTCGCTGGGGAAGGCGAATTCGAGACCAATGAAGTATGGGTTTACGATAAAGTGAACGATGATTTCGAGTATGAAAAAAGTATACAAAGAGTCCCATTTGATGCAATTAGAGAAGGAAATGTGGATTATCAGTTATATATAAATTTTGTTGAGGATGAAGCATTTATGTATCTGTACATTTACAGAGGGGAAGATGGGGAACTTTGGCAGTATCAAGTAAATCCAGATGGAACGACTCAAGATAAAAAAATGTAGCGATGATGAAATACGCATAAAAGCGCTCAAATTTTTTCTGAGCGCTTTTACTTCTTTTTATATGGCTATTACTCATCCCTAATTTACTGGATGAAAAGATTCTAATAAAGCCTTCATTTCTTCGAGGGATATTTTTTGACTCACGACCTCATATATATAATCACCTTTCATGCCTATAAACTTGGCGCCTAAAACATCTTTTAATTCATAGCTTTTCCATTCAATGCCGTTTAACGTGAACAGTTCAAGTTGTTTTCCTGTAATCACATCGAAATTATTCGAAGGACGCATAAAGGAATCCTGGTGATAAGCGGTTACGTATACTATTCCCGCTTCATTTTTGGGAATATACGTAAGGTAAGCGTGGCTGAATTTTTCTTCAAATTCCATATAGGAAGCTGAAGATATTTCAAGATCGGGATGCGTGAATTCATACAGGAAAGGCAAGTCCTTTCGCATTAAATCTACTATAGCTTCCGTATCTTCTTTATTGGTATCTACAGCTTCTATTTTTTCTTCTTTTGAATCAAGCTCAGGCTTTTTTCCATAAGGAACAAAAGGAGTATAACCATCTAAGTTTGGCACAAAATCTTGCGGATCAATCGGTATATTCACTTCCAAACTTTCAGGATGGAGATAGCCTGTAAGTTGACCGTCCGCATCATACGTTTCATATTTAACTAAGATTCCAGTATCTTTATCTACCCAAAAGCGAAAAGTGTCAGTAGTTCTTTTCATTTTGAATCTATTTATCACTTGCTCATCCATTTTTCCATATAAAACAATGGTATTATGACCTAACAATTCTTCGTTTTGTTTTTCTATATCCCAAAGCTCTGTATTTCTCAAGTAACTTGCTGTGATTTCATAGGGAAACAAAGAATTTCCGCCAGGGGAAATTTCCGGAGTTTCCCTAAAATTGGCTTTATCTGAATAAATGTCTTTCAATTCTAAATTAAACGCTTCCTCTGGCGTAATCGGATCTCGTGTGGGTGTCGATTGATAGTCCAGAACTTTATATGTGTAATTTATATTTTGTTTAAGCCAGACCTTTTCTTCATTATAAATAAATTCGTTTATAAATTCCTCATACCCCGTTTCCTTGTCATCAGATTGAGGGGTATTTTTCTGATAACCACCAATTTCATTTTTTATACTTATTTTGTACTCAGTCACTGACTTACTATCTGAATCATCATTATATATTGAATAGTCTTCGAATTTTCCAGTAGCTGTGTAAAAATAATCCACCGTATTTAAGAGCTTGGTAACCACATCTTCTTTTGTCATATCTTCATATGATTCTTCTTGTGCGGGAGGTGTATAGAAGTTGGTTTCAACTTTGGGGCCAGGTGGAACATCTCCCTTGTTGGTATTTAAACCTGCCGTCTGCTCTTCACGTGAGAAAATTTCCATCTCCGTAGTAACATAATAGCTTGTGCCTACAAAAAACAGACACGCTACAGCTATTGGTAATAGATAATTCAACGTTGGCTTGATAGGGAACTTCTTTTTCCTTTTGTATATAACCTGCCTTACGTTTTCTTTCTGTTTCGCATCGAAGTGAATGTCCTTTAACACAGTTTTGTTCATAGTCTCTACGATTTGTTTAAACATGTCATCCATGTTTGATGCTCCCTTCTAGTAACTTTTTTAACAACAGGCGCGCCCTATGTAATCGAGACTTTATCGTTTGTATACTCAAATTTAATAAATCTGATATTTGGTTATATGACATTTCTTCATAGTAATATAAAATAATTACTTCTCGATACTTCACGGGTAAGGAAAGTATTTTTTCTGCAACTAATCGCCTTTCCTCTAGACCGACTAATTCCATTTCAGGTGATTTATTTGTACTCTTTATTTTTGTGAAAAATTCAGTAAGTACGATATTTTTAAAAGACCAGCTCCTTAACTTATCTTTACATAGGTTCACCGTAATACGGTATAACCATGTTTTATAAGTAGATTCATTCCTAAAGTTGTCTAAGTTCTCGAAGCACTTAATAAATACTTCTTGCGCAATATCTTCTGATAGTTGCTTCTGCTTAGTATAAGTAAATGCTAAACGAGCTATATTTTGGCCGTATTCATTCAACAACCATTCAATTCTCTCCTCTTTATTTAACTCACTTACTTCTACTTGTTCTAGCACTCGTTCAAGCATCCTCCTCACCCTTTCAATTATTAGACGGAGCAAATCTAATTTGGTTGTAAAAAAATTACTGTTGTGAAATATTAAAACATATTGACCTCTCTGAGGGTAGGGGGCGGAAATAGAGGAAGAAATTCCGCTTTAGGGTTTCAGGTTTGATTTCAGGTGCTTTCCTGGGATAAAAGGATTGCCCCCTTTTTGGCGTTTTTTGAAGGGCTATCAAAGTAAGATAGAGAATAAGCATTATAAGTCAGTGGGGGTGTATTTATGTTGAAAAAAAGAATCCTTTTAATCTTCGCAGTAATTTTATCGTTTGCAACTGCAGGCTGTAAGGAAGAGGAGTCCATTGGAAAAAATGAAAAAGTAATTAAAAACAATTGGAATGAAAGTTCACTTTTTGAATCAGGCGGTTACACAATGATTGGAGAAGAAGGTCGATTAGGTTTTATTTACGATGATAGCGAAGTAGTTAGGTTCTATCCTGATAAAGAGCAAAAGTACATGTGGCATTTTTGGGGGGAAGAACAAGAGTTAGAAGGAGAACTAAAAGTTGTAGCCACACATGAAAATGAAGATGAAGAAATCTTCGTAACCAGTGGCGGACTAGGTGGTGCTAATAATGGCGCAGACAAACACGCCCCATCTAACATGGCATTACCTAAAAGTGGAATATGGAAGTTAGATGCTTATATAGGGGAAAGCCTATTTGGAAGTGTATATGTGAAAGTTCATGAAAAGTAATTTAAATTTGTTTGAAAATCACTGTGAAATATTAACAGTAGCTCAATTGAAAAGTTATTAGATTTAAATTCGTGCGCCTTCTTCTAATATAGAATCATTATAGTTAGCTAATATAGGATATCCTTTTTTATACAAAAGGGTATCCTTTTAAAATTTTTACTTATTTCTAAAAAATGTACACCTCAATTCGAAACATAATTAGTAATACCGCATAAATTTATGTGGTCTTGCTATAATCGATGTCAAAACTGGTGCTAAATGTTCGCATAATATCAAACACAGAGGTATGGAAATTTATGCTAAAATAAATTGATGAGTTGTGAAAAAATGTGCTTAAACAAACGAGATAAGGGGGATTTAAGTTGAAAATTATTAAAATCATCCTTGCTTTAGCTGCAATGGGAATATCAGCATATGGCTTAATTACAAAAGATTTTTCGTATGGTCCAATATCATCTTTACTACTTGGTATTTTCTTTGCACTTATTGGAATAGAGGAATTTAAAACGAAAGGTAAAAATAGCTGGGCAATGTTTTTTATGCCCGTATCTTTGATCATTATCGTGATGACTCTTTTTAGTTTCTAAGTATATTTAGCAAGGAGTGGCGTACATGAATAAACGTGGAACTGGGGTTGCTTTTATAGCGATAGCTGCATTTTTATTTTCTGCAAAATATATTAGTGCAGCAATCTTTGGTTCGGGTGTTTTAAGTTGGAACGACGAATTATTTAATGCCATGCTAACCTATGTAGAAAGCCCTTTAAATGTAAGTAGCATTGTTGCTTTAATGATAGGTATTGCTTATATAGCCTGGGGAGAATATGAAGAGTTTAAAAGTAAAAAGCAATAATTAATGGCCGTTAAGATATAGAAATTCTTTATAAAGAAAAGGTTGGTGAAAGAATATGAAATCAATACTCAAAATACCGATGAATCCAATTGCTAATCTTAAAGAAGAGCTGAAAAAAATGACACCTCTTTCAATTGCACTTGGACATGACAACGATGTATTTGTTCTGCTGAGGGAGGAGCAAATTCCACTAATTGGTGGTTCCTTCCCTGCAACTGTTACGGAAAAAAGCTATAGATATCAAGTCGTTCATCTAAAAGATGGACAAAAGAAAGTGCTGGATTTGCCGGAAGAGACATGGAATTATCATCACATACAGCCGATAGATGACGGACACATTCTACTTGTATGCGCGCGGTCGTATTACCATGATGCTCAAAATATTGAAGAAAACTCACGAGTCTATGATGAAAATGGTTGTTTCATCCGATCCTTTTGTTTAGGGGATGGTATTGAGCATGTATTCGTAACAAAGAATCAAGAGATTTGGACAGGATACTTTGATGAAGGCGTTTTCGGCAATTACGGCTGGAAGGATCCGGTTGGCAGTAGCGGGCTAGTTGGCTGGGACGCGTCGGGTGGTAAGATGGATTCGCTTGAAGAGGATACGGAATATTATATTTTTGAGTGTTTAGCGTTGAATGATGTACCTAATGAAGGAATTTGGTTTTTCTTTAGCCTGGAATCGATGATTGGTGTACGGAAAGAAGGTCTCACAAAGTATTATCCAACTGAAGATATGCATTTTCATGCATTTGCGGTAAAAGGGGAGACAATCATTGCGTACCAAGGGAGAGGGGAACATGCATTTTTTGAGTTACAACGTGAAGGCAATGAATATAAGACGGTCCGTAAACTCGAACTAATGAAACCAAATGGTAAGCCTCTCGAACCGCAATTAGTGAATAACCGTGAGAATAAGTTGCTGTTTTTGGACGGGAATGAGCTGTATATTTATGAATTGAAATCCGATGTGTGATGGTTATCGCTCAGTAAATGAGACGTTTCAGTACTTAAAAACAGAAGTGCAACTATTATAGTTATTAGCATTTGGGAGCAATTGTTATGCTAGAATCAGCTATATTGTTGAATAACGCGAGTGGGATAAAGTAAAGAAGTTCAATTAAATTAAATATACAATTATGTGGAATGATAATGAGAATAATGTAAAAATACCGACATACCTTCTTAATGGGAGGCGGTATTTTGAAAAAAGTCCTAACAGGCTTTGTTGTGTTATTACTCATAATAACGGCATCTAATATGATACTTAAAAAAAGTTCAAATAAAACAGCATCTGTAAATACCGAAGCAATAGAAAGTACATTAGTTAAAAGTATGGAAGAAACAAAAGCGGAAAAAAAGAAATTAGAGCAATTTTTAACAAAAAGTGCTAAGGAACTAAAAGATAATGGGTTTAAAGTTGGTTTAGGTTTTTCACATGAAGAACGAAACGTAACTGTGCAGGTTCAGAATAAGGCATTTTTAGAAGCCAATAAAACAAACATTGAAAAGATCATCCATAACATGGCAAATATGATTGGGTTTCAAAATTATACGGTAGATTTTCTTGTTCTCGATAACTATCCTGCATTAAGTGAAGAAGATGAAAAGCAAAGGGAAACTATGATGCAAGTAATTGAAGAAATTTCGGCTTTATTAAAGGAAAAGGGGTGTCCGTCTAATTCAATCTCAACTAATTCCAATAATGAAATCCTTATTGAAATGCAAGGAATGAAGGAAGATTTCGGGAAAAGTAAAGAAATTGAAGATCTCGAAAAAATCATCGATCAAACGATTCTCTCAAAAATGGATTTAGAATATACGGTTAAGATACAAAAGAAAAGCGAAAGTGCGATACGTGATCAACAATGGCAACCAATCTTTAGTGCGATAAGTGAAGAAACGAATAAGAGGTTTAAGGAATATCGGGGGTTTGCCTACTCATTCCACCCTGAGCCATTACAAATTATAATTAAAACTAACATCCATTCATCTAAATGGTTCGGGAATTCAGATAAAAAGATAAATCAAATTACAGAGTATGTAGATAAAATCATAGAGTTGAAAAGAGAAGAGTTATCGATTGAAGAAATTCCATACGAAATTATTATTAGGGATAAAAATGATAGGGAAATCAAACAGTAAGATTTAGGTCAATATTATTTTCTAAAGCTTTAGCTCTTTTAAATATTTATGTTATTCCATTAAAGGGCGTGATTCTTCAATAAGAAAATCGCGTTATTCCGTTATAGGACCATATTGTTGAATAACATTTTTTCTGGAGTGATCCTAATTTAACTAGTATGTAGAATCAAAAATATGAAACGCTACCAAAGTGTTATTTGGCACATATTCTGAAATTATTGCAATATTCAAAACAAAAAGTTAAAATAGGAACATAGGTTCTTATCTGGAGGCGCTAATTATGGAATTACAATCGTTCAATCAATCATATCAACATTTAATTAACGAATATCAATTAGTTGAAAGCCAGCTGAAATTTACAGGGCACCCACGTGAATGTTTAAAACTAGCAAGTAATAGTAGAACGCCTATATTAGCAATCGTTGAAGGAAAGCTTGTAACATATTTTGATTTACATCAGCAGGAAGGAGTAGCACCATATTCGGATAATAGTAATGCGATTTTAGTACGTGCTTTTTCAACAGAGGTTAATGAACAAGGGAAAGGCTATGCAAAGCAGGCATTGCAGTTACTACCCGCATATGTACAAAAGAATTTCCCTCATATTAATGAAATCGTACTTGCTGTTAATGTTGCAAACACTGCTGCCCAAAATCTTTATAAGAAGTGTGGTTTTAAGGATTACGGTGTGCGCCGTCAAGGGCCTAAGGGTGAATTAATTGTGATGAGTTTCTTAATCTAAGAGGATTAGTGAGATCAGCAATCAGGCGCGATTCAAAAGTAACTTTAAATAGAAAAAGAGCAACGCTATAAAAGAGGTTGCTCTACTATGTTGGTAAGTATTTTTGTTTTTAAAATAGAAAATCCTTGCCGTTCTTGTCTTGGATTAGTAACTCATATACCTGATTGTCTATCTTTATTTTTACTTCTTCACTATTTAGGAATTCAGTAATTCTTTCATGGATTTTGTTCACTGCCTCTTTAGATTCAGTATGTGATGAGTTCATGTTCAGCTTGATGGTAATAGACACTTTTTCAGGGTTGAAGGTATAACTAATGTTATCTACCCGGTACTCTTTTTTTAGGTATAATTCTTCTTCAATACTTGTAATTACGGGCATCTACTTTGTCTCAAGTTCTTCAACCGAAACATCTTTTGTTATAATCTGTACACTTTTCAATGAACCGTTTGAATTCAAGAATTCACTCGCTACTGTGTTAATTTCTGCTTTCTTAGCTTCATCAGTAACCGGTATATATACTTTGATGATAGGTGAGTATGCGTTAATATCCAAAATCGTATAGCCTGCTGCCTGCAAGTCCGACTTCAACTTTCCGCCTATTTCTCCCCTTTGATTAAATACCTAAGATAGCTCGGGTGATATTTCATTCGTCTTAGAAATCATTAACTCGTAGTTATCATAACCTTTTTTCGAAAATTCCGAAAAAATAGCTAAAACCTTGTCCTCTTCTTGATGACGTATTCTTCCGTTCCTTTCAGCTGTATGTCAAATAGTGTCATATCCTCCCATTTGCTCATACCGACTCCTGCCGAGTTATATCCTTCTTTCTCCAACACATCTGTAATTACTATTTAGAACGGTTTTTGGAATACTATGTCCTACATATGGGATTTTTGAAACCATTTAGGATAACCCCCTTTTTTGTTTTTACCTTATAGGCGATGGCGGAGGAGCTTGGGATGCACAATCTGGAAATTAAAAAGAATAAGATTATGAACAGCTCGCTTTTCGAATGAAATAATAGTTAGTTTCAAAAATTAACTTTTTGTTATTTTACAGCACATATGATTTTTATTGCCAAAATCTGGTTTGCGTAGTAAGTTTAACGAAAAGATTGGTTAATCAATCAAAAATAGGTAGAACAAAATGAAAGAGACAATTGAAGAAAAGTGAAAAGAGAAAAGATGTTTTAGAGGTGGCGACTAAATTATTCGCAGAAAAAGGAAACGAAGCCAGTGCTATCTTATAGGTATATTAATTGAAGAATATAGGGGTTTATACAGATTTAAAATATTGAGAGTGAAATGTATCTTAACTCACTGAAGGTCAAATTCATTAACAATTGAAAGGGTGAGTAAGTTGAAATTTAATTATAAAATTACAGGCGTAGGATGGGCTATATGCGAAATACAGACAGCAAATGAATCGTTAATTTATAGAGCGAGTTATCTTTCTGATGCTTTAGGCGATTTGTTAAATGCTTTAATGTCGCTGAATTCTGATATGAATACAGAATTTTATGGCGATGAGATGAATTTTAGTTGGTATCAAGAACCAGGATTAACAGAGTGGCATATCAAAGCGTTTGATCTAAAAAGTAACGGAGAAAACCTACACTTTAAAATCAACCAGTATGTAGACGACACTGAAAAAGGTGAGCCAGAGACTACATCAGCATTTGCGTGCAATTATGATGAATTTGTATATTCGGTAGTAGAAAGTTTGGACCGTCTGATGCAAAAATTTGGCTTAGTAGGTTATCAGGCAATATGGGTTGATTCAGATTTTCCAGTGGTCGCCTATTTAAAGTTAAAGCATTACGCTATTCACAAATCAGCTTTTCCATTTGTTGATGGAAAAAATGGTACTCTTAAAACAATGACAAGTATGGACTATGAAATGAAATTGCTCACGACGGATTTAAAAGATTGTTAAAGGAGTAGGGTGTTGAAGGGGAATTAGCTTCCAGGTGTATAAATGTACAACTGACTATAATAAGTAGATAAAACAGGCTCGATTCCACGTATAGAATCGAGCCAGTAAAATAAACCAACTAGCAGAAATGCAACCTATATACAGACATCGCACTGTGTAGAAATCGCTAATTTAGACTTAGTATAAGGCAAAGTAATTATGCCCTTATATAGTAATCACCACTTTACCTTGTGCATGACCTTCCTGAAAATATTTGAATGCCTCAGTTATTTCACCTAGATTAAACCGCTTATCAATTATTGGTCTTACTTTATTAGTTTTAAGTAATTCTTTTAAATCATTTAAGTCATTTTGATTTGCTCTTTGCAACAGGCTACTTAATTTTTTGCTTCCAACCATTGAAATAAAAGGACCCAGAAATAATGTTTGATAAAGTTGAGACTCGGAACCTCCTACGTGTACAAAATTCCCGTCTTTTTTTAATACTCGTGTATAATCTGAAAGGGAATTCGAGCCATTCACGCCAAGGACCAAATCAAAATACCCCTGATGTTGAGTAAAATGCTCTTTTGAATAGTCAATGACATGATCAGCTCCTATCGAACGTAATATTTCAACGTTTCTTGTACTACACACACCCGTTACTTCAGCACCGAATGCTTTAGCAATTTGTACCGCAAAAGTTCCAACGCCACCAGAGGCACCATAGATTAATACTTTATGTCCCAATTTAAGTTTACCTTTATCACGTAGTCCCTGTAAGGCAGTTACACCAGCCATAGGTGCAGCAGCTGCTTCCTCAAAGGAGATATTAGTTGGCTTAAAGGCTAAGGCATATTCGGGTACGGCAACATATTCAGCAAAACCTCCCCAACCACAACCAGATAAGTCGCCAAATACTTCGTCTCCTACTTTGAATAGTTTAACCTCTTTCCCTACAGCTTCAACTGTACCAGCTATGTCACCACCTGGAATTGAGTATTTTGGTTTCGTTAATCCGAAGGCAAATCGGGCTAAGAAGGGTTTGCCTTTCAAAAGAATTAAGTTCCCAAAGTTTAAGGATGCTGAATGAATCTTAACCAATACTTGATTCTCAGCAGGGTAAGGCTTTTCAACCTCTTTTAATTCAAGGACATCAGGTGAACCATATTTATTACATACGATTGCTTTCATAAAAATCCCCTCCACATTCGTCTTTTTGGTAACTAAATAATAACAAGGGGGTAAATATCGTTCATTGACTTAAGTTAATTTGCAAAGGATATTATAAATTTTCCAAGGGATAGGAGGGATTTGGTTCATATTAGTTGGCTAGATAGTCTTCAGTGAATTATTGCTAATAAAGAGATGAGATGATTAAGAAAGGAAGAGGGTATCAATTTTAATAACTGTTTTTCATTCGCTTTTTAATTCTACTTAATGATTCAGGTGTAATTCCAAGATAACTGGCTAATTGATGTTGTGGTACACGTTCAATTAACTGAGGGCGTTGTCTTAAAATGATATTGTATCGTTCTTCTGGAGAAGAGCTGATAAATTCACATAATTGATCTTGCATTTCACCAAGGTTTATTTCCATCATTTTTCGTATCATCATTTCAAGTTGTGGATATTTGTTAAACATCGTACTTTCTGAAGTAACATCACCAACAACTAATATACTATCTTCAACACAGACTAATGAATACTTTGACAGCTCTCCTTGAGTCTTTTCGTTGATTATTGGTATAGCTTCTTCTTCAGTAAAAAAATTTGATGTTACCTCTTTACCTGATTCATCTACAAAAAACTGCCTAACACACCCCATTAATACGAAATAACATTTAATATCTGAAATATTTCCTTGCATAAGAAGGTATTTTCCTTTTTTATATTTCCCAATCTGTAAACTTTCAGCAATTGCTCGCTGTTCATCTTCGCTCATCGAAGTAAAATCAGACATATATTTTTTGAGTATATCAATCATATATTCTCTACCTTTCTATTGAAACAATTAAATGTATTTTAATCTATTCAACACTTTTATACATTACCCCTTCATAAGAAAAAGCAATGCTTTTGGATTCAACATTCAACAATCGGGCGCTTTTCTTGTATATGATGAAAAGGCACAAAGATTTTGAAGGCCTGAAACACCAACTACAAATTTACAAACATTTCGGCTGCCACTCATTTATAATAGACACTAGTAATAATCCCTTAAAGGAGAAAATTAACTTTATGCAACTATCTATTTATACAAAAAATCCGCATGCAAGAGCAATATCGCATTTACTGGCGAAAAACCCGTCAACCATATATGAGCGCAAAGTAAAAGGGCATTCGGTTCGATTTGCTTATCATAAAATGACAGATGACGAATTATACGCTTCCATTTTTGTTACTCCTGATTCATTGGCACTTGTAAAAGATAATGAAGCGTATGATATTACCCATTATATTAATGACCGGGAATTTGCTGTAAGTACCATTTTCTTATCGCTTATTCGTTCAGCTTTAGGTACTGCGCTGAACGGAAAACCTAAGGAAGAATATATACAATATGCAGCGATGGACTTTCCGTTTACATTTGAGTTTGGCCCAATTTCATCAAAGCTCACAGACGAGGTACTCCGAAATTTATGGGAACCGTTAGGCTATGAAGTAACGATTAACACGATGACTGACGCTAAACGCGCACGATTCTTAACGCTTGCAAATACCATTACGTTAAAGAAAGCACTACATCAAATTTTTATATTAATCCCGGTTATGGATGACTATAAGCATTATTTTATTGATGAAGCCGAGAGGGAGCGTATAGAAAACTACGGTGAGGGCTGGCTTGAAACTCATCCGATGCGTGAATTTATTTACAAAAAAGCATTGCGCTTTAAACAATTGTACATGACAGAAGAGAATGAGCAAAAAGTCAATAAACCATCTTTAAATACGCGTCGCTATGAAACAATTGCCGAGGCAGTTACAGCATTAAAACCTAAAACGGTTATCGATATGGGGGCAGGAGAAGGGAAATTATCGATGCTTCTTGCGCAAATCGATACGATTAAAAAACTGTACAGTGTAGATCCTAGTAATCATGCACTTGCTAAAATGCATAAACGTTTTGCCGATCAGCAATTTGCTACAAAACCTATTATTAAGTGGGGATCACTTTACTATGAAGATAAAGAGTTTACAGAGGCGGATGTCTTTATTTTATGCGAGGTTATTGAACATATAAATGAGGAACGACTGCCTCAAATGATGCAGCTCATCACACAAAATTATACGCCTAAGCATTTAATTATTACGACACCAAACGCAGAGTATAATACGGTGTACGAACTTGAAGATATGCGCCACGATGATCACCGCTTTGAATGGAATCGCAAGCAGTTTGAAGCATGGTGTAAAGCAGTTGCGCCAAACTATGATTTACTATTTGAAGGGATCGGTTCTGTACATGAACAATATGGTGCTCCTACTCAAATGTGTATCATGACAAGGAGAGATTCACATGCAATTTAAACTTCCAAACGGGGCCATTGTACTTGTAATAGGGCCATCAAATAGCGGGAAATCCACATTACTGCAATCATTAGTCGATTCAGGTCAGCTCCTTGAAAGCGAGATCATTAGCTCTGACTACTATCGTCGGCTTGTGGCGGATATCGATTTTATCGATTTTTCAGCGGTATCTAAAGATGATGAGGATATTGTTTATGAAGAATATCAGCGTATTTCAGAACAGGCGTTTCACGCACTTCATACGGTTGTGGAAGCCCGTGCAAAGCTAAATAAAGTATCGATAATTGATGCCACAAATTTACGCGGCTTTGAACGTGTCAAATATTTTGAAATTGCTAAACGTCATCATGTACCGGTTTTAGCGCTAATTTTGAATACATCAAAAGAGCAGCTGCTTGCACGTGATGTGTTGCGTGATAACCCTAGAGGTCGTAAACGTGTGCTGCAGCAATTCAATACGCTGAAATATGAGTTGAAAGCAATAAAGAAAGAGCCATTTGCCAAAATTTATAAAGTAAATGACGAAAGCGTCGAGATAGTACGAGAAACGAATAAGCTTTGTTTAGAAATCGAAAGCGGTTTTGATATTATCGGGGATATTCATGGCTGCTATGATGAGATGCTTGTGCTCTTGAAGGATCTTGGCTATGAGCAGCGCGGCGATGTATATATTCACCCAGCTGGGCGACGGTTAATTTCTGTAGGCGATATTATGAGCCGCGGACCTAAATCAATTGAAACGATGCAATTTTGGTTGAATCAGATTGAAGCGGGATTAAGCTTTATGACAGACAGCAATCATGGTTGGAAAATAGCGCGTTGGTTAGATGGAAAAAATGTTTCGCTCAACCACGGGGATGAGCTTGTCCAGCAAGAATTTACCGAGTATGAAAAGGAGCATGGCGAAGAGGCTGCTGAGGCACTAAAAGAACGTTTTGCAAGCATGCTTCTAAAGGCACCTTCACATTATATTTTAACGAAAAATAAGATCACAAAAGCTGTTGTTGCACATGCCGGGATAAAGGACCATTACATCGGCAAGGAATCTAAACGCATATCTGATTTTTGTCGATACGGTGATATACAGCAAACGGACAGCTACAGTAAGCCTGTACGCGGTGATTGGTTCTCGCAGCATAAAACAAGCGAGTTGATCATTTGGGGACATGATGTGAAAGTACAGCCATTTAAAGCAAATCGAACAATAAATATTGACCAAGGAGTTGTATTTGGCGGGGAGTTAACGGCATTTCAATATCCTGAGCAAACATTAAGAAGTGTGAAAGCATTCGCAAACTATGCCGGCACTGAGGACAACCCTATTTTAGAGGCGGAAAATAAGCGATTCATTCCACCAAATGTGGCCCAATTTATAAATGGCTTTGCAGTTCATACAACTAGTGGGGATCAAATAACAATTCCGAAAGAAAATGCTATGGCAGCAATGGATACATTCTCTCATTACACATTGCCTTTGGAGCAGATTATTTACATTCCGCCAACAATGAGTCCAACACCACAAACAGCTGCATTACCGGACTATTTGGAACACCCTGCAGAAGCGTTTAATTACTATAAGAAAAACGGTATTCAAAAAATGATTGCCGAGAAAAAGCATATGGGCAGTCGTGCGGTCATCTTTATTGCAAAAAATAGAGAAGTTGCAAAGAAGCTCATTAACAGTGACAGCTTAGGCTACATTACAACACGTACAGGTCGTGCCTTCTTTGAAAAATTACAGCAGCAACAGATGGTGGAAAAAATCCATGCTGAGCTAATGGCTAAAAATTACTTCGAGCGATTTAATACAAGCTTCGTTTTAATGGACGCCGAAATTTTACCATGGAATTTAAAAGCACACCGCTTAATCGATCAACAATATGAAACGGTCGCTGAAAATGCATTAATGGATCGCTATAAACTCATCGAAAAGTTGAAGGCTACTAAACATGTGGATGTTACAAGCTGGCTGGAGGAATACACAGATAAATATAAAAATGCTGCACGCTTTGATGCGGTATTCAAAAACTATTGCTGGCCAACAAATGAACTATCCGGTATACAAATCGCACCATTCCATATTCTTGCCCATAGTTCATCAACTAACTTCCATCAGCCTCATAGCTGGCATATGCAAATGAATGCGCATTTGGCTGAAAATAGTTCGTTATTTATAGCGACAGAATATCGTGTAATCGAAAGCGAACAGGATAAACAGGAAGTAATAGATTGGTGGCAGGACATGACGGAAAATGGTCATGAAGGCATTGTTATTAAGCCATTCGATTTCCTCGCTTATCATAAAGGGAAATTACTGCAGCCGGCAATTAAAGTACGCGGCCGGGAATATTTACGCATCATATATGGCATGGACTATACAGATGAAGCAATTATGAAAAAGTTAAAACAGCGGAACCCTTCCCGAAAAATGAAGAACGCTTTATTGGAATTTAAGTTAGGCATAGAGGGAATTTCACGTTTTGTAAGTTTGGAAAGCAGCAATCGTGTACATGAATGTGCACTTGCAACGCTTGCATTAGAAAGCGATACAACCGATCCGCGATTATAAAATGATATTTACAAATTACCGCATACCTAAAAGAAACAACTCTATTTATGGTTTATGTTGACCCTTCTTCCTCTTTAAAAAAAGGGTTTGCATAGGTTTTATAGGCCCTTTAAGCATCCGTAACAATCATATTTTCATTAGATAGTTTAGTTGCAAGCACGAAACACCATTTAAAGAATTTCTGAAAGATTTATGGAACAGAATTAATTAATATGAAAGAGGTGAATTGTTTGGATTTAAGTTATCGAGAGTATGGGGATAAGAACGCTCCATTAATGGTATTTTTACACGGTGGTGGAGTAAGTAGTTGGATGTGGGATAAACAAATTCAATACTTCAGTAATTATCATTGCATTACAATAGATTTGCCAGAACAAGGGGCAAGTAGAAATATCGAAAATTTTTCAATTCAATTAAGTGCAGAAAAAGTAAATAGGTTAATAGAAAAGATAGCTGATGGTAAAAAAATTATTGTTATTGGCTTCTCATTAGGGGCACAGGTAACTATTCAAATGTTAAGTAATAATTCAAATTTAATTAATTATGCAATCGTAAACAGCGCATTAGTAAGGCCTAATTCATTTATTAGAAAAATGATAAAACCATCTATAAAGCTATTTTTTCCATTAGTTAAAAATAAAACTTTTTCAAAACTTCAAGCCAAAACACTTTATATTGATGAAGAATTCCTTGAAACATATTACTATGAAAGTTCTCAAATGAAATCTGCTACCCTTATAAGAATATTAGAAGAAAATATGTCATTTAAAATTCCTAACGGCTTTAATAATGCAGAAAGCAATATATTAGTTACTGTGGGTGAAAAAGAAAAAGCAATTATGAAAAAGTCTGCAAGAGATATAGTTGCAAGTAATTCAAATTGTACTGGGATAATTATACCTAATGTTGGTCACGGAATATCATTGATGAATCCTAATTTCTTTAACCAAATGATAGAAAATTGGATACAGGACTTTTCTCTACCACAAGGCGTGGTAACAATAAAATAATAAATTGTTTAATCTACTAATTGGACTTAGTACATAAAGGAAACCTATATATAATAGGTTTCCTTTAATTTTTATGTAAATATTAACATTAATTATCCATATTATTATCCGCATATTTATCCTTAAAAGGAACTTATTTCAAGTGCTTTCGTTAAGTAACTATATCTATTAATTCTTGAAACAGTATGAAAGGGTGCAGAAAATTGAAAAAAACTATAATTTCAGGGATTGTATTTTGTTCAATCTTGTTAGGTGGATGTAATAAAGTTGAGGTATTAGAAAGCGAGCACGAAGTAGCAGTTTCTCATAAAGCCTTATTTGCTGAATTACAAACAGAAATAATAGGATCGATTACAAAGTTAACAGAACTTGAAAGTGATGCACTCGCAATAATGTTAGATGGTGGAGCTGGCGAATCAACGGTTGCAGTAGGTTTTCCAAAGAAATCAAATATTGAAGCTACGTTGATTCAACAAATAGTTGAAGATTCGATTAAGAATATTTCTGAATCAGAAACCGAAACAACAAGTGAAGAAAAATTAAAAATAACTATTAAAATCGAGAAATACTAACAGATCCCCTAATGGGCGGTAGAAAAATAGTAAGAGGAGAGTGGAGATGTTTAAGTATGTAATACAAATTATTGTTGGGATATTAACTTTCATAATATCAACTTTTATTGCATGGTATGAAGGAAGCGCAATTATAGAAAAACCATTCGAATGGAAGCACACAACGCCATTTACCAATTTGTTTAATACAGAGATTACAAATGGGCATGATATTAGCCCACTCGATTATTTCGTTTATGCAGCTAAATTTCAACCCTTTTTCCCCACAATTATGATCGTAAGCGTCCTCTATATTCTAAGTATAACCGGCTTATATCTAATCAAAAGTAAATCTAAATGGGGAATTGGTTACTGGGGAATAATAGGTGTAATACTGTTGATATTTAGTAGCTCGATTTTTAATTCCTCGACTTTAGGAAGAAGTATTTTTTTCTCGTTTTCTTTAATTAGCGGATTTTTCTTTTTAACAGTTGCAGTATTACTATATAAATTACATAGTACGCCAAAAGGTGAGGTAAATAGTTGAAGGAGGTTAAAAAAATGCCGGTAATTCTAACAAGTGTTTTTTCCGCTTTCATAATTTTTATGACAGTTTTTTCAATGATTAGAGTATTAAATATAGCCTATAAAAGAGAAGATATTTCGATTTTACAATATAGAATTTTAACAACTTCTTTTATAATAGCAGGAATTTGTATTGTTTCAATTTTACCTTTTGGATATCAAAAAATATATGAAATCATCCTCTAACTGAATCGTACAATTAAATTTAATTCATGGCGAGAAAGAGTAAGCCTATCTCGATATTCAATCATGCGTGATTCTTTAATAAGGAATACGCATTCCTCAAATTATGGGCTTTTTAAATAAGTAAATAGATGACATGCTTTGAATTGTGGTTAATATGTAATTTACATTAGTTGGTATAAAATAGAAAGGCGTGATTTTATGATATCACTTAATCAAAGTGAATTTAAAAATTTAAAAAGAACATTGAACAAAAATAATATAACTTGTCCAACTTTCGTATATTCAATTTTAGATGGCTATATACAAGGAACAGTTTATGTTGACTCTAGTTCTCAGAAGTCAGTTCTGATTGGGACTAAATCAGGTATATATTTTGTGGGGGGAGAGGTAGATAACTTAGATTTCAATAATTTCCTCTTTGAGCTATATAGGTATAAGAAAAATAATAAGTCAAGATTCACTTTATTCTCTTCATCGAGTAAATGGAAATGTGCAATAATGAGTCAGTTAAAAGAGGAAATTAAACAAAGGAGAAGATTTTCTTTTAATTATAATTTTGATAAGGAAATAGACAAAACAATATTACAATCTAGTGAATATTCTATAAAAAAAATAAACGCAGAAATAATAAAGAATAGCTTGGAATTTAATGAGGTTTACTATAAAGAATATTGGGGCTCCACATTAAACTTTCTTAAAAATGGTTTTGGATTCAGCATACTACATAATGAAAGAGTAATTAGTGAATGTTCTTCAATTTTTTCTTCACAAGAATTTGCAGAGATTGATATTTTTACTCACAAAGATTATAGAGGAAAAGGATTAGCTAATATAATCGCAACTTCATTTATAGAGTATTGTTTAAAAAATAGTATCGTGCCTAAATGGGATTGTGATGTAACAAATGAGTCTTCTATAAACTTAGCAGGGAAGCTAGGGTTTGTTGAACCTGTTGAATATTCAATTTTCGTTTAAAAAAATTAATTAGTCCAAACTTCAACAATCGGGCCAGATTGTGGAATAAAATTCTTTTAGGCAGTACTACTAAACGATGTTTTGGGAAGGGTTAAAGGGATTTATTGAACTCTGCTAGAAATACTAATATAACAACTTAGGATGTGTTCAGATGTTTAGAAAAGAAACACCAGAACAGGAAAGAGAGCGTTTATATCGAGAAGAACAAACGAGGAATCCAGCTGGAAATTTCAATGATAATCTAAATCGCACACAAGCAGGTACGCCTAATACTACTGGAATGAGTATCTAAGAAATCGGAGTATTAATTATAATCATCCTTGTAATTTTTATTGTATATAGTATATATAAGTCATTATAATCCCCATTTGAAAGTACAGGGACACAGAAAAACGATCTTCAACAATCGGGCGCTTTCCTGGAAAAAAGGAAGACCCTAAAGTGATTTTATAAGGAATTCCAAGAGCAATAAGATAAAACAAAAAACCACTGAGGTCATTCTTCAGTGGCTTCTTCTTGTTTCTTTGATTCAAGAATTTTACGGTTTTGCTCTATTACTTCTTTATTTTTCTCTATTGTAACCTTGATGTTTTCAAGCATTTCTTTATCTTCATTACTACTAATTTCAGAATTATTCTTTAGGTGTTCATCTAAATGGGATGATTTATTATCTTTAATAATCACTAAATTCACCTCTCAGAATGACTATATTTTTAGTATAAATGATTGAAAGCAACTTTTATATTAAATTTATGTATCATTTTCAGAATTTTGATTATTCTACTCGTTTACTGGGTAAGGACTTGCTGTTTTCGGTGAACGAAATAGCTTCTTTTCCAATCTACGACTCTCTGTTCCTGTCCTTATATGCTCTATGAAATATGTGGAAATCTTTGTGCTTATAGATTTGATGCTACCCTTTTCAGATAAAGGGCCATATTGTGGAATAAATTCGTTATGGGATGGCGTCTGAATAGATTTAAATTTTGCCGATAAGAAATATTTTATACAAGTTTCTATACAAATAAATGAACAAACTCAGCAAGATTAAAGCTTTTATATCAATGTTTTATGCGACTTGCATAAAACACCGCATAAATATTCTACACAAAAATCCACAAACACTGATTTAAAAGCGTTTGTGGATTTTTGTGGATTCCCAAACTTTGATTTGGGAACGTTATTAGGTTTATATATGTATACGTTATAAATTCTTGTTGTACTAAAGTACATCGTTAGTGAAGTAAGAAGGGATGTTTTAGATTGTTTCCAAAATCTTTTTTGCTATTTCATCAAGTTCTTCTGCGAGTTCATTACCTGTAGGTGTTTCAGATACTCTTGTTAAATACTCTCTAAACTGAACTCTCGACTCTCTCGGTAATTCTATAACTAAATAATGTAAAATGAACCACTTCCAGTTATCATCATCAGAAGATAAAACATCTTGCACATATGGAACAATTTCTTCTGGAAAAGTTAAAAGTAGATCTAACACGCTTGGTGCCACTGGCCAATTCATATCTTGAATCCATTCAAGGAGATTAGGCAATAAAGGCAATATTTTATCTCTATCCATTTTTTTAATCATTGCTACACTATCATTATCAAATTTATGTCTTGGCAAAAGACTTTCGAAATTCTCCATATACACCCACCCTCCTTGCTTACGATAGTTGAAGTTTAACATTCCCAATGAGTCATTTGGGAGCTTTATTTTGTATGTATTTGTATTACTCGAATAATTCAACAAATAAAAAGTTATTTTGAAGGGGATGTTTCTTTAAACCGTTTAAGCAAAAATAAAATTAAGTTGTAGAAAACTAATGTGAAAAGAAAGAGAAAAAGATTATCCCCCCACTGAATCCCGTTATCTTGATAAATATTTAAAATAGTCATACTTATAAACAAAAGACTTGGATATACAAGAGGACGTATATATTTATTTGTAAGAATGTTCTTAACCTCCTTTTTAATGGATTATTTATTATTCAATTTAAAAATGTTATAGCAATACTCTAGTCTAGACAATTAAAACAAAAGATGTTGTTAATTACAGTCTATTCCCGTACTCAAAATCGTATTTGGTACTTCTTTTTTATGTAAGGTAGTATACCACATGAATATGACTATCTCTAATTCCACAATCGGGCGCTTTTCTGAATAAGAAAAGTGCTTTATTCAATTATAGGGCCATATTTTCGTTAAATATTACCAAACGACTGATTGGTAAGGTTATACTTTAATTAATAGAAAAAGTATAGCGTTTTTGATATGGAGGTATTGATATGTATGTATTCTTTTAACAGGCTGCGGATTAGAAACGAAAAACTTTACAGAATTTTATAAAAATGACCTTGAAGATGTCACAAAAATTCAAGTAACAGATGGGAGTACAGGTTATTCAAAAATCATAACAGATAAAAAAGTAATTGGTGAATTTTTGAGTGAAATCAAGGATGTACAGTTTTACCTGAAGAAAACCAAGAAGATAGAGCTGGATTTCGTTATGCCATATCCCTTTATGAAGGTGAACAAATGACTTTTATATTTACGGAAAATGAGGTAACTGACTATTACTATTATACAGAGCCTGATATTTACCCAATAGTAGATAGTCTTTATAAAAATACTAAACTTGAAGAAGAATAAGCATTTTCTTATGCACTAACGATAGAAGTAGAAATATTGGCTGATAACAATCGGGCGCGATTTTTCAATATGAAGATCGCGTTTTTCCGTTATAGGTCCATATTGTTGAATAATATTCTTTTATGAAAGGTCACTTAACGACGCTTAGGGAATGTCTATAAGCAAAATCATTCATAAAATGGTAATATATAAAAATATATAAAGATTGTATAAATTTTTAGGAGAATATACATATGAAAAAAATATTTTTTTAACAGCCATTTGTGCCCTCCTTATCGTTGGAGCATTTATGGGAGGAAGATTGTATGAAAGCAAACAAAATACCGCTCAAGAAAAAAATGAAAATATATACACCATAAAGGATATTTTAACTGAGGCTGATTTCGATATAGAAGGTACAGAACTGTCTTATCGACCAGATACGTTAGAATCTCATGCGATTGTCATAAATCCAGAGGAAAAGCGCAAACAAATTATTAAGGAATTGCTTGATTTAGAATTTATACCATCTGCTATGATTTACAATTTTAAAGAAGGCGCAACAATGAAATTAAATCTTAACCAAAACTACACTATATATGTGTACGAACACGAAAAAAATATGTACTTCCGTAATGATTCTAATGAACTTCACTCTTACAATATTATTAATCCAGATAAGTTCTTCACCCTATTAAATACGCTTACTAAATTATATTCCGAATAGTAAGTTGATTTCCTTACTTATTCCACAATCGGGCGCTTTAATGAAGCACGCATTTAGTATTGTTAAGTTGGAGCCTTTAAGTAGACATAGATGCCAGACAATCCCTCAGTTAATCATAGCTTTTGCTTTTGGGATTGTCCGTTCTCCTTTAGTTGATAGAAAACCTGTTTAATTGTGCCTCAGTATCAAGCATAACAGTGTTAAGCTCATTCCCTCGGCTTTCTTGTCTCCTTCTGAAATAAAGACTGCGTAAAAAATTTTTGGAGTTTACACGAGCTACCACCTGACTGCGACTTCTAGGGAAATTGCAGCATTGCGCTAAACTGTTAACCCAATCAGTCAAATATTGATGTGGAAGTAAAACTTGGTCAATCATCGTATCCACGATGTTGACCAACCGCTCATCATCTTCATCACAAAAAATATGTTTACCATTTTGAAGCATGCCAGAAATAGCGACAAGAACCTCTCGTAGCATTGGGACGCTACTCTCCTCACACTGCACTAACTCGACAAAAACATCCGCACCGTGAGAAGCGCTGTGAGCCCAGCCTCCTATTGTAATGTAACCTCGCAGATCCTTCTCCTCTTTATAATAACGGAGCATTACATGCATTAATTGTTCAATTTCCGATTGCTTTAAAAATTGTTTCTGTTTGTGTCGTTGCACAATCAAGGCGATAGGCAATGCAGAGAACGACCTTGTAAAAACTGACTGGTCCTCCACGCTACCAATATTATAGAACAAATGATTTTCATCAGTCAGAACAGTTAAGAGGCTACGCAACTCCTCACCATTAAACCTCTTCTCTTCTTTGATCCACATATAAAACATCGGATAAATCAGGTTATCCCGCAATTCTGGCTCAGGATCACCAATGTATTGAAGTAACAAAGGTAAGAAGTCTTGATGTTGCTCACCTTCGCGTAACTGATACTTATCCTTCTCAATTCTTTGCAAATCTAACATCAATTTGGTTCTCGTACCCTCAGAAGTTCTTACACTTTTAGACATAAAAGCACCCCCCTAGAGAATTATAATCTAAGTGGATAATAATTTGTATTTTTTTACAAATGGTACGATTAATTCAAATCTATATTCGCAGAAAACTTTATAGGTGTGCTATCTTAAAAAGTGTATTCAGACAAATTATAACGCTAGAAATCTACATACTTTAATCGAACTCGACTACAACTAACAGAGGCATTAGTTAACGATTTTCAACAATCGGGCGCGATTTTTCAATATGAAGATCGCGTTTTTCCGTTATAGGGCCATATTGTGGAGCAATATTTTTCCTTTGGAGAGTCTTAGAGAAGATGCAGATTTATAACGATTAAAGAATGGATATACAAGTTTCTATACAAATTAAAGATCATGCCCAGCAAGTATAAAAGCCTTTATATAAAGGGTTTCATCTGACTGTAAAAAAATTCGTATAAACAATGTGATACAAAAAAGTCGAGAACGCTGTTAAATCAACGTTTTCGACTTTTGCAATCTGCCCAAACTTTAATTTGGGAACATTTTTCGGTATAAAGTTGTATAACAAGTTAAACTGGTAAGCCCCAAATTATATCAACTGCTAAAGAACTTAAAATACCGCCAATTATAAAAGACACACTCTTTTTAATATTTTCCTTTTTGAAAGAAATTTCATTATATTCACTATAACTTAAGCAAAAATAAACAATAGCAGGTATAAATATTATTAATGCAATCCAATGCTGTTTGAACGACAACGGAACCTTTGTAACAAATGACGGTGAAGTGAAGATTAAACCAAATAAGACTCCTAATGCATAACCTTTTAGATATTTTTTCAATGCAATACATCCTTATAAATTTTTAGATACGCTATTATATCAAAAATGCACCCAAAGCGGTGTTTGGGGATGTTTGTTGAAGGATATATTTTTTGTTTAACTAAAACCGCCAATCCATTCTATAAATTTTCCAGTATGGGCGTCAATTATAACAGTTGTAGAGATTTCTGAAGAATTTATCGTAATTTCCCACTGCATTCTATTTATTAATTTATTCCAAAAGCCGTTTTTCTGTATCAGGTACATACTAATATTTTCTTCTTTAAGTTCTTCTAAACCGTTAAAAGAGAGTGTGTTTACCCACTCCTTTGGAGGATTCAACAAATATTGTTCTGCGTTATTTAGCGCTACTAAAAAAATTAGAATAAATTTGAAACTAATTTTCATTTTTTCCGTCTGTACAGCGTTGTACAGCAGGATAGGTATGTGTAGGTATGTCAATCATAAGACGATGTACAGAAATATAAACAAACTTAAAATGGAATAAGTGTTATAGGAGATGAAGGGAAATGAAGAAGACATTAATTACAGCAGGGTTAGCAACAGGTTTATTTTTCACAAGTATGATGGGTACAGGTGCAGATGCAAGCGCTAGTTTAGTGCATTACCAAGATGTAAAGACATCAGACAACTTCTATTCAGCAGTAGAAAGCTTAATAGATCAAAAAGCTATTAGTAGAACTAATGACAAATTTAGACCATACGAGAACGTAACACGAGGTCAAGCTTCTAGTATAATTGCAAAAGTTTTAGAACTTGATATAGAAAATGTTAAAAATCCTAAATTTAAGGACGTTCCAAAGGATCACCAATTCTATAAATATATTGCCGCTTTAGAGAATGCAGGACTTGTTAAAGGAAAGGGTAACGGTGTATTCGGCATCAACGACCCTTTAACTCGTGGTCAAATGTCTTCAATTTTAGTAAAAGGATTTGAAATACCATTAATTGGTGGTCACGATGTAGGATTAAATGGTTTTGATGACACTACATGGTATGTAGGTGGCGGAGAAAATAGTGCCATTGAGAATGGCGATATAATGCTTACATTAGAGGGGCAATTCAGTCAAGCAATCGAAACGATGCATTATTATGGATTTGTCTCTGGTTACAAAACAGGTAAAACTTATAAAGACAAGGAAACTTTAGAGTTTAGACAAGGAGAAGCCCTTAAGCGCTCTCAGTTATCATTGATGATTAATAGTATGCAAAAAGGAACTCAATATGAATATTTATATTTCAAAGACTTTGATATAACTAATAGAAGTGTCGGTAAGGTTGCAACTGGAGGATGGGTACATGACAAAGCTGAAATTGATGATTCTTCTATTATCTCTATTAAGGAAATTTCTAACTATGAAACAACAGCATTCCTTGATGGGACTGGTATAGAACATACATTAAACAATGTATACGCTATTCTTGAGCCTAAAAAAGTTGGTAAGACTTTTGCAAGATTTGATAATGGTGGAACTGGTAAGGAAAAAGTTCTAGAGGTTACTGTTACAGGAACAAAGGGTAATTTTGAAGTTTCTTATAAAGATGTGACACCAGAAAAATAAGGAACAATAGAAATACAATGGGATGCTTGCCATCCCATTGTTTTGCTTGAATTTATAAGCTTGACTCGTAAGATGTTTTTATCATTATAAATTAAGTTATTCAACAATCGGGCGCGATTCTTCAATAAAAAGATCGCGTTTTTCCGTTATAGGGCCATATTGTGGAATAACTAGAATAACCTTCTTCAATAAAATGTAACCAAAAATCAATTAATGTGTGTTTTTCTATTTATAGATAAATTATACAGTTTGCATTATAATAAATTTAAATACCTAAAGGTGGAGTGATTGAATGTTAAAATTTGTTGATGACTTGGCAGGCGCAGTCTTTAATATATTAAAGTCAACTTTATACTACATTTCTTACTTCATTGCTGGTTTTACTTTAGTCGCTTTACCTTTATTTTTAATTGCTAAAATATTTGAATGGCTGTTATAACTTTGTTTAGTTGATGAATATTCTATAACAATCGGCGCTTTCCTTGAATAAAGGGAAGGGTCTTTTTTCATTAAAGGGCCATTTAATGGAATACGAAACTTTTCTTTAGAGTTAAACGTAATAAAGATTAACATAATAGAGAGGAAGGATATACATTGTTTAAAATTGTACCTAAATGTACTAAATGCGATAAAGAAATTAAAGGAAACGATGTAGTTTTTGTAAAAATGTGTTATCCAGAACGAAAAGGTATGACTGAAATTAAAGCCTATATACAAAATGAAGGAAAACTAATTTGTGAGGATTGCTATAATAATAAGACTAATTAATTGTTAAAGAATTATGGCGCGCTTTTCTTGTATAAGAAAAGTGCTTTATTCAATTATAGGGCGCGATTCTTCAATTAGAAGATCGCGTTTTTCCGTTAAAGGGCCAGATTGTTGAGCAACCCAAAAGGAATTGGCGATTGAATAAAGATTTTGAAACTATCAAGAAATTTAATCGTATATTAGTTACGGACTACTTTAGGAAGGTGTGGTAAAAGGTGGGAGTATTACTAATCATTATTATATATGGACTTTTAATATGGATCTATTTCTATCCAGAAGAAAGTTTATTATGGGGGAAACGAGGGATGTACAAAGAAGAACCTCAATTAACTGAAAGTGCAATTCGTAATACAAAATCGAAAGCCTTAATCAGTATTATAGTGATAACGCTTATTAATATTATTTTTATAATTACATAAATTTTGAATAAGTAAATGCCTTCCTCAACAATCGGGCGCTTTTCTTGAATAGAAAAGTGCTTTATTCAATTAAACGTACGTTCTCTTGAGGGGTTATGTTAAATCCACCAGATGAGGGTACGATGGGAATTGTTTTTGCATATCCTGAAGCGATTGAAGCTGAAAAGGAAGTTGAAGTCCGTGATAGTATTGTTAAAAGATTAAATAGCTTTTTTGCTATGTCAAATCTTGATACTATCAGGCTATTTAGAAAAACAAGACCAGGTGAGCCGCATTTTTTCTTTTTACGAAAAACAAAAAATTGGGAGGAAAAATGAAAAACAAAAATATTCTTATAACGATAAACTGAGTCACTTTCACTATTATGTTATTGGTGGGAATTTCAACAGCAGCATTTACGCTGTATGATTTAAATACTCAGATTAGGTTTGGGGAGGAATTACAGTCACGTGCGGGGTTCCGATGGGGTATAATGCACATCATCATTTTAATTGTAGTTTTACTGTCTACTTCCTTATTATGTTTTGGTTGGAAACGACTATTCCCATTTAATGTACCTATTGCAATCATAATAGCTGGTTTATGCTATTTACTATTTTTCTTTACATTTACAATTGGATGGGTCGGTATTGTAGGGATATTTGGCTTCCTTATCGCATTCATGGTTGGCGTAATATTAATCATTTGTTACTTGGTGTTCAAGTTTCTTGAAGTTCGTAAAGCTAGTCAGACCTAAATAGTAATTATGTGATACGGATATCACGACTCCTGAATCATGCGCTATTCTTCATTAATATAATAATTTTAGCGATGACTTATTCACTGAATAATATTAGGGGTGATGACATGAACCGAAAACGATTACTATTAAAAGCGATGTTAATAGGCCTTCCAATAGTTGTATGCCTTCTTTGGATTACAGGTTCTATAAACTTGTGGTTTTATGGAATGGGTGATATTGCGGATAACGTAAAGGATTATTACCTTGAGCTTGAACCCATCGATGGTACGTATTCCGTCTTGATTGATTTAAGTGATCCTGAAAGTAATGAAGGAAAAGTTCTTTTTGATGATGGTGAACATCAGATTTACGTATCTGATGTAATTACTCTAAATGAAGCAAATTACGAAGTGTTTTTTCGAACAAGTGGCAAATATAATTTACATGGTGCAACGTTAGTATCAGGTATCGAACATAAACGGGTACAGGGTGGATTTTCTTTCGATTTTTTAGCAACTGCAAGGGCAACTTATCGTGGCAGCAATTTTAAAATATACGAGTCTGGTACATCTGGAATAAATTATAAAGATGGCGATTCTTTTGGATTGTATTTAATCCCACATGATACAGAGGTGAATGTAAATATTTCAGAAGATCCTATTATAGAAATTACGCTCACCAATCTTATTATGCATAAATGGGGGAGGAAATAGGGGGATTGATTAAGGAATACAAATGAGGTATGTAAATGGAAGATCCTTTGATTGAAAGTCTAAGTTTACAACCCCTTATTTTATAGTCCAAGTTAGTGTTAGCCTCTCCACTTTAGAAAAAAATGATATTCATTAATCGGGCGTTTTCTTTGAATAAGGAAAGGCTCTTTTTGCATTTTAATGGCCCAATTTATTAAATACAACGTTCACGAAAATGTGTTTATGAGTAAATAAAAATAACCAAGACAATGCCTTGGTTATCTTTTATTTCCATACGGAATACACATAGGTGTTCCGTATATTGGATCTTCTATAATTTCACAATTCAGTTGAAAAACATCTTGAACGAGCTTTATTGACAAAATATCCTTTGGCTTTCCTTGCGCATATATTCCTTTATTAACGAGGGCGATAATATTGGTAGCATAGCGGCAAGCCAAATTGATGTCATGCAGTACCATTACGATTGTACGATTTTTTTCTTGGTTAAGTTTGTACAATAAATCTAATACTTCAATTTGATGTGTGACATCTAAATAGGTTGTTGGTTCATCAAGTAAAATAATATCTGTTTGTTGCGCCAAAGTCATCGCAATCCATGCCCGTTGTCTTTGTCCACCTGAAAGATTTTCAACTTCCATATCCTTAAATTCTATCAAACCTGTGGCAACAATCGCTTGTTCAACAATGAGTTGATCCTCATTAGACCATTGTTTGCGCCAATTTTGATACGGAAATCGTCCTTGTTTCACTAATTGTAGGACGGTTAAACCTTCTGGTGCCATTGGTTGTTGTGGTAAAATGGCTAATCTCTTAGCAGTATCTTTTGCGGATAATTTTGTAATATCCTCATTATTTAATAAGATAGATCCATTTTGGGGTTTCAATAATCGAGCAATGGATCTTAGAAGTGTAGATTTCCCACAACCATTTGCGCCTATTAATACGGTGATTTCTCCTTTAGGCACAACTAAATCTAAAGGCTCGATAATAATTTTTTCACCGTAATTTAACTGTAGCTGCTTTGTTTCAATCATTGTTATCAGCCTACCTTTTTTGCATTTTAATTAACAAATAAATAAAGTAAGGTGCCCCTATTGCGGCAGTAAATACCCCTGCGGGAACAACAATAGAACCGAATAAGCTCCGTCCGATCGTATCAGCAAGTACAACTAAAATTCCACCGATACAAGCTGAAGCAGGAATTAGCGAACCAAATGATGATCCAACTAATTTTCGAGCAATATGGGGAGCCATTAACCCTACAAACCCAATTGTACCTGCAAATGATACGGCACTCCCTACAAGAGCGGTACATAAAAGTAACAATGCCAGTCTCGTTTTTTGCACATGTTGTCCTAGGCTAGTTGCCACATCATCACCAAATTGCTGTAAATTTAAATGGCGAGTAACGAGCAAGGTAATGATGAATAAGCAAGTGACTATAGGAATAATAATTTTCACTTGTTGCCATGTTGCACTATTCACACTTCCGGTAATCCATACATTTGCTTTACTTGCCTGATAAATTGGGCCAATGAGCATCAATAAGGTTGTGACGGCCTGCATCAATGAAGCAATTCCAACGCCGATCATGACGAGCCGTGTAGCTGAGACGCCATTTTTCCAAGCTAAACTGTAGACGAGTAGTGCCGTAGCTAAAGCACCAATAAACGCTGCAAACGGCATCCATTCAATACTTACAGTTAGTGAATTGTTAGCATCGCTAAATAGTGCCAAAAATGCAACAACTGCTGTGCCTGCACCAGTTGAAATACCGATCACATCTGGTGAAGCTAAAGGATTACGAATAATTCCTTGTAAAATTGCACCCGAAATTGCTAACCCCATACCAGCAAATAATGAGATAAAAATTCGTGGCATTCGAAATTCTTGAACGATTAATGTGTCAAATGCGGAACCATTACCAAAGAGTATCGAAATAACTTTAAGCGGAGAAATAAAGGAATCACCAATCGATAAACTCAAAATAAACGTTAAAGCAACTATAAGCAGTAATATGAATAGCTTTTTTACAGCGCTTAAATCTACTAGTTGTGAAAAATAATTTGATTGTAAGTTCATTAACTTTTTCATCCTTTATTAAATCCCTTTCTAGCTATATATACAAAGATTGGCGTACCAATTATGGCAGTCATGACGCCCACGGGTACTTCTTGTGGCATGATGATATAGCGTGCACCTAAATCTGCAAATAGTAATAAAATCGCTCCAAGAAGTGCAGCTAACGGAATATACCATTGATGTTCCGTACCAATTATTTTGCGGGCAATATGCGGAATGATCAAACCGATAAAGCTTATTGGTCCAGCGATTGCAACTGAACCTCCAGCTAGTAGCACAACAATGAGTACAATTAATAACTTGGTTTTAAGAACATTCAATCCTAGCCCTTTTGCAACATCCTCACCTAATGACAACAAATTCAATTGTTTCGCCATAATCGCAGTAATAAGCCAGCCTATAGCAAAAAAAGGCAGTACTACCCAGAGCATTTGGAGATCCCTTCCTTGTACAGATCCTGCAAGCCAAAATAATACCTGATCGAGCTGTGCTTCATTGATCGCTAACAAGCCTTGAGTTATGGAATAAAACAACGCACCTAGAGCAGTCCCGGCTAAAGTCAAGTTCATAGGCATCATTTCTCCATGACCAATAGAACTAATTGCTAAAATACTAAGGGCTGATACAGCCGCACCTAAAAATGCAACTAATGTAAAACTAAAGAGACTTGTCATTTGGAAAATACTTATAGCAAGTACTACAAATAAGCCAGCACCAGCATTGATTCCTAATATACCTGGAGAAGCTAAAGGATTTCTTGTCATTGTTTGGAGTAAAGCACCTGCTATTGCAAGGGAAGCTCCAACAAAAGTGGCAATAAGCGCCCTAGGTAAACGATGCCTAAGAATAATGATATGTTCATTACTTTTATTAAAATGGAAAAATGCTTCCCAAGTTGTTTGGAGATTTGTATTAGCATAGCCATATGTAATACTTAGCACGATCCCTATTATCATCATAATAAAACCAAATAATAATAGAATTACTTTCGAAAAGTTACTTTTCATCATATGAATTCCTTTGATAAGAATGAATATTTAAAAAATAATGTTGACAGAAATTTCTTAGTCAAATATGATTTAAACTGTTAGAAAATGATAATCATTATCAATTATGTATTAGCACAATAATACTAACACACATATCGGAGGAAGAAAAGTATGAAAATGTCATTGAGTAAGATCTTAGGAGTTTTATTATTGTTAACGGTTTGTGTTCTGGCTGCGTGTAGCGATTCAGGAAAAACCCAAGAGGCAAGAAGTGCTGAGCCGACAGAGGAAAAATCTACATCATATACAGTAGAGCATGCGATGGGTTCTACAAATATTACATCAACAGCTGAAAAAATTGTCGTACTAACAAATGAAGGAACAGAGGCATTACTTGCTTTAGGAATTAAACCGGTTGGCGCGGTATCTTCATGGTCAGGTGAACCTTGGTATGAACATATTGCAGAACAAATGGATGGAGTAGAAGTTGTAGGGCAAGAAACAGCTATCGATTTAGAAGCGATTGCTAAGTTAAAGCCAGATTTAATTATCGGTAATAAAATCCGTCAAGAAGCTGATTATGAAAACTTAAGTAAAATTGCGCCGACAGTTTTTGCTGAAACATTAACAGGACAATGGAAAGATAATTTCACATTATATGCAGAAGCAGTTAATGCTGTAGATAAAGGCGAAGAAGTGTTGGCGAATTATGATGCTAGAATTCAAGAAACAAAAGAATCTTTAGGTGATGTAACTAATCAATCTGTATCTGTCGTTCGTTTTTTATCAGGCACTTCTAGAATTTATTACACTGACTCATTTTCAGGTGTTATTTTAAAAGAATTAGGCTTTAACCGCGTAGGAGAGCAAGCGGATTTATTTACTAAAGATAATCAAATGGCAGTAGAAGTTGGTAAAGAATTAATTCCACAAATGGATGGGGATTTGCTATTCTACTTTACTTATCTACCAACAGGCGACGATTCAGCATCTGCAACAGAAGCTGAATGGACAGCTGATCCATTATGGCAAAATCTTAATGCAGTAAAAAATGGCAAAGCTATTAGCGTGAATGATGCTGTTTGGAATACAGCAGGTGGTATTTTAGCAGCTCGAAAAATGCTTGAAGAAATTCAAGAATTATTAGCTCCTTAATTGCTACTTAATTTAAAAGAGCAGACGTTTAGAATTGGTTTCATTGCAATTTTATAACGTCTTTTTTATTTAAAGTGAAATTAAAAATACATAGGGAAGCTTTTCGAAAATAATTACAATCTATTAGAGGGAAATACCACATTCTTATCTAATTATTATGTAATACCTATCACTGAAAGGAGTAGCGCAAATGTATCAGTATTTTAATGGTTTCGTAATTAGAGAAGGTACTGATGGGATTCCAGCCGATTTTGTTGAGTCCTTGTTTAAAGATGCTGGATGGGCAAAAAATATTCCATCGTGGCAAAAAGAAAAATACTCACTCATCTTTAAAAATTCCACTTGGGCATTTACAGTTTGGGATAATGAGAGAATGATTGCAATGGTGAGAGTGATATCCGATCAAATCATGGCAGCAAATATAATGGATTTAGTCGTTTTAACGGAATATAGAGGCAAAGGGTTAGGGAAAAAACTTGTTGAGTTATGTATTCAAAAACTTCCGCATGGGGATTGGTTTGCGCACACTTCAGCAAACAATTTTAAATTTTACGAGAGCTGCGGATTGGAAGTGAAAGACGTATCAACCCATGGTACTTGTGTATATTATGGCTATATACAAGCTAGGAAAGATGGACACCGTTAAAACCTTTATTCAAATTCAGTAGAAAATAAGAAGCTTTTTTAATGGAGGAGAAAAATGACTACAACTTATGTTAATTGGGGAAAATCAAGAGTTAAACTAATTTGGGAAAAAAATACTTTACTTCCTCAATCTAATTTGATTACAAGTGTACACGGTTTTTGTTTTAAAGAAGATCAACTGTTACTAGTCGACTTAAAGGATCGAGGGTGGGATTTTCCGGGAGGACACATCGAATCAGAGGAAACTCCAGAGGAATGCTTTAAACGGGAAGCTTTGGAAGAGGGATATATTGAAGGGGAATGTAAGTTATTGGGACATATAATTGTAGACCATTGTGAAAATCCAATGTGGACAGAAGGGAGTCCATATCCTAAAATTGGTTATCAAGTTTTCTACAAAATGAATATCACAAAATTGTTACCATTTGAAGGTAAATATGAATCGACCCGACGTATTTTTATAAACCCTAATGATATTTCCGACTATTATTCAAAATGGAATGGGCTTTATCAGGAAATAATGGACTGTGCTATACAATAAATGCCGTATGAAATTTTATACATATACCGTTCATAACTAAGGACACAGAAAAACGATTTTACGCAAGGAAATACACAACGGTCTTATACCATTATAGTTATGCTTTAATTTATAACTTCTACAATCTGATGTTATCTTTGAAATAAATAAGGATAAGCGTTCATCTTCATTTTAGGACCAGATTTGAAGAATGGTTGGGGTAACAATATGTAATAATTAAAGGCAGTTTTTACATTAGACTAGCTCTTCCAATAATGAAAAGGTACTTTTGAAATAACAGAGACAAAAGTACCTACACACTAAATTTAAGGTTTTAAAACCACTTTAATGCAATCTTCTTGTTTTGTATCGAATATTTCATAGCCATGTTTTGCTTTTTCGAGAGGGAGGACATGTGTGATGATATCACCTGCATTCACTTTACCATCAGCAATTAAATTATAGACATGAGGCATAAGATGAACAACTGGTGCTTGTCCAGTACGTATCGCTACATTGCGTTGGAAGATATCACCGAGTGGGAAGGCATTATATCGCCCACCATAAACACCGGTAATTTGAATTGTTCCACCTTTACGTACAGCTTGACTGGCTGTGACTATCGCTCCCATAGCGCCACTTTGCAGTTTTACGCCACTTGCAAGGAATTCTAGAGGCGTCATTTTTCCGCTCATCCCGACACAATCAATGACAACGTCTGCGCCGCCTTTTGTAATCTCTTTCAAATATTCACCACAATTTTCATGGTCTTCAAAATTAACGATTTCCACTTTATTTGTCTTCTTTGCATGTTTGAGACGATATCCGATGTAGTCAACTGCGATTACTCTTTCCGCACCTTTTAACCAAGTAAATTTTTGCGCCAATAGCCCAACTGGTCCGCAGCCAAGAATAACAACCGTATCTCCTTTTTTTACACCGGCATTCTCTACACTCCAAAAAGCAGTAGAGGCAGCATCGGCAAGGAGAACGAGACTTTCATCAGGAACTTCTGATTTTTCCGGAATTTTGAAAGGGAGAAAATTTCCATAGGGAACGCGCATATACTCTGCCTGTCCTCCCGGAAAACCGCCTGTAGTGTCTGAATAGCCAAAGTAGGCACCCATTTCACCATTGTCATTGGAATTATCACATTGACTTTCCAGCTCGTGATTGCAGTACCAGCATTGACCACATGCAATATTAAAAGGAATAATAACCCGATCACCCTTTTTTACCTTCGTCACATCCTTACCGACTTCTTCTACAATTCCCATCGGTTCATGGCCAATAACATAATCTTGGCCAAGATTTGGAATCATTCCATGAATCAAATGTAAGTCTGACCCGCAAATGGCCGTTGTTGTTAGGCGGACAATAATATCATCGGCTTTTTTTATTTTAGGGTCTTGTACTTCTTTAACCTCAACATTTTTAACACCTTGATAAGTAACAGCTTTCATTTAAAATATCCCTCTTTTTTAGTTAATTTTTTGGTGGGGTAGGGAACATTCCTTTGCGGTTCATGCTCTTAGGAAATAATTCCAACTGTGCAATACTAATCGCATTTTCTGCAGATTTAATATCCAGTTCTTTTTGACCTTCAAGATTAAAGGGCTTCAGCCATTCTTTTTTTTGCATTAGATCAGAAATCTCAAAATATAAATCAATCATGACATCTAGCTGAGTTCTCATGATTTTTTGAAGTGCAGGGGAAGCTGTTTCGGTTAAGGCGATTGAAAGATTTCGAATACCCGTTTTGGTAGTAAGTAAAAACTCAAGAGCAACTCCCGAATCAGTTAGTTCAGGCATTCCAACTGAATTTATAGGATCTAAATAGTCTTGCATATCATTGTCCTCCTAATATTCTAATTCTGATTTAGAGTAAAGCTTGACCATGGCAGTGAGTGCTGGGGTAGATAATTTAACATTTTTGTCTAATAAGGCTCTTAAATCATCATCAAAGACAACCCCTTGACTCAGCTTCGATTTGAGTAAACTCGTTGTCATAAAGTTTATGACTTCATGAAATTCCATTGTTTCATGAAGTGCTAATTTTTTTTCTAACACGTTTAGCACACCTCCTGATTTTTCTTTAAAAAGTTACCACGATGAAAGTCTACCCTGTAGAAGTCTATATATACATTTAGGTTTTGGATTAGAAATGAAGATACTAAAGTGTATAAAAGGACGGTATGATTGAAATAATTGTAGAAAAGCAAAGAAAGGTATCGGTGCCATGTTTTCATTTTTTAAAGGGAAAAGGGAAATGAAGAATAGTAAAAATCAGCAGGGAAATAGCCCTACTGAATCTACTGATAAATCGCCGAATAACATCGATACCTCATTGTCCATGAATGTGGAAATCATTAAAAAAGACTCGAAGAGGTTAATATCCGGGCATTTGCGGTGAACGGGGAGACGATCGTTGCACACCGAGGCAGAACAGAACGTACAATCGAGCCGCAATTAGTCAGTAACCGTGAGAGTTAATTGGTGTTTTTGTAAGGGGATGAGCTGTATATGTATGAAGCAAAATCGGGTGTGTGACGATGTGAAAGTAGATCTCATAGAATTAAAACTATGAGTAGTTTGCAATTGATGGAAAAAGTAATGCAATCCATATACATTTTATGATGTTTTAACGGGTTGTAATAGTTCTAATCAAGAGACAATCAAATGAAAGTTACATGGAAAAATGGCGTAGGAACTTATGTTTTTGATGTTAATGTGAATTAACTGAACAATTAGTTTAAAGATAGGTGCAAGGTATCCAAATCTCCTTGCGCCTTTTTGCATTTTATAAGTTGTTGGTATTACAAACGGCTTATATTATTTTCAATATCCTCTTGTGAAAATTACTAGTATATACAAGGGTTGCCTGGTAACAAAAAAATTGGAATTTTACAGGAAGTAAAAACGAGTGGTAATGGGTAATTTTAGTTAAATTATCCTTACTTTTGTTAATTAAAGAAAATAAAAGCAACTTTAGAAGTTGCCTAGTCGTCTCACTTTTGAAGGGAAAATGGTTCAGGGAGATTAAAAAATGTCTAAAATGAATCCTTTAGTTCTTATTGAAGAAATATACAATGAGCATTATGCATATTTAAGAAATTTTTTAATAGGTCTTACCAAAAGTGACGTAATAGCTGATGATATTATTCAAGATTTTTTTACAAAAATTTTAGTTTCACCCTCCATAGTTACAGAAGTTAAGTATATGAGGAGTTGGTTAATAACAGGGGTTAAAAATACTCTACTTGATTATTATAAAAAGAAGAAGCCTGAGTTGCTTCAAGATGAGAATATTATAGAGACGTTGTTGGTTGACAATTATACACCAGAAGTAAGTGCAACAATAAACAATGAATTGGAAACAATTTTAGGCAAGCTGTCAACTTCTGAAAAAGCAATTATTATAGCAAAAGAATATTATGGTTATGACTATAATGAAATTAGCAATCTTTTAAATATACCAGTATCTACAATTAAATCGATAGTGTTCAGAATGAGGAAAAGAATGATTAAAGTGAGGTAATTCTATGGATTCTTTTAAAAAAATACATCTTTTATCTCAGGAGTTGATTCCCATAATTAACGACCTTGATGATGAACCGAGACAGGTTATTTTAGAACATATCACAAACTGTGAAGATTGCAAAATATTATATGATAGTACAGAGAACTTTAATAAAACTATGCCAATGCACGATTACTCAGAGAATGTGGAGTTAAAGCCCTTAAAAAAATTAGTGCAGTTTAATAATGGATTAAAGTTATTACTGATTACTGTAAGAGCGTTAATTTTGTTTTATATTGTTTACTCCAGCTTTAAATATAATGGTGCGGAGTCTGTACCATCATTGCTAGAGTATTTTAGATCAGGAATCTTTTTATTTTACATACCATCTTCCATATTTTTACTGGTATTTACATTTACTTTCTTTAATAAAAAATGGATCTGGATATCCCTGGTGACTGATTTGGTGATTATTTTATTTTTAGAAAAAGTGTTGAAGTTATTTTTATAAATGGAGGTGCTAGCATGGCCTATTTAATCATGTTGGTTGGATTGTTTTTAGGTATTATATTTTTTGCGTTTGTATTTATTGCTTCAAAAAGGAACGGCAAATACTATTTGGCACCTGTCATCACTTTTCTCTTTTCAGGAATGATTGTTGCGTACAGCATATTCATGGTTGGAGGATTTGAAGGGATGGGTTATTTATTTCTAGCAGTAGGTTTTTTTATTGTTAGTATATTGGGGACATTATTTTTACCCTTACTAATACGTAGAATTGAATCACAGTATCTTAATAAGAGAGATAAAATCAGTTTATTCCTTTTACCTATTATATTTTTTACTACAATCGGGATATCAATATTTTCACAAGATGGATATTGGATTATTGAACAGGCAAGTGCTACTCCTGTAGAAACAGAAGGTTATCAGGTTTCCACTATTTCTGAAGGAAGTAAAGCAATTACTTTACTACTAGGTGAAAAATATCTTGGAAAAGAAATTGAAGTGGAAAGCGTGAGTAAATGGGGCTCTACGGAAATTATTTTGAAATTTGTAGATGGAGGGGATAAGGATAAAGTTCCTTTTATAAAAATAGGTCTTAATGAAATAAACGAATCTTTGAAAGTACAAACAACAGAGGGTAAAATCTTTCAACCGATAGGAAGTGCAAGGGATTGAATCTAATTGGAATAGCATCAGAACTATATATTCACAACGTAAATTTTTTTAAATAAACACCGCTTTAGTGGTTTTTTACCAAACCTTTGGAGGGCTGTATGGAGAAAACAAGTTTATATGCATACATTAGTTTTACTGGTAAGGATGATGTTGACGATTTTCCTGTTGAAGTAATAACAGATATGTTAGGTGTACAGCCAACAACAATATATCGGATGGGTGAAAGAATAAATGATGTACGTACGCGTTCATTTACATCGTGGCAATTCGAAACGGAAACATTAGAAACACTTGATACAGATGATGTTTTACTTCCCATTTTAAATGTTTTCCAGTACAAAACAGTTACAATTAACCGATTAAAAGAAGAATTGAATTTGAATATACAAATTCAATTAGTGATAACAATGATAAATGGTTATACACCAGGATTAGTAATCTCCCCTGAGTTTAGTAGGTTTGCATCTGCTATCAATGCATCCATTGGTATTGATATGTATGTATATCCTTTTAGTGACCCTGAAGAATAACAACTTTACTTTAAAAATACCAATTACTCAAGGGTCTTATTTTTATTTTATTGTCAAACGATGCTTTGGCAATATTTCCGAGCAGAATTGCTTTAACAGGAAAGTGTTTAGCAACTATAGTTATATAAGATATTTTGGCACTGAGCCAATGCCTGAGGAATTAGAACTTTCTCTTGATAATGGAGGGGGTACTATTTCATTGGATGAAAATGGTATGTTTTCATTATTAAAAGGATGTTCTAATTTAGTAAATGGATCAGAGGTAGAAGCGATTATTAAATGGGACAATAAAACTGACATAATACCATTAATATTGAAATAAAAATGTAGCGATGCATCAAAAAATGAACAGTATTTACTGTTCATTTATTATTTCATATTAATGTGAAAGTCTTCTATGCAGAAAGAAAGAGATTAAAAAGGCAATGATTAAGACGGGAAATGCGTATATTTGGCCGATTAGCAATTTCCAACCTATCGTATTGTATCCATCAGAAGCAGGTAGCATAACAGCAATTATACAAACAATTAAATAAACTAATAATGGAACCATTATTTTTTTCATTTATTCATTCAACTCCTTTAAACATTTGTTATATACTTATTTTACAGAACTTACCAAGGTAATTCTACTACGCATAAACTGCAGACTTTACGAAAACAGTCTTTTTATAAACCCAAACATAAAAACAAAAAAGAAGAATCCATTTTGTACATTCTTTTTTCACAATGAATTTTTCTGGATTTTAATCGGAGGAAAGACATGAAATTTTATATTGCATCAAGTTTTACGAATAAGGATAAGGTTAGATATGTTAGTGAAAAATTAAAGAGTAATGGATATAGGTCAATTACTTGTAACTTGAGTACCCTTTATTTTTTTGATTCCAAAAAAAGTAATCTTCCATTTACAAATGGCTGGCTAACATACGAAACAACGCGATAGTGAGCAGACAATACCTTCAAGGAAAGTCATCATACAAAGGTTTAGGTATGATTTATTCATGTAATATTTGTAATATATGTAATAATACTATTTTTATCCTCTGAATTAAACATTCTTTAATTGCTTTATAAGCATTTTTTATCCATTACTATATGTTACTATCTCCTAACCGTTTTATTCATTTCAGAGGAATACTAGGCCCATTTAATACAATGATTTAGGAACTTTCCCCAACGGTAGATAAAGAAATTTAATGGTACTTTAAATATAATGTAATAACGAATTAATTCCTTTATATTACAATTGATATTAAATAAGGAGGGGTTAGATGTTAATTAAAAATAATGAAGATTTATATGAATTACTAGATTCTTTGTTGAGAGAGCCAACAGAATTTTGGAATACATTTTATAAAGATAAAGAAAAAAATGTCCCATTTTTTTGTGATAGACCTGACGAACATTTGGTTAAAAATTTTGAAAAACAAATTATTAAGCCTCGTAAGGTACTTGAAATTGGCTGTGGGAATGGGCGAAACGCGATTTATTTAGCTCAAAAAGGTTGTACTGTAACCGCTGTAGATATATCTCAACGAGCAATTGATTGGGCAAAAGAGCAAGCAGAGGTCAATAGTGTAAAAATTCAATTTGTTTGTGAGAATATCTTTAATTTAAATCTGGAATTACAAGAGTTTGATTACATATATGATTCCGGTTGTTTTCATCACCTATCACCACATCGAAGAGTATCTTACATTCAATTTATCAACAAATATTTAAAGAATAATGGTTATTTTTCGATTAGTGCATTTAAAGAAAACGGAAAGTACGGTGGATCATCGCTATCCGATAAACAATATTATATGGATCGAACTTTATACGGTGGTTTGGGATATTCCAAAGAAAAGTTACAGATCCTTTTTTCGGAATTCCAAGAAATTGAGATACGTGATATGCAGCACAATAATTTAAATCACGATGAATTTGGTCTTGAGGATTTTATTGTATGCACTTTTAAAAAAGTATAACTCCAGATTAAATTACGGATTTATAGAAGTGACCTACAATTTTATTAGGGTGGGTGAATGAACTGAAGAAGATAGGTAGTTTATGTTTAGTGTTCTTCTTAGCAGCGTGTCAATCTGTAACTAGTAGAGCTTATATTGTTGAAGCAGAAGTAGTAGAGGCGTTTCAAAGAAATAAAATGAATTTAGTCGAAATACATACCCCAGAAGAAGAAGACATATTTGGTTCTAAATTAAAAGGGGTGAAGCCAGGGGCATATCAGTTAAAAGAAAAGTTGGTTTTTATTTATGAATTCGACACAGCAGCTGATCGTGAGGATGGTAAGAGAGTATTTGTTGAAAAGACGGCTTCTATGAATTTAGTTTCGTACAGTCAATTTGAAAAACAAAATATCTTAATATTTTATGTACATGGAGGAAATTTAAATTCAGATAATGTACTCTTCGAAAAAGAAATACAACAAGCATTGGATAGTCTTGTCGAAGGTTAACTGGACAACAGGAGAGATGGTATTTTGATTATAATGATAAATGGAGCATTTGGTGTAGGCAAAACTACAATAGCAAATCAGCTCCTGAACGAAATTGAAAATAGTATGTTATATGATCCTGAAGAAATAGGCTATATGTTAAGAAATGTTATTCCGATTGATATAAAAAGGACAGAATCCGCTACAGGAGACTTTCAAGATTTAGATTTATGGAAAGAGTTAACGGTTGATATGGGAAAGAAGTTGATTACTAAATATGAACTCAATTTAATCGTGCCAATGACGATCAGGGAAATAGAATACTTTCACTATATTTACAATGGGTTTAAAAGTATTGATAAACAAACCTATCATTTTTGTCTCAATGCAAGTAAAGAGACAATATACGAAAGGTTAAGAGAACGTGGAGAGGAAGAAGGCAACTGGTGTTTTCAACAAACCGATAAATGCTTAGCTGCCTACAATCAATACGAATTTGGAGAGTATATAGATACTGAAAAAAAAAGTATCGATGAAATTATTCAACATATAAAAGGAAAGTTAAATCTTCTTTAAACAAAAGTATATCTACTATTATTGAGCGCATTTTTTAATAAGAAATGCGTATTTTCCATTTAAGCTCAAGTGGGTGAAAATCGGCTTTTAAGAGATTACTAGAGGAGGTGTACTATTGCTGCCAATTCGAATTGAAGAGATTCCAAGAGAAATACAGGAATACGTTAACAAGATTAATTCCATAAGTTTCCCGCGACAAGGACATAGTTCCAATGTTGGTTTAATCGAAAATAATCAAGAGATCTATGCACTCAAGAGGACAATGGGAGAGTTAAATTGTGCTTTACTAAATCGAGAGGTGACAGTACTTAACTGTTTGACTCAAAAAACAAAATTACCTATCCCAAAGGTGAAGAGTTTCGTTGAACAAGTATCCGAAAAGGAATCTTGGGCTCTTATTGAGTTTCTAGAAGGGGAAACTGTTAGAGCCGCTTTATATAACGAAAAAAGTAAGGGAAAACGACACGAAATAATATATAACTTTGGTAATATTTTGCGGCAAATTCATTCAACACCTTGTCCTTCTGAACTAATAAGTGAACGTCCTTGGTTAGATGAGAAGCTATGCCAGGCAGAACTTAATTTTAAAAAATATCATGTGGGTTGTACTTTAGAATTATTGGGAAAAATTAAATCTTTTAAACCGAAAGAATGCCCTCAAACACTCATACACGGAGATTTTACGATCGATAATGTTTTAGTCAAGAACGGAGTAATTACAGGCGTAATAGACTGGGGTGGTGGTGCATACGGAGACCCAAGATATGACGTATCTTTAGCTATTCGTCCGAAACCCAATGCTTTTGAAGATGAGATAGATAAACAAATATTCTTTGAGGGCTATGGGGGCAAAATCATTGATGATAATGAGTACGATTATTTTGTAAACGGTTTATATGAGTTCTTCTAAGTAAATGTTTGAAAAGACTCTTCAAATTGGAGATTACTATCAGGATAAACGCTAAGTTAGTCTATCGTAAAGGGAGGTGTTAATTTGGAAATTTTATATCTGGTAGGGGCTATATTGTTCTCGATTTTATGGTTTACTAATTTGGTTCAGCTCTTAGAAAAATTACATCAAGGGAAAAATATACATAATCAAAAAATTTTAGGCTGTGTTTGGAGTGCTTGCTTAACTATATTTATAATTATTTCCACATCTATAGTTTTCTAACTCCTTGAGTTAACAGGATAACAAATTAAGGGAGAAGATGGAACCATGTACTTACAATTCATGTCTATATTAGAAATGAAAGAATAATGATTTGGAGGCATCATGATGTGGTTATTAATAGGTCTTATTGCAATCGTAGCAACTTTTATAAACCTGTATAGGTTTATAAAAGGTAAAGATTACAAACTTGCGATGGCCATTGGGTTATCATTTACAGCGTTGACCCTTTGTACAGAATACAGTCTAGTTTCGGAGTGGGTTAAAAACGAAAATTGGCCAGCTTTATGGGAAGTACCCAATTTTGAGAAGGTGCTATGGTTTTTAACAATTGTTTCTATATTATTAAATATAGCACCGATATTTTTAGAGCGGAAAAGGAAACAGTAGCAAACAGCTTTTTCCACTATTTAAAGACCTAAAAGACAATATGTAATGGATTGCATAAAAAGATTTTAAATAATTTCTTTTTATGCTATTTTTTTACGCAAATTACTGGAGACCAAAATCCATCCTTCTTTATCACCACTTCATCTACTTTATCGAAGTTTTCAAAGCACTTCTCAATAATAAGCTCATTTGCCTGATGATTCTTATAAATTTGGTTAAACAGTACACCGCCAATAGTTAGAATAAGAATGCTTCCAACTATTGCAATAGCCATATTAAATTTATTTTTATTCAAGGAACCCTTCTCCTTTCTTATAATTCAATTTTAACATTTTCGAGTAAATTATAAAATAAGAGTAATTAATCCTGTATACGGGTTTTGGAACAAACCTAGCGAAGTACTGCGTTGAGAAGATCGGTAAGGCAGGTTTATAGTAGTGTTTTGTAGAATTTAATACTGTGAAAAAAATTATTTATGAGGAGTTAAAAAAGGCATGGTTAATGTTGAAGGTTTCGAAGTCAAAATTGCAGCAATTGAAGATAGTAGCGTAATAATCAAAATGTTAAAGCAGTTAGCACAATGGATGAAGGAGCACGATATAAATCAATGGCAGTATTTATTGGACGGGGGTGATGATGAAGAAATCAAGCAAGCTATAGTCAATCAAGAAACATACATCGTATTGAAGGATAAGGAGATAATCGCAACTTTTTCATTATCATCGAAACAAAGTGAATGGGATAAACAATTATGGGGGAATGACACTACTTTATCCTCGCTTTATTTGCATAGACTTGCAATAGTTCCTGCTTATATGAATAAAGGTATTGGTAAAAGTATTTTAAAATGGATACAAGAATATGTGAGTGATAAGCAATTGCTTAAGCTAGATTGTATTGCGGCTAATGTTAAATTAAATAATTTTTATGTAGACAATGGGTTTGAATTTATTGGTGTTACGGATGGACATAGTAAATATCAGAAATTGATAAAAAAATAAGAATTTCTTCTATTAATTCGGTTATTGGAAAAGCGTATATTATAAAATTAAGTAAATTTAGGATAGTACGGGGAGGATCTACTATGGGGATTGATTTTCATAATGAAAAAAGCCGTAATACTTATACAACTAGGAAAGCAGATGATTCATGGGTTAATGTAATAACGGACTTGGTACCGTTGGATAATATCACTAAGGCGTTGGATATAGGATGTGGTGGGGGTATTTATTCAAAGGCATTAGCTGAAATGGAAGTAGCTTCTGTCACAGGGGTTGATTTTTCCGAAGAAATACTTAAAGGTGCGAGGGAAAATTGCAAAGAATATCCAAATATATCATTTAAGCAAGGTAATGCGCTGAATACCGGCTTAGAAAGTAATGATTATAACCTAATTCTTGAAAGAGCGTTAATACACCATATCAATGATTTGCAGAACTGTTTTGAAGAGGCCTATCGATTATTGGAAACCAAAGGAATCTATATTGTTCAAGATCGTACACCTGAAGACTGCTTATTAAAAGGGAATGAACATCATATTAGAGGATATTTCTTTGAGCGATTTCCACAATTGATCGAGAAAGAGACAAAGCGCAGATACGATAGCGAATTTATATTAAAAACACTTTCGGAGGTTGGGTTTAAAGAGATTCAAGAAGTTAAGCTTTGGGAAACAAGAAAAGTTCATAAAAATAAAGAGGAATTATTAAACGACCTGGGTGAGAGAACAGGAAGAAGTATTTTGCACGAATTAGATGATGACGAATTAAGTGCATTGATTTCTTATATAGATAAAGCCATTACAAATGAAGAAAATATAGTGGAAAAAGATCGTTGGGCAATTTGGAAAGCTGTAAAATAATATCTTTTAAAAAATTACTTAAAATAACAGAGCGTTAATCTATAAAGTTGTACGCTCTGTTATTGTTTTTCCTAAAGTAAATCAGCTTAACCTTCAACCATCCGATACATCCAATCATACACGAACTTGCATTACTTGAAGTCTAAGCTCTTCAAAAGAAAGAATAGCTAATCTTTTTGTAAAAAAGGACCAAAAGGGATATTAAATCTTTGCTAAAATAATGTTGAAGGATACTGAATTTAATTTAGGGGTGAGGGAAAAGTGATCGAGGTAGAATTATCTAATGCTGTTAGAACTTTAGTGGAAGCAAGATACCCGAAAGGTTGGGGTGGTGCAGCAGCAGTTCGTGTAGAAGATGGTACGATTTATACAAGTGTGGCACCGGAAGTGATTAATGATGCAACAGCTCTTTGTATGGAAACAGGTGCTATTTTAGAAGCACATAAATTTAATAAAAAAATAACACATAGTATTTGCTTAGCACGGGAAGATGAATATTCACCGTTAAAAGTACTTTCGCCTTGTGGAATCTGTCAAGAACGCTTGTTTTACTGGGGTCCTCAAGTGCAATGCGCGATTTCAAATGATACTGAAGCTATTATTTTTAAAACATTAGAGGAACTGCAACCTTACCATTGGACAGATACCTATTATGATGAAATGGTCGATCATTGGCAAAAACGATAGTTATATTACCTTTTTTATAAATCAGGTATAAAAAGTTTGAGGAAGCCCATGCGTTGGATTTCCTCTTTACGTCGTTTTGCAGTTAGTAGCTACAATGAAACATTTCCTAATGTCCTATCCAATCGATTTAGCGATTTCCTTTTTGTATTTAAAGTACATATTTAAAGAAACTAAGCCGAAAATTAGCATTAGCCATGGCGAGCCGAATCTTGTAATGGCGAAAGGTGTCTCGAAAAAAAAGGCACTCCAGAAGTCAAAGCCATTTTTATCCCACAACCCTGGTGTATAATAAGCATCTTTAAGACTAGTAAATTGCGCTGAGTTTTGGAATACGCAAAATGTAATAAAAAGGGCGAAGCATGCGTATGCACCGTAGATTTTGCTAAGACGCTGAAAATAATACTTTATTGAGGAATGATCGGAAAAGAGGGAATCGTCTTTATTTGTTGGGTTTAACCAATACTGTAAAGTCGAGAACCGTGAGCCTCCTACATGCACCCAGCCAAAATCCTCAAAAAATGTTTTGTATTCCTGAAATTTTTGTTCAGATTCGAATGATTGGCAATCTAATCGAAAAATTTGTTCTTTGTTTGATGTTTTTTCAAATGTGTACAGATTAAAGGCATTTACACGATTTAATTGCCATCCTTTTTGAAGCATCATGTTTAACCACTGTTCTTCTTTTTGAGCATTTGAAAATAATTTAAGCCTTCTCATCATTAAACCCTCCCTCGTAAAGTGAAAGAATATGTATGAAACGTCTTTTTTCAATTTCTAAAATCTCTAAGCCTTCATCTGTAATACGATAAACTTTTCTTCGCGGGTCGTCTGAAGGAACGAGAATAATCCAGTAGTACTTCAATAAATTTTCAATCGCACCATACAGAGTACCGGCAGCAATCCGTACTTCTCCATTACTCATCGTTTCGACCTCTTGCATAATTGCGTATCCATGCAATGGACTTCTCAACGCAAGTAATATATAGTGCATTGTTTCTGTTAATGGTAATAGCTTATGTCTTTTCATTACAGCGCTCCTTGCAAACAAAAATACAGTTAAACTTAATGTTATTATATACAGTCGAACTATACATTTCAACTGTATATATGGATAAATCAAAGATGTGCTTGTTCTTCAATGAACAAGCATCGGAACTGGTGAAAGGTAGTTGTAGTTAAGATTTAAAGTTTGCGAAACGAACCGAAATCTGGACAGTAAAAGAATGGGTAGAATAGCATCCTTTTCATTGAAACATCTGGTATCTAAAGGAATTCTACAAAAAATATGGTATTATTCTGGTAAGCGCAAGATGAGAAATTAAAAGAGATACCTAATGTTAAACCTAACGGGCAGGTTATTTGAATCATCACATGTTGAGGAAGGCGGGGGAATATGGGTAGTTTTAATACTTTTAAAGACAGACGTTACTGGATTCTATTGATGCCATTCCTAATCACTATGGTCTTATACGTTTATTTTACCCCTAAGAATGTTCTTGAAAAATCGTATGTTTCAACACTTTCAATTCTTATTTTTCCAACATTATTTTGGTCTACATACCATCTTTGGAAATATTTTGGCGATAAAAAGAAGCGGGATAGTATAGATGAACGTGGTGACTTATGACGTATGTGATTTTTATTAGTAAAACTTTTTTATTGTAAACATCAATTAGCCCCCAACTTAAATTTACTTTAAATGGGGGCATGCTGTTATTGGCGCTTCTTCGTTTTCTTATTGTTCAGTCTCTCTGCAGCTGTCAAAGGTTCGTTGGCAAGTTCGTGATCAAGCTCCTTTGATAAATTCTTTCGTACTGCTTGCTCATCACTAGTGCTGCGAGTGCTTTTATTGTTATTACTCACTATATACACCTCCATGATGTTAGTTTGCCACGTGATGTCATGAATATGCATTTCAGTTAAACGTACAACAACGCTGCATTATATATTTAAAATTTTAAAATAATAGTCTTCGTGAAATTGTTTAACAAACAAAGCCAGCTATTGGAGGGGAATTTATTTGAATAAAGGAAAGGTTGGGGTAACTCTAGGGGTTTTTTCTCAATAACCGGTAATCGTTAGTATTATTTATTTCTTTTCTGTACGAGGACCGGAAGCTGATATTTATCGTATCATTACGGTGTTAACCGTTTTATCATTTATTGGTCTTATAACTGCTGGATTCTCGTCATGGATATCGAAGGGGCGCATGAGCAAATTATTAATCGGTTTGATAGGAATCATCGCAAATCTGGCCGTTTTAGCTGTTGCATTTCTTTTATTATTAGCCATGGGAATTAGCGAACCATAATAATTTTTAATTGAAGAGAGAATTACTATTATGAATTATGGAGGCATCATAATGTGGTTAGCAATAAGTATTATTGCAATAGTAGCAACTTTTATAAATCTGTATATGTATATGACAGGTAAAGATTACAAACTTGCGATGGCAATAGGGTTATCATTTACAGCATTAACACTTTGTGCAGAATACAGTCTTGCAGCGGATTGGGTGGAAGTGAAAGATTGGGCAGCGTTAGAAGATGTAGTACCCACTATGGAAAGGGCATTATGGTTTTTGACGATTGTTTCAATCTTTCTCAATATTGCACCTATCCTTTTAGAACGAAAGCGTAAGAAATAAATTACTTATTGTTGCATATTGCTTTTATGAGGTTTAGCGCGATCTTACAGCCAGGTGGTTAAATGAATGGACGTTTACTAAGAAACGAGGGAATGTATTTGAAAAGGTTATTTACTTTAATGTTAGTTGCTGGCATCCTTTTAGCAGCTTGTAATTCTTCACAGTTGAGTATTCGTGAATTGGAAAGTGTTCCTAGCAAAGTACAAGATGTCATCAACTCTGATTCTACCCTGCAAATGATTACTAGTGGAGAAAAGAACACCTACATTGTTTTTCACTCAACAGAAGAAGTTTCAGTTGAACTTGAAGTGACAGAGAATATATTAAATATAAAATTTAATACAACCAATCATGGTAATACTGAGTTAAAACAGTATGTTTATCAATTACATGGTGAGGATTCAGAACATGATACATTTAATGTGCTAGTTAACGGGGAAAATGCGCCTTTTGATGGAGGTATGACGATTTTATAAAATATTTATTTGTAATTTTTTGCTTAAGATCTATAGCGATGAAAAAACAGTTTTCCTATCATAATGGAAAACTGTTTTTTGAGTTTGTATAACCATTAATTTTACAAATCAGCACACAGTACAAAACTATTCAGCGATAGGGGAGGCTTTGCTTGCTCATTCATTAAATAGGCATAACTATGAATTAATGACTGAATTTTTGTGGGAACCTCCGGGAATTCATTTAACAAATAATTGCTATAGTCGACTTCCCAAAGCCCGTCCTGTAAATAGCTGGCATCGACTGTTTGTTCTAAGGTGATTAAAAAGCCTTCACTATGCATAAGTTCCTTTATTTGCGTTTTATGAAAGAGATTCTGGATATTCCCATCATTTTCTGCAAAAGCTGTATAAAGCAATGCAATATTGGCTGCGCAAAAATGGGCACGCTGGGACTCCAATGTATAATCGATGTCCCACTCAGCAAAACAGATCCGGTCAGCGACTTGCTTGATTTTTTGTAAATAATTTTTCAACAGTTCGATACTTTCGAAATACCATGAACAATGGGATAGAACGATAACATCAAATTTTTCATCGAACGCCATTTGCAAAAAGTCTGTTTCAAAGTGGAAGTCGATTCGCTGTCCTAAAGGCGATTGTGAAATAGTTTCCGCTGCTTCGCCTAATGTAATTGGTGCACCGTATTCCGGAGATGCGATATCGATTGCAACAATATGTCCTGTTTCTCCGACGGCATCCGCCAGTACTACTGCAGTATCTCCCTGACCGCACCCGATTTCCAGTACCTTCATGCCTTTTTTTACTTGAAAGGTTTTTACCAGTTCAATACGATGTGTTAATTGTGTACGTTGGATTGTATCGTCTCCGATGATTTTCATGCACTTTAATAAATGTTCCAATGTTTTCAGCTCCAATAATGATTGATTATTGAGCACAATTTTTGGCTCAATATTATTTCTGAACGTTCAACCATTTCTCTAACATCAATTCATCGACTCCTTTTTAATAATTCTATTAAAACATTATGATGAGTCAGTGGACAATAGTTATTTAAAAATAAGGGCAAAATTAATATTTAAGGGGTTTACAACGGAATATTTTATTAAATTCTCTTAAAAACCGAACGTTTATGTTAAATTAAAATAAAATATTCGTTTTATGGTTGACAACGTTTTCATTGTTTTGTAAAGTAACAGATGTCGAATGATTATTATAAAAAACACGAAAAATGTTCGTATTTAGGAGTGTAGTGAAATGATAGATACAGTTTTTGATTATGAAGATATTCAATTAATCCCTGCAAAGTGCATAGTGAAAAGTCGTACAGAATGCGATGCAACCGTTACTTTGGGAAATCATACATTTAAACTTCCGGTAGTTCCGGCAAATATGCAAACAATTATTGATGAGCAATTAGCAGAAAAATTAGCTGCACAAGGCTATTTCTATATTATGCACCGTTTCCAGCCTGAAAAGCGTGCGCAATTTATTCGCGATATGCAAAGTAAGGGATATATTGCCTCAATTTCTGTTGGTGTGAAAGATGAGGAATATACATTTATCGAAGAACTGAAAGATGCTCAGCTTGTACCGGACTATATTACGATCGATATCGCACATGGTCATTCAAACCAAGTCATCGAAATGATCGGCCACATTAAAAAACATTTACCAAACAGCTTTGTGATTGCAGGAAATGTCGGTACACCGGAAGCAGTTCGTGACCTTGAAAATGCTGGAGCTGATGCGACAAAAGTTGGGATTGGTCCAGGTAAAGTATGTATTACGAAAATTAAAACTGGCTTTGGTACAGGTGGCTGGCAGTTAGCGGCACTTCGCTGGTGTGCAAAAGCGGCTTCAAAACCGATTATCGCGGACGGCGGTATTCGTACACATGGCGACATTGCAAAATCAGTGCGTTTCGGTGCATCAATGGTAATGATCGGTTCACTATTTGCAGGTCATGAAGAATCACCAGGTCAAACAGTGGAAATCGATGGCAAACAAGTGAAAGAATATTTCGGTTCTGCATCAGAATTCCAAAAAGGTGAGCGCAAAAACGTAGAAGGCAAAAAAATGTACGTTGACTCAAAAGGTTCGATTTTCGATACATTAACTGAAATGGAACAAGATCTACAGTCATCAATCTCATATGCTGGCGGCAAAACGCTATCGGCGATTCGTAATGTAGATTATGCAATTGTTAAAAATTCGATTTTCAATGGTGATAAAATTTAATTTTCTTCAGTGTGCTAAATGAAGTTAGCCCTAATGGTTGCCAATGATTCGGTTACTTTGTGTGAGCCCAAAGCCGAATCGAGATGCCAATACATGAGTATGTAATTTTTAAATTTTCTGATAATAAAGGTTGACATTTTATTTCATTGCCGGTAAACTTCATTTCAAGGTAATATCTAGGCAATGATTGGAAGCAGTAAATAGCTTGTATACTTTTAGAGAGCCAGTGGGTGGTGCAAACTGGCAGATACAACTGTTGAACTCGTCCATGAGCTACGACCTGAAATTAGAGTAGGGAAGTCGGAAGTCTCCGTTAAAAGACTGGCAAATGATTTGTCGTTAAGTGGAATGTTTCAGCAATGGACATTCAATTTAGAGTGGTACCGCGAGTTTAACCTCGTCTCTATGGAATTTTTCATAGAGACGAGTTTTTTTTATTTTTATTTACTGTTTAAAAATCAATTTGAGAAGAAAAGGGGAAATGAAAATGAGCAGAAAAATTTGGGTTTTTGATACAACATTACGTGATGGTGAGCAAGTGCCTGGGGCTAAACTAAATTTATATGAAAAAGTGGAAATTGCCCAGCAGTTAAAAAAGCTCGGTGTTGATATTATTGAAGCCGGATTCCCAGCGTCTTCACAAGGTGATTTTGATGCGGTAAAAGCTGTGGCGCAAAAGGTCGGCCATAATTCCAATATGATGATTACGGCACTTGCTCGTGCTGTAAAAGATGACATTGATTCTGTTTACAATGCAGTCAAATATGCAAATAATCCGATGATTCATATGGTTCTAGGGACATCCGATATTCATGTGGAGAAAAAGTTCAGTAAATCGAAGGACCAGATTCTGCAAATCGGTGTAGACGCAGTGAAATATGCGAAAACGTTACTGCCGCAAGTACAATATTCAACAGAGGATGCATCCCGCTCTGATTTTGAATACCTTTGGAAAACGATTGAAGCGGTTATGAAGGCCGGAGCTACGATAATTAACGTACCGGATACAGTCGGGTACGCAGAGCCGGAACAATGGGGTGAAATGATTGCCAAGCTGAATTATCGAATGAAAAACCTGGATGATTCTGTGCTGCTTTCAGTTCACTGCCACAACGATTTAGGGATGGCTACTGCCAATACATTAGCAGCGATCAAAAACGGTGCAGATAAAGTAGAAGTGACAATGAACGGTATTGGCGAACGTGCCGGAAACGCGGCATTAGAAGAAGTGGTTATGGCAATTAAAACACGTGGGGACGTTTACGATGTGTTCACAGATATTAATACAAAGGAAATAATGAATACATCTCGCTTAGTGTCGAGCTTTATGGGACTGGATGTCCAAGTAAACAAAGCGATTACAGGTGACAATGCTTTCGCCCATTCATCAGGTATTCACCAGGATGGCTTACTGAAATCACGTGATGCTTATGAAATCGTTCATCCGGAAGATGTAGGCCTTAATGATATGGAACTTGTATTAACAGCACGCTCTGGTCGTCATGCAGTAAAAAATGCACTGTCTAAATTAGGCTTTGATGATTTTGCGGAAGAAGAGTTTGAAGGCATTTTTGAAAGCTTCCTAAAGCTGGCTGATTCGAAAAAAGAAGTTTACAATCATGATTTATATGTCATCGTTGAAAACTACTATGAAAAAACAGAAAAGAACAATCCGAATAAAGAATCATACTCTGACCAGTTTTATGATATTGAAGATTTACAGATTATTTCAAACGCTGCTTTCCCGTCTGCCAGCGTAAAAATCCGCCGCGGAGAAGATATTTTCAAATCAAGTGCGGTCGGCTCCGGTCCGATCGATGCCCTTTACTCAGCTATTGCGGATGTTACTGGAATCAAGGTAAAGCTTGTTGAGTACAATATCAGCTCCGTATCACGCGGCCAAGAAGCATTAGGGAAAGTTAAAATCTTTATCGAATACGGCGGGGAAAACTATATCGCAAAAGCAGCAGATACTGATATTTTAAAAGCTTCTGCAATGGCTTACATTAATGCGGTAAACAGCGTCATCGTAGCAAAAATCGCCCCGCAACCCGTTACGACGACAGCTACAGTTTAGTTAAACAGGTAAAAGTGAAAAGGATTTAAAAATTAGAGGCAGTTCGAATTTTACGACAAGTAAAGTTTGGACTGCTTTTTAGTTGATTATTATTCTTAGACTGCAATACCAACTGACTATATGTAAAAGAAAAAGGTAGTGCCACTTAAAATTTTAAATGGCACTACCTTATTAAACTATTATTATTTATTAAACTGTTCCATTAAAAGACGGTAGCTGTTCAGACGTTGATCGATCGTATATAAGTTACAGTTGATCATTGCTTCATCAAAGCCATAATAGGCCTGTTCTTCTCGAATCTGATTTGCAACATCCTCAGCAGAACCGATCAGCATAAGCGGACGATTTTGCTCCAAAATCATTTTATCCATCTCAGTTAGCGGATAGTCATTTGCTTCTTCAGGAGAAAGTACGCTTAGTAGCTTACCGCGCATTAAGTTCAGGCGGGTAATTTGCATCGGCATCGATAAGTATTCCGCTTCTTCCGCCGTCTCAGCTACACTGATAGCATAAGTTGTAATAATTTGCGGTTGTTCCATAAAGTATGATGGCTGGAAACTGTTACGGTACGCATCAAAAATTCCTTTTGACATTTGTCCATTGAAGAACTGGGCAAATGAATAGCCAACACCGGCTTCACCGGCTTTTTTCGCGCTTTGTCCGCTTGATCCAAGCAGCCAGCTTTGCGGCAGCTGAACTTTAAATGGAACTGCTACGACATTATCATAAACAGCTTCACCAGTACGCTGTTCATTCATTAAACGTAAAATGACTTCAAGTTTATCATATTGTTCTGTCAGATCCGGTCTGCGTCCACTTGCAAGTGCGGTCATTGCCGGCATATCCCCGCCAGGAGCACGGCCTGCACCGAAATCAATACGTCCTGGTGCCAGTGCTGCCAATGTTTTAAATACTTCTGCCACTTTAAATGGAGAATAATGCATCATCATAATGCCACCCGTTCCGACACGGATGCGTTCTGTTTTCGCAGCTATATAAGCAGCGGTTACTTCAGGAGCAGAGCTGGCAAGGGAAGTCGTGTTATGGTGTTCTGCAAACCAGATTCGTTCATAACCTTGCTCATCACCAAGTTGGGCAAGCTTCACTGCATTAGCAAGTGCTTCTGCTGATGTCATGCCTTTTGAAATGGGTACTTGATCTAATATACTAAGTTTCATCGAAATTCACCTCAACTGTTCGTTACAGTTTACGATAACGAATTGGACCCGAAATGTAAAATTATTGGCCTCTCGTATAGGCTTTAATGATCGCAAGACGTTCGCGAATACGGGATTTTGTATTGATGACTTTCGGGGTAGGGGCTGCTACGACATCCGCCTTTAAACCGAGCTTGCGGGCAAGAATTGTTGCACGTTTCAAGTGAAAATCATTTGAAATAATCGTGATGCTCGCGGTATTATCGGGCAATAGTTTTTTTGCGAATAACAGATTTTCATAAGTCGTTGTAGACTGATCTTCCAGTGAGATTCTATTTTCAGCAACCCCATGTTTGATTAAATAGTCAGCCATGACCGACGCTTCCGTACGATCCTCATCAGCACCCTGGCCACCTGTAACAATCGCTTTTACAGTGGGATATCTTTTCAAATAATCCACTGCCGCATCTAAACGGTTTTTTAAAGACTGGGAAGGGATGCCGCCTGGTTTCACTTTTGCTCCTAAAATGACAACATATTCATTTGAACCATCTGCCTCATTTTTTAACACAGCATTCATTTCATGGTCGAGCCAGTAGAAAATTAACACGAGTATAATTAGAATAAATAATAGTGCAAAAATAATTCTTTTCAAAAAAATCCCCCCTTTATATAGTATACGGTGCATAAAGGGGGAATGTTTCGCTATTGCGGAACAATTATGAAATTGCCTCTTTTTCTTTTCGAATGACTCTGCGCTGTTGTCGCACTTGTATAGATAAGTAATTGATATAGCGGATTAAAACGTAAAATACAATAATTGCCGAGAATGTTAACTGAAAATAAAAATACGTTTCAAGCCAATTCGTCGACAACCCATTTTGTTCAAAATAGTGAATGACACCATTAGTTGCTGTAGCAGAAATGACTAATGGGAATGTAAAGGCCGCATAGCTCGGATAAAAGGGAAGCTGCAATGCGCTGGGTAATTTCGACAATACTAAAAGATACAAGATTTGCGCGACGATGAATAATGTCAAAACAATACCGAATCGACTTTCAAACTGCTGGAAGTAAGCGGCTAAACTAATCGAAGCGGGCGCGGTTAAAATTGTTAGCATCGGAATTGTCGGCTCCGGCAAATCCTTTCTTACAAAACCGCGCAAAATAAGAATCGGCACTAAAACAATTAAGGCACATACCGCAAAAATCACGATGGCTTTTGTGAAGATTCCTGAAAGATCACTCGCCGTTAATGGCATAACAGCTGTCCCGACAAACATGATTAGCCAGCTTGGATAAATATCGGAAATCGTGATCCGTTTTTTCCAAATAAATGTTCGAACAAAATAAAAAATAATAAACACTTGAGTCGTCGCAGCCAAAATCCAGATCATATGTATAACGAATTCATGTACACCGTAATAGTGCAACCCGCTGCTTATTGATAAAGTACCCATCGTAAAAGTGGGGGATACCGATGCAATGATCGGGTTTTGCATTTCTGTAAGGATACTGGAAAACGCAAAGATTAGTTTGCCAATGATTAATAGAAATAAAAAGATTCCTATAAAAAAACAGACATGACCGAAAGCGGTTTGGCCCATACTTAAAAATAAATTTCCCAATGAAACCAATCCGAGCATCAGCCCACTGATCGGAATTGGGACTACTTGAAATAAATTTCTCATAATGGCCTCCAAATATAACAACAATGTGCACAATCTATGAAAATATTCATAAAATGTACACATTGCTTCTAGTACCTCTATTCTACTGCGTAATTTTTAATCCGACAACCGCAATAATAATAAACGAAATAAACAGAATTCGTTTCCAGTCTTTTGATTCATGATAGAGGAACATTCCGACAAGGGTACCGCCAACCGTACCAATTCCTGTCCATACAGCATAGGCAACCCCCATCGGCAATTCTTTCATCGCCATTGAAAGGAGCGAAAAACTAAAAATAAAGGAACCGATTAGAAACGCATAGGAGCCAAGTGACTTTTTCTGGGCAACTTTGTTCATTCCGATGACGCCACCGACTTCAAAAAGTCCGGCAAAAATTAAATAGACCCAAGCCATTATGCATCCCTCGTTTCTTCTGGTTCATTTGAAATCAATTTAAGTCCAATGACACCGATTAATAATAATCCAATAAAGCCGATTTTCGTTAAGCTGAACGGCTCGTTGAAAATGACCGTTTCCGCAATGACCGTACCGGCAGTACCGATCCCGGTAAAGACCGCATAAACGGTAGCAACCGGCAATTTCTCCGTAGCGATGATTAAAATATAAAACGATAAAACGATCAATGCGGCAACACCGACCCAAAGCCACAATGAGTTTGCATATTTCAGTCCCATTGCCCAAACAATCTCAATGATGCCTGCCAATAGGACGAGTATCCAGTATTTTGTCATGATGTGTACACCTCAGCTCTTAATTCCTCTGTAAAATATTGTCCATCCAGCCTGCAGCCGCCTTTCGCAACGTTCACTGCCACCATAAAGCATTTCGACATAAAGACTATCAAGTAATGCCAAAAAACCGATTGCTGCATCGTTAGCGGAAACGGAAAGTGTTTGTACTTTTAAATAATCCGTGAAAAGCCTTTCCAATTCGTCCAAATAAATATACGTTTGCTCACTTAACTGTTGCTCCAAATGCTGGGGCATTAAGAAAATCGAGCGCATGAAAAATTTAGTTTCGGCTATAGTTTCAAAGCGCTCCTGAAAAGACTGCAGAAATGGCAGCAATACTTTCTCGACAGGAAGTTGTTGGTGTTTAGCGATAAATTCTTTTGCAAACAACAGCTCAGCCTCCATTGCCTGTTTCGAAATCGTTAAGTAAAGAGCATCTTTACTTTTAAAATACGTATAAATGGATTGTTTACGTATTCCTACTTCTTCTGCGATTTGGGCCAACGATCCGCCGCTGTATCCGTGTTCGCTGAAATTAAGCAGAGCGGCCTGTATAATTTTCTCTTTTGTCACATGTTCACCTTCCTGACGTTCGTAAGGTAAGGATAACAAAAATTATTTGCGATTGCAAACGAGTTGGATTACAGTGGATTAAAAGAGGTGAGGACATGGAGCGTTGCAGTTGGGTGAAGCTGGATGAACCTATCTATGTGAAATATCATGACGAAGAGTGGGGCGTACCCGTTTATGATGACCGGAAGCTGTTTGAAATGCTCTGTTTGGAAGGGGCACAGGCAGGCTTAAGCTGGCTGACTATTTTAAAAAGAAGAGAAGGCTATTTGGCTGCTTTTGATCAGTTCGATGCGGAAAAGATAGTACAATATGATGAAGAAAAACTTGAAGCATTAAGAAATGACGAACGCATTATCCGCAATCGGTTGAAAATTAAAAGTGTTGTGACGAATGCCGAAAGCTTCTTGGCCATTCAAAAACAATACGGTTCCTTTTCAAACTATATTTGGTCATTTGTCGACGGCAAGCCAATGATCAATTCGTGGGAATCATTCGGACAAGTCCCCATTACAACAGAAATAAGCGACCGGATGAGCAAGCAACTGAAAAAAGACGGCTTTAAATTCGTCGGCAGCACGATCTGCTATTCCTATATGCAGGCAGTCGGCATGGTGAACGACCATACAGCAAATTGCCACTGTTATAAAAGGTAAAAGAGGGGGCGGGCTCCAACAGGAAACGAATGCGGAGTTTCTAACCCCAGTTTTTAGAAATAATCGATTTGAGGATTATATACTTGAAAGTGAGGATTAACAAACAAGAATTGGGGATTATGCAAAAGCAAGTGAGGATTATATAGCCGGAAGTGAGGATTATATTTTGGATCAGCATAATTTAACCAGATAACTTTTAAAATAGGCTGTGGCAGAAGTTTAAGGTACATTCGGTTCTGCAGATATTAAAACAGCCTTTTTACTTTTCTTGACTTCGTAATTAAAAAAATATTCTTTCTCTACTTCAAAAGAATAATCATTAGTTTTGGGAATAACGATTTCTTTTGTTTCTCCACCCCAATTTCGAATGATAATTGAATTCACCTTAATTTTCTTCACAGTAGCAAACTCTGCAACTACAGTATTGCTGCAACCAAACCAAATAATAACAGGAACAATGAGTAATAAAAGTAGTTTTTTCAAAATTATCTCCTCTGTAAGTATTTTAATAATTTATCTACGCATTCACGTTAAATAAAATGAGAACAATAAATGTTGAAAAAGGGATACAGTTAATAGAATTGCCGATAAAGTTCCTGCGGATAATAAAGTGATCATCTTTCGTTTGTTCACCTCTTTTGTAGGCTTTGTAGCTTCTTTAGATACAGTAATCCATATCATAGTTGAAACTATGGCTAGTATTATTAGAGCATCATTGGACATAAATAGTTCCTCCATAGGAAGTCTAGTTTTTAATCGCGTCTTCTACATATGCCAAAAAATTATCATAGTTGGAATTGCCATCAAAGTATTGCTTCACTTCATAAATTGGACACAATACGTGATCCAATTTTTTAGAATAAAGAACAGATTCATCGTCTACACTCAATACATAATTATTTAAATGTATGGTATTTTCTTGAATCGAATTAAAATCAAACCAGCGATATTTCCCGTCTTTGTGATTTTTAATTACTTCGCCTAAATAGGCACCAATACGTGTGATGAAATTTTCTGAATGCTCTTTTAAAAGCTGCTGTCCAAATTCTGTATGGATTAACCGTTCAGCATACTCCTTAACGAGACGAACACTATCTATTGAAAAATCCAAATTAGCTTTCGTTAAATGCTCCTGATCCCATTGATCTGGTGAAACATCTTTAAATAACAATTCCGCATTAGATTTCTTACCATTTTTAATTAGTTTAGGCTTTAAGAAAAACACAGTTCCCACCTCATCCTGAATTTGACATGTTGACCCCAATTATATCAGATATACATAAAAAAAAGACAAAACATATTATTCGCTCTAAAAATGTTTTGTCTTTTCTCTGTTTAGTTTTCCCTTACTTCACAAGCATTGCAGGGCATTGAACGCGCTTCATCACTTTATGCGACACGCTGCCTAATACCATTTCTTGCAGACTGTTTAACCCGCGGCTGCCGATTACGACCAAATCCACATTTTGTGTGTTGGCATATTTGATGATTTCAGGTCCTGGTGAGCCATGAATGATTTCCACTTTATAGCGAACTTGATGCTCGTTGAACAATTCCTCAATTGGCACAAGCTTTCGACGGCGTTCCATGTATAGACTTTCATTGGAACTTGAATGAAGTACATCCGTTTTTGCTTTTTCCATATCAATAATAAAAATGATCGTCACCAATGTTTCGGCATGTACTTGTGCTATTTTTAAAGCTTCTTTTGCAGCACGTATCGAGTTTTGTGAACCATCAGCGGCCAGTAAAATATGTTGATACATACGCCACCTCCTAATCGATTAATGTCGTACCGGTTAACTTCTTCAACAGCTGTTTACTTGATTCATCAATATTCAAGTAGGTTACTTCTATATTTTTCGCTTTCAGCTGGTCCTTTACCTTCATTAAAGCACCGATTGCCGAATCATCCCACACTTTACATTGTGAAAAGTCGATTTCGATGGAAGAATGATCATTTTGAACCGATTTGAAATGGTCGATAAAGCCTTCCGTAGAAGCGAAGAATAGTTGCCCTTTGACAAAGTATGTTTTCCCTTGTTGTGAAATACTTACCCGTGAAATTTCGTTGACGAAAAACAGCGCACTGACAATAATACCGGCTACAACACCTAACGCTAAGTTATGTGTATACAGGACAACCGCGATTGTCAGAAGCATAACAAATACATCTTTTTTCGGTGCTGTCACAGCGTATTTGAATGATTGCCAGTCGAATTGAGTAATACATACAACAACCATTACACCGGCCAGCACCGGCATAGGTATTTGTACAACATAATCACCTAAAACGAGAATTAAAAACATTAAAAACACACCGGCTACAAAAGTGGAAAGTCGGCCGCGTGCACCGGATTTTACGTTAATGACAGACTGGCCGATCATTGCACAGCCGGCCATACCACCGAAGAAACCGTTAATCACATTGGCGATTCCTTGTCCGCGTGCTTCTTTGTTTTTATCGCTCTCAGAAGCCGTCATATCATCCAAAATAGAAGCGGTCAGTAATGATTCGACTAGTCCGACAACAGCCAAAGCAAGTGAATACGGCAAAATAATCATCAACGTTTCTAAGTTAAACGGAATATCAGGTATTAAAAATGATGGCAGCGATTGTGTAATCGTGCCCATATCTCCAACCGTATTTAAATTGAAGCCTGAATAAATGGCTACTGCCGATAAAATTACAACAGCAATAAGAGGGGCAGGGATACCTTTAATGACAAAAGGAATTGCGTAAATAAGAGCAATTGTCGCTAAAAGAAACGCCCATGTGACGATATCGCCACCGATAAAGTGCGGTGTTTGGGCGATGAATACCAAAATCGCCAATGAGTTAACAAAGCCGATCATGACCGCATTTGGAATAAACTTCATTAGGCGTGCAATTTTCAGCAATCCAAATATGATTTGAATGATACCAGTTAAAATTGTTGCAGCGAGTAAATACTGCAATCCATGGTCTTTTACAAGTGAAACGATCACAAGTGCCATCGCTCCTGTTGCAGCGGAAATCATCGCAGGTCGACCACCGACAAAGCTGATTGTTACAGCGATGACAAATGAGGCATAGAGACCGACCATCGGATCTACACCGGCTAAAATAGAAAAAGCAATTGCTTCAGGGATGAGGGCCAGTGCGACAACAAGTCCTGCCAGCACATCTGAGCGTACATTCCCAAACCATTGCTCACGGATATTGTACATATATTGTGTAGCTCCTTTTAAATATTCTTCTTCTATAATAGCATGCAAACAATGTCGAGCAATAGCAACATTATGATGAAATTTAATTTACTCAAGAAAATTTCCATGTGTTAATACCTAGTCATTGTTTTGTCGATTAAGTATGAGGAACCAATTATTTCGTTTTTCGTAATTACTTGTCCGTGTTGAAATCACTGCGTTTATAATAGAATAATAATCGATTGTAAAGGAGTGACCCGTATGACTGAGCGATTCAGCGAACAGCTAAACAACTTTGATGAACACAATCCGTTGGAACAATTAATTGAACGGCTAAAACCTTTGCATAGTATTCTGTCTCAAAATAGTTATGTAAAAGATACGACTACCCGTTTAAAAAGGATCATTGATGATGCGGACAGTCAGCCAATCGTCCTCTTTATCGGAAAAGAGCGGGTTGGGAAAACGACAGTAATTAACAGTTTAATCGGCAGAAACCTGTTGGAAGACCGCCCTTCAGAACCAACGAGGACAAATACATTTTTGAAATACAGTGATGAGGAATATATAAAAGCTGTTTTTCTGAATGGTATGGAAGTAATATTTGATATTGCCAACCTCTCGCTATTTACTATTTCAAATTCAGAAAGTGCGCAAATAATTCGTAAGCATCTGGATTATTTGGAAGTGTATATAACGTGTGAGTTATTAAAGAAAGTGACCATTGTCGACTCGGTAGCGCTGGAAACAGGCGCAAACAATACGGCCTACTTTTCACCGGCGCTATTACAGCGTAGTGATGAAGTATTCTGGGTGTTACAAGCGGGTTCGCCTGCAACAGAAGCAGAAGTGAATTTTATCGAACAACTGAACAAGACGGGGATAACGGCCCATTTAGTCGTAAACGGGATTGATCGGGTAGATGGGGAAGTGGAAGCCTTTCTTGAAGTGGAGAAAGAACGTTACGGCTACTATATTGGGGAGGATGTACCAGTTTCTGCTTTACAGGCACAAGAAGCCCGTAAGACGAACAGTACACAGCTGCTCATTGATTCCCGAATAACACAGCTGTCACAACTCATGTTCCAGTTAATTGATAACAAGCAGAAGAAGACACGCCATACGACGGAGCGGTTTTTACAATGGCTGGAACGATTGCGAGTAGAAATGAATACAATTCCGGCAAGAGAACCGTATGTATCGGCGTTTGAATATATCGTACATCATCAAGGCAATCTTCATATTGATGCCGCTCAATTACAACAGGATAAAGCGCTCATTACTTCCTTTGAAAAACAATATGAAACTGTTAGTAAAGTGTTCAAAGAAGTACAAACGCTTTTTCAGCTGTTGCAGACACTGGAGAGCTATTCCTATCTACATGACCCCGTCGTGGACATGTATGAGGAAACGGCAGCGCTTTATCAAAAAAATGTACGTGATTACCGAAAATTGCATGTAGATTACATGATGGAATATGGCCAATTGGAGAAGCTATTCAAAAAGCAAACCGGGATGTCGCTAGCATTTCCATTGGAAGAGAGTGAACTTTCGTTGATAGTATCCGAGCAAATTCAAACATTGAATAGAATCCAGACAGAATGTGAACAGAAATTGATGTATATAAAAAAATACGAACAATTTATCCTGGAAAAACTGGATTCAGTCCAAGCCCGGCTGAACGATCTGACAAAAAAGCAACTGACAACAATACGTAATCAGGTGAAAGAACTGGAAGCCCAACAAAATCTTGAACGGTCCAAAATGATATCATATACGAATAAACTGGCGGAATTCAGCTGTATGGCCGAAGCACAAAGCTTTCTGAAAGCTGCGATAGAGCCCCTTTTATTGGAGAGAGTGCTGCCGATTAAAAAGCAGGAAGAAGCATACATCCGACAGACGGTTGAACATATTATGACGGCAGATTATTCATATGAAGCCCCAGCAGTAGCAGACTCGGGTGAAATGCTGGCACAGCTGAATTTGAAAGAAAAATACCCCCTGTTTGAGTTGCGGTTGTCCGAAGAAGATATCGTTTCGGACATTCCGGAATTACCGGGAATAATCGAAATCTAAAAAAACGGCTGCGCGGAAATTCATCCCGTGCAGCTATTTGCATGTAACGCCCCTCTGCGATTTCCTTGCAAACAATAGCCTTTGCAATACAACTGTTTTATGAGAAAATTGAACTCGCAGAAAGGAAGTATTTAAATGAATACAATTTTTAAACCGCATGATGAGTGGGAACCATATATTGATATCGATCAACATGGTAAATTAACTTTATCGAATATAGAGTTTACAACAACAAACTTATGTAATATGAGATGCTCGCACTGTGCAGTAGGCTATACATTACTAACGAAAGAGTTACCGGCCATTCCGGCAGACGAAATCATCCGTAAATTGGATGAAGTTGAAACATTACGCACGATGAGCTTTACAGGCGGGGAACCTTTATTAACGAAAAAGGGAATTAAAGATAATCTGTTACCATTATTGAAATATGCGAAAAGCAGGGGGATCAAGACACAGATCAACTCCAACCTCACTTTGCCGATGTCACATTATGAGCTGGTTGCACCTTATTTAGATGTCATGCACATATCACACAACTGGTGTGATGAAAAAGAATTTGTTGAAACAGGATTCGCTATGATGGAAAAAACGCCGTCAGTTGAATATAGAGGGAATTTATATCGTAATATTTTTGACAATGCAAGAGAACTGTCAAAAGGCGGCATGTTTGTATCCGCCGAAACAATGCTAAACCGTAACACAGTGCCATTTATGGAGAAAATTCATCATGAAGTGGCAAATGAAATGCTATGTAAGCGTCATGAGATTCATCCGATGTACGCCAGCGATTTTGCTGAAAGTTTAGAAACGATCGGTTTGGATGAATACAGAAAAGTAATCAACGAAATTCTCGATTACCGAAATAAAGATATTTGGGTATTATTCGGAACAATGCCATTCTATCCGTGCAGCCGTGATGAGCGTGATCTAGCATTAATCAAAAGAATCAATAACGCATCAAATACGACAATGAGAAACGATGTGGATGGTCGTTCAAGAATGAATCTCAATATTTTCTCCGGTGATATTTCGGTTACCGATTTCTCGGATGACGGTCAGGCGTTCGGCAATATTAAAAATGAATCATTGACTCAAATTTATAAGAGATGGCTAGATTCAAATATTTCTAAATCGATCAATTGCCATTGTCCTGCGGTGAAATGCCTTGGGGCGAATGTTATTGTTAAAAATATGTACTATCCTGAGACAGAATTTGTAAGTGGGAGTATTAAATAAACCTTCATAAATCAGTTTACCCTTCATCCTACATGGAATGAGGGTAAACTGTTTTTTATTGTCCGCAAAAAACTACCTGCAACTGAAAAAAGTTACAGGTAGTAATGACCTAACTGATTTCATCCAAATTCGATGAAATTTCGCTGTTATTTTCACTGTAAAACTTTGAACCGAACGAATTGTCGACCATTGTTTCAGACAGATAAATTTTCGAGAAGTTGACCGCTTGGATATTGAAATCAAATTTCGCATTTTGGATAATGCATTTCGAAGCATGGAGAACCGATTTATTTTGTACAAAAATATCAGATTCATGGCCTTCGATAATTTGTGTGGCGTTCACCTCCGCAGAAGATTCGGAGTCAATCCATAATTGAGAATACATATGATTGGAAATGAACGAATCTTGAATTAATGCTTCTGCATGGTTTTCAATAATTAAACCATTTCGTTCACCTTCCATCAATTCGCTGTTCTTTAATACAAGAGAGCTGTCATTGACGATGATTTGCGGCATTTTATGACAAGATATTTGGCTATCGATAATATGGACCGATGTATCTTTCATCGCCACAATCCCATTTGTCTCACCGCCGCTAATTTGGGTTTGTTGAATCGTGGCATTTGTATTGCCCACCATTTCAATTTGAATTCCCGTACCATCTTTAACAACCGATTCGGTTACTTCCAGTTCACATTGATCCATGACAAATATACTTTTGCCGCCGACTAATTCACTTTGGTAAATCGTCACAGTACTGTTATTTTTCCCTGCAATATGTGCCAATTCATTGTGATTGAAATGGCAATTGTCCACAGAAGCCTTTGAATGATTGACCGCTAAAATGCCATTCCCTTTATTATGATGCACTGTTGTGTTTAAAAGGAATAGTTCTGCCTCCATCACCGTTAGCGCTGCGTTTTTATGTCCTGTAATCGTACTGGAAACAATCGAACACGAAGCCCCTTTTTCCGTATAGATCCCAATCTGTTTGCCTTCCTGAATCGTCGCATCTTTTATTGTACAAATGGAGTTTTCGGTAATGAAAAGCTGTGGCAGCACATTATATGCAAAGACCGTACTGTTGAAGTTTGCAATCGATTTTTCCTTTATATGAATGCCGACCCCTTGGCAACTGTACACCTCACAGTCCGTCATATTGAGTAAAGATTCAAGCAATAACTGGACATTTGCGATTTTATGGAAAGCAATCAATGAATTTTCGATCATTGCTTCCGAACCATCCCGTAAAATAATACCGGATTCATTGCCGTATTGAATTTTGCAATCTGTTACGTTTAGGGAACTTTTTTGCATCCAGATTTGGGGAAGGCGATGGTGCTGTATAGCTGTTTTTATTAAATGAATGTTTGAATGGTCTGATGCATATATACCATTACCTTCGCCGTGCATGATTTCGCTGTCGTTCATTTCCAATGAGGCATGGTCTTGAATAATGAGCTGGGTGCCGGAATGATGCTGGACTTTTACATGAGTCAAATAAGCCTTTGCATGAGATTTTACCCAAAGTGCCTGATTTGCTTTTGAAAGTGTACAATCTGTTAAATGAATTGTTGAATTTTCCGCTAATATATGGACTTTTTTATTATTTTCAAAATGACAATTTTCCAAATGGGCCTCACTATTGTATACCAACGTGACTGCCGCATCAGATGCACCGATGAATGTTGTATTTTCGCATTGTAATGTCCCGCCGTTCAGTGCCAACAGCACATTTGTACGTCCACCTTGAATAACGCAGTTTTTTAATATAATTTTACCTTCGACGTAAATTTGCGTTGTAGGCTGAATTGTCATGTTCTCAAATGTGACGGTCGCACATTCAGCAATCACGATCGTTCCTTTTATACAGACCGTTGCATCATTTGGTGCGGTAATCGTTCTGTTTTCCTCAAAAGTTAAAGTTTCTTTATATGTCCCGGATGCAACGATAATTTCATCATGGTTCATTGTTCGCTGCACCGCTTTTTGAATAGTTTTAATTCGTGAAAAAATTGAAGATGACACTCTTACTAACGCCATACGATTCCTCCTACAAAACATGCTATATCTAATATGTTCACGTAAAATAACAAAATTAATCATTTGTAACTAAAATTGTGTGGAAACATGAAAAAAATTTTTTCCTATGCTCTTACTAAAATAGTGCAAAGTCGCCTGAAATATTCCTAGTTCTTTAGAGGAAGAATTAAGACAAGCAAAGGTTTAAAAATCGTACAGGAAGTGTAACGTTATAAGTAGAGTATTACATAAACGTGCGGGTATACGGAATTACGAAAAGATAGAGGGAAAGGTGGTCAATCAATGTGTGAACAGCTGCAAACCATCCGTCAGCAACTGAATGAACGTTTTTATGATCGGGAAGAAGAGATTGAGGCATTATTAATTGCCTTATTATCACGACAGCATCTTTTATTTATCGGACCGGCGGGGACAGGAAAAAGCGTGCTGTCGTCCATGCTTGGTTCCATTGTCGAGGGAAGTCATTGTTTTCAGCATTTATTGACACCATTCAGTACACCGGAAGAATTGTTTGGTGTACTGTCTTTGAAAGATTTGGAACAGGGGATTTATAAACGGAATGTGACAAATATGCTCCCGGAAGCCCATTTTGCGTTTATTGATGAAATCTTTAAAGCAAACTCTGCGATTCTGAATTCACTGCTCACACTTATCAATGAGCGGATTTATTATAACAACGGGTTTCCCATTGCTTCACCGCTTTTGACGATGGTCGGTTCCTCCAATGAATACATCGAAGAAGGGGAGGGACTAGAAGCATTATTCGACCGATTTTTGCTGCGCTATGAAGTGAATTATATTCGTGAAGAAGAAGCCTTTATTGCGATGTTAAAGGATGAAAGAAAAAAGGAAATTTCGAAAATAACATTGGACGAGCTGACCGAACATCAGCAAAGGACAGATAAGGTTGCCATTTCTGATACGATTTTTAAAGTGGTCGCTAAAATTAGGCAGGCACTTCATGATGAAGGGATTCGACCGTCCGATCGCCGTTTTAAACAGTCATTGTCAATTTTGAAAGCGAAGGCTTATTTAGACGGGCGTACAGAGGTGATTCGAGAAGACTTGACGATTTTGACGAATATTTTGTGGGAGACAATCGAACAAAAACCGTTAACAGAACAAATCATTAATGAAGTTGCCTTTGATACAGTAGAAGCGTTTATTCACAGGACAGCGAACGAGTTTGAAATGATTATTTTAACAGCAAGAAATGCGATGCTTCAAAAATCCCCGTTTGCTAAATCGGAGCTGAGTCAACTGCTCCTGCAGGGAAAAACATTATTTGTAGAAGTACAAAATATGAGCCGTCAAATCCCGAGCCGTCCGGAATTGCACAATTTAAAAACGGAAATGCATAAACAATTGCTTCGAATTACTTCAGATGTCATCGGATTTTAAAGAATACAGAAGGTGGGAAGCTTCATGAGTGAGAACATACATGTAATCTACAGCCGAACAGTTTTTGAGAGCAGCACTGAGCAAAAGACCCGTTTTAACGAATTGTTGAAAATGGCCACTTTATTGAAAGACAGCTGCATCGAAGGTGAAAAAATTGTATCCGGCTTTACGAATATCATCGGAGATTGCTGGCATGCTTTCTATTATAAAGCGCCTGTAATAAATGAAAATGCAAAGCAACTGGACAAAGTGCAATATGATTTTATGAAAGAGCTGCTGAAAAATGAAGAATACAACCAATGGCATGCGCTGACAAAGGGCGACGAGCTGTTGAGTGTCCTTACTTCCGTCAGCATTGCCGAACAGCTTCTTAAAAGTTTCCAATATTATGAGGAGCAAAAAAACCCATTTCAGATCGAGCAACTGGAAGCCTTTCAAAAGCAGCAACAAATGCCTAGTGCTGCAAATGATTTACCGCAAAAAAGAGAGTATTTAAAACAGTTATCCAAAACATCCATCGGCATGATGCTTCAGGAAAATAAAAAGAATATCCATCAAACAAAAACTGCGGTCATGAAAGTAGGAACGATGGATGGGAAAAAATTGGAGCAAGTTCCTTTAAGCGATCAGTTTAAACTGGCAAAAATGATTAGCGAGCGAAAAGAATTGCATAAAATTGCCGAATTAGTCGGCCGTTTTAAAAAAATTGCGATGAAAAAGCAGAAAGCAAAACAAGCACAGACAATTCAGCATCACTCGGTTTCTTTTGGGCATGAACTGTCCCGACTACTTCCGGCAGAATTGGCGAACTATATGCTTGGACACAGCAAACTGGATTTTTTGAAGCGATTAAGCGAGCATCAAACACTCGTTTTTAATAAGAAAGGAAAAGAGCGTCAAGGAAAGGGACCGATTATTGTATGCATGGATGAAAGCAGTTCTATGACATCAATTAAAGCACAAAGTAAGGCGTTTTGTATTGCGTTGCTGAACATCGCCAAAAAGCAGAGAAGAGATTTTGCGATTATTCCTTTTGCAACAAATGTTGGGGAAATCAAATTTTTCAGAAAAGGTCAGGCAAAGACGCAGGAGCTCATTCAGTTTAGTGACAGTTTCATCGGTGGCGGGACGAATTATGAGCTGCCATTGCGTGAAGCATTAAAACTTTTAAAGAAAAGTGAATTTAAAAAAGCGGATTTGTTGTTCGTAACGGACGGATCCAGCTTTTTACCGTCACGTTTTATTGAGGAATTTGCACAAACAAAAAAGCAGAAACAGTTTGAATGTACTTCGATTGTATTAACAAATTTAATTAATACGGTCGATCTGAATGTTGTGGATCGGTTTTCAGATCGTGTTATTGAAGTAAATGAATTATTTGAAGCAGAAGATGCATTTGTTTTATAAAAAACGGGTATATTCAGAAGGTGTGCGTCTATTAGAAGAGCTTTTACCTAGTCAAATGTTGGCACGTCTCTTACAATGATGTTATGCATTTGGTAAGGAGGCGTCTTTTTGGCAGTGGAAGATTATGAAAAGTTTTTTGAAATGACGACGGAAGAGCGAAAACAATCGATTCAGGAGCACCCGTCGATATTGAATGATTTACTGGGAACAATCGGTCATGAAGAAGCAGCAATCCGTGACCAGCTGAACTATCGACTGTTCATCATGCTGTTATCGGAGAATGCACTCGGCGAAACAGTTATTACCGAATTTGTGAGCAAACTTTCTTCAACTGACGGTTTACTTTTTAATATCGGTGAGAATGGGACAAGTTCTGTTTTTCAGCGTTCCTATGCGGCACTTTATTTAGCCGCAATCGTGAATGCCGATCGACAGCTTAACATTTTGACGAGTGAGCAGTTGGAGTTGCTTGCGCAAAATGCAGTGGCACTGTTAGCGAAGGAGCAGGATTTGCGAAGCTTTGTCGATACAAAGTCTGGCTGGGCACATAGCATTACGAATACAACGGAGTTAATTAGCGCAATTATTGCACATCCGCTTTATCCGATTCGCTTTACGGCTCAAATATTGCAGGCAATACGCGCGAATATTTGGAAGGGCTATGTTTTTATCGATGATGAGGAAGAACGTTTCTGCAATATCATTCAGGCATTGTTAGCCAAAAATATTGACGAAGAACTTTTCATTGAATGGTTTGAACAGTTGTTTGACCAGCTGGAAATGGTCGCCTATGAGCGGGGCTATGATGCATTGTGGTTTAAAGCAAGAACAAACCAGCTGAACTTGGCAAAAACGATTTATTTTTATCTGAAATTTGCCAATCGGAATGAAAAACTGCGCAGTATCGTATCAACATTCATTCAGCGCTGGCTCAAATTAAACTAATTATTTTATTTTAGTACAATAATAAAATAATTTTTATTCAAACTTTTTTCAAATAGGTACTAATAAAAATGCAATTTACAATGCATTAGAAATTTGTTGAGGAATACAGTGTGAGAAGAACTTTCTGACAAAGTAGGATTTCTAAATGTATTGCAGAAGAAAATGGTATTTCCGATAGGTCATAATTTTAACTTATCGCAAAAGATAATAATAATGCAATTTACTTATGTATGAATGTGCGTTATTATTGACTGTGGAGAAAAGAGCTTTACAACCTTTTCAATTAAGAAAAACTAGGGGGAACACAACATGGCAAACTTACACAACAGTCGTTCGACTTTTGAAGTTAACGGTAAAACTTATAACTATTTCCGTTTAGCTGCAATTGAAGAAGCTGGTATCGCAAAAGTATCACGCCTACCTTATTCAATTAAAGTATTATTAGAATCAGTATTACGTCAATATGATAACTACGTAATTAAAGACGAGCATGTTAATGAATTAGCTAACTTCGGTAATCACAATGCAGATGCTGAAGTACCATTCAAGCCTTCTCGTGTAGTATTACAAGACTTCACTGGTGTTCCAGTAGTAGTTGACTTAGCTTCATTACGTTCTGCAATGAAAGAAATGGGTGGAGACCCAGCTAAAATCAACCCTGCAATTCCGGTTGACCTTGTAATTGACCACTCAGTACAAGTAGACAAATACGGTAACGCAGCAGCATTACAAGCGAACATGGATTTAGAGTTCGAGCGTAACGCTGAACGTTATAACTTCTTAAAATGGGCTCAAACTGCTTATGATAACTTCCGCGCTGTACCACCAGCAACTGGTATCGTACACCAAGTTAACTTAGAGTATTTAGCTCCAATCGTTCACGTGAACGAAACAGAAGAAGGTTTAGTAGCATTCCCTGACTCAGTAGTAGGTACTGACTCTCACACAACTATGATCAACGGTATCGGTGTTCTAGGTTGGGGTGTTGGTGGTATCGAAGCTGAAGCTGGTATGTTAGGTCAACCATCTTACTTCCCAATTCCTGATGTTATCGGTGTTAAACTAGTAGGTGAATTACCAAACGGTACAACAGCTACTGACTTAGCATTAAAAGTAACTCAAGTATTACGTGCTCGCGGTGTAGTAAACAAATTCGTTGAGTTCTTCGGACCTGGCGTACCTGGTTTACCACTAGCTGACCGTGCTACAATCTCAAACATGGCTCCAGAATACGGTGCTACTTGTGGTTTCTTCGCAGTTGACGAAGAATCATTAAACTACATGCGCTTAACTGGCCGTGACGAAGAGCACATTGCTGTTGTTGAAGCTTACTTAAAAGCTAACGACATGTTCTTCAACCCGGACTTAGAGCCTGTTTATACTGACGTTTTAGAAATTAACTTAGCGGACATCGAAGCAAACCTTTCTGGTCCTAAGCGTCCACAAGATTTAATTCCTTTAACTGAAATGAAACGTGTTTACCGTGAATCAGTAGTAGCTCCACAAGGTACTCAAGGTTTCGGTTTAACAGAAGAAGAATTCTCTAAAACATCAACTGCTAAATTTGCAGAAGGTGACGTAGAAATTCCTGCAGGTGCTGTAGCAATCGCTGCCATCACTTCTTGTACAAACACATCTAACCCATACGTATTATTAGCTGCTGGTTTAGTTGCTAAAAAAGCGGTTGAGTTAGGCATTAAACCTGCTAAATGGGTTAAAACTTCATTAGCTCCAGGTTCTAAAGTAGTAACTGGTTACTTAGAAGAATCAGGTTTACAAGACTACTTCGACCAAATCGGTTTCAACACAGTTGGTTACGGTTGTACAACATGTATCGGTAACTCTGGTCCGTTATTACCAGAAATCGAAGATGCAATCAAATCAAACGATTTATTCGTAACTTCTGTATTATCAGGTAACCGTAACTTCGAAGGCCGTGTACACCCATTAGTAAAAGCTAACTTCTTAGCTTCACCACCATTAGTTGTTGCTTACGCTTTAGCGGGTACTGTAGATATCGATCTACAAAAAGACGCAATCGCTGTAACTCCAGAAGGCAAAGAAGTATTCTTCGCTGATATCTGGCCATCAACTGAAGAAGTTAACGAAGTATTAAATAAAGTTGTAACTCGTGAATTATTCCAAAAAGAATACGAAACAGTATTCACAGCTAACGAAGCTTGGAATGCAATCGAAACTTCAACTGAAAACTTATATACTTTCGATGAAAAATCAACTTACATCCAAAACCCACCATTCTTCACTGGTCTTTCTAAAGAGCCAGGTGCTATCCAAACATTAGCTGGAATGCGTGTAATGGCTAAGTTCGGTGACTCTATCACTACTGACCACATCTCTCCTGCAGGTGCAATCGGTAAAGATACACCAGCTGGTAAGTACTTAATCGAAAACGGTGTTGCAATCCGTGACTTCAACTCTTACGGTTCTCGTCGTGGTAACCACGAAGTAATGATGCGCGGTACATTCGCAAACATTCGTATCCGTAACCAAATCGCTCCAGGTACAGAAGGTGGTTTCACTACTTACTGGCCAACAGGCGAAGTTGAGTACATTTATGATGCTTGTATGAAGTACAAAGAAGCAGGTACTGGCTTAGTAGTATTAGCTGGTAACGACTACGGTATGGGTTCATCTCGTGACTGGGCTGCTAAAGGTACATTCTTACTAGGCGTTAAAACTGTAATCGCACAATCTTACGAGCGTATTCACCGTTCTAACTTAGTAATGATGGGCGTATTACCATTACAATTCATGGCTGGCGAATCAGCTGAAACTTTAGGATTAAAAGGTGACGAAACAATCGACGTTAACTTAACTGACAATGTTAAACCACGTGATATCCTAACTGTTACTGCAACTTCTCCAGAAGGAAAAGTAACTGAGTTCAAAGCGTTAGCTCGTTTCGACTCTGAAGTAGAAGTAGATTACTACCGTCACGGCGGTATCCTACAAATGGTATTACGTGCTAAAGCTGCACAACAATAATTCCATTCGATAACTTTAAAGACAAAGTCAATTTTTATTGGCTTTGTCTTTTTTTGTGCCTTTAGTATGAAATTTTTTGTTAATTAGAAGTAAAATTTTCCGGAATATGTGGAAATTTTTATAATATTTCGTTACTATCAAAAGGTAGGTTAAAATTTTGTAGGGGGTCTTTTGATGAAGAAAAAGAGAATGTATTCAGCAACAGCTTTAGCAGCATTTACGGCAGTAGCTGTAGGCGCAACAGGTGTTATGGCAGAAGAGACAATTTTTACGGATGTTAGTGCTAGCCATCCATATGCAGAAGGGATCAATTCATTAACATCTGCAGGTATCGTAAAAGGATTTGGAGACGGTACATTTAAACCGGATGCAACGGTTACACGCGGACAAGCAGCAAAAATGATTGCTGGCGCTCTTAAACTAGATACAACAAATGTAAAAAATCCTAACCTTAAAGATATTAAAACGTCTAACCAGTATTATAGTCAAATAGCAGCATTAGTAGCGACTGGATTTGTAAACGGTTATGAAGACGGTACATTCCGCACAGCGGATAAAATTACACATGGTCAATTGGCTAAAATTTTAACGAATGTATCAGCGGTATACCCGATTGATGCAACGGCTTTATTAACAGAGGCTAAAGTAGTATTTAATCCTACTAAACAACTTACACGTGGCGAACTATCAAGTGTATTGGCGACTATGATGGCTGCAGCTGCACCAGCACCACAACCGGAACCGGAAACAAATAATTATAAATTATCGATTATGCATGTAAACGATACACATTCTCGTGTAGAGGCGCTTCCAAAATTAATGACGGCTGTCAATGAACAACGTGCGAAAACACCGGATGCGCTATTATTGCATGCGGGTGACGTTTTCAGCGGAACTTTATACTTCAACGAATTTGAAGGACAAGCAGATCTTCCATTTTTAAATGCATTGAAATTTGATGCGATCACATTAGGTAACCATGAATTTGACTTAGGTTCTTCACCAGAAGGACATAAAGCATTGGCAGAATTCATTAAAGCTGCACAATTCCCGGTTCTAACAGCGAATGTTGACTTTACAAAAGACAGCCTGTTTACAGGTATGTTCTCTGATTTAGTATCAAGCGAGCCTGAAAACGGCAAAATTTATGCAGGTATGATTAAAGAAGTAAACGGTGAGAAAGTCGGGATCTTCGGTTTAACAACAGCTGAAACAAAAGACATCGCTTCTCCAGGCAGTGTCGCATTTGAAAATTATATTGACGAAGCGAAAAAAGCGGTAAAAGCGTTTGAAGATAAAGGTGTCGATAAAATTATTGCATTAACTCATATTGGATTTGACGATAATCCTGCATATGATAATGATCAAATTCTAGCAAAATCAGTCCCTGGAATTGATATTATCGTAGGCGGTCACTCGCATACAGAGCTTAAAGAGCCATTCGTAGTGGATACGAACACAGTCGGCGAGAAAAAAGACGTAACGTTAATCGTACAAGCGAAAGAGTATGCTGGTTTCCTAGGAACATTGAATGTAGAATTTGACGAAAATGGTGTCGTTGTTAAACATGACGGTCAATTAGTTGAGATCGGTAAACTGGCTGATGATGCAGAAGGTTTAAAAATGCTTGCACCATTTAAAGAAAAAGTGGATGCTGTCTCTAAAGCAGAAATCGGGGTTAAGTTGACAGAAGATTTAGTGAGTCCTCGTAAATCCGAAACAAGTGCAGTAAGTGTGCGAAACAGCGAAACAGTATTAGGAAACATCATTACAGACGGCATGCTGGCAAAAGCGAAACAGTATACGGATAAAAAAGTAGTGATGGCATTACAAAATGGCGGTGGTATTCGTGCTGCGATTCCGGCAGGGAATATTACGACTGGACAGGTTATTACAGTATTGCCGTTTGGTAATACACTGGCATTAATGGATGTTACAGGTGCTGAATTAAAAGCTGCATTTGAACACTCTGTAAAAAGTGCTCCAGAGGAAAATGGCGGATTCCTGCATATCTCAGGTGCTAAACTAGAATACGATTCTTCTAAAGAAGCGGGCTCTCGTGTCGTTTCATTGAAATACTATGATGAAGCAACAAAAGCATACGTAGATGTAGCGGACAACGAAACGTACACAGTAGCAACAAATGCCTTCACAGCTAAAGGCGGAGACGGCTTCAGCTCGTTTGAAAAAGCATATGGCGAAGGCCGTGTAACAGACTTAGGTTTATCAGATTGGGAAAACTTAAAAGAACAATTACTATCAATGAAAGAAATTAAGTTTACTACTGAAGGCCGCATTGTTGATACAGCTGCACCACAAGAAAAATAATCTCATAATTAAACCACTAATTTGGGCAACCAATTAGTGGTATTTTTTTTATTTTTTTTTGCAAAAAACATTATGGAAACTGAACTATTATCTTAATTACCGATAATAATTTAAGTTAGAATACTCGGATAACTAAAGAGAGTCCTAAAATAGAAAATTATTTAGCGATTATTTTGTCCTATTTTTTGAATATTAATATGAACAAAATTCACGTACTAACAAGAAAATATTTACATTTTCTAGTAGAAATATGTAAAAACTTAGAATATATTATTGTATATACGCAATGAGTCTTTATTCATTCGTATAGGATTATTTTCATAAAAAGGGGGGGTTTTTATGGGGTCGTTTCAGTTGTTTGGGAAGGAATTGCAGTCACTGAAAAATCGCAAAGGTTTACTCATTGCATTGATCGGTGTCATGCTCATTCCGATTGTTTATGTAGCAGTTCTTCTGTCTGCTACATGGGGGCCGTACGACAATCTGGATAACTTACCGGTTGCATTCGTCAATAAGGATGCCGGAGGGGTTTCAGGTGGTCAAGCGATCAATGTCGGCAATGATTTAATGGAAACATTGAAAGAAAGTAACTCATTGGGCTGGCATTTTGTGACGGAAGAAGAAGCGATGGAAGGGCTGGATAAGCAGGAATTTTACTTAGTGGTAGAAGTACCGGAAGACTTTTCCCAAAAGGTGACCACTGTTCTTGATGCAAATCCGCAAGTGCCGGAATTGCGTTACATTCAAAATGAAGGATTAAACTTCATGGGTGCGCAAGTTACGAACAGTGCTGTAGAAAAACTTCGCGAACAATTAGGGGACAAAATTACAGCGACCTATGCCAGAACGGTATTCTCCAGATTTACGGATATCGAAACAGGATTTGCTAGTGGAGCGGATGGTTCGAAGCAAATTGCAGATGGTACAGAGCAGCTGGCGGACGGGACGAACACATTGTTAACATCGTTGACGGAAAAATCGGCAGACATTAACAAACTTGCTGCCGGTGCGAAAACGGCTGATGCGGGGGCAGGTCAGCTTCTTTCCGCAATCAATGGTGGAACAGGCAATATTAATAAACTAGCGTCCGGATCACGTCAAGTGGCATCTGGTGCGACACAGTTAAAGGGCGGCTCACAGCAAGTGTTAGCGGGTCTTAATTCATTAAAAGGCGGTTCAACGGAAATTTATACAGGTTTACAGAAATTGCAGCCCGGTTCTGAAAATCTTCTGAATGGATTACAGCAGCTTTCAGCAGGAGCAAATCGGCTTTATGCTGGCATCGCTCTAGGGGACGGCACGCAGGGGAATCCAGGGTTGGCAAAAGGCTTAAACCAGCTGGCGACCGTATTGCAGTCAAAACAGGCGGATATCGAACAAATGGCACAAGGTGCAGCGTTACTGCAAACATTGGCGCAAGCACCTGGCATGGAAGCATACCGTGAAAATTTACTTGCTTTAAGTGCAGGTTTAGGAGAGCTTGGTACCGTTTATCCGGTTGCCGTTCAAAGTGCAAATGCATTAAGCAATGGTGCCAACCAGATGGCACAATCAATGCCTGCATTGACAGCCGGAATTGAAAACGCAATTGCCGGTCAGAAAACGATTGTATCCGGTATTAGTTCATTAACAGCTGGACAAGGGCAGGCAGTAAAAGGAATCGATGCGCTCGTTGCAGGACAGACAGCGGTCGTTTCAGGTGCATCTACTTTAGCGGGTGGTGCTTCCCAAGTAGCAAATGGTAACGCATCGCTAACAAGTTCATGGAACAAATTAGGCGCAGGTGTTTCCAGTCTGAAAAGCGGGCTGACACAAATCAGCACGGGTAATGAAACCGTTGCAGTCGGCTGGCAAACAATGACAGAAGGTGTTACTTCATTAAATGATGGTGTCAATCGTCTTCAGGCAGGTTCATCGGAATTGGTGACTGGTTTGGAAGGTGGTCGTGAGCAAGTGGCGGCATTACGAATTACCGATAAAAATATTGCAATGTTCTCTTCACCGGTCACGTTGGCAGGGGAGAAGGTTAATGCTTATGAATATTACCGCGATTCAACAGCTCCGTATATTTTATCGTTGGCATTATTTGTAAGTATGCTTGTGTTGTCCATGTTTGTTGACTTTAAAAAGCCGGCTGTATTGCCAAATTCTGCAATAAGCTGGTTTGTGAGTAAATGGCTGCAATTAGCACTGTTTGCTACAATTCAGGCGGTATTGGTTACAGGATTTACATTAGTCGTATTACAGCTATCGGTAGATCATGTAGTACAGTTTATTTTATTTGGGATTTTTGTCAGCATTGTGTTCATGTCAATTATTTTCTTCCTTGTATCGGTTGCAGGCAATATCGGACGATTTATCGCACTTGTACTTGCTGTTGCACAATTATCGATTACAGGTTCGAATTTGCCGATTCCAATGCTGCCTGAAAATTTGCAGGCTGTAAGTGCGTATTTACCATTTACGTATTCAATCTCAGGGTTTAAATCGGTTATTTCATTGGGTGATCTATCAATGTTATCATCGAATGCTTTAGTCCTTGTCATTTATTTAGTCGCTGCTTCTGTATTGGCACTGATTGCGTTTATCGTAAGCTACAAATCACTTACGACGAAGTATACGCCGGAAGTACAGCCGACTGCATAAAATAAGACCCGTCTTCTCTCAGATCTGAGAGGAGACGGGTCTTACAGTTTTTTTATTAAAACTCTACGTGAGCAATCATGCCTTCTTCATCATCAATAGCAAGTGAAATACGGGCTGACATTGAATCACGGCCAAGCTGCTCATCAATATACAGACGAAGTGCCATAATGAAATTTACAGAGTTGTAAACGTCTAGTTGTCCATTGTAGAAAGCTTCCGCTGAATAACCCGCAACATCATCATACATCAGCTCCACTTCCACATCTTCAGGTGCTGTGTTTTTAAATTTTGCATGGAAAAGACAAACGGCATTAATTAAATCTTGTTCAAGTAATGTTAGTTTTTCCACGTATCCGTAACCTCTTTATCTTTTTTGCGTTTGATCAACTGGTAAATCTTCACTAGGAAGAAGACAATTGCCGCAATTGCTGCTACGTTGATTAACAGACCTAAAATGTTACCTAACATACCCATGCCGGCAAACATGCTACCGAATAATAAACCAGCTAAACCACCAAGCATTAAGCCTTTCATTAAACCGCCTTTGTTTGATGAAGCTGTATTTGAATCATTCTTTTTCGTTGTATTGTTATTTTGTTTTGTTGTTGTCGGGTTTGTTGCATCGTTGTTGTTTTTCTGAATATTAGAATTGTTATTGTTGCTGTTGAAGCCTTTTTTCCCAGATTTGTAACCTTTTGCTTCAACTGACTGTGCATCATTAGCAAATAAAATTGTAGTCCCTACACTTGAAAAGACAAGTGTAAATGCTAATAAAATCGCTGATAACTTTTTCATGTTTTTCCCCCAATTAGTCTATTTTTTACTTTATCAGTATATCAAAAATTCACCTAAATAGAAAATGAAAACACTTTTATGTAAATAATACAAGCATCGCGCGAAAGATAACATTTCTTGTGAAAATAACGAAAAATATTGTATTCATAAAAATGAAACTGTATGATGAAATATAATTTAGACGAAAATTCTGAATTTACATCATGATGTAAATGAGCAATCGTCGAATAATTAAGTTGGGGGAATGAATAATGAGTAAAATTCGCATTGGTATTGTAGGTTACGGGAATTTAGGTCGTGGTGTAGAAGCAGCAATCGGACAAAATGCTGACATGGAATTGGTAGCTGTATTTACACGTCGTAATCCTGCTACAGTTTCAATCCAATCATCGAACGTACCGGTTTATTTAGTGGAGGATGCACCGAATTACAAAGAACAAATTGATGTTATGATTTTATGTGGTGGTTCGGCAAAGGATTTACCGGAGCAAGTTCCTCATTTTGCGCAATGGTTCAACACGATTGACAGCTATGATACGCATGCAAAAATTCCGGAGTTTTTTGATGCAGTCGAAGCGGTGGCACAAAAAAGTGACACAGTTTCAATCATTTCGGTTGGCTGGGACCCGGGTCTGTTTTCGTTGAATCGTCTATTAGGTGAAACAGTACTGCCTGAAGGAAATACATATACTTTCTGGGGAGACGGCTTAAGCCAAGGTCACTCAGATGCAGTGCGTCGTATTGAAGGCGTAAAAAATGCAGTGCAATATACATTGCCGATTAAAGAAGCGGTTAACCGTGTGCGCAACGGTGAAAATCCGGAGCTGACAACACGTGAAAAACATGCCCGTGAATGCTTTGTTGTATTGGAAGAAGGTGCAGATGCAGCAACGATTGAAAAAGAAATTAAAGAAATGCCAAATTATTTTGCGGATTATGATACGACTGTGAACTTTATTACGGAAGCTGAATTTAAAGAAAATCACCAAGGTATGCCACATGGCGGATTTGTTATCCGTTCTGGTCAATCCGGCGAATCAGACAAACAAATTATGGAGTTTTCATTAACGCTTGAATCGAATCCGATGTTTACATCAAGTGTTCTCGTTGCCTATGCCCGCGCTGCATACAAATTGCACGCAAAGGGAGACAAAGGGGCAAAAACGGTGTTCGACATTCCATACGGTTTATTATCCCCAAAATCACCGGCAGATTTGCGCAAAGAGTTACTGTAATTTCCAAATGGAGCGTCGTCTAGTAAATCTAGGCGCCGCTTTTTTATTTTTGCTAGACAAATCGTCGACAAAGTCTTTTCATTCAAGGTTTGGCAACGTAGAATAGAGAGGTTAAGTCTCTAAAATGACGGTTGTCCATTTAGAGCGAGTTAATTCCCTAATGAATCTGAAATTACAGCAGATTTAAATGGTAAACAGAAAGGATGTTTAATGTGCAGGATAAGCGTTTTAAAATCGCACATAAAGAAGCACTGATCGGTGTCGTGCTTGTCATCATCAACTTTGCAATCTGGTTCGGATTTGCGTATGGGCTTGGTTCTGGTGACCCGCTTGAGTATGACTATGTATTCGGATTTCCGGCATGGTTTTTCTATAGCTGTATCGCAGGAACTATATTCATGATTATTGCCATCTGGCTTGCGATGAAGCTTTTCTTCAAAGATATTTCACTTGAAGAGGAGGACGATCAAAAATGATACATTGGTCTGTGATTATTCCATTACTCATATTTTTAATCATCATTTTTGGCATCGGTATTTGGGCAAATCGCCAAGTCCGTACATCTAATTCGTTTTTACAGGAATATTTTTTAGGCGGTCGCGAAATGGGCGGTTTCATCCTGGCGATGACGATGATGGCGACATATGGCAGTGCCTCAAGTTTTATCGGGGGACCAGGAGTTGCCTATAATACAGGTCTTGGATGGGTTCTGTTGGCAATGGCACAACTGCCTGCAGGTTATTTTGTTTTAATGGTGCTCGGCAAAAAATTTGCGATTGTGGCACGCCGAATTGAAGCGATTACATTAATCGACTTTTTAAAGAAACGCTATGACAGCCATACCATTGTTATTTTATCGGCAATCAGTATCATCATCTTCCTTTTTGCTTCCATGACAGCGCAATGGGTAGGTGGGGCACGTCTGATTGAATCGTTGACAGGGCTTTCTTATACAAGTGCATTGCTCATTTTTGCGGTAGCCGTATTGGCGTATGTAATTATCGGTGGTTTCCGGGCTGTTGCGTTAACGGATGCATTGCAAGGATCGATTATGATTGTAGGTACGGTCATCCTTCTTATTGCTACAGTCATTGCCGGTGGTGGTGTTGACACAATTATGCAAGGATTGGTTGCAGAAAATCCGAATTTAGTGACGCCATTTGGTGCGGAACAAAACCTGACACCATTGTATGTTTCAACATTTTGGATTTTAATTGGACTTGGTGTTATTGGTTTGCCTCAGATCGCGGTTCGTGCGATGAGCTACAAAGATTCGAAAAGCTTACATAAAGCCATTTTAATCGGGACAATCGGAATCGGGACAATCATGTTTGGCATGCATTTAATCGGTGTATTTGCACGTCCGGTCATGCCGGGAATTGAAGTCGGCGATAAAGTCATGCCGCTGCTGACATTGGAAGTGCTGCCGCCCGTTCTGGCTGGAATCGTACTCGCAGCTCCAATGGCGGCCATTATGTCGACGGTTAATGCACTGCTGATACTAGTAAGTTCTACGGTTGTCAAAGATATTTATTTAAACTATATCAACCCGAAAGCAAGCGATGCACAAATTAAAAATCGCAGCTTCTGGGTGACAAGCATTATCGGGTGCGCGGTAGTTATTTTTGCCGTTAAACCGCCTGAGCTGTTAATCATGCTGAATTTGTTTGCGTTCGGCGGACTGGAATCGGCCTTTTTATGGAGTGTTGTTTTTGGCCTGTACTGGAAGAAAGCAAATAAATACGGGGCTATCAGTTCGATGATTGTCGGCCTGACATTATATATTGTCATCTACCGTTTTGCGGAAAATATTTATGGCATGCATTCCGTAACAATTCCGATCATAGCTTCTCTTATCACATTTGTAGCAGTAAGTTTGATTGCACAAAAGGTGAAAAAAATAGAAGATTACCATTTCTAATAGCCAGAATCGTTTTGGCTCTGTATGATAGAAACCAGGACTATCAATTGATAGTTCTGGTTTATTTGACGTTAAACGCTTATTATTGTAAACTAGGTTACATAAAGTAACTTAATAAAAAATAAAGGTGATAAGATGAAAAAAATAATGGCTATTTTAGAAGATAAAATTCAGCTTGTACGTCGTGATGATCTGCAGAATATTGCAGTTGTCGGACCGGTAAAGCTACCTATAAAACAAGAAAATCTAGAAGCAACATTCCAGTGGTACTCATGGACAACTGTTGAAAAAAACCAGACGAAAGAACAGGTAGTAGACTCTGTATCATCGATGCATTTAGCTTTTGGCCAGCAGTCATCTGTACTTGTGTATGGTGATTTTGCCAATCAGGATGATGCATTGATCCGTATGCACAGCATTTGTCATACAGGTGATATTTTCGGTTCACAGCGTTGTGACTGTGGCTATCAACTACATGAATCCATGAAGATGATTGTTGAACACGGCTGTGGCGCTATCTTTTATTTGGCAGATCATGAAGGTCGCGGTATTGGTCTGTTTTCCAAATCACTTGCTTACTTATTGCAGGAAGAAGCGTTTGATACGGTGGAAGCGAATCATGCACTCGGTTTTGAAGATGATGTCCGCTCATATGATGATGCAATCCGAGTATTGCAAGTCCTGCGGGCAAAACCGGTAACGCTCATTACGAACAATCCGAAAAAACTTGCAGCATTGCAGGAAAACGGTTTACTTGCGGATGGCCATATTCCATTATGGGGCGGCCTGACGGAAACGAATGAACAGTACTTGAAAACTAAAGTAGAAAAGTCTGGACATATCGGAATTGTTGAAAAGTTAACTGTGTAAGGAGAATTTCAAATGAAAACTGATCAGGACTATATGCAGCTTGCGCTTGAATTGGCAGCAAGTGCCAGAGGGAATACAAATCCAAATCCGCTAGTTGGAGCCGTTATCGTAAAAGATGGTGTCATTGTCGGTACAGGACTTCATCGAAAAGCAGGGGAACCCCATGCAGAAGTACATGCGGTGAATATGGCAGGTGAACATACAAAAGATGCGACAATTTATGTCACACTGGAACCATGTTCACACTACGGCAAAACACCACCTTGTGCGAAGCTGTTGAAAGAAAGCGGATTTAAACGCGTCGTCGTTGCCACGGAAGATCCAAATCCTGAAGTAGCTGGGCGCGGTATTCGTCTTTTACGCGATGCGGGAATCGAAGTGGAAGTCGGTGTGCTTCAAGAGGAAGCACAAAAGCTGAATGAACGCTTTATTCATAATATGCTGACAGAGCGTCCGTTTGTAGTTGCGAAATTCGCCATGACACTTGACGGCAAAATTGCGACATATAATGGTCATTCACAATGGATTACAGGGGAAGAAGCGCGCGCGGATGTACATGAATTGCGTCATGAAGTGGACGGGATATTAGTAGGTGTACAAACGGTTTTAAATGATAATCCAAAGCTGACGACGCGACTAAATGATGATCGACAAGGTCGTAACCCGATACGTGTCGTGTTGGACAGTACTTTGAAAACACCGGTTGATGCACATATTGCGGACACAACGGATGCTCGTACAATCATTGTCACTTCACTCGATTCTGATGAAGAAAAGGCACAGCAATTGGAGCGCAATGGTGTTGAAATTATTCGAGTAGATAAAGAAAAAACAGGCTTGCACATAGAGGATATGTTGAAAGCATTATATAAAAAGGGTATTACGCATCTACTTGTTGAAGGTGGAGGCAATGTGAACGCGTCATTTTTACGAGGCGGCTTCATTGACCAGTATATCGTGTATATCGCACCGAAAGTATTGGGCGGGAAAAATTCCATTACACCGTTTACAGGAACTGATGTAGAAACAATCGATTTGGCAAATCAGCTTGAATTCGGTGAAGTCACTCACGTCGGGGAAGATTTGCGTATTATTGCCTATCCAAAGAAGGCTGGTTTACATGATTAAAAAAGTGGATGTATGCATTGTTGGCGGTGGTCCAGGCGGTGCGCTTCTTGCCAATATATTGGCGAAAAATAGTGTGTCTGTTCTTTTAATTGAACGGACAAATGGCTTTGCAAAGGCATTCCGCGGGGAACATTTAAATGAAGAAGGCGAGCGTATTTTAAAACAGTATGAGCTATTCGAAAGAATTGAACAGCTCGGTTTGCTGCGTATGGAAACATTGGAATATTGGATGAGCGGTGAAAAGTTTAAAACAATTGAACCGGATCCGGCTGTAGGGCATTTAGGCATCCATGTTCCGCAAGCTCATTTGCTTCAAGCAATTATCGAGCAGGCACAAGGCTATCCAACGTTTAACTATTTATTGAATACAACGGTTAAAGAGCTTGTTCAAAATGAGCACGGACAATATACAGCAGTTCGCGCCAAACAAGGTGATAACGATTTGACAATTGAAGCACAGCTTATCATCGGTGCGGATGGGCGCTTTTCAACAGTTAGAAAATTGGCGAATTTGGATGTAACGATCCGCGATCATGGCTATGATCTGCTCTGGGCAAGAATACCGGCACCTGCAAATTGGACACCTTCCATTAAAATGGCCCTTGTTGATGGCATGCAAATTTCCTTGTTTACACAGGCAAAAGGATTTGTACAAATCGGCTGGAATATTAATAAAGGAAGCTATCCGGAATTACGCAAACAGCCTTTTATGCCGTTTATTGAAAAGCTCGTAAAAGCATTTCCACAATTGGCCCCTGTCGTACAGGAACATATCCAGTCATGGAAAGACTTTGTGCTGCTTGATGTATTCAGCAGTACAACGGAGCAATGGGGTAAAGAAGGTGTTGCATTAATCGGGGATGCTGTGCATACGATGACTCCGACCGGCGCGTACGGATTAAATAGTTCGTTAATGGATGCCCATGTGCTGGCTCAAATGCTACTGGAAAATGAGAAATTTGATTTTATCAGCTGCGCAACAGCACGAAAACAACAGATTGAAAAAATCCAGGCAATACAAATAGAAAAAGAGCAAAAGTTTCATGAAGCTTTTCTCGTATTAAGTTAGGTGAGGGATATGAAATTCGGATTTGACATAGATGATACGTTAATCGATTTACGTCGACATGCGTTTCATTTATATAATAAAAAATTGAACAAAACGATTGGCGAAGATGTGTTTGATACAATTGCAACTGTCGAAATTCATGAACCATTTGGGCTAACAAATGAAGAAGGCAGCCAAATGTGGAAAGACTCAATGGAAGAAATCTATTTCACGAATTGTCCAAGCTTTGAAGGCGCAAAAGAGGTATTGAACGCTTTAGCAGAAGAAGGGCATGAAATTTACTATATTACATCCCGTCCGAAAGGGTATTGTGAACAGACCCGCGCATGGGTAAAAGCACAAGGGTTCCCGGTTGTGGATGAGCGTTTTTACTGCGGGATGGCAGATCATGAGAAAATCGATATTATCAAAAACCTGGAACTTGATGTATATGTAGATGATAAACCAGCTGTTTTAAACACATTGGCTGGTAGCACAACGAAAGTAATCGTGAAAAACCAGTCATACAATCAGACTGTGGAATATACCCGTCTTACAAGTTGGGATGAATTCAATAAACTGGTCGGTTACGCATCGGTGTAATCGATATGGGAAAGTCACGGAGCCATTCCGAGACTTTCTTTTTTATATAAAAGTTAAAATAGTTTGAATTTTTTCCTTTCAAGAGAAAGAATATGTGGTATTGTTAACAATGTATAGACATACTGGTTGGAGGATTTTACTATGATAACACAACAACATTACGAAGCAAGCGTTCATTACAACGGGATTATATTACTGTCGGCCTACTTACAACGCCAATATGTATATCGTACAATTCAAGTACGTCTGAATGGAGCAAGTGAAGAACCATTAAATAAAGTGAAAAATATGCTTGAACATACAGAATTGATGCTAAATATTTTCGAGGAATCTAAAGATTTGATGGAAGGACAGCGCAACAAACTCAAATCTTTCGCAGATGAGGTTGCCCTCCTGATGCAAAACTATATTAAAGAAGAGCCGGATTTTAAAGAGCGTTTAGCAGTTGTCGGATCGACACTTTACTCGGAGCAGCTGATGAATAATGGAATTATTAAACTCGGCTATATTTTTAAACAAAACATCGGCAAAGATTTTCCGGCACGCGTCAAGTTTTACGAAGAACGTACAAAAGTAATCGACGTGATGGTACAGCTCGTATCGGAAGGAAAAGAAATCGAGAAGGGCATGCAGGACATTTTAAACAAATGGTACGACGGCATTGCCATCCAGAAAAAAGGCATTATGGAAGATTTATCGAAAATTAACGAAATGCTCGATTTTAAAGCAGAATAATTAAAGATTTGTGCAGAAAAGTAGAAGTAAATTAATAAACGGATATTTTGTAAAATTGATTGGAATGGAGGGCGACTCCAGCGGGAACAGCACGACGCCTGAGACTACAGGCTCAGGCCGTGCCCGCGGAAAGCGTCCCGGAATGGAAATCAATTTTCAACGCATAGAAAAAATGCCATTTTTCTCTCTCGGAGGAAAATGGCATTTTTGGGCTATGTCTCACAATTTATGCGCGTTCGAAAAATACTTTATCGATATTGTATTTTGACTGGAATTGATTGATTGCAAATGTTTCGTAAATTTCACGTTCCATTGGATCTTCAATTTCATAAACTTCAATTTTGTGAATTTCTGCACGGTGGTTTTTCATTGGTGATACATTGTCTTCAAAGTGCTTTTTAATACGTTGACGGATTTTACGTGCTTTACCTACGAATAAAAGCTCGTTCTTTTCATTATAGAAGAAGAAGATACCGCCTTTATCACGCGTAATTTTATGGAAATCAATAAATCCGAAGTATGGTGTAATTTCAACATCCCCTGGTTTTAACACTTGTTCGCGTTGACGAATTACTAAATCTGGTTTTGGCATTTCAATTTTAATCAAACTGTTCACGTCCCTAAATTATTCTAAAAGTTTATTTTACACGATAATACGATAAAATGCTATTGATATAGTAGTCCAGGCATTGGAGAAAAGTAAAATAAGCGGATTTTTTACCGTTATTTTCAAAACTATAGATATTTCCGACTATATAATAGGAATTTCCTTAATCAACTACACGAACTATATACATATTATCCGACACTATTTAACTAATTTTATTAATTTAGTTACTCCGAACAAAACTAAATCAATTCCATAATCTCCATACCTTTTAGCTAATATAAAACTACTTGTAACGTACTCAGTCAAGCAAAAAATTCTAACTTTACTACAAGTTAAGATAATTTTTGAATTTTCGCTTTCTTTTTCCTCGAAGTTTGTCTATTGTAATAGTAGTTTGTTCAGCTAAAAACAATTATACATAAACAGCAGTTTAAAAAGAGAGAAGGAATCATATGCAAAAATATAAAGGTGAGCTTCTCATGCTCATCACCGCTGTCATGTGGGGAAGCGGTTTTGTCGGAATGGCGAAAGGGCTTGAACATTGGACCGTTTTTCAATTGATGGCCGGGAGATTTTTATTAGCTTCCATTATTTTAAGTTTCATTTTCTATAAAAAATTAAAACTCATTTCAAAAGCTGTAATATGGAAAGGTGCGATTCTCGGCGCAATCTTGTTTATCGCCTTTACCCTGCAGACTATGGGCTTGGAATATACAACCCCATCTAAAAATGCATTCTTGACAGCGATTAATGTCATTATCGTTCCAATTATCGCTTATGTCATTTACAAAAGAAGAATTGACCGGTTTGAGTTTATTGCAGCTGGTGTGGCAGTGGTCGGAATTGGATTTTTATCATTGCAGGATTCGATGACGATTAATTTTGGCGATTTCCTGTCGATTCTTTGTGCGGTCGGATTCGCTTTCGATATTTTTTATACAAATGTATTTGTTAAAACTGAAGATGCTTTAGCGCTGACAATTGTCCAGTTTTATACGGCGACTGTCCTAAGTGTAATTAGTGTTGTCATGCTAGGGGAAGTGCCGACGACTTATACTTCAGAAGGGTTGGGCATCATTGTGTACTTGGCAATATTTTGTACTGCTGTGGCGTATGTATGTCAAAATATCGGCATGCAATATGCAAACCCTACGAAATCTGCCATTATTTTATCAACGGAATCGTTGTTCGGTACGATGTTCTCCGTCCTTATTTTAAATGAAATTTTAACTGGGCGTATGCTTGTTGGTTGTGTTCTCATCTTCTTTGCGATTTTGTTTGCAGAAGTCAAACCGACCTTTAGACGTAAGAAATCCTATATATAATGAACAGCCATTTTAAGCAATCCGTTTAAAATGGCTGATTTTGTTTATTATTATAGAAATACGGAAAAGGATAAGAGATGAATTCAGGGGAGGACTGGTTATATGTTAAATTATACGCGAAATGGTTCTGGGGAAGTTGTAGTATTAGTACATGGATTTTTAGGGAGTACAGCAATATTCGAAAAAATTATGGAACCTTTAACAAAGCAATTTGATGTCATTGCAATCGATTTACCAGGGCATGGAAAAAGTGAAATGCCGGAAGGGGAATATACAGTTTATCGCTATGCCGAAGATATAATCGATGTATTAGTGACGGAAAAAGTTGAAAAGGCATATTGGATCGGGCATTCGATGGGTGGCTATATTACATTGGCGGCAATCGAGAAACAATATTCTAAAATCGAAAAGGCCGTCTTATTGTATTCATCCGACTCATCGGATACACCAGAAGCAATCGATAAAAGAACGAAACAACAAGAAGAGATTCAGGAACATGGGACAGGCTCGTTCGTAGACGGAGTGATTCATAACTTCCTTGCGCCCGATGCGAAAACGGAAGATGTGCTGTTTGCAAAAGAAGTTGCCTATGAAGGAAAAGAAGAAGGCCTTGTTGCTGCACTAGGTGCTATGAAGTCACGTCCAAACCAACGAGATCTTGTCGATACAATATCAATTCCAATTCTCGTCATTGAAGGAGAACAGGACAAAGCTGTCACACCGATTACGACATCCAACCCGAATGTGGAGAAAGTAAAAACCAATACAGGACATCTTGGTATGGTGGAAGATTCTCAAACGGTAGCAAGAGAAATCATTCGTTTCCTAAACAGCTAAAACTAAAAAGAGAGGGATCCATTTTTTGGGTCCCTCTCTTTTTAACTGTATTGCTTTTTCAAATATAACGTAATCCAATTAAAGGACTCGTTTTTTTCTAAATTGGAGACGAGACCAATAATGATCGCATTTCTTGGATTTTCACTTTTGAGTTCTTCTATTAATAATTGGAGGGAATCGAGTTCCAAATTGTTCGTCGTCTGCTGTTGAAGCAACATCAGTTCCTCCACTATATGATCAATCGAATAATTTTCGATCCGTCTGTAAAACTGTGAAGTATTTTGCAACAGCGCTATTTTACTTTTTGTCGCTAATAAAGTTGTCTTCTCAACAAGCGAATCTGCAAACCTAACCGCATCAAATGTCTGGCACGAGTCGAAAATATACTGCATATACGATTGAACCATCCCATTTACAATAACGACTAAATCATATTGTCGTCCCTCGATTTGTTCGCCAAATACTTCAAATAGCAGCTTTTCCAAATTTTTATTGGAAAGCTCTACATAATAATGAATCCGTTCAATTAATGCCTTATTGATGGCAGAAACGTTTTCCTTCATCAAAATATCCGCAAATCCAGCATAGTGTGACAATACTTTCATAGTATGAACAAAGTAGATATGGAGCTTTTCTGAAGGGGTATTACCTTCACTGACTGCTTGGTCAACTTCGCGAATTATATTGTTCATAAAATGTTCAATAATAGAAAAAACGAGCTCGTCTTTGGATTTAAATGATAAATAAAAAGCACCTTTAGAAATTCCGCAATGATCGGTAATTTGCTGTACTGACGTAGCTTCTATCCCTTTTTCGGCAAATAAATGTAGTGCTGAATCGATTATCAATTGTTTTCTTGTCATAATATTTTCAAGCCCCTTTCAATTGACACGTGACCGACTAGTCATTATTATAGAATGGTGGTTACATATAGTCAAGAAAGGTAAGGTGGAACTGTGAGGGGCTTGGTTAATTTCGTATTAAAGAATAAGCTTGCAGTATGGTTACTAACAATCATTATCGTGTTTTCCGGTATTTATTCATCCACGCGTATGAAAATGGAGTCGATTCCAGATATTTCGATCCCGTTCCTAATCGTTATGGGTGTTTATCCTGGAGCAACACCAGAGCAAGTAATGGATGATCTTTCAATTCCTTATGAAAAGGCAGTTGAAAGTTTAGAAGATGTAAAGGCTGTATATTCTACATCTTCATCAAATGTTTCACAAGTTCAAGTGGAATATGAATATGGCGTGGATATGGATGAAAAGAAACGTCAGTTAGAAGCTGCTTTAGATAATATTGAGCTTCCTGAAGGTGCACAAGAACCTTCAATCATGGCAATCAGTATGAACATGATGCCTGTTATTGCATTATCAGTAAGTAGTTCGGATGAAGATATTGTTGAACTGACGTCGACAGTAGAGAAAATAATTTTGCCGAAACTAAACAAAATTGACGGTGTTGCATCTGCGACAGTTACAGGTCAACATCTTGAAGAAGTTGCCTTCACATATGATGAAGAAAAGATGGCACAATTAGGTTTAACGGAAGAATCTGTTAAGCAAATGATTCAGGCAAGTGACCTTGCAGTCTCGTTAGGATTATACGAGTTTGAAGATGGCGAGCAAGCTGTTGCAGTTGACGGCAAGTTCAAAACAGAAGAACAGTTAAAAGAAATGCTGATTCCTGTAACACCTTCTGAAACCAACCCGGTTCCTTTCGTAAAACTGGGGGATATTGCTGAAATCGAAAAAGTAGGTAAAGTGCAATCAGTATCTCGAACAAATGGTAAAGATGCGATTGCGATCCAAATCGTAAAAGGCCAGGATGCCAATACGGTGACTGTAGCAAATGCGGTTAAAGATTTAATCGAAGAAGAGCAGGAAGCCATTTCAGGTCTTAAAATCGATATTTCTTTAGACCAAGGGAAACCAATTGAAGATTCCGTCTTTACAATGGTTGAAAAAGCGGTATTTGGCGGTTTAATCGCAGTATTAATTATCCTATTATTCCTACGTGACTTTAAATCAACTATTATCTCGATTATTTCAATTCCAGTATCAGTATTCATGGCTTTAATGGCATTGCACTGGCTGGATATTACGCTGAATATTATGACGCTTGGTGCGATTACGGTTGCAATCGGACGGGTAATTGACGACTCGATTGTAGTAGTGGAAAATATTTATCGTCGTATGCACCTGAAAGAAGAAAAATTACAAGGCCGTGCGTTAATTCGCGAAGCAACAATTGAAATGTTCAAGCCGATCATGTCTTCAACATTAGTAACAATTGCAGTATTCGCACCACTTGTATTTGTAGGCGGTATGGTAGGGGAATTATTCGTACCATTCGCATTAACAATGTCATTTGCTTTAATCGCATCATTAATCGTTGCGATTACAATCGTACCTGCACTTTCACACACATTATTCCGTAAGAAAATTTACGGTGAAAAGTCTGAAAGTCAGCATAAAGAAGTCGGTAAGCTTGCAGTAACATACCGTAATTTCTTGGAAAAATCTTTAAACCATAAATGGATTTCGTCAATTATTGCGATTGTTCTATTAGTTGGTTCACTAGCGCTAACACCATTAATCGGCTTTAGTTTCATGGGTTCTCAAGAAGAGAAAGTAATGTATTTAACATACACACCAGGTACTGGCGAATTGATGGAAGAGACACTTACGAATATTGAAGAAGTAGAAAAAGAGTTGTTGAAACGTGAGGACATCGATATTTTACAATTATCGGTGAACACAGAACCTTCTACTGATGCTGCTGCAATGATGACTGGCGGTGGTGCAGGCGGTGGTTTAATCTATGCGATTTTCGATCCGGATATGGAAGATTTCCCGAAAGCGAAAAAAGAAGTAGAAGACTATATCTTTAACATTGGCCAATCCGGCGAGTGGAAAACGCAAAACTTCGCGATGGGTATGTCATCGAATGAAGTAAGCTATACACTATACAGTGAAGATTTAGATAAGCTAAACGAAGCAGTTGCTCAAGTAGAAGATGTTCTAGTTGATGTTAAAGGGCTTGATGAAGTTGAGTCTAATGCTTCTGCACCATATGTAGAAAATGTAATCAAAGTAGATCAGGAAAATGTATTACAATACGGTCTGACTACTGCTCAAATATTAATGGCTCTACAAACAAATAATACAAAAGAAGTGCTGACAACTGTTGAAAGTGACGGCGCTGATATTAATGTAGTTGTTCAACGTGAAGCAAAATCTGCGGCAGCGGATATTGATGAATTATTGGAAACACCGATTCAAACGGCAACTGGTCAAACAATGACAATTGGTGACATTGTTGAACTTGAAGAAGGTACGACTTTAAATTCATTATCTCGTCAAAAAGGCGAATACTTTGCAACTGTATCTGCAACGATCACAGACAAAGATATATCAAAAGCAACATCTGCAGCAGATGAAAAAATTGCTGATCTAGAATTACCGAAAGGCGTAACGACTGGTGTAGGTGGTGTGGCGGCAGATATGGCTGAAACATTTACTCAACTAGGGGTTGCGATGATTGCAGCTATTGCGATCGTTTACTTTATCTTAGTTGTAACATTCGGTGAAGGTTTAGCTCCATTTGCGATTTTATTCTCTTTACCATTTACAGTAATCGGTTCATGGATTGGATTGTTCGCAACAGGTCTTACAATTTCGGTTTCAGTTATGATGGGATTACTGATGTTAATCGGTATTGTTGTCACGAACGCGATCGTACTTGTTGACCGTATTATCCGTATGGAACATGAAGGAATGAACATGCGTGAAGCAATTCTGGAAGCCGGTGCAACTCGTTTACGTCCAATCTTAATGACGGCGATTGCAACGATTGGTGCAATGTTACCAATGGCATTCGGTGGTGCTGGTGGCGGTCTGATTTCTCAAGACCTTGCTGTAACAGTAATTGGTGGTTTATTATCATCAACATTATTAACATTAATCATCGTACCGATTGTATATGAAGTATTATCAAAAATGCTGAAGAAGAATCGTAAAGATGTAAAAGACAATTAATACGAACAGCCTGTAAGAAGTAATTTCTTGCAGGCTGTTTTTTATAGTAAAGTTATGGGTATAGAAGAAAATTTTTGATATACATAGCGGGAGGCATTTTATGAAGAAACTATTGTTGTTCAGTCTATTAGCTGCAGCCATTTTCAGTTTTGGTTCGATTTCTGCCGAAGCAGCGTCAGACGCAATCGGGCTTGGTAAATACCCGGTGCATGTAATTGCGAAAAAGAATACGGAACTAAAAGATGAACACGGCACCATCATAAAAACTGTAGCAAAAGGTGAGAAGTTATTATTGAAAGCATTAAAGGGTACATCCGGAGTTATCAACTATTCTTCCAAAGAAGCCTACATCCCTTTAACCGATGTTCACTATATCCAGTTAGTCGATGGTTCGAAAATAATCACGTCCGATGAAGTGGCAGCAAAGCTAAAGCTCGTTTCTCAAATGTATCCATCACTGACGAAATTGAAGATGATCGGGAGTTCGGTGGAGGGACGTCCTTTATATTCATTGAAAGTGGGAACGGGTAAAAAGGAAGTATTGATGGATGCATCTTTTCATGGACGTGAATATATGACGACAAATGTATTGATGGAAATGATTGATACATATTTAAAAGCATATGTGTACGGAACGAAAATTGGAAAATACGATGTGAAGGAAATTTTAAGTGAAGTGAGCATCGTATTTGTGCCAATGGTGAATCCTGATGGGGTAACACTGGCGCAAGGAGGCAAAGTAAAAACATCGATGACAAAGCTTAAAGCAATGAACAACAACAGCACCAATTTTAATCGTTGGAAAGCGAATATAAACGGTGTCGATCTGAATCGTCAATTTAATGTAAACTGGCATTTAATCAAAACGACAAAGCCCTCATTCAAAGAATATAAAGGAAAAGCGCCAAATACTGAACCGGAAGCGCTTGCGATCAAAAGACTGATTGACCGTGGGGATCATTTAGCGTATATTTCATATCATTCTTCCGGTCAACTTATTTACTGGAGCCAAACGAAATCAAAGTTCAGCCGAACGAAAAAGTTGGTGAAAGGGGTATCGTCCATTACTGGCTATAAAGTAATGCCGGTAACAAAGAAAAATGAACCAATAGCGGCATCTGAAGATTACTTCACAAAAGTAAAAGACCGCCCTGCAATGACGGTTGAAATCGCCCCATATGCCGGAGAAGCATCCGTTCCGTTAAAAAGATGGAATAATGTTTGGAAGCAAAATAAAACAGTCGGACTTTATTTAGCCAATGAGGCCCGGAACTGGTAAAAAAACTGGTGAACCCCGATTACGGAGGTTCACCAGTTTTTAGTTTGTTTCTTGAGCGGGCATTGTCCGTTTATGTTTAGGAACGAAAAGTACGACAATAAAGGCAACGATTGCTAATAGGAACATATAGAAATACGTCGAACTAGCCGCAGTTGCATAACTTTCGTTTACCTGAACGGATGTACCCGTTAACTGCAGTGTATACACTGTTACAATGACAGCCGTTCCGATTGCACCAGCAAGTTGACGGATTGTATTGTTTACGGCAGACCCGTGTGAGGCCAGTTCTCTTGGAATCGCATTAAGGGCAGCCGTATTTAACGGCATTGTAATAAATGCCAGCCCAATCCGTAAAATAATGGTGCGTACTAGAATATATACATACGAAGTAGTAGAAGATAAGTCGATAACGAGCCACATCGAAAGTGCAACTAAAACTAAACCGAATATAAATAAAGGCTTCGCTCCGTACTTATCAAATAGTTTCCCTGTAACCGGTGACAAAAACGCATTGATAATCGCACCGGGAAGCAGCAATAATCCTGCATCCAATGCAGAAAAACCACGGCCATCCTGTAAATACATCGGGAGCAAAATCAAGTCTGCATACATGATGATCGTAATTGCGACATTTATAATCGTCGTCATGGAATACATTTTATATCTGAATACCGATAAATTCAGTAAAGGATCCTGTGAAGACAATTGACGTTGGCAAAACAGAAAAATAATGATCAATCCCGCACCAATCGTTGTTAAAATAACTCCATCATCCCATCCGCGGCTTCCGGCACTACTAAACCCGAACAATAAGAGACCGAATCCGAATGTTGAGTAAATTAAGCTGATCAAATCGATTTTCAATTTCGCACCTTCATTTACATTCATCAAGTATTTATACGCTAAGACAATAATAATAACGATAAATGGAATTAAGCTGATGAACAGCCAGCGCCATGATAAATAATCAATAATAAATCCAGCAAGAGTCGGGGCAATGGCAGGTGCAAAAATAATTGCAAATCCGACTTTCCCCATAATAGCGCCCCTTCTTTCTTCAGGGAACAAGTAGACAATTACGGTCATCATTAAAGGCAAAATAATACCTGCTCCTACAGCTTGAATCATACGTCCTGTTAAAAGCATGCCAAAGTTCATCGCACATGCTGCGACAACAGAACCGGCTAATAAAAATAGCATCGCACTAATAAACAGTTGGCGTGTTGAGAAACGCTTTATTAAAAATGCCGTAATTGGAACCAAAATTCCGTTCACAAGCATAAAGCCTGTTGCGAGCCATTGAATTGTTGTAGGCGATACCGAAAAGGTGTTCATTAAATCACTTAGTGCGACATTAAGTAATGTCTGATTTAAAGTGGAGAAAAAACAGCCTGCAATCATGACGATCAGCAGTATTTTTCTTGTTTGTTCCGATAATTCATTTTGCATTTTAAAACCCCTTACGCTACGATAACTTTATAGACGGTTTGTCTAATAAGTATTTTAACAATGAGCAGGAGCCTTTGACATACACAATATGAAGCACTTTGTAGACTAATCGACAAATTGTTCAAATATGTAGATTTAATAATATTTAATAGACAGGAATGGTAATTCTGATGATGAAAATAGATCCACGAACAATCCGTACAAAAGAAATGTTAAAGAGAGCGGTATTCGAACTTTTGGGAGAAGGAGTAATGCTTAGTCAGTTGTCTGTACAAAAAGTAACAAAGCAAGCCACGTTAAACCGAACTACATTTTATTTGCATTATGAAGATATCAATCATTTGATGGATGATTTAACAAAAGAGATTTTCAATGAAGTAACTGAAAAAATAACAGATTTAAACCATATTCATCTGTTAAACGAAAAGGAACATTTAGTTGAGCTGCTCAATTATTTAGCCTCACAAAAACACGCTTTACGATTACTTTTCCAGTTTGAACAATTTGAAAAAGTGCTATATCAATTAATGAAACAATTGATTGATACGAGAAGGCTGAACAGTGACCGAGTTTCCTCAAAATCGCTTGTCGACAGTCATATAAAAGCGGCGTCCCTTGTCGGTGTGATCTCGTGGTGGTTAAAAGATGGCGGGCAATTTAGTGGGCCATATATTGCTGATCAGATTCATCTTATGTACAGAACGTAATTGAGCTGCTCTTCTTTTTCCGGTATAAAAAGACAGGGGATTCAAAGTGGTAAAGCAGTTAAAAACAATCAGAATTACTCGTTCGAAATTAACCCAAGCGTTTTTGCTGGCCCCTGCATCATTAATTTGATTAGAAAGTTTGCCAATTCCTCAGAATTAATCGCTGTATCGGTTTTATACGCATATTCAGCGAGACTTAAAGAAGCCGAAGTAAAAAGGATGACGAATAAATCAATTGGCACGTTTAATTCGGACTTACTGATTTTCGGTAAAACTTGTTCCGTCATAACGACTTTTAACTTTTCCCGCAATTTTAATTGAAAAGAAGTATTATTGCTTGATCTTAAGAGGAGCTGCAATAATTCTTTGTTATTCGTATAACATTTCAGAATTTCAATAATCGTTGTATAGCGGGATTCAAGAAATTGTTGATTGGATTGTTCGTCAGGAAGATTTTTTACTAGTAAGTTCTCAATTTTTTCGATCATTTCATTTTCAAAACTGTTCATCATATCAAATTTATCTTCAAAATGGAGATAAAATGTGCCTCGATTAATATCAGCAGTTTTTACAATTTCATTAACCGTAATTTGCTGAAAATCCACTTCTTTTGTAAGTGATACACACGCATCAAATATAGCTTTTCTCGTTTTTCTTTTCCGTCGATCCATTGTAATCACCTCGATTGTAATGACTGTTATTTTAAAGCCCATTTCACAATAAATCAACAAAGTGTTTATTAAACTTAAAGTTAATCACCATTATTGCTTGGAATGTTGATTAATGCACAAAACAGCGAATTTTAATGATGGTCGATTAAAACTGCTAACCATATAATATCCTCAGAACATTAATCAACATTATGTTCATTAAGGGAGGGATATTTATGAAGTTGGGCAATTCAAATCGGCTTTTTATCGTGCCAATTATTGCAGCTTTAGTATTAGGCTTAATTTTTATGACGGCCATATTGCCAATGGTTAAGATGGATCCGAAAAATGTACCAATCGGACTGGTTGTTGTAGATGAAGGAGAGATGGGCGCTAATTTAGCCAATACATTACTTGAACATGCGCCGGAACTTGTGGAATTTTCCCTGTATGACTCAGTAGAAATGATGGGAAAAGCGATGGATGAAAAAGAAGTATATGGCGGGTTAGTGCTGCCAGCTGATTTTTCAGCTCAAGTAGCGACTCTTCAAACAGAAACTCCTGAAAGAGCATCTGTGCAAATCTACATAAACGAAGGAGCAAATGCAACAGCAGCTACACTTGTTCAAACAGCACTATCCAATATTGTAACTGGACTAAATACACAATTAAGCGGTCAAATATTATTGGCAGTACAGGCAAAAACCGATGTAATAAAAGAGCAGCTTGCACCTGTTCTTCAAGCTGAGGGTGGCAGTATGTTGGCCCAAGTAAGTGCGATGATTTCGCCTATTCAGCCAAGTGTAGTACAAGACTTTGCCAACCCGATTCAATCGGAAATTATAAAAGTAAATGAAACCGGAAAGCTCGGCAATGCACCACTAGCCTTTATGACGGTTACGTGGTTTGTTAGCTTAATCGGTGCGGCAATGCTTTATTTAGTTGGCAATAAGCGTACATTTTCATCAAAAGGTGCAAAACTGAAATTCAATACTATTCAATCAGTGATGCCTTTTATTTATGCGTTCGTAGCTGGCTATATGGCAACGTGGTATTCAACTTGGCTATTAGGCTTTGATCTCGAATATTTCAATCGTACAGCATTGTTTTTAGCACTTTGTATATCGGCATTCATGTATATGATTTTCGCAACAGTACGTTGGTTGAAGCTTCCAAGTATCGTTATATATGTATTGCTAACATTTTTCAGTATGTCAGCAGTTCAGCTTGCACCGGAAATGATCCCGGCATTCTATAAAGATTACATTATTTCTTGGTTACCATTGCGTTACTTCGTAGAAGGGTTAAAAGAAGTGCTATTCTTCAGCCATAATGTCATTAACAGCTATAGCATCATCCTTATCTGGGTATTAGTCATTGCTTTCATATTAGTATGGGTGAAAAATCTGTCCGAAAAAACCGAAATTGCAGAAACAGAGGAAATCGAATAATTCTTATTAAAATGTGTTCAAGGCTAAAGCTTTGAGCACATTTTTTGTTCAGTAAACTCAGGCGGTAACAGAATTTTATCGCCCACCTGCCAAGATGATCAACTCTTTTCATTTAAAAAAATTTCAGCTATTAAAACCGGGCATATGTAATTGACTATTTTCTGAATTCATAATATATTAATATATGAGTATATGTTCATATATAAAATAAATGGGGGCGTTTTAAATGGGAGAGCACCATCATCACCATCATCATTCACATAGTACGAACAAGAAAGTACTGTTTATATCCTTTTTAATTATAACCGGGTTTATGATTGTCGAAGCGATTGGTGGGGTGCTGACGAACAGTCTTGCGCTGCTTTCTGACGCAGGACATATGTTAAGCGACGCCGTTTCACTTGGAATTGCATTAATGGCTATTGTATTTGCACAAAAAGTAGCAAATGCCAGTAAAACATTCGGCTACAAACGTATTGAAATATTGGCTGCCACACTAAATGGACTGACGTTAATCATCATCGCGCTGTTTATTTTTTATGAAGCGATCGGCCGTTTCATGAATCCTCCTGCAGTTGCTTCAACCGGGATGCTCGTCATCAGCAGTATCGGATTGGCAGTAAATATTCTAGTGGCATGGATTATGATGCGCGGTGCGGATACGAAGGAAAATTTAAATATGAGAGGCGCCTATTTGCACGTGATCAGTGATATGATCGGTTCAATCGGTGCCATTGTTGCCGCATTGCTTATACTGTTCTTTGATTGGGGATGGGCAGATCCATTGGCCAGTGTCTTTGTAGCTGCGCTTGTACTTCGAAGCGGATATCATTTAACGAAAGCTTCATTGCATATTTTAATGGAAGGCACACCTCAGGATATAACTGTTGATGAAATCATAGAAACGATTGAGAAATATGAAGAGGTAAAAGCGCTTCACGACTTGCACATCTGGACAATTACAAGTGGATTAAATGCGCTGTCATGTCACGTTGTTGTAAATGATGACTTGACGATTAAGGAAAGTGAGCAACTTTTAGAGAAAATTGAACATGATCTTCTACATCAAAATATTCATCACGTGACGATTCAAGTTGAAACAACTACGCATCAGCACGACCATTCGGTTTATTGTACAGCGAAGCAAGATTCAAGCCATCAGCACCACCACCATCATTAATCAATTACGCCGGGCGTATAAGAGAAAAGAGGTAAATCGTATGACAATGGAAAAAAGAACCCAACATGAATTGGATGAAGAAACATTGTTTGTCGTTTCGCAAACGTTCAAGGCGTTAAGTGATCCGACACGAATCCGTATTTTAAACATGTTATGCTGTGAAGAGCATTCGGTAAATGACATTGCAGAAAAGCTCGATTTAAATCAGTCGGCGGTTTCCCACCAGTTACGTTTTTTGAAGAATTTACGTTTAGTAAAATTCAGGCGTGAAGGGACGACATTGTATTATACAAGTGCAGATGAACATGTTATCAACTTGCTCCATCAGGCAATCGATCATGCTCATCATTAATTAAATAGAAACAGTCATCAACACGTAAAAGTTTTCTTAAATGAACGATTACGTGTTTTTTTCATTGGTTTCGACATTGAAGAATGTAGGGTATATCAATAAACGGAAGTCGCAAACTAAAATCATTGCCCATTTACATGGTGGCAGCAGCAAGTTTACAAAACATTTATAGTTGAATTCTAAAATAATGGAGGTTTTTCAATATGAAAGTTGTAGCAATTGTAGGAAGTATCCGAAAAGAATCATACAATCTAAAAATCGCAAAAAATATTCAGGCACGATATGCTGATAAGTTCGATTTGGAAATTCTGGATTTGACCCCTCTGCCGATGTATAACCAGGATATCGAAATGGATCCTCCAGAAGCTGTTTTAAACTTTAAGGCAAAAGTAAAAGAAGCTGATGCTGTTCTTTGGATAACACCTGAATATAACGCTACAATCCCCGGTGTGTTAGGAAACGCCATCGACTGGCTAAGCCGTGTGGATAAAGTGATGAACGGCAAACCATCCATTATAATGGGGTCATCAATGGGAATGTTAGGTTCTGTTAAAGCCCAGATGCATTTGCGTGATATTTTATTTGCAATCGGGTTAAATTCCCCGATTTTACCTGGTAACGAAGTGTATATTGGAGCAGTTCATGAAAAAATCGATGCGCTAGGACAGCTGACAGATGGAGCGACAATCGCATTTTTAGACGGCGTGATTGCGAACTTCCTGGAATGGATGAAGAAGTTTTAAATATTGCTGGCACCTCTTTTTTCAGAAGAGGTGTTGTTTTTTATGAAGGCGAGTTTTCCTGGAAATGTTACTGCAACAAAAGAGACTCCGACGGTAAGGTTCAGTGTAGAGGATAAAGGTATCGCATTTTGTCAATAGAATGGTGTGACGAAAAAATATTGTTTTAAGTGAAAGAAAACTCCTTAAATCTGCTTTTTTTTTTACTATAGTTTTTATCTATCAAAATTATAGGAAGTATCTAATGGACGAAAGACGAATCTCTCATTACAATATAGATAAGGCGATTAAAAAAAATTAGGTAACGGATTTTTTAATTGGCTATATGGATTTACAGAAATTCATCGTAACATCGAACTAAAAATATTATTTTGGGGTGATTGTTAATGGGAAAAGATTTAAGTCAGTTCATCAGAAATGAAGCGTTTTTAAACAAAGTTGTTTCAGCAGAGGAAGCCGCGTCTTGGATTGAAGACGGCATGAATCTGGGAATGAGTGGTTTTACACTTTTTGGAGAGCCTAAAGAATTTCCTCTTGCACTTTCTAAACGGGGAGAGCAGGAAAATTTCAAAGTAAATCTATATACAGGGGCATCATTAGGTCCAACTGCCGACCAATCGATGGCAGAAGCAGGGATCATCAACTTACGTGTGCCTTATCAAGGGAATGCGATTATGCGCGGTAAAATCAACAACGGGGAAATTTACTATATTGATCAGCATTTATCACATACAGCGGAAGAAGTACGTAAAGGTTCACTAGGTAAAATTGATTATGCGATTATTGAAGCAGCAGCAATTACAGAAGACGGTCTCGTAATTCCAACAGGTTCTGTAGGGAACTCACCGATTTTTGTAGAAAAAGCAGAAAACGTGATTATCGAAATTAATACAACAGCCCCAACAGCATATGAAGGGCTTCATGATATTTATGTTCAAAAAGCACAAGGCGAGCGTAAAGAAATCCCTATCTACAATACAGGGGACCGAATTGGTGAAATCGGAATTAAAGTCGATCCTGCGAAAGTTAAAGGGATTGTTTTATCGGAGCAGCCGGATATTCCGTCACCTTTATTCGAGCCAAACGAGGAAACACAGAAAATTGCCGATAATTTATTAGCATTCTTGGCAAATGAAGTGGAAGTAGGGAATTTACCTGAATCTTTAGCGCCGCTACAATCAGGCGTTGGTTCGGTAGCAAATGCCGTATTAAACGGCATGCAAAAGTCTCAATTTAAAGATCTTGAAGTATTCTCGGAAGTACTGCAGGATGGTGTGTTTGACCTGATTGATGCGGGTATCGTTAAATTCGCGGCAGGTACAGCATTCTCGCTTTCCAAAAAGCGCGTGGACTCACTAGCGGAAGACTTGGAAAAGTACAAAGATAAAATTATGTTCCGACCACAGGAAATTTCGAATAACCCGGAAGTAATTCGACGCTTAGGTGTTATTTCGTTTAACACAGCAATTGAAGTCGACATTTACGGTAACGTCAACTCAACACATATTAACGGCACAAAGATTATGAACGGTATTGGTGGTTCTGGTGACTTTGCACGTAATGCACGCATTACTATTTTCGTTACATCTTCATTAGCGAAAAACGGGGCTATTTCAACAATTGTTCCATTCGTTTCACATATCGACCATACAGAACACGATGTCGATGTCATCGTAACGGAGCAAGGCTATGCGGACCTTCGCGGACTTCCACCAGTGAAGCGAGCAGAGAAATTGATTGAAATTGCACACCCGAAATATAAAGAACAGTTACGTGCTTATTTCGAAGAGGCAAAAGAAAAAGTAGGCGGCCAAACACCGCATATCCTTGAAAAAGCATTCTCATTCCATAACAATTTAAAAGAGAATGGGACAATGTTATTTGAAGACGACAAAATTAAACACTAATGGATAAACAGACAAAGGTGGCGTTTTAACATGGATGTAAAGTTTCCTATTGGTCCATTGCAAGTACCTGAACAAGTGACACTTGCCAATGTAAAGGAATGGTTACAACAAACGGAATCATTTACGACACGTTTAAGAGAAGTGGTCGATTCATTAAATGAAGAGCAGTTAAACAAAACTTACCGCGAAGGTGCGTGGACAGTTCGTCAGCTTGTTCATCATATTGCTGATTCACAGCTGAACATGTATCAGCGGCTGAAGCTGGCACTAACGGACGATAACCCGACAGTGCCGGGATTTAATCAAGAAAAGTGGGCAGTACTGCCAGACAATGACTTACCTGTAGAAAGTTCGATTAAAATGCTTGAAGGTATTAATGAGCGGATCGTTTCGTTAGGTCAACGTATAACTGAAGACCAGCTAAAACGTGAATTTACACATGAGACAAACGGGCCAATCACAGTTTCCAAAAAATTAGCGAAATTGGCATGGCATGAAGAGCATCATTTCGCTCATATTAAAATCGCCCTATCAAATTAATTATTTTTATTGTAATGGCTTACCAAACAGTGGTAAGCCATTTTTTTGTAAGTCTACTATTTTATTTCCTTATATAAAAAGACGAGACGTTCAATTTCATCAAAGCCATTGTTTTTATAAAAATGTTCTGCCGGAATATTTCGGTTTGTGAGCAGTGTCATCGATTCAACTGATTTCTCTTTCAACTGGATTTCTAAATAGTTGAGCATCGCTTTTCCAATTCCTTTATTTTGCAACGTTTGATCGACGCACATTTCATGGATGAAATATTCATCGCCACTATACCACTTCCGTTGCACGCCCATTATAAAGCCAAGCAGTACATCATTTTCGATAGCAATTACACCTAGAAAGTTTGGGGTATTGTAGTAATCGGATAAATAATGGTGCGCACTTTCATCGTTCCAGTTGTCATTCCACGGCTCTGCATTAAATACTTTTATAAATGTTTCTGTACATGTTGCTAAATCGGATTCTTTCATTCTTTTAAGTTCCACTATGAATCGCTCCTTTTAAAGTTTTTTCGTAAAACAGACAATGCGGTTTGCTTCTGTAAAGCCTAATTTAAGATGAACGTTTATACTGTCCTGATTAGACAATTCGCAGTCGCTTGCAAACTCTGTACATCCCTTTGTTTTAGCCCAATGTTCACATGCTTGTACTAACCGTTGCGCGAAATGCTGTCTACGGGAAGCCTCCACTACATATAGGCCTTCCAAATAGCCAACTGGTGTGGAATGTGTACCCTCTACATAGTCAAACCGGAGCTGACATTGTGCAAAACCAATTGGTTCTCCATCGTTAAATGCTAAGAAAATAGTACTGTTCTGGTTTGTAATAACGTCTTCCATGTTCTGTACGAATTCTTGTAAATCATTACCTGGCCAAAGGAGTAAAGCAAGGTGAGCTGCTGCAGATGCTTGGTCCAGTGTGGCTTCTTTAATCATAGGTTCCTCCTGTTTATAGTAATAAGTATAATTACTATTATAGAATAAAATGGAAGGTAATAGGTGGTTATGCACTGGATCGTCAAAAAATTTATTTTCATTTAAAGGTCGAGCTATTGCAAAAATTGGAAGGGAAAAGGCTTTTAAAAAGGGAACTCTTTTAAATAGCTGATTTAATAAAGGGGAGAAATTGCTTTGAGTAAGTCATTCATTGAACAAGTCCATTATATTCGAATTCCTGTAAAGCATTTAGAAGTGTCTGCACAATGGTACAGTGATATATTAGGGTTCCAATTACTAAACAATACTGTGGAAAGAGCCATTTTAAAAGTAAATGAAGGACCATTCTTATTAATCTTAGTTCCTACTGAAGATGAAACATTTGCCCATTTCACAATTGATAATAACCAGGAATTTAGCATTGGCTTCACGAGTCCTGAACTATTTAAATTTCATCAACACTTAATTGATCATCAAGTTACGGTCGAAGATATAAAAGAAGATAATGGGCATGCCTTTTTCCATTTTTATGACCCAAATGGGAATAAACTTCAAGTTCACTGGTGATTAATGATAAATATATTACCTAATATCATTACACAACAAAAATGATGAAAAGATAAAAATATTAAAGCGAATCTATCTTTCCTTAATACGTTATATCACAGCGTTTCAACAGAGCCTAAAAATAAAAAGCAAGCCATACGATCAACGTAGGCTTGCTTTATAAAGGTTTTAAAGCTTTCGTCTGCTCAATGTAAATAAATGCATCGTATCTTGAACCAATATTGGATGGAACATAATTCCCGTATACTTCATATTCAGGATGATAGACAACACCAATTGCACGATGCCCAATCCGATCATTGAATAATTTCCGATTCTCATCAGTAAAAATCAGTATTTTATCTTGTCCTCCAGCTGCGTGGAGCTGTCCTTCCCATGTGTTGAGTTTGGAAGAGGGAACTTGGATTATTTGCAAAGGATCTCCCCAGCTGTCAGCAGCGATGACCGTACCTTCATACGTCCCGAAGCCGATCGCAAAAGTATTGTCCATTCCATATTGTTCACGAATAAGTTGACCGACGTTGATCATCTGATCTTCTTTCATGCTTGTGGCGGATGCATCTCCGATATGTGTATTATGTTCCCAAATAATGATTTTTGCATCATCACCGTGATACTTCAATAATTCATTGATCGCTTCCACCATATGTGAATCGCGTGTATTCCACGAGATTGCATCCTGCATCATTTCGCGGTAATACGTTTCAGCATTTTTCGCGACAAGCGCATTCATCATGACATTTAAATCTTCCTCATGTTTATTCGAGTACTGTTCCTTGTTATTTCGAAGTGATTTCAGCAAATCTGTTACTTCATGGACACATTCATCCGTAAATTGAGCAGTGGAAAGGGCATAATGTTCGGGCATTCTGTTGTAAGGTTCAAAGCAGGAAAATGCCTTCTTTGCGTGCTCAAAATCTGCTTTATACTTAGGGTTTTCAGATAAAAAGTGTATTACTTCATCCATCGATTCAAAGAGACTGTATAAATCAATACCATAAAACCCGACTTTATTGCTCAATGTGTCATTTTTATCCTTTAGCCACTCTACGAATTCTTTTACTTCTTCATTTGCCCACATCCATTGAGGCCACCGGTTAAAAGATTCCTTTAAAATTGTTGTGGCAGTTGCATTGTCATCTTCATAACCTTTTACATAGCGGTTTACTGCCTGTGCAGATGGCCAGTCTCCTTCAACAGCGATTATATTAAACCCTTTTTGATTGATCAGAAGTTTAGTTAACTCTGCGCGGACTGTGTAAAACTCCGATGTACCGTGCGACGCTTCACCGATCATCACAATTTGGGCATTTCCAATCGATTCGACAATTTTATTTAAATTGTGTTCATTAAAGGGAAGGGCGTGCTCTTTTATTGCAGCTACCAGTTTTCTTGGCATGTTTTTTTCGCTCCTTTCATACAACGTTATCTTTCCCGTACTACTCATATGAATACCCAGCTGCGTGTAAATTACTCGGGATCAAATTAAAAAAACAAAAGAAAATTATTTTGTATAAACATAAAATAAGTGGTGATGCTAGTAACGATGGTCGGTTAGCCATCGAATGATTTTGGCGCATGATTCCTCGTGAATCCAATGCGCCTTTAATTTTGCTCATTAAATCTTAATCGTCTTAATCTTTTTACAACTTTCAGGTTAGTAATTTTGTACTTCGTAGAATTTTATAATATGATAGTTTTATACTAACTGAATTAGGGAGAATGACTTAATGAGTATTTATAATTATTTAGTGAAAAAAACGAACGGTGAGATCCTGTCAATGGAAACTTATCGTGATCAAGTGATGTTGATTGTGAACACGGCAAGTAACTGCGGATTTACTTTTCAATATGAAGACATGCAAAAGTTATATGAACGCTATGCAGCAAAAGGGTTCACAGTACTATCATTTCCATGCAACCAATTTGGCGAGCAGAACCCGGAAGACGGAGAAACGTCCGCAAGACAATGCAAGCTACAGTTCGGTGTTACATATCCAGTATTTGATAAAATCGATGTGAATGGCAAAGAGACTCATCCGCTATTCAACTACTTAAAACACGAGGTTGATTGTCCGGAATTTGTACGTGATACAATGCAGCAAAAACATTTGTACAATACAATCCAAACAAACTATCCTGATTATTTAATCGGCCGCAATATTCGCTGGAATTTCACGAAGTTCCTAGTAGACCGAAACGGCCGTGTCATCCAACGTTTTGAGCCGGATGCTTCATTCCTGGATATCGAAAATGCGATTGAACAGCTTTTGGAAACTGCAGCTGTAAAATAATCACATTACAAATAATGCCCATTCCTTCAAGGGAAATGGGCTTTATTTTATGCATTCTTTTTCGTCCTTGTAGTGGTTGCACGTTTTCTCGTTTTCGGCTTCTTCGTCTTGTCCAGGGATGCTTGTAATGCGGACATTAAATCGGTCACATTATCAGGCAGCGGTCGTTTTTCGTTTGCCACAACCGTACTTTCCGTTTTCTTTTCCTCGATCAGCTGCATGAGCGCTGTACGGTAATCATCCGTATATTTGGTTGGATCAAACTCTGTTGTCAATTGTTCAACAAGCATAAGGGCCGTATCCAGTTCCTTTTGCACGACTGCTTCAACACTTGGTATATTCGGTACATCCCCGACATCTCGCACTTCATCCGGGAAATGAATGATCTCCATAACTAATGTATTTTTATAGACACGGACAATGGCCAATTGCTCTTTTGACCGGATCGTAATTTTAGCGACACCGATTTTACCTGATTCCTCCAACGTTTTTCGTAATAGGACATAAGCTTTTCCACCTGTATTATCAGGTGATAAATAGTATGTTTTTTCAAAATAAATCGGATCAATTTCTTCTAGCTTAACAAAATCTATAATCTCTACGGATTTGTCCTCATTTTCTTTACGCAAGTTTTCCAAATCCTCTTCATCTAAAACGACGAATTTGTTCTTTGTATATTCGTATGCCTTTACGATATCTTCATCCTTTACTTCGGCCTGACATCCTTCACACACCTTTTTGTAGCTGATCGGTGTATGGCATTCCTTATGGAGCTGCCGAAGTTTAACGTCTTTATTATCAGTTGCGGCATGTAGCTTTACGGGAATATTTACTAAGCCAAAACTAATACTACCTTTCCAGACAGTATGCATGTTGTCACCTCATTTTTCCTTACTATGGGACTAAAAATTTAATTTATGTATTGTCTGCGAAAAAAAAACAAAGCATAAATATAAAAATGAAAGTTGGCCTATATGTGAAACCTATGTTATTAACCGATGTACCGGATATTCCATTAGGTGACGATTGGTTGTATGAGGCAAAGTATGACGGTTATCGCTGTATTTTAGTTTGGGACAAGGGTAAAAATATTCCTGAGATGAAAAGCCGAAATGGGAATGTATTAAATGAAAAATTTCCAGAAATCATTCGTTTCTGTAAGAGTATTTATGCTGAAATCGAACCATATTTACCGCTGATTTTTGACGGAGAAATCGTTTATTTAATCAATCATTTTCAAAGTAAATTCTCGTTTGTGCAAAAGCGCGGAAAAATGACGAATCAAAAAAATATCGAATCGAATGCAAAGACATTTCCATGTCATTATATTGTGTTTGATTTACTGAAATTAAAAGGGAAAGATAAGGGAAATAGCCGATTAACAACAAGAAAACAATTATTATCCGATCTTTTTGAACGGCTCAATTTACTTGACACTGTTCAATATAATGATCCAAAGAGACTTCAAGCGATTGATGTATTTGAAGATCCGCATTTAATTTGGCAAAAAGTAACGTCCCATAATGGGGAAGGGATCATTGCGAAAAAGCGCAGCAGCAAATGGCTGGAAAATACGAGAACGAAAAGCTGGCAGAAAATAAAAAACTGGAAACATGTAAATGTCATCCTCACGAAATTTGATCAATTAAACGGTTTTTTTAATGGTGCAATCTATCAAGAAGACATGCTTATGGAAGTGGTTTCGTTTAAACATGGTTTGTCAGAGGAAGAAAGCAAAACATTGATCGCCTTTTTTAAATCGAAAGGGACAGTGAAGGAGAAAAGTATATTCGAGATTCCCCCTTCAATTTGCGTAACCGTTGCCTGTATTGATTTCGATGGCAGTAAACTGAGAGAGCCGCGCTTTCATTCGTTCCAACATCATCTGGACGTTACCGAGTGCAACTGGCAGCAAATGCAGAGACAATTAAACCCGATTCCGGAAAGTGTCATCGTCACCCATCCGGACAAACCAGTTTTTCCTGCTAGCCATATTACAAAGGATGACTATTTGTATTATTTACAGACGGTAGCGCCCATGATGATGCCTTTTCTGCAGGACCGGTTATTGACGGTAATCCGTTATCCGCACGGAGTACCCGGTGAAAGCTTCTACCAGAAAAACTATATCGAAAACTTGCCGGAATTTATCACAACTCAGTTAGTAGACGACACCCATTTTATCTTGTGCAATAATCTCGAATCCCTACTGTGGTTGGGAAATCAGCTCGCTTTGGAATTTCATATTCCGTTTCAGCCGGTCACTTCAGAACAGCCGACAGAAATTGTATTCGATTTGGATCCACCTTCCGTTCATGAGTTTGGATTGGCGGTAGATGCTGCTGTAAAATTTAAAACGATAATGGATTACTTTAAACTGACCAGCTTTATTAAAACGTCTGGCGGAAAGGGCATGCAAATTTATATCCCATTGCCACTGCACACATTTTCTTATGAAGATACGGGTGTATTTACCGAGTTTATATGCCGATTTCTCGTACAGCAATTTCCTAATTCGTTTACAATCGAGCGGTTGAAGAAAAACAGGGGTAAAAGGCTGTATTTGGATTATGTCCAGCATCGGGAAGGCAAAACCATTGTGGCACCATATTCACCACGCGGCAATAATAAAGGATTAATCGCCACTCCATTATTATGGGAAGAAGTAAACGAAGGATTAACGCCTGATCTTTTCACGATTCCAAATATAATAAAACGTCTGGAACGCATGGCGGATCCTTTCAAAAATTTCAGGGAAGTGGGTGAGCGGCAGTCATTCCGAGCTGCTCTAGATCAAATAACTGGGAAACAAGTGTAGCTGGTAGCACCAGCAGACTTAGAAAAAAGCCTTCCGCAAATTATGCGAAGGCTTTTCTTTTATACATTAAGAAGGATTAATCACTATAGGAGCATCCTCATGGTGGTTTGAATGACTTGGGGATAAGTCATAAGCAATCAGCGTAACATTTAATTTTTGTTCCAGTTGCTTAATTGCCTCGAGTTTATTCAAATCCAGTTCTGCAAATTTTGTTTCTTCCACAATAATCACATCCTTATTACAGTATAGATGTAGTATGAAAAGTAAATTTATATTTATCCGTGCTGTATGTAGGACAAAATAGCGATTCAGTAAATTTGGCAGAAAAAAAGAGAGATAAAAATATCTCTCAAGCCTCAAGAATTAATTGCATTATAGTTTAATGGATGAAGAATATTAGTAAATACGTCCTTTTTTACAATAAAATATGTTTTCTTATTATATGTAACGACCACTTGCCCTGGTTTAACAAATACTTTAGCTGTCTTTAAATTAGCATATGGCACACCTAATAATTTTGAAATGTTCATGATAATTACCCCTTTTCAAGTTTCTATTTTTGTTATTCCCAAAATAATAATAGTTTTAAACTATATTAGATAAATTTATGCTAGAAATAAGGTTCGAAATTCAAGGTAAGTCAATGATTTTACAAATTTAATTATGAATAAAAACCTTCGTACCAATGGTTACTCTAGATGACAATTCCAGAACATCGTGATTAAACATTCTAATACATCCATGTGAACGATTCTTACCAATTGAAGCCGGGTTATTCGTTCCGTGTATACCATAATGAGGCTTTGACAATCCCATCCAAAGCACTCCGAATGGTGCAGGAGGATTAAGTTGTTTATTGATGATCGTGTATGTACCAGAAGGTGTTGGGGTTAATATTTTGCCAACTGCAATCGGGTAAGCTTTTATAAGTTTATTGTCATCCATTAGCTTTAATCGATGTTTTAAAGTGGATATGTCGATCCATATTGCCATGAAGATCAACTCCAATTTTAAAATAGTATGAAGCAATATAGATATCAGTTAATTCGAGGAAACCATTTTTGTCGATCTTATTCCTTGGCGAATTTAAAAAGACCTGAGCAACGACTCAAGTCTATAAACCCTTATTCTAATATATGCTGCTTAACCCAAAATAATTACATGAAGACCAGTTCATTATTAACGTAATAATTAGAGGTGAAATCGTTGGAAAAGCTTATTCAGATTTTATTTTTGTGACTTCACTACTGGAATATAGATATCGCAAATTTTCCCTTCATCAAGCATGCAACGGTCATCGTATAGTTCAAAGTCATTACAACCTGGTGCATACTCGAACCCCAACTTAGGAAACCATTCATTAAAAATATAATTCCATGTTCCCTGAATGGCGGCTACAAAGTTTTTAGCGTCAGAAGGGGGTGTAGAAAATACGGCATAAGTTGCGGGAGGTATTTCACAAACATGGTATTCGTCAGCAATTTTTGTCCCAGCTTTTGGTTCGACCCCGATTACATATTCAAACTCTCCGGTTGACGGGTCTTCCGGGAAGCATACCCCATATTCATCATGCTTTTTAATAAAGTTTTCCGAGTGAAGTTTTTCCATTTTTCCGCCGCTCATATAGTCATCCCAAAATGCTGGGATTGCTGTAGAGTTTTCTCCGCCAGTTGACGTTGTTTTAATGGCATATCCGGCAAGTTTAATAGCAGGCAGTGTAACAAATTTAGGTTCCATAACAATTCCTCCGATAAAGTATTTGTACGTACAGGTTAAGCTTGGCGGGAATGGTCGGCCACAATGCGCATGCAAACGGTAAGTTCCTGGTGAACAGCCGTAATAACGCCGAAAAGCTTTACTGAATCCAGAGTGTGTCTCAAACCCATATTCCACTGAAATATCGAGAATCCGTTTGCCTGAAGAAAGTTCATGTGCAGCAAAGGCAAGTCGTCGGTTCCGGACGTAGGTCATCACCGAATATCCGGTACCCCATTGGAATACCCGGCTGAAATGCCAAGTTGAATAACCCGCTTGTGCAGCCAAAATATCCGGACTGATATTTTCAGTAATATTTTCATCGATAAACTCTAAAATCCCCTGTAAAGTTTCTACTGTGTCCATTTATATCCCCCTAGCTGTATAGTCATTCGTACAGTAAAATCAGTATACCAGAGCTCTGGAGGAAAACTGTTCCAAAATTGCTGTATTTGGAAATTGAAAGAAAAAGTAAAGAAGCGTGATGATATTGGATTACTGGTTTAGTTTAAACACTTCATCAATTACCCTATTTAAAACAGCATATCGATTTTTTATCCTTACAACTCAATCATTTTAGCGCTATAATATCTCTAGAGGTGAAGAGAATGTTTATTTCAGAAACAACAGTAGAAGTGCGCTATGCGGAGACCGATCAGATGGGTGTAGTTTATCATGCCAATTACATCATTTGGTGCGAAATCGGGCGTTCACAGATTGTGAAGGATTTAGGATTTAATTATGCGAAGCTTGAAGAAGACGGGTATTTATCACCTGTTATGGATTTCTCGATTCAATATAAAGCGGCGATGCGCTATGGACAAACGGCGACCGTTCGCACATGGATTGAAGAACATACGAAGCTTCGTACTACATATGGCTATGAAATTCTGCATGAAGACGGCACCGTTGCCGTAACGGCGAAGTCTCAACATATTTTAGTGAAAAAGGAAAACTTCCGTCCGGTCGCATTGAAAAAGATTGATGCTGCTTGGGATGCCAAATATGCGGAAGTTGCGAAAATTCAAAGTTAATCGACATGTCCTGTTAAATTGATAACAGGGCATTTTTTCTTTATCGAACAGACGAATATTGTTATAATCATATACGACCTAACGGAACTGTATATAAAAAACTATGAGGGAGGTGTGTTCATGGCACCAAAAACAATCGCGAATATTCAAACCCGCTGTCATATTTTATTGACGAATACGGCACGTGAAGCGATGAAGGAGCATGTTCCAGATGAACACGCCTTTTTTAATTTACAGCAATATTTCATTGTCGCGATCGAGAAAGTATCAGTCGATGCAGAGCAGACGCATTTGACCATCTTTTTCGACAATGAAAAAAATGTAAAGCTTAAAAACAAGTTTGAAGAGCGCGTTGTCATCATGGACTGTGTTTTCGACCCGAAAAACGGGCTTGTGGCGAAAAGTTTTCGAACACGCGGCAAAGGGACACCGGTTGTCACAAATCGCCGCGCCACGATGAAAATCCGCTTCGTTGCCTCCCGTATTAGCGGCCATACATACCAGGAGCCGTTTCTAAAGGCAATTGACGAATTACCGATTGCACAGGAACGCTTTGATTATGTCAATAAGCGAATCAGCAGCTGGGAAGGCTATTTAAAAGTATTGAACAAAAATGCGGACATTGAAGATATTCACGCCCGTTTTTCAAGTGTGACGTTTGATGCCGACTTTTCTCATATGACCGTCCGAATTAATAACCTTGATAAAAAACAGTGGAAACAGCTGGAGGGGCTAAGTGCGCGTTTACGCGGCTATGTCCAGGAAATCGGAGATGTTGCCAAAATCCGGCGTAACGAGAATACCGTCGAAATTGCGTTAAAACCGTATTACAGTAATTTAGCGCGGAGAAATGAGCTTCAGTTCCAATCAGAAGACATCGAATTCTCCAATGCTGCAACGAAATCTCAGCTAAAACGCCTTTTAAAAGGGTTTGAACGTTTAAAAGAAGGATTGGCCGCAAATGCGAACCTCGAAACGATTCTATTTGAAGATAAACCAGTCATTGTCGAACGCAGACAAACGATTCCTCTACATTTTCATAATCGGCTGAATCCTTACCAGCAACAGGCAGTCGAAGGGGCGATGAGTTCCGAAGATCTGTATGTCATTCAAGGTCCGCCGGGTACTGGTAAAACGACAGTTATTTCGGAAATTTGCTATCAAAATGCAAAAGCAGGACTGAAAACACTTGTTGCTTCCCAATCAAACTTAGCAGTCGACAATGCATTAAGCCGGCTTTTATCAAACAAGGATATCCGGATTTTACGCTACGGTCGTACAGAAAGCATTGAAGAAGAAGGGAAAAAGTTCATTGAAGAAAATGTTGCGACCTATTGGCAGGAGCAGACATTCGAAGCAATCGGCCATGAAATTTCGCTGCATGAAAGAAAAGAACAGCTTTTAAATAATGAGATCAATCAAGCACAAAATGAAATTGCAGCGCTTGAACAAAAACAAAAAGAGCTCGAACTGCAAATTGCACAAAAAGAAGCGGCAAAAGCCGAATTGCATGTTTTGGCCGAAAAGATCCTGGCATTGAAAAAAGAACTGACTGAATGCAAAAAAGAACTGGAAGACAATGAACGCAAACTGGAAAAACTGCAGGCAACACAGAGCACAGTAGCAGAAACCGTTGCGAATTTTGAACAGCAATTAAAAGACGGCTCGACTGTCGAACAACTGACTGAACAAGCGCAACAGTTAAAAGAAGCGAGAGAAAACTTCCAGCAGCAACTTAAGCAAAGTCACTATAAAGCGCAACTTGAAAACTTCCAGCAGCGCTTTAATGGGATCAACACGCATATCGAAAAGGCAAATGAAACGTCACAGTATGATTTGCTCGTAGATAAAATCACATCGTTGAAAAAGGTATATGAAATTGAAGAGTTCATGAGTGAATACAATATTCGCCGGAACTATGCAATGGACCGTTTACTTACAGCGCTTGATCGAATTCAGCCGCAAATGGAGCAGTATAAACCGATTAAAGATGTGAAGGAACGTCTGGAAAAGGCATTGCATTACAGTGAAACGGCGTTAGGTATTCATGTAACACCGGATAGGCTGGATATGGGCCATCATTATACCCTTGAAGAGATTCAGGAGTTTTTGACGAAGCTTAGCATCGCTTTTCGGGACCGTCGCGTAAATGCCCAAAACGGAACCCGCTCCATTCAGGGCATTCATTTGCGCATGCAATATATCGAGCAGCTGAACAATAAATATATGGATGCAATCCGTGAAACGGTGCTCATTTTCGAAAAGCTGAAAGAAGAAATTATTCTTCAGTTTAAAGAGCAAAATGATGTGAAGGCACAGCATCTTCAGCAATTGGAAGAAGAGGCAACAGCGGTAAAATCCCAAATGGATGCGATCAATGAAAAAATTGATCCATCGATTATGCTGACCCATACAACGGATGAGCTGGAAGAACTGCTCGCAACAAATGAACTGGATCAGATGAAAACTGAAACACAGCGCCAAAACCGTGAAAAAGTGGAGCTTCAACTGAACAAAAAGGCGGAGGAGCTGGCAGTTTTAAATGAACAGATTGCCCTTGGTACTGAGACTGTCGAACAGTTAACAGTTCGCTTTAAAGGGATCAACAGCGAAGGCGTCCAGCTTGAAAAACGCCGGACAGAACTGGAGCAGCTGACAAAGCAGAACCCTGAGCTAGCGATCATCGAAGTAAACGAAAAGATCGAACAGCTTACTGAACAGATTGCGACTCTAGAAGTGAAAATTAGTTTGCTTCCGGTAACAGCGGAACTTCAAAACGAATGGCACGGCTTATTGAAAAATGCCAATGCCCATGACTTGGAGGAAATCCGCAAACTGTATGTGAAACACGCCAATGTCATCGGAACAACATGTGTTGCTTCAGCGAATAAAGAGTTTATGGACAACTATCCGACATTTGATGTTGTCATTATTGACGAAGTTTCGAAAGCAACACCACCTGAACTGTTACTGCCGATGTTAAAAGGTGCCAAAATCATTTTAGTTGGGGATCATCACCAGCTGCCGCCACTTGTCGGGGATGCGACGTTTGAAGAGACATTGGAGCAAGTTGTGAAGGAAAGTACAACATTTGAAGAAAAACGGGAGCTTGAAAAGTTACTGGAAGAATCATTGTTCGAGCGACTTTATAACAATCTGCCGTCACAAAACAAAACAATGCTCGCACTTCAATATCGTATGCATAAAAATATTATGTCAACTATCACACCGTTTTACGAAAATGAATCCGAACAGCTGCAATGCGGGTTAGAGGATTCGGATGCTGTACGTGACCATTTCCTTGAAACATCCAAAATTTCGAGGAAACACCATTTACTATGGCTCGATATTCCAAATGATAAGCCGTATTTTGAAGAGCGTATGAAAGAAGGTTCGAGTCTTTTTAATTTGGCTGAGCTGGAACAAATTAAACAGCAGCTACTTGAATTGAATGCAGCGACAGAACAAGCGAAAGCACAAGGATTCATTCCGCAGGACGCATTAAAATCGGTTGGCGTTATTTCTTTCTACGCGGAGCAAGTAAAACGCATCAACCGTTTGATCGAACAGGAAATCAGTGTACCGCATTTACACATCCGTACAGGATCAGTCGATAAATTCCAAGGGATGGAGATGGATGTGATTATCGTCAGCATGGTGCGGAACCATGACAATGAGCGCGGAGAAATCGGGTTTGCGAAAGATTACCGCCGCCTTAATGTTGCATTATCCCGCGCAAGGGAACTGCTGATCATGATCGGCAGTACTGAAATGTTCACAAAGCGTCCTAAAAGCGCGAAAACACGGGATATGTATGCCCATGTATTAACGACAGTAAAAGAGCAAGACGGCTATTATGCTGTGTAGAAACAGGGGGATTGAATGGATTTACAAAGTACAGTTTTACAGCTGCAGAAAGAACTCATCCAAAACCCGTCCATTGAAATAAAAAAGCAAATGCAATATGCTATTCCGATTCACACATTGGAAGTAAAATATCATCCGGTGATGCGCAATGCGATGGATATTTTAATGAAGATGATGCTCATTTCATTTGAGAAGGCAAAGCTGAAAAATGTTGAGTTATTAGCCGAAATTTTGTTAGTGGAACCGTTATTTATTCATGATTTGACGAATAAAATGTTACGACTGGGTATGATTGTGAAGGAACAGGAATTTGCACTTACCGCTAAGGGTAAGGCACAGCTGGAATCGGGCATTTTTGAAGAGGAGCTTGAAGAAACAAGTTATTTTATTCAATACAGCCCGATCCATGAGCAGCCATTGGAGGGTGACCTGGAGGAATTTGCGGATTTGGAAGAGTTTCCGGAGCCTTTCCCGACAATCGAAACAGAAGAAATCGAAGCAATTGAAGAGAGAGTGCTGATTGATTTCATACAACAGCGACTTTCCGAACAACCGGTGGCGGAAGATGAAGTACCGCACTATATAACGAGTGTTGTTTCGACGGAATCGATCCAGATTAATGATATACCGGTCCTATGTTTTTTGCTTTTCGATCAAAAGGAAAACAGACATTTTATGCGGGTATACAATACATTGACACGTGTATGGGATGAACAGCTGGAGACAATGTTATTCAATATAGAAAAAGAACAGTTGTAGTAAGCGTGAAATAATATTTTTAGAATTATTGCAAAATTATAAAGTACATGATACACTAATGACAATTTAATAGTCTTATCAAGAGAAGCGGAGGGACTTGGCCTTATGATGCTTCAGCAACCTCTAGTTCAACTAGAAAGGTGCTACTTCCAGCAAGGTGTGAACCTTGGCAGATAAGAACGGGTAAAAAGGCCCCTCTCATTTCTGTTTTGCTGGAATGAGAGGGGCTTTTTATATTGTTCTGGAACAGTTTGTTTCATTCATAAAACAATGCATTGCCTGAAAACTACAGATTATTAAAAGATTGTTGAAAAAGTTTATGAGGGGGAAAGTGGAATGCCGATTAATATCCCGAAACATTTACCGGCGGGTGAGCTGCTTAGAAAAGAGAAGATTTTCGTCATGGAGGAAGACCGTGCGAAAACACAACAAATTCGACCATTAAATATTTTAGTGTTTAATCTAATGCCTGAAAAAGAGAAAACCGAACTGCAGTTGCTGCGCTTACTCGGTAATACACCATTACAGGTAGATGTGACATTTTTAAACACGGCTACATACGAATCAAAAAATGTTTCCAAATCGCATTTAGATACATTTTACCGAACGTTCGACCAAGTGAAGCACCGTCGCTTTGATGGGCTCATTATTACAGGAGCGCCAGTAGAGAAAATGGATTTTGAAGATGTTGGCTACTGGAATGAGATTACGCATGTTATGGACTGGGCAGATGAACATGTCACTTCGATTATGTATATATGTTGGGGCGCCCAAGCTGCCTTGTATCACCATTTTGGCATTGGAAAATTCGAATTGCCGAAGAAATGCTCCGGTGTTTATTCCCATGTGATTACGGATTTAACAGTAGATTTAGTGCGGGGATTCAGTGATGAGTATGTGGCACCGCATTCACGCCACACGTCGGTTTCAATTGATGAAGTGCGGGCACACCCTGACTTGCGACTATTAAGCTATTCGGATGATGCAGGCGTGTTTATCGTTCAATCGAAAAACAATAAACATATTATGATTACAGGGCATCTGGAATATGATGCAACGACTTTATCGGATGAGTACTTCCGAGATATTGAGAAAGATCCGGACAATACGGAAATTCCGATCAACTATTTCCCGAATAACGACCCGTTGCAGGCACCGAAAAATGTTTGGCGTGCCCATTCGCATCTGTTGTTCTACAACTGGCTGAACTACTACGTATACCAAGAAACGCCGTATGAATGGCATTACGTCGATGAAAATATTGAATATCATATTTAATGCTTATAAATGAAACGAACCAGCAAGAGATGGACTCCTGCTGGTTCGTTTTATTTAATTGCGACCCAGGCACGTTCGCGTTCAATCTGCAAACTAATTTCCCGCCCGAAGAAATCGCTTAATAATTCGTCTGTTAAAACAACTTCGCGTGCATTGGCTTCGACATTTTTTCCGTCTTTCATTAAAAGTACATGGCTAAAACAAGGAAGTATTTCTTCTACATGATGCGTCACGTAAATTAGGGTAGGGCCGTTTTCTGCCTGTGCAATCTGTTCTATTGTTTGCAGCAAGTTTTCCCGTTCGATTAAGTCCAGACCGCCACATGGCTCATCCAATATTAAGATTTCCGGATCAGCCATAATGGCCCTTGCTATTTGAACACGCTGCCGTTCACCTTGAGACAAATGCTCGAATGATTTATTTGCTAAATGGTCACAGTGAAAATGCTTCATAATAGAAACCGCATGGTCAATTTCTTCTTCCGTCACATCATTGAAAAGGCGAAGGGCACCGAATTTTCCGCTGAGCACGATTTCAATTGCATTATCCTGCCAGTTGAAGTTATCGATCATCGCATTGCTGACCCAGCCGATCCGTGTCCGCAGTTTCGGTATATACGTCTTGCCATATGTTTCACCCAGTACTTGGACCTTACCTTCATTTGGCCAAATATAGCCGTTAATAACTTTCAGCAACGTCGTTTTGCCGGATCCGTTTAACCCTAAAATAGCCCAATGCTGTCCTTTTTGTACATGCCAGCTTAAATCATTTAAAATCTTTTTGTCATTGCGATATAAATGGATATTTTCAATATGTATCATTTTAAAAACACCTCCACTTACTACTATGCACCTTTTTTCATTGTCGTGAAAGTATTTTTTGAAAATTGTAACAATTTAAATGTAAAAAAAAGAAAGCAAACGCATAATGCTTGCTCTCCTCATTATTTATATAACAACACTTTCGACACCTGCTGCGCGGTGGAACAGCTTTCCGTTCCATTTGAGTGCCCATTGTACGACAGGCCCTAAGCCGAACGCCATAAATACAGTACCGACTCCGACTGGTCCGCCCAATACAAAACCTAATACAGCAACCGTTACTTCCATTGTCGTCCGTGCGCGGTTGACACTCCAGCCGAGGCGATGCACCAACAGCAGCATTAATGTATCACGAGGTCCTACACCGAGGTTTGCGACCATATACATCCCGCAGCCGAAGCCGAGCAGGACAACGCCAACAACAAACGCCAATGTTTGTTCTAACAGTGTATTCGCATCCGGTAATACTATCAAAAATATATCAATAAAAATCCCTGTCAGGAACATGTCCAAATAAGTCCCTGCTTTTGGCAATCTTTTTGTGAAAAACGTATCAACAGCCAGAATTAGCAAGCCCAAAATAATGGACCACATACCGACCGTCAAGCCCAAGTTTTTTTGTAGTCCGATATGAAGGACATCCCATGACCCAACGCCCAGTATTTGTCCTTTGATCGTCAATGCGACGCCTAATGATAAAACAATGATGCCTGCAATAAAAAATACGCAGCGCCAATAAAATTCCTGTTTCACTTTCACATGTAATCCCTCATCAATCCTCAATATAATCCTTACTCATTATAACGATTGAATCGGCAAAAATGGATTTACAATAAATTCGAAACATTTGAACTTTTTGAGCTGCAAATAGACCCGATTAGAATAGGGAATATAGGTATTTAATTTTCATATGAATAGCGCAATTCATCGGACGAATTGTCGACATCTACAACTAAATGATGTTCATTAAAAAACCATTCATCGGATTTTTCGATATAATAATGAATGCCTTCAACAACTGTTTCAACGCCTATTTCATGCGGCTGTTCCCGGGTCATGCCTAACGAAAAACCTTCATGAAAAGGTGAAGAACCTCCATATCGTGCATAAAAGCGAATAAAATCGCCTTTTTCTACTTCCATCTCTTGTTTAAACCAATTGAGTGCTTTTTCTGATAGTTTGATTTCCATATGTTTCACCTCTATTGCCATTATGCAGTAAATAAAAAAAACTTACAAAGCTCGCGTTCTGAATTTCAGGCACAAAAAAAGACTGAAAGGAAACCCCTTCAGTCAACAGTTTAAAATCCTTTAATTTTCGGTTCAGTACCCGCTTTAATCCGCTTAATATTTTCACGGTGACGGTAAAAAATAAAGCCTGCCAAAACGACAACTAAAATGAGTAATGCATATTCACCTGTCAGCATCCAATGAACAATTACATAAATAACGGCCACAGCGGATACAATCATAGATGACAAGCTCACCATCTTAGTTAACTTTAAGGCGATGACAAATACGATGATTAAAATTAAAAATAACGGTAAATTATAGCCTAAAATAACACCGCCGCTTGTAGCAACCGCTTTCCCTCCACGGAAGCTTGCGAAAATCGGGAACATATGGCCTGCTGCTGCAATCACACCCAAGAATAGCGGGTGGACAGTGCTGTCTGCAAAAAACGGCAATAACGGTAGCAATACCGCAGCCGTTCCTTTTAATATATCAATAAGCAATACGGCAATACCCGGTTTTTTACCTAATACCCTAAATGTATTGGTCGTTCCTAGATTGCCGCTGCCTTGTTGTCGAATGTCCGTTTTGTAAAAAATTTTGCCAATCCACAAAGCTGATGGAATGGAACCGATTAAATAAGCACAAATAATAATTAACGCGTTGATCAAGTGTTGTGCTCCTTTCGAATTCAGAATTACTACTTGGTACTAATAGTATGTATCGAATATTTTACAATGTTTTTTAATAGAAGGAAAGAGGTATTATTTTTTCGTCCATCGTGAAAAAACAGGGAAAAAGTTACATTTTATTGTTTGCTACTAAAGGATATGCTTTTAAACGTTCGTTTTTGATGATACAATTAATCTTTGCAAAGCCTAAATCAGTACCTTTAAACATTGACATCATGCATATTTGAGCGTACGATTAGGTAGTAAATAGAACGTTTGTTTGTATTTTTGGAGGGGATTACATTTGGTAAAAAACCAAACCGGTATTTCGTATAATGAAGATGCCATTCAAGTATTAGAAGGTTTAGAAGCCGTACGCAAAAGACCAGGGATGTATATTGGTTCTACAGATAGTCGAGGTCTTCACCACTTAGTGTATGAAATTGTAGACAATGCAGTGGATGAAGCGCTTGCTGGATATGGAAATCATATCATCGTGAAGATTCATGAAGATAACAGTATTAGCGTGCGTGACCATGGTCGTGGTATGCCAACAGGTATGCATAAAATGGGTAAACCAACCCCGGAAATTATTTTCACCATCCTTCATGCAGGCGGAAAGTTTGGACAAGGCGGCTATAAAACAAGTGGTGGTTTACATGGTGTTGGTTCATCTGTTGTAAACGCCTTATCATCATTTTTGGAAGTAACGATTTACCGTGATAACCAAATTTATCGCCAGCGCTTTGAGCAAGGCGGGAAACCGGCGACATCGCTTGATATGATCGGGAAAACGAAGGAAACAGGAACACTCGTACATTTCCTGCCGGATCCATCGATTTTTTCTGTCATTAAATATAATTATGATACATTGGCAGAGCGCTTACGTGAATCTGCATTTTTATTAAAAGGATTAAAAATTGAACTGATCGATGCCCGTGGAGAAGGACAGCATGAAATTTTCTATTATGAAAACGGGATTGAAGCGTTCGTCACATACTTAAACGAAGAAAAAGACGTATTACATCCGGTTAAATATGTAGAAGGCACAATTCAAGAAATTGAAGTGGAGTTCGCACTGCAATTTAACGACGGCTATTCCGAAACGATTTTATCGTTCGTCAACAATGTCCGTACTCGTGATGGGGGTACACATGAAACAGGTGCCAAAACAGCTCTGACACGTGTATTTAATGAATACGCCCGCAAAATTGGATTACTGAAAGAAAAAGATAAAAATCTGGAAGGTACCGATATTCGTGAAGGTCTGACAGCAATTGTTTCTGTCCGTATTCCTGAAAATCTGCTTCAATTTGAAGGTCAGACAAAAGGAAAGCTTGGTACATCTGAAGCTCGTTCAGCCGTTGATACCGTTGTTTCAGAACAATTAATGTATGTGCTTGAAGAAAATGCCGAGCTGTCGGCTTCTTTAGTGCGTAAAGCAATTCGTGCCCAACAAGTGCGTGAAGCAGCACGTAAAGCACGTGATGATGCCCGTAATGGGAAAAAGAGAAAATCAAGTACTCTTCTGTCTGGTAAGTTGACACCTGCACAGTCGAAAAATGCTTCAAGAAATGAATTATACCTAGTAGAGGGTGATTCTGCGGGTGGTTCGGCTAAGCAAGGTCGTGATCGGACGTTCCAGGCGATTTTGCCATTGCGCGGTAAAGTCATCAATACCGAAAAGGCAAAGCTGCAGGACATTATGAAAAATGAAGAAATCGCAACGATTATCCATACGATCGGTGCCGGTGTCGGAGCTGATTTTTCGGTGGAAGATGCCGCTTACGATAAAGTTGTCATCATGACCGATGCCGATACAGATGGTGCTCACATTCAGGTATTATTGCTGACATTCTTCTACCGTTATATGCGTCCGCTCATCGAAGCAGGAAAAGTATATATTGCGTTGCCGCCTCTTTATAAAGTATCAAAAGGATCCGGCAAAAAGCAGGAGCTTATGTATGCTTGGACAGAACAGGAGCTGAGTGCAGCTACGAAAAAAATCGGCAAAGGCTATATTATTCAGCGCTATAAAGGGTTAGGTGAGATGAATGCCGACCAGCTTTGGGATACAACGATGAATCCCGAAACACGTACATTAATCCGCGTTAAAATTGAAGATGGTGCTCGTGCAGAACGTCGTATTACGACATTGATGGGCGATAAAGTAGAGCCCCGCCGTAAATGGATTGAATCAAACGTCAACTTCGGCATGGAAGAGGATGCAAGCATTTTAGAAAATGAATTCATCCAGCATGAGGAGGTTAACGAATAATGAGTTTTGTAGAAAAATTTCAAGATTTGCCTTTAGAAGAAGTAATGGGTGACCGTTTTGGTCGCTATTCCAAATATATTATTCAAGACCGTGCATTACCGGATACACGTGACGGGCTAAAACCTGTTCAGCGTCGTATAATGTATGCGATGTTCCATGAAGGTAATACTTTTGACAAACCGTTCCGTAAATCGGCAAAAACAGTCGGAAATGTAATCGGTAACTATCACCCGCACGGAGATACTTCGGTGTATGATGCAATGGTCCGTATGAGTCAGGACTGGAAAAGCCGTCATATGCTGGTAGAAATGCATGGTAACAACGGTTCTGTCGATGGGGACCCGCCAGCCGCAATGCGTTATACGGAAGCGCGTCTATCTGCAATTGCCGCTGAACTGTTACGTGATATTAACAAAAATACAGTAGAATTTGTCCCGAACTTTGATGATCAGGATATGGAACCTACTGTATTGCCATCTCGATTCCCAAATCTGTTAGTTAACGGCGCAACAGGGATTTCGGCTGGTTATGCGACGGATATTCCGCCACATAATTTGCAGGAAGCACTTGATGCGGTTTTAATGCGTCTGGATAACAAAAGCTGTACAGTCGATGAACTGATGACCGTTATTAAAGGTCCCGATTTTCCGACAGGCGGTATTATTCAAGGTGTTGACGGCATTAAAAAAGCGTACGAAACAGGAAAAGGGAAAATTATTGTCCGTTCACGCACAGAAATTGAACAGCTAAAAGGCAATAAAGAGCAAATTATCATTACAGAAATTCCATTTGAAGTAAATAAGGCCAACATGATTCGTAAAATGGATGAGTTGCGTGTAAATGACCGCCGTTTAGACGGCATTTCCGAAATTCGCGATGAATCGGACCGTAATGGTTTACGAATTGTTGTGGAGCTGAAAAAAGATGTACCTGCACAAGGGATTTTAAACTTTCTATTAAAATCAACAGATTTGCAAGTTTCGTATAACTTCAATATGATTGCGATTCATAACCGTCGTCCAATGATGATGACACTGCCGCTCATGTTGGATGCGTATATTGATCACCAAAAGGAAATTGTGCGCCGCAGATCCCAGTATGACTTGACGCGTGCAGAAGATCGCTTACATATCGTTGAAGGTCTTATGAAGGCCCTATCTATTTTAGATGAAGTGATTGAAACAATCCGTGCTTCAAAAGATAAACGCGATGCGAAAAATAACATTATCGAGAAATTCGGCTTTTCGGAAGAACAGGCAGAAGCAATTGTCAGCCTACAACTTTACCGTTTAACGAATACCGATATTACACAACTGCAAAAAGAGCAAGATGAATTACATGAACTTGTTGTGAAACTGAAAGCCATTTTAGAGGACGAGAAGAAGTTGATCCGTGTTATTAAGTCCGAGTTAAATGACATTAAAAAACGCTTTACTTTACCTCGCCTTTCTACAATCGAAGCAGAAATCGAAGAAATTAAAGTAACGCGCGATGTATTGGTCCCAAGTGAAGAAGTTGTCGTAACCGTAACAAAAGACGGCTATGTAAAGCGGACAAGTCTTCGTTCACACAGTGCGTCAAACGGCAAGGATTTTGCGATGAAGGATTCCGATTATTTGCTGTATGAAGCTAACTTGAACACGCAGCATCATTTACTCCTGTTTACGAATAAAGGGCACTACATTTACCAGCCGGTACATGAATTGCCGGATATTCGCTGGAAAGATCTCGGACAGCATATTTCAAGTATTGTGCCGATCGACTCAAACGAAGAAATTATCGAAGTCATCGGTATTGAAACATTTGAGCAACCGAATATGTATGTATTTACCGCTACAAAAGAAGGGCAAATTAAGCGGTCGGCACTTGCTGACTATATCGTCACTCGTTATTCGAAACCGATTAAGACAATGAATTTAAAAGGCGAAGACGAGATGATTTTTGCGCGTCTTGTTACGGATAAGGAAGAAGTATTGCTTTCTACAAACACGAGCTATACAATCCGTTTCCCTATGGAAGATCTTCCGGTAACAGGTGTGAAAACAGCAGGAGTTAAAGGGATTATTGTTAAAGAGGGCGAGTACCTTGCGGCGGTTGCATTGTTAAAACCGGATCAGGAACAAGAGCTCGTAATCGTAACACAGCGCGGTGCCGTCAAACGAATGTTATTATCGGAACTTGAACTTGGCAACCGTGCAAAACGCGGCGTCGTCATTTTAAAAGAGTTGAAATCGAACCCGCACCGAATTTTTACAATTTTAGTTGTCAACTTTAGAAATACGTTTACTATTGAGACAGAAAAAGGCGTACAGGAAACGATCTCTGTGACATCCTTAACGAGAGCGGACCGTTATTCAAACGGTTCACTGCGGATTGATACAGAAGGCGATGGGGCAATTAGCCGCGCCTATGTGGAGAAGACAGAGTAGGGATTCGTGTATATTAGCTGGATTCTAAACATAAGATAAAAGTAATTCATTGACATGGAAGGCATACTTTCATACAATGAAGTTAGTAAGATTCATGCGTGATGGATCTACAGTAGTACAGAGCGGTTGGGTGGCCCCCAATCGCTTTTTTATTTACCCTTTTTGATAGTTGAAATTAAAAACACCACCTAGATGGCGAGTCTAAGTGGTGAAAATAAATTTTTTACAGCATCATTCGGAAAAAACGATAAATTGTATCGACTAGACGAAAAAGATCAGTCACATAGCGAAAAATGGCGAGTTTTTCGTTACGCTTTTTTTCCGAAACAGCCTTAGCCTTTTCTTTGCGTGATGGATAAGACACAGTAGTACACCTCCTTTACAAAAGGAGTCAGCTGGATGCTGCTTTTCTATTGTACCATGAAATATTGAAGAGAATATTACTGTTTTTAATAGAAAATTATATAAAAAAAGCATCAAAAACCGGCAAGAAATTCTGCGGATTTTGACGTTTTTTTTATTACGGAAGTTTTTACATAAGTCCACTTTTGTAGATGGTAAGAGGGCGTCAAAACTTATCGAAAGTACATTTAATATTCGAATTCGAAAAGATGAAAGGGGCAAGCCTTATATAATCGGTGAAGAAAAATTTATTAATTGGAGCCATACAGAACGGTTTTTAGTAGTTGCAATCAGTACAATCGGGAATATTGGGATCGATGCGGAACATTTGATAATCCCTTATGAGGAATCATTATACGGTTGGATTTTACATGAACAGGAAAAAACCAAATTGAAAGCGGGCACTCTGTTTTCAGAGATTTGGACGAGGAAAGAAGCGATTTTAAAATATACAGGCGAGGGCATTCATGAAAATATGTGTGAATTAAATAGCTATGCTCTTGATTACAATATTTCTTCATTTACATATAACAACCTTTCGATGAGCGTGTGTTATGAAGATTGTTCAGACGTTTTGAAATTATATACGAGTGCTCAATAATCCTTAATCATTTGTAGTAAATAGTAGATATATAAAGAAATCAGCCTCTAACAGTGTTAGAGGCTGATTCGTTTATCCTCAACTCGTCAAAGTAAGGAAGGTTATTTTAGTGAGAAATGTCTTGTACAGAAATACCTGTTTGAGCTTTTACTTCAACTTCACGGTATTTCAGATCATTTCTTTCTTTAGAAATTAATGTACCGATAAATCCGCCTAAGAAGCCAAGAGGTACAGAAATTAATGCCGGGTTCGTTAACATAATTAACGGTTCACCAACAAAGATTGCTTTACCTTCCACCGGATTCCATACGTTTGGAGATACGGCAACTAAAATTAATGCAGAGATTAAACCTGTTAACATTGCTGTAACCGCACCTGATGTGTTGAAACGTTTCCAGTAGATTGTGTAGATAATTACCGGTAAGTTTGCTGATGCCGCAATACAGAATGCTAATGATACTAAGAATGCTACGTTTAATGTTTGAGCACCTAAAGCTAATAGAATCGAAACAATTGAGATAATAATTGAACCGATACGAGCTGCTTTAACCGCTTCTTTTTCAGTAACTTTACCTTTTTTAATAATTTGACCGTAAATGTCATGTGATAGGGCAGATGCACCTGAAAGCACTAAACCTGCTACTACCGCTAAGATTGTTGCGAATGCTACCGCACACACGAATGAGAATAGAATGTCGCCACCAAGCGCTTGTGCTAAAAGTGGGGCAGCCATGTTACCTGCCGGGTTCGCTGCTATGATTTCGTCTTTACCAACGAATGCTGCTGCACCGAAACCTAGGAAAATCGTTAATACATAGAATAAACCAACAATCCAAGTAGCCCAAATTACTGATGAACGAGCTGTTTGTGCGTCTTTTACTGTGAAGAAACGCATTAGGATGTGTGGAAGACCTGCTGTACCAAGTACTAACGCCATCAGCATTGAAATTGTATCAATACCATTTGTATAACGTAAACCTGGATTTAAGTAAGCTTCACCATGCTCAGTTACCGTAGTCATTTGAGTAAACATAGTAGCGATAGAGAAGTCGAATTTTGCTAATACTAAGAATGAAATAATAACAGTACCTAACATTAATAGACATGCTTTAATGATCTGTACCCAAGATGTTGCTGTCATACCTCCGAATAATACGTAAATTGTCATCATGACACCAACTAAAAGTACCGCCATCCAGTATTCAATACCTAACAGTAATTGAATAAGGGCACCTGCACCTACAAGCTGGGCAATCATGTAGAACAATACAATTGTAATCGTAGATAATGCTGCTGTACCACGAACTTTTGCTTTATCGAAACGAGCTGTAATCATGTCCGCTAATGTGAAACGGCCTAAGTTACGTAATGGCTCTGCTACGATATATAAAACTACTAAATAGGCTACAAGGTAACCGATCGAGAAGAAGAATCCATCGAAACCGAATAATGCAATCGAACCGGCGATACCTAAGAATGATGCTGCTGATAGATAGTCACCAGCAATCGCCAGACCATTTTGCCAGCCCGTTAAACCACCGCCAGCTGTATAGAAGTCTGATGCACTAGATGTACGTTTAGACGCCCACCAAGTAATGACTAAAGTTAAACCTACGATTGCTACGAAGAAGAATATCGCTGTAAAACTCATTTGCTTTTACCTCCTTCATATTCCGCAATAATTGCTCTCGCTTCTGCGTCATATTTATTAGCACGTGCTACATAGAAGTGAGCTAATCCCCAAGTCATTATGAATAAACCTGCAGAATAGAGCCAAACCCATGTAATGTCACCAATCGCTTTTTGATGTAAGATTTCTGTAAACGAAGTTAAGATTGGTAATAACATATAAAGTACTAAAAAAATTGCGGTAATCGACCATAAAAATGAATTCTTTTTTCTTGCAAGTTGCCTGAAAGATTGCTGCGATGCAATTCTCTCATAATCAATAATCGGCTTTTGATTATTCCCCATAAACATTCCCCCATTTGTGATAATTATTACTGCTTAATGTACGTAAAATTCTGCTTTTAGGATTTTACATTTTCATTCTATTTTAGCTGTAACAAAATTGCAACACTTTTTAAATAAATTATGTGGAAAAATTTACTGCAAAAATAAGTTTAATAGAGAAAAAATAATACATTAAGGGGAGAATATTAAAATGTAATATTTTGGGTAATTGGTGAAAAGGTATATGCTATATGGGTTTGAAAGGGTCTAAACATTAAAGTATTACAAAAAATCAGAAATTTAATTATAAGAAAATATTATTCATTTCTATAAGTAAAAGTAATATTTAAAAAATAATTTATTTTACAAAAATATGAATTCAGTATATTCAAAAAGTTATATTCATGAAAAAAGTGGTATAAAAAAGCAAAAAACTGTCCGAAAATAGTAAATATTTTCGAGACAGTTTTCTACCATTCTAATCTATTCATCTAATTTACTTTCTTATAATAATTAATGAGAAACATCTTGTACAGAAATACCTGTATGTGCCTTGACGCGGATCTCTTTATAAACACGTTCTGACTCTGCACGTTCCACTTTATGTGCTGTTAATATAGAACCTAAATAACCTGCTAAGAAACTTAAAGGAATCGTAATAATGGCAGGTACTGCTAAGTTCACGAGCGGTTCGCCTACGAAAATCGCATTTCCTGTAGGACTCCAAATGTTAGGGCCTAGCGCACCTAATACAAGACAAGATACTAAACCGGTAACCATTGCTGCAACCGCGCCGTTTGCATTGAATTTCTTCCAATAGATCGTGTAAAGGATAACTGGTAAGTTCGCCGAAGCCCCGATACAAAATGCAAAGGATACAAGGAATGAAACGTTTAAACTTTGCGCAAATAATGCCAAAATGATAGAAACAATTGCAATGGAAATCGAACCAATTCTAGCTGCTAATACTTGTTGCTTTTCTGTTAATTTCCCGTCTTTAAGAATCTCACCGTAAATGTCATGCGAAATCGCTGATGCACCTGTTAATACTAACCCGGATACAACCGCTAATATAGTAGCAAACGCAACCGCACAAATAAATGATAATAAAATATTGCCGCCTAAAAACTCTGCCAACAACGGGGCAGCCGTGTTACCCGCAGCATTTTCTGCGATGATTTTATCAAACCCGACGAAGTGCATTGCGCCAAAACCTAAGAAGATTGTCAACGAGAAGAAAATCGCTGTAATCCAAGTTGTCCATGAAATCGATGCACGCGCCGTTTTCGCATCTTTTACCGTAAAGAAGCGCATTAAAATATGTGGTAAACCTGATGTACCGAGCACTAATGCAAGCATCATCGAAACCGAATCGATTGTAGAGGTATACTTCATACCAGGTACTAAATACTCGTCACCGTAATTTGTGCTAACCGTATCAAACATTTTCACTAAACTAAAATCAAACTTCGAAAATACTAAAAACGCCAATAATGTTGTACCGAACAATAATAGACCTGCTTTAATAATCTGTACCCAGCTCGTTGCCGTCATTCCGCCGAACAGTACATACGTCGTCATCATGACCCCTACAATTAAAACAGCCATCCAATACTCAATACCGAATAAAAGCTTAATTAACGCGCCCGCACCAACCAATTGGGCTATCATATACAAAATTACGATAATGATCGTGCCTGTAGCAGCTACACCGCGAATCCGTTTTTCATTAAAACGCGCTGTCAGCATATCAGCCAAAGTATAGCGTCCTAAATTACGCATCGGTTCTGCTATTATATATAGTAGAACTAAATTTGCAACGACATATCCGACAGAAAAGAAGAAGCCGTCAAAGCCTGTTAATGCTATCGCTCCGGAAACCCCTAGAAATGCAGCTGCCGATAAGTAGTCACCGGCAATGGCAAACCCATTTTGCCAACCTTTTAAACCACCGCCAGCTGTATAGAAATCACTTGCTGAAGAAGTTCTCCTAGCCGCGATATATGTAACGATCAAGGTTAAACCGACGATACCAATAAAGAAACCTGCTGAAACAAGATTCATCGTTATGCACCTGCCTTTTCATATTCTTGTAAAACGGCAGCTGCAGCTTTATCAAATTTTGATGCCATTTTTACGTAGAGTGTACATAAAATAATGGTCATAATGAATAGGGCAAGCGAGTAAACCCATACCCACGTAATATTGCCGACAGCTTTCTGTTGTAACACAGAAGTGAATGCCAGGATCGGTAATAAGAGGTAAAATGTCAAAAATGTTATAGTTATTCCGAATAAAAATGTGTTTTTCTTCTTTACAAACTGATTAAATGTTTCCATGCGATCGATTTTATCATAGTTAATACCATCGCATTTCGCTGAGATTTTGTTATCTAATTGACTCAACGGAATTCCCCCTTATGAAAAATTATTCTGTTTTAAACGGCATATTACGCTTTGGACCCGTTAATAGTACTCATTGTAAGAGGGTGGGGAATATAATGCAATAACATTTTTTCTGAAAACTTGGAATGTTTAAAAAGGGAATGAAGTAGAATTATCAAGTTTTAAGGAGATAAAATAGAAGGAGTGGTGTTTTAAATTTACAGTAGATTATTATTCAAGAAAAAGAAAGTAAAGAAAAACATATTTTAGATAGAATTTAAATTACATGAAGCACAATATTATATTTCGCTACTAAAAATATTTGTAGTTTTCGCTTTTTTTTAGCAATCCAGCAAATTGTACTATAACACAAAAGTGATAGTAAAAATTTGATATACTTAACATGTAAAAATTTTTATTTAACCTATTGATTTTAATTTGTAGAATAAATCGATTGTAATTTACAAAAATTGAAAGTTAAATATTAATATTTTGACTATGTGTTAGAAAAAACCCGGGATATTATAAATAAAGAATCAAAAAAATATTAAAATGGAGGGACAGTATGTTGAATTTGAATTCGAAACGATTAACTTTTGAACGGTATTCAGATAAGGATCTTGCGCATGTTATTGAGCTTGTTTCGGACCCATTTATGATGAAATTTATTGGAAATGGACATACAAAAGATGAACAGTATGCAATTCGATTAATCGAACGGATGATGGAACAGTACCGTAATTTTGATGATTATGGATTACATAAATTAATCCATCGTCAAACGGGCGATTTTATCGGTCATGCAGGGCTTGTTGCACAAGTTATTGATGATACATTTGAAATTGAGCTTGGGTACTGGATTAAACGCGCTTACTGGGGACAAGGCTATGGATTTGAAGCAGCTCAGGCATTGGCAAAATACGCAGATGAAGAAATGTGGTTGCACCGTTATATTTCAGCAATACAAGTAGGTAATGAAGGATCTAAAAAGATTGCATTAAAAAACGGGATGCATTTGGAGAAAACCATAGAAATGGACGGGAAAATGGTTGAAATATATGTTAAGCTCAATTCATTTGAAGAAGATGAAACGGAAGCGTTATAAGAGGAGTATCGACACATTGTGAAAACGTATTTTGAAAGCTACGAACAGTATAAAAGGCAAGGGAATTCAATCAAAACAACGACCATTACAGCAAAACAGTTGCTGCCGGCGCTTATTGCCCATATGGAGCGTATGGACAGGCAATTTACGCTGCACATTAACGGACAGCTGCCTATGCCAATCGATGAATTATTGAAGGAAGCTTTTGATCAGTGCCATCTAGAACAGCCATTTTATACCCAGCATTGTGAAAAGCGCAGCTACAAATATCGCCAATTAACGAAAAACCGGATTAAAGTTGAGTTTACGATGCGTTACCGTATGGCGCGGCAGGAAGAAAAATGGATAGTTGATGAAATTCAAACCATTTTAAAGAATCGAATACATCCAGACATGTCGGAGTTGCAAAAGGTCTTAATTGTCCATGATTATATTGCCAGAACGTATAGCTATGAACGTCATACAGAAGGTTCGCCGTTTGCTGTATATACGTTTATGAACGAAAAACACGGTGTTTGTATGGCATACGCGCTTTTGTTTGAAAAGATGATGGAAGTTTTGGAGATCCCTTGTTATTATGTGATTGGAAAAGCGGCGGGTGAGGGAACAGAGGGACATGCTTGGAATATGGTGCAAATTGATGGGCATTGGTATCATGTTGACGTGACTTGGGATGATATCGGTTCTATTCCAGGCAGAGAAGTTCGCTATCGCTATTTTTTAGTTGCGGACGAGAAAATGCGTCTTGATCATGAATGGAATGAAAATCATTATCCCATTTGTACGAGTACTAAATTTGAAGCATTTCATCGTTTATATGATGGCTGTGTCGTCAATACTAGTGTATATTATCCGCATCCTGGAAATGGTCATTTGTATGAAATGAACTTGGCGAATTATCCATTACAGGCTAAACAGAAACTTTCTGTTAACATTCAATTTTGTTTCTCTATAAATGAATTGTTATATTTCAGGAATGATTCTCATAATCGCTATTTGTATCAATTTGAAATTGCTGCTGAGGAATTGACGCAGTTAAGCGCGGAACCAGTTATACGAATCTATGAAACTGAAACGACATTGGAAGTCTTGTATGCTGATGAAACGACAAATAGTATTCAAAAGTTGTTTTCAGCGGATACAGAAAGTGAAGATTCACTAAGAGTTGAAACGGATGAAAATCGCTTGGAAGTCCCGTTAAATACATTTGGGGACAGCTGGGTAGCATCAGTTGAACAACAAGCGGATTGTCAGCCAATGGTGTTTAAAAGCGCGGATGGAATCGAATTGATTGTAGAAGATCGTTGTAAACAATTAACAGTAGATATATATATTAATAGAGGTTTACATATACAAATAACAAGTAAACGAAAAAATGTGGAATTCCATCAGCCGGCACAATTGAAAATGCCAACCGCGTTAATACCAGGCTTGGAGCAGCAGTTAAGTAAACAAAACGCGTTAGAGTATTTTACTGATGAAAATTTTATTTATATACAGCTGTTTAAAAGCGTAACGATCCAACTGAAAAAGTAAGCAAATGACCATAATATATGAATCCGGTTATATTATGGTCATTTCATTAAAAAAAGTATTTCGTCTCACTATTATAAGTATACTTTTGAAACGAGACTTAACTTCCTATAATATATATTATGACCGTGTCCCTATTTTGTATACCTATAAAATCTTCAATGTATACTTTCCTCGTGTAAAAGGACAGGAATCTCCAACTTTTAATATTCCCCTATTTTTATGGACAGGAAAGTTCAACTTTTTGTATTACAAATAATCTTCCTTTTAAATTCAATATTAGTGCCTGTTGAATTTAGTATATAGTCAAAATGTATAAATGCTGTATATTCTATTGCTATACGTTAAAAGTACTTTTCTTATAGTATTAATTTTATACAGATAAAAAACTTCGAATCAGTTTGTTTAACCAGACACGAAGTTTTTTTTTGTAATAAAAATGATTTATGGTAAATCAACAAACCAGCCTTTTCTAAGATTTTTTGCACCTAAGTCCCAAGTTCTTGTTTCCCATTTTATACTAGAGTCTTCTGACATAGTTAAATCTAAATTAAATAAATCAAAGAAATTAATAAATGATACTTTATTTATGATTTTTCCTTTTTGTTGCAATAATTGAATAAATGGAGGCATGCTATGCAATTGTTGTCCTTTTTTACTAATATTTAATGAATGACAAAGACATTTTTGGAAATTTATATATAAAAAATTAAATAATAATTTACAAAATACGTTAGCTATCAAACTAAATGAATGATTTTCATTTTTAAACTTGCTCATTATTCTATCAAAAATTTGACTATTTTCTAGATATGGATAAATTTGAGTTTCATCAAAAGTAAATGGTATTGAAAAATCAAAGGTTGATTCATTAATACCTATAAGTTTAAATTCTTTGTATGGGATACGGTATAAATAATTACAAGATATTTTCCATTCTTTATAAGCTTCAATATACGGATCCTTCTCCGTGTTATCTTCTAAATATGATTTTAAATTTATTTTCCGATTTAATTTTCGTTGAATATATCTATCAACAGATTTTAGAATAGATTTGGACCTCTTGAAAAGTTCAAAATCTAAAACCATATTTAAATAGTTAATATAATTTGAATTTTTCATTTCAATTATTTTTTCAATTGCATAAGGATGTTTATTTTCTAGAGCTTTAATCAATTCCCTTTGTATATATCCTATTTTTAATATAGAGTCTTCTTTAATTTTATATGCTGGACTAAATGAATTCTTTTTTTCAACTAATACTGATAGCGATTTATTTTGAGCCCGTAAATATGTTTTAAATAGTGTGTTGTAAACAATGTTGTTGTTTGCTATAAGATCGTATTGCTTTGTTGTAAATACATAATTAGCTTCTAAATGGTTGGGGTAATTAGTATTTAATATTGTAGTAATAAAATCTTCCCTTAGTATTTTAGGATTTCTCCATTCTTTCAAAGCTAAAGGAAATGTTTTTTTTAATAAGTTAAATTGACAATTTCCACAACAAAAACCTGGTTCTAAAAATCCCAAATTATATTCTCGGATATTTTTATTACAACTCGGACATTTATCAGTTAAATACTCATCAGTATGAAAAGGACAATATTGTACAAAATTCAATTGATGGAAAACACTATGAAATCCATTAGAAATACATTTTTGGCAGATACATAAGTTATGATTAAAAATAATTAAACTTGATAAAGGTGAAGATTTTAATAAATCTTTTTCTTTATCTAGATATTTATCTATTTCAATCTCTAAAATTATATAGAGTCTATCTTTAGCTTTAGATATTAAATTTTCAATAGACTTCTCTTTAACACTTGTAGGTAAATAAATTGCCTTTTTGTTTCCCACAACCAAACGAAAAAATTCTTTACCATTAATTTGATTAGCAAATTTAAATTTTTCAAATATACCCCATATTGATTCGTGTTCTTGTATCCAGTCCTTATTCCAGGTAAACATAGAAGCCCTCCCTGTTATCTAATAGTGAACGGTTAGAAACATATTGTCTTCTTCAGTGTTGGTGGTAAGTATAAATGCTACGAGATGATTTTCGTCGTAAAGATTATGTTCAACATAATTAAGTAATTTGTGGTAAGAAATATTAAGGTCATAAAATAACATATAGCCAACAAAATTGTATTTATCATTTTCTTTAGACATATAAACACAGTTTCCATTATTATAATCTTGAACATAAATGAAATTTTGTTTTTCTTCCTTCAGTCTAACTGTCGAAAAAAGATCCCACTCAGATTTTATATCCTCAAATTGATATCGGAGTTTTAAATAACACTTACACTGGCTGCATAAGTACGCTAGTCGTCCCATCTTATAGTAGCTTTTCAAACATTTTTTCTTACATTGTCTCCTTATACGTCTTAAATAGGCCTTATATATTGATACTAAATTCCCAGACGTTGCTGTGTTCAACCCAACCTTCAATTTAGTTAATTTAATTGTAGCAATGCAATTTAATATATCGAAAAAATGACTCTGCTTTTCCCTTCTAGAAACAGTTTTATTCAAGAAAACGAGCTGATTTGGTAAAAATAAATATCGTTCAAAGGTCATTAAAGCTGTGTCTTGCCACTTTTTTTGTAATGTAAAAAAGAAAGGTTTTTCTACTAGATATTTACCACAAACACATTTATAGAAACTTCTTTCTGAAAATACACTTTCTAAAGAAAGGACAGCTTTGCACTTCTTGCATGTATTCAATAAGGGTTCTAAGCGATGATACGGACAAAATTCAAAAATATTTAGTTGGTGTAACGTACTATGATAGCATGATTGAATACATTGTGTGCAATAACGAAAACTTTTAGCGATTATTTTGTTGAAAGTCATGCTTTCCAGATTATGTAGGCCCCATCTTTCAATTTGGGAAGTGAAATATTGTATAAGATCTATAGACAATTGCTTAGATAGCACATCGTAATTTATATTAAACGGAAATATATCTTCAAATAAATATTGACTCTTTATGGAACTAATGTAACTTCTTTTTAAATAAATATTGTTAATTTCATTAGCTATTTTAAATTTCATCAAAATAGACCAAATAGATTCATCATTTGAAATCCAATTATTTGACCAAGTAATCATTTTAATCTCCCCTTTTATAAAAAAAAGCTGACAGCATATTGCTTTAGCCAGCTTAGTAGTCTTATTTAACACAATTCAAAATGTCTTTAGCCAACATTTTAGATCCGGCTACCCCTTTTAAATACTTTAAATCTCCAATAGAAAGCCAATCTATATTACTTAAATTCGCCATTTTGTTAGCGATTTTAACTGAATCGGGTTGTTGCGATTTTGAAAGATAATTTTCATTTAGAATCGTATTACCTGCAATCGCTAATGCATTTAAACAAGTTATGTGGGTCATTCTATATAATTTATTATCATCCCACTCATCGGGAAACAATTCTTTAATTAAATTGAAGTAAAATAGGGCTAAATTTAACTTTTTCTCTTTCGGCAGTGAAGCTAACTCTGAACCTTTTGTTAGAAGATGAACGATATTATAAAGATTTTGTAATGTGATATTACGCTCTTTACTTCGAATACCTATTAAAGTTCCTTTAGAGAAAAAAGGGCTTTCGGGTTTAAGAATGAGGTTTGTAGCTACCCAGCTTAAATCATCCGTATTTCGGTTAAGATAACGGCTTAATGAAGTTCCAATCCCCTTTGCTTTCGTGTTTATGACATCGAAAAGTAAAATTTCTTCATCTTCATCTAAATAATGAAATGCTAGGAATGGGACATTTAATGTAGATCCTGTCTCTTCCATATATTCTTTAATTCCTCCGAGACGATGTTGGCCATCCATCAAAGCGGCCTTGTTTTTACATAATAATCTCCCAAAAGAAGGGCGATTTTTATCATAGGCATGAAACTCCCAATTCCCTGCTGCATTCAAAAGAATAGGCGTATAAAGTGCGCCCTCCCCTTGTGATAAATAGTTTGCAAAATCCGTACAACGCTTTTTTGTTATTGGGCGCTGGTAACCTTTGCCTGATGGATCGTTATAAAGCTTAGAATAAGAAAACTGTATAGCAATTTGCGACGAGACAGCACCTTGATATGCTACTCTGCCTCTCATTTTAGTTTGGACAACATTTTCTATTGCAATATTTGAATTTAATAAATTATTCAATTTCTTAACTCCTTTTTGTTACTACTAAGTATAACAATACTTTTATGTATAGTATTCAAGTTTTTTGCGCTTATAATTATCTTTTGGATTTTTAAATCTCACATAATCTTAAAGTGAGGTGAAAAAATGTCAGAACTAATTAAAGTTATATGTGCAAACATTAGAGAAGTTAGAAAAATTAATGGTTTAACGCAAGAAGAATTGGCAGAAAAATGCGGTTTACATACCACTTACTTAGCAGGTGTTGAGCGTGGAGAACGTAATATCACTATGCAAACACTTGAAAAAATAGCGCATGGATTAGAAATATCACCGATCGAATTATTAAAGTTTGAAGGATTAGACATTGATGAGCATTATTTTAATAAGCAAGAGAAGCTAAAGGTATTATTAAATATAATGAATGACTTTAATGAGCAAGAATTAAGTAGAATTATCAATATTGTTCAAGAAATAAAACATATGTATAAATGAACATAAGTGTATCCATATAGTAAAGCAATAGTTCTATTATGGAAATAATGCTTTTTTAATCCACAAATCGAATAATCAATATAATAAAAAAAACTCACTAATTTAATTGTTTAAAATAGTGAGTTTTAAAAAGTATATTTTCAGTGGGAAGTTTTGTTGGGGTTTAGAATAAGACTTCTTAACTCTTCTTTTATAGTTTGTTTAGAATTACTAACTTCGAATTTTTTTAGAAAATCATTAATCTTACTTTCATTTGAATTATAAAATAATTGTATTATCTCCAAAGTGTCCCTCAAAGAAATGTTAGGTAACAAGTGATTAATACGTACCAAATTTATATACTGAATTCTTTCTTCATTAAATGATGCTTTTTTAAAATTTGAGTTTTGAGTAGGCTTGTCTGCAGGCTTATTACTAATAGATTTTATATATATAGTCTGACCAGCCGTTGATTCTAATTTAAATGTCTCAATAAGAAACTTCTTATTACTTTCTACATTTTTGTTAACATGCTTATCTTTTAGTATCAAACCATCCAAAACAAAAAATTTAAATTGGGAACCTAATGTTCGATTTTTTAAATTATCTATAAGTTTTTTCTTTTTACTTTCTTTCCAAACATCCATGACAGTTTGCTCAGGCTTAGGTTCAGACATTCGAGATACTACGTATTTAAAATATTCCATGTCTTGAACCTTACACCATTCTAGAGGTATCCAATCTGTTCCATATAGCGAGCCAAATAACCCACCTACTAAAGAAGCTAATGTATCAGTGTCTGCATTTTTTAAAAAAGCTACCTCAAGTATGCCTGTTTGTGGATTAGTCGCAAATTTAGAAAAGATATAAAATGCAATTAATACAGAATTAACTCCTGAACCATTTACAGATTTATCAAAACATCCTAATTTCTTCAACGTTTCGTTAGTGTTATCTAGTAAGCCATTTTTAAGTCTAAATTTTAATTCAACCAATCCTTCTCTTAGCTCACTTATTGTATTTTCCCAAATTTTTAAATATGATTCGTTATATATCTCCTCAGCTTTTTGACGCCAATCATTCATATTTTCAAATTCAGGTACTGACTTCCAAAGATTTTCATTATCAATTAAGTAATCTATTAGTTCCGCATACTTTAGTGTATCACTCTTAGTAATTAAAAATAATAATGCTTCAGCGTATATTAATGAACTAACTAAAGCTCTTGGATGTCCGTGTGTAGCTATACCATTTCTAAAAATATCATAACGCATTTTTTCTCTATCCGTTGCAGAATGATATACATGAGGTAATATCCTCATCACTACACCATTACCACCAGCATTAAAATAATTTCTACGTAGTTTTATATCACTTTCATTCCATGGTGATTTTCCTTTCGCCCAACTTTTGCATGACCTTTTTGTAGCTCCACCACCTCCACGTTCATATAATAACCAGAAAGGTAATTCGACTTTAGCAAAATTCACATACCATTTTTCTTTTTTCAGTAAACTTCTTGCTGTTGCTAACATTAGTTGAGTATCATCACTATACTCACCAGCTTTAATAGGTTCTTCATGTAAATGAAACCTAGATCCTGACTCGCGTATCCAATCACGAAATGCTATTTTTGGAGTATACTCTGGATTTCTATTTTTTGCATTTTGCTCTTGAGGCCAACCTAACGCATCTCCAATAGCAGATGCTAATAAACCACCCAAATATTTATCTAAAAATATTTTGTCTTGTGTAATATTCATAATAATTCTCCCTCATATACATACTCATTTATCGGTTGGCCTTGTTTAACTTTTCTATTCCAACTGTCTGAAAATAAGTCTGGAGATATAATAATTGGGATATCTGGTATAGTTAATACTGTAAATATTGCACCAAGTATTTTTGCTTGATCTTCATTTGGTACAGCAATACCAGTAATTTTTTCTCTTGGTATATTTTTATAAATTAAAACCTCAGCCTGCCCATCAGTAGTTGAATTTGGTAACATTCTCGGTGGACGTGTTATTGTATATTGACCTTGAACTACTTGAGCAAACATCTTAGAAAAAGCTTGTTCTCCTTTACTAACTAATGCTCCAAAATTAGCAGCTGCATTTCTATAGCAAAAATATGTTGTGTCGTCTAACATAATTAAAGGATCAATAAAGATTACAACCCAATCTTTAAAGACAGGATCTGACTCTCTAATTCTTCTTAAATACCAAGCATTAGTATATTGAACAGAACAACAAATATGATCCTCTTTATTATCATATCTTTTTTCATCATTTTTTTGTAGCGTCTCCTTTACATCTTCTAAAAATGTATTTGCTACTATACCGTCTTCAGATGTTAAAATATGCAGTAATTTGTTGGTCTTAGTGAAATGACATAATCTGGTTATATCTCTACTTCTAATTTCACTTGCAATTAATTCACTCATAATCATCCCTCCTCTTAATCATTGCCATTATAGTAAGAGTATTGATATTTATATTCACTAGTTGATGGTAGTAATTCAGTAAGTTTATTACTAAACGTTAAAAAGATCCCTCGTTTAGCACGAGTAACCCCTACATAAAGTAATTTTATGTCTTCCATACATGCAAGTTCATAACTTTCTGTTAAATTAATCTTTTGTTCATTTGGATAATTATCATCATCTGCAAATGCTAAACACACTACATCAAACTCCAATCCTTTAGCTGAGTGTATAGTCCCAACATAGATAGTAGGTTCAGCTACCCATATATTCATATCCCTTCTAAGTTCAATACACTTTATTCCATTTTGTGCAAATTTATTTATTACTAAATTGACTTGTTCCCTAGTTCTCACGAGAATTCCGACGCTTTCATTATTACTAAGATGAGCTACATTATTTACTAGAAAGTCTAACTCACTATTATTGTCACAGTGAACTAATACAGGTCTAGGTCCATTTGCTTTAGGAAATTTTGGAGAGACCATGTCAGGAATATCAGTATAATAATTGGATTCCGCAATCTTTAAAGCCAATTCTGCTATTTCAATTGTATTTCTATAATTTTGCTCAAAAGTCCAAAAAACTTCATTTCTAAATCCAGCATCTCTCCACGAAAAATCACTTCCATAGATTTGTTGAGCTACATCCCCAAAATACGAAACACTACCATTCGATGGCACAGCACTTATTAATGATTCAATCATTATTGGAGACAGGTCTTGACCTTCATCGATAACCACATGTCTATATCTTCTTGCGCTTGTATCTTGTAATAATTCATTTAAAACAGAGCTTGCAATATCTTCAAAATCATAAAGATAACCCTTCTCATCTCTAATTTCTAGATATCTATCAAAAACTAAATAAATGAACTCTTTTTCTCCTTGATCAAACTTCTTATTTGAAGATTTGTTTATATATTGTTCTAAAGTAGAAATTCCTAACTTCTGAATTACATTTATTTCTTCAAGATAAAACTCTATATTTTTATCAAAATGTACTGTCCACTGCTCCTCTTGTTTTATTGAATATATTGATTGTTCTACTAGGTTTTTTTTACAATTCGCATGATATTTACCAGAAGGAACTATAACATTATATCCCATCTTTCCAACTGAGTTTAGGTATCCTCTTGCGAAAGTATGATAATTAACTACATCAACGTTATTTAAGAATCCCCGACCAACTGATTTTAAATAAGTAACCAGTGTCTTATTAAAGGTTACAAATAGTACTCTCCCTTTATTAAGTTGATCTAACAATCTTGCACGATAAATTGCCATTGTAGTTTTTCCGCTACCTGCCGTACCTAAGACTATAAAATGGCCTTCCGGCGGTAATGCTACAACTTCTTTTTGTAATCCAATTGGACTAGGCATAGACATTTCTAATTCAACCCCTTTTTATTAAAATATACCAATAATATATAAAAAAGTAACTACATTTAATAAAATGCAGTTACTTTTATTCTTAAAATAAAGTTTCTTGATTAATTTCAGAACAACATTGAATTAATATATCTCTTAAAAATTTCTGATTTTCTAATACAGCTTCTAATTCACCACGTATCACAATACTTTTCAGTAAAGCCAGTGTTTTAGCTTGGCAATTCACAGAGTATTTTGGATTAAATTCAATATCACTAAATGCGTCATAATATAAAATTTCTTCTAATAAATTTTGATTTAAACAAAGTGTATTTATATATAACCAATCATAAAAGTAAGTAGTAGGATAATTTTCAAAACGTCTGTTAAAGTATTTAAATCCGATTATATCTCCTGATTTTTTTACTCTTCCATCTTTTTTGGCTGCTAACGAAGATTTATAATATAAATCTTGATATGGTCCTCCATTTTCAAAAACTTTACTTCCTTGGAATAATGATTCTACTGTAAATTTCTGATTGTTCTTAGTGATAAAATGTAAATTAAAAGCGCTTAGCCTCTTGCCCAATTCTTTTTTAGATTTTGTGGATACTTCCAATATCCTATACTTGTTTGTGGTTTTTAACTTAAAATTTTCATGTAATGATTCTATAGATTTATAATAATCACTTAAATCTGTATTTCCATTCCAACTAAATTCAACTTCAATTTCTTTGAAATAGCAGTTACCTTCTAAATTAGCTATAAATACTGGTCTCTTGGCCATTTCAATCCCTCCATAAGAACGTTAGTTCTAATTTTAACAAGAAAGTCTACAAAATACACCTATAAATAGAATTCTTTTTGGAATTTTGAAACTTAAATTACAAGTTCCTTTTTACATGTCCATCTTGAAATGCTTTATAAATAGTAATTACTTTTTTTCTTATACCACAATCAAACCACATTACAGAAAAAATGCTAGACCTATAAATATAAATAAGCCCTATTGAGTACTGTGGAGCACTTGAGTAAGCAGTGCGGAGCTTTAAGCCACCTGTTGCAGTGTTGTATACCACGCCGCAATTTAAGGTGAATTTATCTCTCTTTTCAGGGCTATGGATAAGCTCGAACGGTTTGACATCAAGCCGCTGCGGGCATGATTGTTGCGACAGAGAACTAGCTGAATACATGTTGGCTCTGCCAAACGAAGCTATCATGCCCGCTGCTCGATATAAAACCTGGCTTCGATCAAGCATAACTAAGTTCCTGCTATCTCTTTAATACCTAGGTAATTTGAGTTAATGGCTCTCCATTCAGCACTGAGTGGCTCAATTTACCGTACTGGTGGTCTTTTTGGTCCACAATATTCACCTTATTGAACAATAATATTATTATGGGTGGTGAAAAAATAAAAAACCTTCGTTATGTGGTTTTTTAATAAAGATTGATAAGTTATATTTAAGTTGGATCATTTATAATAAAGTTTGATAAAAACCTAAATGCAGGTTTCCTTATTCCACAATCGGGCCATATTGTGGAGCAACGTTTTTCTTGGGGGTGTTAGAGAAGATGTTATACCGATAAAAAAGAATGGCTAAACAAGTTCTTATGCAAATTAAAGATCATGCACAACTAGTATAAAAGCTGCTTTAGTAACGTTTAATTGACTTGCATAAAACCCGTATTTCAACAATGTTCCAATAAAGAATCGGTAAACGCTGCTACAACAATGTTTACCGACTATTGAATCCAAACTTTAATTTTGAAACGTTATTTGAATTAAATTGTATTGTTTAGATTATTTTTTTCAATTCTAATTCATCGTTTAGTGGTATTCCATCATTGCCTATTAAAGGGATTGAAGCTTTTATTTTTCGAGCTTCATTTACAGCATCAGGGATAATAGAGGTAATTCTATATCCTCTTTTTTGATAAAATCTTAATGCATTTAAATTATCATTAGTAGTGACTAAACTTACTATGTTTATTTGTTTTTGCTTCGCTACATTTTCGACCTTTTCAATTAGAACTGTCCCAATACCTTTCCCCTCTAGGATACTATCTAATGAAATGATTTCAACCTCATCACATTTGATTACATATGTAATTAAACCAACAATTTGGTGATTTTCTTCATAAATAAAACCATCCAAATTTTCACACTTATAGATACCGGATGAAATAATCATTTCAGAACTTCCCCAATGTTCCTTGAAAAACGAAATTACTTTTTCTTTATTTTCGCTATTTATCTGTTCTATCAATTAAAATCCCTCATTTCGAATTTAATCAAAATAAAAAGTGCTTTATTCAATTATAGCACCAAATTGAAGAGTAACTCATGAAGCATCTGTTATATATTTACAAATTAACTTTTTAGTGTATAATTACACTAAATGATACAAAACTACTCTAATTATTCAAATTTCGGGAATATTTCAGTCTGAAAATCTTTTTGAGAAAATTTAAATATTAAAAGGTTAGACAAGGTATTCATAAAAAGGAGGAGAGTTACTATAAATAATAAACTCTTAATAATTTTAATAGGAACATATTTATTGGCATTTTTAATAAATTTTATGCCTGCCTTAAAGCATCCAGATATAAATATGGGTATTCTCAATATTACTGTGACTATATTGTTTATGTTTTTTTTACTAATGTACACTAAAAACGATAGCAAGTTTTTAAAGATTTTCTCTGTATTCGGTGTAATATCAGGGGTAATTGTATTTGTAATCACAACCTTTAAATCCGTTATGATTGGTAATGGTATTTTAGATGTAATAGTTTCAATACAGTATCCTTTTTACCTAATCTTTACTACACCCTTATTTGGGGGTAATCTTCTATTCAATTTTGATTACGGTTCATATTCGCTATTGTTATCATTGTTCTATGCAATTGTTTTCGGAATAACAAGTTATTTCAATAAGAATGTTACAATATCCGCTTAAGGAAAATGTACTCACGGATGTCCCCCTTATTCCACAATCTGGGCGCATTTCTTAAATAAGGAAGGTGGTCTTGTATCATTTTTTCATTTGAATCTTCTTAAAAAGAGGAACTAAATATTCTATTAGCTGAATCAGTAATTCTACTAACCAAAAGAACACTCCTATAAGTAGGGCATATTTAAAAAAAGGGGATGTTGAGTACCCAGCAACAAAGACACCATATAACAACATAAATAAGAAACCTATTATCCAAAGAGCTTTTTTAAGTTTTATCACATCACGGACCTCACTTTAAAAGTAGAATTATAATTATTATCAGTGTATATATTCAAAAGAAACTAGTAAACAATTTGATAAACATTCCCGAATCGACGTTTGGGAATTTTCATGTACTTAACTATGTGAACGTATTGATTCAATTTAGTTATTCCATAATATGGGCGCGTTTATGGAGTAACTCAAGTAGAAAATGATCAAACTTTTTTATAAAAACCAAACTTAAAAATGCTAAGGAAAATCCGTTTTGATCAATCTTTTTTTCAAATGGATTCTCCTTATTAATCGTATAATAAGAATTTACGAGGTGCTTTTGCTCAAACTTTATTCCAAAGCTACACGTTATTTCCGAAGATCGAATAAGGAATATCCTATTAGGGTTCCATTTTTTCTTGGTTTTCAAGCTTGTAAATTTCATCGTAAATTCTATTCCCGATTAGCGTTAGGATTTGGAGTAATTTAAATTGGGCATTTTGATAATCTCTTATTTTTTGATCTAATCTATTCTTATTTATAATACTAATAAAATTTGTCTCTGATTCATCATTAAACTCTGAAATCAACTTGCTTAATTCAATTTTTCCCAGTTTGTTTATTAACCCTAAACATTCTTATGTTCTCGAAAAAGTTTATCCTAATTATCACCATATGATGAAGGACTGTACTTATTTAATATGTACAGTCCTGCCTCTACTTTAATTAATAATTTTGCTTATTTAAATAAGATTCATCCAATTGTTTTGATTTATATAAATTAGCGTTAGCTGTAATATAACCAGAATTTTCAATTGCAGTTACCCAATGTTGTATCGTTATCTCTGAAACTTTCTCACCAAAATTCCCATAATCTATAAGGACATTTTCAATCGTTCGGATAACATACATAGCAGGAATTTCCTTAAATTCGACTATTCCATGAGTTGATTGGATATGGTTCATTGCTGCGAAAAATTGTGGTAAATAATTTTTTAAACGAAAGCCTGCATCATATTGTTCTTTAAAGTAATGTTCTGTAAATGTGATATTACTGTTAACTGGAAACTCAGTATATTGATCATATTCATCTAGTAAATCTTCAAAATCCTTTTGTTCAATAAAACCGGTAAATCTATAATCATCCGTCATAAATCTGCCTATAATTTGCATAGCTTTTCTCCGCTTTAAGTCTTGAAGGACATAAAGGATTTCTTCTTGAGCAACAAGAAAAGAAATTAGACTAATTCCAAAGCTCTCTAAATCATTATATATATCCATAAGCCATTCATAATCTTGCTTTTTTAATCTATGTGCATCATCGATAAAAAATATAATTTTGTTCTGTTTAGATTTTTCTGCAACACTTAACAAGTAGTTACTTAACCTTCTTCTTTTTTCTATAGGTCGGCCTTCAAAGGGGATGCTATGATTCACTGAATCTAACATTAGTTCAAAGAATGTATTTTCTTTTGAAGAATGGTTAGTCCACTTAATATGATAATTGGGTATTACGTATTCTGGATTGTTATTTAAAATATGTTGGGCATAATTAATTAGCTTAGTTTTTCCCATACGTTGTTTGCCATAAATAATAGCACCGGGTATTCTCATCTTAATCCAATTATTAATAAGAGCCTGCCCATTTGTTATTTGGTTGGTACTTATAATATAACGACCTGTTTCAATTGGATGATTATTCGAAGAAATATTTGCATAGGTCATATAAACCACCTCAATATGTTATAGAATTCCCTTTTTTAACCTTGGACTCTTCAATTATTTTTTTATGTCGTTCACTTATTTTTATTTGGGTAGTATCAATAACATTGTTTTCTAATTTTATTTGAGCTTCATCAGTAATTTTACTTAATTGTCTTTGTTGGATAATTTTAGATTGCAGTACTTCTTGTGAATTTATTACTTTTTGATTTTCAATTGATTGTTTTTCTAGTTGCACTTTAATATTATGCTCTTTTTTATATCTTTCTATCTCTTGCAATTTTCTTCGAGCTTGTTTGTCTGAGATTGATTTAGTTTTTAAAAACTCTTGATATGCTGCAATTGGATCCTGGTGATCTAGATAATTAAATTCTTCAATATTTCTATGTTTCATTATAAGCTTACGCATAATCAAGCTATGGGGCATTCTACTCCATTTACCTGACGCTGTTAAGGTGTCATAATACGTTCCGTCCTCATTATACGCTTGAATAGTTTGTATATTTTCTTCATCGATAAATAGCGTCAACTTTTCTCCAATCATACTACTATCGTTAATTAATTTAATACTTGTATAACGACTGTATTCAAAAAATATATATGGTGTTCGTCCATTTGAAATATCCCCCTTAACCTTGGTTGTTTTTTTGCTTGGAAAAAGATTTAAATTACTTTGCATATGTTGGGGAAGCTTCCTTATGTGCATACCACGTTCTAATCGTTGTTTTATTATATTTAACGGAGTTAATCCTAAATTCGCACTGTGCGAAGTATTATTATAGTTTGCGATAACTACATCCATCACTTCTTCTAATTGGTCTACGGTAATTTCATATATTATAGACCTTTCTTCAGCTTTATCCCTTTTAGGATCACGCACATTACTACCAGTAGTAGATGGAATTCGATGAAAACCGTTATGTTCTAATGTTAAAAAAAAGCGTTCAACAATACTTCTTCCGGTAGGAGTTGCAACGGGTCCATAATTAATAGCACAACGCAATTCTGTTAGATGATTTATCATTTTGTGTGATAAATGTGCTTTAGCATTATCCATGCAAATCTCATCCCAAAGTGCGTACTGGGTATTCTCAAGTATAAACGAAGGGAAACCATCACCTTCATTATACTGGAGACCAGGTATAGAAAGTTTTTTTGGTTTCCAAGGGAGAAGTGCTTTTTTGAAACATTTCAAGACTTCTGCTGTGGAATAGTTTTTATTACTAAAGCTTATATGATATCCAATGACAGCACGTGAAGAAACATCTATTACACATAATAGCCACAATCTATTTAGATTAACGATAACTTTATCTCCGTGGGGCGTATATATAATAATTGAAAAAATAGCGTCAATTTGATGACCATCAAATTCGACTCTTTCATACGGACGAATCAAATCTGTATATGCGTTTGTCGTGTTATTTACGCTTTTGTGCAGCATAAATGCATCAGGGCCATTCATTTTGGCACCCAGTGAACTATTCGATTTAAGTAAACCGTTCAAATATCTCTCTATTGATTTAAACGCTTTGCTTGTCGTGGTAAATGGATAACTATCTTCACTAATTCCTAACTCTCTGCAATGACTAATAAATTTTCTATGAATGTTTTTTACACTTTGCTTCTTCTCTCGCACAAAGTTTTTATCTGTACTGAAATATTCTGTAAACAATAATGTTTTTAGTTCTGGGTAATCTGTCAATAGTTTATTAAAACTTCCTGAATAATTGTCTCCGTATTCATCAACTTCATAACTTTTTACTCTAGAATATGCTAATAGTCCAGCGAAACCATAAATAGTACCATCATCTTTAAGGCTAAGACAGCGTGTAAGTAATCGATAAATCTCACTTCTGGATATCCCCGTTGTAGTAGTAATATTCTTAATACTCATATCACTGAGTAAAAATAATTCTATGGCTTCTTGCCTTCTTATGAATTGTTCTTTTTTATCATTTGGCAAGTTTCCGATGTAAACATTTTCCCAATTTGTTGGATCGAAGTGATAATCTTCAAGTTGAAATCGATCAAGATATTTGCGCTTCATCTCTCCAAACCTCCGTTAACGGACCTAAAAATAGTTCGTCAATATTTGAATTAATGTAATTTACTTTAATTAAGCAAAATATTTGCTGAAGAATGACCTCTATTTCAATATTCATTTCTTTTGATAACTCTAAAACGGTATTAGGCTTTGAGTTAATATATTTATCTAATGTTTCTTTAAATTTATTGACTAGCCCTATATCTATTTCTACTTTTGATAATAATTTTAAGTTAGACAGGTAAACAGGATTAGTAATTAAATGTTCTTCTGTTACTAATTCATATTTATAATTATTTTTATTACACCAACTCTTTTGAATGAAGGATTGCTGCTTTGCCCGTTCAGAGGATATGTCGACTGAATATTTGATTTCTCTCATCGCTTCTACTCCATTTACATATTGAATATACATGTCAGGAATTGACTTTTTTATCTTGTCCTCAAAAATAGATTCAATAATAATAGGTTGTTCGCAAAAATATTTTATAGATGGATCATTTTCGACTACTAACCAATTTGCATATTCTAAATCACTGAATAAATATACAGTTCTATTAATTTTATTACTATGAACAATCCATCTATTATTACCAAATTTATTGTTTTTATTAATAAAAACTGGTTTAGTGAACAATAATATCCCCCTACCTTATTAAAAATATAGAAAATTTAGAATTTTTAAAAGTTTAAGTTTCCTGTTTATAATACTAAATTAAAAAGAGTTTCCTGTCTATTTTTAGACAGGAAACTCAAACTATTTTATTCAAAATGTTAATTTAATGGTATTCTATATTCGATAAAAAGTTAAACTTTCCTGTCCTTTTACACCTCGATCGTTATGAAACATGTTGTACAAGGATAAGTCTTTTTGTGATTTGTGGTAAAAAAGAAGAATCCATTAAAGAAAATTTGATCAAACTGGATTCTTCCCTTGCATCTATAAGTTTTCGTTTTATAAAAAAGTTTGATCACTTTCTAACTGTTTTGCCCGACGATCATGCCCGATTATTGTTTTATGGCTCCTGTACAATTTCTTTTATAGCTTCAGCTAAAGCATCCGTAGCTCTAAAAGCCTCTTCCATTGTATTTTCAGTTCCACCAATATTTAATAATACAGACTGCTTTTGAATTTCTTGATTATATGTGTTCCTCGGATTTTCACCTTGCTCAATTACTCCTCTAGATATTCCTGGGTAAAGCTTTTCTAATTTTTGATGTAGATGGTTCGCAAACTCTCTAAAGATCTGGCAAAGATATAAAATAAAACGCCATTCTTCTTTAGAATAGCGCACGATTGTGAAAGACAATATTATATTTATGCCTTTGTTATTTGAATAACAGATTCTTTTTCCATAAGTTATTCAATAATAGATATCATCTATTTACCTTACCAATCCAATACGTACCAATAATAGTCTCTCCATCAACATCATACAAAGGAACTTCTCTTGGAGGAGAATTATTTAGTTTAACTGCTTCTTCTGGGGTTTTTGGTTTTGGGCCATCTAATTCTACTTTTTTTGCATATCCTATTATACTGTTCTCGCCTTGTGCCAATATTAAATCAGGTTCATCAATAATCATCATGTTTCCCATATCTGGTCCATAAGTTTCACCTTTTTCATTTACTGGATAACCATTCTCTAAAATATATTCAAAAGTTGGGATAACTAAATCTCCTGTCTTTTGTAATGTTTCTTGTTGTGAACAGCCAACTAACAAAAGTAACGAAATTATTGCTAAGAAAAATAAATTTCTCCTCATTTTCTACCCCTCCTAAGATTTGGCTAAATATTATAAATCTCCTATAATAGACTCTAATTCTTTTTGATTTTCCGACAGCCAAATCATTTCCTGTGCAAAACGTTCTGGAGGTCCACTATGCTGATCCATAGTTGAATCTATCCACCAGGTACTTTCCATAAACCATAACATTTTTAAAGCATTGATTATGGACCCATTTTCAAGTAAATGTTGCTCACTATACCCTTCTTTATATGCCTTAACGAGTGAATAATCTAAGTTATTATCATCTAAAGCCCCAGATATAACAACTCTTGCTACATCAAGCTGTGGATAGTCATACTTCATTCTATCAAAATCTAATATTGCACTAATATTTTTCTCTTCAAACAATAAGTTATCTACCCAGAGATCCCGGTGAGCCCAACCAGTTTTACTTAGGTTAAAATTTTCTAAATTTATAGTTTCAGTTAATCTATATTGTGCCTCAAATATAGATAATAAATTAAATTTCCCAGTATTATTTGCATGATTCCAAGCAGATTCCCAATGAATTAAACGCTGTTCTCGACTGGAAGGATTATATTCGGGACCTCTTGTCACCTTTTGTTTTCCGTTATTTAACAAATGATGCATATTCCCTGTTGCTCGTCCTAAATCAAACATTTGATGGACATTTAATTTGCCAGGAGGGATTACATTTCCATTACAGAATTCCATTAACATAAAGAGTTCTCCCTTATCTGATTTTATAAGAAACTCACCTTTATGAGAATAAAGTTTAGCGCATGGAATACCCCTATTATGTAATTGCATCTGTTGTGAGAAAGCTATTAATAATTCATCATGGTTATACTTTTTGTATCGTTCCTTGTTGTATTGCTTGATTAAATAGACACCAGTATCTGTTGTTATTTTCCACTTTAAGTTTAACCAACCCCGTTTTATTGGTGTAGCTTCAAATATTTTAAATCCAAAATAACGATTACACGTATTTATAAGATCGTTTAATACCATTTCTTCTGTTAATACAACATCCATGTTTCATCACCACGTATTTCTTTTTAATTCTAAGTATTTCAATCAAAGTCAATTTTATTTCATTTTTACTTTTTTATGATGCCACATTGTTTCCGTGTAGTGCAGCCATTATTTTTCTGAATTGCTGAATAACTTTGAATAGGAATTTAGATAAATTTTTGAATATAATCAGCTAGTTCAAAAGGTTTTTGCTTTATCAAATAGTATTCTTCTGCTATCCAATATCGTTCGTTATATTTCTTTAACCTTGCTTCTAAATCTCCAATATATGTATCACGTAGAAGTACACGCTCGTATCTTATTTCTTTAGGGCAATCTAAGAAAACGATGTAATCATAAAAATTTTTCCATTCGTCTCGTAAAAGAAAGATGCCTTCAATTATTACAATGCTATTGCTTGATAAATTAATGGTTTTGATGACATGAGTATCCTCTTGCTTTTGATAAAAAGGCAATTTAAAAGGCGAAACGTTTTGTAGCATTTTTTGATAGAGGTGTTCTTTTAAATATTCGGTATCCCATTGTAATTGATAGTATTCAAACCATTGTTCCTGCCCTGTATCATATCGCCTGTCTCTTTCAACAATAAAGTCATCGATATGAATAATTACCAAATTTTTCAGAATCCCTTTGAGCTGACTTACAAGTGTTGTTTTGCCAGCACCAGATAAGCCATCTAAAGCAATGATATAGGGTCTTGTTTTATTATGTTTTTCGTACCCCTCTTTAATTTGAAGAAACAAGTTCTCATATTTATTCATTTAAATTAAATTTCCTTCGCTGTTTTATTTGTACTTTTATTTAAGTTCTTTACTCAAAATTATATTCCCTTTGTATTTTGCATAGAGACAAGATAAATTAATAGAGTGATGTTAACAATGTTTTGGATTTAATACGCTAATTCAACTGGCTCCCCCAATCTAAGCTCTTAAAAAACCTCCTTCTGAGTTAATTATTTGTCCTGTAATCCATTGTGCCTCTTCACTGGCAAGGAAAGATACTAACCGGGCTGCATCTTCAGGTAATCCAACTCTCCGTGATAAGAACTTACTTGTTAAATGTGTTTTTATCTCATCTGTCATCCAGCCTGTATCGGTAGGACCTGGATTTATTGCGTTTACCGTAATGCCTAATGGTGCCAATTCCGCCGATAAAGAAAGTGTGAAAGCTGATATTGCGCCTTTTGTTGCAACATAAGCTAATTCACCAGTCATCGGTCCAAGTGCTTGTCCAGAAGTCATATTGATAATTCTGCCTTTCAATTTATTTTGAAGCTTTAAGCGACGAGCAAATTCAACACTCAGTATAAAAGTTGCTCTCATATTTACCGCATAATGATCATCAAGTGTTTTTGCATCTAATTTCATATATCCATCTCTGGTGGAGTGTGCGGCATTATTAACTAATATTGTCGGTATGCCCAATTGGTAGGCAACCATTTCCAGTAATTTAAATGGAGAGTTTGGTTCAGATAAGTCTATTTCTAAGTTGCCACATCTAACTCCGTATTCCCCTATTATTTCGTTTTGAAAATTTACTGCCCAATCCACATTTGAACCCCAATGTGTAAAAAATATATCTGCACCATCTTTTGCTAACTTACGACAAACAGCGGTTCCAATTCCTTTGTTATGGCTTGCACCAGTGACTATTGCTATAGAGCCATCTAATTTCATGGTTTCTCCCCCTTATTTAACAAAACTTTAAATATTACTTCTCAATTCTTGATAAACAAACCTGCCCGTTAGTATAAGTGCATTTCATCTTAACATTAACATAAATATCCAAATTCATTTTAAATTTGATTCCTTCAAATTGCCCTTTAATTAAATAATGCCCTTTTTCTATTTAAGAAAAGCGCCAGATTATTGAACAACTTGAATATATTTTCGGCCTCCTATGAATTACAGTGGTACTTTGACTAAAGTACCCTTCACTAGTAGCAGATTATATTTATATGTAGCACTTGATAAAGGGATAAATTGTAAAACAAATGCTTCTTGGTTATATTAAATTTATTAAGGAAAGGAGTTTGTGCATGAAAACTAATATTTTATTCGGTTCTGCTATTGTAGTTATAATTATTTCCACACTCGGTGGAGTTTTTATATATTTAAACGATGAAGATGAATCAACTAATAAAAACCTTGTAGTAGCATTTGAACCACAAATTTATCATGCTGAAATCGGAGAATGGGTTTCAAAGATGAACGTATTACTTTCCAAACCGATTAACGACCCAAAATTGATAAAAGCAGGTAACGATGAAGGTTTCGAGTATTACTTGAAGTCACAAGTAGTCAATGATGAATCCCCTGTTCATTTAATTAGAGCATATGAAGAATTGAAAGAAGATTATATAAATTTGTTCCTTTTAACAAGTTATATATCTAATAAACAAGCTGCCCGCACGGTACATTTAGGCCCTAATGGTGAAGCAGTAGAATCAACAGATTTAGTTGAACAATGGGCACCTACTGATGAAAACACGCATAAAGCATTCGAGTACATGAAGCAAATTATGAATGATTTAGACGTTGCCATTAATCATGAGGGAAAGGGTGAAGTATATGGTGTAACGAATATATTGAATGGAGATAAGGCTTCAGAAGTCAAAAAGTTTGTAACCAGCAGTTGATAGCGAAGATGACGAAAGTTATTCGTCCCCTCAGACAGTAGAAATGTCGAAATTTCGATTTGCTGTCTTTTTTATTTGAATGCTAAGGGAGCTTACCAGTTCCATATTATTTGCATTGGAGTGGTTGGGACATTTTAATGTTTATTCCTAAAATGATTATACGTTTAATATAGAACATTTGGTGAGTTGGTTAGATCACTGATTTTACACAGAAAGAAACCAACTGCTTTCAAACAAAGTCTGATCAAAACAGTTGGTTCATTATTTATAGTCTGGTTTTTATAAAAAAAGTGAGATTATTTCAGGATGAGAATATTCAATTGAAGCGTCAGGTTGTTGAATATGTATAATGATTTATAATCCTCAATATGAAATTAAAGGATTTTACTTCTCAAAGATATATCCAAAATAAAGTGTTAGTAATTTAACCCTTCTAGTTTTTGGCACTACGAGACCATAACATAACCGGAATTAATAATAAAGAGAGAATCCCTCCAATAATTGATAAAGTTAGATAACTTGATCCTGCCATAATCACTCCCGACAAGGCTCCACCAGCAGCTCCTGACAACGCCACGAAAACATCCAATGTACCTTGTGTTTTAGCCCTTGTAGAGGTTGTAGTTGAATCAACAACAAGTGCAGTCCCACTTATCAACCCAAAATTCCATCCTAATCCGAGTAGAGAAAGTGCAATCACCAGGAAAACCATGGTATCTCCTGGTGCAAATGCTGCTGTTAAACCCGCCAGAAGTAACGTAATTCCAGAAGCAATCGCCATAGCAGTACGTCCCAATTTATCAACAAGGATACCAGTAACCAGAGAAGGCAGATACATGGCACCTATATGAAAACCAATAACAATACCAACTTCCCCTATGCTATGCCCATGATGCCGCATATGAACAGGTGTCATTGTCATAATAGCTACCATTAAAATTTGAGTGAGAACCATAATTGTCGCACCTACAATTATGCCTCTTCGGTTTTCTACTTGCTCTGTAATAGCTGAATGTGTTTTCTCATGCTTTTCTTTGTTGGACGCTTCTATTGATCTTGCTATTAGTAATGGATCTGGCCGAAGCATAACGAAAAGCACAATTCCTGCTAAGATATATGCAGCTGCTGCTAAAATGAATGGTCCAGCAAGTGCTGGAACGCCAATAGAAAGAGCAATATCACCCATTACATTTACTAAATTCGGACCAGCAACTGCACCAAAAGTTGTAAAAACCATCGTAAGACTAATAGCAGTCGCTCTCTGTTTATTATTTGCTAAGTCCGTACCTGCATATCGAGCTTGTAAATTAGTTGCAGTTCCTGAACCATAAACAAGTAAAGATAGAAATAACAGCAAAACGCTATTTATAATAGCTGCAATGATGACCCCTATTGCCCCAAGCCCACCAATCATAAAACCTGTAGCCAGCCCGATACGACGTCCAGACGCTTGCGAAAGTCTCCCGACGAGTAAAGCTGCTCCTGCTGAACCTAAAGTAAATAACGCGGAAGGAAGTCCGGCATAGGCTTCTGTACCAAGCATTTGCTGTGCAAGAAGCGCACCCACCGTAACGCCTGCTGCTAATCCTGCCCCACCAAAAATTTGTGAGACACTTACAACGAATAATGTCCGCTTATATAACGCTTTCTGTTTTTCCGGATAAAGAATGTAGCTTTTCAGTGTAGCTGTTTGTTCTTCTGAAGATTCTACACGAGTTTTTTGTACCATATTCCTGCCTGCCTTTCTAAAAACCTTCCTACAAGATTTGGAATATCATAACACGCACATAAAAGCCATACAATATGAAAATTGTATGGCAAACAATATTTGATAACGCAAACAGAAATCCTTACTGCCCTTTCCGGACAACTATTTCCAACTACCAACCCCACTCCTTAGGTATCCAGAAAGTCCTCGTTCCCTCCAAAAGGCACGATCATAGTTAGCAACTACTTTGGCCTGTCCTGCCGACCATGCTCTTTTCCTCGCTTTATACATCATTTAAAAGCGACAACATGTCCTTTTCTACTTGTAATAATACTCGTGGTGATACCAATAGAAAGTATAGTCATAACGGAGAGATAAAACGTCTCTGAAGATAATAATAAGCCACCAATAATTATTATGATGGAATCAATAAACAAAATATAAATCCCTACATTTATCCCCGTCTTCTCACATAAAAACTGGGCAATAAAATCCGTGCCTCCCGTACTTGTCTGAAAATTTAACATCAATCCATTTCCAATTCCAACAAGAATGCCACCTAGTAATGAACTGTATATAGCTTCCAATTCAATTAGATTATTTAATGGTGATAGAAAATCGATAAAAAAGGCATACAGAATCAGACCATGTAAGCTGTTATAGAAATAATTTCTATAAAAAAACCAAGCAAAAATAAAAATAGGAATACTAACTACTATAACTATTAATCCTGTATTAAAACCCCATAAGTAATTTGCTATTAATCCAATTCCTACTGTTCCTCCATCTAATATTTCATGTGGCACTATAAACAGATTTATACCCAATGATATAAAAATGCTTCCGGTAATTAGCGCCAAACCTTTTTTTAAAAAGTACAGGGAATCACCTCTTATTTATACTTTTCAGAACATCTATTAGTACAATTCAAGTAATGGAAATACTTAAAAATATATGTTCATTACTCAGTTTAAAGAAGAACCCCCAAAAGTTTTTTACTACTTGCTATTAGTGTTTTGAAATTCCTTCTAGCATGAGGTTAACCTTCAATACATAACAGTTTCTTCACCAAATACTAACAATCGAGTCAGTACATTCATGCTTCCACTGAAATAAATCGCTGGATTTAAACCACTTCCTGAAATATACACTAACTTCTAACCGTGAATTCACGAATCTAACATAATCGGCTAAATACTCCTTCTTCTCTCCATTAAAATATTGTCTTTCCACTCTCCATTGACTTGAGCAATCTTTTCACGGACACCAACCACACGAAAACCATTTTTAATATGTAAATTAAGACTAGCAGCATTTTCTTTAAAAATTTTGGATTCTAATGTCCAAAATCCTTCCTTTTCAGATGCTGTAATCATATGATTCAATAACAAATGTCCAATTCCCTTTCCTATTGCATCTGGTGCAATATAAATGCTTACTTCTCCTACTCCTTTATACACCTTACGTTTTGAAACGGGCGTTAATTTACACCAACCTAAAATATGATTTTCCTCCAAAGCAACAAATGAACAATTTGGATTTGCTTCACCAAACCACTCATTATAAGAATCGGGGGCATTCGATTCGAATGTAGCTATTTTAGTATCGATCCCTGCTTCATAAATTCGCTTTACGTCTAACCAATCTTCACATGTAACAAATCGTATTTTAATAGACATATATCAACCTCCAAGTGACTGAATATTGAAATAATAAAATAAATAGTTGCATTTTGCAAATGTTTTTGTTTTACTTTAATTAGAGGTGATTGAATGGAGAATAAACGTGAAATTTTTCATATACTAACACGAAGATTTGGATTACTAAACAAAAATTGCTGTTCTGTTGGATCCTTTGAAATATCTACAATTCAAAGTCAAATTCTCTACGAAATTGATAAACAGCATACACCTTCTATGCAACAAATTTCTGAAACACTTGCAATGGATATTACGACATTCAGCCGGCAAATTCAAACACTAGTGAAAATGGAATTGGTTAAAAAAACGCCTTCACTTCAAGATAAACGTGTATCAATTTTATCATTAACAACACAAGGAAAATTTGTTGCAACAACGATAGATGAATCCATGAATGCCTATTTAGAGGAAGTATTCTCACATATGAACGACTTTGAAAAAGAAACGGTACTTCGTTCGATTCAGCTTCTAAACGAAGCAATGTCTAAATCGACGGTATGCTGTACCCCGATTTACTAAGCAAGGATTTCTTGCTTTTTTATTTAGTATATAGTTGCAAACTACAAGTAATTAAGGAGGAAGTTATAAATGAACATACCGTTATCCATTAAAAATCAAAATTCAAGCTGTTGTGCACCTGTATCAACGTTAACTAATTCTTGCTGTGGTCCTGTGGAAGGTACACAAAATGAGTCACTCCCTAAAGAATCATCTATTAAGCTAAATAAAACATATCCTGTTGCTATTATTGGAGCAGGTCCAGTTGGCTTAGCTGCTGCTGCCCATCTATCTTTAGCTGGTGAAGCATTTATCCTTCTTGAAAAGGGATCTGAGGTTGCTGAAAACATAAAATCCTGGCAGCATGTTCGTCTATTTTCACCATGGCAATACAACGTGGATAAAGCTGCTAAACAATTGCTACTTAAATCTGGTTGGACTATGCCTGAAGAATCCATTCTACCAACAGGTCAAGAAATCCGCACGATGTATCTACAGCCATTAGCAAATTTACCTGAGATCAAACCATTTATATCGTTTAATACAACCGTTGTCGGCATTAGTAAAAAGAATCATGATAAAATGAAATCAGCTAGTCGCGATTCTGCGCCATTTGTACTTTATACAGAACAAAACGGTAAGACAGAGCGCATTTTAGCCAGTGCTGTTATTGATGCTACGGGTACATGGGCAACGCCGAATCCTGTTCATGCAGAGAATGTTTGGACTTCAGCTGAGCAAAAGCTTGCTGACAAGATCTTTTATGGTATTCCGAATGTTAAATCATTAAATGATCGCTATAAAGGCAAGCGAGTCGCTATTATTGGAGGTGGGCACTCAGCTATTAATACGATTTTAGAATTAGAAAAACTTGAAGATGTTGAAATTATATGGGTTTTACGTAAAAAGCGTGTAGAAGAAGCTTATGGCGGTGAAGAAAAGGATGCGCTTGCTGCTAGAGGTGAATTAGGGAGTCGCATTCATACTTTAGTTAATGAAGGAAAAATAAAAGTCTTTACTCCATTTTATATCGAAGAGCTTACACAAACATCTGATGGAATTATCATAAAAGGTGATGGCCCAACTGGCGAACATCAACTTCCAGCAGTTGATGAAATCATTGCGAATACAGGAAGCCGACCAGACTTCTCATTTTTAAAAGAAATCCGATTATCGATTGATTCTACTGTCGAAAGTGTTGAAGCATTAGCACCACTCATTGATCCAAATGAGCATAGCTGCGGTACGGTCCGTCCTCATGGTGAGTTAGAATTACGTCATCCTGAATCTGACTTTTATATTGTCGGTATGAAAAGTTATGGACGTGCTCCTACATTCCTAATGGCAACTGGTTATGAGCAAGTTCGATCAATTGTCGCTTACTTAACAGGTGATCTCGAAGCAGCTCGTAAAGTTGAGCTGGATCTTCCTGAAACGGGTGTTTGCAGTTTAGATTTAAATAGTAATAACAATTCTAACTGCTGTTAAAAAAGGATCCCCTTGAAAACTTTTCAAGGGGATTTCTTTATTATACTATTTTTTTAACTCATCGTTTACGAACTGCTCAATGCGTGCACCGATAGCATCACGTACTTGCTGGAAAATTGCCCATTTCTCTTCCTCAGTACCTGTAGCTTTTGCCGGGTCTTCGAATCCCCAATGCTCACGGCGTACACCTGGAGGAGTCATTGGACACTTATCTGCTGCATCTCCGCAAAGTGTTACGACTAATGTTGCTTTGTTTAAAATATCTTGGTTAATTAAATCCGAAGTATGGTGAGAAATATCGATCCCTACTTCATTCATCGCCTTGATCGCATTGGGATTGACACCATGCGTTTCAATTCCAGCTGAATACACTTCCCAATCTTCCGGTAATAGCTTTTGTGCCCATCCATCTGCCATTTGTGAACGACATGAATTCCCTGTACATAAGAAATATAGTGTGTTTTTGGTCATTTGAAACCCGCCCTTATTAAAAGATTAGTAATGTAATATATAGTCCAATTAAAGTAAAGATAAGAATAGGCACCGTTAACACAATCCCGGTTTTAAAGTACGTACCCCAAGAAATTTTTACACCTTTTTGAGATAGTACATATAACCAAACCAGTGTTGCCAGTGATCCGATTGGTGTAATTTTTGGACCTAAATCTGACCCGATCACGTTTGCGTAAATTAATGCTTCACGTAATGTACCATTCGTCGTCGTTTCAGCAATCGCTAAAGCATTGACCATCACTGTTGGCATATTGTTCATGACAGATGATAGAAAAGCCGCGATAAAGCCCATTCCAACAGTAGCTGCGAACAATCCTTGCTCTGCTGTCCATTCAATTACACTAGCTAACATAGGAGTTAAACCTGCATTGCCAAGTCCGTAAACAACGACATACATACCGATTGAAAAGAATACGATATTCCAAGGTGCACCTTTCACAACCGCTTTTGTATCAACGACAGCACTTTGCCGCGCCATGACTAAGAAGAAAACTGCAATAACGCCTGCAACAAGAGAAACTGGTACGCCAACAAATTCACTTGAGAAATAGCCAACAACTAAAATTGCAAGCACAACCCATGAAAGTTTAAACATTTTAATATCTTTAATTGCAAGGTTAGGTTCCTTTAACATCGATTCATTGTATTCTCGTGGAATCGACTTGTTAAAGGAAATCAGCAGCACGACAATCGTTGCCGCTAACGAGAACAAGTTGGGAATAATCATACGCGAAGCATACTCTACAAACCCAATATCGAAGAAATCTGCAGAAACAATGTTGACTAAGTTACTTACGACAAACGGTAAACTTGTCGTGTCCGCAATAAAGCCACTTGCCATAATAAATGGGAAAATCATTCTTTCGCTAAACTGTAAATTACGCACCATTGCTAACACAATGGGTGTTAAAATCAAAGCAGCTCCATCATTCGCAAATAATGCAGCAACGACAGCTCCTAGCAGACTAACATACACAAACATTTTAATACCATTGCCTTTTGCGGCCCGTGCCATATGTAGTGCAGCCCATTCGAACAAGCCGATTTCATCTAATATAAGTGAAATTAATATAATCGCAATAAACGATAATGTGGCATTCCACGTAATGTCAATGACTGTGCCGACATCGTTAAAATCAACAACACCAACAAGTAATGCGACGATTGCGCCAACCATTGCCGACCAGCCAATATTCAGTCCCTTTGGCTGCCAGATTACAAAAACCAGCGTTACAATAAAAATGAGTAACGCAATGACAAACATATTCAATTTTTAGCCCTCCACACATTCACTGTTAATTTTACATCCACATGTTGAATCTTCATTAATGGAAGCAAGTATATTTCGCATTAACGAAGTTTGATTTTCTTGTATTCGATAATGCTTCCATGTCCCTACCTTGCGTTCAGTAATAATACCAGCTTCCTTAAGTTTGCGTAGATGCTGACTCACGGCAGGCTGTGAAATATTAAGGACGTCTGTAAAATCACATACGCAAACTTCCCCTTTTTTCAAACAGGCTAAAATTCGTAAGCGATTGGCATCTGCAACTGCCTTTAATTGTTTTTCCATTAAATCGAGTTCCATTTGCATCCCTCCATAGCTATATAAGAATATACTTATATTATGTTCTTAGTCACGGTTTTGCAACTACTAAATTTTAATTTACAATTAACTCTGGTGAAATGTTAGAAGTACAAGTAACAGATAAAGGTGCACTTGCAGACTTTACAGCATGGGCTGGCGCAGGTGGTCACACTATTTTAGAGCAAAAAGAAGAAGCAGGCGTACTGTACTTCTACATTCAAAAAGCATAACAGTGTCTTGGGCGAGTAGAGCATTGTTCTACTCGCTTTAATTTTTATGAAAGAAGGATAAACAAATGGAATTCGATTGCCAGCTTTAGAAAGCCACAGTTTATGGAGCGGTTACACAAAATTTCTAAAAATTTACAAAGTGGACACTAGAAAAGCCATACACATCTGCTGTATATGGCTTCCTTGTTCATTAATATTGACGAATAAAATCGATTAAATCTTCTTTTGGCATGAAACCAGCTGTCTTTCCTTTTAATTCACCGTCTTTAAACACTAATAGCGATGGAATTGACATAATTTGATAGTTTTCTGCTGTAACTTGGTTCGTATCTACGTCTACCTTCACAATTTTAACTTCGTTTCCGATTTCTGCATCCAATTCCTCTAAAACTGGCGCAATCATTTTACATGGACCGCACCAAGCCGCCCAAAAGTCGACTAATACTACACCGTTTAAAATTTCTTGTTCAAATGTTTGATCTGTTGCATGTACAATTGCCATGTTTTATTCCTCCAAGTATGTTTGATGTTTTTTGATTAATTGGCGCAAGACCTCTTCGCTGACAGGGCCTACTAAGCGCTCCAGTTCCTCACCTTGTGCATTAAGTAGCACGGTTGTCGGGATAGACATTACCCGAAAGGCAGTTCCTACTTCATCTGATTCATCCAATAAAATTGGATAGGTCACTTCATATGTTTCCATAAAATTAACCAATGCATGCTCCCCGTTATCACGGTCTGTTAAATTTACCCCGATGAGCGCTACCCCCGCAGGTAAATCTTCCGCAAAGCTTTGCAAGTGAGGCATTTCTGCTTTGCATGGTGGACACCAGGTTGCGAAGAAGTTAACAATAGTCAGTTTCTGCTCTTGCTCCGATAAACTATACATTTCCCCGGTCGTTGTCGGTAAATCAATCATTTCATGGGCTATTGTTTCAGTTGCTTTCTCCACATCCACAAGCATCATTGCTACTAAACTTAAAATACCCGTGACGACCAAATACTGTGCTTGCTTTGTTTTTAAATACACTGTTAACAATACAAAAAGTTGGACTAGTGTTAAACTGCTCGTAAAGCCATTCAACCATGCTAGTAGTAAAAACTGTCCGAGTAACAGCCCGTGTTGATATTTTCTTTCAATAAGTACAAGGACCAAAAGCCAGATTAATGCATACAGCCAGTGCTCCTGAAATCCTAAACTAATGACACTAAATATCGCCACAACTCTCGCCCAGTATATCCAAATATCCGCCCATACTAGTATTTGTCTTTTTCTATATAGAATAAAAGCAAGTACCACTAATGCGAGAACGTGTCCTTTTAGTCCTCCGTCAAAATAAACTAATGATAACGGTGCTTTTATAAAGTCGGATAAAGAGAATAGGATATAGCTGAACTTCCAAACGAGAATATAGGTAAAGACAAGATGCTCTAATAATTTATTTGTTGCTACACCTACCTTCCGACTTCTAAAATCACTATATAAAATAGCAAGTATAAAAGCGAGCCATGCTACCGGAATATTGAATTGTCCTAAACTTATATACATCATCTGTTAATTCCCCTCTACCAGCAGTGGGCTTTCCAGGGCTTACTTAAAACACCGCCTGCAACTCCACCAATAATGATTACTTTTTTCATCCATAAACCTCCTACCTCTTCTTATATTTGCAAAACACCAATTTCTAACACATATAATATACCCCGGTGGGTATGTAGTCAACTGATTTTTTTATAAACCTTTCTATTTCCACGTCCAGTGAAGTTTTAATTGTCCTTTAATGTTTAATTTTTGATTAGAGACTTTACCTTTTTTATTTTTATCAATAATTTTGCAAATATGAGATAAACCCTCATTATGCCAAAACTTAGCCTGTATTTGAGTGTAAAGGGTATAGATAGGTTTATTAATTTGTTACAATAAACAATTGAACTGGAGGTAATGCATTATGATCAAATGGACCATAGTACTTATAACGGCAGGAATGCTGCTCGTTGGGTGCAGCGATGATGCTGCAGAAAAGAATAGTAAAGCGGAGGAAGAAACTCCTGGTGAGTTTCTCCAGGAAGAAGAAAAACCAAATGAAACCGATCAGCTTAAAGACGAACTCAGTGAGGAAGAGGCTGCAAAATTACCGGAATACAATATTATCCGTAAGCAAATTGGAGACGGTTCTTACAAAATTGTGATCATTGCTAATAACGAAGAAACTCGTATTCTCCATTTTTTAAATGCACAAAGTGAACTACAATACAAATCCGTGTTTGTAAAAGAGACCAATCGTTTAAAAATTATAAACACCAAAGGAGAAGGCATTGTATTTAATCAAGTCATTGGATAGGCGCAATTTATCTAATGTCTCCAAAGGTAGTTCGAAAATGAATCAACCGTGAATCCCTTCCTTTGAATAAAACTCGCTTCAATAATGGCGAGTTTTTTGTCATATTTTAGACTTATTTATTATACTGACATTCTATTGCTTCCTCAGCCTCTTGCTGCTGTACTTCTAACAAATGTCATCCGATAGACATTGAGGAACCATTTCTCGTGACATCTCTACCTCATATTTAAAAAATAATTTCCTTTAAAATTGCATAAGATGACTCTCATTTAAACAACCTTTGCCTCCTTAAAAATAAAGTAAATTAAAAAAACTAGATATTTTCCGGAAATCCAATAAAAATTTGTTATATATATAAGAATTACCAGTATTATTATCCTAGAATAACTAGTAAAATATTATTATTAAGATTAAGGAGGATTTACCGCGTTGAAAAAAGTATTTAAACTTGGTTGTGGTGGTTTTTTAGCACTTATAATACTAGTGATAATCATTGCAGTGTTCAGTGACGGAGATACGTCTGAAGTGGATTCAGATACAAAAGTTGAAACGGCAACTGAACCAAAAGAAAACGCAGCAGAAACAAAAGAAGCTGTTAAAGAAGAACCAAAAGAGGAAGCAAAAGAAGATAATGTACCGCGCGAATATAAATCTGCGTTGAAAAAAGCGGAAATGTATGCAGAGACAATGCAAATGTCTAAAGCAGGTATTTACGATCAGTTAATTTCGGAATATGGAGAAGGTTTCCCTAAAGAAGCTGCGCAATATGCAATCGATAACCTGGAGCATGACTGGAAAGCGAATGCATTAGAAAAAGCAAAATCATACGCTGAAACAATGGCAATGTCTGACTCTGCAATTTATGATCAATTGATTTCCGAATACGGTGAAAAATTTACGGCTGAAGAAGCTCAGTACGCAATTGATAATTTAGAATAAAATGAAAGCCTTCCATCAAATTGATTGGTGGAAGGCTTCTTCCGTTAAAATTCATCGATCTTTTTAATTAACCTCTTTAAAAGATCAATGGAATTGACAGGATCGCTCTTATACTGCAAACTATGATCCGCGCCAGCAAGTAGACTTGTCACAAGCTTAGGATTATTGACGAATTGACTATATCTTTCCGCATTATAATGCGTGTCATCATCCCCAATAAAACATAAACTTTCATTATGACTGTTTAACATCGATTCAAAAACATCATCCCGATTAAGAAGCGGTGTTAACCAAACAGCTTTTGCATTATAAAAAGTCTCTCTTTCCAACAGAGACGCCATAGCAATGGTACCTAGAGATTTTCCGACAAAATAATAGTCCTCATACGAATTTTCTTTTAAAACATTATCAATGACCGCACCCACATCATGTTTTATCGCTTCAACGAGTTCTTCCATACTGAAATGGTCATAGAACTTATCGTTATAGGTATAATTGACCTGCAGTACATCTACAGACTTCCGTAAAAATATACCCGTTGAATAATGAAGTAGAGGTGCTTGAGTGGTATATCCTGCCCCGGGAAGCAGAATCGCCAATTTCGAGGCATGCTCATCAGTGCTTAATATTGTAAATGGAATATCCTTTTCTTTATAACCTGTAATAGTATCTGTTTTTACTTTAAACATACACATCCCCCCTTAAAAAGTTTATTTATTACTCGGTTCACTCGCATTTTTATCGATATTCACGGTCCATGAAACAATCGTTGTACTGTCCCGTACGCCGTTTTCTTGAATTTCTTTTAATAGATGGTGCACAGCATTGGAATGAGATTTGGTATGGTCAAACACCTTCATAATTTCCTCAGGGTTATCAAATGAAGTATGAGGACATTCTGTTAACCCGTCCGTTGTCACAAAAAGCTGATTTAGCCCTTTTCGCAATTCCCTGCGCCCCGTACTATAACATGGTACTTCCATTTCAAATGTATTGACATTCCCGATCCACTCGTAAAAATTCCTTTGATTTAGCTGATATTGATGCATATTAGCCAGCTCAGGATGAAATAGATGTAGAATACAGTCTCCAACTGAAAACCACCAAATATATTTGCTTTTCCTAAAAACGATAAGACAAGCCGTTTCGCCTTGCACCTTACGGCAACGAGCTAAAAAATGCGGATCTTGAAAAATCTGAATGATATAATCGTCCAATTCATTAAAAGCATCGGGTAGTGACTTGTTAAAAATTGTGATCAAGTTATATTCTTCATTCATAATGGTCTCCACGACTAGTTCGGCGCTTTCCGCACTGTTATGAGCATCAAGAATCATGACGAATTCCCAGTCCTGCTCTTTATTCAACCAAACGATACAACCATCTTCGTTTTTGTATTGCCCTGCTGATGAATTACCGCCAAACCGACCAATTGCAAGATTGTTGAATTGCTGAATATGTGGTAAATCAACTAAATGTGTTTCGCTCCCTACCCAACTGAATTTAAACACTTTCTACATCCCTCCTTACACCACATTATTTATAGATTTTCATAGTATATCACCTTCAAGGTAAAATTTGTAAAATAAAGAAAAAGCTTAACCCTTTATTGAGCTAAGCTTTTTTATCTCGACTGAAAATGACTATTTCTTTTCATACTCATCGAATTTTATGTTTTTCTTACTAGCCATTAGATAAATATAACTTGTTGCCATCGATTTATCTTCCTGAACGATTAATTCATTCCCTGATTTATCGATAAATTTATAATTGCCTAATGCATTCGGCACAAACTCTAAAGCAACACGTTCAATCGAATCCCATTGCATTTTCTCAGAGCCGATTAATTGGCTTTTAAACACTACCTGCTCATTAATCGCTGTGTACGTACTTGTTGAGCTATACAACGTCACCAATCCTCCGATCAGGAGCAGTAAACTAAGCACATAGGTCGCAATTTGACGTTTCCAGCATAGCATTGCAAAAGCTGCAGCCAATATTACAAATCCTGCGATAATAATTTTCACATTGGTTCTAAATGAATAAATATAAAAATACGAGCGATCTGTCAAAAATAAATCCGGAACAGTCATAGGTACAAATATGGCGAACAGCGGTGAAATAATGATACAAGTAACCGCCATTACACCAAAAATCAGTCTCGGTGAATAGTCTTTAAACATGGCCGTTCTCATCCCCTCTTAAAAAATATCTTTATACTATAAATTTAATGTATAATGGACTATTTTTCAATAATTTGGAAAAAATGAGGGGACGAATTTTATATAAAATAAAAAAGCAATCGAATTCTCCAATTGCTTTTATCATTTTTCTTATTAAACTTCCACACGGTAACGCCAATTTGTATGCTTTACATCCTCATAATTGATATACGCAACGCTTGCTTCGATGACATCGTTTAAGTTCAGGTTATGCTGTTTTGCGAATTCCTTCAGGCTTTCCAGTAATTCTTTATCGCATGTTGTCCGAAATTCAATGCGATCTTTTGGTCGGTTTTTTTTATCATAAGCAATTGTACCGGACTCAATTAAATTACTATAACCATTTTCCAATAAATAGCCGATATGGGTATCATATTTTTCGGCAAGCTGTTTTAAGCTGTTTATTATCGCCGCGCTCATTCGCGTTTTATACCGGATTCTTGATTCATCCGTTGTTTGGATCAGTTTCCCGTTATGTATCTTCCACATCGTCATTCTCCTATCACCAATTCATTACGTATATTATATAGCCATTATCGGGCAAATGAAAACACTCCTTATGGCATAAGGAGTGTAAAGGGGTAAAGTTGCGGCCGGTATTGCATATTAAGTTGTAATATTTTGTACGTTAGTTTAACTTTTATAAAACGTTTGAGCTGAAATTTTCAATGGTATATCTCAATTCGTGTATGCATTTCGCTCGCCTAATTTGGTTTGGCATCTTTCGAAAATCTTCGTTAAAGCATTTTGTTCATTAATTGCCTAAAATAAACTGTGAATGTTGCTTGATAAACGCATACAACGAAGCTAATAGAAATCATCATATAAACAATCTAAACTAGTGGTTAACTTACTGTCTACTCTTCAGTGACCGCAACTTTACTTACAAGTTATATACCACCTTAAAACATTTTTAAACCTAATATGCAGACTTTTTTTTCGGATTTTTTATCGTTCAAGTATATAATAGAAGGAACGGAGGTGTCTTACATGCTAAAAATCAAAAAGATCGAGTTTATTAAAGTTCTGTATGACGACGCAATAGCGCAAAATATATTTTCAATCGCCAATATTACGTTTTCAAATAGAAGTCCGATACAAGGTGCCCTCCTCTACTGGCAGCAAAATGAATCAAAGGAACCTTATACGAAAGAAGGCGACTACAAGTTTTTCTATGACTTGGCAAAAGCGCAGTATTTTGCGGCTGTAAAGTTTCCGAAAGACTGTGAGTTAACACGGGATGAACGCCAGGAACTTGCCTATATATTACTGGAAGAACGCGGGGCCATCGGGACGTACAGTTTTGTCTCAACTAAGCCGAGAGCAGCCTTCCATTTAAATAAGGCTTTTCAGGAAATTGCGTTCCCTACACAGTTTTCAGTAGATGATTTTAACGATTTATCTGTTATGAAAAAGCTGGAGGCCAATGTTGAGACCATTTACGAGCAACTACCATATGACCGTGTATTTTTGGAAGCTTATAGAAATTGGTGCATTCAAGCAGTCCAGTTGCATCCTTCCCGCTTAACAGCTTATTTTCAATACTTGCCGTTTACGTATGTGTGTTATGCGAATCCGCTTTTATCAGAGCAGTTTCTAATCGATTATTTGCCTGAAGTGGATCTGGAAGCACTACAGTATAACAAGCCGGTACTTGAGCGGTTGTCGATGTCCTTTAAACGTTATTTAGTGACAACGTTAATGGCCAACAAAAAGCGTCTGAATCCGGATTTTGTCGATCAGCTGGATGATTTTATCGAAAGCAATGCCTTTTATAATTCCTTTGAGCTTATCTATTTACCGGAAGCCGATGACATCCCGGATATGGATTTGCAGCTATTCGAATATGACCGCGGATCTTATAAATGGGCAGGCAGTGAGCACTTAGTTAAAGGAATCCCTTCCCTTGTCAGTCAGAAGTATAACCGGTATGGGGATAGACGTTTAACAAATACCGAAATGGATAAAAAATTTAAGGCCTACAATGAAGAACAAAAGCAGTTATTTACAGCAATCGCGGAGCTGCATTGGCTAAATAAATACCGAAATGAGCTGGATTGGTCATATATTTGCCAATATAATGTGCATTTAACGGAACAGTTTTTAACAGCGCATCTTAATTATGTCGATTTCAATGCGCTAGGCCAGAATACGGATATCGCGGTTAACGCTGATTTTTTATCAACTTATTTGCACCGGTTTAACCATCAAAAAGCGGTTCCGTTAATAATTTCTCATTTAACAGAGCAGTTTTATTTAACGCATAAAGACGAAATTAAAGTTGATCTCGATTTGCTGTATAAATATATGGACAATATTGATGAGGAAGAGTTTTTGCGAATTGAAAATTATTTCCTTGAATAATACAAGGCTGCTTTGTATCACCATTACGAAGCAGCTTTTTTTGTTTTAAAAAACAAAAATCAACCTACAATATATTTGTAGATTGATTTAATAAAGTAAATTAAGTTGTAATTTCATAAACACCTCGATGCAGCATGGCGTAATTTGCAGACAGATAAGACATTTCCATCGTCAGATCAGGCTGGATATAGTGAATGTTCACAAGCTCAATCGAATGAATCGGCATTACATCCTTATAATATACTGTTTCGGTTTGAGGACTAATCATGTTGTCTCATCTCCTGTTCCATTGCATAGCCGTTATAAGCAAGTAATTGCTGATGGGAAAGCTGATTCACATAATATCGGAAATTAACCGGCTGTAATCCAAACTGTTCACATTTCTCTACATACATCTGATACCCTTTTTCAAAATAATTCATTGGACTTCTCTCCTTTGTTATATAACAGTTTTTATTTGTAAATTAAATATATAACAGTTTATAAACAGTGTCAATGAATTATCTGAATTTTATTTTACTTTTGAACATTAGCGACGAACCGTTCTTTTCGTGGAACCGCAGTAGACAATAATTTCATCTCATCGACATCTTTGTTACCATAGGAGGCGGGAGGAATTTAATGAAACTTATTTATAAAAAACTAATCGATTTTGGAGTAAATCCAATAGTTGCTGAGTATCTCTCAGTAGGAATCATGATTATTTTTATCGTGATCCTTTGTTTATTGGCAAACTTTATCACTAAAAAGATTGTCATCCGATTTATTACACATATTGTGAATAATAACAAATATACGTGGGATAACATCCTTTTAGAAAAGAAAGTATTTCACAAGTTATCTCATATCGTTCCGGCGATTATTATTTATCATTTTGCTGAAGCTTTTACGTATCAGGACCTCATCGAAAAAGGGGCCATTACGTATATCATAATCGTCGTAATAAGTTTATTAGGCAGTTTATTGAATGCTTTTCATGAAATTTATCTTACGTATGAAATTTCAAAAGTTCAGCCGATTAAAGGCTATATTCAAGTAGCAAAAATTATTGTTTATGTCCTGGGGATTATATTGATCATCGCGAACTTAATTGGTAAAAATCCGCTCATTATTCTAAGTGGGCTAGGTGCACTGTCAGCTGTCTTGCTGCTCGTTTTTAAAGATTCCTTATTAGGGCTTGTTGCAGGAATTCAATTAACATCAAACGATATGGTGCGTGTAGGTGATTGGATTGAAATGCCGAAATACGGTGCGGATGGGGATGTCATTGACCTTTCGTTAAACACTGTGAAAGTACAGAATTTTGATAAAACGATTACGACGATTCCAAGCTATGCACTAATTTCGGACTCTTTTAAAAACTGGAGAGGTATGCAAGTAACTGGTGGGAGAAGGATCAAACGTTCCTTATTTATTGATACAACAAGTATTGCGTTTTGCTCGAGGGAACAGATCGAGAAGTTACGAAACATACATTATCTTACGGACTATATTGATACGAGACAGCGTGAGATTACTGAATATAATATTAAGCATCGGATCGATACAAGCAATCAGGTAAATGGCAGAGCACTGACTAATGTCGGTTTATTCCGAACATATATAAGTAATTACTTAAAAAATCATCCAGGCATTCATAAAGAAATGACCACAATGGTAAGACAATTGGCTCCGAATGAATATGGTTTACCAATTGAAATTTATGCTTTTTCAAATGATATCAATTGGGCCGTATATGAATCTATACAATCTGATATTTTCGACCATCTCTTTGCCATTGCGTCAGAATTTGACCTTCGACTATTCCAAAATCCGACGGGCAATGACTTTAAAGCGATGAGTTCCCTACATTTAAATAATCATGAAGGTGAATCAAATTAATTGATCGCTTTAAAAATAGCCATTTTCTTTCATAAGAAATGGCTATTTTTTTTAACTCATGCGGGCTCCTATCGCGCTTCCTGTTAAATATCTCTATATTCATATAGTTTACATAATATTATTATTATAAATTATTGAATGGGTTATTTTTAAGTACTTCTTGAATTTGTTCGTCTTCGATATGTGTATAGATTTGTGTTGTCGCGACACTGGAGTGACCAAGAATATGCTGCAGTGTCCGGATGTCCGCTCCGGATTTATACATCATTGTCGCGGATGTATGTCGAAGTTTATGCGGTGTCAGCTTCTCTTTCGGTGAATGGCTGTTTGCATTGATTACTTTCACGATTCGTGCAATCGACTGTCTCGCAAATCGTGTCCCTTTTTGGGAAATGAACAGCGGTTCTTTCCCGTCCCCTTTATACGCATGCCGCTCCTGTAAATACTTATCCAATGCATTCATACAGGCATCATTTAAATACACATGACGTTCTTTATTCCCTTTCCCGATTACCGTCAGCATACGACCATTAATAGAATCGATATTGAGTGAGCATAACTCGGATACACGAATGCCAAGATTCAGGAAAAAAACCATCATGCATTCATCGCGTGCACAATAGGACTGTGTCTGTACTGCGCCGATAAAATCCTTTGCCTCATTATAATTTAAGTAAACTGGCTGGCGTCGGCCAATTTTTGGTATTTCCAAATGTTCAGCCGGATTTTCATCAATTAGACGACGTTTCCCTTTTAAATATTTAAAAAAGGATTTTAATGTTGCGACTTTGCGTGCGCGGGCTGATGAGGAGTTACCTCGCTGTACTTCGCAATATTCCATAAATAAATATAAATCTTCCAGAGACACTTCTTTTATTTGGTCAATTGTAATGGTCGAAATGTCGATTGTATGTAAACGGTCTAACGGAATATCATCTTCAATCGCTTTAAGGAAACGCATAAATAAAATAAGATCATATTCATATTCTTTTCGGGTTCTTTGCGACTTTCCCGTAATCGTTGTTAAGTATATTAAAAAATCACGTAAAAATTTCGGCAGCTGCATTTTCGTCCAATCCCCCTCTATTTAGCTCTTATTATAGCATAAAAAATGTTCCCAAATTTATATTTGGGAACATTATTGCTAATTTAGAAGATTTAAGCGGTTTTTCGACAATAAAAAGGAACAAATGTTCTTATTTCGTAATTTCGCCCTCAGACGAAGCGAAATGTCGAATCGTGGATGGTAACCCATGTCGAATCGTCTGAGCGCGATTTTTGTCATCGCAGCTTTTGGTTAAATTTATCGGATTTTGGGAATAGATGTTCCAGGAGGTGAAAGGATGAATTCGTTAAAAACCCACTATGTTTTTTATTATCCTTTCAATTATCGACAGTACGATTTTGTAAAATTACAGCAAATATTAAAACGCAACAAATTTTATCATTTTACTATCGATGAAGAGGAATTCAACGAAACACTTTACGGTCCGGATATCGAAGTTTCCCACCAATTGTTAAAGCAATTCTTTTACCCTTTCATGGAAGAGAAATTATTGAACGACGAGATTTCCATACGAAACTTTAACCGCTACTCCAAAAAAATTCTTTGTGATGGAAAAATGAAGACGGCATTCGATGATATTCCATTTACATTATTGAGCGCGGATATCAATCTTTGTCCATTTGGGATCGGAATTTTAGCGGTGAGGATACAATTGGCAGATGATGTGAATTTAAATGCCGCTTTATCATTCGGTCATTTTTTTAGAGTACTGCAGCCGAAAATTGATGAAGAGCTAGGTGCAGAAATTACTTACGACAATTTTGTCTTTTATAATACAGATGAATTAATATTAAAGAAAATTGCACCTTTTTTAGAACAGTTTTTTGTCGATTATTCTTCGATTCATAAAAATATTAGTAAAATACCGTTTTTTGAAGATGAGCGGATGTATGTCAGTGCTTTTTTTCATTTGGAAGAAGGCGCTGAAATCGACGAGCATTTACTGTATCGAGCAGGACAGTTAAACGGACGTGACAAAAATGGGGATCCCTATATATCAAGTTCAAATGAAGAGTATATTGAACGCTTTGTGCAGGAGCATTGCTACGAAAGATGGGCACCGAAATTTCATATTATAACTACATTGCAAGGCCATATTCACCTTTCGTCCGTAAACGATGAAAGCATGAAAAAATATTTGAACAGCTTTCATTCTGTTTCTTACTATACATTGCTTATCCACTATTTTTATAAGCTGATGTTGTTAAAACTCGTATTTGAACATAGTGAATTGAAGTTTTCGAAAGATAAGGACATTGTAGAGGAATTAATTGAACAGATTACGAAATTCGCATCCAGGTATTACTTTTCAGAGGTTTCGGCACGTTCGGAAGGTAAAGAAATTTCGCACTATTTCCGGAAAGCGTTTCGTATTGATGGACTGTACCGCGAGACAAAGGAAACGCTCGAAGAACTATATCGGATACAGGAAGACCGTTCAACGGACAGGTTAAATAAACTGATTTTTATTTTGACGATTTTCAGTATGATTTCCGGTATATACGGAATGAACTTGGTCATTGAGATGCTGGCAGAGCCATTTAATATATCCGAAATTTTTAGTTTTACATTTTTTGAATGGATTGCACTTATACTGATGGTCTTCGGCTTACTGACGCTGGCACTGCTTATTTTGAATCAAGTTTATAAATATTCAATTAGCTACTACGGGAAAGTGAATAGGCGACGTCAAAGATAATGGGGTTATGGGGATAGTCAATTGACTGCACCCATAACCCCATATTTATTATCCTTAGACATATAGTGTAATCTGTTCCCCGCTCCGCTCTACTTTCCAGTTTGAAGAAAGCATTCCCCGAATTTGTTGCTCGGTAATCGAATCGACTTGTAAAAAATGCAGACCGTTCCCCTCCGCTAGCAGTTCATATTGGTCATCAGAAATTTGAAAACGCATGCGCAGCAAGTTTTTCAATCCGTTCATCGTTACAAATTTCACCTCATAGTTCCCAGCAAAAGCCTGTTCCATTTCTTTAGCATTTTCTTTTAATAAAATTCTCAAACTATCTGTATCGATATCATAGGAATTTTTTAATAAATGAAGTTCATCATTTTCAATAAAGTGTTTAATTTGTTCAAATGTATAAGGATGGTTTTTCAGTAATTCAATCGTATAGGCTTCCATCATCGATATCGCCATTATTTCTCCCTCTCAATCTTTCATCAATTATATTATTTACTAGCTATTTTTCGGGAAGCGTTGTTCTCGCTCAAGCAAGACACCTTTTCTTGCATAGCCGAATTGCTCGTACAAAACTTTCGGATCCTCATTTTTCGTTAGCAATTTTTGAATGGCATGGTAGCGCATATTTGTGGCGGTCACTTTAAATTGGAGTTGCTCGGACATCGCCTTAAAGATCCGTTCAATTGTTTTGACGGAGACCGGTTCCCCCATTTTATTGCCGACACCGAGCCAAACATATGGTGAATTTTCGGTTAGCGGCATGAATTCCAAAGTATGGTGTTTATAGTCCTCGAGCAATTCCAGCAGTTTTTTCGAACACTGTAAAACACGGTAACTTTTCGATGCCAGAACAATAATTTCATTTTTTTCGGTGTTAATATGCTTCCATTCCATGCGCACAAGTTCGGCTGGCTTAATACCAAGCTCAGCAACTGTAAAAACGATGACCGTATTGCGTAATGCGAGCCATTCATGTTCCTCATTCAAGGCAATCTCATATTGCTTCGGCCAATAGGCTAAGGCCCGAGTGAACTGCTTTTCCTTCAACACATTCAGTTCCGTTTCCTGTTTTGTCAATGGGGCGATGATTTCTTCATTATATACAGAAATCACACCGCGAAGCTGCAGAAAAGTAAGGAAATGGCGAATCGATGCGAATTTGCGGTTGACCGAATTGAACGAAGGATATTTTTCCTGAATTGTTTTTGAATAAAGTTGCAATGCTTCATTGATTTTATTTTCATGCTGAATAATTTCCGCGAATTGCTTTGCATCCAATGTATATTGTTTCGTTGTATGAAAAGATTTATTTAAAGACTTTAAATAAGCAGTAAACGCTTTAACATACGGTTGGATTTTTTCCATATTTTACGCCCCTTTCTTTGTATTGTATCATGCACAGAGGTAAGAGTTATATGGATTTCATACGGGAAATTGCTGAAAATTCGTTAAATTTACTTGAACCGCCCAGATTGCATGTTATTGTATATTTTTTCGTCTATAATGACTAGGTATATATAGTTAAGGGGGACCATTTAATGCAAGTACGTACGACAAGACTTGAAGCGGAAGAAGCGAAAATCATTTATCAGGAAACTGCAGGGCTCGCCATTATTACCATTCATCGCCCGCAACTTAAAAATGCATTAACGGCGAATATGTGGGATCAGCTTGCAAAAATTGCATTGCGCACATTGGAAAATCCAAAAAACAAAGTGCTGCTGTTGCGCGGCTCCGGCGAGAACTTTACAGCAGGCTCGGATATTAAAGAATTTAATTCGATTTCGTTGGAGAAAGCAGAAGAAGCTTTTGTGCATATGGAAAGAACCATTTCCACGATAGAAAATTTACCGATCCCAGTAATCGGTGTTATTAACGGTCCGGCAATGGGTGCAGGACTGGAACTTGCCCTCGCATGTGATATTCGTATCGGTTCGGACAAAGCGAAAATGGGGATTCCGGTCGGTAAGCTCGGCATAACATTGAATAATAAATTTGCAAAGCGACTAGTCGATCTGGTCGGACCATCCGCAACGAAAGACTTTGTATTTACAGGACGCATGTATAAAGCAGAAGAAGCGTTTAAAGCCGGAATGCTTAATTATTTAGTTGCTGAAAAAGATTTGAACCGTTTTGCAATTCGTATGGGTAAGCTTGTTGCGGGTATGTCTCCTGATTCGTTAGTAGCAGTAAAACGCTCTGTAAAAGAATGTGTCGATTCTGCTCCTGTATTATGGGAAGGTTCAACACCATTTGTGTCCGAAACAGACTTTTCAGAAGGTGTCCGGGCATTTGTAGAAAAACGTCAGCCGGTTTTCACAAGACAGCTTCCAAAACAATAAAAACTGCCTCCATTTTGTGGAGGCAGTTTGAAGCTTTTTAATAAAGTTTGGTTAAAAGTAAGTTATAATCGCTTATTTTATACAGAAACCAACTGTTTTGAAACAAAGTTAGATTAATACGAATTTGTACCATAACCTTTTACTATTTACTTAATAGGGATTTTCACAATCGCTATTGTTTCTTTTTCGTTTATTGTATCAAGTGTAATCGTTCCATTGTATTTATTAATGGTTTCTTTAACAATAAACAAACCTTGTCCTCTAACTCTTCCTTTCTCTACTTTTTTTGTTGAATAGCCTTGCTTAAAAATTTGATTTACGTCAGGTAGCTTTCGCCCAGCGTTCGTAATCGAGAACGTATAATATAGCTCGTCCGCTTTACAGCTAACTGTAATTTTACGTTGTTCCTCTGGCAACTCCATTGTCGCTTCTATCGCATTATCAATTATGTTCGATAATATATTGATTAAATCAATCGTTTTTATGTTATCAAATGGATTATCATCAACGGTTATCTGTATTTCAATTTGTTTATTTTGACATGTTAATTTTTTGGTTTGTAGCAATATTGCTAATCCTGGGTGATCAAGATTCAATTTAATGGATTCAATTGTCTGTATGTCTTTAGACAAAGAATCGACATACTTTGTCGCTTGATCTACCTCACCTAGATGAAGAAAACCATGTAAAACTTGGATATGATTAATATAATCGTGCCTTAATGATGAGACAGAAGCAATTAACGTTTTAATTTCCTTTTGATAGGTAGACTCCGTAGTTCCAACTTCTTTTTGATACCACTTTTGTAAAAGTAAAAAGGAAATTATAACAATAATAATAAAAAGTCCACTGAGTACTAATAGAAAAATATTACTATTAATAACTGTTTCTTTAATCCCGTCAAGTGTTTCCGTACTAATATCAATGCTAAGGTAGCTAATAATTTCCCCATCTTCATTTAGAATAGGAGTCCCAACCGTTATATAATGATGACCATATCTCGTATCTTCTAAGATCTCTGTTACAAATGGCGTTCCTTCCTCATATGCTAATTTCACTAGCTCTTCCGGTACAGTAGTATCTTCACCTATTGGAAAATTATTTGGATTATCCTTGTTTTTAGGTTCACCTACAATTAAAGCTTTCGCTGTTGTAGGATTGTCTATTTCTATAGTATAGACGTATAATACACCTAATTTTTCTCGGGCATCTTTCAAATAATGGCGTATTGTCCAATATTCTTCATCACGATTCCGATCTTTCAAAAATCGCTCATACGTTTCCAGATCAATCGCCTTTGCAACGGATTTTGCAGCTTCAAGATTTTGGTTAGCAATCGCCTCTTCCACTGTATCTTCAATCTTTAAATAGGAAGTATACATACTGATTCCAATAAAGAATATGACTAATAATATAGATAAAACTATTATTAGTTTTAATTTAAAACGTTTCATATCAAAACAATACTCCCTTACTATTAAATACATATTTTGCAGCAAATTAAACAATTAAATTATTTTCCTGAAAATGAAAAAGCCCATCCCAACGACTGACGAAATAAGGGCTATTTCAATTAGTAATCTGTTATAGAATCTATAATTATTAATATTAATTGGATATAAGGAACAAAAAACAGTATAAATGTTCCAAATCCTTTTGTCCAAAAAACTTTTATATTATCAAAGAATTTGTCGCAAGTTTTATAGATTTTTTAATTATTTCGTCAATATTTGGAATCGTATTCTACATGATAAACGGTAATTATTCTATCGAACAGACCGAAGAATTCACTTTTCAAGCATTATATACCTTGTATTTGACCATTACTCCTATTTTGTGGGGTGGATACGTAATTGGCAAAAAAATTTGTAAGGTTAAAATAAAGCGTTTTAACGATGATGAGAAACTTACAATACTCAAAATGATTATAAGAGAAGTGGTTGGTAAATATATTATATTAGCTACCTTTGGAATATCAGTATTGGTCAGTGGACTTATGGTTATCTTACGAGAAGACAAGAGAGCCATTCATGATTTCATTAGCGGGACTTATGTTAATAAAGAATAAATTTTTCTTTCACTATCTGGTGCCCTAGTACAACAACGATTTATAAAACTTACAAAATAATGTTCCTAAATAAAGGTTTTGGAGCAAAAAGAGGTGAACGCTGTTACAACAACGTTTATCTTTTTTTAATGTAACGAAGTGTTATTTCATAATCTGGCCCTTTAATGGAATAACTTTATTATCACATAACAGGTTTAATCCACAAGAAAAACCGAAATCCTTCTTTATAGACAGAGAGAGGAAATTCCGGTTCATTTTTTTACACGTTTAAACTTTGTTCAACACGGCACGTATTTTTTATAAACAATTTAACTTTAATTCAAATCCACACAGTTTTTTATATCGTTAATTCGGATAGTTCTTGTCTGATTGTACGAATATGGTCTTCCATCAATACTTTTGCTCTGTCACTTTCTCCCCGGCTAATCGCTATAAATATCGCGCGGTGTTCTTCTAAAGTCCGGGCGAAATTTTCTTTTGAAGATAATCGATGTTTTCTTGTTACTTCGATCGTACTTCGCATATGCGATGCAAATGACGAAATTAGTTGAGCAAGCACACTGTTATTCGCTGCTGCCGCAATTGCCATATGGAAATCCAGATCAGCTTGTATACCGATTTCTTCATCATCAGTATTTTTCATCGCTTCCAATGTGCGCGCAATTTTTTCAATATCTTGTCCTGTTGCACGTAATGCAGCAAGTGCAGCACACTGAGATTCCAGGATTAGACGTAATTCGAGCATTTCATACAAAGTCGTTTGGTCTGTTTTTAGCGCGACGCTTGTCAATTGCTGTTGAATAGTCTGTTGCTCATTGGTTTTTATAAAAGTTCCATCACCAGGGCGAATTTCGACAAAATCACTTAGTTCCAGTAGTCGGAGTGCTTCGCGTATCGATGTCCGACTTACACCGTATTTTACTGCAAGCTCGCGTTCTGGTGGCAGTTTCTCCCCTGCTTCTAAAATTCCGGCAGTGATTTCAGTTTGGATCTTTTGAATTATAATCTCATACACTTTTTGTTTATTTGCCGAAGTCACGTTCTTCACACCTTTACTATTTTACTAAAAATAAACTTAAGGCTGGAACAAACGAAATAATGAGTACACATACAACCATCACCATAATAAATGGAATGATGGCACGTATGACTCCTTCAAATTTCGTTCCGGCAATTTTATTTGCCACAAATAAATTTAACCCGACTGGCGGCGTAATGTACCCAATTGCCAAATTCACAATCATAATAATACCAAAGTGAACTAAGTCCAGTCCAAGTGCCGTAGCAACCGGTGCTAAAATAGGCGTCAATATTAAGATCGCTGCCGCTGTTTCCATAAATGTACCGACAATTAGCAAAATGACGTTGATGATGAGCAATGCAAAAATCCAGTTATCGGTAATACCGAGTAATGCTTCAGTAATTTGCATAGGTATACGCTCGCGTGTCAAATAGTAGGCAAAAATAGAGGCGCCGGCAATAATGAAAAGAATCGTTGCACTCATAATCGTTGCCGATGAGAATATATGATATAAATCTTTCAATGTAATTTCACGGTATATAAATACTCCGACAATTAATCCGTAAACAACCGCAACAAGGGCTGCTTCCGTTGCCGTAAAAATACCACTGTAAATGCCGCCTAATATAATAACAGGCATTAAAAGTGCCAAAATCGAATCTTTAAATGCAATGAAAAATTCTTTTAAATTATATTTTTCACCACCGCCATATCCTTGTATAATCGAAATAACATAAACTAAAATCATTAGCGCAGCCGTAACAAAGAAACCCGGAATGATACCGGCCAAAAACAGGTCACTAATCGAAACATCTGCAGTTACACCAAATAATACGAGCGGTACACTTGGAGGGATAATAACACCAATCGTTCCCCCGGCAGCCTGTATCGCTGTGGAAAAGTTTTTATCGTACCCTTTTTTGACCATTGCAGGAATCATAATCGCCCCGACAGCTGCCGTTGTTGCAGCAGCACTTCCGGATAATGCCGCAAAAAAGGCACAAGCAACAATGGAAACGAGCGCCAGTCCTCCGCGAACCCGACCGAGCATTACTTCTGCCAAGTGGATTAGACGACGTGAAATTCCGCCTGATTCCATTAACTTACCTGCTAAGAGAAAAAATGGTACCGCCAGTAATGGAAAAGAATCAATGGAATTAAACATACGCTGGAAAATCGCTACAATAGGCATTTCACTTTGTGTGACAAAAAACAATGTTGCGGCCATTGCAAGTGCAATCGCAATCGGAACATTAATAAAAATTAACAAGAGTAAAACAACGAAAAGAATCATATCTGCCATTACGATAATTCTCCTTTCAATTGTTTGACGGTTACATAAAACAGATTCACAACGAGAATTATGCCGCTGATCGGAATAACAGAATAAACAATCCCCATTGGAACCTGCATTACAGCGGATGGCTGATCCATTACCCTCATCGACAGTTCATACCCTTTTACGACCATGAGCACGAAAAACACTAAACATACTGCTGCCGTTAACACAATTAAAACCTGTTTCAACAAACCTTCTGTGCGATCAACGAATAGTTCCATCCCGATATGTGCTCGTTTGGCCAATGCATACGCAGCACCTAAAAAGGTCATCCAGATCATCGAGTACCTGGACAATTCCTCGGTCCATGCAATGGAATAGTTGAAAAAGCGCAAAGTAATTTGACAAAATACAGATACTACAAGTACGACCATTAAGGCAATCAATGCAATATGTACAACTTTATTAATCCCTTCTACTAATTTCACCATATTTTTTCTCCCATCCTACTGCTCACTTAAAATACGCTGCAATAACTGCTGATTTTCCGAACTATCATAAACTTTCATAATCTTGTCTCGGAATGCCCCTGTATCAACTTCTTCAACAACTTCCATTCCATTTTCCTTAAGTCGCTGAAGTGCCTTTTCCTCCATATCGACAACAAGTTGACGTTCATAGGCACCGATTTTTTCGCCTTCTTCCATGACGATATCACGCAGATCCTCCGGCAGGCGATTATAGGCATGTTCACTCATCATGAATACCGCTGACGAATAGGCATGACTTGTTAACGTCATATACTTCTGATTTGCATCGTACAGTTTATAGCTGTCAATTACTAGAATAGGATTTTCCTGTCCATCCACTACTCCGGATTGGAGTGCTGTCAATGCTTCTGTCCAAGCCATCGGAGAAGGGGTTACACCTAGTTCATTAAATGCGGAGATGAAAACTTTATTTTCCTGTACACGTAATGATAATCCTTCCAGATCTTCCGGTGTCGCAACAGGTTTTATGCTATTCGTGACATGACGGAATCCATTTTCTCCCCAAGACAGGCCTACAATTCCGATTTCACGCAATTGGGCAAATAGATCTTCGCCAATATCTCCCTCTAAAATATTGACGGCTGCATTACGGTCATTAAATAAAAACGGTAAATCGAGTACCGCAAAATCTTTAACAAAGTTCATAATAGGTCCTGATGTTGAAACGACAAGGTCGACTGAACCGAGCATGGCCCCTTCGATCAATTCACGCTCAGCACCGAGCTGACTTAATGGAAAAGTCTCAATAATTACGCGACCGTCTGTACGTTCTTCCACTCGTTCTTTTAACTCTTGCATCGCCAATTCAAATGGATGATCAGCAGCAAGTGAATGTCCCGCATATAAAACATACTGCTCTTTTTCATCGGAAGTGGAGCATGCAGTTAACAGCATGCTCCCAAGGATCAATCCTGCGATGTATAGTATTTTTTTCATCTTTTAATCCCCTAATCAATAAAAATTTTTCCAGGATTCATAATGTTGTTCGGATCGAGTAGCCGTTTGATTTCTTTCATCCAAATGTAGGCAGCTCCGTGTTCCTGTTGCTGATACTTGGCCTTGCCGACCCCTACACCATGTTCTCCGGTGCAAGTTCCTCCAAGCGACAGTGCGTATTCAACAACATGTTCATTTAATTCTTTTGCTCTTGCAATCTCTTCCTGACTTTCCATATCGACCATCAGCAAAATATGGTAATTACCGTCACCAACATGGCCGACAATCCCCGCGTCGATTTCCATACTTTCAATTTTTTCACGGGAATTTTGAATGGCATCAGGCAACGAATTGATCGGAACAACGACATCTGTGGACATCAGTTTTTTTCCCGGTGCGGAATGGATATATGTATAGGCCAAGTTGTGGCGAAGCTCCCATAATTGATTACGCGCACGTTCATCCTGCTCAAATGCCAGCTCAATACAGCCATTGTCATTCAATAATTCAGTCGCAAAAATGACATCTGACTTCAATCCTGCTTCATTTCCATGAAACTCCAAAAATAATGTTGGTGTTTCGGGGAAATTTGTATCGGATGCAAAATTTACTTGTTCGATACTGCGTTTGTCGACAAGTTCAATACGTGCCATTGGGATTCCCGCTTGTTTTAATGAAACAACAGCATCCACTGCCTGCTGGATTGTTTCAAATGTAGCGCGGCCCGCAATAATTTTTTCTGGTATCCCGTAAACACGTAATGTTAATTCCGTGATGACCCCCAGTGTCCCTTCCGAACCTACCATTAAACCATTCAAGTGATAGCCTGATGATGATTTTGCGGCCAATCCGCCGGTATGGATCACATCACCATTTGCCAACACCACCTCTAAATCACGGACTTGATCTCGCATAATGCCGTATCGGACAGAAGTTGTACCGCTCGCATTTGTCGCGGCCATTCCTCCTAATGTCGCATCTGCACCTGGATCGACAGAAAAGAATAAGCCGTATTTTTTTAATTCTTTATTGAGCTGGCTGCGGGTTACACCTGGTTGGACCTTTACAAGAAAATCATCGGGGCGTACTTCTAATACAGCATTCATCATCGATAAATCAAGAGAGATTCCTCCCTTATAAGGAATTACATGACCTTCTAAACTCGTACCAAGACCAAATGGTACAACTGGAATTCGCTGATCATTTGCCAGTATTACAATTTTGCTGACTTCTTCAGCTGTCTTCGGAAATACTACAACATCCGGTAAATGCGGTTCATGATAAGATTCATCCTTTCCGTGTTGTGTACGTAATACTTCATTCGTTGTGACCTGCTCATGTGATAAAAGTTGTTGCAATTGTTCAATGTAATTCAAACCAATTCCTCCTCACTTTTGTTGTCGGACCTTTGGAGCTTTGGTCCAACCAACTCTTAATAATTAGAATATATTTATTTTTCTAAAAATACAAACTATTTATTTTTTATACTGTATTTTCCATAAAAAAAGAGCTGACGTTTAAATGTCAGCTCCTGTTTAGTCTTTTTATTTCACACCTTTAATTTGTACGTGAATCGTTTCGGGCTCAATACCAAAATGCAATGAAAATTCTTCAGCAATTTCCTTTTGAAGTTCATAGATATAGCTAGGCACAACATATGAAACAGGTGATTTTAAATAAACACCGATTGTCATTTGGGGTACGCCATCTGTATGAATCTGCGCTATTTCAAATTTTGCCAGTCTTTCCTGCCTTACAAGTACATGATCCAATACATCTGTAAATACAGTACGGGAAATATAGACACTGTTTTGATGAAAATCAGGTTGTACAATCGTCGTTTCTCCGAGCTTTACTTGTGAAGAAGAGAAAATTTCCTTTCCCCGCTGAATCAGGCGTTTAAAAAAGTTCTGTTCTACTTGGCGGTATGGAACAGGCATCACATGTTTGCCCTGAATTTCCCGCACATATTTGGCAATGCGAATTTCCTTTTCTGTACGGATATTATGAACATAATGAAATTCATCGATTTCACCAAGTTGTAACCGGCTTGCTATTCTTTTTGTCATTTTGTCGGAAGTACCGATCAGTAAAATGGAGTTCACTTCATGGGACATAATTGCCTGTACGATTTCAGCTTTATGTATATCATCATCCAAAATGGCCCGGCGTACTGCTTTTAATGTATTTTTCTCAAATTTAGCCGACGTTCCCGCGACTTTTTCACCGTTAATAATAAGTATGCCGTCATCAATAATGGCTTCGATTTCATTGTCATATGCAAATTGCAAAGCGCTCGTACTTTTACCTGTCCCGCTTGGCCCGCTTAAAGAATAGATTTTCATGCTGCACCTCTTAATCAATTATTATGCTGTTAATAATATTTCCTGCACCTATATTGCTATTCCACTACGGTTTCGTGCTTTATGTAGTGAATTAATTCTCTTTTCTGATTTCATCCCCATTATACGTGATGTGTATGATAAAATGGTGCTTACAATTGAAAGTTTTAAGGAGTGTTAAAATTGAATATCCAACCGTCTAAAAAAATGTCATTATTTGTGCCGGCTATATTTGGTGACTTAAAAAAACATGCTAAATTACAAGAGCAAAAAGGAACGGAACTCATTGATTTAAGCCTTGGGAGTCCTGATATCGCTCCTGCAGAGAATTTACGCCAAAAAATGTCCGAGCTTACTGCGCTCTCGTCTTCTTACGGCTATACTTTAACGGGTATTCAAACATTTAATGAAGCGGTATGTCGTTATTATAAACGAGTAAACAATGTAGAGTTGGATCCGGAAACAGAAGTTGTCCAAACAATTGGTTCTCAGGAAGGTTTAGTCCATCTTCCAGTCGCATTCTGTGATCCTGGTGATATTGTACTTACTACAAATCCTGCCTATGTTGCTTATGATGCGGGGATTCATTTGGCAGGCGCAACACCTTATTATATGCCATTAACAAAGGAAAATCAGTATTTGCCTGATTTAAAAGCCATTCCAGAAGATATTCGCCAAAAAGCAAAATTACTAATTTTAAACTTGCCGGGTAACCCCGTACCGGCCATGCCATCAATCGCGTATTTTGAAGAAGTGGTGGCCTTTGCGAAAAAGTACAATATTATTGTTTTGCATGATGCGGCTTACTCTGAATTTTACTTTAAGGGAGATGCCCCAATCAGCTTCCTTGCCACACCTGGTGCGAAAGAAGTCGGTTTGGAAATTAACTCTTTATCGAAAAGCTTCAGTCTTGCTGGGACTCGTATTGCCTACATAGTTGGAAATGCCGAATTAGTGGCGATTATGAAGCAACTGAAATCGAACTTGGACTTTGGTATTTTCGAACCGATTCAGCAAGTAGCGGCTTTAGCATTGGACAATGCTGAACAAGTTACAAGTGTACTGAGAGAAACTTTCTCTGTACGCCATAAAACACTTATGGAAGGCTTAACATCAATCGGCTGGGAAGTTGCGCCAAGTGATGGCGGGATGTTTGTATGGGCAAAATATCCGTATGATATTCCATGTATTGACTTTGCCTATAAAGCGATCGAACAAACTGGTGTCGTTATGGTTCCGGGTACGGTGTTTGGCACAGCCGGTGAAGGTTATATGCGTCTCGCATTGGTTCAACCTGTCGAACAACTCCAGGAAGCGGTTAAACGACTGTCTACAATAAAATTATAAACAAAAAGGCGTTGCTGTATGTAATTATCAGCAACGCCTTTTTAATTATTCCAAAGCGCTATACGTAATAACACCTTTTTCTTCGATTTCCACTCCGTCTAAAAATACAACGGTCGTTTGGAAAATCAGCTGCTCATCTTTACCGCATACCCAGCGTTCGTCTGGAATAATCTCAAATGGGATTATTTCCCCATCTTTTGATCGAATCCCTCCAACTAACTGAAACGAGTGCTTTCCGATAATTGAAAATTCACCATCCAACTCTTCACAAAGGACTAATAATGAAATGTAATCAATTTTATCCTCTTCATCTTCCGTAAGTGATGTAACATAAACGGAACCGTTTAATATGTCACCTTCTACAAGCTCTGTCTTTTCGATGACAGTTTCAACTTTCACGCCATTTTCTTCAAGTGATGTTAGCCATTTGCTTAACATGTATACTCCTCCATTTAAATATGTAATTGATAAAAGATTTTAAAAAAGGGAGCGTGTTAAAAGTTTTCGCTTTTAACACACCCCATCTTTACAATTTCCTGTTTTCTTATTTCAATTCTTCATACAGGTTCGTCTCGTCAGATTGGAAACGATTGTAACGTTGTTTAAAGAGTCGATACGTATGTGAAATGAGAACTTTGATTAAAGCATAACCAGGAATACCTAGCACGACACCTGGAACTCCAAATAAAGAACCAGCTGTTAATAATACAAAAATAATCGTAATAGGATGGATACTTAATGATTTACCCATAATTTGAGGGGAAATAAACTTCCCTTCGATTAATTGTACAATTGTCCATACAATAGCTAACTTTACTAACAGCCATGGTGAATTTACAATCGCAATAATTGCTGCAGGAGTAGCGGCAATCGCTGGTCCCAAATATGGAACAACACTTGTGATCATTGCGAGGAAGCCAAGTAGTAAAGCATATGGCATTCCAATAATTAAAAAGCCGATTGTCATCATGACACCAATACAAAACGATACTAAAATCTGGCCTTGTATGTAAGAGCTAATCTGCTTGTCCATATCATGCAATACATCTCCAATTCGCTTACGCATACGCGGCGGAAATAGGAGTAAGATGAAGCGCGGCATTTTATCCCCTTCATATAATAAATAAAATGTAATAAACGGCACGATTACGAGCGATAAAATGATACCTGTAACTGTTGACAGGAATCCTGTAATACCAGTCGCAACTCCAGTCGCTAAACTACCTAAAGTTACCTTTACTGTTGTAATGAAACTATCAGTAAAGTCCGTTAAAATCTGATTGTAGTCAAAGTTAATCTTTTCAAAATACTCGCTGAAGTGAGAGTTGTTTAAAAATGCTAATAAATCATTTGCAAGTGCCATTAAAACAACAGGAAATTCCTGTACTAAGTTTGTAAACTGATCACGTAAAAACGGGAAAACCAGTAAGACAAGCAATGTGATCAAAGCAATAACTACAATATACAAAATTAGAATCGCTAAGGCACGCGGCACTTTCCATCTTACTAAAAGCTTCAATGGCGGGCGTAATAAGTAAAACAAGATAACCCCTAATACACCAGGCAATATGATGACTTCAAATAATACATGTAACGGCTCGAAGATAAAGGAAATTTTATCGTAGACGAATACCGTACAACCAACCAATAAGATGATCACTAATAAGAATAATAAATTTTTACCACCTAAAAATCGAATAAATTTAGAAGAGAAAAATCTAGACGTTTCCTGGGGTAAAGAATTCACTTTATTCATTTCATTTTTTCTCTCCAAAAGACCACCTCAATATTTCAACAATATTTAATTTATTATTTATTTTATCATGAATAACGGATGTACACGTAATGCTTACTCGCTTAAATTTAAAAAATCATGTAAAATTTGCGAATTTTTCGCAACATCAATTTCCAGTACTTCCCCAGCATGTCGGTAGTTGTTAATTTTATACGTACCTTCTGCTGGAATCGTCATTTTTTCAACATTGATTTCCCCGCTTGAAACTGCCTTTAATGCGGTTTTCAGCTGGTCTTTATTTGTTAAATCCGTCGTAATATAACCTTGGGTAGCACCGATGAATTTTGGCAGGTTCGCAACATTTTTTGGTGATAAGAATTCATCTTTCAATGCTTCGATTACTTTTTGCTGACGTGCTACACGTCCAAAATCACCTTCAGCATCCCCACGGAAACGGGCATAGCCGAGCAGTTCTTTACCGTTTAAGTTTTGAAGACCCTTTTCAATCTCTACATAGATTAATCCACCCATCTTTTTTTCAACATCGATTTCGATACCGTTTGGAGCCAAAATATCAATCAATGTTTCAAAGCTTTTAAAATCAATCATTGCATAATGGTGGATCGGTATATCGAACATATTATTTAACGTTTCCTGAAGTAACGGTACCCCACCTAAATAATAGGCCGTATTCAGTTTATACGATTGATAACCGGGAATTTCCGCATAAATATCACGCATAAATGATACGAGCTTCATATCGTTCGTTTTATGGTTCCATGAAAGAACCATCATCGTATCGGAACGCGATTTTTCTTCACCTCGGGTATCTACACCTAAGATTAAATAATTTTCTATAGTCGGATGATTGTCATCTGGTTCAAAGCCTTCTACTTCGATTTTATTACCGCTTGCCAATTCCTTTCCCTTATTAAATTGGACATAGCTATATCCAATAGCACTAATAAGCAAAAGAAATACCACTACGAAAAGTAACCGGCCTTTGCGCATTTTTTTCTTTCGATAGCGGGTTTGACGCGTCTGTTCTTCCATTCCTACAACTTCCTTTCTATTTCTGTGAAGTTTAGACGATTTACATTAAATTTAGTTGCAAATTACTTATAGTATACCATTTTATGCACATTTTCTTCCTAATTAATGAAATGTCAGCATATCTTTTTTTCAATTTTTTGCTATAGAATATTATATGCGCTTACAGGAAGTTTAATAAATTGAATGTCATTCTTATCCATGGTAGAATACAGCATATTTAACTGCTTTAATTAAGGTTAAAGTTTAAGGTTGAATATGTTTTTACTGGTTAATGAGGAGTGATACAGAATGGAAAAGGCTACATTTGCAGGTGGTTGTTTTTGGTGTATGGTCAAACCTTTTGATCAATGGGAAGGCATCGAAAAAGTAACAAGCGGTTATATGGGTGGTCATGTGGAAAATCCTACATATGAAGATGTAAAACGTGGTGACTCTGGACATGTTGAAGTTGTCGAGATTGAATTTAATCCAGAGCTTTTCAGCTATGAAAAATTATTGGATATATATTGGATGCAAATTGATCCAACAGATGCTGGCGGTCAGTTCCAAGATCGCGGTGAGTCGTACAAAACAGTTATTTTTACGCATAGCGATGATCAATATAAGGCTGCACAGAAATCAAAGAAAGACTTGGCGGAAAGTGGACGTTTCAAAAAACCGATTGTCACTGAAATTCAACAGGCACAAACTTTTTGGCCAGCGGAAGACTACCATCAAGACTATTACAAAAAAGAAGAAGCACATTATCAGGAAGACCGGGCTAAATCAGGACGCGATGAGTTTATTGATGTTCACTGGAAGGAAAGTTAAAATTTCTGTATAAAAAGGAACGTACCACTCGAAATTTCGAGCGGTACGTTCTTTTTAAGTTAATTTTGATTGAATTAAATAAAAATTTCATTGAAAGCTTTATAAATAAATTTTTTGTAAATTGTCTCGGGAAAGTCTTCTACACCATTTTTGGCAAAAATGATATCACGTTTCGCGGCAACTTCATCTTTCTCATAGTAAGAAGCTAATGCCCGTACAGCAAAGAATTGATAATATTTGGCTAGATCAATGGGATGGTGTAAGTAGTCAGGAATGGTTAAAGCAGTACCGATTTGGAGTGCTTTCGAGTAGTTTTGTAATTTAAATTCCGCATACATCTCTTCACCGATGAAGATAGGATTTTTAAATAAAAATAAGTAATCCTGCAGTTTTGTTTTATAATGGTTAATTTCCGGAACGATTTGTGCGTATTTCTTTTCAACAATGTTCATATAATGCAGCTTGCTGTACAAATAACGTACAGATATCGCCGGATCGTCAGCAAACTCTGATAAAAGCATTAATTTTTCTATGTACTCTTTACATTTATTAATATCCTCATTTGCAATGGATTGAATAAACAACAAATGATAAAAGCGGTCCATACGATAAAATATTTGCTTCTTTTTTGCCATATTTAATGCCTTTTGTAAATAATGATCTGACATTCTAGTATTATCTACTGCCGAATAGGAAATCGTTAAATTATAGTATAAATCAAGGATTACCATCGGGTCCATCATCAGTTCATAAGGTTCAATCCGTTTTTCTCCTTGCTTTAATATAGCTAATGTTTCATTGTAATTACGCTGTTCAATCGCAGCCTGACATAAATAAAAATAACAGCGAAGCATTTGACTATATGCATGAATCTCTTCGTATTGATCGATAAACTTCCAATATTCATCAAGTGATTTGGCTTTGTTAATCGTACGGTTCATTAAAAAATAAACTTCTCTTAATCGAATTTGTTCATAGTTTGTACCTTGAATTTCCGATAAATAAGGTTCGATTTTTTCGATTATTTTAATCGTTAGTGATTGGAGTTCTTCTGGGTCGCGAATGAGCTTTCTACGCTCTACATCTTCTTCGATTGTGGTATACAAATTTCTAAGCATTGTGAGTGTCCCGTCATCTATCAGAAAATCGACATCGACATTTAATTGATTGGCAATAAAACGAAGGCTTTCCATTGAAGGTTGTGCTTTACCATTCTCAATTAAACTTAGCATACCTTTCGTTAAACGTTCCCCTACTACCTCTGTTTGAGTTAATTTCTTCTGTTTTCTCAGCTTTTTGATGCGTTCACCTAGTATATTCAATATTTCACCTACACTTCTTAACTGAATATTCTTATTAAACTATGAATACAGAATTTTTACAATATCTTAACTTAAAGTTTAATGATTTAAACGCCAAAATAGTTAAAAAAGAATGTACTGCACTTGGCAATACATTCCTTTAGTATAGTGAGATAGCAATTTCAATGAGTAAATTGAATTTGTTCGTTAAAAGTATTTTTCAGTTTAAAGATTATATCTTTAAAAATTTTTAGGAAAAGTTTAATTTTAAATAACATTAGCTTTGTTACTATTTAACAAACTATTATGAATTTGCAATAATCGCCTCAATAAAGGTTTTCCCGTACTTTTCCAGTTTACTTTCCCCAACACCGCTAACCTCTAAAAATTGAGTGCTGTTTTTAGGTTTTCGTACACACATATCTTTTAATGATTTATCCGAAAAAACAACAAATGGAGGCACTTTCTCATGGTCGGCAATTTCTTTCCGTATTTTACGAAGCACTTCAAATAGTGGATCATTAGGCTCGACGGTTGATTCGATAATCCGTGCTTCCTTACGTAATACCTTTTTTTGCCCAAGTAATACTTCTTTTCCCGAATCAGAAATGGATAACGTAGGGAACTGTCCATTATTTACAACAATCAGTTTTTCTGAAATTAAAAATTCGATGAAATTGGCGATTTCTTTCGCATTCATTGCCCGTAAAATGCCATATGTCGGCAACTTTTGGAAGTTGAATTCAAGCACTTTTTTGCTGCGCGACCCTGCTAATACTGAAGCTGTTAGCTGCTTCCCGAATTTTTGCCCCATTCTAACGATACAGGATAATACTTTTTGGGCATCAGTTGTCACATCCAGTTGCGGACGGTTATCTGTACAATTTGCACATCTGCCGCAATCTTGCCCTGCCTCGTCTCCAAAATATTCGATAATATAACTTTGTAGACAACGCTCTGTATGACAGTAATCAATCATGGCATGCAGCTTTTGCAGTTCAAAAGGAATACGGGAGCGATCTTGTGCCTGATCGATTAAAAAACGCTGCGTTTGTTCGTCGGAAGAGCTGTAAAGTAATATACACTCACTATCCAGTCCATCACGTCCTGCACGGCCTGCCTCCTGATAATAGCTTTCCATATTACGAGGCATATTATAATGAAGCACATAGCGCACATTTGTTTTGTTGATTCCCATTCCAAAAGCATTTGTTGCGACCATTATTTGAACTTCATCATTTAAAAAGCGATTTTGTTCATATGTACGATCTTCCTCGAACATCCCGCCATGGTATTTTCCTGCTGCAAATCCTGCTTTATTCAGCATTTCATAGACCGATTCCACCGATTTTCGAGTTGCCGCGTAAATAATACCCGCTTCATTTTCATTTGCCTTTACATATTTTTTTATATAGGCTTCTTTGTTTTCTCCAAGCAAAACAGAAAACGATAAATTTTCACGTGCAAACCCGGTAATGAATGTATTTTCCTTTTCAATGGAAAGAAGCTGTTGAATGTCGGCACTCACCTCTTCAGTAGCTGTTGCAGTCAATGCAATAACGGTTGGTTTCTTATCCCATAAATGTAGCAGTTGCTGAATTGAACGGTAACTTGGACGAAAATCATGCCCCCACTGTGATATACAATGGGCTTCATCAATGGCTAATAATGGTACATTTATTTGTGCTAGTTCATTGCAAAAGCGCTCATTTTCAAGTCGTTCCGGTGCAATGTACAGCAACTTAATTTTTCCGCTTTGCACCCCATACATAACATTTTGCACTTCTTCATAACTGAGCGAACTATTTATATAAGCCGCTGAAATTCCGCTGGATACAAGCATATCAACCTGGTCTTTCATAAGAGAAATCAGTGGTGAAATAACAAGTGTCGTTCCTTCTATACATAGTGCTGGAATCTGATAGCAAAGGGATTTACCGCCGCCTGTAGGCATAATAACAAGCGTATCGTTATTATTTAATACATTATCAATAATTTGAGTTTGACCAGGACGAAAAGAGTCATAACCAAAATTTGTTTTTAAATGTTGTAATGCTAGTGAAATCATAATCCCTCCTCAATAACTTCAATTTCTTTATTATACATGCAAATAAAAATTCGTAAAAGGGCTTCTAGTTAACATAATATATTTATAGTACTTTTAATAGTGTTGATGATTATAATAAAATCTTCAGTCCCCTTTTTCAATTGTTTTCGATAGATACAAAATAAAAACCTTTCTAATTAGGCAAACAAATTATTTGCATGATTTCCTTCTTTCCCTTATTTCTTATTGACTTCTTGGTTATTAAAATTTTACATATATAGTGTCGGATAATATGTATAATAAAAAAGAAATGCCGAATTGCAATTCCCATTTTCCAAATATGGCGCTAATGTAATTTTTACTTTTCGTATAGCCGTTTAAAACAAGATGATTTTCTTCCAACCCAAAGAACTGCATGTAAATTGCGCTAAACCATTTTCAACAGCAATTCCTTTGTCTTCATCTTTTACTAACCGTTAATTGGATAGCCTGCAGCTGATCTATTAAATATAAATGAAATGTAGATACTGTTTGTTTCTATTCCCTGCTTATTGAAAAAGTGAACTTTCGGTACCTTTACTTCCAATCGTTGCTCGCCTTTTAAAAATTTGCACCGATTACTTTAAAAATGCTGCTGTTATTGTACAAATGTGAGACGCACCGCACCTCTTTTTTTATCCCTCCTCCCCCTTTTTAAAATAATAGCCCCAATCTTTTCGCGCATCCTATACTTAATAACCTTTAACGGGTTCTTATATTTTGTGCAGCGCTTGTACCACATCATCCGAAGCGGGCTTAATAATTTCCGCATGCTTATGTTTTACCATAATTGTATTATGTAAACTAAATTTATTTCCTTGAATAAAAAAAGTGACTGAACGGATTCAGACACTTTTTCATTATACTGATTTCTTTCGCTTTTGCATCCCGATGATCGAAAATGACATAAAAGCGAATAATATGACGATAATCCATTTCGTAATGTAATGAGTACCGATCATATCATACAAAATACCAATGATAAGCGGGACGATCGAACGCATCTTAAAATCGCCCGATAATACTATTGAACTCCATTCATTCACTTCAGCCTTAGTTTTTTGCTTCAACCAATAAAAGCATTAAACCAATTGGGAATTATGCCTCGTTTCTCTTTTTACTATCAGGAAAGCAAAACCCATTAAAAATGTGTGACACGTAAATAATCACGTTTAGTGAGATTCATTTATTTCCGATACGCTGTTATTTAATTTAGCACTAAGACATGCTATAATAGAAACATTGTGTGCAAAAGAGAATTCTCTTTTTTAAGCAATCGAAAATACAACGAAACAATTCAAGGAGGTACTTGCATGATTCAAGTATCAGGTGTAGGTCTACGTTATGGTGACCGTAAATTATTTGACGATGTAAACATTAAATTCACACCAGGGAACTGTTATGGTCTAATTGGAGCAAACGGTGCTGGTAAATCGACATTCTTAAAAATTTTATCAGGTGATATCGAGGCACAAGAAGGCCACGTATCAATGGGTAAAGATGAACGTCTTTCAGTTTTAAAGCAAAACCATTTCGAATACGATGAATTCAACGTATTGGATACGGTTGTAATGGGTAACAAACGTCTTTGGGAAGTAAAAGCTGAAAAAGACGCAATCTACATGAAACCGGAAATGACAGACGAAGATGGTATGCGTGCTGCTGAACTTGAAGGCGAATTTGCCGACATGAACGGCTGGGAAGCAGAATCTGATGCTGCCACTCTTTTAAATGGTCTAGGTATCGGTGACGATATGCACTACATGATGATGGCTGACTTAGAAGGTTCTGACAAAGTAAAAGTTTTACTAGCACAAGCGTTATTCGGTAAGCCGGACGTTTTACTACTGGATGAGCCTACGAACCACTTGGACTTAAAAGCGATTAAATGGCTGGAAGAGTTTTTAATTAACTTTGAAAACACAGTAATCGTTGTATCCCATGACCGTCACTTCTTAAATAAAGTATGTACACATATCGCAGACTTAGACTTTGGTAAAATTCAGCTTTATGTTGGTAACTACGATTTCTGGTATGAGTCAAGTCAATTAGCGCAAAAAATGATGGCAGACCAAAACAAGAAAAAAGAAGAGAAAATTAAAGAATTAAAAGAATTCGTTGCACGATTCTCTGCAAACGCATCGAAATCTTCTCAAGCAACATCTCGTAAAAAAATGCTTGATAAGATTGAGCTGGATGACATCCGTCCTTCAAGCCGTAAGTACCCGTTCATCAACTTCCAAACTGGTCGTGAAATCGGGAATGACGTATTAACAGTTGATGGATTAACAGCTTCACAAGATGGCGAAACATTATTCAAAGACATCCGCTTCTCAATGAACAAAGAAGATAAAATTATCCTTTTAGGTTCACCAAATGCAAAATCTGCATTTATGGATATTTTAATGGGTCGTAAACAAGCAGATGCCGGTACGTATAAATGGGGTGTCACAACATCTCAAAGCTACTTCGAAATGGATCATGACCAATACTTTGGCGGTAACGAAAAGTCATTAGTTGAATGGTTACGCCCTTATTCTCCGGAAGATGAAACTGAATCGTTCTTACGTGGTTTCTTAGGCCGTATGCTATTCTCTGGTGAAGAAGTGAAGAAATCTCCTGCTGTACTTTCAGGTGGAGAGAAAGTTCGCTGTATGCTTTCAAAAATGATGCTTTCAAACTCGAATGTATTATTATTAGATGAGCCAACAAACCACTTGGATCTTGAATCAATTCAAGCATTGAATGAAGGCTTAATCCGCTTTAAAGGTGCGATGATCTTTACATCACATGACCACCAGTTCATTCAAACAATTGCAAACCGCGTAATCGAAATCCGTGAAGACGGTTCTATTTTAGATAAACCATTAACATATGATGAGTATCTAGAGTGGAAAGATGCACAAGGCTTAAGCTAATGAACGAAAAAGAGAAGGAGGCAGTTATTCTGCACTCCTTCTTTTTATTTATTCGATAATCGTATTTTTGTAAATATCGAGTATGTCATGCAATTGTTTTTTCTTTGTTTCATCAGCCTTTAATTGATCCAGTTTGTCAATATATTGTGTAATCGAATAACGGGAAAGAACCGGTAAATCAAACGTTTTGACAAGCAAATCAAATACTATTTGCTGTTCATCAGACAAATAAAGTTTGGAACTATTAGTAAAAGCATATTGCCCTTTTTTATTTATACCTATTTGAGGTGCATATTCCGGTAAAGAAAATGATAAATCAGGCTGTGGCTCAAGTGGCTCCACAATTTCCTCATCATCCATCGACCACATTTTCTCAAATTTATCTTCCCATGTAAAATCTGCAGCCATTCTGTAGCGCGCTTCGATCCAGCCTTTGTTGTACCGGCCATTATGGTCAAGACCTAAATTTTGCTCTCTCATTAGCTGCAACAAGAGTTTATATTCCTCCATCACTAATAAGTAATCATCTATATATGTAGATAATGGAATATCAAATGTCTTCAATAAATCATCCATATACTTTTTAAAATAAGGATTTTCCATTTGCTCAATTAGCGTCTTTTCAAGCTTTATTCGCGCATTTGAACGTGCTGCTTCATCTATTTCGGATTCGAAATCCTGCTTCAAGTAATTAAATAAACCATACATCGCACCTACTTCTTCATTTGCAATTCGGTAAGCATAGGATTTATTAGGAATGTCTTCTGCACGGTAATAATATTCATGCTCAACCAGCTGTAAAGTAATGTCTTGATGCTTCCGCAATTTGCTGACGTTGTATGAAGGGATTTTGCTGAACTGATAATTTACCACTTCACCAAGATCCATGTCTATACTCCGCTCCACTACTTTAAATAATTCCAGTAACTCATCCGCAACCGGCGCATTTTCATTTCCCGATGCCGCTTCTTGCTGTAACGCATTTTCATAATGTTTGAAATTATACCGCGCCAACTCCTTGAGATTATTCCTTTCTCCAACTTCGTGAATTATATGGCTCTGTTCATCTGTAATCATCATCGTATTAAACTCTTTTGAAGCAAGAATAATTTCCCCATCCTGATTTTTAGCAAACTTAAATAAATTCCGCTCAACTGTAAAAGGCAAATCGATATCCTTACTGGAAGGCTCGATATGAATGAATTCACTTTCTGCTAAATATTCCTGGTAATCAAAGGTTATACCCATCTTTTCTTTATAAATCTTCTCCTGATCTTCAGTTGGATAGCTAAGTTGGTCCAGTTCCATATCAACACTTAAAGAAGCATATTCGTTATTAACGAGTAAATATTCCTCTATATATTCCTGTTTACTAATTTGAAGATCTTGGAACATCTTTTCAAAATAGCTCTTTAATATTGGATCCTGTAAATCATATGTAAGCTGCTTATCTAAAGTTTCCCGCTGGAATTGACGCTTTTCAGCACTTAATGTAATATTTTGCTGCTGTAAAAAATCGATAAGTGCATATTTAGATATCGCTTCATTTAATGCAGAAGATTTTACAGCTTCTTTTGAACGTATATTCTCGTCTCGGTAGAAAAGCTCATACTGACTAATTTTTAAATACGTATCGCTTATCCGTCTGAAGTTATTTTGACTATCTGCAAATGCGTTCACTTGTTCATCGTATTCCTTATTTTGTTTCTGCACATATAACAAAGAAAACAAACCAGCCAATACTAAAATAATAATGATTCCCCATTTTAATGTCCTGTTTTTATTCGTAATTGAAGTATGTACTTTTCGTATTGGTATCGCAACCTTCCTTATATATTACCTAAATTATATCATTATATGTAAATATATGTAATAATAAAGAAAAAGCTGCGTAAATTGATACGCAGCTTCGGAATTTGTACTATTATAGTTTGATTACATTCGATGCTTGTGGTCCACGGTTGCCATCAACAACTTCGAACTCAACTTTTTGTCCTTCTTCCAATGTTTTGAAACCTTCACCTTGAATTGCAGAGAAGTGCACGAATACATCGTCTTCCCCTTCTAATTCAATGAAGCCAAAACCTTTTTCTGAGTTAAACCATTTTACTGTACCTTGTTTCATCAATAAATACCTCCAAAAATAAAAGTTAACAATTAAAAAACCAAATAAAAAAACACATATTACAAGAGTACCGATCAACTAACTCGATTACTGTTTGTAATATGTGAAGCCATTGTATTCGGTCATCTTTCAATTGTTAAATATAGTATATATATCATAATAATGACTGTCAATTACCATTTGGCAAATTAAGCAAATTTTCAATTTAATGTAGTTATCGTGTAATCGCTTCTGGCGTTAGTACAATAATGCCATGATATATTTGGGCATCATCATCACAGGCTTCACAAAATTCACATTCATCCTCTGACCAAAATGCATAAAATCGTTCATTTTTATGTGCTTCAAACTCATATTTGTTACGAAACTGAGCAAGCAAATGATTCAATGCCATTTGGAATTGCTGCTCTGTATCAAATTGTTTCGTTGATACAATATACTCTTCCCAACCGTCAAATTGCCACCAAGGCTCATAATCTGCCTTCATATAAATAATTTTATACATATACATTATCCTTTCTTTCTCTATATTTTATACACAATTACCCGCATTGTCTAATAATGCTCATTATAATTAGGGGAAGATTGGAAATGATAATATTTGTTCCGCTTTTCAAATCTTTTTACTTTTTAATAGAGCCAAAACTTGTTACGATTAATAAAAAGCCGCCATAATAAGTTCAGGTAATATATGTGGCTTAAAATAATAATTCCGCTAATATTTCTGCGATATTGTAAGAAACAGTGAAACTTTTTTACGTTTCATACGTATCAATAGTATCGAGTAAAGGAGGTATGACAATGCTTGGTCCTATAAATTTTCTAACACGCCATCTAATTAATGTATTGGTTTTTTCGACAGCTGCCACACTAACGTTTGTTAATTTTACCGGCATAACAACGATGCTGGCATTACCTCTTGGAGCAGCAGCATATTTCATCAGTAATAAAATAACATACGCTATTCAGAAAACAACACAAAGTAAAAAAATTGGGCTTTCTAAATCGGAATACAATTTAATCGAAGCACAATTAAAACAGGCCCGTTCACATATTCAGGCATTAAATCAGCAATATGTCAGAGTGCGTTCGGTACGTGCTTTTAAGCAAATAAATGAAATGTCCAAACTAGCAAAACGTATTATCAATATTGTGCAAACAAACCCTCAAAAGTTTTATGCAGTGGAAGATTTCTTCTATGCACATCTACCTTCAGCCGTACAGCTGTCTGATAAATACACGTTACTGACAAAGGAACAAGTACCTGGTACGGATGTACATTTAGCATTGGAAGATACACGCAGAACGCTGAAAGATCTTCAAATTACAATGGAATCGGATTTAAAAAGTGCCTTATCTTCGGATATCGAAAACTTAAAAATTGAACTCGACTTTGCTAAATTGTCGAATGAAAAGCGTAAAGATCGATTAAAAATCGGCGGTGAGTAACAAATGAATATGACAAATAATCCATTTGATGCCTTTACAGCAAGTGAAAATGTTGACTTGCAAGTAAGTAAAGAACAATTTGCGGTGAACGTTGCAAACAATGCAGCCTCACCGCTTTTCGCATCATTATCTAATGATATGAAACAACGGGCACTGCAATTAGCCCAAAATTTAGAGCCGAAAAATTACGAAACGGTTCTTTCATTTGGTTTACCAGCACAAGAAGCATTGAAAAAATTTACAACACAGATGCTGCAGTATATTCAGCGCAAAGATGTCCGGAAAGTCGGTGAAGTATTATCCGATTTAATGCAGCATTTAGAAATGATTGACCCGGATGCATTAATCGAACAGGAAAAAGGGTTCTTTGCAAAACTCTTCAGCCGACCGACTCAGTCTATTCAAGAGATTATGACCCATTACAACAAATTGAGTAAACGCATCGACCGCTTGAGCATCCAATTGGAATATAACCAAAATGCGTTATTAAACGATTACCAGTTTTTAAATAAACTATATGCAATAAATGAAGACTATTTCCAGGAAATTAATGTTTATATCGCAACATTGGAAATAAAAAAACAGCATATGCGGGATGTTGTCCTACCTTCAATGCAAAAAGAAATTGTAGAAGGACAAAATCCTTTTAAACAGCATGAATTGAAAGACATTGAAATGCAAATCGAGTGGATTGACCGCCGTATGTATGATCTGGAACTATCGCGGGAAGTGGCAATTCAATATGCACCGCAAATTCGAATGATTCAGCAGACGAATCAAATGTTAATCGAAAAAATTCAAAGTTCGATTATGACGACTATCCCTTTATGGCAGTCCCAAATTGCGATGTTATTAAATATGAACAATCAGCGTCGTGCAATACGGTCTCAGGAACGGCTAATGGATGCTTCAGAACAATTGATGCGTAAAAACGGTAAAATGCTGGAACTGTCCAAAAAAGCGTCGAATCGCCCTGCATTATCCCATAGTGATATTGACCGGTTTAAACAGACCCAGATGCAATTATTGCACGATATTGAAGATACATTACGTGTTCATGTAGAGACAGACGAAAAGCGCCATGAAATCGAGCATACAATATTAGAACAGAAATAAAAAAGGAGTGTGAAAAGCCATTATGACTTTTCTCACTCCCTTTTTATTTTTAAGCGAAGTAGTCTTTGTAAAATCCGCCAACTTCACCCGTGTTGTCGATTACAAAAATGAATTCTTCTGTTTCGTTTTTCACTTCATATTCTTTACCTACTGTTAATACGTTTGATACTAAATATTTTGATGCGTCTGTATGTACACACTTTACTGTGCGTATTGTCGGTGCATCTTTCCATTTTAAATGTAGCATGTTGTTCCCTCACTTTTAACTAATATCGATACTCTCCTATTTTATATGATTTTCCTGCCAGTGGAAAGCGCGTTGTAGTAAAAATCAACTTTTCTTGTTTGTTATATAAATACATAGGCACCGAACACATTAAAAATTGATTTAATTTATCGCTGTTTCCGGTATTTGATAGAACTACTATTCCATGTTAAACTTTCAAACAGAGGTGGAATTTATGGCTTTTGGTAGTATTCCAATGTGGTTTTTCGCAATTGTAATTGCTTTTGCAATTGTATTTATTTTAATAAGCGAATGGAACTCACGAAAATAAGCTCGCATTTGACTGCGAGCTTTTTACTATTACCGTAATGTTCGTTTCAAAAACTCTTTTGTCCGGTCGTGTTTTGGGTTAACAAGCAACTGTTCCGGAGGGCCTTCCTCTACGATAACCCCTTTATCCATGAAGACAATGCGGTCAGATACTTCCTTGGCAAACTCCATTTCATGTGTAACGATCAGCATTGTATTTCCTTGGTCTGCCAGGTGGCGCATTACCTTTAATACTTCCCCTACCATTTCAGGGTCAAGCGCTGATGTCGGTTCATCAAACAGCATTACATCGGGATCCATTGCTAATGCACGGGCGATTGCGACACGTTGTTTCTGTCCACCGGATAAATGTTTCGGTTTCGCATTTTTATAGGCACTCATACCGACAAGCTCCAAATATCTCATCGCATTTTTTTCTGCTTCCTCTTTTGGACGCTTCAACACTTTCATTTGGCCAACAATACAGTTATTTAGTACATCCAAATTATTGAATAAATTGAACTGCTGAAATACCATCCCTAAATGTGTACGGTACTTTTCAATTTGATGACCGTCATTTAAAATATTTTCCCCGTTATAGATAATTTCACCTGCTGTTGGTGTTTCGAGTAGATTAATGCAGCGTAACAGTGTTGATTTCCCAGAACCAGAAGAACCGATTAAAGTTACAACTTCCCCTTTGTTTACCTGGAAATTCACATCTTTCAATACTTCATGATCGCCGAATTTTTTATTTAAATGGTTAATATCTATTACAACTGTCATTTTATTCACCATCCTTTTCTAGCTTGTTGCCGGTAATAAGCTCCACTTTATATGAAGAAGGTCCGTCCATTTTCTTCTCGAATAATAGTAAGAAACGAGTTACAGTAAATGTCATAATAAAGTACAAAATCGTTGCGATAAAGAACGCTTCGATATATTTATAGTTACTGCCTGCAATCGAGTTTGCCGTAAAGAATAGTTCCACAACCGAAATAACACTTAATACTGAAGAATCTTTAATGTTCATTACGAACTGATTCCCTGTTGCAGGTAAAATATTTCGTGCGACTTGCGGCAGGACAATATGAATCATTGTTTGCAGGTGATTCATGCCAATCGCCTGTGCTGCCTCAAATTGCCCTTTATCAATCGAAACAATACCGCCACGTACATATTCAGCCATATATGCTCCCGTATTTAAACTAATAACAACAGAAGCTGCTAAAAAGCGGTCAATATCAATGCCTAAGTATACGAGGCCATAAAACACCACCATCGCTTGAACCATCATTGGCGTTCCCCTGAAAATTTCCACATATGACGTTAATATGAAATTAAGTACTTTTAAAACTATTGATTTTACATTCTTTTTACGTTGTGGAATCGTATGCATAATCCCGATAAAAAATCCAATCAGAGTTCCGCAAATTGTCCCGATAATTGCCAATAGAAGTGCAGTCCAAGCACCACGTACGAATAAATCCCAGTTGTTCGTAAACAAGTTCCATGATGATTCTAAAAATGCCATCGCCTTGTCCTCCATTTCTTTCTTTGTTTCTACTATTTATGTATGAAACCATAATTTTAATAGAAAAAGGTTGTCTTCCGTTTGCCGGCAAGACAACCTCATCAAAACTGTTAATGCGACACGATTATTGTGCTGCTGGTTGATTTGCAATTGCGTCTTCCATTAGTTGTTGACGCTCTTCTTCCGAAATTTCAGCTAAAACTTTGTTAATTTGTTCACGTAAATCTGATCCCTTTTTCAAACCTACTGCTACAGCTGTTGACGCTTCGTCTGCTTCGAAGTTTGGCTCAGGTACGATGTATTTAATATTATTCAGTGCCATTTCAGCAGAGATACCTTCTGGACGTTCTGAAACATATCCATCAATCGCACCTGACTGTAATTGCACTCGCATTGCACCAAAATCAGTTGCCGCTACTTGTTTTTGAACACCTTCGATTTGGTCGATTACATCATAATGTGTTGTCGATTGCTGACCTGTAATTTTTGCACCTGCAAAGTCAGGTAACGAAGTTGCATTTGCATATGGACCGTCTTCTTTTACAACAATGACATAGTCACTTGTGTAATAGTTCTCTGTGAAATCAATCACTTCCTTACGTTCAGGCATTGGTGACATACCTGCAATTACCAGATCAATGGCACCTGATTGTAATGATGGAATTAAGCCATCCCAGTCTGTTTTAACAATTTGTAATTCCATGTCCAGACCTTCTGCAATTTTTTTCGCAATTTCCACATCATAGCCTGCTGCAAATTCCTTTGAACTTGCAATTTGAACTCCGCCATTAGCATCATCTTTTTGTGACCAGTTAAAAGGGGCATACGCCGCTTCCATACCAATTTTAATAACTTTCTTGTCTGAATCAGAACCGCTTGTAGTACCTTCATCGCTTGAACCACACGCTGCTAATAATAGCATTGTCATGGCAGTCAATAAAATTAATAGTCTTTTTTTCATAGAAAATCTCTCCTTTTTTGTTAAATTTCGGGGTTCACATATACAAAAAACGACCTAAAAGAAGAACTTTAGGTCGTTTAAATTATAATTAGCCCGAATCCTCTACAGTTCCCATTTTGAGATAGCACAACTCAACCATCAGGGATATAGATGATTGAGACAGTTCTGCAATTGTTCACTGCAGACCCAGCATTGTAAAATTGAGCATTTACAACACTTCGGCGATATTTCCTTCTCTTATATTTCACAGCCAGCTCATGGCTCCATATAAAACTGTTAAGTATCGCGCCTCTACCTCACGAGAATGTGAGGTTTTGATATGAAATTGATATGTTTATATTACATTATTGCGACATTTCCGTCAACAATCATTTTTCTGAAAGTTATCTGTAAAAAAAGCTAATGCGCAATATATAACATATTGCGCATTAGCATATAAGATACTATTAAGAATTTAATAATAAATCTTCTGGATTTTCGATCATTTCTTTAACTGTTTTTAAGAAGCCAACAGAATCTTTACCATCGATGATACGGTGGTCATAAGATAATGCTACATACATCATTGGACGAATTTGAACTTCACCATTAACAGCTACTGGACGGTTTACGATTGAGTGCATACCTAAAATACCAGCTTGAGTACCGTTCATGATCGGTGTAGACATTAATGAACCGAATACACCACCGTTAGTGATTGTGAATGATCCGCCAGCCATGTCGTTTAAGCCTAATTTTTTGTCGCGTGCTTTACCAGCTAATTCCGCAATGTTTTTCTCGATTTCAGCAAAGTTTTTCGCATTTGCATCACGAACTACTGGTACTACTAAACCTTCTTCTGTTGATACAGCAATACCGATATCGAAGAAGTTGTTTAAGTGAATTTCATCACCGTTAATTTGTGCATTTACATATGGATATTTCTTTAATGCTGCTACTACAGCTTTTGTGAAGAATGACATGAAGCCTAATTTAATATCGTTAGCTTTCACGAACTCATCTTGTTTACGCTTACGTAATGCCATAATGTTCGTCATATCAATTTCATTGAAAGTAGTTAACATTGCAGTTGATTGTTTAACTTCTAATAAACGTTTTGCAATTGTTTGACGACGACGGCTCATTTTTTCAACTGTTACACGGTCTGTATCAGCTGCTGGTGTAAAGATCATTGGACCATTGCCTGCTGCTGGAGCTGGAGCTGCTGCTGGAGTCGCAGGAGCTGTACCATGTGCTGCAACGTCTTGAACACGTACACGACCTTGTGGATCAACTGGTGAAATTGCTGCTAAGTCGATACCTTTTTCACGAGCTAATTTACGTGCTGCTGGTGAAGCGATTACACGCTCACCTGAAGTTTCTTCAACTGCAACTGGTGCTGGTGCTGCTGCTTTAGGAGCTTCTTCTTTTGCTGGAGCTGCTGCTGGAGCTTCTTCTTTTGCAGCTGGTGCTGGTGCTGCGCCTTCGCCTGCTTCAACTACTGCGATTACTTGTCCAACTAATACAGTATCGCCTTCTTCAGCTAAAATTTGTTTTAAAACGCCTGCTTCTTCAGAGATAATTTCAGCATTAACTTTATCAGTTTCTAACTCAACGATGAATTCGCCTTTTTCTACGCGATCTCCAACTTTTTTCACCCATTGGGCAATTGTTCCTTCAGTAATTGATTCTGCTAATTCAGGGACTTTAATTTCAGCCACGTTCATATCCTCCTTTAATTACGCTACACATTCATTGTATAGCAAGCCACTTCTATTTTAAATAGAAGCAGCTCTTTTTAAACAAATCATTTATTACTTTTCAAGTGCTTCGTTCACTAATTTAGCTTGTGCTGCTTTATGTGAATCGCCATCGCCTTCAGAAGTAGAGCTCATTGCAGGACGTCCTACATAGCGTACTTTTTTGCCTTCAGCGATATCATATAATGTTTCAAGAACATATGTCCATGAACCTTGGTTTTTTGGTTCTTCTTGTACCCAAACGATTTCTTTAACATTCGGGAAGCGAGCAATAATATCTTTCACTTGTTGTGCAGGGAATGGGTAAATTTGTTCCACACGAATAATGTGTAAGTGATCAAGCCCTTCGCCATCTTTCACACGTTCTGCTAAATCGATCATTACTTTACCTGTACCAAGTACTACTTTTTCAACCGCTTCTGTGTTTTTGCCTAAACCTTCTTGCTCGATTACTTCCTGGAAGCGACCATTTGCAAGTTGTTCAGCAGTAGCTGCAGCAAGTGGATGACGTAAAAGTGATTTTGGAGAAACCACTACTAATGGACGTACACCTTCTGTACCTAATAAAGCAGCTTGACGGCGTAATAAGTGGTAGTAGTTGCCTGCATTTGAACAGTTTGCTACGAACCAGTTATTTTCTGCAGATAATTGCAGGAATCGTTCCATACGGCTTGATGAGTGCTCTGGACCTTGACCTTCATAACCATGTGGTAAAAGAAGTACGAATCCAGATTTTTGACCCCATTTAGCGCGGGCACTTGAGATGAAGTTATCAAACATTACTTGCGCCATGTTTGCAAAGTCACCGAATTGTGCTTCCCATACAGTTAGTACATTCTGGTTTTCTAAATTGTACCCATATTCAAAACCTACTACTCCTGCTTCTGTAAGTGGTGAGTTGTAAACTGTGAATGAAGCCTTTGCACCTTCAATATGATGTAATGGTGTAAATTCAGCACCGTTATTTTTATCATGTAATACTAAGTGACGTTGAGAGAACGTACCACGCTGTGCATCCTGACCAGTGAAACGAACCGGTGTGCCATCTTGCGTAATTGTTGCATATGCTAATGTTTCAGCATGACCCCAGTCAATTTTACCTTCAGTAAACGCATCACGACGTTTTGCTAAAATTTTCCCTAACTTGTTTTGCGGCTCAAAACCATCTGCAAAGACAAGTAAATCTTCATTTACTTTAGCTAAACGCTCAGCATCTACTTTAGTATCGATTTCAGGGAATTCGATTTTTAGTTCTTCCGGCATATTAGGCGTTACATGCTCGTCTTTTTCTGCCATTTCTTTAACATGATCATACGCAGCTTGCATTTCCGCATAAATAGCCGTATCTATAGCTTTTACTTCATCAGCAGATAAAATGCCGGCTTCTGCTAGTTCAGCACCATACAATGCACGAATCGGTTCATGTTTTGATACTAATTTATATGTTTCAGGGTTTGTTACTGTCGGATCATCCGTTTCATTATGACCGTAACGGCGGTAACCGATTAAATCGATAACGATATCCTTTTTAAATTTGGCACGGTATTCCGCTACAAAGCGACCAACAGCTGCCACTGTTTCAGGGCTGTCAGCATTTACATGAATAACCGGAATATCATAGCCTTTTGCAGGGTCAGATGAATAAATAGATGAACGTGAATCATGTAACTCAGTCGTGAAACCGATCATGTTGTTCGCGATAATCTGAACTGTACCACCTGTTGTAAATCCTTCTGTTTGAGAGAAGTTGAATCCTTCTGTTACAATCCCTTGACCAGCGAATGCCGCGTCACCATGTAAAATGATACCGAATGCATTTGATGGATCATGTTTAGCTGTTCCTGCTGAAGATACATCATCTTGAGCTGCACGAACAGAACCGATTACAAGCGGGTTCCCTACTTCTAAGTGTGATGGGTTATAGGCTAATTTAACGTTCAATCCAGAATCATGAGTGTAAGATGCACCCATATGGTATTTAACGTCTCCAGTCCAGCCTTTTGTAATTTCTAATTTACCATCTTCAGGGAAGAATAGATCATTTGAAACATGGGCGAAATCAGAGAACATCATATCGTATGGTTTGTTTAATACGTGTGTTAATACGTTTAAACGTCCACGGTGGGCCATACCAATTCGAACATTTTTTACACCTTTAGTTTCAGATGATTTAATAATTTCATCTAAAAGGATGATTTGTGTGTCTAAACCTTCTCCAGAGAAACGTTTTTGACCAACAAATGTTTTATGAATGAATTTTTCAAAGTTTTCAATGCGTGTTAATCGCTCTAAAACTGCTTTCTTTTCTTCAGGTGATAACGTTGCTTTAAACGCTCCGCCTTCAACTTGAGCTTCGATCCAAGCACGTTCTTCCGGATTTTGTAAATGTGCAACTTCTACACCTATTTTATCTGTATATACAGATTTTAAATAATCAATTGCTTCCTTACCGTTTGTAACACCTGCAGGAACATTTGCAAAAAATACTGATGCAGGAATAGCTTGAAGATCAGCCGCTGTTAAATTGAATACGCTTTCTTCAATGCGTGAAGTGTCTAATTGACGATTTTTTAGTGGGTATAAATCTGCTGCTAAATGGCCGTATTCACGAATTGATTCTGCCAATTTAACTGCTGCTAATACTTTTTTGTAGTCTCCAGTACCTGTTACTGCTGCAGTTGCAACCGGTTGTTGACCATCTGCAAATACAGGACCACCGTATGCTTGGAATAATTCTACTAGTTCCGGTTCTACTTCTTCAGGAGATTGCAGGAATAAGTCATATTGCTCTAATACATAACCTAAGTTAGGACCAGAAAACGCTGACCATGGAGAACCTGCAGGTAATACATTGTTCGACATGAAAATAACCTCCAAATTTTGCCTTATGGCTGTTCCAATAATTTACTTAAAAAAGGATAATATTGTATATTACAATACAAAAATTTCCTTCTTTTGTAAGTAGATAAATTAAGTATTCTCTTTTTATCTACCAAATCAAAGCAAATAATATTTTATCATTCTTCCACACGGACTAAAAGCACATTTATAAACGTCGGAAGAACATTTTTTCCATCTCAATCTTACTACTCTTCACAAAAAATACAACTCTTTTTATCAAATTAAGCAATTTTTTTCGTGAACTATTGAAATAGTAATTAGATTGACTAAAATTATTCATTTTTTAAGAAGTTTTAGGTAAAAAAAGGTACCTTTCTGCAATTTACTTTCTACATCAATTTCCACTTCATATTTATCTGCAAGCATTTTTGTAATACTCAATCCAAGTCCAGTACCTGCAACTTTGTTTGTACGTGATGCATCCACCCGGTAAAACCGGTCGAAAATATGCGGTAAATGCTGTTCTGAGATACCGATCCCATTGTCTTCTAACGTAACTAAGATTGACGATTGTGAATCATTATAATTGATATTCACATTAAGATTCGGAACATTGCTATTATATCGTATACTATTACTCAAAATATTTCTAAAGATTTGCGCTAGGGCATGCTCAGTAATGGAGGCTGCCGATTTTTCGCCAGTAACTGTCAGGTGAAATTCAGCGGCAGGATACAGCTGCAATAATTCTTCTTTTACTTGTTCGTATACTTGTTCTATATCAGCATAAGCATGTTCATCCGCTTGCTCCCTGCGTGCCAATTGTAACAGTTCTTCAATCATTTTTCTCATACGTGCAATTTCAGTAATAGAAGTATTTAATGATTCTTCCATTACTTCCGGTTCATCTTTACCCCAACGTTTGATTAATGATAAATGGCCTTCAATTACTTGAATCGGTGTTCGCAGTTCATGCGAGGCGTCTGCAACAAATTGCTGTTGCTTTGTAAATGAAATTTCAAGTTCATTCATTAATGTACGGTACATATGAAGTAAATCGCCAATCTCATCTTTTGCCGCATAATCAAATTTAGGCTGTGCAGTAAAACCGTTTTTTCTGACAAAGCTCATTGCGTCCCGTAACTGGACAAGCGGTTTCATTAACATATTTGCCAAGTAGTAGCTGATCATAACCGAAAATAAAATGGCACCAAAACCAATAATAAAAATCGTCGTCAAAATATAATTCATCATCGATTGAAATGCGGCCAACGGATGAATTAATTGCATAATCCCTTGAAATTGTCCGATTTGAACGACTCGGTGGATGACATAGCTTTCGGATCCTGCAATCGTCTGTTTTTCGATCATCGTCGAAAAATAATTTTGATTTTGTGGCAGCTGTGCAGCCGGTGCCGCATCATTAATTCGCATTACTTCAATACCATCCAGATTAAATACGCGTACCGTTTGTTCCTGATTTAAAATGGCTTTCATCAAAGCCGTGTTATTCTGCAGTGCCTGTACTGTAACAGTGTTGCCCTGCGATTCAAAATAGGTTGTCATATCATCGACCGTCCGCAATGCATTTTTCTCTTCATTATGAATAAGCCAGGTTTGCAAAGCGATATACAGTACGACAGATATTAGGGCATAGCTTACAAAGATCGTTACACCTACCGCAAGCATCCACTTTGATTTTAAAGAAAGGTTCAAAAGTTTGTTTTTCATCATCCTCACCCGCGCATCACATAGCCAACCCCACGTACAGTTTCAATGTACGGAGTATGTTCTGTTTGCAGTTTTGTACGCAAATGGCGAATATATACATCGACTACATTAGTTTCTACCTCAGTATCAAATCCCCAAACCTCTTCTAAAATACGCTCCCGTGTACATACAAGGTTTCTGTTTTCCACAAGTAATTTCAATAAATCAAATTCTTTTCTTGTAAGTTCGATTTTATTGTTTTCAAATATTACTTCATAAGCATTGACGTCGATTTCCAACTCCCTTAAAATGAGTTGTTTAGATTTTTGGGCAGGCTGCACTCTCCTTAAGATTGAACGGATCCGTGCCAATAATTCTTCTATCGCAAAAGGCTTCACGACATAATCATCTGCTCCCGCATCCAATCCTGAAACGCGGTCCATTACTTCATCTCGTGCTGTAATAAGGAGAATCGGTACATTGCTTGTTTTACGTATTCTTCTACATACTTCAATCCCGTTTAATTGCGGCAGCATTACATCGAGCAAAATACAGTCGAATTGTTCACTTTCAGCCAATTCCAGACCAGTTCTCCCATCATATGCAACAACCGTTTCAAATTGCTCGTGCTTAAGCTCCAGTTCAAGGAAACGTGCTATATTTTTTTCGTCTTCGATTATTAAAATCTTCTTTTTCATCAGCTTCCCTCTCTATCAGCAATATATATCATAATTAGTGTACCATTTGTATTTTACAAAAAAAAGAATACGGAGTATGTTTCCGTATTCTTGCAAGTGCTAATTGGAAGACTGCTTTGCCTTGTATAATGCTTGATCCGCTAAATCGATAAGAACATCTAAACTTATACTGTGTTTTGGATAAATCGAAATTCCCATTGAGGCTGTAGGTGAAAAATGGCTACCTCTAATCAACCATCCGATTTGCAGATTTTCTTTAATCCTGTCCATAATGTGAACAAGTTGGACGGAGCGTTCTTTTTCGAAGATGGACAACCCAGTTAAAACAATGAGAAATTCGTCACCACCCAGCCTTATAACAAGGTCTTCATTTCGTACACTGCGAACGAGCGAATTCCCGAATTGAATTAAAAACTCATCCCCAACATCATGTCCGTATATATCATTTACTTCTTTAAAATTGTCTCCGTCAAGATATAAAATTGCCAGGCAAGTACCTGTCTCGTCTGCCTCCTTTTTAAGAAGCGGAAATTCCTTGTACAGTTTCCTGCGATTACCGAGCTGCGTCAAACTATCATGATACGCTAAATAAGTTAATTTATCTTCCAGTTCCTTGCGCTCGGTAATTTCTCTTGAAACCATGACAATTTCCGTAATTTCATGATGTGACAAAGCGAACGTTAGCGTATAATTCCCTTCCGTCCAAATCGTACTATTATCTTTTTTATACAAAAGCAATTCAATTTTTTGTTCTTGTATTACATCAACCGTTTCCGGGTTTAATGCTTCATGCCACAGTTTAACACTTTCCGGCTTCAGCAATCGATCGTACGGTAAACCGATAAGCTCTTCTTCCCGGTAGCCAAGTTTCCTTGAATAGGAAGGTGAAGCATATTTAATTTTGCCGTAGCGGTCTGTTACGACAATAAAATCATTTGTGTTTTCAGTAATGGCTCTGAAATTTCGTTCAATTATATATAGCTCTGACATTAATTGTTTTTCAGAAGAAATATTATATTGAACCATTAAAAACTGCTCCACTTCCCCTAGTTCATTTTTCAGGGGAATCATAGTAGAGTCCACCCAATATATCTCACCATTCTTTTTACGATTGCACACTTCCTCACGCCAGATTTCTTCTTTACTTACTTTTTGCCAAAAACTCATCGAAGCTGAATCGGATAAATACGTTGAGTGAAGAATATGATGCGGTTTACCAATTAATTCATCATGCGTATAGCCTGTATTTTCAATAACCCGCTCATTAATATCAATTATATTTCCATCTACATCTGTAAATATAACGTCAGCTAATGAATTAATCGCATTTTTGAACATTTCCAGACCGTGTGAAGCTGTGCGCAATGCCTGTCCTTGTTTAATAAATTCCGTAATTTCCTGCAATATGATAAATACCGCGATATTTTCACCATTGCTTGTCAGTGAGGAAAAAGAAGCAGTAAAACAACGCCGCTCATTATGTTTATCGATGAAAAACAGCATTTTCGATTGAACATTTTCTCCCAGCCGTGCCCGTTTTATATAACTTTTCAATTTTTTTGCCGTTTTTCTTTCTATAAAAGGCATGTCTAACATAGAGATCCCGGAAGCATCTTCCATTTGAATATTAAACTCTTCCAAAAATGTCGGATTTGCTTCAAGTAATTGCAGATCATTGGAAACTAATATCGTGGATAAAAATGAATTAGAAAATATGGAACGCATAAATAAATATTTATCTTCTAAATCAAGGCTCATCGATACTTCTTTCGTCATGGCCAAAATATAATTTTTCCCGTCTTGTATTACTGGAATAGTTGTCGTTCTTTGTTTTCGAACATTCATTTTTCCATAAGTAAAATCTTCAAATTCAACTTGTCTGTTTTGTTCGATTGTTAAATCATAATAGTGAATAATCGTCTTTGCTAAATGGGACGGGATTACCTGTTCGATCGTTTTGCCACAGGGATTCGTATTAATCAGATTTACTGCAGCATCGTTGACAAAAATATAACGATACTTTCCATTTATTTTTTCCATGAAGAATACAGCATCATTACTATTTTTGAATAACAAATTCAATAGATCCATTGAATAAATGGAACTCATCATCCTTGTCCCCCCACTATCTGATGTTTAAAGAAAGCTTTCTATTTTATCTTTCACAAAAAGTTTGCATTTCTCATATTGGATTTGCTCTTCTGCTAGTTGAAAATGCACCAATTGAATTTTTTCGTCTTGAAGGTCATATTCATAATCCCCAAGTACCGTTGCATTTCCGATCAGTGCCAATTCCCAGCTGTCACCGCAGTTCTTAACTTCACACTGAACAAAACCTCCGGGATTATAGACGGTTACTTTACTGTTTGTAATAAATCCTTCAATAGAAGCAATTAGGGCAGAGGCAGTCATTGCCGTACCACAGGCATTTGTAAAGCCTACGCCCCGTTCAAAAGTTCGGACGAATATTTCATCAGGAGATAACGGCTGGACATAGCTGACATTCACTCCATCCGGGCAATATTCATTTTCACTGTTCAAATAGGCAGCGAGCTGTTCTTGGTGTAACGTATTTTCCATATATTTATGATCAACAATTCCGATTAGATGCGGATTTGGTACAGATATCGCTGTAAAAGGAATATCCATTGAAAAAGCAGGAATAATTTCATGGCGCAATTGTTGTCTATTCTCTACCTTCATTGGCAATGATACTAATTCAAATGAAATGGGTGAGATTTCTACAGAATAGGTAGGTAGTAGTTCAAAAATGGATGCTTCTCGTTTTACTTTCAGACAGGCATGCATTGTTTCGATAACTGCTTCATCTACATTTAATTTTTCGCAAACATACCGCGCGACACAGCGTAACCCATTCCCGCACATCGAAGCTTCCGAGCCGTCCGCATTAATGACACGCATTTTTGCATCTGCAACAGAAGATGGGAGCACGATTAATAAGCCATCCGCTCCCCCATCATTGGAGTGATGACATAGCTGTTTCGCGATATTCACAAAATTAAATTGTTCATCATATAATGCTTCGTATAAATAAAATGTATTTCCAGAACCATGAACTTTCGTTAGTTGGATACTCATATTTTACGCCTCCGCGTTCTCTCTTATTTTATTATATTATACTTTTATAAAATTCATCTTGTCATTAATAGTTTTTATTTACGCATTATTCTGAATATATCGACTTTTAGCAGAAAAAAATGTTTTTTTCGAGCTTGAAAGTTGCGGCAAGAGAATATATTATAATAAACTGTAGATATATTTCTTATTTCGATATTGTTATTAATTGTCTAGGATAGAGCGAGACATACGAATTATGCATAATAGTTTAACGTCAAATTCTTTTAGGTAAGATCAAGCTCGAAATGACTACTGCCTTATGATAAAGAACCTTTTAGCATTAGAAGATTATTTGCACCATTTCTTTAACAACAGGCTCTACCATTTTCTTCTTAAAAGGAGGCGTTTCACATGTTAAAACAGAGAGAACTTCATGAAACAGCAGAATTATACGAATTATTACGTCATCCGTCTGTGTTTCCATTCGTACGTCAGAAAGCGACTTCAGCAGAAGAGTACTTATTTATGACTAAACAATTGATAGAAGAAGAACAAAACGGATTAACGATTTCACGTACAATTGTAGATGATTGGGGTGCTCCAATCGGAACAATCAGTATTTTTGATATCCAAGATGGCGCCGGCTTCTTAGGAACATGGATCGGCAAACCATATCAAGGCATCGGTTATAATCAGAAAGCGAAATTAGCGTTTTTAAACGAACTATTTTTCGACTATGATTTCCATACCGTTTTCTTACGCATCCGGGAAGAAAATGCACGCTCACAAGCAGCCGCGTTGAAATTACCTTATGTAGTAGATGCCGAGCAAACAAATCCGTCTCTTTACAATGAAATTAATCAAGGTGTTAATAAATTCCGTCTTTTTAAAATTCCTAAAGATCTGTTCTATTTAACAACTGCCAATACGCTCGAGCAAGCAGAAGAACAGGCAATGTAAAAAGGAAACTTGCATTTGTGACGTGAACATCATCTTTACGCTTATATGATAAAGGCGTCATAAATATTCCTGAAACGAAACAAGGGGCTACCTTAAAAGTATGAACTTTTAGGTAACCCCTTTTTATTGATTATTTTTCATATTGAGTAATTAAGGCAACCATTTCTTTCGGAGTTTTCGGATGTTCGACTTCGAGCATCTGATCAATCATTTCTTCCGCTTTCTGTTCAAGCATTTGAATTGCTTGCATGAATGATTCTTTTGTCAATTTTTCCTCGTCCAATACATGTGCAAAGCCTTGTTTTTTAAACAAGTTGGCATTTAATATCTGATCACCACGGCTTTTTGCTGCAGAAAGAGGAATGAGCAGCATCGGTTTATGCAACGCCAAAAATTCGAAAATCGAGTTTGAACCAGCACGCGATACAACAAAATCGGTTGCATACAGTAAATCCGGCAATTCTGTTGTCACATATTCAAACTGACAGTATCCTTGTAGATTTTCCAATTTTTTGTCGGCGTTCCCTTTACCGCACAAATGGATAATCTGATACTTCTCTAATAGTGATGACAAATTTTCACGAAGCGCATCATTAATAATAACGGAACCTAAGCTTCCACCCATGACAAGCAGTACTTTTTTTTCGGCTGTAAATCCACATAACGCCAATCCACGCTCACGATTTCCTTCAAATAGCTGCTGACGGATTATCGAACCAGTGCAAGTTGATTTGTCGTTCGGTAAATGTTTCATCGTTTCTTTGAAAACCGTAAAGATATGGGACGCGAATGGCAGTGAAATTTTATTCGCTAAGCCAGGTGTCACATCCGATTCATGGACAACAACCGGAATATTTGCCAATTTTGCTGCAATAACGACTGGCACTGAGACAAAGCCACCTTTAGAAAAAATTACAGTCGGCTTAATTTTTTTGATGATCGAAAATGCTTGTGTAACACCTGCCATCACTTTAAACGGATCTGTAAAATTCTGTACTGAAAAGTATCGGCGCAACTTTCCGCTCGAAATACTGTGATAAGGCAATGAAGGAAACGCATTTGTAATAAGCTCTTTTTCAATCCCGTCATGAGAGCCTATATAATGCACATTATACCCCGCTTCCTGCAATGAAGGGATAATCGCTTCATTTAATGATACGTGACCGGCCGTACCCCCGCCTGTTAAAATAATTGTTTTTTCGTTCATAAACTTCTCCTAACAAAGCAAATGTCATTGCATCTATTTTATGCAACAAGACATTTCAACATGCTTCGATATATATCTTATTTATTTGATGTAACATTTTATTTTCAATGTTTATTTTTACTACTCTTTTTATAGTTCCTTTTATATTATTTAATATTTGTTCCTGTTTTGTTATTCTAAAAAAATAATTTTACTGTTTATCACTTCTATTCATGCGAATTATACACCTTTTTTTATAAGGCTTTTAAAAGTATACCGTATATTGTAGCACATTTTGGCACTTTATAAAGCATTTCTCTAAAAATGGGTGTTTTCACATACAAAATTATAAGGCCAAAAGAAATAATAAATTTCGCTAAGAATATTTCTATTGTTTTAAGTATTCGCTTAATAATAAAATAATACCCGAAATAAAAAAACTACCCTCTTCATGTTGAAAAGGATAGTATCTTCATCAAATTACTTTTTTATAAATTGTTGCGTCCAGATATTACCGTCCTTCACATAGCCAACACCAATGTGAGTGAAGTCTTTATTTAAAATATTAGCGCGGTGACCTTCAGAGTTCATCCATGCCTGTACAACTTCTTCCGGTGTTCTTTGACCTTTGGCGATGTTTTCACCAGCTGATTTATAAGCAATGCCCAATGCTTTTAAGCGGTCAAACGGGCTGCCGAATGTTGGTGAAGTATGTGAGAAGTAATTTTTATCTTTCATATCCTGAGATTTTTCACGTGCCGCTGCCATTAATGGGCGGTCAATTTGTAGTGCACTTAAACCATTTTTAGCACGTTCTGCATTTGTTAATGCAACAACTTTTTCTTCAATCGCTAAAATTTGATCTGTAGCTGTCGATTCTTTTTGTTCTTGAACTGGAGCCTGTTCAGTTTTAGGTTGTGTTGAAGGTGTTTGTGACTGTGTTTCAGTCGTTGTTGGAGCAACAACGTTTGGATTTTCGTTGTTTACTACGTTTGTCGGCTCTTTTTCTACTTTCTTGTTAACCTCTTTAGAAGACTCTTTGCTGACATCTTCTGTTGAAGCCGGTTTTTTAACTGTATTTGTCGACACTTCCTGTTTAACGATTGCCCCTTTTTGAGGTGTCGTTTTTACAAGTTTAAAGTAATTATTAAGCTTTATTTTATAGTTATATGTTGATTGAACATGATTAGTTGTTGTTGATTTGCCCCCTTCAATTGCATTTGAGCTTGCATTAGCAACGGGTGCTTGAGTTGCAAAAAGTATTACTGCACAAAATGGTAGAACTAATTTTTTCATTTTGTACGCCTCCTTTCGTGATTTCATCGTAAATGAAAAAACGAAAAAAAAAGGCCTATAAATTGGTAAACTGTCCATCTACCAACTTATTAGCCTTAAAATCTTATATTTTACTCATAATTTGCGATAAATTTATCCAATTTCCTCAAACATTTCATCTGAAAAGCTATTGACATATTATGATAGTTAGATAATTTCCAGAGTGTTAATGTTCTCCCCAATGATGACTAAATTCGGTTCCATTTTAATATATTCCGGCAGCCATTGGACCATTCCGTAAGCATACTGGAACAGCATTGGATTTTTGATTCCCTCAATCGGAACATAGCCTTTCATACGATAAACGGTATCCGGTAATGAGCGAACCCAGTTTTCAAACTGTTCCTGTGTAAAGCTTGTATCAAATCGTATAAGTCGCGAGCCTAAATTGAAGCTTTCGCCAATACGTGCTGTCACAATATCATCTTTGGATACACGGGCAGTTGACTGGATATTTTGCAATAACTTTAATGGAACACGGCCATTTGTTGTTTGGAGGATGAATGCCTTTGCATTAAATCCTTGCAATTCATAGACAACTTGCGCTTGTTCCGATTCCGTTAGTAAGTCCGTTTTATTTGCCAGTAACAGATGCGCATGACGAATTTGTTCCATAAAAAGAGAACGTACTTGTGGAGTAAGGTTTGATCTGTCCAACCATAACCGACTGTCCGCCACCGTCACAATTCCTTTAATATTCAACTTATCCGCAAATAAAGGCGAATATACCGCATCCAGTGCTTCTACAGGGTGTGCAGCGCCTGTTGTTTCTATTATAAGGACATCAAATTCCTGATCGTGTAAAAGGGACTGGATTTGCGCTTCTGTTTTTTCTGCTCCACTGCAGCAAATACAGCCTTCCAACATTTCCTTCAATGGCACATCCTCTTCTACCGCCTGTGAATCAAATGGAAGCTTGCCTAATTCGTTCATAATAACAGCCGGCTTTAAATTGGCCTCCTTCAACTGGCGAATGACATCAGTTAACATGGACGTTTTGCCGCTCCCTAAAAATCCGCTAAATAAATATACATCCTTCATAAGTTCACTTCCTATAATAATGGGCTGGCAATAAAGTGTTTTTCACTTTTTACCAGCCCGCGTTTTTTTATTCGTTTGTCGTTTCTTCGGGTTTAATATCCAATAACTCTTTCGCCTTTAAGATTTGAGGATCTTCTGTTTTTAGCTTTTCGCTAATTGCATCCATTAAGGCATATGTTGTATCACCTGTTAAAATACCCGTAACTTCTAAATCATTATCTTGCTGATATGCTTTTAATGCAGCTTCAGTTGCTCCATCAAATTGTGTATCAACTTTACCTGGCTCATATCCCAATACTTCCAAAATACGTTCAGCAGTTTTGATGGAAGCATGATTTGCTTCTTTTTCATATTGCTGGCTCGGATCGATATAAGGTAAAGAAGCATAATCCGGGTAGTCAACTTTTACATCTGGTGCAATACCTTTTTCATTCACCCAATTGCCGTCTGGAGTTAACCATTTACCTGTTGTGAATTTTAAGTTTGCCCCATCTTCCATATAAATGATTTCCTGCATTGTCCCTTTACCAAAGGAATTCAATCCAACAATTTGGGCACCTGCAGATTCTTTTAGTGCACCTGCTAAAATTTCAGAAGCAGAAGCACTTCCTTCATCGATTAATACTGTTATCGGAAGATTATACTTAGAACGATTATCCGCAGTCACGATTTGAGGTTCTGCATCTCGTTCTTGAATTTGAACGATTGTTTTTCCTTCCTCAACAAACAAGTTTGAAATGTCGATTGCCGCCTTTAAATAGCCGCCTGGATTTTGACGAACATCTAAAACAATCCCTTTCATCCCTTGTTTTTCATATTCAATTAGCAACTTTTCCAGTTCTACTGCTGTGTTTTCACTGAAAGAAGTGATTTGGAAGTGTGCAATTCCTTCTTCATCAATATCGCCATAAACCGTTTCTACCGGGATATCATCACGCACGATCGTCATATCAAAGCTCTCAGCATCTCCGCGTTGAATTGTCAAAGTGACTTCAGAACCTTTTTCACCACGAATCAGTAACACAGCTTCTGTAGAGCTCATGCCTTTGACGCTTTTCCCGTCAACCGCCAATACCATATCTTTCGGTTGTAAACCGGCTTTTTCGGCAGGCGTATTTTTAATTGGAGAAACAATCATTATATAACCATTTCGTTCTTGAATTTCCGCACCAATTCCTTGAAAACTAGAAGACAGGCTTTCATTAAATGAACTTGCCTCATCTTTATTCATATAATCAGAATAAGGGTCTCCCAATGCATCAAACATCCCGTTGATTGCACCATATACCACTTCTTCTTCATTTATGTCTTCATAATATTTTTGCTGAAGTGCATCATACGCATCATATAGTTTTTTGAATTCCGCCCGTTCCAACGGTTCTTTAACTTCTACAACTTTGTTTTCACCGAATGTTAACGCAAAAATTGTTAAACCGGCTGTACATAAAATTGTCAGGAAAATGACCATTATAAATGCAAATGGTTTCATGCGTAAATATTTTCCTGCCGGTTTAGTAATTTGCTCTTCGTTTAAACCGTTTTGATCCTCATCTCTTTTTTGTTCATCCATTTCAATTTCACCACTCTCATTTTTACACTGTCTGATGTCACACTATACCAATAATATCAGTTTACAAGCGACTAGAAAAGGATAGACGTTAATTTTTTTATTTCGTTTCATGTTTAATAGAAAAAAGCAGCGATTTTCGCCATAACGCGGCATCGCTGCTTGATTTATTATTGAGTTTTAGCTTCATTTATAACTTCATTTGGTATATTGATCTCTTTTACTTCATCAAATTTCGAATAGACAATGTTCGCATCATTTTCAATTGTTGTTTCCTGGCCTTCGACATTTGTGATAATCTTGAGATTCATATCCATTTCTTTTATATCAAACGTATCTTTTGCAACGACAATATTATATTGTGAATCTTCAAAGGTCATGTTCTCCAGAATTTCACCATTAACCTCCATTGATTCACCTAAGCTTGCACCCATTTGTGAAACTATGAACTGTTTGAACTCATCCCCTTCAATGTTCAGTGTTAACAAATAATTCTCATCGTCCTGTTCAAAGCTGAAATCATCGATAAATTGCTCAAGCTGTTCAAGTTGTTCTGATGCATCTGCCTGTGCACCGGTTTGCGCTATTAATTGTTCATATTGCTCATCCGGCATTTTCAGCCATTCATTCGTATCGCCGTTTAACATGTAAAAGCCGTCTTCTTCGGTCATATACATTTCTATCGGCATATCCATTTTTTCATCGCCCATATCCATCTTAACGGTTCCTTTTGAATACATTGCCATCGGTTTTTGCTGTATATCCATTGCCAAGTTTGAATTGCTTGTAATTTCCATCGTTTGACCTTCCATAACGAAACTCGTCACCTGATCCATCGTTGTTTCAGCATGAACACTTTTCAAATTTTGCTGGCGTTGCATGGCATTCTCATATACTTGCTGTAATGTTAAATTGGCTTCGCTATCTGTACCTTCAACCGGTTCTGCTGTATCTCCGCAGCCTGCAACTAGTGCAATAGATAATGTAGACATCGCGAATAAGTATTGTTTTTTCAAATGATTTCAACCCTTCCTAGTTAAACTTCCCCTATCCATACCCTAATTTGGTGTATTAATATCTTTAATTTGGAAATAAGATTAAATGAATTTTATTATGAATTGAAAATATTGTATGGATAGAGGCATTTTTTTAGGAATGACGGATAAAATAAAAAGTGTCTACAGGCATAGACACTTTTTATTCTTCACCAATTTAATTTAATACCGTATTGTTCATTTAAGAACACATGCAATTCTTTGTAAGTGCAAAGGGCAATGCCGATGACAATTTCGTTTTCATTCATGTCTTTTTCGATTTTGAGGTTGTTATCAAAAATGTGAAAGTTCATCGGTAAAGCTCTAATATCCACACTAATGTTATGTGCGGCTTTGTTGCGCCAATAGTTCAGCAACCATAAGTTTTCGAACAATTTTTGTTCGATTAAGCCTAATGCATAAACAGAATATACTTTAGTGCTGTAATTAGAGCTCGCCATCGGGATATAAGTTGACTGATCCTTGAAGCTTCGTACTTTCGGCAGCTTTTCCTGAATCAATTGGTTAATGGCATTTTCACAAAACAGACTAACCGTGACAATATTCGCTAACGGATCCACTGTGCTTGAGATTCGATCAATAAATTTCTTTGCTACTTCCTGACTCATCCCCTCACTCCTTTTTACTTTTTTGGCCGTCATCTTATGTGCTTTAAAATTGTCGGTATCTCAGTTTGCCCACAACACAAATTCGATATGCCAAAGATTCGCTAAGAAAATTTTTTGAAATTTTTATACGCCCTTCGTTATGTACTAAAGAGCTTTATCGGTATACATAAAAAACACACCACTATTGTGTGATGTGCAAGAGTTATTCTGTATAAATTATTTCGTGTCATCTACATTCGTCTATTTCTTCAACAATTTAATCTGGCGTTCCATTCTTTTATCTGCTTTATGATCACGAACTATCAAAATTGCATGTATAACTGCCGGAATCCATATTAAAAAACATAGGAAAAAGTTGATTAATGCTTGTATTGGTTTTCCGCAAATTAATACAGCTAACGGTGGAAAGAAAATAGCTAATAAATACATCATGATGATCACCTGCTTAATAAAGTTTACTATTAGCATTAGTGTACCCATTAATTTGCCCAGTATTATAATCATTTTCCTATACTGAAATGATGTACGTTGCTTTTCAATTACCTTTATATAGAAAAAGTGCCTAACAAGTTTTCACCTGTTAGGCACTTATGAAATAACGTTATAAATTAACTTACAATGATTTGTTATTTTAGTCTTGAATTGCCGCTTCTAACGCAATAACCATCATGTCATTGAACGTAGTTTGACGTTCTTCTGAAGTTGTTACTTCACCTGTTAGGATGTGGTCAGATACTGTTAAAACTGTTAACGCCTGACGACCGAATTTCGCTGCTAATGTGTATAGTGCTGAAGTTTCCATTTCAACAGCTAATACGCCATATTGTGCTAATTTTTCGTTTTGCGCTTCGTCAGAATAGAACATATCCGCCGTGAAGATATTTCCTACACGTACGTTTAAGTTCGCTTCTTTTGCTGCATTATATGCTTTTAGTAATAAATCAAAGTCTGCAGTTGGTGCATAGTCGATTGTACCGCCGAAAATTACACGGTTTAAGTTTGAGTCTGTAGATGATGTTTGTGCAATAATAACGTCACGTACTTTCACGTCTTTTTGAATCGCACCACAAGTACCTACACGGATTAGTTTCTGTACACCGTATTCTTGCATTAATTCAGTCGCATAAATCGAAATAGATGGAACACCCATGCCTGTCCCTTGTACAGAAATGCGTTTTCCTTTATACGTGCCTGTGTAGCCAAGAATATTACGTACTTCGTTGTATTGTACAACATCTTCTAAAAATGTTTCGGCAATATATTTTGCACGTAATGGATCTCCTGGTAATAGTACAATTTCTGCAATTTCGCCTTTTTTGGCATTAATATGAACGCTCATCAAAAAACCTCTTTTCATCATAATTCTTCTAAATTGTAAACGTTTTCGTATAAACATTCAATCGTTAGACGTCTTGCTTCACAAAAAAATTTGCATAAAAAACAATATTTGGACAAAATAACGAAAATTTAACGAAGGGTGCATCATAATTTCACTATACCCCATCTTGTGTATTACATGCAAAACATCGCTTATATCAAAAATTTACTTTCATATAAATCCCATAATTGATCAAAAGCACCGATAGTCAAATATTCGTCGGATTGAAATTCAATATAATTCGTAAGTTCTTCAAAGCTATCGGACATTTTAGGAAAGGCGTGATCCAGAAACATGCTTTCAGCAAAACGTACCTTTTCATCCGACCATTCTCCCCCTCTGTAGGTTAGTGCAAAATGATAAAAAGATTTTTTCAAAATTTCCCCTCCTTTATATTTTTTCTCGATATATAGTGAAAATTTCCCATACATGTAGTAAAATAGTTAAATATATAATTTTCAGAAAGTGGTGAATTATTTGCGAAATAGCAAGAAAACTAAACCTATTAAAGAAAAACTAAGGAAAAACACTAGTAAACCGAAAGCCCTATTTCACTTCTTTCATCTCATACGAGGGAAAATTTTAATTGCTTTCACTATTTTAATGGCAATTATTATTTCTATGCAAATTTTATCGTATATTAATATAACAAACTTGGAAAAGAACTTGCGAGAATTTGCTGCAGAAAACTTAAAACAGCAGATGCATATTAATAATTTAGCCTCCGATATTGCAAAGCTATCAAGCCATGAGCAAACTTACTTAATTACAGGCGATGAAAAATTTCTTCAATTATATGAAGAGTCGAAGGAACGAATACATACAAACTTAACTTCTATTGAAACTTCATTTAAAAATCAGGATGAAGAACTGAAAATCTTAGGCTTAATACAACAGTTTTACACCAATTATTTATCTTTTTCTAAATCGACAATAGAAATCCGTCAAAAATATGGCTTTGAAAATGCTGCTAAACTTTTTGCGAATAGCGGAAGCCAAAATTTTAAAGGATATATTGATGAAAACACAGGGAAACTGATACAAATACTCGAACAGCGTAACGAAAAAACAATTTCGGAACTGGAACAATTTGCTTTCGCCTCTAAAATATCAATTTTTGCCTTATCAGGTTTTGCTGTAATTTTAACCATTTCATTAGGCTATATATTATCAAAATCGATTCGAAGAAATACAAAAAAGATCAATGAATCGATTTTAGAAATTGCACAGGCTGGCGGTGACTTAACACGTCGGGTAAATGTTAAAACGAAGGATGAATTTTCAATTATCGGAAATTCTACGAATATTCTAATCGAATCAATTTCAGCATTGGTAAAACGTGTTTCAAACCTTGCTGAGAATGTATCCGGGAGTTCACAGGAATTAATGGCACTCGCGGATGAAAACGCTCGAACAATTGATTTCATTGCTGATTCTACGATGAAAATTGCGAGCGACAGCAGTGACATTTTAAACAGTATTGGTAGTGCCGGCAATGAAATGCAAAAATTGGAACAATCGATGCACATATTAGACGAAAAAGCACGAGAGGTTCAGCAGGCTGCCTATGAAATGAAAGAAGCCGCATATCGAGGTAGCAAATCGGTCACCCATTCATCAATCGTCATGCTCGAAATTGAAGAAACAATGGCATCGACTTCGGATACGGTGGAAAAATTGGGGGAAAAATCGAAAGATATCACTTCTATTATAAGTACAATTACAGCGATTTCTGAACAAACAAATTTACTTGCATTAAATGCGGCGATTGAGGCTGCACGGGCCGGTGAACATGGAAGAGGATTTGCAGTTGTTGCAGCGGAAGTTCGAAAACTTGCCGAACAATCCCAAAAGGCTGCAAAGGAAGTATCAGCAATTGTAGGTTCGATTCAAACAGAGGTGAAGTCAATTATTGAACAAAACCACACGGGTGTTCAAAAAGTAATTCGTGGAGTAGAAGTGACAAATGAGACGACCGGTTCTTTACAAAATATATTAATGCAAACAGACAAAACTTCTGATATCTTAACACAGATGGTTGCTCAAATCGAACAAACATTAAATAATAGCCATGGTGTGACAACTTCATTTGTACATGTTGCCGCTATTGCGGATAATACTGCTGTCAATACAGAACGCAGTGCAGCTGCCGCATCCCAAGGTTCTGCTTCCATGGAAGAAATCAATGCATCCGCCGTTGAACTAGCTGCTCAAGCAGATCAGCTGCGAAGCGTAGTCAATGAATTCAAAATCTAATTGATAAATTAAACAGTAAAAAAAATACAACTCGCTTATGAAATTCCATAAGCGAGTTGCTTTTATTCAAACATTGATTTATATTCACCGTAGCCTTCTTTTTCAAGGTCTTCAACCGGAATAAAGCGCAATGCAGCTGAGTTGATGCAATAACGTAATCCGCCCAATTGTTGCGGACCATCAGGGAATACATGCCCTAAATGTGAATCAGCTGTTTTGCTGCGTACTTCGACACGACGCATACCGTGTGATGTATCAAAATGCTCGGTAACTTCAACTTGTTCAATCGGCTTTGAAAATGACGGCCAGCCACATCCAGCATCATATTTGTCTTTCGAGCTAAAAAGCGGCTTTCCTGACACGATATCCACATAGATACCATCTTCAAACACGTCATTGTATTCATTACGGAAGGGTGGTTCCGTACCTTGGTTTTGTGTAACATGATACTGCATCTCTGTTAACTCTTTTAATCGTTGTTCTTTATTCATTTATTTTGACCCCCAGTGTTTTTCAATAAATCCTGCACGTCCAGAACCAACCGAATAGCGTTCATAATGTGCCGGGTTCTTCTTATAGTAGTGCTGATGATAATCTTCTGCTGCGTAAAATGGCTTTGCTTCCAGAATTTTAACGGCAATTGGTGATTTGAATTTTCCGCTAGCATCCAGTTTTGACTTGGATAATTCGGCAATCTGCTTTTGAACATCATTATGGTAAAAAATCGCCGTTGTGTATGATTCGCCTCGATCATAAAATTGACCGCCCGCATCTGTAGGATCGATCAAGGTCCAATAAAGTTCAACCAGTTTTTCATACGGATAAATTTCCGGATCAAACGTAATTTGAACTGCCTCAAGATGGCCTGTTGTTTCACTGCATACTTGCTCGTATGTCGGGTTTTCAATATGCCCGCCAGTGTAACCGGAAATGACTTCTATAATACCGGGCTGTTGATCAAACGGCTTTACCATACACCAAAAGCAGCCCCCTGCAAATGTTGCTTGTTCATACGCCATTAAAATTACCTCCTGTTTTACTTCGTTTGGTTTGGAATAACTACTTCCAATTCTATTTTATCATTTGCTAAATCGATTTCCTTCGCACGCACCCTAGAACCACTTGCGATATTGATCCGTGACAGGTCCACATAAATTTCTTCGTCGTTTGGCTTCACCGTAATCCAATTAGGAAAATTAACCGCATCATCAATCATTTTCAGTACGGTTTTCGGAGGGATATTTACCTTGCCGACGTGGACAGCTTCTTGACTCAGAGTGATATTCCCGTTATTAACAACAGGAATGAAGTCCATCTGAATCGGCAAATCGATATTAAAGACAGTTAATGTACTGTATAAATAAATTTTATCGTCCACTGTCAGCTCTACCGGAACCGGTGACTGGTTCATAGCTTCCGATAAATATTGTTTTGCGATTGCTTCGAATTCTTTAGCTGTCGTTTCCACAGTCAATATATTACCCTCAATTTGGAGTGGCGGCTGTTCTGTTGCTTGTTCTACATCAGCAGTTATAAAATAGAGCAATGTGGCGAATGAAATGAGTACTGCTCCAGCCAATAATAAAAATGCGATTTTCCATTTATTCATCTTCTCACTCCTCAAATCCTAATAAACCGTCTGACATCTGCTCAATATCACATTGTTGCATTGATTCAATGATGCGTTTTGTCATACGATCATATCCCGTGCTATTCGGATGAAAGAAGTCTACATGATATACCATATCCTCATTTGATACAAATAAATCCTCTACAGAGACAAAACATGCATTTTCATCTGTTGCAGCAAGCTTTTCAATTTCATCATTCCACTCCGATATAATCGGATCGAAAGGTGTAATCTCATCTACTACGATCGAAAAAGGATTATAGAACCCAACTAATATAATCGGTACCTCAGGATTGACTCTACGAATTTCTACAATGACCTGCTCGTAACGTTTAGCGAATTTTGGTAATTCCTTATCAAACATAGACTTTTTCATTGAAAACAAATTCTTTTTTACAATTTTCATCACATCATTACCACCGAGCGTAATCGTAACTATATTTGATTTTTCTAGCTCTTCATCATAATGGCCACGCTTAAGTAAACTTAATAGTTGATCACTGCGTCTCCCATTTTTACCGCGATTATCAAGCTCAACTTCTTCTACCATCGGCCATTTTTCCAGCTCCTGCTGCAGACGAATCGTATAGCCATAATCTTGGGTTTCATCTCCAACACCCCTTGTGAGCGAATCACCTAATGCTAAATAAAAAACCGGTTGTGCATTTTCTTCCTTACGATCAGACCAGTCTAGTTGAAATACATCATTGATAATATCAAAAAAGCTCGTATTAATTGTTTCTTCGTTTTCGGTTTCTTTTTCTGATATAGACAAATCATTTTGTTCATCGGATGATTTGTCGGACTGTTGTGCTTCTTCTATTTGTGGGTCAATTGTAACGGAGCATGCGGACAAGAAAATGACAGCTAATGATGTGAGTAATAACCGCCACATGCAACTTCCCCCTTTTTACTTTGTTATTTCATTATAAAATATTTTCCTTATCTTTAGGAATGATATGCCTATAAAAATAGTGATATATCAGAAAATATTTTTTATTGCTTTACAAAAAAGGTAATTCTAAAGTTAAAAATCTTTAGAATTACCTTTTACCTATTCTGTATAATAAATAAAGCCGATTGCACCTTCACCCGTATGTGTACTAATAACCGGAGAAGTAAAGGCAACTTCCACTTGTCCTGTATACCCCGCTGCTTTTACTTGTTCGATTAGTGGATTCACTAGAGTATCCATTGAATTCGCATGTGAGATGCCGACACCTGCAACTTTTTTACCTTGAGTATCCTTTTCAAATTCACTCATCAAATATTTCACTACTTGCTTATAGCTGCGTGGTTTCGCACAAATCGTCACTTCCCCAATATCCAAGTGACCAATTGGCTTAATATTCAGTAAAGAACTAACAACTGCCTTACCTTTTCCGATTCGGCCGCCCTTTACCATATTTTCCAACGTATCCAATGCAACAAAAAGACGTGTGTTTTCACGTACACGATTCACTCCGGCAACAATTTCCTCCACTGTAGCCCCTGCATTACGTAAACGAATCGCTTCACGAAGCTGGAATGCCAATCCAAAAGCAATATAACGTGAATCAATTACAGTTACGTCAGAATCACTCATTTGAGAAGCCTGATTCGCTGACTGATATGTACCGCTCATACTGCCTGTCATATGGATTGATATAATTCTAGATCCATCTTTACCGAGCTCGTCATATAGTTCTTTAAATGCACCAGGAGACGGTTGAGAACTTTTCGGAAGTTCTTTTGCTGTTTTTAATAATTTAATAAATGTATCCGGTTGCAAATTTACGCGATCTGTATACGTTTTTTCATCAATTTGTACGGTTAGTGGTACTACATGAATTCCATGTTCCTGAATTTCCGCGTCTGTTAAATCGCAAGTTGAATCTGTTACGATATGAATTTGACTCAAAGAAAACACATCCTTTTTCTATCTTCCTTACTATTATAAAGAAATCATATTTGTTTACCAATATGACATTTGTCATTGAAGAATGACCCCGTTTATCACGATTTACATATGACATATAGCAGTATAACATCATGACAACCATCTATCACGAATATTTTGATTTAGAACTATACTAATATAAAGGAGCGTGATGACACATGCACAATTTTGACGCATTTGACTATAAAAACTGGAAAGAAGAACTTTGGAATGCCATAACTCATGGTATAGGCCTTGCCATCAGCATACCTATTTGCATCCTATTAATTATCCATTCAGCTGTAAACGGCACTGTGATACATATAACTTCCTACGCTATTTTTGGCTCTTCATTGATTTTGCTGTTTCTCATGTCGACATTATTACATAGTGTTCCGGAAAAATATAAACGGTTCTTTTCTATACTGGACCATTCTTCAATATATATCTTGATTGCTGGTACCTATACCCCATTTTTGCTTATAGCAATCGGAGGTGTGACAGGCATTGTCATGCTATGCATTATCTGGTTTATTGCAATACTAGGCGTTGTGTTCAAATGTCTGTTCATTCATCGATTCGAAAAATTATCGTTGGTCCTATATATTTTCATGGGGTGGCTTATCATTTTCGCCATTCGACCATTATATGAATTTTTGACGTTTGATGGTTTTATGCTGATGCTCATTGGGGGGCTGCTATTTACATTTGGCGCGATTTTTTACGCCTGGACACGCCTTCCGTACAATCATGCAATATGGCATTTGTTCGTTATCGCAGGCTGCGGATGCATGGTGGCTTGTATATATATCTACTTGATTTAAAAGAAAAGTACTTTGGGCATAATTCAAAAACGGCACTTTTCTCATGGAGAAAAGTGCCGTTTTTTCGCTATGCTTAAAATTGATTTCCATTTTGGGAAGCTTTCCGCGGGCACGGCCTGAGCCTGTAGTCTCAGGCTTCGTGCTGTTCCCGCAGGAGTCGCCCCACATTTCAATCAATTTTTTACTTCTGTCACAACGTCCTTCTTTTATAAATTTATTTTTCATAAATACAATACTGGAATGTATATCCTTCATCAGACTCGATTGGGTCGAGGCATGAGATTTGTTTCCAGTCATCGTATGACGGAAAATAAGTGTCCCCTTTAAAACTATGGTTGATGAATGTAATATATAACCGATCGGCAATGGCCATGGACTGTTCAAAAATTTGAGCACCACCAATGATCATCACTTCCGCTTCACCTTCAACAAGCACCAAAGCTTCTTCCAGACTACCTACTATTTCAATACCTTCTGCTGCAAAGTCTTTATTTCTTGTAATGACAATATTTCTACGTCCCGGTAACGGTCGGCCAATTGAATCATATGTTTTACGGCCCATAATCATCGGTTTTCCCATTGTCATTTCTTTAAAGTATTTCAAATCTCCCGGTAAATACCACGGCAAATCGTTTTGATAGCCAATAACCCGGTTTTCATCATGTGCAACGATTAATGAAATCATCGTAATCCCCCTTTATACCGCTATCGGTGCTTTAATTGACGGATGCGGATGATAGCCTTCCAGCGAAATATCTTCCATTTCAAAATCAAAGATCGATTGCTTTTCTAAATTAAGCTTTAAGGTCGGCAATTGCTTCGGTTCACGTGCAAGCTGTTCTTTTACCTGTTCAAGGTGGTTTGAATAAATATGTGTATCAGCCATACTGTGCACAAACTCGCCTACCTCCAAACCACATTCATGGGCAATTAAATGCGTCAGCAATGCATAGCTCGCAATATTAAAAGGTACACCTAGGAATGTATCCGCACTGCGCTGTGTCAGCATACAGCTCAATTTACCTTCTGCCACGTAAAACTGGAACATCGCGTGACATGGTGGTAATGCCGCTTTACTGCCTTTTCCTCCCGCATCGATTACATCTTCCGGATTCCAGGCATTCACGATAATTCGACGCGAATCCGGATTATGTTTAATTAAATCAATTGCATCTTGTAACTGATCGATTGATTCACCCTCTGAAGTTGTCCAATTGCGCCATTGTTTCCCGTAAACATTACCCAAATCCCCGTATTTTGAAGCAAATTCATCATCTTGCAGCACGCGTTCGCAAAATGTAGAAAGTTCTTTTTGATACTGTACATTAAATGCTTCATCAATAAGTGAACGTCGTCCAAAGTCGCTCATATCAGGTCCGCCATACTCTTCTGATTCTACCCATTTTTTAAATGCCCATTCGTCCCAAATATGGTTATTATTCTGAAGTAAATAGCGAATATTTGTATCCCCTTTTATAAACCATAGAAGTTCACTTGCTACAAGTTTGAATGGTACACGCTTAGTCGTTAAGAGCGGAAAACCTTCCTGTAAATTAAACCGCATCTGATAGCCGAAAACACTGCGTGTCCCTGTTCCTGTACGGTCAGATTTGTCGGTACCATTGTCCAAAATATATTGCAATAAATTTAAATATGTATGATCTGCATGTGTCATTGTTTTCACTCCTAAAGAATGTTCTTCGTATATTATATAGACTTATGTTGAGAAAAACACGCCAATCTGCAAAATCGCTCGAAAAGCCTACTTAGAGAATACTTACTGGTTCAAATAAAACACTATGTATAAAAAAATGTACAATAAAAGGCGCTACTCGTCTTTCGTCTGCTGAGTAGCGCCTTTAGTCAAATGTGTCTAAGTCATCGTATAGCTCAATCGTTTGCGTCAATTTTTATGTTGCCTCCCTAAGAATTGTTTTGTTGTTTTCCAGAATTTGAATCATTTGAAGTAAAATTTTTTCCTCAATTTTTTGAGTACCATTTACTTCTTTTGCAATAATTTTTGTTAACTCTAAAATTGTATTTACGTCGAGCTTATGTTTTTCCGCTAATTGGAATGCTCGCCCTAACTGACCGGTTATCATCGGCAGTCCTCCTTTTTACTATAGTATACAAATATTATACCTCGAGTTACATAAAAATTCACCTTTAAATTTTAAATTTTTTGTAAACAGATCAAAAAAATAAAGGGACACTTTTTTGTTGCATAGTAATAATATGATTAATTGTCGGATACTCTATTACCAACCTTAAATAAATAACTTTCACTGTATTTATTACGAAAACAGAACTATATATTTTCCTTGTTAATTCTCCGGATATTAATTCCTTTTTTAATTATTTTTATTTTCAAAAGGACAATTTTATTCGTATTTTGATACATTTTCTTTTACAAAAAAAAGAGTATAAACAAACAGTTACCGGGAAAAATACGAACAGAAATAGATACTTGAATTTCTTTCGTATGAGTATTTTGCATACAAAAGAACTTCTTATCTAAAATAAAGGAGATGTTTTACATGGGAACGTTATATAGAATTGCCCTTGTACTTGTAATTATTGGGGCAATTAACTGGGGACTTATTGGCTTTTTCAAATTTGATTTAGTCGCATCGTTATTTGGCGGTCAAACTGCCGGTTTATCACGAATTATTTACGCACTCGTAGGTCTAGCAGGTCTCGCTTGTATTCCATTGCTAATGAAAAACCTTGATGAAGAGGATACTGCAACCGTGACGCATACAAGAACTTCCAACAGACCGAACTATAACATGGAAGCAGGAAAAGAAGCAGATTTCTCGGAATATTCTAAGCAAAAAAATAAAGACAACAATAACGAGAAATAACTCAACAAATGCAAAAGACCAGGCTCTTTAAAGAGACCTGGTCTTTTGCATTTACCTGCATAGCCAGTATAAATTATTTATGAGTAGCCCTTCTCTCTGCATATTCTTTGCAATTTATAATAAACCCGTTATGATCTTTATCCATCCAAATATAGAGGTCCATAATATAATACTTAAGATCAAGCCATTAAATAAACCTAAAAAAAATCTGTTTTCCAAGATCACCACTCCCCTTAAGATAAAGGTTGGCAAATCGCGGTTTATTTAAGCTTTTAATCGTTTAGTTACTGTTGGTAATGGATGGAAATGAATATCCTAACAATTTGACTTGACTGCAGTTTGCTACGACAACCTTTTAAGCGGTGTTTTTTTCGGTCAAACAGAGTCCTCGTATGACAAGTAATACATTTCGAGCTCAATATGTTTTTTTGGGATTAATTACAAAAAGAATGTATAGTGGTAATAAGTATAAATATTTTTATTTTAATGGGGTGACGTTTTGAGTTTTTGGACTTGGGTAGCAATCATAATTGCATTAGTTAGTGGACTTTTTGCCGCCAATTCTGGAAAAAAGAAGACCGAAAAGTAGAAAAAGATCGATTCTGTAAATTGCCAATTCCCTTTGGTATATCTAGTTGCCCGTAATTATTTGGCATAATTAGAAATATACATTAGAATAAGAGTGTATTGCTTTGCGACTTGAGCAACATAGGCTTGAGTCTTTTTTTATGCGTACTTACAAATAAGAAGGAGACCGTTATCAATGGAAACATTAATCGCTTTATTACCGATCTTAAGCATATTTTTCTACATAGTACCATTTGTATTTGTAAGTTGGTTCTTACTTAGAATTCTTAAAATACAGCAAGAAAAACTAAAAGTTCTTAGAAGTATTAATGACAAACTAACTAAGTAGGCGTTTTAACGGCAATAAAAATTTATAAGGTCTATTACATTTATCGGTAGAAAATTTTTCAGCTTGGCACTAATTTGTTATAAAAATCTCCTAATGTCGTATAGCACTTATACATGTTTATCTGTTCTGGACGTGAATTATTTAGTATGATGCTACCTCTTAGTCTGACTCTTCAAAAGATGATTGCTAACCCCTACTGTAAGATATGCTCCAATGTTTAACGTCAATAAAAAAACACCCGGCAATATATGACGGGTGCAGCTTTTTTCTATGATAACCATTTAGGCGGTGTGTTTTTCGACCAGTAGATCTCGCCAAGGTCATAATGCTTAGAATAGTTGTCTTCAAACGTATGGTAGTGGAAATTGTAATAATAGCCATCAAAAGGACGGTTCTCTGTTCGTACATGAAATCGAATTACGTCTGTTTTCGATTGAGCGTCAACAATGTGGAAGATTTTTTCTGAATAATCTCCACTCGGTTTTTCGGAAACCGTTAAGTTACGCAGTTTTTCATCGCCAACTCGTTCCACTGTCATTGCAATAGCTTCCTCGATTTTCGGGAAAATATCCGTTTCAAATTGTTGTTCAATAACCGGTCCGACTTTTGTGCCAAATTTAATGTATGATTGTTCTTTTGCAGCTGACACAAAGTCATCGGTCGTTGGCAGCGGTTTTTCATCAACGATAATATCATCCAACTGATAGGCAGCTGAAATATGGTTGTCGCTTGGACGATCCAATACAGATTTATCAAGACGGTCTTCATCAAAATTTGCCCAAATTTCATGCTTTGGTGTAATTAAACCAAACGATAATAACGCGACGGAAACAACGAGAGATTTGTAGATCCATTTCTTCAAGTCTATCACCCACTTTTATTATGTATAATTTTAAAACGCTCTTACTAATATATACGAATATTATAACAAATAGTTTCATCTTTATTGTAATCATTGTACAATAAAAAAGGAAGATATTGTAGGTTATATTAAGGGAGGTTCTAAAAAATGGACATTGTTATGGGTCTTGGATTATTACTAATGCTTGGGTATATGACTTCTTTATGCTTCACGGACTAATATTTTTTATGTGCCATCCAATAAGATTTGGATGGTTTTTAATTGGAAAATTGGACAAGGGGCCCCCAATTATTGGGGACCCCTTTAGTATTTAATAGATAGATTTATAAATAAATGAAAGTCTCAACCCGATCTTCCGGGGAATTTTTATTTTATTCGGAGTGCATAACTCCAGTTTTAACCGCGGTAAAATTCTACTAATCTCTTCTAACTTAAGCAACATAGTCCCAACCTGCTACTATGTCCTTGCAGCCCTGAAGCTTGCGCCAGTGTGAATAAGTATCTTCAAAAACACTAGCAGAAATGCCAATTCATTTATAGCACTATCTAAAATAGCACAAAAATAATCATAACACATATGTTCGTGTTTGTAAAATGTATTTGGGCCCGTGCAAATTTTCATGATGTCCGCTATACTTGAAAAATCGGAATTTAAAAGGAGTTATGTAAAGATGAATGAAGTTGAAACAACATTATCAATCCAAATGAAACGGATGGCTGTTACATTGCTGGATATGCAGCAAAGCCGTTTTGTATCTGCAAGTGAGACAATGGATTTATCCGCACTCCAATCTGAAGTGTATAATCAGTTCTTTGAATCATACATAGATGCTACATTGAATAGTCCTAAATCTGTTGCATGTAAATTTTTAGACCGTGACAATGATATTGTTACAAAAATGAACCGTTATGTAGAATATCCGGATGACACACACTTCTTATCACTGGCCAATGATTTATCAAATAAACTGTATCAAATTATGCAGACGGTATCGAACAGTAACGGTTCGGTATTTGTCGCGCATATTGAGCTGATTGGTGAAGATTATATTCTGCTGTTAAAGCTGGACCCTAAAGATGCTGTTCAGATCGACTTGGAAACATTACATTTGAAAACGATTGAAAATATTTTACCTGACGCATCAAGCCGTGTACAAAAGTGTGCACTTATTCGAATGAACTATGATCCGCTTGAAGAAAATGTTTATGTACTGGATAAGCAATCAGATGGCGAACCGGCGAAGTTTTTCATGGAAACTTTCTTGCAGGCTACTCCAATCGCATCCGACAAAAAGAAAACAAAAATGCTCATGAAGGAATTGTATGAGAAGATTGCGGAATCACTTAACGAAGAGCAGACTCCTCACCTTCAAAGAGCGATTGACGAGGAATTTGAACACGGCAAATATGTTGAACTCGACGCATCAGTGCATAATATTTATGAAGCGATTGCACCTCCTGAGAATCGGGAAGATTTTGTTGAGCAAGGAGCCAAGCTATTTATCAATGAGTTCACCGACCGCAATCCCGACTTCACTCCTACTTTTGAAGTAAAACGCGATGATTTGCATGTTGTCTATAAATCAGCAGAAGGTGAAATACTCTTCCGTTACGATAAAGGATTGGACAATATTGATGTTAAGCACGATCAAGTGAGTGGTACGTATACGATTACTGTACGGGATGCGGATACACTTGGATTTACGCTGCACAAAAAACCGCTATAAACTTTTTATAAATCATTAAAGGGCTGTGTGAATTTTTCACACAGCCCTTTTCTTATATTACTTCGATGTTAATGCAATAAACTCGGCAACATCTTCTTCACAAAGTGCGATTCCTTTTAACCAGAAATCTTCTTTTGTAATGTCTTCGCCTAAGTGCTTCATCGCCAACTCTTCAACTGTCATGACAGCCGTATCACGCAATAAGGCCATGTACTTTTCTTCAAAGCCTTTTCCTTCTTCTTTTGCTTTCGCATAAATGCTTAATGAGAATAAATAACCGAACGTGTACGGGAAGTTATAGAAAGGTACACCTGTAATATAGAAGTGCATTTTAGAGGCCCAGAAGTGCGGATGTGTTTCGCCTAACCCGCCTGCATGTGCTTCAATTTGCGCTTCTTCCATAAGTTCGTTCAAGCGTTTCGTTGATACAATGCCTTTCTTGCGTTCTTCATAAAATCGAGTTTCAAATAAGTAACGCGCATGGATATTCATAAAAAATGCGACAGAACGCTGAATTTTATCTTCCAGTAATGCAATCTTTTCTTGTTCAGTTGTTGCTTCTTCGACCGCTGCATCTGCCACGATCATTTCAGCAAACGTTGAAGCTGTTTCAGCAACATTCATTGCATAGCGGCGGTTCAATGGATGAACAGGACGCAGTGCATAAGTATGGAAAGCATGTCCCAATTCATGTGCCAATGTTGAAACATTGGACATCGAACCCGAGTATGTCATGAAAATACGTGATTGATCAGACAATGGCATCCCTGTACAGAAACCGCCTGGACGTTTATTGTCACGGTCTTCCGCTTCAATCCAGCCATCTTCAAATGCTGTGCGTGCAAAGCTTTCCATTTCAGAACCAAAGCGTCCGAAATGCTTCAGAATAAATTCAGCACCATCCTGATAAGACATTGTAGCTGTTGAATCCGTAACCGGTGCATCAAAGTCAAACCAGTCCAGATGTTCTGTACCTAACAGGTGTGCTTTATGTTGCAAATAACCGGCAAATATCGCCTTACGTGATGTAATGGCACCCCACATAGCATCGATTGTTTCTTGCTTCATACGGTTAATTTGAAGCGGCTCTTTTGTTACCGAGTCCCAGCCGCGCTTTTTATAGACGGCTAAACGGAAACCAGCTAAATGGTTCAATGTTTTCGCGAAGAATTCTTCACGCTCTGTAAACACTTTTTCCAATGCATCAAATGCTGCTTTACGGACAGTTCGGTCTTTATGAGAACTTAAATTATTCGCTTGTCCAACAGAAAGTAATTTCTTTTCGCCATCCACTTCAACTTCCACTTTAATATCGCCGATCAGCATGTTGTAAAGCTGGCCCCAAGAACTGTACCCATCAACACCTAAAGCGGAAATTAGCGCTTCTTCTTCTTCAGATAACGACTCTTTCGATTTCTCGCGCCATTCCGTCAAGATGAACTCGAATTGAGCTAATTCAGCTGTTTCCAATAATCCTTTAAAAGTTGCCTGATCGATCTTACCCAATTTTTGATTAAAACTTTCTAAAATCGGAGATGAATTTGCGGCAATACCGGATAATTGGCCTTGCAGTAATAGTGCATCACGATCAGTCGTATCTTGTGCAGTCAAGCAAGAAAGCACTGCCCCTGCCTGAGAAATATGCATTATTACTTCTTTGATGCTTTCCAGAATTGATTGGATTTCCAATGCAGCATCACTATTTTGTGGAACTTCAAACTTGTCGATTTTTCCTTTTAATACATCTAGTTTAGGTGTCAAACTTTCAATGTGCTCGATCAATTGCGAAGACGCACTACCACCAGGGAAAAACACATCCAAATCCCAAACTTCAGGATATTTTACATTCACCATTTCATTACCCACTTTCCGAATTGTAGTTCAATTCTTATTTTACTAAAAAATCAGTTAAAATGCTCGGAAATATTTCGGTTTTTGAAATAAAAAAGCTAGCCTGTATGTCGGCTAGCTACAAGATTATAATATCGGTGATAATAAACGCGAAACGGATTCTCGAACTTTCGTCCATGTTTTGCGTTCATCATATTGCTCCTTCGTTAATTCAAAACTCTCCTCAATATCGGCTTCAAACAGCTCCCTGCACTGTATCGCCAAATCGGCATCATATAGAATGGCGTTAATTTCAAAATTCAGGCTAAAACTTCGTACATCAATGTTTGCGGTTCCAATTGTCGCCACTTCATCATCAATGACAATCATTTTTGCATGAAGGAAGCCTTTTTTATACCGATACACTCGACCGCCAACCTCCAATAAATCGCCGCTGTATGCTGAATTGGCTCCATATACAAAAGCATGATCGGTTACTTCAGGCGTCATGATGCGCACATCAACACCTGATGAAGCAGCAATTTGTACCGCATGCATAAATGGCTCATCCGGAACAAAATACGGCGATTGAATATAAACATACTTTTTGGCACTTAAAATCATCCGAATATAGCTGTTTTTAATCGATTCAAAATCCGTATCCGGGCCGCTCGACACAATTTGAACAGGTGTATCCGAATCTACTGTAAATGACGGGAAATATCTTTGTTCGATTTCAGTCAGCTCTTCTTTTTTCGCCTGATACCAGTCAAATAAAAAATGTGCCTGCATGTTATAGACCGAATTGCCTTCTATTCTCAAATGGGTATCTCGCCAATACCCGATTTCATCATCCAGACAGGCATATTCATTTCCGACATTAAATCCACCGATATACCCGATCCTTCCATCAATAATAATGAGCTTCCGGTGATTTCGGAAATTGATACGCGGATTAAAGAGTTTAAAATAGGATGAAAAATATGCTTCTACCTGTCCACCGGCATCCGTTAACTTTTTCAGATCCTTTTTGCGTAATGTGCGCGACCCTAAATCGTCGTACATCATTTGTACTTCGATACCTTCTTTTGCTTTTTTCACAAGTGCGTTAAATATACTTTTTCCAACATCATCCATTTTATATATGTAGTATTGAATATGAATGGTCTGTTTTGCATTTTCGATATCTTCAATAACCGAACGGAATTTCTCTTTCCCTTCTGACATTATTTTGACATCATTTTTCGAACTTAATAAAGAATGGTTATAATCAACGTTCATCTTGATTAACGCTTCATGCTTTTTTGTAATGGGATTGGGAAATTCATATGTTCCATCTTCCAGCGCATTCTTTTGTTCCTGGAATATTTCCAATGTTTCCTCCTGCTGCACTGCATGCCACCGCACAAAATGTTTTTTCTGTAAATTCCTACCGATCAGTAAATATAAAATAAAACCAAAAATCGGTAAGAAAAAGAGTACAAATAACCAAGCCCATGTAGATGAGGCGCTTTTCCGGCTGATGAATATTAATACGAGGGCAAACACAATGTTCAAAGCAAACAAGGTGACGGTTAAAATACCAGTGACTGTCATGAAATTCATCTCTTTTCATAATTTAATTATAAGAGAAAGCAACTACTAAATGTTATAAATCACTAGTTTTTTCTACTATTTTACTATTCCCTGTAAATATATATTTAAGACACAGAAATGCATATTTTAAAGGAATTCACTCATTATTCGAGTGAGTATTTGCTTTTAGCGTGAAAATGAAAATACCGCTTACCTCAAAAGTAAGCGATAATTTGATACTAGTCTCCATTTTTGCCATTTTGAAACGTTCATAGCGCTGTAATCTCTTCACTTCATTCATTATAGCTCAAACTTCCTTACAATCAATGACTGTTCTAATTAACAGAACGCATAAAAAAGCAGACGCACAATATCTGTACATCTACTTGTGATTTATCCCGCATTAACGGGTAGTAATTTATTTACCTCAAAAGTGTAAGGGCAGAGGCAAGCCTCCCCCTCTAGACTTAAGCATGGCGAAAAGGCAGGCGGGAAAACAACTAGCCGTAAAAGCCCGATTGGTTCGAACCAACACGATGTTGGTCACACAAGCGTTGTCACAGGACGTGACGGTTTTAGCTTGTGTTCTTTCAATCAGTTGGGGAATGAACCCCCCATTGATTGAAAATTCACTTTACCTCATTTTCTTTAAGCTTTTTGATACTTGCTTCCACTTACGTTTTTCTGCAAGCTGTGCATCCGTATTCGCCTTTTTCTCGATATAAGCAAGCTCCCGCTGTAGTTTAAAATAGCTCGCTAAACGGGCAGCATCAAGCGCCCCTTCTTCAACTGCCTGCAAGACAGCACAACCTGGTTCATTTTTATGCTGGCAATCCCGGAATCGGCAGTTTTCCGTAAGCTGTTCAATATCAGAAAAACTTGCATTCAGACTATCTCCCTGATCCCATAGCTGTAACTCCCGCATCCCTGGAGTATCGATCAGGCAAGCTCCGGATGGTAAAACAACAAGTTCCCGATGTGTCGTCGTATGGCGGCCTTTTGCATCATCTTCACGGATTGTAGACACTTTCATTTGTTCTGAGTTTAATAAAGCATTCGTAAGCGTTGACTTTCCGGCACCAGAAGAACCGAGTAATGCCGCTGTTTTCCCTTCCGTTAATAGCGCATGTAATGGAGCCATTCCTTCACCTGTCTGTGCACTTACCGTTAAAATATCCACACCAAATGCGACCGATTCGATTTCACTTAAAAATGGCGTGACTTCCTTACACAAATCCGATTTTGTTAATACAATAACCGGTGTTGCCCCAGAATCCCATGCAGCTACTAAATAACGTTCTAAACGACGTATATTGAAGTCATCATTTAAACTCATGACAAGTAAAATGAGATCTATATTTGTCGCCACGATTTGTTCATCGATTTCCAGACCGGCCATTTTTCTTGTGAATTTTGATTTCCGCTCAAATAAATGATGAATTATGGCACGGTCTTCTCCAGGCATTTGTTCAATAATGACGAAATCGCCTACAGCCGGGTAATCTTTTCTTGAAAAGGCATGGTATGCAAAGTTTCCGGATACCGTTGCCAAAAACTCTCCCTGTTCTGTCAGGACACGGTAGGAATGTTTATGTTCGAGTATGACGCGTCCCACAAGTTTTGTGGACGTATCGATGGATAAAGTTTGTAGTTGTGTATCAAAAAAAGTGGTGAAACCTAATTGTTGTAAATTCAATGGAATTGCCTCCTAATGGCGTATGATATTTTGTTTTCAGGCAAACAAAAAAACCTTATGACCAGCAATTTTGCTCGTCATAAGGTTTCATACGCACAGTAAAGAAGCGTGACTCTTCGATATTAGAAGGCACTATTGTGGCGAATGTCATATGACAAGCATAATTGCATTGTTTCAATCTCATGTAATTTAGTCATATTCATCACCATCTTTCTCCATTAGTTATTCCAACTATAACAATAGATAGAATGTTTTGTCAATACAGTTCGACGGTTAATTACAAAATAATTAACAATTCATTCTACACTGCTGCACTTGCTGATAATTCCATTCATTATTGAATCTTCTCGAATATTATGAAACAATTATTTTATTAGTTATGATCATAACAATAAATAGAAATTATTAAAAAGAGGGATTCTAGATGAACATTCGATTAATACAATGTACTACCGAAAGTTTAGACGCTTTACAAACAATCAGCCGTGATACATTTTACGAAACATTTCATGAGCAAAATAGTGAAGAGAGTATGACTGATTATTTGAATGATGCTTTTTCAGTAGAAAAATTGACAGCTGAGATCAAAAATAAACACTCTCTATTTAAGTTACTGTATGTAAATGAAGAGCTGGCAGGTTATTTAAAAATCAATACAGAGGAAGCGCAGTCCGAACAATTGGGGCAAGAAACTCTGGAAGTTGAACGAATTTATATTTTAAACCGTTTTCAGAAACTTGGTTTAGGGAAAGTGTTAATGAACGAAGCGATCAAACTGGCCCATGAAAAGAACAAAAACAAAATTTGGCTCGGCGTATGGGAAAACAATCTGAATGCAATTGCGTTCTATGAAAAGGCTGGCTTTGAAAAAACAGGCTCTCACTCTTTTTTCATGGGTGAAGAAGAACAAAAAGATTTTATTATGACTAAACATTTGTGAGGGAAAATAATGTACATTCCAAAGCAGTATCAATTAACAGATGAACAAAGGATTCGCCAGATTATTAATGAGTATAGTTTTGCGACAGTTGTCTCACTTCACCAAGGTGTACCGACTGCAACGCATTTACCGCTATATTTAGGTGAAGACGGGAAGTTTATTTACGGTCATTTTGCACGCGCTAACACACAATGGAAAGATATTCTCGATCAGCAGGTGCTCGCCGTTTTCAATGGCCCGCATAGCTATATCTCTTCTTCCTGGTATGAAACAAAAGATTCTGTACCTACGTGGAATTATGTGGCGGTTCATGTAAAGGGATTTATCGAACTGATGGAGGATGAAGAGGAAATCCGCCTATCCCTTCACCATTTAATTGATAAATATGAAGTACCTAATAGTTCCTATGATGTAAATACTGTTGATCCGAAATATATGAACGGCTTATTAAAAGGCATTGTGCCATTTAAAATTCGGATTAGTTCCATTGAAGCTACGGCAAAATTAAGCCAAGGCCACTCTAAGGAACGTCAAAAACTTGTCATTGATGAATTGCTAAAACGGAATGACATTTTTGATAAAGAAATTGCAAAATTAATGACGGAAAATTAATGGATTGTAAAATGTTTGAATTATTTAAATAGTCTTATATTTTAATTGACACCCTTATCCTAATATGGTAAATTTATCTCGAATTCAAGGTATAGAACTTCTTGGGTTTCATAATAGTTGGGAGGAATTTATCATGGCAAAATGGCAAATCGATCAGGCACACTCAACAATTGGTTTTGAAGTCAAGCATATGATGGTCTCGAAAGTTAAAGGTCAGTTCACTAATTATTCAGCTGATGTAGAAGTGGATAATTTAGAAGATTTAACATCGGCGCAAATTGAAATTACGATTGATACGACAAGTATTAATACAAACAATGAAGATCGTGACAACCACTTAAAATCAGCGGAATTCTTTGATACTGAGCAATTCCCTGACATTAAATTTAAATCGACAAGCATCACAAAAGATGGTGAAGATTATAAAGTTTCAGGCGATTTGACGATTAAAGATGTAACGAAACCAGCCGTATTCGATGTAGAATATGGCGGTAAAGGAACAAATCCATGGGGTGTTGAAGTTTACGGTTTTGAAGCGGAAACGAAAATTGACCGTGAAGAATTTGGTCTTACATGGAACGCAGCACTTGAAACAGGTGGCGTATTAGTTGGAAAAGATATTAAAATTAAAGTAGAACTTGAATTAAACCCAGCACAATAATTAGTAAGAAGCAGCCGTAGCTATTATGTATACGGCTGATTTTTTTGTGCAACTTTACATAATTTATAGCGTCAAGTTTGAAAACATTATTTTCCATTTTGGTGTGAGGTGCTATTTTGCGAAATTTTTGGTCTGCCATTACATTATTCACTTTATGTTTGGCCTTTATCGGCGTTTGCGTTTATATAATGAGTAATACATTATGGACATTTTCCTATACAACACTCATTGTGATTGCTCTCCTTTTTGTGCTGATTATTTATTCGTTACTCAAGGAATACAAACAATTGTCACGCCTAAAAAAAGTGGTAGCTTCTTTCTTGAATACCATCTCCATTTTATTTACATCACTCATTCTTTTATTTTTCGCTTTAAAAATCATTGTTTATTCATTTGGTGGTACAGAGCATCTGGTAAAATCTTATTCGCCGGATATGGGCTATACTTTGGATTTCTATGCTTTTGATGCAGGAGCGATGGGATCGTTTGGAATTCGGGGGGAACTTGATGGCCCATTAGGATTTAAAAAACAGTTTTATTACGAAAGACATGCCGAAAATGCAAATATTCAATGGCTGACCGATGAGATTGTCATTATTAATGGACACAAACTCAATCTAAAAAATGGGGAAACATTTGGTTATAAAATCAAAACGAGGTGAAGGTAATGCAAACGGCAATAATCTTTGATATGGACGGCACTTTATTTCAAACTAATCTTATTTTAGAACCGGCACTCGAGCGTACCTTTGAGTATTTACGCCAAAATAAGCTTTGGACAGGTGCTACCCCTATTGATGAATACCGAGAAATAATGGGTGTTCCTCTTGATGTTGTATGGAAGACGTTGTGTCCGAATCACTCTGATAAAATTCGTGAAAAGAGCAATTATTATTTTCAGTCGGCACTTATTGAAGAAATCCGCCTAGGAAACGGTGCACTTTACGAAAACGTAGTGTCGACACTTCAAATATTAAGTAAATCGTATCCTTTATTTATTGCAAGTAATGGTGAAACCGCTTATTTACAAGCGATTATGTCTACTTTTAAGTTAAATCGGTGGATACAAAAGTGCTATAGTATCGACATTATTCCATCAAGAAATAAGTCCCATCTTGTTGAACAAATAAAGCAGGAACAGAATATAGTCAGTGGTTTTGTCGTTGGCGACCGCGCATCAGATATTACCGCTGCAATTGATAACAATCTACTAGCCATTGCAGTGAACTTTGATTTTGCCCAACATGAAGAAATCAAAAAAGCCCATCATATCATTGCCGAATTTCCGCAACTAATTGACATTTTGAACCTCAATCGAATATTGGAGGGAGAACATGACTAATTCGACCAAAAACTCAGATCTACTTAAATTAAGCAGCATATTTGCGATTATTGGGCTGATATTAATTATTTTTAACGGTTCTATTGCCAATTCACTCGGCACTATTTGGATACAATCTCTCGGGGGAATGTCCGATACAAATGAATACATATTTATAAAAACGAGTTATGCCCATGCATCACTTGTAATTGGCGGGGTATTTTTGAGCATCAGTTTTATTGCAATGCTGTTCAGCTGGTATCAGCTTAGAAGTTAATAATAGTTTACACAAAAAAAGCATCGAATTACGTCGATGCTTTTTTTCGTAGATGGAGATGAAATTTATTTGTTATTATTTTTATATTTTTCATGTACGGATGTTTCCTGAACAGGTTCGTCAGGAAGACGGTTGTACGATTCTTTCTCGGTATCAACACTCGATTCCTGTTGCTGATTGCCTTCCACGTGACTGCGTTCATTATAAGATTTCATCTCTTCGTCATTACGTTCATCCGGTAACCGGTTATAGGACTCTTTTACGGTTTCAACAGATTTGTCTGTTTGACCGTTCCCTTCCACATGACTTCTCTCATTGTAATTCTTCATCTCTTCATTATTACGTTCATCCGGTAAGCGGTTATAGGACTCTTTCACCGTCTCAACAGTTTTTTCCTGTTTTATGTTATCTTCTACATGGCTGCGTTCATTGTAATCTTTCATTTTTGTTTCATCACGCTCATCCGGTAACCGGTTATACGATTCTTTATTCGTTTTTAGGCTTTTTTTTTCCTCATTTCCTTCGACATGACTTCGTTCATTATACTTCTCCATTTTTTTATCATCACGCTCATCCGGTAAACGGTTATACGATTCTTTATTCGTTTTAAGCAATAAATCATCTTTCATTGATTCGTTTTGTACATTTACATGATTCGTTTCATCAAATTTTTCTACTTTCTCGTCTTTACGTTCATCCGGTAAGCGGTTATATGATTTTTTATTTGTTTCAGATTCTTTGTTTCCCATTTTGCATTCCTCCTACTATATCCATGTTGCTAACGATGTATGAAGCGTGATAGTCATCTATTCCCTCAAATAACTACATAAAACATGTTGTTCAACTGTCCTAGTATTAATACGTTAACAATAAGGAAGTTGCTAATCATACTAAAAACCGCCCTTTTCTCTAATAATAAAGGGCGGTTTTATGAATTTGTATTAATGGAGTATTATGTAAAAGGGAATTTCACCCTTAATTTATATAGTTATTAACTGCCGGTTCGTTTCCACCTGGTAAGTTTAGTTATTCATTTGATTTTAAAAATCGCAAAACCCTGCTCATCGTAGTTGGAATGACGGATGCGTGATTTTCGCTTTCTGCTATATAAAACTCATAATTAATCCATTTCTCCGAAGCCATTTCAACAAATTTCTGGGCATCTTCTACCATATCGCCCTCCTCACCTCCGACTCCTATGTATAGAGCAGCTGCAAAAGGTTTTTCCGCTTGTTGAATTGTACGAAAAAGCTCATGATTATTCCACCAAATCGAAGGACTAATAGCTACATATTTATAAAAGCTTTCGGGATAAGTTAAGTAGCTCCACAGCACAAATAATCCGCCTAAAGAGTGTCCATACAGCGAGATTTTCTGATCGTCAACTGTATATTTTTCCCGAAGCATCGGTACAATTTGCTGAACAATATAATCGATTAGTTGTACTGCTCCCCCAGCCGGAAGCTCTTGCATCACTTTCCCCCTGCGAACAGGAAAATGATAGTAATCTGCCGGTGACGTGAAATCATGGAATCGCTGTTTTGGAATATCTTTTTCATCATGGCCGATACCAACAATTATTGCTGGCTCCACTAATGTTTTTTTTCGGTTTCGCAACTGCATTGCCATTGTTTCATACATAAGTTTACTGTAGCGTGTTCCATCCAACACGATGATTACCGGAAACCCTTGTGCCGGAGGAGTTTCATACGGTTCGTAAATGTCCACAATATAAGAATAGTCATTGTAATTTGATTGCATTAACTTCACCTATTTCATTAAATTATATGAGAAACAGACGGGTACCTGATGTTCCTGATCAATCATAATCTTAGCGTCAATCTGGAATACACTTTTTAGTATGTCGGCTTTCATTATTTGTTCGGGTGTGCCTGTATGAAGCACTTCCCCTTTTTTCATTGTAATTAGTTCATCTGAAAATCTTGCAGCATGGTTCAAATCATGAAGCACCATAATTATCGTACAGCCAAATGTTCTATTAAGATGCTGAACAATTTCAAGCACTTCCAGTTGATGTGCCATATCCAAGTATGTAGTCGGTTCGTCCAGCAGTAAAATATCGGTCTCTTGCGCCAAAGCCATCGCCAGCCACACGCGCTGACGTTGCCCCCCTGAAAGTGCCGCGATTTCCCGATTTCGAAACTCTAAAGTATTTGTGACTTCCATTGCCCAATTGATTTTTTCGTTATCTTCTTTCGTAAGGCGTCCAACATTTTTCCTGTGAGGATAGCGTCCATACGAAATAAGCTCATGAACTTTCAACTGTCCGGGTGCTGCCGGTGACTGTACTAGTAATGCCAGTTTTTTTGCGATTTCCTTAGTAGACATTGTATTCATGTTTTCATTCTGAAGAAAAATTTCGCCACATTCCTTTTTTAATATTCGGCCGATTGTTTTTAATAAAGTTGATTTACCGCATCCATTAGGTCCGATAATCGTTGTAATCTTACCTGTATGAATACTTACATTTAAATTTTCAATAATTCTTGTATTCTCATAACCTGTTGTTAAGCTTTCAACTTCAAATGCATACAATATATCTCACCCTTTCGATTTTACAAGTAAATACAGAAAATATGGAATTCCTACAAGTGATACGACAATCCCAACAGATAGTTCTACAGGTGAAAAGAGTGTTTTCGCTACATAGTCTGAAAACACAAGCAATACAGCCCCTATAAAAAGACTTACCGGCATCATATAGCGATGATGAATACCGACTAACTGCCTTGCGATATGGGGTGCCATTAATCCGATGAACCCTATGCTCCCTGAAACGGAAACACAGGCACTGACAAGTCCGACACTTGCGAGCAATAGTTTAATTTTTTCTTTTTCTATACTAATTCCAAGACTTGTAATCGTCTCCTCCTCCAATTGAAAGTAGTCGAGCAAATAGGCTTTCCTGTAAATATAAACCCCTAAAATAATCAGCCATGGCAGCATTGCACTAACAAAATACCAGTTGGAATTATAAATGGAACCATTCATCCAAATAGCGGCTGCCTGATAATCCCCTTCATCCATTTTCAGTGACCAGAATAGGGTAACAGCACTAAAGCCGGTATCAATCGCAATGCCTGTTAAAATCAGCCTTTGCATATCCATACGTCCATGTTTAAATGAAATGACCAATATAATTATTGCAGCTATTGCTCCTCCTACAAAACCAAAAATCGGAACAATCAATATTTTAATAAGGCTGTTTATTTCCACATCAATGAGTTCGATATGGAAGAAAAACATGAAAATAACAATTGCACAGCCTGCACCTGAGTTAATTCCGATAATTCCAGGATCAGCAAGGGCATTTTTTGTAATCCCCTGAAGCACAACGCCAGCCATCGCAAGGCCCATCCCGACAAGGGCAGCCGTAATAATTCTAGGCAGCCGAAAATCAAATATGACTAAATCAAATTGTTCTGTCGAATCAATCCGCAGTAAAGTCTTAAATACTTCCGGCGTCGTCATCGTGAATGCACCGCTCGTTAAATGTATATACATGGCTATAAGAAGTATGAAAAACAGTGTGCAAATAATAATAAGCCATCTTGTTTTTTTAAGCGGCATATTTTTCCCCGCCTTTACGTCGAATTAAATATAAGAAGAACGGTACCCCGATAAGCGCGGTTACTACTCCAATCGGTGTTTCAAACGGAAAATTGATGTAACGGCTTATGAGGTCACATCCTGAAAGGAAAAATGCACCCATAACAGCCGAACAAGGAATAATTACTCGATAGTCGACGCCCACAAGCATTCTTACAATATGAGGTACGATCAAACCGACAAAAGCAATTTTGCCGACAAGAGCTACAGCAGTACCTGTCAATATAGCGACAGCTAACATACTTAATAGCTTTACTATTCTTGTATTCTGCCCTAAGCCGACAGCAACATCTTCGCCAAGCGCAGTAATCGTTACAGCGCGCGCCAATGAAATGGCCAGTATTAATCCAATCATTCCAATTGGAACACATAAATAGATTAATTCCATTTCTACCATATGTACTTTCGAGTTGTACCACATAGTAATCGTTTGTGAAATTTGACGATACATCGCAATTGCTGTTCCGATGCTGCTTATAAACGTACCGATTACAGTACCGATAATTGCCAGTCTTACTGGGGAAAGACCGTTTTTAATAATGGATGCGAAACCAAATACAAGTGCACCGCCAAAAAGTGAACCTAGCATAGAAAGGAGGACTAAATTAAAACTTGAAATTCCTGGCAAAAAAACAAAGGCCAACGTTATAAAAAAGGCTGATCCATCCGTTACGCCCATAATTGATGGTGACGCAAGGAAATTTCGAGTTACCCCTTGCATAATTGCACCTGCTGTTGCTAAAAATGCACCAACAAATAATACAGCGAGCGCTCTTGGTACCCGACCAGTCCATATGATTTGATGATCTACATTTTCTTTGTCGTAACGGATAATTGCATCGATAATCGTTTCAAGCGCGATTGATTTTGTACCCATCGAAATCGACATGAGTGTCACAACAATAATCAGAACTGGCATTATTGTTGAAAATAAAATGAAATGCCGATATGAAAAATTCAAAAGTATAGGCCTCCTTTTATTGAATAAAAGAAAGAGGCTGCCCGGAAAACCTTTCCGGGACAGCCCTTTCACAGAAATATAGTAAAGTCTGTTCTACCTTCTCTGAAGCTGTCTATAGAATAATTCGCACTTATTTTAATACGTTCTCATTAAATGCTTCCAGGAAGTTAATTTTTGACCATGCTGTCCCGCCCTGTGCCATTGCATCAATTAGATTAACGTACACATTATTTGTTTTGGCAGCAGTTGTACTGTTGAATATCGGATTATCTAAAATCTCCTGTAATAATTCAGGAGTATCCTTATTTTCATCATCAGCATATTGAAGGAAAATCATGTCCGGGTTCCACTCTGCCAACGTTTCATATGTAATCGTTGTTTGTGCTTCGATTGAATTCAATTCTTCCGGCACTGTAAATCCAAAATCTTCATAAATTGAAGGGTTTAAATATACTCCTGCAGGATAGACCGACAACCCGCCACGTACGCGGATGATTACAACCTTTTTATCTTTCAGCTCACTGTTAGCAATCGATTTTTTCGTACTGGCTAATTTCGTATCATAGTCATCCAATGCTTTCTGTGCTTCTGATTCTTTACCGGCTAATTGGCCAAATAATAATAAGTTCTCTTTCCAGTTTGTAGAAATATGAGAATAAGGGAATGTCGTTGCTATTTTGTTATAATTGGATATTTGTGCTTCATCCCATTTGCTAGTACCTAAAATTGCCTCAGGATTTAAAGAAAGCATTGCCTCTGTGCTTGGTTCTTTTTTTGAACCGACAACAGTTGCTCCTGATAAATCTGACTCCAAGTATTTAGGAATTGTCTTACCGTCCATAGAAATAACACCAGCAGGCTTTACACCAAGTACTGCTGCATCTTCCATCGCTTCCAGACTTGCTGCAATAATCCTTTCTACTTTTTCCGGTACTTCATAGTCGTTCCCTAAATAAGATATTTTTCGTTCTGTTTCTTCATCTGCAACTGTTTTTTCTACATTTGAAACTTGTTCTGATTTATTTTCTGATTCACCTGCAGATGACGAATCCACCTCTTCATCTGCAGTGCATGCAGCAAGCATTAAAGACAATGCCCCTGCAAAGATTAATGTACGATATTTCTTCATAATTCTTTCCTCCTGTTTTAATCGATAACGATTATCATTATCACCTTATGTACAATATCGATAATATCAAAAGAATATTTTTACGTACATAGAGTTTTTTACAAAAGGAATGGACTTTTGCTCAAACAGTTAAATATTGCTTTCGGAAATTTGTCGGTGTCATATGATATTGCTTTTTAAAAACACGACAAAAGTAGAATGCATCCTGGTAACCTATTAGTTCAGCAATGTCTTTAATAGGAATTGATGTCGTGCGCAGCAATTCCCTCGATTGTTTTAACCGGATTTCCGTTAAAAATTGAATGGGTGACATGCCGGTTTGCTTATCGAACAAATAGGCAAGGCGTCGACGGTCACACCCTACCTCTTCCGCGATTTCTGCTATCGTAATAGGTAATGTATAATGTTCGGTCATAAATGTAATGGCCTGGTCCACCACATTATTTGATGTTTGCATTTTTGCGCAAATGACGAGAAATTCCACCAGCTGCATAAACAGGGATTTGCATTTCAGCCTATTTAAATCGCCCGGTATTTTTTCGAAACAAATTAATTGGTGGACTAAATAATCCAATTTATGATGATGACCTGTTTCAATTTTAAAATGGCCTATTTCCACTGAAAAGGGGCTGCTTATCATTTCATAATGCAGTACCGTATAATACCATGGTTCTTCACTCGTGACCGTAATATCAATCGCCATATTAGGTCCGGCATGCAGGATAACCCCTTTGTGTATAGCGTATACTTCTCCATTTAACGAAAAATTTGCACTACCTGAAAGAGTGATAACAAGTCCGTTGAAACATGGAGCCGTATTTCGATTGTGATCATGTACATTAGGACCTAAACTTGTTACAAATAAATCCGAATATTGAACCGTTGAGTTGGCGAAATATTTTATTAAATCATTTGTTTGAATGTTCCTCACCCGCTTTATCTTTCAATACCATGGGAATGATAATCATTTTCAATAAAGGTACACTACTATGACTTAATAATTCAACATATTTTTACTACTTGAGTGAATTAATGCAATTTATCATATAATTCATACTTAAAATAAGCCAAAGAAATCTCATTTTACTTAATTAATTCTATTTTCCGAAAATGTTGTTGATAGTTGATACACATTGATTTATAGTTATTGTATTTTAATGGAATAGAGGTATTTGGTCCTTGTTTTATGTCATTCAGTTTATTCTTGGCGGTACAGTGATGCTGCTGGCTTCTTGGTTAAGCAAATCGAATCTGCACTTTTTGTCCGGTATTATAACATTGCTTCCGATCTTAACGTTACTCAATATGCGGTTGCAAATGAAAAATATGACGGAAGATACTTTTCATATTGTCCAGCAAAACGCCATTTTTGGTGCTGTCGGCATGGTGTTATTTACTGTACTTGTTTTTTATTTATCGGGTTTATGGAAGCCTAGTTATGCTATTTTAGGAGCACTTTCGGTCTACATCGTTTTCATGGTTGCCGGAAGACCTGTGCTTGCGTTATTAAACGCTTAGTAACAGTTTTATTATGGATTCCCAAAAAAAAAGCGCATGGAGCAGTTACTTTCGTAACCAGCCCCATGCGCTTTTAATTTTATTGATAAAATGGTTTTACTTCAAAACCGCTTTGTTCTAAATGATAGCGAATATTTTTATCGACTAAGAAGTGACCTGCGCCGACAACGACAAAGAATGTCCCTTGCTGTTCTTCCAATACATCAACAAGCTTTGCGGCCATTTCTTCATCACGTTTACCAAACAGCATCTGATTGAACTCGGATGTGTCTCCTTCCATTTCAGTTAAGCTTGCCGCAAACTTTTCCACATCACCTTTGACCCAATTCGTGAACCAGTCTGCCATTAACTGTACATCTTCTTCAGATTGTTCAGTAGGCTCCAAAATACCGTCAAGAGCGGCTACCAATGATTCTTCCTGGGCTTCTGGAGATAAAGCTTCAAACATATCGACTTGTGCATTAACACCTTCTAGCTCATAAATAGGCTTTTGCTGTAAGTAAGCACTTAATAAAAATTGCATATCTACCCCATGCATCGCCATTTCTTCTGCTGTTAAACCAAATGCCCCGTCCATCATCATTGTCGAAAAATTATTTGAAAGCAACCAAGGCTTTTGCATTTCCAGTTCTTCCATAGGCACTTCAAGTTGAGTTGCGACTTTCTGAAGTTTCGCATACGTTTCTTCACTTACAACATCTTTAATCGTTCGTCCATCTTTAAACATTGCTTTTTCGATATAATAATCCATACCAGTTGGATCTAATAAGTTCGCTTCAACGAAAAGGCCGTCCGAATTATCGAAGGCTTTCGTTAATTGTTTATGCATAGGATATAAATCAGGTGTTCCTACATGAATAGAACCAAGCAAATACACTTTTGTATCTTCGTCTTCCACTACCCATGCAACACCTTTTGCACCTGCGTTTGCCTGCTCAAATATATTCTGTATTAAGCGTACTGCAAAAATTACCGCATGTTGTGTTGTAGCTTTTTTGTCGAGCATCAAGCCTTGTTCTGACCCTTGTAATATTTTTTGTTTCTGCATATATGTAACAGCATCTTTTTCTGTATTTAACTTGTATTGGCCGACAATATTATAAAGACGGTTAATAATATCACCGCGTGTGCCATCGCCTTTTACCGCTACTGGTTTAAATTCTTCGTTTTTATCCAAATTTAAAGTTGCAATTTTTTGAGCAGTTAGCTTAATTAATGAATCTAAACGTTCAGCTGTAATTGTAGAACGGAAGCCATCATAGTACCATTCGATCGGAAAAATACCGAATTTTTCGCCTTCATTTAATGTACCGATTGCCCAGCTGCTTATATCCGGTGTTACTTGTTCCGCTTTAACGGCAGGCATAATTGATGTAAGCATCAATGAAGTCCCCAACGTTGTAGCGAAAACAGTTTTAGTCATCTTTTTCATTTAAACATCCTCCTGCATTTGAAAGTCATTTCCAATTGGTTTTTTGAAATAAATTATAGATATGGATAAATTCAAGGTTAAATCATTTTCTATTAAAATCTATTTCACGAAATAAGTGTAACATAAATTTATTTAAATATAGAATATTTTGTCATTTAAATTGTTAGTCTATATACCCGAAATCTGTAACTAGATAATTTGACTTAAATAAAAATAACTATATTTTTCTAAATAATATGAAGCTGATTAATTTTTAATAAATCGGGTATTTTAACAATAGTTACAAGAAAGGTGGTTTCCATTCATGAAGAAATTTGCATTAATTTGCGCATTAAGTACAACTGCATTGTTAGTAGGCTGTGGTGACAGCGAGGAAGCAACCAATTTGCCTGAAAATGCGCCGACAGAACAAAATACAATGAATCAGACAAGTACTGTAACCGAAACACCGGATGCCCCATTTAACTTTACTCACTTTGATTTGGATATCCAGTATGCGGATGATAAGAGTTATGAAGTGAGTTATGAAAATGAAGCATCTCGCGCAGAAGCACAAATCGAAGATGAAGTGAACAAAACAAAAATTGAAGGTAATGAAGCAACGAACAAATTGGTTCCGATTTTTGAAAGCTTCACATTCGATATCAATTCAGAAGATGATGCGGTAATCGATGAAGTGCTGCAAAAATTTGAACAACCGGACAGCTATTTGGAAGTGGAAATTGAAATTAAATATGCAGATGGTACAGTAAAAGAGTACCACCGTGTAGCACAGCAATAATGATAATGCAGCTGAACTGAAGTAGATATCCCAGTCGATTTTTACGGCCAGCTAAAAAGTGCCATTTTTCTCCCCGCGGAAAAATGGCACTTTTGTGTTATTTGCTCCCCTCTTCATTTTTTCTTGCCAAACTGAATTAAATCATTTTTGCGATCTGCAATGTTTTATATAATACTTTTGCCATTTGCGAACGTGTCATTTTTCCATTCGGGTCAAATTGGCCGTTTTTCTTACCACCAAAAATTCCAAACTCATAAGCTGTTGCTACAAAATAACGGTCAGACGTGAATCCCTTATGATGCGGTGCCAAAAACAAATAATAATGATATTGTGACAATGACAATTGAAGAAATTAATGAAGATTCTATACCATCCGCACAATTTAAAGTTGTAAATAGTCGAGTGCAATGAAAGTTCCACGTATCTAGATATCAGTGGAAAATGGTATAAAACTTCTATAGTGGCACTGTTGGAAACCGGTATACTTGAGCATCCAAATAGTAACTATTTCAATGCAGGGAAAGTTGTCACACGGCAGGAAGCTGCTGTTTTATCAATACGGATGCTGCAATATGCGGGGGTCAAAATTTCAGATCCTGATTATAAAAAAATCCCATTTACTGATTTTAAACAGCTTTCTATAAGTGTAATAGTATCCGATACAGCTATTTTTGTGTTCGTATACTGATTCATTTCTGTAGCCGGCATTACTACCGTATACAATTGTCCTTTTTTTGAAACTTCTATGTTTGTCGGATAATCGGTTGGCTTTTCCTTTTCATCAATATAATAAGGATCCCACCCATATGAAGTGTTGCGTTGTACTTCTTCGATATAAAGTAAATCTCGATAATTGGCTACATAGTTTTGCTGTAAGATCGTCAAACCGTTGTATTTAGCACGCACGGATGCTACTCCGTCCATTGAAGAGCTTGTCGACAGCTTGGAAATTTCATTTATTACTTGTTGTGCGACTGAACGATTGTTTGCTGGTGATATATACGTTTCGTACTCACGCTTTTTCTCACTCATTAGTGGTGTGAGCAACATTCGAAAATCATATGGCAATAATTGATACGCCTTCATGGCAGTTTCGTAACTGTAAATATAACTGCTGTCCAGTACGGATAATTTTTCAAAATCAAGTTGTACTGCTTTCATTTTTGCTATGTTTTCCAAATAATTTTGAAGCTGTAAGTATAAATAATTTGGGATTATCGCTTGCTGTGATGTCGTCAGAGAATGGTAATAACGATTCGCTTCCTCAATATCACGCAAAAAAGTACTGTTTCGTGCAGAAATGGCAGCCATTTTATCCGAGAACATCTTCAAATAAGTTTGTTGGTTATCAGTACTTCCTAAATAATAAAATAGTGTTGTCGAATTACGAACATTACTTTGCTGATATGTCGATAATGAATAATATGCATTTTTTGCCTCTATTAAATGATATTCGTATGTAGTGCTAAATGGATTAATCTGATCGATGAGGTTTTCCACATTTTCAACCTGCCAGTCATTTGCAGCATTGATGCATGCAGGTGCAGTTATGATGACAGCTGGAGTTGTCAAGAGAGCCAAGTATAATGTTGTTTTTTTCATACGTTTAAACTACCTTCCTATTGTAAACTGTTACAATCAGTTTAGCACAAATTACCTAGTCATTGTATATTTTTCCATTTTTTAATAAATACTCTCATTGCCTACATTTTCATTAAGTTTTACGTTTAAATATATTATAATATCGAAAATAGTATTTTTTTATCATATAGTGTAAAATTCGGTTTACAAATTGGTGTTACGAATCTTACGGATCAACGAAGTGGATTTTATAGAGGGATGGTGGAAATTTAATGGAAAACGATATGAACTATCATAAATTTAACCAATTATTTACAGATCGAAAACTCAATCAAGAAGTAAATAAAGATTTTTTCAATTATTTCACATCTCTTACGAATAATCATCCGAATATTGTTATTGTATTGTCTAAATTCGGTAAAATACTTTCATTAAATAATGAAAAATTACAAGCATTACTCGGTAAACCGATAACAAATGACGATGATTTTCAACAGTTTGTATTCGGTGATAACATAGATTTATTCGAAGATACATTTAATAAAACATTACAAGGCCATACTGAAAAATGTAATATGGAAATAAAAAATATCCATAATCAAACATTATTTCTCGATTTAACTTTCATTCCAATCATCATAGAAGAATATATTGTTGGCATTTATTTAATCATTACCGACAATACGGATAAGACGGAGTTGAAACAAGAATTAATGCTGTGGGAAAATCATTTGAACTATGCACAGCAAATAGCAGAAATCGGTAGCTGGGAATATGTTTTTAATGAAGATAAACTGATCTGTTCCAAAAACTTTTATAATATGTTAGGGCTGGATTATCAAAAATATATAAGTATCAATAAGCCATTCAAGCAAATACATCCAGAAGATTTGGACATATCTTTACAATATTTAAAAAAAGCCATTTATGATGGTGAAAACTATACGCATAAAGTTCGAGTTTACCATAGGAAAACTAAGGAATTAAAACATTTAAAAGTACATGCTGAAGTATTTTTTGAAGAGGGAAAACCAGCTAAAATCTTCGGTATTATTAAGGATGAAACATACCAAACATTGCTTAAAAAGAAGCTAATGGAGCAAAATGAAGGCTATAAATCGATTTTTGATAATCTCACATCAGGTATATGGATGCGTGAAAAAATAGGAGGTAAATTCCTCTTTGCATCGAAAGGGTTGGAGAGTATATTGGAGATCCCCCTCTCTACTCTTTATGAGGATTCAAAAGCGTGGTATAACATGATCCAACCTGTCCATCTTCCGGAATTGGCAAACGGTAAAAAGAAAATGATAAACGGGCAAAGTTTCCAGTGGATTTATCGAATTAATTCCGGAAGCGGCACAACAAAGTGGCTGCTTGAAGAAGTTGTCCCCCGCCTTGATGATCATGGCCAGATAACGAATATATTCGGATTAGTCACTGATATTACTTATGAAATCGAAAAAGAACATACAATAAACTATTTATCCAACTACGATAACCTTACAGGACTGCCAAATCAGCAAAGTTTATTTAAAAAAATGGATTTAATGTGCGAAAGTGATGATCCTTATGCCATTCTTTATTTTGACCTTGACCGCTTTAATATCATCAATGATTCACTCGGCTATTTTATCGGGGATGAAACATTAAAGTTTACTGCGCAACGTCTTGAAAAAATAATGCCTAAAGAAAGCTATCTAGCTCGTTTGAGCAGCAATGATTTTATTATGATAATAAAAAATTACAATAATAAAAAAGAAGTACTTCAGTATGCCAAAAAAGTAATCAAAAAAATAAGAGAACCCTTTACTATTCAGGATTACGAATTGAATATCTCGACCAGTATTGGCATTACCTTTTATCCAGAAGAAGGCCGTGAAAAATTAACCCTTTTAAAAAATGCTCATACAGCACTTTATAAAGCCAAGAAGGATGGGAAAAATACTTATAAGCTTTCTTCAGATGATGGAGATCTATCATCTTATAAAAAGTATGCATTGGACCGAGATATGCGAAAGGCTATTTCAAATGAGGAATTCGAATTACACTTCCAGCCTCAAGTGGAAACAGGCAATGGTTCTCTTTGCGGAGCTGAAGCGTTAATTCGCTGGAACCATAAAGAATGGGGATTAGTTTCCCCTGGAGAATTTATTCCATTGGCGGAAGAAAACCATATGATCAACGGGATTACTGATTGGGTCATTGAAAAGGTTTGCCAGCTTCTTAAAGAATGGAAAGAAAAAGGACTGCCGATCATTCCGATAGCAATTAATGTCCCCCCTATCCGATTTATGAAAAAAGGATTGTTTCAACATGTGAAAACACAGTTGGAACATTACGGTATTGATCCGTTCTATTTGGAATTCGAAATTACAGAAGATACATTGCTGAATATAGAATCGAGTGTGTATTCAACGATTCAAAGCTTAAAAGACCTCGGGATTCGAATCGCGGTTGACGATTTTGGTACCGGCTATGCATCTTTAGCTTCGATTCGAAAGTTTAAACCGAATAAAATTAAAATCGATAAAATATTTATTGACAATATTAATAATGAGGACAAGGTAGATAACGGTATTATTTGTGCTACATTAAATTTAGCAAAATCGTTGGAGATGAATGTGGTCGCAGAAGGTGTGGAAGAGTTTGAACAGCTTAAATTCCTCAAGAAGAATGACTGCGATGTAATTCAAGGCTATCTATTTTCCAAACCCGTTAAGAAGGAAATGTTTGAACACATCATGAAAGCCGGTTATTTATCACCGCAAGTTTCATAATCTTTAGTTCCATCCATTAAAACAAATAAACCGAAGCAACTTTTAAAGCTGCTTCGGTTTTTTATGATGTTATTTTGACTCGTTATATGCTTTTAAGAATTCTTTAACTTTTTCGCTGTCTGCTTCCAGTTTTAAACCTGTGTCAATTAAAGGTGAAACTGTTGATACAGCTGGTTTTTTCTTACCTTGGTAGTAGCTGATGAACTCATCTTGATTGATCGAGTGAAGGACTGCTTTACGTAAGTCTGCAGATTTTGCTGTTTCACGACCGCTTGTATTGAACAATAAGTACGATACTGCGTTGCTGTCGGCTGTTTTTAATTGTAAGTTTTCATCGCCTTCAACTACATCTGTTTTCGTTTCAGGAACTGATTGTAATACGTGGATTTCACCATTTCGCAATGCTGATAGTGCACTGTCATTATCCTGGATGAAACGAACGCTGATATTTTCAATTTTCGGTTCGTTTTCAGTTCCTGCCTGGTAAGCAGGGTTTTTCACGAATGTTGCTTCATAGTCATTTTTCTTAACTAAAATATACGGACCTGATGCTGCTAAATGGTTTGCATAGCTTGCGCCTTCCGTAACAGTCGATTGATCACCGTATGCGATATCCGTGTTCGGGTCATAGCTTGCTACATCAAATGTGTTCACTGCAGTTACCGCAGCTTCAGATACAATTCCGCCAGATTGGTGCGCTAAGTAGTTTAATACTTGCGGGAATGGATTTGGCGTTGTTAGTTTTACAACTTGGTATTTCCCTGCTGCATTGTCTACATCTTTTTCATCTTTCACAACTTCAGAAATTGCTGCAGGCAGGTCATCTGATAATTCTTCTAAAACAGACTTGCCATCTGCTGTTTTCACTGATTCCAATGAAGTAATATCCGATACGATTTCAACTGTATCAATATTTTCATGGATTGAATATGTGCGGTGATCCGGAACTGATGTTTCGTCTTTTGCACGGTTTAATGAGAATACAACATCTTCTGCTGAAACTAAATCCCCTGTATCGACTGCTTTTTCGCCTTCCACTTTTGCGAAGTTAATATCATCGCGGAGCACGAAATAATACTCTTCATTGTTTTCGGCTACTGCGTAGTCATAAGAAAGTGAGCCTTCTGATACGACTTCATCTGTATCCGATAAGTTTACTAAACGAACATACATATTTGTGTTTAATGTATTAATCGAGCCATCGTTTGCTTTAACCGGATCAAGTGATGTTAATGAAGCTAATGCTTGGTGAAGGACCAATGTTTCTGAAGCATTTTTCGCTTCATCATTGAATGAAATTGTTTCCCATGCTTGAGCACGTGATTTTGGCAGCCGTACTGTATCAGGATTTACTTCTGCTTTATAAATACCTTGGAACTTTTGAGAAATATATAATGGAGCAATATAGGCATTGTCGAATACTAAAGCTTGTTCCAGCTCTTTATATTTTTCCTTTGCTTCATCACCTGTTAGCGTACTCGCTTCATCGATTAATTTGTCGACTGTTTCATCTGATATACGGCTGTAGTCCCCACCAGTTTTGAATAATCCGCGTACTGCATAGTCAGGGTTACCTGTTACAGTCGTCCAACTTGAAATGGCAATGTCAAAGTTACCCGCATCTTGCTGTGCTGTGAATGAACCGTAATCCGGTTGGATATTCAGTTTTACATCGAAACCGTTCTTCACTAACTGGTCACGTACGATGTTCATGTCCTGCTCAGAAGAAGCCATACCAAGTAATTCGATGACTGGCTTTGTCCCAGCCGTTTCAGTAGTTGCTGAATCATTTTCTTTTACATCCGATTTTGTTTCGACACAGCCCGCTAATGCTACTGCTGCCACTGTTGCTGTTGATGCTAACGTAAATAATTTTTTATTCATGAAAAATTCCTCCAAAAAGTTAATTAGATTTTGGGTCCAATGCGTCACGCAGTCCATCGCCGAAAAAGTTAAACGATAAAACAAGCAGCATAATACATAGCCCCGGGAAAATCGCTAAATATGAGTGTGACTCTAAATACGTACTTCCAACTTTTAAAATATTTCCCCACTCCGGTATGTGCGGTTCAATACCTAACCCGAGGAAACTTAAACTACTAGTTGAAATAACGGCTCCTCCGATTGTTAATGTTGCTTTAACTATCATTGGTGCTAATGCATTTGGGACAATATGCTTGAAAATAATCGAACGGTCATTTGCCCCTAATGCGCGGGCGGACTCAACAAATTCATAGTTTGAAATCTGCAGAACATTTGCCCGCATCGTTCTCGCATAGGTCGGAATTGCGCCGACACTTAATGCGATAATCAAATTGGTCGTATTTGCACCAAATGCGGCAATAATCGCAATCGCCAACAGAATACCAGGAATTGCATATAAAATGTCCAATGCACGCATAATGATATTGTCGGTATTTTTTCCGTAATAGCCTGAAATCGCACCGAGCGCACCGCCGATTATTGCGGGAATGATCGTTGCACTGAAACCAACAATTAAAGATATCTGCGCACCGAATACAATTCGGGAAAATAAATCCCTGCCAAAATTATCGGTACCTAACGGATATTCAAGTGACGGTGTTTGCAGCAATACCGCATAATTGTTTTCAACTGCAAAGTCATAATCAAAGGTCCATGAGCTGACAACCGATAAACTGAACATGAAAACGATGAAAAACAGGCCAAAAACCGCCATCGTATTACGTAATATTTTATTCCACGTTTTTTGCCATTTCTCCACAGCGGATGGATCTGAATTCCGCGCTTTACGAATTAGTGTAATGCCTAGCAATAGCGAGAAAAAATTGCCTGTCACTGTTGGAATAAGCAGTACAATTCCAAGCGGCAGCATCCATTTAGGTGCTGTATCAACCGTGACAAACTTCGCAATTAACACAGCTGTTGCTAAATACAGCAATGCTAGTAAGATAAATCCGCCCATAGCAAGAACAAATGTATCGACTACATATGGTTTGAACAAATTTAATCCTGAAATCAGGATAATGAATATTTGTGTCAAAAATGCATAAACAGCAAAAGTATATTCTGCCGTTTTGTTTTTCGTTGCGAGCATAAAGCCATATCCAGCAGCAAATACATTCCCGACGAAAATGGTTAAAATCAATGGAATGCCGAGAAGTCGTGTACGCTTTGTCAGTTCTCGGTGCTCCGCTAAATCCTTTTTAATAAGCAGTGATATGAGCCATACGTATATTGTTGTACCAATATATATCGCAAAAAATGCAAGTACATAAGGCCGCCATACACCTTCTAAAAAATTAAAACTATAAAGTAAAAACAGCAATGAAAAAATCGCAGAAAAAGCAATGGTAAACTGTGCATTTACATACTCTTGTGTTATTTTCAACAGCAGTTTTACATCTGATATAAATTTCACGTCGTTACCCTCTCCTAAGATTTTTTCATTTTCGAACGAATTCTTGGGTCAAAGAAAGCGTATAAAATATCGATCAGCATATTCACTATGGAAATGGTGATCGCAATATAAACAACCCCACCCAAAATTGCCGGGATATCCGGAATAAATTGCTTGTCGACAATATAACTTCCAATACCGCTAATATTAAATACTTTCTCTGTTACTGCAGCACCGCCTAGCATTCCGCCGAACAGCAGGCCAATAACTGTAATAATCGGAATCATCGCATTACGGATCGCGTGCTTAGTAATTATTTTTCGTTCACTTAACCCTTTTGCTTTTGCTGTAATAATATAATCTTCATGGATTACTTCCAGCATACTGGACCTTGTCATACGCGCAATTGATGCTGTTATAGATGTTCCAAGTACAACAATTGGCAGAACGAGTGACATCCAGTTGCTCGGATTATACGTTGCCGGGAACCATTTTAATTCCAGCGAGAACGTCAATATAAAAATTAGCCCTTGCCAGAAACTTGGAATGGATAGTCCGATTAATGCGATTAGCATAAATACATAATCAATAAATGAATTTGGACGCACTGCAGAAACAATACCGACCGGAATCGCTATTGCAATCGCCATCAGTAATGAGAACATTGCGATTTCAAGTGTTACAGGAAATTTGTTTAATATGCTTTGTGTGACATCTTCTTTCCCTGCAAAAGATGTTCCTAAATCAAATGTAAACAGACCTGACAGTGAATGCCAAAGCTGTACTAAGTAGGGCTGATCCAACCCGTATAGCTTATTAAAGTTTTCGACTTGTGCAGGAGTTGCCTCTACCCCTAGCAAATTACGGGCAGGGTCAAACGGTGAAATATACAAAATCGTAAACACAAGCGTTGCTACCCCAATAATAACGAACACACTTTGTAATAAGCGCTCAAAAATAAAGCGAGTAAATGGATTACTCGTAATGAGTAGTAAAGCATACATTAAAATACCAGGAATTATTGTAATCAGTAAAAAGTTCGGACGTTCTAATAGTGTACTAAAATAATTTTTGTAGGAGTTTTCCACTACTCCATTTGCCGCAAGCCTTTTTTCTATCTCTCGCTCCAATTTTTGCTGGGCAAGCGCTTTCGCAGCTTGAATAATAGTTTGCTCATCGACCTTTCGATTGAAAAACTGAGCTTTCGTCCGTTCTTCTACTTCATATTGCTTATGCCACTCGAATACTTTCTCGTCTTCTATTATTTGTCTCTTCACATTCATAGCCTTTTCCGCATACGTTGATTTGGATCGATTCATTAAATAGAGCGGAACTGTGAAAATGTGTACGAACAAGCCGAGCAATACAAAAGCAAAATAATAACTCTTTTTCGAAGCATTTTTTTGAAAGCTTTCAAAAAATAAATGCTGCATGAAACAAAAGCAGCTCCTTTCTTACCAATTCTCTCCACCCTTACTGTGTAAAGAATTTTCAAACTTTAAATATTGTATAATTCCTACCTGTATAGTAATGTATTATGTAGAACGAACATTCAGAAGTCAATGAAATTATTTTATTTTTATTAAAGGATGAGCATGTTATGAGTAAAAAGTTGCTTCAAGTAAAGGATTTACGTGTATCTTTTATAACTGGCGAGCAAGAATTCGAAGCCGTTAAAGGCGTAAGTTTTCATGTAAACGAGGGTGAAACAGTCGGAATTGTAGGAGAATCCGGTAGCGGAAAAAGTGTAACGGCCCGTTCAATTATGCGTTTACTTCCATCTCCTCCTTCTTTCTTAAAAGATGGAACGATTGAATTCCAAGGAAAAAATCTAATTACCCAAACGGAAAATCAAATGGAAGCGATTCGCGGAAAAGACATTAGTATGATTTTCCAGGATCCGATGACCTCTACAAACCCAACTATTCGTATTGGTGACCAAATTGCAGAAGGTATAATGAAACATCAAGGGCTTTCGAAAAAGGAAGCACATTTAAAAACAATTGAACTATTAAAATTAGTCGGAATAAAAAATAGTGAAGAACGTTATAATCAGTACCCCCATGAATTTAGCGGCGGGATGCGACAACGAGTTATGATTGCTATGGCTTTAGCATGTAACCCTTCCCTTCTTATTGCCGATGAACCGACAACAGCGCTTGACGTAACAATCCAAGCACAGATTTTATCATTGATGAAGGACATGCAGCAGCGATTTGGTACATCTATTATATTGATTACACATGATTTGGGTGTCGTAGCGGGTATGTGTGATCGTGTTGTTGTTATGAAGGAAGGCGAGGTCGTCGAACAAGGTACAACGGAAGAGATTTTTGCCAATCCGCAGCATCCTTATACGAAACGACTGTTGAACGCTTTGCCGAAGCTACATGAACCGAAACAGCCGAAAGAACTGCCAAACTTGTCGCCTGACTTGAATATAAATGTGCCGTTAGTCGAAGTTAAAAATATATCCAAACATTTTGAATTAGCAAAAGGCAATGTATTAAAAGCGGTGAATGATTTATCATTTCAGATTTATCCGGGTGAAACATTAGGGCTTGTTGGTGAATCAGGTTCCGGTAAATCGACAACCGGCCGAACATTGTTGCAGCTACACGAGCCAACAGACGGTGAAGTACTTTATAAAGGCGTACCGGTTAGTCGCTTAACGAAAAATGAGCTAAAAAGTATGCGTCGTCATATGCAAATTATTTTCCAGGATCCTTATTCAAGTTTAAATCCGCGAAAAAAAATATTGGATATTATCGGAGAAGCACTGGATGTTCATAAACTGTCCCCTTCCAAAGAATCACGCCGGGCACGAGTAGAAGAATTATTGGAGCTCGTCGGTTTAAAAAAAGAACATGCGCTTCGTTATCCGCATGAGTTCAGCGGCGGTCAACGTCAGCGTATCGGAATTGCACGTGCTCTTGCTGTGGAACCTCAATTCATCGTTTGTGATGAGCCGTTATCCGCGCTTGATGTGTCCATTCAAAAGCAAGTCGTTGATTTATTGAAGGATTTGCAGCAGCGATTAGGATTAACATATTTGTTTATTGCACATGACCTGTCAATGGTGAAACATATTAGTGATCGTGTAGCTGTGATGTATGGCGGAAAAATTGTTGAGCTGGCAGAAAGTGAAGAGCTGTATGCCAATCCGCAGCATCCTTATACGAAAATGTTGCTAGACTCTATTCCCATTCCGGATCCGGCTATCGAAAAACAGAAAAAGCGTCATGTTATGACAGACGAGGAACTGGCAGCAAACCGGTTCGATGTAGAAAACACAGAGCTTGTTGAAGTTACAAAAGGCCACTGGGTAGCTATATAAATATTAAAAAGACTTCAAACACCTTGTTTGAAGTCTTTTGTTTATCCTTGTCCCAAAATTTTTGTTTATTGAATTGATCCGGTACTTTTCAATCCTGGTACAACAGTTACGTTTACTTTAGCTTTTTTGTATGCTTCCATCCATTCCGCATCGGTCATTCGCCGATTATGAAATACCTTTGCTTTGTAATCAATACCAAAACCAAGCGGATCATAGCCGTGCTTTTTCATCTCCATAACAAATTGTGTAATTTTATCTTCTGATTCTTTTTTTAATTCCTCATTATATAATGGCAAATCCTTATTTTTCATGGGCTTTTTCGATTCTGATATCGAACCGTTTAAATTTATTTGCAAATCGAGTTTTATATCATGCTGATCTTTTATATTGACTTTATATTTTGATTTAATTGTATCAATATAGGCTATAAAATAATCACCGTCTTCGTTTATCAGTAGATTAGCATCCGTATTCCTAATCAGCATATTGTATATCATTGTATTCAATGGATTCAATTCATGAGGCTCTTTATTTTGTGCGATAAGTAAAGATTTATTTATTTCAAAATGCTCTGCTTCCTTATTCATTTCAATAATGGGTAATACGGAATCAATCCCATTTTCCTTCATATTTCTTCTAAATTTAAATAAGTGAGTTGTTACAATGTAGGGAGTATTTGTTCCGTTATTTTCAAAATAATTAAAGAGCTCTGGGTATGCCGCTGATTCCCCTTGCGGAACCATTTTAATTACTTCTTCTGCGGTCGGCCTACCCACAGTAATCCAGGAAATCATTTGTATATCGGCTCTTCTCAGCAAAAAGTCCAAAATCTCTTCATTTTTGTTTTTTTTTAGAAGTTCTTCACCTAAAACGATGAGCTTGGAATGCCCAAATTCGAGCTCCTTATCTGAATAGGATTCCATTTTTCGAATCGCTTCCGATAATGATTCACCATTTTCCGTTAAATAGGAGTACTCAGGTTCTGTTGCCTCTTTGAATGAGCCAGTTGGTTCATAGAGCTTTAATGTAACTTTGTACGGTTTTTTCTCATCGTCTGATGTATCAATGGCAATCATTGCAACAAAAACACTTTTATCAATATCTTTAAAGGCACAGCCCGACAAAAATAATGTACAAAATATCAAAATTACAATGCCTGTATTAATTTTTGGAGGTAGGTATTTCATTTTTCATCCTCCTCTTAATGTACATAAACACCAGAATCATACTGGGGAAAATAAAGACCAGTGCATCATAAAAATAACTCGTATACCGAAACAGCTGGTATTCAGTCAATTCTTTCGCCAGAAATATGGAAATGGCAGTAAAAATGGGAAGCGGTAAAAATTTGCCAATGCTTATATTTTTAAATTTAATTTTTTCCAGCTTGAACACAAATTTCAGAAACTCCATTGATGCATGCCAGTGAATCAGAATACTTAAAAAGGCGATTCCTAGATAAAAAAGTAAAAACATAAACAATACCCGTTCAATAATAAAATAATCCATTTTAATTGAATCGGTCGTCGAAATCCAAGGATAGACAAGTTCATTGATTCCTTCAAAACCATTAAAACCAATCGGTACAAAATAAGTTGTAAATAATGTACCCAAACATATAGAGATAATCACCATTATCTGCTTAAAACCAAATGTCTGTTTATCCGTAAAATACCGATTGAAGATAAACAAGTTCGCGGCACCCAAAAATAAAAAGAAGCAAGCGGAAAATGAATGCCAGTTTGGAAGTTGGTTAATATATAAGACAGCTTCCATAACAAAATCCCAATTAAGGCTTGCGCTGCTATATGCCTTATAAAATATGAAAAGAATCAAGGGGCTAGTGATAATTAAAATCATCTCCACCGTATACAGCACGCGATCAGTTTTCATTAATGCCCCAAAAATAACTGCTAATATAAGTGTCAAGCAAATTTGAACAATCGGCATTTCTGGGCTTAAGTAGCGAATCAGCAAAAATGTAAATGTAATGAGTGTAATGAGCCCGGCTATAAACCAGAGGACTGCAAGAGCAAATACGAAGGGCAGGTAAAACCATTTTGAAGTCGTTTTTTCCAGCAGTTCAGGTAATGTCTTACCGGGATATGAAAGAAAAAATCTTGTATAGATCGTTACAAGGACAACTCCTGCTCCAATCGATAAAATCATCGAAATGACAGTACCTTCTTTATGATAATGCAAAAGAATGGCAGGAACAGATGCAATAATGTTTGCCATCATATTAATGATAATCAAATAGTAATAAAACCGGCTCACGTTTTCTCACCCGCCTCCACCTTGTTTTTCATCTTCCGGTTGAATTTCAGATAAGGCTCCCCGAAGCTGTCGATGCTTACTAAATACATAATAAACGCATACAGTCCCAATGTTAATCCAGCCAAACCGAATATGGTCGCTGCAAGGATAAATATAAGTCGGATTACCCTGATGGAAAATGCCATTTCATTGATCGGAATGACGAAGGTAGAGATCGCTACTGCGGAAACGATAATAATCATAATATCCGATGCAAGTGAGGCTTCTGTTACCGCAGACCCTAAAATTAATCCTCCAACAGTTGTAGCAGTTGCACTTATCGTTTTCGGTAGACGGATACTGGCTTCCAGCAGCATTTCCATAAAAAACAGCATGAACAATACTTCCACGAATGAAGAAAATGGAACACCTGTACGACTTCCGGCTATCGTCAGTGCGAGCTCAGTCCTGAATACTTCCGGCGCGAAAGAAGTAATCCCAATATATAGACCCGGTAAAAGGAGACTTATGAATAGCCCTGTATATCGAAGAAATTTAAGAAAAAATGAAATAAAGAATGAATGGTAATTATCTTCCATCGACGTCATGAAATCGAAGAAATATACAGGAGCAATCAAAGCCTGGGGATTTCCATCCATCATTAATATCACCTTCCCTCCAGACAAATTATAGACAATCCGATCCGGACGTTCGGTCATAATCATTTGAGGGAATAATGAAAACTTTTTGTTGTTTAAATAGTTACTCAGCTGAACGGTAGATGTAATAACTTGCTTATCCACTTGCTGAAGTTTTTCGGTAATGATATTCAGCACATTTTCATTTACTTTATCTTTATCATATATGATAGCCAATTTATGGTTGTTTACTTGTCCCGTCGTGGAATATTCCACAAACAATGTTGGTTGATGGTAATCGGAACGAATCAAATTGATATTGGTTGCGATATTGTCGCTTAGTGCCAGCTGCGAACCATGTATTGTCGTTTCAACAGATGCCGTATTGGCCTGATCATTGTAAGAAAATTTCAAATCGAGCAGGTAAAACTTATTTTGTATGAAAATTAGCACATTGCCGTTTAAAACTTCCACAGTAAGCTGTTCTTTCGACTTACTGTCCTGAAATTGAGGCAAAGCTTTCAGATATCGGATAAATTTAGTTTCAGATTGCATTTCAAAATAGGGTTTAATGACAATTTTTTGAAGTAACTCCACATCGATGAGCGGCTTAATATAAAATAGCTCTGCTTTTTTATCGTCATCTTCCAACGTCTTCGTTGTTAATTCATTTGTATCTTTGAATTGTTCATTAATCCATTTAATGTTCTCTGCCGAAGACATAGTATTTCTCCAATCTTAGCTAAACTTTTTTATAGAGTGCCCAAAACGAGAAATACTATTCAACTAAGGTTAATTTTGGGTTAAACCCAATGAAAAAAACCCTCTCTGATGAGGAGGGTTTCCATAACTTATTGTTTATTCTTTTTTAATAAGCGGTATGCATCCATATTAATTGTTTTCACTGGGCTGATATCTTCCATGATTTCCACTACATCTTTTAGCAATGGCATTAAGTTTTCTTCAATAAATTCTTTTTTGACCGCATCTGTTACTTCTATTTCCAAGTTATCCATTCGTATTAGCAGTTCATCACACATTATGTGCAAAACTTCCTCTTCACGGTATGTAGGTGTGTCATTCAAAATGAGTTTTGCGCGTAAATCCAAATATTTATACCAGTAATCCCTTAAATCCAATTGCTGCTTATTTTTATACAATTGGCGCTTATATCCATTGGGATCAATATTATTTGTTAAAATTAGCAATCTTTCCATTTTATACTCGATCGATGATTGATTTTCTATTATTTGCTGTTGTTCTGCTATTAGCGCTTTTTGTTGCTGTTTCTCTTTAGAATATTTTACAAGTTTCTTCATTCCATAATACAGAGCAACGGCTCCAACGATTAACATCCAGTAATTGATGATAAACCCAATAACTAAAATAATCCCGATCCAAACCCATAATTTATTCATAATTACACTCCCGATACTTACACAATGAATTAAATTATAGCATCGCCAAAATAGCGTAACAACCGGTAAAATAAGACAGAGCCTGCTACTAAGGGGGGTTCCCAAAGTAACAGGCTCATCTATTAGTATGCTACGCGATTTTTCTCGTAAGCAGTAATTTGCTCTTCATATTGGAATGTAAGAGAAATTTCGTCCCATCCATTCAATAACATTTGTTTATAGTATGGATCAATTTCAAATGAATACGTTTTGCCATAACCCGTAGTAACCGTTTGCTGTTCTAAATTAACTTCAATTGCCTGTGCTTCTGCTAATCCTTTTTCTAACAGTTCGTCACATTCGCTTTCCGTTAATTTAATCGGTAAAATACCGTTTTTGAAGCAGTTATTATGGAAGATATCCGCAAAACTTGGTGCGATGACAACTCGGAATCCGTAATCAAGGATAGCCCATGGAGCGTGCTCACGTGATGAGCCACAGCCAAAGTTATCTTGTGCCACTAAAATTTCAGCGTTTTTATATTCCGGTTTATTTAATACGAAATCCCCGATTGGATTGCCGTTTTCATCAAAACGCCAGTGATAAAATACGAATTGTCCGAATCCTGTACGTTCGATGCGCTTTAAAAATTCCTTCGAAATAATCTGGTCTGTATCGACGTTTTTACGATCAAGTGGTGCATAGATACTATTTACAATATTAATCGGTTTCATGCTGATCTCTCCTTATGCTTCCTGCTTTTGTAGCTTACGAACATCGACAAAACGTCCGTGAATTGCAGCTGCTGCTGCCATCGCCGGTGATACAAGATGTGTGCGTGCACCTGCACCTTGACGTCCTTCAAAGTTACGGTTAGATGTAGAAGCACATCGTTCACCCGCTGGAATTACATCTTCATTCATCCCTAAGCAAGCAGAACAGCCTGATTCACGCCATTCAAAGCCAGCATCAAGGAATATTAGATGTAGACCCTCTTCTTCTGCCTGGCGTTTTGTCGACCAAGAACCAGGAACAACAATCCCTTTAACCCCCGGTGCAAGCTTTTCACCTTTTACAATTTCAGCAGCTGCACGTAAGTCGTTAATACGGGAGTTCGTACAAGATCCGATAAATACATGTTGAATTTCAATATCTGTAATTTTTTGGCCTTCTTGTAAATCCATATACTTCAGTGCTTTGTTTAAAGCGGATCTATCTGTTTCATTGTCATAATCAGCAGCAGTAGGGACTGTTTTTGAAACGCCGACACCCATCGCTGGATTTGTGCCCCATGTTACAATCGGCTCGATTTCCTGTGCGTCAATTTCAAGGACTACATCATATGTTGCATCTGCATCCGACGCAAGACTTAACCAGTATTTTGCCGCTTCCTCAAATTTATCTCCTTGAGGTACGTGACGTCGACCGCGTAAAAATTCAACCGTCGTTTCATCCGGTGAAATCAGGCCTGCTTTTGCTCCTGCTTCAATCGACATATTACAGATTGTCATGCGCTCTTCCATAGAGAGCTTGCGGATTGCTTCACCTGTATACTCCACGATATGCCCTGTACCAACACCGATTCCCCATTTTGCAATAATCGCTAAAATGATGTCTTTCGCTGTTACACCAACACCAAGTTCACCGTTCACACGGATTTCCATTGTTGGCGGCTTTAATTGCCATAATGTTTGTGTCGATAATACATGTTCTACTTCTGATGTACCGATTCCAAATGCGATTGCGCCGAATGCACCGTGTGTCGCTGTATGGGAATCACCGCAAACGATTGTTTTACCAGGTTGCGTCAGTCCTAATTCCGGTCCAATTACGTGAACGATCCCTTGATCTGGATGGCCGATATCAGCTAATTCGATACCGAATTCTTTTGCGTTTTCTGCAAGTGTCATAATTTGTTTTTTTGCGATCGGATCGTTAATCGTCGGCAGGTTTTTAGTCGGTACGTTATGATCCATAGTTGCGAACGAAAGATCAGTACGACGCACTTTTCGTCCTGCCAGGCGAAGTCCTTCGAATGCTTGAGGACTTGTAACTTCGTGTATTAAATGCAGGTCAATATAAAGTAAGTCCGGCTTTCCTTCTTCACGATGTACGACATGCTGTTCCCACACTTTTTCTATAATATTTTTCCCCATAGTTCTCACCGTTCCTTAACCATATATAGTGTTGATTCAAAACCAACTACTTTTCCTTTTATCTGAATTATTAGTTATATGAAATCATAATGCTGTCTGAGACGAAACTTGCATCGATTTCGTTTAGTACTTTTTCTGTCCATTCTTCTGTTGTTAATGTACGTGTATGTTCCTGGGCTAAATCGGCTGTGTAGTAGCCATCTTCGAATACGGCTGCAACAGCACGCTCGATTTCAGCTGCTTCTTCTTTTAAGCCAAATGAATATTGAAGCATCATTGCTACTGAAAGAATTGTTGCTGCCGGGTTTGCAACACCTTGGCCAGCAATTTCAGGTGCTGAACCATGTACAGGCTCATAAAGTCCAAAATTATCGCCGCGAATTGATGCAGAAGGTAATACACCTAATGAACCCGTAATTACAGAAGCTTCATCACTTAAAATGTCGCCGAATAAGTTTTCTGTAACGATGACATCATAATGACCCGGATTTGTAATCAGTTTCATTGCCACTGAGTCAACTAAGTTGTGTTCTGTTTCTACATCTGGGTACTGCTTTTTCTTCTCTTCTACAATTTCACGCCATAAACGGGATGTATCCAGTACATTTGCTTTATCTACTGAGCAAAGTTTTCCTCGGCGTAATCGTGCTAATTCGAATGCATTTTCGACAATACGTTCGATTTCTTCACGGGAATACACACATGTATCAATAGCACCTGCATCTGTTTTTTTACGTGGTTCTCCGAAGTATAGCCCTCCTGTTAATTCACGGACGATCATTAAGTCTACATTTTCCGCAACTTCACGCTTTAATGGAGAAGATGCAAGTAAACTTGGGAATGCTTTCACAGGACGTAAATTCGCAAATAAATCGAAGTGCTTGCGGATTTTCAGTAAACCTTTTTCCGGACGCAATGCTGGCGGGTTATTATCCCATTTTGGACCACCTACCGCGCCTAATAAAATGGCATCACTTGCTTCACACATCGCAATTGTTTCTTCCGGTAACGGGTTGTTGTACTGATCAATTGCAGCTCCACCGATTGCCGCGTAGTTTAAATGAAATGTATGCTTAAAACGTTTCCCGATTACTTGTAATACTTTTACTGCACTTGCAACAACCTCTGGACCAATGCCGTCACCTGGTAGTACTGTAATTATCTTTTCCATTTGTAAAACACCTTTCTTTCTACGTGAAGTAACTTGATGTAGAAGCGCCACCAATTAGGATGGCGCTAATGATAATATAAGAAGATTGCAATTAGTTCGTACAATCTGTTAAATCGTAATTGCCAGTTTTTCGCGTACTTGCTGTTGAATCAATTGCCGGTTCACTGCATTTAAATATGCTTTTGCGCTTGCTTCCAGCACATCCTGTGCAGAGTCGCGTCCTGTTGATGTGTAGCCATTATATTTTAAATTAATGACCGCTTCCCCAAGTGCATCACGACCTTTACCAACTGATTGTACTCGGTAGTCCAAAATATTAACTTTACCTCCAACAAGCTGCTCAAGTGTATTAAAAATAGCTTCGACTGAACCCGATCCTGTTGAAGCAAGTGTTTTCAACTCCCCTTCAGGAGTAATGACTGATGCAGTGGCAGTTGGAATATTTTCTGTACCGTACTGAACTTGGACTGATTTAAGTTCAAATAATGGAACATCTTCTATTGAAACTTGCTGCTCAGTTAAGATTGTTGTTAAATCTTCTTCTGTCACTTCTTTTTTGCGATCGGCCAATTTTTTAAACTCAGCGAAAGCTTTGTTCAGCTTTTCATCCGATAACTGGAATCCCATTGTTTCCGCACGATCACGGAATGCTGCGCGGCCTGAATGTTTTCCTAAAACTAACGGGATATCATCTTCTCCGATAAGTGCTGGAGATATGATTTCATATGTCTCAGGATTTTTTAATACACCATCCTGGTGAATTCCTGATTCATGTGCAAATGCATTTTTACCGACAACTGCTTTGTTTGGTTGAATGACTACATTTGTTAAACGGCTTACCATCTGTGATGTACGTTTAATTTCTTTTAAATTCAGTCCTGTTTCAACACCATAGAAGTCTTTACGAATATGTAGGGCAACACCGATTTCTTCCAATGCGGCATTTCCTGCACGTTCGCCTAGTCCGTTAATCGTACATTCTACTTGGTCTGCACCGTTTTCGATCGCTGCCAAAGAGTTTGCAACTGCCATACCTAAATCGTCATGACAATGTGCCGAAAATTTAATCTTTTCTGCACCGATCACGTTTTCACGTAAATAACGGAATAAAGCGCCGTATTCTTCCGGTGATGCGTAACCAACTGTATCCGGAATATTGATCGTTGTTGCACCAGCTTTAATAACTTCCCGGCAAATTCGAACTAAAAATTCTTTATCTGAACGGAACCCGTCTTCAGCAGAAAATTCTACAAGTGAGAATTTTTCCTTTGCATACTTTACAGCTGTTACGGCTTGCTCGATTACTTCATCCGGATTTTTCTTTAGCTTATATTCCATATGAATCGGGCTTGTTGCAATAAATGTATGGACATGTGGCTGTTCAGCATGGCGAATTGCTTCCCACACGGCATCAATATCGCTTTTAACAGCACGTGCTAAACCTGTGACGATTGAATTTTTCACTGTTTTCGCGATTAATGATACCGCCTCAAAGTCACCTGGAGATGAGGCAGGAAATCCCGCCTCAATAATTGTGACACCTAAACGCTCTAGTTGTTTTGCGATTTCTACTTTCTCTGCAGTATTTAAGTTAATACCGGCCGATTGTTCTCCGTCGCGCAATGTTGTATCAAAAATGTCAATTTTTCTCATATTATTTCACTGTTACCTTTTGTTTTCCTTGGTTGATGAATGGCATCATAGCACGTAATTTTTCGCCAACTTCTTCAATTTGGTGGTTTGCACCAGCTTCTTTGAATTTTGTGTATTCAGGGCGGCCGTTTTCGTTTTCAGCGATCCAGCGCTTCGCAAATGTACCGTCTTGGATATCAGTTAATACGTCTTTCATACGCGCTTTTACTGATGCGTCGATAATACGGGGACCTGAAACATAGTCGCCCCACTCTGCTGTATCTGAAATTGAATAGCGCATTGTCGCCATACCGCCTTCAAACATTAAGTCAACGATTAATTTAAGTTCGTGTAATGTTTCAAAGTAAGCTAATTCTGGTTGATAACCTGCTTCAACTAATGTCTCGAAACCTGCTTTAACAAGTTCAGTTGTACCGCCGCAAAGTACTGCTTGCTCACCGAATAGGTCAGTTACTGTTTCTTCAGCAAAAGTAGTTTCAAGTAATCCGCCACGTGCTGAACCGATACCTTTACCGTATGCTAGAGCTAAATCACGAGCTTGACCTGTCGCATCTTGGTGGATTGCGAATAAGCCTGGTACGCCAGCTCCTTCAGTGAATTGACGACGTACTAAGTGACCTGGGCCTTTTGGGGCTACTAGGAATACGTCAACATCTGCTGGTGGTTGAATTTGCTCGAAGTGTACGTTGAAACCGTGTGCGAACATTAACGCTTTACCAGGTGTTAAATGTGGTGCGATTTCTGCTTCATATACTGCTTTTTGACGCTCATCCGGAAGTAGGATTTGAATTACATCTGCTTCTGCAGCCGCTTCTGCTACAGATTTTACTTCTACGCCATCTTCTTTTGCTGCATCGTATGATTTACCTGGACGGATACCAACTACTACATCAAAACCTGATTCTTTTAAGTTAAGCGCATGAGCATGGCCTTGTGAACCATAACCGATGATCGCGATTTTCTTCCCTTGTAATACTTGCTCGTTAATTTCGTTTTCATAATACATTTTTGACATTTTCATTTCCTCCAATTAAGTGAATGTTTTTTTATTTTTGAAATACGGGCTTCAGATGACATCTTCCACCCTGTTTGTAAATCCAATGTTGTATAGCTTCTCAGTAATACTTTTAATGCTTATTTTAAAATCGATAATTGTGGGCTCTCGATTTTTTGTGCTTCACGGATGGCTGCTGTTGCACCAGTACGTGTTAACTCTTTAATGCCATATGGACGAAGTAACTCGATAAAAGCATCGATTTTTTCCGGATGGCCAACTACTTCATATGTCACAACATTTTTTGAAGTATCGACAACCTGCGGACGGAATGGTTCAACGATTGCATTCATCTCCAGGCGCAAGTTGGGTGGTGAAACTACTTTTATAAGAGCCAACTCACGAAGGACGATCGCTTTTTCTGTAATATCGTTTACTTTTAATACATCGATTTGCTTCGAAAGCTGCTTGATTAACTGTTCGATTTTATTTTCATCTTCAACATGGACGATGAACGTCATTTTCGAAAAATTCGGCTGTTCCGTATGACCTACTGTAATCGATTCAATATTGAATTGACGTTTCATTAATAAGCCAGTCACTCGGTTCAATACGCCGCTTTGGTTAATTACTGTTACTGTCAGCACTCGTTTCATGGCTTTTTCACTCCAATCATTTCATGTAATCCTTTACCAGGCGCAACCATCGGGAATACGCTAACAAGTTGCTTCACTCGACAATCAATGACAACCGGCTCATCAGAATTGATCGCTTCGTCAAAGATTGCTTCCGCTTCTGATAAATTGTCAATGCGGTAGCCTTTAATGCCATATGCATCGGCAAGTTTAACGAAGTCCGGCTGGATTGGCATTAAGCTTTGTGAATAACGCTCCTCATAGAATGTTTCCTGCCATTGACGTACCATTCCTAAACAACTGTTGTTAAGGATTACTACTTTTACTGGTAAGTTAAATTCCTTTAGTAATGCAAGTTCCTGATTTGTCATTTGGAAACCGGCATCTCCAACAATTGAGATAACCTTTTTCTCAGGCTTCGCAAACTGTGCACCGATTGCTGCCGGGAAACCGAAGCCCATCGTTCCTAAACCGCCTGATGTTACCCAGTTATGCGGATTATTTAGTTGATAATATTGGGCTGCCCACATTTGATGCTGTCCAACATCTGTTGTGATAATCGCTTCTCCATCTGTCAGCTTATGAATGATTTCAACTGCTTGCTGCGGTAAAATTTCTTCTCCCGCTTCTTCATACCAAAGCGGATATTTATCACGGCTATCATTTAAGTAATGAGTCCATTCCGTCGTATCTGGTCCTGGGAAATCTTTTTTCAACAGGGCATATAACGCTTCTTTCGCATCTGCAACAATCGGAATATCAGTCGGTACATTTTTACCGATTTCTGCCGGATCGATATCGATATGGATAATCGTAGCGTTCGGTGCAAATGTTGCTAAATTACCTGTTAAACGGTCATCAAAACGTGCACCGATATTAATTAATAGATCGCATTTTGTAATGGCATCATTGGCAGTTGCATAACCGTGCATCCCGGCCATTCCGTAGAATTGTTTATGCTGTCCGTGAATGCTTCCTAAACCAAGTAATGTATTAACAACCGGTAAATTATATTTTTCAATAAATTCTGTCAATTGTTCGCGTGCGTCGGCGAATAATACACCTGCACCTGCCAGTACTAAAGGTTTTTTAGCTAAACTTAATGCTTGAATCGCCTTTTGAATCTGCAGGTAATTCGGTTTCGTTGTCGGCTGGTAACCCGGTAAATAAATATCATCCGGAGCTTTAATTTCATCCAGGAATACTGTTTGAGAGATATTTTTCGGGAAGTCAATGACAACCGGTCCTTTACGTCCTGTATTGGCAATATGGAATGCCTCTTTAACAATACGAGGAATATCTGCTACGTCCTGCACTTGATAGTTATGTTTTGTAATTGGTGTTGTGATGCCCATAATATCAGCTTCCTGGAATGCATCTGTACCGATTACCGATGTAGCTACTTGCCCTGTAAAAATTACTAACGGGATCGAGTCAATCATCGCATCGGCAATACCGGTTACAAGGTTTGTCGCTCCAGGTCCAGATGTCGCAATTACTACACCCGGTTTATTCATAACACGTGCGTAACCTTCTGCCGCATGGATAGCACCTTGTTCGTGGCGTGTCAAAATGTGACGGATCGGATTGCGGTATAGAGCATCATAAATTTGTAAAACTGCCCCACCCGGGTAACCAAAAATAATATCCACATCTTGTTCATGCAGTGCCTGCACTAAAATATCCGCACCGTCTCTCGGTTTTGTTACTTGCTGTTGTTCTTCGGGCTTTTCGATTTCTTGATTTACTGAAACGTTTGCACTCATAGTAATTTCTCCTTCCTTTTTTAAAACTTTATATGTGAAGTCATTTTTATAAATTTATAAAAAGAAAAAGCCTCTTTCTCCGCACGCAAAAGAAAACCTCTTACGTAGGGATGAAAAAGACTTTTCATGGTACCACCCTCATTTATAACATCGATGAACATGCGCTTCTAAAAGAAACAGTGTTCACCTAGTTACCTCGTGAACCGCCTTAGCCTCTTTATTTCAAAGTTCCTACTGGAAATTTGCGCAACTGAACAAAGAGAACGGTTCATTAATAACGAGCAATTCGAATATGCCCGGAGCTATCTAATGACAAATGCGTTTAATAGCCCACTCCGAGGGGATGTCGGATATAGTTGTACCGCCGGCTTCCACCAATACCGGCTCTCTGGTAAATACAAGACTCTATATCCTTTAACCTCATCAACGTTTTAAAGTATTCAGATTATATTTTCATTACGCCGCCTTGGGAAGCATTTGTTACTAACGCTGAGTAACGTGCCAACCAGCCGCGCTTAATTTTTGGTTCAAATGGTTTTAAGTTTTGACGACGCTTTTCAAGAAGTTCGTCGGAAACCTGTAAATTAATTGTTCTGCTTGGCAAATCAATTATAATTGTATCGCCATTTTCGACTAATGCGATTGGACCGCCTTCAGCAGCTTCCGGAGAAATATGGCCGATTGAAATACCGCGAGATGCACCTGAAAAACGGCCATCTGTAATGAGTGCGACTTTCGTTCCTAACCCACGTCCTTGAATTGCAGAAGTTGGTGCCAGCATTTCCGGCATACCTGGCCCGCCTTTTGGACCTTCATAGCGAATGACAACTACATGTCCTTCACGTACTATGCCGTCATCGATTGCCTGCTGTGCTTCTTCCTGTGATTCGAATACGATCGCTTCGCCTGTAAAGGTTTTAATAGAAGGATCAACCGCACCGACCTTAATTACCGAGCCTTCAGGGGCAATATTTCCGAACAATACGGAAAGTCCGCCTACAGCACTATATGGATTATCTTTTGTGCGAATGACACGATCATTCGTAATTTCATAGTCTTTCACAAGCTCTCTCATGGAAACACCTGCGATTGTTGGTCTGTCAGGGTGAATTGCCCCTGGAATTTTTGTTAATTCATTAATAATCGCCTGAACACCGCCCGCTTTTGCAATGTCATCCATCGAAATATCCGATGCCGGCATTATTTTTGCAATGTACGGAACACGTTCTGCTACTTTATTAATGTCTTCAATGTTGTAGTCAATTTCTGCTTCATTGGCAATCGCCAATGTATGAAGTACTGTATTTGTAGAACCGCCCATTGCCATATCAAGAGCAAAAGCATCATCAATCGCTTCTTTTGTAACAATGTCACGTGGTTTTACATCTTCTTTAATCATGCGTACTAAATGCTTCGCTGCTTCGTAAATTAATTCTTTACGTTTTTCGCTTGTTGCAACAATTGTACCGTTGCCCGGTAATGCTAAACCTAACATTTCCATTAAGCAGTTCATTGAGTTAGCTGTGAACATTCCTGAACAAGAGCCGCATGTTGGACACGCATTGTTTTCAATATCAAGCAGCTCTTCAGCAGTCATCGTACCTGCTTTATGTGCACCGACTCCTTCAAAAACACTCGTTAACGATAATGTTTTCCCTGAAGAAGAAGTACCTGCTTCCATTGGTCCTCCAGATACGAATACAGAAGGAACATTTGTACGAACAGCTGCCATTAACATACCTGGTGTAATTTTGTCACAGTTTGGTATGTAGAATACTCCGTCAAACCAGTGTGCATTAATAACCGTTTCAGCTGAATCGGCTATGATTTCACGTGATGGCAAAGAGTAGCGCATCCCGATATGCCCCATTGCAATTCCGTCATCGACTCCAATAGTATTGAACTCGAATGGAATTCCGCCTGCTTCAATAATGGCCTCTTTTACTACGTCCGCAAATTCTCGTAAATGGACATGGCCTGGAATAATATCAATATAAGAATTACATACACCGATAAATGGCTTCTCTAAATCTCTTGCCTTTACTTTACCTGTAGCATATAAAAGACTACGGTGTGGAGCTCGGTCAACTCCCATTTTGATCATATCACTTCTCATTTTTAAACGCCCCTCAACGTAATGCTTTTACTCTAGTTGTTTTTATATGTTCGATTTTCAATTTAAATTTCAAATATTCGAAATTTTATAATTAGAAAGTATCGAAAGTTTTACACCTTGTAAGCTCACATCAAAATGTCGCTTGAGTGATGTGGTGTACTAAATTGTTGTTATCATAGTACGAAACGAACTAGAACGTCAACACTATTTTTTGAATTTTTTATACAATTCAGAAAGTACAGATTTATTGCAATCGCTTTCATCCTCATTGGTGTTACCTTTTAACTCTTTCGTCACAGTTTTTACAAAAATTGAATTTTTAAAATTTTTTGTACATATTAATTGAGCCTCGTCTTTTTTCGCCACAAAAAAGAACCTAGCGCAATATTAGGCTAGATTCTATAAGTATCGTAATCTATTAGAGTAATAATAATTCAATAGCAAAGTTCAATACGATTAAACTGTGGATTCCTGCAAAAATTAATCCTTGTCGATCCAGTTTCTTCTTTAATGCCATATCCATATTAATCACCCCATTTTTTTAATATCCTAACTATACAACATCCGGCATAATAAATCAAAATATTTTGAATATTTAGAGTTATAATATCGATCACATTTTTTCTTTAGCCATGGCATAATAAGCTTACAATTGAAAAGGAGTGAATTAAAGATGAAAAAAGCATTGATTGTCATTGATTATACGTATGATTTTGTAGCGGATGATGGTAAATTAACTTGCGGTAAGCCGGGACAGACAATAGAAAACAATATTAGTACTCTAATAGAGCAATTTATTCAACAAAATGATGTCGTCGTTTTCGCCAATGATTTACATGATGAAAACGATCCGTATCATCCTGAATCTAAATTGTTTCCGCCGCATAATATTGCAGGAACAAAAGGCCGGGAACTGTATGGTTCGGTAAAAGATCTATATGAAACATACAAAGATTGTGTTATTTCATTTGATAAAACGCGTTATAGTGCCTTTGCAGGAACAAATTTAGATATTTTGCTAAGGGAACGCGGCGTGGAAGAAGTTGTACTGGTCGGTGTATGCACTGATATTTGCATTTTGCACACAGCGGTAGACAGTTATAATTTAGGCTATAAAATCACAATTCCTGAACATGCCGTAGCAAGTTTTAATGAAATCGGTCATAAATGGGCGCTTGACCATTTCAAATCTTGTTTAGGTGCTTCCATTATTTAATTAAAAAGTAACATTATTTTATTATTCTCTATAAAATGATTTTACTACCATAATTTTCGGAACTGCATAAAAACTTCCAGCTAAAAAAATGTTTAAGCTTTTGCATGATAGGAAATAAATAACTAGATGCAATTATAATTCATAATCTTAAACAAAGGAGTTGGAAAGAATGATGAGTTTCATTTGGTTTTTAATTATCGGTGGTATTTTAGGTTGGTTAGCAGGAGTAATTTTAGGTAAGGATGTACCAGGAGGCATTATCGGTAATATTATTGCAGGTATTGTCGGTTCATGGATCGGTAGCATGATTTTAGGTAACTGGGGCTGGAAAGTATCAGACTTCTATGTATTCCCTGCATTAATCGGTGCCATCGTCTTAATCTTTATTGTAAGCTTTATCCTACGCTCAATGCGTAAAGCAACAAATTAAATATTTCTGCATCTAGAATAATTTCCAAAAGTGTGACTTGACGTCACACTTTTTTTATTTGTTTTCATCAAGCGCAATTTGTTTCAACTGATTCCCGTAATCACGGTACTGTTTATAGTAGAATAAGATATTTTCTACGTATTCATCACTATGATTATATTGAAATATCGCTTTTTTCAATTGCCCATCATTTACACCGGCGATTGATAAAAATTTAGCTGCACTGAACACGGCATCTTCAATATCAAAAGGATCAGCTATACCGTCACCGTTTGCATCAACCCCATATCCGCCATATTTTTTAATAACGGCAGGATTCGTTTTATCATGTTCCGGAATTTCCCCCTGCCCTAAGTCTTTGCATGATGGGTGTTGCCAGCCTACAAATGTACAAGGCATAAACTGTAGATGGCCTTCTGCGCCAACCGGTGATATAAGTGTAGACATTGTGGAAAACCGGGTTTCTACGCGATGATGTGCGGCAAGAAGCGTCCATGGAACACCGTATTTTTGTTCTGCTGCAACATATACAGGGATATATTCGATTGGAATTTCCAAATCAAACTGTTCCTGGATTTGCTGATACACCGTTTTTTCCGTAAAAGGCCAACCACGAATTTGCTGCCAACTAAAATAAGCCACAATATAAATTGTTAAAGTGATGGGGATAAGCAGAATAATTGTTAATATTTTTGTTTTCGGGGAGAGAATAGGTTTCTTTTTCTTACTTTTAGCCATAAATGCCACCAATCTATTATACATAATGAATTCATTATCTCTCATTCTACTAAAAAAGCAGGTAATTTTCACTGTTGAAAATTAAAGTGGCAATCGCTAGAATTAGAAATTGTGTAATATTATTAGAGGAGTTGCTATATTATGTGGAAAGATTTTAAAGAATTTGCGATGAAGGGCAATGTTATCGATTTAGCTGTTGCAGTTGTTATTGGTGCAGCATTCGGTAAAATTGTCACATCATTAGTTGAAAATATTATTATGCCGCTTGTCGGGATGCTTACAGGCGGAATCGATCTGACAAACGAATGGAAGTTTGGATCAGGCGAAGCACAAATAGCGTTAGGTGTGTTCGTTCAATCGATTATCGATTTCATTATTATCGCATTTGCTATTTTCATGGCATTACGATTACTGACTAAATTAAACCGTAAAAAAGAAGCGGAAGTTGTGGAAGAATCGACACCGGAACTCGATACAAAAGAAGAACTGTTAAAAGAAATCCGTGACTTATTAAAAAATGAACAAGGCAAATAATAATTTTTATCCTGGAGTACGAAGCGAACGTATTCCAGGATTTTTTGTTTTTTAATTCAATTATTCCCCTATTCTACTTAATACTCGTTTCTCCTATTGTTCCTTTCATCTGTTCATGATAAATTGATGTAATACTCGATTCATTCGAAATGTTTAGTAAATTCATGTAAGGAAGTGTAATCCATGTCACAACGTTCAATTGAAACAAAATTAGTACAGCTCGGAAATTTAAGTGATGCCAAAACAGGTGCGATCAATCCACCGATCTATATGTCGACAGCTTATCAGCATACGGGTATTGGTGAATCGACAGGCTATGATTATACACGAACTAAAAATCCTACTCGTACAATCCTTGAACAAGGAATCGCAGATCTGGAAAACGGTGATGCGGGATTTGCATGCAGCTCAGGAATGGCGGCAGTACAGCTTGTCATGTCATTATTTAAACCGAACGATGAATTAATCGTTCCGGAAGATTTATATGGCGGAACATATCGTCTATTCAAAACATTTGCGGAAAACTACAATATTAAACCGGTATATAACCCATTTACTAACATTGAAGAGGTTGAAAGTTTAATCAATGATAATACGAAAGCATTGTTTATCGAAACTCCGACAAACCCGTTAATGCAGGAAATCGATCTTGTGGCATATGCGGCACTAGCAGAAAAACATAACTTATTGCTAATCGTCGACAATACATTTTACACTCCGTATTTTCAGCGTCCCCTTGAATTAGGTGCACATATTGTTTTACATAGTGCAACGAAATATATTGGTGGACATAATGATGTATTGGCAGGTCTAGTCGTAGCAAAAGGTGTTGAACTATGTGAAAAGTTAGCATTTTACCATAATGGGATTGGTATGGTGCTTTCACCGATGGATTCATGGCTGCTGATTCGCGGACTGAAAACATTGCATTTACGTTTAAAACAGCATGATGCGAATGCAAAAAAAGTTGCGGAATACTTAGCGAATGAACCTCTTGTGACAGATGTACTGTATACAGGAAAAGGCGGTATGCTTTCCTTCCGCGTCAAAGATCGATCAATGGTCAACCCGTTTTTAAAAGGAATCAAGCTGATAACTTTTGCCGAAAGTCTTGGAGGCGTGGAGAGTTTTATTACTTACCCTGCTACGCAAACGCATGCCGATATGCCATATGAGGAACGTGTTGCACGAGGTGTATGTGACCGGTTACTTCGTTTCTCAGTAGGTATTGAAGAAGCAGATGATTTAATCGCAGACTTACAGCAAGTTTTCGATTCGTTACGAGGTGAATTTGCATGACAAACCGCATTGAAACATCATTAATACACGGGGCCATCCGTGAAGGCTATTCCGATAAAAAAGGCGCTGTCAACGTACCGATGTATTTATCATCGACTTTCCATCAGGAATCGATTGATGAATTTGGTGAATATGATTATGCGCGTTCAGGAAACCCGACACGTGCCGCATTGGAAAAGGCCATTGCCGAACTTGAAGGCGGTAATCGAGGGTTTGCATTTGCTACAGGTATGGCTGCTGTCTCTGCCTGCTTTATGATTTTATCTGCAGGCGACCATATTGTTATTACAGAAGACGTTTACGGTGGTACGTACCGTTTCGTTACAAAAGTATTGCCACGTTACGGTATTACGCATACATTTGTCGACTTCACTGACACGGAAGCAGTAAAAGCAGCAGTACGACCGGAAACGAAATTAATTTATATGGAAACACCTTCGAATCCTACATTAGGTATTACCGATATCCGTGCTGTGGTAGAAATCGCGAAACAACATGGTGCGCTAACGTTTTTAGATAATACGTTTATGACACCGTTGCATCAAAAGCCGCTGGAGTTAGGTGTAGACGTTGTCATTCATTCTGCAACAAAGTTTTTATCGGGGCATTCCGATATAGTAGCTGGGCTTGTTATAACGAAAGATGAAGCGCTCGGTAATGAAATTTATTTCGTGCAAAATTCATTCGGTTCTGTACTTGGTGTACAGGATTGCTTCACGCTCATTCAAAATATGAAAACGACTGCCGTACGTTTTAATGAAGAATCACGTGTTGCAATGCGGATTGCTCAATTTTTACATGCACATCCATTAGTGGAAAAAGTATATTACCCTGGGCTCCCCACTCACCCAGGTTTTGAAATTCATGCGGCACAGGCAACTTCAGCGGGAGCGGTATTATCGTTTAGTTTACCGAACTATGACATTGCTAAAGCTTTTGTTGAAGCGATGAAAATCCCGGTATTTGCGGTTAGTCTTGGTGGTGTTGAATCGATCTTATCGTACCCAGCCAAAATGAGTCATGCGGCAATGGAACCGGAAGAACGCTCAAAACGCGGAATAACAGACGGTCTGCTGCGATTTTCAGTCGGTTTGGAAAATGAAGATGATCTAATTGAAGACTTTACTCAAGCATTGGAAATCGCAAATAAAATCAAGTAAATTACTGGTCGGTAAAATCTCTTAAAGTAGATTTTATCGGCCTTTTATAATGTCGCTTATTCGTTAATTACCGATAATAAATTGATTTCAAAGCCGCCGTCACAAGACGTAAAGTTATAATCTGTTAATGAACCGGCTACTTCCTCCGTCAATTTATCACATTGATAGTTTTCAATATTTTTACTTCCCCATTCGTCTTCCCTGTTATCAATTTCAATGTTAAAATGCTCGCCATTAAATTTTACAGCCCAATAAATTGGTGCACCCTCGATTGTATAGCGAGTTACTTTAAGTGTCTTTTGTTCCTTATCTTTAACATCCTTCAAAAACTGATGGAATAAATCCGAATTCTCAAGCTGTCCATGTTGATCAATCACTCGATCATTATCTATAGATTCGATTTGCGCCCGTTCCATTGTTTCGAAATGCTGCACGTTATCATTACAACCAGCTAAAAGGAGCAACAAACTAAATACAAGTATTTTTTTCATTCATCCTTCATCCCCTTTCTAAAGTTGACGTTAAAAAAGGAAAATAGTTACAGTAATATTTTATTTCGAATCCGAGATATTATTCTTGTCATTTTGTCAGTTGAGTAGTAAAGTGATAACTAAGAAAGGACGTGTACAGATGAAAAGTAATACATTAGGCTCTCTCATTTGGCTGCGAATGATGCGCTTTACCCATGAAAGTAATACCCTTTCGAATGAATTTTTAAAGCAATTTGATTTAACTACGGCGAAATTCGATGTCCTAATGCAAATCTCTTTATTTGAACCGATTCCCCAATCGGAGCTTGCACAAAAAGTGACAGTAACACAAGGTGGAATTTCCCGTATGCTGGCACGACTTGAGCAAGAACAACTGATTATTAGACAGCAAAACTGGAAAACAAAATATATTTCATTAACTGAAAAAGGTACTGAACTTTTAAACAATGCGTTTGACGCCCAACTCGCCTTCCAGACCTCTTTTTTCGATGAAACATTAACGAAGGAAGAGCAAAAAACCCTATATAAATTAATCTCTCGTGTCCAAAAAAATAGCGAAAAGCGCAGTAAATAATAATTGGAGGAATGAACAATGTATACAATTCCAGGACATCATCATATTTCGATGATTACGAAGAATGCACAGCAAAACAACAAATTTTACCGTGATATTTTAGGATTACGCCGTGTTAAAGTGACAGTTAATCAGGATGACACATCAATGTACCATCTCTTTTATGGTGATAAAACAGGCAGTCCGGGTACAGAGCTTTCATTTTTTGAGATTCCTTTAGTCGGGCGGACGCACCGAGGCACAAATGCCATTACAAAAATCGGTCTGATTGTACCAAGTGTTGACAGCCTGCACTATTGGGTAACTCGATTGGATGAATTAGGTGTAATAAATGATGGTATTACAACTTATGCGAACCGTCCTTCCCTCCTTTTTGAAGATGAGGAAGGTTTGCGTTTGGCACTTATAGCTGCACCCAATACAAAGGTGGAATATTGGGAAACGTATGAAAAATCCCCGATTCCGGTTGAACATCAAATCCAAGGAATGGGTACTGTTGAAATAACTGTGAAAAATAAAGGGAAACTGATTCGATCATTAACTGAAATTTTTGGCTATGAATTGAAAACACAGGATGAAACGACTGCCATTCTCCAATCAATCAATGGTGAAATGTTTGGGGAAATTTACATTATTGAACAGGATGGACCATCGGAAAAACCTGGTCGCGGCAGTATTCACCATTTAGCCATCCGAGTAGAAAATGATGAAGAATTGGCGTTTTGGGATGAACAAGTAAAAGCGCGAGGATTTATCTCATCCGGCATTGTTGACCGATTCTATTTTAAAAGCTTATATTTCCGTGAGTCGAACGGGATTTTAATTGAGATTGCGACAGATGGACCAGGCTTTTTACGCGACGGCGATGTGGAGTCGCTCGGGGAACAATTGGATTTACCGGATTTTTTAGAACCTCAGCGTGCGGAAATTACAGCAAAATTAAAGCCAATTTTATAAGGAGGCATTGAAATGGAACAATATCGAATCAATGAAAAAAACGGGATGGAATTTGGTCTTTATACATTAGGTGACCACATTCCGAATCCTTTAACTGGTTCACGTATTTCTGCACAGCAGCGAATTCAGGAAATTATCGAAGCAAGTCAATTAGCAGAACAAGCAGGAATCGAAGTATTTGCAGTCGGTGAAAGTCATCAGCAATATTTTACAACACAGGCGCATACAGTCGTACTTGGTGCGATCGCCCAGGCAACAAAAAGCATCAAACTGACAAGCTCTGCGACGGTATTAAGTGTGGCGGATCCAGTTCGTGTTTACGAGGATTTTGCGACAATCGATTTACTTTCAAATGGCCGTGCAGAAATTGTTGCAGGACGCGGCTCAAGGGTTGGCGCACATGAGCTGTTCGGGGTTAGTCTGCGTGACTACGAAGAAATTTTTGAGGAAAAGCTCGCTTTGCTTAAACAGTTAAATGATAATACGGTTGTTAACTATAACGGAAAATTCCGTCCTGCTTTAAAAGATGCACATATTTTACCTCAACCTTTAAATGGCTCGATTCCGATTTGGCGTGCTGTTGGCGGACCTCCCGGAAGTGCGATTAAAGCTGGCTATATGGGAATTCCAATGATGCTGACAACATTAGGCGGACCTTCAATTAACTTTAAAGCTTCTGTTGATGCATACCGTGAAGCCGCAGATCGCAACGGATTTGATGCTGCATCTTTACCGATTGCAACGACGAGTTTGTTTTATGTTGCGGAAACGGAAAAAGAAGCGGTTGACGGGATGCACCCGCATTTAAGCGGTGGTTTCCAGGCAATTCGCGGTCAAGGCTATCCGCGCTGGCAAGTGGAACAGGCACCTCAAGTGGAAGATGCACTCATGGTAGGTAGTCCGAACCAAATTATTGAAAAGATACTGTACCAATATGAATTGTTCGGCATGCAGCGTTTCATGGCCCAAATCGATTTTGGCGGTGTGCCGTTTGATAAAGTAATGAAAAATATTGAACTGATCGGTAACGAAATCATCCCTGCGATAAAAAAGTATACTGCGAAATAAAATGAAGCGGTTGACTCATAATCCAAAATATCCACTTTTCTCTCGGAGAAAAGTGGATATTTTTCACTATATATTAATTCGATTTTAAAAAGTCAGGATCCATGTAGGCCGGATTCGGGTATTTGTAGAAGCCTTCGCCTGTTGAAACACCCATTTTACCTTGATCGATCATTTCACATTTAATTTTTTCAGCTACTAATTTAGCTCCAGGATCGTGTTCTGCACGCATTAAGTTTAAGTTATATGGTGTTTCCATTCCTACAATATCATATATTGCAAATGGTCCGCGTGGCGAGCCAGTTGAAACCATCCAGTTTTTATCTATCGTTTGGGGATCTGCTATATCTTTCACCCAAAGTTCCATTGCAGCAGATAAAAACGGTACTAATAAAGAATTAAGAATGTAGCCTGGCTGCTCTTTTTTCAGTACAAACGGAATCATACCGATATTCCGTGCGAAATCTGCCACTTGTTCCACATACTGCCTATCTGTTCCGGGATGCCCCATTACTTCCGCAGTATTGTTTTGCCAAATTGAGTTCGCAAAATGCAGGGCCAGGAACTTTTCCGGACGGCCAGTAAACTCAGCAAATTGACTCGGTAATAATGTTGAGGAATTGGAAGCAAAGACTGTTTTTTCAGGTGCCACTTTCCCGAGCTTTTCATAAAAGTTCTGTTTGATCTCTATACGTTCCGGCACTGCTTCAATAACAAGATCTGCATCTTTTGTCGCCTCTCCTAAATCGGAGTAAAACTTAAGACTGTTAGATGCTTTTTCTGCACGGTCAACGTCTTGAAAATATTCGCCATATGTTGTTTTTAATGTTGCCATCCGCTGTTTTGCTTTAGTAATTGCGTCTTCATTAATATCATAAACGCTTACTTCAAATCCGAAAAATGCAGACTGGAAAGCGATTTGGCTTCCTAATACACCGCTGCCCGCAATTGTAACCTTTTTATAATTCATATGGACCTCTCCTTTGTAATAAGCTCAATTACTTTTAACCTGTTCCATTTAAAATGAACGAAATCCATTGAGAGTATTCCCATATTTACAGGAAATGAAAAGGATTACTTCATATATTGACAATTAGTCAGAGACATTCATTCAATAAAAAACCCGCGAAGGGAATGACTCCTTCGCGGGTTTCAAATTATACAGTTACTTTACTTTTAGGTGCAACACTTTCCCATACCTTTTCGATACGTTCTTTTGCTGCTTCTTCCACTATAAAGCCAGTGTCCGTTTTTGTTACTTGTGAATCAACGATATAAATTGGACTTGAAATTGTTGTCGCTCCTAAAATAGAAAGTACCGGCTTCAATGAATATTCCAATGCCAATAAATGTGCGATCGATCCGCCGATTGCAACTGGTACAACTGCTTTGTTTTCCAGGCCTTTTTGCGGCAGCAAATCAATAAATGTTTTTAAAATACCAGTATAGGATCCTTTATAAATCGGTGTGAGGAAAAATACGATATCAGCCTCCCCTACTTTGACAATTTCTTTTGCAATCGTTTCACTCGCATAGTTCGCAGTAATTAAATCTTCCGCAGGCAATTGATGAACCTGAATTGTTTCATGCGAAATACCATACTGCTCAAGCAATGATTCAATCGATTGCTGTACGCCTGTTAATCGGGATGTCACACTGTTTCCACCATTAATTAAAACTGCTTTTGTCATGATTCAATCCTCCTAAATATTTTGTAAAGTATAACGGGATGGAACTTGTTTTAAGCCTAAGTTTTCACGTAGCGTTTTGCCTTCATATTCTTTACGGAATACCCCGCGCTTTTGAAGCTCAGGAATGACTAAATCAATAAAATCGGTAAAGCCGCCCGGGAAATACGGAGGCATTAAGTTAAAGCCATCTGCCGCTTCCTGATCTACCCACTCAATTAACTGATCGGCTATTTCACTTGGCGAACCGAATATAATGCGATGACCGCGTGATCCGGCGATACGCAAATACAATTCACGAATTGTCAGGTTTTCACGTTCCGCCAGTTCGATGATCAGCTTCTGACGGCTGCGGTTACCATTTGTCGGAGGGATATCTTTCGGCAATGGACCATCCAGGTCATGTTTCGACAGATCCACCCCTAAGTAGTCTGCTAAAAAGTCCAAGCCTATTTCCGGGGTAATTAACTGTTGCAGTTCTTCATATTTGGCATAAGCTTTTTCTTTCGTTTCCGCTACATAAATCGACACGCCCGGCATGATTTTGATATCATCGCGGTCACGTCCTGCAGCAACTGCCTTGTCTTTCAGTATTTTATAAAATTGTCGTGCATCTTCAAGCGTCTGCTGTGCAGTAAAAATAACATCTGCTTGCTGTGCCGCAAGTGTGGTACCGGCTTCCGATGATCCAGCCTGTACTAAAACCGGTCTTCCTTGAGGTGGACGCGATGAATTTAACGGACCACGAACTGCGTAATATTCACCTTTATGGTTTAACGTGTGCAGCTTCCCTTTTGTAATATATTCACCTGTCTGTTTATTACGTGCCAATGCATCATCTTCATAAGAATCCCATAGACCTTTTACTACTTCCACAAATTCGTCTGCCCGATCATAACGCAGAGAATGATCCAAATGCTGGTCCTTGTTAAAGTTGCTCGCTTCTGCTGAATAGTAACTTGTTACAATATTCCATGCAGCACGCCCCCCGCTTAAATGGTCAAGCGATGAAAACTTACGTGCAATGTGAAATGGCTCATTGTACGTAGTTGAAGCAGTAGCGGTTAAACCGATATTTTTAGTTACCGTGGATAAAACACTTAGTAATGTAAGTGGTTCGAAGCGAACTTGCTCTGCCGGGTGTGAAAGTTCGTTAAATGATAAACCATCACTTAAAAACAGCATATCTAATTTACCTTGCTCGGCTTTGACAGCAACTTCTTTAAAAAATTCTACATTCTCACTTGCGTCAGCCTGTGCATCCGGATGACGCCATGAAGCGATGTGATGCCCTGTACCCATTAAAAATACGCCTAATTTCATTTGTTTTTTTGTCATTTGCGTACCTCCTATACTAACTGTTCTTCGCGTTTAGCTAATATTTTATGAACAAGTGGAATGACCTTTTCACCAATCTCTTCAATGACCTCCAAATGAGGGAAACCACGCAGCAGTACTTTATCAAAACCTAAATCGACAAACTCCACAATCCGCTCAGCTACTTGCTGTGGTGTCCCGACCAGCGCAATCGAATTGCCTGATAAAACTTGCGTTAACCCTGCCCAAATATTCGGGGCAATCACAAAATTATTGTCTTTAGACTCAAGCATTAACTGATGAAGACGGCTTACACCGACCGCTCCATTGTTTACTGTGTTGGCATGTTTTGCTTCCAATACTTCCGGGTCCACTTGGCTAATAATTTTGTTCGCATTTTCAAATGCAGCTTCTTCTGTTTCACCTAAAACAACCTGGAATGAAACACTGTAGGAAAGTTCGCGATTTTTTTCTTTTGCCAGTTTAACAACTGATTCCAGCTCTTCTTTTGTCGTTTCCAATGTTTCACCCCAAAGCATATATACGTCAGCCACATCTGTTGCAACTTCTTTTGCAATTGGTGATGAACCACCGAAGAAAATTGGTGGCGCATTTTTAACAGGCAATGGTAAGTTTGCTCCTTTTAATGTGTAAAACTCGCCATTATAATCAAACGTTTCCCCGTTAAACAGGCGTTTTAAAATTTCAATATACTCACGTGTACGCTTGTAACGATCTGTATGTGATAAGAAATCCCCGTCATTCTCAAGTTCTTTTGGTGCACCGCCTGTTACGACATTGACAAATACACGGTTATTCGTCCAGTAATTGACGGATGAATACTGTTTTGCCAGTTGTGTAGGCGCAGTAGAACCAGGTCGAACTGCAATCAGGTAATTCAATGTCTTCGTATGTGCCGTCAAATGCGAAGCAGCAACCAATGAATCAACACAGCTTCCGCCAATCGGTAACAGTAATGTTGAAAAGCCTGCTTTTTCAGCTGCCTGTGCAACTTTTGTAATATACTCCACAGAAGGTTCACGATCAGAATCAACACCGACACCTGACCATGTTTGTGCACCTTTATTTGACGTTTGGTTTCCTACATATTCACTATCGCCTGAAGTTGGCGCCATCGTAATAAACTCTACTTTTGTCATTTTAATTCCCCCCTTATTTTGTAACCGGTGCACTTGCTACTACTTCATCAGCCGGTAATTCGTTTGATTGTTGAATTGTGCCTGATTTCAACTGTTCTGCCACTTGTGAAAAAGTTTGATTTGCCGGAATGTTAATAAACGAAATTTGCTCTTCCTGTGCTTTTTTATAAGATAATTCGCAGAAAGTTTCAGGCGGTGCAACAAAAGTTGTCGCTCCCAGTTCAATTGCTTTACGTAATGTTGCGCCACGGCGTCCTTCTGTTAAATCAAGTGCCGGATTACGCAAATCTTCTACAGAATGGTCCTGCTGAATAATACGTAAAATTGTTCCTTCCACAATCGGTGTTACAATACCTTCATCATTTATTACAACTGCAATCGCCATTTTAAAATCCCCCTGTTATTTTGTTATTTGAGCAACTTCGGCAGCTTTCTGCAAGCTTTGTGCCAAGTCGTTTTTAATATCTCCAATATCTTCCAGACCAATAGATAAACGGATCAGACCAGGTGTTACACCACTCGCCAACTGCTGTTCAGTTGATAGTCGTGAATGCGATGTGCTTGCCGGATGGATGACAAGTGACTTCGAGTCGCCGACATTGGCAACATGTGAAAGTAGCTGAACATTATTAATAAATGCCTTCGCTGCCTCTAGTCCGCCTTTGATACCAAAGCTAAAAATCGACCCTGCCCCTTTTGGTAAATACTTCTCTACCAAATTGTTTGGATCATTGCCAGGTAGTGTCGGATAATTTACCCATTCCACTAAATCATTCTCCGCTAAATATTCAGCAACTGCCTGTGCGTTTACAACATGCTGACGAACGCGAACTGCCAGTGATTCAAGACCTTGAATGAAAAGCCAAGCATTGAACGGTGATAATGTGGCACCTAAATCATGCCCTAGCTCGAAGCGTGCTTTCGTAATAAATGCTTTTTCTCCAGCGGCTTCTACAAACGAACGGTTGCCGATTAATTCATTCGGTTCAACGAAGCTTGTGAATCGAGGCGCTTTCCACTCAAATTTACCGCCGTCAATAATTGCACCACCTAGCGAAGTTCCGTGACCGCCGATAAATTTTGTTGCGGAATGCACAACAATATCTGCTCCAAATTCAATCGGCTTTGATAAGTAAGGTGTCGCAAATGTATTATCAACAATAAGCGGGACGTCTTGACGATGGGCTACTTGTGCCAATCCTTCAATATCTGCAATTTGCAAGCTCGGATTGCCGATTGTTTCAGTGAATACGGCGCGTGTTTTATCATTGATTGCTGCTTCAACTTCCTGTAAGTCAGATCCTTCGACAAAGCGTACTGTAACACCGAAGCGAGGCAATGTTTTAGAGAACAATGTATACGTCCCGCCATAAAGGGCATTCGTTGCTACAATCTCATCTCCTGCCTGTGCGACAGTCAGTACAGCAATTAAGATTGCCGCCTGTCCGGAAGCGACCGCAAATCCACCGACACCGCCCTCCAATGCAGCAAGACGCTCTTCAAATACAGCATTTGTCGGGTTGGCATTTCGCGAATATAAATAGCCGCTTTCCTGTAATTTAAACAAGTTTGCTGCGTGTTCCGTGTCATCAAATACATATGAAGTTGTCTGATACAGCGGAACTGCACGGGAGCGTGTTACCGGATCAACTGTTTGACCTGTATGGAGAGCGATTGTTTCCTGATTTAAAAATGTCATATGAAAGATTCTCCTTTAATAAAGAAATTTTTGAGTAAGTGTAAGCAATTCCTGTTCTGTCAGTTCACCTTTTACGGTGTGTACAACTTTTCCATCTTGCAAAAATAACGTCGTCGGCAATGTTAAAATTTCATAGCTTTCTTTCAGCTGCCCTTGACGGTCTAACAGAATCGGAAACGGCAAATCGAATTTCGTTAAGTATTGATTGACCAGCCTTGTCGGTTCTTCCACATTGACTGCATAAAGCTCAATGTTATGTGACTGAAGTATTTCATACGCCGCTTTGAACGAGGGCATTTCCCGTTCACAAGGGGGGCAGTAGGTTGCCCAGAAGTTGACGATGTAACTTCCTTCATTTGGAAGAGCCAATTGCTCCCCGGAAGAAGTTTGAAGTACAATATCTTCGGATTTTGCTTCGGCCTTCTGTTTGGAAGCATTTGAAATAATGGCGTAGCTTAGTGCGACAATTAGTACAGAAAATAATAAAAGCTGAATCCATTTTTTCATTTTAGCTTCACCTCGATTTCAGGCATTTCATGTAGTTGGCCATAGCTGACATGGGAAATTACTTTATAAATACCGGTACCGTCAAAGCTCGTTTCAATCGCATACTTACCATCCCCGCTACTATCTGGAGTCACGGAACCAATGGCATTGCCGGTTGGATTGATCAGTTCGAATTCAATTTCCACATCGTTTTGAATTGGTTCACCGTGGTACGTTACGGTTGCTGTGATCGTTACAGGTTCGAATGCTTCGAGCTCAGATTTACTGGCATTTAATGTTACATCGAGCGTTTCATTCGCTTGTGCACTACAGCCGGTAAGCAGTAGCACTGTAAGTAAAAGTCTTTTCATTTACCATCAGCCTTTAAATTTGTCCAGAACAGCAGGCGTTTTTTTAATTTTTCAAATGCAATCATGATAGCGACAATGATAATACTGTTAAAAATAATGCCTGCCAGCACGTAATGATATTGTGAGAAATCACTGTAATACTGTATGAAAAAGCCCATTCCTGATGAAGCACCGAACATTTCGGCGATCGTTAAAATCAGGAAGCTCATACCAAGTGATGTACTCGCACCACTTAAAATATGGGGTGCACTTGCGGGCAACACGACTTTCAGCAAAAACGTCGGTCCTTTTAAACCAAGAGATTTCGCATTGTCAAGATAATGCTTTTCAATCAGCAGGACGCCATGAATCGTCCCTAAAAATACTGGCCAAAATGCGCCGATAAAAATAAGAGACATCGAAGCTGTTTGGAAAGTCGGTAAAATTGCAATGACATATGGTATGAACAGCGTTGGCGGAATCGGACTTAGTGCATGAAAATAAGGCATTAATATTTCACGTGACCGTTTGTTCAATCCGAAAAACAGACCGCCTACAATACCTGTCACCAATGCTCCGGAAAATCCAGGAATCAGCAATTTCATCGAGCTTACTACACCAGTTACAAGCTCCCCTATTTTTGCGGAAAAGGATTCAATGACCGTTAGCGGCTGCGGGAATATAACCGGGTTAATCCATGTCGCATATTTTGTGACAAGTGCCCAGACGACAATAAATATAATTCCTATCAAAATAGTAAGATTATAGCGTTTAAAAAATGTGAGCATTCCATCCCACCCCTTAAATGTTTTGTTCATTAAATCGAACGAGCTGATCTTTGTAATAAGCATCATCCGGATATTGTTCGATTAGCTCATTTAATGCTTTTTCGTATAGATCGATATTTACATACTCGTTTACATCAATATCATCCACATTTTCAACATAACCGATTTCTTTCATCTGCTCCCACATTTGAACTACTTTCTCTCTGCTTGGATCAGAAGAATAGTTCGAGTGGCTGTCGTTTACAATCGTATTAATTACTTTATCATCGACTTTCATATACTCTTTCGCTGCAGTTACTGCTGAATGCGGGTCTTCAATTTTTTTACGCTCCGCGCGAATAAGCGCTTTTAAGAAACGTTTATATGCTTCACCATCTTCATCCGCCAACAGTTCCGAGCGTGTTACAACACGGCAGCATACATGCCCTTCCTGTAAATCATTGCTCCATGCAACTGCTTCAAGACCCATATCAACAGCCTGTGCGTAGAATGAGTTTGCTGATACTGCAACGTCCACTTTTCCTGATGCTACAGCTTCAAGTAGCATACTACCTGTTTTGAATTCAACAATTTCCAGATCTTTTTTCCAGTCGATACCTGCATCTTCAAGCGCAGAACGGAAAACAATATCCGATGTAAAGATCCTGATCGTTCCAACTTTTTTTCCTTTATAGCTTTCAAGTGAAGTATATTGCCCCGCGTTTTCCTTTTTCGTTAAAATCGGGTGTCCGCCCTCCAAATGCCCTCCAATAATGGAGAAATCCGAGCCGTTTGCGATAAACGTTAAGGGGCCAGCTGTACCGAATGTTAATCCGACATCAATTTTCCCCGCCTGGAGTGCATTCAGTCCGTCTGCCGAGTTTGCAAAGCCAACACGATTGACCGAAATATGTTCTTCTTCAAAATAGCCTTCCTGATGAGCAATGTCGACAAGTGTTCCACCTGCAGACTGACTTAAACCAACCGTGATTTCATAATCGTCAGAGGCTGCTCCTTTTGAAATTTGTTCATCATCTCCGCATGCAGCGAGTAAACCTACTGTTAAAGCGAGTGAAGCGATCCATTTCTGATTTGTTTTTTTCATTTAACGATCCTCCTATATCCCTGCTCCATCTGCTATTTCTGTTTTTAAACTATTGACGATCTGTTCGTTCATCTCGTTTAAAAGGGATTCACGAAATGCACGGAACTCCTTGTTTTCATATAGTTTTTGACGATCCGTCCCTTTTTTCTCAATCGGTACTTGAATGCTTTTCGTCACCGCCCCGTTTTTCCCGGGAGCAAAGATGACAATCCGGTCCGCCAAATAAATGGCTTCGTCAACATCATGTGTCACAAACACGACTGTACGTTTTTGTTCGGCACTAATTTGAACAAGCAGATCCTGCAGTTGAATACGTGTGACAGGATCCAAAGCGCCAAATGGTTCATCCATCAGCAGTAGATCCGAACCGTAGCTTAATGCCCGTGCAATCGCTGCACGCTGTTTCATACCACCTGACATTTGGCCAGGATATTTCTTTACGGCGTGCCCTAAATGGACAAGTGTCAAATATTGCTCTGCGATATGTGCCAGTTCTTTTTTCGGCATTTTTTTATTTCGCTGTTTTAGTGCAAGCATGACATTCGCCTGTGCCGTCAGCCATGGGAATAAGGAATAATCCTGGAATACGACACCACAATCAGGGTGCGTTTCCTTCACGGATTTACCGTTTATTTCGATATTGCCATTTGAAAATGGTTCAAGCCCTGCCATCATTCGAAGCAATGTACTTTTCCCACATCCGGAAGGTCCCATAAATACGAGAAACTCGCCTTCTTTTACTTCAAGCTGAATATTGTTCAGAATTTTTGTCGTCGCATCATAACTGAAATCGATATTCTGGACTTTAATCTTCGTTTTGTACTCGGTACTCTCTTCCGTAGATATAGGGTTTTGTTGTGGCACTGGACGTTCCAATAATTGAACCATGTACTCACTCTCCTAACAGAAATTTTCTACCTAATGATTGGATCGAAGTATCAACCGGAACATGCAATGTCATCGTCCTTAAATTCCGCCAATAGCGGTCAAACCCATAGTGACTTGCAGTAGCGCGGCTACCCATCACTTCGAAAATTTTTGATGTAATATCGAGCCCTACTTGCGTTGTGAAGATTTTCGCTGTTTGCAGTGCATCATCCAAATTACTGCGATGCTCCGATGTAATTATTCCGGGTTGATCCCAAAGCTCCTGTAATAATTGATCCGCTTTTTTCACAACCAGATTTGCAGCTTCAACCTGTACGTAAAACTGGCCGTAATGATGCTGGATAATTGGATCTTCAATCGCCGATGTCTGTGTAATAGCACGCGGTCTTGTTTGTTCTCTTGTATATGTAAGCGCTGATTGAAGAGCACCTTCTGAAATCCCTAAATAGACATGGTTTAAAATAAATGTAGCGATATTCAGACGCAGCTGTGAAAACTCGCTTGCGTAAAAGCCTTGCTGCAACACTTCTTCATCATGTACTTCAACATCGTTGAAAAGAATCGTTCCACTGTCTGTCTGGCGTTGCCCCATATTGTCCCAATCGCCTTTTATATCTACACCTATCCGTTTACTAGGAATAACGACCAATAATGGCTCATCCTGCCCTTCCACTAACGCCGATACTAATAATACATCCGAATCGACACTACCAGAACAGAACGTTTTTACGCCGTTTAACAAATAGCCTGTTGTTGTTTTTTCAGCCTTCAGTTGAATAGCCACCGGGTTGAACGCATTCCCCCAAAAATAATTATGTTTGGCTGTTTCACGGTAATAAAATTCCTTTTGCTCTTGTGACCCGCATAAATGCGGTGTAACGAGATTGATAAAATGATAGCCTAAAACATGTGCAAGTGAACTATCCGCACGTGCAATCGTTCGGACAACTTGAAACACATCATGCCAATTCCCACCTAAACCACCGTATTCTGTCGGAATTAAAAGCTTTAAAAGTCCGCTTTCTCGTATTAAATCCCGCTCTTTTTTAGCATTGCCTCCGATTTTATCCCTCTCTACGGCTGTCTGTTTAAACTGTTCCGCAAGCTTTTCAGCGATTTCATCAATATGTGCAACTGCTCCCATAACACCTCTCCTTTACTAGTTATAGAATTTTCTTGCAATTCAGTATTCTTAATTCGTTAGTTTACAGATGCATGTATTTAAAGTCAATAGCTAATTTAAACAATTCATACTGGAATAGTATGCTTTTAGCGGATTAACGTAAAAAAGCATATTTATTTGTATTTATTTAGAAATTAATAATGTGATTTAAAGATGAATTCGAGGTTATAAGAAGAAAAAACCACTATTTACATAGCGGTCTTTTGGTTTTACATTTTTAATAACTCATGACTTGATAATAAACAACGATTTGATAGATCGCCGGCACAATTAAAGCAATCGCCAGTGAGATGACTGCTCCCCACTTCGATTGTGTCATTAAACGAATATTGTCGCTTTTCAAATGTAGTAAAAATGACAGTGTAAAATAAAATGCACTGACTAAAAAGATAGGGGTTACGAATGTGAGCCAAATTCCTGCATTCATTTCATGCATCGATTCCTTCACCTCAATCCCATTATATTTCAATATCTATCTGTTTTATTTCTGTGAATTGAAAATCAATACTTTCGTCGAAAATAAACGTCCATGGCATTGAACAAAAAGGAGGAATTTGGAGTGCATCAATTGTAAAATTTTGAGTAATTTTCTCCGTTTCTGTTATAATACTTATTTCCGTATTTCGGAATTTCAATTGTTGATCTGTTCGGTTGTGAATAAGTGTAATGATGAGCTTTTGTTGTTTATGATTAATAGCCGTTCGTATAAGGCAACAGGAAATTCTCTTGTCCTGTTCTTTAGTTTGTTGAAAAACTTGATCTATTAATAATCGATCCTGAGCTGAAATCGCTTTATCCCAGGCGGGTTCATATTGCAGTTTTTGCATGAACTTCATCCTTCCCATAAATTATTTACGTAAATAAGTAATTAAACAACCTTTCTTCTATAATACATGTTACAGTAGGAAAGAATCTTAAAAGTTAGAAGGCGAAAAATATGATCGAAGTAAAGAATTCCCCGATAAGTGAAGGGGAATATAATCGCGGTATTTTTGCGATTAACGCAATTCCTGAAGGAACGTTATTCCACCAAGCACCGGTACTAAGCTATCCAAATGAGCAGCATGAACATATTGAAAAAACGAATCTTGCGGATTATGCATTTGAATTTGGCATTGGACGCTCTGCAATCCTATTAGGCTACGGGATGCTATTTAACCATTCGTATGAGCCGAATGCCACATATGAAATCAATTTCGACAACGAAACATTTGATTTCTTTGCCTATAAAGATATTGAAGCAGGCGAAGAAATTTTTATTAATTATAATGGCGATGTTGATGATAATGACCCGTTATGGTTTAACAGCGAAGAAGAATAGCAGGAGGAAGGAACTGTCTAGAATAATTAGACAGTTCTTTTTTTTATCCCATCGATAAATCGAATGATATCCTCTGTCAACAATTGTCTCTCTTTTCCTAAGGTAATAAGATGACCACTATTGTCATATTGTTTTTTCTTAATAATGTTACTTTGTGCTGTTTGTTCGATTATGTCAATACTTTGGTGGAATACTGGTTCGTCCAACATCCCCTTTGCCAAGAAAAGCGGCTGTTTTAGCAAATGGAGCTGCTTGCCTGTTTCAACGATAAACTGCTGCAATGCAATCAATTTTTCCTCAGGTCTCGGGAAGTGATTGTTTAGAAATGCTTCCAGTTCCTGTTCGGAACTCCCTCTATTTTGTAAATACCGCTTGGAATAATAGACAACACGCTGTTCCAAACCTTCCACAGGCCGCTCCAATACTGGTGAAGAGATAATACATAAAGCCTTCACTTCAGGGAATTCATTTGCCAGTCTTATGCCTAGTACACCACCTAATGACTGACCAATTACCGTAATCGCTTCATATTTTTCATCGATTAAAAATTGAACTGCCTGTCTGCTATGTTTCCATATCTGCTCCATAGAACTTGCAAATAATTGTTCCGGTGATGCTCCGTGCCCTGCCAGATTTGGCGCATAACTTGTATATCCTTTATTATGAAGCATTTTTGCCACATAGTGCATCTCTTTCGCATTGCTCGTAAAACTATGTAAAAGCAGGACGGCCTGTTTATGTCCATTTAAAAAAATATCCTCTACAAAATATTTCATGTTGGTCCCCTTTTCATTTGTGACAATATTATAGCATAACAATTCTCTCTTACTGACATTTCCTCAAGTTTAAAAAGCAGAAACAGTGCAAATGTTTTATTGTTCGGCTACAATATGGATTGAGTAAAAAAACCTATGAAAGGAGAATCATATTAATATGAGAACAATATTATTATCGATTCTTGCTGCGTTATTTTTAGCTGTACCGAACGTAGCAGCACATACGTATTTAGACACGACTAACCCAGAAGATGGAGCAGTTGTAACAGAAACATTGCAGGCGATCGAACTTACATACGCCGGGAAAATTGAAGTAGGCAGTACATTTAAAGTCATTTCAAGTAACGGCGAAGAAATAGAAACAGTTTCGATGGATTTAGTCGATGGTGTATTAACGGGTACTTTTGATTCCCCATTACCAAATGATGACTATACTGTTGAGTGGAATAGTATTAGTTCTGATGGCCATCCATTGTCAGGTAAATTCTCATTTACGGTTGATGCACCTGTAGCTGAAGAACCGGTCGAAGAAAAAGTTACAGAAGAAAATGAAGAGCAAGTAGAAGTAAACGAAACGGTAGAAAATAATGCAACGGAAACGACTGCGGCAGATGAGGAAGAATCATCAAACAATACATTACTATATATCGTTGGAGCCCTTTTACTTCTTATTATAATAGTAAGTATTTTCACGATTGCTAAACGGAAAAATGTAAAATGATGGCATTGACCATTTTTAGTCAATTTTTACTCTATGTTAGTTTAGCTCTTCTTATGGGCTCATTTATCTTGTACTGTATCCCAGAAACAGTTCGTCCGAAAATTGATGTTTCTGCAAAGTGGCTCATTGTTAGCGCGGTCATCTTGCCGGTTGTCACATTTGTACCGAATATTCAATTGCTGACTATTTTGACACCGCAGTTCGGACTGATTGAATCAGTTGGCATGCTGCTTATGAAATTTAAAGTTGGCCATTCATGGCTGGCGATTGTTGGCTTTACGATTATTTTGCTTATTGTGATTCGACAATTCATGAAAAAAACCTCGAAGCTTATGGCGATTATGGCAATCTTTATTTTAATCGCCATTATGGCGGCAATTGGTTATATAAGTCATGCAGGCTCGATGACCGGCCTTGTCGGATCGGCCCTCGATTTTGTTCACCTTCTTGCTGTCAGTGTTTGGCTCGGTATTTTACTCATGATGAGTTTTTTCTCAAAAGATGCACTTAACTGGGAAGCTTTTTTAAAATGGTTCTCCCCTGTTGCGCTCGTAGCTTTTACAGCCGTTGCTTTAACTGGTGTCCTGATGACTGACACAATCGTTCCTGGCTATGTGACAAGCTGGTCGAGCAATTATGGTCAATTCCTATTCATTAAACATATTTTGCTCGTACCGTTGACCGTTATTATTTTGGCAAACAGTCTGCTCATTAAATTGAAGTTGAACAAGCCATTGTTTGAACCGCGTACATGGGTACGGATTGAAACGATTTTGCTCATATTGATTTTATTCATTACCGCACTGTATAGTGAGCAACAGCCACCTAGTTTTTATGTACAGGAAATTTCGCCGTTTTTTGAATTGTTCTACCGTAGCTCAATTGAAGCCGGTATGCGCGGGTATTTCCAAATGACAGGTATTGGCTTAGGATTTTTCCTGTTGACTGCGCTGTTCATCGGTCTTGTCATCGTAAGTTATATTAAACAGTTGCCGGTCATTGTATCGGCTGCTATGACTTTTGCGGTGACACTATGTTTTTACATGGGCTTTATGTCGATTGTATTTTTCAAATAATGTCCAAAATAAAGGGTTGTAGTATCAAGTCTGTTCCGGCTTATACTACAACCCTTATTCATTATGCGAACTTTTTCGTTTTTATACGAACATAGCGAATGAGTGCCGCGATAATTAATATCGCCGTTAATGCGATTGTACCGTACTGCATTGTCGAATTATCTGTTTTTACAGCAATACCGATTAGTGCCCAAACGATGACTAGTGGAAAGAAAATATCCTGCGAGATGGCAACGGCCAAATAACCGAGAATAACCGCAACTCCTACAAGTACGAGCGAACCAACCACCTCTGAAATCCCCAAATCGATACCATGGTATTTTAACACATAACTTACATTAGCAATTGTCGCTACGGATATCCAAGCTAAGTAAAATGAAAATGGAAAACGCTCTGAAAGACCTTTTTCAGTATTTTTATACTGCAGGTAAATCGCTATCAGTGTAAATAACAAAAAGAACATAACGATAATGGACAGTATAAACTGTTCATAATGCCAACTGAACAGCCAAGCAATATTAAATATACAGCTGATGATAAATAAAATACCCACTTTTCCTTTAAAACGATTGTCTTTCACTTTGCGGTATATAGTAATCAGCCATAAAACAAGCAATCCATAAATCAGCGACCAAATGGAAAACACATAGCCTGCCGGCGTAAATAATACTTCCAGACGATTTGTTATTTCAGACGCCGTTTGCCCGTTTAACGGCAGTGTATTTGACAGCACATTTACTACTATTACAGCGATCATGGCTATCCACATTGTAATATACAAGCCCATTTTTCATCATCCTTTTTTCTAGAATTAGGGAACTATACCCTTTTTTAAAAAAGAATAAGCGGTGAATAAGCTATTGTGTTTTTAATGTGAATTACGCATAGTTAACTGTTATAATTGTTTTTCAAATGCAAGCTTGATGCCAAATCCGATTAGTACAGCACCCGTCAACGTTTCGATTACAGATTGTGTAGCAGGTTTTTTCATGAAATTGCGAATTTTGTTTAATAAAAAAACATAGAGCGCAAACCAAATAAATGTTAAAACAATATAGATGATTCCCATCGTCAAAAATGGCCAAAACGGTTCTGCGCCTTTAGATAGGAATTGCGGTAAAAACGTCAGGAAAAATACTGCTACTTTAGGGTTTGTGATATTCGTAATGAGTCCCTGTTTAAAATACGAATTGCCTTTAGCTTCAATTTCCGGAATGTCCGTCAATTCCTCTGAAACAGCTTTTTTAGCACGCATGCTCATCAATGTTTTTATACCCAAATAGCATAAATAGGCTGCTCCTACGTATTTCAACACTGTAAATGCCACGGCAGATTTTACGATAATCGCCGATAGCCCTGCCACCGCTGCAATTGTATGGACCGTTAATCCTGCGCAAGAGCCGACCATTGTTTGAAATCCGCCCTTTTGTCCGTTAACGATTGTATTTTTCGTAACGATCGCTGTATCAGGACCCGGCAATACAATCAGAAGAACACACGCAATGATAAAGAACACAACATTCTCCATTTACTCACCTTCATTTTCTGAATTTTTAAATATGGTAACATGTTCATCTGAATGAAGCTAGGGGAATTTATAGTTTAATGGATTGCTTTTGTATCGTTAATTTTATGTATCCCGTTAAATTTTGTAATCAGTGACTTGTTTTATTAGAAGAGTTTTATGTTTATTAGAAAACTTCATCTGTTTATTAGCATTTTCAGAATCTTTATTTGAACATCTAAGTACGATATTAGAACAATTGGTCTTCTGTCAATATTTCGGACACGCGTTAAGAGACTTTTTTGCTACCGCCCTTCGGTTGCTCTGTTTTTCATCCCTCCATGCCCAGACCTGAGCATGGAGGGATGAAAACCCTGTAAGAGAACTTTATGAGGCATTTTGACAAACTGACTCCTGTTGATTTCTCTCAAATTGGTTTGGTGATAAATAACCGATTGTTGAATGACGTCGTCGTTCATTGTAAAAGTTTACGATATATGACTCCACGCTCTTTCGTGCTTCTTTTTTGGATTCGAAACGGTGACGATAGATCCATTCTTTTTTGATTGTGGCGTGGAAGGATTCAATACACGCATTGTCATAGGGATCTCCTTTACGACTCATGCTAATTTTAATCCCATGTTCTTTTAAAGTTCTTGTATAGCTTGTGGCACAATATTGTGCGCCTCGATCTGAATGATGAACTAATCCCTTCTCGGGTTTTCGAACTGCTAATGCATGCTTCAAGGCTTGATCTACTAATGTTTCTTCCATATGATCTGCGATGGCCCAGCCGACGATTTTACGAGAATATAAATCCATGATGGACGCAAGATACACCCACCCCTCCAGTGTTCGAATATAAGTTATATCTGCGACCCATACTTTATTTTTCTCTTTTACTTGAAATTGACGTTTGACTAGATTCGGATAAATAAATTGATGGTGATTGGAATCCGTTGTTCGTTGAACAGTTTTCGGGATTACGGCACTTAACCCAAGGTTTCGCATCATATTCGCAATTTTCTTTTGCGAACAGACATAACCTAAACTCGCTAAGTCTTGCGCAATGCGAGGGCTACCGTATGTACCAAAACTCCTCGCATACGATCGATGAATCTGATAGGCAATTTCTGTATCACGTACTTCTTTTTCCGATAAGGGCTGTATCTGTTTTTTACGCCAATCATAATAACCGCTTTTTGAAACCATCAATACTTTACACATCATCGCAATGCCAAAGTCGTTTTTATGCTTTTCAATGAATGCATAAATCACTCGGGGTTTTTCGCGAAGATGTGCATAGCCTTTTTTAGAATTTCATTCTCTTCTTCCAAATCACGTAACTTCTTATCAAACGCTGCCTGCAACTTATCTACTTCGCTAGAAGTAAAGTATCGTGTGACATCCTGATTTTTCGATTCACGATAATCTTTAATCCATTTATGGATCGTTGAAGACCCAATTTCAAACTTAAATGCCAGATCTGAAACTTTTGCGCCATCTTCTAAAACAGACTTTAAAATGTATTCTTTTGTTTGTGCGTCTAATCGCTTACGAGTTTGTTTTTCTTTCATCGGTTCCACGTCCTTTTTTAGATATCTTAATCTTAAAGTGTCTCTTAAGACGTGTCCATTTTTTATACTAACCTCACAATTGCTAAATATATTAGAAAACCGATAACTTATTAGAAAATGTCAAATCGATATTAGATGATTTATAATTTTATTAGAAAATCTGGATCAGCAATCAGTTCTCCGTTAACAACCTAATTTTCTCGGCAGCATTCCCGATAATGACATCCGCCTCAACTTTCCCCGAGTAGTCTATATACATGACCACCTGTTCTTTTACGAAGATGAATTCTTTGTTTTGGTCACTTTGGCGCATAAGTAATTGATCAAATCCGTCATGCTCTCTTTCCGTAAATAATTCTGCTTCATCATCAAACGTATGCTCAGTGATTAAGTCATCAACCAATGGTGCAACAAGGGAGTGAAAGCTTAACCGGTAAATTTCAGCCGAGATACCAGGGTTGTAACTGTTGTTCGGGTCAGACCATTGCCCTTTCTTTTCAATAAAATTTTCCTTCATTTTATATTGCACAGGAGCAACTATACTCCAGTTTTCCGAGTAACTGTTTCTCCAATCTTCTCCATCAATTATAAAAACATCACGTTCAAGATGTGAAGCATTTTCGATTGCTGCAAGCCTGACAAACGGCAGTGTTGTATCTTCTTTTGGTAATGTAACCGTACCTAAATGCAACAACTGGTAAAATGGAATGCAAACGGCAATTAATGATATAGCCAAAGTCATTACATAAGTTATTATGTTATTACGATAAAAATTCTCCCATGGTTTTGGCCGACCATCAGGACTCCCCTCTTTCAAATCGCGTTGTATGCGTGCAATACCTAGTAGCCCCATTCCCATGGAGAATAAGTAAAATATGTTTAATAAATAAAGAAACATCGTGCCAAACAAATTGCCTTCAATTAATGTTAATATTGGTGTATCGTCTGTAAACCAAAGGCTGCCTATAAGCCAAAAAAGAGCTGCCAAAGCGAATAATATAAAGATGAAACTTATCAATGTCTTCTTGAAAAGAGCATTTGCCACAGTTATTTGCTCTTCCCGATCTATCGGAGGTTCATTTGCTTTACGTTCAGTCGGTGCTGCAAATACGTGAAAATTGCGGTCACTCGCAATATAGTCCCAGCCGCTTTCTTCGTATAACCGAATTTTTTCACTCGATATATATTTGCTTTTTGCCAGTTCCAGCCGGTAATCCATTTGTTTGCGATCACCTTTCTTAAACTTTGCAAAATGAGTACCAATCTCATAAAAATGCAGCCCTTGCTCGGACATATCTGAAAACCAGCATTCATGTTCCTTGATACGCCAATACTGCCTTGGTCTTATTCTACGTACTATTTCTGCCATCGCTCTACCTCCTTGTAAGTCTTACCTAACAATAGAATAGAAGGGATTGTTTGTAAATAAAAAATAAGGACCTGGAATCTATTTCAGCACTCCCTGACGAAATAAAAAAATTAAAATTTTTCACAGCAAAAAGGCAACCCTACCCATGTAAGATTGCCTTTTACACCGCTTGGAACTAACTATCCGCAAGCAGCAATATTTTCTGAGCTGCATTCTCCACTAGAACATCAAGCTCTGCATATCCGTAATAACGTATATACATTACCACCTTATCTTTTGATGCAACTAATTGTTTCCATTCTTCATCCTCGCGAGTAATAAGGTGATCAAAGCCAGGGTGTTTCCTTTCTATGAAACTTTCCCTTTCATCTCCGTATGTATGCCACTCCATCAAGTCAGACAGCAATGGTTTAGCGAACGCCTGAAATGTTAAATTGTATATTTTAGTAGAAACGCTCGGTGAGTATGTACCACTTTTATCTAACCACATTTCATCCTTAATTATTCCACTTTCGTCGGTCTCAAACTGAACGGGTGCAAAGATACTCCAATTTGTTGAATAACGGTTTGCCCAATCGATTTCATCTGTATAATATTCATCCCGGATTAGCTGTGGATTTTGTTCGATATCGGCTAAACGAACAAACGGCAAGTTTTCATCATTCTTTGGAAGTGTATAGTTATCCATTTTTTTTAATTGGTAAAGTGGCATAATTAAGCCGCTTACGAGAATAATCCCTATAAAGACAACCGAAAATACACCATTTTTTCGCAAACTTTTTTTCCAAGGGGCATGATGGTTGATGGCTTTGCCTTCATTTAAACTTTTTTTCAATTCTTTAATCGCCAATAAAGCTCTTATGGCGTAAAAAACATAGTGAATATAGACGAGAGTAAGGATACTTTGCTGTACGACATATCCTTCAACTAAACGTAATACAGGTGCTCCATCCAAAAACCACATTGCCAAAAGCATACCTAGAATCAGGGCCACTACAAGAGAAATCCATACTAAATTAAATACGAGTTTTTTACTTAGCCGCTGTAACGTAAATGCCTGTTCTGCAGAATCTGTATGGATTTCGGGTGCATTGTTTTCAGTTGGTGAAGAGAAAACATGAAACCATTGATGGCTTGTGACATACTTCCAGCCGTTTTCCTCGTACAGATCAATTTGCATTGGTAATTAATTTCCTATCTGTCACTTCAATCCGGTATTCAATTCGCTTCGGGTCACCTTTTTTAAAATGGGCTAAATTTGTTCCCATTTTATGAAGGTGGAGCCCCTGTAACGACATATCCGAAAACCAGCTTTCGTGTTCTCCAATTCGCCAGTAGTTGGTTGGTCGGATTTTGCGCACCATTTTAGTCATCGTTTCCCTCCTCTAATATACTGCTGTCGAAAATCAGAGATTTTAGACGAGCATATTCTATTCTTAATGCATGCTCGCCTTCTTTCGTAATTTCATATATTTTTCGCCGCCCATCGTCTTTTGCCAAAGCGATTAATCCGTCTTTTTGCATTCGTGATAGGACACCATATAACGTTCCGGGCCCCATTGTTAAACGGCCTTTTGATACTTCTGTAATGGACTGCATTAATTGATAGCCATGATTTGGACGCATTAACGCCAATAATACGTAGTACATTGCTTCAGTCATTGGCCCGCCATTATAAGACATATTCATTCCTCCAACTATTATGTCATGCGATATATCGTCTGACATAATAGTAAACGACAGGGAATAATTTGTAAACTTGTTATTAAAAGAAAACGAAAAACCACTCCAACATGTTGGAGTGGTCAGCACTAAGCATTCTTAAAACATCTTATTCAAGTTTGCCATTTCAATAGCGGACATTGCGCTGTCGTAGCCTTTATTACCCGCTTTTGTACCAGCGCGTTCAATCGCCTGTTCGATATTTTCTGTTGTGACAATACCGAAAATTACCGGAACCCCTGTATCCAAGCCTGCTTTGGCAATTCCTTTTGCTGCTTCGTTACATACATAGTCGTAATGTGTAGTTGATCCGCGAATGACCGTACCTAAACCGATTACTGCATCATAATTATTTGTTTCAGCCATTTTTTTTGCAACAAACGGTACTTCAAAAGCACCTGGCACCCATGCTGTATCAATGTTTGCTTCGTCAACACCGTGACGTTTTAAACCATCCAGTGCACCGCTTAATAACTTATCATTAATAAATTCATTGAATCGCCCAACGACAATTCCGATTTTCAAATCTGTTCCGACTAATTGTGCTTCAAATGTTTTTCCCATTTTAATTGCTCCTTTTTATACCGATACGGTAGTTAATTTTATATATTGAACTAAGTCTTCGATTGTAATAAATTTCAGTTTATGTTTTTGTGCTAGCTTTTCGAGCTGCGGCATGCGGGCCATTGAACCATCTTCGTTCATAATTTCACAGATGACCGCGACTTCATTTGAACCGCAAAGCTTTGCCAGGTCAACGCCTGCTTCCGTATGCCCTCTACGTTCCAACACGCCCCCCTGTTTTGCAATGAGGGGGAATACATGGCCCGGACGATGAAAATGCTCCGGTTTTGTTGCTGGATCCAGCAATGCTAACATCGTTTTAGAACGTTCAAATGCACTTATACCTGTCGTTGTATGGATATGATCGATACTAATCGTAAAAGCCGTTTGATATGTATCGGTATTGCTTTGCACCATTGGATGAAGGGAAAGCTTTTCTGCAATTGCAGATGAAATTGGTGTACAAATTAACCCTCTTCCATAAAGCGCCATAAAATTAATATTTTCCGGTGTAGCGAATTCTCCTAACACAAGAAAATCCCCTTCATTTTCACGGTTCTCGTCATCTGACACAATAATAATCTCACCGTTTTTCAATGCCTGAATTGCTTCTTCAATCGTATTCATATATCACCACTCCTTTAAAATCCAGTACGTTGCAAAAAGTCCATTGTAATCGTACTTCCCGTTTGATTTTGTAAATGTTTTTTTACATATTTTCCGATTAGATCTGTTTCAATGTTCACAACATCTCCTGGCTTTTTATAGCCTAGTACAGTCTGCTCATACGTATGAGGGATTAAGGAAATGGTAATGAATGTGTCTGTCACCTCAAAAATCGTTAAACTCGTACCGTCTACAGTAATCGAGCCTTTCTTGATGCATTCTGCAATCAAATGCTTTTCCATTGCCAGATCAATATAAACTGCATTGGCGACCGGTCTTTTCCGTTGAATTGTCGCAATCCCATCCACGTGGCCCGATACAATATGTCCGCCAAAACGACCATTCGCCGACATTGCCCGTTCCAAATTGACAGGCATACCTGCTGCTAATTGCTGGAGGCTGGTTGCTTTGACGGTTTCCGGCATAACATCCGCCAAAAATACGGTTGGCGAGAAATGCTTTACAGTCAAACAGACACCGTTAACGGCAATACTGTCCCCGAGTTGGACATCCTCTAAAATTTTGCTTGCGCGAATGGCTAGTTCCATCGCTTGTGTGGACTGGCTGATCGTTTCAACCGTTCCAAGTTCTTCAATGATTCCTGTAAACATCCTGCTCACCTCTTTTTAATAATAAAAAAGAACCCCGATTGAAGTCGGAGTTCGATGAGAGGAAAATTGAGCATCATCAAATAAGCTTTTTGAAGATAATTTTCAAAAAACTGCTGACATTGCTTCCTTCTCCCATCCAGACTATAACTGTCGGCTTTGGACTTGCACCAAATCCTGCACACAAAAGTGGCTCACGGGCTTAGAGATTACTCATCACCGTCGATTGGGAATTTCACCCGACCCCGAAGGAAATTATTTTTCATTGGAAATAAAAAAATCCCGTCACAAGGCGCGACAGGAAAAGTGTATAGCAAAAAACCACATTAAAAATCAAAAAATTTTAAAAATGTGTTGCCATTCCTTCTCCCATCCAGACTATAACTGTCGGCTTTGGATTTGCACCAAAATCCTGCACACAAAAAAGTGGCTCACGGGCTTAGAGATTAACTCATCACCGTCGATTGGGAATTTCACCCGACCCCGAAGGAAATTATTTTATTTGAAAGTTATTGTAACATAAATAAATTAAAAAGCTAATAGTATTTTAGCACTTACTTACTTTTTGTTCCCTCAATCTTTTTACATCTACCCCTCTATCAAATTAATATTTTGAAACTTTACTAATGGTAATATGTAGAATAATATACATAATATAACAGAAAATAGAAAGGAGTTATTGCAAGCTGATTTTAATTGTTTCTCATTGCTTGGTTGCTTTTTTTAAGTTTTAATTCGAATAAAATATAGTGTCGGATAATCTTCAGTAATATAAAAAACAAATACCTTTTTAACGATAATGGAGGCTTTTATGGCGAATAATTCACAGTCGAATAAATATCTTATCTTTCTAGAACTACTGTTTTATGCAGCTTTACCCTATGCAATATGGAAGTTTGGCCGAGAGCCTTTTGGTGACTATGCTGCGATGCTGCTGTCCACTGTTCCCGGGATAATTTATACTGTTTACCGCTTTGCTAAGGATCGGCAGTTTAATGTGACGGGCTTGTTTATTTTAGGCTCGATGCTTATAGGTACTACGTTAGATTTATTGTCAGGTTCAGCGGAGCAAATGATTTGGAATAATGTTTATTTAGGTCTTTTTTACACATTTCTCTATGTAATTTTATTTATTATAAAAAAGCCTTTTCCTTTGTATGTTGCAATTGATTTTGCATATTTGCAAGGCTATGCACGAAAGGACAGTAAAGCTTTGTTCTTTCAAAAAGGGATTTTCGGATGGTTTCAGCTGATCCAGATTGTTTTCATTATTCGAGGACTTGTTATGGCAGGAATTACGGTCTTTTTGCTACGGAAATACGGAATTGACAGTTATGGGGATATGCTGATTTATAAACGTGTAGCAAGTTGGGTATTTTCCGGAATTGTCATGGGGATGTTCTTTTACATCAACGTAATTGTTCAAAAATATACGAATCGTTTACAGGAAAAGAAGGATGAAAAGCTGCCAGAACTTGACATTGTGGCGGATTAATTTTTTTCGAAAGGGTGATGGAGATGACAAACATTAAAGAATGTCCAAAATGTGGCGGTACGGAATTAGGTAGAGGAAAACATAGCGGGTACAGTGTTATGTCACCTGTTAATAAATTAAGTTTAGGATGCAATATCGAGTACATTATTTGTACCGATTGCGGGTTTATTATTGAAGGCTATGTCGTAAAACCCGGGAAATTTAAAGGGACTTTTTAACGAGAATATAATCAAGGTGCGAAATGTTACATTATCGGCATTTCGCATTTTTTTTGATTACTTTTATTAGAAGAAATTTATTTATATTAGCACTTCTGCAGGTGAAATTAGAAAAGTTGGCGTGCTTATTAGCTAATCAGGAACTGATATTAGCATATCCAGCTCCATTATTAGAAAATCCGCAACTTATTAGAAAATATGCGGTTTTATTAGCACAGTTTATTTTTTATTAGAAAAGCCCTCACTCCATAAAAAAACTTGCTTAAAAAGCAGCTACACTTTTTTCGCAAGTTAATCTTTCATTTCACTATTAATTTAGACGTTCGTCAATGAGTGCTTCCATATCACTCGCAATCGTTTCATATGGAACACCATCTTCGCCAGTGCCATAGCCTGAATAGTTTTTCACGGCGATTCCTTTTTCATCCACTAGGAAAAATGTATCGGCATGGATAACTTGATCGTTCCCTTCAATCGACTGGACAGGTGTTTTAAATGAGTTTCTGCCAAACTGCTCAATAAATTTTTGATCGTATCCTGTCAGCATATGCCATTTTGATTCATCTACTGGTGTATGGCGCGATAAATATTCTGTCAAACGCGCCGGTGTGTCGTAGTCCGGATCAACGGAAAACGCGACAATTTTATAATCTTCCAGCCCTTTTTTCTCGAGATGATCCTGGACACGGGTCATATTCATTGTCATTGGCGAGCAAATTGTTGTACAGCTTGTGAAGATGAACATTGCAAGCCATGGTTCCCCTTTTAGGCTGTCCCGTGTCACTTCATTGTTACGGTGATCGGTCATCGTAAACTCGCTAATTTCAAAGTTGGTCGTCGGTTTAAACTGATAATTGCTGCATGCTGTAAGTACAGTTGCTGCCAAGAGCATAAGTGCGAATACTATGTTTTTCGTTTTCATTTCTCTCTCTCCACTCTTTGAACATTACTCTCATCTTACCCAATATTTAGTATATTCTCAATAGTTATTGGAAGAAAGGACGTGTGTCAACATTGTGAAGAGTTTCTCACGCTCTATCTGCAGGATGATGCAATGATACGAGTGCTGTATGAATCGCTTCAAGTTTTGTTTCTATCCGATACAGTAAATAAAAAGATATAAAGATCGGAAACGTTACTTCCTGAAGAATGGCAATCCACTGGTCCATTATAATCCCTCCATTTTTATTTAAAGAAGCCGGCAAAGTATCACACTTCGCCGGCCTTGCTATTAGCTGATCAGTTCAATTGCTGTTACATTACGCTCAACAATACGCGCAGATTTTTTTACATTGAACAAAAATCCGTCTTTCGAAAATACCGCCTGATCAATAATTGTTTGCATCGCTGCATTCACTTCTGCCTCCGTTAAATTCGGCTTAGGATCATTAATATTGATCGTCATTGTGCTTCCTGCAATGTTGGCAAATGTTAATTGTAAAACTTGTGCCATAAGCTCACCTCCTTTTCTTTACACTTGATTAAGCTGTAATCGTTTCTTTCTGCGTTTTCACAGATTCGATATAATCGTAATCTGTTAAGCCGACGATTGTTGTCCCAACTGTGTACAGCTGCTGGGCTGTTGCGTTTCTTTCCAAGTTACGGAATGTGGAACTTTTAATCATTGGCTCATTAAATTCATCAAGCCCTGTCTGATAATAAACTGTCAACGTCGCAGATAAAAATCCAAATTCATTCATGTTTCTCACCTCCTTGCCCTATATATGTCATGATTTACAGAAAAAAGGGACAATGACGATGAAAAAAATTACAAAAACTTATATAATAGACAATAATGAGGTTTATCACCAATAGATTAGTAGAAGAAATTTCGTAGACAATATTAAGTAATGAGGTGAACATTGTGGGCTTAGATGGCTGGTTTTTATGGTTTATTTTATTTTGGGTTGTAGTATTGATTTCGCTTATGGGGATTGGCGGCTTTTTTATGTTCCGCAAGTTTTTGAAGGCCCTGCCGAAACAGGATGGTAAATCGGATTTAGATTGGCAAAACATATACTTAGATAAAACGATTCATCTATGGGGTGAAGATGAAAAACAATTACTTACCGAGCTTGTCAGTCCTGTACCAGAGTTATTCCGGCAAGTTGCCAAAGAAAAGATTGCCGGTAAAATCGGTGAAATCGCCCTGAATGAACGTGCCACAAAAATCGACTTGGACTTAATTATTCGTGGCTATATTATCGCTTCGCCAAAGCGCGACCATAAGTTTTTACGTAAAAAGCTCGATGAAATGAGAATTGATACGACAAATTATGATCATTTATTTGAGACGTAAAACGAAAAAGACTGTCTTTAAAAGTATAAAACTTTTAGAGACAGTCTTTTTTATGCGATAATATGCGATTTTTCAAGCTTCTTATATTTAATAAGCATACCGATTCGCCACGGCAAAATCATAGAGAAAGCCAAGATAAAGAACATACCGGCCAGTTCACCGACATCAAATGTATCGGCAAATATTAATTTCAAAATAATACGTAGTACAAGTAATCCCACTAATATGAATGGAAATGCTTTAGATTGCTTCATATAAATTGCGCCGTCTCGCACTTCAAACTTCGACGTTAAGATTAATACAGATGAAAATAACAAGCCTAGTGCGGCCGCTTCTACTATTTGAATTGGCGCTACACGAAATTCCTCAAAAATAAACATCAGTGCACCTGTTGACATCGCAAAAGGCGGGATGAGTATTTTTTTTGTGGATACCGGCTTTTTTTGTGCACGTAGTCTTATGAACATTACGAATGAGCCCATTAAGACTGCCATAATCGTCGAACCAATTAATAAATAGTGAGAAGGTATACTGTCAAACATCATATTCCTCCTCTTGCATGAACGCGTGTAAAGATCTGGTATATACGAATCATGCACCCTTTTTCCCTTATATTACTTCCCTTAGTATAGCACGGTCTTATTAAGCAGGGAACTGTCAGAATCCTTTAAAACCATCGAAAATCGGCAAGAGAAGATTAATAATATACGTCAATCCGTCAAAGAACAATAAAATTCCGACCGCAATCATAATATAGCCGCCAACTACTATGATTTTTTGGCTATGTGTGCGAATCCAGTTCATTCGTGAAATGAAGAATGACAATGTAAAGAATGGGATAGCAAAACCTAAGTAGTATGCTAGCATATACCACATTGCCGAGTCAGGATTCGTTCCACCAAGGGTAATTATCGCTGCCAGTATTGGTCCTGTACAAGGAGTCCATCCCGCTGCAAAAGCAAGACCGATCAGCACCGAACCTAAATATCCGGATGGTCGGTTTTTAAACTGGAACTTGCGGTCTTTCATTAAAAAGTCAATTTGCAGCAGACCGACAATCATTAAACCGAATGCGACAATTAAAATGGCTCCAATTTGACGCAGTAAGTCCTGGTATTGAAAAAAGAAATCTTTCGCTAACGATGTTCCAAATCCGATGGCGATAAATATAATCGAAAATCCAAGCAAGAAAAATAAAGTATGTAAAATTGCGCGTTTTTGCATCATCCCTTTTTCGGCTTTCAGCTCATCGAGTGTCATACCGGTTATGTAGGACAAAAATGCAGGATAGAGCGGTAGCGTACATGGTGAAATAAAACTTAAAAACCCGGCACCAAACGCTAAAAGGATATTTAAATCTGTATTCATGCTGCTTCATTCTCCTTAACATTGATACCTTCATCGTACCAAATTTCCCCATACATTACTTGCTTTTTTAAATGAAAATTTTTTGACAGCATTTTGTGGTTGATTTGAAAGGTAAATGTGCGAAAGTGCCGCGCTAATGTTTGAAAAATAAATGCTCTGTCTGCATGATTGGACTGACACTTTAGCACATTTGAGAAAAGAAGGGCGTGTTTTATTATCGAATCATATCAATAATAAAAAGACTGGAATAAATGACCGAGGTAAACAGGACCACAATTGAAATCGTAATAAATTGGAACCTAAGCGACCAGCGCCATACACATTCCTTAGGATAGCTTTTTTTCCATCGAAGAGCTGCCTTAAAGTTAATAAACCAGCAATGCAATGTGATAAAAATGGAAGGAATGGTATACAATGCGATCAACAACAAAGATTGTTGGAATACGTTTGTCGTATATTTTCCGTAATGAATCATGAAGTATGGGAGTACAAACCAGAATACGGATGTAAATACTAATACGACAGCTGCCAAAATATGCAACCATAAATATTCACTGTGTGTTTGCCTGTAATGTTTTAATGCTGCCTGCATGATAAATCACCTACTTTTTTCACTTACTATTCCCGCTTTTTGTCGAAAATGAAACCGGAAAAATATAGTAAACAGAAAAATTCTGCCTATATCTCTTAAGATGAAGGCAGAATTTTTTAAAAAGATGAAGATAATTCGAAAATTTCTCTGTTGGACCGTAAATTCCATTCTGGTTCGAAGCGTTTCACAATTGCATTTTTCAGTTTATTCATTGCTTTTTCATTTTCCATTGGATATATTGCAAAATGCACATCGCTCATCGGCAAAAGCTGTGTTATCTTTGCGTTTACATGGCAATGTGTAGACGTTCCATCCCGATAGCAACCTTTTGCATATATGCTGCCAATATGCTGATTAAAACGCTCTTTAAAAGTTCTTGCGCAAACACCACAAAATTTCAGTTCATTGTTTGCAACAATCGTATAAATACCTCGCTGTTTCAATAAATTCTCATCTCCACTAACAACAAAGCGCGAGTAGATCAGGTCACCGTAATTATTTAAAAACTGTCTGTAAATAGGGTTGCCTTCCTCTTTAAGAGATTTTAATGCAGCCCCTGCTGGCATATCCAATAAATATTTCTGTTTGTTTACACAGTCTTTTAAATGCTCGTATTTCTTTTGTTTCGTAAGCTCGCCCAACGTTTTTTTATCAAAACTCTCAAATAAGTCGGAAATGCCCTGTTCTAGTACAATTATCTCTACTTTAGTGAACTCTATTTTTTCTTCATTTATTTGGATAAACATTCATATTCCCCTTTCTACGAATCCCCTTTTAACATAAAATTTCGATAGAAAAGATTAAAACCCTCTTTATTTTTCAAATTCTGTATTAGTACACAATTAAACATTTCTTGCTTGCAAAAAAAAAGCGATTCGCTCTATTGAACGAAACGCTTTACTATTAAAAATTTTCTTTATCAAATACTTCCAAATCAATAATGCGTGCCCCTTGTTTTAAGATGGCGGCTTCTAGCTCGTCCACTGTCGATTGTTTCGCGCCTTTTGCCAGAGTAATAACTACACGACGTAAATAGGTCGTGTCATCATCAAGCGAGAACACACAATGCAGAGGCCACACCTTTTTGACCGCCGTCAAAACTCTTATTAAAATTCCGTCCGTGTCCGGCAAAGCAATTGTAATGGCACAGCTACCTGTTCGGTATCCCCACGCCTCTTCCAATAGCTCAAATACTTTAGAATGAGGTAAAATGCCCGCAAAGTTCCCTTTCGTATCAACAACCGCCAAATAAGGCAACTGTTTAATCGAATGGAATACTTCAAAAAATGAACTGTTTTCGTGGACGAATGCATCTGCTTCTTCAGTCAGTGCTTTTACCGGAGCTTTCATATCGCCTTCCTTTAATTTATATTCGAGCACTTCGATTTTATAAATATTTCCGACGAATTTTTCACCTGCTTCATCCAATACCGGGATGCATCTGTAGCCATTATCATTTAACTGACCGAGCACGTCTTTAATCGGGTCCGTCTCTTTTACATAGCTTACATCTTTTTTCTTTACATACCTTTGTTTAACTAACATGGCATTACCTCCTTGATATACTACTCTTATTTTAATGGTAGTGATTCAAATACGAAAGTAATTTTTAGAATATTTCGTATTTCCTATTTGTAAATTTCATAATAAATATACGCATAGGCTAAATCCAGGCATTTTTGATAGCTAGTTAAACTATTTTCTTTATTATTTACTGAGGCAAAATAGATGGCCTCCAGTACACTGCTGTTTTTCGGATAATATTCACGGATTTTATAGAAAACCTTTGCACATAGTGCATCGGTACAGTTTTCAGACAGCTGAATAATATAGCCGATTGTCGATTCATCAAGGCGTGTACTCGTGATGATGACATCTTTCATCACTCTCATCATTTCTTCATTGATTAAATGAATAATGTCATTCAACTTCTCTTTTTCTGTCGCCACCACTTTACAATCAACTAGAACGAGCGTATACCCCTCATCTTTCACTGAGTTCAATAGATATGCACCCGTGAGATGAAACTGCTGTAATGGCGATATAAAGCTTTTATCCAGTTCAAAATCGTTTGTCGTGGACGTTTTAATATATTTTTCCATATAACGTTTATCGGTTTCAATTTTACGGTAAAAACGTGACTGATACTGCTCCATCTTTTTTAAGAGGATTTCTTCGTTAATCAGCTTGTAGGAACGGGTAATATATTTATAGCATTCCTGTACTAAGTCCTTATGGCTATTCGCTTTCATGCAAAGCAGGAGTACTTTATGCATTACTTCAATTGCACATTCATATCGGCCATTTTCAAATAGAATTTTCCCTCTCAGGACACGGACATGGAGATCGATTCGGGAAAACTTTTCAAATGGATACTCTTTAAAATAATCATTGAATAACTTTTCCGCATAATCTACTTTTCCAAGCTGCAATGACATTTCAATATGTGTTATAAAACGGACAAGCAAAAACCGATCATCTTCCGGTCTCCCCATCTTTAAAAAGACAGCAGGTATTTTGCTGATTCCCCAAAAAATTTCTTTCGGTAATTCGTCCATTTGGGTTGCATAATAATTATTCATCGCAAGTGACAGCAATGCATAATTTTCATCTTCCAATGCCAGGCTGCTCGCAAGTCTATAATATTTTTTCGCCTGAACAAATTCAATGCTGAAATAATAACAGTGCCCAATAATTATATAAAGTTGAGCTAAGCACTCCTTAAGATTTTCTTTAAAATGCTCTTCCTGATCCAACAACAGCTGTAAAATCTTCAGATTGCTATTAGCTAAAACAAAAGGTTCACTGTCAAAACGTAGAAAGTCACTCACCTTTTCAACGTTCCCCTCTTCTAGTAATGATGTGAACATTGCTCTATATGCCTCATAATGTGCATCCAATGATGTAAATGTTTGTGATCGATAATGGTCAAGCTGCAATGTCTTAAGTTGCTCCCCCATCGTTATATACACCTCCTATTTTTCCAAAGATAATGGCTCGTACAGTTCTCTTTTAATTATTGAAAATTGGTCCATAAAACGAATGACTTTCTGTTTAAAATCATTATATATTGCTGCATTCTCTTCTAAATACTGGCGCAGATTTTTTATTATGATTGTTTCGATTTGGACGAGTTTTTTTGGATAATGTTCGTATTCATAGAAGCGATCATTAAATAATTGCTTTGAGCTGTTTTCAAATTTCATATATAAATCATATTGTTCTTTTGATAATGATTCGAGTACATCACGCAAAAGATCCAAAAATAAATTGACTGTCATTACCGAAGCCATTAAAGCATTCGTATAAGATCCAACCGTTGTTTTTTTCAGTCGTTTTAATTTCGAACTGACAAGGATCTCATTCAACATAAAATTTCGCAACAAAAAAATGAGGGCATACTCGGAATTGATGACCGGCTCTTCCTCAAAATAAAAGTAAATCCAAACATCACTTACACTGTCTTTAGCAAAAGATAAGTGTGTAAAGTCATGGCGGATTAAATGGTAAAAGTATTCAAAATGTTCAAGCTGTTTAAATTGTTCCAACTGTTGTTCAGTTAATATAAATAACGAATTCGATGTATCAAAATCCTTCATCTCCACACCTCATTTACAACCTTTACTACCATTATAATAGTTATTTGTTAAATTTTGTTGTATTTTGTAAAATAAAAAGACATACCCGAAAGAAAGTGACTTTCGGGTATGTCTAATCTAATTAATATGAATTAATATGCTAGGCCAAATAACGCTTTAATATGAGTCATATAGCGGATATTTGAAGCTTCTTTCATTAATGAAGCTGGTAAACCTACTAATTGAGTGTTGTTTGCTCCAACTGTAGCAATACCGTCTTTACGACCTAAAGAACCTAAAGTACCTGAGTTAGTAAATTTGAATTCTTTTAAGTCAGCACCTTTAATTTGTGCAAAAATGTTGTAACCAGCAGTTTCACCTTGCTGCCACGCTACTTGAGCAGTTGGCGCATAAGTTGGGCGGTCACCTGGGTTTGGAATATGTGCTGATGCATCACCAATAACAAATACTTCAGGATGTGAAGTAGATTGTAAGAAGTCATTGATTGTTGCTTTACCGCGATCTGCAGCTAAACCTGATTCAGCTACTAATGGAAGCGGAGCAACTCCACCTGTCCATACTAATGTGTTTGCAACGATTGGCTCACGGTCTTTTAATTGAATGACATTGCCTTCAACACCAGTAACAGGTGTTGATGTAATGAATTCTACACCGCGCTTAGATAATGACTTAGTTGCACGATCGATTAAGTTTTCCGGGAATACTGGCAAGATTTTTGGACCTGCTTCAACTAATTTGATTTTAAGGTCTTCAAATTTAACACCATATTTCGCAGCAACTTTAGGGAAGTGGTCTACGATTTCACCAACAAGCTCAACGCCTGTTAAACCGCCACCGCCGATAACGATTGTAGCATCTGCTTCGTCTTTTGTTGTTGCATATGCTTTAATGCGTGCTTCAATATGCTCGCGAATTGCATTTGCTTCATCTACTGATTTCAATACGAAAGAGTTTTCCTCTAAACCTGGGATTCCGAAGAAACCAGTTTGGCTACCTAGAGCAACAACTAATGTATCGTATTGTAATGTTTTGCCGTTTGAAAGTACTACATTTTTGCTTTCAACGTCAAAGCTGTTTACTTTTGCGATTTCCAAGTTGATGTCATAACCTTTGAAAATCTTTTCAAGTGGCAATGCTACAGCACCTTCAGCAATTGTACCTCCAGCTAAACGGTGTAATTCAGTAATGATTTGATGTGTAGGGAATTGGTTTACAACTGTAATACGCGCTTCGTCTTTATTTAAATATTTACGAGCTGTTTGTGCTGCTAATACACCAGCAAATCCAGCACCTAAAATAACGATTTCTTTAGTTACCATATTAAAAATCCTCCAATAAAATTAGATTATACAAATTATTTCATTTGTTTACGTTCAGATGCTACTTGTAAAAATGCATTAGCAAAACGTAATGCCCCTTGAACTTGTGGGTCTTTTAACATTTTTAATAAGCCGAATACACCTACTGTTTCATTGCTGACTTCAGCACGGTCTTTCGCTTCAATCGCTGTTTGTGCCAATGATTTTGCAGTACCAACAACTGGGCTAGCCATTTCTGTTACAGCCGCAACTGTATCATTTTTTAATGTTTCGTCTGTTGCAACACTAGTCGCAAAATCATAAGTTTTTGTTAATAATGTAGTCATCTCTGCCAATTTTGGTAAGTTATCTACTAAAGTAGTTAATGAAGCTTGTACCTCTGGCTTTAGTAACTGATCTAATACATCTAATTGCTCTTGTGTAACAGCCACTTTTTCTACCTGCTGATTATTCATTTCTGACATAATAACTCTCCTTTGCCATCACTTAATATTATTTTTTCGAAAATTTCATACCCAATTGTAAAAACTTTCACATACCATTCAATAAGCAACGATAGCACAAAGATTCGTTTGTTACAATTAGAAAACGGAAATAAACGACCGAAAAACTTAATTCAAGAATATTCTGTAATTTTATTATTTAAAAAAATTTTGTTTTTATGTATTTAGCGTATTTTTGTGTATTTTATAATAAAAATTTCCCTTCACTATTTTTAATATTTGAATTATTTGAATAGTTGTTTCTTATCATTATTAAAGGTTAATTAGGTATTTATATGATAGAAAACAAAATTCTTTACAAGTAAAAAATGATTCACCCCCCTCCCCAACTCCCCTCCATAATATTTTTCTAAAAAAATTTCTCTTTAAACGGTTGATTTGTCTCAATAGGAACCTCCACGTTGCTATGAAACGAAAAAGTGCGTACTTTTTTTAATTTTTAAATGGATCCATACTAAAAAAGCAACGGAATACTTATTCAATTGGAGGATCAATAAATGATTACTAGTTTACAGGATACAATCAAATTAAATAATGAGGTAGAAATGCCGGCAATGGGCCTTGGAGTCTTTCAGGTAGAAAACGATACAACGGCTGAAATCGTTAAAAATGCGATTGAGCTAGGTTACCGCAGCATTGATACAGCCGCTATTTACGGCAACGAAGCGGGTGTTGGAGAGGGTATACAATTAGCACTGGCTTCGACCGGCTTAAATAGAGAGGACTTATTCATCACATCTAAAGTTTGGAATGCCGGTTTAAATTATGAGGAAACTATTTCAGCTTACGAAGAAAGCCTGGAAAAATTAGGGCTGGATTATTTGGATCTCTATTTAATTCATTGGCCGGGTAATGATAAATTTGCCGAATCTTGGACCGCTTTAGAGGATCTATATCAGGAAGGCAAAATCAGAGCAATCGGGGTTTGCAATTTCAATATCTCGCATCTGCAGGATTTATTGAAAACTGCTCGTGTAACACCAGTCATTAATCAAGTAGAGTTTCACCCGCGTTTACAACAACGATCATTACGTGAATTTTGTAAAGAACACAATATTCAGTTGGAAGCTTGGGCTCCATTAATGCAAGGGGGTCTACTCGAAGATACGACAATTGCAAAAATTGCCGAAAAATATGGAAAATCAAATTCACAAGTTATTTTACGTTGGGATATTCAAAATGAAGTAATCACGATTCCTAAATCAGTTCGTAAAGAGCGGATGGCGCAAAATGCCGACATTTTTGACTTTAGTCTTACTGATGAAGAAATGCAGATCATCAATGCGATGAATTTAGATAAACGTGTCGGTCCAGATCCGGAAGTTTTTGATTTCTAATTTTAAACTGAATATTTGAAAATTGCAGAGACGAAAAGCCTCAAAATAACTTGAGGCTTTCATTTTTTCATTAAGACAGCTTTTGCACTGCAATATCATCATCTCGTTGCATTAGTAGAACTTCTTCACCATTCTCTATTAATTTTTCAATATGATTCTCGCCCCACGTGCAAAGTAAGTTAAGCACCGGCTCCATCTCGTGTCCATATGGGGTTAAAGAATATTCAACTTTCGGTGGTACTTGGTTAAACACCTTACGATTAATTAAACCGCATTTTTCCAGTTCGCGTAATTGGGACGTCAGCATTTTTTGTGAAATGCCGGGAATTAATCGGCGAAATTCATTTGTCCGGATTTGACCATGGTGATTGAGGTGACAAAGAATGACAGGTTTCCATTTACCTCCAATAACTTCAAGTGTTGCTTCTACACCGATATTATAAACTTTTTTCAATTTGAAACCCCCATTATTATCAAAAGTAACTAAAAGTACTGTACACGCTTTTATAGTATGTATGAATAATACTATAACCTATAAAATAAATCAAAGGAGTTCTTTTTAATATGTCTACATCAAAAACACCAAACGCCAGATTAACACTTCTTGCGTTAGCAATCAGTTCGTTTGGTATTGGTTCCACAGAATTTATTAGCGTTGGATTGCTCCCGCTCATCACAAATGAGTTTGGTATTACTTTAAGTACTGCAGGATTAACAGTATCAATCTATGCATTAGGCGTTACAATCGGAGCACCAATTTTAACGGTTTTAACATCCCGGCTTGACCGTAAAAAGGTGCTGTTGCTCGTAATGGTACTTTTTATCGTCGGTAATTTATGGGTAGCGATAGCACCAACATTTACTTTACTATTGATTGGACGCATTATTTCTGCTTTTGCTCATGGTGTATTTATGTCGATTGCGGCGGTTATTGCGGCTGACGTTGTGGCACCTAACAAACGGGCAAGTGCCATCGCTTTTATGTTTACAGGATTAACTTTGGCAACTGTCAGTGGAGTACCTTTAGGAACATTCATTGGCCAAGTAACGGATTGGCGGCTATCATTCATCTTTATCGTCGTTATTGGCATAATTGGGCTGATCAGCAATGCGTTCCTTGTGCCAAATAATTTAACAAAAAGTAAGCCGATTTCATTAAGTGATATCGGAAAAGTATTAAGCAATTTCCGTATGCTATTAATTTTATTTATTACAGCAATGGGTTACGGAGGCGTATTTGTTGTTTACACATATGTGACCCCTATTCTTGAAAATCAAATGGGCTATTCCCCTCATGCAATTGTCGTAATATTGGTTGTATATGGTATATGTGTCGCAATAGGAAATACAATCGGTGGCCATTTTGCAAACACTAAACCATTGCGTGCGATATTTATTTTCTTTATTGGACTGGCGTTAACGTTACTTGGTGTATATTTCACATTTGACTCTAAAGTTATGGGACTCATAATGGTGTTAGCAATGGGGCTTTTTATGTTTATGAATGTGCCGGGCTTACAACTGTATGCCGTTCAGCTATCCGAAAAATATGTGCCGGCAGCCACTGCGATGGCTTCCGCTTTAAATATTTCAGCATTCAATATCGGGATCTTCCTCGGTTCATATATCGGCGGTTTAATTGTTCATTATCAATCACTGGACAATACGCCCCTATACGGATTTTTAATGGTTATCATTGCAGCAAGTATTACGTTAGTTTGGATGATTGTTGAAAATAAACAAAACATTTGGAAGGCAAATAAATTCACACCAATATCCAAACCCTAATATATTAATTAAAAATGATAGAAACCTCTCCAACATTATTGTAGGAGATGGTTTCTATTTTTGTTTATACTCTATTACGGAAAATATTCTAAATAGAACGCTAACCCGATAAGTTTTTAAGTAATTTCCTGAAAATACTTCGGTACATGATGTTCTCGTTCTTCAGAATTTCTTCACAATTTAAATCATCAATAGTCCGTTTTATTTGCTATGCTTAGATTGAAGGAGCGTTATTTAATGAAAAAGATTATATTTTTATTTATTTTTGCCTTAATTGGCTTTCAAGTTTTTACGAATGAACAAGTTAATGCTCCTGACTTACCTCAGCAGCTTTCACTTGCATCGTATTCCGTTTCAGACGGGGATCTTGTCCTTGTCAACCGGGATGTTGCATTACAGGAGGAACCTGACAATTTAGCCACTATTCCTTATGATATTGCTGATAATGTGATCGTCAATTCAGAGTATTTTCTTGAAGAACAGGCTATTGAACCACTTGACCAATTATTCCATGCTGCAGCGGATGCTGGAATCGAGCACTTTATTATTAATAGTGCCTATCGCAGCAGAACACTTCAGAAACAGCTTTTCGATCAATATGGTGCTGATTACTCGCTGCCTGCCGGCTATAGTGAACATCAGACAGGCTTATCGATTGATATTGGTTCGACTGTCGGCAAAATGGAAAATGCGGCAGAAGGTAAATGGATGGAACAACATGCAGCGGAATTCGGCTACATCCTGCGCTATCCTAAAGATAAAGTCGATATTACCGGAATTGAGTATGAACCTTGGCATTTCCGTTACATAGGCTTGCCCCATAGCATAAAAATGCAACAGCACGCTTTCGCTTTTGAGGAATATATCGCTTATCTTAAAGAGAAGCAATTTTATAAAATGAAAGTAAATGATACAACTTATTTCGTACAATATACGGATAACAAGACATCTGTTAACACACCTGAATCAAAGAATATCAAGGTATCTGGTGATAATGTGAGCGGGTATATTATTACTTCCGTATTGGAGGAAAAATAATCGGTGTCAAGTATTTACTTGAGATAAATAAAAAAATCGACCAATTGCAGATTGGTCGATTTTTATTTTGATCGATTGATTAAACTTTAACTTCATGTTCTTTATTATACGTTGCATGATTTTTTCTTGCTTCGAGCACTTTGGATGCGGAAAAGATGAATACCGCCAGCCAAATACATAGGAATGTTATGAATTCTGTCAGTGTAAACGGCTCCTTGTATAAAAAGATGCCGAGCATTAAACTAATCGTTGGTGCCAAAAATTGAATAAAGCCCATTAAATAAAGTGGGATTTTTTGCGCACTTTTTGCAAATAGGACAAGTGGCAAGGCTGTTACGATCCCGCCGCCCATTAACAATAGGTTAGTTTTCCAGTCCACATGCATAAAAGCAATTTCCGATGTGTTCATTAAGTAAATGTATATTGACACAGCAATCGGTAAAACAAACAATGTTTCGATTGCGAGTCCGCGTGTCGCATCGAGTGGAATTTGCTTTTTAATTACACCATAAAAAGCAAAAGTTAGCGCCAGCGCCAGTGATACCCAAGGAATTGTTCCTCCTAATACAGCCTGATACCCTACGCCTATTGCCGCAATGGTGACAGCTACCGCAGTTGCCCGGGAAATTTTCTCTTTAAAAAAGATCATCCCAAACAATACCGATATAAGCGGGTTAATATAATAACCTAAACTCGTTTGAAGTAAATGTCCATTGTTTACTGCCCAAATGAATATTCCCCAATTCAGCGAAACGAAAACCGATGCTACGAACAGTAGAATAAACTGTTTCTTATTTTTCCAAAGCATTATGATATCTACGATCATTTGTTTATACTGACGGATCAGCAATACAAACAGGACGGTGAATACAAAGGACCAAATTACACGTCCTACTAATATTTCTACACTGCCGACATGCTGCAGTTGCTTCCAGTACAGGGGAATGATCCCCCACATTAAATAGGCGCCGATTGCTAAAAAGACGCCCTTTTTTTGTTCTGACATTGGTGCACCTTCTAATTTTTGATACTCTCATTATAGATGTCCATATTTGAGAAGTAAATAATTGTAGCTTCATAGACTCATTAAATTATTCCACTATACCATTTTGCAGTAAGTACATTTTGTGATATAACCCTTTTTGTGCGATAAGTTGTTGGTGTGTACCGCGTTCGACAATTTCGCCTTTATGCAATACTAGTATTTGCTCTGCATCCTGGATTGTTGAAAGTCTGTGGGCAATTGCTATCGTTGTACGGCCTTTTCGCATGTTTTCCAATGATTGCTGGATGCCGACTTCCGTTTCAGTATCGATCGCTGCCGTTGCTTCGTCAAGGACAAGAATTTTCGGGTTTGTCGCAATTGTCCGCGCAAATGCCACCAATTGACGCTGCCCGCTTGAAAATGTCGAACCACGCTCTGTTACATGGCTTCCATAACCATCCGGAAGCGATTCAATGAAATCATTTGCCTGCACAAACTCTGCTGCTTCCTTCACCTTCTGTAAAGTGAGATTTTCATTATATAGCCTGATGTTCGAATCAATCGTTCCGTAAAACAGAAATGGGTCTTGTAGTACTAACCCCATTTTTGCACGTAGCTCCTGTTGTTTGTAATCTTTAATCGACTGGCCGTCAATTAATATTTCACCGCGCTTAAACTCGTAAAAACGCATTAGAAGATTGATAATTGAACTCTTTCCACTGCCAGTATGCCCGACTAACGCAACTGTTTCCCCAGGATTGACTGTGAATGAAATATTTTTCAGTACATCTTGCTTGCCATCATAGCTAAACGACACATTTTTAAATTCGATATGACCTTTTGAAACTTGAACCGGCTTGTTCTGTTGCACTGGTTCAAGTTCTTCATTATCTAAGAGCTCAAATACGCGGGATGCCGCTACAATCGCCTGCTGGAACAGTGCCAGACGTTCCATTACTTGATTGATCGGATCAAAGAAACGGTTCATATATGTAATGAACGCATAGACAACGCCTACTTCTACCGCTGTTTCAAATGATGTCCATCCAAAGTAAAATAGCAAAATAACAATCGCTGTAAAGTACACTAAATCAATAATCGGACGAAGCAGAAGGCTGTTCATTTTCGTATTGGCCATCATGGACTGGAAATGCTCTTCATTGACACGATCAAATTCATCATTGAAACGTGGTTCTTGACGGAATGCCTGCACAATGCTCATTCCTGATAATGTTTCAGAAAGTTTCGCATTAAGCTCACTGAGTTTCTCCCGCATTCGCATATAGACAACCGAACTCATTTTGCGGTATAGCCAAATGATGTACAGAATGACCGGCAGCAAAAAAAGCATATAAAATGCAAGCTTCGCATTCAGGAAAAACATCGCAAAATACACACCGACGATTAAAAACGCCGCCTGTACAAAGCTGATAAGTACCGACACGAACATATCTTTAATCGCTTCGGTATCATTTGTAGCCCTAGACACGATGGAACCTGCCGGAACTTGGTCAAAATAGCGCATGCCCAATCGGTGAATTTTAGAAAACACATCAATTCGCAGTTGCTGAATGACTTTCAATGCAAGTTCCTGGAATTTTATATTTTGATAGTATGTGATAACGACATTCAGCAACTGAATTACAAAGTATCCAATACCGAGTGTCACGATTGGAGTCATATCAAAATTGCCGATCATTAAATGATCATCAATATAAACTTTAATCAGATAAGGACCGATAATATCGCCGAGAACGGTTAGAACAAGAAGAAACAGCGCAATAGCCAATATCTTTTTATGTGGTTTCAAATAGGTTAACAGACGCTTTAATACGATGCGCTGTTCTTTACTTGAAATCGTCTCATTCGCCATCATGATCCCCCCCTTGTTCAACTAAATTTTCAAGTTGCTGTAACTGGTACATTTCATAATAACTGCCTTCTAGTGCCATCAGCTGTTCATGGGTACCTTTTTCAATAATTGTTCCTTCATCAACGACAATAATGATATGTGCCTGCTGGATTGCACTTAGACGGTGCGACGTAATGATCGTTGTCGCATTTTTCCGCTCTTCTTTTAATGCATGCAGAATTGCTTCTTCTGTCCGCGCATCAACCGCAGATAAAGAATCATCCAATATGAGCAGCTCAGGTTTCATTAACAATGCTCTAGCGATAGAAATACGCTGTTTCTGTCCACCGGAAAGAGATACTCCCCGTTCTCCGACAATCGTGTCATAGCCATCTGTAAAGCTCATAATATCTTCATCAATATTTGCAAGTGCTGCCGCTGCACGAACTTCCTCCATGCTTGCCCGTGGATTCGCAAAGGCAATATTGGAATAAAGCGTTGCTGAGAATAAAAAGTGATCTTGCGGTACATAGCCAATCGCCTGACGCAGAGCACTTTTCCTATAATCATTTATATTGTGTGCACCAAATTGAATCGTTCCTTCATATCCTTCAAACTCACGGAGCAACAGCTTTAAAATGGACGTCTTCCCTGCACCTGTTTTACCGACGATTCCGAGTGTTTCGCCGCGTTTCAGTTCAAAATGCACATCCCTTAATGTAGGTGCTGCATCTCCAGGGAAAGTAAAGGATTTCACGTTGAATAAAAGATCCCCGGAAGGATTTTCTTCAATAGCATCCAGCTTGTCATCAATTTCAATTGGGGTATTTAAAATACGTTCGATCCGGTCATACGAAACGCTGCCTCGCTCAACGATATTGAACAACATCCCAATTGCCAGCATCGGCCAGATCAGAATACTTAAATACGTCGTGAACGTAACTAAGTCACCGACCGTCATCGCATCTTCCAATATAAATTTCGTGCCAAATCCAAGACTCAGCATAAAACTTAAACCAACAACGAAGCTAATCGTCGGGTCAAATAATGAATCGACTTTTGCTACGCGCATATTTTTTTCCACCACTTCATCGGAAAGCTTCGTAAAATCAGCAACATCCTGCTGTTGCTGTCCAAACGTTTTCAGTACTTTCATCCCACTGATACTTTCCTGAGTTTTATCGTTCAAGTCGGAAAAGGCTGCTTGAGCATGGCGAAAACGCTCATGAAGCAACTTGCCGTAATAGCTCGTTGATAAAGCGACTAGCGGCATTGGAATGAGCGCAATCAGTGTAAGACGCCAGTCAATGGTAATTGCCATTGCCAAAATTACAAAGCCCCCTGTTGTAAGCGAGTCAAATAATGTTAAAACCCCTCCACCAGCTGTTTGCTGCACTGCACTTATATCATTTGTTGCATGTGCCATTAAATCACCAACACGATTCTTTTGATAAAACGACGGAGACATCTGTGTAAAATGGCGATGGAGCTTTTCACGTAATATTCGCGCCAACAGATTGGACGAGCCAAAAATCATTTGACGCCAATAATAGCGCAGTATGTACATGGCAATCGCTACACCGATGATGATAGCGAGCCATTTAAACAAACCTGCTTTCGTCAATGTCCGTGTACCGATTTCATCGATTGTGAAGCCGATAATTTTCGGCGGTACGAGCTGCAGGATGGCTACTAATACAAGCATAAAAAGACCGACTGTGTATTGGTATTTTCGCTCTTTGAAAAACCAACCTAATTTAAGAAATACCTTCATTCTTTCACCCTCTTTTTTACTCAAGTTCCCCCATTTTACCAAATATTTTAATTTTCCGATATATTTTACAAATATTTTTTTCGGATTCCGAATTAATTTTTTTGTAAAAAATGTTAAGTCAATCTCTTGTCTATAAAAACATATAATTTTGGCATTCTTTATATATTTCAATCCAATATTTCAGCTTCTTTTTGTCCATACTAAAATTATAAATCCATTTAGTACGGATTTTCCGTCCAAATATGGATCGCAATTTTTGTTACATGCATTACTGATAAATAAATTGAAGGGAAATTTTAACATGATGAAACAATTATTATTTGCACTGGCTGCTATTTTTTTATTATTTGTTCCTGGGGTTTACGCACATACGCATCTAGAATCAACCAATCCTGCAGAAGGTGAAACTGTAACAGAAAATATCCAAACAATTGATTTAGCGTATGGGGGCAAAATTGAAGAAGGCAGTACATTTAAAGTTATTGCAAGCGATGGGAAGGAAATGGCGATTCATTCAATTTCAATAAATGAAGGTGTCCTATCCGGAATTATGCTTGATCCCCTTCCAAATGACACTTATACAGTTGAATGGGATAGTATTAGTGAGGATGGACATCCGTTAACGGGTTCGTTTACATTTAAAGTAAATGCGCCTAAGACGAATAAAGAAGAGGACAGCGCTGCAGATACAACAGAGAAGGTTGAAAATGATGTCAATTCACTTGTCGATACATTAAAGGATGAGACGAACTCCGATGAGGATGATGAAGGATCATTTTGGACACTCATCATTGTTACTGCCCTAATTGTACTAGTACTTACTGTGATAACGATGTACAGCTATAAGCGATGGTTAGTTAAGAAAACGAAGAAATAAAACAAATAAAAACTGCACTCAAACTTTTATAAAGTTTGAGTGCAGTTTTTTAACGATTTACTGAGCTGTTATTCCGCCATCTACTACAAACTCTGCACCTGTTGAGTAGCTTGACTCGTCTGATGCTAAGAAGACTACTAATTGAGATACTTCTTCTGGTTGTGATACGCGTTTCAGCGGGATATGCTTTGCAAATTCCTCAATAGCTGCTTTTGCATCTTCCTGCATGATCATCGGCGTTGCAATAACTCCAGGGTGTACTGAATTTACCCGAATACCCATTGGCGCCAAGTTTAATGCAGCTGCTTTTGTCATACCACGAACAGCAAACTTTGTATCTGTATAACCTACAGCACCACCAACTAAGCCGTTGATTGAAGAAATGTTGACGATTGAACCGCTACCAGCTTTCATCATTGAAGCAGCAACTGCTTTCATTCCTAAGAAAACAGATACTTGGTTAATATTGACGATTTTCATGTATTCATCTAAAGACATTTCTAACATGTTTTTATTCATCGAAATTCCAGCATTGTTTACTAATACATTTACCGGACCAAATGCTTCTTCTGCTTTCGCAATAACAGTTGTCCAATCTTCTTCAGAAGTAACGTTCTGTTTTATGAAGATTGCATTTCCGCCTAATTCTGCAGCAAACGCTTCCCCTTTTTCTTCATTTAAATCTGTTAAAACTACTTTTGCACCTTGTTCTACAAAAGCCTTCGCATGGGTAGCACCCATACCTTGAGCAGCACCAGTAATAATTGCTACTTTACCTGTTAATCGAGACATTAAAAATCACCCTTTCAATAATATGATAGTTAACTATCACTATCTAAAACTAACAATAACAATGTTTGATCGGTCCGTCAATTTTTAGTAGCTATGAATTGTAAAAACATCTCTTTAATAAGCTTTAACTGCTTTTTAGGATCTAATTTCACAGGTAGATTAGGATCATGCTCGGTCAAATAGGATTCTACAGTAAAGTAACTTATATTTTGAACAACTGTAAATACATACTCCGGAATATCAATGCCTGCTCGGATCGATTGGTCTTCATTTCCTTTTTCTGCAATTGAATACAAAACATTAGCCATTTCTCTTCGAATATCTACAAATTCTTTGTATTCGTCCGTCTCTTCAGATATCGGTTTATATGCTTCAAACGCTTTAAAAAACTTCACAAATTGATGCTGCGGGTCATCGATTAACTCAATATAATAAGTTAATATTCGTTCAATCTGTTCATAAGCTGTCAAAGGTCCATTAGCAATTTTCCGGATAGAATTTGTCATTTGACTGGTAATTTCATTATTAATTGCTAAAACGAGTAATTCCTTATTCGCAAAATAACGATAAAATGTAGCGATCCCAATCCCTACTTCATTTGCAACGTCCTGTAATTGAACTTGTTGAATTCCGTTATTTAACATCAATGTTTTTGCTGCCTGAATTATTTGTTCCCTGCGCTGTTGTTTTCTTTGTTCTCTAATGCTCAATAGTATTCCCCTCAATTTTACATATTATAGCTGTATTGTATCATGATTATGTACGCTTATTTTTATAGTAAGATCCAAAAAAATACACCACAACAATTGTATTCAATCGTTGTGGTGCGTATATTAGCGTAAACGTTCCAAGTCCTGATAATCTTTCATATATGGGCCATCTTCCGCCACAGCTGAATGGTACAGCGCTTTAACGGCGAAGTTTTTTTCCAGTCCCATTTCCGATTTCAGTTTTTTCAGTTCGTCATGCAGTTCGCGATGCTCGTTGATTAATTTCAGCATCGTTGTTTTATTGTATTTCATATAATATCACTCCGATTAGTTCATCACTTGAATGATGACTACTTTTAAATAATTGAATTCCGGGAAATTATGCGGCACCGTGAAATCTTCCGGCAACTGGTGCTCTTCTAAAATTTTATAGCGTGCACCATAATCTTTAAACGCTTTGTCGATAAATGTTTTGAACTTTTTCATATTAAAGCTTGCATTGTTTGTCGATGCGATAATAACGCCACCATCGTTTGTAATAGTTAACGCATCCTTGAGCAATTTCGGATAATCTTTTGACGTACTGAACGTCATTTTTTTCGTACGGGCAAAGCTTGGCGGATCCAGTACAACTACGTCGAACTTCATGCCTTTTCTTGCTGCATAACTGAAATAATCAAATACGTTCATCACTTTAATATCTTGTGATTCATAGTCGATTCCATTCACACTGAATTGCTCAATTGTTTTCGGCAAGCTGCGTTTAGCCAGATCGACACTCGTCGTACCTGATGCACCGCCTAAAGCAGCGGCAACCGAAAACGCACCTGTGTACGAGAATGTATTTAGCACCGTCTTATCAGTTGAATAGCGGTCACGTAATGCTTTGCGTACATTTCGCTGATCCAGGAAAATTCCTGTCATTGCCCCGTCATTCAGATCAACCGCAAAATTCATGCCGTTTTCCTGAACGATCAGCGGGAATTCGCCCTTTTCACCTGATACATAATCATCCTGATCGATATATTGACCATTTGTATCAAAGCGCAGTTTTTCATAAATCCCTCGTGTATTCACTGCTGCATTCAATGCCTCATAAATGTCCGTACGGAACGAATAAATTCCTCCACTGTACCAGCTCACCATGTAATAGCCGTTAAAGAAATCGATTGTCAAACCGCCAATGCCGTCACCTTCGCCATTAAACACGCGGAAAGCTGTTGTATCTTCAGAGGCAAAAAAGTCTGCACGTTTTTCAGCAGCTTCACGGATTTTTTTCGTAAAGAACTTCACATCAATCTGCTCTTTTTCTTTACGTGTCAGCACCCAGCCGATCCCTTTATTTTGAATACCGTAATAGCCAGTTGCAATATAGCCGCCGCTTTTATCGACTAAATGAAGAAGACTACCTTCTTCAATTGACGCTTCCGGCATAACAACCGTATCTTTTAATATCAATGGATTGCCATTTGTTAAATCCTTAATCGCTTTACTATCTACTTGTAGTTCTGTTTTTTTTCTCATGCTTTCATCCTTACTACTGTTTTTCGTTCATAAAAAAGAGAGACTTGTTTTAAATACAAATCTCTCCGTACAATATCAGTTTACTACGAAAGCTTGCGAATAGCTACTCGCATGTTGAGTTGACGCTTACTAGTATTGCTATTTTAAATCACTCAGGTTGGATGCACGCTCATATGTCCACCATTTATTTATTACAAGTTAACTAAAGTACGAGCCATTTAACCCGAACTATTGAAAGTACTATTTTTTTCAGGAACTTTTTCAGTTCGGAATTTTAATCCCTATTCTGTTTGGATTAGTAATTTCGAATTTAAGTATTCTGAAATCATTGGAACAGCCACACTTACATTATTCCACTCAGAATACTTGTGCTCCGCATCTTCTATAGTTAAAGCTGTAAAATTCTCTACAACTTCAAATTTCTCTACATCTATGGTAGTTATCTCGTCATCTTTCCCTTTGTAATATAATATCTTGACAGTTAATTCACGCTTGTCAAATATAACTAATATGTATTCTGATATTTCATCATAAGTCATAAATAAATTAACCTTCATATATTCAGCGCTATTCTCATGCATATTAGTACCCCTTCCTTTTTACCTAAATTCGACATTTTATATGATAATCCTGCTTAGTAGAGTAAAAAATGCGCTTGTACAGTAATATCTATTATTTATTTAGGTAATAAGTGCTATTATCTAGGCATCTAAAAATCCACGAACTCTAGTACCGGTTTTCCGGAATAAGAGTACCTGTCGTTCAACCATTACTTCACCGTTATTCTGTCACTAATCTTTTCTATTAGCAGATATTAGAAAAAACTCCCCATTAAGATGAACAGGTTTCCTGTCCATATAATGAGGAGCATATTTTAAAAGTTACGTTGTTACTTTAAATACGGTTTTCATTTTTTCTATAATACCGCCTGATGAATATGTCAATACACTTCGTTTATAGAATGACAGACTCAGGAAGTATAGTGTCAATACTGTTCCAACTAAAATAACGAAGCTAATGATTGGTTCAATGGCGTTCATATCTGTTGCACCTAAACGCATCGGCATGACCATTCCTGAAGTAAATGGAATGTATGAGAATACTTTGATCAGCATAGTATCCGGATTACCCATACCTGTCAGCATAACGTAGAATCCAACGAGTGTCAGCATCATTGCCGGCATCATTACTTGCCCTGCTTCTTCTACTTTCGACACTAGGGAACCGAATAATGCGCCGATTATTAAATACATGAAAATCGTTAAGAATAAGAAACCGACTATATATAGGAAGTAGCTTGTCGATAGTGAATCAAGCAGATCCGTAACAATTGACCATTTGCTTCCGCCATCTGAGAAGCGAAGCAGTAATAAAAGTCCGCCGAAAAGTATGACGAATTGTGTAAGTGCAACTAAAAATACTCCGACAATTTTTGAACGGAAATGCACTTCTGGCTTCACGCTGACTAATAACATTTCCAATGCACGTGACCCTTTTTCCGAAGCAACATCTGTTGTAATCATTGATAAATATGATGCGACAAAAACATAAATGATAATTCCAATCGCATACGAAACCCAAACGCCCGCCATTTTTTCTTCAGCGGATTTACCGTCATCTGCAGCTTCATTCAGTGAATTTAATGTAATGACAGGCTCTGACGACAATAATAACTGTTGCTGCTCCGGTGATAATTCCATCTGACTCATCGCATACAGCTGACCCGCCTGACTTAATGAACTTTGGAAATCTTGCTGATCATTAAGCGGAAGCGGATCAAATGATTCAATTTTTGCCGCCAGCTTGCCATCTGCATCCGATAATGTAAAGGCCGCGTAATAGTCTCCATCCTTCAATTTATCTTTGACATCACCCGCTTCAACATAGACATATTCCACATCATCTGAATCTTGCAGTACTTGCGCTATATCAAAATCAGTTTCATTGATAACTGCGATTGTATCCGCATCCCCAGAGAAAATGAGGTCTTTAATTTCCGACCAGAACATAAAACCGCTTAGCACTACTAAATAAAGCAATGTTGTTAAAATAAAGGATTTTGATGTGATTTTTTGTTTATATAATTTTTTAATAAGCACATTAAATTTAGACAAGACCGGCACCTACTTTCTCTTTGAAAATCTCATGCAGCGATAAATAATCTAAACTGAACTTTTCGATATAATTGCCGTTTGAAAGCAGTTCGAAAATTTCCGGTGCATATGATTCGTCTTCAAGTGTCAGTACTGCCTGTGAGTCCCGTTCCAGTTTGACATGATTCACACCTGGATACTTACTTAATTCTTCAAAGGATTTATCTGTACGTACCGTCAGTTTTGTTTTACCGTACTGCTTTTTCAGATCAAGCAGCGAGCCTGAAAATAGGGATTCACCGCGCTTTAGTAGACATAAATGGTCACATAGCTCCTCGACATTATCCATTTGGTGACTCGAGAATAAAATCGTCATTCCTTGGTCGCGCAAATACAGGATTGCATTTTTCAGCAGCTCCATGTTTACCGGGTCCAGTCCACTAAACGGTTCATCAAGAATTAAAAACGCCGGTTTATGAATAAAGCTGGCGATTAATTGGACCTTTTGCTTATTCCCTTTTGATAACGTCTCGGCTTTCACATGTCGTTTTTCTTCCAGATCAAAGCGCTCAATCCAAAAGTCGATATCTTTTTTCAGCTCGTTTTTATCCATACCGTGCAGCTCGCCGAAAAAGTAAAGTTGCTCTTCCACTTTCATTTGAGGGAAAATACCGCGCTCCTCCGGTAAATAGCCTAAAAAGTCACGGCTTACCGATTTGATTGGCTGCCCATCCCATGTAATCGTACCTTCTGTTGTATCCTGTAAATCCAGAATCATTCGGAATGTAGTCGTTTTTCCTGCACCATTTTGCCCGATCAAACCGAATATTTCACCTTTTTCAATTGTAAAGTTCAATCGATTTACTGCAACAAAATCACGATAGCGTTTCGTCACATCTTTCAGTTGTAACACCATGAGCGTACCTCCTGTTTTTAAGAACTAGCGAATTCCATTATATAGTAATTATTACAATTATTGAATAATTAAAAAATTTATGTATGTGCACTGCTTATAAAAATACTAATCAATTTCATCCGCCACTATGTTTATGTACGAAACAGACGAAGAAAAGATTCATTATTATGAAAAAACTTAGCAAGAAATACACCCTTACTAAGTTTCGTTAAGGCGTTAAATTAATTTCCCTTTAAAAGCAGGGCTCAGTTCACTCCAAACATCGAATTGATTTCCGTCCAAATCATAAAAAATAAAATTCTTTCCAGCATGTCCCCGATTTTCAATTTCACCGACTTTTACTCCGATTTGCTTAAAATCATGATGCAATGCCTCTAACGCCTGGAATCCATCAACTTCGAATGTAATTGAGAAACACTCCTTTCCGTATTTGTCTATAAAATTGGCACTTTCATTCTCCTTTGAATGTACTAGAAAGAAACTTTGATTTGCAAAGTTTAAAATGGCTTTATCTTTGTCTTTATAATTTAAAGTCGCTTCCAAGTTTTTCACATACCATTCAGAAGATCGTTCCACATCCGCTACCGGTATGTAAGTTGTTCCTACTCTCACTAATTTTCCACCCATTTTTGTCCCCCCGAGTCCAGTTCTAAGCAATGATTGGTAAGTAGATTTCAACTTCTTCCCCTTCACTAACAGGATGATATATTTCGATAATATAAGAATCAAGATCTCTTTTATAACCTTGCACTGTTCCCCAATTCAGCAAATTTTCATGAAGTTTTTCCAGCTCCATTATGTTCCCTCTTGTCGTAATATAATGGTTATTCGTCTCTAAATAATCCATTCCTGCCGGGATTTTATTCACTTTCCCGCGAACGATTAGTCCTACAAAGAAATTGCCCGTTTTATGTTCGTCACTCTTTTTAGGTTCAAACAATGCGATTTCACTTTCAATCTGGTAGTCGATCTCATCAGAACGGCTTAATAACCGTTTTGCAAGCAATGGTACTTCACTTCCAAAGTTTTGATACTCCCCACTACCCTTTAAGCCAACCAACTTGAACTCTTTTTTTATCATTTTGAACGTCATTTACATCACCGCTCTATTCATATTTTTTAATCCACTCTTCCAGCAATGTACGATCAAATGGTTCTTTCAATTTTAGATAGCCGCTTGTCATGACTCCTGTTGCATCTTGTTCCCGCTTTACAATATCGTTGTCGTAAATCGTATAAGTGATCGATTTCATAAGTGCTTGATCAGAGAATTTAATTTGATAGTTAGAAGTTGTTTCTTTTCCTTTACGTACCGACTCGGTTGGCATCGTTTCAAGCAGGCGGTAAAGCTCTTTTACTTCATCCATATTATAAGAAACAGAAGAATCATTTGATGGATATTTAGCAACTGTGACCTTTGTTAAATCTCTGCTATCCACAAAACTCACTTCATTCAACTCTTTAGAAATCTGGTGCATTTCATATTGATTCCATATATAATAAATACCTAAAACAATAGCGATTGACAGGATTATTTTTATCGACTGCTTCATTTCATCCTCCTCCAAACAATTTTATTTTAAATAATTTTACCATATTTTTCTAGATTATAAATATTAATTTGAGCAAGAAAAAATGGCTTAGTCCTTGTGAAAGAACTAAGCCATTGAACAGCGTACTTATTTTCTGTAGTAATCAACAATCCCGTTATAAATAGATTGTGCATAGATTTCTACATACTTGTCATTGATTAATTTTTTACGGTCTTCTGCATTTGAGATGAACCCAAGTTCGACTAATACAGAAGGAATGATCATATTGCGTGTCACATAATACTGTGCTTCTTTTACCCCTCGGTTTTTCATATCCGCATTTTTGACGATTTCATTATTGATATACGTCGCAAGCTTTTTATCCTCTTCATACTGGTCACCTGTTGTAATGCTGTAATACGTTTCCGTACCTTTCGCACTTGTAGATGTCGCTGAATTTACGTGAATGCTTACATAAACTTCACCGAACTTGTCCTTTGTAAATTTCACGCGTTCCTGAAGGGATGGATACGTATCTCCTGAACGTGTAGTAAATACTTTTGCGCCGTTTGCTTCAAGTTTTTGTTTGACAAGATTACCTACTTTTAAAACGATCGCTTTTTCCGTACTACCTGAGTTCACAGCACCTGGATCTTTCCCACCGTGCCCTGGGTCTAAAATAATAATACGGTCTTTGATAGGGCTGCCTTTTTCGTTTACTAGTTTAATATACGATTTGTGCACATATCCTGTATCTTTGCCCGCTGTCACTTTTGCCCAATAGCCATCAATGGAATGAACCGCAATTACTGATCCTTTTGATAACTTTTTAATTGTCGCTGATGATCCTGAAGCCGATTTGCGCATGTTTAAACTTGCAACCGTTACCTTACCTGTTGTGCCGGATGTAACGACAGGATCGTTATTGTCGGAATCCGTTTCTGATGGTGGCGGATTCACACTTGAACCACCAACATCCGTTGTGCTATTTTTTACAATATAGCCTGGAATTCCACCTACAGTTGTTAAATAATAACCGTCAATTTCTTTATAGACTGACAATGTTGACCCGGCTGAAATTTGTTTAATTTTTTTCGATGACGATGTCGGTTTGTAATACAGATTTATAATTGTATTTGTCTTGACAGCTTTAATTGATGGTCCAATGGCACTGCCGTCTTGTTCAAGGAATTTGGCATATGATTTACTGATATAACCGTAATAACCTTGATAAGAAACTTTTAACCAATTACCTTCAACAGCATACACCGATAACTTACCACCCGTATTTACTCTGCCAATCACTGCACTTGATGTTGTCGGCTTTGTACGAACATTTAAGCCATCTGTTGTTACTGATACAAGACCAATTACTTGTGTCGGATCAACTGAATCAAGGTGTTCGGGTAAGGCTAGTCGGAATTCATCGCTTTTTGCTCGCGCAATAAATGATGCAAACTGTGCTCGTGTAACCGAGCCCTTCGGCATATATTTGCCGTCACTACCTTTTGTAATCCCATTATAGTAGATTGCTTTAATATACGGAGCATATGTATTCGAACTCGATACATCTGGGAAGTACACCGGTAAATCCTTATAGTCACTTACATTTAAATTAAATGCGATTGATAAAACGTGACTCATTTCTTCACGAGACAAAGTGGCATTAGGAGAAAATTTCCCTGATGTTTTAGTAAATAATCCAAGTTGACGTGCACGTTCGATGTATGTCGATTGTTCAGTCCCGACTTTAACATCAGTGTACGAGGAATTACTTACTTTTAGTGGACTTTTACCTGCAGCTATAACCGCCATTTTCGCAGCTTGTGCACGCGTCACACTCATGTTGGGTTTGTAGTACGTTTTGCCCTTTTCTTGATATCCTTTAATCGCCCCTAGGCTAATTAAATACTGGATCTCATCGTAAGTGGCATCGGTTGTCGCAACATCTGCAAATACTACTTTAGCTGATGTCGGTGTAACAGCTAGTGTACAAACGAGGAAGATTGCAACAACCAATGTAATCAATTTTTGATTCATTGTTCCCTATCCTTTCATAAGCTGTCCCCCTCATTGTATAGTACAAAACCGGAAAAAAATAGAGGTAAATCCATATTTAATGTCAAAATCTTGTTACAGTCTAGTTACAAAAAGATTACATAGTATAATAATTTAGGTTTGTAAGGTAGTAGTAAAGGGTAAATAATCTATTTAGCATTGTTGTAATAGAGCGAATTGTCGGTGTTTTTTATAGGATAAAAAAAGAATCCAGTTCGTAATATTTCGAACAAACGGATCCTTTATAAATCTATAAATTTTTTATGAATTTGTCATTATTTTTTAGAAATTGATTGAAAATTGTTTTGCGATTGCTCGAATCTCTTCTATTTTTTCCGGTTTTAAATAGTCCATCATCTTCGGAACAAACTGTTCGATATCATCTTTTGTAAAAGTACCTTCATCTTGCTTTTTAAAGTTTTCAGCAAGTAATGCTTTTGCTTCCTCCACCTTATCCTCTTTTACGCGTTGTAAAATGAAGTTTGAAAACATTTCCTGCATATTTTTGTCCAATTGCATAATGAGTGCCTCCCTATGATTTTAATTTCTTCATTACTTTAAAATTATAACAATAAATGCATTTAATAATCTATTGGGATCCAGTTCAAATTAAAGATAATAACAAAAGATGGATCCTTCCCCCTTAATTACAGTGCCCTCCAAAATAAATAACCAGCTTTGGCTATTACTAGTCCTAAAAATCCTTACTTTCGAATAAAATGCACAAATATGCAATTAATGGGGGATAATTCATGAATTCAATTTTTACCTATATTTTTTTAGGCATAACTATGGCCGCTACATTTGGACCTGTTAAGAACGTCCTATTAAATACAGGTTTAAAGAACGGTTTTTTTCATGCCTGGTTTTTTAGTCTTGGTGCCTTAACTACTGATATTGTATACATGTTCGTCGTTTATTTTGGAGTTGGGAAATTTATTGATTCTTTATTATTGCAAACAATACTATGGTCTTTTGGGTGCTTCGTTCTTTTGTATACAGGGATAGAAAGCTTACTCACTCTACATAAAATTGAAATGAACTCTAAAACCGGCAAAATAGTTAGATTAAGACATTCGTTATTAGCTGGATTGTTAATGTCATTGTTAAATCCAATAACAATTCTTTTTTGGCTAGGAATTTATGGCTCTATCCTCGCGAAAACAGCAGGAATCGCTACAGGATTGGACATCATACTAATTAGTGGAGCCATTTTACTTGGCATTATTTTCGTAGATTTTCTTTATTCATCCTTATCCAGTATTGCCCGTAAGTTATTATCCATTAATCTGTTAAAAACTGTAACCGTTATTTCATCTATATTTATGATCGGATTTGGAATCTACTTTGGAAAGCATGCTTTTCAATTGTTATTCTGAATTGGAGTAATTTACACAATTAGCCGAGTGTATAAAATGAACACGAAAGGAAACCATACCTTAATAAATAGAAAAACAAAATTAGTCGAGGTGTGGTAATGGATAAAAATAAGGATCATGTAAGTATATGGTGTATTGTTAGTTTGACTTCTATCCCGCTCATCATGACTTTAGGAAATTCAATGCTTATTCCTGTGCTCCCCATATTAGAAGACAAAGTCGGGATCACATCATTTCAGTCGAGTATGATTATTACTAGCTATTCAGTCGCAGCCATTTTTCTCATTCCGGTAGCAGGCTATTTATCCGATCGCTTTGGCCGAAAAGTCGTAATATTACCAAGTCTAATATTAGCTTTAATCGGAGGTCTGATCGCCGGTTTCGCTTCATGGAAGATGGATGACCCGTACACAATGATTATTATAGGCAGAATTATTCAAGGTATTGGTGCAGCTGGAGCCATGCCAATCGTTTTGCCTCTTGTAGGTGACCTTTATCAAGATGATGATGAGAAAATCAGCTCAACTTTAGGGATAATAGAAACTTCTAATACGTTCGGAAAAGTGTTGAGTCCTATATTAGGCTCAGTATTTGCTGCTATTTTATGGTTTCTTCCCTTCTTTTCTATCTCTGCACTCAGCCTAATTTCCATTGCACTTATATTTTTCTTTGTAAAAGTACCTAAAGATAAGGATGAACCTTTAAAATTCAAGCAATTTATACGTAATACGAAAGAAGTTTTCAAGGATGAAGGAAGATGGTTGTATACCGTATTCCTTAATGGAGTCCTTGTTATGCTTATATTATTCAGTATGTTATTTTTCTTATCAGAAAACCTGGAAAAGGTTCATGATATTAAAGGGATTAAGAAAGGTTTTGTACTGGCTATCCCACTTTTACTGCTTTGCATTTCTTCCTATATTTCCGGTCGGAAAATTAAAGGAGATTTATCAAGAATAAAGAAAATTATAGTGGTCTCCTTGATTGCAATGTCTATCAGCATTGTCTTTGTTGGATACACAAGCAAAAAACTAATTCTCCTGTTGATTGTAACAAGTATCGTGGGAATAGCTATTGGCGCATTATTGCCTGCTCTAGACACCATTATTACAGATAATATAAGAAAAGAATTACGCGGTACTGTTTCTTCATTTTATAGCTCTGCCAGATTTATCGGTGTTGCAGCAGGTCCGCCTATTATGTCACTCGTCATGAAAAACTATCTCAATATTAGCTATATCACTGCAGGAATATTAGGATTAATTCTTTTATTGTTTGTGTTCAAGTTCATTAAAGTTGATGAAATCGGAAAATCAAAAGAACCAGCATAAAAATATGGACCTAACAGCAACAGCTGCATAGGTCCTTTTTTATGGGATATTTTCATGCGGATTTTAAACTAAACAGAATTAGGGAAATCCCACAGAAAAGACAAATTATACGTGTAAGAGAAATTTTTTCTGCAAGTCCAAGCAATGCTAGTGCTGTTGTCACAATTAAGACGACCGGTCCGACTAGGGCAAGTAGCGTATTAATATAAAAAGCTTTTTCTAAATCATTGAATTTAAACATTAATGCAGCAGCCGTTAACTCTATACTTCCGGACATAATTCTTAAAGCAATGATAATAATGAGTGCTTTATCCATAAATGTAAACACATCCTTGCTAGTATTGTTACCTAACATATGCAACTAACCCTAGAAATATATTTATACAGACACTTTTCCCAATTCTATAATATCTAAGATAATGGTGGATCTATAAAACCCAAGTATAGGCTAATTTTTAAAACTATTTTGAAAATATAATTAAATTCAATTTACATACGAACTATTTCTATTTAAAATTAAAATATAGTAAATGAAGGCGGTGTTTAGTTGAAAAAAATACACTATAGCTGGATTATTCTTGCTATATCTTTTTGCTCCATAATTGCCGCCGGAATAGCGATGGCATCATCCGGAGTTTTCTTAACTCCATTTGAACAAGAGTTTGGCTGGAATCGTCAGGTGATTTCCCTAGCCTTTGGAATCAGTTTATTTTTCTACGGATTTGCAGGTCCATTCATGGCTGCATTACTCCAGAAATTCGGACTAAAGAAAATGATGCTTGCTTCTATGGGGACATTACTGATTGGCCTTCTTTTAATTTTCCTCATGAATCAATCATGGCAATTGATCATTATTTGGGGCGCTATTATCGGACTTGGTTCCAGTCTGTTTTTAACCGTTTTAAGTCCATATGTAGCGAATCATTGGTTTAAAGAAAAAAGAGGACTTGCGACAGGGATTTTAACCGCGAGTACTGCAATGGGTCAGTTAATACTGCTCCCTGTCTTAGCCACTATTATCGAAAATTACTCGTGGCGTTGGGCAGTTGGTTTAATTATAACGATTAGCGTAGTAATGTTTTTCATCATCTTCTTATTCATGAGAAACACACCTAAAGAAATCGGTATCCTTCCATATGGACAGACAGAGGATATAGAGGTCGTGCACGACCAATCAAAAGGCAATCCAATTGTAATTGCTTTTAAAGGGTTAGCTGATGCTATACGCGCTAAAGAATTTTGGTTATTGGCAGGGAGTTTCTTTTTCTGTGGCTTTTCAACAAACGGGCTTGTTGGGACACATTTTATTTCCTATTGCATTAGTTTCGGAATCCCTATCGTGACTGCGGCTTCCTTGCTCTCTTTTATGGGTGTTTTTAATATGGTAGGAACGACACTTTCCGGTTGGCTTTCCGATCGTATTGATAATCGCTGGCTTCTGTTTTGGTATTATCTATTTAGAGGCGCTTCACTTGTCTTGCTGCCTTTTGCGTTAATGGAGGGCAATCTGACTTGGATTCTTGTTTTTTCTGTGTTTTACGGGTTGGATTGGGTGGCAACGGTACCGCCGACCATCAATCTTTCAAGACAAATTTTTGGAGTACATAAAAGCGCAATTATTTACGGATGGATTTTTGCTTCCCACCAAGTAGGTGCTGCAACTGCTGCCTATGGTGGAGGTATGCTTTATTCCTATTTTAATACATATACTTGGGCATTTTTTATGGCCGGCGTTTGCTGCGTAATGGCAAGTTTATTTGTAATTCTAATAAAGAAACAGCCTCGTTCGGTCAACTAAAATAGGGTGCTTTGATTTAAATTCAAAGCACCTTTTTCATGCAAAAAAAGACTAAAATTCACGTAAGGAATGAATTTTAGCCCATAAAATTATTTAATGTGGTTCAGCAACTCTTTCACAAAATCATATTCTACATATGTTTTGTTCTTTTCCAATAATGCTGGTGCAACGTCAAAATGTTTTAATGCACGATTATGGCCATATTTTGTCTCTCCACGTGTAATTGTGTAAGACAATGCACCTTTTGAGATGATTGCGCCATTTCCTGTTGAGGCAACTTTGAAGTCAAACTCTTCTGCAACCATTCGTAACGGCACCATGATTTTGCCATCGACTTCTTTATAGTCTTCACCTATTATCGCCTGTATTTCAGGTGCGATTTCAGGGTTTACTACTTCTTCTTCAAGTTTAGGGAACACAACAATTTTTTCAGGTGCTGTCTGTGCTGGAATACTCCTTGTTGTAGGACCGTAAAATACAATCGCGTTGTAGTTTTGCAATTCCTTCGCAGGCACTTTTTCGCCTTTAGTGTTGATAATGACTGATTCCTCATTTAAATTCAGCTTTAATTGTCCGTCGTCACTTAAGAAGTTTTCATCAAATTGCGCTACCTTAACTGAGTTGGCTGTATCGTCCTTTTCAACAATGACGACTGGTGGTGCATATTGCGGCGGATAAATTAAGATCATCGGCTGATCTGCATAAATGGATAATGAAATCGTATCACCAATTTTCAGTTTAACTTCATTGCCATGTTCATCAAAAACAAGTGTTTTGTCATCTACATAGAAGTTGAACACATTGTCATCTTGATCAACCGTAAATAATTGGGCATTTTCCCGCTGCTCGACTGCTGTAATGTTCCCTCTGTGCTGGATAAATGTCCCTGCTTTTTCCACTTGCTCAGTCCCTTCAGTTGTTGGCTGCTCAGCATAAGCAGATACGGTTCCGAGTAAGAGTACAGATAATGCTAATGGTGCAATTTTTTTCATATCATTCCATCCTTTCGGTAATTTCACTACATTAGTCGATTTAAAGGAAAAAAGGTTACACGTTCTAGTTATTTTTTTTGATATAGCAATGCTGTAAGTGCGATATAATCATATAACGTTAATGTACCACAATCGAATTTTTCCAACCACAATGGCTGAAATGCCCCTAATCGAATGCCTTGTTTAAGTTGCTCACGTACTGCTTCTTTATCATTAAAAATTTCTTCCACTTTTTGCTGTAACGCCCTGCTTGTGATTGATTGAGCATCCATTCGTGTTATTGGAGTTGGTTGTGCTACCAGTGTTGAAGGTTTTGCTGTCATTTGAAGTGAGGTTTTCAGGAAATAGCTTCTTAACGTCTCGGCTATTCCTTCAATTATTTGGTCTTTATTTGATCGGTATAACTTTGCATCCTGCTCGGAATTGACAAAGCATATTTCTATGATAATGGCCTTTTTCGTTGTGCCATTTAAAAATGCCAAATTTGTACGGTGTTTGGCACCTCGATTTTTAAACATCCCCGCTTTAGCAATTTCGGAGCTCATCTTTTCCGCAAACGGAGAAATTGTTGGATTCACATAAAGCACTTCTGTCCCAATTCCTTCTTTCTGTTTAATTCGTGCGGAATTAAAGTGAATGCTGACATCGAGTCCGCGTACTGTTGCGTTATGCCGCTTAACTAAATACGCTAAGTTTTGTTTCTGGCTTTTAGATTGTTTATCGATAATGGTAGTGACCTTAATCCCTTTTTGCTGCAATTTATTCCCGAGCTCCTGCACAACCAGAACAGTCTCCTCCCCTTCATCCATGTAACCAGAGGCACCTGTCCCCTTTCCGTAATGGCCAGCACTAATAGTTAGCATCATAATTCATCTCCTTTTCAATCTATATGTCTAATAGCGGAATGAAAAAGGGACATTTCGATTTTTATTATATTAATATAAAAACCTCACTTTACATGTTGTAATAGATCGCAGAAAAAACGGTATAGCATTTTGAATAGTGATTCGTTACAATGGAGTAATTATACATAATGTGTGAGGGTTAGGCATGAAAAACAAACGAATGATTGGATTTTTATTAGTTGTGAGTGGCAGTTTTTTCTGGGGAATCGGCGGAACAATGGCACAACAACTGTTTTCTCTTGGCATTGAAGTAAGCTGGCTTGTATCAACACGCCTTGTCATTGCTGGAATTCTACTTTTAATTGCCCAGGCAATATTTAAAGATCAGGGGCAAATTTTCAAGATTTGGCGGGAAAGACGGGATGCATTCCGCCTACTCGTTTTTGCAATTGTAGGAATGCTAGGAGTTCAGTACACATATATGGCCTCGATTAAAGAAGGCAATGCGGCGGTAGCAACATTATTGCAATATTTGGCACCGGTTATGATTATTATTTGGGTAACAGTACGTGGCCTATCCAAATTCACGAAAAAAGATGCAGTAACGATTGTGCTAGCTCTTAGCGGAAGCTTCTTTTTATTAACAAACGGTTCACTTTCCGCGTTTGCCGTGCCACTTCCTGCGATTCTTTGGGGGTTATTGTCCGGGGTGACCCTTGCGTTTTATACGCTTTATGTCATTTCACTTTTAAAACGATTCGACTCACTTGTCGTTGTCGGCTGGGCGATGCTGCTTGCCGGATTGACAATGAGTTTTGTGCAGCCTCCATGGGATGTGGATGTATCGGTTTTGACTGGCGCAACATTAGTTTATTTAGTAATTGTGATTATTTTTGGCACGATGCTCGCTTTCTGGTTTTACATTGAAAGCCTTCAAACTCTCACTGCTAAGGAAACGAGCCTTCTTGGCAATATTGAACCGCTAACTGCTGTTTTGGCAACCGTGTTATGGCTGAAGGAACCGTTCGGTGGATTTCAATGGCTCGGAACTTCGTTGATTTTGGTGATGATGATCTATATAGCATTGAAGGCGGATCGGCAGAAGGATGAGGATCTGGATAAAGTTGAGGATGCGATAGTAGAAGACAATTGACGTTAGATAATGAAAGTGCTTGCATTGAGTGTGCGGGCGCTTTTTTATTTGTGAGGCTTTGTCGGAATTGCGAAATCTTCCGCAGAATTCGGAAGCGGGTTTTAGATGTTATCGTGGTTATATTAGAACAATTCATAGGAATGTTAGAAAACCCGGGTGTGTGATAAGACATGGTGTAATTTCCGGGAAATATTAGAGGTTGGTTGATGACGTTTTGATTTTATTAGAACAATTACAGCGGATATTAGAAAATTTGAACGGGTTATTAGAACAATTCGCCTGAATATTAGAAAACCCATATTTGGAGTACGATTTCCGGTGAATTTTCTGGCAAGATTGAGGACAAGTCGATGTTGTTTTGAAGTTTATTAGAACAATCTGTTGGTATATTGGAACTTTTGATAGTGATATTAGAAAATCTACGGAGGATATTTGAACAGTGGAATAGTTTATTAGAACATTGATCGATTATATTAGAAGCTCAGCAATATATTAGAACTTTTTACGATTTATTAGAAGATCAGTGCTAGATATTAGAAAACCAACGGCTAAACATTCGAACCTCATAAAAAAACCAACTAGTAGATGCTAGTTGGTTTCCCCTCTAAAGCTTCTCAAGTTCCTTGAATACATCAAAAGCGCCTTCACTCTTATTTGAACAAACAACACTCGTCACACCACTTTCCGGATAAAATGCTGAGTGGAAGCTCACGCCCGGGTCATAGCCCATCACATGGTATTTTGATATAATATCATCCCGTTTATCAATCCATACCCCGTAGCCGTAAAATCGGTCATAGTCGTCATCTGTATGAATATATGGCGTTAATAATTGCTGTGTCATCTCTGGATTTAAAAGCTCAAACTTCATCAATGCTTGCCAAAAATGATGCATATCATCCACTGTGACAAATGCTCCGCCGTCTGCACCGCCTTTTACGGGAACAGAGTAAATATTTGATTTCCAAGAACCGTCTTCCTCATCAATATAGCCGAGTGCCGTATTTGAAGGTAGGGCATCCAGTTCAAAGTAGCCTGACTGCTCCATACCTGCACGCTTGAATACGTGTTCCGTCACATACTCATCAAAGCCCTTGCCGCTCACCTGTTCGACGATAAGACCGAGCAGTATATAGCCCGCATTATTATAATGAAAGCGTTCACCTACTGCCAACTTCATCGGTTCATGCTGGAACAACGGCAAAAAATTATGGCCGTTTCGCATTAGATACATCGGCTGATTCACCCATAAATCCGCAAAGTCCTTCATTACTTCTTCGTCAAAATAATCCGGTATCCCCGCAGTATGTGTTAACAGATGGTGGATAGTGATTCCCTCGTCGAAATGGGGAAACGGCATGTCCAAAACATCGGATAACTTTGATTCAAATGTAAGCTGCTCCTTCTCTACAAGCTGACATATCGCTACTGCTGTAAAGATTTTGCACCCGGAAGCGATACCGAATCGCGTTTGCTCATTATTTAAAGTATGATGTGTACGATTCGAAAAACCGTTACTGTAATGCTGTAATAATTCATTATTTCGTTTTACTAAAACATTACCTGAAAAGTCAATCTCTTTCATAATTGCAGTTACTTTTTCATTTATTAAATGCATTTTCATCTTGATCCCCTTTAATTTTGAGTGATTATAGATAAAAACTGGGTAACTAATTTATTCCGAATGAGATTTTCGGAATAACAAAACTTGGCAATTCAATTTTAACATACCCCAAAGTTTTTTAAGCAATAAAAAAGGACTGACTTTAACAATTAATTGCTGAAGGCCTGTCTCTCTCATATAACCAGAGTATTACACTCGATTCCTATCCCCCTATTATTTATTGTTTGCTATTTCATGTTAAAAAACGCATTTCCATAACTCAGGAGATGCGTCATTGATTTGTATTACTCACTAAAATCCAAATTACTTGGATGTTCAGGCAAATGTTCGATATCAAGCATATTCGTTGTCGGTACTTTTTTCGTTACTTCCTCAAAACGGAAGCCATCCGCCCAAACCTTCCCTTGCCCAATAAGCAAAACACCAAAGTAAATGGAAGAACTATCTTCAGGAACATCTAATACGATTGAATAGTGGTTCCAATCTGACGTTCCCTTTATTGACCGGTTGTCCATATTATCAAATTGAATCGTATCTCCCATGCCATTATCAATCCGGAGCCAAGCCCCACATTTAAATACATTCTCTGTTTTTAGGAAACATGAAAGCTTTATTCGTTTTCCCTTATAGTCATGTGCTTGGAAACCTTGCATCATTGTAGCGAAGTGCTGTGCATTAACTTCACCCTTTGAATAGAGCATTCCGGATTTTGTACCTGTATGAAAAACATTTGAATCTACCGTCACTTCATATAATTCAGGGTTAGATCCACTTAAACTCCATCCTTTAATCTCTTGACTATCATTCATTTCTTTTTCCTCCTCCATCATTCTTACAGCTTGCATAAGCTTCCGATATTTTCCGGGTGGCAAGGAGTAAATTTCTTTAAATGCTCTAGTAAATGCTTCCTGCGATTGAAAATGAAATAAGAAGGCAATCGTTAATAATGATTCATTTGACTGCAAAAGAAGTATTGCAGCAGTAGCTAAACGCCGCTCACGGATATATTCACCGATTGACTTCCCTGTCTCCTGCTTAAAAATACGCAACAAATGGTATTTTGAGTATCCAATAACTGACGGGAAACTATCCAACTGAATTTCTTCAGTTAAATTACTTTCAATAAATGCAATAATTCTTTGGGTTACTTCACTGTAATACATCTTGCTCACCTCAAAATTATCATAACGAATGAAGAGAAATTTTATTTGATAATTCTTGCTAAAGTTCATCATCCATATATTAACATAAAAATCAGTAGAAAATTCAGTCTATTTAACGATTCGTATATGACGAAAACATGATAATTTAAAGTTATCACAGATTGAGAGAAGGAAAATGTTATGAATATTAAACATGTTACGATGTATGCGTCTAACTTCGATGCAACAAAACAATTTTATTTAAATAAGTTCCAATTCCCTCTAATTTCAGAAGACTCGGACCGCTTTACAATGAATGTTGGAAAGACAACGGTCACTTTCATTGAGGCTTCCTTGAACGAAATACCATTTTATCATTTTGCTTTCGATATCCCGTCAAATCAATTTGAATAAGCGAAAAAATGGGCAAAAGAAAAAGTAACATTATCAAAAAATCAGGGTGATGATGAAGTTTACTTTGAAGGAATTGATGCAAAGTCCATCTATTTTGAAGATCCGGCCGGTAATATTGTCGAATTTATTTGTCGCCTTTCAGATGCAAAACAAAGTACAGCACCGTTTTCGGCTTCATCCCTCCTAAAGATGTCGGAGATGAGTATTGTTGTAAAGGATAAGTTAAAATCCGTCTCGGCGTTACATGCAGTTTCTATTTTTGAACGTGATCATAAAGAAATTGCGGCTGAAGGTTTAACATTTATGGGGGCACGCAAAGATGCGTCCTATCTGTTATTCGTAAATGAGGGCCGCACATGGTTCTTTTCAAATAAGAATGCTGAAGTTTTCCCAATGGAGGTATTATTATCGGATGGAGTATTGGTTAAAATTGATGAAAATCTGGAATTGGTGAGTTCGAATCGTGGATGAAATGCTTGAAATCTTTTTAAGGAAACGAGCTTGGTTCTACAAGCTCGTTTGGGCAATCTGAACAATATTTCCCATAACATTATCGATATCGCCTTTATTCTTGATAATAAATAAATGGTCGGCCTCATGTACTGTTGGATCAACAATATCTTCGCCTAGAGATTCTGCCTGTTGTTTAAAAAGCAGTTCCTCAAAATTTGAAATTGATCCCCTAAATATATTTGTACTTCTTTGACTTTGTTTTACTCTGGAATGAAGTTCATCATCCGATATATCAAAGTGAACCAATATTCGAACAAAAAATTCAGATGGGAACACTTCCTCTAGTAAATACTTTCGAGCTTTGCTACTACGATTCGAATTGGAAATAATAAAATGAAAATCAGTATGTTCTTTAGCATAATCGACAATAAGCTTTGATAAAGAAGTTTTGAGGGTATTAGGCCCTTCAATCGGGAGTAGTTTTTTATAAAAAGTATTTAAAAATCCCGCGTGATTATCTTGGTCAATTATAATCGAGCTACTTAAATGTTTCTCTAAAGCATGTGCAAATGTAGTTTTTCCAGAATGGGTTTTGCCCACTGTAATAATTACTAATTTTTTCATTTGTAACCCCTTTAATAGAAGCACTAGCATAATTACTTATTTAATATCCGTTTCCCTTTTATTCTCTTCACTTTTAAACATATATCTTATACCTTTACCTGCAAGCGGTTCATCTGCATACCTTGGTAATACATGAAGATGAGAATGAAATATATGCTGGCCCCCAATTTTTCCACAATTCCATCCGAGATTATATCCTTGAGGTTGATACATTTCATCCAAGTAGTTTTTCACATCTTGAAGAAGTGCATAGGTTGCATTCCATTCTTCTACTGTTAAGTCAAATGGAGTTGCTCTATGTACTATTGGTATAATGACGCCAGAACCTTCAAGACGAATTCCTTTCTGTTGTGCCTGTTCCAACTGCAGAAACATACAGTATTCATTTCTTAAAATAAGTTTTTGAGTTGGTTCTAATTCTAGATTACAAAATTTACAATCTTTCATTCAGATTCTCTTCCTGACAATAATTATTATTTTACGGATTTCATTTAAATAAACAGTCGTCCTTAATTCTTTTCCTGTTCAATAAATAGTACATTGTTTTGTCTAGCTATTCGATAAATTTCGCTTTTATTTTCCTGTAGGAAATGGTTGTTCAAAGGAATTCGAATAGAATTGCCGTCTTTTGATATAAAATTGTATTCTTCGTATTTACCCGTGTCGTCGACATAATATTCAAGCGCTACTTCCTTGATTTCAGTCCATTGAAACGATTTTCCATCAAACAAATTATGCGAAACTACTTTTTCTTTTCCTATATATGTATAGCTTAAAACCGATAAATAAAAAACAAAGATCCCGCATGCAATAAAAACAATTAATAGGCTATATGTGAATTTGTTTTGTTTGATCAACGGGATAATGAATCCAATAAATAATAATAAACATGCAGCCACAACTAGGTTGAAATTTAAACCATTCGGAAAAAGCACGATTGCTGAAGAATCATACAAAAATGTTTGAACATAGAAAACAGGAAAGATTAGCCTAACGAAAGGTAAACTGATAATTGTTAATCCAGCAAGTACTAATAAAAGTAGCCGCGGCGAGTAATTGGTCGTAATTTTAATCCCCCCTAATAGTTAATGAATATATTAGAAATTATAACAAGGAAACGTGCGCCTTCATTTAAATATGCCTAAAAGAATATTATCTTCAATATCCCTTATTTTAATGAAAAAGGGCGTGATACTAAAATAGAATCACGCACTTAATTTATCTGGCATTTTTTAGAGAATTAAAATAACTGTGTAAATACTTTTTGAATGCTGAATTGTAAAGTTCTTATAGGTTTAAAGGTAATTGCGTGTAATAGGTTAACTGTGATAGCTGTATGCTGCCAGTCATCTCGCCTACCCCTGCATTTTGTAAAATTAAGTATTAAAACGATGTAAAAAGTAAGCTACTCCCACAAAAATGAGTAACATCATCGTTACCTTAATTAATGACACCTGCTCAATTAGCGGCGTATGTGTTGAGCGGTCCCTTGAAAAGATGGACCACCAGTTCGAATCTGGATATTCATGTGATATCCAGATCCAAATCAAAAAAATAACATAACTAATAACCAATAAATTTCATTTGAACCACCTTTATATCCTACTATAAAAGAATTCTAAGTTTGCTTAAAATAAAAGCGCATTCCTTGTTATACGAATGCGCTTTTAGTTGAAAAATGCTCTATAAATAACAATTGCATTATTATTATGAAAATAATGCTCCAACTAAAATCCCAGATTAAATTTTGTAGGCCGCCACCATGCTTACTTACATCCGGGTTTCTCTATAATTGTAGAACGCTTATCGTAATTAAAGAATCGCGCATGTATATTGAAGAATTTAACTGCTTAGAACGCCTTTCGCTGGTAAATTACTGAAGTAATCATCCAAGAAGAAACATATAAAATCAAGATAATAAGGATTGCTACGGTATATAAAGAAAGCATGGATAAACTGCCAATAATTTCAGTTACCGCTGTCAAACGTTCAGCAACATTCAATACAATAGCCGGTCCAACACTCCCTAATAGAAGAAAACCAATAATTACTCCCGGAAAAATATAACCGGGCTTAAATATATAAAATAACGGAAAGGTAATTGAAGCAAATATTAAGAACAACCCACTGCCCATTAAAATATCCGCCATCGTAAATGGTTTATTGAAGGCAAGAAATGCTATACTTGTCAATCCGATTGCTAAAATCATATAAACAATAGCGCCCAGATAACGTGATGCGATAATTTCCATACGTGTATACGGCAATGAATTTAATAGTATATTTGTCTCTACTTTTTCATCATAAACATAAGTATTAAAAGGAATAATAAGACTCGCAATTAGATAAGTCAAAACTGGATGTATGTCCATAATGATAAAGAAAAAGATTAAAGGAATAAAGGTAAATAGCTGCTTTTTCTGCAATATGACATCACGTCTGATTAAATTAAACATGGTGTACCCGTCCTTTCAAGTAATACATGATATCTTCCAGTGAGGCACGATCAATGACAACTGCGTCTCCGAAAGTATTGTTCACTGCTTTAATATTATCTGTTAATGCTTCAAACCCTGTTGGAGCACGGTGAACATGCACAAAGGCTTTTTCAGTATCTCTATCCAGGAGTTCCAATCTGCCTTTAACGAGCGCATAGTTTTCAGCTACTTCATGTATAGACTGATTAAAAATTAAATTACCACTCTGTATTAAAGCGATATAATCGGCGATTCGATCTAAATCAGTTGTAATATGTGTAGAGAAGAAAATAGTACGATTACCATCGATCATTAATTCTTGTAAGAGAACCATCAGTTCACGTCTGAAAATGGGATCTAGTCCCGCTGTTGGCTCATCCATAATAATCAGCTCCGCATTATGAGAGAGTGCGATTGCTAATGATGCCTTCATTTGCATCCCTTTTGAGAAAGTTTTGATTGCTTTATTAAGCGGTAATTCAAATTGATCAATATATTGATTAAATATTGTATCATCCCAGTTTTTATATGCTGGTTTTACTATACGCTTAATATCTTTTAGATTCAGCCCTTCAAAAAAAACATTGCCATCATATACAAATCCAATTCGCTCTTTGATTGCCTTCTCATGCGCCTTGTAGTCCATTCCGAAAAGTTTAACTTCACCTGCATCCGGTTTTAATAGGTTCATCATCATTTTTATAGTTGTAGATTTCCCCGCTCCATTCGCACCAATAAACCCTGTAACAAATCCTTGCTTCACTTGTAAATTGATATTATTAACGGAAAAGCCTTTAAATTTTTTCGAGACATTTACTAATTCAATTACATTTCCCACTTTTTCACTCCTCATATAAAATTTTTAGTAATTGCTGTAGCTCATCAAATGACAGCCCCATTTCTCTGCTATTCGTTATAACAGCACTCAGTTGCTCCTCAATGACCTTAAGCTTCTTCTCTCTCATTACCTCTATATTTTGCTCTGCGACAAAAGAGCCTTTTCCGACAATTGAATAGATAAAGCCCGCCTTCTCCAATTCCTCATAGGCACGTTTTGTCGTAATAACACTAATTTGCAGATCCTTTGCAAGACTACGCATGGAAGGTATTGATGCCCCCTCCTGTAATTCACCTGATAAAATAAATGATTTCATCTGATTTGTAATTTGTTCATAGATTGGCTCCTTTGAACTATTGGAAATTATGATTTGCATGCAAAAAACCTCTTCTTTATTTTATTGGAACAGACTAAAAGAATAATACCCATTATAATGTATATATACTATATATACATTATATACACAATTACAAATTCTTACAACCACTTTTTTAAAAACAATAAATTTATTTAAATTAAAAGGAAAAAGCATGTTTTGAAAAAGATAATCAAAACATACTCTTTAAAGATTTTATTTAAGGTGCTTTTATTTCCCTTATAAATTTTCAATTTAAATTAAGTATTGTACATATGCCCTTTTCAATAATCTTTCCCGCAAGAAACACAACGGTTATCCGTGTCAGTTTCTCCATACATCCGAAGTTCCTTTTCAATATTACATACACGACATTTTTCAAAGCGGATTTGCGGGAGTTTACCGGCTTCAGCCAATATAACCCATTGTTCTTCATATAATTTTTTAGTCATACCATAGTCAATTAAAACAAGGTGCCCCTCTTCATCCAAACCGTAATTTCCACTATCTTTAAAATCAAAGCCATCCAATTCATGATCGATTACATGGAGTGCAGCTTTTAAATCTTCCGTTATTCTTGAATCCGTCTCCAAATCAATATCGTATGAGCAGTGATTGATTAAAGGAAGTTGCTCATAAAAAGGCTGAATGACATATTTATCATTCATAAAAAGAATGGGCGCGATATGCTTTTCTAACCCCTTCATTCCCAACGTCTGATACATTTCATATTCATTTTTACTTTGAGCATATCCGATAGGATGCAAAAAGGTTTTAATTACAAGGTTTTCAAAACGATAAACTTTTCTTGTTGAGCCGATTCCAATCATCTTAGCTTGTTTAAGCAAATCTTCTATGTGTTCTACTACTGTGGAAATCTTCATTTTCTTCATCCCCGAATCATCTATGTATTTAGTTCTCGTGTTTACAGCTGCTTCTAAAAAATGGATCTATTATCCTTCATACCAGCCTTCATCGAATTCGAGATTTAATGCTTTACCTAAACGAATCCCAAATTCAATAAATCCTCTCCCCCTTGCTGTAATAATATTTCCATCCTGTACTACGAGATCATCACAGTATTTTTCTTTATCAAAAACACATAACTTTTCAATAGCTTCCATTGGTAACCCAACAGTATATTTCTTTCCTGTAAGCAAACCTGCTTTTGCCAATAGATACGGTGAACTCGATATACTTGCAACGATTGTCTCTTTTGTAACGGCTTGCTTTAAAAATTCAAATAATATTTCTTCATTAAGAAGCGTTTTAATATCCAAACACCCCGGCATCACGATACTATCAATTTCCTCAATGTTAATTTCCCTAATTGTTGTGTCAGCTACACACGTTAATCCAGACTCACCTCTTATGGAGTGATTATCCAACCCTACAGTAACCATGGTCTTGTTTCCTTGCATTAAAATAGACAACGCTATACTTAATTCATATTCACTGAATTGCGGATACAAAATTACTGCTGTTTTTTTCACAATCGCTACCTCCTTATTTCCGACCCGTTTTTATAGAACCGCCCGTGATTGTTTCGTTTGTTGTATGCTATTATTTCGGCATCACCACTTAACATATATAAACATTATTAATGAAATTATCGAAGCTGAAATAGCTTAATAAAAAATAAGCGCTATTCTTTTAAAAGAATAGCGCATGAAAACTATCCAGAAATTTTTGTTCCTTGATGAAAATGCATCTTCCACTGTCCATCCACAAATTTCCAAATCAACTCCGCAATGAATGCTGTTTGTTTACCTCATTATAAATCCGATACGTTGCTAGAACGATTTCTTCAGACAATAAATGTATTTCAAAGTCACTCATTGTCATTTGTACGATTCCCAGAGTCGCTTCGCTAATCTCCTCATCTTTGTACAATACTTTCCCTGAGCTTCCAAATTCAAAAAAATTGTCAGCAAGTAAGTTGGTTAGCTCCTCTTTTGATGTCCGTATTTCAGGTACCAACAATTTGTTTTCTAGTTGAAATAACTGTTTTTCCAATGCTGACTTTTTTTCCACTTTCAATTCACCTTTTCTGTACTTGGAAATGTAAATCGCTTATCTTAAACAGGAATAGTAGGTGATTGGCAACCATATGAGTATGCAAGACAACTAAAGCCAGCCTTTTCAAGAATAGGTTTACTCATTGGACTGGCATCAACCGTGAGGAAAGAAAACCCCCTCTCATAAGCTTTTTGTGCACGAACCGCCAATAGTTTTGAATAATAACCATTGCCTCGGAATCCTGGAAGCGTTGATCCACCCCATAAGCTGGCAAAGGATGAATTATCCTCTAAGTACATCCAAGCAGCACTTACAAGCTGGCCGTCGTCATAAACCCCATAAATATAGAGCGAGTCAGGATTATTTTGTTTGTCTCTCCAAAGTCTTTCTCCAAGCTCTGAATGGGATCCATTCCAGATAGCATCTTCTAGCGCAATAACATCATGGATGCCTTGTTCATCCGTTATTTCCTTTACTACATGTAAATCGAAATTTGTAAGGAAAGGATGACTTCCCGATAATTTCATGACCATCAATGCTTCTGGATTATCGATCGTAAATCCTTCTTGTTTAAGTATTTCAGTCAAATTATTAGGTTTGTCATAGCTGTACACTTTCCATTCAAAACTCTGCTTAAGGTTACCGAAATAAGTTAACTCATTTCGAATCACTTCCCTAGCAGAACTTTCATTTACATTAGAACTTAAAATAAATCCGCTTTCGTTATATTTTGAAATATGACGAACAACATGGTCGGTTTCTTCTCTTCTAAAACCTGGTGTTACAGCTTCTTGGCGTAGTTCTTTATGAAAAAGTGCAATGCATTCGTTTTTATCCATAGCCGAGTTCCTTTCAACGCATCAAATATTTTTATTGAAAAAAATTGAATAACTTATAAATATAGTAAACTAATTATACATGTTTTTGTTTAATCTTCCTCAATTTCTTCGGCAAATTTATTGATCCTTTCTAACATTGGCGGATGAGTATAGCGGAACCATTTGACAAGTGCTGGCGGGTTGACTTCACTAAGTCCGGCTTTCGTCAACTGTTGAAATGATGAGACCGCTGCCTCAGGATTTTCTACAAGTTCAATTGCAAATTCATCAGCCCGGATTTCCTGATACCGTGAAATTGCATTGGATAATGGGCTTGAGAAGAAAACGAGAAACGATGAAATCAATAAAAACAACGGCAAGGAGTTCATATTGCCCATATCTTTAATTTTCAAAACTGGTCCATAACGTCGTATCATCCAAGGCATAATCTTTGCGATTAGCCATAGTCCAATAAGTGTCATAAATAGATAGACTGCGATGTTTATATAGATATCCTTCAGCAAGTAATGACCCATCTCGTGTGCCATAATAAAGAGGATTTCATCATCCGTTAATCGGTTTAATGTCGTATCCCATAGCACTATCCGGGAATTTTCACCGATCCCTGTTACATAGGCATTTAAAGCATTCGTTTTCTCCGACATATTCACTTCATACACATGTTCAGATGGAATATTCGCCTGCTCTGCAAGAGAAAGAATTTTCGTCTCTAACGCTTTATCTTTTAATGGTGAGAAATCATTGTAGATCGGGTCGATCACGACAGGCTGAATGAACATGAGGAAAATTGAAAACGGCACAGTTAAAGCCCATGCATAGAGCCACCATTTTTTCGGGCTTTTTCTGATGAGCCAATAAAGCACCGCTACCATGATTACCGACATTCCTAACTCAAGCCAAAAATCAATTACATTTTCCCGCATCCATGATGAAAAGATCTGCGTACTGATGCCATAGCTTTTACTCAGCGTATAGCGGAAATAATCCAGTGGGAATTGGATGATGAAAAGTAGCAAGGACAGGAAAAACAGATACATCGAAGTTCTGAAAAGAGACCATTTAAATTGTTCAGAACTCCAACTTTCGAACAAACGTGAAATACCCATAATCAAAATAAAGAAATAAAGAAGCCATTCCAACGGCGTTGAAATAAAGAACAGGAAATTCCTTACTTTTGATAACTCTTCACTTAATAACAACTCCTGTGTTGTAAGAAAAGTGCTTGGATCTGCAGCCGTTCCTTGAAGAGCGGCTGGAATCCCACTATTTTGTCCATGGAAAAAATACAAATACATTGCGACAACATATAGTCCAAATGCAAAAACAGCCAGTAAACCCCATTTTTTTGTCATTCCTTCTACACCTCAATTCATTCGTTACCATATCCTATTATTGAAATGCGGAAATCATTTCTGCCAAGTTGGTCATACTCCTTTTTTGACGGTTCTACATGTCTTGGAATCTTCATAAATTGGACTCAATCTTAAATTGAATTAACAAGGAGCGCTTAATCATGTTGTTTGCTGTTCATTATTTGGAAAATAAAACACCTGTCCTAAGTCAGTGTCTAGAACGTATTCCCGAGGTAGACGAGGATATAAAAATTAAAGGCCGTAAAGGAAAAGTTTTAAATGTCGTTCAAATCGAGGAAAGTAAATATCATGTGCATGTCGTCTTAGAAAAAATAATTAAAAATCAAGCTGTATTGAAAGACGATAAAAACAAAAGACGTTAAGGAACATGAGAAAACTAGGGTAACTATTCTAAAAAATAAAGTAAAAATATAACAGTTCCCTATATACCTCCCCCTCTGTAAATGCTATAATAACAGTTAAGAACATGACTTTATCTGTTTCTTATCACGGTCTTGTAGCTCAGTTGGGAGAGCACCACCTCGACAAGGTGGGGGTCGCAAGTTCGAGACTTGTCGAGACCATTATTTCAAGTGCCTGTAAACGTTGGTATATCAGCGTTTACGGGCTTTTCCTTTTTAGGAGACTTCCTGCCTTACGCCTGATTTTTGGATTTGTCTGCAATTTGTCCGTAGGATTTTTCTAATTATTTAGTATTACTTTGGATAGTATTGTGAAAAATGTCTGCAATGTCATTATCTGCATTCGGCAATAGGTGTGCATAAAACTCTAATGTAATTTTAGGGTTGGCGTGACCTAACCGCTTTGAAATTTTAACGATGTCTACACCTTCTGAAATAAGTATTGATGCATGTGTATGACGAATATCATGATATAAATATCCGGTCACTCAACGCTGTATTACATTAGTTAATCTTTTTCAATGGTAGCACCGGTTTTTCTTCACTATATCTTGAATAAGACCAACCTTCATTCGAAACTCCTGTACATAAATTATCCGTACAGGAAAAAATATAAGTTTGCTGTTCTGTTTGGACATTTATTTCATAATGCAAAATAGAAGATGGATTAGCTACATTAAATCGACTTACTCCTTGTTTAATTGCATAAACATTCTCCCTTGCAGCAATTTCCTGATATTGTTCATTTTCCAGCACCATTTTAGTCATTTCTCCTAAAATGATTTGATCTTCTAAGTTTGGTGTATATGTATTTTTGATAAAACTACTAATCCCCAAATAAAAATTTAATACAAAGCTAATAAAAAGTAGGATTAAAATTAATTTTGTTTTTTTCTGCATATTTAAGCCCCCGCTTTGTGATTCCATTTATCAGTCTTTAGTGAAATGCAACGGATAACTGTAATTACATACCGGACATTCCGGCTATAATTAAGAAAGTGGTCCATAAGAAACCTAATCCTAACGCTAAAATAGATAGTGTCCTAAGTAAATTAATTGAATAGGAATAGAAACCATTTTTACTATCATCTCTTATTTTCAATGATAGGATAATGAAAATGACACCTAATATTCCTGTTAAATAAGTAATAGTAACCCCTACCCAATACCACGTTAACCCGTTTCCCCAATATGCCATTTCTCCAAATTTAATACTGAGATAAAATAATCCAACTGCACATAATAAAGAAAATAATGTATATAAATATAATTTAATAGCAACCGATTTCAATGAAGCTCACCAACGTTTCCAAATTTTATAAATTATCTTTAATTACCACTACATAGTAAATGACATCATTGCCCATTCAAAATCTAATTCTTTTCGTTTCACTTGTGGCGTGTTTGGATTATTTAAACTTACCATGATTTCGATAATCCGATTAAAATTTTTATTTTCAGTACAGTAAATACTATTTGGATGACTTGCGTATGCTTTACTTGCTGCACTACAACCCAGATGCATTTTCGTCCTCTTTGCAATATATTGTATATTATTACAAATAACTGATACTTTCTTGAACATTTTTCAAAGGAGTTAAGGTGACTATTTAAAAATACAAACTTACAGCTTTAAAATTGATATTTATTTGGCTATTTCTTTATACATGTTGATACCTGCAACATGGAATCCCAAACTATTATATAAATTTATTGCATGTTCATTGTTTCCGAAAACATGTAGTCTAAAAAAGGCGATTTTTCGATTTGCCAAATGGAATTCAAGTTCAATCATCACCTTTTTTCCAATCCCTTTAGAACGAAACTCATCCTTGAGATAGATCTCATATAAAAAAGCACTCTTGTTTTCTTCTACTACCTTCATCCATATATAACCTACGACTTTTTCATTTTCTATAATATTATAGAATTCATGACTTTTTGTGTTAAATCCATTTGGCAAATACCCTGTTATCGCTTTTTTCGCTCTAACAAAAGCTGTTTCATTTATTATTTCAAAAGTATTTTCTTCAAGTGTAAGAGCATACCTTTCCGTTTTATCTTTTAAGTATGTTTCGTATTCATTTTCTATCATAGGTCTTAATAGTATCACTGCTATAACCAGCTCTATTCTCATAAAACATTCACAAAGCGAGTTTTGGATTTTCTTCTTTTCCGGAAGGTCATATCAATCTCAAAAATTCAGTATTCTTAGGTTTTCTATCAGTAACGGGGTTAAAACTTTACCCTTAGAATTAAGTAACACGCGTGTTTCTATAGTCTCGCTAATATAAAAATGTATTGACTGATCATTTTTAAGTGGAATATTAAGTTGATTGGTATCTTCATTAATGCAGTAGAACACATTTTTTAACCATTCGAAGTCTCGACTTGTAAACGGGCCGAAAAATTGGACTGATTTTATTCCATCTATACCATTAGCTTTACTATTTGGTACCATTCGCTTACGCATTTTCTCTTCAATTTGTGGAGTATCGACTTGCTGAAAACCTAATTGAAATGGTACTTCGTCAAAATACGGGAGATATGCATTTTGCCACTTAGCAGAAAAATTAATTAGTTTAAAGAAAAAAGGAAAACTTATTCTTTCAGGATTTGATATGCCAAAACTTTCCAATAACTCAGTAGTTTTTTCAATATTATTTGTTTTGAGAAATAGTCCAATGACACCTCTGTGACCAGAATTATACTTATCAACCCAGTCTTTGATCCAGCCACCGCCATCTTTCGATTTAATATAGATAAACTCGAAATATTCATCTCCTATCCATAAATTAGAGGCTTTGAATCCTTTATTTCCTTTACCTTTTGAGGGTATATAAGGTAATCCTAACCGATTAACTTCCTCAATAAATTGAATATTTTTTTGATATTTCTCATCGACATTTACCACAATATGGTCGATAGAAAATGGGTTTAGTTTAGAAACCTGTTCCATATAGTTCCTCCTTATATAGTCAACATTGAATATATTGTTAAAAATAAAACCGATTTAATCGGAGTTATTTTCTTTTTTTATTACACCAATAACACTTTCAATCAACTGACTCTGCAATTCAATTGTTTTTATCATGTGATTGATCACAATTGAGGATAGTTCAGATAACTCGCCGTTAGTCGCAATTTCTTTCTGTTTCTTTCCAGCAATAATTTCTTTTTTTTCTTTGTTTAAAGCGCTGATATTGTTCTGAAGTATAGAAATCGCAGACTGATGATCTAATTGATACGCAAAACCAATTCCTGAATATAAATCACCATTGTAAAGAACGGGTGAGGATAGGGCATCTTTTATAAGTGATTGTTGATAATCTTTACCCTTTTGGGTAATTTTGAATTCAGAACGTTGCCGATTGCCTGTCATTTCAATGCTTGAAATGATGATATACCCTTCCTTTTCCAATTTCTTGATTGCATTATAAATCGAACCAGGTAATACACCACTCCACCGTTTGGCATCAGTATTTTCAAGTATTTGTTTCATCTCATAACCTGACATGGGGCGTCGATTTAACAGCTCTAGCACCAATAACTTAATCATTTTATCGCTCCTATATTCAACGTTGAATATATTATCATATAAAATCACTGAAAATGTCAACACTCCCAATTATTTTACATTCTGAAAGAACCATTATAAGAATCATTCTTATTTATTAATTAGTAAATCAGTGTTGCTTTATTGGATATTTAGTAGTTCAAAAAATGTTGGACTGTTTCAAACTTCTGTTAATATTCACACAAATAATCCGTTTAAATAAAATTGTTATTCCACAATATGGCCCGATTGTAGAATAACATCTAAAGACAATTCTTCACTAACTACCCGTTAGTTAAATAAAATCAACGACTATCTAGTTTTATGGAATAAAATGTCATAAAATGAATGCACTAATGATATGACCAATTTAGATACTGAGGACGATAACATAAGAAGAGGTGGTAAATTGTTTAAAATTTTAATAGGAGTAACTTCTCTAATATTTATAATTATTGGCATGTTACACGTTTTTTGGGCATTTGGTGGAGTTTGGGGAGTAAAAGCGGTTCTTCCGACTAAAGATGACAGTAAATTTCCAGTTTTACAACCAAGAATGTTAGGTACACTTTTTATCGGTTTATTTTGCTTTTTTGCATCTGTTCTACTATTAGTTCAATTAGATTTGTTTACAGTCATCCAACCCTCCCCCCTTTCAAAGTGGCTTTGTATAACTGGAGGAATTGTTTTCTTATTACGTGCTATTGGTGAAGGAAAATATGTAGGTTTTTTCAAGAAAATAAAACATACTAGATTCGCAAAACAAGATACCGCCTTCTATTCACCCCTTTGTGTATGGATTAGTCTTATTTTTTTGCTAGCATCATTTATATAAATTTGAATAAAGAACAATTAACAACAAAGAATTTCGCTCACGAGTTGAAACGTTACGATATAGCGTTGCTTTTGATATATTAGCTTCCGGATGCGGCATTTAATTTGCCCATAGAAAGTATTGTTCATTTATATGGCCCTATAACAGAAAAACGCGATTTTCTTATTGAAGAAACACGCCCGATTGTTGAAAGAATAACTACAGACAGGTTTACGAATATATCGAACAATTATGGTAATATGAAATTGTAGGGGGCATTTTAATGATCTATTTAACTATTATATATATGTTTATGTTAGCGGTAATCATTAGTGCTATTGGTGGCTTTATTTTTTATAAGTTAATTTATAAGAAGTTCTCAAGAACGCTAAGTTATGTATTAGGTGGTTTTTTATCTTTACTTCTAAGCATTCCATTGACAAAATTACTACTGTTTGGTGGTATTTGGTTTTATAATTTGCCTATCGCATTGCTGGGGATAGTGGTATATATCGCATTCATTATGTATTCCAATAATAATATTAAATTGATAAAGTGGATAGGAATAATTACTTTAATTTTGTTAATTGTTGCACATGTATATCTAATAATAATGACTATCTACTTCAATTAAAAAGCACCTAAACAATGTTTAGGGCTTTTTTTTCGTAAAGTTTGTGTCCCCCAAGTAAGATTTTTTTAGTGTGAATTAACTAGACCTGCCATTAATTCTACAATATTTTTTAAATATGAAGATATAAAGAAACTATTTATAGCTAAAATGACCAATGCGATTGCAATAATGTATTTTGTTAGTTTGTCCAATTTTATATTCAACCTCTCGTACTTTTTTATATGTATTAAAAATTAATTAAGAGACCTGAAACCCAGGCTAATGCACCAATACTTAGGGAAAGTACAAAAATAATAAACTCATAGGACCATGAGTTATCCTTTTCATAATTTCTTTGCCATTGTATCAAAAGTGCGATATTTACTATTAGTAAGGCTTCACTTATAGATATTATTGGTAGCAGCCAGTCAGTTTGATTTTTTTCGCTAGAATCAATATTCCAATATAAAACAATTAGTAAAACAATAATTATAAAAGTTATTCCTTTTGCCCATTTTGATTTTTTCATTATTCTCACTCCAGAGGTAATTTTAGTATTTCGCTACTTCTGATTATTTTAACATAATCATCCATTTACATTGAGTTCAGAATATGAAGAAAAAGGTATCAAAGGACCCATACATTTCAATCAATTTATATTAGAATTTGGATAAAGCAAAACGTTTTAATAGTTGACTTAAAAGAAGGTATAAAATTGAAAAAGAAAGATCGTAATGAATTTAAATTTATTTTTGGGATAACTAGTAGCCTATTAAACCAGAAATAAATTTCTTCATTCCGTCCCCTCCCCTTAATTCACATTACCATATAACACCAGTTACTCATAAATGGCCCTATAACGGAAAAACGCAATCTTCTTATTGAAGAAGGTAGTGACCCCTTAAAGTTAGAGTTTTTATTATGCAGCTAATTGGCTGGCATGTTTTCGGTAATTTACCGGACTCATGCCGGCCAGTTTTTGTTTAATACGAACATTATTATAATAATTGATATACTCATTTATTTTCTTCTGTAATGCTTCATAAGAGATGATTTGTTCTCCATAATACATTTCCTGTTTTAGTAAGCTAAAGAAGTTCTCCATGGCCGCGTTGTCTGCGCATGTTGCTTTCCGAGACATACTTTGAAAAATCCTGTTCTGCCTTAATGTTCTCACCCATGTATTATGTTGATAATGCCATCCTTGATCGGAATGAATTGTTGTCCTATATACTGCACGCTTTTGAATAATTGGAAGTGCTTGTCTAAGTGAATCTAACACAAAATCTAGGCTCGGCCGTTTTGACATACTAAACCCAATAATCTCACCATTATATAAATCCATGATCGGACTTAAATATAATTTTTCATCATCTGTACATTTAAATTCAGTTACGTCAGTCACCAATTTTTGAAGGGCATATGACGTTCTGAATCTACGATTCAAAAGGTTTTTAGCGACTTTACCAACTGTTCCTTTGTATGATTTATAGCGTGATTTACGTACGAATTTCACACATTTTAACCCTAGGTTTTTCATAATTCGTTGTACCTTTTTATGATTGATTGTATGTCCTTGCACTCTTAATTCCGCATGAATTCGGCGGTAGCCATATCGCCCCTTATGCTGTTCAAAAGTCTTTAAAATCAAGGCTTTCCACTCTAAATCTGGATCTTCTTGCCTCATCAGTTTGATATGATAATGATACGTTGCTTCAGGAATATCGACTTGTATTAAAATATCTTTTAATCGAAATCCTTCTTGTTTAAGTTCGAAGGCGATGGCTGCTTGGGCTTTTCGAGGAAGGCATCTGGATTCTCCCGAAAAGCCTTCAACTTTTTTAAATACGCTACCTCTAAACGAAGCAGTTCATTTTCTCGTTCTAGCTGCTCCTCACGTGACATTGTTTTTTCTTGGTTATTCACTGTTGATATTTGTTTCTTAGACATGGATGGGCGCCCCTTTGGTTTTCTTTGCAGGCCCTCTATCCCTTCTTTTAAAAACCGATGATATCAACTAGCAACTAAAGTTGGATCATTCAAGTTAAAGTGAATCGCAGTATCTTGATGGGAAGCACCTGTTCGTTTCATATAGCTTAATACATCTAATTTAAATTGAACAGAATAAAACTGCTTCGTTTTCTTAACAGATAGGCCACTACATCCAAACTCTTTATAAGCACGTACCCATTTCCTTAACGGAGTAGCACCGACACCATATTTTTTAGCTATCGCTCTATATCCCAGTGAGCCACTTAAATATTCTTGAACCACCATCAATTTAAATTCTTCATTATATTTCGTCATAAAAAATCACCCCAAAAGTTAGTTTTTACTCTAACTTTTGGGGTGCAGTACCGAATCGCGCCCGATTGTTGCATAAGGTAGGATTAGATTTATACATTTACAATGTTAAGCTATGAGATGATATCAAAAGACGCTTTGGTAAAGTTTATTCAACCTTTAATTATTCAAGAAATTTATAGTAGTATTATGATTAACAATAATAAGAGGTGGTTGCTAATGCCCTTAACACACGCATTTGGAATTATAAAAGATATTACCGAAAAATCCTACAAGAACTATGCACCTGAGAAGTCTCAATGTATTTCTGTAGACGATGAGATAATTACAAATTTAATGAAGCCCTTATCGTTAATGAAAACTTATTTCCATTCTTTAAATCGTCCTGAATACGGATTGGCATATCACGGTATTACTATTATTCCTCCAGAATCATTACCCACGTTTTTAGATATAGTTTTATCTGCTGATGATTTGAAAAAATTTGACGATTTAAATGAACTGGGCCAAAAAATAATGCAAGCAAAAAATGAAAATAAATATATGATTCATTACGGGATTTAAACGTATATTTAAAGATACATGGCCCTTTTACGCAAAAAAGGGTGGCATCAGATTTAACCATTTACAATGTTCAGTAAATAGATGTTACCAAACTTGGTTTGGAGACGTTCTTACTTAATATTAAATTTGGTATTATTGAAAAAAAGAGGGGGGTTATCTTTGAGCTCAGAAGATAAAAAAATTCAAAAAGAACTTACAACTGAAGAAAAAAGTATGATTCTTACTGAAATAAACAAAGTATTGAACAGTGGCTTTCGAATATTAGGTTTTGATGGTGGAATGGCATTTCCACATTATCCATATTATTCGTATTTCAGTGATTCTGATAAAGAATTGAGACGTTATTCTATTGGTATATTTACTATTTGGCTTGGCTATTGGAATACAGAATGCAGTTTCCGTTTTACTAAACAAAGTGAGTTATATAAGTATATTAAAGCTTTAGTTGAATACCAGGAAGAAATCGAAAAAGATTTCCCCGTATTATTTAATTATATTGTTTCCTTTCTAATAGAGCTTACCGAAAATTATGGTTATGGGGAGCAGACACGTATGAAACCATATATCACTAATATTGTTAAGGAAGATTTTCTCAGTAAAAAATCATATTATGGAAAAAAATATAGAAATAGAATAAATTTTATTGAATTCCTTAAAGAACTTAAAGTTGAGGATTATGATAAACCATATGAATAAAATACACATAGGTATATTTAAATGTAAATAAATATACCTTGTAAATCCTCACTTGAAGGTTAATAAGAAGCCTCCCGGAAAAAAATATTATTCCACAATACAAATTTGTATATATAATAAATATGTAGGCTAAAGCTGGGGCAAAAATAAGCATTGCAATCCAATGTTTTTGTAATGACCAATTAAAATCTGAAAGCCCTGGTAAAAAGAACAGCAAGCCAAATAAAATACCTAAAGAGTACGACTTAAAATAATTTTTCAATTTAACACCTTCTTAATAGTTAAGTTAATCCAAGATACAATTATAAACAAAATAGCTACGAAAGTATCGCTAGGTTAAATTTAAAAAATGAAAGTTATTTAATAATATTGCACTATAACGGAAAAACGCGATCTTCTTATTGAAGAATCGCGCCCGATTGTTGAATAGCAGATACCATTAGCTTAATTCCTTCAAGGTTATTTTCAACAAAGTCACCAAACTATGCTTTCATCCTCTTGAGCGCTTCTTTTTGTTATATCTAAGCTAAAGTGTTTTAAGTCCGATTTATCTACATTTTTCTTTAAATATTCTTTTAGTTTCAATTCACTTTTAGTTTCATCCATTTCAATCAAAATGATCGAATCATATGTGTTTGCTCCGTAACTAAACAAACCATATTCATCGAAACCATCGTCAAGTACTGATGCAATACGTTCCCAGCGTTCAACATTACTTTCATTAGCAGCTACTTCATTTTTGTAAAAGGAAATAGTAAATATTAAAGTAACCACAATACCTACTAATAAACCAGAAACAAATTTCTTCATTTCGTTCCCCTCCCCTTGATTTACATTACCATATAACACCAGTTTCTTATACTATTAAATGGTCCTATAATGGAAAAACGTGATCTTCTTATTGAAGAATCACGTCTGTTTTGTTATGTAAAGGATGACACCAATTAGCTACCTATTTCTATACCCTAAATATACATACAATAAAAACATAGCTTATTTTCCTAATAAATGGTATCTTGAGCTAAGCAGGCTTCGTTCATGAAAACACAACTGCCTTTATATGATGTTTAATTATAAGGCGCTTAAAATCGAGCGGATTCTTCTTACAGAATCGCGCCCAGATTGTTGAAAACCGTTTTTTTCAACCATTTAAACGTACCTTCATATTTATAAATCTGACTTTTCTAGTAATTCAAAGTAAAATTCAGGTATTTCGTTACTTTTTAAACTGTACCATTCTATCTGCTCGATATAGATATCTGTAGGAATAGAAACGTAGTAATTATTGTTTTTCTGATGCAGAGTGAAGTTTATTATACCACCAGTGGAATTGGTAAATGTTTGTTCAACTATTATCTTTGCAGAAGGAGGCTTTTCAACCATATTTTTACTCACTTCTGTTGTAATCATAAGTTCGGTTAGTTTGTCCGTATCATCTTTGCTTATCGTAACAGGAATCAGAGCCTTTTCTTTTTCGGAATAGATATTTAATTCGTTGACGAGAAAATAAGTATCCGGAGGATATATAAGTACTGAATTGGCGAAGGTTTGAGTTTCTTCCGACCCTCTCACTATGTATATTAGTGCAGCTTCAATAACCAGAAGTGCGCTTGCACTAATTACAATTAATACTCTTTTTTTCATATTGTACTCCCTTCTCATAGGAAAAAATATAAACACTTAAATTCTATAAGGTTTTGTCTAATTTCCCTACTTTACCATATTGTAGTTGACTTAAATAGCTTTTCGAAGTGTCGCTTGATACATTGCATCAAAAGCTCTTATTCCACAATATGGCCCTATAACGGAAAAACGCGATCTTCTTATTTGAAGAATCGCGCCCGATTGCTGAATAGTGAAAGGACAAATGTGTCACTGCTAATTTATGGTTGTTGAAAACCATAAATTCCTACAAATAATAAAACACCCCAAATACATATTCCTAAGATGTTTAAAAAAACAAGGCTCTGTTTTAACAGTCCTTTCTCCCCAAGCAAACCAAATATTAATCCTACTCCTCCAAAAGACAGAGGTAAATAGAGACTTATATTTATAACTAAGGTAAACAATTTGTCGCCCCAAGTTGTGGTAGCGAAACTAAAAGGTAAAATAGTTAATATAAAAAATATACCTGATAAAATTGTAAAATACTTCTTTGTCACAAAAAATCACACCGCCTTAAAATTCGAAAATTGCTCGATTGTTGAAAATCGTCATTAAACTAAAGCCCTCGTTAGTACAAGAAAGGTGTCAATACTAGTTATCTGCCTCAATAACTTTAGTTTACCAACCTATTTTAAACCCTCAAATTTTCTAAGAGTTACACTGTCAGAAATACCAAATTCATTCTTTTTTTCTGCAAATGCCTCTTTATCAAGAGTTACAAATACCTTTCCTGTTTTAAGCTCTAATATCCAAAAATGAACATCATCATTATTAGGAATTTGATAACCATTACTACTCTTTGGATCGTCCATCAAACTAAGCTGCTTTGCAAGGATATAGTTGTCATCCCAAGCCACTTCGATAACTTTTGTAGGAATCACATCAGCTCCCCAATGTGAATCACTAATTTAGGTGCTATCGTTACATTGTGGGCAGAAGTTCTCACAATTGAATAATGTCCAGGGAGGTCTATACTAAAATCCGCCAACCCAGCACAACCAGTTAATATAAGGATTGAATTTACCATTAAAATCATTTGAAAAAATACCTTTTTTCTAAGCAATACCCCACCCCATTAAAAAAATATTCCTGTTTATTTAATAGCATTGCTTCACAGTCTCAATTAAACTTTAACATAAATATCCAATTTTTTTCTTGTTAAGAGTTATTCTACAATCTGGCCCTATAACGGAAAACGCGATCTTCTTATTGAAGAATCGCGCCCGATTGTTGCATAAATATTAGGAATTCCAAATTAGCCATTCATTCTTTTTTGAGCAGTATTAGTATCTTTAGATACTGGTATGTGTTCAGTAGCTTTAGATAAACCTGTTTTGGGCATATTAACATAAATTGCTTCAGAAGCACCTTTTTCTATTTGATAAGTTTCGTGAAAAACACCGACACTCCCATTATCTTTAATCTTATTATTATATGTTTTCCAAGCATATGAATGATTTTTTCCGTGAGCATAGTTTACTAATTCTTCGAATCCTACCCAATATTGAACTAAGATTACTTTTCTCCAACTAAATAAAAATTCGGTATGTAAAAAACCCCATTGAGGGTTTTGATACAATTCTTTAACCATAGGTCCCATTGCATTAAAAACTGGTACCCACTTCCAAAATTTTAATAGATGATTAATACGCATACCAATAATAAACACAACAATTTCTTTATCCTTGCAATTAGCTATATACCTGCCGTTAAAAATTTTAGTTCCCATTAAGATATCCCCTTTTTTACTGAATATAAATAATGTGTAGCTCTCCAATAAATCATAACAAAAATACATAAATTTACCAGTTATTAAAATATGGATGGTGAAAGAATGTACTTAAACTAACGCTATCGTTAATTGAAGTACAGAAAGTTCATGAAGCGTCGTTTGGTACCATGCATAAAAGGTTGTTATTCAACAATACGACCCTATAACGGAAAAACGCAATCTTTTTATTGACGCCCGATTGTTGCATAAGCGCGGCATGAGACTTATTCATTTAATATGTTAAGCAAAAAGATGTTACCAAACGACGTTAAGGAATATTTCCCAAAACATAGCGACAATGATAATTTTCTTTTTGACTATTATAATTGTCATTATGACTTTTATCGTTTACAATTACTTTGAGGTGATGAAATGAAAAACAGATTAAAGGAGTTGCGTGCTAGAGAAAGTATGAATCAAACTGATTTAGCTAAAAAGGCAAAGGTCTCTCGCCAAACAATTAGTCTGATTGAAAGAAATGAATATATGCCTTCTTTGTTAATCGCCACTAAAATCGCGTATGTATTTAATGAACCCATTGAACAAATTTTTATTTTTGAGAAGGAGGAATTAGAATGATCTTGTTAACAACTGCATTAATTATTACTATTTACAGCCTACAACAATTGTGGGTATCCCATTCCGTTATTTCTACAACTGAAACGCTTTTATTTCTTTGCAATATTAGTAGCGGACTTTTATTAGTTTTTGCAGCTACCTACAATATCAAAATATCACGTGCTTTGAGCCATTCGCCTACCGACAATGAAGACACTTTTTTTGACTTTTTTGAACGAAAATATTATCGAATCCCAAACTCAATTATAACAGCACTGGTCATTGCTTTTATATCAACTGTTATAGGCTTTATTTTTTTACGAGAAGAACATCCGCAACTTGTATTAACGTCATTTATTATTGGTATTGTTTCATTATTGTTATCCATGTCAGATTCAAAAATGACATCTATAATTTTCCCGAATTATTCCCCTCCTGTGCCCAATACAAAGGAGCCTGTTTTAGATTCCCTAAACATATACGATGACGGACAAAAATATGTATTATTAAAATCGTTATATAAATTATATTTCCTTATCATATTTCTACTCGTCTTACTTATTTTCGGACTCATGTATTACTCTGTATTGTCCGGTAATAACCAAACTGTAAGTATTATTGGAATCGGTGTGATTTTATTGATCAGCTTAACGATCTTTACAAGTAGTTTAAAACCCCAAAAAACCATTAAAAAGTAAAGAATCAGATTTAAAGCTTATTACAAAATGAAAGATTGTCGGCATAAGAAAAATCGGTAAACGTTGCTATAACAACATTTACCGATTTTCTAACACTTCTCCTAGAAAAATGTTGCTCCACAATATGGCCCGTTTGTTGAATAAAGCAAAGGACAAATTTAAGTATTTATATCCTGACGGTGAAAATTAATGATTTTACAGAACTGATTATTTATGAACATTAAGTTACATTAAAAATCCATCTGTTTTTAAATTAGCAATTGCTAATACAGAGATCCCTACCTATCCAGACAAAAGAATTTTAATACAGTTAATACAGAAAAACAAAAAAAGAGTAATCCAAACCACTTGTTTACTCTTTTGTCCGCAATTTGTCCGCAGGATTTTTCTAATTATTTAGTATTACTTTGGATTTAACTAAATCTCTCGTTCTTTAATAAGTTTTGAACTTTTAAAACAATTTCTCTCGGTTTAACATCATGTGATGATAACCTTTTTATATCTATCCACATAGGCAAATATATTCCTTTATTTCTCTCTTTGTCTGTGTATTCCTCACCCTGACCAGTTCCGAATGTCCCATTAATGATTTCGGATAAGAAAAAGTATTGGGTTCCGTTATATTCAATTTTTGCTATACACTCATTGACCACTACTTCTACTCCCAATTCTTCAAATGCTTCTCTTTTTGCTGCTTCTTCTGGCGTTTCTCCTTTTTCTATTCCACCACCAGGAAAAACATAATAAATAATGCCATCTCTAACTCTACGAATTATTGCTACCTTATCCTTTTCTAGTATTACTACCGATCCTCTATTTCGCATTAATGGTAACCTCTCAGTGATTCATATTTATTAAAGTATTACACCAGTTTGTTGAAAATCCTTATTAGTTAAATATTAGTTAAACTTTTGCTAAAACCCGTACTTTTTTCTAAGTATCCTAAACTTTTATAAAATTTATGTGCAGCGATTCGCTCTTCTCTATTCCCGCTGTTTAAAATGATTGCTATACAATCGTTCTTTTTTGCCCAGTCTTCAACTGCTAACATAAGATTTTGCCCACTATTATTTCTACGATAATCGTCGTGAACTACTAGTGCTAAAAGTCTTACATATGGCTCATCAAATAAGGTCATTGAACGAATATACATAGTATTTCCACCTTATCTCTTTATTGATTTTAATAGATTACCAAATTCCGTCATTAATAAACCTTCTTTATTGAAATTTAGGAACGTTTAAAAATACAGATTTAAATTTTATGTATGACTCTCTTCGATGAGGTGAAAGGTGATGAAAATATCGAAATTAATATGTAATCAAACGATTGTGGTTCCAGCTTTACTGGAGATCAGCTTTTTCTTGTTTTAACGCTTTTTAATTGAAGTACTTAATATATTTTGTATTCTTAATAACTTCTATTTTATCTTTATATACCCCATATTTATTGAAAAAATTTATTTTACCAACTTCTTCAAAATAACGATTCCATTTAAACATTTTAAAAAAAATAGCTAATGTTGGTATGTAATTTGCTTTCTCTATTCGTAGTTTTTGTTTAAGATACCTTTTTATAATTCGGTAAGTTCTGATTGAATATTTTGTATCTAAAAAGAGAATCAAATCTGCATTATGAAAACAATCGCTTACCCAATCTTCATTGTGTATACCTTCAATTATCCAACTGTCTGATTGTAATATACTATTTAGATACTCTTCCCTTTCTTGTTCAGTTCTCCTAATATCTCCGGACTCAAGCCTTATCCAAACAACATTGTCTAATTCGTAATACGGTATATCTAACCATGAAGATATTTCTTTTGCTAAAGTTGTTTTACCACTTCCAACTGATCCAATAATATGAATTCTTTTGTAAATTGTCTTTTTCAAAATACCACCACCATAAGATATGTTTATATAGACATTTCGCTTATAGAGTTGAATTTACCTCTTACGATTTGAAATAGTAACGCTTTTCCACCTTCCTAATTATAGGTTAACAACAAAATTTTGTTGCTCCTCAAACTAATCGGTTAATGAAAACAAGCACCTAATTTTGTTGCAGAATGTACATTTAACCATTAAATTCTATATGCGCCATTTCCCACTCATCATCATTAGAGTGTTTCATCCATTCTCTGAATCTTTGAGTGGGAAATTAAATATACTTTGCCAAAAATGTCGATTTTGTCTCCCTTCGTACGTATAGCGCAATCTTTGTTCGACGCATAAATATTTATCCCTTCCGATAAAATAGACAATTCATTTTGAACAAGCGCTATGTTATTTTCAAGATCAAAGTGAGATAGAATGGAAAAATCGTCAAGGCCAATTCCATCATAAACATAATTCTCCTCAACTTTATATCCAAATTTTTGGGAACATAACCATTTAGCAGACATGTTAATTGCACCAGCGCTTGCCCCCATGACAACAGCGTTGCTTTTTTTAATCGAATCTGATAATTCATATTCCATCAAAAACCCGTTTTGCTTTATAGTATCCCCGCCCAACAAGAAAATGACTGAAGCATTTTGAATTATCTTTTGGGCATTTTCCTTCTGTACGTGATAATTAATTAAATGATAGTCATCAAAAATAATGCCAGCCTGATCAAGCCACGAGCGTTCAGTCGCACCAATCTCTTTATAAACAGATGGATTCGAGCTAATCATTGCAAGTGATTTTCTATCAGTAATATCCTCCTGTAATACCCTGCCCAGATGCTCTGGGAAAAAATTGTTAAACCACCCTAAATAATAGTGTGTTTTCATAGGTACCTCCGTAGCCAAGTATAATAAACATTCACCCCTCACTTTAACATAAATATCCAATTTATTGATTGTACTTTATTCAATTAAATAACCCTTAAAAGAAAAAGAGCCTTTCCTTTATTCAAGGAAAGCGACCGATTAGTTGAAGGGACTAAATACCATTTAATATTATTGTCAATAAACCTCTTCATTGTATCTGTACATGAACTCTAAGTTTCCAGGTTACTAATTTTGCCGAAAAGTAATGCTACAGAGACCCCTTATCATGCTTGATTGACTAATAGATCCCAATACTATTATCACTTTTAAAATTCAGATAGTTAGATAAAAACACATCTATTGTAACTTTTAATAATTATTCAGAATTGTTAGACTATTATCAACTACCATGAATACACTTAAAACTTAATTCTTTCAGGAGGGATACAAATGGAGAAAAAGTTACATTTATTACCATTTCAAGTGGATGAAGTGGTCGAAATGGTCGAAGTGGTGCCAAAAGGTATTGAACTTATTGCAGCACCAGAAATTTGGGAGAATTCTAAAGGGAAGGGAATCACTGTTGCGATATTGGACACAGGCTGCGACGTCACCCACCCTGATTTAAGTGAGCGTATTATCGGAGGACGGAATTTTACTCTTGATGATGATGGACAACATGATGTATACATTGATTATAATGGCCATGGAACCCATGTAGCTGGCACAATTGCTGCAATTCATAACGGCACGGGAGTAGTTGGTGTTGCACCTGAAGCAAGTTTATTGATTTTAAAAGTGCTTGATAAAAGTGGATCAGGGCAATACGACTGGATCATAAATGGTATTAACTATGCAGTTGAACAAAAGGTGGATATCATCTCCATGAGCCTCGGAGGTTCTGTCGATGTACCTGAGTTACACCAGGCTATTCAAAATGCAATCACTAATCAAATTCTAGTAGTTTGTGCCGCTGGTAATGAGGGAGATGGACAGAGTTCTTCAAATGAATTTGCCTTTCCCGCCTGCTACAATGAAGTCATCAGCGTCGGATCCATTAACCTTCAACGCAGTTCTTCTGAATTTTCAAATTCGAATAATGAAGTGGACTTAGTAGCCCCTGGTGAAGGAATCCTTTCAACGTATTTAAACGGAACTTATGCAAAACTAAGCGGAACTTCGATGGCAACACCGCATGTATCCGGTGCACTTGCACTCATAAAAGTGAACGCCAACAGAAACTTTGAACGAAATCTGACAGAGACTGAGCTGTATGCACAATTAATAAAGAGAACCATTCCTTTAGGAAATTCGCCAAAACTCGAAGGCAACGGATTACTGTTCTTAACAACAGAGAATTACTTATCGGAGGTGTTCAACCAAGAATTATCTGCAAAGGCATTGAAAATATAATGGAAAAACTAAATTTGCTATATTGTGAATGGGAAACGGCCAAGTCAAACTTTTTAATAAGGAAATTCGACCCTTATTATGACGAAAAGAAAGATGAGGAAGTCAGAAATCAATACTATCAGAGCATTTCATTCACAGACGCCAATCTTTTAGACAGCCTTTACACGCTGCTTGAAAAAACACATACAAATCGGTTAAACTACAGTCCACACCGTTATGTGTACCCTTGGGTTGATTTGCAGGAAAACGGTTTATTAAAAAGCCTTTATTCTGGAAATAGGATGGATCCACTTTCTGTCATAGAGGAGGACATTCGGCTCCATGAAATGCAGGCAAAAGGGTTAATCAGCAACTTCTCGGATAATCTATTTAACTGTGAACATGTAGTGCCTCAATCATGGTTCGATAAAAAAGAACCGATGAGAGGAGACTTGCATCATCTATTCGCCTGCGAACCCACCTGCAATAGCAGTCGTAGCAACTACCCCTACTATGATTTCTACAATTATAACCCTGAAGGATTAATTTTAGGAATCAAAGATGGCTGCGGCAAAACTGAAGAAAGTAAATTCGAACCCGAATACGGCAAAGGAACCGTTGCTAGAGCAACACTTTATTTCCTAATTCGCTATCCGAACACCATAAAAAAAGAACTAGCGAATGTCTCTTTATTGTTAAAATGGCATCACTCTTTTCCAGTATCCATCTATGAAAAGCATCGCAATCAAGCTATCCAAGAACTTCAAGGCAATCGGAACCCATTCATTGATTTTCCAGAGATTGCAGAAAGTATCGTAACAAATTAAAAAACACTAATTTCCTTAAAAAAGCACAAGAGAATTAGTGTTCGCTTTTTATATTAAATGAAAATAATGGTATAATTACTATATGTAGTAGGTCTAGGTATTAAAGGTGATTGGTCATCATTTATTCCAAAACTTCGTTTCAAACGAAGGTAAAGAAGATTATCCCATTACCGTTTATGAGTCTAAACACTCATGTTAATTTTGCTACACTTATTGTAACGATTCTTGCATTGGCATTAACTTTTCCAAAGAAAGTAAACACCCTCTCTACCTTACACCAGGGTGATTTACTAGTCCTGTCAATTGCCTTATTTGCTACCGACTGTTTAGTGTTCCACACTAAGCAGCTTTTTTATTTTACGATTATTATGACTTAAGTATGAAGCAATCCTCCTTACTTTCCACTAATTAGATACACCTGCTTAACTAAATCTAAATTAGTTTATTAGATGTTATCATCTACATCCAAAGAACAAGATTTATATATGTTCGGAAATTGTTTGCGAATGGTGTTTGTACTTGCTGGACTTGTTCTTTAATTTATATAAAAACTTGTATAGCAAATCTCTTATCGTTATTTATCAGTATCTTCTCTTTTTCAACAATATGGCCATATAATAAAAAGCGCCTTTCTTATTCAAGGAGGTGCTGCACCCCAAAAGTTAGAGTGAAAAACTAACTTTTGGGGTGATTTTTTAGGACTAAATATAATGAAGAATTTATATTGCTGGTGGTTCAAGAATATTTAAGTGGCTCTCTAGGATATCGAGCGATAGCGAAGAAGTATGGTATAGGAGATTCCCCATTAAGGAGTTGGGTACGTGCTTATAAAGAGTTTGGAAGTAACGGCTTATTAGTTAAGAAAACGAAGCAGTTTTATTCTGTTCATTTTTAAATATATGTATTAAACTTTATGAAACGAACAGGTGCTTCCTATCAATACTGCGAATCACTCTAAATTGAATGATCCAACTTTAGTTGCCAGTTGGGTATCATAGGTTTTTAAAAGAAGGGATAGAGCGCCTGCAAAGAAAATCAAAGGGGCACCCTTCTAAAACCAAACGCATACACCAATCCCCACCCTATTCTACCGGAATAGTTGTACATATCCATATCTGGTATATGACCTATGAAAATATATAAATGGCTACCTAAAATACCAACGCTACCAATTAAATGGCTAATACAAAACACACTAACAAATATAAGGCTCAGAAACTTTTTCTTCGTTAAGAGTGGGTGATTATATTAATAATTAGCTATAATACCATATGTAAGAGTCGTAGGCACTGATATAGCACAGAAAAACCATATATCCTTAGCTAGCACTTCTCCCCACCAAAAATGCTCTAATAAAAGCCACAAAACAATAAGAAAATACAGCAGAAGCAATAAAACCAAATACTATACCAATGAAAATAGCTACGATTCGTTTTAAATAGCCCACTACCCTTTCAGCAACGCAAACGCTGCTACAGAAATTGCTTTTTAATTAATTCCCAAATTTAAATTTGGATCCTAGCTGTATGAAATTTAATGATTAACGGATTCTTTTGTTATTGTTTCTAGAAGCGCAAATAAACCATTATCATTCGATAAATTTATAATACTTATGTTCGCTATCATTGTCATCTTCATAAACAAATATTAATATTTTTTGAGATGGATCAAGTTCTAACTCATAAACCTTATTCAATGTAATATTGATATAATAATTTCCATCCACATATGAATCTGAACTAGATAATATTTCAAACTTAGAATTCTCAAAAGCTACTAGAATTGCTGTTTTATCATCCTCTGAGAGATTAAGTTTTATAAAAATCACTTCTGTCTCACGATCCAATTTTAACCGTCAACATTAACGTGTTCTGATTTAAAATCTATATCATTAAAAACATCATCGCTGGCTAATATATTGCTGTTAAAAACAAATAAAGCCACGAATAGGGCAACTATAACCAAAACCAATATACTTTCTATCATTATTTTACTCTTAAATTTAGCCTTCATAAGCAACTTTCAATCATCTATATTATATACTTAAGTTTACTAAATCGTGGAAAATAATTATATTTGACAAAATAGTATTGAAGTAAGCAATATTTGCTAACATTACATAAAAGGATTTTATTACAAAATATGGCCCTTTAACGGAAAAACGTGATCTACTTATTAAAGAATCGCGCCTTTTAATGGAATAACTATAAAATCACTTTGTCTTCTTACACTCTTAGCTTTGTGAAAGAATCCAATACGTAATCTTTTGCAAAACACTATTTAAAATACTTACCCATAAATATGGAGACACATACGACTGCGGCAAAACCGATAATTAATGAATTTTTGATTGGATTGATTGTTCACCTTTCTTCGGTAAAAATTCCATTGCGAAAGAAGCTGAAAAAATTTTTTTGCTAGCTGCTTTTCGTCGTGCGTACCTTAACAGTGTGCTATTTTATATTTTGGGCTTTCTATTTACTTACTAGGGATTTTCACAATCGCTATTGTCTCTTTTTCGTTTATTGTATCAAGTGTAATCGTTCCATTGTATTTATTAATTGTTTCTTTAACAATAAACAACCCTTGTCCTCTAACTCTTCCTTTCTCTACTTTTTTCGTTGAGTAGCCTTGTTTAAAAATTTGATTTATGTCAGGTAGCTTTCGCCCAGCGTTCGTAATCGTAAACGTATAATATAACTCGTCTGCTTTACAGCTAACTGTAATTTTACGTAGTTCCTCTGGCAACTCCATTGTTGCTTCTATCGCATTATCAATTATGTTCGATAATATATTGATTAAATCAATCGTTTTTATGTTATTAAATGGATTATCCTCAACGGTTATCTGTATATCAATTTGTTGATTTTGACATGTTAATTTTTTTGTTTGCAGTAATATCGCTAATCCTGGGTGATCAAGATTCAATTTGATGGATTCAATTGTCTGTATGTCTTTAGACAAAGAATCGACATACTTTGTCGCTTGATCTACCTCACCTATATGCAGAAATCCATGTAAAACTTGGATATGATTAATATAATCGTGCCTTAATGATGAAACAGAAGCAATTAACGTTTTAATTTCCTTTTGATAGGTATACTCCGTAGTTCCAACTTCTTTTTGATACCACTTTTGTAAAAGGAAGAAAGAAATAATAACAATAATAACAAAAAGTCCGCTGAGTACTAATAGGAAAATATTACTACTAATAACTGTTTCTTTAATCCCGTCAAGTGTATCTGTACTAATATCAATGCTAAGGTAGCTAATAATTTCCCCTTTTTCATTCATAATAGGAGTCCCAACCGTTTTATAGTGATGACCATATTTCGTATCTTGTAGGATCTCTGTTACAAATGGCTTTCCTTCCTCATACGCTAATTTCACTTGGGCTTCCGGTACAGTACAAGCTTCACCTATTAGAAAATCATTTGGATTATCCTTTTTATCAGGATAACCTACAATTAAAACTTTCGATGTAGTAGAATTGTCTATTTCCAGAGTATAGACGTATAATACACCTAGTTTTTCTCGAGCATCATTCAAATAATGTCGTATTGTCCAATAATCTTCATCACGATTCCGTTCTTTTAAAAATCGCTCATACGTTTCCAGATCAATCGCCTTTGCAATGGATTTGGCAGCTTCAAGATTTTGGTTAGCAATCGCCTCTTCCACTGTATCTTCAATCTTTATATAGGAAGTATACATACTTATTCCAATAAAGAATATGACTAATACGATAGATAACACTATTATTAGCTTTAATTTAAAACGTTTCATATCAAAACAATACTTCCTTACTATTAAATACATATTTTGCAGCAATTTAAACAATTAAATTATTTTCCTGAAAATGAAATAGCCCATCCCACCGACTGATGAAATAAGGTCTATTTTATTTAATTTCTTTATTCTTTGTACCAATGAAAAACACTTTAATACCATTAAGTCCTTACCTTTCAATTAGTAATCTGTTATAAAATCTATAATTATTAATATTAATTCGATATATAGGAACAAAAAACAGTATAAATGTTCTAAATCCTTTTGTCCAAAAAAATTTTATATTACCAATGAATGTATTTATTTATTTTTTCCGCAAAGTTAATCCAATTTTTTATAGAATACTGCTAATTAATCTATTTAATTTGACAATAGCTAAAGTCAAGGGAAAATTCCCTGGCTTTCACTTATTTATATCCTCAAACATGGTTGGTAACCTTTCATAAATAAAAATCTACAACAATAGCGCCAGATTGTTGTAGAACGAATGTAATTAGGTTTATACGTTTACAAGGTAATGTAAATGAAGAAGAAAAGAGTTGCTAATTATGAAAATAGTAGAAGGAGATAGAAAATTAATTATAGATGGCTTCGAATTTTACGGTAAAATTCAACAAACTAACTTTTGTAAACAATGCAAATCTAACTTAGTTTTCTTTGATAAATTTGATACATATTTTTGTCTTAAAGGTAATAGTTGGACTGATTCAAAATGTAGTGACCCTCATTGGAAATATTGTCCTTCCAGACCTGAATATCCTCTATTGCATTAATAAAATCAATAGAATAAAGACCAAAATCTCGTTTTGGAAATGTTATTGAAGGGTTTCCCTTTTCAACTGTCCTATAGTGTTTTATGAATATGTAAGGGTGGTACAACTATGAAGAATTACATATGGTATTTTATTTCAGGTTTATTTTTAATTTTAATAAGCACACCATTATCATATAGAGCTGTTGGAATTATTTATGGAGATAAAAAATTAATATCGGGATATTGATATTAATTGTAGGTTTAATAAAATTCATTGAAATATCAAAAGCTTAAAATGTATAATATAATATTAATAAATATTCACAAATGACACCTTGGTTACTTTATGAAAAATACCTTAAATATCGCTTGAAGTGCTCCCCGTCAAGTAGAGTGGAAATAATAAAAATACGTTACACGGCTTGAGCTCTGAATTCTAAGGGGCTTAATCAGTTTTAACGTTTTTGGTAACGTTAATGATTATAAAAATAAATGTAGTCAGTAACGGCTTCTTCTAATTCTTCATAAGTATCGTACTTCTTCAGATAATACTTCTCGCATTTCAACGTATCTCACAAAGCCTTAATTGGTCCATTATCTATACAATGTCCAGCACGAAATATAGTATGCACCAAATTTCCTTCTTCTATCTTGCGTTTAAATCCTTTTGATGTGTATTGATATCCTCAATCACTATGAATCCGAGGCTGTTGGCCTTCTGCCAATGCTTGAATAGCAGGGGTCATTGTATTAAACACTAATGAATTATTATTGGAATGACCTAATACATAACTCACTATTGAATTATCATGTAAATCAATAATGTCACTTAAGTACGCTTTTTTCCATTTCCATATTTAAATTCCTTCACAACGGTACACAATTTTTCATTCGGCTTTTCCGCTGTAAACTTTATATTTAATACATTTTCTGCGACATAATCAGGGGTAGATTTCGGGTATTTTTTCGTCTACGACGAATAACAACCTTTAACTGGCTGATCTGCATTAAATGATAGACACGTTTTTCATTAATGCATGGTAGTTTGTCCTTCATTCGTTGACGATTTATTATAAAAGTTATGCGGCGATATCCATAAATACCATCTACTTGGTTATAAAGAAGATGAATGGCTTTTAGTAATTCTTTGTTTTCCGTCTCTCGATTTGATGGAGCTCGATTTAACCATTTATAGTAAGCGCACGAACCTGCAATTTCACATAAAAATATAATGGGGAAAAATCCCTTTTCGACTAATTCTTGAATCGCTAAATAATGATTATCTAAGCGTAATTGATTTAACGCCCCCTCCTTTCGATTTCCTCTAACTTTTTTAAGTAGAGATTTTCTGCGCGCAAACGTTCATTTTCACGCTCTATACGTTGGATTTCTAATTTTAATTGATCTTCAGCTGTTAATTCCTCTTCAGGCTTTGTACGATCTCGAAGATCCTGTAATCCTTTCTCCCCTTTATCTTCATATTTCTTCACCCATTGATACACTTGTTGGTAGGAGACTTTGAATTTTTCTGCAGTTGCTTGATAATTTTTAATGTTTCCCAAGTAATCCTTTACAATTTCCAGACATTCTACAAAAGTAATTTTTCTTCTCTTAGTCATAGTTTGCCTCATTCCTTACCCGAATCTTTTAATTCACTATGACTAGTATACTTTTTAACCCAATTTCGTAAAAGAGACGTACTAGAAAGACGGTCTCTCTTAATGAATAGTCTCCTGAAATATAGTCTTGAACAGCTGCTAATTTTAGCCTTTTAGAATAACTATTATGATTTACGAATCTTTTGAGTCCTTCTTCACCTTAATTGCTGATAAGTTGAGCATCGCTGTGTATTGACCAACTTTTGAATCCAAATATATAAATACTTAAATTAAAATCTATTCAAAAATTTTATAATTATTCTTACCCACTTCTTTTGCGCGATATAAAGCGTTATCAGCATTTTTAATAAGTGTTTTTAAATTGGTCTCACTATCCGCAAAATAAGTTGAAATTCCAATGCTTGTGGAAAGTTGGTATTTAGTGTTGCGTCCACGAAAACAAGTTAAAATATTTTCCGCTAAATTACTAATTTCATCTTTGGAATATTTACCAGAAAAATTTATGAGAAATTCGTCTCCCCCTAATCTAACAGCATAGGAATCATTCTCCGTCTTTACAAATTCTTGAAGAATTAAAGCGACTTCCTTTAAAACCTCATCTCCGACAACGTGACCATATATATCATTTATCTTTTTAAAACCATCCAAATCCAAAAGGAATATCATTCCTCCATTTTTATAGTCATCCTCAAATTTTTCAGAAAGATATCGTCTATTATATAGGTTAGTTAACGGATCTTTAAATGCTAAATGCTCCAATTTCAAATAATACGAGAACATTCTTGCTATTTTTTGTAACAACTCTACACTCTTCTTATCAAAAACACTTTCTTGATGATGCGCTACACATAGGGTTCCAAATCTCTCCCCATCCAGAAGAGAGATAGGCACACCTAAATACGATCTAATGTTAACATCCTCTAGTAAGTTCTTTAAATCACTTGGACAAGTTCCTGTTCGGATATCTTCATAGATTAATGGTTTTTTCTTTTCAAAATCTATTCGATTACAAACCGTTTCATCAATATTTATAACCATTCCTTCAGTCAAAAGAATATTTGTATCATCCGTTGAAAGCTTTAAAATTATTTGTTCTTTATTACTGAAAGAGGTTAAATAAATCAATTTGTCAGGCAAGATTTCTGTTGCTAAATCAAGTACATCATTTGAAAGTTCATCAAAGTCACTATACATTTCCAACTCTTTTAATGTTATTACCATAAAGCACCTCAATTTTTATATAAATTTTTCATTGTATAATATTAAGTATTTTTATAGTTTAAAATATTAAATGCTTAACCTAATTATACTTATTCCTTTATGTATTTGATTCATTATTCAATATAACATACTCTCACATTTCAAATAGTTAAACTAATATTCTCAAAATAAAATTCCAATACTGCTTTATATTATAATTAGTCAGATGAATTACAGTTATTACCAATATCTTAAATTTTATATAATACCATGATTCAACATCTAATTAATTTTAAATATCCTAATATAGAAAAGTCGTTGTTTTCTATAAGACATAGGGAAAGAGACGTTTAATTTAGGACATGCTTCTGTCTGTACGCCAATGATCCGAATTTCTGGTATTATACATAGTCTTAGCCGCAACCCAATTCAATGAAGCTCACCTACGTTTCCAACAAATTCAAACATGTATTACTCTATAATATTCTTTAGTGATTTATTATTGAATAAGGCATCGAGTTTATAGAGACACCCGATGCCTGCTTACTTTACTATAATCTTCTAAACATTAAAACGGTTAACGGCAACCGCTAAATCAGCGCTTAACTGATTTAATTCCTGAGACGCCTCAGCTACCGATTGAATAGCGTGTAATTGATCATCTGTAGCCGCGCTAACTTCTTCGCATGCTGCAGCCGAATTTTGAGAGTTCATAGACATTTCCTCAATTGTTTCAATTACACGGTCTTTGTATCTATCAACACTTTCAATTTCAGCGTGAACCGAAATAAATGATTCATTCACATGATCAATTAATTCCGTGAGCTGTGCGAACATTTCGCTCGTTTTATTAACCACTTCATTTGATTCATTAAATGATTCTTTCATTTTATTCATGGGTACAATTACTTGATTCGAATAATTTTGAAGCTCAGTAATCGTCATTTTCACGGTTTCCGTAGCATTAGCTGATTGTTCGGCCAACTTACGGACTTCTTCTGCTACTACTGCGAATCCTTTACCATGTTCACCAGCACGCGCGGCTTCAATGGAAGCATTTAAAGCTAATAAATTCGTTTGAGCGGAAATAGATGAAATTGTATCCATAATGGAACTAATAGAAATCGTCTGGGCTTCAAGCTTGGAAAGGACATGTGTCATTTCTTCTAGTTCTAGCTGGTTTCCTGAGAAGCTTTGTAATAATTCGTCCATATGCTTGCGTCCTTCTTGATTAAGGGTAGCAGCCTCACTAGTAGATTCTTCAACCTTGTTAGATAAAGATTTCATGTTTTCAATTTTATCGCCTAGGCTTGCTGATTGTTCTGTTACAATATCGGCTTGTTCCGAGGTACTAACTGTGCTTATAGCAATTTCCCCGACTGATTTCGAAACTTGTATAGAAGAAGCACTCGTCTCTTCTGCCATCGCACTTAAATGTTGTGAACGCTCATCAACTTGATCAGCTGAAGTTTTCACAACACCAATAATTTTTTTCATTTCGCCAATCATCGAATTAAAATGGTGCGCCAACCGACCAATTTCATCCTTTGCCTTTACATCAATATGAACCGTTAAGTCCCCTTCTGCTACATTCCCCATTAGTGTACCAAGTTTATAAAGAGGCTTGATAACACGCGAAATAAAGATGAATAGCACAATAAAAGTAATGGCTAAAATCGCAATCGTAATTAAGATAATTATATCTCTAATTTCATTGGCTGTTTTATTCAGATTTGACTGTTCATACTGTGCTGCCACGGTCCAATCAACACCCGGTATATGATTGGATATAATAATTGAATCAACACCATTGATGGATTCATTTAAAATCATAGAGTCTTTCTTCTGTAGCAACTTCTCAATATAACTATTTTCAGATAAATCTTCACCAGCTAAATCCGGATGAGCAATTGCCAATCCCGTACTATCAAATATCATGCCAAATCCACTATAACCAAGATCCATAGCAGCAACCATTTGTGTTAAGTCCGTTAGCAAAATATCCGATGCCAGAACACCTACAATCTCATTGCCGACTTTAATACCCGTTACACCTGTAATCGTGAATTCTCCTGTTGCAGCATCTAGATATGGCTCGGTCCAACTGACCACATCAGGATTCTCCATGCCAAGTGTATACCAAGGCCTTGTCGTCGCATTAATATCTTTTACCTCATCAAAGTGTGGCTCATACATGACCCCTTCTGCGTCTGCTGTATAAATACCCGATGTATTAGAAAATGTACCTAAATACGTTTGAAAATCTTTTCGTAATTGAGAATCCGCATCATCAAATAAGGCGGTATTGTTTTCATAATAGTTTTCGATTTCATCCGATTGGGCAATCATTTGTAATGACCGTCCGAAATTGTCGAGAACGGTTTGTACATTAGTCGAAAGTTGTTGGACGATGGTTTCACTTTGATTTATTACAGTTTCCTCTGTTTTACTGGAAATGATGACTGTACTCACCGTTGCTAATGTACCAAAACCTAAAATAGCGATGAGAATAACAATTCCAATAATCTTCCACTTCACTGATAAATTCATTTTTTACTCCTTAATAAATTTAATTACTGATATAATTAATCTGAAAATTTTATAATTATATTAGTTTTAAATACTTTAACTGATATTTATATAGATTGCGATAGTTTTTTTAATAAAACAAAAATTTCGAAATTCCTCCCTATGCTTTATATAGAACCTATATGAAAAAATATGTTACACGACTTGGGCTCTGAATTCTAAGGGACTTAAGAAAGAAAAGAAGGCCTTTTAATTAATTCGTCGAAAAAGATTCTTTTCATTTAATTCTTTAATAGCAAAATAATGATTTTGCACGCAAGCGTTCATAATGACATAGAAACATTCTTCTATAGTGGTGTTTTTGTCTTCTAATCAAACGGTTAGAAGGTTTTTTCTTCTCCTAATAAGAAAAGAAAACATTCTTTAAGAATGAACGCGAAAAGGAGTAGTGTGAATTTTCTTTTAGTAAGAAAAATGGGAATGTAGCAATAATTTATTAAAAAACCATTTACATAATTTGAAAATAAACTATAATATAGAAATGGTAAAATATATCTATATAAAAGTAAATTTCCTGTATATATAGGCACGTTTTTAGGGGCAAATATTTATAATAATAGTTTGTAAAAGAGAAAGATAGGAAAATTTTGTATAATTCCCTTTATCATCATCAATAATTTGATTTAATGTTCTTAAAAATTGGATTTCTTAAATGATTAGATTTGATTTAAAAATAATAATTAGTTGAGTTATAGAGGGAGGAAAAAATGAAATATACGTGGAGGTTAGCTCTTACTGCAATACTTATAATATCCAATTTTTTTATATTTTCCAATTTAGAATTAAGTCAAAACATTACCCTCTCTATTATAGTTTTTGGCGCAAATGTTATTGGATGGATGCTTGGAAATCACCTTGATAAATATGTTTCTTCTAAAAAAGAATTGGGTACAACCTTAGTTGACTATACATTTGCATTAGATTTTGTAACACTTGGTATCGGTATTACAAATGAAAAAGGAGAGTTTGAATTTGTAAATAAAGCTCATCAAGACCTTTATGGATATAATCTAAAAGAATTTTTAACTAAAAGTTGGAAGGATTGCTACTCTCCAGAAATGGCTGAACACCTAAATAATCAAGCCATTACCCAGTTACGTATATATGGAAAGTGGAAAGGAAAGGCAAAAGGGATAAGGAAGGATGGATCAATCTTCCCCCAAGAGTTGCTCATTTCTAATATTGAGGGATCCAAGAAAATGATATGTGTAGTACGCGATATAACGGAACAACAGCAATACCTCAATTATATAGAACATATAGCGGAGCATAATGATTTAACAAAGTTGCCTAATCGAAGGAAGCTATTATCGGATTTTGATAAAACTAAAAAAGAGTCAGTTGATACATCCATATTATTTATCGACTTAGATCGTTTCAAAATAGTGAATGATACACTTGGTCATAACTATGGTGACAAATTATTAATCAGTGTTGCTGAAAGGCTAATCAGTATACAAAATGAATATATTAAAATTTACCATCTTGGAGGAGATGAATTTATTGTTATTGTACAAAATGTTGAGTATGATTATACCGAATTCATAGCTATTGAGATTATAAACATCCTAAAAAAACCATATTTAATTTTTGAAAAAGAAGTATCCATAACTTGTAGTATAGGAATATGTAGCAAGTCTGAACATGGATATAATTACGAAAAATTAATAGAATTGGCTGATATTGCAATGTATCATGCCAAAATGGAGGGTAAAAATACTTATAAGTTTTTTAATGAGGATATTAGAAAACAGCTCGAAAGAAATTTACTAATCGAGAATGAATTAAGAAGAGCGATTTCTAATGGTGAATTCTTTATTAATTATCAACCTAAATGTAATTTAGCTGATTCATCCTTAATAGGGTTAGAGGCTCTTGTTAGATGGAACAATCCACTGCTAGGAATAGTTTCACCTGCTGAATTTATTCCAATCGCTGAAGAGACAGGTTTAATAAATGACATTGGAAATTGGGTTATTAATGCAGTTCTTTACCAATTACATCAATGGCAATCAAGCGGATATCCTTTAGCTAAAATATCTGTTAATGTTTCACAAAGACAATTTAAAGAAAATGAGCTAGTAGATTATATTGAGAAATGCTTAACAACCTATAATATAGAACCTCAATATTTTGAAATTGAGATTACAGAAAGTTTAATTGCGGATTTTGATCTTATTATTCCGCAATTAACTTCTCTTAAAAATATGGGGGTTGGTATTTCTATTGATGATTTTGGTACTGGCTACTCATCACTTAATTTTATAAATTTATTACCGGTCGATACTTTGAAAATCGATCAATCATTTATTAGGGGTTTATTATCTAATAGAAAAAATAACCTATTGGTAAAAACGATTATCGATATCGGCAATAACCTGCAACTGAAGGTGGTTGCAGAAGGAATTGAAACAGAGGAACAACTTAAGGAACTGATCAACTTAAACTGTCATTTTGGGCAAGGGTATCTCTTTAGTAAACCATTAGCTGCAGACAAAATCGAGTCAATTTTATTTAAGAAATTAATGTTATAGCTAAAAGAAAAACAGTGGGACTATGCTCCTCACTGTTTCTTCATGTATCAACTGCTGACACCGGTATTGCGTTGACAGGTAAATCCTTTTGACCAAAAGCGTTTTTATCGCTTTGCAGATTATCTTAAAGCATTACTAGAACATCACGAGCGGATAGAAAAAGAATTCTCCTATATGTTTGAAAAAATAGTGTACTGTCTAATAAAAATTGAATAAGATAAAGGGATTAGTTATGAATGGTTTCCTGAACATAACCCTAATGTTTTTAAACGTGTAAGAGAAGAAATTTTAATCACTAAAATACATTTAGCAGAAAAACATAGCCCTACAAAATACTTTTTAATAGAAATAGGTATTGAACCTTTTTTAAATAAGATAAATTTTAAAATTAGTTCCAGAACTAAGTGTTTATAAAGTATACAAAATAAACCTAAATAACGTTTTCAAATTAAAGTTTTGGGTCAACAGAAAAATCGGTAAACGTTGTTGTAGCAACGTTAGGTTGTTGATTCGAGACCAGTCGGGACCATCATTTCAGTAAGCCATTAAACGCTGATATAACAACGTTTAATGGCTTTTTCTTTCTGAACACTTCTTGAAATAAACCTCGAATTATTATCCAATGCTTACTAATTGCTCACAAGTTTTTTTTCAGTGATTTATCAAAAATATTCGCTAAATCATTATCTTCATTAAACCCAAGATATCATAAGATCTTTGACTTTCTCTCACTCACTCTTATACCAAAATAGTATTGACCACTTTCAGAAATTATATTAATATTATAAAAATTTACAACTTGAAAGGAATTAAACAAAGCTTATTTCTATTCGTAAGCTACATATTCTTTCGGGGCTTTTTATTTTTAGAAAATTCACAATATATTTAATATTATATATTCGGAGGTATTAAGAAATGAATCAAACGACAAAACAATATATTGTTGAGCGGATGTATAAGGGGTCTCAAGGGCTTGCAAACGCAGTTCTTGTCACATTAGGTATTGGCCTTCTGATTGAGACGTTCGGAACTTTTACTGGTTGGGAAGGCTTTACAACTATCGGTAAGGCAGCACAACTTATGCTTGCGCCTGCAATCGGTGCTGGTATCGCTTATCAATTAGGTGGAAATACATTAGTGATTTTCAGTGCGATGGCATCTAGTACAATCGGTGCAAATGCCCTACATATGAATGCGGAAGGAGCCTGGATTCTTACTACAGGACAACCGATAAGTGCCGTGTTAGCTACCATTATTGCTGTTTGGGTTGGGAAACGAATTGCTGGTAGAACGAAGTTAGATATGCTTGCTATTCCATTTTCATCTATATTTATCGGAGGTGTCGCAGGTGTAGGATTAGCAGCAGTGACTACACCACTTTTGGAACAGTTAAGTAGATTTATCGCAAACTCTGTTTCAGGATCTCCTGTGATAGGGTCCATAGTTATCGCACTAGTCTGGAGTATTTTCCTAATGTCTCCGGCCTCTTCAGCAGCAATTGCCATTGCCTTACAACTTGACCCAGTTTCGAGTGCCGCTGCACTAATCGGATGTACGGCTCAGTTTGCCGGATTTACGGCGATGTCTTTTAAACAAAACGATTTAGGCGCCAATATTGCCCAATCATTTTTAACACCAAAAGTACAAGTGCCAAATCTCGTAAAAAACCCACTTCTTGTTATAGGGCCATTTCTATCTTCGGTCATTTGTGCGCCAATCGCAATACTAATGTTTCACTTTGAAGTCCCTTATGCATTAGCGGGACTTGGTCTAAACTCATTTATTGCACCTTTAAATATTCTTGCTAACCAAGGTGTGATTGTTCTAATGATGTATATTGTATTAGGTGTCATTTTACCAGCTGTCATTTCTCTTACTGTTTATCATTTACTAAAAGCTAGAGGACTAGCTAAGACTGGGGATTTACGTATGGAAATTCAATAATCTTTAAATTTTTGACACAGATCTTTATATTCTTTTTGTAACTGAACAATCTTCTTTTTTTTCACATTTCGTACATTAAAAGGGTATAAAGCCTTCTTGGATTAATACCCTTCGTTAGTGGAATTCAAAGATCACTTGCTTACTAAAATGCTCACAGAATTACTTTTTTAGCTTTTTTTATTTAATTCAGTTGATTTTATAATTGATGAAAACCTTGTTAATTAATGTTTCGCATACTTATTTAACTGAGCTGAACTAGCTTAATTTGGCCTTATGCTTTCGACAAGGTGAGGTTCTAAAATTCTTGACTTATCAAGACCATTATTATAATTGCTCGTGAACCTTGGTATATTAAGGTTTACGGGTTTTTTATTTTCATAAAATTTCCTACACTATGCCTGGATTTTTCCAAAAAGATCTCATTCAACAATATGGCCCTATAACGGAAAAAAGCAAATCTTCTTATTGAAGAATCGCGCCCTATTATGGAATATGTATAACTAATATTTCACCTGCATATTATCTTGTAGTATTTTCTCTGCAAGTTTAATGTTTTCTTTTAGAAATAAAGGTAGTTCCGTATGTGCAAGAATTTCTGATGTTGTCATCCAAATAACTTCATCCACTTCTTCAGTACTTTTAGCGTAAGGTTCTCCAGATTTATGATGACATAGGAAAACGATATCGATTACATTTATTCCTGATTCTGTAACGAAGGAGGAGCTATTTACATATTTAATGCCTGTAATTTCGCTACCTACTTCTTCAAAAACTTCTCGTTTTAATGTTCTTTCCAGAATATCAGACGAATCACCTTCAATTTCACACTTTCCTCCTACTAATGAGAGACCTCCACCAGCATGCTCCTCCTTTTCACTTCTGCGGATTAAAAGCCATTTCTCATTGCGACGAATTGCCCCTTCTACATTTACTACAAACATAAAATACCCCCTGAAATTTATTAGTTTAAAAAGAAAAGTTACGCGTCCATTAATTTGTTAAATTTTTTATCGTAATGACTTCGCTTTAAAAAATCTGAACGCCAATAATCATATAAATCTTTTCGACTTGCTTTTAGAAAAGTTTTTAATACTTTTTTTAAACGAGAGTTATAAGGGAATTGAACATCTTTACCTAAGCTGTAACCTTTATTAAAGTAAAATGCTGCAGATTCATAATCTTTGATTTCTTGATATAAATAGCCTATGAATATAAATCCACTAGCTAATTCTTCTACTTCGAAATCTTCGTCATTTAATTTACTCTTAAAAAACTCTACCGCTCTTAATTTTTTCTTCCTCGAAAACAAACCGTACAAAGAATTAGCTTGCTTTACAACATCAATATATTTTTTTGAAGGGTCTTTTAAATTATAATTGGATTTCATTTAATCACCTATATCCTTAAAATCTTCTTAAATTAACCTGTTGCTTTAGTTTAAGTGTATTTTCTCATTTAATAAGGACGTTATTCAACAATGTGGCCCTATACCGGAAAAAAGCGATCTTCTTTTGGAAGAATCGCGCCAGATTGTTGAATATTGTTTTTTGTGACCCTCGATATTTCAACAAGAATAATAGCTCAATAATGCTATAAAGCAACATTCTTGAGCTTTTCATCAGGAACCTTCCTTCTGGACAGAATTACATATATTCTCTCCCTAAGCCAACTTCCATGAACGCATCTTCATAGAATTTTGATTCCCATTCTCCACTTAATACCTTATCCGTGTACAAAGCCTTTCTCATTTCCTCAAAAATTGCTGGATCAATTGATGGAAATCTTGCTTCAAATCTTATTTTATTATCTAACTCCTTTAAAGCATACCCAATTGAACCATATATACCGGGAAATTCTTCAGCTATTTCATCTGCGTAATTTAGAAAATCTAGTATATATTCCTCAAAGCTGAAAATCGCATCTTTTTGATCATCATAAAATTCAAATACGAAACTGGAATCATCTATCCACTGCTGCAACATACCATAAAAAGCAAGAAGTGTTCCAGCCCGTATATCCTTTTCAGGATAATTGAAGTATTTATTAAATTTTACATTATAAGCTCTCCATGGCTGACTTGTTGAAAATCCAACCCATTCCATACTATTAAAAAGAATTTTAAGCTTCTCTCTAACCATACTTGTTGCTCCTTTATTTGTATAAAGCTAAATTATTGCTGAATAGTATCTGCTTCTATTAGCTAATCAGATTCTGAAGTAAAATAACTTAATAAACTATCAATTGAATGGATTTCTGCAAATGGTTTTATAGTTGTCCGATTCTTTTCCATTAATGGATTGTACCAAATACCCTTTATATTAGCACTTTGACATCCCCTAATATCCTTTTCTAAGTCATCTCCAACAAATAATACTTCTTCAGGATGCATATTAAGACTATTTAATGCTAATTCAAAAATTTGTTTATCTGGTTTGCTAAATCCCACTTCTTCTGAAATGATTACTGTTTCAAAATAACTATTTAGTTTAGTATTATTTATTTTAGCTCTCTGCCTCTGAGTTGTCCCATTTGTTATAATTGCTACTTTAGCTCGTTGCTTTATTATATTTACCATATTTATAGTGCTTTTATTTATTGAAAAACAATTCGGGAAATTATAATTCCAAAAATCTTGAATATCATTACTTGGCAGTCTATATTTTGGCGGGAATTCATTAAAAAAAGATACAAAGACTCTTGTTTTATTACTTTTACCATAGTCTCTTCGATCATACTCTTTGAATTTCAGTAACATTTGTTTTCTTTCAGAATTCTTCACATCAACATAACACTTTTCTAAAATGATAAGAAACATATTATCTATAGCATGATCCCTATTAAGAAGGGTATCATCTAAATCAAATACTACTGCTTTATAACCCATTGATAATCATTCCTTCCAAAATATAGAACCTTATGGTGTTATAAATGAATATCGTGTGGATATATTTTATTACTCAAATAAATCCTCAATTATATACTACTGTATATCATAACCATTATGTTATACTTTTCCATAAATGGAATGTGGTATCAGCCTGGTGGTAAATTAATAATGAGAGAAAATCTTAATTTATTTTATTAAATATAAGATAAACAAGTAGATTTCCTCTTCAACATACAACTACCTAGAAAAGAGGGAAAATAAAACATGTTAAATAAATTCAGTGATTATATATATTATATGCCTAATCAAGATGAAAACGACCGCCCTACTTTGGGACTGGTTAGTGGAGAACAATATAGCCTAATTGTAGATTGTGGTAACTCTACTCAACATGCAAAGGATTTTTTAAATGAAATTAAAAAGCTAAATGTACCCCCAATTAAATATGTGGTAATTACCCACGCACATTGGGATCATTTCCTGGGCATGAATGAATTTGATGCTACTATTATAGTGAATAGTCAAACAAACAAATTGCTAAATGTATGGCAAAGTTACAAATTTGATGACAGTTCACTCCAAACGTATAAACAGTCTAAATTAATGGGCGATAAATGCATCGAGATTATTCAGACAGAAATCCCAAATCGAAATCAATTTAAATTAAACGCTCCACACATCATCTTTGAAAAAACATTAACGCTCGATTTAGGGAATAAATTATGTGTACTTGAAAAAATAAACAGTACACATTCTGATGACGCTACAATCATTTATGTTCCTGATGAGAAAGTCATTTTTTTAGGGGATTGTGTATATGGTACAACGAAAAACTCTTTATTCCATTATAAAAAATCATTATTATTACCGATGATTGAAGATGTTCAAAAATATAATGCAGAAGCATTCCTCCTTGGCCATGAATCAATTTGTGATATGGAAGAAATGACGACTTTTTGGAGAGATTTAAGAGCAGCAAGTAAAGCAGTTAATTCTTCCTCATTAGAAGACGCCTTAGAATCTTTCAATCTAGAAAATAACAGAACTCCTAATGATGATGAGCTATTTTTTATAAAAGCATTTGTAAATGACTATATTATTCAATCACTTTAATTTGATAAAAAAATGAATCGCGTAACCAATGATCACTTTACGAAGTGACCATTGGTTATTTTTTTAAAGAGTTTGTTATTTTCTTGATAATAAAAATTAGCGCTAATCCTTATACAGAATAGCGCCCATTTGTGAAATAAGTATCAGCTATTATTAGCTAGTTTAATGAAACAACAACCTTAACCTTTTACCAGTCTGGTCCATCATTAGAATCACTCACTTTAAGAGTAAATACATTGTGATTTAATTTGGTGTTTTCCACTAATTCATAGAAGATTTTCTTTGTCGGTTTTCCAACGTGATTTTTCTAAGTTCAATCATATTACTTTCCTCCCTGACTTTTAAGTGACTGGATTCTCCAAGCGTCGTTTGCTAATTCAGAGGTGATTTAACGATATGGCCTGTTTACTGAAAAGGAAAAATTGCTTTTCAATACTTGCACCTGATTATTAAATTCCGCGCTTCATAAGCCTTAATCTACTTTAATGCCAAATGCTATCCATCTTCTATCTATATCCTCAATTACAAATTCTTTATTGTTGTAATCGGTATTATTTAATAAACGAATTATTTTCACATTAGAATTAATAAGCTTTTTTTGAAGATTCTCTTGATTTTTTGTAATAAAGTAAGCATCGTACCCTTAGCCATATAAATCCCTATTGGGAATTACTTTTTGTCCGTTAGTCTTAGTTACTGTTGTATCACGATACAAACATATATGGGGTTCGGTTGCGTCCAAATATCGTACAGCCTTAAATCCCATTTTTTGTTCATAAAATTCAGCAGTTTATAATATATCCGATGTCGGAAATATACAGTGTGATTCTAATAAAAGATTTTTCATTTTGCTTACTCCTTTAATATTTCTGGTCACTATCGGTTTTCTTTACTGCCGTTTAATAATCCTTCTTTGCAAACCTGTGACACTATAAATTAGTTATTCAACAATATGGCCCTATAACGGAAAAACGTGATCTTCTCTTTGAAGAATCGCTCCCGATTTGTTGAATAAGGGATCGTCATATTCGTGTGGTTGTCTACCCAAATACGGTTTTGAGAACGGGACTAGTTTATAATTAATGTTATAATTAGAATTGAAGGTTTAAGAATATAGAAAGAAGGTACGGGTAAATGGACGAGAAGAAATCGATAAGTAAAACGACGGTAGCTTATTACGCTTTTTCAGTTCTAGCATTAATTTTATTGTTAATTAACAAATTATAGTATCTGTATGAATAATTAATTATTCAGTCCATTTTTAAATTTTCAAGTATACACGAGTAATTCAAAAAACGTTTCCATATATAGATAACTATGAAAAATAAGCTTAATATGATGCACTTCGTCAATTCGATCGTATGTAATGATAGAGGTATTTGAACACCATCAGTAAAATAAAATACATTCATTAGACCATGGAAAAAAGTTGCTGGAATGATAGAACCACTCCACTCTCTTAGATAGGATAGTAAATAAGAAGTGAAAAAAAGAATAACTAGGTAACTTATTATGCCGATTATAAGATTTGTATAACCTTTATATAAAAGGGCAATTGGAAAATGCCAAAGACTCCATATTAAGGCGATAATAAAGGCTGTTTTATGGAATGAATAGATTTTTCTCAATCTGTTATGATAATAGCCACGCCATATTATTTCTTCGATTAGTGCTGAAATCGTTGTGATAGTAAGTCCTAGTACTAATAAAATTAATAATTCTTTATGCTCTGCAAATAAAAATGTCCCTTGATTAGTTAAAAAGAAATATGTATGAACAAACAAACCTAATACGATAGGTAAAGCAATTGAGAGAAGTAGTGGAGCAATTTTAGGTTTTTTAATTGCAAATTGCTGCATTTCAATTTTTTTGCAAATAACAATTTGTTGTATCAAAAATATTAGTAACGGTATGATCATTAATAATCCTAAGTAAGCTCTAGGTTCCACTGTACGTGCTATAAAAAAATGGTACATCGATGTAATAATAAATATCCATATAGTTAGCCATTTCAGGTCTTTGAATTTCAAGAGAATACCTCACTTCATTTATTTCTTATTATATATTACTTCGATATAAAAAATTCCTTTAATAAATAACCTCACCCCGCTTTTGGTTACATTACATTAAAGGCTTTTTAATCCACAATATGGCCCTATAACGAAAAAACGCGATCTTCTCATTGAAGAATCGCGCCCGATCGTATTATTAGGTCAGCCAGAAAATATTTCTGGTTGACCATTTTTTATATCGATATATGATAACGGTAGCCGAGGTAAAACGTTCGCGCCCGTGGGGCTAAGACCTCGTCCGCAAAACAGTTCACCCCCTACTTGTAGAAACATGTTTGAGGCTGGTTGGGACAGTGATCTTAATAAACAGTAATTATTTTTCATGCAATAGATCACTTTGTGATCTAGATGAATACCACCCTTGCTGGATAACATCAACTTTATTACGAGCGAAATATTTATATTCTACTTGTGGTTCAGTATCAAATATTACACCTATATAATATGGATTCAAAGATTCATAGCCATCCTCACGATGAGGGACTATCTGATATTTCCACGCGATCTTCTTATTGAAGAAGGTGCTGCACCCGATTGTTGAAGAATTATATTCTCCAAAGATACCCATAAACACAATTTACTCTTTATTAATTAAATTTAATTCCTCATAGTCCTTCACTTGTAAAGAAAGTGCTTGCTGTTCATTTCTCACACTATAAGGGAAGACAAGACTTATTTCAGTTTTTTGTTCAAACTCTTTAAAACTATTGCCTGATGCATAAAACGCCTCGCCCTTTTCATTAATTAATGCTGTATCGTGAGCGATCGTTTCACCTACATTTGTTTCATTAATTGTAAAAGTAATATGCATTGAGCCATTTGTGACGATTGCTTCATTTAATGTAAGCCCAGGAACGGTATTATTTGCAATGTACTGTTGTTTCACGATTGTTGGAGATGTTAAATCAAATTCCCAATGTCCATTTATAGATTTCATTCCTCTTTTATCTGAAGAAATATGAATAGTTTCTATCACTAATCGTGCCCCTTCTAAAGAAGGTACTTCTCGCTGATTTGCAGTTGCAATCATTTCAACTGATGCACGGTTATCACTGACATCAGTTAGTTTAAAATCCATTCCACTGAAAACCTGTTTCCCTGTATAAGGTTTTGTATCTGAAATGAGGGCACTAATTTCATTACCTTGTGCATCAAATAGTCGATATGCAAACTCGATTTTATTTAAATCATCTGCCGAAATATCCTTAGAATCCATTGTAAACTGTAAACCAAAACGGTAAGCATCAACAAATAGATTTTCTAATGTCATCGTAATGTTTTCATTTTGTTGCACTTGTGCAAGATTTTGTACATCCCCATTCATCGCTGCAATTTCTATTCCAGAATCACTTAACCCTAGAAAAGCTTGTAACTTCGCGAATGCAGTATCATTTGTCAGTAACACAGTTGTACTCAAAGCGATCGCTGCAGCTACTGCTGATACAGGCTTTAGCCAAGATTTCTTTGTCTTTTTCTTTGATTGCTGGCGAATTTGTGCATAGGATTGGTCAAAAGCCGAACGAATTGCTGCTGGTAATTGTTGTTCCTTATTCATATCTTCACGTACTAAATCATCTATATTTTGCTTCATACTAAATTAGCTCCTTCCAAATAATACGTATTTTTTAATTGCTTTTTCGCTCTAGAAATTCGCGATTTGATTGTGCCTTCAGATTCATGTAGAAATTCACTAATTTCCTTCGTTGTAAAGCCGTTTACATAATAAAGTGTGAGGGCGATACGGTGGTTGTCATCTAGGCTGCCTAGTGCCTCATCTAGCTCTACTGATAAAAAATCTTGATGTGACAAATTGTTGAGAACTGTTTCATCCATTGCAGCTAAAGGCTTGTTCTTTTTCATAAAGCGGTAGCAATTGTTCAATAAAATTCTACATATCCAAGTATTAAAATACTGTCCCTTTTTCAAAGTTGTGATTTTTTCAAAAGCTATCATAATTGTATCTTGCAGTAAATCCGCAATATCCTCGTCTTTTAAACCGAGTCGTTTAGCAGTACGATATAAAATCAGCTCATACTGCTGAATTAACTGTATAAATGCTTCCCCATCTCCTTTTTGTGCTTTTTTCACTAAAATGTCATTTTCCATTGGTAGCACCTCTCTTTTCCTTACATACCGTTAGAGCATTTGAAAGGATATTTAGTTGCATAAAGTTTAATATTTTAATTATTTCATTTTCTAATCTCGAAAAAGATGTTTTTAAGACAGTATTTATTTAGTAATTTTTTCTGTATTTATAGATAAATGTTTTTCTTCCAAAACTTGTCCCTTAATTGAAGAAGGACGCATCCTTTTTAATTTAAAGGATTGCGCCCGATTGTTGAATATAAAATAAGAGTATTGTCGAAAATTATTTTTAGTGTGATATATGTTTGTACTCTAATATTTCAAGTTTAAACTCATGTTTACATATTTGCTTATTTATTTTCTCACTATCACAGGACGGGGATATTCTTACCTTAACCAAATCTTCTTTACCATTTCCGTTAAGTTGTTCTGAAGGAATATCAATTCTTACAGTAACATCATAAGAATGATTATTATTGTAAGTAATATCAACAATTCCTCTTCTATTCCAAATAAGGCCGTTCTACCATACATACAAAGAAGTTCCCAAATACGATTTTGGGAACGGGAATGGACTGTAATTAATGTTACCAAACGACTCTTTGGAAAGGTTATACTTTAACTGATGAAGTAGCTTAATTAAACTAGAATAACGCTAAAGGGTAGATGATTTTTAACATGGAGGGACATTTATGGTTGGAATCATGAAGATGGTAGTCAGAAATTTATTGTATCTTCATTAGAAGAGTTTATTAAAGGATGGTATAGTGGGGGAATTTCTATCTAAATAAACCCTAATGGATGCTTTAGTGTAACAAAATCATTTCCAAAAATCGCTTTGGCTGTATTTTCATTATTCTAAAGTCGTTCATGATTGTGGAGAAAAATAAGTAAACGGAGGAAAAAATGAGTACACTCGTATATTTAACAAGACACGGAGAAACCGTGTGGAATACAAAAAAACTCATGCAAGGCTGGAAGGACTCATCTTTAACAGATAAGGGGATAAAACAGGCAAAACAATTAGCTCAAAGACTGTCTGAAGTACCATTTGACGCTATTTATTCAAGTACGAGTGATAGGGCTGTGAAAACTGCTGAAATAATTAAAGGGAAAAGACCTGTGCAAGTAATTCAAACTGATACTTTAAGAGAACTTTCTTTTGGAAATTGGGAAGGAAAAACATTTGATGAAAACGAAAGGGAAAGCCCGAAAGAATGGAGTGCTTTTTGGGAAACTCCTCATATTTTTTCAAGCAATACTGTAGAATGCTTTAGTAAAGTGCAAGAAAGAATGGTTAAAACAATAAACTACATAGTTAAACAACATCCTAACGAAACTGTTTGTGTAGTTTCTCATTCTATTGCCCTTAAATTACTGTTAGACTTCTTTGAAAACAATACGCTTGAAAATTTATGGTCTTCTTCACCTATTCCTCCAACAAGTTTAACTTTGCTTAAAATAGACAGTGTAACAAATGAGATTATATTTAAATGTGATACTTCGCACTATAATGCATAAAGACTTTTTTCACCAAACAGGCGCTATTATTAAAGGGTTTGTTCCTAAATGAAAGTTGGGGGCATAAGAAAAATCGGTAAACGTTGTTGTAGCAGCGTTTACCGATTTTTTATTATGGAAACGAACCCCCGCCTGCTATGCGCGGGTTCTAAAGAACTTTTAGCTATGAATCAAATCAAGGCTCAGACACTGCGCTTTTCATTATTCATTTTCGTATAGCAAAAATCGGTTCTAGTTCAAGTCAGGAACAAAATACCTCTTCCTGCTTTTTGGATAGCTCAATTTCAAACCCTAAATCCTCTAACATACGATAATCTCTATTTGCTTCTTGCCCTTCTGTCGTTAAATAGTCGCCAACAAAAATACTGTTGGCTGCATACATGCCCAGTGGTTGAAGTGATCCAAGATTCACCTCACGACCACCTGAAATACGAATTTCCTTCGTAGGATTCATATAGCGAAATAGCGCTAATACTTTTAGGCAATAGCGAGGATTTAACTCCTTCGTACCTTCTAACTTTGTACCATCAATTGCATTCAGGAAATTGACCGGAATGGAATCTGCATCTAATTTGTTTAGCGCTCTTGCAATATCCACTACATCCTCTTTTGTTTCCTTCATACCAATAATCGCTCCAGAGCAAGGTGAAATACCATGCTTTTTAGCAATTTCCACAGTATTTACACGATCTTCATACGTATGTGATGTTGTGATGTACGAATGGTGGCGCTCGGATGTATTTAAATTATGATTATAACGGTCGACACCGGCCTCTTTTAATTGCTGCGCCTGCTCTTCCTTTAATATTCCTAAACATGCACATACCTTTAAACCATATTTATCTTTTATTTCTGCCACCGCTTCACTTACAGTATTCACATCTTTCCGTGTTGGGCCACGTCCACTTGCTACGATACAATATGTACCAATCTTGTTTTCAAATGCACGCTTTGCCCCTTCTAGAATCTCATCCTTTGTAATAAAAGGATATTTTTCAATCGGAGCCGTTGATTTTGAAGACTGTGAGCAATATCCACAATCCTCAGGACAATAGCCACTCTTCGCATTCATAATCATATTCAGCTTTACTTTTTTACCGTAATAATGCTTGCGGATAGCGAAAGCCCCATCCATCAATTTTAATAGCTCATCATCCTCACTATTTAAAATTGCTAGTGCCTCTTCATTATTAAGTACTTTACCTCCAATAACCTCTTGCGCCAATTGTAACCAATTCATTAAATATGCTCCTTTTCTACTCTGACAATTTTTAATGTTCGTGCAGTTTGGAATACCGGGTACAGTCGCTGTGCTAATAAAGCAGCAAGTAGTGATAAGCAAAAATCCGCTACAATACTATTTAAGAAACCTATTACCAAAATATGTGACCAGCTGGCTTTTACATCTAGCCAAAAATTTAATGACACATACAAGTACGGTACAGCAACTGCATAAATCAGAAATAATCCCACAATATTTGCGCCGATAAAATGTTTTTTTGTCGGTGCTTCTACCTTTGCTAATATCCACCCAACAACGTACGCGGCCATTGCAAAGCCAATTAAAAAACCAAATGTGGGCTGCAAAACATATGTAATTCCACCCCCCTGCGTAAACACAGGTAATCCTACCAAACCAATACCAATATAGACGGACTGACTAAGTAGTCCATTTCGACTTCCTAACAAGCTCCCCGCCAAAAGAACAAAAACAATTTGCAATGTAAAGGGTACAACGGGGAGTGGTACTTTAATAAATGCACCAATTGCGGTTAAAGCGGCAAACATTGCAATCATGACAAGTGAAAGAGTCGATTTGCGTTGTTGCATCACTTATCCCTCCCATTCCTTAAAAAATTGTTCAATTGTTTCTTTTGTAGTTGTTATCATGAATTCCATTTCTTCGTCTGATATAATGTACGGCGGCATAAAATACAGGATATTCCCAAGTGGGCGAATAAGCAGGCCTTTTGCTAAGGCTCTTTTATATATTTGGTAACCTATCCTCTCTTCACCTGGTAATGGCTCCTTAGTATCTCGATTCTTTACAAGCTCGATTGCCCCTACTAATCCGGTCTGGCGATATTCACCAACAGAATGCAACGCAGAAAATGCCTCTAAAGCAAGTTTCCTCATTCTCTCCCCCTTAGAGCGAATAATAGCAAGATAGTTTTCCTCTTCGAAAATCGCCAATACTTCCAGCGCTACACGACAAGCTAGTGTGTTTCCGGTATAGCTATGAGAATGTAAAAAGGCCTTCATCGTTCCATAATCATCGTAAAAAGCCTCGTATACTTTATCTGTCGTCAAAACAGCTGAAAGAGGTAAATACCCTCCTGTTAAGCCCTTAGATAAGCACATAAAGTCAGGGGAAATATCCGCTTGTTCACATGCAAATAATGTTCCAGTACGACCAAAGCCAACCGCTATCTCATCTGCGATTAAATGCACATCGTACACTGTACATAATTCGCGAAGACGCTTTAAGTAACCGGGCGGATACATTTTCATTCCAGCCGCTGCCTGAATAAGCGGCTCAATAATAACAGCTGCAATCTCGTTATGATGATTGACTAATTGTTCTTCCACATAACGGATACATTGTACCTGGCAGCTTTCCGGCCGAACGTTAAACGGACAACGGAAACAGTCAGGTCCTTGCGCACGGACAGTATCGAGTAATAACGGCTGATATACCTCGTTATAAAGATCTACGCCTCCAACAGATAACGCTCCTAATGTCTCACCATGATAAGCATCTGTTAAGGCCAGGAATCTCGTTTTAGACTTTTTACCGCTTTGCATATGATATTGAAAGCTCATTTTCAAGGCGACTTCAATAGCAGAGGAACCATTATCTGCAAAAAAAACTTTATTTAAGTTCACTGGTGTTAACTCAACCAATTTTTCTGCTAATTTAACAGCTGGCTCATGCGTGAAATTTGCAAATATAGTATGCTCCAATGTAAATGCCTGCTCACTTAATGCTTTGCTAATACGTGGATTAGCATGACCAAATAAATTCACCCACCAGGAAGATACGGCATCTAAATACCGGTTATCCCGTTCATCGTACAGCCAAACACCTTCCCCTCTTTTGATCACTATAGGTGGGAACTGCTCATAATCCTTCATTTGTGAGCAAGGATGCCAAACATGCTGTAAATCTTTAGCCTGTAATTCAGAGATCTGTCTTGTCATGTTGATATAGCCTTTCGAATAATGATGTTTTTTTGAGTGAATAACGGACAACTTGCTCTATATCGTTAAGTTGTGGAACAACAGCATAAGGTAATAGGCAATGCTGAAGAATTTTCTCCATATTATTCTTCTCTAATTCGCTTCCGGTATCTCCGTTAAAAACGATACCAAGTACTTCTATTCCCCGTGAAGCTAATGCCCCCATTGTCAACAATGTGTGATTTATTGTTCCTAGCTTTGTACGTGTGACGATAACAACAGGCAATTGGCTTTGAGAGATCACGTCGAGTAAGGTTATCTGCCTATCGGTATCCAGGGGAACGTAAATCCCACCTGCCCCTTCACAAATAACAGCATCATATTTTTGCTGCAGTTTTTTTATGTGGTGCAATAACCGTTTCGTATCAATTTTCTGCCCCTCCAGCATTGCAGCGAAATGTGGTGATGCAGGCTCTTTAAATGAGTAATCATTTAAATCTGCTCGTGTAAGTTTCTGCAGAGAATACTTTTCGTACATTGTGGTGTCGAAATAATAGGCTTCCTCCTGATCGCTTATTTCTCCCGTTTGCACAGGCTTGTAGGGCGTGACTCGAAGTCCTTGTTCCTGTAATTGCCGCATCAATAAAGTGGTTATACATGTCTTTCCTACATCGGTATCTGTACCGACAATCCAAAAATTTAGCAGCATTAATACCTCCTTTTTACGTTAACCAAATATAAAATTAGGTTAACACATAAAATCTATCTTTGTAAATAAATTTTGAAAATTCAACATAAATGAGAGGTTTCTATACGGATCCACTAGATTTTGAGATTCTATAAACATTTCTGGATTACAACACTCATTCGAATGAGATAGTAGCGGGGTAACTTCATATTATTAATGCAAAAACTTCAGTCTATAATATTATTAACAATAAAGAGGTAAGCCCGAATTATAAATTCGGACTTACCTCTTTATTGTATTTCACTATCCTATTCATCTATTTGAATCTTATCCCAGCCCAATTTATCAATACTCTTTTGTACTTTCTGAATGTTCTCAATCACAATATAGAATTGATTTAATAGTTGCTAACTCCCTCTAAAATATCCCTTGATCCATTATTCTTTATTGGTCAGCTCCGATTCTTCAAATATCGTGGCCATTCCTCCACCGATGAATCAAGCCTTATCCGCTTTTACCTTGCACTATTATTCCAATAAAGAAAAAACCAGGTACGCAACAGCACCTGGTCAAGCCTTCAATATAAGAATGGTTTGGTCATCATGAATATCCGATGGCCTCAGTTCGTTTACCCTCTCTAACACTTGCTTGGCGAGCAATTCCCCTGGCAGCGAAAGGTCGGCTTTCATTACTGCTCTATGCAGCAAGTCGATCCCATCGGATGCATCGTCTTCCTTGCACTCGGTCACCCCGTCTGTATAAAGGATAATGAGGTCATTTGGCTCAAGCTCCACACTGTGTGTCGTGTAGATGCTGTCCGCCATAATGCCAAGCGCAGGGTTTCTCGTGTGCAAGTTAATAAATTCATCGATGCCAGCCTTGTACCATATAATCGGCTCATGCCCACCGGTCGAATAGGAAAAAAGCCGGGATGACTTATTGTAGTTCGCCATCGTCAATGTGACAAAGGAATAGTCGCTCGTATAGTCATGTACAAAGCTGTTCATACTGGTCAGCACATCATGCGGCTCCTCATAGCGGCTATTGAAATCCTCCAGCGCATAGACCATCATCGATTTTTGTATAGCTGCCGGAACACCTTTACCTGAAATATCGGCAATAGCCATCATCAGCAAATCTCCCTGCGGCACGATGCTGTAAAAATCGCCATTCAGTGCTCGATAAGGAACGCTCACCGCACCAACATCTTCGAACAACTTCCATTTACGTTGCTGCATACTGAGCGATTCCTGGAGTTTAACGGCCAGCTGCAGCTCCAGATCTATTTCCTTTTTCTCCCGCTGCAATTCATCAAAAGCCAATTCCCGAGAAAGATCGTAAAAAGTGATGACCGTCCCCCTCTGCTCTCCATTTTCAAGCATCGGCTCCGTTTTCATCGATACAGGGAATACATGTCCATCCCTATGCTTGAAAAATTGGTCCTTTGAGATGCGCGACTTTCCGTCATAGGACGTTTGCCATGCGAGGCAAGCCGTTTTTGATAAGCAGTGGCCGTCGGAGGTACAGTGAATGAGATCATGCAAATCCAAGCCCATAATTTCCTCCGGCCTGTAGCCCAGCATCTTTATAGCAGAGTCGTTGATGAATGTCATCTTGCCTTCCTTGTCGATTCCATAGATTCCCTCAGCCACCGAATTCAGTAAAAGTTTATGCCTTGCACTCAAATTATGCAGATCTGTATAAGGTTTTTCAATTTTACGGTGATATATATGCTTCAGCAAATAGTAATAACCCAGTACTTTAAAAACATGCCCAGCCATATTCCGATATTCCGTTATAGCCTCGTAGGAAGTAAAAAGCCATGAAGACAGGATCAAGTAAAACGAAGCAAAGGAAAAGTCCCTGAAATTCATGTCAAATTTGCTCGACATCACTTTAATCAGCACCGCAGCATGAATAATCATCGTTACATATTCAAAGCCGTTCTTCAATGACGTTGGACCCCTTTCCCCGATAAGAAGCGGCAGGTCCGCATAATATTTAAAAATGAAGAAGGCTACAGACGCTGCATACAATAATGCAAGCAGATAAACGTAATTTCGAACAAATAGCTTCACTCTGCTTTTTAATGGAAAAAGTACGACAACCAAGAAAATGATGCTCTCAGTCAAGCGTGCAGCAATCCAGAACCAAGCAGACACCAACGAATTGCTGTCAATTATAAAATACGGCATCCCTTCAAAAGTGACCGTATGCAGTGCATCCAGCACCGCCACCGCCACAAACATCGCCGAAAACATCAGCCAGTTTGCCGACATCGTTTCCCTAAAGGAAATCCAGCCATGAAGCGCAATGGCGAGCGCCACAAAAATGCTAGCCACCTCAAGAATGCTGTGAATCGCTACATGGTTGGCGCGAATTGGCTCATAGAGCGTCGTAAAAAAATCGACCTGCAGATTCAGAGCGGTAAAAAAGAAGACAGAAATTAGCACAAGTAATCTTGTAGACAGTGTCAAACTTTGAAAAAAGGCAATCATAGTTGTCCTCCATTTTTTTGGGAAAGCGATTCATTATAATTTCTAGACCGGCATTGCCTAAACGAATAACCGCAATTATTGAACGTTTGTTCGCATTAATTAATCTATTATACTACGCTTTGCAGGGAAAATAATATGCAAAAAGAAGAAAATGGATATATTTTCATAGATATATCATTCTCCTTTCTGCAAGGCATAACACGCTGTAAACGAGACATCAGCCCCCTTCTCCTTTGGAATGAATTCTACCGGCGGTAATTCGCTCCTTCCAGATATGACCCTATAATTGAATAAAGCACTTTTCTTTTTTAAGAAAAATGCCAGATTGTTGAAGGTAGATTTTAAAGTCATTCCTTTTTTAATGGAAAAGATCATAAATTTTCATAAAAGCCATTATCAAGATTACAACCCAAAGTATTAATATTAGCGAGCCGACGATCCAATTCTTCGGCTTACCCATTTTCATCATTTCCTCTGCCTTTGCTTCACAGTCAGATATTACATCTTTTGGTATCATTTTTAATGCAATCATAACTCCTAATGGAACAACAATAATATCATCTAAATAGCCAAGTATTGGTATAAAATCAGGTATTAAATCTATTGGACTAAACGCGTATGCTACAATACATGCCGTAAAAATTTTAGCAGACAAGGGTACTCTTTTATCTTTGTAAGCAAAGTAAAGCACAAATATCTGTCGTTTTAAATTTTTCGCCCACGCTTTTATTTTTTTATACATTTTATCTCCTACTATCAACTAGAATTTTATTTTCATTATAACAAACCTCCTATTCCTTTAAGTACTTTCCTCCACAATATGGCCCGATTACTGAATAAGGCACGATTCCTAATTCAAGATGGTACGCACCCCAAAAGTTAGAATAAAAAACTACTCTTGAGGTGCGGTAACGAATTGCGCCCATTTGTGGAATAACGATTAGCTTCTATTAGTTGGTTTTGTAGAAAATCGATGTAATTCCTTTTTAGCAGTTTGAATATATTTTAAGCTGTTCGAGCTCAAATGGATTTCATGCATCACAAAAAGCAGACATGCTGAGTATGCCTGCTTTTAATGTACGGAGTTGGTACCCCATTATTTCATTATATGATTTAGTTCGATAGATTTTAAAATAATAACTTCCTTAAACTAAAAGCACCAGCTCTTAGTTAAGGAAGTGTATAGTTATATACTTACTCTAAAGGGAGAATTGCCTTAAGTCACAATTGATTCACTTACAATAATTACCTCGGCCCATTTCGATCTAAAATGGCGGATGTATTATCTTCATGTAAGTTGTTCAAAGTAGTTGTAGTACTATCCCTTGCATATACATCATCTTTCTGTAAAGGAATATCCGTAGTTTGAACTTCGGATGCCTGTGCTAATAATGCTTCGCTATCGTTTTTGGACATGCCAAATGCTTCACTTATTAGTTCGACTCCTGTCTTTCCATGATTCGCCTTCGAAACTTTCTTCCCCATATTCACACCTCCTCTATATAGAATGTGTGATGGTTCATTATTTATGTAAAAAATCTAGGAGGTTTCATTTGCCAATCATCTGATTTTGAAGAAGCTTAAATTTGTAATTAAAAAATTAAACAGCTACTGCAGCTTCCCTAGTATATCCAGAATTCCGTTAAAATATAGCTTTAAAAAATATTAGAATTCTTATTAGAAAAACTATGATCAAGGGGTAACCAAACACCAAATTACATCTGTAAAATTAACTTTTGATCTTAATTTTTATTACTAAACATTTTCATTTCTATTTTCTTCATTCCTTTATTTTCCTCCGAATTTTCCATCCCTAATTGCTTTTTTATATCGTCGAAAATTGGTTTGAAAAAAATTGACACATATATTAGAAAAAGCTAATATGTTGGTATTAAACGTATTCGTTTCCACTAATATTTAGGAGGGATTTTTTGAAAATTATAGATGTTGACATGAAAGTTAAATTAATTCATGGATTTTCCAACAAGACGAGGATTCAAATTCTTGAAAGTATAAAGGTTAAAGAAAAAACAGTTTCACAAATTGTAGAAGAAATTAATGGAAATCAGTCAAATATCTCACAACACCTCGCTTGTTTAAAAGGCTGTGGAATTATTGTGGGCCGAAACGAAGGAAAATACATTTACTACAGCTTACGAAATCAACAGATAAGTGATTTATTAAGCATGTTTGATGCTGTTCTTGAAGATGTTGAAAATGATATCTCATGTTGTGATCGTCAGATAGATTAGGAGGAGTTTACATTGGCTAAAGAAAGCTGTTGTTCAAACAATAGTTCAAAAACAGTAGAAGCTAGTAGTTGTAGTGAAGCACCGACTGAACAAGCTAATACGAGTTGTTCGAGCGCACTTGAACAACAGTCAAATAAGTCTGATTTAGCATCTTTATTATCTTTAGAAATAATGTCATATCGTGTTTATGGTATGGATTGTGGCGCATGTGCCGCAACTATTGAAAAGGGCTTGAGTAAACTTAAGGATATAGAGGAAGTTAAGGTTAATTTTAGCACGGGGAAAATGCAGGTTTCCGCAACTACTGCCGAAGCATTACTTCCAATAGAAAAAGAAATTAAAAAACTGGGCTTTTCCGCAGAATCTTTAAACCAAAAAGATAATATAAAAACATTTAATATTGGTGGGATGGATTGTAGTAGTTGTGCAAAGAGTATCGAAAATCATATAAATACCCTTCCATCGGTTAAACGTGTAAACGTCAATTTCTCTACAGGAAAAATGAAAATTGAACATTCGAATAGTGTACAGGAGATTATTTCAGAGGTTTCGAAAATTGGTTATCAAGCATCATTAATAGGAAATAACCAACAGCACCCCGTAGAACAAGAAAGCAAAAAATTTAACGACAATACTTACGTAGTTTTGTCTGGTGTATTATTGGGATTTGGATTTATCGGATCATTTACTGGATTACCTCCTTTACTATCGACCATTCTGTATGCTATTGCAATGGTGATTAGTGGCGCTAAACCTGTTAGAAGCGCTTTCTATGCAATTAAAAGCCGCTCATTGGATATGAATGTACTCATGTCTGCTGCAGCTATTGGTGCTGCTATTATCGGCGAATGGTTTGAAGGTGCAACCGTTGTTTGGTTATTTGCTATAGGGAACTATCTGCAAAACCGCTCAATTGAACGTACGCGAAATTCAATTCGAAATTTGATGGATTTAGCTCCTGCAGAAGCATGGATTAAAGAAGGAACTAAAATCTCGAAAGTATCGGTCGAAGAAGTTAGCGTTGGTGATATTATAGTTGTAAAACCAGGCGAAAAAATCTCGCTCGATGGTGAAATCATTCTTGGAGAATCTAGTATTAATCAAGCCCCCATTACAGGAGAATCAATTCCAGTTGATAAAACGATTGGTGATGCTGTCTATGCGGGAACGATTAACGAACACGGTTCCCTTGATATTAAGGTAACGAAGTTAGCTGAAGATACGACGATATCAAAAATTATTCAATTAGTCGAAGAGGCACAAGAGAAAAAGGCACCAACAGAAGCCTTTGTTGATAAATTTGCAAGTATCTATACACCGATTGTATTCATTGTGGCAATAGTCATGATTGTACTTCCACCACTACTGGGTCTTGGCGCTTGGGGGGAATGGTTTTATAAAGGTTTAGAACTACTTGTTGTTGCTTGTCCTTGTGCTTTAGTTATTTCTACTCCCGTTGCCATCGTATCAGCAATTGGAAACGCGGCGAAGAATGGTGTTTTGATTAAAGGCGGAACGTTCCTTGAAAAAGCAGGTGCAATCACTGCCATTGCATTCGACAAAACTGGTACATTGACTGAAGGGAAACCGAAAGTAACTGAAATAAAAACCTTCAACGATTCAGAAGAGGAATTACTTTCAATTGCACTCACGCTAGAAGAATATTCAACACACCCTATTGCAAAATCAATCGTAAATCATGCGAATGACAAAGGAATCATATCGAAAAATGGTGATTCATTTAAGAGTATTGTAGGGAAAGGTGTTCAAGCGACGATTCAAGAAGAAACCTATTACGCTGGAAATCTAAAACTATTCGAAGATCTCCAGGTTTCCTTAGAAAATGTGTTTGTTCATGTTCAAGAAATCCAAAGTAAAGGTAAATCTGTTGTAATCATCGGAACCCAACAAAGGATCATGGGGATTATTGCAGTTTCTGATACAATCCGAGAAACATCTGCAAATGCCTTAAACGCACTAAAACAAAGCGGCGTTAAGCAAACAGTCATGTTGACAGGAGATAATGCAGGAACAGCAAAATTGATTGCATCCGAATCGAATATTAACCGATATTTTGCAGAATTATTACCCGAGGACAAAGTAAATGCGGTTAGGCAATTACAAAATGAAGGTCATAAAGTAGCAATGGTTGGTGACGGAATAAATGATGCTCCTGCACTCGCAACAGCTGATTTAGGTATTGCAATGGGCGGCGCCGGAACGGATACTGCTATGGAGACGGCTGATATTATTTTAATGGCTGATAATCTTGAAAAACTACCACATACAATGAAGTTAAGTAAAAAAGCGTTAAGGATTATTAAACAAAATATTTGGTTCTCTATCATCATTAAAGTCGCAGCTCTAGCATTAATCTTCCCTGGATATCTTACACTCTGGATGGCTGTATTAAGTGATACTGGCGCTGCTTTAATTGTAATATTAAATTCAATCAGATTACTTAAATTTAAAGGCTAAAACAAAAAAGAGGTGCTTCTAAATAAGAGGCATCTCTTTTTACATTAAAGTGTCGCTTTTAATTGTTAAATTGGAGGTGCAGTTTTTATATGGCCATCTATTTACAACAAGATTTGTAATATTTTCGAGTGGGCAATATTTGACATAAATTATTGGGAAATTTTTTTATATCCCTAAAATTTGTATTACATTTTAAATATCCGTATATTCCCGCTCAAACCTAAATCTTAGCTTGAAAATTATTATTTTTTATCTGCTGGTGTTAGATACTTCATTCCTAATATACGTTTCATCTCCTCGCTCACCCAGTTTCGTAAAGCAATGTTCCCATAGCTTCTTATTTCATCGTATCCCCTAAACAATATAAAATAGTAGGTCATAAAGTCATCAGATTTTTGCTTTTCAATTTTACACCCTTGCTTATATAAAAAATCCCTTAACTTTTTAAATTCATGAAACGTTTCATTGATTTTGGAATCATACCATTCTTCCACTACGTCCCTCATTTTTAGTTCAGATATGCATTCTCTATCCCGCTCCAGTGTTTTTAAAAATAATTCTAATACAATGTACCGGTGAATATCATCGCTAAGCTTCATGAATTCTTTATGCATTTAGTACACTCGCTTTACTGACAACTGGATATATTGTTCGTTTAGGTGGAAAAATAAAATTGTTCTTTACCGCCAAGTCGTTTTTGTTTATATAAATAATTTCTTTGATATGGTTAAGTTGCATCGCTTTACTCAGTTTCTTTCTCAACTTAATTTCCCCCAATCGTTATTCTTCACCTATTTGTAAGTGATTTTCGTTCAATATCGTCATAAAGTTTTATCACTATCTATTCTATACAAGAACACTTGTTTGTATACTTGATACAAAATTAAAATAGCTCATTAAACTGGATTTAACTTGTAATAATGAGTTTAACCTTTGAATTTTTATGACTGAAGGAATCTGGCTGAAGGAAAAACTTTCAACTGAATATTGAGTATTTTTCATAGCTGTTTAAGCCATTCTAACTTTTGTTAAGGAGGTGAGCAGCTGTGGAAAATAATAACCTTAATATTAAACGTCAGCGAAATAACAATATCAATAAGAACAATAATAATGAATTTGAATTCGGTGAAGATTTTAACTTCGACAATTTAAATGATCAAAATCAAATTAACCGAAATAACAACACCAACAACTATAACTTTAACGAGAAAAACAAAAACAAAAACAACAATAAATAACAATATATTTACAGTCACCCTTTAGGGCTGATTATAACAATTCATACAACTAACTTGATGCATTAACAAAGTAGCCCTTTACCAGAAGTTTACTGGTAAAGGGCTACTATTTATTCAAATCATTTAGTTAAATCTCTCAATGTAATGATTAGGCCTGAAAAAGTGCACTATTATTACTGTCCAGATTACTGATAGTAATTAAATACTATTGCCTTTGATATGAAAATATCTTAAACATAAGGACCTTGACTTTACCCATTACTGCTTCCCTTCACTTCTTCGCCGGCTTCTTTGACTTTCCCGCCGATGTCTTTTAAATCAGTTGTAGCTTCTTTGGCATGGGAAAGAATTTCACTTGACTCGTCCTTTACCATAGTAACTGGAAGAATAATGTTCTCGTTTACTTTTTCGTAAAGTTTTTGAGCATCACTTATTGCTTCTTTTAAGACGGAAGAAGCAGATTTCAGTCGCTCCTGCAAGTCATCCTTTACTTCTGTAGGATTGTTTTTAACCTGGCTGTACATATCCATTGTCGTATCTTTCATATTTTTGGTTGTCTCAGTTACTTTATTTCTTGTATTTGAGTCAAGCATTGAAAGCGCACCACCAATAACTGCCCCTATTATCATCCCTCTTAAAAGCTTACCATTATTATCATTTTCAGTTGTTGTCGATAAATTATTATACGAAGTTTGTGTCATAATGAATGCTCCTTTTTGTTTGAATTTGATTTGTTAACTTATACCTTAGTTGCCCGATATTTTTTTCATTCAAACTATTTAAGCTAATTCTTTTTTAGCTATTCGAACAAGCATTAACAATTTAGAAGATCCTTTTTCTTTACCAACTTTCTTTCTCAGAATAAAAAGCGGCAACCCATAAGCCCTATAGGGTGTCGATAAAATTTGTTGATGCTAGCCTTTACATAAAGGTAAAAGTGAGGTTTGTCGAATATAATAAAATACTGTTTAGAGGAGAAACACTTTTATGGATAAAAAAACTCTTTTAAATGAATATTTGATGTTACAGTCAAAATGTCTATAACTTTCATCGATTATCTAAACGGAGGCAAGTTGATCTTTCTTGTATGCCATTTAATGATAGCCTGTTAAATTACTTTGGACTGGACTCACGGTTTTTATCGGTTTGAAGTAACACTTTCCTTGTTAAAATTCACTGGTTGCTGGTTAGAAAATTCATGAAAAGGAGAAATAAAATGAAAACGAAATGGCTTTTGAGTAGTAGCGCAGTATTGATGGGTTTATTGGGATTGGCAGGAACCTTTATTCCAGAAGAAATTTCAAATATATTAGGGATTGACCCTTTACCTATTACTCTAATTCTGCTGCAAATTATCGGAGGACTATATTTAGGGTTTGCAATGTTAAATTGGTTTACACGTTCTGCCCTGATCGGGGGCATCTATAACAAACCTGTCATATTGGGAAATCTGATGCATTGCGTCGTTGTCTTTTTTGCCCTAATTCGGCAGTTGGCAGAGCAGTTTCATTTTATATTCGCTATTTTGACATTAGTTTATCTGGGGTTTGCTGTCTGGTTTACATTAGTTATGCGCTCTAATCCTTTAAGCAATCAATCAAAAAGTCTGTCTAACACATAATAAAACGGGTATTACAGGTATCTATAATACATCGCATATTTATACTTTTGGTACACAAAATTATTTTTTGTGCTGATTTAAAAAATCTCATTTGTTATGTATTAATTTTATTGTCAATCAAATCTAAATTTCATTATGTAAAAATAAACTATATGAAGTAATTAGTCGGTTGGTGGTATCCTTAATACGAAGTTAGACTACTCAACGCCAAAATAATTTGGTCGCCAAGTAGCCTAAATAAAAGTAATTTATGTTTAAAGTTGAATAAATTGTTGTGTCCAATAGTAACCATTTTCAACAAAACCTACACCAATATGCGTGTAATTTGCATTCATGATGTTTTGACGGTGTCCTGGTGATTCCATCCAGGCTTGTACCACTTGTTGTGGTGTTCTTTGACCTTGTGCAATATTTTCTCCTGCAGAACGGTATGAAATTCCTGCAGATTTAATTTGATCAAATGGGCTTCCGTAAGTTGGGCTAGTATGTGAAAAATAATTATTTTTCGCCATATCTTCTGATTTTGCCTGAGCTACTTCCATTAAAGGAGAATGCATTTCAAGCGGTTTTAGTCCTTCTTTTGCACGTTCTGCATTTGTTAAATCTACTACTTGTTTCTCGAATTCAGAAACCGATTGACTAACATTGTTAGAAGGTGTTTTTACAGGTGCCTCTACTTGTTGGTTTTTCGAGTTTGAAGGTGCTTTTGTATTATTGTTATTTGTAACCGGAGTAGCTTTTTCTTTTGCAGGTGTTTGAGGTGCCTTAACCTCTTTTTCTACTTTTTTATTAGTAGATTCTTTTTGTGTTTCTTTATTAGTATTAGTGTTTTCTTTATTAGTTGTAGCCTTTTCTTTATGCACTACTTTGCCTTCTTCAACTACTTTATTATCTTTAGAGTTATTAATAGTTTTGTTAATTAAACTTTTAAATTTATTTAAATCGAACTCTCCATTTGATAAGGCGATTGGATCGATTATTTTTAAACCAAAACCTTGAATGTTATCCCCTTTAATAACCTGGGCATTTTGAGGATTTGAAACACTCTTCACCTCTATATTTAAACTTGCTGCATCTGCTGCAATAATAGATGTTGCAAATAATGTCGCTGCACATAATGATGTTGCTAACCATTTTTTATTCATTTTGTATTCCTCCTCTACGACACCAATGTTACAGTACAAAAGTTGTAATAAAGGGCCCATAAACTGGGAGGAGTAACAATTCACTACTAAACTCCGTTAAATCAAAGGTTTAATAACTAATAATTTCATAAAATCATCCAACCTAAAATTATACTACCACTGAAAAACTATTGACAGATTTTAAGCTTATTAAATTAGCGCTTTACTATTACATTTGTTACAAAACAATTACAAAATAGTGTAGTGAGCTGAATCTTTTTTTATAACCGTTACAGAATGCTTAAAAAGGAAGAATCCTGAATACAGGTTCCTTCCTTTTTGTTTATTAAAAGAACAAAAATAATGCGTAATCCTCAATATCAGCAGTCAATATTTTATACTCTTACAGCACTATTACTAAATTCCGTTACAATATACGTTCCCGTTGTATTAAAATTACTCATTTCCTCGAATATATTCGTTACATCCGATAATGCAATTTCTGCAGTGATCATTTTCCCCGGTGTAATTTTCCCTTGCTTAACTAAAGGAAGCAACGATTCAAAACGATGATTTGGCATCCCCAATGTCCCGATAAATTGGATTTCTTGCATGACCATTTGATCGATAGGTAAAGCAACTTTTCCGCCTTCCACTTTTGTCGTTACACCTATTTGCAGATGACGACCTCGTTTCGCCAGGCTATTGATTCCATTTAAACAAGTATCGGCAATACCTAATGCATCAATTGAAACGTTCGCACCACCACCAGTAATTTCTCTTACCGCTTCTACTGGATCTACTTCTTTACTGTTAATGACAATGTGTGCACCCATTTCTTTTGCAAGTTCTAAATTCTTAGGGTTGATGTCGACGCCAATTACCGTAGCACCAATGGATGAGGCGATATTAATAGCGTTAAGCCCAACACCACCACACCCATAAACGACTACCCATTCACCAGGCGCCACATTTGCTCGATCAACAATACCATGGAAAGCAGTCATTAAACGACAACCTAATGCTGCACCATCCAAGAAGCTAATTTCTTCTGGTAAATGGATGATATTTCGATCTCCTAATGGTACTCCCACATATTCTGCATAGCCGCCATCATAAGTGGAACCAGGAATAAATGAAGTGTTGCAAAGGTTTGAATGCCCTTGTTGGCAATATGGACAAGTACCGTCACTGCCGGAGAATGGTACGATTACGTTATCGCCCTTTTTAAAGTTCTTTACATTTTTCCCTACTTCTTCGACTATCCCTGTAAATTCATGTCCTAATATTTTTTGTGTGATTGGAATGTCCCCGGCCCAATAGTGCCAGTCACTACGACAAACACCATTTGCTTTTACTTTGACGATGACACCATTTTCATCGACTGTTGGGTCCGCTACCTCTTGAACAAATGCTTTTTTTACACCCTCTATTACTAATGCTTTCATTTGTGTACACCCCTTATCCTAATTTAATGGCAACACTTTTTACTTTTGTATACGCTTCAATCCCTGCTAATCCCAATTCAGAACCAACCCCACTTTGTTTAAATCCTGTAAGTGGGATATTATCATCCGTTAAATAATATTCGTTGACCCAAACGGAACCTGCATCTAATGATTCAATCATTGTGTGCGCTGTTTGTAAGTTTGTTGTCCATACACCGGAAGCCAGTCCATATTCTGTTGAATTGGCACGTTGAATCACTTCCTCAATCGAATCAAATGGCAGGATGCATAGTACTGGACCAAAAATTTCTTCATAAACTGCCTGGCAATTTTCATCAAGTCCTTCGATAATCGTCGGAAGATAGAAGTTGCCTTTTTCTAATTCTGGATTTTCAGGTCGTTTGCCACCTGTTAAAATATTGGCACCATCTTTTCTTGCTTGTTCAACATATTTTTCAACCGTTTCAACTTGTGCTTTTGAAACGAGTGGTCCCATTTGAGCGTTCGGATCTAATGGGTCCCCTAATACAAAGCTTTCGGCAATTTCCACAAGTTTTTCTTTTACTTCATCATATACAGAACGTTCCACATATAATCGTGATCCTGCCGCGCATACTTGCCCGGTGTTCATCAGAATAGCGGTAATGGCACCAGGAACCGCTTTATTTAAATCCGCATCTGCGAAAATAATATTTGGTGACTTGCCACCTAGCTCAAGAGTAATTTTTTTCAATGAATCGGAAGCTTTCTCCATAATCCGTTTGCCGACAACTGTCGAACCAGTGAAACCAATTTTATCGATATCCGGATGAGATGTAATGGCTTCACCAAGTTTGCCGCCTGCACCCGTTACAATATTTACAACACCAGGTGGGAATCCAGCTTGCTCTACTAACTTACCAATATACAATGTAGATAAAGACGTTTGTTGGGCAGGTTTTAATACAACGGTATTCCCTGCTGCAAGAGGTGCTGCTAATTTCCAGCATGCAACTAATGCCGGGAAGTTCCATGAAGTAATTTGTCCACATACACCAAGTGGTTCACGCTTTGTATACGCATGAATATTGCCGCCACCCGTTAATTCGACTGTCTCTCCATAAAGTTTTGTAGCCCAACCAGCATAATAACGCAAATGATGAACTGCATTTTGCGCAAAGCCCCCTGCTACAGCGATTGTCCCACCGTATTCAAGCGAATCCAGTTGTGTAATTTCTTCCAAGTTTTCCTCCACTAAGTCAGCTAATTTGTTTAATAGTCGAGCGCGTTCCCTCGGTGCCGTTTTTTTCCATCCACCTTCAAATGCACGTCTTGCTGCTTTTACTGCAAGATCAACGTCTTGTTCATCTCCTTCGTAAACTTTGGCTAAGACTTCATTTGTTGTTGGATTAATGGATTCATAGAGAGTCCCATTAACTGCAGGAACCCACTTCCCATCGATAAACATTTCTTTAGTACCCTTCAGAAACACTTGCACTTTTTCATTGATCAATAAAGTAGTATTCACCATTCATACTCCCCCTGTTTATGCTTTAATTTCTTCGTACTGTAATTGGTAACCTTTATAACCATGTTCAGCGACTTCATTGCAAAGTTGACGATAATTATCTAAACCATTTAAGTAAATTAAGAAGTCACGCGATTTCCCATCGATATTAGAACCTGTATACCAGGATTCCGTTTTAGTAAACAATGTACCATTGGCAATTTCTGTACATTGTTTACTCCACTGCATTTCCGCTTCTACTGTTGGCTCAATTGTTTTCACATTGTGTTCTCTTAAATAGTTCAGACAATCCGAAATCCATTCCACGTGTTGTTCGATTGCTGTTGGTACATTTGTTAAAACCGATGGACTTTGTGGACCAGTAATCGTGAAAAAGTTTGGAAATCCTGCTAGCCCAAGCCCTAAATATGTTTCAACTTTTGCCCCATTTTCCCATTTTTCCTGAAGCGATACGCCATTGCGTCCTCTAATATCAAGTTTTAATAAAGTACCTGTCATCGCATCGTAACCTGTAGCAAATACGATAATGTCTAGTGGATATTCTTTTTCTGTAGTCTGTATACCGTTTTCTGTAATACACTCAATTGGCTGTTGTCGTAAGTTCACTAATGTAACATGGTCCTGGTTATACGTATCATGATAATTTGTATCTAAAATTGGACGTTTCGTTGAGTAATAGTAATATGGAAGCAGATGTTCGACTACATCAGATTTTTTCACTTTTTCACGAATCTTGCCTCGAAGGAATTCCGAAACCAACTCATTTGACTTTGGATCAATGACAATATCATAGAAGGCATTATTTAAAATCATGCCTCCTTTTTCCCAAGCATCTTCTAAAATTGCGATACGCTCTTCTTCTGGTGTATCTACTACTGATTTTGTCGATCTTGGAATGGGTAATCCAGAAGGAGAATTTAACATAATTTCTCGCGCATCTATGAACGCTTCTTTAAATTGAGCGATTTCTTCTTCTGTAAATTGACGATTCCGTGTTGGAACGGAATACTGTGGGGTACGTTGGAATACATATACTTCCTTCGCTTCTTCGGCAATTACAGGAATAGATTGCACACCACTTGAGCCTGTCCCGATCACGCCGACACGCTTTCCTTTTAAGTCGACTGGTGTATGTGGCCAATTCCCTGTGTGATAGCTCTCCCCTTTAAAGCTTTCGCGACCTTGGAAATTCGGAATACTTGAAGTTGATAAACATCCAACGCCCGAAATCAAGTAAGTAGCTGTAAACTCTTCTCCTTGTGCTGTTGTGACAAGCCACTTCGTTTGATCCTCATCCCAAATAGCGGACTTTACTTCTGTATTAAATTGCATTTCTTTTTTCACGTCTAACTCATCAGCAACAAAGTTTAAATAGCTTAAAATTTCATCTTGAGCTGCAAAACGTGATGACCATGACCATTTTTTATATAGTTCCTCTGAGAAAATGTAATTGTAATAAATACTATCAGAGTCGCAACGAGCACCTGGATAACGTGCTAAAAACCATACCCCTCCAACACCAGCTGCTTTTTCGAGCGTTTTAACCGTGAAACCTTCTTCCCGTAACTTATATGTCATATAAATTCCAGAAAAACCAGCACCAATAACGATTGCATCAACATGATTTGCCATAAGCATGATCCCCCTTTGTTTATGCTTATTTATAAAGGAAATGAGGAAGTTTTATACTCCATGAATTCCCATAATCTCGTTTTAAGCTTTTTGTGCGACTTTGTTTATGAAATTGACAATTAGTTGTGCCGTTTGTCTCGTTTCATCCGCAAAGAAATCCATGTTACTGTAATAACCATGAACAACACCCGGGATTAATTCATACTGAACGTTCACACCGTCTTGTTTTAATTTTTCTGCATAAGCGACCCCTTCGTCTTTTAACACATCATTTTCTGCAGCAATAATAATTGCAGGAGGTAATCCCTTTACAGAATCATATTTTAAAGGAGAAACATCTGGCTCATTGTATAGTTTTTCGTTTCCAACATAGTGAATGCCAAACCATTTCATAAGATCGCGATCAAGTCCGAACCCTTGAGCAAATTCATTATATGAATCTGTGTCAAATTCTAAGTTCGTTACTGGATAAATAAGAACTTGAGATTGGATTGCGGGCCCATTATTATCCAATGCTTTTTTTGCAATAACAGTAGATAGATTTCCTCCTGCACTATCGCCCCCAACTGAAATTTTTGCTGGATCTACATTGATATCCGTTGCATGTTCGAATACCCATTCAAGTGCAGCGTAACAATCTTCAATTGGAGTTGGATAAGATTTTTCCGGTGCTAAACGGTAATCAACCGATACGACAACAGCATTAGCTTCTGTAGCAACGAAACGGTTTGCAGCTTCAAACATCTCAACAGCACCAATTACCCAGCCACCGCCGTGATAGTATACAAGTGCCGGGAAGGGACCCTCTCCTTCTGGTGTATAAATACGAAGTCTAATTTCTTCACCATCTTTTGCTTTAATAAAACGATCTTCTGTTTGATGAATGCTTGGTAGATTATTTTGAGGGGGTACTGGAGATTGTGCCATAATTGCCTTTAATTCCACCGGATTAAACGATTCCATTTTCGGCCCACTGTAAAAGCTCTCTAAATATTGTTTTGCTTGTTCAGTTAAATTTGCCATTATAATTCCTCCCTTTTCTAACATAAAAATTTAAGACACTTTTATTTTATTCGCTGCTCGGTTTAATAGATATTCCTACTTTTAGGGAAAATAATATATACTTTTGGGCGAAGAATGGATTTTTTATGATTTTTCGGAGTATGGGAAGCATATATAAAACTAATAAACCGTTTTTATATAAAAGGGGTGCTCTTTTTGGTGATTGAAAGGAATACTTGGGAACAAAACTTAGCTAAAATTAATTCCGTAGAAAACGTAGATAGAAAAATTAAAATGATAATAGAATGTTTCCTATCGACCTTTTCAATAGAAGAAACAATGCTTTTCCGATATTCTCCCATTGATCATTTAGCGGAAGGTATTGTTTGTGCTAATACAAATGAATTTAAATGTATTTCATCCATTCGTGATGATGTAACTACGATTCCAGCCATTTTTGAGGCAATCCAAAAGAAAAGTGCGCAATATTTTGAAAGCAATGATTTTCATTTAAATATCCCAAGAAAATATATTATCGCTGAAAACCAAAATTCACTCTTGGTTGTACCGATTACTTTTAATCATGTAGTTGTTGGATACTTTTTGGGTACCCATTTCCATAAAAACTTTGACCCTCAATTATTAATGGAAGCAAATTTATTTAGTAGTCAAGTAGGAGAAATGTTATTTAATCATCCATGCTATGTAGAAAACAATGAAATCAAACTATCCAAAAGAGAATTTGAGGTCATGAAATGCGTTGCGTTTGGCTATAGTTCAAAACAAATCGCCCACCTATTAGAAATTAGTGAAACGACCATTAAACAATATATTAAAAGTGTCATGTCAAAAACAAATACGTCAAATCGAACACATGCAGTGGCGTTTTTATTCCAAAAGAGGATTTTGACTTAGACAATTAGATTTTAATGAACGAACAATTCTCATATCCATTTTTGAAAATAAGGTCTTTGGTGCGCCAATTTCTTATATATTTAAAGTTAATGAGCCAAGCGAAGTACTGAAACCGTTTGTATTCGGTTTTTTAACTCTGATACTATCATAAAGTAAAATTCCAGAACCTGGAGATCTACCTATCACGTAATATTGGAGCCAATTCCACCTCAGCCCCTTCAAAGGGCTGAGGCTGAAACAGTTAGAGAGGGCAAGTTTAGTTATTATAATGGAGAAGGTGCAGCAGGTTCAGACGGAGAAAACCTACAATTTATGATTGTGCCGTCGGATTTAACTATCGATATCTTTAAAAAGGGACGACTACTTCCTCTAGCCTAAATCTGTTACCCTATTTCATTGGGATTATTGTGTGTTATTAGTCGATACGTTTAATGATTCATATCTTAAATGTTTGAATTAAACATTGCTCACCATCAATTAATTCTTGTTTTTCATTAATGTTAATGTTTAATTCAATATATAAATTTCTCCAAAATGAAACAGCACGTTTATTTTCAATAACTTGTATCACAAAATATTGTCCTTGTTTCGCTTCAAATAATTTTGCTGCGGCTTGTGCTGCTACTCCTTTCCCCTTGTACTTATTAATTATAAAAAAATCATTTATCACTAAATCATTCTCCTCAGTCAAAAACGGCCGTTCCAATAGTAAGATAAAACCTATAATACTCCCCTCCAATTTAATAAAATACGGTGAAATTCCATCAATGTCCCAGAATTTATCCAGGCTTTCATATTTGAAAGAACCGTCTATTCCAAGGTCAATCATTGAAGAGAACTTTGAAAGATCATGTAGATACAATGAGTAAAGGTTTCTTAAAATAGTTTTTTCTGATTCTAAAATTGGCACTAAAGAAATTGGCATTTTGTAAAAACTCCTTCCCTATTTCTATTATTTTTGTACTCATGAAAGTAAATCAATAAAAACAGCCCAACAAATAATTACATTTACGATTCTATTTATAATTTTGATAAAGTCTCATGGTTTATTAATGAGATTCCTTCAACGTCACATCGTATTTTATAAAAGTCTAAAATTAATGGATGAGTGTCCTCGATGCTAAAGTTCAATTTTTTTATCCTTCTTTTGCCTAGCCTTCTATCCAGCATTGCATATGCCCGTATTATTATAATTTCGGAATTTAATGCTTCATCAATGGTCAAAGAACTATATTTCATAAAAGATCGATAAAAATGATAACTGTTAAAAATATTTTGGTTTATCATCCATTTTTCTACATTATCAGATGCTGTTAATAATTCTTGTCGTTCAGGAGAATTGAACATTACATGCCAATTTTCGTTGAATGGAATGTCTTTTAGGTTTTCTTCCTTTTTTATCTTATGATATAATTCTTCGTGTTTTTTTTCATAAGTAATATCAGATGCACTTATAATTTCTTTGTTATCAAATGTAATCCAGACTCTGCTTGGACTATCATGAAATTTCCGATATACAGTTGCGTATATTTTGATTCTTCCTTGTAACTTATCACTGAGAAAACTTTCAAGTAATGATTTAGTCTTACTCCATTGCATATCAGTCAATCCTTTCTTCAAGTAATCAAGAATCCGCTTCAATGACAGGTGAATTACCGGCACCTCGGACATCAATTAAAAATACTTGATAATGTTTCGTGAATGAAGAAGCAAACCAATTACCATTTTTATAAAAAGCCATGGAATAATGCGTTATACAAGTGGCTGACCGCTTCCCTTTACAAAATATCCAAAAGTCCCACTAGGTGTTTCAATTAATTTTTGTTCCCAAATCATTGACACATCCTCTTGCTCTTGTTTCAGATTGTAATATTCTAACAAACTCATTATACACTTTTGAAATTTTTTATAAGAGAATTCCCACAGCTTCGTATATTAACAATTTATAATAGAATATTAGTCAACAATCTGACCCTTTCCTTATTCAAGGAAAGGGTCAGATTGTTGAAGTCGTTTTTCTAAATCTCCAAAATTCATTCTAGGGAATTGATTTTGCGACTAAGTTCTGTTTCCTCTAATTTCAACATAGAATTGCCATGATGCATATTCTTTTATAGGAGGTAAATGTTTGTCTGAACCATTTGAATTCAGGATTACTGCTGACGAAATTCCTGAACCGATTCGGGAAGACGGAGCCGGTGCGACAGATCCTGGGCCACGTGATATTTTACGCGCATTAGAAAATCCAAATATGCTTGTACCACCTGAAACAGATGCGGGAACGGTGCCGAATCTACGCTTTTCTTTTTCCGATACACATATGACTTTAAAATATGGTGGCTGGTCGAGACAAATTTCGATGCGTGAGCTGCCAGTTGCGACAACGATTGCTGGCGTTAATATGCGTTTAACTCCTGGCGGTGTAAGAGAGTTACATTGGCATAAAGAGGTGGAATTTTGTTTTATGACCGTAGGAAGAGCAAGAATTACCGCGGTCGATCAGAATGGAAAAAACTTTATTGCCGATGTAGGAGTGGGTGATTTATGGTATTTTCCTCCAGGAATTCCCCATTCCTTTCAAGGACTTGAAGAGGGCTGTGAATTTTTATTAATGTTTGACAATGGTATGTTTTCAGATTTAGATACGTTCACAATTTCCGACTGGTTTGCCCATACCCCTAAAGAGGTTCTATCGTCCAATTTTGGGGTACCTGAGAGTGCCTTCCGAAATATTCCTAGGCAGGAAAAATATATTTATCAAGGAGAGGTTCCAGGACCTATTGAAGAAGTTGCAATTCCAGATCCGTTCGGTACAAGAAATTTTACACATAGTTTGCTTGGTCAGGAGCCAATTCTTTCACCAGGAGGATCAGTTCGTATTGCAGATTCAACAAATTTCCCAGTTGCACAGGATATGTCAATTGCACTTGTTGAAATTCTACCAGGAGCTATGAGGGAATTACACTGGCATCCAAATAATGATGAATTCCAATATTTCTTGTCTGGTCAAGGCCGGATGACAGCATACGCCGCTAACGGGGTTGCTCGAACTTTTGATGTGAGGGCAGGAGATGTAGGCTACATCCCTTTTTGTTATGGACATTATATTCAGAACACAGGCAATGAAACCCTATGGTATATAGAAGTATTTAAAAGTCCCAACTATGCGGATATTTCATTAACACAATGGATGGCGCTGGTCCCTAAACAAATCGTTAGTAGCAACTTAAATGTAGGACCAGAATTAATGGACTCGTTACGTAAAGAGAAATGGGCTGTTGTTAAATTCCCAGGGTATACTTATCAAGATACTGAATAGCCAAATAAAATACGTGAAAGAAAATTTTTTTACCTCTAATTTATTAAGCTGTAAATGGATATTCAATTTATACAAATAACTGATCTTTCGAGACATTGCTAAAAGCCTATAAGCATTGATATATCAATGTTTGTAGGCTCTTTTTTTATTGAATGGCACAACTACTTTCTAAAAAATTGCATCTGAACAAGCTTTTTTTCAAATTCTTATAATATTTCCTCTGTTCTATCTAACCATTCGTTTACTAAAGAACTAAATAGTTGAGGCTGTTCAATTTGTAAATTATGGCCTGCAATATCTAATATTGCAAATGACCCTCTTGGATAATAATCCATTATGTTAATTGCATCTTTGTAACCAACAGAAGAATCTTGTTTTCCTAAAAGAAATAAACTGGGTCTGTTAAAAATAGTCCGATTAACATTAAATGAAAATTCGTATTTGTTCTTAATCTTTGCCAAAAACTGTGCATCTGCAAGCTTACACCCAGCTAAAATCTCTTTGTTATAACGTATCCAATTATATTCATCCAGTACAACTTGATTGCTGCTAAAGTCGACTAATTCTACTTTCGACAATTTTTTGATAAATTCATCATCTCTTCTTAATATTCTATTTTTCTCAATCGTTCTAACGTCTTGCTGAGGAATGATAACAGGGCAAATAAATGCCGCTCCAATTATTCGTTCCTTTTGAATTCTAATAAGTCCACTTGCTAAATAGCCACCATAAGATTCTCCTACAATTATGTATTCTTGATTTGGAAGTACAGCTTCGATAAAATCAGTAAGCGTATTTAACATATCATCAGAGCTACTTATATCGTTATAATTCTTTGTTAACCCCATTCCAGGTAGGTCAATATAAATCCTTCGCCATCCTTCTCTTAAAGTAAATATTGGCTCCATACAACCACTCATTAGTCTGTGATCAGGTGTAAATCCGTGTATCATTAAAATAGGTTTACCTTCACCTATATCTTCATAATAAATCTCTGCCTGACGAACTTTACAATACGGCACTGCTTCCCCCTCTTTCCTCTATCTTTGACCCATACTGCATTTGAATATATCCATTTTTTTAGACTGTTATCTTTTTTATTATAGTAACTAAAAATGCAAGAATAAATACGATAAGACTATTTATTTGTAAGTAACCGGCAAGATTCAAACCGTAAAATATCGCAAAGGCATCCTTAATAATAAATAAAAATAGTGCTATTCCTAATCCACCAAATAAAATACACCTGCTAGTAGTAGCTACTGATTAATCAAATTGTCATTATGCCTTCTTGCACCATCCCTGATTTACTCATAATATTTCCAGAAGCAGGATTATCTGTTTTATGTGCTGCATAAATTTCATGTATGTTCATGTACCATTATAACAAATTGAATATCATACCTCACAGTTACCAGTGGAATTGTAAAAATCATACAAATCGATTTCTCCAATTAGTTCATCACTTGCTTTCAATTCGATTCCCCAATAACAAAACTCCCTCGTTTTATATTACACCATTTATTACCAAATATTTATAAATAGCTCTCAATAATATGAAGATCCTTTAATAAAAAAAATAAAAGAGCACCGAAGGAAATATTATTCCAAACGGTGCTTTAGTTTTCTTTAATAGATTGTGCTATCTTACTTCTTTTTTTATCCATTTTACTCAACAAAATACTCCGACTTATGTATTATATATATCTCGAAATTAACTCGTCTGTTTATGAGCATCTTCAAATTCACGGCTCAAAATTTCTTTAACATCCAATGGCTTGAAAGACGGAACTTCCTTGCTACTTTTAGTCAGCTCTTTATGGATGGCTAATAGCACTTCTTCATTCGCTACGATGCCAAATAAGCTCTCACGCTTAATCTCACCTGTTGTATAGATTGATAGGTCATCGTAAACTACGAAATCGATGTAGCGAACAACATTGAGGAAGCTGCCCCCATGTGTCATACCAATTCGTAATGGATCCTTTAAAGAAATGATTTTATTTTTAAAACCAAACTGGATGCCCCCAGCTGGAATATAAATGATTTTGTTTTTATCTGTTTCTACGATTTTTTCAACTTTTAAAAATTCAAGTTTCATCTTTACTCCCCCTATATTACATCTAACATATACCCTATTTTCGCAATTACTAATACGGTCGGCCATAAAGTTTTCAATTTATGCTCGTTTTTGCCATATAAACATCACTCAAGGAGAATATAGATAATAAAAAATACAAATAATAGGTAAAAATGAAGAAGTTAATCTTGTATCTATTAATGCAGTATAAAATAAGTAATTTTGTAAAAGCTTATCTAAAGATGGAATGTTCGTTAGAAGCAAAATTGTAGCTACCGAAAAAGAATAAAAGGAGAGATTGCGATTCGAGCGAAGAGTGACGTATAGTGAAACGTTTGTTTGATATTAAACGGATGTTGTTGGTCATTATGGTATTAAATCTCATTGATGGCATTTGTACAGCTTGGGGACTCAGCAACGAATGGATTGAAGAAGCAAATCCCCTGTTGAGTTCACTTTCGCCCTTAATGATTCTCGGCACAAAAGTTATCTTATCTGGGCTAATTTGGTTATTATGGAAGTCAAATTTCCCTACAAGGTTAACAAATGTTTGGCGTATAGTCCTTTCTTTCGTTATGTTCTTATATAGCGGAATATTCGTTCTACACATTACCTGGATAACAATGTTGTTGTAAAAAAGCAGAATTGGTTCTGCTTTTTTATTTTGGCTAGCCATAATAAGACCTCCTATACCTTTCTTCTTAATCGCCAATTCCACTTTGATTTGTTATAACAAAAACATAATAGAAATACCCAGTATCCTATTTACAAATTTCGACAATTCCAAAAAATAACTTCATTATAAAAAAGCGAAATTTTAACTAAAACCTAAACCTAGTGAAATATATACAGATAGCTCACGAGACTTTATTCCCCCTCAAATTTATCGATTAATTAGTCGAAAATAACATTTTGATTACTTTATTTTTTAAATGTTTAAACCACTAATTCTCTAACTCAATTAAAATACTGAACATTCCAACAAATTAACCGATGAATATTTGTCACCTTTTCCTACTTAAGAATAACAATTAACTATTAGTTAAGTGAACAAAAAGTCCCTCTTACAACCTAAAATAAAAAATTAACCTTTAGACCTATTGCCCTTTTTATAGGTTAAACTAATCTTTTTTCGCAATGGGAGATATGATTTATTATTTTTACGAAATCTCAGTAATCAGCTTAACCTTACTATTACCGATTTCCATAATTGTCCAACTATGTCTCATTGCCCTCTTTCCCCTTAAAAAAATAGTCAATTAACTTCAAAAAATTTTTCATCTAAAATTTTCGACATAATACGATAAACAAACCTTTTTCGATAATCTAACATAGTACTTACATCTAGAGAATTTAAGTTCACAAATTAGTAATTTCTACCCTAAAAAGCATAAAGAAAGGAGGAAAGGTTGTTCTTAAAGTACAACCTACAGCTTCAAATTACTATTAGAGGTACAAAGTGAATTCAAAATCGAAGGAGGAATACAAATGAGGAAGAAAAAAAATTCTAAAAAAGCACTTAGTATTTTTGCTACTGCAGCGATGACATTTTCTTTATTGACACCAGGTGTTGCTAGCGCACAAACAACTTCCAATCAACTCTATGAATCATTTAGAGATTCGAGTTCGAGCGGTACTTTTAGTTCTGCACGCGAAAAATTGAATAAACGCTTACTTGAAAATTTCAAAGAGGAGAACAAAGTAACGTTCTTAGTCAAATTTAAAGATAAGGCGAATTCTACCGTAGTTGCTAAGGCTGCTCGCCAAAAGGCGGATGAATCAAACTTATCTGCTCTAAATGCAAAGTTGATTCAACGTTCTGCTGTTGTCTCTGAATTAAAGGCGACTTCTATTGAATCTCAACAATCAGTAATGCAATTCCTTGATCAAGAAGCGGCTAGTGGCAATGCAACAGATATTACATCCTTTTATATCGTAAATGCAATTGCTGTTACAGCAACTCAGGAAGTGGCAGAAAAAATCGCTACATTCGAAGAAGTGGAGAAAATTTTACCTAATGAAACACGTCAGCTCTTTACAACCAAAACTGAAAATGCTGTAACCCCAAATGCAGAAGTTGCAAACGTTGAGTGGAATATTGAACGGGTCAATGCACCTGAAGTTTGGGAAATGGGCATAGATGGTTCAGGTACAGTAGTTGCAAGTATTGATACGGGCGTTCAATGGGATCATCCAGCTTTAAAAGAAAAATACCGCGGCTATAACAAAGCCACTGGAGAAGTTTCTCATGATTATAGCTGGTATGATTCGACTTCAGCAGGAAGAGCTACTCCATATGACGACGTAGACCATGGGACACATGTTACTGGTACAATGGTCGGTAGTGAACAAAATGGCTCAAATCAAATTGGGGTTGCACCAGGGGCGAAATATATTGCTGTTAAAGCTTTCACTGCAAGCGGTGGAACAGATGCCGATCTATTAGAGGCAGCTCAATGGATTTTAACACCTACAGATGCTAACGGAAACCCGCGCGTTGATATGGCGCCAGATGTCGTGAATAACTCTTGGGGCGGTGGGGCTGGATTAGACGAATGGTACCGTGATGTTGTTATTAACTGGCGTGCAGCAGAAATCTTCCCCGAATTCTCTGCAGGTAATACAACGTTCACAAATCCAGGTGGAGCTGGATCTGTTGCTGCACCAGCCAACTATCCGGAATCATTTGCTACAGGCGCAACGGACATTAATAACTTAGTTGGTAATTTCTCTCTACGTGGTCCTTCCCCTTATGCTGAAACTAAACCAGACATTTCTGCTCCTGGTGTTAACATTCGTTCATCTGTTCCGGGTGGAGGTTATGAAGGTGGTTGGAATGGTACATCGATGGCCGGTCCTGCTGTATCAGGTGTGGCTGCCCTCTTACGTCAAGTGAATGCAAATTTAACAGTAGATGAAATGGAACAGATTCTTCTAGACACTGCTAATCCATTAACAGATAGTCAATACCCTACTACGCCTAACCATGGATATGGTTATGGATTAGTGGACGCATATGAAGCTGTTTCTTCAATTATTTCAGGATTAGGTACACTTGAAGGTCAAGTCACAAAAGCAGGAACTGATATTGAAGCACCTCAATTCGATCATACAGCCCCACATGAAACTTATGCTGGGATGGATTTAAATTTAACTGTTGCAGTAAGTGATAATATTAGTGTTTCCTCAGTATTACTTAACTACAAAGATGAAAATAATACGTGGCAACAAATCCCGGCTGGACGTAAATCGGGCGATCATAAAGCTGGTGAATTCGCTGTTGTTATACCGGGCGAATTAATCTCTGGTAATTCATTTACGTACAAATGGACAATTAATGACTTTGGTAACAATGAAGTAAATAGTGATGAATACATTGTAGAAGTAAAACCAGGGATCACTGTTGGTTATTCTGAAAACTTTGAAACTCAACCGATTGGCTGGTACTCATTTGGTACGAATGATAGCTGGGACTGGGGTGTACCAACATCTGGTCCAGGAAATGCTGCCTCAGGTGAAAAGGTGTATGCAACAAACTTATCTGGCACATATGCAAACAGCATGAACGCGACACTTGTTGCGCCTCCAATTGACCTGCCTGAAGGAAACTCATATTTACAATTTAAACATTGGCATAACTTTGAACAAGCTAGTTCTGGTAGAGCGTATGATTATGGACATGTATTCGTGTCAACAGACCAAGAAAACTGGACACAATTATTAATGGTTCAAGGTATATCAAATAGTTGGTTAGACGCAGAGGTTGATTTATCAGACTATGCTGGACAACGTATCTATATTGGTTTCAATGCATTTTCAGATTCTAGTGTACAACGAGATGGCTGGTATATTGATGATGTGGCATTAGCTAGCGTATCTCAAACTGGGAAAGTTTCTAAAGGTAAAAACAATAATAATGGCAACGGAAATGGTAAAGGAAATGACAACGGCAATAAAGGAAATACCAATGGGAACAATGGCAACAACGGTAATAATGGCAATATAGGTAACGGGAAAGAAAAAGATGCATTAAAAGAAGCTGTAGATCCAACGACTATTAAACCTGATGTACTTTCTAAAGTTGAGGCACCTGAGATTGAAGTAATCAACAATCCAACACTTCTTCCATTAGGAGCTCAAGTAAGTGTCCTAGAATCAGGACGTTCGGTATATTCAAGTCCAGCTGATGGTTCATACAAACTCACACATGGTACGGGCACATTTAATGTAAAAGCAGAGGCTTACGGTTTCACATCTGAAGTACAAACAGTCACAATTGAGGCGGATAGCACTTCTACTGCGAATTTCACATTAGATGAAATTGAACAAAATACAATAAGCGGTACAATTACTGACGAATCAACAGGAGATGCGATTGAAGGTGCAACAGTTATTTTAGTTGAAGACGCAAATATCACACCTGTCCAAACAGATGCTAACGGTAACTTTGCCCTTACAGCATATGTAGGTTCGTACACACTTAAAGTAATTGCTCGCGGATACCATGGAAAAGAAATCCCTGTTTCTCTTACAGGTGAATTATCACCTCTAAGCATTTCTCTTGAACCTTTCTACACATATCCAGGTGGAGAAATTGGCTATGATGATGGCACTCCTGAAAATGCACGCGCATTCAATGCGGCTGGAAATGCATGGGCAGTAAAAATGTCTCTTCCTGAAGGTAAAGAAAACGGTATTGTAACAGATGGTGTATTCCGTTTTTGGACAACTGAATGGCCTAACCCAGGTGGAACTGCCTTTGCAGTTGAAGTTTGGGATGCTACCGGTGCAGACGGTACGCCAGGTAAACAATTAGCTGGTCCGATTAATGCAACGGCTCTTCGAAATGGTGAATGGACAGTAGTAGACCTTACAGAACATAATATTGTTGTCAATGATGACTTCTATATGGTTTACCGCCAAACAGTTGCAAACCCGAACACTCCAGGTCTTGCAACGGATGAAGATGGCAAAAATGCAACAAGAAGCTATCAGCATGTATCAGGTGCATGGTCTACAGCTCCTGCAAGCGAAGGAAACTATATGATTCGCGCACGCGTTAGCTATGAAGTAGTTGGCCCAATAATCACTTCTCCAGTGACAAATTCAATTACAAATGAGCCTGAAACAACAATTACTGGAACAGCCTCTCCAACAACAACTATTGAGTTAAAACAAAATGGCGAAGTAGTTACATCATCAGTAGTTAGAGACGATGGCAAATTTGAAATTAAAGCAAACCTAGTTGAAGGCGTTAATGAATTTTCAGTTCTTTCAAAATTAGATGGTCGAGTAACAGGTGAATCGACTCCGATTTTAGTGACTTTAGATACAATAGCTCCTGAACTAACAATCGACAAACCAGCTAATGGTGAAAAAGTCAATCGTGAAACTGTTACTGTAGAAGGTTTAATTACAGATGAAAATATTGACACAGTTACTGTTAATGGCTTAAATGCTACGATCAGCGACGGAAAATATTCAAAACGCGTTATTCTTGATAATGGAGCGAATGAAATCACAGTAGTAGCTACAGACAAAGCTGGCAACAGTGTTTCTAAGACAGTTACTGTAACTGCTGATTTCGATGCACCAATCATTTCAAACTTAAAACCAGCTACAGACATTACCATTACAACGGGTAGAACAGTTAAAATTGAGTTTGATAGTGAGCCAGGATTAAAACCTACTTTTGTAATCCATATGCCATTAACAAACGTAGTTCAAAATGCAACTGAATTACCAATGATGGAACAAGGAAATGGTCATTATGTAGGCTACTGGACAGTCCCTGCTGATACTGTTGCAAACGGAGCAGTTATTGAAGTAATTGCAATCGATGACTTTAATAACGAAACTCGTCAAAAAGCTGCCGGTAAATTATATATTAATTTACCAGTAATTACAGAAGGAGCTGGCGATGCCGCTGCTGAGGAACAATCTTCTAAAGAGGAAGAATTAACAGAAACACCGAATTTAAAAGATGCAGACTTAACAGTGACACCTTAATAAAAAATGAAAATATCCCAAATTTAAACCTTTAAAGCTACACCCCGAAAGTTAGAATAAAAACTAACTTTCGGGGTGTTTTCTTTGACAAAATATTTACAAAGGTTAATTAGAGACTAAAGCATTTCTTCAGTATAATATTCTTTTGTAGCTATATTTATAATCCCATAGTTGAGAAAAATAGATTAGCGCATAATAAAACACATACATTTACAATAAATCCTGTACCCGCAAGCAGATAGAGCCAGGAAGCTTACTCCCCTACAAGACCGTCCTTATCGGCATCGTGCATATAGGGATATAACCAATGATCACTCGTTATCGGCATACTGAAACCTGCTGCTTTTGCTTCTTTAATCGTCACTTGTCCATTCCCATTTGTATCAACACTGGAAATATCACCTTTTGTGTTTGAATTCGTTGGTTTGGAAGGTTCATTACCTGTTAAACCGAGTGATTTGTTTACTTCATCAGGGTTCACATTGTCAAATTTATCAACAATCTTTTTCCCCTTTAAAGTATAGGTATACTGATAATTTGAAGGAATCTGCGTTTTTGTATTCGGATATGTGATGATCGCTTCAAACATAATGGCTCCGTCAGCTTTACGGATCGCGTCTTCCATATATGCTTGATCACCATGTCGGTTAAGCGTACTATTTTGCGGGGTAATGTTGTAAGCGTTCGATACCCCGCCGAGAGAATCGGCAATAATATGTCCTTCATCTAAAACGGAACTTTCGACACCAGGAACCTTTGCCTCATCAGCATAGTACCTACCAGACGATAATACAGGTTCATTTTCGTCATCTTGTAGTATGATTTTGTCCGCAATGACACGTACTAATTGCCCGTATTCATTCGTAAATGCCCAATATTCACGGTCACCAAAACCAATGTTAACTACCACGTTAGATTCACGATACCCAGACAAATTACCGCCATCCACTTCAATAAGTTTATATCCTGAAAACTGATCATTATTTGATTGAGTTGGTGTTTCCTCTACTAGGGATTCATCAACAACCGGAGTATTTTTTTCACGTTCACTGTTTTCAGTTGTATTATCGGTTGTTACCTCTTGTGTTTTTATATCTCCATCAGTAATGGACACTTTTTCTTCATCAGTACAACCAACCATAAAGATGGCCATTAATAATAAGATTAATACGTTTACTTTCTTTTTCATTCTTTAGGACTCTCCTATAATCGTTCGTATTGTTCATTCTAATAATCTGGAATGATGCCAACATAGTTTAACATTGTTAACCTTTCGATAACAGTAAAATATATTACAATAATAAAGATCATCGTTTTCACTTGTTGATGGCTGAGAGGTTTATTATTAACAAACGATTCATATATCGCTATACCAAAATAAGTAGATATAAAAAAGGCAATTCAAATTTTTACTTTATGCAAAAATTTGAACTGCCTTTTATGACTTTATTTTTTTATAAACATTTGTGTCCAGTAATTACCATCTTTAACATAGCCTACACCAATATGCGTAAATTTCGAATCCATAATGTTTGCTCGGTGGCCTGAACTATTCATCCATCCATCCATTACTTGCGCAGCGGATTTTTGACCTTTTGCAATATTTTCACCTGCTGCTTTATAGCTGATACCGAATTGTTTCATCATATCAAATGGTGAGCCGTAAGTTGGGCTTGTATGGCTGAAATAATTTTTGTCATGCATATCTTGTGACTTATATTTTGCAACACGTGCTAATTCCCAATCAATTTTTAATGGTGCTAATCCTTGTTGCGCGCGTTCCTTATTTACTAGGCTAACTACTTGCTCTTCTACTGCTTGCTGTTCATTTTCAGAAATATTAATTTTTTCTCCGACATAGATCATATCCGGATTTTTTAATGTAGGGTTTAAAGAAATTAATTCGCTTAGACCGATTTGATTTTTAGAGGCAATCTTCCAAAGCGTGTCCCCACTTTTTACTGTATATGTAGCTGCAGATGCAGTAGCTGGTAGAGCAAATAGCATCATACTAAACAACAACACGATACTTTTTTTCAACATTTTTGAATCATTCCTTTCTAGTTGTCTATTACAAGCTTACTAGAGAGGGACTGTAAAATCATTAGGGAATGGATGGCGCTTCTTTTGCAAAAGGATAACAAACATTACAATTGTAACAATCGTTTGTTAAAAGACAAAGAATCTAAACCTTCATTTATTTAGTGGTTATAGTGATGATTCAAATAAAAAACTGTAAGAAAGCTTAATCGCTTTTCTTACAGTTTTTCTGTTGGTCTCTTTTTTATCAAGAAACTAAGTTTATTATTTAAACGCCTGTGCCGCCTTTACCGCTTTGCCCCAGCCTGTATATAATGCTTCGCGCTCTTTTTCGTCCATCTCAGGTTCGAATTTGTGGTCTAAATTCCAGTAGTGAGAGATGTCATCTAATGTCTCCCAATATCCTACTGCTAAACCTGCCAAATAAGCAGCACCTAAAGCTGTTGTTTCATTTACAACCGGGCGATCTACTGGCACATTTAAAAGATCTGACTGGAATTGCATTAAGAAATTATTTTTCACTGCTCCGCCGTCTACACGTAATGTGCTTAACGGAATTCCTGAATCCGCTTCCATTGCACCTAATACATCGCGTGTTTGATAGGCCAGTGACTCAAGTGTTGCCCGTACGAAATGCTCTTTTTCCGTACCACGTGTTAAGCCAAATACTGCACCGCGCACATCTGAATCCCAGTAAGGAGTACCTAATCCAACGAATGCCGGCACAACATACACACCTTCTGAAGATGTTACACGAGCTGCATATGCTTCACTTTCCTCAGCTTTACGGAACATACGTAAGCCATCACGAAGCCACTGGATAGCAGAGCCGGCTACGAAAATACTTCCCTCGAGGGCATACGTTACTTTGCCGTCTAGTCCCCATGCAATTGTCGTTAATAAACCATGATCAGATTTTACTGCCTTTTCACCTGTGTTCATTAACATAAAGCAACCAGTGCCATATGTATTTTTCACCATTCCTTGCTCAAAGCAAGCTTGCCCGAATAATGCTGCTTGTTGGTCGCCCGCGATACCTGCGATTGGAATTTCTTGACCGAAAAGATTATCCGCATCTGTATGACCGTAGACTTCTGAAGAAGAACGCACTTCTGGAAGCATCGATGCTGGAACTGTTAAAATATCAAGAAGCTCTTCATCCCACTTCAAATCGTAAATATTGAACATTAATGTTCGGGATGCGTTTGAATAATCCGTTACGTGCACTTTACCGTTCGTTAATTTCCAAATGATCCAAGTATCGATTGTACCGAATAAAAGATCCCCATTTTCCGCTTTTTCGCGAGCGCCTTCTACATTGTCTAAAATCCATTTCACCTTTGTACCCGAGAAGTACGCATCAATAAGCAAGCCTGTTTTATCTCGGAACATATCATTTAAGCCTCGCGCTTTTAAATCTTCACAAATTTCAGCTGTTTGTCGCGATTGCCAGACAATTGCATTGTAAATCGGATGACCTGTATGTTTATCCCATACAACCGTCGTTTCACGCTGGTTTGTAATACCAATCCCTGCAATTTGACTTGCGAGTATATTTTTCTCCGATAACACAGCCGCGATACATGAAAGCACAGAAGACCAAATTTGTTCCGGGTTATGCTCAACCCAACCTGATTCCGGGAAATATTGCGGGAACTCCTGCTGTGCTGTATGAAATACCGTGCCATTTTTATCAAATAAAATTGCACGAGAACTTGTTGTACCTTGGTCTAGCGCCATCATAAATTTTTCTGTCATCCTCAAATCCCCCTACTCTTCTACTGTTGATACTGTCATTTGTGCAGCTACGAAAATCGCCGCTACCACTACACTGAAAATCCAGAATAATGTTGCATCTGCCCCATTCCAGATGAAGCTAAAGAATACTGCACCGTAAACACCGCCGATAATTGGGGCAACTACAGGTACCCATGCATACCACCAAGCTGAATCTCCTTTACCTGGAATCGGTAAAATCGCGTGTGCAATACGTGGACCTAAGTCACGGGCCGGGTTAATCGCATAACCAGTTGGACCACCCAATGCCATACCAATTACAACAATTAAAATACCAACTAAAAATGGATTTAATCCTGCTGTTATTTCATTTGTCCCTAACGCTAAAATCCCCAGCACTAATGCAAATGTGCCGACCATTTCGGCAATCATGTTGGAAGGAATATGCTTTACTGCCGGTGTTGTAGAGAATACGCCAAGTTTTGCGCCTTTGTCTTTTGTGCCTTTCCAGTGCGGTAAATAAACAAAGTACACTAACACAGCCCCTAAAAACGCTCCGAGAAGTTGTGCAACGATAAACAATGGTACATCTGCCCATGCAAAGTTGCCAATTGTTGCGAGAGCGATTGTTAATGCCGGATTTAAGTGCGCTCCGCTAATACCTCCTACTGCATAAGCTGCCATCGCTACGGCAAAGCCCCATGCAAATGTGATAACGACCCAACCGCCACCTTGACCTTTTGATTTGTGCAATGAAACTCCCGCTACAACGCCTCCACCGAATAATATTAGCAGCATCGTGCCGACTAACTCGGCTGTAAATGTTGACATTCCATAACCTCCTTAGCTCATGTATATTCCGATCATAAAATACTTAGAAGAAAAAAAGTCCGCAAGTAACAATTGTTTTACGTTATCACGTAAAACAAAGCTACATGCGGACTCCTTCACTCAACCACGTATTTATTGACTTAGTAATCATAATAGTTTGAAATTATTCATTAGTCAACAACTTTTTGGAAACGTTTCCACAATTCTTTATTGGATGTAGTAATGGCAATCGCACCTGCATCAAATGCCTGCTTAATTTGATCATCCGTCCGAATTAAGCCCCCTGTAATAACAGGGATGCCTGTATGCGTATATACTTCCTTAATCATTTCCGGGATAACACCTGGGAGTAATTCAATAAAGTCCGGCGCCGTTTGCTCAAGGAGCGAATAGCTTTTTTCCAGCGCAATTGTATCGATTAAAAAGACACGTTGAATCGCTAAAATACCGCGAGATTTCGCTTTTAAAATCATATTGGAGCGTGTAGAAATTATGCCTGCCGGACGTATATCGTTACACAAATAATCCGCGGCAAAATTATCCGTCTTCAAGCCGTGAATTAAATCCGCATGAATAATTAATTTTTTCCCATGACGTTCGGCCTCTTGTTTAAGTGCACGCAAATGACTTAAATGCACTTCAAGCAATACGATATATTCAAATTCACTTTTTACTACTTTATCAAACTGTTTAATTGTTCGGGCAGCAGGTATGATTTTTTGGTCATTAAACGGCATAACATCCTCCTATAATTAGAAATCTGTTTATATTAATATGGCTCATCGGCTGCGTTAATTCAAATCTCCACGCATTCGATGAGCCAAAATTATATCACAATATTATTTTACATTATTTTGCGGTTGTTGCACGCTTAATTTCAATGTTTAACAGTTCTGTAAACTCCGATAATTGGGCATCCGTCCAATTTAATTGTTGAGCCATATGGGTAATGACTGCCTCTTTATGTGCCAATACCGATGCGATATTAAAGAACATATTACCAGTACGGCGCACAAAGAAATCGACAGGCGTCGTCACAAGTTCATGCTCAATGCCATATTGCAGCTGTGCAAATAATGCTTTTGGCATCGTATCGTTTGCGTTAGCCACATAGCTAAATACTTTTTCAACATTCGAACCATAATGCTGGGCTAAATAATCTGCTTCTTCATGCGTTAAGCCCGCTTTTACACCTGATTCGATCTTTTTCGAAATAAACGTTTGGATATGCTTCGACCCGCCTACCTCACCACCAGAAATCGGGATGTCTTTTGTTATACATGGCTTGCTTGCTACACCAAATTCTGAATTTAAGCTAGCAGCAATTTTATCTACAACAGTTTCCGCCATCTTACGGTAGCCTGTTAATTTACCACCCGCAATTGTAACTAGGCCTGAAGCGGATTCCCATACTTCATCGTGGCGGGAAATTTCTGACGGTCCTTTCCCTTCTTCATGAATTAAGGGACGTACACCAGCCCAACTTGATTCAATATCTGTATCCGTTACTTTTACATTAGGGAACATATAGTGAATAGCGTTCATAATGTAATCTCGATCGGATTGTTCAATATCCATATTACGAGGATCACCTTCATAAAACGTATCTGTCGTACCAACATACGTTTTACCGTTACGCGGAATCGCAAAAACCATGCGGCCATCTGGTGTATCAAAATAAACTGCCTGCTTTAACGGGAACTTCGATTGATCAAATACGATATGCACACCTTTTGATAAAATTAAATGTTTACCGCTTGTTTTCCCTTCAATGCTACGTACATCATCCACCCATGGACCTGCTGCGTTCACGACTTTTTTCGCATGAATTTGAATTGTCTCATTAGAGAGTAAATCTGTCGCTTCAATTCCGATAATTTTTTTCGCATCATTATATAAAAAACCTGAAGCTTTTGTATAGTTTGCTAAAACGGCACCTTTTTCAATCGCAGATTTTGCCACTTCAATTGTTAAACGTGCATCATCAGTACGGTATTCAACGTAAACCCCGCCTCCTAATAAATCGGCTTGCTTCACTAAAGGTTCTTTTTCTAATGTTTGCGCACTCGTTAGCATGTAGCGGCGCTCTGATTTTTTAACACCCGCCAAGAAATCGTATACACGTAACCCAATAGATGTTGAAAATTTACCGAATGTACCACCTTTATGGAACGGTAATAACATCCATACCGGTGTCGTTACATGCGGTCCATTTTCATAAACGATTGCCCGTTCTTTTCCCAATTCGGCTACTTCTTTAATTTCAAATTGTTTTAAATAGCGTAAACCGCCATGTACTAATTTTGTTGAGCGGCTTGACGTACCTGCCGCAAAATCCTGCATTTCAACTAATGCCACGGATAAACCGCGTGTAATGGCATCAAGTGCGATTCCCACACCTGTAATACCGCCTCCGATAACTAAAACGTCATATTCTTTGCTCTGTAAATCATTCATGATGATTGATCGTTGTAAAGCTGATGCTGTTGACATAATAATTCCTCCTTAATGTAGACAAAAAAGAGAGACCTTAAAGCATCACACAAATATCGCTTTGTGCGTTCTTTAAGGTCTCTCTTTAACTCAAACCGGTCTATTAACTTGACCTTATCTTAACGCCACACAAGAAAAAATGCAAGACATTTACATCATTAGTTCTGTTTTCGTTCATTTAGAATTCGGTAAGTCTAATAATAAAACTACATTTATTCTTATTAACCAAAAAACAGGTCAAAAATATTTGAGGCTGAAGATGATTTTTTATTATAGAACTCTGAATATCCACAGTTATTGCAGTAAACGACTATAAACTGATTGTGCTGAACATCAAACATTTTGGATAACCCTGTACCAGTCATCGCCACTTCTTTCTTGCTTGCATCCTTACTTCCACATTTTATACAGCCTTTTTCAGACATATATTTTCCCCTCTCCAACTAAACGATTAGTTATACTTTCATACGGAATCGAGTTGAAAAAAGTTTCAGTAATTACGATTCAACACAATAAATGGAATCCACGCTATTCTTAAAAAAGCCTTTCTAATCGTTGTCATTATAAATATCGAATTCAAATTCTCCATTTACTTGATTGGCAAATTCAATTACTTTATTATTCATAACAAGCTCACGAGTCTGCTGACGATTAAAACAAATAACCGTAACTAATTTACATTTCAAATTGTAATTATCTTTATACTTTTTAATAATCTCTATTGAGTTATATAGTGTATTTATAATGGTATGAATTTGTTCCTCTGGATGGTTTGTCATTTTATAATCTAGCCCATACTCCCATGCAGTTTCAAATCTTATATGTTTTGTTTTACCTCGAATACATTCCTCACCTTTTCTGTAAGCTTCTGTTGGAATGATTCCTATTTCTCTAGTGAATTCCTCCACAGGGAAATCCTCTCCAAATAAAGTGAAGTATGCCCTCGTTTCTGAACAATAATCTTCCATTATAAAACACCTCAATTTATACTCTTATAAATTTCAAAGGACATTTTTTATTGACTTACTTTTACTTTTTAAAAAGTTTCTCCAACTGATAATCCTCAATCAATTCAATATTTCTTCTATTATCAATATAGTTCTTTATTTGCTGTATTATATTAGGCAGCAGCAAGATTGAATCCAATTCCTCTATAGGAATCCACTTCACTCCTGTTTGATAAAGGTCTGGATATTCGGGTAATTTGGGGATCGAACCATTCTTTAAAGTACATTCAAAAATAAGGTGTAGTCCATGTTTGGTATTCTCATCATAATCACCGGATTGCTTATGTGGGGGAAACTCATAAATTAATGCTAACGGTCCAACTTCAACATCTGCAGTAGTTTCTTCAAACACTTCTCTTGCGACACCCTCCACTATCGTCTCACCAGTTTCAAGTCCCCCACCCGGTAAATTGTAGTGTATCCCATTATCATCATACTCCACTAAAAGTATCGAATTTTTTTCGATGATCAATCCTGTACATCGTATTCTTACGTGAGACATTTACTCACCTCATTTTCTTCTATATATTTAGATATTCACTTGTTTTTCCATAAGGTACATTTTAGCCATCGAGTAAGCATGCGCTGTGAACAATTGTGTATTAATCTGCTTTGACTTTATCAAATGGTCCATTTCATTAAAATTAAGTAATTTAATAGTAAGTATTTCAGTATCATCTAAATCTTGTTCGAATTCCTTAAAAGCATCTAGCAAGAGAAAAGTAATTACCTTGTTATTTTGCGTTGCAGGGTTAACCATGAATTCCCCCAAAAGAATAGGCTTGCTTTTTGAAATAAAACCGGTCTCTTCCCTTACTTCCCGGATTATTGCTTCCTCGTATGTTTCATTTTCTTCTATTTTCCCAGCAGGGACTTCAAGGTAAAATTCATTTCCAGCATAACGGTACTGTTCAACAAGGACAATCTCGTATTCCTTTGTTATAACGACGGCGTTTACCCAATCAGAATATTCGTTTACATAATAATCGTCTATCTCAATACCGTTAGGAAGCTTGCATTCGTCTTTTCGAATATTGCCGAAAGGACTTTTATGTATATACTCTGATTTTAAAGTTTTCCATTTATCCATAATAACCTCCATAAGATCACGCCAAAAATTAGGCTTTCTAATAAAGTTTTCCATTTGCTATACCTTTTCAATATTAACATAATTATCCAAATCATACTTGATTTTTCATTCTCATTTCATCATAAAACGAGCATGATCCTTGTAGTAGGTTCATGCTCGTAAATTAGATATTAATATTTGCTAAAGCCTTTAGTAAATTTCCCCTTTTGTCAGTATAGTCGCATTCCCGCCTACCATAACTAATGGGTTATTTTTATTTACCAATTTCGTAATAATGCAAGAAGGTCTATCCATACTGTATCCTTGAAGAAAAGTGTATTCTTCGTTAAATTCATTTAACACTTTATGATGAAAAAGATAATAAGTTAAAGCTCCATTTGAAGTTCCTGTTGCGGCTTCTTCGTCAATCCCATAGAGCGGGCAAAAGTTTCTACTCATTGCTACCCCTTCTTTTGTATCAAGCGTAAATGCATGGACACCACCTACTTTATTGACCTTTGTAAATTCAGCAAGAGCTTTAAAATCAGGTTTTAGCGCATTTAAAACTTCATTTGTTTTTATAGGCAGCATAATATCCCAGAGCCCCGTGCTTGAAGCTTGAGGAACCAAGTTAAAATCTGCACTTCCTATTTGGCTTTTATCAATATTAAACAGGTCCGCTAAATACTCATAATCATCAAATGTTTTCCCTAGTTTAGGTTTAGCTTGCTCCATCATTATAAATGATTGATTGACCTCAACAGATAGTGTGCCAGCTAGTGTTTCCATCATATATGTATGGTTATTTTCAACTGCCTTGTTTTCCAACAATGCTTTAAAAGAAGCAATTGTAGCATGTCCGCATAATTCTACTTGTGAAGTCGGTGTAAAAAACTTTATCTCAAATGTTTGAGAGTTTATTTTTTTAATAAAAGCTGTCTCTGAAAAGCGAACTTCCGCAGCAAATTTTTGCATAAACTCTTCGTCTAAATCTTCATGGATTACTACACCTGCTGGATTTCCGCCAAATTTTGTTTCTGTAAATGCATCAATTACGTAATATAACAATTTTAATTCACCCCTCTATATAATATTTAATTTCCTAAAATAATTATAATTTAAAAAGACATAGGTTAGCTGAATGAACTAACCTATGTCTTATATTTCATTTATTTTGAAGCTCTTTATACGATAAAAGCAAAGTATAAAAGGAATAACAGGCAAAGCACATACATAATCGGATGCACTTCTTTAGCACGCTTTTGTGCGATTAGGCAAATTGGATAAAGTACAAAGCCTAAACCGATTCCGATTACCACGCTAGAAGTTAGTGGCATCATAATTATTGTTAAAAATGCCGGAATGACAATCTCTAACTTTGTCCAGTTGATTCGACGGATTTCCATGGCCATTAGTGCACCGACAATAATTAAAGCGGCGGATGTTACTTCCACAGAAATAACGCTAACAAGTGGTGAGAAGAATAAGGCAACGACGAAACATGCTGCAATAACTACTGATGTAAAGCCGGTTTTTCCTCCAACAGCAATACCAGCAGAAGACTCAACGCTTGTTGCAGGTGTTGATGTACCTAATACAGCTCCAATTACACCGGCAGCTGAATCGGCAAGTAACCCTTTTCCGATATTCGGAATTTTATTGTCTTTCATCATGCCTGCTTGGCTTGTTAGTCCAATTAATGCACCTGCTGTATCAAAGAAAGCGACAATAAGGAACGTGAAAATAACTGTCAGGATTTCCGCTGTAAAAATTTCATCTAAATGACCAAACACAACACCAAATGTTGGTTCAAGGCTAGGAATACTACCAACGATTGAAGATGGTACTTCAATTTTACCGAACAGCATACCTACAATTGTTGTAATGACCATAGCGTAGAAAATACCGCCGTTAATACCTTTTACTAACATAATGATTGTAAGGAAAATACCTAGAATTGCTAATAACGTCATCGGTGAAGTTAAATCGCCAATCGCCACAAATGTATCTGGATTACCAACAATAATGCCACCGTTTTTTAATCCGACAAAAGTGATGAAAAATCCAATCCCTGAAGCAATCGCGAACTTTAAATCACTTGGAATAATATTTATAATTTTTTCACGAATTTTAAATAAACTTAAAATCAAGAAGATGATGCCGGCCACAAAAACACCTGTTAACGTGACTTGCCAATCAATGCCCATCCCAATACAAACTGTAAAAGTAAAGAATGAATTTAATCCCATACTCGGTGCAATGGCGATTGGGAAGTTCGCAAGTATACCCATTAGCAATGTGCCGATTATAGCAGTAAGCGCAGTTGCAGTGAATACAGCTCCGTGATCCATACCAGATTGGCTTAGGATAATCGGATTGACGATCAAAATATAGGCGATTGACAAGAAGGTCGTGATTCCTGCGAGTGTTTCTGTTTTATAAGAAGTACCACGCTCTGCAAATTCGAAAAATTTTTTCATGTTGTAATCTCCTAGTTGCTATTTATTAGCATTTTTTTATTATCCTAGAATAAAAAAAGCTTTGACCACGAATGGCCAAAGCTTCTCTACAAAATGGAATAAAATAAAATTAATTTCCCATTCCTTGTAGTCAGCTATTATCGGTAGCTGGTAGAAACTTTCAAGCCATCTTCTTGAATTTATACAAGGTATATTATATTTTCTAAAAACAATAGTAGAATAATATCAAGTTAATTTTAAATCGTCAATAGAATTAACAGTAATATTTTTTTGTTTTATCAATAAAAAAATATTCAAAAAAGAGCAAAAAATCAGCACTACCCTAAACTTGTCAATAGAACCATAATACCATTCGTAATACCATGAATCATCACGGATGGCCATATCGAATTCGTCCGTTCATATGCTAGCGCAAAAATAATCCCGCTAAAAAAATTGACTGGCATTACATTATAGGCAGGAATATGTACAATCGTAAAAATTGTGGAGCTGATTAAAATCGCTCCAAACAATCCAATGCGCGTACGTAACCATCGATATAAAAAACCACGGTAAAATAGCTCCTCATAAATTGGTGATATAACGGCAGCAGAAACAAAAGCGATAAGAACTTTCAGGAAAGTCACATTCTGTTGTAATGATTCTGTTTTGCTATTCTCCCAGGTATTCCCGATAAAACTAGTAAGTATAACAATGATGACCGCGCCAACTAGTAAAATGACAGAATAACCACTGATAATTTTCCAGTCTTTCACTTTCATTCTCGTTAGTCCTACTTCACGCCAAGAAAGCGCTTTCGGACGGAGCGCAACAATATAAACACCCATTATTAAAATAATCGCTATTGTCAGTCCCATGAATGTCCCAGCGTATAAATCATTATTGAGCCATTGTGAATAGATCGGTGAAACAACGACCTTTAAAAAGCCAATAACGAAAATAAACTCCAGTAACAATAATATAATAAATTCTTTACTGCCCCAAGGATCCTGTATTTTCCAACTGTTTTGATTATTTCCCATCCCTTTCCCCTCTTCCTTTAAATGGTATAATGTCACTATATTGGATTACGTAACGTAACCTGCAAGCATTTTTAAGGAGGACTGACATGAAACGATGGACTACAGGGGAAGTAAGTAAACAACGAAATATATCGATTCGAACATTGCGCTATTACGATCAGATCAAACTTCTTACACCTAGTTTTAAAGATGAACACGGAAAGCGATACTACTCGGAAGAAGACTTGTTTCAATTAGAGAAAATTATTGTTTTAAAGTCCCTTTCACTTCCGTTAGAGGAAATTCGACTTCTTTTAGATCAATTAACGTATAAACAGATTCTTATTTCGCACTACAATTATTTGCAGGAACAATCATCAAAACTTCAAACAAGTATAGCGAATACGACATCTTTAATTAATATGATAGACGTAGAACAAGATTTATCATGGGATCATATTTCCAAACTTGTTCAACAATCACAAAGTACGACAAGAAAGTGGATTGATTATTTTCAGGATGACGAAAAAATCCTTTTACAAAATACGATTCCAAGCCTTAGTAACAATGATGAGATAACTCACCAGTATATTTTATTATTAAATCAAGTTGAATCCTATATAGACCAAGGTATTCAGGCAGATTCGCTGCAGGGCATTGAAATTGCCAATAAGCTAATTGAGTTATCAGATATGACGTTTCAAGGGGACGACAATTTAATAGAAAAGTTCTGGAAGGTTAGAAAACTGCCAGCTGAAGAAACTGGACTATATCCGATTTCCACTGATGTCTTGGAGTTTGTGGAACGCTGTATTAATTATGTGTCAACTAAATAAACAGAAAATTAATCTAGGCTCGATTACCAAAAGTGGAATCGAGCCTTTTTTTATCTTGTTAGTAGGTTATAGTAACCCCTTATAGATTATTTAAATGTGGTTAACTGTTGTGAAACAGCATTTAAAAAATCCTTTTCAAACCGGTAAATATGTTTGCCTTCGGATTTGCTTATTGTAATTGCATCATCTATCATTCCACCACTTAAAGATAACGATGTTACTGATTTAAATTCAATTTGATTATCTAGTAATTGATCAATAGAAATGTTGGTTTCTATTTGAGCAAACGGTTCTTTTATTTGTATTGATGAAATTTCATTCTCCGTTTTATCCATTACAGCATCGATAAGCGTTAAAAGGGTACCCTCATCCAATTTATTTGGCTCAGTAGCAGCTATCATCAGTGCTACGACCTCTTCTCCATTTAAATGATTTACTCCCTTTTTAAATTCCAAAGCCACTTGAGTTATCCCTCTTACTGTAATATCATCCTGCAAATCATACTCAATACCATTCATGGTTTCAATGAGTGTTGAAAAAGTGTCGAGATCGATCACCGCAAAATTATCAATTGGCAAATCAAATAATTTTGATACAGTTGTTCGTACATTCTCAGCGCCTCCAAAATTATACGCAAATAACAATTTATCATTTATTGAAGTCCCATCCAAGTTTTCTCCTATGGGTGCATATGTATCATAAGGGAGCGAAACAACCTTCATCTTTTTTTTATCTCTACTGTACGATAGTAATAGATTGAGATAGATTCGATTATCCATTTCTTTAGACTTAACCGTAATTAGAGTGGTTAACACTTTTGCATCTTCTATTCCTGTAGTACTTGGAACTGTTGTATTGGGTTCTGTATTAAGATCGCTGCTGTTAGTGTTTTGATTGACACCTCCCTGAAGCATTGATGGTAGAAACAAAAATAAACAAAGACCTGCCACTAACAAAGAAACTGTAAACGGGATACTTTTGTTAGGAGAACTAAAAGATTTCTTTTGTCTGTAATTATCCGTCTGTGATTTGTGGATTTGTTCGAATACTTTATTACGGTCCTCTTTTGTGAAATTTAACTCTTGATTCGTCGTATAATTTATTTTTTCTCTGAATCGATTATCTTCCATTAAATTCTGCCTCCTTGATCATCGGCTCTAACCTTTGTTTTGCTCTTCTTAATCGAGTTTTCACTGTATTTACAGAAACCCCTAAAACTTCAGCAATTTCCTCTGTGCTTAATGAATCATAATAATACAGATAAACAACTTCTCGATATATTTTTGAAAGTGCAAAAATGATGTCTTTAATTTCTTCCTCCTTATATTTATCGATAACTGTTTTTTCTATTGATGGTAATACAGCCTTAGTTGTTTCATTAATAAAACTTTTCGCCTGGACCATTTTGTAATGCCAGCTTTTTAAATAATCCTTACATTCATTAATTGTTATCCGGTAAAGCCATGTTTTGATTTGTGCTTCAAATCGGAACGAATCCAGATTGTTGTAGCATTTAATAAACGTATTTTGAACAAGGTCTTTCGCGATTTCTTTATCTTTCACATAGGAAAATGCAAGCCGGACCAGTTCATTCCCATATTCAATCATAATTTTTTCTAATAAATAATTCTTTTCTTCACTATCCAATATACTGCCCTCCTTACAATTCAATTTCAATTCTGCTATTAGACGACTGTCAATTCCATACAGGTTCAAATTCCAAAAATATATATAATTATAAAAAACTAAAAAAACCCATATCTAAGATTATGGACTAATCAAAGATACAGGTCTGAAGTATTTAATTTTTTTATTTCCCACTGTAACAATAAAAAATCAGCGTTCTTGAAGTTCATTCACTGTTACAAATTCATACCCTTCGCTCGTAAGTTCCTTTAAAATCGCTTCAACTACTTGTATTGTCCCACCGGTTTGATCATACATTGGATGAAGCAAAATAATTGAGCCCGGTTTAATGTTTTCCAGTACATAATCTACTTTATCATCAACGTTTGTGTAATAAGTTTCCGGCTCTAAAGAACACATAATAGTCTCCCTGTTGTGCTGATTTAAATAATACGGTAACCCAACAAATTTTTTCCCGTAAGGTGGGCGAAAGTCGATTTCTCCCTTATACCCAATCTTTCTGATCAGTTCGTCTGTTTTTTCTATCTCCTCTTTAATAAAAGAAGGCGATTTTAAAACCATTCTTTTATGTGAATACGTATGATTTCCAATTTGATGCTCTGCTTCTACTATTTTTTTAGCTTCTTCGGGATGTTTTTCAATTTCAGTTCCGATAAGGAAAAACGTAGCTTTAGCCTTGTATTCATCCAATAAAGGCAAAAGCTGATCCACATTCTTGGTCGGACCGTCATCAAATGTTAAAGCAATAACCTTGTCTTTTGTTTCCGCTTGGTAGGTCAACCCTCCAAAAAATTGAAACGTTCTTAATTTCGTAACTTTGAACATCCCTGCAAATAAAAGAGCCATTAATATAACTCCAATTATTAATTTCTTTTTCATCTTCGGTTCCTTTCTTTAATAACCTTTAAGCAAAACTACTGTAGAAATATATGCTACTTTATTAAAACAAGCACTTACTACCAAGCCAATAAGCCAAAAAAGTCTGTCGAAAACACTGCGAGTAAAAACAACGAAATAACCACTAATTGTACAGACGTAAAAATGTAATCATTTTTGTTTTTTGAATATCTCTTCTCCATAACAATTCTGACTAGTTCCGTTACAATAACTAAGCCAAACAAAAGTATATATGGTTGCAGAAACCAGATGTGTTTTAAAGGATTTCCGCTGACATTAATAAAAAAAACGTACAATATTAAGACAATAAAAGAAATCCGAATGGTCCTATCAATTTTTTTATGTTTCTCATTTACAAAGTGATTGGAGAAGAACTCTTTCTTTTCCACATTTAGCCATTTTCTTAAAGACTTATTCATAAAAAATAGTACAAGTCCAAAAATTGACGATATTAAAATCAAATTTGTTAAAACATTTTCCACGATTTTTCACCACCTAATTTTCACTTCACAACTGCGCAATGTTTTCGAATTCTTCTTTTAATAACCCATAGTAGGTCAAATCATAAAACTGTCCGAATCTTGATACATGTTGCTTTAATGTGCCTTCATATTTCAAACCGATTTTCTCCATTACCTTCCATGAACCAGTGTTTGATGTAAATGAAGCTGCAAATATTTTATTTAATTTAAGCTGGTTAAAACCATATTCCAACAATGCTTTTGCTGCGTCGGTTCCGTAACCATTTCCCCAATACTCTTTTCCAATCCAATATGCTAATTCTCCTCTTTGATACGGGATGGACAAATTTAAATTAATCAGGCCAATTAACAGTTTTGTTTCTTTATTAATAATCGCAAACATGACAATCTTATTATTTTGTTCTGCAGTTTGGATACTTTCTATAAATTGAGAAGCAGAACCTTTAGGATATGGATGAGATATATTTAATGTAGACTTTGCTACATCATACTCTCCTGCCAATTCTTCAATTCTGTCTGAATCATCAAATGTTAATGGTAATCTTTCAGTTTCCAATTTGTGCATAAACATCCCTACCTTCTCTTTGTGTATTACAAGATGTTATATTATTATCCGTTACCTCGAATTTATATAGTAAATAAGGTGATCTGTCCATTCGTCAAATTCGTAAATAAATCCTTTTCTTATACATTCAAATTGCAGACCAACACTTTCTGCTAACTTAATAGAAGGAAAGTTATCCAGATTTATGTGTGCTTCGATCCGATGATAATTCAGTTTATTAAAAGCTAGTGTAATCGCAGCTTTTACAGCTTCCTTTCCATATCCTTGTAACCAAAATTGGTTATGGATGGTATAACCAAATCTTGCCCATTGAAATTCATCCCTTAACATTGTGGAAAAATCAACTGAACCAATATGCGCAAGATCCTCTTTTCGGAAAACCCCGAATACATAAACTTTATCTTCTGAAGAAAGCCTTTGATGACGATCTACCAAATCTCCAAACCAATCTTTTGTACAAATGCTCATATCTATTTTACCTTCATCGTATTGATGCTGTGATGGCAATCTATTTTCAAATGCGGATAACCACGATGTGTAATCTTCTTTTTCAAGGGGTCTTATTACTAGTCTGTCCGTTTCTATGTAGTCATTGAATTTCCTCAAAAAAACACCTCAACTTCTAAATCATAATTTCGCTCTACTTATATGATTCTAATTTAATTTATATTTTGGGTTGTTTATTATTTCATTGATCACATCTAAGATATCATCAAGTGAAGTATTGCCTGTATCAATAATGTGTTTTTCATTTAATCCTGTTTCTATGAACTCATCTACTAAAATCACACATCGTTCACCCATTCTGGCGCTCGGTAACCTCATATTATCCCTAGTCAATAAAGTCTTCTTATCAGTCCATAAAACTACGTAAATTACTTCCACATTTAAACTTTTAAGATTCTCGCTAATCCATTCTGCTTCTTTAGGGAAGGTTACATAATCAACGATGACGTCATTGCCATACTTAATAAAATTCTTTGTGAGACTTAATATGTTATCCCAAATCAACGACATTTCTTCCGAGCTTTCCCACGGCTTTTTTCTCCCGTTAATGTGCATATGGCTAATATAATCACCAGAAATATAGGCACTGTTCTTAAATGTTTTAGCCAGTTCTTTTGAAGTTGTTGATTTCCCTACCCCGGCCGGTCCTGAAATGATGTAGACCTTATGTGCTGCTATTTTACTCATTCGTTCAACTCCTTAAATTAGAAGTAATACTCAATAATGTTTCCCAATAAATCCATTTAAGTTATAATTTTCTTACTATTCTACTAGAATGAGGTGCAAAATGTTATCTTTATTTAAATACAATTGGCAAGTACGTGAAGATTGGTTCACTTGGTGTGAATCATTACCGGAAGAAGAATTTCATAAAGAGCGGGTTGGCGGTATGAAAAGTATACGAGAAACACTTACCCACATAATAGATTGTGAGTTGCTCTGGTTGAATTCATTAGTTGATGAAAAGGTAGTTTTTGAAAGGCGACAACTACTTACACAATTGAATGAGATCAAAGAATATTCGACTTTTGTCCAATTGTTTACTGAACAGTTCATTGAACAACTTCCTTCAGACTATGAAAATAATATTATAGAAGTACAGCGACGAGACGGTTCAATATTAGAATTTACGCAAAAAAAGATTTTCGCTCATATGATAACGCATGAGATACATCACATTGGGCAGCTATCCGTTTGGGCTAGAGAAATACAGCGAAAGCCGATTTCTTCGGATTTAATCATTAGAATTTTTGAGTAATCCATTAAGCATTGTCCCTTTGCCCTTAAATAAATGGAAAATTTATGTTAAAATTTTTACAGGATGTACTTTAGCGTATATAACAGTCATGTCAGTTCGTGGAAAACATAACAGGGGGTAATTAAGTGGATGCTTTGATGTTAGACGGATGGACTCCTTTATTATTGTTAGGATTATTCTTTGCATTTATGATGTTTTTTATTGCCCGTAAAGTTTCAAAAAATGTTTTACTTTTAACTTCTGCTATAATGAGCCTACTTTGTATCGGATTAATACTTTTCAGCATATTTGTTGTTGGTGGTTGGGAAGGCATGGGTCTAGGCTTCTTTGCTTTTACTATTTTTATAGGCGTTTGGATAGGTACTATTTTTGGTATTATTTATCAAAACACGAAGTAAGGGCTTTAGTTGAATAAGCATATTAAACGCTCAGGGATATTTAAAAACTGAGCGTTTTTTATATTCTCTACTGCCATATTACAGCTGACTTATATATGAATTTACATTACCAAATCTATAATTTCTTTTACCCACTCGATGTTCTCATCAACTCCGTATTGCTCACATAATTTCTTGTGAATTTGAATAAATTCCGGAATGATATTTTTCATTACATTAAAAATTTCTTCTTGTTCTCTATTGCATTGCCACTGAATTAACAGTGATAATTGTCGTTCATTTAGTTTGCTTCTATCCCCTTCTAATTTTGCCCAATCCCCAAAGGCATTCGGTTGTATGCCTGCTTCCATATACCAACCAGTTATCATGGATAACCTTAAATTATCTATATTGTGAAGTGCATAATAGATTTCATTTCTCATTACTCTTCTGTACGCTTCATGCAGATAAGCAAAAAATTTTGTTCTCCAATGTTCTATTTCTTGAACAGATGGTCTATACGTTAAATCCGCTGATTCTGTTACTACATCATGGATCAAACCTGTTGGATCATGGACAATTTTTAATTTCTGAGTCCATATAGATGGCTTCATATCCACCTTTTTATAATAAAAACTGTCCACTTTTATAAATGACCTATAATGTGCCGTACTGTAATTTGCCCAATGAAAGTCTTCAAAGTAAAGAACATTTCCCCAATTACTGGCCCGTTGCTTTTTGTTCAACCTATACTCTTCATATACTTCTTCTTTCACAACTATACGGAGATCGATATCAGAATATAGATCCGTTTCCTCATTTCCGATGGACCCTCCGTAAAAAACAGCCAAAACATTCTCATCATTGATTAAATCAAGTTCAATTGCTTCCAGTAATTCCTGACGATGCTTCGGAAGACCAACATCTCGTTTTCTTATCTTAGTTTCTAATCCCACACATTCTAAAACAGCTCCTTCGTTTCTACGTCCTTTTATTAAAATTCGAAAATGGAATTCATTAATCCTCTTTTTATATATTGTAGTTTTTAAAGCAATCGAGGCATTAGCCACCATGCTACAATATAAATGCTCAATACTCCCCACGCTGCAGTTGCTATTATCCACCTAAGGATTATTGGAGTAGCTGAACTATCGTGAATTTTATCTTTCAAGCTCCTCATTTTAATTGCACATACAACCATTCCGGTGACGATGAGTACAATTGCGAGAATTGATAATGCATCCATAAATTTACCTCCAATCTCCCTTTGTTAAAGATTTGAAATTAGCTTTCATAAAAAATATCAGAGCCAGTCCTTCACGTATGCAACTACACCTAAAACTGCCCCTATAGCCCCACCAATAAAAACAGGAATAATGTAGTTGTAGCTGGATTTTTTCTTTCCCTCGTTTTGTAACTTATTATTTAGAGTCATATAAATTCCTCCTTTATGTATCTATACGAATATATATGGTAAATGTTTCAACTTTTTGTATTCATAAGCAATGTCAACGTTCAAAGTATGACGTCCTCCTGTCGAATTAAAGGATTTCATTGAATAATCTAGAAATAAAAGTTTAGATGTATTAAAAAAGTTAGGTGGTAATTGTGATGATAGAGAATTTAAAAGAGCATTTACAGCAGTTAGAGGAAAGTCATACTGGTTTAGAAGTTAGAAGGAGTAAAGAAAAGCTTGATGCAATTTTAGCAGATGACTTCTTTGAGATTGGCAGCTCCGGTTATATTTACGATAAAAAAGAGTGTCTTGAAACTGGTGTTGTTTTGACAGAAATGAAGCTGCACAACTACGAAATCTACCCGCTCGCTCATGACATTGTCTTAGCTACTTATTTTTTAGTCGATACAACGAGAGAAAGAAATACACTGCGTAGTTCGATATGGAAATTGATTGACGGGCATTGGCAGCTCTATTTCCACCAAGGTACGATCACGCCACTTCAATTAACTAGTTTTACTAGCAGTTCATCAACAGTGAATTTGAATGTATCCAAATAATGAGAAGATGGCTATGGGTAATCTCTATCGGTGTCATTGTTTTGGGCTGGTTTATTTTTGATATGTGGCAAGAGTCTAGCAGAGATGCCATAATAGGAACAGCTTTGAGTAGTAATATTGATACTATTTCAGTAAGAGATACCAAAACAAATGAAGAAATTTTAGTATTTACGGATTCGGATTCTGCTTTTACTCCTATGGTTGAAATCTACAGGTTCCCCTATGTACAGTTGGAACGGACAGATAATAAGATATTTAAAGAAGAGCCACTGCTCGAAATCGAATACTTACAAGAAAACGAAGTCAAGTATGTAGTGAGGGTCCATCAATTTAATAGTAAGCCAGCACTAGCACAGCATTTGGAAGACAGGTACATGTATTCTTTAGAAGATAACGATAAAGTGTATCTTTTTGTAGTGAAAGACAATGATCAGCTAGTAAAAGTGAATGACGGCTTAAAAACGCTAATGGATATCATTACTTCTAAGTAAAAAACAGCGACAATCTCGTATAATTATTATTGTCGCTGTTTGTATTTTGTATAGTATCATTAATTATAATTGATGTTTTTTTATGCCTTTACTTTAGATTCAACAAATTGGCTGAAGAATGAAAGGATTTTTTGGTAAACCGCAATTTCATTTTCTTTTTTAGAGAATCCATGACCCTCATCTTCAAGAAGCATATATTCGACTTCACGGCCTTTATCTTTTAACGCCTGCACAATTTGATCCGATTCTTCCTTCACAACTCGTGGATCATTTGCTCCTTGAATAACGAGCATTGGTTTTGTCATCGTCTCTAAATACGTAATCGGAGAATATTCGATAAACTTTTCTTTGTCTCTTTCAGGATTTCCTACCCACTGATCCATCATCGGTTTCCAGTCTTCCGGAACCGAATTGACAAAAGAAAACAAATCAGACGGCCCAAAGATATCGACAACAGCTTTGAAATAATCCGCATGTCGTCCGTGAAGCAACAATGCCATATAGCCACCATAGCTTCCACCCATCAATAAAATATTCCCCTTCTCTGCATAACCGTTGTCAATAAGCCAATCGAGACCTGCGACATTATCAAGACGCGGACCGTATCCCCAATCTCCGTCCACCATTTTCATGAAAGCTAATCCATAACCCGTTGACCCACGGAAATTTGGTGCAAAAATACTATAGCCATTATTTAAAAAGAATTGGAATGAAGCTCTAAAGAATTTTCGCTCTGCAGCTTGCGGACCACCGTGTGGCCAAAAGATGATTTCCCCATTATCATTTTCCTTATTAGCTTTGAAGAATAAAGATTCAATTTCCAGCCCATCAAAAGAAGCATACGAAATGACATCCGGCTCCACTAATTCGCTATGGTCGACACCCGGTACTGTATATTGTGTAAGAGAAGTCCATTCATTATCTGTAAATCGGTAAATATTATCCGGTTTAGTAGCAGTTCCGCCTAACATATATAAATTTCCTGACTTTGTTACAACTAACTTATCGATAGTACTACATGGCGTTTGTATTTTCTCCCATTCATCTGAGCCCAAATCATACATGTATACAGTATCTTCTACACCCTTTTCACTAACTATATATAGGTGCTGCTTGTGTTGGTCATATTTCAGGGTAGTGAAGCTTTCATTCTCTATATCTTTCACTTTAGTAAATTCATTTGTCTCTAAATTATACGAAGCCAAGTATGTAAAATCTGCGTCGTAGTCCGTTAAAAAATAAATGAGATCATTTGTTGCGAAACAAGCGTCACTAACTGTGTGCTGACAATCGGTAGACGGTGTTAACAAAGTATTTTCGTTCCCCCGTTTTGCATACAACAGCGAATGCGTATTTGAATACCCCATCATATAAAGAAGGGTTTCTTCATTAGGGCTTAAACCAATTGTTAATGTAGGAGTAGTTTTTCCTTCTAAAATCAATTCTTCCGCCCCTGTCTCCAGGTCATATTTATACGTATTCAAAAAAGAGGGATTTCCTTTTGATGAAGTGTAATAAAGCTTTTTCCCGTCTTCCGAAAGAATCATTCCTGTATTGCGCGTTCCTTCTTCATTAATAATCGGTTTTAATGTACCCCCATGAAGAGGCAAACCATAAAATTGTGTATTTTCATTGCCATCTTCATCAAAACCTGCCAAGATGAATCGTCCTTGTTTATCATACAGAAGCCCATGACAGCTCTGATTATTGAATGTCAGCTGTGTCGGGAATGTACTTGGCAGATTCATTGCCCATAAATTATACTTTCCGCTTAAATTTGTACTGAAAACAAGTTGATTTTCATCCGGACTCACCGCAAAATCTCTAATTGAAAATGTCCTTAAAAACTGCTCTGCCCCTGGTTTAGGAAATGATACCATATTGAATACTCCTCCTTAATGTTTAAATTGTAAAAACTGTATTATTACTAAATTACCATAAATATACTTTTAATTGAAATAAAACAATTGAATATACGAAAAATTGTATACAATTACTAAACCATTCGTAAAATAGTATTACAAATTAACTGAATTCACATATATTCATTTATAGATTATAAAAAACAAAAAAAGAGTAATACAGAACACCACCTGTTTACTCTTTTACTTATATAAATCTTTACAAAGGTATATTTGAAACCTTCATCCGCACATATACTATTATTTTTATTCATAACTCTCCATTTAAACTGTAAAATGATTTTCTATAATTTTTTCATTAATGAGTGCAGTTTTTTCCTCTTTTTTTATTCCATTTAATATTATATCCATATAGGTATTCACTAACTCTTCTTCTGACACTTCCCCATCCGGATCATACCAATTATACGAACGGTTAACCATGCCTAGAATTCCAAAAATGACAATATCACATCGAAGGTCATCCCTGAATTCCCCTTTTTCTATTCCTTCACCTAAGAGTTTTTGAAGCTTAATTCGAAACTCTTTACGATAATCATTGATTAACTTTAATTGATTATCATCGAGATGCCGAAATTCACGATTAAATACTCTTGCACTCTTCCCATGTATTTTAATATTTTTTATAATTAAAGAGATTAAATTATTCATTTTTTCTTTATTACTAAGATATTCATCATTAAATATCACTTCTTGTTCAGCTAATAACTCTTTAATATAATTTAAGTGAATATCCATTAATAATTCTTGTTTACTTTTAAAGTAATAATAAAAGGTACCCTTCGTCACACCAATCGTATCAATAATATCTTGAATGGAAGTTTTGCTGAATCCCTTTTTATCAAAGAGGTCTATACTTTCTTTTAGAATTCTTCCGCGCATTTAATTTACTCCTCAAGTCATTATTTTTTTACAATTTTAGTTCACTCCCTTTCGATTACTAAAGAGATTCCTTGGCCTCCACCGATACAAGCTGTAATAAGGGCGAATTTCCCAGCCGATCGTTTCAATTCATAAACAGCTTTTGTTATTAAAATTGCGCCTGTTGCACCTAATGGATGCCCATGCGCAATTGCTCCGCCATTAACATTTAGTTTTTCCGGATCGATTCCCAATTCCCGGTCACAGGCGATAACCTGTGCAGCAAACGCCTCGTTCAATTCGATAATGTCCATATCGGATAAAGAAAGATTCAACTTCTCTAATAATTTTTTCGTTGCCGGTACGGGACCAATTCCCATAATATTAGGATCTACTCCTGCAACGGTTGATCCTTTAATCGTGGCTAATGGTTGAATTCCTAATTCTTCAGCCTTCTCTCGAGACATAATGACCATTGCTGATGCCGCATCATTCAGTCCGGAACTACTACCTGCTGTGACAGTTCCATCTCTTTGGAAAGCCGGCGATAGCTTTGCTAATGCAGCTAACGTTGTATTCGGACGCGGATGCTCATCTTTGTTAAAAAGAATCGGCTCACCTTTACGAACAGGGATACTAATTGGAACAATTTGTTCATCAAAACGCCCTTCATTAATTGCAGTTGCCATTCTTAGTTGACTTCTTAAAGAATACTCATCTTGTTCCTTTCTCGTAATATCGTATTTTTTGGCAAGGTTTTCTGCAGTAGTTCCCATGCCCGGGTTTCCGATTTCTTCAGGAGCAAGTAATGTTTTACGATACCTTGGCGGGATTGAGCTGTATGCTTGTTCTGGACGCTCATATTGATATGGTGCACGGCTCATGCTTTCAATACCCCCGGCAACATATATATCACCTGCCCCAGATTGTATCGCTTGGGTAGCTAATGCAGCTGCATTAATACCTGAACCACATTGCCTGTCTATTGTTAACCCCGGTATGTTGACAGATAAACCGCCCTGTAAAGCTGTCAATCTTGCAATATTGCCGCCACCACTTAAAACATTTCCTAAAATCACATCATTGATCATTTCAGGATTAAGATTCACTCTCTTGATTGCTTCTTTAATAACTTCCCCTCCATACAGATGAGCAGGAAGACTTGCTAATGCCCCACCTTGTTTTCCAATCGCCGTACGAACAGCTGATACAATGACAGCATCTCTTTTCATATATGGTCTCCTCATTATCAGTTTATATTTAAAGGATTTGCCCCTATCCTATTTGAAATCGAGACAAACCCTTTTTAATTAATACCGTTCAAATATTAATTTTCCCTTAACCACAGCTTTTTGATGCTGGTTTATAGCTTTCACATCAAAGATTAGTGATTGATCCACTATGTCAACTAAATCAGCCTTTAAAGTAAGAACATCATTTAAAAACACCATTCCTGAAAATCGAATATTATAATCTTTTATATAGCCCTCATCATAATAAGCCGTAAACAGCTTGGAAAGGTTGCCCATCGTCCACATACCATGAGCAATAATTCCTGGTAGACCAGCTTTTTTAGCTTCTTCATCAATTGTATGAATCGGATTAAAATCACCGGAAGAACCTGAATACTTGATTAAATCCATTCTCGATACTGGTTCTAGTGTCGTTTCAAGAGATTCACCTTTTCTTATATCTGCTAAAACTGTCATACGTTTAAGGACCTCCTTACCGTTTCCGTGATGATTGTGATCGACTCTTCAGTGAAAATTAATCTCCCATCTCTGTCTTCACCATACCGTGTCATCTTCAGGAAGCCCATTTTTCCGGTGCTGCCTTCTTTTTCATAGTAATCTTCTATTTTCGAGTAGCAATAGACTTCCTCTCCAACCAAAAGAGGTCGTTCATAATGATAAATCTGTTCACCATGTATTAATCCTTTTAACGGTAATTTGAGTCCATCGATATAACCAGATCTAAGCACCCTTGGAAATGTAGGGGGAGCAATATTTGTACCATATCGTGATTGTTTACCAATCTCTTCATCAGTATAGATTGGATGATTATCTCCAATGGATTCAGCAAATCTTCTTACAAGCTCTCTTTCAATTACATTTCTTACTTTGTTAGAAGTTAGTCCAATATACTCTGTATACAAAACTTCATCCCTTCTCTTTAATTTGTCGGTCCGCCAGCTACATAGAGTACTTGCCCGTTTACAAATGAGGAATTTTCATCAGCAAAGAAAGCAACTGCATTTGCGATATCTCTAGGCTTTCCAACTCTGCCAACAGGTATTTTACTGGCACCTGCCTTCAGGAAATCTTCAAAAGGTACACCGATTCGCTCTGCAGTAGCTTTCGTCATATCTGTCTCGATAAAACCAGGTGCAACTGCATTTGTCGTAATGCCAAATTTCCCGAATTCTCTCGCCAGTGTTTTTGTCAGACCTTGTAAGCCAGCTTTAACCGTTGAATAGTTTGCTTGCCCGGGGTTCCCTAATGCCGAAGTTGAAGAAATATTAATAATTCTTCCATACTTCTGCTGAACCATGTATTTTTGTGCTGCACGGGTTGTATTAAAGGCACCTTTCAAGTGAACATCGATTACCTGATCCCAGTCATTATCTGTCATTTTAAATAGTAAGTTATCGCGGATAATGCCTGCATTGTTAACCAAAATATCAATTGATCCATATTCCTTCATAACTTGTTCCATCGCTGCCTCAACTTCATGTGAATTTACAACATTTGCCTGTAGAGCTAAAATGTCGAATCCCTTTTCTTTAAATTCAGACTGTACATTTTGTAATGCTTCCGTATCAATATCAATTATGGCGATTTTTGCTCCTTCTTCAGTAAAAGTTTCTGCAATGCTTTTCCCTATACCGCGACTACCGCCAGTTATAAATGCAACTCTATTTTCAAATCTTCCAGTCAAATAAATTCCTCCTGCCTTATCTACTAAAATTTTGTGTCTTAACATTTTATTAGTAGTTTTAAAGAATTATTCAGTCAAACGAAACATTATGCTTTTTTCACTAATTATTTACTAATCGGTACTTAAATACTCCATTTTGTTTTTCTGAAATGACAATATTCCGTTCTTCTAATAAATCCAGTACACTTATAATTTCAAACAAAAATGTAATTACAGCTTTCTCATACCTTCCCCGGTACATGTCTTGTATAATTTCAAATCCGGTTGCAGCACCATTTGCTTTTTTTAGTGTATTGATCACACGACTTACACGATGTTCTATATTGCTTATATGTCCGTCAATTGCTTCATCTAAATCGGAAATAATGGGGCCATGTCCTGAAAAAGTAAAGTTAGCAGAAAGTTTTCTGCACTTTTCTAAATTCTTTAGATATTGGATTAAGGGTTTTGCACGCGTATTTCCGGGTTTAGGTGCATCCATCCACATCCCTCCATGGACCCCTTTGATAATGTGATCTCCACAAATGAACAACTGCTCATCCGCGGAGTAAAAAGAAATATGATCCTGTGAATGACCTAACGTTTCTATTACTTGAAATGAAGGTAAACCCGGTACCATATCTCCCTCCTCTAGTACCTCATCAACAGATGCAGTTTGGAAGTAATCCCGGTGTCCCTTACGAAACGCTGACTTGATAGCCATATCTTCTGTTAAACCGAATTCAATGAATAAGTTGTGAAAAAATTCAGCGCTCCATTCTATATAGCTTTCATCTTTTAAAATCATTTCAGTATCTTTATGAGCAAAAATCTTAATAGTAGGATTCTTCTCTAAAATCCAGTCCACAAGACCTGTATGATCATTATGGTGATGTGTTAATACAATTTGTTCAAGATCGGTTATTTCAACGCCTAGACGATGCAGGCCATTATTGAGATCATCCCAACCCTGTTTATTTTTTAGACCGGCATCAATAAGGGTTAACTTCTCTCCAAACACAACATATGAATTTACCGGACCAATCGGGAAGTTGGTTGTTAACTCTATTTTTTCTATCCTTTGCAAAGTACTCAATCCTTTTTTTGTCGGAATTTTTCTCACATACCTTCCATGTGACGATATTTTTTTACACAAATAGTATCCAACACTCTATAATGTTGAGTAATTTATTTATCGTACCAAACATCTTTTAAATATCCGTATCCGTATGAAGCATGTGGATATGAATCTCTTACATAAGGCTGTATCGGAGTCTTCGTATAATAAGTTGTGATTGGAATCGGATTAACTACATTTTCTAAAACATAACGTTGAATTTCATAGATATATTGTTTTCTTTTTTCAACATCCAGTATTGTTCTCTGTTCATCAAGCAATTTGTCTAATTCCGGGTCTCTGATGTTATACCAGTTTCTGGAGCCATCCGTGTGTAATTGCGTACGAAGCCATTCATCAGGCTCCTGGAAATATGTTTGATAGCCTACACCCATGTCATAATCGACATTCGGCCATTTTTCCGAGAAGTAAGCAGCATATTCAACCACCTCTATTTCGACATTAATTCCCACGTTTCTTAAATCTTCCGCAACCCATTGTGCGACACGCACAAGTTGTTCTCCGTAGCCATTCGTTACCATCATGGTCGTATCAAAACCATTTGGATACCCAGCCTCTGCCAGTAGCTTTTTTGCCTCTTCTGGGTTATATGATAATAATTTTTCTCTCTCTTCTAAAGGTAAGGCCCAATCACCTAATGAAGGATTGACTGGTCCACTCGTTTCACCGCCGCCGTAGATAGCCTTAACCATTGATTTTCGGTCAACAGCCATACTAATGGCTTTCCGTACCCGTAAATCCGTAAAAGGTTCTCTTTCCATATTCATATACAACTGTTCCTGCGTAGCAAACAGGGCTTCAAAAATTTTGATATTTGGATTTGTTTTTTGTAATTGTGTTATTTCTTCAGGAGATAGTCCACCTATAGAATCTGCCTGACCTGTACGAAATGCTGCTATACGAGATCCCTGTTCCGGTACGACTTTATAAATAATTTCATCTAAATACGGTTTGCCTTCTTCATAATAATTCGGATTTTTTTTGTAAGTAGCCTGCACATTATCTTCCCATTTTTCTAACACAAATGGACCTGTTCCAATTGCGTCAGTTGCTAAATCAACTTTCCCATCAATCGCTTCCTTAGGTAAAATCCACATGAAATGGTTTGCCATGAAATTTAAAAACGGAGCAAATGGCTGTTTTAATGTAAAGACTACCGTTTGATCATCTTGCGCTACAATACTTTCTACTACAGATAATAATGCTGCTTGATGACCAGGCAAATTGATGATTCTTTCCATTGTCGATACAACGTCCTGTGCCGTTAACTGTCTGCCATTTACCGGCTCTACATCATGCCAATATGCCTCTCGAAGATGGAACGTATAGGTCTTTCCATCATCAGATACTTCCCAACGCTCTGCAAGATCCGGCACAACATTATAATCTGTATAAGCAGCATCCGGTCCTGTTTCATAAGTAACTAGCTTGTTATAAACTAATCCTGCAAGCATATGTGTATAAATTGATGACTGACGATGAGGATCGAGCATATCGGGATCTGCAGGAGTAAGGATGGTATAGGTTCCACCACTTTTCGGTGCAGTAGTTCCTCCATCCTTATCGTCTGGCCCTTCATCTGATGATTCGTCAGCGGAGCAAGCACTAATTACTAGTACTAATAATCCTAAAACGAACACATAGATTATGGATTTCAGTTTTTTATCCATAAGTATTTCCTCCTAAGGGAAAATTGTTATTAACTGCCTAAGACATTTTGGGATCAAGGAAATCCCGAAGTGCATCCCCAAATAAGTTAAATGCCAAAACTAGTATACATAAGGCTAAACCAGGGAAAAGCACAAGCCATGGTGCACTTTCCATGTATCTACTCGCATCACTCAACATTAACCCCCAGGATGGATTCGGTGGTGGAGTTCCTATTCCAAGAAAACTAAGTGATGCTTCAGCAATAATTGTTTGACCAAAAGCAAGACTTGCCATGACAATGATTGGTGCCATCATATTTGGCAATCCATGTCTCATAATGATTCGAAATGAACCTGCACCGACCGAGCGAGATGCTTCAACATAATTAGATTCACGGATTCTCATCATTTCCCCTCGAACAATCCTAGCAAAACGAGGTATCTCGATAATCACCAATGCTATAATTACATTTTGGATGGCAGGTCCCAACAAAGCTGCAATAAATAAAGCAAGAATTAAAGCTGGAATTGACATAATTGCATCCATTATTCTTTGAATTACTAAATCGATTACCCCACCAAAATATCCAGAAATCATTCCAATTAATGTTCCTAATACGATTGAAATAACGACTGTTACAATACCAACAAGTAACGATATTTGTGAACCAAAAATTAGACGACTAAACACATCACGTCCTAAATCATCAGTGCCCATCACATGTTGTGAGTTTGGTGCTGCCAAAAATGCTGTACGATCTTGACTAATTGGGTCAAACGGTGCAATGAAGGGTGCAAATACAGCGACGGCGAAAACTAAAAGAATAATTAAAAGAGATATAAAGCCAATTTTTTGCGTATGAATAAAGCGTTTACAATCCTCTTTAAATTTTTTCAAGTGTATGTTCCTGCTCGCCTTTATACTCTCTTTTGGCAACTCAGAGTCTAGTTGTATTTGAGACAAATGAATCACTTCCTTTTCTTGAAACAAGAATATTGAGGCATTTTTTACTTAGTTCTAATTCGTGGATCTACCCAACCGTACATCACATCCACCACCAAATTTACTAATAAAAACATCGCTCCAAAGACCAGTACGGTTGACTGAACAACTGGATAATCTCTCACTAATACAGTTTCAAAAATCAAACTGCCTAGTCCTGGGAGTGCAAAAATTGATTCAAGTACTACAGTTCCTCCAAGCAGATATCCAATTTGTAAACCAATTAATGTAATAACTGAAATCAACGAGTTTCTAAGGGCATGTTTGAATATTACAACCGCTTCTTTCGCACCTTTTGCCCGTACCGTTCTGATAAATTCCGAATGCAGTACTTCAAGGACAGCCGATCTTGTCATACGAACAATACTGGCACTTAGTGTAATTGCTAGACAAATTGCGGGTAAGAACATTTGCTGTAGATTAACAATAGGATTTTCTGCGAATGATTGATAACCAAGTGGTGGAATCCAATTGAAAGACAGTGATAATACAGTTAATAAGATTAGTCCCAGCCAGAAGCTTGGAATAGATAATCCTCCAATTGAAATTACTTTTAAAAAATGATCTATAAATGTATTTTGTTTAACAGCGGAAATAACTCCTATCGGAATACCAATAATGATGGCTAAAACAATTGCCATTAGTGCTAGTTGTATCGTTACGGGAAGTCTGTCTAATATAATCTGGGATACTTCCTTACCTGACCAAAGAGAACTACCTAAATCTCCTTGAAGCGCATTTTTACCCCAATCTATTAGTTGACCGAAAACACTTTTATCTAGACCCATTTCAGCTTTCAATGCAGCCATTTGTTCAGGTGTTGCACCAGAGTTAGCCAACTGAAGGGTCACAACGTCACCAGGTACCGCTCTCATAACGATAAAAATGAAGGTTGTCATAATTAATAGTACGAATATCCCAAAAATTAAGCGCCTAACAATATAGTCAATCATATGTGTGACACCTCCCTATAGAAATGACAGGCAACAGTATGACCTTCTGTAATTTCCATTAGTTCAGGTTTTTCTTTTTTACAAAGATCCATTGCAAAAGGACATCTCGTATGAAATTTACAGCCACTTGGAGGGTTTGATGGACTTGGTACTTCACCACTTAGGATAATTCGGTCTGGTTGAATATTAGGATTAGGAATTGGCACAGCGGAAATAAGTGCCTTTGAATATGGATGGAGCGGTTCTGTAAATAAAGTTTGTGAATCGGTTACTTCTACTATTTCTCCTAAATACATGACAGCTATTCTATCTGAAATATATTTAACTACCGTTAAATCATGAGAGATAAATAAATAAGATAACCCTAGTTTCAACTGAAGATCTTTTAATAAATTTAAAATTTGGGCTTGAACAGAAACATCTAATGCGGACACTGCTTCATCACAAATCAGAAGCTCTGGTTCAGTAGCCAAAGCTCTTGCTATACCAATTCTTTGCCTTTGACCTCCTGAAAACTGATGAGGAAATTTATGCATATCATTTTTAGATAGCCCTACGATTTCAAGTAGCTCTCCTACCCGTTGACGCTTTGAACTTCCTTTTGCTAGATTGTGCACTTCTAATGGTTCACCAATAATATCGAGAATTGTCATCCTCGGATTTAGAGAACTATAGGGATCTTGAAAAACAAATTGAACCCGCTTCCTAAGAACTTTTTTCTCTTTTCTATTAATATTTGATAATTGTTTTCCATCAAAACTTACTTCCCCATTGGTTGAGTCAATAAGACCTGTTATTAATCTTCCAACAGTTGATTTACCACAGCCGGATTCACCTACAAGACCAAGAACTTCGCCTTTGTGAATATTCAGTGTTACCCCATCCACTGCCTTAACGTGTCTGATTGTTCTTGACAGTATTCCTTTTGTGATAGGAAAGTATTTTTTTAAGTCTGTTACTTCCAATAAATTCTTTTTACTGATTAAATGTTGATTGAGCTCAAAGACAGGCTCATTTTCTTCTGTTAAAATTGGTCCCTCCCAATTTCCTGTCAGGATGGGATCTGCAATCCAACATTTGCTTTCTCGACCATTTGCTAATTCAAAAAGTGGTGGTTCCTCACTTATGCACTTATCAGTAGCAAAAGGACACCTTGGATGAAAACGGCAACCAGCTGGAATTTCTATTAAACTTGGAACATTTCCTTTTATCGTGAGCAATTTACGTTCTTTACTTGTATCAATTTTTGGAATACTTTTCATTAATGCTTCTGTATACGGGTGTTGAGGTTTATTAAACAAATCTTTCACATTCGACTGTTCTACAACCTGCCCCGCATAGACAACAACTACTTTATCCGCCATTTCCGCTACAACACCTAAATCATGTGTAACAAGGATAATCGCTGTTCCAAACTGGGTTTGCAAATCTTTCAGTAATTGCAGAATCTGTGCCTGGACAGTCACATCAAGAGCTGTTGTAGGTTCATCTGCAATAATTAAACTAGGTCTGCATGCAAGTGCTATGGCAATCATTACTCTTTGTCTTTGACCACCCGATAATTGGTGTGGATAGGCATTAATACGGCTCTCAGGGTCCGGAAGTCCAACTAACCTTAATAATTCTAGTGCACGTTCCTGAAGTTCATTTTTACTAAGTGTTTCGTGAATTTTAATCGTTTCTGTAATCTGATCACCGATCGTGTATACAGGGTCTAAGCATGTCATCGGATCCTGAAAAATCATGGCAATTTCATTTCCTCGAATTTTTCGGATTTCCTCATTACTAATATCTTTTAAATTTAAATTATTAAACAGGATTTTCCCGGAAGTGACTTCTCCATTACTGTCCAACAAACGTAAAATCGAGAGTGCTGATACGCTTTTACCAGAACCTGATTCACCTACAATCGCTACTGTTTCACCTTTAGAAATACTAAATGAAATACCATCAACAGCTTCTAGGTTACCTTTTCTGGTCTTAAAAACCGTCTTCATTTCCTCTACTTGGAGTAGTGTGTCATTTTTTCCAGTCATTCGAATGCCTCCTTTCAAGTATATTAAACTACTTATATTAATCTAATATCAGGTTAGCAAATTGTTCTCTCAGCTTTATTTTCATGATTTTCCCAACACCATTTTTCGGAAGTTCCTGAATGAATTCAATATGACGAGGTGTCTTATATTTAGCTAAATTTTGTTGGCAGTATCCGATTAATTCACTTGCACTTACCTCTGCATCCGGCTTTTTCACAATACAAGCAACAATTTCTTCACTCATTTTTTCGGAAGGAACACCAATCACCGCAGCTTCCAAAACAGCTTCATGTTTAACTAGCAATTCCTCTAAATCTCTCGGATAAATATTAAATCCACCTCGAATAATTAAATCCTTTTTACGATCTACAATGTACAGATAGCCTTCATCATCCACTTTTGCCATATCCCCTGTATGAAGCCATCCATTTTGTAGTGCCTTTTTTGTTTCTTCTTCATTTTTAAAATAACCAGGCGTTACATTATCGCCTTGTACTAACAATTCACCGACATCCCCAACTGGTACCTCATATCCACCTTCATCCACGATTTTAATGTTTACGCCTGGCATTGGTACTCCTACAGAACCTTCTTTAATCGGCATATCATTACGTTGTGTAGCAACTCCTGGCGATGCTTCAGAAAGTCCATACGCATCTCGTACCTCGGCCCCAAATTTTTCTTTAAACTTATGACGTAAGCTAATCGCTAGTGCAGCAGCCCCCGATCCAACTGTTTCTAAACTAGATAAGTCATATTTATAGGCATTCGGATGATAATACATCGCATGCACCATAGCCGGAACAGCAGCAAAGGATTTTACTTTAAATTTTTCAATAACCTTAAATACCTCTTCGGCATCGAATTTATCAAAAATAACAACTGAGCTTCCTAGCAAAAACATACTGTTCATAATGCCAAAACCATAAATATGAGCTAGAGGAAGAACCCCTAGAGTAGTACTTCTTATTTCGTCCTCCGCTCTAAGTTTTAATCCTGACATTGAATTTGAGTAGAGATTTTTATGCGTTAACATAACTCCCTTCGGTATACCCGTAGTGCCGGATGTATACAGAATGACGGCTACATCTGATTCTTTTAACTCTAAAGGAGCATTTTCATAAATAGATATATTAGTAAGAGCCTTATCCCATTCAATGATTTCGAACTCTTCTTGTATATCTTCCTCTCTTGGTTGATCAATGCAAATAATCTTCGGTTTAACAGATAAATCACTGGATGCATTTTTTAATTTTTGCAATAGAATAGATGATGTAATAATAACTTTTGCTTCAGAATTCTTTAAAATAAAGTTGATTTCATTTTCATGTAAAAGATACATAGCTGGTACAATGATGCCACCAACTCCTAATACTCCTTGGTAAGAGAAAATAACTTCGGGACAATTTGGCATACAAATTAACACCCGATCTCCTTTTTCCACTCCCAGAGAATGGACAAGACTAGAAACTTTCTTACAAATAATTTCCGTTTCACTATTTGTATAAGTTTTATCATAGAAATACAGAAGGTTATACTCACCAAAATTCTCAATATTTCCACCCAATAATTCAGTTAGTAACATGTTACCCTCCTAACTTTTATTTACTATTTTCATAGTATTTTTCACATTAAAGCGCTTACATTTTAAGGTCAATCTTTCCGATTATGAGTTACTAGTATCTTTGTGTAGAGATATTTCAATTTTCTGTTGGGAAGTTATTAAAAATGCAATACCTAATAGAATTACTGTTATAACAGCAGAAGTTATAAATGGAGCCGATACGAGATATATGAATACCCAGCCCCCCCAAAGAGGTCCAAGTATTCTCCCTAAACTATCCATTGATTCTTGGAGGCCTAATGTAATACCTCGCCCCATCTCAGTGCGTTTTGATAACATCGCTATAGTAGTCGGCCGAACCAATGATTGCCCAAAACCAGTAAAGACACATCCTAAAATTGCTACCCATATTAATGGCGCAAAACTAATTAAACAATAGCCAATTGCCGTAAAGGATAAGCCAATTTTTGTAATCGTGTCTTCATTCCATACTTCATAACATTTTTTTAGTAAAAAGAATTGTACCAAGACAGAAGTTCCAGCTTGTGCGCTAAAGGCCATACTTACAAAGATTGGGGTAGCTTCAAATTTTGCTATTAGATAATATCCAAGTAGACCGAAGAAACTCGAAGCTGCAATGGACAATCCAAGTATGATCATATAATGATTCCAATATCCGGTTTTCGTAACCATTGTAATGGATTTCCAAAAAGAAACTGTTTCATTATTTCCAGCAAACGTATTCTGAGTTTCTTTATTATCATTATTTATCGAATCTCGGATGTAAAAATGGGCAAAAGGTAGAGTTACTAATGCTAGAGATCCTGCAATAATAAAAGGTACTACGACTCCAAATGGAGAAAATAAACCTCCAATAGCTGGACCACATAAAAAGCCAAGTCCATTCACTGCCCCCATTTTCGCGATAGTTTGGTTTCTAAACTCTTTTCTAGTGTGATCAGCTACCATTGAAAAAGCTGCAGTTTGAGTACCAGACGATATTGCTGCACCAATTAGTCGAACTAAAAGCAATTGCCAATAATTTTGAGCCAAAATTAGTAATAGGAAAGCTACACCAAAGCCAAATACGCCAATCATTAGTACGGGTTTTCTCCCTATTTTGTCAGCTAAACGTCCCCATATCGGTGCAGTGATTAACTGGGAAACTGCCCAAATTATGATTAACGATGACATTTGAACTGATGAAAGCCCCAAATCATCTGCTAAGAATGGTAATGTAGGAAGTACTATTCCATAACCTGTCATCGTTAAAAACATTATGAATCCTAGTAGAAAGAACGCCTTCCTTTCCATCATCTATATTCATCTTCTTTCAATTTAATTGAAAAGCGGGGAACGCTCGCTTAGTTCTGACACAAGTTGGAGACTCTGACATGGAGGCGGGTTTGCCTCCATTGGAAGAGCCGAAGCGCATAGCGGTGCTGGCATTTACTATAATTTGAAAATATAGTAAAGATTATTGATGTTCTACCCACACTATTTCGGATTAAATTTTGATTTGGCAAACTAACTATTCATCTAGAGCCACACTTATTAACTAACCGGTTAGTATTACTACCGCATAGTAACTGACTAGTTAGTATGTTAAAGAAATAAATGAGTAGAAGCTGTCTTAATTATAGTAACTCTCCAACTTTTGCATGACCTTTTAATAAATTTCTTGCAATCGTTCTGCGCTGAATTTCATCTGTTCCTTCGAAAATGCGGTATAATCTTAATTCTCTATACCAGCGTTCAATCGGTAATTCCTTTGTATATCCCATTCCACCATGGATTTGAAGAACACGATCAACCACTTGATTTGCCATAATTGCGCCATTTAGTTTTGCCATAGATGATTGATGACGTGGATCCATACCATTTTCAGCCATCCATGCAGCTCTGAATACGATCCATTTTGCTGCTTCAATTTCAACTGCTGAGTCTGCAATCATCCATTGGATTGCTTGACGTTCTGCTATAGGTTTACCAAAAGTAACTCGTGTTTTTGAATAGTCGATGGCCATTTGCAATAAGCGTTCTGCAGCACCGATTGCACCAGCAGGAATCATATACCTTCCTTGACCTATCCACTGCATGCCTAAATTAAAACCTTGACCCAGTTCTCCTAAAATATTTTCTTCAGGAACACGAACGTTATCAAATACTAATGTTGCCGGTCCCCATTCGCCCATTGTGTAAATATATTCCGACTTCCAACCCATTTCTTTATCTACAAGGAAACAAGTTACTCCGCCATTCGCGCCTTTTTCTTTATCTGTCACTGCAAATACCATGGCAAAGTCTGCTTCATTTCCATTTGTAATAAATACTTTCTCACCATTTAACACCCAATGGTCGCCATCTTTAACCGCTCTCATTTGAATACCTCTTGCATCTGATCCTGCATCAGGTTCGGTTAAAGCAAAGCAAGAACGTCTTTCACCATTAATGGTAGGGATTAAATATTTCTGTTTCTGTTCCTCGTTACCTAAATAAAGGATATTATCAGCAGAACCACCAAAGTTGAACGGTACAAAAGTTCTTCCTAATTCCATTGCAATTAACACTGACATAATTGGTCCTAAATTTGCTCCACCGTATTCCTCAGGCGTATTAATGCCCCAAAATCCAATTGCCTTTGCCTTTTCTCTTAATTCTTTTATTTTTTCATTAGAGATACCAGGTCTGCCTTCCCTTTCATTTTTTAATACTTCTTGCTCCAAAGGCTTCAGTTCTTTATTCACAAAATCTCTAACTGTTTTTTGAATCATTTTTTGTTCATCATTTAGCGTAAAATCCATTAATAACATCTCCTTGTAAATGAAATTATTTGAGTACGAAATTGTTAAATAATATTCACAATTTTATAGAATACTCAGTTACAACACGTTATGAATCTAACAGTTTATATATGCGAGAAATTTTGAAGCGCTTTCATTTTATAAAATGAATGGTCTTTTAATAAAGATAAAAAAACCCAAAAGAATGAAATCTTTCGGGTTTCTTAACAGCTTTCGTATCAAATTATTTTTGTTCGAAGGTTTGGAAATTTGTTCTTTAAATACGTGTAAAAATTTATTTAAACTTCACAATCCAAGGTAATGTATCTTCACCAAAATCTGTCATTGTGTATAAGTAATTTCCTTTTTGCCACTTCGCTATTGTTCCAGTTTGCTCAGCATCGACATGTAAAGAACCATAATCTTTTGGTATCGGAAGCATGTTCGATTCTAAAAATTCGACTGTTTCCTTTGCTGTGTTCAAGCTTTCCTCAGCCTTTTCCGTCAATGACCGGGCAATAATTGCCCAACGCCCTTCATTCCAGCTTGTAAATAGAGAGCCTGCCCCGCCATCCTGGTAGCCTGTAATTCCGTGCCCTAAATCAACAGCTTGTCCACTATCGTAAAGAGTTTGATCAATTTCTTTACTCGCCAATTCCTTTGAATCATATTTGGTAATTGTTAATTGACCTGTATACGTGCCGCTTTGCTTTATAGCGTTATCATTTATTGCCAGTTTAGATGGAGTTTCATAGAAATTAAATGTTATGACATTATTATTTGTCGTTGTAATCGCAGTTAAATAGCTGTCCTTTGAAACAGGAAAGTCAGTTGGCATGTTGACATCCCAATTACTCGGAATAATACTTTGAAAATCTTCTGCCGTAGCAGTATTGCCTGCCGGTTGATTAGAAACTGTCCCCTCATTATTTGGAGAATTTGTTGTTTCTACTTCATTAGAATTTGTAACTGCTCCGGAATCCTGATCGGCTGTCGTGTTATTATTCGTCTCGTTACACGCTGCTAGAAGAAGAAAGCTTAAGACAAATGGGACATATTTTTTCAAGATCTCACTCCTCAAGTTTGGCTTGTATAAATTATCATACATGTTTCAAAATACATGTTCAAATTATGGATAGCACTTCACCCGTACAAAAAAGCGCTGATCCTAATAAAAGAATCGCGCGGTTTTTATATCAACGAGCTTAGTTGGGTTACGTAAGCTACGTTCTAGTGAAATCAATATATCTTGTTCCTTGGAAAGTTAACGTGCCGATATCCCCTTCTGCGAGCATACCATATTCCTTGCCTGAAACATGAAACTCAGACCGGTCACCACTCTCGAATTCAAATGTTATAAAGTACTTTGTAGAGGTACTGTGTGAGTGGTGGTTGTTATCATGATGGTGATGATTATGTCTCGTTACACTTGTTCGTTTAACTTTTACGATGGCCGGAACAGACAGGCGAGGTGAGTTCTCATTTTCCTTCCATTGTCTTAATCCACTGAATATATTGCCAATTATTAAAATAACTATGATAATAAAAATAAGTGCTATAAATATTGGTCCGAAGTTAAATAACCAATCCCCACTTCCTGGCATGTCATACATGATATTCCCCCTTGCTCTGATAACTAAATTATACGGATAAACTGGAAGAAAGTTTCAGATTGATGACATATATTTACCAAATAACTTCTAGAGCCCTATAACTACAGATTAAAAAACGAGCGCTGATTCACCTTACAGAATCGCCCCCGCCTACTTATACAATATTAAAATGAAGATAATCATACTAATGAAAACGTCGCAATTGGTTCATATTTCGGTGTGTTTTCAACATTCGATTTATAAAGGACGATTTCAGTGATTTGAAAAGATAAAGGCTTTGCTTTGAATGGGTTATGCGTGACTAAGTTGTCCACATTGAAATCTTCATTGCCTCCCCATTTTCGTGCCAATGTAATATGTGGATGATAAGGCCGTGTTTCTAGTGTAAACCCTTCATTTAGACAAGTTTGATGCACAATTTCCTGAAGTTTATACAAAGGGGCTGCTTCACTTACCGCTCCCCAAAATATACGAGGTGAACTTTGAGCCCCAAATACACCCAGGCCTTTAATGTCTAACATAAATGCTTTTTGATTTTGTATGGCGTTCCCAACTGATTTAATTACGGATGAAAGTTGCTGCGGATTTACAGCACCGAGAAAGGCAAGCGTTATATGATAATCATTTAAATCTACCCAACGCTTAAACTGGAATATTGGTTTACTTCGTGTGAGTTCCTCGTGAATAGTTTGTTTAATTCCATCCGGAATCCGAACCGCCCAAAAATAGTGCGCCACTCTCTCCATATTCTTTCACCTCTTTCTATAAAAGAATGGACATTATTATTAAAACTAATACAAAAATATCTTATCGACCGTATTTCCCTTAGATTCCTTCTGAAAGGCATATTTTAACTAACAAATACTGGCTTCAATCATCTCGATTTCGCCTTTTTTATTAACACTATCTTTCCCAAGTTCGCAGTTATCTTTTATTTCCCACGCAATGAAGTATTTATTATTTTTCAATTCAACAGATCGTATTTCAGTTTTACTATTATGGTTAAAATGATGATCCAAGACCATTTGTTTTGCTTCATCTTCAGATATGACATTTTGAATAGATGAACAGCCTGCTAATAAAAAGACTGCCAATATTAAATATATTTTAAAATAGATTTTTACACTTTTATGATTTTGCTGCCACATTTCATACACCCCTTTTATATTTCACTATTTTGTCAGTCTTTATAAAGAAGACGCATTCCTTATTAATGAACTACGCTTGTTGATTGTTAAATAAAAAATTCCTACTATATATTTTTCTCCTTCAGATTTATGGACTTTTAATGAAAATAAGCGCTGATCCTTACTACAGAATCGCGCTTGCTTTCAACCATCTCAACCTATCCACTTCTATTTTAAAATGGATTTATAGTTAACTTCTCTTTTCGTGAAACTGACGATGGAGTTGATGAACTTCCTCCGCTAGCTCTGGAACAGGACCATCGACAGTAATATCGTTAATAACCTCTTGAATGGAAAGATTCCTTACACGTGAAGGAGCTTGGCCCAATTCAGCTAGCCATTCTACCAATTGTTTAGAAGAACTTGCATAAACAATCCGGCCTAAACCAACCCAACCGTGTGCTGCAGCGCACATCGGACAATGTTCCCCGGAAGTATATACTGTCGCTTTGATTCTTTCTTCAGGTTTCATATTATTTGCTGCCCATCGCGCTATTGCAAATTCCGGATGTTGGGTATGGTCACCACCTGCCACGTGATTATGGTCTTCAAAAAGGACCTCTCCATCGGCGGAAACAAGTACTGAACCAAATGGCTCGTCACCTTTTTTAAGCGCAATTTTTGCTAATTCAACACAACGTTGTAAGTGCTTCAAATCTAGATTATTTATCATATTCGTATCCTCCTTATCCAGTAAGTAGAAACTTTTACAAACATAATTATAACAGAATTATCCGACTCCTTAAGTGAGTATTCATTCGTACTCTAATCCTTATTTTTTCAGACAAAATTCTACTGACCTTATCGATTAATGAATAATTGGCTATTTTAATACGGTCAATTTTCATTATACTAAGTATCATTACAGGAATGGAGGTTATTTACATGGTACAAGTTGGAACTGATCGAATAAAACGTGGAATGGCAGAGATGCAAAAGGGCGGCGTTATTATGGATGTCATTAACGCTGAACAGGCAAAAATTGCTGAAGCTGCAGGAGCAGTAGCTGTGATGGCGCTGGAACGTGTGCCCTCTGATATTCGGAAAGCTGGCGGTGTTGCCCGTATGGCGGATCCTCGAATTGTGGAAGAAGTGATGAATGCTGTTACGATTCCTGTTATGGCAAAAGCACGAATTGGTCACATTGTAGAAGCACGGGTTTTAGAGTCAATGGGTGTCGACTATATCGATGAAAGTGAAGTTTTAACACCGGCTGATGAAGAATACCATTTACTAAAGAGTGATTATACAGTGCCATTTGTTTGTGGTTGCCGTGACTTAGGAGAAGCAGCTCGACGTATTGGCGAAGGGGCTTCTATGCTCCGTACTAAAGGTGAACCGGGGACAGGCAACATTGTAGAAGCAGTTCGTCATCTTCGCAAAGTCAATGCTCAAGTACGTCGTGTTATAGGAATGAATGCGGACGAATTAATGACAGAGGCAAAAAATTTAGGAGCCCCATTCGAATTACTGTTGGAAATTAAACGTTTAGGACGTTTACCAGTTGTGAACTTTGCTGCGGGTGGCGTAGCTACACCTGCAGATGCCGCGTTAATGATGGAACTTGGTGCAGATGGTGTATTTGTTGGTTCCGGTATATTCAAATCAGAGAATCCTGAAAAATTCGCGCGTGCCATTGTGGAAGCAACAACACATTATAAAGACTACAAACTGATTGCTGAAATTTCGAAGGAACTTGGAACTCCGATGAAAGGAATTGAAATAGCTACACTGAATGTTAATGAACGGATGCAGGAGCGTGGCTGGTAGTATGGCAAAAATAGGAGTACTTGCATTACAAGGTGCAGTAGGTGAGCATATGAATCAGATTAAACTTCTTGATCATGAAGCTGTGGAAGTAAAAACAGGCAATGATTTATGTGGTATTGATGGTCTTATTTTGCCTGGTGGAGAAAGTACAGCTATCGGTAAGCTTATAGAACGCAATGACTTATTAGCACCTATACAAGCATTGGCACAGCAAGGGATTCCCATGTTCGGGACATGTGCCGGTCTCATACTATTGGCAAAAAAGATTAAGGGTTCCATTACCCCTCACCTTTGTTTAATGGATGTTGAAGTAGAAAGAAATTCTTTCGGCCGACAAGTAGACAGTTTTGAAGTTGCTTTAGCAATTCCATCAATTGGTGATGACATATCAGCAGTTTTTATTCGAGCTCCGCATATTGTAACCATTGGTGAACAGGTCGAAATACTTGCTACATATGAAGAACGGATTGTATTAGCTAGAGATGGACAATTTTTAGGCTGCTCTTTTCATCCCGAACTGACGGATGATGTTCGAATACTTCAATATTTTATTGGTATGGTAAATGAATTTACAAAGGTTCCTAGATAAATTAAAAAAGAAGCACAATTCAGTGCTTCTTTTTTATGCTGGATTATTTATTTAAGCCTTTTTCATGTATTCGATAAATCATAGCTGCCATTTGTGCTCTAGTTGTAGGATTATTCGGACCAAATCGGCTTGCATTATAGCCGGCCATAATTCCTTCTTGTTTCATCGTTTCAATCGCAACAAATGCCCAAAAATTTTGTTCCACATCTTTAAATGAATTTACACGATTATTTACAGTTTGACTATAAAATCCGGCGTTATAAAAGATTTGAGCCATTTGCGCTCTAGTTAAAAAAGTATTTGGTGAAAAACGTTCATTACCGATACCATTAATTATTTTATGTTGTGCTACTAAAAGAATAGATTCTGAAGCCCAAAAGCTCTTAACTACATCACTAAAGTAGATGTTTTTATTTGTTGACGTCAATGCTAAAAAGTTACTTATAATAGCAGCTGCTTGAGCTCTTGTTATCGAATGGTTTGGTTTATATGTACCATCAGGATAGCCAGAGATCCAACCTTTTTCAGTTAAGAATAGAATCTGTTCTTCAGCCCAATGACCATCTATATCTTTTAATTTCCTATCATCATATTGATATAAATCATATTCGTCCATGATGGAGCCTACTTTATTTCGATAGTATTCCCCACCCAAATGGATATAGCCGGCATTGGCAATATCGAATAAATATTCTTTGGAAGCTCGCTCATAGCACCATCCCTTTTTCCTTCTTTCTTCATAATTGGTTTTTGCGAAACGATACCTTTCGTTTAACAACAAGTTCCCTGCTAAATAATTTACCGCTTCTTTATAGGAAGTAAAAGCACGATACCAGTTATCTCTTCTTTTGCTTTCATCATATATTTTACGGTCTTTTCCGTAATCGATTAGAACAGGTACCGGTTCATAATCTTCATCAGGTTGTCCCTTCAGCTGCCAGGCGTTCTTCGGATTATATCCCCAAACCTTTATCCCGAAAAGATTATTTGCATTCACTGCTATTCTTGTTGTTCCATAGCCGCTTTCCAGAATGGCCATTCCAATGATCGCACTAGCAGGGATTCCCCACTTTTCATTTGCTCTCATTGCATATGTATAAATTTCATTAATAAAGTCTTCCTTCATTTTGGTTGAAAGAAATTCGTATGTAGATAAATAGGCGTTACTATTTTTTCCTGACTTCTCATCTTCATAAGGTAAAGGATTCACGCTGTTTGCACTCGAGTTCAACGGGCCACTATTTAAAACTAGTAAAGAAAGTAAAATTAATAGTAATACTCTGATTAATTTTATCAAATTTGCAACTCCTTTATTATTCAAATAATAGACTTAAACACTATCATGATAGCAGTTTTTTATTAGATCTAGTGCATAAAATCTCATTTTATTACTACTAATTCATGGTTGTAGTTTCAAAAGTCATCTTTATAACATTCCCAAAGCGGTGCTTGGGAGTATTGCTAAACATAACCTTGTAATTGCATTCGTTATTCAACAATCGGGCGCGATTTCTCAATAAGAAGGTAGCGTTTTTCCTATAAGGCCATATGTAGAATAAGCCCAGCCAATTTTATAGCAACAATAGAAATAAAAAAGAAATGGTACAGTACCATTTCTTTAAACTATAAAATTTATAATACATAACCTTCATACTCAATTTCTTCAATTACGAGTACACCTGATTCACCCTGGACAAATTTATAGGTCACATCATACCCTACATCTGTATCATCTTCTTTTGCAGTCCGATGCTCATACACCAAATAACTGCCGTCTTCTTGCACTTCAATTTGGTTCACATTAGATTCCACGAGTTCTACAAATGTCGCTGTGTTTATTAAACGTTCCATCCAGTCTTGCACGACCATTTCCCCTTCACTATTTGATGCGAAGTAAGAAGAAATCATAGATGGATCTTGTCCATTAATCGCCCGAGCAAAATCTTCCGCAAATGAATGAACTATTTTTCGTAAAGCTGAGTCCGTTTCTTCATCAATGGTTGTTACGACTTCTTCATTTGATACTGCAGCTGAAATATCCTTAGTATTATCCGTGTTTTTTTGTCCACTTTCTTCCAGAATTTCTTCTGTTAAAATACGATACTCATTGTAAGGGTCATTTTCCGTAATTTTAAATATTAGATCAAATAGTTGATTCGCGATTTGTTCATTATCTGAAAAAATGAACATCCCACTATGATATAAAAATCTTAATAATTCATAGTGCTTTTCATCATATTTATTAGAAAGGCCAATAAGCGCATCGACCCTTAATTCGCGATTATTCTCATTTATAAAAGTCTCAATTTCATATTCGTTCGGAACAACTGCCCCAATATCTGCAAAAAATGAGAAATCACTTACATGTTTAAAATCAGATGTTGAAAAAGTAAATTTGTTGAAATAGGGTGATAAATCCTTTGTATCATCAAAGTCCCTTAAAAAAGCCTCGATATAGTTTATTAAATCCGCTTTCGTTTCTTCTAATGTAACTGCGGACTGGTTATTAAATTTTTTGATCGTATCAATTTCTTCTTCACTAATTAAATTTGATTGGTGGGATAGACCATTGGAAAATTGTTTCAATACAATTCCATTAGAATTAATAATAGCTATCGAATTATAGGCTAATAGTACATTTACAGCTATCGCCTCATTGGAATCTGGAAAGTCCTGCAATGTCAGCTGTAAATATTTTTTGGCTAGCCCCCAATCTTCACGATTAATTGCTTCAACTGCTTTTTTATAAGGTTCTACATCTACTTCTGCAACCGTTTCGGCTGCCGATGCGTGCTCAACTTTTTTCTGATCTACGGGGCTTTCGTCATTCGAACAGCCTGCTAACAATACAAGTAATAATACGCTAAACCACTTCATCATTTTGTCCCCTCATTCTTCCATAACTTTACCTGTTTAATAGATAGGATAATGTCTTTTGATGCATTAAATATTTTTTGATAACTAAATTCTTTTAATAAAATTGTAAAGCACTTGCCAAATCTACTATTTCTTTGCTAAACGCTGAATTACTGCGTAAGATAAAGGACAAGTAATTGTCCTTTATCTCTTATTCAATAGTGTTTCTTTTATAATGTTACACAAAATAGGAAGTGCGAATTAGTTTGCTAATTGCACTTCCAAAACCATTGTTATTTGCGATTTTCTCCATTTGTTTCGAACCAGTTAGATAATGTCTCTTGCTTTTTATAATTTTATACTGTTTTAAATTCAAAGTTATTCTTTGACTCGCTCTTCTGTAAATAGGGTCTGGTTTTACAAGTTCTAATCCTCAGAACCGGTTAACAGCTCTAATAAATCTTTCTCTTTTTCGGTTAGTACTGTAATTAAACGCCCCAGTATATAATTTCTACGAACTGTTCTTGATTCATCATCCGCTTTGCCCTCTATTATGAAGATATCCCCACTTTTTCGTACCATGACGTACTGCATCCACGGCTCGTCTTTCCAATAATGGAATGAGTAGATACCTTGTATATTAGTCACTATCATTTCAATTTTTTCCTTTGATTTTACATCCCGTAATAGGTCTATTAAAAACATACGTATTTCTCTGTAGTCTAAATCTAATCCCATATCGTAGGCTTTTTTTAGACTAATATCTTTTTCAAGTTTTGGATATCCTAAAGTCATTATCTCTACCCCTTTTACATAAATTTAGTGTGCTACTTTTATAGAATTTATTACTTTTATTATCTTATACTTAATAGACATTGTATATGTGTTTACCGTTGGGTCCCATAAAGCCGTCAGCAATCGCCAACGTCTTTGAACTGATATTTGTTTGGGTATAAAATATTGGAAATTATTCCTAATAATTAAGACAAAAAACGAGGATTAGATTTCGTTAAACTTTTGCCCATTTTACTGTTAGGAGTATTCCCAAAACCAACAGATGAATCAAGGGTAGAACTTTGTAAATGTCTAGGTATAACTTTGTCCTTAAAATAGCTATTAAGTTTCTCCAACATTTCAGGAAATACAACGTATGAGTTTTCATTCGTCACATCATTTGGGTTATATATACGTACTTCTCTTCTTTTCTCTATATAAAAAAAATCTGTTACCTGATTAATTGAAACACCGTATTCCATTGCTAATTGTTTTACTGATTTCCAATTTTGCGACTCTTTTAAAAGCCATTCCTGCGTTTTTTTATTAATTAAAGATATATTCTCTCCCCATTTGGCATGCCTCTTTAAAAAAGTATACACATCATCTGTAGGAAAGTGGAACTTTTTTGCAAAATCTTCATAACTCATATAACTACTACAAAACTCTTTTATCTCTGAAAGTTTTCCTTCATCCAAAGCTACATTTTCTCCCAACGATAACCTAGGTGTGTCCAAATTCAAAAATTCCTTTGGCATATAATACTTAGCTAAGTCTTTCCCTAATATGTTTACAGGGACGTTATAAAATTCAGCAAGCTCTATTACGCGAGTTCGTTTCTTAAATTCGTATTCTATTAGATAATTCTCAACATTTGGTCCGATATGAAGGGGACCTAACGCTCTCTCTTTGTCGTTTTCCATGACAATAATATTTTTATAAAAACCTAACTCCCCCATATTTATATATTTGTGAATAACAAAGTTAACTTCCTCGCTAGGATAACCATACTTTTTGGAAATCGAATAAGGTGAATTATATAGCATTTCAAGTTCATTTATTTTATTTTCTTGTATTAGTTTGCCTTTTAATATTTCATCTTTTTCGAATAAGTCGTAAAAACTCACTAAAGCACCCCCATTTATCAATTATTTTACACTAATAAACCTAATTCTTTCTTTTTGGGTATAAAAAAGCGGAATTTTATTAATGAAAGAGGAATAGAAAGGTTATTCACCGGGCTAGTTTATATTATATTGTAAAAACATATAAAAGGAATATAATTGAATAATAAGTACTATTTGTTTATTCACAGTATTTTAATAAAGTAGATGGGAATGAGTAACGATGGGATTACTATTGGCAATTATAGTTATAATTGGAATAATTTTTACGGTTTTTGATATTAATCAGAAGGATAAAATAAAGAGAGAGCATGGAAAAAAGGAGATAAAAATAAATAAATTAATATGGGAGTTAAATGATTTCGTTGTATCTCAAAAGTTAGTAACACCACATTTGGAAAAAGCTATTTGCATAGATGAAACAAATAAAAAAATAGGTATTATTGATTCAGCTTCAGATAAGAAGTATATCTTTGAGTACAGAGATATTTTAGAGTCTGAAATTATTGAAGATGGTAATACTGTGTCTAATACATCACGTACATCCCAAATAGGAGGTGCAATAATAGGCGGTGTTTTAGCTGGCGGTGTAGGAGCGATAATTGGTGGATTATCTGGTGAGAGTACATCACAACAAGAAATAAAAAGAGTTGATTTAAAAATAGTTGTGGATAATACAACCAATCCAGTACATATCATTAACTTCCTATTTGAACCCATTGGGATCAAGAAGAGTAGTTATAAATATAAAGAAGCGAGTAAGGAAATTACTCATTGGCATAGTTTAATTAGTGTAATCATTAGACAAGCCGAAGATATAAAGAATACCGAAGCTAGAAATGAAAATTCTACAGTATATTCTACATCTATAGTGGAAGAATTAAGAAAGCTATCAGAATTGTTAAGTGATGGTGCAATTACAGATAGTGAATATAATCAAATTAAAGCAACAATCTTATCGAAAAATATGAAGTAGTTTTGTTAAGACCATTACCTATGAGGTAGTGGTCTTAACTATTTCCTTAAGTTGGAGGGGGGATTTACAGGAAACTACAGCAATACGATGCTCATAGACCAAGTAACTGCTGTCTTCTTGCACTTCAATTTGGTTCACATTGGATTCTACGAGTTCTTTTCTTCCCCGACATTCTATTAACCCCTCTTTATGCAATATCATCGAACAAACTGTACTCTACTACATAAACAAACACCTGTTTAATTCAGTGCTATGATGCAGTATTTACACATATTTTTCTAAAGGAAACCACCCCACACTGCTTACAAGAGTTAACTGAGCCTGTTGTTAACAGATAACTGTTTAAAAGTTTTTATTCAGAGTTTCTTCTATTATATATTGTTCTGCTCCTTTAATAAAATCGGATGCTGGAGATACTCTTACCAACCTGTTCTTCAGAATAACCAATATACCGTAAAGTTGTCCTTTGACTGGAATGATTAAAGATCTCCATAAGTGTAGCAATATCCTTGGTCTCATTATAATAGATGTGGCCAAACGTCTTCCTCATAGTATGGGTTCCAATAGAATGGTTCCCAACCAAATCGCCTGCAGCAGTTAAAATTCGATATGCTTGTGTTGTTGATATATGGTGCATACCGTATTCCTCTTTTTGGCTCGGAAACAGGCATTTACAATTTTCAGGTAAAATTTCTATATATTCTGCTATGTCAGCCATAAGCGTATTTAAATGCACAGTCCGTTTCTTTTTCGTTTTTCCTTCTCTAATATCAAACTTGGTTTTGCCACGAACTGTTTCTACTTCAAGGGCAACTAAGTCACCGCAACGAAGGCCAGTGCTTATTCCCACTTTAAATAACAATTGATTCCTTAAGCCATGAGCACTCATGCCTAAAGCTTCTATAAATTCCCAACGTTCTTCCATGGTTTTAATTGGTTGAACATCGATAAGCATCCCCTTTTTGGATTTTAAGTTGGCCATGTTAATAGCACCTACTTTCCTGTTTTTGAATGAATTAAATTGAATAGTCCCTGCCAATAATCTCTTTTGAATCAGCAGCATAATATAAATCTTCTATATACTTGTCGTAATCATATGTTACGATAATGTCAGAGTTAGGGAAACCATGATGTAAAACTCTTAAAGTATGGGCCAACTTTTCGTGATCTTTTTCGGTGTAAAATAAAGAATACAGTGCTTTTCCCTTTTTAAAATATGGAGGATCAAGAAACAAACTGCATCCGCTTAGCCAAAACATTTCTTCTACAAATTCGGCGGCGTCCTCACAATGTAATTCAATTCTATCAGAAAATTGATGAATAGTTTGGATGCGTTTTGTAAGCGCGGATGGATTCCACCGCGCGGTTAAAGCTTCCAGGGTACCATTTTTCCCACCCAATGGATTAGCTTTGGATATTCCACTATAAGCTAAACGGTTAACCAATAAAGTTACCCATGCTGCATCAAGTAAGTCTAAGTGCCTGTAATCACTTTGAATTAATTGTTGAGCTTCAAAATAAGCTGAGTGAGTAGGCTTAAACTGAACTATTTTATCAATGAGTGCATCCGGTTGATTCAATATATTCCACCATACAGCGAACACACCATAGTCTAAGTCATTCAAAATTAGCTTTTTTACTACACCCCCTTCTAGCATCGCAAGTTCGAATCCTGCCCCCCCTGCAAATGGTGATGCTAACACTTCGCATTTATCTTCACGTAAAAAAGTCGAAAGATAATCTATCATTTTATTTTTTCCACCTGGATATCTGAATGGAGATAATTGTTTTTTAAATTTACGTGAAGGAACAGCATTGCGAATTTCTTTCTTTTGCTTATCTTCTAAGATAATTGTAAAGTGCTGATCATTATAACGAGCTTCATCCCAATAATTAAAATTATCACAGCCTGCACACCACCAGCCTTCATTGTTCTCGTCATCTTGAATATTAAATTCACAGTAGCGGCAAATTAATATTTTTGTCATAAAATGTCCCCCCCATATTTTTGTTGCTTGAGAACTTATTGTAGTGATCTAACCCACCTATATTTCGGTATTGTTGGGTGCTTATCTGTCCTTTCTCGATTCTTACTTTTCCAGCTTCCCCCTGGTGATACAAAGTCATTTTTAAAACCAACAGCTCTCATTGATGTACCACTTTCCGAAATTAACGTATAAGTAATCGCTCTTTTATAACCAAGGCTTTTGGCGGCGCGGCAAATTTCCCCGTATAAGTAGCTAACCGCATTCTTGAAACCTTCCTTAACACAGCAGCGTGTGATTTCAAATGTTTTCCGATCGTCCATATGTCTACTTACTGGACGACCTCCAATTATTACGCCTATTAAATGACCATTTAATGCTACGCCAATTGATACGCGGTGTCCCTGCGGCTTCTTATGGTGCCGGTGGTAAGCTTCGACAAATAATTGAGCTTCTTTTAAAGAAACAGGTGTCGTTTCAAACTTAGCTGGTTTTGCAGTAGGTACGAATAACTTCATATAATCTTTTGCGCTTCCTGTTACACTATCGGCAAGTAAAACAAATCCAGCATCTTCAATGAACCACCTTGATTCTTCGGTTACTTCATAATCTTTCAATTCTAAGTATGTGTTACTTTCCTCGTTATAAAAAATCCAACTAAATGAAGTTGAGCTATTTTCTAAAATAAGTTGAAGTTGTTTGACCATTTGCCAGTCACGTACAATAAACAATATTTCATTTTCATTGGAATGTTGGATTTGTATGTGAATGCCATACTCATTAGCAAGTGATTTAATTAACTCGAATACATTCATTACATCAACAGTATTTTTATCTTCGTTTGTAATCTTAAAATGATAATCAGAAAAATGTTTAACTTGTTGTACATGATTTTTAACAATTGAAACCATATTTTGAGGAATTTGAATTTTGCTCATAATTTCGCTCTCTCCTATCCATTATTTTTACTTTTTTACTATTTTAAGGAATAGTATGCTTATACTTATAATTTAAAATTAGCATACATTTAATTAGAGTCAAAAAACCAACCGTTGGTATATCAGCATTTTACTAGTATCCTTTTTGTCAAAAGGATACCTTTTTTAAACTATGGATTTCTTGTATACATAATTCTAATTACAATTAAACGCACGACATAATTAATAAATGTTTTTGTAAATAATTATTTGTATTTAAAGAACTATAATGATATTATTTAAATATGGAAATGTAATTACAAGTATATATTCCATTTGTGTAACGCAATTTAAATTTCACCAATTAAAGATGAACCGGAGGCTTATCGAAATGAGTAATGGAAAAAGACTTTGTAAAATGATAATCGAAAGTACTAAAGACCAAATAAGCTTTGCTAATTTGGTTAATAGTAAATTTAAAGTAGGAGAAGAAATTTCATTTTCTTGTTCTCTTGGCTCTAGTAGTTCTTGTGCTTTTATGGGGATTTATAATAAGGGGCGTTATTTGTCGATACAATATATGGAAGATAAGCGTCGTAATAGTTATAATTTGTACGGTGAAGTTAGCATTTCCGATGTTGAACCAAAGATGGATACAGTTTCTAGAAAGTTGGAACCATTAGGAACACCAATAGCGGAAACATTTGAGTCAATACTAGAAGAAATGACAGTAGGAGGAATATAAAATGGAACAATCGTTTAATTTACAAGAAGAAAAAGCAAAGATGATTCAAAGGGTGAGAGAACTTTCGGCAAGCTTAGATAATGACTACATTGCACAAGCCATTATGCTTTTTGATAATTCTACATTTAATGAGAATTTAAGAAGGGCTATTTTAGTTAATACTTCGAAAGAGGAAAACATTGAGAGTTTGATCAAACGTTTAAATGCGCGGTTTGATTACTATGTAATTGCTTTTATTTTTTGGTTGAAGATGTTTTTAGAGGATTCTCATAAGTATACTGATGAAGAATTAACTGTTGTAGAGGCTGTTTTTGAACGTTTTGATTTAACGAATTTAGATACAGAGACGGTTAAAAATCGAGAGAGAGTAATCGAACTAATTAAGAATCCCTCTTTACAAGATAACATGCGCAGCATGATTCACGATGAATTATGTAACTTTTTAGATCCAGATGCTCCATTTGAAGATTATGAAAATCTTCTATTTAATAAGGTTATGTTTGAATTGTTATATACCAAAACGTCCGAATTAAAGTATGAAGAAATTATTCGTCCTAAAGTTTCATCACAAACAATGCGAATGGATGATGAGCTTTATCGTATGAATGAAATTGTCCGAGCCTTCCACAGCAATGAATTCGTTGTTCCTAATAACAATGATATTTTACGTACCCTTCTAACGAAGCATATTTCAGATTTGCGAAGAGAGCAGCCAGAAAAGTTGCGCCAAATTGAAAAAGCATTTGATAGCCTGAACAAGAAGTAATATTCGTTATTATACAAAATTTTCAAAAAGCATCCTAATTTTTCACAAGAAAGGGATGCTTTTTGATAGTTGTAAAACACGATTTTAACGAAGTGAAATTTATCTTTATGGGTAATCGTCCATCTCGAATCGTTTGAAAGCGATTTTAAGAAAAGACAAATTATGCCTTGCTTAGTATTTGAACGGTTTTCAATAAAACTTGAAAGACGGTGATTGTGATGAAAATTTTTGTGATTAGTGATATCCATGGTATGTACAAGCAGTTTGAACAACTACTGACCTTTTGGGACCGTGAAAGTAAGCTCGTACTTCTAGGTGATTTAGTCGATCGTGGTCCGCAGTCGCTTGATGTTGTAAAAAAGGCAATGGAATTAAAAATAAATTATGGGGAACAAATCGTGTTTTGTAAAGGCAATCATGAGGTGATGCTGCTAGACTTTTTACGCTTCCCTGAAATGCATTGTAAGTTTTATATCCCTAATGGCGGACGAGAAACGATACAATCTTTTATGGAAGATGCGCCTGGCGCGGTAAAAGAGCTGAACATAATCGAACAGGCGTATTATATGAAGGAACAGTTCGCAGATGAATTCTCATTTTTAGAGAGTGGCAAGTTATACGAAATTGTTGGAGAAGTACTGCTAACTCATGCCGGTTTTGAATCGTATTATGCGGAAGTATCTGAATCAACCGATGATGATTTTTTATGGATGCGTGATCATTATTTGCATCCAAATAAAACCCCCTATGTCAACGTATTCGGTCATACACCAACCAAAAAAATTCATAAAATCGATGATATTTGGTTGAGTGCCGACAAAAAATATATCGGTATTGATGGTGGCTGCGCCTACGGTGGACAATTGAATGCGGTGCTCTTGAGTAATAAAGGGGAAATAATTGAAACTTTTTCAGTGAAAGGATGACGTACTTTGAAGATTGATTACATTTCGGATTTACATATAGATTTCTACATCTCCTTAAAGGGCAAATGGCAACAAAAATTGGTTGCTTTCTTAACTTCTCTTTTACCTGATGAAAAGGGAGAGGTTCTTGTCATTGCTGGGGATCTTTCACACTATAATATACAATCCTTTATTATCTTAGAATTTTTCAGTATGCATTATAAACAAGTAATTTTTGTGCTCGGCAACCATGATTACTACTTAGTTTCGAGTGAACAGAAGAAAAAATATTCTCGTAATAGTAATGGACGAGAACTAGAATTGATAAAAATGATTACTGCCCTTCCCAATGTAAATCTACTTTCATTTTTTGAAAAATTCATCTATAAAGGTATTACTTTTACAGGTGCTACAAATTGGTATGGACTACAAACAACAAAGGAACAGCATTTTTTCGAAAAAGTATCGAATGATTCGGTCTTAATAAAAGGCATCGATATCCCTTCCTTACACAATAAAGAAATGGCACGTTATGCAGCATTACACCAATCAGATGTAGTCATTACACACGTACCCCCTCTTATTCTTGATAGCCATTTTCTACATGGTTCAACAGCTTGTTATTTGAATGAGCTACCTAATATCACCGCTAAAATTTGTATTTTTGGCCATTGTCATGAACAAAGTGTAATTGAAAAAGAGGATACTACATATTGCATTAATGCTTTAGGCTATCCGGATGAAAAATTACAACATACCATTCAATCAATTGTTATTTAAACAGGTGGAATTTGATGAAACGATAATAGCGTAGCATTTTAATTAAAACGAAATACTACGCTAATTTATTTATTACCGTCTGTAATTAATATAAAAGTCATGAAGGGGTTTACTGTATCTTAAACCATTAACGTTTTCTTCTTCAGATATTTGGATAAAAGTTAAGTCCTCTTTATTTTTTATACCGACGTATTTTGCTGTTAAGTTCCCTGATGCCTCAAATAGCCAATGCATACATGTTGAATTATTCATAAAAGTAAATAGATCTTTATTTTCCGGTAGTTCATTATGAATTTTTTCGTAAACTAAACAGAAAGGACTTATTTCTTCAAGATCATCTAAATCGCAACCGTATCTTTCTATTGTTTCACCTAATAAACCCCATTCTTCGTTTAAGTTATCCAAGTCCCAATATAATTCTTTATTCGTATAGCTGTCAGTTATAGAGAAATAAGTTGTTTCGAGGATGCCCAGTATTGTTTCGTTACCATTTTCTATTTTAGAAATCGCAAAATAAATTATCTCAAATCTATCAGTAAAGCTCCAATTACCACCACTATCATTAAGTGACATTGGTCCATTTCCAAATACATTAAATATAGGTAACTGTTCAACTTCGGGAATTGTCAATCTTAGTAATGTATACTGTTCTCCCTTTAAAAATAAATAGCCGCTATGTACTGCATTAGGTGTAAATGGTCCAAATTTACGTGTTGGTAGTTCTTCAAAAGTAAGTTCTATAGTTATGGAAAATTTGTTTTCCATAAAATAATGCGATACGGCAACAGTTATATAACCAAAATCGGTCTTATAAATTCCATCGCCGTACGCTTTGTCACTAAATCCTCTATTTCTTATCCATTTATCCAAATATTCCATAGCTTCATCTTCTGTTTTTAAACCATCAATATACAAAGCCAATTTTTCCACTAAATCATCTTTATAAATGACTTGAAGCCCATTAGGTTGTTCATCCTCAAACATCCCATTACAAACGTGCCAGCAATATGCTCTCGTATCTGTTATTTTTTGTTGTAGTATTTTCTCTAAAGTGCTAGCATCCATACCTTTATTTATTAGTTGTCCGTTTATTGTAATAGTTCTATCATAATAAATTTGTTTTGTATCCAAAATTAACTCCATACCTATTCCTCCTACTGTCGAAAGGCAACACATTTATCCTATAGTGCTTCCTTTTTTTTATTTAACTTTGTGATAATTAATATATAAAAGTAACATTAAAAGCCTCTTTTGAGGGCTATCGGCTATTACTAATTCATCTAATCGAATCTGAAAGTAAATCATTTCTTCGAATATAACGTCCTGAATTAAATAATTTTAACCAAGACTCGGCTGATTTTGTAGAAGTCTTAAAAGTTTTACGACCAATAATTTTATCTTCCAAGTAATTAAATCTATAAAAAACGAAAAGTACATCCCCGTTTTTATCATATATGTAGATAAAAAAATGTCTATTATCATACATAGAAGAATAGTACGTATAAGTATAATTTGCTGACACCATTGTCCCTTGTTAAATCGATCGAATCAATATAAATTATCAAAACGTTGATGTTGCAACAAAGAAAAGCACTCCTTTTAATTTAAAAAGAATGCCATTTTTATATATTTTATATGTTACAGACCGAACGGACTTGCTTCGACAAGTTCAAAGTAGTAAATACCTAGACCCATTAATTGTGCGTGTTCGGTTTCAAAGTTTCCGGATTCACCCGGTTCAATCCCACTATCACTCACTATATCAATATTTCTTACAAATTCTTTATTTTGATCATAAAGAGCAAATTTCAATTTAACATTAGACCATCTGCTATCAGTATTATTTTGCACCTTGCCAAAAATATGTGATACTTCATTTAAAGCATAACTTGCATCTAATTGTTCTAAAACTTGATTAAATATCGGATCCCATACATTGTTACTAGTTGCGTTGTTAAGATAACCTTCCGTTTCTTCAATGACCTCTTCAACTGGAGTTGGACCTATTTTTAATTCCTCTCCGTCTGTTAGAGTTGCGATGATTCCATCACTAACGGTCTCAAAAGATGCAACATTTGAAGCAGAAAGCGTAATTTTGTTATTTTCTTTCACCCAAAGGCCTTCTACACTATCAGAAGGAGCCCAAGTATAAAGTTCACCGCTATTTGTTAATGCAGCACAATAATAATAAGATTCTTCTGCGCTATTTTCTGTTTCATCAAATCCTATATCTTGGAAAAGGTAGTATTCTTTTATGTCATTCATAATGAGCGTTAAACCAGCTTCATGAGCACTTCCGTTACCTACTTCCCCAAAACTATTTTGACCCCATCCATATAATTCACCATTATTAGTTAAAGCGAAAATTGTATCCATCCCACCGATACTAAATTTTTCTACATTAGATATACTGTCTACAAGTTCAACACCTGTACCAGTATTATCGAATTGATACATTGTTCCATCATTATCCGTAAAATATCCACGGTCGCCGCTACCATAATATGTGGTAATTTGTTTTACGGTTTTATCTGTTGGAAAGAGATAGTATGTATCCTGACCTAGAATTTCAACGATTAGTTCGCTTTTTTCAGAAGCATCCTTTGCATTTACTAGTGTGTAAATTGTATCGTCATTATTAAATTTAGAATCAAAAATGGCAAAAGGGAATTCGTCATAACTATCACCGAAAACCGCAAAATCGGAATCTTCATAAGTGGCAGTACCATTGCTACATGCTGATAAAAGGAATAGGCAACTTAACAATAGTACTAAATCTAACTTTTTAAACATTTGAACATGTACTCCTTTTTTAGTTAAGAGAGGATGATTATGTCCTCAAACTTTTATTTTTCTCGTAGTCACCATGTAGGAAGGGGTTTAATTCTTGTTCACTCGGAATTATATCACTAATCTTTTAAATGAAGTGTATTTAATTGGAAAATAAATTCTATTGGAAATAACTTTAGCCATGTTACATTTCCATAAATATAGTCCGATTCTGCAAAAGCACTTACAAAATTAAAATATTGTTTTAGATTCTTCACTTCGATAGGAGGATTCCCTTCTTTAACATAGGCTTCCAGGTATTCGGACCAGTATTCACCAGCATTAAGGGTATCTATATTTTCAAAGTATACGTGATAATGACCAAGAGGATAGTTAAGGATTATCTCAAACTCTTCCTTATCAATTACGTTGTTCCTTAAGGCTGAACCAATTTCCTCTGTCAGAAACGTGAGTGACCCCGGAATAAATTCATAAAAGTGTAAATTAACTGATGTGGCACGATTATATATTTTGATAAAAACACCGTTCACATCATTTACTCCAAAAGTGTAGTTGCATATCTTTCCTTCAAAATGTTTTTGCATTGTTTTCACCCTGTTCTAAGATTTAAAAAGCATGCCAGTTCTAAAACTGCATGCTTTTCTTTATTACTTTTTAATTCCAAAGCGTCTCAATATTCGAGGAATACATAATTCTTTTCGGCCTTCACCATTTTTTGCTTAAAGATATCCATTTAGTTTAAGCTCCCTTTATTTTAAACTTTTAATTGCAATACTTTTGGCCGTCTGGAAATGACCTAACATTATTTAATTAAGTGTTTCCAGTTAAAACGGAAGGATTGAGGGAATAACGTCATTAAAAATTGAGCTGGATTGACCAATATTTTCCGGTTAGGCAGTATCTTTACTGACATTTCCATGACCATCTAACTCAATTTCCCGTACCGGAAGTTCCATCTTTTTAATTTGTTCTGGAATGAACCTTTCCTCTGCATAATACTTCCATGCTTCATTTACTTTTACAGCTACAAAATCCATAAAAGAACCCCCTTAAAATAGTTTGATTTATTTAAAAGCACAAAAAAAGCACTTTTAATAAATGGTCATACTTATCCTGTAGAATAAGTTTGAACACTCATTAAAAGTGCTTTTCGTTATCTCTCGCCGGTTGGCAAGAGGTAAATACGTGCAATTAAATATACTTTAATTATAACAGATTGAATTGAATATTCCATTGATTTTCCACTTGGGGATTATTGTTTTTGATAAAAAGAAATCCATCATTATTATTTAATAATTGGAATTTATAATAAGAGAGCAACAATAGAGTTAATCTATTGCTGCTCAGTATTTTACATATTACCTGTTAACTCCAATACGCCTGCTAACATTTTAGCGATTTGAGCGCGGGTTAACTCATTTTGAGGGTTAAAGTGACCATCATCACCTGTTACAATGCCTGCGTTTTCTAAACGAGCCACCGCAATGATTGCGTTATCCGCAATTTTGTGACGGTCTGCAAACGTTGGCAGTTTGGCAAACGAGTTATCTCCTTTTACCGCTGTCTGTAATGTTCCTAATTTCCCATGCTTTTCTATTACTTGATTTAACATAAGCGCTGCTTGCTGACGTGTTAATACCTTATCTCCGGCAAACGCATTGGCATCTGTTCCGCTGATCATACCCGCTTCATACAGCGCCTGTACGTCTTTTTCATACCATTTTCCAACAGTATCCGTAAACGGTGTCGCTTTTTCGCTCGCACCAAGATTTAATGCACGCGCGATCATTGAAGCCAGTTGTGCTCTTGTCAAGCTAACCCCTTCCAACCGGGTTCCATAGTTATTTGAAATGTTGTTTTAAATTTAATTTCGTCCGTATACTGAACGGTAACACTTCGCACATTTGTTTTTTTCGGTTGCTGTACCTGCAAGAAAAAACGTTCTAAAATTAACTGATATACCCACTTTTCTTCTTCTTTCAAATTTTTCGGGATTTCAAGCGTTGGAATTAGCGCATGGTGATCCGAAACAGTATTTACTACACGTTCATTTTGAACATTGAATTTATCAATATTAGAACCTTTTGACAAATTAGGAAATACTTCACTCATAATTCGAAATGTAGCTCGCATAGGAACAATTTCATCTTTTGTCACAAACCTGGAGTCCGTTCTAGGGTACGTGATTAACCCTTTAATATAAAGCTGTTCAAGAACACGGCTCGTTTCTTTTGGTTTTAGTCCATAACGCTGAAAAATAATAACCAATACATCGGTATGATTTAATAAAAACGGCGGCAATTGCTCTTTTATTTGGTCGGTATAATCTAAAGCAGCCGCATTTTGAGTAATAAGATTGAGTGTTTCTCCCAATACCTCTTTACTCGTTATTTTTCCCCCTGAATAATTGGCAGTAAAAAGAGTTTGATCCTGCTTGAATTGCCCTTTAATTGCATAATAGTTTTCTTCCTCAAACTCAGCTCTTGCCCTTGCCCGTAAGTCGATTAAAGAAAGACTGCTTCCAATTAATCGCCCCATTGCAAGCGTCTGGCCGTCTCCTACAAGCGTTAAACTGCGACTGGTGTTAATTCCTGTTAAATAATCCAAACGGTTCCTAGTGAACGCAGCAGTCCTTAAATGCGTAAATTCACCTTGTGAACGTAAATTTTGATAAGCTTCACGAATAGCGGTACTTTGAAGTGAAGCTGTCCATAATCGTTTTGTAGGTAAATGCTCCAATTTTAAATACCGCACAATCTCATAGAATATGAGCTCTCCTTCACCAGCACAATCCATCCCATTCACTAAACTTGAGCATTGATTCGCTAATGTTTTTATAAGATACAATTGCTTTTCTTGATTTTTAATCGGTTTTAATGGTATTTCAGTTGGTAATATCGGTAACTGTTCCCACACCCAAGCTTCCCATTCTTCTCGTATATCTCCTGGATCTGCTAATTGAAGTAGATGGCCCTGCGCCCATGTATAAATAATCCGGTTTTCTCCAATGAGATAGCCTTCTTTTTCTGTATAGTTATTAGAAAGTGCCTTTGCATAAGCGTAAGCAGCCAATTTTTTTTCTGCGATTATTAATTGCATTTAATCACCTCTCCTAAAAATGAAAAAAGCACGCAAAACAGCCTTAATGACTGTTTGCGTGCTTCGCAATTCATTCGTTTTTAATTATCTACAGTTTACCACGATATTCCAAAAAAATCACTCATATAATGTCAACTTTAAAAAAGTACGCTAAAGGGAATGCAGGGCTCTGATTATTGTAAAACAAGCAAATTTCTAATCCTTCTATTTTGCAGTAAAATTAATATATACAGGCTGTACTAAACTTTTGCTACTTTCAGAAGTCAAACTACCTTTAACGATAAGAATATATTCTACCCCTGGGATGTACCTTTCTTCCGACAGATAAATGGTCATAATAGTACGGTCGCCATTAACCTCTACTCGTATCTTTTCCTCTACCCCATATTGACTTCTGATACTTATATAGTCCTCCAGGTTATCAATGTTGGCTATCGGTTGATTAAAAGAAACTTTAAACTCATGGTATTGTTCTATGCGTTCCGATTTAAATGGAAACTTATAATAGTTTTCTTTAGTTTTTATTAATTCTGTAAAATTTACATTAAAACCATCATTTTGTAGCAATTTATTTATTAGTGCTGCATTTTCTTGATAATTGTCACTTAATTGACCAGTGACAGGTAAATCTCCCATATCATCAAGCAGATTATTCATCATTTCTAATGACTTTTGTTGATTTTGCACTTTAGATACTAATATAGGATCTCTCTCTATTATTTCTCGGTTACTGAAATGACTACTGTTTTGTTCATTTTTAGCTCTTTCTATTTCCTTTGTAATCTCATTTGTTTGACGAACAATTTCGTTACCACTTGTTATAATAAAGTCGTGGTAAGCTGTGTAAAAGGAGTAAGTTGCATTTGTTATAGCGTAAGAAAACATTCCTGATAACGCTGTTTTTCCATCGTTAATTACAGCTTCTGAGGCATTCGGAAACATTTTGCGCATAAATGCTTCGCTATCTTCTGAAGTACCTACTTCGATATTTGCGGCCATTAAATTTTCAAAAGGATTTAAAAATGCAACGATACCACTTTTATTTCCAAATTTCGACCAAAGATTTGCACTCTCAATATCAGAAGAGATAGTCTTTAAAAGAGCTGTAATTTCTATACCTGAGCCATATTCACCATCATCCCCTTTGGATAATCCCTTCCAAAGTGTTTTTTCCGCTGTTTCTAACAAATACGATTGCATCCCGTTTTGAAATAACTCTACTTGTCCTACTGTACAACTTAATCGTTTAGCAATCATTTGATAATATTGGGGGATTAACTCTTCGAGCGTTTCATCAATAAGTTTTTGCTGCAAATTTATTACAGAGGCATCGTGTCCCCCTTCTTTTAACCTCGATAAGGTATCTTCATACATTTCGATATTGTCTAAAAGATACTGAATAGATTTTTGGTAATAATCAATAGACGAGTAATTTGCGCAATTTGAACTTGAACTAGCTGCGTGGGCACGATCTATAGGTGATGAAAACGTAGTAAAACTAATAAAAATTATTAGCAATAAAGAAATTATTCTTTTCATAATGTCACTCCTTGAAGTTGTTAGCTAACTTTTCAATATAAATAAATCTTCCAACCTATGTTATATCTGTTATCTATTATAATATAAAAGAAAAATTTAACATTGTATTTATTGCAACTGCTGGACCAACTCAACCTTACACTATGACTGATTTTTTGGTCATAATCATAAATTCATGGCGTGTTTATAAAATACCGAAATTGAACATATTTTATTTCGTGGATAAGTTCTCTTGATGTTGTATCAGAATCTTGAGAATTAAATGCACTATGTTATAATAAAAAAAAGAACAAATGATGCGCGAACACCATTTGTTCTAAGTAACAAACGCTTTAAGAGCGATTGGCAATATCTGAAGTAAGTAAAGCACCTCAACCTATTGCGCGGTTTCTGGGTGCTTTACTTTTTTTGTGTAAAAGTAAAGGACAAAGCCAAGACAGCAACGATTAATGTACTAAAACCGATCGCTACGCTTAACGCTTCATATGTCGTCAATTGGCATCAACTCCCTTCTGATAAAACTATCAGAACAGAATGCCAACCACCCATAAAACTATATTGTTACTTCTCTTATTATACCATTTTTAACAATTATTTTCAGAATTTATCTAAGTATAACAACTTTAAAGTGGTACTTTAGGATGCTCACTTAATATCGATTTTTCATATCCTCTAAATAATCAAAATTGTCATAGAAGGGGTTTAAAGTTTGCCAAAAAGACGGTTCTTTTAATCGAATTAATTCTACTTTAGATGGCGAAGTATTTTTTATCGCACTTCCATCTCTATTTACGGTCAATAGAGAATGAGTGCCTGTTTTTGAGCTAACATTAGTAATAGTTGTGGTATTTGAATAATAATTATCTCCTAAATACTTGGCAGTAGTAGTATTGTAAATATTTTTCATATAACGCATAAATGTTTCCTTATCCCAAACACTTGTGAGTGTTATTCTATCTGCCGTGTGAAGTCCTTCCACATTTCTTATATCTTCATCACCTACATGGATTAAATAACGTTTGCCTTGAATTTGGCCCCATTCCTTTTCTTCTAATACATATAATTCTGCATTAAATGAGAAGTCTGTATATAATTTCAGCCAATATCCTGACATCCCATCTACTTCATTTTTTAATGCGACTGAAAAATCATTAAATGTTTTTATATTATATTCTAGTTGTAATGCATCTATAGTTTCCACCGAGATATCTTCAGCATCCAGTTTGTAAGATGCATCTATATAATCAAAAATCATTTCAATACATTTTTCACTCGAAACCCCTGCGTCAACCGGAAGTAAAAATGCGCGAGCGACTATTAAATCAGATAAACAAGAGGAAATTTCCTTTTCCTCCTTAATTGCCGTATCAAAAACGGTAGAATCTAGATATTCATTAGCCATCGATTTGAATAGAGTTGAATGTATAGTCCCTTTTAAGTGTGATGCCACTAATAAGTCGGGTTGTACTAAATTTTTAGAGTTTTGAATTAATTCCTTATATAAAAACTCTAATAATTTTGCATCTCTATAACCCTCCTCGCTATCACCAATCGGTACAACCGGTGCTAACAAGTTATTTGTAAAAGTAGTGAAATACAAACTATCTAAAACAACCTGAAGTGTGATTACTTTCGATGTATTTTGAATAGTTCCCTTTACTTGATAGGTAGACTCATTTATTTCTTTTATTTCTTCATAATTCCATTCTATACTCATTGTTTTTACAGCGTCATTATGAAGGGTATCTAAGGTTTGTGGTATTAAAATGTTTTGACTAACATTGGTAAGCACTATTGATAACGGTACTACAGAAAATGGGAATTTTGTAGATTTAACTGTTTCGTTTGAACGAGACATAACTCCTTGAATAAACATAGTGTATTCACCTTCAGAATAACCATTTGGTGGTGCTTCTACCATTATGGAATATCCATCTTTCCCCATAATGATATTAGTTTGAATCTTCTTGTTCTTTTTCACATCCATGACGTAAATATTGTTGTTATGAATAGATTCTTTATTCAACAATTTATTAAATTTAACTGTCCAAACTTTGTAGCTATTATCTGTTGTTTGTTTTTCCCATTCATTTAACATCTCTGCGGAAGCTGTATGCGTATAAATAATCCAACTAAATAAAAAAAGAAATAGAACAGTGTATTTTTTCAATTCAATCCCTCGCCCTCTTTTATTTACCATTATTTTACACTATATATTAACTATCTACGTTTTTAAAGTATCTCTATAGTTGAAGACAGTAGTTTTCCTTTAATATTTTAAGAGTCATGATTGTTTATCTGGCACTTACAAATAAAAAACACGCAAGAATGTCATTTAAGACAAACTTACGTGTTTGAATAAGAACTTTACTATTTTTTTAAATAACGTGCTCCACCTAATTCTACATTTCTAAATAATCTCGTTACATCCTCATTACTTAATTTCAATTCATGCCGCGCTTCTTCATTCACGAAGACATGCAGCTGTTTACTGTACTCTAGATATTCATGTGTAGCTCTTTCCTTCGCATCACGTCTTAATGGAATCGAATCAGACGTTAGATCTTTAAATGTTTTTAATATTGTAGACAATACAGAATCTATATCTTTAAAGTAGTGCCATTCCATTTCATTTACATATGGTTCTAGTTCTAATTCTTTAACGACTTGTTGAATGTGAGGATACGCTTCAATGTTTTGTTGATTCAACTTTCTCACCTCTATTAAATGATAAAAATGCTTTTTTATCATTTTCATATAGAGAGCATAATACGTCAAATTCTTCAGGAGATAGTTCATATTCTACACGTTCGTTAGAATATGTTTCTAAATCTGTTGTTTCTGATGAATAAGATGGTCCACTTTCGATAGTTAAACCGGATTTTCCTTGTTTTTGGATTGTAGCAATTGTCATTACAATATCTAAATCCTTTTCACCTTTTACAATTTCTTGGAATCTAACATATTTTATTTGCATTCTAATTTCCCCCCTGGTTTATTTACAGAAATATAGAAGTGTCAGTTACATATTTAATAATATGTATGCATTAAAATTACCTAGCATTTTTTCTATATACATTCTATAAAAAGATGCAAGCCCCGTTCTCTTTTTATTTAAAGAATGTGTGTTGGTAATTTTAATGAGATTGATTTCTATTGTAGTTAATATAATATTCAATATCAACTATATCGTAAAAAAGCTAGATAATGAATAATAAGTCGAATCATTATTTTTTAGTACTAGAACTATTTATAAACTCCATTATTAATTTCCCTTCTTCTAAATTTCCCTCCTTTAATAGTAAATAGCCATTGTACTTAGAACCCTTTAGAGAAGTAAATGTTAATTTATTCGTTTTTCCTTTTTCTAGAAGTTGGTTTAAGTTGGTTATAGTTAATGTTTTACCATATTGTTTTTTCCAGATAAAGAATGGGCAGCTATTTTTTTGATGACTACAGTAAAACCTTGTCTTTGATTCGACTATTGGATTATTGCATTTTGGACAATTAGCTACTCCCTTTTTCTCAAAGTCTGTAGAGTTAACTTCTATCTGTTCAAATTCTTGAACAATTACTGAACAAAATTCTCTCATTCTTTTCTCAAAATTTCCTTTTTGCTCTTGCCCTTTACGGATTGTCTCTAATTTCTCTTCCCATAAAGCTGTAAATTCTGGTGACGTAAGAGTATTGATTTTAGTTTTTCGAAAGAGCTTTATTACTTCTATTCCTAATTTCGTAATCTCTATGTTTTTTTTGTTGTATTGGATATAATCATAGTCTCCCAGCTTCTTAATAATATCGCCGCGCGTTGCTGCCGTCCCAATACCTTTACCGGTTAGATTCTGCTTTAACGTCGGATCAGTTATACGTCTGCTGATATTTTTCATTAACTGAATAAGGGTCCCGTCTGTAAAAGATGGAGGCGGGCTTGTTTCTTGCGCTTTAATGCTAGAGTCTATATAAGACACAGTACCTTGTCTTAAATTTGGCAAAGCTTTTAACACTTGTTCTTTGTCTGATTGTTCATCTTCTTCATCAGCCGAGGGATAAATTTGTAACCAACCCATTTGAATAGGTGCTTTAAAATAACTTACAAATTGTTCTGGCCCACAAGCAGTTATCACTTTTAAATGCTCGAAAACGTTTTCAGGATAAAATTGAGCAAAGAATCGCTCCAATACAAGTTGAGAAATCTTTACTTCATCTTCCGGTAAATCATTTGGTGGATTCACAGGTTCAGGTAAGAGTGCATGATGATCGTCCACTTTTGATGAATCGCATATTTGTTTATTTGCCGCATGAACAAACCGCTTATCTGCATTTTGAGACAGATGCGGATAATGTTGAGAGAGAAGATCAAAACTTGCATGCATTAATGGAATTTCGGCTTCAGTCACGTGATTACTATTTGTACGCGGATAGGTCACCAGCTTTTTCAAATAGAGATTCTGAAGAATTGCTAGAGTTTCGTTCGCCTTATATCCATATTTCTTATTCGCGATGCGTGAAAGTTCAGTTAAATCCATTAATTTTGGTGCCTTTTTTTTCTTTATCTCTTTATCAGCTAATACGATTTCACATGGTTGTGAACTAAGAATTAGTTGTGCCTTCTCGACTTCTTTTAAATCGGTCGGGTAACCATCTTCAAAGAGGCGTTCACCCTTATAAACGATGCCATTCTGTTCAAAGTTCCCATACAACACATGATATAAAGTCTTGGTATAGTCCGCTCTTTCTTTTTCACGGTCAAAGATGATGGCTAACGTGGGTAAGAGTACTCTTCCAGCCCGGATATTGGCATTCGTGGCCAAGGATGCCGCGCGACTACTATTCATCCCAATAAGCCAGTCAGATTCACTCCGTAAAATACCCGCTGCAGTCAGATGTTGATACTCTTCATTATCTTTCGCTTCATTGAAAGCCTTTTGAATAGCCGCTGGTTGAAGAGAGCTTGTCCATACCCGTTTAACGGGCTTATTCCATTTGAAGTGCTCAGAAATCCTCATGAATATAGCTTGTCCTTCACTACCTGAATCACAGCAGTTATAAATAACGGTAGCTTGTTTTGCTAAGGTATTGATTAGGTTTAATTGAGACTCTTTCCCTGGTATTATTTTTAGTGGAATCTTTTCGGGCAAGATCGGTAAATCTTCCTTACGCCATTCTTTATATTTTTCATTTATTTCATGAGGTTCAACTTGTGTTAATAGATGGCCATAAGCATAACTATAAATAATTTGATTACTCCCTACTAAATATCCCTTTTTGGTTTCATAACTCGGAGATAACGCTTGGGCAAATGCACGAGCAGCATCCGGTTTTTCTGCAATTAATAATAAGTGTCCCATTTAAAGATTCCTCTCTGTAAGTTTATTACATTTTAGCGCCAATAAAAATATCAAATGTTAGAAAAATAAAAAAAATAAAACACCTATCAACTATTTAGGTAGATAGAGTGCTTCTCTTAAAGTAAATATTAACTTTAAATTATTTAATCCTTTTATTGTTAGCAACATCCATCAATACATATCTTGCCCCACTAGATTGCTCCCCAGTAAATTTAATAGTTGTACCTTTTAGGTTCAACTTTCGATGAAAAGGAGGATTTTCATCGCGATTTGAATTTTCTATCATAGAATTAATACTTCCTTTCCATATAATTGAGTCCATTGCCGGATCTCCTTGTAATAACTATATTTTGCATAGATAACACGGGCTTTCCCATGATAGCCACTCCTTCCTTAAAACGATGCTTTCCTATTTTAATTATCTATTAGATAGTTCTTAGCATAGTAATCATTAATTGCTAAGCTTAGCCCTTGGAAAAGTTCAGGTTTCTCATGTAATTCAATTTTTTTAAATACGGATTCTTTAAACACAATTAATGCATGGTTAATTGTCACTGGCTTGTTATAAATTTGAGCTTTAAATAAATTCAAGCTGTTTTCAATTAGAACCAGCTGCATTTGCTTAAAATACTCTTCTTGGCTCCCAATCGTTTCATCAAGATACTTAAACAAATTTCTAAATACTTCATATTCACCATTTTCAAAAGATAATTCACTAAAAGGCGCATGTGGCAACATAATTTATTCTCCCTTTTGAGATACTTTTTTGAATGAAAATCGCCATTCAGTTTCATTTTTTACATTTATTGAGTTTAAAATATTTCGATAGTGCTCTAAGTTCTTTTCGGTAATTTTAATCATTTCCCAAATATTAGGATTAGGTGACGCAGCTTGCTCTTTTTGGAATATAGTTAATCCATACTCTTCCGTTTCAATTAGTTTTTCAACTGCCATAGTAAGTGTCGTTAATTCTTGAACACTTATATTTTCAATTTTTGCTTTCTCAAATATTTTTAAATTATTGCGCTTAACATAAAGTTTCATTTGTATTACCTCGCTTTTATTGATGATAAGAGTATTGGCTAGTTACTCACTGTACTTGGCAACATACGGTAAATAAACCTTTCTAAATCGGTAATCTTGAATTCTTGTAATCCAATCTTGAATAGAAAAGTAAATAAATAAAAAGCTGATGTGACTGATAGTAAAAGTCGTTGTCACAATTTCGTTACTAAAAAAAATCATAAACGGTAACAGCAAAACAATGACCGCTAAAAGATGGGCTAAACTAAATATCTGGATTGATTCTAAAGATGTCTCATAACCTAATAAATAGCGTTTAGATACACTTACCAGGTAAACATTATAAATAACTCTTATTGCCGCTAAAATGAAGCCTAGCGCTAAACCGAATGTTATAAAGATGTATAAAGATGGGTAAGATTTTGAAGCTTCTTTTAAAATAGTAATTATAACTAGAAAGCTCCCAGCGGTAACTATACTTAAAAGAGCCGTTTTAAATAAGATTTTGTATTTAGATTCCAATACTTCGAGGCCCCTTTGTCATGTGATTTCTAATTTATTTTTTACTGCATTCATCAAAGTCTCCAATTTTATTTGTTTATTCATTACTTCCAGGTGTGAGTAACTTAGTATGCTTTTACACTTAGTGCATCGGGCTGCATAAGAAGGATAGTGGAATTCTATTTCCATAAGTTGATTCAACTTTAAGCGGATACTGTCATTATAAGTTGAGATGATGATTATATATCGCGTATTGGAACGACAGCGTATACAAAATCCGATATTCAAAGACTTCAAACAATCTTTTCCTCTTGAGGAATGAAGTAGTATGACTTGTAATGCGTACAGTTCCCGTAACTGTTATATTCTAAGTCAATGTAATGTCTTTCTTGCTCACAGTAGTATTGAATAAGTGACCCCTCTTCAATCTGTTTGATATAATAAAAACCTTCTATTTCTATGCGTTTTGGTAAATTCCAGCGTGATGAATTCAATTGGCAAAATTCCAATACATTGCGGTAATTGTTATTACTGGACATACTTATCACTCCATAACCCTAATTTATTTTTCTTTGCGAATTTTTCGGCTTTCTTCAGCTGATTAAGGTAGGTAGTATTGGGTTCAAATACATATGCAATTTTTACTAAACCTGTTTTCAACATCATTTCTTGAAAGTTTTTATCATCTAAGAAAATATGCATAAGATGGCGGTTATAACGATCCTTTGTATCTCCCTGGTCGTATTCTAACCTAATGGATTTTGCCGCTTTTAAAATGCGCTCAGCTTCCTGCTGACCTTCTTTAGCTAGAGGCTCAGGTCTTCCGTCTTCTCCCTTAATTTCGGTCCCATCTATTAGCAAAACCCTTACAGTTGCAATTGATTCAGTACCGGTCTCTTTATCATAAATTTTGAACTTTACTGTATCAGCATCATAATTCGATAGATATTCTATCTCGCTATCTACCGGTATAAGATCTGTTAGAGTGGATGTATCTTGTAGGCAAAGTAATTCAGATTGCTCACAAGCATAATCCAATAAAACTTCCGCGCCTTTTTCCTTTGAAATGGAAGATGTAGCTAATTCAAGCGCAGTATCCACCAACGTTTCAGCATCATAGGCAAACTCCTGTTGATCGTAGCTATTGTTAGGACCATATTCTACGCCTTCACATGCTGTTAAGAGTGTTGCTGAGAGTAGTAAGATTAAGATTCGTAATTTCAAATTATTAAGTCCCCTTCCTATGGATTGTATCCTTATAATAAAAAGTTTTTAATAATTTCTCAAAAAACGATGGGCCTATTGATTAGGTACAGGGGACTTTTTCTCATTTTTTTTCGCTTGTTTTATTAACTCTATTAGCTCGTAACGTCCAATTAATTGAACTTTGTTCGGAATCGCAAGCTCACGTGCAGCATCCGTAAACAAGGAATTTGTCACCACCCAAGCATCATCGGCCTTATAATAATACTTGCCGGCTACAACCTCTTGTACTGCCTGTAAACTTACCTTTTGACGGTATCGCTTTGCTTGAATAGCAATGGTACGCCCCTCTTTCTTTAAAAGAACGTCTACCCCAAAGTCTCCGGAATGTTTCGTTTTTTTAGCAGCATAACCTAACTCTTGAAATAGTACGGTTAAATATTCCTCAAACTCATTTCCTTTCATTTGATCAATTTGTTTGAGTTGTACTGAATTTAATAAATATCTCCTTTGAAAAAACTGTAATCCAGTAATAATAGCCCCCACAATGAGTAATCCACCAAGCACTAATAAAATATTCTCCATGACTTTTTCTCCTTTGATTTTTCTTTTTCACAAAAAAATAAAAAAAGCACCATAAGTAAACGTACCAAGTACGTCCTTACGGTGCTTCCGTGTGTGTAAAAATATAATGTTACTATCTACTTCTATTTTAAGCATAAATTACTAATTTTGCAATCAAAAAAGGAACGACTTGGCAACTACCCCCATTTATATACTCCTCCAAAAAAGAGACAACAGCTTTGCACTCCGTTATGGCCAGTATTTCACCCCGGCGAATCTGCTTGAATAAAATCAGAGAAGCTCCCAAGAGAACGTACGTTTAATTGAATAAAGCACTTTTCTTATTCAAGAAGGTAGTGACCCCTTAAAGTTAGAGTTTTTATTATGCAGCTAATTGGCTGGCATGTTTTCGGTAATTTACCGGACTCATGCCGGCCAGTTTTTGTTTAATACGAACATTATTATAATAATTGATATACTCATTTATTTTCTTCTGTAATGCTTCATAAGAGATGATTTGTTCTCCATAATACATTTCCTGTTTTAGTAAGCTAAAGAAGTTCTCCATGGCCGCGTTGTCTGCGCATGTTGCTTTCCGAGACATACTTTGAAAAATCCTGTTCTGCCTTAATGTTCTCACCCATGTATTATGTTGATAATGCCATCCTTGATCGGAATGAATTGTTGTCCTATATACTGCACGCTTTTGAATAATTGGAAGTGCTTGTCTAAGTGAATCTAACACAAAATCTAGGCTCGGCCGTTTTGACATACTAAACCCAATAATCTCACCATTATATAAATCCATGATCGGACTTAAATATAATTTTTCATCATCTGTACATTTAAATTCAGTTACGTCAGTCACCAATTTTTGAAGGGCATATGACGTTCTGAATCTACGATTCAAAAGGTTTTTAGCGACTTTACCAACTGTTCCTTTGTATGATTTATAGCGTGATTTACGTACGAATTTCACACATTTTAACCCTAGGTTTTTCATAATTCGTTGTACCTTTTTATGATTGATTGTATGTCCTTGCACTCTTAATTCCGCATGAATTCGGCGGTAGCCATATCGCCCCTTATGCTGTTCAAAAGTCTTTAAAATCAAGGCTTTCCACTCTAAATCTGGATCTTCTTGCCTCATCAGTTTGATATGATAATGATACGTTGCTTCAGGAATATCGACTTGTATTAAAATATCTTTTAATCGAAATCCTTCTTGTTTAAGTTCGAAGGCGATGGCTGCTTGGGCTTTTCGAGGAAGGCATCTGGATTCTCCCGAAAAGCCTTCAACTTTTTTAAATACGCTACCTCTAAACGAAGCAGTTCATTTTCTCGTTCTAGCTGCTCCTCACGTGACATTGTTTTTTCTTGGTTATTCACTGTTGATATTTGTTTCTTAGACATGGATGGGCGCCCCTTTGGTTTTCTTTGCAGGCCCTCTATCCCTTCTTTTAAAAACCGATGATACCAACTAGCAACTAAAGTTGGATCATTCAAGTTAAAGTGAATCGCAGTATCTTGATGGGAAGCACCTGTTCGTTTCATATAGCTTAATACATCTAATTTAAATTGAACAGAATAAAACTGCTTCGTTTTCTTAACAGATAGGCCACTACATCCAAACTCTTTATAAGCACGTACCCATTTCCTTAACGGAGTAGCACCGACACCATATTTTTTAGCTATCGCTCTATATCCCAGTGAGCCACTTAAATATTCTTGAACCACCATCAATTTAAATTCTTCATTATATTTCGTCATAAAAAATCACCCCAAAAGTTAGTTTTTACTCTAACTTTTGGGGTGCAGTACCGAAAAGCGCCCGATTGTGGAATAACAAAATAGTGATTACTAAAGCCCCTTTAGTGAAATATTATTTCCATTTAAAAACTACCATCAAGAAAATTGAGACGAGAAAAACAACAAAAAAGAACGGGAGGTAATAAGTATAGAAATGAATTTAATCTTAACAAGCAAAACAGTCTTATAAATATTTTAGTACAACTATTAACATTCAATTTGCTACAGCCGATCTTTTTGTCACTTGCAATTAAGGATGGTTCGAAAGCAGCTAGTAAGCATTAAGGGAAGGCTGATTAATTTGGAATATTATCTTTACAAATATAAAGTAATACAACCTCGTTCGAAAAAATATTTAGTCGTTGATTTTTTAGATGAAAATAAGTGTATCGCTCTATATAATTTTGTTGTCAACGCATTTGCTGACAGAATAAATACCGATATAATTGGGCAAATAAATAAAGTGTTTGAGGATGTGTTAGCTTGCAGGAGTAACCGCGAATTTATTGAGGGGAAATACAGTGGGTTAGATATACGGTGCAATTATACAGAGGTATTTGACACGTATTTCGAGTGTGATCCAGATTCCAGCAATCAGTTAAGCATGTTCGTAGACACACGAGAACTCTATTACATGTTGCTAAATTACATATATGAAGTTCGAAAATTTAAGGTAAATCCTGAAAATTACTGTATTGAAGAAAACAAAATAAAACAATAAAAAAGTTTTATTTTGATTAAGGATTAAAAAGGAAGTACTCACATTTACCAGGTGCAGTACTTCCTTTTGTTTATTAAAAACAGTATTTATTATATTCAAGTAGAAGTATTTCTTTAAATGATTCATCTTCATATATTTCCAGTAGCGAGTGAATTTTTTTTATGTATTCTTTTTCTTTCTCCTTGGAGATATGTGAGTAACATATCGCTATTCGATTAAAGCAAACTGCTAATGCTTTATAGGACAAATCACTTAAATGTGTCCGTAAAAAATCTTCCAATCTATTCAGAGCTTCTGTAATCAATCCATTTTTAATAAGTATTAATGATAAATTAATTGTAAGAGTCTTTTTTAATCTTTTAGCATCCTCAAACCCTTGATAAACCTTCAGCCTTTCTACTAGCTTATCTGTAATATAAATAACCACATCACAATCAAAAAAATATAAAACTACATTCATTATTCTTATATCTACTAAATACCATTGGTCAAAACGTGAAATACGTTCCCATACTTTATTCACTTTTTCCCTTGCAACTAATAAATCCCCGGAACTTTCGACAATTAATAAGGCTTCACAAATAATCTTCAATTCATTCAAAATGATGTTTGAGTTCCCTTTAAGATAATAATCCTCAATTAACTTTAAAATCCCCAAAATTCCCTCTCTGTCATTATAAGGTAAATTGAAGAACCTTTCTGCAATTTCTATTTCATCATCGTATTGGTAACCATTATGAATAAATCTAAGTTCTTCACTTGATATTTGGAGCTGGGACAGGAGGTGCATAAAGCTAAATGAAAGAATATCAGTTTTAGCGGCTTCAAAATTTGAATAAGTTGCTTGTGTAAAAAGGTTTGCCGCAACTTCCTTTTGAGTATATCCTTTATTTTTCCTAATAGACTTTATCGTTATACCATAATTCGACATTTTATCCTCCATTTATAATATTTATTATAAATTGTAATTATATCATGATTTCCATTTATCATAAGAGCATAAGGAGGGGAAATTCATAATGGATATTTTCACTGCATTATTAGATATATGGTTGATTTCAGGTGGGTAACATTTTAATACTAGTGTTAATATATATTGCTCTTACCACAAAAAGGAGATGGATTTTATGAAAAAAATTACAAGTACGGCTTTAGCGTTAACTCTTGCTTTATCGATCGGTGCACAAACTTCATTAGCAGCAGGAAAAGAAGATAAAATTCCTATCGAAAACCCTGGCTTAGAACAACTACAAGGGAAAGATATTTATACGATTATTGAAGAAAATCAAGATTTTCTTACTCAAGAGGACATTGATTTATCCCTATTAATTATTAAAATTAAAGATGAAAACCCCTTAATTTCTACAGAAGAAATTATTGGACTTGTTCAGAGTGATTTCTCTGACATTAGCGCTTTAAGCTTCGAATCTGCCGGGAAAACATGGACTAATTTAACTGCTGCTGAAAAAAAGCTAGTTGTTTTATTCCCAGCTGATGCTTTGCTTGTCAAAGCTGCTCAATCTAAAACAGATAAGCTTACAAGTGAGCGTTATCCGAAGTGGAAAGATGGCGATAAAGGTAATGCTTTCAGACATGCTCTTTGGAATGCAATTATGTCAAAGGACATTGGGAAATACTTAGCAGAACAATTCGCTACTGCTCATGAAGATCATGGTGTAACTGATGCAGTACTTAAAAAAGAAGTATGGAATGGATTTAATGGAGTACAACATAAAAATATGGATCTACATAATAACCAGATGGGTAGAGATTGTTTTTATTGGTATGATTTATTACCATTTGATACAACATTAGCTGATAGAGTTGATGAAAAAATTAAAAATGGTGAAGCAAAAATTCTCGTAAAGTGATTTCATCCGCTTTATTTTAAACCAATCAACAGGTCTAGTTAAATACTAGACCTGTTGATTTATTCTTTATATATGAAACTTTAATTATACGGATACGTTATGATTTAAAATGGAGTGCTAAATAATGAACAGGGGATGATTATTTGAAAAAGATTTTTGTAATTTTACCGATTTTAGCTGGAATTCTACTATTAGCTGGATGTCAATCGGATGAAGAGAATCTTAACTTCTATGGCTCTAGTGATAACTGGACAGCTGAAATAATTACTGAAATTATAGACGGGTCCGAGAAAAATGAAATTATCTTAAAATACAATGGTGACGGAGCAGGAACTATTAGTAAATTTAATTACTTAGTTGAAAATAATAGCAACAATCAGAGTTTTGGAGCAAATGATGTTTCATTAAAAGAAGACGGTACTTATACTAATGCAAATTTAGCTTCTAATAGTGCGTCAACCACTAAAGACGATCAAATAGAAGTTACAATTGACTGGAATGACCAAACTGAAAGTATTATTTTAAAGAAAAAAGAATAAATATTTTGTTATTGTTTTGGTTCAATTTTGGTTTAAAATCATACCCATAAAGGAAGGTAGACTTGTTTGCGATTCAAGTTTACACTTCCTTTTTTGGTATAGTGTAAGTATAGAGTGAATTCTCTAATAAGAAATATTATTAAGGTTTTTTGTTATGTTTGATAAGATATTTGTATAAATTTGTATCTTCTCTAAGACTCCCCCAAGAAAAAATGTTGCTCTACAATATGGCCCTATAAGGGAAAAACGCGATCTTCTTATTGAAGAATCGCGCCCTATAATTGAATAACGTTCACTTTCTCTGAGTTGGAGGTGTATCGCAGATAATGAAGTCATAATCTTCCCCTACTTCACTTACTAATTTACGTAAATAGAAGTTAAAGACTGGATGGTTTTAATCACCTAACATTTTATAAAGGAAAATTTCAAGTCTATCTAAATCTTTACCGTTAGGAACGATATCTACATAGAGTATAATACATAATAAAAAATCGAATAGACCTAATATCCATCTATACTATCAAGTTTTATAATAGCATTAGAAATTCTTTAGAGTTATTTTAGCAGGTATTCTTTCATCAAACTCAGCTAAAATCAACTTATATACCTCGGGTTTTTCCTTTTTAAGCTCTATATGTGCAATCTGATAAAACTTTCTTACTTCACTTCTTTTTATAATCTTACCAAAAACAACCAGCTCACAAAAATCAAGTAATCGATGATGCTTTATATAGACTGGCTCACTTTCCTCGTTTCCGTTAATAAAAATATGTAATGGTACTTCCACAATTACATCTTCTAAAGAGTAATCATTACTACAAATAATCTCCGCATTCAACATATATGCAGCTGCAAGTGATGCGATTTCCCCTGTACCCACACTGCCTTCTTTTCCTCTACGCTTGTCCACCTCAATAAGCTTTTCTTGTATTTTAGTAAGCATTAATTGATAGTCTGAATAAGTAGTTTTAAACTCCTGCAATGGATTTAGAAGTATCCATTTTTGTTCCTGACATTTATTATCTACAAACTTTTGACTAGAACTGCTTAATTCCTTATAAACTTCTTCATGGATATAAACAGATTCATATACTTGCTCCAAAACATTGATAAATCCAGCTTTATCTTTAAGCTTGTCTATATAGAAAATAATATTGGCATCAACAAAACAAGAAGAGGAGATTGGTAGTGTTTCTTCCTTCTTCAAATCCCCTCCATCTAATCCTCTAATTCATCCCAAAGTGCGTTAATATCCTGATTTTCTAATGATTTTTCGTAATATTCTTCAGCTAAATCTGGATTTATATTGGCTAATATCTTCGCTACTTCTTGGCTCGATAATGTACCTTCTGCCTCACGAGTAATTAATTTTTCTTGAAATTGCTCAAATTCCTTACGTTTAGGTGGCATATCCAATAAAGAATCACCCATTACACTTACACGTAAATTCATTAATTGTTCCTCTGTCATTTCTTCATAAGCTGAAATGTCCCAAAGACCTAATTCTTTAATACGTCGAACAACACTCAAATATGGTACTTTAAAAATATCTGCTAATTTAAAGATTTTCTTTTCAATTACTTGACTTTTAATAATTTCAAAATAAAGATTGAATGCATCCTTATTCATCAAAATGGTTGCAGCAAAATAATCACCGGCTCGTTCTAATACTTCATTTGATTCAATTCGAATATCATATTTCTTTAAATCTTCGGATTCTAAAATATAATGGAACCATTCATGAGCCAAAGTGAAGTTTTGAGTTCTTGCGTTATCTAGCTGATTAATAACAATTTTAGGTTGAACCTTTGGATTGATATGCTTTAGAAACATGCCATTTAACAAACGACTTTCCTCGTCAAGCTTAGGTAATTTTAGATTGATTACTTCTATCCCTTGCTGTATCACAATATCTTCCAATATATCAGCAATAATTAATGATGTTTCTTCAGAAATATACTTTAAATAATAGTCTTTAGCTAACCGTTCAACTTTTTGTAATAATTGATCCATTAAATAACCTCCACTTACTTGAAGGTTTCGTATGCGTTTAAAAGCATTGCTACCTGTTGAATTTGATGCTTGTTAGTTACAGAAAGATCCGTCCCACCACGTGGAATGACGCTATATCCAGCGAATAATTCACTGTCTGATAAACCTAAAAGTGTAGCACGTGGAATATTCATTACTTCTGCGAATTTTGTTAATCGTTCTGATGTAATACGGCGATCACCTTTTAAAATTGCACGCAATAATCCTTCACTAACACCAACTAATTCAGCCATTTTTGTCTTAGATACGTTGTTTTCTTGCATCCATTGATTAATGGTCATTGCTGTATGTTTGTAATCCATATCCTTCACCTCAATACTATTATAACATAAAACGTACAAAATGTTAATTACAATTGAATTATTGTACGAAATTAAATTAATGAACCAATGCATTAATTTTAATGAGTTCAATTTTTTTTATCCCGTATATTCGCTTATTAACTTAAAAGAATGTTATTCAATAATAACGGGTTCGTTTGATGAGGAGAAAAGCCCTAAAAACAATGCTAATAACAACCCAATTAGAATGCGTTTCAACAGCAAATCCGCAGTGAAAATGGCAAGCAAAAACGCTCAGTTGTTTAATTCTGAGCGTTTTTCATATAGTTTACTATCTTTTTTACTAACGCACCTGTTTGCTGATGGATACAAAAATAAAATATATTATATCTCTGATTAATCATTAGTTTTGTAGAGTTTACTCTACTTTTTTTTTAAACATACCAATTACTGATGCAACAAAGATGTATAACGCAACAAGAAAGAAGAGAAGTGCAAATGATTTAGAAATCAAAATATCTCTTCTTAGAAACTCACCGAATGAAATCCACATAGCTAAAGCAGATAAGACTAAAGAAACCCAAGTTCTCACTTTTATACATCCCCCCTCTCGTACATCACAAACGATAAATATATTTTATCATACAAATTCTAATTTCCTTTAAATTACAATATCACTTCGTATTAAGCCCTAACTCCTATGTAAAATTGGTTATACATTTGGGTTTTTTCAGTGTACATCATATGGTTCAATGTACGACTTTTTTGTCTAGTGTATATCTTTTTTGTAACTTAACAAGACTGATAGCCGTTCCTTTTTCGCTTAGTGGGTTACATTTGAATTGAAATCCTCAAATGATGAACGATCCGCATGGTAATAAACCATATCGCCATCTTTCATTTTATGAGTGACCCCATAACCATCTACAACCTCATATGCAAAGCCTTCCATCTTCCATTGATTGTTTAATGGTGCATTTTCAATAGGTGATGTGTGGTAAGTTAAATGTGACATTTCAGTATTGCCGTTTACAAGTGTTTCAATGTTGAAGTTTACAACAATGTAACCGTCTTTCTTGAATAATAAAGAGTTTTTATTTAAGCGATGCTCTCGCCCAAATCCGGCGATTGTATCCACTTGCGGAATTTCTTGACCATCCTCGTCAAAAACAGGTGCTTTCTTTTCAACTGCGTACACTTCTGCAGGTAAACTATATTCACCATACCAGTGTTGTTCCCGTGCTACGATATCCTCTGCTGGAACCATTGTACAGTTTGAATCTCCATTACAAGTAGGTACATTCGTTTCTTCGGGACCAATAAATGTATTAAGCGATTGATTTAGAATTTGGAAACCATAAGAACCTGTTGCCACTGGACGTTTTGAAAGATCTGTGTGATAACGTCTAAAGAAGGATTCTTTAATTCCACCTACTTCTTCATATGCTTCACGGTAATCCCCTGTATATGAATCAATATGGCGATAAATATAATCGGCATTTGCATTCAGGTCTTTTTCCGGAACACCGCGCAATATATCATTTAATTCGATTTCCCGATAGAGCATATCAGCATCCGAGCCAATTTTAACGAAATAATCTTTATCATTGTGATAATACAAGTCTACTTCTTCACGATTACCTGTTTTCTTTTCTACAAAGTAGAATGAAGGTGTTATACGAATAGCATCTTGATGATTAAACATGTCCCCCTTTGTTTTAAAATCATAACGGAATTGGTATCCTGTTTTGATTGCGACGTTTAGTTTTTCATTAGGGTAAGCAAGTGCATGACTACCATTCTTGATTGGTAACATCATTGGTAACGTATTGCCGCGCGGTTGACCGTCAATCTTATTCGTTCCTACCCAGTAATTTCTACCTGTATGAGTTAATAATCCATCATTAGAACGGAAAACATCTTGCCATTCATAATCAAGTATATCCGTAATGCGTAAGTCATATAAGCGACCAACAACGTCCACTTCAATCGTGTCAAAAGCAATGTGGTGATCCATCATTTGATTTTCAGTACGGAATGTTTCGTTTAAGTTTGCTTCACTTTCTTTAGGTGCATTACCAGTGACATGTTCTTCAGGTGCATTAATTGCTATACCACGATATTCAATCGTATATTTTCCTTCCGGCACCCATACCGGCATAAAGAAGTTAGCCGTTTCTTGTTCTACAGGAATGTTAATCCATGTTTCTTTCGGGAAGAACATTTCTTTATTTTCCGTATACACATCAAATGGGAATTTTACTTGCTTAGCTTTGTAATACTTTGAGTAATCACGAACGCCGTATCCACTTTGATTAACATGCTGCCCTGCAGTCGGTAATACTACAGTGAAGGGGCGCTCTAAAATATATGCATGTCTTTCACTATCAGCATTTGCTGATTGCACACTTACAGCGTTGTTTGAATACTGTAAATCCGCTCTTTTTGGTGGGTTAGTCCGTTGATCATGTGCTTTATCATCGGATGATTGACCATACATGACCACTGGTGTATGAACCGTTACTTTATTAATCTTGTCTGGATTTTCATTCGAATTAACACTGACCTCGATTTTTGGACGAATCGGGGTATTAATTTGAATGTGCGGTATATATTTAGCAGTCAATTTACTTTCTGTTTGCCATTTATTTACCTTTGTTTTTTCAATATGTTGATTACGCATTTCTAAATCAACCTGATCAGATTTCGGAATCGGAACTGGTGTAGAACCATGTGAAGCTGTTACTGTATCATCCATGTAAGTAGATGTTTCATTGATAATTTCAACGCCATTCCGGTCTTTTGAACTGATTGTCATATTAATTAAATCATTTTTTACATCGGGTATACGCCCAGGCTGTCCCTCTTCTACAGCTGCTTTTGCTTCTGATAAGAACGCGGACATTGGAACGCTTGGCCTACTATGCCCACCATCTAAGTGTTCTGAAGACAGCGTAATGTTATCACAGTTTTTCGGGAATAAATGATCGAACAGTTCAGTTGAATGTTTCGCTTCCACAATTACAAAGTGACGGTTATTATCGACCACAACTTTGCCATTCGGTATTGCATAGTTTTCAAAAGTAAAATCTTTAAATTCATAAATCGCTAATTTTCCTATTTGCCAATATGAAAATGGATGCTCTTCTTCAAAATCTTCCTCTACTGATTCTGAATCAGAATGCGGTGTGTAACATGTATCTGGATTATCTTCATCTCCACATTGGTAAGGTTCTGACCAGGACATTGTGTAAGTCTTTTCCACATTAATTTTATAGGTGATTAGCCCTTCCATTTTCTGATAGATAAAATCTGATAAATAGCGTTCGGTTTTAGCGAACAACTTTAGCATTTCATCGGTAGGGATTCCATACGCGAGTACATCAAATATTGACGAGCTTGTTTCGTCATCTTCGGTAATTTCACCTTCGGGATTCGCAAGCATTTCGTCAGGATTACTTTCCATTGTTGTACCTTTATTTACTTGAATATCAATACTACATGAGCCAAATTCTGAAGGGGTTGGTATTTTAGTAATACACTCTTCACCTTCACATTTTTTTTCTTCGTCACAAGGAACAGCATTACCATCATAATCAACACAGCAAGGAATATCGACTGTAATTGTTTCCGTCGCATAACGGTTAACGTCATCTTCAACCAATACTTCAATTGTGTATGTTCCACATGCTTTCGGAATGAAACTGCCTGTATCCGTCTTTCGATAGTATCCTACTTCATATTCCGATAATTTATCGGGGTTTCGGTATTCTTCATTAAATGAAAATGTGGCTGTTAAATTTTCATAGTTTCGATTTAGTGCAGCCTTATTGGAATAAACCGTATCTGTAAATTCATAAACGGATTCCCCCTTTTCATATGGAGAAGTAGGTATAACGCTAGGTGCTGTTTGTGGAACAAGTGGAATCGGATCTCCTATATCTCCACTCCAATTTTCATGATCTTCAATTAACTGTGGTTCTCCAACTACTGTTGCTGGAACAGATGGTGCGCCGTCAAATGTTACCGAAATTTTATAATCCACTTTTGTTCTGTTTTGCGATACATATTCCCAACCGTCTAGATAAAATTTCAGTTCTTGATTGAGTTCGACTATATTGGATTCTCCGTTATGCCTAAATGTTTTAATATCAGGCCAACTTGTACGAGCAAAACGTAACCATGTAGGGTTGGTACTATTGAACAAGGAATTATTCTCCGCATTATCTGCAATACCGCCAGTATAATACGCAATATCTTGAATCCAGTAATATTTATTCCCTGTAATTGGGTCTTGATGGAGTGGGATTCGATTTAACGCCCATTCTCCATTCCCGTTATAAATATCATTTAATACCCCTTCGTTAATATAGGATGGTTCTATAATATTACGTGCGACACTTCTTGTACCTAAATCAACCATATGATAGTAAGGTTGACCGGAGTTAGCATTTGTTGTTCCGTCACTTGGATATGCCCCTGTCTTTTCAGACATAGGTACATAGAACGTCGAGTTTAAGGAACTGTTTAGTGCCGCATTTGCAAATCGTCCATTATATATTGTCGGGTATCGATATTCACCTAATAATGGGTATACCTCGGCAGATTCGTCAGCACGAATAAATAAAGGTCCTCCAGGTAAATTAACAAATTCTACAGCATTGTTTGAATCATAATTAAAATAAGGAATTTGGGCTTTTGTATCTATTGCTAAAGTAAATGAAAATAGTATGACAAGGAATCCCACCAATAATCTAAATTGATGTTTTCTCATAATTCAACTACTTTCTTATTTTGGTGTAATAATAATTGATGAAACAGCTTTAACCGAGTTGGTATTAAGGAATTTGACTGTATATTTTTCATTTTCAACTATAAAGTAGTCAGATGAACCCTTTCCTTTTTCAACTAAACGAGCTTCCTCAATCATTTCTATAACTTCTTTTGTCACATCATAGCCGTCTGTAATATACTCCACCAGCTCTGGAATAACCGTTTTCATTTTATCGCTACGAAAGTCAAAAGTAATATCATATTCTCCATCTTTCGAACGCGCCATATTTACTTGCTCAACTGTATTGTAGCCCGGACGTGGGTTTCCTTTGTAATTTGGTTCCTCAAAACCTAAAGCTCCACCTACAACCGTAACTTTCATTCCCAACTTCTCAATCACTTGTTTGTCAGTGGTAATAAGCTTTTTAAACAATCCCACATCACCACGTGTAAATAATCCTTTGTTCGTTCTAACTTCCTTCGAGAATAATTGAGGGTTTTGTTTGATATATGCAGGTAACGTTTCAATTGTAAGGTTATTTGCATCTACCTCTTTATTTCCTGTTCTTTCTAATCCCATTGCACGATACATGAATACAGCATAATGTGCGCGTGTTAAGGTATTGTTCGGTAAAAACTTTCCGTTATCACCTGTTGTAATATCATTCGCAAATAATGTCGATACATAGTTATAAGAAGAATGATTAGCTGGCATATCTGAAAATTTCGCATCCGTTGAGCCTTTTAAATTAAATGCTATTACTAATGCTTTTGCCATTTCCGCGCGTGTCACTTCCTTATTTGGTGAGAAGTTTCCGTTACGGTCTAATTCAAAGATCCCTGCTCGTTGTACTGCTAAAATATCATGGTAGTTTGCATGCTTTGTTGATACATCTTTGAGCGTACTCACATTCACTGTTTGAGGTAACTTATGAGCGCGGTTCAATAATGCTGCTACATGTTTCCGCGAAATTGTTTCATTCGGTTTAAATGTGCCGTCTGGATAGCCATTAATAATCCCCAAATCACGCATTTTATGAATTGCCTCAAAATATGAATGTTTTGGCGTAACGTCTTTAAACAATGAGCTTGCATCTACAGTCATTGGCACTACAATTGCCGGTGTTACGACTGAAGCACAAATTGTAGCGATTAATAATGATTTTATTTTCATAAATATTCCCCCTAATACTTTCTTTCCTTTACATAATTTTACCTCCTTTGACTATTAAAGACAAAAAACCCCACACCTACCCAATTAAATGGATATGTGTGAGGTTTTTCCTTCACAGAATAATATTGGTTATACGTTTAGTTGTGAAACAATTTGTCTTCTACATTCAATATTAACACTTTTTATAATTATTTCAATAGTTTCCCTTAAGTGTTTATGCAAGATAATTCCCGGTAGCCATTTTCAGCCGCTTGTTGACGTGTGGAATAAGTTTCTGTTTTTGAGTATGGAAGATCGCACGATGAAGGCCAAAATACGCGCTGTCCGTCCTCCAATGTTGTAGCATAAAGAGTTTCATTTTTAAGTAAACGGCTTGCTGCAAAGGCGTACTGATTATATTCCATATCTAATCGGTGAACCGGTAAGCCTTGAACAAAAGCTACAATACCTACGTCATCTATTGTATTGTCCCATGTTTCCTCTGTAATTAAAGGTAAAGCGAATTTATATGTGTATCCAAAGGAAGATAATGTTTGGTTATGTAGGTTTTTGCGTGATGGAGTGGGATGCAAGGACTGTTTTTTCCTTTCTTCGAGGTAAGGCCGTATATTCTCCAAGGAATGAACTTCTCGTATACGCGGATGAATATGTTTTTCCCATACCTGATCTACTGAACAATTAAAAATTTGTTGTTGTAAAAGTACGGTTTGAGCAATAATTTCATAGGTTTTCATGTAATGAGCTCCTTCCTATTTATTTTTTAGCCAAAACATGGACCGAGTAATGTTAAAACTGACTTCGTAATCATTTAAAACTGCATGTATCAAGTTTTCGAATGCATCCGTAGTTCGGATAGGATGGTCGTTTGCCTCAACATACAAATTCTCTCTAATGACAACATAATAAGTTACCTGGCCGCTTAAAACGCCCGAGTCATCCATACATAAAGTCAAGATATTACCGTTTTTCTGAAGCCATTGCTGGATAGTTAAAAATTCTTGTTCTGTCATTTGCTTACGTTCACCTTCTTCTTGAGGAACGACATATGCTGCATTTTTTAGTGTGATTTCTGGAATGATCATTGGTACACCTCCCCTTATCAGTAAGACCGGTAATAATGGCAATAGCCTATCAAGAAAAAAGAATTATGTAAAAAAACCGATGACTGTAAAAAAAACACCTAGAACGGACGCAATTTCAAATCCATTTCAAGTGTTAAATCTCTTCAAGGTGAGTATTAGCTTATTACGTGGAATACTATATTCACCCTGTAAAGGCACCAACACCAATTACTGGTCCAATTTGTGCTGCATGTATTATGTACTTCTTGGTACTGGAACTATCGCTGGCGCGGTCGCTTGTTTCAATGTGTTATAAGGTGATTAAATATTATGAGGTGATAAAATGAATAAGGTTTTGGCGTTCTCGATTTTAGGAATGGGTCTAACTGGTGCCGTTTTAGTCATCTCAAGCCCCCAAGCGGACTCTTTAACGGCTGTTACTAGTAATGCATTAGAGTTACAGTGTGAAGATATGTTACGTAATGCAAATGGTAAATATAAAAATGCATACGTTAAAATGAACCGTTAAATTATCAAGCCGTTTATGTGAAAAGGAATGAACAAGACCAAACGGTAATTATAAAGGATAATGTAGTCATTTATGGTAAATTGTCAGGAACAACCGGGACAATCAATGTCCTAGGAGTAAAATCTGCTGTTGAAATTAATCAGGCCATTCGACAATTCACATTGAAAAATGGTTCAAAAATTGGTGTATTTGACCGTTGTGTAATTACAGCATATATTGATAAATACGGAAACAAAGCTATCCAATAAAAGAAAGACCCCTTTAGAGGGGTCTTTCTTTTATTATTTCAACAACTTTAATATAAAAATTTGAATTTTCCATTTCATATGTACCCTCAACGTAATCAGCAGTTATTAAAACTTTATCATCTTTATTTTTTTGCATTGAAAAATTGACCAATAAATCGTAACTCATGTCTACTTCACTGTTATCTAAAGCAATCATATACACTTTGGATTCGGTACTTTCAATACTTTTGGATGTTTTCTTTACTTTCGTAGTCGATAACAATTCGATTAGTTCCTGTGCATCTGATTCTAATATATCTGCCCCTCCATGTTCCTTCTTGAGTCTGTAACTCATAATACCTGAAACAAGGCTTTCAGCTAAAAATGGTTCATCTTCTTCAAAATAAGATGAATTATTAGCCATCACCTTCAACAAGGTATTTATCTACTAATTTTCTATCCGTATCCATTATCTCTAAAATAACATTTTGAGTATTTTCATCTCTGCCAACAAAAAATACAAGGTCATCAGCAACCTTTGATTCAAACTCAACAATATAGGAGTTCCGTATATCTAAAGCATCTAAATCATTTCGTTTGATACCTGTTACAGTCGTTTTTTCTAATTGATTAAGTACATTCAATATATTTTCTTCGGAAAGCGTAATTTTTTTATTATCTGAAATTTCTTCTGAAACATAATTAATCGTGCCAGTCGTGTACAAATCCTTTGAATAATCGGATTCAACCACTTTAAATAATTCATCTACAGTAGATTCTCCGTATTTTCCTGAAACAAAATTTGACATATAGGCAAAGCCAACACCTATTACCAATATAACGATAAGCCAACCCCATTTTTTGTTTTCCAAATAATTCATCTCCTTTTTTATAGTAAAAGCAATTGTGTTTTCTTATAGGATTTGAATATTATATGCAATTAGTTTACATAACACCCAAGGCTTCGCTCTCTTAAAATCGCCAAAAACCTGTATAAAATTCTGCATAAAAGAGGCTATTATTTTTCCGCACTGCCAAATACTTCATCAACCTCTTTTGAAAAAACTTTGGAAATATAATGTATTTCTTGTTCCTCGGATGCTATCCCTTTAGCGATGCCCTTTGTATCTTTTGAGTGTTGCAGATACATCACAACATTATGGTCATAATCAACCGTCGAAAAATTCCCATTGCCCCAACGATTTAGCACATCTAAATAGATTTCAGCATGTTCATACAACTCTTTATTTTCTTCAATTACTTGCTTCAAATTGTCGATTCTCTTAGGCGTTATCATAATTGAACCTTCTTTTTCATCAGCAATAATCTTTTGGTGGGCCATTTGTTGAATGAAATCTTGCAAGTATGTTTCAGTAAGAGGCTCCTGTATTGCGCTTTCAGGATTAGGGTACTCAATTTTTTCTCCAGTTCCCCATACATCAATCCATTTAGAACTGGTAACAGCTTCCCAACCATTACTATAATCAAGCGTTGATACGACTTCCTCTTTATCCGTTGCTTCACTATGTACTTCATTTTCAGAACTGCTATTAACGGGTATAACTTCATTTTCATAAGACCTGTCCATATATAAATACGTAGCACCTATGCTAATTACTGCTGTTAAAAAAGTTATCCCTAAAACATGAGTAACCTTCATTTTTTCTAACACCCCAATTCCTAATTTCAACCAAAAATACCATATAATATTGATTGTGTAAATTAAAAAAGAGCCTCCTGGTATATCAGGAAGACTCTATTAACGATTAACCTTGATAAAACATATGGTCTACATAAGCTGTCATTTTACCTGTGTAATCGCTATAACGGTAAAATTCTGAAGTTATACGCATCGTTTTTCCAGCGTTTGCACCATTAGAAAACGAATATGTTTTTGCATTTTTTGAGTTAGCCCAATACCCAATTTTCGGTGAAGATACAGCAGTCCAACCGTCTGTATTAGATGCTTCACGTTCAATTTTTAGGATAACATATGCAGTAAGTGGATTTTGTTCTGTCGGAACTCCCTCTAAAGATACATTAAAAGTAGAACCACTAACCGAAGTACAAAGATTGATTGTTGGTTTAGAATAACCAGCATCAACCGTACCTTTTGAACATGCCATAAATAATTCCTCCAATATTGTTTTGTTTGATTGTTAACCAACACTATATAAAGGAGAATTTTCACCGATTCTATCAACCAATTATTTGAAAAACTTTATATTTTTTAAAATAATCCCAATTTGGGTTTTAGTCCCATATTTGTTATAGTTATAAAAAAAACGAGGTGATTATTTGAAAAAGGTACTTTCGCTAATTGGCTTAATCGTAGTTGTAATAGTTGGGGTTACATTTGCTATTTCTACAACAAATGCTGACAAAAATAAAGAGGAAACGGATACAAAAGATACTACTGTCTATACGTTACAACAAGCCTTATCAACTGACGTTTATACAGCAAACGTTGATGTAGAAGAAAAATCTTTAACGCTTTCTACAAAACGTATGGATAAAAATTTCGACATACAAGATTCTAAGGAACTCGTTCTTTCAGAAGAAACTGAAAAAGAGTTAATTAATCAAATGGTACAATGGGAATTAGTCAAATATAATGATTTTGATTTAACTAAATCCCTTAGAAATGATTCTCATTACGATGCATATTTAACGGTAAGCACAGGTTATAAATTATATTTAGATTCAGTAGATAAAACTATAGCTATTTCGGATAAAAAACAAGCATACAAAATCCAAAATAGCGGTGATTTTTTCACCATTTTAAAAAACATAAAAGAAGCATCTGCTAATTAAATAGCAGATGCTTCTTTTTATTGCATGATTGTTCCATCTTTAAGTTTCATGCTCGTTACAGTGAAACCTTTAATAAGTGTAAATAAAGTCGCACTTTGTACTGATTCATAAACTCGAAGATAATCAAGTTTAACAGTAATTGAAACTGCACCTACATCAGTCGCATTATCGACAGTAGTATTAAATTTTGAATTAATAGTTGCAAGTTCCTTTGCAATTGTATAACCAAGTGAACGATTTTCATCACGTACACGTTCAACGTTTTTAGCAATAGTACTTGATGATGATGTACCGAAAACATTAGTTAAAACTGTGCTATTACGTTCACCAATAATACGGTTGAAGTAATCATAGCCCTCAAAGTTTGCGGTTACAGCCAATTGCTCGCGCACAAATGATTGTACTGTCCACATGTTTTGGAAATCCGCAACAGATACCGTAACAGTTCGTGATGCACGATTATAATCTTTATTAAACGAATAATCATTTTAGGAATAAACATTAAAATATTCCAAGCCACTTCAAACAAGATTGAACTCGTAAGATCCCCTAGCAACTCCTTAAAAAGGCCGTCATGTCTCTCCTTCTTTATTTTTTTATTTTTCATTTTCCATTTTCTAACTCCAATTACGTTTGGTAACATTAATAAGGTGTCATCCCTTATTCCACAAACGGGCCATATTGTTGAATAATAAAAGGTGCTGATTAATAGCGATAAAGAGATTTGCTATACAAGTCTTTATACAAATTAAAGAACAAGACAGTAAGTACAAACACCGTTCCATCAACGGTTTGCTACATCTGAATTAAATGCTGCATAACCCAACGTTCATACAAAAAGGCACAAAACGTTGATTTAACAACGTTCGTGCCTTTTTAATGTGTCCCCAAACTTTCATTTGGGAACGTTATCAGATGAATAAGTGTATATTTTATTCGTTAATCTGAAATTTCATTGTCAAAATCATACATATATACAGGATTTATACATTCTAAAATTTTAACAATTGCATTGTTGTAACCAGACAATTTTTCTACTTCTACTTTATTTGTATCTTTAAATTGTTCATCTTCCATCTGTTTTCCTATTTTTTTTACTATTTCTAAATACTTACTCACAAACTCAGTTTCTGTCATTACCTTAACGTCAATCAATATTTCGTTAAAAGCTTTGAGTTCACCCTCATTATAAATTTCATAATCTTCTGCATCATAAATTGTATTTGTTTTTGTGAAATGTATTTTTCTCTCTACAATATCAACTATGGTAAACTGAGAAATTTTTTTCTCAAGCACATCTATCAGCTCCTTTTTATTGTTTTATTAAAACAAAACTAGACCCTAAAAGCGAAAAATGACCCCAAAGCGACGTTTGGTAACATAATTAAGTCTATTCCCGTTCCTAAAATCGTATTTGGTAACTTCTTTATATATAAGGTATTAAACCACACGAATATGACGATCCCTTATTCAACAATCGGGCGCTTTAATTGAATATTCGCATCCCGAAATAATTAAACTTTTTTATAAAAACAAACTCGATAAATAAAGAACCAACTGTTTTGATCAAACTTTGTTTCAAAACAGTTGGTATCTTTCTGTATAAAATCAGCGTAATGTCATTTATAATTGACATTTTTTTATTGTTTTCATAAAATTTCCATATAGGTGGTGGTTTATTGAATCGTGTAAGAGAATTTCGCAAGTTGCAAAAGCTTACTCAAATTGAACTTGCAAAACAAATTGGTATCGCACGACAAACGCTTAATATGATTGAAAATAATAAATACAATCCTACACTAGCGTTATGTATTTCATTAGCAAAGGCGTTACATACCGATTTAAATACATTATTTTGGGAGGTTGAGAAGGATGAAGAACCAAATATTTAACCATTTCATTGGTGCAATCGATACGCGAGATGAATACCAACAGCAGGAAATCTACAAGGAGCTTGCTTTCACAGGTATCTTACTGTACTACGTGACAATAGTACTTATGATGGTTAGCCTCATAACCGATCTAGTTCAGCAAACGGTTTCGATTATGACACCGATTCTACTTATTGTAAACATAGGATATTCAATACTAATTATGAAGCGTATAAATAAAAAAGAGTGGATGGCAACAGATTGTGCAACGCCTGAAGAATATGAAATAAACGTACGTAGATTGAAGCGCTCATCTACTTTTGGAGGGATTAGTTGGGGGTTGATGATGTTATTATTCATGGAATATTTAATGCCGCTGATCTCACGCGAGGAAATAAGCTTTTCGTGGATTGGCGTAATTAGTTGGGGTATCGGTGGCGCACTTTTTGGCACAGCGATATATTATATTTCGAAATCTAAACTGGTGAAGTATTATGAGTAATACTTGCATTAAATAAAGATAGTTAATTATCCATAATTGTCCGGAACTTCAAATACAAAAGAAGAATCCATTTTGAGATTAATCAAAAATGGATTCTTCTTTTTAAACTTAAAATAAAATCTAATGGATGTTCACTCCATTACATTAATTTAATTATGAATAATGAAGCTTAGAAGATGTAACAGGTGATGATGAACGTCTGTAATCTGGCGTCGTAAATCTTCCGTAATCTGTTTTGCAAAGGTCTCCCCATCTTCAGTAATTCTTACCATACGGATAGTCCGCTTTTCAGGCTCTTTCCAGTGCCCTTTAAGTGCCCCGTTCTGTTCCATTTCCCGAGCAATGGAATACAGGTAGGTATTCGATGGATGCCAACCGAATTGAACTTCTAGGAAATCATTCACCTCAGCAATATAGAATTACTCCCGCGCATGGCCGATTTTAAAAATCATATAACGAACAATGTCTTTCACACTAACGAGTTTCGAAAAATAAGTGCGAAACTCAGCCGGTAAAGAATGCTCCGGTAGAGGCGGCTTTGAACCATTTTTCGTCAATTCATAGTAAAGCGTTCAATCACAAGGGAAATTTCCTGCAGCTGGCCGTAATAGAGATCGTGATAACGTTTCAGCAATTCCAAACCAGCAGAAGAAGTCTGATAGCGTTTTTCGTTGGCTTCACCAGCATGGACGGATAAGTGTCCCAAGTTGGCATGTTTTTTCGCAAGCCGAGCGATATAATCGTAACCGATGGTTTTACCAGGGAACCGTTCATGAAACAGTTCGTGAATTTGAGTAGGTGTAAGTGCTGCTGATTTTGTTTCATGAAGTAAAAAGAGCATCACGGTATCTCCATTGCTAAACTTCCGGACTTTACCTATCCCGAACCCCCTTTCCAAACAAAAAACGACTATTCATCCAGCTGGACAAACGGTCGTTTGAAAAATTAATTTAATAAAAGCAATTGAATTCTTCTGCATTTTATACTAATTACTCAAATAATTAATAAGAATATAAATTTCATATTAGGGTAGAAGTAAAAAAGTAAAGTAAATTTTAAAAGAAAGAGGGGATTTCATGCAGGAGATAATCCTAATCCTGGTCATACAGCTCGTTTACGTGCCGTTAATGACATTACGAACAATTTTCTTAGTCAAAGATATGAGACTTCTTGCTTCAATTTTTGGTTTTTTAGAAGTTTTAATTAACGTATTTGCACTTTCTATCATTTTTAGTGGTGATCAGAACTTTATCGCAATGATTGTGTATGCACTCGGATTTAGTATTGGGATACCAATAGGAACAATGATTGAAAACAAACTGGCTATTGGTTTTGTCTCAGTTACAATCAATACGCAGCAAAAAAATCAGGAATTGATCGAAACATTAAGAAACAGCGGCTTTGCCATCACGACATCTGTCAGTGAAGGTCGTGACAGTGAACGTTATAAATATGAGATTTTGGCTAAACGAAACCGAGAAAAAGAATTATTCGCCCTTGTTGAATCGATTGAACCAAAGGCATTTATCATTTCATATGAGCCAAAATCATTCAAAGGCGGTTTCTTAGTCGATCGTATGCGTAAATTTAAACTTAGACGTTAAAATAAAAATGAGCTAGATTCAATGATTCTAGCTCATTTTTTATGCATCTTCAGTTTTAACCCTTCCTTAATTGCCCAATATTGATGGGCATGTAATAAGAGATCCCGGGCTTTACCTGTCTCAATCCATTTTATAAAGTGGTCGTCATCAATGGGATCTTGGATTTTATTTAATAATTGTGCGAAGTAGAAATAGCCATCATTAAGAATTGGCTCTTTTTTGGTTGAGAGAAAAAAGCACTTTGCGTTCCCTAAAAAAGAACCAATCACTACGTTATATCCTGTTTCTTCAAGTATTTCTCTTTCCAGACATTGCGAATGGTTTTCATGATCTTCAATCCCGCCACCTGGCAAAAAGTAATCCCCTCTTGTAGTTTGGACTGTTAAGACACGAGTCATTGTTGAATTAAAAATTACTGCATAAATCCCTTTTCTTATTTCATAATTAAGGCCATTTAATTTCTCTCCAAATACTTTCACTATTTTCACCTACTGCTAAAAGTATTGTTAGCATCCACTGCTATATATGTATTGCTATAAGGAAGCATATGAATTCTCTTTACATTCCATAGCATTTTAAATTCTTCAATCGGCACCTTTCGATTATAGTTCTGCTGTTTTTCTTCACAATTCACTAAATGACTTAATGACTCTGAAAGGTAAATATGCTCTTTGTCATAACCTACTACTGGAACAAAATGCAGATTTTTGAGATCCTTCTGTACTTTAATAAAAACAATTACGGGAGTTCCTTTACTGACTTCGTACTTTAATGTATCAATAGTTCCTTTATAATAATTTGTCTTAAATCCGTTATTTCTTAAAACAGTACGGATTCCTTTTGGATATACATTTCCAGCTTTTGTTTTATTGGGAAAATGCTTATATAACGCTTCTCCTTCAGCCTCCTTACCAAAGTGACGCAGCAGGTAAGCTGTTGAAAATGCCGCGCATTCCGTATCTTTTTGGAAATCGATTCGATTCTTTTGAGGAATCATGTAGGCAGTCGGAAAATCCTTTTTTCGTATAACCGGAATAGGTAAAGTCATTAAATAGTTGTTAATCGACACTGAGATAATTACCCATAAAGCAACTGTTTTAATTATAAACATGCTACTCCCCCAATATATGAAATCAACGTGTGTCTACTTTTCTTTTTTTACTATAATTCGTAATAACGTTTTCATTCTCTCTTCAAAATCTGAATGTCCCCAATAAAGCATTGCATTTTCAATACCTTTTTCACCTGCTAAACGTTTTACTAAAAGATAAGCAATATAATAACCAATCCGACTGTAGCCAAAAGTTTGGCCCCCATTAATCGAGAACCATTCTTTAAATATTTCTGCTGATGTACTTTGAATTAAATCTTTTTGAAAAGCATTGATAATGGTTGCTATATTTTTTTCACAGAATGAAAGCCACTCCGGATCACGTTTATATGCAAAATAAATATCTTGGTCTACATTTACTACTAAAGTTGATAAAAAAGTTGCGACACCCTCTTGCAATAGCCATGTCAACGGATTAGACCATTTAATATCTTTTGCTTCAATCCCATTATGTGTTGTGTAAAGATGATGGACTGCATGGCCAAACTCATGTGCAATTATTACATTTAGTCCTTCTTCATACGGTTCAAACTTTTCAACACAAAAAGCAATATGAGGGTCCATGGAACGATAAGCATAAGCATTAGAACCACCCAGACCAACAAAAATATAAACATCTTTTGAAAATATTATCGGAAACCGCTTTTCATATTCTTTTGTAATATGGGGTGTGAGCGATTTTAATTTCTTTGCAACCCAGTTCATTTGATCAATCATATTTGGATGCGTTTTTAAAGCATTTTCAAGTTTCAGTTCTTTATTGTGACAGTGATTTTCAAAATAATAACTAAAGATTTCTGGATGATGATTAAAGTAACTTTCGTAGTACTCTTTTGAAGGCTCGTATTGATTTAGAAATGGACTTGCTAGATTGTATATTTTCATGAAGATTTCTCCAATCATTTTTAATTATTACTTTCCATCAACGAAGTTACTCAAATTCAATTAAATCCCCAACCTTATATTCTTCTGTCACGATTTCTCCTATCTGGTCTATGCTTACTTCAAAAATAATTGTATTCAATGCCTCTCTCATTGATACTTCGTTTAATTCTTTAGAATAAAAGACAAATTCTTGCACATACGAGGCGACATTCTCACCTTCGTTATTTTGTTCACTTCCGCCTCCAAACCAATAACGGTCAGTAGCATCAAATGAATCGATCGCATCTTTCCAACTATCGCTAAATGAAAATTCCACTTTCTGTCCAGCTACATTGTCTACTTCCACGTTGAATGTAAATTTCCTGAAATCATCTATTTGAGGATTTTTTAACTCATGAGTTCCGACACTTTCAAATTCATCCTCTGTCAACTGTGAAATTGCGGCTTCAATTGTTGTAATAGGTTCATCTTTGTTACTGCAAGCAGTCGTGATGTGCAAAATGGAAAACAAACAGAATAAAAACAATAATTTTTTCATCCTTATCCCCCTTATAAATCTTGCGATAACCTAATCATATCGATGCACTGGATGCCATTCTCGTAAATTTCTTCTGAATAGTGCTTAATAAAATAGTTATGATCAACTGAAACGATTCTAAAATCGCATTTTTGATATAACGCTAATTGCCCAATACTTGAATTTCCCGTACCAATTTCAATCGTTTTATACCCCTGTGTTTTGGCTATACGAATCGCATGACTTACTAATAATTTTCCAATTCCTTTTCCCTGATGATCTTCAGCTACTGCTACATTGACAATTTCCACAGTTTGCGGTCTTGTCGGTAACAGGACATAGACACCAATAATTTTCTCTTTACTTACAGCTATAAAGCAATCGCCCTTTGCTATATAATATTCCACGATACTTCTTGAAGGGTCCGCCAGTAATAATAATTCCATTGGCACTTTTTCATGTTTTTCCAGCCTTTTAATCTCCACACTTATCCCCCTTTATTTCTCGGTTAGTTTTGTTTATCGCTATCCTTTTCTTCATTACTTAAGTTAGATTTTTCTTCCTCAATCATATACTTCTTTTTAATTAAAATTCCAAGTTCCGAATAATTAATCCCATGCTTGACTGCCAAAAATACAACAATGTAAAGCAAAAATCCTAAAAAGGCAAATGATAGTAAATCCATGTAATCCTCTCCTTATATTTTAAATTTTACCATAATTGTAGAGTCGAACCTGATAAAATCAAAAAACCAGATGGCTAAATTCCATCCGGTTCATTGTACTGTTTGCTATTAATTGCTAATTAGTTTTACTTTTTCACAGCTGGTGGGCCAAATTCACCTAGCTGTAAATCACGGAATGCTTCTCTGATTTCTTCTATTGTATTCATCACAAACGGGCCACCTAGAGCGACTTCTTCTCTAATTGGGACACCTGAATAAATCAAAACTTTAGATCGTGTTGATGCTTTAATTTTTAATTCGCTTGAATTTACTTCTGAGCCATCTTCGTTAAATGAAATCGTTGCTGCTCCCGTTTTCGTTATTTTTGTCTTGCTTTCCCCAAATTCCATCTCTCCTGCCAACATAAACAGGAATGAATTATGGTTTTCGGGTAAAACATGTGTGTATTCAGCACCTTCACGAAGAGTAATTTCTGTCATCGTAATCGGAACTAAACTTTGCATAGGTCCTGTTACACCTGCAATTTCCCCTGAATAAACTCGAACGAATCCGCCATCGATATTGACTACAGGTGCATCTTCAACAAAAATATTTTGATAAGACGTTTTTGTATGCTTTAAACTTTTCGGCAGATTTAGCCATAGCTGCAATGTATGAATCAAGTCGTCCTCGAACGCTTCTTCTGCATGTCTAGCTGCCCAACCGGCGTTCATATATTGGACATCCCCGGCATTTAAAATGCTGTAACCGCCAGCATTATCAATATGTTCTAGTCTGCCATCTACAACATATGTTACAGTTTGAAAACCACGGTGTGGGTGATCAGAGAAAACGCCACGCTTATACCAATCTTCTGCCATTAAAATAAAAGGATCGAATTCAGCGTTTCGATCAGGGTGAAGAATGAATCCTTGTTGCACATGAGGATATCCATTTTTATTGTACTCTGGGTACCAAAAACTTTTAATATCTCTTTGAAAGACTGCATTAGTTGCCAATTCTATTCCTCCCACCAAGGTTACTATGAAAATGTACTATTAAGTTGAAATCTTCCACTTAAAGTTTATCTCATTTTCTCAGCTAACTCTAAAATTATGCCTTCTGGTCCCTGAACAAAGCATAATTTATATATATTATTGTAGTTTTGAGTTTCGCTAATAATTTCCGCGCCTTTCTTTTTCAATTTAGCAACGACCGTTTCAATATCTTCAACGGCAAAGGCAATATGATTTTTTAAAGATTGCTGTATACTTTCTATCTCTGAGTCTGTATGAAACTTGACCAGCTCCAAATTTGCCTGGCCATCCGACATCCCTAAAAGGACAATGGTTGCTTTCACATCAGTAAACCCGATAATCCGCTCTGCCCATTTCCCATCCACTTCCCCTTCACCAAGTACTTCCAACCCAAATTCAATGAAAAACTCTTTAACCGCCGTAAGATCGTTTACTATGATACCTACATGATCTATTCTATGAATTGCCAAATTTAGCCCTCCCTTGGTCCTGTAACTTTCTATCTTATTAATACTGCTTAATCTTACTCTATTTACTTTTATCTTTCTTATCATGCCAAGATGTCGCTGGTCTTGAAAAAGGGTATCCATTTTTCTCCCGATATTGTTTCCGTTCATCCGTAAAATGCCACCAACTTTTTTCGCTGCCTGAATGGTTAGCATGATGTACGATACATCTTAACGAATCCTCTACACACGGGTCTTCCCAATAACCGAAGTGTTCCTCCAATCGATTAGTTAAATCAGCACCATTTTCGTTTTTCAATTCCTCTAAAGAATAATAACCCAATTCAGTAACCCATTGAGCCAACTTTGGCCCAATCGAAGGGATAGTTTGGAATTGAGCTAGTCCACGGAGGTATTTAGCACGTTCGGAAGTTGATTGTAAACATGCAGTTAATTGTGGTATATCCATAAGTGCGATCTCATTCAATTTCACTTTGCACTTTCTTAAATTTATTCTTTCTTCAGATGTTAAAGGAAGCTTTGGAGAGGACTTTTTCATATATATTCACCTAACTTATACTTAATTTATATTTCAATTAGTTATTTACTTACTTCTTCAATATAAAACAAAGGCAAGGCGAACTACTTATTTAATTCCGACTACAGGAATCCTTTTATAATCTGCCACCCAAATGCCTTCACGATACAAAACATCCTTTAAGTTCATTTCTACATTAGCGATTATGTGATCTTGTATTTGTTCGGGAATGCCATAAAATAACATACTGCCAAACATGCCACTCCAATTTCTCAAACCATTTTCACCATCTAAAGGCGTTGGTCGATCATATAGTTGGGCAAAAGTCACGTGGAATCCTGCCTCTTCCATCAGCTTTGAGTACTCTGCAATACTCGGATAATACCAGGGAAATTGTGCTTCTTTAAATTCGTAGCCTGCATTTTTTATTTGTTGATTAATTTCATCTGTAATTGTTTGTACATTGCCTTTTCCTCCAAATTCAGCAACCATTCTACCGCCGTGTTTTAAGCTTTGGTAAATACATTGCACAGCTTCTTTCGGCGAGTGCACCCAATGGAGGGTTGCGTTAGAAAATACCGCATTAAATTCATTTTGATAGGTTAATTTTGTAGCATCTCGAACGGTAAATGGTATGTGCGGGTATTTACTAGACGCTAGTTTCACCATATTTTCAGATTTGTCGATACCTACTACTTCCACGCCATACTCAAATAAAGTATTTGCTAAATCCCCTGTTCCACAACCAAGATCCAGTATTCGTTCTCCTTCCTTAGGAGCTAACAATTCCACCAAACTATTGCCATATTTTGAAACAAACGAGTGCTTACCATCGTATAAACTAGCATTCCATTGATGTTCTGTAACTTTTGAAGTACCCATATTATTCACTCAATTCTGTATAAATTTGTTAGTTCCATTATAATGGAAAATGCTGATATTGAATAACCGAAAATAAAAAGAGGATTTCACATTACATTGAAATCCCCCCATAATTAATCCATATTCTCTTGCAGTTTGACCATGTTATACCAGCTAACACCGCCATGCTGTGATTCAGAAATGCCGTGGTTTACAAAGCCGAGTTTTCCATAAAAAGAAACCAATTCCTGTTTACATGTTAACGTAATTCCTTGTCGTTCATTTTCTTTTACCAACTGCTCCATTTTATTGATTAAGATTCGAGCGATACCTAGATTCCTCGCCTTTTTAGAAACAGCTACTCCTAATATACTTTGGTATCCGCCTTTTTTAGGATTTTCTTTTATTTCTTCAAAAAGGTCATCCGTTATGTATAATTGAGGAATTACTGGACCGTTAATATAACCAACAATCACTCCATCTTTTTCAGCGACAATAAACGTATCCGTGATCAACTTAATTCTTTCCAGAAACGCTTCCCTTGTTGCAGCCTCTTCATTTGTAAAGCCTTCATTTTCAATGACTACCAGCTCTTCTAAATCTGACTTTTGCACATTTCTTAATGTAATCATGTTATTCCTAACTCCTTTCTATAGCCATTTACTTATTTTCTTCTAATTTCCTTTCGAGTGCAGCAACTTTCTTTAATACAAGACTTTTTCTTTTTAATCTCTTGCTTACTAAAATTAAAATCAGATTATAAATGCTGAAACAAACGATTGTAAAGATAGCCTTATTAGTCAAACTAATTGGTTCATATCCGCTATGGTAATTAATATGAACTTCATTCCCTTTATAGATGAACCAAATAGCAATAGATATGAGACAATATAAAACTATTAAGAAAATATAGTGACCGTAAAAAATAATTTTGTTATTGGAAGAACTTAATCGTGCGGTGTATAAAAAAAGACCTCCATAAACAAGCATCATGATAATGATTTCAGAGACCGCCATTTATGCCCTCCCTTAATCTCTGCAAGCTTTTTTAATTCTTTTGCTCGATTAATAATGAAGCTTTCCATATATCTGTACAAAAACAATTTGTCAGCAATTATGCCTAATGGACCAAATGGCGACTTATATTCAAATATATCGATCATTAAAGTGCCGTCTTTTTCTTCTACAAATTTATGAGTATGGGTAAATGATTTAAATGCGCCTTTCACCATTATGTCCACAAATATAGTTGGTTGTTGCATATGTATAACCTTTGCCGTCAGTTTTTGTTTAATTCCGAAGTGAGTAGCTTCCCAAGTAACGGAGTCACCTGCATTTAATAAGCCATTTGTTACCCCACCAACAGCCTTTTCCTTCGTTTTCGCCGTCGTCTTTATATGAATGTCGACGTTTCTGGCAAGGTCAAAACATACTTGTATAGGTGCATTTACAAACTGCTTGTGGATAATAATCGGCATCGAAATTCTCCTTAAAAACTTAATCATTTTTAATCTGCAATACCTTTTCCATGACTTCCTGTGGGGCACAATTAATTTACTGAACAGCTATATTACCAACATATTGAGGATTTCCTTTATCCGTTTCAATGTCAACAACGAGTATATACTTTCCTTTTTCTGTAGGTAAATTAAAGGTTTGATTCACAATAGACCGATTGTTGTCCAGAACGAAAAGAATAAGGCATCGCGCAACTTAGTTTCCTGGAATGCTTCTTGATTAATATATAATCGAAAAAAAATGACAATATAAAAATGATGAGCAGTAAAAAAAGCATCCTTTTGTGTTTAATTATTTTCCACTCCTCTTATTGCAAACTTCAATCAGCTAATAATTTCTTATCAAAATAGGTTAAGGATAAATGTTCATTTACTTTGATTTCCTTCGTAATCTGAAACCCATTCTTCTTATAAAAAGTAACTGCTGGCGTATTTTTGGATCCAGTTGCTACTATGAATGTCTTTTTATTGTACTTACCTTCAATAAAAGTTAACAGTTTCTGTGCGATTCCTTTACGGAAATGGTCCGGATGAACGATTAATCTATGTATGTCTACTTCATTATCGATAACTTTCACCGATATGGCCGCGCATAGTTCTTCTTTTATATAGTAGCCAAAGAAAGTTTCTCCGCATTGTTTTAAAGTATTTACTGTATCTTTCAATGGTGGGATATCATCATAACCGATAATTTCTGCTTCTACTTTATAAGATGGTATTTGAATCATTAATAGATCTTTCGCATTTTTTGTATTTCGAATGTCAAACTTCTTTATCATGGAACCGCCTCTCTCAACCATTTTAAACTTCCCCCTATTTTTCCAACATATAATATTTCTAGTTACTTTCCCAAGAATACAAGCAATCGTTAACTCTTCTGTAAAATCACGCTCAGTAAGTCTAAATAATACTTAAAATACAAAAAATAAGATATATGAAACTCCAATGGTTAATAGAATAAGTGAAACCAAATATTCTTTTGTATCCCTCAAATACACCCAATCCAAATAGAAATGAAAGCCAAAAGTAATCGTATAAAAATATAACCAAAACCACTTCATGGCGTTATCGTCCATAATATCTATAAAATAGAAACAACTGAAAGCAATGATTAAAAGTGTGACAAATCCTACTCTTTGTATATTTTTGCCACTCGTCTCTGAAACTTTCCCTCTCTCTTTCCCTACAATTAATCTGCCAATAATGAAATTAAGTATACTTAGGATTAACGCTAAAATAGATACTGAAACCTGCACTCATATCCCCCCAGTCAACCTAAAATTAAACATGACAGTACTAATTATAGGAAGTTAACTACAGGTTGTCATTTCCCCCAAGGCTGTTCGCCATATTTTTTTAGCATAACGACCTCACCATTATTATTTAATCTGTTATAAACATACTTAATCTTGTACTCATTAGTTTTATCTAACTCTATCTTCTTATAGAATTCCCTCGATAACGATAATTCATAATCATCAATTAACAAATAAAGGTCACCATTTTTTTTAATAATATTTTGTTCTTCGAGTTGATAATTACCATCAACAATTACATTAAGAACAGATGTAAAACCGAATATGTATAAAGCCCCAAAAGCAATTAAAATAAAGCTTATTAATAATTTACCTTGGTTCATGTAGCCACCTCCAGTCTTATTTATTTATACGAGTTAACAAACGCTAAAGTTTCAAAATTTTACCTTTTTATTTAAATCTCTAAGGGCTTTCCCTCATTCAATGTTATTAGTATTCTCATTACTAAACGTAACAGAGTTTTAAAATAAATTCCCCAGGTAATTTACATTAATAAAAAAGCGCTGCTCCATAGAGAAACGCGCTCTTCAAATGATTCTTAATAAATATTTTCTAAATCTAATTCTTTAACAATAGAAGTTACAAATGTTCTTAACGGATTCGTGATTGACCTGCCTGTCTTTGCTTCAACAAGCTGCGCTGCATCCACCATCGATAATTGAGCAACAGAAATTATTTTATCCTCGTAAATCAGTTGTTCTAACATCCTTGCTACTTCCTGATCGTATTCTTTTTTACGTCCTTGCATGATTAAGTCAAACATGTTGTTTAGAACAACAACCTCGATGTTTAACGATTTTTGATAGGTATCAGCAAAAAGTCTAAGACGTTCCATTGTTCCTTCAACGGTTGCCGCATTGGTAAAAAGTAAAGTATGAGGTTGCTGAATATTGCAGATGAAATCAAAGAACGGTTCATCCAATTTATAAATTGGAACTGAAATGGAAAGATGGTCTTCCTGTAAAATGGCAATATAGTTTGTACAAGTAATTAAAATAGCATCAATATTCGATTGGGCAACCCATTCCATTTGTTCTTTCACTTTTTGTTGCGCATCTACTTCATTGAAATTCTGATCTGAGGTTAGTCGATTCATTAATCCTGGATCAACAAAATGGACTAATTCAATGTTATATGGAGCAAGTGCATTTTCTATGTATTCAATATTTGTATAATGGGCGTGAAGACACCCTAATCTTTTTCTCAAATTCATTCCACCTGTAATTTATTTCTAATTATTCTATCAGTTTTTGAATACGGATGTCTATTTAAATAAAAAACAAAATCAGCTTGAAAATACCAAGCTGATTTCGCCATTAATTCCCCATTTGTTTTTCATTCACATAATCCAAAACGGCACGGGCCTTTAGAAATTCTTCTTGTGCACCTTCAGGAACCATCTCAATTGCGGGTGGTGATGAAACACCTAATTTCGCCATAACAGTTTCAAAGGTTAATAAAGCCTGAATATATTGCTCATATTCTTCCGCTGTTAAAATCTCTTTACTGGATGGTTGATTGTTTAATTTATCAAAGTAAGGTTGGATTTCATAAATGGCCGCTTTAATTTCCGCCAGTTTTTCTTCAGACACATTAGAATAATCGATATTTCCGTTTTTATCGCCAAATTCCAGTTTTGCATCTGTAATGACATAGAGGATTTCTTTAAACTGTTCGAATTGTTCTTTTCCCAAGTCACCTTTTGCTTGGGATAATTTTGCATCAAATAATAAATAACTTTTAATTGTGATATTTGCTATATGTTTTTTTACATTATCAAACGATCCATATAAATCATCTGCAAGTAACGATTGATACGCAAATGCCCCTGTTGGAACCATTAAACAGGCTGCCATAATCGTAATCGCTATACGTTTTTTCACAAAATGTTTCACTGTTCCCCCCATTTCTGACTTAGCTTCCTGAATACCTTTCTTACTCCTTTCATGAAGCTGAAATGGGATTTCAATATTCTCTATATCCTGTTTAAAATGATTCCCCATAGTTCTCTACCTCCTTTAAATTTTGGCGAAGTTTATTTAGAGCACGATATAAAATCGATTTTGCTGTTCCGAGCGGGATTTCAAGAATATCTGATATTTCCTTTAATGTACGGTCATTATAATACTTAAGTAAAATCACGCTTTTCTCATCTTCATGCAAAGTATCCATTAGTTCTCGTAAAGATAAAGAAATTGCAATATCTTCAACTTCTTCTCCTGTATGTACTTCAAATTGGGGAATTAGTTGAACCACTTTTTTATTTTTATTAATTACGGTCAAGGAACAATTGATCGTAATTTTCATAAGCCATGTCTTGAAATATTCTGGTTTATTTAAAGTGCTAATATTTTTGAATGACTGATAAGCTACTTCTTGTACGACGTCTAAAGCATCATTTTTATTTTTCACATAGACATAGGCCATTCGATAAATATCTGCTTCATATTTTTGGAAAAGCTCTAAATATGCTTTGTCATTTCCTTTTTGAGCTTTTTTTACTAAGCGTCCAATATTCATAGCAATTCCTCCCTTCATTTTCGTTTTACATCTATTAGACATACGAGAAGAACATTTGGCTTTAAATTTTAAAATTAATTTTTCTCATCATTGGCATTATTCATAAAAAAACGCTTCCCTTATTACGGAAAGCGCCTTAAATTTTATAAGCTATTAACTTTTTGGTTTCTTTAAAAAAAATAAAATTATAAGTTGGATGATGGCAACAAAAATAAATACTACACCTAACAGTGCTAAAGAAAGCCATCTCAGCTCAGATGTTTGAACAACACCTGCAGCATCTACTTCTCTAAAATAAATAAATATAGCTAACCCGCTAAACAAAAGAAGCCAAACCCCATTAATTATCCACCATAATTTCCTCATTCATTTCCCTCCATAAATAGAAACCAATTAAGTTTCATATATTACACATAAAATTAATTTATTTCCATTTTATTTCTTTTAAGCTTTATTAAACAAATATATCCCTACAAACATTAAAGCAAGGGCAATGAGTTTCGTCATATTGATTGGATAAACAACCCCACCAAAAAGTCCGAAATGATCAATAATTGCACCTACTAAAATCTGACCAATAATAACTGCCATAAAGGTTGCGGCCACTCCGATTAAATTTACTGAAAAAATATTAATGACAATAAAGAATGCACCTAATAGCCCTCCGATTAACTGCCATTTTGGAACTGTAAATACATTTAAAAAATTTCCCTTTCCGAAAAAGAAAGCCAAAAAGAACAACGCAAGCGCGCCTACCATGAAGGAAACGGTTGCGCTTTCTAATACGCCCACTTTCTTACTAAATAAGGCATTGATTTGACTTTGTATCGCAACTGCCGAACCGCCAATCAACGCTAAAAAAGCAATTATCAATTTCATCATCAATATTTCCTCCAATGTAAATACTACGAAACCAGCAACAATAATTTAATTAACTAGTATAATCACCTGTTTTAATAGTAGATTTTATTTGATCTATATGATGAAGATCGTGTTCCATTAAGCCTTTCAAATATTCATAAAAGGCTATATTAGCATCATTAATCTGTAATTCAGACATCCAGTTAAGATCAGATATTTGATCTAACTGACTTAATAAGTCTTCACGAATACCGATGCATTTTTCCAATGTATTTTCAACCGCTTCGTTTCTTGCAAGTAAAGAAGAATGCGTGTTTAAATCATCGACACTTGGGCCTTTCGGTAAGCTTTTGCCTTTTAATAAATATGGAATTCTGTGTTGTAAAACAAATTCATCCCAAGGGCAAAAGTGTCCTACTATTTCTATAACAGACCACTTTCCATCCTCAATCGGTTTTCTTAATAGATTTTTATCAAAAGATTTCAGACTATGAATAAAAGTTATAAAGTTTTGATGATGTGCCAATATTTCCGATTTCTCCTTCAGCAAATGAACCACCTCGATGTTTTTATTTGGTACTGAACACACAAAATCTTTACTACTGCGATTTAATAACCATTGTCTGTTTTAAAGATAAACCGGGTATCGGGATTCCACACATGCAAGTTGTCAGCAACATATCCGCGCAGCCATAATACGCCATCAACTTTTCTAACATAAAATCCTTTTGGAAAACTATCCTCATCACTGATTATTTCTGATGCGATGGTGATAGACCCAGAAGGTGCCTCATTTTTCTGTGAAGGATTTCCTGAATTTCCCTCAATTTGATCTACATATTCCAGTCTTAAGTAAGGCCCTAGTTCAGGTGGGCATAACTGTAAGCGAAGTTCTTTCGCCTGTTTATAGATTTCAGGTAATGTTGCGCCATTCGGAAAGCCCAGATCTCTAACTAATAGTTCAACTATTTCCAAGCTATACTTTATTTCTGAAGTGGTAAACCGATCATCATATAATAACTTCTCTCCATATTGGTTCAATGAAATCGAAGACTGTTGCAGCCTTTGAATAAGTTCTGCTTTGGATAGCCCGCCTACCTCTATCGTTTTTTTAATTACAGAACAATCCGGATATATTCGCATTTGTTCCCCTCCTAACATACGGTTCGAGTAATGCCTTTTGCTACAGACTGGAGCTACTGAACCTGTACTAATGATTTCTATTAAACTCATTAATACTCCTTCATCCCTTTTAAAACAGGAAACGCTAGTGAATTATGACCAGCTTAAATTGATAGGCTACAGGGTATTCAAAGGATGATAGGAGAGTGTATATAGATGATTACAGCAATTACTATTAAAATCATTGCAGGTTTTATAGCGCTTATGGTTGTTATCCGCTTTATCGGGAAGAAGGAACTCGCGGAAGTTACCCCATTCGACTTTGTATTTATCGTTATTCTTGGAGGAACGCTTGAAGAGGGTGTATACGATGAAAAAGTACGAGTTTGGGATGTCCTCTATACGATTGGATTATGGACTGCGCTGTATCTTTTAACTGATTTTCTTGTCAGGAACTTTGAAAGGCTTCGTCCGATTATTAAAGGAGAACCGTCTTTTCTTGTAAATAATGGGCTGCTGGATATTAACGAGTTAAAGAAAAATAAAATAGAATCTGAACAGCTACGTTCCTTACTGCGGATGCAAGGGGTTTTTTCTATTAGTGAAGTAAAATATGTCCTTCTTGAACCGGGTGGGCAAATTAGTATATTGAAAAAGAATTCATCCGATGAAGATACCGGTGGCGTGCTAACCCACTTGCTTATCGACGAGGGGCAAATTGAGGAAAGGATTCTTGCACAAATTGGAAAAGATAAGCAATGGATCATTCATCAGTTAAAAGAGGAAGGTTATGAGGATATTAAAAAAATATATTATGCAGAATGGTCTGAGGAAAATGGACTTTACGTTCAGACTTATGATTAATTATTTAAAAGTAAGTAATAATTATTGGCTCGGTTTCGATAAGTGAAACCGAGCCTGTTTACAATCTAATTTAGACCAATTTAAGCGGCTTAGTACTCTCTTTAACAAAATCCAGAAATGCTTTTTCTTCTTCAACAAATGGATAGTGATTAGAATGGTCAAATATTATTAATTCAGAAGTAGGGATGAGGTCAGCAATTTCAATACTAAATTCAATTGGACACTGCGCGTCATACATTCCGCCAAACACATATGTATCTATTTGAACTGTCGGCAGCTCTTCTCGTAAATCGAATGACTTTACTGCTACTTTTCTAAAGTAATCCAGTGCACGACCAACAGTCCGTCCACTATTCGGTATTGTCAGGGCATGTTTTAATTTTTCTTCACTAGTAAATGACATCATTGACCATTCAAAACCTAAATCTTTTCGTTTCTCTTGCGGCGTGTCTGGATTATTTAGACTTTCCATGATTTCTATAATTCTATTGAAATTTTTATTATCAGCACAGTAAATACTATTTGGATGACTTGCGTATGCTTTACTTGCTGCGCTGCAACCGCAAATACATTTTGTAAGAGATTGTTGTTTTAATACAGCATATTGCAATGCAAGCATCCCACCTGTTGAATGGCCTGCAAAAGCCCATTTCGGAATATGTAATGCTTCTCGAATTGCTTCTAAGTCTAATATGATTTCTTGTAAATTCATTTGGTCATCCATTTCGATGGCAGGTGAATTACCCGCCCCACGGACATTAATTAGATAGACTTGATAATGTTCTGTGAATGGGTTAGCAAACCAATTCCCTTTTTCATTAAATGCCATATAAAAATGCGTAATAGCAAGTGGCTGACCGCTTCCCTTTACAAAATATTCGAAAGTTCCTCTTGGTGTTTCAATAAATTTTTGTTCCCACATCTTAGACACATCCTTTTCAGAAAAATGTAATATTCTAACAAATACTATTATACTCTTCTGAAATTGATAAAGAGTAAAATTTCCCCAAAATAAAACCACAATGGATAATTTCCACTGTGGTTATTTCTAATCATTATTTATATCACGAATAATCCAATGGGCTGCTTCTTTTAAATTTGGAAAAACTGCATCTGCCAATGGATCCTGCTCACCTATAAAAACTGTTTTAGTACCTGCTTTTTTACCTGCCTGAATATCTGTATCTGTATCACCAACCATATAGGATTTTTCCAGATCTATTTTGTATTTTTCACCTAAATCCAAAATCATTTTGCTATTTGGTTTTCTGCATTCACACCCAGCCTTTGGTTTATGCGGACAATAGGCAACTTCATGAATCGTTGCTCCCTTTTTCTTCAGTTCAGCTACCATGTGGTCATGAACTTTCTGCAACTGCTTTTCCTTGATATAACCTAATCCAATACCACCTTGATTCGTCACAACAAATACATAATCAAAATGATCATTTAAACTTTTAATGGCTTCTTCTGCACCAGGTAAAAAATAAAATTGTTTCGGATTGTTTACAAATTTCACTCGCTTAGTTAGCACTTCATTTATTACGCCATCTCGATCTAAAAATACCGCTCTTTTCAATCCAACCACACCTTTAATTTTAATCTTACTTTTAGTATGTTAAAAATTATCGGCTTTAAGCAGTCTTAGTTCGAGTATTCAATAATTCTCTTAACGAAATCCATCAACTGAAAAAGGCACAATTCTCTTAAGAATCGCACCCTATTTGGAAGACTTGAATTAACTTTAGCAGAAACTTTTAATTTGGTTTTCAGTAATCCCTTTAATTAATCCCAGTTCACTAATCAAAAATTGATGCGTGTTATTTAACATTTCTTTTTCACTTGTATTAAGTGCTTTTTCTTCTTTCATACGCATCAAATCACGTACAACTTCAGCACATTCCAGTATTTTACCCGTTTTTACTTTGTCCGTGTTCACTTTATACCTTTGTCTCCACGGCAATACTTCATCTGATTCTCCATGCTGAAAAATATGAAGGATGTGTTTCAATTCAATTATATCAGTCACTGGACGTATACTTGAACTCAATATTTTATCCATAGGGATTGTTATTTGCATATTACCGACTGACATTTTTATAATATAACACTGTTGTTTTTCACCTAATATTTCCTTTTCTTCTACGGCTTTAATTATACCTGCTCCGTGCATTGGATAAATAATATTTTCACCAATTTGAAACAAATAATCCACCTCCATATGGCAACCTTAAGGTAACCTTCTTAACCTTAACACGTTTATGGATTTTTAACAAATTTTTAATAATATCACAAAAATTATTAAAGTGTCAATTATTTTTTATTTGATATTTAAAAAGCATAAACAATAAGAATCGTGTCGGATTAAATAAAGTGGAGGTTAGTTTGCCTATGTAACATTGAATAAATGTGTTATTAAATAGTCAGCTTCAAACGATTTATACTAGTTTATAGTCAGCACTAGCTAGTACAATTTGAATCAAGCTTTTAAATAAATTTTGTTGAGAAGATTTTTGCCAGTCCTCTTCATACTCAGCCATTAACCACATTACTTCATCCAGAAAGACATGCTGCTTCGCCATTTCCCAATATCTTTTTTCTTCATCGGTAATGTCGATATATTCTTTGTATCCAGCTAAAAATAAATCCCATTCATCTATTGTGAAAACCCGGTCCGGGGCTTCTTCATGTTCATTATGAAAAAGTAGTAACGCGAGTGCTAGATCAAATAATTTCGGTATCCAAGCAGCATTATCTGGATCGATTAGAAATGGCTCGGGGATTAATATTAAATTATTTGCTTTAAAATCATGTGGCGTTGCAATATGCGGTAAATTTGCACGGTAAAGTATCTGTTGATTCGCTACACTTTCCAGCAACTTTGTTCTTAATGCCACATCAATTTCTATTCCAGCTTTGTTAGCATGTTGGATAATTGCCTCCATACTCTCTTCTACTTCTTCCTCATTAAAATCATAGACATCGTAGTCAAGGAGGTTATAACTATTTGAAACAGGTGAATAGCTGTGGATCTGTCCTAACATTTTACCTGCTTCATAAATTTCATTATCTTTACCTGAATATTTTTGACCTTCTATAAATGGATAAACTACAAAATTTGTATCTTCAATTTTTTGTGGGTTTTCAACTTGTAATTTAACTGGTGTCACAACATTTATCCCCTTATCTTTTAGCATGTTGATATAAGACATAACACTTTCTGCTCTGCTTTGCGTACGTTTTACAACAACATCCTGATCACCATATTTCACTCGGTATACGGGTGAATATGGATAAATGCTTTTAGGCTCTTCTTCTACATCAAATCCAAATATATTTAAGATTTCGGTTCCATTCATTATTGTAACCACCTTATGTTTTAGTACTAAAAAACTTTAAAGCAATCTCCACTAATAATTTAACCTAATTTTTATATATCCAAGAAAGCAATTGTTCATCATTCATTTAATTCATTTTTTAATAAGTCAATTGCTGTCATTACTTCTTCTTTATTTTTAGAATCATTCATATGGTTGCGGGCGTGAAGTAGCGTCGGTCTAACGGACTCGACTGAGCGGCCAAACTCATACATCCACTCATATCTTGGAACCATCCAAGTATGGAAATGGTGAGTAGTATCTTCATTATAAAAGTAATATACGTACTCGATATTTAATACTTCTCTTTGGGCCTGTCTTATTCTGGTTAAAGTCTGAATATAATCTAATTTTTCTTCTTCAGTTAATTCATCAAAAGACTTGATATGCCTTTTAGAAGCTAATATGATTAACCCTTTGATTGGATAAGCTACATCTTGATGGGCGTGAAAATATTTCGTTTCATATACAACTCCGCCATCAGGTTCTATCAAACCAGTTGTTAATGCACAGCTTAAACATTCAACTACAACAATTTTTCCATTTGATAATGTTATTTTCTTAACACAATAACCCCCTTTACGTTTCCTAAAAAACTCCTATTATTTATTTACATAGAGTTTACATGTATTTTTCGTTCCCAAGCTTTAACTTAAATGATTTGAGATTTTTCATAAAAAATTATTGTTATCTTTTCGTTTATTATTTTGGATTTACCCGTCCATTTATAACCTAACTTTTCATAGAGATGACAAAGCCCTTCTTCTTGCATAATGGTGTCCAATTCCCATAATCTTGCGTCTTGATATATATTCTCTATTATTTCAAAGACTTTTTGAGCAATTCCATTCCCTTGTTGCTCTGGCAAAATAAATATAGGGCTGACACGATAAGATTTATTACTCATTTTTACAATTCTAATGCCCCCAATAGTATCTTCTAGATTTCTAATTAAATAATAATCTGTAAATGGTTGCTTGAATCGAGTAATAACTCTTTCTAAAGATTCATTAGCTGGGTTCGTATCGTAGTCCTGATATTTCTCAAGTAAAGGCATAAATGCTTTCACTTGTATCTCATGAAGCTTGGCCGCGTCATCTAAAGTTGCTTTACATAATGAGACTTCCATAACATATAAACCTCCTTTATTTGGAGAAAATAATATTCTACTATTTAAGTGAATAGTATGTCTATTTCTTATATATTATTAAGAACAACAAAATACAGCTTTATCAAAATCCTTCTCATTTACTAAAACACTTCCATTATCATCAATTATAAAATCTATTTCTGCATTAGTAAGTCTTTCTTTTGCTGCATGAATAAGTTCTGCGTCTTGGGATGATTCAACCCAAACACTATAACTTTTTTCTTGAGAACACCCAACTAACAAAAAAATACTTACAGTAAATAAAATAAGTGTGTTTTTCAAAAAATCACCTCTTTTTGATAATTTAACGCCATTAATGGAATAAAGTTCCTATACCGGATTTCCTCATACTAAAAGTAGGTATCTAAAAAGCATCGTTACGGTTTAAACGATGCTTTTTTTAAATGATAAAACTGGGGTCTTTCGTTATTCAGTCAAATTTATCTTAAGCTCAACGTCCGTTGCTATCGGGTTATCAATGTAATTGATCCATAGTTTTGCTCTGCCATTGTATGGCTCGTAGTACTCTCTATAATTAAAGCCTTCGTAGGCAGACGTAGAGAAACTGCTTCCTTCAGATTCAAGCGACTTACCATCCTCTTTTTCAGCAGGAAACAAGTGCTGGCGGCCGTGGTCGTCTTTGACTGGTGCGTTTAAGTATACATCGTTGCCGACAACTTTAATATCCCAGTCAATGAAGTCTGGTTTGTAAAGTACTTCCTTTGTTGTGAAGTCAACTTCGATATAATCTTCGCCTTTTGGAACTGCTTGTATTTCACCGATGCGGACGATGAGTTCATCCGAATCGTAGAAGTAATTGCTTTGTAAGTATAACGTATACCGACCTTCGCGGAACGAACCACTACCAACTAAACCGTTGCGAATAAGTTCACGTTTACTACCGTTTTTAAGCTCAAGTGAGATGTCATCGAGAGCGACGATTTGCATCATATTCGATGGATCTGGCTTTACTTCAATATGAATGCGTAGCGGTGTCCGAATGATTTTATTGATTGATAGACGTTGACCTTGTGCTGTAATACTCGCATTTGGTTCTACTATTTTAGCTTTAGCAATCGGATTTTCAAGTGTGAATGGAATCGAAATCGTTTGTTTGTCACCATCTCGCATTTCAAATTCAACCCGGAAATTAGGGTTTGTCGTATCGAGCGGTTGGTCAAGCGTCATTTCAAGTATATGATTACTGTGTGCAACCGGCTCGTTTAGGCCGTCCAACGTACCGTAAGATAAACTATTTTCAAGCAGTTGATCCCCTTGGTATATATTCACGGAATAGTTATGATGATCTTTTTTTTCTTTCGGATAATCGAAATCATACATGAGCATAACACCGTATTCATCAATGATCGCCCCTTGCACTGTTATTGTAACATCCTTGTCTTGCACAAGAATGCCAAGTTCCTCGTAGTATTGATTGGCTATGGCATCTTTTATCCCCTCATTTTCCTGTACGAGTTCAACAATAACGCTAAGGCCAGGAATTTTAGCGGCATAGCTAGCAATAGTCGGCGAGACCCGGACCGTTAATAAAAAACTTAGAAAGATGATAGCCACTGCAGTGATTGCCTGCCATTGCTTCTTACGGCGGCGTTGTTTTTTTACTTTTGTAAATGCATCAATTCGACCTTGGCGTAGCTTATCTTTTGGAATATCAATCATAACCAATCCTCCTTATGTCCAGCGGCTTTACGCAACTTTTTTAAAATGGCGTGCAACCTAGATTTGACGGTGCCTTCCGGAATATTTTGCAGTTCGGCAATTTCATTGTTTTTCAGCTGTTGAAAATATTTTGCGTAAACGAGCTGTTGTTCTGTGAGGGTAAGTAACTTAAGAAGACGACTGATATCGGAATAAATCGGTGCTTCGCTAATGCTGGTCTCTTCAATTTCCACGGTTTGGATACGTTTATTCAGCATATCTTTACAGCAGTTGATGAGTACTCGGACGAGCCAAGTACGCGCAAATTCAGGCTGTTTAACAGTATGCATTTTTTTCAGTGCCTTATAAGTCATTTCCTGCATGGCGTCGATTGCGTCCTGCTCATTTTTTAAGTATGTATAAGCAATTGGATAAAGTACTTCCTCGTCTTTTTCAATCAGTTCGAGGATTGCTAGTTGGTCTCCAGCGGTAGCTTTTTCGAGTAAGTTTTCCAATCTGTGCCACCTCCTTATTTATTAGACTGTAAATAATTAGATTTCGTTCGAGTCGAATGAAGAATATTTTTGGAAGTTATAATGTGATGGATAGGGTATATTTTATCGTTAACTACTAACAATCACTATTGAAGGTATAGAGGCGATGACATTGGTTTATGCGGATTATGACTATGGAGCGCTATATAAAGACGCAATTCTTTTTCAAGAATGCGCCCGATTGTTGTAAATTTTTATTCCATTAAAGCCCCTTTAATTTTAAGTGCTTTCCTTCTGAAAACACTTCTTTTGCAATTAGTTCGTAGGAGCGGATTCGATCTTCCGGTAAGTATGTGATTGTATTAATCATCATTTCATCTGCTTGGTATTTTGTCTTTAATTCAAATAATTTCTGTTTTACTTCATAAGGATTGCCAATAATCATACTTTGTCTAACTTTATCTAACTTTTCTATTTCTTTTTCAGTCAGCTTATATTGCTCAGCTTCATTTATAGAAGGAATGCCTTGATGACCTTCCCCTTTGTCCATCTGTAGAGACCAGATGAGAAAGCTTGCTGCAACTTCTTCGGCTTTTTCTGCTGTTTCACCACAAATAACATTAACAGTTACGATGACTTCTGGTGTTTGCCCTTCTCTTCTTGGTTTAAAAGTATCAATATATTCCCTAATGATAGCAGCTCCATCATGATCGCTCATAAAATGACCGAAAGTATACGGCAATCCATTTTCTGCTGCTAGTAAAGCACTTTTTTTACCCGTGCCAAGTAGCCAAGGTACTGGCGGGTTTTCAGGTATGGGAGAAGCGGATAGCTTTGAATATTCGGTATCTGTTGGAAAATCATCATTTAAAAAATGGAGTAAGTCTCTCAATAAGGCAGGAAAGTTCCCCACATTTTTGATAAAGTTATCAGACAAAGCAGTCATCGCTTCGGCAGACCCACCTGGCGCTCGTCCGATTCCTAAATCAATACGATTAGGAAATAATGTCGCTAACGTATTAAAGAGTTCAGCAACTTTGTATGGTCGGTAATGAGGCAATAAAACCGCGCCAGATCCTATACGAATTCGATTCGTGTTAGCGCCAATGTAGCTTAATAGGACTTCAGGTGCAGGACATGCCAGTCCAGATAAATCATGGTGTTCGGCAATCCAGTATCTTGTATATCCTAGTGCCTCCCCAGCCTGTGCTAATTTCATTGACCAGTTTAGTGCATCCTGAGGCGTTTGATTTGAAGAAATAGGGGATTGATCCAATATGCTTAATCTCATTAAATTTCAGTCCTTTTCTTCTACTAAAGTCAATGTATACTGTCCTACCTGATTTTCTTCATACAAATTTTTAATAGAAGTGAAGTAGTTATAAATCGTCCCTCTAAACATTAATTCTTTCTCAGGAATCTTAACGTCAAAAGTTCCGTTGTAAAGTAAAGTCGCAATATCATGATAGTCTTTACTTGTCACATCAAAAATGACTGAGACTTTATAAACCCCATTTACTTTTTCTTCTTCATAGCTACTCAATTGAATTACTCTATCATTTAAAATTATTTTACTGACCAAAAAATCACTTCCTTTTACATTGTTGTTGCATCATTCTTTACAAAAATCCACAAATTTTTTTGCCTGTATTAACGACATACCTGTTTGTTCTCTTACAAACTTCACCGCTTTAACTTCACCGACTGAGTTAATTTTCTCTTTTACTAAGGCAATCAGTTCCTCATGGTAGATTTTAGTATAATCCATTTGTTTCGCCCCCTTATATATTTAAAGTATAACATTCCCAAATCATCGTTTGGCAACACTTCATAGACTCGTAAGACCCTCATCAGAATTACCCACTTTAAAAGGAGTTGAAGGCAAATTAATCATCTATCTTTTCTTTTCCAAACATGTGGGGTTTTCGCCCAATTATTAATTGCTAATGATAAACAGAGAACAATAAGAGCAATTACTGTAAGAGATAAATTTTTCTCCCATTTAATATTACCATTAGCAAAATATTGACCAGCTGTTACAAAAATAAAATAAGTAATAGGGAAAATAAGATAATATAATTGATTTTTTCTCATATGATACCCTTTCTTACTGCACTGAATGTTATAAATAATATGGCCTTTAAATTAATAAAGCACTTTTCTTACTCAAGAAAAGCACTCTATTACAACTTTATACTATATGAATTCATAATTACCAAAGGAAAATCCGACTAATATTTTTCAATGACTCCACCTAATGATTTAATAGTGAAATTTTAAACGTTTATTTAGATTAAGATTTTAATTTTAAATTTTGTAATTCCATATAGTAGCTTAATACTTCTAAGAGAATCTCAAAGTTATAATTTGTTTTTTCATGTATTATAGTTGCCCACTCAGCTACTGTCCTTTGTTTCGCATCTTCTAATAAACCGTTCATTGAAGATGAATAACTTCTGAAGTTATAAAATTCCCAGTGAGTTATTTCATTTTCATACTGTCTACTTTCAAGAAGTGGATAAGGTTTAATCAATCTTTGCGAGAATTCAGCGGCTTCTAATAATTGCTTTTCATCAATTGCATTCAAATTAAAGACTTGCTTAGAAATTTTTCCATTTGGCCGTTTATATAAAATTTCAATTTCATCATAACCTTGGTGTTGTACTTGAATCTTGGCACCTGGAAAAAATCCTATGCACTCCTCTAAATGAGAGAATGGACTATTTTTGTCTACACGAATAGGCTGAATCCATTGATCCCCTAAGTCACATAAATATTTATACTTTTTTTCGTCTACTGCTATAACAGCTATATGAGCGTCTTCAGTAAATAAATGATGACCGATTGCATACGCTTCAATATTATTTCGTTTAAATTCATCCAAGAGCCAAATTGCTAAATCAAAACAGTTCCCTGTAATCTTATATTGTTTATAATGTTCTTTCATAAGCTCAACTGAGCGTTGATATTTTAATGGGTCTTGTTTTGCATACCAAGCTTTTGTAAGTGTTTCCATAGGAAAGTGCTTAAATTGATTCCAAATCTTTAGTATGTTTTCTGAAGCCTGCATTTGAATTTCTCACCTCTTTTTTTAAATTTAAATAGTTACTTATACTGCAATCGGAATAAAACTGCTGCAAAAATAGCTATACCAAAAATTGAAATGCAAATATACAATACACTTGATTGTGTCCCTAAAACACTGCTATTTATTTCGTAAACAACTCCGTAAGTTAGCATGTAGGAATCCATTGCCTCATTTGCATTTCCAAACACCGTATTCAAAGAATCTTCCATCAATAGCTGACGTAATAATACAGCGACGTGACTGACAGGAAATAAATGAATGACCATTTGGATTGCTTTCGGCAGTACCCCCATGGGAACATAGACTGCGCATAAAAAGCCAATTAGTGTACCAACCAATGAATTTACAGTGGAAAATGCTTTAGCTGATTTCGCCAATAGTACGATCACTAAATTAATCATTGCGCTCAGCAACACACCAAGTATAATCACTCCGAAAAATTGCATCAGCTTCCAAACACTCGGCAATTCTGCACCAAGCGTCAATAAATATACTTCACATACAATGAATGCAATAGTGGTCATGATAAACCCGATCATGACCGAGCTAATAACATAGCTTAGCTGAATCGAATACCGGGATGCGGAGGTAACAAGAAAATCCGCTGTACGCTTGGATTCCAGATCACTAACGAATATTGCAAATACAGCTAATGTTGATGTCATGGCTGTCATTGTTAAAATACCAGCAATCATCCATTCACTTACAACTAGTTCAACTGCCGGTGTCACTTCAATAACCTGACGAATGGCATCGAGTTGCAGCTTCTGCAAAAAGACAATAAATAATCCAATTGAAATCAAGACAGACAGCAGTGAGAAAAAAACGAGCATTCTGTCACGGAAGAAAATTTTATTATTACGTACAATTAAGCTCGTCATCATATTATTTCTCCTCCCGCGATTCATTCGTTTCGATAAATACTTGGTCGAGCGAACCTTTTATTACTTCAAATGATGCAATATAGGGTTCGAGTTGAGCCAAAATTGGAATCGTGGAAATTGTTGACGACACTTCCACCTTCCACCCATCTTGATGCTTTTCAGGTAGCATAGGCAAAATAGCGGTTACATCTTCAATTGCAATAGAAGCTTTTAAAACAAATTGCAAAAAGTCCTTTGCATAAAGTGCTTTCAATTCATTCGGTGTTCCTTGTGCAATAATTTCACCATTTTTCATAATGACAATATCATCTGCATTTGCTGCCTCTTCCATATAATGTGTTGTCAAAAATATCGTCATGCCTACTTCCTTACGCAATCGGTCGATAGTAGCCCACACAAATTGTCGTGTGAATGGATCGAGTCCCGTCGTGGGCTCATCTAAAAATAACAGCTTGGGCTTATGAATAATTGCCCGCGCAATATCTGCTCTGCGACGCTGTCCACCTGAAAGCGAACCGTATTTTTGATGTTCGATGTCTGCAAGCTGTAAATACTGCTGCACAAAATCATAATTTTCCTGTAATATTGCCTTCGGTAAACGATAAAAACGGCCGCGATGCAGAATATTTTCCTTCACCGTCAATTGATGATCTAAAATACTTTCCTGAAATACAATACCAATCGTTCTGCGGATAGCTTCATTGCCTTTCAGATTACCAAGTGTATGTCCATCGATTGAAACCGTTCCGCTCGTTTTCTCTAAAAGCGTACATAACATTTCAATTGTTGTGGATTTACCAGCACCATTACTGCCAAGAAATGCGAATAATGCCCCCTTTTGCACTGAAAAGCTTATCCCTTTTACGGCTTCAACTTCTCCATACCGCTTTGTTAACTGTTGGACATCAATCAATACTTGCATGTTACTCACCTCGATGTTGAAGTTGACTGTTCATTTTTCGAATTGCACGCTTTTCTTCGGTATAATAATACAGCCAAACGATGAGATAAATAACCGAAGCGCGGGCGTATAATAAAAAGACTGATTTACCATTATCAAGATCAAACCAGCTGCCATAATACCCTATGATAAAGACTGAGGTTACAGTAATAGCATAATGAATTAAAAGTACAACGAACATTGACCAGTCCAATTTATACAGTTGATTTGCTACTGCAATGACAGTTCCTAAAATGACTGCATAGAAAAACTGATTTACAATCGTTTCACTAAACCAGTAATCATGTGGAGATTTTAATGAAATGAGCATGATGATAAAATAGGATGAACATAAACTTATTGAGATGCTTTGTATTAAATTTTTCACTTGCTATTTCCCCCTAACCCGAATGCCTCTTTTAACGCTTTGAAATAATTGCGGCTTATTGGAATTGTGACTCCATTTTCGAGCGTCAGTTGCGGGTTGCCAAGTACCTTCGACTGGATGGAAGCAATTTTTTCAAAATGAACAAGTGTCGCCTTATTGACACGTAGCAACTGCGATGAAAAACGTTCCTCCAGCTCATAAAGCTTTTGTTTCACTTCCAGTTCCTGCTCATCCGTTTGGATAAATACTTTCCCCTGCTCGCTGTAAATGCTGTACACATCCTGCATTTTGATCAAATGAATATCACCATTGGAATAGCCTGCAATCGTATCATTAGTCGTTGATTGGTTAAGCTTTTTCATCAGCTGTGCCACTTGCTCATTGTATACCGGTGCATGCACATGAACTTCGACTTCCATAAGCTGGTGCTCGATATGTAAATGTATTTTCATAAGGCCCTCCTTCATGGTTTGTAGTATAGCACCTCTTTTTGTACAGATTTTTTATTTGGCGCTAAGACGTATAAAGCTGAATGTAAGTTGTAAAATTTGGATTGTATCATGCAATTTTATTATAAGTATTATTTTCCAACTATTGTTAATGAAATTTTAATTTTAAAATTAAGTATTTATAAAAATAAAATAAAAAAGCAACCTCCCGTAGTAATCAGGAGATTGCTTTTATTAGTGTCATATTATGTTGTTCGGGAGCTATTTTCAAGCCCTTACAAGTCGATCGGTTCGCCGCCTGTCACACCGTAAATCTGTCCGGTAATGTAACTTCCTTCATCGGATGCTAGAAGGACATATACTGGGGCAAGCTCTACTGGCTGTCCTGCACGACCAAGAGGTGCATTTTGGCCAAATTCAGGAATTTTGCCATCCGGTTGACCGTTATCCAACTGTAGCGGTGTCCAGATTGGACCTGGCGCAACCCCGTTCACACGTACTCCTTTAGAAGCAAAGTACGCAGAAAGGTTTACTGTAAAGTTGCTAATCGCACCTTTTGTAGAAGCATAGTCCATTAAAAATGTGGATGGATTATACGATTGAACCGATGTCGTCGTAATAATCGCACTTCCTGGTTCCAAATGCTCTTCAGCAGCTTTAACGGCTTCGAACATGCTGATAATGTTTACTTTGAATGTATCTTCTACTTGTTTGATTGTTAAATCACTTAGTGTTGGCTGTGCAATCTGCTGCCCAGCATTCAGGACGAGTGTGTCCAATCCGCCAAATGCTTCCACTGCTTTTTTTACCATTTCTGTCGCCGCGCCATCTTCACGCAAGTCATATGGCAGCAACAATGCTTTTGTTCCGGCTTCTTCAATTAATGCTTTTACTTCATTTGCATCTTCTTCTTCACCAGGGAAGAACTGAATTGCGACATTTGCGCCTTCACGTGCATAGGCAATCGCGGCAGCACGACCAATTCCGGAATCGCCACCGGTAATTAATGCATTTCGCCCTTCCAGACGACTATGCCCTTTATATGATTTTTCTCCACAATCAGGTTTTGGACTCATTTCATTTTGTAGCGCTGGAGTACTCTGTTCTTGATCCGGGAATTTCTCCGTATGAAATTTTTTTCGTGGATCGTTTAAATTTGGGTTTCCCATCAAAAATCATCTCCTATATAGTTAGTACATTAATTGCAAGGATAAATCCTGAAAAGTTTATAACTGCTTAACAGATTTTCCTTCACAAAAATTGTTACATTTTTTAAATACCCTGTATGATTTACTTTAAACAGGTACAGATTTTATTCTTCGATTAAATCCATTGTGCTCATTTTTATTGTGTTTCCGGGAAAAATACTTGGGCTGTGCTGATATCCACCAGTGTAGGTCCTTTCGTATTAAGTGCTTCTTCCATCATGGACTCCAGCTCGGTATCTGAAGCAGGTCGTAATCCTTTCCAACCGCAAGCTTCTGCCAATTTCACAAAATCAGGGTTCGTTAAATCCACTCCTACTTCTTCCTTTTTCGCAACTTTCAGCTTATCCCTTTCCATTTGCAGACTTTCATTATTTAAGACAACGACTGTAATATCCAGTTCATAGCGGGTTGCTGTCAATAGATCTGCAAGCACCATTTGAAGACCTCCGTCGCCTACAATCGCCACTACTTGTTTTTCTGGCTTGATGAGCTTGGCGGCCATCGCTGCTGGAAGACCGAAGCCCATTGTCCGCCAGTAACCGGAAAATAATACAGATTGATCTTTTTGTTTGAAGTTACGATTCGTCCATACCGTATTATCCCCCGTATCCAGTGCGAGAATAGCATCCGGCGCTACTGTTCGGTCGATGGCGCGGATAATTCGGGAAGGATGAACAGGATAACCTTGAGTATTGCCCTCTTCCTCATTTTGAGCTGCCCATTTTTCTTTTGCTTGCTGTAAATGGGCCACCCAGTCCTCAGAGCGGATAAATTCTTGCAGACTCTCCGTTAATATTGGAATAACTTCTTCTGTTTTTCCCATAATTCCAAGTTCTGTAGGAATTTCTTTTACAAACTTATCAAATTGGCGGTCAATCTGAATAGTTCGAGCATCCGTTGGCACAAACCCTTCCGGCCACCAAGTCGTGCCCGCAAGAAGTACTACATCTGCCTGTTTAAATACATCAGCAGCATAAGGATTCCCGCCTTCACCAATCCCTTGTAAAACAAGTGGAGAAGACTCATCAAACAAACCTTTTCCGCCCAGGCTTGTAAGAATGCCGGCTCCCCATAGATCCGCCAGTTTTTCCAAATCTGCTGAGACAGACGTGGCACCTAAACCAGCCAGAATCATCGGTCGCTTGGCCGTTCTCATAATGTCTGCTGCGTGTTTCAGACTTTCATTAGTAAAGCTGGAAGTACCTTCTATTACGTCAGGTAATCGACGCGGTTCCCCTTTAGCAGGCATCATTAAAATATCCTTTGGTATCGAGATATGAGTAACAACCCTCTGTCCGAGAGATGTCCGCGCTGCTTTTTGCAGGACTTCAATCGTCGCATCCGGGTTGGCAAGATTTGCAGAATAAGCAGCAAAAGGCTTAACAAGCTCCTGCTGGTCAATATATTGCGGATATTCCGTTCCGATTTTATCGCTCTCGGCCTGTCCAGTGATTGCAAGTACAGGCGCTCTGTCTGCATATGCATCACCAAGTCCATTTATAAGATTTGCTGCACCTGGTCCCATTGTTGCGGTACACACACCAAGGCCACCAGTCAATTTAGCCTCTGCAGATGCCATAAAAGCAGCTGTCGACTCATGTTTTACAGCAATGTATTTAATTTTATCCTGTTTCGCCAGTGCATCGATGATTCCAAATGTTGCATCACCAACTACCCCATATATCCGTCGTACACCGAACATATACAATTGATCGAGCATCAATTCAGAAACTGTTCTTTCTGTTTTTCCCATGACATATGAACCTCCTTGATAGATCTTCCTAACCTGCCAGTTAAAAAGTCCAATTTATATTTTTGTTCATATTTTTTAACTTTCCCTAAATCATTCGAGTTAATCTTCCTTTTTTTAATGCAAGTTATCTAAATACTGCGTTGGGATGTTTTATTAATAAAATATGATGAATGCACTTTTGGAAATATCTTTTCATCGTGGTTTTTTTGAGGTTGTGCTATATTCAAACTGTCAGGAGTGATTTGATGAAGAAATTTTTAACGATTACTGCAATAATCCTTGTTATAGTCGGAGCAGCCGGATATGCTGTTTGGCATTTTGGTACAAATATTGCCTCCGAAAAAATCGTACAACAAGTAGAAGCTAATTTAAATGATGAAGATAAAGAGGAAGTAAAATCCTATATTGCAAAAGATCCAAAGCTTCAGGAGATTGTAAACGAAGCGGCAACTACGGATCCCGATTCTCTTCCCTTCCAAACGAAAGAAGAAGCAACTCGTCTGTTAATAAAAAAAGTAGGCATTAATCGTTTACTTGCCATCCAGGAACAGGCTCAAAATGGTTCCATGAGTATTGATGAAGTCGTATCCGAAATGGAAGGTACGCTAACCGAGGATGAAATTTCTGCGTTAAAATATGTTTTGTACAAGGAATTGTATAATCAGAATTAGTCAGCATGTAATCTATAGCAGCATGGAACACAAAAATAAAACTCGATTTCCAATAAACGGAATCGAGTTCTTTTTTTATTAAATTTATATTTACATTATATTATGTATTTGGAGATTCTTTTGCATAGTAACAGTTGGGATTTCATCACCATTTTTATTAATGATGATTTCTTCCTTCACGATTTTATATCCCATTTTTGAATAAAGCGCGATATTATTCTTTTCATTTTTTCGAACTTTGCATATTGAAACAAATATATTATTTTGCATAGCGTAGCGTTCTAAATATTTCACCAAATTAGTTGCTACGCCCTTCCCCTGTTGTGTAGGTAATACAGACAATCTTGAGAAATACATAAACTCATCATTTAAAACACATTTTACGAGTGCTATTAATTCATCGTTATCGTATACCCCGAACATTTCTGTCCCTTGTTTTAACTCGGCAAAAATGGACTCCTCCGTTTCATTTAGAGCACTGGATGGTTGGGGATCCGTTTCGTAACGCTTAAACGCTTGATGGATAACTTTAACCGCTTTTGCTGGTTCTATATTCATTTCAATTTTCAAATTAACACTCCTTCTAATAAATATAAATCTATACTTATAATTATACATATATTACAAATTAAGTAAATTAAAAAAGAACACTTTCCTTATATCAGAAAAATGTTCTTTTTAGTCATATTTATTTAATCTCAAAATCACTTAGCGGTTGAAGCCCTTGTATAGTAATGCTTGGTGAATGAAGAGAATTCAATTCTTATAAAGAAATTCAGCGATCGAATAAACTATAGAAATAAAAGGTAGCGCAACAAAAAAGAAAAACCAGAAGAAATCCGCATTATTAATTTTAAGCCTAGGTTTAATTTCTTTTTTTGCTTTTACACCAATCTCCATTACTACACTCCTTTACTACATAATTTTGAAGAAGATTCACTTCTTATTTATCCAAAACTGTAGTAAATCATATACCCTTTCTTTTAGGAAAGCAACCCATTATCAAGATATTTCAAAGTGTATTTTTTCACTATTTTTCTTACCGCTTAAAAAACGATTAATTCATAAAACAAAAGACCTTTTTTCACTCTCCCATCATACAAATAAGCGCTGTTTCTTGTAATTGAAGCGCGCTTGAATGCATAATTTTGTTATTCTGCTATAGAAAATCATTACATCATATTAGGGATAAAAACTTTTACAAATAAGAAGTAGCCTAAAGCACCGATAATTAAGCCGATAATGATGACTCCAATCGAATATGTTTTAATTTTTATGATTTTCACCTCACCTACATTATCTTTCTATGTAAAGAGTATCATTTGAAGGCTCAAGATACGCTTGATCGCCTAAAGAAAAAGTGGTATGTAAACGTTCAATTACCGCATACTGTACTGCTTTACCCTCATTGACAAAGACCAGTAAGTAAATATCATCTCTTGAACCAATATTGCTTGGGTCGGTGAACTTGACGCCTAATTGTTTTTCTAAATCTGCTTGGGTCGTATAAGGTTCAAATAGAAACGCCTTGTCCCATTCAAATTCGACAAACGTGCTTAAATAAAGATGGCTTTCACTATTATCCGATACCATAATAATGGAAGAATGCAGATTTTTTTCAAGTTCTGTATTCCTTTTAATATTGCTATCACTACATCCGGCTATCCATAGCAAGGACAACAAAATAACCGCAATTTGTTTTATCAATTGATTGATCCCCTTTTGTGAAAATAGACGCGAATTCTTGTTCAAGAACCGCGCCATTTAATTAAGTTATGGAGCAAAATCCATTAAACCTGTAAACAATAAGAATAGCGCTAACATCCAAAAAATAAAGAGGGATGAAGAAAGAATTAGAGAAAGGACGGGAATTAACTTTTTCTCCTTTTCTTTCGATAGCGCCACAATTGATAATAAAATTCCTATAAATGTCATGGCATAGGTAATATAATCTCCTGCCATATTTCCGGTGTGGGCTAACCTTGTCGGTGTTACAAAGACGATAAAGAAACAAATAATACCAATTAGAAGTGAACTATAGCTGATTAAACTATGCTTCCTATTTGGCGCTCTTTGTTCAATATTTTGCAAGCAAACAACCTCCAAAATTTGTAATTAATATCATTCTACTTTCTTATACAATGTTAAGCAAATATCGGTCTTTCATTAAATCTTAACTATTCTATACTATGCCCATTTAATAAAATTGAAAGGGACTATTTCAGGATAACAACGGTTTCATGATTCTAGCCTATCACCTGTAATTTATGATAAATATTAGCTACCCTCATATTGATAAACGATTTGTACAACACCGGAAGAGAATGTTCTTGTATTTACGACTTTTAAATTTAACCTCTCTCTAACATCTATAAACAGCGGTTTACCTTCTCCCAATACGACTGGATGAATGGATAATCTAAATTCGTCAATAAGCCGTAAATTGATAAAAGTAGTAATGAGGCTTGCTCCGCCATATAGCCAAATATCCTTACCAGGTTTGTTCTTTAATTTAATCACTTCTTCACGGATGTTATCATTTATAAATATTGCCTCATGACCGGTCCCGTTTTGAGTTCTGGAGAAAACATATTTCTCTTTACTATGAACCAAATCCCACATTTCTATTTCGGTTCCGGAGCCCCCTTCTTCAGGAATATATTGTCCCCATAAGTCGTAGCTTTTTCTACCGTAAAAAATCGTATCTACTTGATTCAAAAAATCGTTAAAGTTCATTTCCGGGTCCATAATACACCAATCTATTTCACCGTTTTTCCCTTCAATCAATCCATCTAAAGTAATTGCCAAATCTAAAATTACTCTTCTCTTAGTTGTATGATCTGCCATAATTTTTTCTCCCTCTTTGATGCCGCTTACTTCCACTCTTCACCCAAAATCGCGTAATAGTATTCATCCCACCACTCATCACCGTTCGGAATACATTTCTTGAAATATCCTTCCCTTCTCATGCCAATTTTCTCCATCACACGATATGAAGGCGGATTTTGTGGCTGACAAGTTGCGATCACTCTATGTAGCTTCTTTTCTTCAAAGGCATATTGTAATATTGCTTTAGCCGCTTCAGTAGCATATCCTTTATTATAAAATTTCGGATTGAATACCCAGCCTATCTCATAAGTATGATCTCCAAAATATTTACCGAAAAATATATGTCCAATCAAAGTATTTTCACCTTTCAATATGACCGCGAACTTCTCCGCTTCCTCCCCCAAGTTTTGTTCGATAAAATCTTTTGCCATTTCTTCTGTAAAAACCCCTTCAGGTATATATTTCATGACATTGGCATCGGATGTATATTCATATACCGCTTGTAAATCTTCCATATTAAATTTTCGTATTAATAATCTTTTGGTTTCAGTGTGCATCCCCTTACCCCCATTTATAACTACTATTTTCTAGTTTCGACATTACTTGATTGTTTACCTTTTTAATAAAACGTTCTGATTACTTCAAATAGAAAATCCTCACCACACGAGTTGGCAAGGATTTCACTTAGCATTTACTTAAGCTTGTTGATTGTTTCTTTTGAAATATAGAAACCACTTTCATTGTATACGCTGATTGTATTTGTCTGAATTTCATTTGTAGTCTCTTTGCCTGATTTATCCGTTGTTTTTTTAATGATAACATTCTTATTTTCAGGGATTTCAAAAATAGTCGTGCCTTTTTTCACTACAAGTACCGCATTTTCCTTATCCGAAAGGTCGATTGTAGTCGTCATTCCTTTGCCATTCAGTGCTGCTTCTGCGTTAGCGTAAAGATCTTTTGTTAATTTATCTAACTTAATGCCCATGAAGTTGGCCATTTCTTTTGCTAAATCAGTATTATCTACTAGTCCGGAAATGCGTTTTGGTCCATATGAGTACAGGAATACGTCATCGCCTGTATGTCCTCCAGTAGTGTATCCTAAATCGGCACGTTTTGATAAAAGATTGACGAATGTACCGGCAAGCTTCTTCGTTTCTGTTGCGTTCAGGGCAGCCGTTTCCTCTGCAGTTAAATTATCCAGTCCATATAATTTAGCTACTTCCACTAAATTCGAACGGTCCGGCTTTAATTGACTTAGTGCACCTTCCACTGTCATCGTTGCCTTCTTCAATGGATTTATATAATTGGATATATTAATTTTGTCATATGTAGAGCTCGTGTTTTCATTACCAATCGTAATCCCGCTGTTGCCGTGATCTGTTACTGCTATAACCATCGTATTCTTGTCTTTTTTCGCAAATTTCAGCGCTTCATTTACCGCATCATCGAATGACAAAATATCCGTAACCATTCCGATTGGATCATTCGCATGAGCTGCCCAGTCGATTTTACTCCCTTCAATCATAAGGAAGAACCCATCTTTATCTTTGTTCAGCGTATCGATTGCTTTTGATGTCATTTCTGCCAGTGAAGGTTCATTTGAGTTTGTTTTCGTACGATCTAGATCATACGCTAAAGAACTGCCGGCAAAACTACCGTAAATTTTATTGGAATTGGACGTTAGTAACTCATCACGCGTTGTAATTAGGTCATATCCTTTATCTTCAATTACGCTAACTAGATTTTCGCCATCTTTTCGGTTTTCTGATTTTAAGTAATCATATCCGCCGCCAAGAATCACATCCATATTTTGATACACTTGTTGTTCTCCGATATCGTCATAATTACTGCGAGACGTTACGTGTGAAGAGAAACTGGCAGGTGTCGCATGCTGAATTTCAGAAGTTGACACGATTCCTGTAGCCTTGCCTAATTGTTTTGCTCCTTCTAACACATTTGCAACTGGTGTAAATGCATTGTCCGGGTTTCCTTCTACGCCCGGCATATCAATTACGGATGGCAGTACCCCTACATACCCGCTGTTTGATTTATGGCCGGTAGCAAGTGCCGTTCCAGCTGGTGCCGAATCTGTAATAGCTGATTCTGCTGAATACGTTGTCACACCACCTGTTAAAATTTCATCCATTGCGAGACTTTCACCTTTGTACCAGCGAGCTAACGATACAGCGTTATTGCTGGAACCGTCCATCACGAGCATGATGACATTAGTTGGCTCCTTTTTTGCTTGTTTCGCTTCAGCTTCAGTATTGAACTGCATGACAGAAAGAGATGATACTGCCACTGTCCCCGCAAGTGCATATGTAAACCATTTTTTCTTGTTCTTCATCAATGAAATTTCCTCCTAAGCAACTGCTAATTTGTAATTCGATTTCATTGTAAATTTCATTTGTAAATCTAGAATGCTAGAATTGTTAAGAAATATTGAGTCATTGTGAAGATCAAAAAAAAAAGAGGGAAGCTCTCATGCCGCTTCACCACTTTAAAAATTGATTATAGTAAAATATCTATCCATATTTTAATGGCCGTGGCACCAATCATAATTGCAAGCAGCCATTGCAGCATTTTTACATTCATTTTCTGACCGACTTTTGCACCAAGTGGCGCAGCGATGATACTAGCGATAATCATAATAAATGCCGGCCAATAGTCTACCTGGCCTGTCATCACTTTGCCGACACTACCACCGATCGAGGAGATGAACGTAATTGCCAAGCTTGTCGCGATCGTGATTCGAGTTGGAATTTTTAACACCGTCAGCATAATCGGTACGAGTAAAAATCCGCCGGCTGCCCCGACAATTCCTGACCCGATTCCGACAATCAGTGCAAGTGAGCTTGCCAATACTTTATTGAAGGTAATTTCTGTTGTATTTTCAACCGTTTTCTTTGGTATAAACATCATGACAGCTGCAATGGCGGCTAATAGACCATATACAATATTAACGGCATCTTCAGACAAAAATCCTGAACCGTAACTGCCGATGAAGCTACCGATTAAAATCGCCACACCCATATAGATAATGAGTTCTCTGTTTAACAACCCGCTTTTACGGTAAGCCCAAACCCCTGCAAGCGATGCAAATAGCACTTGTACAGCACTAATTCCGGAAACTTCATGTGCGGTAAATGCCACCAAACCGAACATTGGCGGAATATAGAGCAGCAACGGGTATTTAATGATTGAACCGCCGACCCCTAGCATTCCGGATAGAAACGAGCCGATAAATCCAAGCCCGAATATGACCGCTATATACATAAATGATAAATCGATTTCCATATGTTTTCCTTCTTTCAAAAATTCAATTTATACCTCAGCTAAATAATTGTGACTTCGGCCGGGGTATATCTTTATTCAACGGGCGTTTATATACACCCGCTGAATAAAGATATAGCGAGTAGAGCTTCATCTACCCGCTATTATTTTTTTATGCTTTTTGAATGTAGAAGTACAGGACGCCTGCTTCTTCTTTTTGTTCTACGATAGTGTGGCCGCCTGCACCTGCCCATGCCTTGAAGTCATTTAATGCGCCTTTATCTGTTACTAAAACTTCTAGTACTTCACCAGAGTTTATTTTATCAATTGCCTTTTTCGTTTTTACGATTGGCATTGGACATGCTAAGCCTTTTGCATCTAATGTTTGTGTAATATTCATTTGAAATTCCTCTATTCTTAAATTTGTTTGTTGTAAGCAATCTATAAGTTTACCGTGTAACACGGTTGCGTGCCTCTTGAGCGTGAGGCACGCATTGGTGTAACATCTCATTGCTAAACTAAATTAGCGTACTGCGCAACGGTTTGGACCGATTTCCATTTCTGTTTGTTCGTCGTTATCAGGTGTAATTTTACCCATGTTAACGTGGCGAATTTCTTGGTATGCATTCGGTTGTGGTGGTAAGTTATCTGTTACCATTGAGCGGAATACTTCTTCGTCTTCCACGTTTAAACCGTGGTTTTCAGCGAATAAGTCGCCTAAACGTTTTGCCACTGTGCCGTCTTCGTTTAGTTCGTCAATGATCATAAAGTGAGCCGGTAATACGATTAAGTCTTCTGCTAATGTGCGGTAGCGAGAGTATAATGTTTCGCGTAAGTCACCAACCCAGTCTTCAGCAAGTCCAGCTAAGTCTGGACGACCGATTGAATCGATGAACAGGATGTCACCTGTTAATAAATATTTACCATCGATGACAAATGATGTTGAACCAATTGTGTGACCAGGTGAATAAAGTGCGCCTACTTCGATTTCAGAAGCACCTAATTGTACTTTTAAACCGTCTTCAAGTGGTGCGTAGTCAAATACCACTTCTTCTGCATCTTTCGGTGGTAAGTAGTATGTTGCACCTGTAGCTGCAGCGATGTGACGACCACCAGAAATGTGGTCAGCGTGCAAGTGTGTATCGAAAACGTGTTTAATCTCAACACCTTTTTCTTCAGCGAACTTTGTGAATACATCTGTGAAGCGTACTGCGTCGATGATCGCTGCTTCGCCTTCAGAAATGGCCATGTAAGAAAGACAGCCTTTACCTAAACGTACGAATTGGTATAACTCTCCGCCGTTTGTAAGATCGCCGACTTTAATTGGCTCAAGGTACATTGACCAAGACTTCATACCGCCTTCTAAATAGCCAACTTCACGACCAGCATCAGCTAACATTTCTGCTACCATGATAGAAGAGCCTTCTTTTGCACACACAACTAATACGTCTTTGTCTGTTGGAATTTGTGGTAAAATTTCATCTACACCATCCAACAGATCAAAATAAGGAATATTTAAATAATCAAATTTGTGACCTTCGATTTTCCAGTCTTTAAATGCATCTTCATTACGAACATCTAAAATAAACAACTCTTTGTTTTCAATTACTTTGCGCGCAACTTGTGCGGCTGTCCATGCTGTTACTGTCATTTAAATTACCCCCATTGGTATATTTTAGTTTAAAATTTTTTCTTGTTAAAACGTTAATGTTGGTGCAGCATCCTTCGCAAAATCCAGGAATGTAACGGCGCCGCCTACTTCAATACCATCAACGAAATCTGTTTTTGTCAAACCCATCACGTCCATCGTCATTTGGCAGGCGATGAATTTCACTCCTAAATCCTGTGCCATTTCCACTAATTGCGGGATTGCCGGTACATTTGCGTTAGCAAAGCCTTCCGCAAAGTGTTCTTTGCCAGCAGGCATTTCAAGTGCATTCATCCCTTGTTTATGAATTAAATTTAGACCTTCAAATGTGAAAAAGATGGCTACTTCTTTTTCAGAAGCTGCTGCTGCCGTTGCGATATTAAATACTTTATAAGCATCGAAAAGCCCACCGTTTGCTGCAATAATTGCTACTTTGTTTGTCATATTACTCTACCTCTTTCTTCAATTCGCCTTCATAACCTGTCATACCAGGCAAGACGTTGTATACTTTTGTAAATCCTGCTTCAGCCAGTTGTTTGGCTGCCAAATCCGAGCGTGTTCCTGTACGGCAAATAACATAAATTGTTTCTTCTTTATCAAGTTCACTCATTCGTGTTGCTAATTCGCCCATAGGAATTGATTTTGCTCCCGGGATATGGCCAAAAGCGTATTCCGCTGCTTCACGTACGTCCAAAATCATTCCTTCTTGTTTCACGGCATCTTCATTCGAAATTGTTTGTTCAAATGATTTTTCCGCTGCATCACTGATTTCCGGATTGCACTTTCGGATATAGTGATAAAACACACCATTTACTTCATTTGAGCCGATATATTGATGACCGACCGTTTTCGACCATGCAGCTAAATCGGCCACTGAGCCTTTGTCTGTCGCCTGAATTTCAAGCACTTGTCCTTCTGCCACATCATTCATCGCTTTTTTTGTTCTGACAATCGGCATTGGACAAGCTAAACCTTTTGCATCAAGTTGTACGTCTGATTTAATCATCGTTATCCTCCTAAGGTATAATCCTATTTAAATTTTTTACTTACTTAACTTCACCATTCCATTCAAGCATACCGCCTGTCATATTCGTCACGTCAAACCCTTGTGATTCCAAAAAGGCTGTTGCCTGACCGCTGCGGCCGCCTGAACGGCAAACCATAATGTATGGTGTTTTCTTATCCAATTCGTGCATACGGAATTCCAGTAATCCTAATGGAATATGGGTAATCCCCGGAATATGACCTGCTTCTACTTCCGTTACTTCACGAACATCGATTAAATGAACCGCTTCACCTGCTTCTAATTTTGCTTGTACTTGTTCTGGTAAAATTGTTTTCATTCTTTCTTCCTCCTTAATAGGCACTCATGCCGCCCATATTCGTGACACGGCTATAGCCTAATTTTTTCAGTTGATTACATGCTTGTTTGGAACGCATGCCGCTTTGGCAAATGACCACAATTTCCTTATTCTTTGGCAGTTTTGAAAAATCAGAGCCAAGTGGGATATTTTTAAATTGCTTCACATTGCGCGCTTTATACTCAGCAGGTGTGCGTACATCAATAAACAATTTGTCTTTGTCATTGATCATACTTTTGAGTTCTGTCGTCGAAATCGTGTTGACGCCTTTTGTCGGCTTCATGCGCCAGGCTAAAAATGCCACGATCACGGCGATTACTAGTATTGTTTCCATATGTCACCTCTTATATGAATAGGTTGACGTTTCCGTCTTCAGCATCCGCTAAATAGGCCGCTACTCCGGCGTATTCGATGCCATCAAGCAATTCTTCTTTTTGAAGTCCCAATAAATCCATCGTCATCGTACATGTCACAAGTTTTATGTCTTGTTCCTGTGCCATTTCAACGAGTTGTGTTAACGTTAATGCGTTATGCTTATTCATTACATGCTTGATCATTTTTGGTCCCATGCCAAGCATTTGCATTTTTGATAAGCCAAGTTTTTCTGCTCCGCGCGGCATCATTTTGGCGAACATTTTTTCCAGGAACCCTTTCTTAACAGTTACCGGTTCTTGTTTTCGTAATGCATTGATACCCCAAAAGGTATGAAAAATTGTTACCTCATGATCATATGCAGCCGCACCGTTTGCAATAATGTAAGCAGCCATTGCCTTGTCGTAATCACCGCTGAATAATACGATTGTTGTTCTTTTCTTTTCCAACGAAAGTCCCCCTACCCCTATAGGTATAATGTATTTCAAAAATAAAAAGTCTTATCGACTTTTTACTAGTAAATCTACTGCCTGTTTGACCATGGCATTTTTATCCATCGTTTCGGCATCTTCCTTTGAAAGACACTCCACTAAATTATCCGTTACGATGACACCGATTGTACGGTCAACAGCAGAACGGACAGCACTAAGTTGTGTGATAACATCTTTGCAGTCCTTTTCTTCTTCCATCATCCGTAAAATGCCGCGTAACTGACCTTCGACTTTTTTCATTCGTGCCAATACTTTTGGATCATACTGCATTTTCTCACCTCATTTGGAATGATTTATTAATCAAACTATACTACCCCTAAGGGTATATGTCAAATATTTAATTTTCTAGTAGTGTTGAGAATAGAAAAGCTTTCTCACACTTTTTATTATACCCCTGCAGGTATAAATGTCAACAAAAAGAAACTCGCACTTTTGTGCAAGTTTCCAAAACTAGTGCTCATGTCGTTCCGCATTGTTTTATTGGATGCACTGTTCCAAATGGAAGATTTGGTGGTGCATAGATGGAATATAACTTTAACGGAATATTTCCGGTATTGATTAAGTTATGCCATGTGCCAGCAGGGATGATGATGGCGCTATCATCAAAAACGATCCATTGCAAATTTAAATTATCTATACTTTTACCCATTTGAACAATTCCTTGACCTTGTTCAATCCGTAGAAACTGGTCGACATTCGGATGCATCTCCAACCCAAGTTTCTCACCTGGATGAAAACTTATGACAGTCAATTGCAGATGATTCCTGGTCCGTAAAACGGTCCGGAACGTACTATCGCTCTGTCGCTCCATGAATAATAATGACAAATGGGTTTTTGCCATAGTCCGTTATATCATTCATGCTGTTACCAAAATCCCACTATATATTGGGCATAAAATTCATGTTGATTTCATCCCTTAGCTTACAATGTATTCCATATAAATAGATTATGAAAAACTTACAGTTAACGTTCACTTTCTTTTAAATTAATTTCATTTATTCCTTTAATACAGGCGCATTTTTTTCGATTATTATACATTCCACAACAATCATCGATAAAACTATCGTTAACCATGTAATCTCTTCTCCCAACAAGAAAACAGAGGGATAAATTAGTTTCTATGTCATGAAAGAACTTTATAAACAGCACGCTGATGCGAGAACGTTTTAAAACCATGAATTCCATGGAAATTGCCGCTTCCCGAGTTATTGACACCGCCAAATGGTAAATGAAGATGCGTATTGTGCATAAATATTCCGTTGACCGTCACTCCGCCAGAAGACGTAGTACGGAGCACCTGCTGTTGGAAATGCTCATCCTCACTATAGATATATAGCGCTAAAGGCTTTGGATTCTGCTGGATATGGCGAATCGCTTCTGACACATCCTTATACGTTTTTACAAATGTGAGCGGTCCGAAGATTTCCTCATCCGCAATCCGCATGTCGGGTATAATATTTCCTAATAAAGTCGGCTCGATTAAACGATTTTCATCATCAAATATCCCTCCGCTTAATACGGTTGCTCCTTTTTCTATTGCATCCTCGAATAACCCCTTAATCCGATAATAGTGTGCGTCATTAACAATTTGAGTGCGCTCCGTTGTGCGTAATTTACCTTCATCATAGAGCATACCTAGCGTCATTTGCTGAAAAGCCCGTGCAAAACCTGTTAAATCGTCTTCATGAACAAATAAGTAATCTGGTGAAATACAAAACTGTCCAGCCATCATTACCTTTCCGAAAACGATTGTTTGCGCCGCTTTGAAAGGATTATACCCTTTATCGATAATAACCGGCGATTTACCGCCAAGCTCAAGCGTTACAGTTGCCAGATGCTCGGCCGCTTCACGCATGACTATTTTGCCGACACGGGGACTGCCCGTAAAGAAGAAATGATCAAACGGCAGCTTCAGTAATTGCTCGGAAACATCGGCTTCTCCCTGAACGAATGCGACCTCCTGCTCATCAAATACCGATTCAATTATATCTTCCAATATCTGATTATAGGCAGGATTAAACTCGCTTGGTTTAATTAATACACAGTTACCTGCAGCCAATGCATCCAATAATGGATGAATTGTTACGGACATCGGAGAATTCCAAGTCCCGAAAATGCAAACACAGCCACGTGATTCATATAAAATATAGGCTTCTCCATCTTGAGTATTTTCAACCCGATCAGGTTGCATCCATTGCTCCAGATGCTGAACAGTAAAATCTATCGCCGATGTAACGGAATAAATTTGTTGCTCGGCTGTCATAGTCGTCATGGCAAAATCCCTGTTCGCGGCCTCTACCAAATCCTGTGTACGCGTCAAAATCGCAGTTTTCAAATTCAGCAGTTTTTTGATACGCTGCTGTGCTGTTGTTTGACGTGCCTGCCACTGAAAACCTTTTTGCTTGTCAAAAATACTTTGTAGCTTGTTTATCGTAGAAAAACTCATCTTTCCCACTCCCTTTTATAAAATTTAACCTACCTATTTCAAATCCTTTAATTTAAACAAGCTGCTCTGTGGCTGGTTCTTCTTCCTCTATTTTCAAATTGCGCTTTTGCAATGTGATGACAAAGATTCCTAGTGCAAGAACAACTGCGCCTAAGCATGCAAACAGTAAGTACGATAAGCCTTGACTTAAATTTGGAAGTCGTAAAAACAGTCCCAGGAAAGATGTTGCCAATAACGACGATACTGCAACAGCTAACTGAATGACACTCATTGCAACACTAATATCTTTATCAGGCAAGTTCATTTGAATTCCTGTATGGAAAATTGAAATCAAAACACCGCTGGACGTTCCCCAAATTAAACAAATAATCGTTAAGGCTAATGTAGAAGCAGATGTTGTAAAGAACGTTAACGTGAAAATCATAGAAGCAAAAATAACCATCGCAATGATTGCAACCAATTTGAAATCCTTCAATTTTACAACAAGGAATCCGCTCATTGCAGCAAATATGAAGGAAGTCGTCCCTCGAAACGTCATAAATAAGCCTGTTTCAGTTGGTGTAAAACCAAATAAATTTTGTAAGAACATCGGCAATAAAAAAATTAGCCCGGTTGCGGCAAACATAACGGCAAAAACACTTAACATGCAAACGACAAAAACCCGATATTTAAATAACCGTAATGGCACGATCGGATGTGCAACTTTCTTTTGGCTAGTAATAAAACCGAAAATCGACAATACAAAGACGGTTACCAGCACGAACATCGGGACAGATAGCCAAGGAATTCTTGAGCCGCCAAATGTTGTAATCGCAACAAAAACTAAAATAGCTGCACTTAAAATACTTATTCCCTTATAATCAAGTTTTGCATTTTCTGTCCTCGGAATATTCGGCATATATTTAACGACTAAATACAAGCCGATCACTCCAATTGGAGCAATCGAATAAAATACCCAGTGCCAGGACATATACTGTACAAATATTCCACCCAATGTAGGTGCGACTATAGCTGTAATGGCATTTAATGCCCCATAAAACCCTAAAAACTTCGCCCTGTTCTCCAAATCAAATATATCGCTGATGACGATTAGACCAACTACAGCCGCAAGTGCGCCGCCCAAGCCCTGTATCGCTCGGAAAATCATTAAATGGTAAATATTTGATACCAACAAAGGTGTTATTATTTCCGAGACTAAGATAACTAAAATACCGATAATCAAAATTTGTCTGCGTCCATAAATATCACTCATTTTTCCCACTATTGGCGTCATTATTGCACTTACAGTCAAATTTACAGTGAATACGAGCGAGTAAAATTCGATGCCGCCAATATCATCAATAATTTTAGGCAACGCGACTGAGAACTGGGAGGAAACCATAAGCCCCAATTCTATACACATAAAGACCCCAACCATTAATAGAACCTTTTGTTTATATGTTAGCGACTCAACAGTTTTAGACGTTTTTAACATGAACAAAATCACCTCTTTGATTTTGATTATTTTGTTAGACTAAACTTTCCGCTCAATTAAACAAATAGCCCGAACTAAAACAATGTTGTGTCGTCGGATCAGACGTCTTTACTATAGATTCGGACTAATTTTCTGAGTTTCATTAAAATAGAGAGCGACTTGATTTAAATATTTCAAATATTTAAACGCAAATCACTCTCTATATATATCATCCTCTATTTATGCGCCATAATAGGTTGCTCTGTTTGGACAGAATTTTGACTGGTCCAATTTAAAGCATTAATTGCCAGATCGTAATATTGATCAATGCTTCCTAAATAATTTTCGTAGTATTTAGCCTGCTTTATAAATAAGTGGCAATCGATTTCCTCCGTGAATCCAATCCCGCCATGAATTTGGATATTATGGGACGCCAATCGAATGAATGCCTGCGTTGCAAAAATACGCGCACTGCAAATTGCCTCAATCCGGTCTTCTGAAAAAGTCTCCATTGCCCAGTTTGCATAATAGGAAAGTGAACGTGCAGTCTCCAAATCCAATTTCATATCTGCTAGACGATGTTTAATCGCCTGGAATCTGCCGATAGGGTTTCCGAATTGTTCACGGATTTTAGCGTACTCGCTGGCCATCTCCACTATATGCTCCATTGCACCTACCGCTACGGAAGATAACGCAGCATTATAATAAAGCAAACCCTCCTGCAACATTCCCCAGCCATCTCCTATTTGGCCAATAACATTTTCAGCCGAAACTTTCACTTGTTCAAATTCAACCATTGACAGTTTTCTCGTTTCAGCAAAATTATCCTGTGGTGTAATTGAAATTCCCGGTGTGTTAAGATCCACAGTGATTAATGTAATTTCATTGTGTATTCGTAGCGGAACTATAGCATGCTGTGCGAGCTCTAAATCTGGCACCTGTGTTTTCACACCATTTAAAATAATCTGCCCCTGACTCACTTCACCAGAAAGCCGGATTCCCTGCTCTTTATAGCTGCCACCTGGCTCTAACCATGCCACCGTTAAATTTAAATCCGAATCGGCTATTTCCTTTAAAAAATACTGCTTCTGCTCCTTCGTTCCGAAACGTTCAATCAAAGGAACTGCCAATGCATTTGTTTCAAGGTGTAAACCCGGAAGCAATACCCTGCCGAACTCTTCCATGATCGGCACTAAATCGAGCTGGCCTAAGCCCATTCCCTCAAATTCTTCCGGGATATTCAATTTTGTCCAGCCCAATTCCTTTAAATCCGATAAAATATTTTTTACATGCTCTGTTTTGTTATCAATATAATCTCTTGCAATTTTCGTATGTTCCATATCCCCTAAAAATTTCTTTATATATTCCCGAAACATTTCCTGTTCCTGGCTTAAAGAAAAGTCCATCTATTCACCTTCTTCTCATTTATTTGCCAATATCCTTTGGCAGGCCTAAAATGCGCTCCGCAATTGTATTTTTCTGGATTTCACTCGTACCGCCTCCGATTGTTTGACCAAAGGCATAGAGATAATTCCTTTGCCAATACGAGTCGCCATACACGGCATCCTTTTTCCATAACAGCCCTTGGTGCCCCTGAATTGAAATGGCTTCTGCGAACAGTTCTTTCGTATTTTCGCTGACTAAGAGTTTATCCATTGAGCCTTCCACTCCAGGATGACCCACTTTTAGCTGCTTAGTTAAATTGCGGTAATAGTTCAGCAAGGACCCGCGCGACTTAATATACAAATCCAGCAGTCTTTTGCGGACATCCGGCTTTTCTATTACAGGCACATGATCCTCCGTAACATTGCGGGCCAGTTCCACCAGCTCATCAAATTGCTGTTCCAATGAGAACACCTGTGCACCAATGCCCGTTCTTTCATGCATGAGCAACGCAATTGTTACACGCCATCCATCATCGACAGCACCGATAATTTCACTTTCATAGGCAACCGCATCATTCAAATAAACCTCATTGAAATCATGCTCTCCATCCATTTGAATAATTGGTCTAACCTCGACGCCCGGCTGATTCATATCCAATAAAAAACATGTAATCCCATGATGCTTTTTCTCGCCCTTACTCGTTCGGGCTACTAAAAAGCAGCGATCTGCAAAATGGGCAAAACTTGTCCAGATTTTCTGCCCATTTATTATCCACTTATCGCCGTCTTTCACCGCTGTCGTTTGAACAGCAGCCAAATCCGAGCCTGCGTTTGGTTCAGAATAACCTTGGCACCATACTTCCTCACCGGTAATAATTTTTGATATATATTTCTCCTGCTGTTCCTTGCTGCCGATCTGCATAAGTGTGGGACCTACCATATGTAAGCCCACATAGTTAACAAGTGGCGGTGCCTTCACACGAACCATTTCCTGATGATAAATGATTTCTTCCATCAACGTCGCATTGCGGCCGCCTTGCTTTTCCGGCCAAGCAATCGCTGCCCATCTTCCCTCTGAAAGTTTTCTTTGCCAATTCCGTAAAAATTGGCCTAGCTCTTGTTGATTTTCCGGCATTTTAAAAGTGCCATCCAGCCAGCCCTCCGGCAGATTATTTTCCAGCCATTCGCGAAGCTCCAGACGAAACTGCTCCTCCTGACTTGTGTACGAAAAGTCCATCCATATCCCTCCTTCTAAAAGAATTTAGACCAATACCCACTGTGGAATCGCTCGCTCCTCAGTAGCCTCTATCCATACCATTTTTACCTTTGTTCCGATCGAAACTGTTTCTGTATTGCCATGGAGTACATTACCAATGATCTTGATTTCAGGGTATTCCTCCAATTGGACAACAGCGATCACTGTTGGTAGTTCATTTTGGAAGCCCGGTAAAAATGGTCTATTTGAAACGATATAGGTGTAGACCTCACCGGTAATTGTTGAACCTAAGTTTTCCCAGAATACATCGATGCTTCCGCAGTTTGCGCAGCTCGGTCCAGGGGGGTGATTATAATTGCTGCATGTATTGCATTTTTGCACATTCAGCTCATGTCGATCTGCCGCATCCCAGTAAGGTGCATTATAGGTGTTTTTCAAAGGAATCGGCTTTTCGTAAATTACTTTCGTCTCTTCTTTCATTGTCATTCCTCCTATTTACATAAAATCATGGCACCGGCAACATCCGGTCCTGTCCAACCTGTACAAATTGCCAGTTCTGTATCTTTTACCTGACGTTCTGTTCCCTCATATTCACGTCGAACTTGGCGGACAATTTCCAATACATTGTTCATGCCGTGTGTATAGCCTTCCGAAAGCATGCCACCCGCTGTATTTGTAGGAAGCTTGCCATCCATTCGCAAGTTTCCAGCACTTACAAAATCCCCCACTTCACCTTTTGGTGCAAGTCCGTATGCCTCGAGCTGACGTAAAACAACCCAGCTGAAACAGTCATAAATCGATGCAACCTTAATATCCTCAGGTGAAACGCCCGCATTCTCGTATAATCGGGGCGCAACATAATCTGCTGCAACTTCATCGATATTTTTCCAGTAATGGGCGTGGGATACTACTTCTCTTGCAGCCATGCCTAAAATTTTTACAGGGACGGATTTGCAGTCTTTGGCACGCTCTGTGGAAGTTACAATAATCGCGTTTGCCTCATCTGACTCCAAACAGTAGTCATGCTTTGTAAATGGTGAACTTAAATGTGCCGTGCTCATATATTCTTCCATCGTCAATGGCTTCCCGTAAAAAAATGCTTTCGGATTCCGCTGTGCATGCTCGTAAAAGCTTGTGCAAACATGCCCTAAATGCTCCTGTGTCAAGCCGTTCAGATGCATATGGCGAGTGGCAAACAACCCGAACCATTGCCCTGGACTGCCTGCCCCATAAGGAATAATAAAGCTCCCGCCATCAAAACCGTTTTGAAGGGCATCAATACTGAATCCGCCCCCACCCATGCGGACACCGGAGCGTCCATTCATCGAGCGGAAAATAAGCACGGTATTTGCCTGTCCTGTTTCAATCAAACCAATGGCCTCTGCGATTAAGAGCTCGGTACTGCTCCCCCCGCCGAACATTTCTTTCACAACTTTAGGCCGAACCCCTAAATATGTTGCCACCTGATGCGGATTACAAGAATCCATCTCCGAATAGCTCATGAACCCATCAATGTCTTCTGCTTCCAAACCTGCATCTGCTAGTGCAGCCCGTGCTGCTTCCAACGCCAATTCCAATGGGGTAACCCCGGAATTTTTCGAACGATTACTTTCGCCTACCCCAACAATGGCATATTTTTCCCTGATTTTTTCCATTCAGCCCACTCCCTCTATGTTAAAATTGGATAATGGCTTCGCCAGATCCAACAACCTCGCCTATGTCCTTTACTGCATATAATTTCAAAACAACCTCTGTCCTACCGTCAATTTTCGTTTTTTCCTTGACGATTCCTTTACACACAATTTCATCCTCCGGAACGGTCATGGCACCAAAGCGCATTTTAAAATCGGTTACTGTACCTTCATTCGATACAATTTTATTCACGTATTCTCCTAAAAAACCCATGATTAGCATTCCGTGTGCAATCACACCATTTAACCCGATTTTCTGGGCGAAAGCATCATCTGTATGCAAAGGATTAAAATCACCTGAAGCTCCTGCATATTTTACAAGCTGAACCTTTGTTACCTTTTCTTTTTTATATTCCGGCAGATTCAGCCCTTCCACTAATTGGCTAAGATCAATCATATTAATCTGTCCTTTCTGCATAAGAAATTTAATTCAGCACTAACGGGCGGTATACAATATTAGTTCGGCTTGTTACTATGTGCCCGCCGTTTTCGTCTTTTATTTCTGTATCGAATAAAATGAATTCCATCATGCCGTTTTTTCCTTCTTTTTCATATACATCCGTCACCTTCATCTGGCAGTACAGCATCTCTCCCACACGAATCGGACGAGTATAGAAAAATTGCTGTTCACCATGAAGCATTCGTCTGTAATCCAACCCTAAATCCAAAGCGTCATTTTCATTGTCGGGTGTCACGGCAACAGGAAACGTCAACGGTGCAACGATCCCTTTATGAGGTGTATTTTTGGCATATTCTTCATCCGTATAAAGCGGGTTCGCATCGCCAATCGCCTGCGCAAATTGTCTAATATGACGCTGCTCCACCTTGAAGGTAAAGGGTTTACCTGTTTTACCGATTAAATGTGCAAGCTCCATCGCTTTATCCTCCAATCAATTCCTTTTTAATACTCTCTTCAGTCACTACAAGCATGGCATCTGCAGCCTTGATTCCATTTTCATAAACAATCAGCGGATTAATATCCAATTCCTTGATTTGGTCTCTATAATCAAGCATTAACTGGGAAACTCTTAAAAGAACATCGATAATCGCTTCTTTATCTACCGCTACCTGACCCCGAGCCCCGTCCAAAATGGCCTTTGCCTGCAGTTCGTCCAATAGTGTCCCGGCATCCTGTCTGCTTAATGGTGCAATCTTGAAGGCGATATCCTTAAATACCTCAACAAAAATGCCACCTAAACCAGCCATAATAACCGGTCCGAATACTTCATCATTTTTTGCGCCGATAATCACTTCTGTCCCTTGCGGCAGCATTTCCTGTACAGAAACACCATTTAAAACAGCAGCAGGATTGTAGTTCCTTGCATTTTTCATAATTTCCATGAATGCTTCCTTCACTTCTTCTTCAGAAGAGACATTTAAACGAATTGCATCTGCCTCTGTTTTGTGAGGGATTTGCTGCGAATCAATTTTCAGCACAACCGGAAACCCAATCTGCAATGCTCTTTCCACAGCTTCTTCCGCAGAAAGTGTTACATAGCGCTTAGTGATTGGAATGCCATACCTCGCTAGAACTTCACTCGCCTCTGACTCACTTAAAACAGCACCTGGTGTTAACAAATCATCAATATTCTCATGTTCATAACGTTCTTCCATCCCATCTGTTTGAACGGTATTTAAAAACTGACTGTATTCTACTAATTGTGATAATGCCCGCACCGGGTTTAATGCGCCTGATACTACCGCTATTTCATTTTCAATTAAGATCGGAGTCGTTTGTGGGTATGTGATCTCTCCTAATGGGAACGGGAAAAAACCAATAAATTTTTCACTGTTTTTTGCGACGGTTATAAACTCTTTGAAATACTCGTTATGCTCATCCCAGCTATGCGGAAACTCTGTCAGCAGGATGTTATCAACCTCAGGACTATTCACAAGCACCTTTAGGGTATCCAGGAAAAATTCCGGATTTGTGAAAGAGGCTGCGGCAGTCAAGTCAATTGGGTTCGTAACACTTGCGTAATCCGGTAAAGTCTTGCGCATTTCCGCCATTGTCTCATCAGAAAGTCTGACAATATTCAATCCATATGCCTCACAGCGATCCGCTTCATTAATGCCCCGGCCGCCGGAGCTTGTAATAATCGCCGTGTTTTTGCCCTTTGGCAATCGATTTGGATTAAACAATTTTGAAAAGGCAATGACATCCTCTGCATCTTCTACACGAATAATGCCGTGCTGCCTGAAAAACGCATCGTAGATTTTATCCGATCCAGCGAGTGCTCCCGTATGAGAGGCAGCTGCTCTGCTCCCGGCATCACTACGCCCGGTTTTCATTAATACAATCGGCTTTTTCTTTTCCAAAGCCTTACGCGCTGCCTGTTTCAGCTTTTCAGGGTTTTTTGCTCCTTCGATATAGCCGCTGATCACTTCAATCTCATCATCATGAACCATATAGTCGATATAATCTTCCATTGTTGTATCCATTTCATTTCCGCTGCTGATAAAATAGTTGAAGTTGATGCCATACTGGGCTGCTGCCATATATGTTAAAACACCGAATGCACCGCTCTGTGACACATAGCCAACTCCTCGCTTACCACTCATTGGAACGTCTAACACAGAAGATGAGAAGGTGCCGATTAAACCATTCGATGTATTGACTAAACCGACACAGTTTGGACCCAGCAATCGAATATTATTTAATTTGGCATATTCCGCCAACTCCAGCTGTAGTTTCTTTCCTTCTTCACCAGCCTCCGAAAAACCGGAAGCAAAAATGATCGCAGCTTTTACCTTTTTTTCTGCGCAGGCGATTAGACCATTTTTAATCTGATCGTATGCTACACAGAAAATAACGAGATCAATAGAATTCGGGACATCTGTCAATGACGGGTAGCTTTTCAGGCCCGCAATTTGCTCCGCTTTCGGATGGATCGGATAGATTTCTCCCTGAAATTTACCGTCAATCAGTGCCTGGAGCTGAATGTTGCCGATTTTGTACTTATTCTCTGATGCGCCTAAAATCGCGACCGATTCAGGATAAAGTAATGGCCTAATGGATTCATAGCTTTCTACATTTCGAGTCATTTGCATTCCTCCTAAAATGTTTTTAGATGATTCATCTATGAACCCATCATACATTTCCTCATTTATTTACACTGAAAATTCTGACTAGTAAATTAATAGAGTTATTATGTTGTCAATATACTGGAATAATTCATTTAAAGCCTTGTAACTGCTGCTATTTGAAGAGGGTGAAAAAAATCTTATGTTCATACTAACCCCGACTTTCATTCAATATAATCTCGACTTCGTATCTATGTAAGCGCATTCATATAATGTAGAGACAAAAATAAAAAGCCTCCGAATAAATTCAGAAGCTTTGGTCAAATCGCTCTAGCCATTCCCATATTCTCTTTTGAATTTTAGAGGAACCTACAACAAGCCCTCTCTCGATTTTATTTAAATACGAAGCAGAAACTTCAATTTCCTCCGCGATATTCGTTAATGTAAGTTTATGATTCCTGCGTACTCGATTCATACGCTGGATGAGCTCTGTCTGGAGACTGCTCTGCATATCCTTACTGGCCGCAACAGACTTGGCGGGCTTCTTCACTCTCTCAATCGACCGGTAATGTTCTTTTATTTCAGGAGAAGGATCGATAACGATGGAAGTATTTAGCCAATATTTGGCCCAGCCCTTTCCTTCCGCTCTATTTTCATCCCAGTTGATATAGTACCAGTCGGCAATAATTTTATCCTCCACTAATTTATCCAGCGCCTTTTCAAACCGCTCCCTTGTTCTGATTGGCAGACGATTATTTAGCCCATGCCCGCAAACTTCCAATAGCGTATTCACTTTGTTTAATTGCTGGTAGTCCCCTTTATATGCCTGTGTCCTCCATCTCCAGCTTAAATAGCGGCATAATTTTTTCTCAAGGTTAAATCGTGCCGGATGATAGTGCATTGCTTTTAACGGAAGTAATGCCATCTGCCGCTTGGACGAGACTAAATATTTCGCGAATACTTTATCGACCGTAAATGTTATGGACTTACCGCAAGTCTCCTCATTCACTTCATATTCCTCACCGTTTGCATTTTTGAATAAAAAGGTCCTGCCTTGGACTTCTACCTGAATTGGCTTGTTATTTTTGTACATCACGGTTTTATCAATGGTTAGCCACAGACTTTGAATCACCTTTAAGGAATGGATGACCTGTTCCCTCTGTTTTGTTTCAAAGCCTCCACGCCGCCCGTCTCCATTGAGTTTAGGCCGGAGCCCCCTCATTGTTAAAATATCCCTTAATTCAATTTCAACAATATCGTCGAGATTTTTAGCCAGCTGTAAATAAAGATGACAAAGAATATCCAGCACATCCACATCGATAATGGACATTTGCCGGACTATATTTGACGCAAATTGTTGCATATTTTCATAAGCAGAATTAAAGTTCCGGTTTTCCTTAATAAACGGAATGATTTGAAGATTCCCGCTCGTATTTCCCTTCTCAAAAATATATTTTGGCCAAATACCTTCATCACCAATCACAAATTTCTTTTTATAAATCGCTTCTCTCACTACATGATAGGCTACATTATTCAGAACATTTGCATAGTTTGACATGTATTTCGGTTGAAGTGCATCATTGCCTGCCCCACCATTTTCAGGCTGTTCGATGACACTACCAAGTTGTAAAGAGGCGGAAACATTATTATTTATTTCATTGATCAGTCTTCTTTGCCATTCTTTAAGATAATGATCGACATTATGACTAAACTTCCTAATAAATGATTTATTAGTTGCCAGATTAAAGCGCAGTAATTCAAAAAATTTCATATTTAACTCTTCTATCGTCAATTCTTTGATACCTCTGATTCCGTCCAGCAGAATCATTTCCTCTAAAATAAAGATTTTTAATTGATTCTGGAGCCAAATATAAAAATTATCCCACGTATCCTCTTTACCTATAAATGTTTCATTCTGTATAATTGCCTTCGTTTCCTCAATAGAATTCTCTAGCAATTGATCGTTATTTAAAATTGCATTACTTCCATGAGTGCTATGGGCTACAATATAAAAGTTAATGGAAATCGCCATCTTTTCGATTATTCTTTTTCGCAGCTGTAACCGAATCTTGTAATATAACTCCTTATTTCTAGCATACTCCTTCTCATCAATAATATAACTTGGAGTATTTGTATTACCTTCATCCTGTTCCAGATCAACAATGGAGCCCTCCTCAATATGTCTGTCGAAAAAGAGACTGTAATTCATTTTTTCAATAGGAGCATCATTGACCGAAAGAACATAAAAATTTTTTATTCTGTGCTTTTCTTCCTCCATTGTACGTTCCAAATATACCTGCGTAGATTCATTAGTTATATAATTAAACATAGCACCCTCCCACCGTACAAAGAAAAAGTAGTATAATTAAGAATATTTTCATCATAATGCAATAATTTTCTTAATATTCATATTTATTATACATGACTTTGTGGATTTTTTGACTTATTCTATATATTTTAAGGGATTTGTTATTCTTGATTGGTAGATGTCTAGAATATAAAAAAGCGCTTCTCTTTCATGGAAGAAAAGCACTCATTTTTTGATACGCTATTCAATTTTTAATAATTGTTCTTCCTAAATGCTGACCATTTTTAATTGCTTCAATCGTGTGAGGTATTTCTTCAAGTGAAATTTCACTTATTAGAGTAGTTTGAGCAATATTCCATTCATTCGCTATTTTATTCCAAACATAACCTCGATCTTTAATTGGCACATTTACTGAATCAATTCCTAAAAGGTTAATTCCTCTAAGAATGAACGGCAGTACTGTCGATGTTAGTTTGATCCCGCCAGCATTTCCGCACATACTCATACTTCCGCCATAAGAAATTTGAGTGATTACTACAGAAGCAATTTCTCCTCCAACAGTATCTAGGACAAAATCAAACTTTTGCTTATTTAACGGTTTATTGAGTTCTCCTAATTCGTCTGCAAAAATGACATCAGTAGCTCCTAAAGATTTTGCTACGTCAATCTGATTTTCTTTCCGAACTAACGCAGCAATATTTTTGTAACCAATTTTTGATAAAATTTGCACAGCTATACTACCTACTCCGCCAGTTGAACCAGTGACCAGAATCCTCGGATCTTTGTTTAAATCCATCCCCTTCTCCTCTAATGCCATGATAGAAAGGGCAGCCGTAAATCCGGCTGTTCCAAAAACCATCGCATCTTTTAAAGATAAATTGTCCGGTAAAGGAACAATCCAATCTGCCGGAACTCTGGCATATTCCGCAAAACCTCCTGTATGGCTCATGCCCATAGCAAAACCTGTCACAATTACTTTCTGTCCTTCTGTATAGCGATTATCTGTTGAATGAACAATCGTTCCGCTTAAATCTATTCCAGGGATAAGCGGATAATTCCGGATAACGCCTCCATTTTTTTGAACAGCTAACATATCTTTATAGTTTATTGAAGAATAGGAAACTTTAATTAAAACTTCGCCATCTGAAAGACTGTCGAGATTAACATTCTCCAAACCGTAAATTACCTGATCTTGTTCTTCTTTTACAATAATTGCCTTGAATTGATCCATAACTATCTGCCCCCTTCTGCAACAAAACATTTCTATACCAAAAATGTTTTATTACAAAAACTTACATGATATGATAGGTAATGTCAATATGGGGGAGATAAAATGGAATTAAAAGATTGCATGAATTTTTTGCTGAGCGCCAGTCAGAATAAGGTTTTTAAATATTTCAGCAAACTTTTGGAGGATTATGGCGTAACACCTGCCCAATATGGTGTGCTGAATTGTTTGTGGAGAGAAGGGCAATTATCGCCTAAACAAATTGGTGAAATGGTATATTTAGAAGCCCCTACTGTCTCGGGGATCTTAGATAAAATGCAAAAAGCCGGACTAATAGAACGTTCAATCGATCCAAACAATCGGAGAAATGTTTTAGTAATGGCGACTCAAAAATCGGAAGAAATCAGAGATGAAGTAGAAGCTGCAACAATTGTGTTGAATAATCAAGTTCTCGAAAACTTGACAGATAGCGATACAGAAGTGCTGAAAAGGGCATTGGAAATAATAATTAAGTCTGATTTTTAATTATAGATACAATTTTCATCGGGTAATCGCTTAGTGTGCCCCACAGATTAATCCAACCAATAAAAACACCGAAACGCAAAATCTAACCGCGTCTCGGTGTTTTCAGGTTATTCATCTATTCGAACGCAGGAGTAGCCGTTTCGTCGTAGTTTTCTTTCAGGAAATTACGCACTTCTTCACTCGTCATCGCTTCCGCAAGCTTTTTGATTGCTTCGTCGTCTTTGTTGTCTTCACGAGCAACTAAAGTAATGGCAAAGTCGTTTTCTACACCTTCAGTTAACAGTGCATCACTTTTCGGCGTTAAGCCAAGTGGTGCCGCATAGGCAGGTGTCATAACAACCGCATCCGCATCATCGTACATACGTGCTAGCATTAACAGGTCAACTTCTTTAAACTGAAGATTTTTCGGGTTGTCCTCGATGCTTGCTAATGTGTAATACACATCCGTTTTTTCCTTTAATGTGATTACACCATGCTGGGCAAGCAGCATTAACGAACGGTCAACGTTTGAAATATCGTTGGCAATCGCAACAGTTGCCCCGTCAGGTAATTCTTCGACTGTATCATAATTTTTTGCATACACACCGTAATTTGCAAAGTAAATTGGCTGGATCGGCACTAAATTCGCATCATTGTTCCGATTGAATTCCTCCATATACGGCACGTGCTGGAAGAAGTTTGCATCAACTTCCTTTGCAGCTAGTGCACTGTTTGGCTGTACATTATCGCCTAATACCACAATTTCCAGATCAATGCCCTGCTCTTCTAATTTAGGCTCGACTAGCTCCAGAATATCTGTCATCGGTGAAATTAATGAGGCAACTTTTAATGTTGTCTCTTCCTTTTCTGCTTCTTTATTCGTTTCTTTTTCTTCATTCTGTCCGCAGCCAACTAAAGCTAATACTGCCGCCACACTTAACATCCATCTTTTTTTCACAATCATTCTCCTATCTTTTGTCCAACCATCTTGCTGCAGCCGTACCAATCATTTGAATGAGCTGCACCAAAATAATCATAATGAAAATCATGTAAAGCATTAGATCTGTCTTGAATTGCTGATACCCGTAGCGAATTGCAAAGTCACCGATACCGCCGCCCCCGACAACACCCATAATTGTGGAATACGAAATAAAACTGACTATTGAAGTCGTCAGGCCGAGCACTAGTCCTGAACGCGCTTCCACAAAAAGAAAACTAAAAATAATACGTCGAACCGAAGCCCCCATTGAAACAGCAGCCTCAATTACACCTTTTGGCACATCAAGCAGTGACTGTTCGACAAGCCTTGCATAATGGGCAATGGCAATAATCGATAACGGAACTGTTGCCGCAACCGTACCGATTGCCGTACCGACAATGAGCCTTGTAAAGGGAATCAAGAATACGACTAGCAGCAGGAATGGAAACGAGCGGATCGTATTCACCGCTAAGTTTAGTATGTTGTAAACGACACGGTTTTCAAGCAACTTTTCTTTCCCGCAAAGAAATAAATATGTACCGATTGGTAATCCGATTAATACGGCAGCTACAATTGACACACCGACCATGAAAAACGTTTCACTGATGGCCCGCCAAATTTCGGCTTCATATTGACGCAATACATCAGGCATGTCCGATTCCACCTTTCACGAGCTGATCGACGAAGCTTTGCGGATGATGGCTCGTATCAATTATGCCACTAGGTGTTAACTCAACTGTTTCGTATATTTGCCCTGCATCCAGTACAGTAGCCCGATGGCAAATACTTTTAACGACTTCAAGCTCATGACTGACAAGCACAATCGTCACACCAAGCTCCTTATTAACCTTCTGTAAAACACGCAATATTTCCGCAGAGGTGTTTGCATCGAGCGCAGAGGTTGGCTCATCACAGAGCAGGACTGCAGTTTCATTCGCAAGTGCTCTTGCAATCGCCACACGCTGCTTTTGCCCGCCGCTCAGCTGAGCCGGATATTGACCTGCAAACTGTTCAAGCCCGACAAATTTTAGGCATTCGATAACACGTGCTTTCCGCAGCTTTTTCGGATAGTTTGCCAGGACAAGTGCAATTTCTACATTATCATGGACGGTTTTATTTGCGACAAGGTGAAAATGTTGGAAGATCATCCCGATTGATTTTCTCGCTTCTCGAAGTTCAGCATTTTTTAAAGCTGTTAGTTGCTGGCCATTGATGAAAATATTGCCGCTGTCCGGTACTTCCAGCAAATTCATCAAACGCAATAACGTCGATTTCCCTGCACCGCTTGCCCCGATCAAACCATGAATTTCCCCTTTAGCAACCGTTAATGTCACATCTTGAACGGCCATGAAAGAGCCAAACTTTCTTGTAACTTGCTGTAATTGAATCACCTGTAAAAACACCTCCACTGCATACCCAATCGATTTCTAATTATAGTAGAAATTGCATCAGCTACCAAGAGAAATGTTTAATGTAAAAAATACCAGGATCCATAAATTTGCAGGTTATCGATTATGTACAATCCATAAAAAAAAGACTGCCGCAAAGTTAGAATCTATTTCTAACTTCCCGAACAGCCGATTAGTATGATTAAAACTTAATAAGGGACTTCATCTAATTTAATTGGTGTTGTTTTTTTGTCCTTCCAATCATCATAGATAGAAGCATATAAAACAGTATCTGAGACTGATCCGTCTTCATTTTCCCATGCATTTCGTAAATAGCCTTCTTTTACGAAGCCTGCCTTTGTAAAACATTTTCTCATCGCTAAATTATCTTCTCTTGTATACCCTTGGATTCGGATCTTACCTTTTTCACCATACAAATAATCTTGTAGCCAACTTAACGATTTTTGACCGATGCCTCTTCCTCTTGCTTCTTCCGTTAACCTAAGATCAAACAATGGAATTGTATCTTCAATGTCATCGATTATTAAAATTCCTACTTTTTGTTCGTTTTTAATAATCCAATATGTTTCTCTTCCCTCAGAGTAATAGCCTTTGTCAATCGCTCTTTTTATCGCTGCCGGATCTAACTGAATCTTCGTATGAAAAGGCCAATGATTGGAACATAGTAAATCAATCAGTTCTTTATTTTTAAAATTATATTTCTTAATTTCCAAGACAATCACTCCCTTTCAAATTGAAGCTGCTTCACAAGTTCTGAAATCAATAAAGGATGGCAGTTGACCTTCTGGTATGTCCAAAAGTCATCCCCTTTATATCTTGGAACTATATGTATATGAAAATGTGTACCCTCATCCATAATCGCACCGTTATTTTGAATAATGGTTAGCCCGTCTACCGAAAAGTGTGTTTCATATACATTTATTATCTGTTTCTGCAGTTTAAATAGCTCCATTAATGCTGAATCAGAAAGCTCGCGGATATCCATAAAATGCTGTTTTGATATAATTAATAAATGACCCGACTGAATCGGATCGATATCTAAAACTACTTTAAAATTATCAGTTTGGATTAGTAATTGTTTCGTTTCTATCCCCTCACAGAAAATACAAGTCATAAATTCCCCTCATTCATTTTCTTAAATATCGACTGCACAAATTGTTCTTTATAGGTTGTGTAATCTGCAATTCCTTGCATATCTGTTGAGAAAAATTCATTTTTAAGCATTTCGTATTCTTTCTTTACCGCTTCATTTCCATTCAAATAATCTCTAAAAAAGCGCATTTGATGCCACTTTTCCTTATTGAATTCTACAAGATGGATGAAATGAGTTTTCGTTTCAAATGAAGCATCTGTAAATTTTGCGCAAACAATTTCATCAGGTCTTTCAACTTGTAAGCGATAAAAACCAGCTTCCTTGAGTCCCATGAAAAAGGCTTTATCCAGCAAGTTAAAATTTTCAACACCTATTACAATATCAATTACCGGCTTTGCCGAAATCCCTTCAATAGATGTGCTACCGATATGTTCAATCTGATACGACTGCAAATTCGTGTGCTCCATGATTTTTTTCTTCGTGTCAGCAAATTCCCTTTTCCAGCCTACTTCATACGGCACAAGTACAACTTCATTCTTTTTTAATCCGAGTTTCATCAAATCCAATCCTTTCGAACCAATTTTGGGGAGAATTTTTCCTTACTGATGCCATTCAAATAGTAAAATGCGATTTTCGGTTTGCTGATAAATTGCCGTGAATGTATCTGACTGACCATTTTCTGATTGTTGGAAGTAGAAATCGCCAGGTTCTACTTTAGTGGAGTATGCTTCAATCGTAATTTTGAATTCTTCATCTTGCTGGATTTTATACATATTTTGACCTCGGCTTATAAAATGGGAAACGAGTCGATTTGCCTCTATTAAATTACCCTCTGTCACTTTTATAAAATCATGAAGTTGTTCATGGTTAACCTTGCTATCATACAGTAATTCCGTTACCCATTCCCCATCTCCACGAGCGGGATATTTTGTTGACCACACATTGATAATTTCATTTGGAACCGGTAACTCTACACCCCAGCGTTCTTTATAATGAGCCGTAATTTCTTCTGGTGTTGTCGATAACCTGTAGAGGGAAATAAAGAGAAGTAACATGACAGTAAATACAATTAAAAAGAGAATAAATTTTTTTATAGAATCTCCTCCTGCTAGTACGATTTATCTGTCCATCATATATAAATTATTCAACTGTCAATTTAACATATACTTCACGGTGTCTGAATTTCTTATCTTGGCAAAATAAACATACAAGCGGATTACCAATGATGTGCACTTCATATATACCTCTTCTTCGTACCATTTCATAACACCTCTTATACTATTTTGGTTATCATTACCAAATATTAATACATCTATATAATAAAGTCAGCAAAATTCCGATTCTTTCTTAAAGCCTCAAGTTTAAAGTTCAAACCTAAAATAAAAACCCTATGCAGAGTTAATCCTGCATAGGATTTCGCAAGCTCCGTTTCTTATGCCCAAAAAACAAGTGAACGTTTTTTCATCTCTTCTCTGTATTGCATAGTTGATATCGGTAAAACTTTATTCGTTTTATAATCCATAATTACACCATGGCGGCGAACGACATCCATTTGATTAATCACGCCTGCATTGTACAGGCCTTCAACCTCATGAGGATCCATTTCCAACCATTGACACCGGTTATTACGGATATATTCACGCTCTTTTAATGTTGCTTCGTAATCCACTTCAAACGCATCAATATCCCGGTCGATTTCATAAATAATTACGCCGTAATCAAGCTTTGCACGCTCTATCGATACATATTCATCAATCACATCTTCCAAAACTGCATGAATATCGCGTTCTAACGGGTCGCCTAAGCCGCCCCCACCTGCAGATGGTCGTGTAAATGAATCACCCTTTTTCACTTCTACATTGGAGAAAATCGTCCCTAAAAACTCTTCATCTTCTGTATTTGGATTAAGAATAGCCCCTTGCGGAATAGAAGGTAATCCCCCTTTGATGCCCCATGTAATCGAGCGTGAGCGATCACAACAATAGGACATAACCGTATTATTGGTATCTGTTAAAATACCGCCCTTTTCAACACCGCAGCCACCCCGGTATTTACCCGGTCCTGCAGAATCGGTAATGATTTGGTGCTTCGTCGTAATGACCGGTGACAACCGTTCCTGACCTTCACATGGCTGAACACTTAACCCTACGCCGAAAACCGGAGAAGTTGTATTTGCGCCATCTCGGTCAATACGACCGCCATGACCGCCCGCCATCCAGTCGTACCACATAAAGTACTCACTACCATTTTGCCGTTTATCATAACCGCCAATTAATAAATACTCCAAGTTAAAGGAACAAGCAATAGCACGTTCCGGCATAATGTTTGACCATAATTCAAAGCACGCATTCATGATTTTTTCAAAGGACCCGGAACAGTAACCCGATACCGCCACTGGACTCGGTGCATTGACTACCGTATTTTCAGGAAGATATGTTTTTACGACACGATAGAAGCCCGAGTTTAGCGGAATGTCCGGGAAAAATGTCTTTGTCCCTGCATAAGTTCCCGAAAGTGCCGAACCAAAACCGGCATTTAAGAAGCAGCTGATGTACGGGTGGGATCCGCTTAAATCATATAAAATCTCATCGTCCGTAATTGTCATTTTCACACGGATCGGAATTAGACCATCCCCAAGCTGCGGATCCATATCAATATAATCCACGGTTTCCCATTCCCCTTTAGGCAAAGCCGCGATTTTTGCTTTCATTAAGCGCTCCACATAATTTTGTACTTCATCGAAAGCTAGTAAAACCGTATCAATCCCGTACTTGTCAATCATCTCATTTAATTGCTTTTCGCCAACTTTTGCGGCTTCCACTTGTGAACGTAAATCTCCAATCCTTTCTTCCGGAATCCGCATATTTTTTATGATAATATTGACGATATCTTTTAAGTACTGGCCTTTACTGTATATCCGTACAGGCGGAATGCGCAATCCTTCGCCGAAATGTTCTTTCGCTGTAATATCGAAAGATCCAGGGTTTGAACCACCGACATCTGCCCAGTGCCCGTTCGTTTGCATGAGAGCAATAAGTTTTTCTCCATGGAATACAGGTAAAACGACTCGGACATCACTAAAATGTGTCCCGCCACGATAAGGATCATTTACTAAAAAAACGTCACCAGGATGAATGTCATCTGCGAAATCTTCCAAAACAGCCTTCGCCGTCAAATGCAATGTTCCTACATGAACAGAAATATCCTGCGTCCCTTGCATGACCGTGTTTCCCTCGGCATCACATAGTGCACAACTAAAATCACGGTTATAAATCACAAATGAATAACATGTACGTAACATTTGCTCTGCCATTTGATCAACCAGATTGACAAACCCGTTTTTTAACACTTCAAATGTTACGGGATCTAGATTTTGCACTTTATTATGTTCTGCTAATTTCATCGTACTCATAGAATTCATCCTCCTTATCGTTTATTCGTTCACCGTAATAATGATATTTTTATAGACATCTACTTCCGCCGTAAATCCTGGTGGGATGACTGTCGTCGTATCTAACTGATCTACGATTGCCGGACCTTGTATTTGTGTGTAGACCGGAATTTTATCGCGGTGATACACTTTCGTATCTACAAATTTCCCTTCGAAATAAACAGGGCGTGTTTCTTTATAAGCATCTTCAATCGTTCCTTCTGGTTCATATTGCAGAAATTCCGGTTTTGGCACAGTTCCAATGGCTGTTACACGCAAGCCGTAAATTTCGACCGCCTGTTCAGGATCGGAGAAAGCAAATTCACGTTCATGTTCCTTATGGAAAGCAGCCAGTACATCTTCTAATGAAGTTAATTCATCCGGAACAACTACAGCCAATGAACGCCATTGCCCCTTATAGCGAAGATCAATATAGTTCATCAATGTAGAAGTCTCTTCGGAAATCCCCTCTTCTTCCAGCAGTGCTTTTGCCTCAGTTCGCAAATCGCTGAACTGGTCAGTTAGCTCTTCAACAGACACATCTGTCACTTTTTTCACGTACGTTTTTGAAATATCATGGCGCACATCAACAAGCAGACAGCCCATTGCAGCAGCCACGCCCGGATGTGTCGGAATAATTATTTTCGGGATATTTAAATCTTTTGCTAAATAAGCTCCGTGTAATGGTCCTGCCCCACCAAACGCTACGAGAGCAAAATCACGCGGGTCATAACCACGACGTACCGAAATTAATCGAACTGCATCGCTCATATTGGCATTGGCCACTTGGATAATCGCATTCGCCGCTTCTTCAACAGTCTGGTCAAATTCATCCGCAATGGACTTAACTGCCTTAATTGCTGCAGATTTATCCAATTGCATTGTGCCATCCAGTAAATTTACACCTAAACGGCCTAACACTAAATTCGCATCCGAGTTGGTTGGCGATATTCCTCCACGACCATAACAAGCAGGGCCCGGCGCAGCACCGGCACTTTGTGGACCATTACGCAAAGATCCCCCTTCATCCTTCCATGCAAGGCTCCCCCCACCTGCTCCAATCGTTAAAATCTCTATACTCGGGAACCCAATTGGATAACCATATTCAATCGACCAGTCTTTTGTAATACGAATATCACCCTCGAACATAAGGGAGATGTCGGTACTCGTTCCGCCCATATCCAAACCGATTGCATTATCAAATCCGCATAATTTGGCAATATGTTTACTTGCAATCGCTCCAGCAGCAATCCCGGAGCTAGCTAACCTGGCAGCATAACGAGGAACCGTACTGGACGTCATTACCCCGCCTCCTGAATGCAAAACTAAAATTTCCTCTTCGTAGCCTTTTTTCTGCATTTCATCGCTCAATTTACTAATATATTTACTCATAATCGGTCCTAGAACGGCATTAATAATTGTCGTGCTCATCCGTTCATGTTCAAAAATTTCCGGCAGTACCTCGCTGGATATACAAACATAGACATCTGGCAGTTCCTCTTTTAAAATTTCTTTTACTTTTGCTTCATTTTCTCCATTTACATAGGCATTAATAAAACAGACGGCAATAGATTCGGTATTTCTGCGTTTCAGCTTTCTTGCTAATGCTCGAATTTCGTCCTCCTGAATTGCTTCTAAAATATTCCCTTCATAATCCGTCCGTTCTGTAACCTCAAATCGATCACGTCTTTGAATATAAGGCTTTGCTGTATCTTTATACGTATCCCATATGTCTTCTTTCGTACCACGGCGAATTTCAGTTACATCTCGAAAGCCTTTTGTTGTGATCAGTGCTGTTTTCGGGAGCTTTCGTTCAATCAGCGCATTCGTGCCTACTGTTGTGCCATGAGAGAATATTTTTATATCCTTCCCATTTAGTCCAGCCTTCTCAATCCCATTAATAATGCCTTCTTCTGGGTTAGATGGTGTAGAAGATGTTTTCGTTACAAACACTTCTCCTGTATTTTCGTTGAATACAAAAACATCTGTAAAAGTTCCACCAACATCAATAGCTAAACGAGTATGTGTCATAGAGATACCTTCTTTCATAAGGAAGTTGTATTGTAATGAAGCGGACATTATATGGCCGTTTTTATAATTTAATTTAATTTAATTTAATTTAATTTAATTCAATATTCCGATAAAACATTCGACTATTTCGTATTAATCGTAACGGTCTTCATTGTGGTGAAAAATTCTTTTGCTGCCTGTCCTTGTTCGCGAGCACCTGTACTAGAGTTTTTCACACCGCCAAACGGAGCTTGTGGTTCTGCTCCGCCAGTTTCATCATTTACCTGAACAAGCCCTACTTCACTGCGCTTAATAAAATCAAACGCTTTTTGGATATTTTTAGTGTAGATTGAAGCACTTAAACCGAACTCCGAATCATTCGATAATTGAATCGCTTCCTCGTAATCTTTCACTTTCACGACAGCCAGCACCGGTCCAAATACTTCTTCGCGTGCAATCGCCATCTCATGAGTTACATTCTTGAAAATCGTTGGCTGAATGTAGTAGCCTTGTGTTTCATTAAAAGCCGGTTCACCACCGAAAATAAGTTCTGCGCCTTCAGATTTCGCCTTTTCTATTGCCGCTAAAATATTTTCATATTGTCCTCGTGAGACAACAGGTCCCATCGTAACACCAACTTCAATTTTCTTTGTTTCTTCAATTAATAACGCCAGTACTTCATCGTAAATCGTTTGTTCGATATATACACGGCTTGTGGCTGTACAGCGCTGACCCGTTTGTTTCATTGCACCTTCGATTGTCAATTTTGCTGCTGATTTTAAATCGGCGTCCGCTAAAATAATCGCCGCATTTTTCCCGCCAAGCTCCAGCTGTATTTTTTTATTTGTAGATCCGGCTGTATTTAAAATACTTTGTCCAACGCCGTTTGAACCAGTAAAGGTAATTGCTTTTACTTCAGGGGCTTCTAATAAAACTTGCCCGACATTTAAACCGCGTCCCTGTACAACATTGACAACGTGTTTCGGAAATCCAGCCCGTTCGAATAATTCGCCAAGCAGCTTTCCAGTCAATGCTGCTTCAATTGAAGGCTTCCAAACTACAGTATTTCCGTAAACTAAAGCCGGTGCAATTTTCCACAGTGGAATGGCTACAGGGAAATTCCAAGGTGTAATTGCTGCAATTACACCAAGTGGTACACGCTTCGTATACAAAATTTTATCTTCATTGGCAGAAGGCAGTATTTCACCCGTTGCGCGCATCCCTTCCTGTGCATAGTAACGTAAAATCGAAGCACCACGCTTTACTTCACCGATCATTTCATTCTTTGTTTTTCCCATTTCACGTGAAGCGGTTTCCGCTACAAGATCTATTTCCTCTTCCAGTAAATCAGCCAATACACGTAAAATTTCGCCGCGAGCAACAGAAGATTTATTTTTCCATTCTCCATATGCCTGATGGGCTGATGCAACGATTGCTTTCGTTTCATCTACCGTCAGAAGTTCAACTTGGCCGATACATTCAGCCGGATTGGCCGGATTGAATTGTTCACGGATTTCTCTAATTATGGTTGTCATAAAATTCCTCCTTTAATAGACACAGTTTGCAGTACATCTTTAAAGATTTATACGGAAGGTTGTGAACATCGGCAACCGCTTTAAATGCAATCATTGACGTCCTTGAAGGGTTTAAAAAATGTCGCCGGGAATTATGCCGACACGGTATTCATTATTTTTTATTTCCTTTGGAATCCCGATAATTAATTGCTTAGCCTTCTTTCTCCACAATATTTTTACGCACAAATTCAAATGTCTCGTCTAAAATTCTTAGCATTTCGTTTAATTCTGCTTGCGATAAAATTAGCGGAGGCGCAAATACAATCGTATCTTGTTCATACGTAACTGTTCGCAAGATTAAGCCTCTTTTCATCGTTTCCTGTACAAAAATCGGGCTCAATAAAGTGTCGAAAAGTTCACCCGTTTCGCGGCTCTTTACTAACTCAATCGCTCCAAGTAAACCGAGTGTGCGGACACGGCCGATAAAGCTGTATTTATCCTGTAGAACACGGAAGCCCTCCAGCATTGCTTCACCCATTTTGGCTGCATTTTCAACAAGGTTTTCACGCTCAATAATTTCAATATTTTTCAGCCCTACTGCACATGCTACAGCATGGCCACTGTAAGTATAGCCGTGCATTAATGTCCCTTTCGATAGCTCACATAAATCCAGGTGAATATTTTCCGAAATGATAACTCCGCCAAGTTGTGCATAGCCACTTGATACACCTTTTGCGAACGTAATCATATCCGGAACAACATCGTAATGCTGCATACCGAATAATTTACCAGTACGGCCGAAACCAGTAATTACTTCATCAGCAATAAATAAAATGCCGTACTCATCACAAATTTCACGGACTTCTTTAAAATAATTTTCCTGTGCGATATTTACTCCACCCGCTCCTTGTACTGGCTCCGACATGAATGCCGCAACTGTTTCAGGTCCTAGCTGTTCTATTGTGTCACGTAAATTACGTGCAGACTGGTTGTATACATAATGGAAACCAGGTGCATGTGAGTTTGTAAAGTCACGGAATGCTTTTAACCCGGTAGCATTTGTTGCCCCCATTGCTACCCCATGGTAAGACTGGGTACGTGAAATAATTGTCTGACGTTGCGGCTGACCTTTCAGTACCCAGTAATGACGCGCTAATTTAATCGCCGTATCATTGGACTCGGAACCGCCTGAAGTGAAGAATACTGTATTTAAATTTCCAGGGGCCATTGATGCAATTTTGGACGCTAAGCGAATGGCCGGTTCATTACTAAACGTTGCAAAACAAGAGCTGAATGCTAATTTTCCCATCTGCTCCTTTGCCGCTTCTGCGATTTCTTCACGGCCGTGCCCAACATTGACATTCCATAAAGAAGACATTCCGTCAATGTATACATTGCCTTCCATATCTTTTAAATAAATTCCTTCACCTTCTGTAAAAATGGCAGCCGGTCCATCAGCTTGCTGTTGTTCAATAGAAGATGTTGGATGGAGAAAATGTTTCTGATCCAATACTTTTAACGTTTCTTTTAACTGAATTGTCATAAATAGTTCCCCTCATTTCGTTTTATTTACCTACACCTCTTTATGAGCAATTCTCGTGCCAACTTTGTTTGAAGGGAATTATAAGTATATAGAAATCTTTTAACAACAAAAAACACCACATTTTAATAGATTCAAAAGTGATGTCTTTTGATATTTCAACATGCTTTGCATGTATTAATACAATAAAATTTATAACGGCAATTTTTATAGGTATTTACACAATTTAAATTTAAAATTGCAAAAATGATGCATAAATACATCATCTATCTTCATACGAAATATTGCGCGTTAAATGATATTTTTGTATTTTCCGGACCAATGTTGACTGATCACAGCCGAGAGACTTAGCTGTTTCACGAATGCTTGGATGTTCAGATAGTGCTTGTTTAATTAGCTGCTTTTCAAATAGAGCCACTTGTTCTTTTAGCGTCCCCTCAAATTTGGGATGCATGATTTGTTTCGTTACAAATTTCTCCTCATGCAGATTTTCTATTGCATGGGCAATATCCGAATTGCTGTCTAATTCCTGTTTAACCATATTCACAGTTATTTCAGGCTGAACAGCAAGTAGGCATATCCGTTCTACGATATTTTTGAGCTGCCGGACATTACCTGGCCAGTTGTATGCCTTAAATATTTTCAATGCGTCTTTTTTTATCGTCCGGTGGATACCATATTTTTTATTGATTAATGCTAAAAAATGATTCACCAACGGAATAATATCTTCCCGACGATGTCTTAAAGGCGGCACTTCAATAGGAATAATATTCAAGCGATAATACAAATCTTCTCGGAAACTGCCCTGCCTTACCATCTGTGCTAAATTCCTGTTTGTTGCAGCTATAATGCGGACATCAATAGGTATCGGCTTTCCGCTGCCGATGCGCTGAACCTCGCATTCCTGTAACACGCGCAATAATTTCACCTGTAGCAGCAAGGGCATTTCACCAATCTCATCTAAAAATACTGTACCGCCTGAAGCAATTTCAAACAGCCCTGCTTTGCCTCCTTTAATTGCACCTGTAAATGCACCTGCTTCGTAACCAAAAAGTTCCGATTCCAATAATGTTTCAGGTATCGCACTGCAGTTAATCGTTAATAATTGCTTGTCGCTGCGCCTGCTGGATGTATGGATGAGCTTTGTGATTTCTTCTTTTCCCACCCCCGACTCCCCACTGATTAATACAGTAGAATCCACTTCGGCTACTCTCATCGCACGATCTACTACTTGTTCCATGGCATGGGACATCGATATAATATTTGATTCTTTTTTATGTATCGCTTGTAATTTGTTTTTAAAATTTTCATTTTGTATTTCAAGCTTCTGTACTTCTTGTTCCAATAATTTCAGTTCGGTCATATCACGGGTTATGGCGACTACATATTGCAATTCCCCTGTATTATCGAATATTGGCTTCCCCGTGACTAAAAAGCACTTGCCATTAATAAACGTCTGCAAAATTGTTACTTTTTCTTTTGATTCAATCACTTTCATCGAGATCGAATCACTCATCAATCCTTCTGCCATTGCATCTTTCGCATATCTTCCCATTAGATTAATACCGACAATTTCAATATCGTTTTTATTTTGAAACAAAATTTTGCCATGATGATCACAAATCGTAATGCCGTCAGAGATGGAGTTAAATACTTTTGTCGAAAGCGGATTCATAAAATCGCTGTCGCTGAACTGATTTAACGAGCGCACATTAAATAAATTTCCCTGTGCCGACTCCAGGACTTGTACAAAGTAGCCATCTACCTCAAATAACTCTTTTCCATTTTTATAATGATTTATAATATTTTCGATTAAGTCCGACTGGATTTTGCTTTTCAAAATGATTTCATCGTTTTTTACTACAAAAAAATGCTCTCCTTTATGAAATCCTACTATTGGCATAATGGTCACATCCTCTCCAAAACACCCTTAGACAGCCTGTATCTAAGGGTATTCTTCACCTATTCTATTCGGATAGTAAGTTATCCTTTATTTCCTCTACTTTTTCTTCTTTCTCTATAGCTGGTTTGACAGAGAACTTTCGCATGACAAAAAATATAAAAACGGAACCAATCAATACTAATGTACTTAAGTAAAATTGAGAGCGTAAAGATTCAATTAACATTTGGCATAAATAAACGACCGCCAAAACAGCGATTGTAATATAAGATAAGTACGGGAACAGCCACATTTTTATCGCAAGAGGCTCACCAGAAACCTTTTCATAATGACGACGGAATCGGATTTGTGAAATGGCGATGAAAATATAAACAACAATCATTAATCCCCCAACACTGTTTCCTAAAAAGTAAAAGATCACTTCCGGAGAAACGAAGTACATTAATGCACAAATATATGCAACAACTGTACTGCCAATTATGGCATGTACTGGTGCTCCCCGCTTGTTTTTAATTTGTGAGAACATTTTCGGTGCATCGCCTTGACGCGACATTTCAAGCAACATGCGCGAACTTGTATACAGAGCAGAATTTAATACAGAAATTAGAGAAATAAAAATGACGATCTGTATAATTTGTGCTGCAACCGGTAAACCAGCCATTGTTAAAATATTTGCATATGGTGCAGCTAGCATAGCCGAATCGTTCCATGGAACAATCATAATCATTATCGCTACAGACCCGACAAAGAATAACCCTAAACGGAATACAACGTTGCGGATAGCACGTACAATGTTTTTTGCCGGATTTTCAGATTCTGCTGCTGCTATTGCTGCAACCTCCGCACCACAAATAGAAAAAATTACAAATACAATCGCTGTCGCAACCGGTACAATCCCATTTGGTGCAAATCCGCCGTACGATGATAATAATTCTAAACTTCTCGGCTCATAATTTGGCCATAATCCCACAATCATTAAAATACCAACAATCAAAAACACTATAATTGCCGTTACTTTAATAAACGACAGCCAATATTCAAATTCACCGAATGATTTAACAGAATAAATATTGACGACTGTCATTAATAGAGTAATCCCTACACCGCCAACCCAGACTGGAATAATCGGAAACCAGTTATGCAATATACCTCCAATGAGTGCCGCTTCTAGCCCGACAATAAACACCCAGCTGGCCCAGTATAGCCAGCCTACAGTAAACCCTGCCCATGGACCAATATATCTTCCAGCATAGGAAGCAAATGAACCAAGCTCTGCAGAACTACCTCTTTTTTTACCTAAAGCGAGTTCTCCTGTCGCCATTTCCCCAACCATTTGCATAATCAGGACAATCAGAAAACATGCAATTGCATACGATATAACAGCTGCAGGACCCGTACTTAAAATATTTTTCCCGGTTCCTACGAATAACCCTGTCCCTATGACTCCTCCAATTGAAATCATCGTAATATGACGCGTTTTTAATGATTTTTGCAATGTGCCCATTAATTCACCCCTCAGTGTATGAATGTAGACATTTATAAAATCCTTCCTCTACTTCAATGTCTACTTTATAAGGAGCAATTTTCATGCCGAAATTTAAAAATTCAGTTAATTGTAGTTAAATAAATGAAGACCTATCATATTTGTGATGCATTTTCGCATCATTGTTGTCCTATTCTGCATCATCTCATTCCTTATTGCATCATCTATCCGAAAGTACGATTAGCGGAACTGACAATTTTCATTTCTTCCCGGTATTTTGCTACAGTTCGTCTTGAGATTTGGATTCCTTCCTTACTAAGAACATTTGTCATTTGTTGATCGGATAATGGTTTTTTCTTGTCTTCCTCTTCAATCAGCTCTTTTATCCGCTTCTTAATATACATTATGGAATCCATTTTGCCCGAAGCATTAGTTAGCCCTTTTGTAAACAAAGACTGCAAAGCATAAATTCCATGCGGTGTTTGAATATATTTCCGCCGGATAGCCCTGCTGACTGTTGATTCGTGCACATCAAGTACTTCAGATACATCTTTTAAACGCATCGGCTTGATTGTATCCATTCCTTTTGCAAAAAAATCTTCCTGTATTTGTACGAGCAACCGAGCCAAATCATAAAGTGTCTTATCACGCTGCTCAATGCCCTCCATTAATGCAAGTGCATCTTTAAGTGAATCTCGGTAATAGGTTTCATTGTTCGCATCATTTTTAAGTAGTTTCACATAAGTTTCATCAATTGTAACAGATGGCAAATAGTGACGATTTAATTTGATCGTCCATTCCCCTTCAACATTTTTGACTGTTAAATCTGGGATGATATATGGAATTGCTTCCACCTTATCTCCTGTAATCATCGGGTTCAAGTTTTTAATATAGTTAACAGTATGTTGTACTTCCTGAAGTGGCATTTTATATTTTTTACTTAACTTTTTAATTGCCTGTGTTGCGACCAACTTTAAATCGGCAATGATAAATTCGGCTGCCATTTTTGGAGCATATGGGTCATGATCAATTTGAATCAACAAATACTCTGTATAGCTGCGAGCACCAACACCAACTGGTTCAAAAGTTTGGAGTAAATTCAATATTGCCTCGACATGGACAATACTCGTGTTATATTTTTTGCATACAAATTCTAAATCAGTATCTAAAAATAAACGATCATCTAAAGACTGGATTAAAAAGTTTAAAATTTTCAAGTCCACTTCGGATAAATTATTCTGCATTGGAATCTGTTCAATTAGAAATTGTTCATAGCTCACTTTTTCCGCAAGTGTTTTTTCAATGATGTTATATTGCTCTTTACCGGATCTATTCCAGTGTGATGAAAACGTGTTAATTGAACACTTTGCCACTTTCATAATTTCCTCGTAATTTCCTTTTACTTTTGCGTCAATTACAGAAAGAAGTGGATTTTCATTTGCTTTTTCATAAATATATTGTTCTAATTCATTCGTAGAAAATTGAAGTATTTCTAAATGCTGCAACAATTTCGCCGACAAAACCTGTGTCAACTTCTGTGAATTGTTTAAAATCATTTGCATCACTCTCAGCCTCCAATTCCATATTTTTCTACATTATATCACTTTAATGCTAGTTTATCCTTTCTTTTCATCGCACAATAAATAAATAAATAAGAATAATAGGATGTAATATTCGTTATTTGTTTTAAAATGATTGGTATTTTCATTATAAATATAGTAAAAATAGCACAGCCCCTCTATAAAGGGAGCTGTGCTACACTTTGAATGCCTATACTACTAAAAAAATGCCCAATTATTCGAGGGAGGCAATAACAGCAGTTTTCCAGACAAAATAGATTTTGCAACTTTATCAAACGTATTTCACTGTGGTTTGCTTGCTGAGCTAGGCTTCACAAAATCACCCTGGATTGGTTCTGAGCCCCCATGAAATTTGATACGCAGTGATTTTGCTTGCAGGAAATCCTGATGATCCATTACTTGAAAATGAATATGTGCTTCCGAGGAATTGCCAGAATTCCCGCATAAGCCGAGCAGTTGACTTGCTTTCACTTTATCTCCTGTTTTCACACAAATAGAATCCTTCTTAAAATGGGCAATCATACTGTATTCATTGTGTTCATGCGCGATGATGCAATAGTTTCCTGCTAGGTTTTCTTCGTCCATCTCCCCCGGTATATTGTCATTAATTCCTTCAATCACTTCGACAACTATACCTTCAGCTGGTGCTACGACTTCCGCTCCGAATGCATAGTAATTTTCATTACGCTGTGTCGAGTTTTTATATGTTTCGTTATTGACCATTTTGACTAAATCGTAAGCATAACGCTGCTGTTCATACGGATAATGATAGTTGATAAACTCGTTCGTGCCGCCCCAAAAAACATACCATTCATCATTAATCGGCATGTTGTATGTATTTTTCGTCCATATTTGGTCGCTGTTTGGATAGGTTGCAAACGGTTTTAAATAGATTGCCTGAATAATATCCTGCCTGTCATATGCTATTACAACTGCTTTGGAATAAGTTTCATCAACCCAAATATGCCGATCAAGCCCTTGAAATGTATTGGACACGATACACGTATAACTACTCACATTTGAATTATAGTCTAAAGAAAGCTGGCGAAATTGTTCTAACGATACTAGGTTCTGAAACGACTTTGTTGTTTTCTCGTAGATTTCCTCAAATTCACCGGCTAAAAAATACAGACCGAACTGTTCTTTAAATTGATTATTCATTCAAATGCCTCCTCTTCCTTGCCTGTTTATTTATACGAATTTTCAGATAAAAGGTTTCAAAAAAATTCCTTTCCCATTGTAAGTATCTGCGCACGCAAAAGCATGGCCGCTTCTTTATGAACGGCCATGCCTGTGCATTTTCAATATTTACGCCATAACAATCCACATAAAGAACAACAGGACAACAAATATAATTTTGTACTTTTCCACTTTCAATATGGTCAAGTTTGTAATCTCTTTTTTAATTGGCCACCAAATGCTTAATCCATACCCAAGCACTAATAACAAGAGCAATGGCTTATAATGTGGTCCAAACCAGTAGTAATAGGCGGCCAAAACAGCGAGGATGATTAAGCTAATTGTCATTGCAATTCCTAATCCACGAATTTTTTTCGGCCTTTCAATTTGACGGCGACTGTAGTAGCTGGTTGACATCAAGTTCATCACAATAACCCCTAGCGCAATAAAAATTACAGGAAATTGTAGTCGATCATGCGCATTTTCCAAGTGAGCTAAAACAGTGGATGGATATTGTTCATATCCTGGATAATATGCATTGTTGGTGACGTCATATAAATAGTTCCATGCCAATTCGAATTTTCGAAGTTCTCCGTTTTTATACCGCACGACAATATCATAATGCAAGTCACTCTTTGGAGGAGCCATGACAGAAGGGAGCTCTGAAATATTTTCGAATAAAGAAGTCAATTCATCTGTCGTAACATTTTCCACGCCTACGAAAAGTGTCGAAGTTCTGCCTCTAAACCCCTTTTCTCCGTTATTTTCATATGAGGTAATTTTAGCAATCTCTCCTGATGCTGCCTGGTTGTTTTGAATGTCCGATGTGAACAGTAAAAACAGGCCGATGAAACAGATTGACACCATTACACCTAATTCACGGAATCGCTTCATTGACTTACGGGGTTTCGCAGGTTTTTTATGAATGTTGGTGTAAATGGATTTTTTTAATGATTCATTTTCACGGAGTTCATTTAACTGTTTTAATTGATCATCAAGCTTCATCGATTACACCTCCTAAAATTTTCTGCAATGCCTGCATCGCACTCCGCTGTGTGTTAGCAACCTTCGTCGAAGTTAACCCCATAATGTCACACGTTTCCAGAATTGAAAGCTCCTCGATTTTTCGGTAAATGATAACTTCACGTTGGATTGGTTTTAACTTTTGCAGTGCCTCGTATAATTGTTTTCGGTCCTCTTCCTGGATAAGCCACTCATGCGGTACATAACCAAAATCCTGCTGCTCCGGGGCATTTGTAAATGGAAGCCACTTTATTAATGCTTTCTTTCGATAATAGTCATAAACAAGATTCCGTGCGACTTGCCTCGTATAAGTTTGGCAATTGGTTACTTTGGTCAAGTCCGTTTTATAAATTCGCACAAACGTATCCTGCGTTAAATCTTCGGCAACTTGTGCGTGAGATACCATGTAGCGTATGTACTGATAAGTTTTGCGGAACTCCTGCTCATAAAGCTCATCAAAATCCAAATCCATCACCTCTCTTACTTGTATAGACGAACGAAATACAGAAATATGTAATTTTCTTTCAATAAATTTTTGCACACTGAAAAAAGCACCTCCTTTATGAGATGCTTTAGTTATTCGATAGGGATTCTACTTTTCTATCCGATTGTTCTACTTTTTTCGAGTTCAGTTCTCCATTCGTAGCCGTAAGTTCTACTTTCATACCGGTGCGTTCCACCTTACCCGCGAAATTTTCTAATTTCCGCTTGCCGTATTCTACTTTATGAGTGGCGTTCTACTCTTGCCTTGAAATATTCTACTTTTCTCTTTCCAAGTTCTAATTTACATCGGAGAGTTCCACTTTACCAGCGAAATTTTCCACTTCCGCTCACAATCTTTTAAATTTACTTAATTCTCATTATCTTAATCATCTTCCAAATCAGCACACCAAACAGCGCTGCCATTATGACGAAAAATGGCCAGCCGATTGTTGCCGCATCTCCTAATGCAATCGTGACAGACCGGTATACGATATAAGCGAATAATATATTAATGATATTGCGCATATAATTTAATGTTTGACGACTATTTCGGTAAAACACCTCGGCATTGGATTCATTAATGCGGGCCGGATAGTTGTGTGTTTCGGGGAATTTTTCGAAAATCATTAAAAAGAAATGCATCGCAATTCCAATGCCCGGTAAAATTAACAGCTCCCATTTAGAGCCCCAGCGGTCGACATTGCCGCTGCCGTCAAAATGGGCAGGCACTTCATTCGGCAGTTCTCGCCTGTTCATGAATAGCACAATGAGCATAATTGCTAATGCTATATAGCCGATGATATCCATCAGCCATTCAGATTTTGTTTTTGAAATCTCAATTTTAGGGCGCTTTGTCAAACTCATTTCCATCACCTCTTTAGATTTTTTAGTCAGCACTTTTTATAGCAATGTTCAGCCAATATCCGCTATACTTGAATTTAATCATCCTCTTGATAGGAGAACTACTTATGCTACTTGAAATTATTCAATTTTTACGGGAAATCGACCAAGTCATATTTTATTACATAAAAGAACTCGGACTGTATATTTATATTCTATTATTTGCGGTTGTTTTCACGAAAACAGCCTTTGTGATTTTAACGTTTTTACCAGGAGACAGTACGGTGTTTACAAGTGGTACATTAGCGGCTATCGATAAGCTTGATTTTATGACATTGCTCATCATCTTTATCATTGCGACAACGCTAGCTGACAGCAGCAACTATTTTATTGGTAAATCGATACGGAAAATTCCGCCGAAGCGCAATCTCTTTAGGCGTTTTTTATCAGAGGAAACTAATGAAAAAGCTCTGAATTTCCTGGAAAACTATGACCGGGTTGCCATTACGTTTTCACGGTTTGTACCGTTGATGCGGACAATGACACCATTTATATGCGGATATTCCGGCTTTTCGTATGGGACATTTTTGCGCTATAACTTCATGGGGGCCGTACTTTGGACAGTTGTCTGGCTTGGCGGTGGCTTTTTACTTGGAAATATTCCATGGGTTGAAGAAAATCTCGTTTTGACACTCACAATCATTTCCATCTTTGTATTTAGCTTCACAGGTTATGCGTACGTTAAACAATTCAAAAAAAAGGCAGTTACTGCCGATTGAAAAAATGGAGCCTATCACGATCAGATGATAAGCTCTTTTTTTAGTTTGTTTGATTTTCCTGCTGATTCATTTCATGTAAATATTCAATAATTTCACGGATGCCGTCTAACGAATGAACGAGAATATTCGGGTCAATACAAGAAATCATGCGGTCTTCCAAATTGGCAACCGCCGTAAAATATTTCGTCTTTTCATAATTGACTAGCCCCATCTGCTTTAATACGCCTTCTTCAAAATCGATAATTTCTTTCGCGTCGGCAACGACCAATCCATAATTAATCAACTCTGTCTTCAATACAATAATTTTAGACGTAGGTGTATTTGTCGGGCGATTGTATAAAATGGTCTGAAAATCGATTATTGGTGTAAGTTCCCCTCGAATTCGCGTAAAGCCGAGCAAGTAGTTCGGTAAATGAGGAATCGGAGTTACACGCTCCAGCTTTTCAATCGAAACAACCTGCTCAACCGGCACAGCATATTGTTCTGTGCCGCATAAAAATACGACTGCTTTTTCAATGCTCATATGGATACCTCTTATTTCGTTGTTTGAACAACGATTTCTTCCAATAGATCCGCCAGTTTTTCTAGTTCTTCAACCGGCATTCTTTCGTTTGTTGTATGAATTTCCTCATAGCCAACCGATAAGTTTACAGTAGGAATACCGAACCCAGCGATAACGTTCGCATCACTACCGCCGCCTGAAATACCGAGCTGTGGTGTACGACCAATTGCTTCAACCGCTGCTTTAGCAACTTTCACAACTTGATCTTCTTCTGTCGCACGGAAACCTGGGTACATTAACTTCACTTCAACTTCAGCACGCGCACCCATCTCTTGTGCCACACGTTCAAATGTTTCTTTCATATGATCAGTTTGAGCATTCAGTTTTGTTTCATCAATCGAACGAGCTTCCGCAAGAATTGATACTTCATCACATACGATATTTGTTGCTTTACCACCTTCAAAACGACCGATATTCGCTGTCGTTTCTTCATCGAGACGACCTAATTTCATTTGGGCAACAGCTTTTGCTGCAACAGTAATCGCCGAAATCCCTTTTTCAGGTGCAACGCCAGCATGTGCGGTTTTACCGATAATTTTTGTAAATACTTTTGCCTGGAATGGTGCTGCAACTACAATACCGCCCACTTTGCCGTCACTATCAACCGCAAAACCGTATTTGGCGATGATTTTTGAAGGATCGAGTTCCTTAGCGCCAACTAATCCGCTTTCTTCGCCTGCTGTAATGATGAACTGGATTGTACCATGTACGCTATCCTTTTCTTTTAAACGACGTGCCATTTCAAATAATGCTGCGATACCTGCTTTATCATCCGCGCCAAGAATCGTTGTGCCGTCAGAATAAATATAGCCATCTTCACGAATTTCCGGTTTAATGCCTTTGCCCGGCACGACTGTATCCATATGTACTGTAAAATAAATTGGCTCGATTGACTCATCGCCTTTTAATGTTGCGATAATATTGCCTGCACCGTGGCCGTTACGTGTATGTGCATCATCCTGAAAAACATCAAAGCCCATTTCTTCTAATTTTTTCACTAAAATAGGTGCAATCACTTGTTCATGCTTAGTTTCTGAATCAATTTGCACTAATTCTAAAAACTCTTCTACTACTCGGTTCATAATCGATAACTCCTTTAAATAACTAGTTTACGCTTTATTGTACGCCTCTATTTTTGAAAAAACAATGATTGATCATCGGCATTTAAAATGCTTTCTTTTTCTATTAGAAGCGCCTGTTCTTTTTCGATTGTCATGCTCAATTTTTGCTTTAAATCGCGAAGTGTATTCGCCACATCGTCCTGCACGCGCGAGATTTGATCGATAGCTGTTGTAATTTTAGAGTGAATTGACCAATCAGTGAAAATATTATCGAAAAAGTAATCCGTAAACATTACAAAACCATCCGTATGAACTTCCAGTGTATTTTGACGCATCTCTTTAATATCCAGCAGTTCATTTTGGAAACGTTGTAGGGCCATTTGCGCTTCATGCAAATAGCTGTTCGTTTCTTCGAGTTTGTCGTGCTTTAACGCTGTTGCGATAAAGCCCCCGCCTAAAAATGTATCCCATGTTGAGTAGGATTTGGCGTCCTGCAATTGGGAGCCGGCATCTGTCAGCTTATTAAATGCCTGTTTTCCCGCATCGATCGCTTCATGGATTTCGATTTTCAGCTGTTTGCATAAAATCACCTGTTCAATGATGCTCGTTAATTCCTTCGCTGCTGCAGGTGCATTCGCCATTAGCCACACTTGCTTTTCGTCTTCTATTTTCTTTAGCTGTTCACGGATTTTGGAAACATTTATCATGCTCAATTGTTGTACAAGTTTAATCCGGTCTTCTTGTAAATCTTTAAACATTAACTGAGCTTCTACCAGCTTTAGCTCGGTAACTGCTACCGAGTCCATATTTTGCTCGATTAGCTCATCCTTTTTCCCGGACCAGCCGCGGAAAAGATTGACGAAAGAAAATTCCTCGAGTTTATTCAATTGTTGGCGTGTGTTTTGCAAATCTCGTTCATGCTGCTCAACATTCTGCTCTGCATGTTGAATTTGAAGTTCAAGACTTTCGATTTTTTTGCTCAGTTTTTCCGCTTCCAATAGTTGAATGTGATATTGCTCTGCTTGCTGGTGCAATTGCTGCCATCCCATTTTATTCACTCCTTTGTTTATACATGCTGTTAAGCAGCCGTGCAATCTGCAACACTTCGATTGATATTACAGTTCATCCTCATCTTCCTCGAACAGATCCTGCAGCATTTTTTCACGGTGCTGCAAAAAGTATGAGGTAATTTGATAATGTTCGGTTTCTTCGTATTCCACTTGCTCGATGCCATCTTCATCAAATTGATAAATGACCGCTCCTGGGTACCCGAGTAAAATCGGTGAATGGGTTGCGATAATGAATTGGACATTGCCCTGTTTCACCAAATCATTCATCAATGTTAAAAAAGCTAGCTGTCTTGTCGGGGATAACGCGGCTTCCGGCTCATCCAGTAAATAAATCGCTTGACCTGTGAACCGATGCTGGAACAGTGAGAAAAATGATTCCCCGTGTGATTGATGATGAAGTGATTTCCCCCCGTATGCTTTGTAGCCATTTTCATCGGTATCATCCAAATGCGAGGCAAACTGGTAAAATGTTTCCGCGCGAAGAAAAAATCCGTTCGTTACTTTTGGCCACCAGGAGAGTTTCACATAATCTCCAAGTGCGGATTCGGATTGATGCACTTCATATGCCTTATAGTTTTGCGTGCTCCCCCCTGCCGGATTGAAACCGATCTGATCCGCAATGGCTTCTAGCAATGTTGATTTACCTGCACCGTTTTCTCCAACAAAAAACGTGACCCGTGCATCCACATCCAGCTCATCCATATGGCGAATAAATGGAATTGAGAACGGGTATTCGCTATAGTCCAATATTTGTTCTTTTTTTAGTTTGACTGATTTTAAAAACATCTGTTTTCTCCTTACTTTACCGCAACTATTATGAATCCGACGATAAATACACTTCTTCAAATGGTTGAATGATGACAAATCCCTCACCGGAAAAAGCCATTTGAATAGATTCATTGCTGCCGCGTCCAATGAGTGTGCGGAACGTAATATCCGTTACAAACTCTGGTTTCAAATTCCCGGACCACGCAACTGTGGCATTCGGGTCCGTATACACAGTTTCACCCGGCTTCACGATTAATGTAAGCGGCTCAAAATGGGTTGTAATTGCCACTTTTCCTTTGCCGTTTAGCATCACATTGAATAAGCCGCCTGCCATCATACCGGCCATCTTACGCATAAGACGAATATCCCAATTTATCGATGGCTCAAACGCGAGCAGATCATTGCCGTTCACGCACAAGCTTTCGTTCTGCAAATCAAAAATGGTAATCTTTTTCCCTTGGTCTGCTAAGTATAACCGGCCTTTGCCTTTCGCTTTCATTAGTTGCGTGCCTTCACCGGTCAATGCTTTCTTGAACATTTTCGAAACGCCATGTTCCAGAATCCGTTCACGCTCAAATTTGATCGAACCGACATAGGCGATCATCGCGCCCATTTTTGACCAAACTTCCCCATTAAGATTCACTTCGAGTACGCGATCAGTTTCCAATTCAAAATAATCGTTTTCATTCTGGTCTTGCTGCGTCTTGTTTACAAAATCGCGAATGGAATAGTTCCCCATAAGTAAAACCTCCCTTTTTATGTTCTACGGATTAATTACTGTATAGGTTTCGAATTTTCTGCATTTTATAATTGTATTAATGCATGATTGATTTTTATCACTACTATCTCATGAAAAAATTCCATTACAATAAAAAAGAGGTGATCATGATGGAGTATCGACGTGAAATTGCTTTAGTGTATAGTATTGAGGAAGCTATGACAAAACTGAACTTGATTAGGGGACACGGTTTTTCCGAGCATGAAATCCATGTGTTTTCAAAAGATATCCATCCTCTACAATCACTGAAAATGTATACCGATATTCAAGTGCACCATGCCGGCAATTGGTTTGAACAAATTATCAGTTTTATAACACGCCAACATGTATATGAAGTGAGCTTACGCATATTGAACCTAACCCCTGAAGAAACTGCCCATTACGGTCATGGCATTGATCTCGGGGCAATCTTCCTTTTTGCCGAGCACGAACACCCGTATGAAAAAGAGCCGAAAAAACAGCAAGCGGCTTTCAATCTGTCTAAAGCAGTGGAGTAATTTTATAAAAAACTGCCGTTGATGATAATGAATTCTAAAATTAACGCACCAGTGACCAAACTAATGACAATTAAATTTAAAATGAAGATAAATCGCTTTGGAAACGGTATGTTCAGAAGCGATGCAATGCTCCAATGAACAATGCTGTAAATAAGTAGCACAATGAACGTACCAAAAGCTTGAAAGGCAATGGTCAGCAATCTGCCGGAATTCGAAATATCTCCGGGTGGCGCATCTGCTGCAGTAAACAGCATAGAACCGATAAACAACATTGATATGAAATAACAGCTATAGCCGATCAGGCTGACCATCGCTGTAAAGACTAAGTAGTTTACAACCTTAGTTAATTTCATCCTATAAAGTGCAAACTCAAAATTTTTCCGCAATTAATTGATTCCTCACTTCCACACTTCATTCAGTTTATCACTATAAAATATTATAGATTTTTTGTATGTCTGAATTTGAGGGTCAGAGGAAGTGCTTGCTAAATTTTTTAATAGAAGCTCCATGGAGCGCTCGTGTTCATTCAAGTTAAACAACGTCATGGCATAAAATACTTGAATGGCTAAATTATGTGGAAACTTCTCTAACCCTTTTTCAAGCATATGTTTTGAATTTTCGTATTCCCCTAATGCTCTATATGTACTGCCAAGACCTAAATAAGCATTCGCTAAATCTTCTTCATTCAAATTACCTTGAATTGCCTCTTTATAGTACGGTACAGCTTTGGACTCTTCTCCAAGCACATCGAAGCTCCAAGCACACTGGTAATTTACATAGGCATCGTTAGGATGTTGTTCAACTAGATCCAATAATAGCTGATTGGATTGCTGTAATTCTCCATTACTTCTTAAGTCTATTGCTCTCTGTAGTTGATTCCTTTCATTCATGCATTAAGTCCTCCTGTCACTCTGTGTAAGTATTCAATGAAAATCCCGTTAATTTTTTACAGTCTTTCCCTTTCTTTAGCATAATGGCTTTTTGTAAATTTCACTATAATAAAAAAGGAGTATTTACATTTAATAGGTGGTTAATTTTTGATAAATTCCTAATATTTTATCCTTCTTTTTCTGTTCTGTTTCCTTCTGATCTTTTAAAAACAAAAAACACCTCAAAAATGATTGTATAGTATACAAATCATTTAAGAGATGTTTCTTAAAGTACTTTAATTAAACATTATAGTGGAATGTTCCCGTGCTTTTTGTATGGACGGTCTTCCTGCTTTGTTGATAGCATATCCAATGCTTGAATTAACTTGATACGTGTTTCACGTGGATCGATAACATCGTCAACCATACCGCGTGATGCCGCTACATAAGGATTTGCGAATTTTTCTTTGTATTCTTCAATCTTCGCTGCTCGTGTTGCTTCCGGATCAGCCGATTTTGCAATTTCACCTGCATGAATGATGTTTGCCGCACCAGCAGCACCCATTACTGCAATTTCGGCATTCGGCCAAGCAAATACTAAATCCGCGCCGATTGCTTTTGAGTTCAATGCTACGTACGCACCGCCGTATGCTTTACGTAAAATAACTGTAATTTTCGGTACAGTTGCTTCTGAGTAAGCATACAAAATTTTCGCACCATGACGGATAATCCCACCATGTTCTTGTTTAACACCCGGGAAAAAGCCGGATACGTCTTCAAATGTAATAACAGGCACGTTAAATGCGTCACATGTACGTACGAAACGAGCTAATTTATCAGATGAATCAATATCTAATCCGCCCGCTAAGAACTTCGGCTGGTTACATACTAAACCAACTGATTCTCCCGCGATACGTGCAAAACCAACAACGATGTTTTTCGCGAATTCTTTTTGCACTTCCATGAATGAACCTTCATCTACTACTTGCTCTACTACTTTACGAACATCATAAGATTTTGTTTGGTCAATCGGTACCACATCAACAAGCTCTGAACGGAAGTTATCGCCTTCTGGAGCAGCTTGTTTTGGTGCTTTTTCTCGGTTGTTCTGTGGTAAGTAAGAAAGTAATTGCTGAATTTGCGCAATTGCAGCTTCTTCGTTTTCAGCACGGAAGTGGGCATTTCCTGAAGTTGCATTGTGCACTTTAGATCCGCCAAGGCCTTCAGCAGAAATTTTCTCACCCGTTACTGTTTCAATTACTTTAGGGCCTGTAATGAACATTTGAGATGTTTTATCAACCATTAAAATAAAGTCAGTAATCGCTGGTGAATAAACGGCACCACCAGCACATGGCCCCATAATTACCGAGATTTGCGGAATAACACCAGAATAGATTGAGTTACGGTAGAAAATATGACCGTATCCGTCAAGAGATAATACACCCTCTTGAATACGCGCACCGCCAGAATCGTTAATACCAATAAATGGTGTACCGTTTTTCGCTGCCAAGTCCATTACCGCTGCGATTTTTTTCGCATGCATTTCACCAAGCGCACCACCGAATACTGTGAAGTCTTGTGCGAATAGATATACATTACGGCCATTGATTTTACCGAAACCAGTAACTACGCCGTCACCAGGACCTTCCAGTTTATCCATACCAAAGTCAACAGTACGGTGTGTGATGAAAGGATTGATTTCAACGAATGACCCGTCATCCAATAACATATCAATACGTTCACGGGCAGTCATTTTCCCTTTTTCATGTTGCTTTTCGATACGCGCATCCCCGCCACCAAGCTGGATTGCTTCTTTACGGTCATAAAGCTCATTAATTTTATCAAACATATCTGGAGTTACTGTCATTGTTGTCATCGTTATTTATCCCCTTTTCCGCTTTTATCGCATAATTCGTAAAGTACACCATATGAGTCTTTCGGGTGTAAAAATGCTACTTCCGCGCCGCCAGCACCTGGTCCCGGCTCTTCAGATAATAATCGTACACCTTTGTCACGAAGTTCAGCCATGCGCTCACGAATACCAGTTACGCCGAATGCAACATGGTGAATGCCTTCTCCGCGCTTTTCCAAAAATCCATGAATCGCGCTTTTTTCACTCATTGGCTCAAGCAGCTCAATTTTTACGTTGCCTGCATCGATAAAAGCAACTTTTACTTGCTGTGATTCTACTTCTTCCATCTTTAATAATTTCAAGCCTAGCGTTTCTGTGTAATATGTAATACGTTCTTCAATATTACGAACGGCAATGCCGATATGATCCACTTTTTCCACGGTACTGACTCCCTTTTGAATAAAATTATTAATTCCTCAACATCTGAAGCGTGTCCGGACATCTGTTGGAGGCTTCTTTTTTATTGGGTATTTGGAATCCCGATAAAAAAATTTTAAAATTTCGAAAATGTAAAATCTAATGTACTTGAGAATTCCTTCAAATTTGATAAACTAGTACTAGTTCATATTGAAGGAGCGAAAAGAATGAGCAACAAAAAGTTTCAAAAAATAGTCGTTTATTCAATGGTTGTTATCATGTTAATCTCAACTGTTGCAATGGGTGTCGCAGCAATTATGTAATGGATGTTTATGCATCCATTTTTTTTAATTCATCCGGCTTCTGAAGTTGATTTCCATTCCGGGTCGGACGCTTTCCGCGGGCCCGAGGCCAACACGATGTTGGTCACAAAAGCGTTGCCACAGGACGTGGCGTTCTTAGCTTTTGTTCCTATTGCTCTCCCTCGGGCTGTTCCCGCTGGAGTCGCCTCCCCTTCATTCCAATCAATTTGCATTTAAATCAAAAGTTGCCGTCCCATCATGTTCCGTATTATTTCATCCCCTTGAACGATTGCTTGATGACCAGGTATTCATCCATTTCTTCAATAAACTGGTACAATGCCGCCATGGCGAGGAATGTTTCGTGATCGGTTGGCAATGGCATTTTGGCGAACTCTTCTTTTACTTTATCGAGCTTTTCCAAAAAGCGGCTTGCTGTGTTACCTGAATGGACGTGCTCGCTCAAGTCTTCCATAAACGCTGCAATTAAAGTAGCCTGCTCCGTCATTACCGGCAGTGAGGTAATTTTCGGCAACACGCGCTCAATAATTTCCAGCTGTCTTTCACGCATATCAAAATACAAGTAATATGTATTTTCTTTACGAGTCACGTGGTTTTCAACATCTTGGAATGCCAGTGCTTTTCCTGCTTCGACAACTTTCGCCGCCTCAATTAGTTCATGACCGTCCCATAATGTATCGCCATCTCTTAGATACCCTGCAATTTCTGCAAGAATTTTCTTCAATAACGACTCCATTTTCTCACGGTGGTAATACAGGCCTTGCTGAATATCCGGCATATACATATTAACGACTAAACCAACCCCATAACCGATTGCCATTAAGTAAAATTCATTAATTAGCAAATCTGCCGTAAAATTGGCGGTCAAATAAATATGCATCATAATAACCGAACTTGAGATAAAACCTTCCACAACTCTCAGCGAAACGATTGTCGGAATGAAAAGAATCATGACAACTCCCAAAACAACCGGTGAATAACCGAATATTTCGAAAAATACAAATGCATAAGCGATCCCGATAAATGTTGAAACAATCCGGGTATACACCGCATGGAGAGATTTACGTTTTGTTGGTTGAATGCTTAAAATCGTCAGAATACCAGCTGCCGTGAAAAACTGCAAATCAAAATATTGGGCAATTGCTATCGCAACAGCAGCACCAATGGCTGTTTTTAATGTACGATAGCCGATTGAAAATTTCTTCATATCGGTTGAACTCCCCCGTTATAGGTGTGCAGCGGGTACGTTCAATACGCACCCGTTACACAATAACTCTATTAGTATTAGATTTCTTCGCAGTTTTCCTCGAAGTGACCTTGAAGGTTTGTTACAACGCTCATTGGGTCATGTCCTTCGATTTCAAAGCGGCCAACTTCTCCTACAACTTGTCCATCTTTCAATAATATGAATGATGGTGATGATGGAATGTGATCTTCACCGAAATAATAACGTGCAGCTGCTGTTGCTTCTTTATCTTGACCAGCAAATACTGTTACTAAATAGTCAGGACGTTTATCATAATGTACAGCATGTGTTGCTGCAGGACGTGCAATACCGCCAGCACAGCCACATACAGAATTCACCATAACAAGAGTTGTTCCTTTACGAGCAAACGCTGCTTCCACATCTTCCGGAGTGCGCAGTTGTTCATAACCTGCTGCTTCCATCTCTGCACGTGCAGTCGTTGTAATTTGTTGCATAAATAAATCATAATCCATGTTCATAAGCTTTTTAGCCCCTTTCTATGTTCCTTTTTATCATAGCAAGGTTACGAAAGATGTGCAAAGACTCTTGATTATCATTATTTTCATTCAGCGGAAACTCCCGCTGAATGAAAATAAGCCTCCGGCGGATGTCACAGATTTTTTAAAGGAATTATAGAGGTTTCCAGCCTAAAAGCGTCGCATCATGCGAACGGCTGACTGACCCACTTCGTGTGGGTCCAAACTCAAAAAATCTGGACACAATTACGCCAAGGCGTAATTGATTTATTCATTTTTTTCGCCAAATAATGCATTAACCCCTTGTGTAACCGTTAGCTGGCCATGCAATATTTCTTCCTCAAGTGATCGGACCTGCTTTTTACGTTCCGGATTATTATAGAACGAATCTATTAAATGATCGGTAATCATTGTATGGAACCAGTCGCGCGTTTGTTCATGGCGACGTGTCGTCCAATAATTCGATTGCTTAATCGTCTGCTCAAATTCCATCAGCATATCCCATACTTTGTCGAGCCCCTTTTTTTCAAGGGACGATACGGTCAGTGACGTACTGAGCCAGCCAGGAGTAGATGGCTGAAGGAAATGAAGAATCTGCTTGTATTCCTGCATTGTCCGGCGTGCAGGGCGCACATTGTCCCCATCGGCTTTATGGACGATAATGCCGTCTGCAAGCTCCATAATGCCCTTCTTCATCCCTTGAAGCTCATCTCCCGCACCTGTTAAGACAAGCAGCAGGAAGAAGTCGACCATGCCACGCACATACGTTTCACTTTGACCGACACCGACTGTTTCAATCAAAATGACGTCATAGCCTGCTGCTTCGCATAAAAGCATTGTTTCGCGGGACTTTTTGTGGACGCCGCCTAATGTACCGGCACTCGGCGAAGGACGGACAAATGCATTTTCCTGGCGCACCAGTTCTTCCATCCGGGTTTTATCCCCTAAAATACTGCCGCCTGAAAGCGATGAGCTCGGGTCGATTGCAAGAACCGCAACGCGCTTGCCCATTTTGCACAGCATCGTACCGAATGCTTCAATAAACGAGCTTTTCCCCGCACCCGGTACCCCGGTGATGCCAATACGGATTGAATTGCCCGTAAAAGGCAATAACTCCTGCAGCAGCTTCTGTGCTTCTTCTTTATGGGCATTGTTCGAGCTTTCAATGAGCGTTATCGCTTTAGCGAGCGAAGTACGATTACCCGCACGCACTTCGCCAGCCAGCGTCTGTAAATCAAGTGCTTCCTGCTTTTTTTTACGGAATTTCTTTGGGTTTGAATAGCTCATACCATCATGACCACCCTTCACACCATCCATGACAAATAAAGCGCTTTTCTCGTCTTGTGGCATCACTACTCTGCCACTTCCTCATAACCTAACTTTTTATAAATTTCTTCTATAATGCGAATTGCCGATACTGGAATCACAGTACCTGGCCCGAAGATAGCCGCTGCACCTGCTTCATATAGGAACTCATAGTCTTGAGCTGGGATTACCCCACCGCAAATGACGATAATGTCCTCACGACCTAATTTCTTCAATTCAGCTACAAGTTCAGGCACTAATGTTTTATGACCCGCAGCTAAAGAAGATACTCCGATACAGTGTACGTCGTTTTCGTTTGCCATTTGTGCTGTTTCTTCTGGTGTCATGAACAATGGAGAAATATCGACATCGAAACCTAAGTCCGCATAACCAGTTGCAACAACCTTCGCACCACGGTCATGTCCGTCTTGTCCCATCTTCGCCACTAAAATACGTGGACGGCGACCTTCTGCTTCCAGGAAGTCTTCTGTCATTTGCTTCACTTCTGATATCATTTCATCATCCGAGAAGTTTGCAGAGTAGACACCTGAAATTGAACGGATAACCGCTTTATGACGGCCAGATACTGCTTCAATCGCATCCGAAATTTCACCTAATGATGCACGTGCTCTTGCTGCATCCACTGCAACGGCCAATAAGTTTTCAGAGCCGTCTTCAGCCGCCTTCGTTAAGCGTGCTAAATGTTTTTGCACTTCTGCTTCATCACGTGTTGCCTTCATTTTTTCAAGGCGGGCAATTTGTGATTCACGTACGATCGCATTGTCGATATCTAAAATGTCGATTGGATCTTCTTCAGCAAGACGGTATTTGTTTACACCGACAATCGTTTCTGTTTTTGAGTCGATTTTCGCCTGGCGTTTTGCCGCTGCTTCTTCAACTTTCATTTTCGGAAGTCCTGTCTCGATCGCTTTTGCCATTCCGCCAAGAGCTTCGATTTCCTCGATTAATGCCCATGCTTTTTCTGTCAGCTCATCTGTCAGTTTTTCTACATAGTACGAACCGCCCCATGGATCGATTACTTTAGTCATTCCTGTTTCTTCTTGCAGGAATAGCTGAGTATTACGTGCAATACGAGCAGAGAAGTCCGTTGGTAAAGCAATTGCTTCATCCAGTGCGTTTGTATGAAGCGACTGAGTATGGCCCATTGCTGCCGCGTTCGCTTCGATCAATGTACGTGTTACGTTATTGAATGGATCTTGTTCCGTTAAACTCCAGCCTGATGTTTGCGAGTGTGTACGCAATGCAAGAGACTTCGAGTTTTTCGGATTGAATGTAGACATCATTTGTGCCCAGATGCGACGTGCTGCACGCATTTTCGCAACTTCCATGTAATAGTTCATACCGATCGCCCAGAAGAACGATAAACGCGGTGCAAATGCATCAATGTCAATACCTGCTTTTAAACCTGTACGTACATATTCAAGACCGTCTGCCAATGTATACGCAAGCTCGATATCATTTGTCGCACCCGCTTCTTGAATATGGTAACCCGAAATGGAAATCGAGTTGAATTTCGGCATGAATTTCGCCGTATATTCAAAAATGTCTGCAATGATTTTCATCGACATTGCCGGTGGGTAAATATATGTGTTACGTACCATGTATTCTTTTAAAATGTCGTTTTGGATCGTACCGGCCAATTTATCAGGCGATACTCCTTGTTCTTCTGCTGCAACGATGTAGAATGCAAGAATCGGTAATACTGCACCGTTCATTGTCATCGATACCGACATTTGATCAAGTGGAATGCCGTCGAATAAAATTTTTGCATCTTCAACTGAATCGATTGCAACGCCGGCTTTTCCGACATCCCCTGTTACACGAGGATGATCAGAGTCATAACCGCGGTGTGTTGCCAAGTCGAATGCTACTGAAAGCCCTTTTTGACCCATTGCCAAGTTACGACGGTAAAAAGCATTTGATTCTTCCGCAGTTGAGAAACCTGCATATTGACGTACTGTCCACGGACGCGCTACATACATTGTCGGGTATGGGCCACGTGTATTCGGCGCGATACCAGCCACATCTTTTAAATGTTTTGCATCTTGAATATCTTCTTTATTGTAAACCGAATTTACTTCAATGCCTTCATTTGTGACGTACGAGCCTGTAGAAGTAAGTTGCTCTTGTTTTAATACATCTTCAATGACAACTGTTGCGAAATTTGCTTTGCTCATTGTTGTACCCCCTTCACGCTCATCACGACATCCGATAGCTTTTCAGCGATGTTCTGACCTGCATAAATAAAGCCGTTTAAGCCTGCTGCAGTCCACGCCGCTTCTTCTTCTTTATATTTACCCGCTGCATCCAATACAGCTGTTTGCTTTTTGTTTTCAAGTAATGCCGGAATAATGGCCTTTGTATCTTCATCCGTTGCTGCTGCTACTACATAGTCATAGTCTGCACTTGCCAGCCAAGTTGTTGCATCCTCAATTGTTTGGAAGCCTGCTGTTTGGTATGCGACGATGCCTGCTGTCGCAAAGAATCCTTGTACAAAATCTGCGCGCGGCTTATAATTTTTCAGCTCGCCGAATGTTAAAATCGCCGCTTTGATGCCAGTTTGTGCATAAGTAGCACGCAGGTTTTCAAATGGAATGGCAAGACGTTTTACACTTGCAAATTGAGCATTTTCAGTAGTTGCTACCCCATCTTGCGGGTTTGCATAAATATTTGTACCGATTAATGAGTGCTTGCGTGTTTCCACTTGCTTCATGCGTGCCGCATACACTTCCTCAATATGAGCATTGATGCCGTATGCTTCCAATCCACCAGCAATTTCGATTTCCAAAAACAGTGCCCATGCTTCTTTTACATAGTCTGCTGTTAATGATTCGATAAAGTACGAACCGCCTGATGGATCGATTACATTTGTTACATGCGACTCTTCTTTCGTCACAAGGGAGACATTGCGCGCAATACGGACCGACTGACCTGTCACACCTGTCAATGCATCATGCGGATGTACCGTAATAACATCTGCACCACCGATTGCCGCTGAGAATGCTTCATTGCCTGCACGTAATAAATTTACATAAACATCATATTTCGAGAAGCTGCGTACCGAAGTTTCCACTACGACCGGGACAGCGCTTGCTTCATTGCCGAATGCTGAAGCAAACGCTTTCCATAATACTTTGAAGGCACGAAGTTTTGCTACTTCTGCAAAGAATTGTGTATCGACAGCGAACTGTACGAAAAACTTCTGTTCAAATGCTTTAAAATCTTCTACCGTATTAGCAAGTTTAGCTGCTTGTGCAAGCGCAATAGCAAGCTCTTGTACCGCATTAGCGCCGTCATTATGGAATGGAATCGTATTTGCACAAAACGTGCGGACATTTGGATAGTTAGCTAATTCTATTGTTTCAGGTGAAACAATATAGCCTACAACGTCTTTACGTTTAGCTTCGTCAATATATTTGAATACATCCAGCACTGCATCTTCAGCAGAAGCGACGATAAATTTAAATGAATTTTCCGATAAATAAGAAGCGAGTTTTTCGCTGTCTTGTTCAGACCAGTCAAATGCAATCGGGCTGTTGATTGTAATCATTTCATTGCCGCGCGATAAGCTATCCTCGATATTGGCAAAAAAGCTGGCTGCATCATTGCCAGCGATTTGCTGTGCAACAGTGAAGCTCGTCTGTTTTGTTAAAGAACGGATTGTTGATACTTGTTTCTCCAGTTGGTCTCCCAATTTTTCGATTAAGCTTTCTTCTGTATAAAGTGGGTCAAGCGTGATATTTTCAATTGTCTTTGTAATTAAGGATTCAAACGGTTTTCCTTTTAATGCTTTAACCGCTTCTTCCTTCCACTGCTCATAGCTGGCTGTTTGAAATTCGATCTCTTTCATATTCATTGACATGTGGTCGCTAAGTAGCTTCCCCCCTTGTTATATTTCTGTACTATAGTTTACACGAGAATGTTCTGACAATAAAGAGAAAAAAAACGTGAAAGCCTTATTTTACAGGCTTTCACGGCATTTTTAGTAGACTGACATCTTCTCTTTATCGACATTTTCGAGAATTTCTTTCACACGAGATAAGAATTTCCCACAAATCATACCATCTAAAATTCTATGATCTAATGATAAACATAAATTCACCATAGAGCGTGGAGCAATCATATTACCCTGTACTATTACAGGTCTTTTTACAATACTTTCCACCTGCAAAATTGCTGCCTGTGGATGATTGATAATGCCCATTGACTGAACAGAACCAAATGATCCGGTATTGTTGACTGTAAATGTACCACCTTGCATATGCTCCAATTTCAGTTTTCCGTTGCGTACAAGATGTGCATATTCATGAATTTCTTTCGCAATGCCTTTAATCGATTTTTCATCGACATTTTTGATAACCGGCACGAATAATGCATCATCAGTAGCTACAGCAATCGATAAATTAATATCTTTCTTTTGAATAATTTTATCTTCCGCCCAAACAGAATTGATGATCGGGAATTCTTTTAGCGCCTGGGAGACCGCTTTTAGGAAAAATGCAAAATACGTCAGATTAAATCCTTCTTTTTTCTTGAAATCTTCTTTTATGCTGTCGCGGTATTCAACAAGCTCTGTCACATCCACTTCCATCATCATCCATGCATGCGGAATTTCATGTGTGCTGCGCAGCATATTTTTTGCAATTGCTTTACGCACTTGTGTAACCGGAATTTCAATGTCTCCAACAGCAACTGGAACCTCTTGTTTCGGCTGAGACGCCGGTGCTTGTGTCGCGCCTTGCGTGGACGCTTGTGCTGACGCTTCCTGTTTTGGCTCAGCAAATGCTGTTGGTTGTTCGTCATTCGAAATATCCTGACTTGTCGGCTTACCTGCCGCAACATATGCTTCAACATCTTTTCTTGTAATCCGATTGCCGACACCTGTGCCGGTAATTTGGGCCAAGTCGACATCGTGTTCATTTGCCAATGCTAAAACTGCAGGTGAAAAACGACCCGGCTTGCGTTCTGTGCGCACCGGTTTGTCTTCTTTTTTCGCTGCCGGTTTGTCTTCCTCTTTCTTCTGTGAGCCGGCATTTAGAATTGCTGAGCTGACATTCGAGCTTTTTTCAACTGGAGCTGGCGGCATTTCGGAGCCTTCCACTTCAATTGCGCATACAACCGCGCCTACCGGCAACGTTTCACTTTCGTTTGCGATTAACTCTGTAATTACCCCTGCAAACGAAGAAGGAATTTCGGCATTAACTTTATCTGTTGTTACTTCTGCTAATGGATCATATTTATTTACTTTATCTCCCACTTGGACAAGCCAGCGTTCAATCTTACCTTCTGTCACACTTTCTCCAAGTTGCGGCATGACGATATTTTGAATTGTCATTAAACAATCCCCCTTTAACTAATAGGCCTTTGCTGTTTATTTAGGATTCTTATACAATCCCAATTCTATTAACTAGAATTCTGCGAGTTCGCGAATTGCTTTTTCTACTTTATCAGGATTAATCATAAAGAACTTTTCCATTGTTGGTGAATATGGCATTGCGGGAACATCCGGACCTGCGAGGCGCTTGATCGGTGCATCCAGTTCAAATAAGCAATGCTCAGCAATGATGGCCGCCACTTCACCCATAATGCTGCCTTCTTTATTATCCTCAGTAATCAGTAGAATTTTTCCTGTTTTTCTTGCAGCTTCAATAATGGCTTCTTGATCTAACGGGTAAACAGTACGTAAATCTAGAATATGCGTTTCGATACCGTCTTTTGCTAGACGCTCTGCTGCCTGCAATGCAAAATGTACTGCAAGGCCATACGTAATAACTGTCACATCATCGCCTTCACGCTTCACATCGGCTTTTCCGATCGGCAATGTATAATCATCTGTCGGCACTTCCCCTTTAATAAGACGGTATGCACGTTTATGCTCGAAAAACAGAACCGGATCTGGGTCGCGAATGGCTGCTTTTAACAACCCTTTCGCATCATACGGTGTGGACGGAATGACAATCTTCAAGCCAGGAGTACCTGCAAACATCGCTTCAACCGATTGCGAGTGATAAAGGGCACCATGAATTCCCCCACCAAATGGTGCACGCACAACTAAAGGACAGCTCCAGTCATTGTTTGAACGGTAACGGATTTTCGCCGCTTCCGAAACAATCTGGTTTACAGCAGGCATAATAAAGTCCGCAAACTGCATTTCAGCAATTGGACGCATGCCGTACATCGCTGCACCAATTGCAACACCGGCAATCGCACTTTCAGCTAACGGTGTATCCAATACGCGCGCTTCCCCGAATTGGTCATACAGGCCTGTTGTCGCTTTGAACACCCCGCCTTTCAACCCAACATCTTCACCTAATACGAAGACACTGTCATCTCGCTCCATTTCTTCTTTCATTGCTAAGTTAATCGCATCAATATAAGAAATTACCGGCATTACGCATCTTCTCCTTCCGCATACACAAAACGCAATGCATGTTCTGGCGGGGCATAAGCTGCATTTTCTGCATAATCTGTCGCTTCATTGACAGTATCCATAATTTTTTTGTTCATTTGTTCCAATAACGCATCGTCTGCTACACCACAGTCTTTTAAGTATGTTTCAAATAAAATAATCGGGTCTTTTGCTTTTCCTTCTGCAATATCCTCAGCTGTTCTATATTGACGATCGTCATCATCAGAAGAATGGGCTGTCAGTCGGAACGAAACCGTTTCGATCAGTGAAGGCCCTTCACCGCGTCGAGCACGATCAGCCGCTTCTTTCACCACTTTGTATACTTCCAGCGGATTTTTGCCGTCTACCGTTACACCAGGCATCCCGTAGCCGATTGCACGGTCAGATACTTGTGCACAGCCCAGTTGTCGCTCAACCGGAACAGAAATGGCATATTGGTTGTTTTCTACCATGATAATAACCGGCAATTTATGCACTCCCGCAAAGTTTGCCCCTTCATGGAAGTCTCCTTGGTTTGACGAACCTTCACCGAGTGTTACAAATGTGATAAAGTCCTTTTGCTGCATTTTCCCTGCAAGTGCGACACCGACCGCATGCGGTACTTGTGTCGTTACAGGAGAAGAACCCGTAAGTATACGATTTTTCTTTTGCCCGAAGTGTCCCGGCATTTGACGCCCGCCAGAGTTTGGGTCTTCCGCTTTCGCAAACGCCGAAAGCATTAAATCTTTTGCCGTCATCCCAAAATGAAGGACAACCCCCATATCACGATAGTACGGCGCAATATAATCCTTTGTATGATCAAGGGCAAAGGCAGCACCTACTTGAGCTGCCTCTTGTCCTTGGCATGAAATAACAAACGGTATTTTTCCTGCACGGTTTAACAGCCACATCCGCTCATCAATGCGGCGTGCCATTAACATCGTTTCGTACATTTTCAGTACCTCTTCATCCGTTAACCCAAGTTGTTCATGTGTTATTGTTGTAATGTCAGTCATAAAATACCCCCTTGTCACTCTTAAAAATGAATCGCTTTTCCTTCAATCGCCAGCGCGGCCTCCCCGATGATTTCGCTTAATGAAGGATGCAAATGCACCATCTGTCCAACTTCCCATGGCGAGGCATTTAAAAATAAACCTAGTGCAGCTTCAGATATTAAATCCGTTGCATGCGGTCCAATTAAATGGACACCGACAACATCATTCGAACTTTCATCCGCAACTACTTTCACAAAGCCTGCTGTTTCACCATACACAATCGCTTTACCGATTGCTTTAAACGGGAATGTCGTTGTCACAACTTTATAGCCGTTGTTTTTTGCTTGCTCTTCTGTAAGTCCGACACTTGCGACTTCCGGATTACTGTAGACGCCTCGTGCAATATTTGCATAATGTAGAGGAATCGAATTCTGTCCCGCAATATGCTCGACAGCACGAATTCCTTCATGTGAAGCAACATGTGCCAACTGCATACCGCCGATGACGTCTCCTATAGCATATATATGACGTTCTTTCGTCTGGAAATGTTCGTTTACTGAAATATACCCATTGTTCAGTTCAATTTCTGTGTTTTCCAAGCCGATATTTGCCGTGTTTGCTACCCTTCCAACTGAAAGTAAAAGTGCTTCCGCTGAAATGGTTTCATCATTTACTTGAAGCGCTACATTTTCCTTTGTATCAATTGCCGAAGGATCGAGTTTTACATTGAAATGAACGTTCACTCCGCGCTTTTTCAAAGATTTCAGCATCTCCGCTGAAATTGCTGCATCTTCAGTCGGCAGCAGACGGTCACCTAACTCTATGATTGTGACTTCTACATCAAAATCAGTGAGCATCGACGCCCACTCGACACCGATTACACCACCACCGATAATAATGGCTGACTTCGGAAGCTTTTCGATCGTCAGAAATTCATCTGATGTGAACACCTTTTTCCCATCAACTTTCAAACCGTCCAATGTACGAGGGCGAGAACCTGTCGCAACGATGACGTTTTGCGGCACAAGCATCTCGTTTTCTGTGCCATCATTCATTTCCACCGAGATTGTACCTGGCATCGGAGAGAAAATAGATGGTCCTAAAATACGGCCGAAACCATCATATACATCGATTTTCCCTTTTTTCATCAAGTGCTGAACGCCTTTGTAAAGTTTATCTACAACACTAGACTTTCTTTGTTGGACTCGTTCAAAGTCGATTTTGACATCATTCACTTCAATCCCAAAATCAAGTGCCTTTTTCGATTGCACATATACTTCGGCACTTCGGAGCAATGCTTTTGTCGGAATACAGCCCGCATGCAGGCAAGTACCCCCCATTTTGTTTTTTTCGACGATTGCCGTTTTCAGTCCGAGTTGTGATGCACGGATTGCGGCTACATAACCGCCTGTGCCCCCGCCTAAAATAACGACATCATAATCTTTTGCCATAACCGACACCCCTTTTTTCCAGTAACAAAATCAATTTCTTCTTTCGTAATCGCGTCTTAGCGACCGTTTAATATATTCTTTTCGTTTTGAAGGAACTGACTGCGGGATTTCGCTACACGAGCAATACGCTCTTCTGCTAAACGGTTTGCTGCCAAATAAGTCGGAATATCTTCTTCTTTTGATATTGCAAAAATCTTTTCCAAGCTTGTGTAAATCGTTTCAACACGCTTCATTGCACGCTCACGATTATAACCGTATAACTCGTCTGCAACATTAATAACCCCGCCTGCATTAATCACGTAATCCGGTGCATAAACAATTCCTAAATCATGCAGTACCTTACCATGTCTTGATTCTGCCAGCTGATTGTTTGCAGATCCAGCGATAACTTTCGCTTTGAGCGTCGGAATCGTTTGGTCATTAACGATAGCGCCAAGTGCACATGGTGAGAAAATATCCACATCCTGTTCGTAAATCGCATCAGGTGCTACAGCTACCGCTCCAAAATCTGCAACGACACGGTCGATTGCTTGCTGATTAATGTCAGTTACGATTAGTTTCGCTCCTTCATTATACAAGTATTCACATAAAGTGTACGCAACATTCCCAAGACCTTGAACTGCTACTTTACGGCCTGCCAGTGAATCATCTCCAAACGCTTCTTTCGCTGCTGCCTTCATCCCTAAAAATACACCATATGCTGTAATTGGCGATGGATTGCCAGAGCTGCCGAATGCCGGTGAAATACCTGTTACATAATTTGTTTCTTCATGGATTAAATCCATATCTGCAACTGTTGTACCTACATCTTCTGCCGTAATATATCGACCATTCAAACCTTGAATGAATCGTCCCAATGCACGGAACATTTCTTCGTTTTTATCTTTGAATGGATCTCCAATAATAACTGTTTTACCGCCACCTAGATTTAAGCCTGCCGCCGCATTCTTATAAGTCATGCCGCGTGCTAGACGTAGTGCATCTTCAATAGCTGCTTCCTCTGAGGCATATGTCCACATGCGCGAACCCCCAAGAGCTGGACCCAATGTTGTATCATGAATAGCAATAACCGCTTTTAACCCCGATGCCTCATCTTGGCAAAAGACTACTTGTTCAAAATCATATTTCTGCATGTACTTGAAAATTTCCATAACACTATACCCCTCCACTCAAGAAAGCGCTTACTTTCTCGTATATTATTATTTTCTGTTAATTAGAGATAATAAATACTTAAATTTGTATAATTTTATTATCGTTATTTTTACAATACTTATAAATCTAAAAGGATGCAACTAGAAATCCCCAATTTAATTTAAATTAGAATATTCGGACAATTTTTACCTATAAATGCATTTGAAAACCGATTAAAATTACTTTCGAATAAACTATTCTAATATAGTTATTTAGGTATTTTTTTTACTAAGCCTATATTTCCATTCTATGAATCTATACCCGATTATTGACTTTCTCTACCTGCATTGTAAAATTAAGTGATACTAAAATAATCAGAGACATTGTTTCATTCACTGTTTATAGTCTGAAGGAGGTTTGAAAATGGCACGTATGGCTGCATTTATCGTACTAGTCATTCCCGCAATTTTAATGGCTGCAGGGATAAAATTTATGCGGGATACATTATTCGGGATTTTAATTTCACCATTTCCATGGATTTGGTTACAATTCATTGTTGGTGCCATCTTTTTTGCCGTTTCATTTTTATTTTTTGCAGGTTTTTTACTGCATCGGGATCGCAAGCGCGGCAAAGTATCCGAACGCTGGCAGAAATAGGTCTACAATAAAAAAATCAAATTTTTCTCTGGGAGGAAATTTGATTTTTTTCGTATATTCAGTTAACTCTTTTTTCAGGAAGAGTAAATTTATTGTAACATGACACTAAATTATTAACGTGAAAGTAATTTGGCGAAAATTGTAATATTCCCCCTTAACAAATCAAACTTACCGATTCACCTGGGCTTCCCGAACTAAATGGGGGAAATCTGTAATCCACCCTTTTACAATTGAATGGGGCTTTTTCAGAAAAGATTCATTACCCTGAATTCCGTAAAAACGCATGCCGATATTGGCTGTTTTACAAGCCTCTAAATATTGACCTTTATAGTACCGTTTATGTGCATGTATCGCATCAAAAAAATTTTGCTCCTCTAATGTTCCCCAATAGAATTTTCTCGTTATAATAAACCCCGTCTCGATGTCCGGCCGAATTTCTTTCACAATTTTTAATAAAGATTCGTGAAATGACGAGAAATGACTGTTTTCAGGTAAAGTAATTGTATGCAATAATTCCTTCAGCACATTTTCGTTCGTTATTAGCGATTCTTTTAGCTCCACATTCAACGCAATATTTTCTGCATTCGCCCACTCCAGTACATCCGCAAAAGCAATCATCCGGTCACGACGAAACAGCCGTTTAAACCGCGGACCTAATTTATAGTGAATGAGCTCGTCATAAGAACACTGATTAATCATTTTATTAATGCCGGCCAGTCTTTTTAAGTCATTGTCGTGAAACACCACTAAAATGCCATCCTTTGAAACTTGGAGATCCAGTTCAATGCCATCTGCCCCAAGTTCTTTCGCTTTTTTAAAGGCAGCAAATGTATTTTCTAAGTGAAAGCTCGATGCCCCTCGATGGGCAAAAATGGGTATGTCATTCATTATACATTCAACTCTCCATTTTCTATTAAAAATCGCCCATTTGTAATAGACGTCAAAACAGTGGACTTTTTGCCAATCTGTATATATGTACCAGGATATGCTTCTTTCGTCACATGAATCTCTGCTTTACTAACTTCACGTAAATCGTTCATTAATTGTTTAATTTCCCGATCTAAATTTTGCGCTGTTTCCTTAGTGGAAGCGAGCTTTTGCTTTGTTATCTCAAGTGCTGCCAATTGTCGTTGTGTTAACGTATGTATAACGGGTAGGATGCGATCTATTTGACTCTCTAGCTGCACCATATCTTCCTGCATTGATTTTAGCAGAGATGCCTTGTATTGAATAACCTCAAGACTTTGTGCTTTATTTATGCTATTAATAATTAATTCAGTCTGTCTTTCCAATCGATTTCCGGTACATGCCGTAACGATAGTACTTTTTGCGATTGCTGTACCACCGATAATTTTCCCTTTCCGCTCATCGACCAATATGGAATGTGCGGATAAGTTGGATCCTAATGAATAAAATCCAATATTCAGATTTTGACCTGCAACTAAATGGGCGTCATTCACATGTTTAACGAATATATCCCCGGCAGCTTCAACAAGCGTTTCGCATAACCCGAATATGCCCCCTCGAATGAAAATATCTCCATATAGGGATTTGATCAATTTTGCGCCGGATACACCTTCTGGACCTTCAATTGAAATATCTCCATTTGCTATAACCGAAAAACCTGGCTGGACTGTTCCCTTAATCGAGACAGACCCATTAAATTCAATATTACCGGTTTCTATGCCGACATCACCAACAATCGGTAAATGGTGGTTAACACTTACCATTCCTTCATGTTCTTCAACTACTCCGCTAATTTTCGATCGTAGTACCGTTTTTCCATCTTCCTCGACTTCATATGCCGATTTCCGATCATACTTTAACTGCAAATCTCGCCCAAAAGGAGCAGGAATTGACTCTCCAAAAATATTTATTCCCGGAGTACCTGGCTGTGCATGAATTTTCTCACCAAGCCATGCGCCTTCTTCAATTTCATAAATGAAGTTCATATCATAATAATCGGCTTTACCATCTTCTCTTATGACCGGTTTCCGCTCAGGTAATTCTAAATAGGTAATTTGTGCATCATTTCCTTGGACAGGTGGGGTACCTTGCGCAATTAATGTTGCCTTCGAAGTGACAATGGATTCCAGATTTACATTTAAAATCCCGTGCGTTATGTTATTTTCAGCTAAAAGTATCTGAACTCTATTCTGAATGGACTGTACGTTTTCTTTTATATACTCCACTGTCTCATATACAAAAAGCGATGCTGACATTTTATCTCGTGAAATTTCGATCATTATTGATGGGAGCCATATTCCGATTTCTATCGATTTGTCGGTAACTTCATTCAATTCTTTTTTTAATAATGCGAAATTTGTAAGTTTAATACGAGGATGTTGGCGCAATATCGTTTCAAAATCTTTTAGCATGAAGCCTGGTTTTCGTGTGTGGATATATACTTTCCTATCTTCTTTTATTATTTCAAAAAAATGATTTTCATAAATAACCATGCCCTTCCACCTCCTCATACATTACAGTATATACAAATAGTCGATATTTGTTTAGTTAAATATTGGATGAATAGGAGGTTTTTTAGCATGTCCATCAATTAATATGAAAAGCATCTGACTCATAAGTTATAAATACCTAAAATATTTTATTATAGTGAACGTTGAAATTGGAGTAAATTATGGTACATATCTGACAGGTCAGTTAAGTAACTTTCGTCTTGTGTCTCAATAGCCATAAGTGTTCTATTGATCATCAAAATATCTAGTTCAATTGAATTAGTTAAGTTTTGATGGTGTATATCATTTTCGATGATCTCGTTTCTTAATATTCCCAGCTCATTTAAATAATTCTCAAGCTCCATTTCCATCGTTTGAAGCTGTGAGTTGCTTAATGTACCGAGCAGCAATATATCGTTATAACATGTCTCACGTTGTACATGTAATTCTTCTTTATATTTTTTTACAACCTCATCAGGAGAATTGGCTGTTATCGTAGAGGATGCATCTAAATCATACGGAAATCTTACTAGAAGAACAAATGTCAGGACGCCGAGCAGGATTATTATGAATTTCCATCGTTTCATTTATCATCGCTCCTTATTGTTGTCCCCCTATTTTACTTCGAAATTGTATTAATAATATGAAATTAATATTAAAATCCTATGACAACAAAAAAAGTGTCCAGCAACAGCTAGACACAAATAGAACAATACGTTTTCAAACATATTATCCAAAGAAAGGAGGTAAAAACGAAGACGAAGAATTTCTTAGCCTTGCTACCTAATTTTACCCTTTGTTATTTTTTGTTAAACGTAAATTACAAATATTTTAAGTCAAAATTCAATTTATATGATCACAAAGACTAAAAAATCTCTTTTTAGGTTAGAATACTCATAAATTATCAATGAATGTAAAAGGATGATTATGTAATGAGTGTTATTGTATTAGATAACAAAAGACTTTTTCTAAAAAGAATTAAAAGTTATGAGCTGAATACAGAAGAAATATATTATAGAAATGATAAAACAGAGGAACGATTTCTTTTCCTATTCCTTATGAATGAGGAGGAACTATGGAGTGAATATAAGTTCGAATATTTATATATTAAGATGTTTGACGGCAGCGAATATAAGTATTTCTCTGATAAAAAATTAGATAATATTTTAAAGAAAATGGCTAACTACTTTAAAGAAGTCGGCATTGATAGTGAAGTAGAAGATTGCTCTTATGATCGATCTGACGATTGTTACTATGTTAGTGAAAAATTAAAAGAAATACTAGAAAATGATGAATATTTAGCGCAAGCTGTTGATAGTTATATAATAACGAAGGATACGTTCATATACGTTGATGAAGACATTTCAACTATAGCGACTAGAATGGATAATTCCTTTGGCTTGGTATAAGAACAGCGAATGATCAATTCTTACTAAGAACGGGCTTAAAGCCAAAAATACGCCTTCTTGAACAATTGTTCTAGAAGGCGTTTATATAAAAGTAATATTATAATAAGTTTCCGAGGCAAAATGAACTCAAGTGAGTGCTTAACTCGCCACCATCTCAATACGAATTTTATCTGCAATCATGGCAATGAACTCTGAGTTTGTCGGTTTTGATTTCATATGGTGCACTGTATACCCGAACAGTTCTGAGATATTCTCATAGCTGCCGCGGTTCCAGGCTACTTCAATGGCATGGCGAATTGCACGTTCCACACGTGACGGGGTTGTCCCGAATTTTTTCGCGATTTCCGGATATAAAATTTTTGTAACCGAGCTTAATAATTCAATGTCATTGTAAACCATCTGGATCGCTTCACGTAAATAAGCATATCCTTTTATATGTGCAGGTACACCAATCTCTTTAATGATGCCTGTAATCGTTGTATCCAATAAGCGTGTATCCATTTTTGCAGGGGTGTTCGTTGATAAAACCGGTACACGTTTTTCCTGTTCGACTTTCTTGCCTGCACAATGTAGAATTTTTTGAACAAGCTGCTCAAACTCAAAAGGTTTCAACATGAAGTAAGAAGCACCGTAATTCACAGCCTGTTTCATTACATCTTCTTGTCCAAATGCAGTTAGCATAATGACTTGTGTCTGTGTATAACGCTCATCGTTATACATTTCTTCCAATACAGCCAGTCCATCCAAATGCGGCATAATGATATCCAATAGTAGAACATCGATTTTATGCTCTTCCAACATTTTAATACATATTTTTCCGTTGGATGCTGTAGCAACAATTTCAATTTGCGGATGATTTGTAAAATACACTTCCATCATTTTTACTAATTCGCGATTATCATCTGCAATCGCAATTTTCACCTTTGACAAACAAAATCCCCCTTTAAATTCTATTTCTTATATATTCATTACAATAGCAAATTGTATGAGTTTTCTTACAAATGTCTAAACTTCTTTTGTAATACAATTGTAACAAAAATGAATGACAGTTGTCCTTCGTTCTCTCTTATTTTGCATTGTCCTTTAGTGAAGTTTCGACAGAATTACTAAATTTCCTTTTCTTACACAAAAAATGAGCAACAAGTATTATCTTTTCTTACTTTATCGACAAGGAAATTTATGGTTCTACATTTGTCGATTTATCTTTATATACTATTGTAATGAAAAAAGCAAAAAAAGACTACACTTTATTAAAAAGTATAGTCTAAAGTATTTTAATACGGGCTCTTTTTCAGCATTTCAATAACAAGAATACCGGCACCTTTTGTTGGTTCTTCGATAAACATATGTGTTACCGCACCAACAAACTGGTTATTCTGTATAATAGGACTCCCGCTCATCCCTTGAACAATACCGCCCGTTTTCTTTATAAGACGTTCATCGACGACATTGAATGTAAACGTATTATCCGTTTGTTTGTCAATTTCGATATCAAATAAATTGACTTCTTCTCCGTCGATTGCTGTTAAGATTTGTGCTTTACCCTTTTTTAATTCATTTGCATGTATAATTTCCAGCGGTGGATGCAAACTGTCATGTAATGATTGTTTCCAATTACCAAAAATTCCGTAGACATCATTGGTTATTACTGAACCGAGTGGCATTTGTGATTTATCTACAACTGAAATTTTATACCCTGGTTGTCCAGGCGTACTTTTCTTCACTTGTGAGATTGATGCTTCAAAGATTGCACCATCATTAAATTTTGGAGGCTGCTTCATTGTAGAATCTACAATTTGATGTCCAAGCGCTCCGTATTCCATCGTTTCAGGATCGATATACGTTAAAGTACCTATTCCATCAGTTTCACTTTTTAAAAATGGTTTTAAATGCACCAGTTCATGAGCTGATACGTTGATGTCTCGTTGTTGCTTTCCATTCTCAACGGTCAGTGTAAATGATTCGCCTTTGCCGGCAATGTCATCTAACTGGCTTACTTTTTCACCATTTAGTTTTAAAATATGTTCTCCCTTTTTCAACCACTCACTATTTTCCAATAATACGTCCTGTGCAACCATTACATAAGGCATCTCCAACTGAACGCCAATTGAATGGCCCATTGGAATTAACGATTTCCCCAATACTTCTATTGGTGATAACATAAAAAGCAATGCAACGAGTATCGACCATTTTTTAATCATCCTTCACCTCCTCTATGCGCTTACTATGTGAAAATTTGACGGAGTTATGAACGGAAAAATTTTGTTGATATGAGGAAAAATTAGAATGTATTCGTTTTAATCCTTGCTGCTTAGGGACATTGAAACTTATACGGTTAAAAAAATAAAAAAACGTCTAAAATTTTATTAATTTTAGACGTTTTTAAATTTAGTTCATCATTTCTTTACGTTCATTGGCCATATGAATTAATTCCGAAGCATGTTGTAATGTCAGGTCTGTTATTTCAGCTCCACTCATCATGCGGCTGATCTCCACGATTCGTTCCTTTTCTTCCATTTCCGTAATCGACGTAAATGTACGGTTATGCTCTACTTGCTTTTTAATGTAGTAATGATGATCCGCCATTGCAGCAACTTGCGGCAAGTGAGAAATACATAATACTTGTGAATTGACTGAAATTGCTGCAATCTTTTCTGCAATTGCCTGTGCTACACGTCCGCTGACACCTGTATCAACCTCATCAAAAATAATTGACGTAATACCATTTGATGAAGAGAAAATTGTTTTAAGTGCCAACATCATACGGGAAAGTTCCCCTCCGGAAGCGACTTTAGGCAAGGACTTCGGTGGTTCCCCAACATTTGTTGAAATATAGAATGCGACAAAATCCTTGCCGTTTGCGTCCAGCTGATTCAATGGCTCGAATTTAACGATAAACTGCGCTTTTTCCATATGCAGCATACGTAGTTCATTCATAATCGCATCACTTAGCTTAATTGCATTTTCTTTGCGGATTGTCGTCAATTCTTCTGCAATTTTATTTAAGTCTGCTTCCATTTTCGCCAGCAATTGCTCATTTTTCTGCAATGTTTCATCTCGGTTCATAAGCTGGCTCAACTCTTCTTCGATTTTTTCGTGATACGTTAAAATCTCTTCAACTGTCGTTCCATACTTACGTTTCATATTTTGATATAAAGCAAGACGCTGCTCGACCTCATTCAAACGCTCAGCGTCATACTCTAAATCATCCAGCACATTTTTCACTTGATATGCTGCATCCTGCAATGCATAAAAGCTGGAAGTGACCGCTTCTGAAGCCTCTTTGAAATTCGAATCGAGTGCAACAATATCCTCCAGTGCATTCATGGCATTACCAATGAAATCCAGTCCGGTTCCATCATCGGAAATCGCTGAATATGCAATATTCGCACGTTCGAATATTTTATGGAAATTCATTAAACGAAGTCGTTCTTCATCCAATGCTTCTTCTTCGTCAACTTTTAATCCGGCCTGTTCCAGCTCCTGAATTTGGAATTGATATAAATCAATGCGCTGTGCCATCCGCTGCTCGTCCATACTTAGCTCAGCCACTTCTCTTTTTAACTGACGATACGCTTCAAACGCTTCATCGTACCTTGCTTTCACAGGCTGAAGCTTATTATGTGCATAATGATCCAGTAAATTGATATGGAATTTTTCATCCATAAGCTCCTGGTTTTCATGTTGCCCATGAATATCAATTAAACTGCCGCCAATATCACGCAAAACAGATAATGGGACAAGTTTGCCGTTCACTCTGCAAACACTTTTCCCTGAATCATGCAGGTCCCGTCGTAAAATAATCGTGTCTTCTTCTGATTCAATCCCATGTTCTTCAAGTTTTGCAAAAATCGGATGCTGACTATTATCTACATGAAATAATCCGCCAAGCTCCGCCTTTTTCTCTCCGTGGCGGATAAACTCCGTTGATCCGCGCCCGCCAGCCAATATATTAACCGCATCAATAATAATCGATTTTCCGGCACCAGTTTCACCTGTCAAAACAGTTAAACCACCAAAAAAACTAACGGTTAAATCATCAATAATAGCAAAATTTCGAATGCTTAATTCTCTTAACAAACCATTCCACCTCGGTTTACAGCATATCTAATAAGCGATTTTTTATTTCTTCACGTTCGTCCTCTGTTCGACACATGATTAAAATCGTATCGTCCCCACAAATCGTTCCTAATATTTCTGTCCAGTCCAGATGGTCAAGCAATGATCCGATTGCATTCGCATTCCCCGGCAATGTTTTCATGACTAGAAAATGTGAAGCACCATCAATTGAAACAAAAGCATCTGCCAACGAACGATGCAATTTTTGAATTGGGTTGAAACGTTGGTCAGCTGGTAAACTATATTTATAACGACCGTCCTGTAGCGGTACTTTTACTAAATGCAATTCTTTAATATCTCGTGAAACCGTTGCTTGTGTGACGTTGTAACCCGCATTTTTCAGCTGATCGACTAAATCGTCCTGTGTCTCGATTTCGTTATTTGTAATAATATCACGGATGCGTATATGGCGCTGTCCTTTGTTCACAAAAGTCACCTCATTAAAATGTTTAAGAATATATGTATATTTACACTACCATTTGCATAAAGGAAAAACAAGAAAAAACCGTACATATGTTCAAAAATCCGTTTTTTCCGACTGTTTTCTACATAAACAGGAAAGTAATCAGCTGCAAATTTCGCATAAATTTTGTCCTGTTTCCCTAGAACACTCCTTTACAAAGTCCGTTGATTTCCATTGCGGGCGGACGCTTTCCAGGGGCCCGGCTCGAGCCTGTAGTCTCTCCCACGGGCTATTCCCCTAGGAGTCGCCGCCCTCCATTCCAATCAACTCCCGTTTTCAGCAAAAATGTATGCCTCTTTTAATATGTCCATAAATAAACAAAAACACAAAACAAATCCATAGGAATCTGTTTTGTGCTTACATTATTTCAGCTGCATATGCGCGTCTTTTACGACTTGCTCGAAATTTGTGAAGGCTTCTACCTCTTCACCGTCATGCGGATTATACAGATGGAATAAAAATTCAATATTCCCTTCGCCGCCTGTAATCGGTGAATACGAAGCATCCTTTACGACAAATCCGATTTCTGTTGCCATTTTTGCTGTTTCTTCTAAAACAGCTAAATGGACTTTCGGTTCACGGACAATTCCTTTTTTCCCGACATTTTCACGACCTGCTTCGAATTGCGGCTTTACAAGTGCCATAACATCGCCACCTTGCACTAAAATGGTTTTTAGCACAGGCAAAATCAGTGATAACGAAATGAAGGAAACATCGATGGTTGCAAAACTTGGTAAGCCTTCTATCAAGTCTTCAGGCTTTGTATAACGGAAATTGGTTTTTTCCATAACCGTTACACGCTCATCCGAACGGATTTTCCATGCAAGCTGGTTTGATCCTACGTCCAGTGCATAGCAGTGACGGGCGCCGTTTTGCAGTGCACAATCTGTAAATCCGCCTGTTGAAGAGCCGATATCAAGCATTAGCTTACCTTCAACAGTTAGATCAAAAATTTCCAGTGCCTTCTCCAGCTTTAAACCGCCTCGTGACACATATTTTAACTGTGAGCCTTTAACTTGCAGCGGTGCATCGATTTCGATTTTTTCCCCTGCTTTATCAATGCGGATTTCGTTTGAAAACACGAGACCAGCCATAATCGAGCGTTTTGCCTTTTCACGCGTCTCACATAACCCGCGCTCAACAAGCATTACATCTACTCGTTCTTTTTTTTGCTTTGTCATTCTTTATTTAACCCTATCCGACTGTTTATTCGGTACAAGCTGCGTAATACGTTTTACCGCTTCTTCAGCTGTCACGTTTATTTCTTCTAATAATAAATCAACTTCACCATGCTCGATAAATTCATCCGGAATCCCGATACGCTCAATTTGAACATTACGGTACTTCTTATCAAATGCAAATTCCAGCACAGCACTGCCGAATCCGCCTTGCAGCAATGATTCTTCAATCGTTAAAATCGGCAGGTTTTCCTGCATAATCTCATGCAGCATTGCTTCATCCATCGGTTTAATGAAACGTGCATTAACAACACGTACATCAATGCCTTGGTATGCCAATTGTTCTGCTGCCTTCATTGCCATTGGAATCGTTGTACCGAATGTCAGAATCACCGCATCCGTACCTTCACGCAACACTTCCCATGAACCGATCGGCAATGCTTTCATTTCCGCATCCATTTCAACGCCTAAGCCATTGCCGCGAGGGTAACGAAGCGCAATTGGACCATCATTATAATCAATTGCTGTTTTCACCATATGCTGACCTTCATTTTCATCTTTAGGCATCATCAGGACAATATTTGGAATATGTCGCAAGAACGAAATATCAAATACGCCTTGATGTGTTTCACCGTCCGCGCCAACAAGGCCAGCACGGTCAATACCGATGAAAACATTTAAATTCGGACGTGCAATATCATGCAGCACCTGGTCATATGCACGCTGTAAAAACGTAGAATAAATCGATAAAAACGGTTTCATATGCTGTGTTGCAAGACCTGCCGCCATTGTTGTTGCATGCTGCTCGGCAATCCCGACATCAAAGAAGCGATTCGGGAAGTCTTTTTGAATTCCTTCAAGTTTAGAACCGACAGGCATTGCCGGTGTAATTGTTACAATACGGTTATCTTCCTTCATGCATTTACGAACCGACTCCGCCACTAAGCTGCTCCATGCCGGACCTTTTGTAGAAGATTTTACGAAAGCACCCGTTTCCATTTTATATGGACCTGTTCCATGCCAAGTACCAATTGTATCGTCTTCGGCAGGTTTGTAGCCTTTACCTTTTTTCGTCAATACATGGACTAGTACAGGACCTTGTACTTTTTTCGCATATTCCAATGTTTTTTCCAATGCTTCAAAATCATGTCCGTCAATTGGACCTAAATATTTGAAACCTAATTCCTCAAAGAATACACCTGAAACAACTAAATACTTTAGGCTGTCTTTCACACGTTCAGCAGTAGCGGCCAGCTTATCGCCAACCATTGGAATTTTATGAATTAATGATTCCAAATCTTCTTTTGCACGTGAATATTCTTTTGCCGTACGCAAGCGTCCTAAAACGTCATGCAATGCCCCAACGTTCGGTGCAATCGACATTTCGTTATCGTTTAAAATAACGATCATATTCGTTTTTTCATGACCAATATGGTTCAAAGCTTCCAGTGCCATTCCGCCTGTCAATGCACCATCACCGATAATCGGTACAACAAAGTTTTTGTCCCCTTTAATATCTCTTGCCGCAGCCATACCCATCGCTGCAGATAAAGACGTGGAACTATGCCCTGTTTCCCACATATCGTGCTCACTTTCGACAAGCTTCGGGAAACCGCATAGTCCTTTAAATTGACGCAATGTGTCAAATTGACTTGCCCGGCCTGTTAAAATTTTGTGGACATATGCTTGATGCCCGACATCCCATAAAAATTTATCCTTTGGACTGTTAAAAGCTTTATGCAGTGCAATCGTCAGCTCAACAACACCTAAATTCGGGCCAATATGACCACCCGTAATTGAACATTTTTCGATCAGAAAAGCGCGAATTTCTCCAGCCAGCGCTTCTAGTTGCTTTTTATTCAAGTCTTTCAAAAAGGATGGACTAGAAATTTTCGTTAAATCCATCTCATCCACACACCTTTTCATCAGTTTATTCACCGTTGTGATTTTTCTATTATATCAATGTACAACACAAGACAAAAGTTTAACACATTTTAGTTACTACGTCTCACAATATACTGCGCAAATTGTCGAAGCAATGTTGTATCAATGTCAATTTTTTGTAATGCTTCAATCGCCAGCTCATAATGTTCGTCAAGCTTTTGTTTTGCACCTTCTAATGTAAGTAAAGCAGGGTATGTACTTTTATCGCTTGCTACGTCTTTTCCTGCTGTTTTCCCTAGCTGTTCCGAAGTTCCTTCAATATCTAAAATATCATCTTGAATTTGGAAGGCTAAACCGATATGGTGTGCATATTCCACTAATGCTTCACGATCAGAAATACTTGCATTTGCCAGCACAGCACCCGCTTCAATACTAAAACGAAGTAATGCGCCTGTTTTGTTTACATGAACTGTTTCAAGCTCCTTTAGATTCAATAGACGTTTTTCTCCGTCCATATCCAGTACTTGTCCGCCGACCATTCCTTCAGCACCTGCGGCAACACTTAATAGGTTCACGAGCTCAATACGTTTTTCTGCAGAAAGATTATTCAGACGTGCGATGACACCAAATGCCAATGTGTTTAGAGCGTCACCAGCCAAAGTTGCCAATGCTTCGCCGTACACAACATGATTCGTTGGCTTTCCTCGGCGCAATTCATCATCATCCATACTTGGCAGGTCATCATGGATTAACGAATACGTATGGATCATTTCAACAGCGGATCCTACTGTATAACTTGTCTCAAGAGACTGATTATACATTTCGCAAACTGCCACAACAAATAACGGACGAATTCGTTTGCCCCCTGCTTTTAATGAATACAGCATCGATTCTTTTAAATGTGCCGGTGCTTTGATCGATTCAACGAGTTCATACATTGTCGTTTCCAGCTGCGGTATATTATGATCAATAAACTGCTTTAACATGTTTTCCATCTGTTAGTCTTCTCCATTTCCTTGTTGGAAAGCTTTCTTTTCACCATCTTCTCCAACGATTGAAATTAATTGTTGTTCTGCATTTTGCAGTGTATCATGACAAAGTTTTGATAGTTCCATTCCCTTTTTATAAAGGTCAATGGCTTCTTCCAGTGGAACATCTCCTTGTTCAAGTTTACGTACAACTTCTTCTAATTCTGTCATTGCTGTCGCAAATGTCGGTTTTGTCACTTTGCTTCCCCTTCCTTTTGCACATGCTTTTTCTCAATTTTCGCTTCGGCATATCCATCCTGAAACGTCACTTGAATCACGTCGCCTTTTTCCAGCTCGTGAACTGATTTTACTACGTTTTCCTCTTTATATGCCACGCTGAAGCCTTTACTCATTAATGCGAGCGGATTTAACGCCTCCAGCATACGCAGCTGATTTGTAAAAGCAACTTTATTTTGTGCAAGCTGTTGCTGCATTCGATTCGTTAACGTTTGAGTACGGTGTTCGAGCTGCTGTTTAGCAGCAATTAATTGATGTACCGGCGAATACAGCTTCATTTTGCTGTCAATTGACTGTAGCTTTGATTTTTCATTCATCATATAGAGCTTCGTCGCATTTTGTAGTGATAAGTCCACCTGCACAAGCCTTTCAATAAAAGGACGATATAATCGCTCAGGTGTTGCAAGCGGATAGGAATTTTGCAGTTTTGTTAGGCGATTTCGTTCAAAATTGAGCTTTGATGTCATCATTTGATGAAGAATAGACTGATAGTGAAGAATTTGCTGGTACAGCTGCTGCTGATTTGGAACAGCCAGTTCTGCCGCAGCAGTTGGTGTCGGTGCACGTAAATCCGCGACAAAATCCGCAATTGTCGTATCGGTTTCATGTCCAACCGCACTAATAACCGGAATACGGCTTTCAAAAATCGACCGTGCGACGATTTCTTCATTAAATGCCCATAAATCTTCAATCGATCCGCCACCACGTCCAACTATCAGAACATCACAAAATCCATGGCGGTTCGCTAAATAAATATTCTCTGTAATGTTTGGAGCCGCACCTGCACCTTGTACGAGCGTCGGATAGATTAAAATTTCAGCCTGCGGATATCGGCGGTTAATCGTTGTGCATATATCGCGAATAGCCGCACCAGTCGTCGCCGTTAAAACACCGATCGTTTTCGGAAATTGCGGAATCGGCTGTTTAAAATTTGGATTAAACAATCCCTCATTTTGCAGACGTTCCTTTAACTGGTTAAAAGCGACGAACAAACCGCCAATCCCATCCGGCTCCATCGTCTGTGCATAAAGTTGGTATGCACCACTCGCTTCATAGACATTCACATCGCCCCGTATAAAAACTTTCATCCCTTCTTCCGGCTTAAAGGAAAGTTTCGAAGCCTGTGAACGGAACATCGTAGCGTTAATACGTGAACTGTCATCTTTCAGTGTGAAATAAATATGACCTGAACTATGTACTTTTACATTTGAAAGCTCTCCCGTTACGTAAACATCACGTAAATGCGGATCGGCATCAAATTTTCGCTTAATATATTTTGTTAATGCTTTGACGGATAAATAAGAATTCGATGTCATAAACGTATTGCTCCTTTACGGTAGTTCTTTTCTGTATGTGTGATTTCCATTGCGTACGGAAACCCCGGTTTATTAAAAAATAAGCGGAACATTTACCGCTACTTCTCTATTGTTTACTATCTATTGTATCGTATAAGCTAAAAATCACGATTTTGATCTACATCAAAATCGTGATTTTTGAAGTTAGATTAATTCTCTTGACGTTCTAACTCTTTTTCAGCTGCTTGTACTGTGTTTTCCAGTAACATCGTGATTGTCATAGGGCCGACACCGCCTGGAACGGGTGTAATATGTGAAGCAATCCCTAGTACATCATCAAAATCCACATCACCGCATAGACGGTTGTCTTCATTTCGGTTAATCCCTACATCAATGACAACTGCCCCTTCTTTAATATGCTCACTTGTAATAAAGTTCGCACGACCGACTGCCGCAATTAAAATATCGGCCTGTTTCGTAAAGTACGGTAAATCCGGTGTTTTAGAATGTGTATATGTAACTGTAGCGTCTTTTTGCAACAATAGTTGCCCCATCGGTTTCCCGACGATATGGCTGCGTCCTACGATGACTGCATGCTTTCCTGCAACATCTATTCCCGCATGTTCGAGCATTTTCATAACCCCATAAGGAGTACATGGCAAGTATGTATCCTGTCCAAGCATCATTTTCCCTACACTAATCGGTGAGAATCCGTCCACATCTTTCTCCGGAGAGATCGTTTGAATTACTTTGTCCTCATTGATATGTTTCGGTAATGGAAGCTGAACGAGAATACCGTGAATTGAAGCTCGTTCGTTTAATTCACGAATTTGTTCAAGTAAAGCCTGTTCTGAAATTTCTTCAGGTAGTTTGACAAGTTCCGAATACATCCCAATTTGCTCACAAGACTTTTGCTTGTTTGCTACGTATGTTTTGGATGCCGGATTGTCGCCTACTAAAATGACGGCTAAGCCTGGTGTAATCCCTTGCTCTTTTAGCGCCTGTACACGAGTAGCGACCCCTGTTCGAATTTCTTGACCGATTTCTTTACCATTAATAATTACGCTTGACATGTTGTTGCTCCTTCCAGTGATTACGACAATCGGAAAGGTTGCCTACTGCTTGTATTAAAAACACACGATTATTATGACAACCTACCAGTTAAATCTTGATATATTAATCTTTAAAGAATTGAATACATTTGTTGATTTATTGCTCAGTAAATTTCGAAAGTACACCATTGACGAACTTGCTTGATTTCTCGTCACCGAATGTTTTAGAAAGCTCGATTGCTTCGTTCATGATAACTTTGTTTGGCGTTTCTTCAGCGTATAATAATTCATATACAGCTAATCTTAAAATTGTTCTTTCAATTTTTGGCAGACGGTTGATCGTCCATTTTTCTAGGTTTTTTTCTAGCGCTGCATCAATTGCTTCGATATTTTCAGTTGTCCCACGAACTAATTGCTCCAAAAAGGCATTTGATTTTTGTTCTTCTTCAAGAACATGGCCAATTGCCTCTTCTATTGTTAATTCTGTGCTGTCTAACTGAAACAAAGCTTGTAACGCTTTTTGACGCGCCTCTGTTCGTTTCATAAATAATAGCTCTCCTTCATAAGTAGCATTACTTGATATCATAGCATATTTTGCAAGGCATCGCACAGTTTGACAGAAAATTTTTGGCTGCAAAAAGAGATTTTTGTATTCTTCCTTAAAATGGTGAAATTTACGATAAAAAAACGACATGTTTGAGATAAATCAACATGTCGTTTATATTAATTCCGTTAATAAAATACCAGGTTTTTATATTAGGTAGTTGATTTCCATTGCGGGTCGGACGCTTTCCAGGGGCCCCGAGGCCAACAGGATGTTGGTCACAAAAGCGTTGCCACAGGAAGTGGCGTTCTTAGCTTTTGTTCCTCATCTCTCCCACGGGCTAATCCCCTAGGAAGCTTGCTTGTAGCGAAAGGCGATAGCCGTCAGCTAATGTTTTCACAGTGCGAAAGGTGAAACCGTCAGCACGAACACTCGCCTCCCCTCCATTTCAATCAACTCGTTATAAAACTTACTGAAGGCATCTTACATTATAATGTGAAATTAATTATTCTGTAACGGGATCATTAGCGTGCCTGTTTCGCGCTTGTTGTTATCCGATTCAGGGAATTCAAATAGGTACGTAATTTGTTCAGCTGTTTCTTTTATTACGTAGAACTGGAAATGCTCCATATTTTCCAGGAAATATCGGATATCCTGCATTGCCATCAGCTCTCCTACTTCTTCATAGTGTGCCAATGCTTGCTTAAAATAAGCGTTAATCAAATTTAAATCTTCTTCATTTGCTATACGAATATAATCTTTGCTCATATCATTTTAACTCCTCAACTAGATTATGACCTATTATAGCATAATTCCAATAGAGAATAGGAAGCTACTGCCAAACGACTTGTCCGGTCATTTATTTTCATGTACTTTTCCTTACCATCACTTAAACGCTTGCGCTGCTTTAACGGCTTTGTGCCAGCCTGTAAATAATGATTCACGCTGTTCTTCATCCATTGCCGGCTCGAATTGACGATTGAGTTGCCAATGTTGTTGCACTTCATCGAGGTTCTCCCAGAATCCGACAGCCAATCCGGCTAAATACGCTGCTCCAAGTGCCGTCGTTTCATTGACTGAAGGACGGTCAACAGGCACATTTAAAATATCTGACTGGAATTGCATTAAGAAGTCGTTCATCACAGCACCACCGTCAACGCGCAGTTTCCTTAAGTCGATGCCTGAATCGGATTCCATAGCCGATAACACGTCCCGAGTTTGATAGGCAAGCGATTCCAATGTCGCACGGATAAAATGTTCCTTCGACGTACCGCGTGTTAAACCGAATACCGCTCCTCGCACTTCACTATCCCAATAAGGTGTTCCAAGTCCGACAAATGCCGGCACAACATACACACCATCTGTATCTTTTACACGAGCAGCATATGCCTCACTCTCAGCAGATTTCCGGAACATCCGTAGTCCGTCACGAAGCCACTGAATGGCCGAACCGGCTACAAAGATACTTCCTTCAAGCGCATATGTCACTTTGCCATCATAACCCCATGCAATAGTTGTAAGAAGACCATGCTCTGACTTTACCGCTTCCTCACCTGTGTTCATCAGCATGAAACAACCGGTACCGTAAGTATTTTTCACCATTCCTTGTTCATAGCAGGCTTGACCGAATAATGCCGCCTGTTGATCTCCTGCAATACCTGCGATCGGTACACGATGACCAAAGAAATGATTACCCGCAATTTCCCCGTATATTTCAGAGGAAGGTTTCACTTCAGGAAGCATGGATGCAGGGACCCCTAAAATGTCCAGCAATTCTTCATCCCATTTTAAATCATAAATATTATACATTAATGTTCGGGAAGCATTCGAGTAGTCTGTCACATGAACAGCTCCTTCTGTAAGCTTCCAAATAATCCATGTATCAATTGTTCCGAATAAAAGGTCACCCGCTTCCGCTTTTTCTCGTGTTCCTTTTACATTGTCCAATATCCATTTTACTTTCGTACCGGAAAAATAAGCATCGATGAGCAAACCGGTTTTATTACGGAACAGCTCATTATGCCCCGCTTCCTTTAAGGAATCACAAATTTCCGCAGTTTGGCGTGATTGCCATACGATGGCATTATATACCGGTTCACCCGTATTTTTATCCCACACAACAGTCGTTTCTCGTTGGTTTGTAATCCCGACTCCTTCGATTTGTGACGCCTGAATATTATTTTCCGATAATACCTTTGCAATTACCGATAAAATGGAACTCCAAATTTCCTTTGCATTATGCTCAACCCAACCCGATTTCGGGAAATATTGTTTAAATTCCTGTTGTGCTGTATGAACGATATCCCCTTTTTTATTGAATAAAATGGCACGTGAACTCGTCGTGCCCTGATCTAACGCCATAATATATTTTTCCATTATACTGTCTCCTTTTTAACGGATTTGGATTGTGTGATAAATGCAATGACACAAATGACAACAAATAACGTTGTAAACAGCCAAAATGCCACTGAATTTTCATTTAAAAAGAATTGTTTGTAAAACAGTGCGCCTGTGACGCCACCAATAATCGGTCCGACAATTGGCACAAAGGCATAAGACCAGTCTGAATCACGCTTACCTGGTATCGGTAAGAAAAAATGCGCGATGCGGGGTCCTAAATCACGGGCTGGGTTGATGGCATAGCCTGTAGGTCCGCCTAAGCTCATACCTATGGCGATAACAATAATACCAACAAGCAACGGATTAATACCATCCGCCAATGAATTACCGCCTAATGCTAAAATTCCTAATAATAATATAAAAGTCCCTATCATTTCTGTTACGATGTTTGCCAAAGGATGACGAATGGCAGGAATTGTAGCAAAAACAGCTAACTTCGCATCTTGATCTTTTGTTTGTGACCAATGTGGCAAATAAGCAAGATATACGACAATTGCACCGAGAATTGCCCCTAATATTTGTGCAATAATATACATCGGAACATCCGCCCATGGGAAGTCACCAATTGTTGCAAATGCTATTGTCAATGCAGGGTTTAAGTGGGCACCACTCACTCCGCCTACAGTATATGCCGCGATAGCCACGGCAAAACCCCAGGCAATCGTAATTACGACCCAGCCGCTATTTTCCGCTTTGGAAAATTTCAACAAGGATCCAGCAACAACCCCGCCACCTAAAATAATTAAGATCATTGTTCCTACTAATTCTGCTAAAAATGTTGACATTCCCTTCGCCTCTTTTCACTAAGTCATTGTTACGTCTTGTAGTTCATGTTCTAGTTGATCTGTATGCTGCTGCTTTTCTTCTGCTGTCCAGTTTAGGTAGTCGCTCATTTCATCAATAACAAGCTGTTTATATTGTCTCACCAGATGGATGTTAAATAAGAGTGCGCCTGTACGACGAACGAAAAAGTCACTCGGTGTACATGCACTTTCCTCATTTATTGCATAGTACAGCTGGCCATATACGATCGGCGGTAAGTTTCCTTTTGCCTGTTTAATATAATCGAATACTTTATCGACATTAGTACCATAGAATTTTGCTAAGTAATGGCTTTGTTCCTCCGTTAAGCCAAGCTCCTGGCCTTTCATTGTCCGTTTCTCAACAAATGATTCGAAAAATTTAGAGCCGCTCGTTTCTCCGCCCGAAATAGGCAGGTTTTTGGTAATCGATTTACCGTATTTCAACTGGTATTCATCGTTTAATTGTTTTACAACAAGGTCCACAATTTTTTCAGCCATTTTACGGTAGCCTGTCAGTTTTCCTCCTGCAATCGTAATCAATCCGCTTTCTGATTGCCAAATTTCATCTTTTCGTGAAATTTCGGACGGTCCCTTACCTTCTTCATGGATAAGCGGTCTCACCCCTGCCCATGCCGATTCGATTTTATCTTCTGTCAGCTGCAGTTGCGGGAACATATAATGAATCGCATCCATAATATATTGTCGGTCCTCTTTTGTTACCTTCAGATCTGCAGGATCCCCTTCATAAAATGTATCCGTTGTTCCAACGTACGCTTTACCATCTCGTGGAATCGCAAAAATCATCCGACCATCTTTTTCTGTATCAAAATAGATCGCTTGCTGCAGAGGGAAATCATCCGCGTCGAAAACAAGATGCACACCTTTCGATAAAATAAGGTGTTTGTTATCAAGCTCCCCATCTAATTTACGCACTTCATCAACCCATGGGCCTGCTGCATTGACCACTTTCTTCGCACGAATTTGAAATTGTTCCCCAGTAAGCTGATCTTCCACCGTCACTGTAGAAAATGCCACGTTATTCGCTTCAATTCCCACAACCTTCAAATGGTTCATTGCAAGTGCCCCGTTGGCAACAGCTGCTTTCATCACTTCGATTGTCAGGCGTGCATCGTCTGTACGATATTCGACATAAACGCCGCCACCGAGCAAACCATCCTTTTTAATAAGCGGTTCACGGGCAATCGTTTCATCTGCAGATAGCATAAAACGGCGTTCACCTTTTTTCACATTCGCTAAAATATCGTATACTTTTAATCCCAGCGCTGTCGAAAACGAACCAAATGTCCCTCCTTTATGGAAGGGCAGCAACATCCATACAGGCGTTGTTACATGCGGTCCGTTTTCGTAAACAATTGCCCGCTCTCGACCGAGCTCGGCAACCTCTTTAATTTCGAATTGTTTTAAGTACCGCAGGCCGCCGTGAACAAGTTTTGTCGATCGGCTACTCGTTCCTTCCGCAAAGTCCTGCATTTCTGCCAACCCTACTTTTATCCCTCGTGTGGCGGCATCAAGTGCAATACCCGCACCTGTAATTCCTCCACCAATAACAAACAGATCAAAGGTTTCTTCTATGAATGTTTTTTTCAATCGCTCTCTTGCATTTGCAGAAAAGTTTCCCATACCGTTTCCTCCTTACCAAATGAAGCTTTAAATCTATACCCTATTTTCACCTTGTTCACATCCTAAAATTCACGAAATTATGAAAAAATATTTAAAATAAGAGCTTCAGTGTTGAGGAATCAAAAAAAGAACCGAGCATCAATTAATTGAGCTCGGTTCTTGTTTATACAATTATTCTGCGTCTTTTGAAGTTTCGAACTGGATCCCTGTAATATGGATATTCACTTCGCTTGTTTCGATGGCTGTCATATTTAAAATGGCTTGTCGAATCGTTGTTTGCACTTCTTTCGCCACTTTTGGAATGGCATACCCATATTTTACAGTGCAGAATACATCAATAACAATATTGCCTTCTTCCGACATTGCTGACTTGATGCCTTTGGAATGGACTTTTTTACCGAAACGCTCGGCAACACCTGATGCGAAATTTCCGCGTGTTGCTGCGATTCCCTCTACTTCTGTTGCAGCGATACCTGCGATAACTTCAATTACTTCTGGCGCGACTTCAATCTTCCCTAATTCTTCTTTACCAACCGGTGTTGGTTGTACGAATGCTACTTGTTGTTTCTCAGCCATTTGCGATACATCCTCTCTTATGTAAACTAATGGATTTCTAACGCTTGTTACTTTAAATCCTTAAGTTCAGTATACTACAATTATAGACCGGATGTAGAACGGTTGCGCCACATTTTGTAATTTTGGCAATGGTCATCCATTATTCCATGCATACTGACCTTCATTCGGATCAATTAGTTTTATGTCATAAACTTCACAGTAATGTTTTGCAACAAATAATATTTCCTGACGTACTTGCAGCATACTGCCTGTATCATTCGTTTCGACAAAATACCGAATGAGAATACGGCAGCTTGTCGGCATTAGCTCATCCATCGCTACATGAATAATTTTTTTCGAAATTTTCGGATGTAGTGAAATTTGCTCTCGTACAGATTCCAAAAACTTCACAATACTTTCCTCACTGTTTTCATTTGATATATGCAGGAAATGCTCCACTTTTCTTTCTGTACGATTGGACAGATTATAAATCGGACGATTGACTAAATACGAGTTTGGTACATAAACTGTTCCTTTATCGGATGTTTGAATAACGGTACTGCGCAAATTAATATCCTGTATAGTTCCGTCAATTTTCTCGTCACCCGACATAATCCAATCACCGATCTGAAATGGTTTATCCAACGCAACACTCATCCCGCCGAAAATATGCGCGAGCGTGTCACGAATACCAAATGCGAGCGCCACACCTGTTAATCCAATTGCAGTTAAAAACCCGTTTAAATTAAAGTTCCACAGTGAGGCAATTGTAAACATCGCAATGACCATGACCGCGACTTTACTCATCCGCAAGAAAAATGGGGTTAAAATATCCTGATCTTTCCCTGTTTCAAATCGATGTGGGTTTTTCAAATAAAAACCAAGTACATCATACAGTGCTTTAAATGCAAAAAATACATAGACTGAATCAATATAAATACTTAGTTTCGCATTTTCAAAAAGCCATACTTCCACTAATAAAGATGCTGCCATCACAATAAGGCTGAAAATAATCGCGTTACGTATTGATGGGTAGACACTCTTTGTAATGTCACCGAATACCGGATGATTTTTTTTATTGAACAAATCCGCTATTTTAAAAAGCAGCGGCCGTATTATAAATCGAATGACGATTAAACCAACGATAATTATTGCAGCAGCCGCCAGACAATCTGCTACAGTCGGTGCAGTAACAGACGGAATTAACCATTTTATCGATTCCCACATAACAATCACCTTCTTAAACCTTCTTTACAACTACAAGACAAAATCATACCATGTAAAGAAACGATTTACATCGAAAATCGTTCCACTGATAATCAATTCGAATGGAGGATTATTTATGACTGCACTTAACAATCTATTTTTGCTTCTAGAACAACAACTCATGCATTACAGAAAGGAAGATTTTATCAACATCTTGAGTGAGGATTTTCTTGAATACGGATCATCCGGAGGCATCATGGATAAAACTTACTTGCTTCACCAAATGACAGAACAAGGGATTGAAGACTGTTTATTTACCGTTACAGAATTTCAGGCAGTTTCACTTGCAGATCAAATTGTGCAAACACGATTTGTCACTACAAATCGAAAGAATGGCAACAGGCAAAACCGCAGTTCGCTTTGGCGCAATGAAAACGGGACATGGCGGATGTTCTTTCATCAAGGAACACCAGCAAAATAAAAAACCACTCTTATGTAAAGAGCAGCATTTTTATTACTTTTTCAGTAAATCTTTATATTGATGCGATGTCGTGAGCGCAATCGTCAGCGAACCTTTGCTATAATACGTTTTAATTAAAAACGGTGCCCCGCTCGTATTTTGAAATTTAAAATCGAGCGATCCGTAAGAAACCGTCGCATCCCTTCCAGTGGGGACATAGCCGATGTTTAGTGAATGGTGATGCCTTTCCGTAATGCGAATTCCCAACTGGTCGACGGCATTGAATAATGTCGAGGACGTTTGGCAAATTCCACCACCAATACCCATCACCAGCTCCTTGTTAATAATTTCAGGTGCCGGTTGATAGCCTTTTTCCACCGTTCGTTCTCCGACCATTGTGTTAAAAGAAAAATAATCTCCATCCCCAACTAAAATATTATGGATGGCCTTTGCGGAAAGCTCGATATTTTCACTTCTTCCGCTTTCTGCTCCATTAAAATAAGTCGTAAACGAAGCAACAGTCACATCATCTAATGAAGGAATGTCGATTTCCAGATTGCTTTCCAATATATACAGCGGCAAAAAAATATGGTCCCCTTTTGGAGAAGCCGCTAAAATTTTTTCGACTAATTCACTTTCCTTTAATACGATTCCGGGATTTCCTTCAATAATCTCTCCGTTTTCCCCAATTTTGTGCAGGACCATTGTTTGATCATAGCCGGTCCTTTCTTTAGACCCTCTTGCCAGTTCTCTCGCTACTTTCTTAATGTTTGCCTCGTACAGTTCACGATCCGTGCCGTATCCTAATAATTGTGGTGTGAACGATTTCACGATTTCCATTGTTCTCGGATCAATCAGTGTAATAACAGCTGGATAGATAAGCGGATATTCCCCAACAATTGCTTCCCTTTCCGACAACGGGGAGGAGGTCGAAGCTTCGATTTGATGTTCTTTTACTCCGTCTGTTTCGGAAGTTCCTGAATATGATGCTTTTTCACAGCCTAGTAAACAAAGACCGAACAATACTAAATAAATGAAGTTTGTTTTCATTTTATTTCCCCTATCTATAAAAGCAAAGATCTCATAGCTTATTCAGAAATTTAACTTCTGTTAACAGAATTAATGCCACAAATGCCCATACGTATTGAATGGGGTACCGTCACTTTTATAGACAGCTAAAATGGTAAAAAACATTAATCATTATTGTTTTCTTTGCCTCGCTTCTTTTTCCCATCTTGCCAGCGCTGGATATGGATCAAATGCCCATTCTGTCCTGCCATTAAATTTATAGATCCCATAATGTAGATGCGGCGGGAATTTTCCAGCTGTTCCTTCTTTTCCGTACCCTGTACTTCCAACATAGCCGATAACTTGTCCAGCCTCGACAATATCGCCTTCTTTGAGTCCTTTTTGAAAATAAGCGAGGTGTGCATAATAATGATATGAATTATGGTTGTCACGAATACCGACACGCCAGCCGCCAAATTGATTCCAGCCCATCACTTCGATTACCCCGTATGACGTTGAATAGACCGGCGTGTTGTACGGAGCAAAAATATCCGTTCCTTCATGTATTCTTCGACCACCCCAGCCGCGATTTGCTCCCCATGTCCCTCTGTAGCTGTAGTCAGCTCGGATTGATAGCGGGAATGTATGCCCATCCAAATCGATCGTTCCAAATTTCTCGTATAATTTTGCGATGACAAGTATTTGATTCACCGATAATTCATTTTTATAATAATCCCATAATGCCAATTTAAAATTATCCTCACCATATCCGTACTGTCTTAAATACTTAGCCAAGGTAAATAATATATCGCTATCATCGGAACGATCTGCAATCCCATCCCCGTTCCCATCCATACCGCTTCCATTAAAATAAGCAATTGAAACCGGTGAAACATCATTTTCGGCCGGATTTAAAATACCGGACCAGAATTCATCCGAAAATTGAATGGCAATGATACTTTCTCGCTTTGGAATATCCTTTCGTACTTCCTGAATATTTCGTTCATATTGATCGACTGCCGCCAGATAATACCAGGGCAATAAAATATTTTCATGCTGTACATAGTAGTCCATTCTTTTTTGCAATAGTTGTTCTTTTATCGAGGTGGTGTCCTCCTCTGCAGAAGCATCGGCAACAGGCATAAATCCTAAAATGAAAATGGCCGTCATCATCCATGCAATACGGTATTTCATCATTTCCCCTCCTCTACAATATGTTTGTTCGAATCATTTTGTATTCGGATCATTTGTGAAATTGTGATAAATCGGTAGCCTTGATTTTTTAGCTCCGGCAATATTTTCTTCAACGCTTGAACTGTCTGCTCCCGATTGCCTCCTCCATCATGGAACAACACCACATTTCCATTTCCGAGTCCGTTTAATACCGTCTTCACTATTTTATTTACACCTGGATTTTTCCAGTCTTCTGTATCCTGATGCCATGACCACATTACAATTTTATAGCCGTTTTTGACAGATTCTTTTACGAGTTCATCTGTATAATAACCTTCGACCGGTCGGAATAAATTCGGTTTCGTCCCAGTAATGCTGAATATTGTATCGGATGTCTGATTAACCTCTTCCATAATGGGAGAAACTGATTTTGTATAAGGATGTGTGTACGTATGATTGGCAATCTCATGTCCACTTTCATGCATCCGCAAAACGAGTTCGGGGCTTTTTTCAGCCAGTTGCCCCACGATAAAAAACGTTCCCTTCGCCTCATATTGTTCAAGTAAATCAAGTATTTGTTCGGTATATTTCGGATGCGGCCCGTCATCAAATGTCAGGGCCACCACCTTTTCGTTCGTTTTAATATCCCATATAATTTCACCTGTTTTTTCATAATAGTCCCTTCCTTTTGCTTCACCTAGACTGTTGAAAACATACATAGCTGCAAATAAAAATAAAAGGACTAAAAATAAAATAAAAGCAATTCTTTTCCATTTTTTTCTATTCATATGATCACTTCCTTAATTAATTTCATCAGCATTAGTATTTAGAAAAACGCTAAAAAGATGTATTCAATTTAAAGTGAAAATAACCCATTTATTTTTTTAAAATTAAAAAGAGCTAGAGATTCAATGTGATCTCTAGCTCTTTTCCTGCGTTAATCCTGTTACAGCAATCCTTTTTATGTATAGAACAGGAAGCCCTTGTTACAAAAATTGCTGCTCCAATAAGAAGCAGCAATTTTTTAATGTGGTAGATAAATTAACTGTAATATGAACAGAACAGCGAAAATGTAAACGAGCGGATGTACTTCGCGTCCACGCCCTTTTACAAGCATAATTAACGGATAGCTAATAAAACCGAGTGCGATCCCTGTAGAAATACTTGATGTAAGTGGCATTGATAAAATAACTAAAAACGCCGGGAACGACTCTTCAATTTCATCCCATTTCATGTTTTTCACAACACCGATCATTAAGCTACCTACGATAATTAATGCTGGTGAAGTAATGGCTGCCACACCGGACAATGAGCCAACAAGCGGTCCGAAAAATGAAGCGATGATAAACAGTACGGCAACGGTTAATGCTGTTAAACCTGTACGGCCACCAACTGCAACACCAGAACCTGATTCCAAATACGCAGTTGATGGACTTGTCCCGAACATCGCACCTGCAGTTGTTGCAAGAGAATCGGAAATAAGTGCTTTACGTGCACGCGGCAATTTCCCGTCCTTCAATAACCCTGCTTGCTTCGATACACCAATTAAGGTCCCTGTCGTATCAAATAATGTAACTAAAATGAATGAAAAAATCACACCGTATAGACCGTATTCAATCACTTCTGAAATCGCAGTTATTGGATTGAGTATGATAAATCCTTCCGGTAAATGTGGAAGCGCCACTACTTTATCGATTGTAAGTTGTCCTGTGAACATCGCAATAATTGCCGTCACAATCATACCGATAAAAATTGCCCCGTTCACTTTACGAGCCATTAGTGCAACTGTAATGAACAGCCCAACAAATGTTAATAACGGTGCTGGCTCCGCAATATCACCAAACTTAACTAAATTAGATTCATCAGCTACGACGATACCGGACATACGCAACCCGATGAAAGCGATAAATAATCCAATACCCGCAGTAATCGCCAACTTTAAGTTTTCAGGAATTGCTGTAATCAGCTTTTCACGGAATGGCGTTAAACTAATAATAATAAATAAAATACCTGCAACAAATACTGCTGAAAAGGCAGTAGTATACGTAATCTCTCCATTTGAAGCTAATACAACAGTATAAGTAAAATATGCATTTAATCCCATACCTGGAGCAACGGCGATCGGATAGTTCGCACAAAGCGCCATCCAGCCTGTCCCGATAACTGCTGCGATAATTGTTGCCAAAAATACTTGATCAACCGGGACTCCAGCGCCTGATAAAATAATCGGGTTAACAATGATGACATAAGCCATCGTTAAAAATGTTGTTAAACCCGCAAATAATTCACGCTTAACTGTTGTCCCATTTTCTTTTAACTGAAACATTTGCATTCCTCTTTTCAAAACACGAACAATTTTTAAGAACTTATATATAATATTCGTTATTATAGTAAAATGCAATCTATTCTAAGCATTTTTTTAAATAGGGAAAATTAATTATTTTCAGAAAATTATTTTATTATTCATATAGCTCTCTCTTTGAGATATTTCTTCATTCTTACTTTACCCAAATTATGATATTTTACAGCTGCAAAATGAGAAAAACGGTTGCAGTGGACGCAACCGTTTTCCTATTTCTATTATTTTTTCTTTAATACGAATGTTTCATATCTCTGTATGAATGCGGATATGTGAGCACGTGTTAAAATATTTTCAGGTTCAAAAGCTTTGATTGATGTTTGGGTAGTAAGTCCATTATTGATGAAAAATTGAATCGCTGTGTCTTCACTTACTGTTTTCCCATAGTAGTAAGAGGCCATCAATTGTGCCAGTTTACCACGTCTGATACCTTGCTCCGCTAAAGCTCTTGAGGCTTTCGATTTTTCGCTTGCCACTACAGGCATATTATACTTTTTCGCCAAGTTGTATACTTTACTTTTGTTCCAAGATGATGTGCTTTGTACATTTGCTAATTCATCTTTTTCAGCGTAGCGGAAGAAGATTGTCAGGAAGTGTGCTTCAGTTAATTTTTTATTCGGTAGTAGATGCGTTTCGTATTTTTTAGTTTTTGCATTCCAAATTGTACTGTCACCTTGAATGTAACCTCTATCGATTGCCCAGATCATGTCATTTCTCCACCAAGCTGTAGTACTGAAGTCAGCATACTGTTTAATATAAGACGAGTAGTCCGGTTTAGGCTCAACAGGAGTTACAGGAGTCGATGTCGATTCTACATAATCTAAATAACTTGACGCTACATACCCTTCTGATCCGTCACTTCTTTTCACCGGATACCAGACAAAATGGTTTTTCTTCGTTGCTACCTCATCGTAAACAAATGGACCAGTAATGGTAACCACTTCGCCTTTAGTTAAAGTACCTTTTTTAGAATCATCTCCCGTTGTAGGTCTAGATCTAAATGCGGGATTTGTTGTTGCACTTACTTTTTCACCTTTTTCAAAAGAGTACTTTGATTTTGTTAATGGTAAATCAAACTTATAATTCATCTTTAAAAATTTAATATTATCTCTGCTGTTAGAGTCATATTGGAAACCTTCGCTTGTAAAAGGCAGCTCTTGTAAGTCGATTAATTCATATTTCTCAACAAACCCAAAAATCTTTTCTTGATATGCTTTTACATTTCTTTCACCAGTTGCTTGTACAGTTGGACTATTTACCGGCTTCGTACCGTTATAAGCCATAACCGCGAAGTACCAAGATTCCAGGACATCTCTGTCACCATCATTAATTTTAGGTAAATCCGATCGATCAAACATTTTATCAAGAATTTTTACACCCGATTCAATATTATAAAGAAGGTCACTTTTTAATCTTTCTTCATTGAAGCCGGCCTGATTTGTAATTTGCATAAGGCCAATCCCATTATCTGCTGTCACAATTGCTTCCCCGTTGTGATCGAAATGACGCCAATTTCCACTTTCACCTTCCGCTATTGCCTTCACAATTTCAGGAGGGACATCATAACTCAATGCTGTTTCAGTTAATAAGCAGTTCGTAGTAGAAAAATCCGGGTTTACCTTCGACGCTGTATCATACTCACACGTATTTGCAATATCATTTGCAATTACATTTTTATCATTATTGATAGATAGAGTGATCGCACCAACAGCAATTACACCAATCAATGGTTTGAATAACTTTTTCATAAGTACTTATTACACTTCCTTTTATATTTTCTAAAGTTAAAAGATTCACATATATGTTAACATATACCAAACTTTCTAGATAGGGGTACCTTCCGCTATTTTGTCTTGAGCTGCCATCTGCATATTTTTTGCCCCCTCTCTTACTCTATTAATAGCTATTCCACTTACAGACGGTAAAACTGTTAAATAGTTTCAAAAAAAATAAAAACCCTCTAATTTAAAATTAGAGGGTTAAAAACTTATTAAAATCTAATTAAGATTTCACATTCACGCCTAAAATATCATTCTCTTCCAGGAACTTCGTGTTGAATTTCGCTGATTTGAATACGTCGTTGTTCATTAAAGCTTGGTGGAATGGAATTGTAGTGTTAATTCCAGGTCCAGCTACTTCAAATTCTGATAACGCACGGTTCATTTTCGCGATTGCTTCTTCACGAGTGTCTGCATGAACGATCAGTTTTGCGACCATTGAATCGTAGTATGGTGGGATCGTATAGCCTGCATAAACTGCAGAATCGATACGTACACCATAACCGCCTGGTACTACATACGTATCTACAGTACCTGCTGAAGGCATGAAGTTTTTGTATGCATTTTCGGCGTTAATACGGCATTCAATTGCCCAGCCGTTAATTTTGATGTCTTCTTGTTTGAACGGCAGTTCTTGACCAGAAGCGATTTTTAATTGTTGTTGTACTAAGTCAACACCTGTAATCATCTCTGTTACAGGGTGTTCAACTTGAATACGTGTGTTCATTTCCATGAAGTAGAAACGATCTTCCTGGTAATCGTAGATGAACTCGATTGTACCAGCACCTTCATAGTTACATGCTTTTGCTGCTTTTACAGCAGCTTCGCCCATTTCTGCACGGCGCTCTTCAGATAGTGCCGGAGACGGTGCTTCTTCTACAAGCTTTTGCATGCGGCGTTGAACTGTACAGTCACGTTCGCCAAGGTGTACAACATTGCCATGGCTGTCCGCTAATACTTGGATCTCGCAGTGACGGAAATATTCGATGAATTTCTCTAAATAAACACCAGGGTTGCCGAATGCCGCTGCTGCCTCTTTTTGAGTAATTTCAATTCCTTTTACAAGCTCTTCTTCTGTGCGTGCAACACGGATCCCTTTACCGCCACCACCAGCAGTTGCTTTAATGATGACCGGGTACCCGATTTTCGCAGCCCATTCTTTACCTGTTTCAATATTTGGTACAATGCCTGTACCAGGAACTAACGGAACATTTGCCGCTTCCATCGTGTCACGTGCAACATCTTTAATCCCCATAATTTTAATCGCATCCGAAGAAGGACCGATAAATTTAATACCCGCGTTTTCACAAGCTTCAGCAAATGCTGCGTTTTCCGCCAAGAAACCATATCCTGGGTGGATCCCGTCAGCACCTGTTTTTTGCGCTACCCCTAAAACTGCCGGGAAACTTAAATACGAATCTTTCGATAACTTTGGTCCGATACAATATGCTTCATCCGCAAGCTTTACATGCAATGCATCCGCATCTGCTTCAGAATATACTGCGACCGTTTGAATACCTAGCTCTTTACATGCACGAATAATACGTACTGCAATTTCGCCTCGGTTTGCGATTAATACTTTTTTCATTTGTATATACGCTCCTTATTCAGCTTTTACTAAAAATAATGGTTGACCATATTCTACTAATTGGCCATCTTGAACTAAGATTTCTACGATTTCACCTTTAACTTCAGCTTCGATTTCGTTGAATAACTTCATCGCTTCTACGATACAAACGATTGACTCTTCGCCTACTTTATCGCCTACTTTTACATATGCTGGTGATTCCGGGTTTGGAGCCTGATAGAATGTTCCAACCATAGGAGACGTGATTTTATGTAAATCAGCCGTGTTTTCTACTGGTGCTGCTGGTGCTTCTGCTTTAGGAGCTGGAGCTGGTGCCGCTTCTACTTGTACTGGAGCTGGTGCCGCTACTGCTGCAACCGGTGCTGCTTCTTGTACTTTTTTAGGAGCTGCTACTTCTGTAACACCGTTGTTTTTCTTTAGTTTAACCTTTGCGCCGTCCGCTTCATATACAAACTCGTCGATTGATGAAGCATCTACTAATTTAATAATTTCTCGGATTTCTTGAACTTTGAACATTCTTAACTCTCCCTTAAAAAAAAGTAATAACAATACAAACCCTATTTTATAATTTTTCGGACTATTTTGAAACAAATAATTTTAAATAGCTCAAAAATAGGCATAAAGCAGAACAATCGTATATTAAGACAAAGAAAAATATTTCAATCTGCTATATAACACATTTTCCGCTTTACATTAATATGACGTCCTTTTAATTAAAAGGTTCGAATTCTACGCTAACATTTACGTAATCTTTAAATTCAGAACGCACAACGTATAAGATTTCATCTGCCAATTTCTCGGATACTTCATCTGACATAACTCGTACAGCTACCTTATCTCCTTCAATTCGGACAAGGGCATCTGAATAGCCGATTGATTTAATAAGCATTTCCAGCATCGCTTCCGATGATTCCAACTTGATCAGTTCATCCATTTCATTGAATGCCTCATTCTTTTCTTCTGCTGTAAATTCATCAGCAGCAATCTTTTGCGTCAATTGTTCTTTTTGCTGGCTGCGTTTGTTCGCTAACTCTAAACGTACTTCCTGGAATAAGTCGCTTTCTGAATTAACAGGTTGTGTCAGGTTTTGATTAACCCCTAAAATATCTGTTTCATCAATCGTTTCATCAGAGAAGATCGTTAAAATATTCGGCGTATTGTCTTCGAAAATATAAAATACAGAAATTACCGCAGCTAAACTTACTACTGTTAAGAACCATACTGTTCGTTTTTTCACTTTCACTTGTTTTCCCCCTTAATTTGCATTGGCACTACTTGAATACGATGCGACGGAATTTGCAGAACATGCCCAATGGTTTCCTTTAGCATGGTTTTCACGTCGGTATTATTCGCTCCTTGTGCCACAATGATGACACCGGATAGCTTTTGCTGTTGTGTGACAGACAAAAATTGCTGTTCACTTTGTTGATCATAGTGAAAATAAACCTGAACTTGTCCGACTGACTGAATTTCACTTAATAATTTTGCAAGCTGTTCCTCATTTGAGTTATTGCTTTCTCCTTTCTCCGGTTGTGATAGAAACATGAATAAAAAAATAATAAATACTACGGCAATGACAATTAATACGATAGGACGATTCGCTTGTTTCTTTTCCACATTATTAAGCGTATACGCCCCCTTCTCTACTAGATTTCAACATAATGTATGAACGAAACAAACCGGTTATGCAAACAATGAAAGAATTGTGCTTGTCACGAATAAATACAATGCGAGCTTTACATATACTTGCCATTGCCGCTCATCAGCAAATATGAGAAGACTGCTGCCCAGTAAAATAAAAAGAAATAATTGAATCATGTTTTTCCCCCCATGGACATCTGCATAAAGAAAATAAATAACAGTACGATAAACATAATTGCGAAGCCAAGTAAAAAGGCAACCGCACATAAAACAAACATCGTCTTTCCAACATCATCAAATAGACCGCTTATACGCATATTTGTAAACGGTTCTATAATGGCACCAATAATTTTAAACAGCAGTGCATGTAGCAATAGTACCGTCGCCGGATAAAAAGCCGCACCCCAAATAATTGTTAAAAAGGACAGTCCAACAAAGGTGGAGACGGTTGACTGAGTTTTTTGGAAAAAGGATAGCCCTTCTACAATCAAATTGCCGATTAACGGAATATTTTGCTCAATTAATTTCTTTATAGGTGATTTTAATGCGTCATTTAGCTGAATAAAGGCGACACCAGAAAGCGTCAAAATCGATGTCAATGCAATAACCGACGCAATCATGACGCTTAATATAGAAGAACGAATAAGATCTGCAGCTTTTGAAAAAGAAATAGCCGGATATATTTTTGTACAGACATCAAATATTAATGCGAGGATTAGAGCAGGTATTGTAACGTTTGTGCTGATAAATAAAATAACCTGGACAAAAAGAATGATGATTGGATTCCATGCGATCGCCGTAAATACGGTTTGAATTGTCAACAGCATAAATGACATGATCGGTAAAATAGCCATAAAGAAATTTTGCAGTATGGCAATGAGCTCATACAGCACAACAAAGGCATCGACAACATTTTGTGCAAATACTACGATAAACAAAATAATAAATAACTGTTCAATTAACGCGGTTTCTTTCGGGACTAAAGCAAGTAGCAGTAAATACATCAAAATATATATCGCTACTAGCAGCAAAGAATACACTAAAGATTGAATGGGCTCTGTAAAAATCGAATAAATTGTCTGCATTACTGTAGCCTTTCTAATAATTGGATTAATAGCTGAAATTTCGGTTGTAGCAGATTGATCCAATATAACACTGCGGTCATGCGAATGGACAACGTAACTAATGTCGCAAAAGCTTCATATTCAAATTGATCTAATAGCTGACAGATTAATTCATTCAGCAAAAAAAGTAATGCCGTGAAGAGCAGTCCCTTACTGTATGGAACATTATTGAAAATAACTGCGAGTCGCTGCCAAAGCGGAATGAGTTGCTCGCGGACAACAAATTGGAAAAAAATAAAGAAAGCGATGACGACAATGATTGAATGCAGCTTGTCCATCGTCTGTTTTAAAAATAAAAACAGAACTAAATAAATGACACTTGCAAATAGCGCAATCATTTAGCTAGACGGCCGTCAACCATTGGAAAAATATGACAATCTCTTGAAAGAACAAGCGCAAAAATCGAATTAATTCAATCGTCATGTATAAATACGCAATGAAAAACAAGAAAAACGAAAACTCTTTTTTTCCTAAATGCTCGAAGAATAAATGAAGAAGTGCAATAATCAACCCAATCCCTGCAACACGAAGCACATCTTGTAATTCCAATAAAGCCCTCCTTCCTTAACGAAACTATATGCACTATCCAATCAAATAAGCACAAAAAAACACCGATGAGAAAGTTTTATCCTTTATCATCAGTGTAAAAAATTTTATTGTAAGAGAGTTTCGATAATCTCTTTAACAGATGCTTCTTTAGCCAAATAGCTATTTTCCCCCATCCAAAGAGACATATATTCAAGGTTGTTTTGACGGGCACTTTCTTTTCGGATCGGTTGGGTCAAATAATGCTGAAGCGGATATGGGGCAGTCACCGCTTCTTTTAACTCCTCGGTAAACCTGTTTTTCAGACCGCGCGCATATTTGCCGGTAAATGCTTTCGTTAACGTTGTCGCTTGTTGACCGGAATTTAAAATCGCTTCTTTATGTAGCTTTGGTGCCGCACATTCAGTTGCCGTCAATAACACCGTTCCTATCTGAACATACGAAGCCCCTAATTCAAGCATGTCAAAAACTTGAGACTTTGTCATAATCCCACCTGCTGCAATGACAGGGATCGAGATATTCTCTTTTGCAGCTTTCAACAGGTCCGCTGTTGAATGGAGTGCCATTGGTTCAACAAATGATCCTCTGTGTCCCCCAGCTTCTATTCCCTGAACAACGACTGCATTCAACCCCGCTTTTTCAACAGCGACCGCTTCTTCCACCGAAGTTGCTGTGCCAATCAAGTACACGTCTTTTTGTTTAAGTGCTGATAATGTTTCGTCATCGGGCAAACCAAATGTGAAGGAAACGACCGTCACACCTTCTTCAAGAATCGCCTGTACTTGTTCTTGAAAAACATTAGATGTTGGAATAAATTCCGGAATTGCAATGTTCAACTCTTCACAGATTGGCTGTAATGCTTCACGTGCACGTTGAACTAAATGAAGGTCTGATTTCGTCTGTTCCGGAACAAACAAATTCACGCTAAAAGGTTTTTCAGTTAATGCTTTCACTTCCTGTATAAATCGCTTTGTTTCCTGACCGTTCAAATACCCTGCGCCAATTGAACCTAATACACCAGTCTCACAGCATGCCACTACAAATTCAGGGGTTGTAACACCTGCCATTGGTGCCTGTACAATCGGATTTTCAATTGGTAGTTTTTCCATCATCTACTATCCACTCCTTTCTTCGATTATACCCAACGCTCCATTAGACAGGCTATAATTTGAAATATTTTTCATTTAATTAGATTCGATAGCACATAAAAAAAGCAGGGATATTGTATTTCTACAATATCCCTGCCTCATCACTATTGTTTCAAAACGATTAAGCGCGTGAAACGTAAGTGCCTTCAGTTGTGTTAATAATTAATTTATCACCTTGGTTAACGAAGAATGGCACGTTTACCATTAAGCCAGTTTCCATTTTTGCTGGTTTTGAACCGCCTGAAGCTGTATCGCCTTTGATGCCCGGCTCAGTTTCAGCAACTTCTAACGTTACTGTGTTTGGTAATTCAAGACCTAACATTTCGCCTTGATATGTTTGGATATGAACTTCCATGTTCTCTAATAAGTAGTAAAGTTCTTCTTCGATTTGAGCAGCAGCTAATGTTGTTTGGTCATATGACTCTAAATCCATGAATACGTGCTCATCACCTTGTGCATATAAATATTGCATTTTGCGATTTTCGATCATTGCTTTTTCTACTTTTTCACCAGCACGGAAAGTTTTTTCTGTTACATTGCCGTTACGTAGGTTACGTAATTTAGAACGTACGAATGCAGCACCTTTACCTGGTTTTACGTGTTGGAATTCTAGTACGCGGAATAAGTTACCGTCAACGATAATTGTTAAACCTGTACGGAAATCGTTTACTGAGATCATGAATTATTTCCTCCAAATTATAAAATGATTAATTCTTTAGTCGAATGTGTTAGTACTTCATTACCCGTTTTTGTGATTAAAATATCGTCCTCAATTCGAACGCCACCAATTCCAGGAATGTAGACGCCCGGTTCAATTGTTACAACCATATTAGGCTCCAGGACCGTATTTGAACGGAATGATAACCCAGGTCCTTCATGCACTTCAAGGCCGATACCGTGACCTGTTGAGTGACCAAATGCTTCACCTAAGCCTTTTGATTTTAAATAATCGCGTGCTACAGCATCCGCTTCAATCCCTGTCATGCCCGGACCAACTTTTTCAAGCGCAAGAAGCTGAGACTCGAGCACAGCATTGTACATTTCTACCAACTTCTCTGAAGGTTGGCCTACAGCGATTGTACGTGTAATGTCCGAAATGTAACCATTATAGTAAGCACCAAAATCAAGTGTTACAAAATCGCCCGTTTCAATAATTTTGTTTGTCGCAACACCGTGCGGCAATGCCGAACGCAATCCGCTTGCAACAATAATATCAAAAGAAGAACTTGTAGCACCTTGTTTACGCATGAAAAATTCTAATTCATTCGATACGTCAAGCTCTGTAATGCCAGGCTTGATGAAATTTAAAATATGTGTAAATGCATTGTCTGCAATTTCACATGCAACCTTAATAATATTAATCTCTTCTTCAGTCTTAATCAAGCGAATTTTTTCAATTAAACCGGAAACTGGCACGAAATCAACATTCACTGCCGAATTATATACTTCATATGTACCATATTGCATGGCATCTTTTTCAAATGCCAATGATTTTACACCCATTGCCGCCACTTGTTTTGCCACTTCATCATGGATCGGACCGCTATGCTGAACGACACGGAATTCCTTTACTTGCTCTGAAGCTTGTTCTGTATAGCGGAAATCTGTAATAAAAACGGCATCCTGCTGGGAAACAACTGCCACACCGGATGTACCAGTGAAGCCTGTCATATAACGGCGGTTGTATTCATTTGTAATGAGTATTGCTTCGACATTGTTCTCGATTAGTGCTTGACGTAGTTTAGTAAGTTTCATCTGTTCTCATTCCCCTTTTTAGTGTAGTAAAAACTTGCAGATGGCCATTTAATTGGCGAATCTACAAATTTGTCCTGCTTTCAATCACAGAAACTTTGGCGTTACGCGATGCAATACTCCTATGTCTTTAAACCCTTTAAATTACACTTTACAAGGTGTTAAAAGGGACCTTTAATACAAGCTGCTTCATTGTGAACGCTTCTTTTTATACTGTCCCTATTTTATCACAGACTTTTCAGACATCAATACTTTCGACTAACGAAATAATGTCTTTGTACGGTACCTGGCCGTTTCAACAATCAAGCGCATCGCTATTAAAATTACAATAAAAAATGGGATGGAGAATTTTTTGATTGATGACAATTCAATAGGTAGATTTAAGATTTTCCATTCGAGTAATGCTGCCATGACAATTCCCAAAATAAGTGAAAGTAAAAAAGGAGGCACCATAACGAGAAGCTGTGTTACGACCAATAATAAAAAAGCAACAATCGCTATCATTAAAAATAAAATAACCCATCGCTCGAATGCCGTCCATTCGAACCATTCCATTTTTTTTAGAAATGATACCGGATGCCATTTAATAAAATTAAATAAGTGCAAGCCTTTTAAGCCTACTGTCACAATAAATGATGTAAATAATGAAGTGACAAACAGATGCATGACAAAAACTCCTTTTTTTGACTCAGTATGACCGATTGTAAAAAAACTATTCGAATGAATAGTGCTTTTCTCCAAAATTTAGTACAATATGAGGGTATAACAAAGACAAGAGATGGATAGACTCCATTCTCCCGCCTTAAATATAGATTGAAATTTTATAAGAGAGTGGTGTCGAGCAAGTGAGTAATAATGCGCCAGTATATGGTGGGCAAGCGCTTTTAGAAGGTGTTATGTTCACTGGTCAAGATCATATGGTAACGGCAATCCGTCGAAATGACGATTCCATCGATTATTTCCATGTAAAAAAAGAGAAAAAGCCAATTTTTCAAAAGCTAAAAAAAATTCCTTTCGTTCGTGGGGTTGTCGCACTAATCGAATCGGCAGGCTTTGGGTCGCGCCATTTGCAATTTGCTTCTGACCGCTATGATGTTACACCAGGCGAAGAAGAGGAAAACAGTGGTGAAGAGCCATCGAAGTTAATGATGATATTAGGTGTAGCCGTTATTGGTGTACTCTCATTTCTATTCGGTAAGTTTGTCTTTACATTAGTACCGATGTTTCTGGCAGAATTTTTAAAACCTTGGTTCCCAGGAAAAACCGTTCAAATTTTTATTGAAACCGGCTTTAAATTAATTTTGCTTCTTGGCTATTTGCAGATTATTTCGATGACGCCGTTGATTAAGCGGGTATTCCAATATCACGGAGCTGAACATAAAGTAATTAATTGCTATGAAGCAGGCCTTGACTTAACGGTGGAAAATGTTCAAAAACAATCACGACTTCATTATCGTTGCGGTTCAAGCTTTATTTTATTTACCGTAATTGTAGGTATGTTTACATATTTCTTCGTACCTGTTGATCCACTTTGGGTTCGTCTTGTAAGCCGTATTTTACTAATCCCGGTTGTAATCGGTATTTCTTTTGAAGTATTACAAGCGACAAATGCCGTTCGTGAAATTCCGGTTTTACGTTACCTAGGCTATCCTGGATTATGGCTGCAACTGTTAACAACAAAAGAACCGAAAGACGAGATGGTGGAAGTAGCGATCGCCTCTTTCAAAAAACTGCATGAAGTCGAGAAAAACCCGGCTATTGCACAAACATTAGTACATGATTAATTAAAGATTCGGGGAGTTATGTAAAAGGGAAATTACTTTTACGATAACTCCCTTTTTTGACGCCTACCATATATTTAGAGTCTCGAAATATTTTCATTGAGTTCCATTAGACGAAATGGCATAATAGAGTTAAAATTCAGTGAATTAATTATAAGGAGTTAACAAATGAAAACGATTTTTCAATTTATGAGGCGCTATAAATGGCCAGCAGCAATCGCCTTTTTTCTCATGCTATTGGAACTTGCGAGCGATCTGATCCAGCCGCTATTCATGGCGAGAATGATTAATGAAGGCCTTCTTGAAGAAAATTTACATAATGTCGCATTTTGGGGTGGCTGTTTATTTGCTTTAGCCCTATTCTCTTTCATAAGCGGAGTACTCAACTCCTTCTTCTCCGCGCATGTCGCCCATAGTTTCGGTTTCGATCTACGGAAAGTATTGTACAGTAAAATACAATCACTGACGATGGCGACCTACTTGACTTTCCCAACTTCCGGACTTATTACACGTCTGACAAGCGATGTTACACAAACGATGAACATTGTCTTTATGATGCTGCGGATTGCAATGAAAGCACCGTTAATGACGGTTGGTTCGCTTATTATGGCGTTTGTTATTAATGCGAAGCTTGCGCTCATTTTATGTGTCAGCTTTCCGTTTCTGCTCATCTTCCTCGTATGGATGGTATCAGTCGGAATCAAGCTGTTCGCACAAGTACAACAGCGACTTGATTTTGTGAATCGTCAGCTCCAGGAAGGACTGCAGGCTGTCCGATTGATTAAAGCGTATATGCGTGGTCAATATGAAGAAAACCGCTTTTTAAGCGTTGCAGAAAACTTGAAATTTGACACGATCAGAGCGACACGTGTTATGGAAATTGCATTGCCCGTGCTTCAGTTTGTTATGAATATTAGTCTGCTCATTGTTATTTGGGTTGGTGCAGATGCGATCCGGGACAATGAGATTCTTGCCGGTGATTTGGCCGCTATTATTAACTATGCATTCCGTATGACGGCATCGTTTTCTATATTTTCATTTATTATTATTGCCTATGCCCGTGCCAAAGCGTCTGCTGAGCGCATCGAAGAGATTTTAAATGTCGAGGAAGGCATAGAGGAAGTACAGAAAAATGAAGCTCCTCTTCTTGAAGACTTTTCGATTCATTTTGACAATGTCTCATTCCGTTACCCAACAACGGAGCAGTATACGCTTCAAAACCTGTCATTTTCAATTGGCAGGGGCGAAAAAATTGCCATAATGGGGGCTACCGGTTCAGGAAAATCGACTATTTTACAATTGGTCGAGCATTTTTACGAACCGAACAGTGGAGACATTTATATTAACGATCAAAATATAAAGGATATCCCATTGCAGCAGTTGCGTCGTTCGATTTCCTATGTCCCGCAGCAATCCCTCCTGTTTTCGGGTACGATTGTGGACAATTTACGCTGGGGACAAAATGATGCAACTATCGAGCAAATTATTGACGCGACAAAAAAAGCGCAAATCCATCACTCTATCGAAAGCTTTGACGAACAGTATGAGACGATGATTGGACAGCGCGGTATCAACTTATCAGGTGGGCAGAAACAGCGACTTGCAATTGCCCGTGCCCTGTTAAAACCGGCATCGTTACTTATTTTAGATGACAGTACTTCAGCTCTGGATGTTGCGACAGAGCAGAAACTATGGGAGGCGCTTGATCAGGAGGCCATCACCATGCTCGTAGTAACTCAAAAAATACAGACTGCACAAACGGCTGACCGCATACTGCTCATTGACGAAGGCCAACTGCATGGATTTGGCACACATGAACAATTAATGGCAACGAACGAATTGTATGCGAAAATTGTTGCTTCACAGCAGGAGGTGCTTGCCGAATGAAGTTTTTCAACTATGAACCCATCATCACAAAAGAACAAATTAAAAACACGAGCGGTAAGAAGAAAAAAGGTGAACGCGCGCAAAACTGGACGTATACATTGAAACGTATTTTCGATTTTGTAGCCGAACAGAAAATGCTCCTGTTTATCGTTTTACTGCTTGTCGTATTAAGCTCAGCTTTTGCATTAGTCGGACCGTTCATCATTGGACGGCTCATCGACCAGTTTATTGATGGCAGTTCGCTAAGCCAGCTTTCATACTGGCTATACGGGCTGGCGGTCATTTATTTACTTTACAGTTTCGCGAGCTATTTCCAAAACTATTGGATGGTCAGCATCGCCCAACAAACTGTATTCCGAATTCGTACACAGCTATACGGACACTTTTTCAAGCTCCCTCTCCGCTTTTTCGATAAACGAAAGCATGGGGAATTAATGAGCCGCGCGACAAATGATATCGAAACAATCAGCTCAACGTTAAATAGCGCCTTTATCCAAGTTGTATCAAGTATTTTGACATTAACAGGTACGGTTGCCGTCATGCTTTGGCTAAGTCCATTATTGACACTTATTACAATGCTTATCGTACCGCTTATGTTTTACGGGATGCGCTGGATAACAAAACGCACAAGCCTGCTATTTAAACAGCAGCAGGCAGCGATTGGGGAAATGAACGGATTAATTGAAGAATCCATTACCGGTCAGCATGTCGTTAAAGCCTTTTCACAGGAAACGAAAATGCTGCGTCAATTTGACGAGAAAAATACACGCATTCGCACGGTCGGATTCTGGGCATTAACGTATTCCGGGTTTATCCCGAAAGTCATGAACACGTTGAACAGTTTAAGCTTTGCGATTGTTGCGTTGGCCGGTGGTTTATTTGCCTATTACGGCCATATTTCAATCGGGACTATTATTATTTTCACGGAGTATGCAAGACAGTTTACGCGTCCTTTAAATGATTTGGCCAACCAGTTCAACACCGTCCTTTCCGCATTAGCAGGGGCGGAACGTGTTTTCTTGATCATGGATGAAAAAGAAGATGAAATTGACGGGGAAAATGTGGAACTTCTCGGGAATGTGCGTTTTCAAAACGTTTCTTTCCAATATGATGCACAAGCTTCCTCCCCTACTCTGTCAAATGTGTCCTTTGAAGTGAAATCCGGGCAGTCAGTTGCATTAATCGGTCAAACCGGTGCCGGGAAAACAACGATTATGCAGCTATTGACCGGACTTTATGAGAAAACGGACGGGAAGATTGTATTTGATGATATGGAAATAGAAGAGATTTCAAAAGCGAGTTTGCGCAGTCAAATGGCATTTGTCTTGCAGGATCCGTTCCTATTTGAAATGTCGATCAAAGATAATATCCGCTACGGGAAGCTCGATGCAACAGATGAAGAAATATATGAAGCTGCTAAAAAAGCGAATGCCCACACATTTATCGATAAGCTGTCGGAAAAATACGACACGATTTTAAGTGCAGACGGCAGCCAGATTTCTCAAGGACAAAAACAGCTGTTATCGATCGCCCGTGCCTTTGTAGCCGATCCGAAAATTTTATTATTGGATGAAGCGACAAGTAGTATTGATACCGTGACAGAGCTCCATATTCAGGAAGCACTTGAAAAACTGATGGAAGACCGTACAAGTTTTATCATCGCCCACCGCCTGAATACAATTCGCAAAGTCGACTATGTTATCGTCTTAAATCAAGGGAAAATCATCGAACAAGGAAATCGCCGAGAATTAATTGAAACTCAAGGTGTGTTCGGAAAAATGCTGAACGTATAATTTCAAATTTACCGAGAAAAAATCGCCCTTTTTGCCTTATACAGCAAAAAGGGCGATTTTTGTTATGGCCTAAAACTGCTAAATCATTTCGTTATCGGTTTGCTCCTCCATTATCGGTGCCGGATTTTTTAACTGTCGAAAGTTTTTATAGTATTTGACGAGTAAGAAAATAATAAATGCCGCCAAAATGAAAAAGAACGCCACGTTTATCAGCAATTCCTGCTGGGCTGCTTCTGTTGTCGGTAAATCAAGTTTTGTCGTTTGATTTGTATAGACAAACTGGAGATATGCCAAGAAGTTATTAAAGCTATGTAATAGCATTGGTATCACGATATTTTTCGTTTTTAAATACGCGTAGCCAAGCACGCATCCTAATGCAAAGGCAAATACGACATTGATTGGGTTAAGGTGGATAACACCAAATATAAGGGAGGAAATAATAATACTCTTTTGCGGACTCCATCTCAAGGTGAAACGGCGAAGCAAGATCCCTCTAAATAACATCTCCTCATATATGGGCGCAAGAATGCAAATATTAATAAAGAATAATACGTACACGAGAAATGATGGCTGTACTTCATCCAAATTAAGCATCGGAAAGAATGAAAACAGTTCCCGTATATGCTCTTCAAAAATAAGATACACAATCGTGAATAGGATTGTTGTAAATACAACGGTAATCAATTGGAAGCTAGCGGTAATCGATAAATATTTTGCCCAGCGCCCTTTTGTCATCGTAGTATGAATCGGCAGTTCATTAAACGAGAAATTCCATTTTTTTGTTTGATGCAGCAAGTACATGAAACAGCTGACCGAAACAAAAAATGTAACCCATTCCTCACTTGCTGGGATATCGATTAAAAATAACAAGATAAAGCTCGCTATAAATATACCAATCGCAAACAGTATAAAATAGCGCAGCTTAAAATTTTTCAATTCACTATAATCCATTATTTTACACCCCCTGTAAATAGAGTAACATGAAATGGAAGTTTTATCCCAAGCATCGCTACCCCTTTCTGATCATTTTTCACCGAATAACGTTTCTCCATTGCCAATACCGCCTCTTTTACAATACGATGGATTCAAAACAGATAGAAGTGGGTGTTTTGCATGTCTAAAATTTTAATTGTGGAAGATGAACAGCAGATCGCGCGTGTATTACAGCTGGAGTTAGGGTTTGAAGGCTATGAAACAACAATTGCCAATACCGGCACGGACGGATTGCTGAAATTTCATGAAGACAAATATGATTTAGTGTTGCTTGATGTGATGCTTCCGGAGCTGAACGGCCTGGAAGTGCTGAAACGAATTCGCAAACATAATGAAACCGTTCCCGTTCTTTTACTGACTGCTAAAAGCAATATTGAAGATAAAGTGACAGGGCTTGATTACGGGGCAAATGACTATATAACAAAGCCGTTTGAATTCGATGAACTGCTTGCACGAATTCGTGTTGCATTGCGATTTTCGCACAAATCTGCTCCAGAACCAACATCATCGTCTGTCCACACATTTCAGGACTTATCATTAAATGAGCAAACCCGAGAAGTCACAAGAAACGCGCTACAAATTGATTTGACTCCTCGTGAGTTTGACTTGCTGCTGCATTTTATGAAGCACGCTAAACTTGTACAGTCACGTGAACAGCTGCTGAATGCGGTTTGGGGATATGACTATTATGGTGATACAAATGTTGTCGATGTATATATCCGTTATTTGCGTCAAAAACTAGAGGTAAATCTGAATTTACCGCCACTACTACATACAGTTCGCGGTGTTGGCTATGTGTTAAAGGAAGCGTCAAATGAAACTTAATACAAAAGTAAATCTGTTTTCCATGTTATTGACTTCGGTTATTTTAATCGGCAGTTTTACAGGCATTTATTATTTGTATAAAGAGTTTGCCTTTTCCACAGAGGCAGAGCAATTACAGGCACGGGCAAATGAGCTGACAACAGCAATAAGCGCACTTGAATCCATGGATGGAATTGATTCGATTTTCGGGGCATATCTCCCGACTGATGGAGCGATCATCGTTCGTGAGATTTATGATAATACGGGTAAACCATTAATCCGTCTTCAAAAAACCTCGGAGCAAATTGATTTTAAACTTGATCCGGCACAGCATTATACGGAAAAAACAATACATGATGTCCCTCATATCGCACTTGCTACTCCAATCATTTTGCCGAATGATGAAATTGCCGAGGCAAAGCTGATCCAGCCATTGCCGACCATTACCGATAATATGAATCGACTGTTAATTATATTAGTTTTGATGACACTTGTTGCACTCATTCCGATTTATTTGGCGAGCCAGCTATTTGTTCAACTGATCGTAAAACCCGTTTTGCAGCTAACATCGACGATGGAAAAAAATATTCAGCAGTCCAGCTATGAACAGATTCCCACCCGCAGGCAATCGAACGATGAAATAGCACAAATGGCAACGACGTACAATCATTTAATGGCACAGTTGGAAGATGCCCATGACAAACAGCAGCAATTTGTCGGCAATGCTTCACATGAACTGAAAACACCGTTAACGGTCATTGAAAGTTATACAAAGCTGTTAAAACGCCGTGGCACACAAGACGCAAAAATTACGGAAGAAGCGTTGGAAGCGATTTTAAAGGAAACTACCAATATGAAGGCCATGATTGAACAAATGCTCGCATTGGCAAAAACAAATGAAATGACGAAAATCAATATGACGACATTTGCATTACAGCCTTTTATCGATCAGATTGTTCAAAGTATAAAAACTGCCTATCATCGTGAGATTCACGTTAATATTCCTGATGTTGACATTACAACGGATGAAGCAAAATTAAAACAGCTGCTTTTTATATTTATTGATAATGCACGAAAATACAGTGACGATGTCATTAAAATTCACGCTTCTGTGAAAAATGATCTGCATATCTCTATTCAGGATTTTGGTGTTGGTATACCTCAAGAGGACCTTCCGAATTTGTTCCATCGTTTTTACCGGGTTGATAAAGACCGTAACCGGAAAACTGGTGGCACCGGCATTGGCCTCTCGATTGCAAAGGAACTCGCCGATCGTCTGAATGCCGAAGTTTCCATTGACAGTGAACTAGGAAAAGGAACTACGATTTTACTCATTGTTCCACTTTCAGGAGGTGCACAACATGAAAGCTAAATGGATTACCCTATGCATCGCCGTCATTCTCATTGGATTTTTCATTACACTAACAGTCAAGCAATTATCAACACCGCATGAGCTGAATACGAATGAACTGGAAGTGAAGATTAAAGATATTTATAATGCGGAAGTCCAAACATTGGTGAAAGAAAAAGATCATTTTATCGCTTCGTTCAATAAAGATGGTTCGATTTTTGAAGTGAATATAAATGCCGTTACTGGGCAATTTTCCGATTTGAAGCTCATTCATAAAAATGAAAAAAAGCAAGATGAGCAAAATAATTCGGAAGTATCAAAAGAAGATCAAACATCTACAAGTAAGCCAGTTGAAAAAACAACAAAGCCATTACTGTCTGAACAACAGGTGGTCGATATTGCATTAAAGGAAGTACCTGGTGAAGTTGATTCAGTGGAATTTGAAGGTAACGCTGAAGGTGGCGTCTATTTTGTGGAGATTGAACAGGAAGATGATGTCATCGTTCAAGTCCATGCCATTACCGGCGAAATTATCGTAATTCAATTTGATGATTAGTATTCTCATCAATTTCTAATAATTCTCTCAGACCGTTTTCATATTCGCTCGTTATACTGACATTACAAACAAGAAAAGGAGCGAGTAAATTTGAATAAAAAATTTTTAGCAATCCCGGCATTACTAGTAGCAATTGGTGGAGGCGCTGTATTCGCACAGTCCGATTTATTTGCGCAAGCAGAAAACAACCCAAGTATTTCAGCTGGTGAAGCAAAGAAAATTGCGTTAAAACAATTAAACGGTGAAATTATTGGTTTTGAATATGATCGAGATGATCGTACACCACATTATGAAATTGACATCTTAAAAGACAATGAAAAAATTGAGGTTGAAGTGAATGCAGGTACAGGTAAAGCGGTTGTAACAGAACGTGAAAACATTCGTACAGTTACAGCGGAAAATACCGAAAAAACCGATGATACAGTAAAAGGAACGGATTCATCGAACACTTCTGCTGTTATCACGGAAAAGCAGGCAATTGAAATTGCTCAAGCGAAAGCAAAAGGTACCGTAACGGACCTGGAATTGGATGAAGATGACAACCGTCTGATCTATGAGATTGAAATCCGTAACGGTAAAATGGAGTACGATTTTGAAATCGATGCAAAAACAGGCGACATTATTAAGTACGAAGAAGATTTAGACGTTGACCGTTTTGATAACTAGTCAATATAAGCACTAATATAAAAAAAGGAGCGCAGATTGATTTCTGCGCTTTATTTTTCATTTTGCCTTTCTCGCCTTTAAGATTATAAAGGAAGGACGATGCTGTTCTTTTTGTAAGCTTGGAAGTAATTCGATTGCTTCGTCTGTTGGCATTGGCTCCACTAACTTTTCTATTTGTAACCCGTTGTTGATCAGTGTGTTTATAATTGTTTCGATTCTACGATGGTACATTACGACATTGTCAACAAGCCAGTTCTGTGTTCGTTTCCCCTCATCTTGGTAACGTGAAACTGCAAAATGCGAGAGTGTTTCTTTCTTATCTGTAATCCATTGTTCCACACCTTTATTAGCTGTTGAAATCGGGTGCTCGATGGAGAAAAGGAAAATTCCTTCTGGACACAATGCTCTGGTTACCTTTTCAATGACCCCTTCAAAATCCGCTACATAATGAAGTGCCAATGCGCTTGTTATAAGATGATAATTCGATTCCTGCAAGATTATATCTTCAATTGAGATTTGTTGAAAGTGAAGACGATTACTTTTATAGCGCTTTTTTGCTGCAGCAATCATGTTACCTGAAATATCGATTGCATCAACATACTGTGCCCCGTTTACAACACAGTCATTTGCAAACTCCCCTTTTCCACAGCCTAAATCCAATAAGACTTTCCCTTTTATATCCGGCATTAGTGCTATAAAATTGGGCCGCTCCAGCAAATTGTTATAATTAAATTTCCGATTTCGAATTTCTTCATATCCTTTGAAAAACAAGTCATTATCATAAATATTTTGCTTCATTCTTTTCCTCGTTTCACCATAACGTTATGACTATTTTGCGCAACCTCATTATCACATAGCAGGAAAATTTTAAATAGACTTATATTTCAAATTTTAGTAAGATGTAGATAGAGGCATGTCTAGTTTTACTAATTCCACTTTTTTTATAAAAACTATGCAAATTCCTTCGCGATTTGCATAGTTTTTATTCTTTATGCCCTCTCTTCAAACTTATTCGGAAGTGAGGAAAGTTTATGAACAATGATTCGAAAAGCATCCTACTCTTTTTTCTGTTTGCTTTATCCACCCATTCAATTTATGTCGTTTCTCAACGCATAGAACATCTGGAGCTGGCTTTAGCGCTGCTCACATTTGCTTTATTTGTTTTATTTGTTTTGCTGATTTTCAAGATCAGCTTAAGACCGATTGTCATTACATTAGCAACAATTGTGGCTTTGCTCGATATTAATTCGATTTTCTACTTGTCTCTTCCTGATTTATATACGATCAGTTTCACAGTCGGTGTACTTCTATTTCTTTGTTTTTATTATGGAAAAGCAAAAGATGCGGTACTTGCAGGGATCGGTTTTTGTATTATGAATTTAGTGATTCATATCGAACCATTAATACAATGGGAATGGATTATCCTTTTTTTGCTACATAGCATTCTGTTTATCATCGGGAGCAAAAACCAATTTACGATTACAAAAAGAATTTATGTAGGGTTATTTGGTGTAACCTTCCTTTTACTTGTTGCAGGTATTTTGAGTGAACATAACTATTGGGCGGCTGTTGGACTTTTACTGTATTTGGCAGTGCTGATTGGGATAGATTTCGTTTTTCGAAAACAACAAAGTACCTATACAACACATTGAGGTGAGACATTCTGATGAAAAATGTAAATCGTTTATTTCTTATTATTGCTATCATTATCCTTGTTATTATTGGCCGCTATTTTATGGCACAAAATGAAGTAACGGTAATACCTGACGTAACAGCAGTAACAAATGAACAGGTGATTGAAACAGTTCGCGGTAGCTATTGCTGGCATTCTGCAGGTGAAGCAGAGTGTGTTGATACGGCTGCCCCGCATGAAATTATAATTGCACAGAAAACCCCTTACGTAAAAGTACATCCAGGGGAAGTAATGGAATTTCAATATAGTCAAAATGTAACGAGTGTTTCCATTCAACAATGGATTGATGATTATGATTATAAAGAAATTGCCACATCGACACGTTTTAATGCCCCACTGGAAAAAGGTATGTATATCATTTCCAGTATGGCGCGCTTTAGCAATGGCGATGTGACAGACAGTATTGCAATCGAAGTAGAATAACTAAAAAGGGAAGTGTCCGGTTATTTTGGACACTTCCTTTTTATGTTCGGTTTACTATTAGCGTTTTGTAATTTCCGCTAATTCACTATGTAGCTGCTGAAGTTCATTACTGGCATCCGCAATCGATTTCATCATGATATGCTCTTCATTTATTGAACTTGCGATTTCTTCAGTCATTGCAGCATTTTCTTCAGAAATAGCGGACATATTTTCTATTTGATTCATTATTTTTTCTACAAGCTCGTTTGTATGTGTAATTGTCGACATGTTTAGATGAAGCTTCCCTTGTATATCATTAAATGATAGTTTAATTCCATCAAATGAACTTGTAATTTCGTTTAATGTGCCAACACTTGAATGAACTGCTTCTTTTCCTTCATAAGCTTTTAACTGGGCAGTTGTTGCTCGCTCAAGCAACTGCTGTGTAACAACGGTAATACTCGTTGCGATTTTTGCACTTTCTTCCGCAAGTTTTTTCACTTCTTCTGCAACAACCGCAAATCCTTTCCCATGCTCCCCTGCCCGTGCTGCTTCTATTGAAGCATTTAAAGATAGTAAATTCGTCTGATCCGCTATTGCTTTAATACCATTTAGCAGATTGTTTACATTTGCAAGGCTCTCTTGCATATTGTCAATTGTCGTTGTCGTTAAATCAATGGAGTCGCTTAATGTTGCCATATCAGCTGTAACAATGTGCACCTGTTTCCAGCTCCGTTCAATCGCTTCCTGCACTTCATTCGAATCCTTTACAGTCGATTTAGAAGACTCTTTCGTTTTCACCATATTTTCATGAGATAAAATGATTTGTTCATTAATTTGCTGAATCATTTCAGCTTCATTATGAATGGCTGCTGCCATTTGATTCGATGACTGTAAAATTGTTTCGCTCGCAACATTTAATGTCCCCACATTTTCATTTACATGTGTAATATTTTGTGCAAGCTGGATTGAACCTTCATCGATTTTATTTAATACTGATGTTAAATTTTCCAACAGTTCTTTTGCTACCCGCTCTTTTTCCTGGGCATCCTTCACGAGTTTGTTGCCCCATTGTGTCAATCGGTAAAGCAAATAGTTACAACCGGTCATACTCACAAATACTGTAATGAATACGGCCAAATTGGCATTTACCCCTAATAAATTTTCCGGCACTGCTATGTATAAGAAAATATAAAAGATACTGACAATCAGTAAAAATGTCTTAATCAACCGTTCATTAAAATACATTGCTCCCATAATAAATGTGACAAACAACATATAATGTTTATTGATTGTATACCCATCAAGATAGAACAATAAAAATACGACAGATGCAGGAATCAGTACAAAAATTAATCCTTTGGCAAAATTAGAAATATTCAAGAAATAATTGACCGTCGATAATAAGATAACTCCGGTTCCTGCAATTAAATATGGAACTGAATTACTAAAACCGTTTGCAATCACAAGCGGTGAAACAATTAAAATAGCCAGTCCAATCGTAATAAACAGATTTAATTGATGAATCCAATTAACCTTTTCGTTGCGTTTCTTCAAGCTTTTCCCTCCTAGGAATTTTGGATTACAAATAAAATACTTTGTAGGAATATATTACAACTCAAGATCAAACTATTCAATGGACTTTTTTAACGCGAAGAAATTTATTTTTATTACAAAAGAAGCCCACGACATAAAATCGTGAGCTTCTTGTTATTATTTCACTCTATCAACTTTTTTCGAACGACCGCACGAACAGGTGCACCGTCAGCACCTGCTATTTTAAGCGGCAATGCAATCAATTCATAAAGGCCTTGCTGAACATGCCCTAAATCGAGTCCTTCGAGAATATGAATGCCATTTTCGTACAACTTGTGATGAGCCAATACTTCCTTGCTGTCCAATGGATCAACGGAAGGATTGTCTATGCCAAGCAATATTACTCCGCGCTCCTTTAAAAATGGCGCTACATTCGGATGAATAACCGGAATAGTTTGCGGAAATGCTGCACTCGGCTGTTCAATTGTTTTAAGCAGTACACGCTTTGCACTACGGAAATCAAAGGGTTCCAGCGATTGAGCTGTAACCCTTTCCTGCCCAATGCAATCCACAATCACGCAGTCGCCGATATACACATTTACATCCAATTGCTCGATCGTTTCAGCTTCACTGTTAAAATGAAACGGTGCATCTGCGTGTGTACCGGTGTGCAGCGAAGTCGTCATCCGTCCGATATTGACCGAGCCCGTCTGTTGTTTCGTATATCCTACTTCAAAAGAAAACGATGTATCCCCCGGCCAGTTCGGCATCCCGTTTTGCATCGTTTGTGTAATATCAATCCACATGGCTTCACCCCTAATATTGAATGACTAAATATGCAAGCACAACGACAATGACTGTCGGTACAACGAAGGTCATTAAAAAGCGATATGTTTTGTAAAAGCCTTCACCCATTTTACTTCCTTGCAACAGCTCGCTTTTTACGAGGTTTTTATCCATAATATGCATAATAAATATCGCAATAAGCAAGTTGCCGATCGGTAAAATGATATTCGACACTAGAAAGTCGGTGAAATCAAAGATATTGCGTCCAAAAATCGAAACATCTCCTAATGAACTGTACGTTAATGTTGAAGGAATCGAAGCGATAAACACAAGGATCCCGATGATGATTGTAATTTTCGCGCGGCTAATGTTCCATTTTTCAATAATGGCAGCAACGATAATTTCATACATACTAAACGATGACGTTAATGTCGCAAATAAAAACAGAATTAAAAACAACGCTAAAAACAGTTCGCCAAACGGCATTTGCGAGAACGCTGCAGGCAATACCATAAACAGTAATGGCGGTCCGCTTGCCACTTCCATATCAAATGCAAATACAACCGGGAAAATCGCTAAGCCCGCCAAGAGGGATACAAAAATACTCAGTCCTACAACAGAACCTGCTGAATTCGGTAAGCTCACATCTTTCTTTAAATAAGAACTATATGTAACTAAACATGAGAATCCAACAGCCAGTGCAAAAAATGACTGCCCTAACGCATATAATATTGATTCACCGGTAATGTTCGAAAAGTCCGGATACAGGAAAAATTTAATTCCTTCCATTGCTCCGTCCAAAGTTACGGCTCTTACAACTAAAATAAAGAACATAATAAACAGTAACGGCATCATGAATTTATTTGCCTTTTCAATCCCGTTTTGAACACCAAGTGCAATGATCACTACATTGGCCAATGTAAATAATCCCAAACCGAGTAATGCAATCCAAGGTGTACCTGTCACTTGTCCGAAAAATGCCCCTGGTTCCATAGCTGGTGCAATTACATTTCCGGCTACCGAAACCCCGCTGTAAACAAAAATCCAGCCGCCAACTACACTGTAAAACGATAATAATAAGAAGCAGCCAATGATGCCGAGCTTGCCAATCCAAGCCCAGGCCTTCGTATTCGGAGCCAATACTTTATAGGCAGTAACTGCCTCTTTTTGTGTGGCACGCCCGATAATATATTCCGATAAAAGCATTGGCAGCCCGATAATTAATGTCAGCAGCACAAAAATCAGGAAGAATGCGCCACCTCCACTTTGACCGGCTACATATGGCATTTTCCATATTGCTCCGAGCCCAATCGCTGCACCAGCTGACGCTAAAACAAATCCTAATTTACTTGACCACTGTCCTTTACTCTTCTCCATCTGTCTCACTCCACTCATCTGTCTAAACTAAGCTATAAAGCTGTCCGCAAATCCCAGAGCTCCGGGAAAAAGCGGTGATCGAGCACTTTTCGCAAATAATTGACCCCTGATGAGCCACCTGTCCCCACTTTAAAGCCAATAATGCGCTCGACCGTCTTCATATGACGGAAACGCCACTGCTGCAAGGAATCTTCAATATCGACGAGCTTTTCACCAAGCTGATATAAATCCCAGTACGTATCGATATTTTCATAGACGGTTTTCCATGCGGCGGCAACAGTATCGTCACCACTATATACTACCGAAAAATCACGGTTTAGCAAAGCTTCAGTTATTGGCAATCCTGCTTTTGCCAATGCCTGAATCGCCACATCATAGATACTTGGCGCATCATACGCCTCTTTAAGTACTTCAAGAATGACCGGTTCCTTTTCATAGATTTTGAGTATATACGGTGTTTTATAGCCGAGTGCAAATTCAATTAAGCGGTACTGATAGCTTTGGAATCCCGATGCTTTCCCCAGTTCATCACGAAACTGCAAATATTCGGCCGGCGTCATCGTTGCCAATACATCCCACGCCTGAATGATCTGCATTTGGATTTTCGAAACACGTGCAAGCATCTTAAATGCCAGCTGCATCTCTCCTGGCTGAATCGCACGAATCGCACCGCGCATTTCATGAATGATCAGCTTCATCCAAAGTTCGCTCACTTGATGAATAATTATAAAAAGCATTTCATCATGATGGTCGGAAAGACGGTTTTGACTCCTTAACAGCGGGTCCAGACTTAAATAATCGCTGTATGTCATATCTTCACGGAAATCTGTATGAATCCCTTTTTCATCTTTTAGCTTGTGCTGCAAATCCGAAATTGAACGTTTATCCACTGAATCACTCCTTATGCAATGATATCTCGTTTATTTTCGTACTTCTCATAAGTTTTGTTTGTGACAATATCTTTTAATATCTGCACTGAATGCCATACCTCCTCAAAGGAATTGTACAGCGCAACCGGTGCCAGGCGGATGCCGTTCGGTGCACGGAAATCCGGTACAACGCCATATTCTTTTAATGCTTTGCAGATTCTTGCCGCCTCGTCATGCACTAAAAACAGATGGCCGCCACGTGTCTCGTCAAGCGGATTTCCAAATGTAAATGTGTTCGGCAATTCTTGCTCAATACAATCCATCATAAATTGTGTTAGGGCGAGTGATTTTTCACGAATCGCTTCAATTCCTGCTTCTTCAAACAGTGAAAGTGCGCCTTCAATCGGGGCCAGACTCAATATATGCGGTGTACCGATCTGATAAGCCCCGGCATGCGGTGCAGCGGTAATTGTTACATCTAAATCAAACTGCTTTTCCTTTGCTGAGCCAAACCACCCGGCCAATCCGGGTGCTGTTCCAAAATGTTTCTCATGAACGTACAATCCTGCTACTGAGCCCGGACCACCGTTCAAATGCTTATAATTGCACCAAAACGCAAAGTCCGCGCCGATTTCATGAAGATGGTGCGGAACGGAACCAATCGAATGGCATAGATCAAATCCAACCAATATGCCGTGTTCATGTGCGGCTTCCGTAATTGCCTGCAAATCCAACACTTGGCCACTGCGGTATAAGACAGCAGGCAGAACCGCAACCGCCACATCCTCTGACATCGCTTCGATGATGGCTTCTGTCGTAATCGTTTGCCCGTCTTCACTCTTCACCAGCTTCATACTGCTCTCAGGCAAATTGTGCAAAGCAATTTGGCTGGCAATCGCATACAAGTCAGACGGGAAGTTCAGTTCGTCAGCCAATATTTTATAGCGTGACGCAGTCGGTTTGAAAAACGTAGCCAACAGCTGGTGCAAGTTTGTTGTTGTGGAACCAGTCAGAATTACCTCTTCACTTTTCGCGCCAATCAATGGTGCGCACATTGCCGCCAGCTTTTCGGATAAATAAAACCAAGGATGTTCCCCATTTGTCCATCCGTCAATGCCATAATCCTTCCATGAATTAAGCAGTGTATGCACCGACCGCTCCGCCCTCTTTGACAATAACCCGAGCGAATTGCCGTCCAAGTAAATCTGTCCTTCTTTTTTATAAAACTCTGCTGCATATTTCTGCAGTCCATCCAATTCATCGAGTTGTCTTGCTTTTTCGATCGTCGTCATACTACCACCCCTTCTAGTAACTTATTAATATCGTACGAGGGATAGCAATTGTTGTCAAAGTATTCTGAAAGGTACTAAAATTAAACAATCTAAAATTGGTATCCATAACTTCGATGTACTTAAATTAAGGGCCATAAAAATATATAAATATAAACACCTGCATATACTTTCACCAATACAAACTGGAATATGCGCCATTTATTTTTGCCGTTCTTTACTTCTAATAGAATATTAATAAGTGCTGTCAGCAACAAAAACGAGATGAGCACAAACAGATGTAGTTGTGATGCAGAAATAAGTAAGATCAGGATTAATAATGTCAGAATTTCCACGACGCTTTGCCAATAGGTAGAATGCATCGGAATGTAACGTTTCGGATCATCCGGGTCACGCATCTTTTTTTTCACCTTACTCGTCGCAATCATTGCCAACGACAGGAATACTATGCCAATAATTAAAGATAATGTTCGATCGGCCGGTTCATGTAAATTGATAATTTCCTGCAATGAATTTTCACTTAATAAATATATTTCCCCTGTATCGACATTACGATAATACATTACTTCGCTTCCGGGGTATTCCTGTATACGCATCACCTGATCATCTTTAAAGCTTAGCCTGTAGCTTTGTTGAATATATGGGTCTTCTATTTTAATATCAGTTTGCTGAAACTGTTGCAGCGCTGTTTCAATTTCTTTTAATGTTTCTTCATTTTTTACTTTTCTCACACCAGCTTGAAAGATGGACTCTGGATTCCCTTCCCATTGCATAAAATAAACCGCTTGTAATGCACTACTATCCATATCATCAGAAGTGATTTGCTGCTTTTGTGGAAATGTACCGACTAAAAACAGCGTGATGCACGCAATCGCTATGATTACTGCCGGGATTTGCCAGTTAAAAGGTTTAGTGTTGAGGCGCTGCTGAATTTTATTGAAGTCTTCTTGCTTTTTTTCCGGATCGACATAAATTTTTTTAAAATCATTTAACTTTTCGTTTTCAAACATCGTCTTCCCCTCCTAACAGTTCCCGTAATGCCTTCAAGCCGCGTGCCGTATTATTTTTCACCTTTACTTCACTGCAGGTCAAAATCATTGCTGTTTCTTTTACCGAATATTCTTCTATGTAGCGCAGCACAATCACTTCACGGTAATTCCATTTAATTTGCTGGAGTGCGGCATACAGTTTTTCATTTTCCGCATTTCGCTCGATTACTGCTTCCGGCAATTCCCCCGCTGCAACTGGCTCCGATTTCAATTGAAAAAAGCCAATAATTTTTTTCCTTCGATAATGGTCATAAACAAGGTTTCGGGCAATTTTCAATAAATAAGTCCGTTCATGCTCAGTATAATTTTTCTGATAAAAGCGGTAAAAGGTCTCCTGCAGCAAATCATGCGTTAAATCCGTATCATTTGTTAAATAACGTATGTATTTATAAACAGCGTCGTAATGCGCTTCAAAAATTTCCCGTCTCAACCTATCAGCCTCCTTACTTCTTAAAAACGATTAACGAATGATTTGGAATCACTTTTACATCATAATATAAAAAACCCCAACATTTACATGTTAGGGATGATTATACTGTTGCTTATAAATCTGAAATCATTCCACCATCAACAACAAATTGTGCACCTGTTGAATAGCTTGAATCATCAGAAGCAAGATATACGACTAAATTTGATACTTCCACTACTTCTGCTCTTCTTCTTAATGGAATGTCTTGTTCTAGTTGTTTTAAATATTCTTCAACGTCTGGCTGATCGGCCATTGGTGTTTTTATAATACCCGGGTGAACCGAATTCACACGAATATTATATTGCCCCAGCTCAGCTGCAGCACCTTTTGTCATACCCGTTACGGCATGTTTAGAAGCACTGTAAGCTATTGCTGTAGGAGCACTTACTAAACCATCAACAGACGAAATGTTTACAATTGAGCCAATACCAGCCTTTTTCATTGAAGGGAGAACTTTTTGCATTCCCAGGAAGACCCCAAGCTCGTCTATTTTAAATGTCAGTTCAAAATCTTTTACTGTGAGTTCTTCCAATGGTTTGAAAATACCGATGCCGGCATTATTAACCAGAACATTGATCGGACCAAAAGTTTCTTCTGTTTTCGCGACTACTTCAATCCAGTTGTCTTCACTTGAAACATCCAATTTAAGCGCGATTGCATTTTCACCTAATTCATCCGCCAGTTGTTTCGCACCGTCCAAATTTATATCTGTAATCGCTACTTTTGCGCCTTCTTCCACGAATTTACGAGCATGCATTGCTCCCATTCCTTGTGCAGAACCTGTAATAATTGCTACTTTCCCATCTAATTTACCCATTTAAAATTGCCCCTTTCGAAATAATGATCTGTAAATGATTACGTATGTTATTATGTGCTCTTTGTTACAAAGTAATAATACAACTTAATTCAAATATCTTCAAATAAAGAGTCTTTTATTCGAGATAATCATCCGGAACATTTTTGAATAAAAAAAACCGAAGCAAATTTTCGTTTGCTTCGGTCTTCCCCTCTCCATTACACGCCCATTTTACGACGGGTATTGCTCGTTTTCTTTGTTTGTTGACTTTTCATCTTTTTCGTTGATGTATCACCTTTTAAGTTACCTTTGTTGCCAGCTGCATTGTTTTTCTTTGCTTCCAGCTGTTGCTTCACTAGTTCCTGCAGGCTTAATTTCTTTTTCTCATTTTGTTCAGACATATTCAGACCTCCTCATCCATCTACTTTTTTAAGTATAAGCCGTTGCTGTTGCATTTGTAAAAGAAATGATGTAATTTCCAACATAAAAAAAACATCTTGAAACTTTCGATCGCTCCAAAATGTTTTTTACCTATGAACTGTACGTCACTTCCTGTGAAGGAAAGTTGAAATAATAACCTAACCCGCTTTTTGTTTTGATCCACTTCGGTGAGCTCGGCTGTTCTTCAATTTTTTCGCGAAGCCTACGAATATGTACATCTACTGTACGACGATCCCCTTTTGTAAAGTCCAGTATATTAATAATCTCTTCACGTGATTTAATACTGCCCGGTTGCTCCAATAAATGAAGCAGCAGTTTAAATTCACGTTTTGTTAAAGGAATTTCCACTTCATCTTTGTACACTTTGAACATAATTAAATCTACACGGAACGGACCGATCAACATTTGGGAAATACGCTCTTGCTGCTGTAATTCCCTTTCGTATCGTTTTAAATGGATTCTTAAGCGTGTAAGCATTTCACGGAATCCAAACGGCTTTCGGATATATTCTGTCGCCCCCATTTCAAGCGCCAGTACAATATCCAATTCATCCGTACGCGCACTGATCATCATAATCGGAAAGTCATGATCGAAGCGGACTTGACGGCAAATCTCAATTCCTTCCATATCCGGAAGCATCCAATCGAGCAGCATCGCATCCGGTTCGAATGATTGAATAGCAGCCAGTGCCTCTTTTCCCGATCGTACACATTGGACTTCATAGCCGTCCTTTACTAAATAAATATGCAGTAAATTCACTAAATTTTCGTCATCTTCAACGACTAATATTTTTTTCGTCATTAATGATTCCCCGCTTCTCTAATCAATTACGCCTCGGCGTAATTGTGTCCAGATTCGGTTTGCGTTCGCGCAAAAAATTTCTTACCGAATCTATGACAGCCACCGGAGGCATTAACTTCTTTCAGCAGGCATTTGAATACCCGATGAAAATTGACCAAAAATTATGTTAACCTCTATCTATATATAAATGCACTCTGTGCTTACTGCTTCACCTAAGCATAAAATCTGTTGAAGGAAGTTAATTCAAATCAAATAGCTGCCCTTTAATAAAGTAAGCTGTTGACTCCGCCATATTAGTTATATGGTCTGCTGCACGTTCGACAAAGCGGTTAATGAACAACAATTGCAATGTTTGCTCAATCTCTTGAGGGCACTCTTTCAAATACTCAGTTAAAAGCGCATAGTTTTCATGATTATTGCGATCTACGATATCATCAAGCTCTCCAACTTTTTTTGCTAATGCGATATCCGCATCGATAAATGCCTTCATTGATTTTTTCAGCATATCCATTGCTACATTTTTCATTTCGACTAATGAAGTTTTTTCTAAAATCGTTTCTTCTTTGCTAATACGAATCGTTGCTTTTGCTGTATTTACAGCAAAGTCTGCAATACGTTCAATATCCGAAGACATTTTAATAACACTGATAATTCGGCGCATGTCGCGGGCTACCGGCTGCTCTTTCGCCATCAGCCAAATTGCCATTTGATTAATTTCATTTTCCAGGTCATCAATATAGTTGTCCTCTTCAATGACATCCAGCGCCAACACCATATCCTGTTCCTGAAGTGCTTTAAATGCCTTTTCCATTGCAACAACCGTCATATCGACCATTTCACCCATTTTGTCCTGCAGTTCAAGCATATTCTTTTCGAAATTTTCGCGAATCATTCCAAATTCCCCCTTTTATCCGAATCGTCCTGTTACGTAATCTTCTGTACGCTCATCTTTTGGTGTGGAAAAAATAACATTTGTATCATCATATTCGATGACTTCCCCATTTAAGAAGAATGCCGTCTTATCGCTAATACGCGCTGCTTGCTGCATGTTGTGCGTTACGATGACAATTGTATAGTCTTTTTTCATTTGTGTAATGAGTTCTTCTACTTTTAATGTGGAAATCGGGTCAAGTGCCGAAGTCGGCTCATCCATTAAAATGACGTCCGGCTTCATTGCGATCGCACGTGCGATACAAATACGCTGTTGCTGACCACCGGAAAGACCTAATGCCGATGACTTCAGACGGTCTTTTACTTCATCCCAAATCGCTGCACCGCGTAAAGATTCTTCAACAATTTCATTTAGGAGCTTTTTGCTTTTAATCCCCTGCATACGTGGACCATAGGCAACATTGTCATAGATGCTCATCGGGAAAAGATTTGACTTTTGGAATACCATGCCGACTCTTGTACGGAGCTTGATGACATCGCTTGATTCATAAACATTTTCGCCATCAATATGAATGTTTCCGATTACGCGTACACCATCGATCAGATCGTTCATGCGGTTTAATGTACGTAAAAATGTTGATTTACCGCAGCCTGATGGACCGATTAATGCCGTTACTTCTTTTTCTTTAATGTCCAGATTTACATTGAATAACGCTTGTTTTTCACCATAGAACAGGTTTAAATCATTTACTTTAATTTTTGTTGGTAAAGCGCCCGTAGAAGTCGTTGTTGTTTTAAAAATTGATGCTTCCGAAATAGTCATAGTCATATAGGTTTCGCTCCTTTTAATAGTCCGCTTTGTTTAATTTCTTCGAGATATATGTTGCCGTTAAATTCAATACTAAAATAATGACGATCAATACAATTCCGATTGCCGCTGCAAGTCCGATATCGCCTGCTTCCTGTGTTACTAAATAGGAGTGAACCGTTAATGTACGGGCAGATGAGAAAATACTTGATGGCATTGCCGCCACGGTACCTGCAGTCAGGAAAATGGCTGCCGATTCACCGACAATACGGCCGATTGATAAAATGATTCCTGATAAAATTCCAGGCATTGCACTTGGCAAAATAACTTTTATTAACGTTTGCAGTTTTGTTGTTCCTAATGCCAGTGAACCTTCACGATATGTTGCCGGCACTGTTTTCAAAGCTTCTTCTGTCGTACGAATAATAACCGGTAATACGATAATCGTTAATGTTAATGATGCTGCGATAATGGACATCCCTAGCTTTAAAATCACTACGAAGAATACGGCACCGAATAAACCATAAATAATCGATGGAATCCCTGTTAAACTCTCTGTCGCATAGCGAATAATACGTACAAGTCGTCCTTGCTTTGCATACTCGTGTAAATAAACGGCAGCCAAGATTCCGATTGGTGTTGCGATTAAAAGTGAAATGACAATCGTTAAAATCGTTGTGACAATCATCGGGAATATTCCGCCGCCACCTGTTGGCGAATAATCACCAAATATAAAATCAAAACTGATATAAGAAAAACCTTTATAGAAAATATAGCCAACGATTACAACTAATACGGCTACTGATACGAATGCGGAACCCCAAAGTAAGCCGCGATACATATTGTCTTTAAATTGTCGCATGTTACTGAGCTCCCTTCGCTGTAATGCGTGCTAATACAAAGTTTAATATTAAGATGAATGAGAATAATACAATCCCTGTTGCAAACAGCATTTCCTGATGTGTTCCCGCTGCATAACCCATTTCAAGCGCGATATTTGTCGTCAATGGACGTACACTGTCTGTCAGGCTCGTCGGGATGACCAGCGAGTTCCCCGCTACTAAAATTACAGCCATCGTTTCACCTAATGCACGGCCCAATCCAAGAACGATCGCTGCCATAATACCTGACTTTGCAGCCGGTACAACGACTTTAAAGATTGTCCCGATTTGTGAAACGCCTAGAGCAAGTGAACCTTCACGATATGTTTTGGGCACTGCACGAATCGCTGTTTCAGCAACTGTTACAATTGTCGGTAACATCATAATTGCCAGTACTAAAATAACAGCAATTAAACTTTGTCCACGAGCTAATCCTAAATTATCCTGTAAAAATGGAACGATAATCGCTAAACCGAATACACCGTATAATACTGAAGGAATACCAGCCAAAAGCTGAATTGCCGGTGATACGATTTTAGCTATTGATTTCGGAGCAATTTCCGCCAAGAAAATTGCTGTTAATAATCCGATTGGTACCCCGATAACAAGTGCTCCGATCGTTGCATAAATTGACGCAACGATCATCGGGAAAATACCGAATTTATCTTCTGATGGTACCCAGTCGCTGCCAAATAGGAAGTCGAAGAAGCTATAACCGCCAGTTACGAATGGGTTTGCACCTTTATAAAATACGAATCCTACAATTAGTAGTAAGCTCACTACTGAAAGAAGCGCACATGCTAAAAATATTTTCGATGATAAGCTTTCTAAAAAGTATTTTCGCTTATTGCCTTTACTTATTTGCTGTTCTACTTCGTTTCTGTTTTGTGTGTTCACAAATTTATCCTCCAGCACTGATTATTTCGTTAATGGAATCGCTCCAGCGGCTTCCACAATCTCTTGTCCTTCTGCAGTTAAAATGAAATCCATAAACTTCGTTGCCGCCTCCGGTACACTCTCTTTATAAACGAATAAGAATGGACGAGATAATTTATAGTTACCATCCAATACATTGCCTGCTTCTGCCTTAACGCCATTAATGTCCATCGCTGAAACAGTTTCATCAATATACTCAAATGAGATGAATCCTACAGCATGTTTGTTCATCGCAACTGTTGTTTTAATATTTCCGTTCCCGCTTGCAACAATCGCATTGCGAATCAGTTGTCCAGATTCATAGCCGACGATTTCCTGGAAGGCATCACGCGAACCAGATCCGTCCTCACGTGATACAACTACGATTTCCATATCTTTTCCGCCAACTTCTTTCCAGTTGGTAATTTCGCCAGTAAAGATTTGCTTCACTTGTTCCATCGTTAAATCTTTAACCGGATTTGATGGGTGGGTAACAACCACAATCCCGTCATACGCAATGACCAGCTCCTGAATACCGGAGTCGATTTCTTCCTGCTTCAGATCACGCGAGGACATCCCGATTTGTGATACATCATTAATTGCATTTGTAATCCCTGCCGATGAACCAATTTGATTTATTTCAATTTTAACGTCTTCTGTTTCTTCATATTTTGCTGCTAATTTCTCTGCTAAAGGTCCAACTGATGTAGAACCTGAAATTGTTACTAAGTCTCCGCCGCCTGAAGAGGACTCCGTAGAATCTTCATTACTGCAAGCTGCTAATACTACCATTAGAATTGTTAACCCAATGAAGTAAAATGTTTTTTTCAACATACTTCAATCCTCCATCAACATGAATGTTTTCTACCTGCTTTAACAATACATACATAAAATTAATGTCATGTATTAAACATGTAAACCTTATGTAAATTATGAAGAACACGTCTTTTTATTATGTAAAATCAATTAGTAAAATCAGAAAATTTAAAATAAAACAGTCAATTTGTAAATATTTATGAGATTTATTAACAAATGAGAGGGATTTTTAATGAGGATTTAAATAATTATCAATGAAGGAAAATGAAATATGTCAATATTATGTTCAAAGGCTTAATGAATCATGTAAGAATTACAGAAAACAGACAATTTATGATGAATATTTAGAAAAATCTATTTACATTGCATTTACAAAAGGGTGTTTTGTTTACAAAAAAGAAAAATGCATCTCTATTAAGAGATGCATTAAAAAATTTATTATACTGTCGCTTCAGCTTCTAATAATTCAATCGCTTGTTGTACTTGCTCTTCCGTTAAGTTATGACGGACGATATAGCGATTACGTTCATGTTTTGTACATTCGATTGTACAACCGCCTAAATGCTTCGCTTCGTTTTCCTCTGATGCAATGATTTGCTCATTACATTCAGGGTTAGCACAATTAATATAGCGTTCACATGGTGTCCCATCAAAGTGATCACGCCCTACAATAACATGTTCCACCTGGTTAATCGGCACTGTCAGACGCTCATCGAATACGTACATTTGACCATCCCAAAGCTGACCTTTAGCAACTGGGTCTTTACCGTATGTTGCAACGCCTCCGTGCAATTGACCAACCTCTCCAAAACCTTCACGCTTCATCCAACCAGAGAATTTCTCACAGCGAATTCCACCTGTACAATAAGTTAAAACGTTTTTACCTTCGAATAATTCCCGGTTGTCACGTACCCATTGCGGAGTATCACGGAAGTTCTTTACTTCTGGACGAATTGCGCCACGGAAGTGACCGACATCATATTCATATGTGTTTCGTACATCTAGTACGACTGTGTTTTCATCTTGCATTTCTTCCAGGAATTGTTCCGGTGATAAATAGCGGCCCGTTAATTCATGCGGATTCACATCTTCTTCCAGACCTAAGTTTACAAGCTCCGGGCGTGGACGTACATGCATTTTTTTGAACGCATGGCCTTCTGCTGGATCAATTTTGAAAACAATCCCTTTAAACAATGGATGTGCTTCCATCATATCGATATAGCTTTGTGTTTGCTCAATCGTACCAGACACTGTACCGTTAATCCCTTCATGGGCTACTAAAATACGTCCTTTTAAACCAATTTCCTTACAAGCAGCTAAATGCTCTTCTGAAAAAGCAGCTGGATCTTCAATCGTTGTGTAATGATAATACAATAATACTTGATAATTCATTTTTTTCACCTATCATTCAATATATTTGCAGGATATACCTGATAGTTTAAAACTACCTTACAATGATACGCGATTTTCGATAAATTTACCATCATTAATTATTAATTAGGCGGAGGTTATTAGAAAAAATTAACTATTCTTTTCAGTATTAGTATAATAGATGCAATATGAATCAGAATGGAGAGATTTTAAATGGGCTTTTTCAGCTTTGCACTTCTAGTCATTATTACTTTTACCGCTTTGGCAATTGAGAGGATTTTAAAAGATATACGAACTCAGAACAACGAAATCATTGAACTATTATCAAAAAGTGATGCGGATAAACAAGAGTGAAACTGCAATCGATTAAATGGGTTGGATCATCTCTACTCTATTTCCGAAAGGGTCTCTAAATTCAAACCGTTCATAATGAGGAATAGGTACTGAATCCAAGATCTCAATATCATGTTCCATCAATACTTTTTTCCAATAAGAAATATCTTCAACTTCGTAGGCAAGATGTGCTTTAGTTGTTAGCCGACTAAAGCCTTCTTCTGTCCCTACATGTACTTCCTGATTCCCTACTTGCAGCCAAAAGCCTCCTCGCCCTTGTAGTGCAGAAGGTTTTGAAATTTCATTTAGACCTAATACTTTGCAGTAAAACTCTTTCCCTGCTTCCTCAGTACCTAGTGGAATTGTTATTTGTGCATGATGTAATCCAACAATCATTTGCTTTCCTCCATTTCTTCCTCTTCTTCCATTATCTTACTTCAATTATGACATTAATAAAATGATAGGTTATTTATGTAATTCAATAATTTTTTCTTATCCTTCTTAACTGCTAATTTAATTTTTTACAAATACTAGAACTTAGGGATCAGGCATAAAATTTTTTTAATATATTTCTGCTACTTAAATACCATTAAATAGAATTAAATGGTATAATATGTATCGGAGTAGAAATACATTCTTTTCATCATATAAGGGTGAGAGTGTTTTTGTACTAACTTAGAAGCCATTGCGGAAGGATATAACATATGACAACAGAAGTTTCCATTTTACCTATTCAATCTGTTTATTCAATTGACAATCGAACTATAACAGCAGAAATTCTGCATGAAGAACCGCTCATTGTAAAGTTTTTAAATGTTTTAAGTGATGAGGAATGCCAGAATTTAATCGATTGTGCTTCTTCGCGTTTGGAAAGATCCAAATTAGCAAAAAAAGAGATAAGTTCAATTCGTACGAGCAGTGGTATGTTTTTTGAGGAAAATGAAAATCCGCTTATTTCCGAAATTGAAAAACGGATTAGCAGCCTGATGCACCTTCCAATCGAACATGCTGAAGGTCTACAAGTTTTACATTATGAACCGGGTCAGGAATTTAAAGCACATTTTGATTTTTTTGGTCCAAATCACCCTTCGAGCAGTAATAATCGCATTAGCACGTTAGTAGTCTACTTAAATGATGTGGAAGAAGGAGGCGTTACTACGTTTCCGAATTTAGGTATTGTAAATGTACCAAAGAAAGGTACAGCGGTTTACTTTGAATATTTCTACAATGATCAAAAATTAAATGAACTTACCCTTCATTCTGGTGAGCCAGTAATACAAGGCGAAAAATGGGTTGCTACTCAATGGATGCGGAAAAAACAAATCCGCGAACGTTTATAAGTCAAAATGAAGGAAATTATATAAAATACGATAGATGTGAAAGAAGTGACTTGCTATGGAGGAACTCCCAAACATACAAGAAAACAAATGGGATGACAGCCATCGCCCTTGGCCGCTGCCAAATTTACCTTGGGGAATGAAGCAAACATGGAGCGATCTGTTATTCGCCCATTATCCGGTGAAATACGAGGTTTTACGGAAGTTAGTTCCAGAATCGATGGAATTAGATACTTATGAAGATGTGTGCTGGGTTGGGGTTGTCCCTTTTCGTATGTCAGGTGTGAGGTTTCGAGGGTTGCCGCCAATTCCCGGTACCGCTGAATTTCCGGAACTGAATGTGCGTACCTATGTGACGATTGATGGAAAGCCCGGCGTATACTTTTTCAGTTTGGATGCGGATAATTGGCCGGCTGTAAAAGGTGCCCGCACATTTTTCCATTTACCTTATCACTATGCAAAGATGGATATTAAAAACTTTGGTGATACAATACTGTTTGAAAGCAAAAGGCGCAATCGATCAGACATTGTATTCGCGGGCAGCTATAAACCCGTTTCCTCACCATTTATTGCGGTAAAAGGCTCCTTTGAGGAATGGATGACTGAGCGTTACTGCTTCTACACATTAAATGCTTCAGGTCTCCCGGTACGCTGTGATATTTTGCACCACCCTTGGATTTTACAAGAAGCAGAAGGCGAAATCACCCTTAATACAACGCTGTCCAAGCAAGGGATTATGGTGGAAAGTGATCAGCCGATCCTGCATTTTTCAAAAAAAATTGACGTTCGTGCATGGCCATTAGTACATCCTGCTACCGGACGACTGCATTTTTAAATAAAGGGAAGATCGTCAACTTTTCCGAAAAGCAAAAACGCAACCCATATTATATGAGTTGCGTTTTTTTATTTTATAAACCGCATTTCAGCTGTGCACCACAGTTTGTACATGTGTTACACCCGCCCATTTCTTCTACCGTACCTTGACGGCAAACCGGGCATGTATTGCCAACTTCCGAACCGATTGTCACGTCTGTATCTGTTAATGGTTTAATTGTATCCACTAGCACAACTTGACGCTTCACTTGGTCTTCTGATTGTTTTAATTCTTCAAATTCCAATTGCTCATCTGAATTTGCCTCTTCAGCTTTTAATGTTAATACTTGTGTGTCACGAGACCCATCGACATACACTGTACCACCCTTTGCACCGCCGCGGTATAGACGCTCGTACACTTTTTGCACTTGCTCTACTCCATAGCCTTTTGGCGCATTTACTGTTTTGGAAATAGATGAATCAATCCAGTTTTGAATAATACATTGAACATCTGCATGGGCTTCCGCAGAAAGCTCCATTGAAGATTTGAACCAGTCCGGTAAGTTATTTTCATCCACACCCGGGTTGGCATCTAAATATTCTTTTACGATTTCAGCTTTTACTTCAATAAACTTCCCTAGACGACCTGAACGGTAGTAAGTGAAGCTGAAGTAAGGTTCAAGCCCTGTTGCAACTCCGACCATTGTACCTGTACTCACTTTTGTTACTCTCTAATTTTAGAGGGCGGGACTATTATCACCCGCTCCATATGTCGCCATATGGGTCAGACTATATCATCAACCATTCTAGAATGTCTCTTTCGATGACACGGGAATTCACATAGAGAAATTAAATTTGAAAGCTGATTCGCTTTCTTCCAATCCCCGTTAAATTGTTTAAAAGGAATAATGTGATGTACGGAAAGCTCTTGTCCATACTCTGCTTCTGTAATTCCGCAATCCTGGCAAGTATACTCATCTCTTGCTCTAACCTTCCTCCGTTGGCTATACCAATTAGGTCCATAATATGAAACCTTACCACCTGTCCATGTACCACTGTTAGCACCAGCAAACATTTCTTTCTCCACATAATAAGTGGACATACATGCTACAGTACAAAAGTTTAATTTTCTAATAGTAGAGGGAGTTTTTTCAAATTTCTTAAGACAATTACTACAAGAAACAATAATTCGATTACGATATTGTTCCTTTCCTCTAATACCATTAGCTTTTCCTAAACATTCCTTAGAACAAAACTTTGCTGTATGCTCACGATTTTTAGGCACAATAAACATCTGATGACAGGTTAGACATTTAACTTCAACATCTTTTCTTAAATGCTGATTAAATAAATGACCATTTTGTATTTGATATAGTTTTTTGCAATTTATATTGCAAAAGTTTGTTTTATTAATATTAGAAGGTTTCCTCAATATTTGTTGTTTACAATAAGAACATGGAATCAATATCTTTTTTGACATTTCACTCCAAATTTGAGGCGGATTACTTTTTTGATACTCTGTTTTACAGATTCTAGAACAATATTTCTTCCGATCAAATTGACTGGGTTTTACATTAATTTCTTTTCCACAATTAAGACAATTCTTTTTCATCGAATCACCCTTCAACTGTTTTATTAATTATAAAACAAGAACGAATGTTCGTAAAATAATGGTGCTCGGCGTGTAGTCGTTGAGGGGTCAGCCACGACTTCCCTGCGGATTGTCTGGTAGATAAATTCTTATCAACACTTTTACATTTTTACCTTTATGGTGCTGGCAAAGCTAGGTAGTAAAAGATACGCCAGGGTTTCCCGCATATAGCCAAGTTTACGCTACATTTTTACAAATGTACGGGGCAACTTGTTTACCCGTAGGTGCAACCGTCAATAAATGCGAATTACGAATACCATTTGCCACAATATTTTCGCGAATATGCTGTGGCATTTTTTTCATGAAGCCTGTGTTAATAAATGCTTCACGCAAACGTGCTGTTTCTACTTCTGTCTGTCCTTCAAGGAATGGGAAGCTGCCGCGCTCTGTAGCCAGTTCAACCGACTCTTCATACGCTGCAACTGCAATTGTCTTGAAGATTTCATCGACTAGCGCATTACCTTCTTCAGAACCGTACTCTTTTTCACAGTAAATCAATAGATCGGCAAGGCCCATTACACCAAGCCCAACTCGACGTTCACCAAGTGCCTGCTTTTTGTTCTCTTCGAGGAAGTACGGTGTTGCATCGATAACATTATCCTGCATACGTACGCCAACTTTGACCGTTTTGCGCAATGCATCAAAATCAACTGTTTTCGTTTCTTTGTTTGCAAACTTCGCCAAGTTAACGGCAGCCAAGTTACAAACGGAATATGGTGCTAATGGTTGTTCTCCACACGGATTTGTCGCAACAACTTTCTGACCGTACGCTTTTGCGTTTGTCATATCGTTTGCGTTATCAATGAAGAAAATACCCGGTTCTGCTGCATATGTTGCGCAGACGTTGATTAAATTCCACAGTTCTTTTGCTTTGATTGTGCGATACGTTCGAACTGGGTAACCAAGTTTCTCCCATTCACGAACGTCACCGACTTCATGCCATTTCTCGTTGTAATCCAGCATTTGTGCAGGTGTGTAGTTTTCTACATCCGGGAAGCGTAATTCGAAGACCTCATCGTTTTCCACAGCATCCATAAACTCTTTCGTTAATGTAACCGAAATATTTGCACCTGTTAAGAAATCCGGATTATGGACTGAGTAAGTTCCGCCATCGCGTAGCTTCGTTTCAGCGTCACGAATAATCGCTTCGTTAAATCCGCCAAAACCTTCAATATTTTTATAGTTCACAATGCCTTGATACATCGCATCTTCCTGCTGTGTTAAAGGCTTGAATTTCAATTTTTCTTTTGCTAGACGAATAATTGATTCATCTTCTGTATTCTCGATTAAGTAACGGAGAATACGTGGATTTTGCATTTTTGAAATGATAAATTCCACAATATCCGGATGCCAATCTGCCAGCATAATCATTTGAGCACCTCGGCGACTCCCACCTTGCTCAACAAGATGTGTCAGCTTGGCAATATCGTCAAGCCAGCTTACAGATCCGCTTGATTTACCGTTTACACCGCGCGCCAATGTGTTGCGCGGGCGAAGTGTCGATCCGTTCGTCCCAACTCCACCGCCGCGACTCATAATTTCCATTACCTGCTTACGGTGATCACTGATGCCTTCACGCGAATCAGCGACAAATGGCATTACATAACAGTTGAAGAAAGTTACTTCTGTTTCCGAACCTGCCCCATAAATTACACGGCCTGCAGGGATAAAATTCATTGACACAAGCTCTTCATAAAACTTTCCGAACCATTCTTTGCGCTTTTCTTCTGTTTTCTCAACTGAAGCTAAGCCTGTTGCATTACGTTTTGCAATTTGCTCATAAAAAATTTCGAGCGGCTTTTCAATAATATCCAATGAGCGTTCAATAATACCCGTCTCTTGTTCTTCGCCTTCCAATACATGACGGTAATCTTCATCAATTTTAATAAGAGCGGTATTCTTTTCCGGATTAATCGAATGAATAATGCCAAGTCCACGCGCCGGGAATTTCGGATCTTGTTTCACTGTCAAAACAACAAAATCCCCCGTTTTTAATGTTTTCTTTTCCGTATCTTTAAAAGAATAACGGTCAATCATAACAAGACGTGATACACCTTTGTGCGTAATTTGCATATCCGGTGTAATCGGGTGCACTTGAGGAAATTGCTCAATATCTTGATTTAATTGATTGACTTGGATGGATTGTTCTAAAACACTTGCCACCGCGTAAGCCCCCCTTTGGACGATTTAATAATTTTAAGATTCCCTTCATGAATGTAAACTAAACACATTTTATACCATATATTGTGCTTATTTCTTAAATACCATTCTATATGTTGGGTTATATAATTACACTTAAAAAAGATTACAATAAATCTTTTTTTCAAACAAGGGGTTGATTTTTTTTAGTTTTTGTTAAATCCACCTATACCAACGTTTCGGGTATAAAAATTTTTTTATAAAAAATCAAAACACACGTTCGCAATCTATTTTTTGAAATTCCATTCATCTGTTAAATATTTATTTTGCATTAATTGTTCTACATATTGTGTTTGCTGCTCCGTTAATTCATAAGGAATCAGTTCTATATCCAAAGCTATCTCAAACCCTTTAGAAAATGCATTCACACATTGCTCGATTGTAAATGGCGTATCGACAAACTGATTCATCGCAACGGCTTTCTCGGGTAATTTTTTCCGCATTTTTTCTTTAGCTTCGGCTGTAGCAAAATTAAACACTGAAAGCAGCAGCTCTTCGTTCAGGTCCAATAAAATGGCTCCATGCTGCAAAATTACGCCTTTTTGACGTGTTTGTGCACTGCCCGCTACTTTTTTTCCTTCAACTACTAGCTCATACCAGCTTGGTGCATCAAAACAAACCGCGCTTTTCGGTTTCTTTAAATCATCCAGCTGTTCTTTCGTCTCCGGCACACTAAAATAAGCGTCCAACCCTAATAGACGGAACCCTTGTAAAATTCCTTCGCTAATGACACGGTACGCCTCTGTAACAGTCTCAGGCATATTCGGGTAGCTCTCTGTCACAATCACTGAATATGTAAGCTCCTGGTCATGTAAAACAGCACGTCCGCCTGTAGGACGACGAATGAAACCTAAATTTTGCTTTTTTACGGCTTCTAAATTAATATCTTTATGTACTTGCTGAAAATAACCGATTGATAATGTTGCAGGGTTCCACTCGTAAAAACGAATAACCGGCGGGATTTCCCCTTGGCTATGCCAATCTAGTAACGCTTCATCTAATGCCATGTTATAGGCTGGGCTGCATGGCCCCGAATTTATAAAATACCATTGTTTTTTCACAATTTCTCGCCTCCACCAATTCATTTTAACAAACTCGCTCGACTAACTCTAGTTCATCTCTTATAATAGTAAGTACAGAAAGAAAGGGGCAATATCGCAGTGACAATTTTATATACGATACTAATAATTTTAGTAGTCATCGTTGCTTACGTAGTAATCAACTCTATGCGCTTAAAAAAATCCGTTACAAATTTAACACAGGAGCAATTTATCGAAGGGTACCGTAAAGCCCAATTAATCGATTTACGCGAACCCAAAGAATTTGAAGCAGGACATATTTTAGGTGCACGAAACATTCCGATGACGCAACTTAATACACGTCATAAAGAAATCCGACCAGACCTGCCTGTATACCTTTACTGCCAAAACTCTGGCCGTAGTGCACGAGCAGCGCTGACATTAAAGAAAAAAGGCTATAGCCAACTGTATCAGTTACAAGGCGGATTCAAAACTTGGACAGGTAAAGTTAAATCGAAAAACTAATCTTAAAAGTTCTCTACAGTGTAGAGGGCTTTTTAATTTTCACTCACCGGCAGTATCGTTCATAATTGTCTGTTTTTCAATAGTTTCTTCTATTATATACTGACACGTTAGAAGTCTAACCTTATTCAAAGAAAAAAGGCCAGAAAACAGCTCTGACCTTTTTTGTCACAATTTATGAAATTGTGACTTCTTCTTTTTTAGTATAACGTAACACCGGTGTACGGGCAGCACGTGTTTCGTCTAAACGGCTGATTACTGTAGTATGCGGTGCTTCTTGAACGATCGATGGATTATCGATTGTTTCTTGAGCAATTTGAATCATTGCATCACAGAATGCATCCAATGTTTCTTTCGATTCTGTTTCTGTTGGCTCGATCATAATTCCCTCTTCCACGTTTAACGGGAAGTAAACTGTTGGTGGATGGTAGCCAAAGTCAAGAAGGCGTTTTGCGATATCCAATGTACGAACACCTAATTTTTTCTGACGACGGCCTGATAACACGAATTCGTGCTTACAGTGACGGTCATACGGTAAATCAAAGTGCTCTTCCAAGCGGCGCATCATATAGTTTGCATTTAATACAGCATATTCTGTTACAGCCTTTAAGCCATCTGGACCCATTGAACGGATATACGTATATGCACGGACATTAATGCCGAAGTTTCCGTAGTATGGTTTCACACGACCGATTGATTGTGGACGGTTATAGTCGAAGTGGAACGTGCCATCTTCTTTTTTCACTAATACCGGCTTCGGCAGGAATGGAATTAAATCCGCTTTTACTCCTACAGGACCTGAACCCGGACCACCGCCACCATGTGGACCTGTAAATGTTTTGTGTAAGTTTAGGTGAACACAGTCAAAGCCCATATCGCCAGGACGTGCTTTACTCATAACAGCGTTTAAGTTTGCGCCGTCATAGTAAACCTTACCGCCGACACCATGCACGATTTCAGCCATTTCTAAAATGTTTTCTTCAAATAAACCTAAAGTGTTCGGGTTTGTCAGCATTAATGCTGCTGTATCCGGACCGACAACACGGCGTAAATCTTCAAGATCCACTAAGCCGTCATCACCTGATTTAATTGTGATTGTTTCAAAGCCTGCAACTGTAGCAGAAGCCGGGTTTGTACCGTGAGCCGAATCCGGTACAATTACTTTGTTACGGTGACCTTCACCATTTGCCTCATGGAATGCACGGATCATCATTAATGCTGTCCATTCACCATGTGCGCCTGCTGCTGGCTGTAATGTTACTTCATCCATACCTGTAATTTCCTGAAGGGATGTTTGAAGATCATATAATAATTCCATTGCACCTTGTACTGTTGACTCATCCTGTAATGGGTGAACATTGGCAAAACCAGCGTAGCGTGCAACCGTTTCATTGATTTTCGGATTGTATTTCATCGTACATGAACCAAGCGGGTAGAACCCTGAGTCTACACCATGGTTACGGCGTGAAAGTGCTGTATAGTGACGCATAATATCTAATTCTGCAACTTCCGGCAATTCAGCCGCTTCTTGACGTACTAACTCTTTTGGAAGCAGTTCTTCAAGATCAAAATCAGGAACATCCAATGGCTCTAAGTTGTAGCCGACACGACCTGGTTTTGTAATTTCGAAAATGAGTGATTGGTTTTCGTTATGCATTGTAAGCCCCCATTTCTGCAACTAATTGCTCGATTTCTTCTTTTGTACGGATTTCCGTAACAGCAATGAGTGCATGATTTTCTAATTCAGGATAAACACGACCTAAGTCAAAACCGCCGATAATGCCTTTTTCGATTAATGCTTTGTTTAGCTCTGTCACATTATGATTTGTCTTAACGACGATTTCGTTGAAGTGTGCGCCTTGATAAACAACTTCAAAACCAGCTGCTTCAAAGGCATTTTTAGCAAAGCGTGTCTTCACGATATTTTGTTTTGCCATTTCCTGCATACCTTGTTTGCCAAGAGCTGTCATTGCTACTGAAGAAGCAAGTGCAAGTAATGCCTGGTTAGAACAAATATTAGATGTCGCTTTGTCGCGACGGATGTGCTGCTCACGCGCTTGTAATGTTAATACATAACCACGGCGACCCTCTTGGTCTACTGTTTCCCCAACAAGACGGCCAGGTACTTTACGCATTAATTTATTCGTTACCGCGAAATAGCCACAGTGTGGACCACCGAACGCTTCAGCAATTCCGAATACTTGTGCATCCCCAACTGTAATATCGGCACCTAATTTTCCTGGAGGTGTTAATACGCCAAGAGCTAACGGGTTAGCAGATACGATAAACAATCCTTTTGCATCGTGTGTAATGTCTGCAAGCGGCTGTAAGTTTTCAATTTGACCAAAGAAGTTTGGATATTGAACAATAACACCGGCTGTTTGATCATCGATTAAGCCTTTTAATGCTTCGATGTCTGTCACACCGTCTTTTGCAGGAATAGTAACAACTTCAATTGATTGTCCTGTTGCATACATTTTCACAACATCGTGATATTCTGGATGGACAGTTCCTGAAACGAGTAATTTACCGCGACGTGTATGGCCTGCAGCAAGCATACCTGCTTCTGCCAATGCCGTACCGCCATCGTACATAGAAGAGTTTGCAATATCCATACCTGTCAGTTCCGCAATCATCGTTTGGAATTCAAAAATAGCTTGAAGTTCACCTTGAGAAATTTCCGGCTGATAAGGTGTGTAGGCTGTATAAAACTCTGAACGTGAAATAACGTGATCGACAATTACCGGTTTATAGTGATTGTAGACTCCTGCACCTAAAAATGAGACATTACTTGCTGTATCTTTATTTTTTGAAGCAAGTTGTGCCAGTTCTTTCATTAAAGCAGCTTCAGACTTTGCAGGTTTAATATTGTAGCTTCCTTGGAAGCGAACTTTTTCAGGAATATCCTCGAAAAGTTCATCAATTGTCGCAACCCCGATACGGTCTAACATTTCTTGTTTATCTTGTTCCGTCATTGGTAAATAACGATGTTTCATTGTTAACCCTCTTTTCAAAAGTTTTATCCCGCAATTAACGGGTAGATTGAAGTTTCACTTTATTTTGCACGCTTGTAAAATGGTGTTTCTACTACAACTGCTTTTGCTCTATTTTTTCGTACTTCGATTTCTAATTCAGTTCCAACTTCCGTGAATTTTGCGTCAATTAAAGCTAAACCGATATTGCGCTTTGTCATTGGTGACTGAGTTCCTGTAGTTACAAAACCAATCTCTTCACCATCTTTAAATACTTTATAGCCATGACGGGGAATACCTTTATCAATCATTTCGATACCTACAGATTTACGTGTTAGGCCATTTTCTTTTTGGTCAATTAATGCTTGCTGACCGATAAAGAGCGGATCTTTCGCCAATTTCACGGCAAAGCCAATCCCTGCTTCAAGTGGTGAAATTTCTTTTGAAATCTCTTGGCCATATAATGGCAGGCAAGCTTCAAAGCGAAGTGTATCACGAGCGCCTAAACCGGCTGCTACTACACCTTGGTCTTTTCCTGCTTCCAAAATTTTGTTCCACAAGTCAACAATCGCTGCTGGAGCTCCGTAAATTTCAAATCCGTCTTCTCCCGTATAACCTGAGCGCGAGACAAGAACCGAATGTCCGCCTACTTCTACATTGTCCTGGAATTTAAAATATTTGATTGCCGTTAAGTCTGTTGCTGTTAATGTTTGCAGAACTTCCTGTGATAAAGGTCCTTGCAAAGCGATTTGAGCGTAGTCATCTGACAAATTCGCCACTTTGACATCCCCTTCGACATGCTGCTGTAACCATTCGAAGTCCTTTTCAATATTCGCTGCATTGACACATAGTAAATAGCGATTATCTTCCAAACGGTATGTCAGTAAATCGTCCACAACACCGCCATCTTCATAGCAAAGTGCACTATATTGCGCGCCGCCAATTGCAATTTTCGAAATATCATTGGAAAGCATCTTTTGTAAATAAACAAGTGCATCCGGGCCTTCTACAATAATTTCCCCCATATGGGATACATCAAAAAGTCCTGCGCGGTTACGTACCGCATCATGCTCCTCTTTGATCGAAGAAAATTGTACTGGTAACTCCCAGCCGCCAAAATCAACTGTTTTTCCACCATACTTTGCATATTCGTCAAAAAGTGGTGTGCGCTTTAATTCATTTGTCATGTTCATTTCCTCCTTTAATTATGTATGTTCGTTTTGCAATGCAAAGGGGAAAGCAACATTACACCTATCAAAAGTGTAAATCTATCTTTTTATTAGAATCATCAGAATATTAAAAGCCGATTTATCCACAAAAAAAAGACAGACGAATCCCCTTTAGCGAGATTCTCTGTCCTGGCACCTGAAAGTTACACCTGAATTTGATCCTCTATCACAATTTAGGCTTTCCCCTTTGGTGGCTGTTTGTAACAATAGCTATTACAGCACTCTCCAGAGTTGCGTCCAATACGAGTCTTTTTGCCTGAGAGATTCATAGCTTAGCTATTTGCTCCTTCGGCGACGTGACATCACGTTCTCTCCCCGTATCATCATCCGCGTTAGATTATTTACTTCATGTTATTGCTCTTCTTAGCAATATCCTAACATTGAATATAATGCAAACGCAATCTTTTTTTATTTTTATTCAAAATACGAACATTAAGTTTAATTATCGAAAAATCATTCGCCTTTAAGACGTTTTACTTGAAACCCGATATACTCGACAATTTGTCTTAATGTTCTTCCGGCTGTGAGTACTTGTATATGGCCAGCTAGTCGATAACTCCTTCTGCGTTGGTGATACAGATTTTCCAATTCTTGTTCCGATGACGATTGAACAATAGGACGGTTTTTATCATTCCGAATCCGCATATAAATATCTTCAAATTTAGCATCAAGAAAAAATACGAGCCCTGTCTGGCGCATAATTCTCCTGTTTTCTTCATTGACGGCTACCCCACCGCCTGTAGCGATAATGCATGCTTCATCACGAAAATTCTTTAAAAATTCCGTCTCGATTTTTCGGAAGTGTGCTTCGCCGTATTTCTCAAAAATTTCAGGAATTGTCATACCCTGCTGACGTACAATTTCGTGATCCATATCGTAATACGGCATTTTCAAGAAAAAACTTAAACGTCTACCAATCGCACTTTTTCCGCAACCCATAAATCCTACTAAATAAATTTTACGCATGCTGTTCACCTTCTTCTAATTACGGACTACTTTATCAATTACACCTCTACCTATTCTTTCGTTTCCATTTTGCGTTTTAACACAAATATTTTTGTATCAAACAAAACCGCATGATGTGACATTTTTTCGACTTTGCAAAAAGAAGTCGAACTTTAAGGTAAATTTAGTATATTTATCGTAGCACGAACGTAAATAGATTCCAATGAATTATATACTTTTATTTGCGCAAAATATGCATTTGTATAGAAAACAGCAGCACCAGAAACGATGAACAATAAAAATACAGCCAGTAAAAATAATGCACCCTTCTCATTCTGGAGGCAATGGCAATACGAGATCTCTTTCTCGCTTTGTTCCATTTTTCATCACTACCCTCATATTCACTTCATTTTCAACAATCGTCAGTTCCCATTCCTTAACAAAAGGCAGCATAATCTCATTTCCCCCTTTATTCGACCTTTTACGCAAATGCTCTTCTGACTTATCAAAGACAAACAACCGCTCCTCGGGATCATTTAACATTTCCAATTGCAGCATATTAGAATTGAGTACCCTACCAGATGCGGAATTCATATTGTATTGATGAATATCATAAACGAACAATTCCCAGTTCACCTCATCTTTCATCTTCTCAAGCTGTTGAAGATCCCGAACCCATATGAGGATAAGTAGGCTAATTGCGGTAAAAAGCACAAACACGGTTAACTGAAACAAGCTTTCCAGTAGTGTAAACCCCCGCTCACTTAATGTTTGCTTGAAATTCATACACAAAGTTCCTCTTCTTTTTCATTGTTGTCATAACGGACGCATATTCGGTGTCCGTCGTAATTCCATTGAAACTGCATGCCATCAATTTGTTGTGTACCGGCTGATTGACCATACCTTTTATACTTCATCGCTCCTATATAAGCCACTTCCGCTGCATGGGCTTGTATTTTTTGTATCGCAATTTGCTGTTTCATATTAAACGTGAGCGGTATCATTGTCGACGAGAGGAAAAATAAAATGACGACTGCTAATAGTGTTTCTACAAGAGTTAGTCCTTCCTGGTTCATGAAAAACCTCCTTTTCCAAAATTCTGGCTTTCCCGATATTAATAGAATATTGATAGCTTTTATTCTCAAAATGATATGTCAGTCGTCCAAACGCCTGGACATTTCCTCTTGTATTAAATATCAGCCGGTTATTTGGAGTAGTTAAATACATATCTAGTGGCCGCGCTATTCTGTGATCGAAAACAATAGTAGAAGTATTGCGCTCTCTTACTTGAATCCGGTGACAATTAATAATTTCAAAGCTATGATAGGTTCCGGTCTCAATGGATAGTAATTGTGTCATGCGTATTAACATTTCGTTTTGGCTCATCACCTGTTTTTCTGTATAATCCATTAACGGCTTTTGTGAAAAATACAGAATCGCTGAATTGACTACTAAAAAAATAAAGAGAACGATAAGCATTTCCAGTAATGTAAAACCTTTTTCATCTGTTAACAGTGATTTAACTTTATGCATCATCGTTACGTTTCGCTGTTCGCCGGTCCAACGACTTTTCCGTCCACAATTTTAATTTCAGTATTATCCGGACATCTTAAATCTTCTTCCACAATGTAATCCTCTTCAATTAGATCTGTGACCGAAGACGGATATTCATTATGATTCAGTTTATATGCCTCTACCTGTCCTTGAAGCATCAAAATATAAGCATCACACCCTTTTTCATCAATTGATGCAAAGTGCTTTGAAACGTTTGGAATTGTGACTAATATTAAAATGGAGATGATTAATAAAACAACAAGCATTTCTACTAGCGTAAATCCTTTTTCATTCTTCATCTGTTCCACCCTTTCTTATATAAAATCAATGACATCATACATCGGAATTAAAATACTCAAATAGGCAGCAATAACACAAATGGCAATGATCACAAAAAGCAGCGGCTGAATAATTGCCAGTATTCGTTCAATTATCTTCTGTAGCTTTTCATCCAAAAGCTCACAATATAAAATAAGCTCCCGTCCTAATAAGCCGCTCGCCTCACCATGTGCAATAAAGTGCTCAAACTTCGGATAAAAGTAGCCGACGACTTCCACCGTCCGCTCCAATGAATCGCCAATAAGAATACGTTCTTGAAGTGAACCAGCAATATAGGCAATCTGCTTTTGGTGCTGTTGGGATTTTAAATGATCGAATGCCTTTTGGAGCGAGAAGCCAGCTAATAATAAATTGCCTAAATGGCGAGCAAACTGTCTCGTCAGAAAAAGTCGCCAAAAAAGGCCGATTAAAGGGAGCTTAAACAGTAGATGAAGCTGTAAATCGATTCGCTTCTTACGGATATAATAAACAAAAATGGAAAGAACAATGACCAGAACAATTCCAACTGCAATAATGTAGTCTGGCATATGGAGGAAAAACGTCGACCACTGAATGCTTGCGGACGATTCGCTATGGACGCGGGATGTAATAACAGAAGACATATTCGGCAGAAAGTATTTTCGAAAGGCTAAAAACAATATAATTAAAAATGTAAATAAAATGAGCGGATATGACATCACTTTTATTAGTTTCATTTTCGCCTGCTGTTGAAAAACGAGCTGTTTTGCAACAAGACCAATTGCTTCGCTTAGTTTGCCCGTCGCTTCCGCCAACTCAATAGATACTAAATATTGTGTATCAAGAGAAAGTAGCTGAAAAACTTGTGTTACACTACCACCCCCACGCAATATATTCGATATTTCCTCTTGGAGGGGCTCATATTGTTTTACATGATAGGGCAATAGCATTTCGATACTATGGGCAAATGTATAGCCTTCATTTAACAGTGTGGAAATTCGTTGGAGTAATGTAGGGAGCTCTGAGGACTTAATGACAGGTTTTTTAAATAAAGCAGCAGTTGCGGTATTTTTAAGGAGCGGTATATTCATAGTATTCTCCTAGAAGCTTTGCCCTTTGACCTGCCAATGTTTGATCAAACGGTAATGTAAAAGATCTATCTTGGATAATTGATTCAAAGGCAAGCTGTAATTGATCGTCAGTTAAAAATTCAAAAATCGCTTTATAGCCGTTAACCTCCGTTTCGATTAGCCGCTGTGAAACAACCGCTCTAAGCATCTGCCGCATCTCCTCAAGTGAAACCGATAAATCATGAAGCCGGTAAATACAGTTCACCGTATCCTTTGCATGTATCGTTGATATGACGAGGTGTCCGGAGAACGCTGCTTCTATGGCAACCTTTGCCGTTTCCCTGTCCCGAATCTCCCCTAACATAATAACTTCGGGAGAATGCCTTAAAATTGCTTTTAAACCTGCTGAATACGTCATTCCGGCTCGCTCATTCACTTGTATTTGCAATAGCTGCTCTTGTCTGCTTTCCACTGGATCCTCCAATGATATGACGTGACGGGATAAATGCTGTGAACAATATTGGAGCAGTGAATATAATGTTGTCGTTTTGCCGGTTCCGGTCGCACCGCTAATCAAGATTAACCCGCCTTCAAGACTGGCCAATTGATACAGCTGTTCAACACTTTCCTGGAAATGACATAAAGTCTGTAAGGGGACGGTATAATTTTGACGTAATATTCGAACGGCTAAACTTTCTTTAAAGAAGCTGGAAGGTAATGTGGAAATACGGAACGCATACATGGACTGGTCAATAAATTTTTGGAAGGAACCACTCTGAGGCTTTCTCTTTTCACTAATATCAAGCGAAGAAAGAAATTTAAAATAGGAAATCATACGGGTAGCAAGCTCTGTAGGAAGTTCATCTTCCTTTTCAAAACGGCCGTATTTTCTCATTAATAAATCATAGCACCCTTCTCTGGGGAGTAAATGGATGTCGGTCACATTAAGCTGCGCTGCATTAGATAAAAGCTCAAAACATTTTTGTTCAATGATTGATAATGGTTTAATCGAAATCACCCCTTTATTTAAGATGACTCCATTATAAATGGATTGTCTAGTATTTTATATAAAAACAGATAAAATTTCTTTTTAATAGGAATTTTCTTTCTATATCAACAAATTCACTAATAATTCATGTAGAATATTAGTTAAGCTAGCATTTTTAAATTTTAAATTTTTACCGTATTGGGGGTTTATATATGATTCATCCGATTAAAATTTCTAGCACTTTTGCCGATGAAACCCGGTTTTCCATTTATGAATTTATGTTACAGCAAAAGCAATTTTTATCCGTTCAAGATATTGCAGATCAATTTAAAATCCACTCCAATGTAGCACGCCTGCATTTAACGAAACTTGCAGAAATCGGTGCCATAACATCAGAACATTTAAAAACCGGAAAAGGCGGACGACCTGGAAGAGTATATAAAGCAAAGCAAGAAGGAATCAATTTAAGTATTCCTCGACGCGAGCCATCTTCATTAGTTAAATGGTCACTTGAACTTATTCGCGAGCTTGGTGAAGATGCTCTGAGTAAAGCACAGGAAATCAGTTACCGTGACGGAAAACAATCGATGCTTGAACAAATGAATTCACATAAACGAAAATCTCCCTATACATTTGATGAGAAATTGGCCATGTTAACTAAAAGTGCGACATTAATAGGTTATATACCGGAAGTTATTGAAGATAATCAATCCAAATCCATTATATTCTCACTTTTCAACTGTCCCTTCCAGGAACAGTTAATGAACTACGGAGAAATTGTATGCCAACTCCATGAATCCTTTTTGTATGGACAAGTTGATACACTGTTTGAAAGTCATGAAATTACAAAAATAGAAAGTATGGTACATGACTGTGACTTCTGTAAATACAAAATTTCCGTTCACAATTAATGGAAAAATTATTCATTTGTCACAACTCTTCCATATCTCGCAGTTTACATTATCCAGAAACTTGATTTATAATGAATGAGAGACTATTCTATTTTTTTAGAAAAGGAGGGATATTTCATGAGCAATATGTATAAAGTTATGGCATTCTGGACTGCTATTTTTGCCGTTATGTTCTACCTTGGAGGTATGAACGAGGTTTCGCTATTATTCGTAGGTAATACAGGTTTATTTTTATTATTAGGCTTCTTAAATCTTTCAGAACGCATGTACATGTACATTTTTGGCGCATACTTAACTGTTTTCTTCGCCGGTTTCACCTATTACACAACATTCATACACACTCCAGGTGGCGGACATTAAAAAACGACACGCTCTTCAATCGAGAGCGGTCGTTTTTTCATTTACATAGGGATAATTAAAAGCCATTTAAAAACGGGTTGGAATCCATTTCAGCAGCTGGTGTCGTATAATCACCATGCCCCGGATATATAATTGTATCTTCCGGTAATGATAATAGCTTATCGTGAATCGATTTTAGCAAGACATTCATGGACCCACCGATCAAATCAGTACGTCCAATGCTTTGTTCAAATAATGTATCGCCTACAATCGCAAAAGCATCATCTTTGAAAATAAAGGATACACTTCCCGGAGAATGTCCTGGTGTATGGGCTACCGTAAAGGTAAACGCACCGATAGTCATTTCTCCTTCTTTTCGGATAATATGTTCTCCATCGGGTTTTTTAACAATATAATTTGGCAATTCCGCATATTTGCCCGAACCATTTTTCATTGGATCAGCAAGCCATTCCACTTCTTTTTCATGTACATACAGCGGAATATTATATATTGCCCGTACCGCATCCACTCCACCGATATGATCAAAATGGGTATGGGTTAATAAAATCGCTAATGGATTCAAGCCATTTTTACGTAATTCATTTACAATACGTGCCCCTTCTTCACCTGGATCAAAAATTAAACAGTCTTTTTCTTTATTGCTTACAATATAGCAATTAGTTTGTATCGGTCCAAGACTATATTTTCTAACATTTAACATGGATTATCACCTCAGTTTCCATTATACATTTTTTCAATCGTTCTGATAGAGAAAGTTATCGTTCAAACAAACGCCACTTTTAGTTCTCGACAAACGATTTGGAAACCTTTACAATAAAAGAGGAATATTGTTGAGACATTTTTTGGAATGTTGAAAGGAGTGTCAATTTTTTATGAACTTATTAATGGTTATTTTTGGTTTAGTTGCAATTTTTGGCGTAATTGGCATATTCCAATCAATCAAAGAAAAAAACCTTTTAGCTGCTGCTTTTAACGCTTTAGCTGCAGGTGTTTTCGGTTGGTTCGTCATTATGACGGTTTTAAATCAAGGCTATCCACCAACCCACTAATTGCAACCAAAAAACGTATTGCTACACTAGCAATACGTTTTTTATATGAAGAAAAAAAGCTGCTCCCGAATTTCTTCGGGGCAGCTTTCATTATTTATAATTCGTATCAATCAGCAGATTTCCTGTTTCTGTATCATAGAAACGCAACAGGTCACCATTAATAATTTGATCCGAGTATTCTAATTCTTGCGTTGCACGATCAATAAATGGCTGACACGCTTCCGTATCAATTGCTTCTCCCGACTCCCGGTCGTAGCATACTTCACCTGCATATACATATTTATCTGTTACAAAGCGACCATCACGGAAGATAACGAAATCCTCATGCTCTTCTGAGAACAGGTCAGCACCTAATTGCATATCTTTTGAAGTCTCAATTCCTAACAGGTGCAGTAATGTAGGACGAATATCCAGTTGACCCGCTACATTATCCATCACTTGTCCATCATTCGAACCAGGGATGTGAATATATAATGGGACAGCCTGTAAAAGTGCACTGTCATATGGTGTAATTTCTTCTTTGTTTAAATATTTTGCCATTGCTTTATTATGGTTTTCGGAAATCCCATAGTGGTCTCCGTACATCACAATAATTGAATTTTCATATAAGCCCTGTTCCTTTAAATCATCAAAGAATTCCTTCACCGATTCATCCAAGTAGCGAACTGTTTGGAAATAACGATTTAAAGTTCCTGAATTTGAATCGTATTCCGGAATCATTATATCTTCCGGATCCAAATAGAACGGATAGTGGTTTGTTAATGTAATTAAACGGCTGTAAAACGGCTGTGGCATTTCTTTCATCAATGCTGCAGATTGTTCAAAGAAAGGAATATCCTTTAATCCCCAGTTTACAGATGTTTCCTCTGTTACATTGTAAGATTCGAGATCATAAAACTGATCTAGTTTGAATGATTTGTAAATCATGTCACGATTCCAAAATGATTTATTGTTCGCATGCATAACATTTGTAAAATACCCATTCTCCCCTAATCGCTCTGCAAAGGAATTATACGTATTTTCACCATGTGTAAAGAATACTGCCCCTCGACCTAAACCATACAATGAGTTTTCGAAAATAAACTCAGAATCCGAAGTTTTCCCTAATCCCGTTTGGTGGTAAAAGTCGCTGAAGTAATACGTATCCTTATCGTTTGTTAATGAATTCAGGAAAGGTGTCACCACTTCCCCATTCATTTCTTCGTTAATAACAAAAGACTGCAATGATTCCAGTGATACGGCAATTACATTTCGGCCTTCATACTTGCCGAACATTTCAACATTAGGTTCCGCCTGGTTAGCACGAACATAGTTGCTTACTTCAACAAGCTCACTCCCGTCAGCCAATGCACGCTGGGCTGACGATTTCGACTGAACATAAACATCGTATAGATGATAGTTGTACGTTCCGATATTTTTCACTAACAGTTCACGATCAAATGCTCGTGTCAATAATTGCGGACGTTCTGTTTCAGCTAAGCCTAAGTTTAAAAACAAAATAGCTGCCGTCATGACAAAGTAAGCTTTACGCGCATCTTTACGAATAGGCAGTAACTGCTCATCCGCTTTCGGTAAAAACTTCACAGCAATAATAATCAGTAAAACATCGACAAAGTAAAATATGTCCATCCAGCTAATAATAGCTGCTGCTGATGTTCCCAACTCTCCAAAATTGCTCGTTTGGAACAAAACAGGCAATGTTACAAAGTCATTATAGAAACGGTAAAAGGCAACATTTCCGTATACTACGAAGGACAGTAAAATACTACTGCCAACAATATAGCGATTTCGTGCTTTTTGTGATTTCAAGAACAATGACAATCCATAGAAGAACAATAAGAAGCTTAATGGATTGATAATCAAAATTAACAATTGCATTGCATTTTCTATCTTCATATCAAAGCTAGTTTCATAAACAATTACAGTTTTAATCCAGGTTGCTATTACGGCAATCGCTAATATCGAATGTTTAGGCCATTTAAAATCTTTCATATCCTATACATCCTCTCTTTACATATTCGATTTTTTTTAAATACATTGTTTTATTTGTGTAAATTCCTTATTCAAACAAAATCTATGTTAAAGCTTTTCAAACAAATCCGCAACATTATTTCGTTTAAACAGATTACATTCATAAAATAGCACTATTATTTAGTACGTATTAACTTCGAAAAGGTTTCGTTAAATATGAAAACAGCGGTTTATTCCCGCTGTAACACTCAGGGTATGTTCATCAAAAAGTCCAAAACCCTAAGTAAACAAGTAACCCTTTATCCGACCTTTACTATTATACGTTAAATTCCAGTTATTTTCCTGCTTTAAGCCTTTGCTCTTCTTGGCGCAAGATTAACAAGGCCATTTGAAAATCTTTCGTCTCGATAAATTTAGATTTATATAATTCCTTAATTTCGTCTTCCATTAAGTACAAATCTCCAATACGGTCCTTTGTATAAATGTAAATGCCGTATTGTTTTAAGATGCCAAGCACATCCAACATTGACTTCATTCTCGTTCCCCCACCATTTATTCGCAGATTATGCGATTTTTGTCTGTAAGTAGTATATGTACCGGAAGATCATGTGATTCTCTCGGTATTTCGTTCAACAGCTGCTCCTCAAACGCCAACGATATCCGCATCCCTTTAAACCCGACTAAATAGCGGTCATAATAACCCCCGCCAAATCCAATACGGTACCCATGACGATCGAATACTACCCCTGGTACAATCATTACATCAATTTGTTCTTTTTCGACCAGTTCCGTTCGTTCAGGTATCGGTTCTAATATATTTTTATAAGCTCGTTCGGTTTCATCAAAACTGTTAATTTTGTAAAACTGCATCGAGCGATCTTTAGGATTACATTTCGGAACTGCAATATATTTATTTAATTTCCATAATTCCTCAATAATAAACGTCGTATCCACTTCCGGCTGGTTTGATAATGTAATTGCGATAATATTTGCTTTTTGAATAGATGGTTCCTGTAATAATTGCTGAGCAATTTCCAATGAACGTTCACGATATGCCTGATCGTTCATTTTGGACAATTTTTCCTGCACTTTTATACGATAGTCTCTTTTCTCCAAACAAATCCCTACTTTCAATAAAGCTGTTTTAAGTTAAACATTACTATCATAAATCAAATTTGTTGAATCATCATAGTAAAATTTAAGAGGGTAGCAAGTAAAAAGCCAAAACCAACGAGTGGTTTTGGCTAAATGAGCGATTATTACTTTGTTTCACGGTGAAGAGTGTACTTCTTCTCGCGAGAGCAATATTTTTTAAGTTCAAGACGCTCTGGATTGTTACGCTTGTTCTTTTTTGAAATGTAGTTACGTTCGCCGCAGTCTGTGCAAGCTAAAGTAATGTTTACGCGCATCATTAACCCTCCCACTCTAAATTAAGAATAAATTTATTTGAGCATGATTTATACGACTTACCTATTATAACACACTGTTTCAAAAAATCTAGTATGATTTCTTAATAAGTTTTACTATGTTAAAATAAAGGGAATCTGCAGTAGGAAAACGCATTTCCTATTATAAAAATTGCTTGTTTCCTGTCTAAACTAAGAAATAGATTAAATGAAATGGAGGATTTCATATGGGACTTTCTTCAATATTAATGATTGCCGGTATTGCTGTCATTATTATATCCCTATTATTTAAAGATAAATCAGCACGTGTTGAAAAAGATGTAGAAGATTTATCAATCAATATTTATCAAGAAACGAATGCTTTAAAACGACGCGTAAAAGCATTGGAAGAGGAACTGCTTGTAGAACCTAATTTTCAAGTAAGAAAACCTTCTTCTGTCCAACAAAACTCAGAGCAGCAAGCAGCGTTTTCATCTTTTCAGCAAGTGGCAGCACAAGTAAAAGCGGCTCAAAGCAATGGAACGGCTCCTAAAGTTAATCCGCCAAAAAGCACGAAGCCTATTAACGGCATTCTAGTTAGCCAAGTGCTCGCTCTCAATAGTCAAGGTCTATCGATCGAGGAGATCAGTAAACGCTCCACATTATCACATGCCCAAATCCATTCGATTATAGCAAATGGAGGTCAACAATGAAATCATCGTTGCGAGCATTTGGTATCGGTCTTTTTGTGGCAGGTGCGTGCATGGCATTGTTTGACCAGCTCCCTTCTGATTCCAATGAGAAAGAGATCGCCGCTTATGAGAAGCAAGTAAAAGACTATGAAAAACAAATTGCTGAACTTTCAAAACAGTTAATGGAGCAAAATCCGGTATCCGCCGATCCATCAAAAGTGGACAAGCAAACGAATAGTGCAACCGCTGAGAACACTTCTGTTACAAAAAAAGAAACTGATTCAGGTGTTGTTGAAGCGACAATTTATATTTATGAAAATGTTTCAATTTATACAATTGGCCAGCAGGCAGAAGACTTAGGCATTGTAGCAAATGGTCGTGAACTTGAACTTTATTTGTCAAAACCGGAATTTGCACGTTCTATTCAAAAAGGTGCATTTGATCTCCGCTCTGATATGACAATCGAGGAAATTGCCCAAGTGTTAACAGGGCAACCGACCGAATAACTACAAATCGTATCATACAATTCTTCTTCCAAACTATCGATTATTCAAAAGTATTCATGATTGAAGGGATTATATGGACTATATAAAAAAAGGAACAAAAGCTTTTACAATGACCAATATCGCGTTATTTGCTGCAGGTTTTATCACTTTTGCCAACCTATATATTACGCAGCCGTTAATGCCGCAGTTTTCCAATGATTACAATGTATCCCCTGCAGTAGCCAGTTTATCATTATCTGCTGCTACATCCATTCTGGCATTTAGCCTGTTACTATTCGGTTCATTGTCGGAAGCTTGGGGGCGAAAAAAATTGATGACTGCTTCGATTTTTGCGGCTTCCTTTTTAACACTCGCTTTAGCATTTGCTCCCAATTTTGAGACGATTCTCGCATTGCGTATGATTCAAGGTTTTGTATTTGCCGGGGTTCCTGCCATTGGGATGGCTTATTTAGGAGAAGAAATGGATCCTTCCAGCTTAGGCGTGGCAATGGGTCTTTACATAAGTGGAAATGCGATTGGAGGTTTATCAGGGCGTATAATAATCGGTACGATGAGTGATTTGTTCAGCTGGCAGATGGGGATGATTGTGCTTGGGGTTTTAAGCATTATCATCAGCTGCTACTTCGTATGGGCACTACCCGAATCGAAACACTTTACTCCACGCCCATTACAATTCCGATTGCTGACTAAAACACTATTCCAGCATATAAAAGATAGAAGGCTTGTTTTATTGTTCGGGATTGGATTTACTTTAATGGGCAGCTTTGTGACAATGTACAATTATATCGGCTTCAAACTGGTCGAGCCTCCCTATAATTTAAGTATGACATTTGTAAGTTGGCTATTTATTGTTTATTTAGTCGGTACGTGGAGCTCTACATGGTTTGGAAATTTGTCTGATCAATATGGCCGGCAAAATGTTCTATATAGCGGCATTGTCATTATGTTCGTTGGCGTAATGCTCACTTTCCCTATAAGTTTGCCGTTGAAAGTAGGCGGACTCATTATTTTCACTTTCGGATTTTTTGGCGCCCACTCCATTGCAAGCGGCTGGGTCAGTTTTTTAGCCAAAATCGACAAAGCACAAGCATCTTCATTATATTTGTTTGCCTATTATATGGGGTCAAGTATCGGGGGGACAGTAGGCGGTATTTTTTGGATGCACTACGGATGGACAGGCATTGTCCTTTTCATCGGATCGGCACTCGTTCTTACATTTGCTTTTGCAGGCTTCATTCATTACTATCAATCTAAATACGAAAAAATGCAGAGCCCCTAGAAAGTGGCCCTGCATTTTTTTTATTCTCGTATCCATGTCAAACCTAATGTTCCTTCACCCGCATGGACACCTACACAGGCAGAAAGCGGTGTTGGAGTAAATTGAATTGATGGAAAAGCCTTCAACAACTCTTTTTTCCACTCGATAGCCCCTGCTTCATTATTACAGTGAATAATTGCTACTTCCTTTACAGGTGACTTTAAAATGGCACGTTCAAGTTTTTCGATGACCGCTTTTTTGGCACGATTATCAGCGCGTACTTTTTTCGTTACCTCAACGCCGCCTTCTTTATTGTATTCAATTACGAGTTTAATATTCAGTAAATTACTAAGGAACATGGCCATTCCTGATACACGTCCACTTTTATGCAATTGCTCCAAGCTAGCAGGGATGAAAGCAAGTTCCGCCTTACCACGCATTGCTTCAATTTTCTCAACGATTACTTCTGGCGCATGTCCTTGATTTTCAAGCTCTATCCCGAGAGCCAGCATCACTTGCATTGGATATGAACCAATTTTTGCGTCAATGACATAGCTTTTGAAACCTGCCTGTTCTGCAGCCATTGGAGCACTCAATACTGTTCCTGATAGTTGTTCTGAAGTATGAATGGCAATGGCACAGTCATACCCTTGATCTTTTAGTTTTTCATACAATGCCACATGTTCGCCGAATGCTGGCTGAGATGTTTTCGGATGTTTTGGTGAATTTCTTAATTTATCGTAAAATTCATCGTGCGTCATGTCCACTGTTTCACGAAGAGCACCTTCCTCAAAAACGATGTTCAATGCAAGCACATGAATTGAGTGTTCTTGAATAAAACGTTCTGGTAATAAAGCTGCCGTATCTGTAATCCATGCAATTTTTTTGTTCATTGTAAAACTCCCTGATGTAAAATTTTTATGCCAACCAAAAATGTAAGCGCAATCACAATAATGGCACAGTGACACATGTCATATTTGAATAGATAAGTTCGGTGGCCGTCATTATTTCGACAAGAGTCATATTTTATTTTTGTGTTTTGATGATAGCGATCATTTTACATGTGCGCTTTATTTCAAGTACGATAAAATTACAAACCATTATATTAGTAGTTTCGAGGAGGAACGAAAGCATGAATATTTACGATATTCCTGTTAAGACAGAAAAAGGCGAGCAATATGAATTAGATCGATATAAAGGCCAAGTAATGATGATTGTCAACACCGCAAGCAAGTGCGGATTTACAAATCAGTTTACACAGCTGGAAGAATTATACGAAAAATATAAGGAAGAAGGATTTGTCGTACTCGGCTTCCCTTCCGACCAATTTAAACAGGAGTTGTCTTCCGGGGAGGAAGCTGCCGAATTTTGCCGCTTGGATTACGGTGTAACGTTCCCGATGCACGAAATGATAAAAGTGAACGGTGCAGAAGCCCATCCATTATTTAAACATTTATCCTCCGAAGCAAAAGGTCTTTTAGGACAATCGGTAAAGTGGAATTTCACGAAGTTTTTAGTCGACCGTGATGGGAATGTCATTAAACGTTATGCACCACAAGATTCACCGACAAAAGCAGAAAACGATATTGCAAAACTACTTTAAGGGTCACTTATATATAATAGAAGAAAGCAGTCGAATATTATATTCGACTGCTCTTTTAAAATAAGAATTCCTCTTCCTCTGTTAGTTCCAAATATAATGGCATAACGATGAAAAACATCGCCGGGACATAAAAAGCCAGACTTAGAATAGTTAATGAAATCGGTAACCCAAACGAAGAAGAAAAAATAATCGTTGGCGTAGTAAGCATCGATAAGCCCCCAATTATTTGACGGTATTTTTTAGAATAAAACAGTTTTTGTCTACAAGAAGGGCAACGCAATTCCAGTTGAAACTTACATACCATTTTTCTCTGCTCTTTTTTAGAATACGAATAACCGCAATGCGGACAGCATACTTTCCCTGTTCTATTGCGGGCAAAGTAAAATAAAAGTACGATTTGCAAAATATTTATAAGCATGAAAATACTAAGTTTCAGCCACTGGATGTCTACTTCAAACCTCTGAATTAGGCTCCCGATTGCATAGACGATAAACGGTGAAAGAATGATAAGCAAATAGCGCCATCTATAAACTGTTTCACGAAGGTTGCGTATTTTCGGTTTTTGCCATCGCTTCATCGTAAAGAAAACAATTGTGGCAAGCACACCGTTGAGAATTAGCAGTAAACTAATGATGGCCACATGTTTGCCTCTTCTTATAACTTCAGCTGAATGTTCGTTTTCATAACTCTCCGTTACAGGATATGATGCTTGATTAAGAGGTGAAACGAACGGATCATTCGTGATCAAATATAAGAAAAACAGTGCCGTAAATACAAAAATTGGAGCAATCACAATCGTCCAGTTCTTATGACGTTTCGGGCGTTTGGAATGATCGATCGTTTGCATTAAATTTATCTTCTGTTGTTCCGTTAATTGCACTCTACTTAATTCTTGCTGCCACTTCTCCTTAATCATCATCCATCACCTCCACGCTTAATTTTGGCTTTAATTTTACTCTTGCCCGCTGCAATCGCGATTTCACAGTCGATACTGCCAACTCTAATAACTCGGCGATTTCAAAAACTGTCATATCCTCATAATAATAGAGTAATAATACTTCCCGATCTTTAACCGGTAACGAAAGTACAGCAGCGGTTATTTCACCTTGTAATTCCTTCTCGACATAGATTTGTTCCGCACCTTTTTCATATTGCTGAAAAAACTGAGCAATAAAGAACTTCTTATTTTTCCAGCTTCGTAAATAATCATAGCTGCGGTTAATCGTCATTTTCACTAAATATGTTTTAATCGATGCTTTCTGTTCAAACTGATCGGATTTATGATAATAGTTTACAAATACGTCTTGAACAACTTCTTCAGCTGCTAAACGATCCTTTGTATAGATAAAAGCAATGCGGTACAAATAGTCACTGTATGTATCAATTAGCTTCTCAATTTCCACTAGCCGCCCTCCTTTCACCCTTATAGACGGAATTTATTAAAAATTGGACGCATTTTTATGTGAATTCACTAAAAAAACGCCTAACCAATGCACGATTAGGCGAATCTTTTATGGTTGAAAACTTAATAAAGCTTCTTTTGCGGCTTCAATATTATCTTCAGTAAAAGGTGTTTTCTCCATGTGGCAATTTGTTCCACAGCATTTGCCAAAACGAGCTTCGAATAAAATGGCAGCTTCGGTACAATCGCCACAAGACACCAGTAAATCCACATATCATCATCTCCAAGCAGCACCTCTTCAACAAGTGGTGTTAGTTCATTGGGATAATGAAGCAGCAGTTCTACCATTGGCTCGGCGATCGGCCAGTTCATATCTTGCACCCAATCAAGCAGCTGCGGCAATAATGGAATGACCGATTCTACTTCCATTGTCCCCAGTTTCTCTACTGCTGCAATATCATGTTTATCTTTTGGAATCATGCTAATACTTCTACCTTCTTTAAGAACATGCTAATCATGTCCTTACCACGTTCTGTTCCGATTGACTCAGGGTGGAATTGCAGTCCATATACCGGATATTGCTTATGTTGAATGGCCATTATTTCCCCATCATCTGCGCTTGTAGCGACAATGTGGAAATCTTCGTGCAATGTTTGTTTTTCAATGATTAGCGAATGATATCGCATCACTTCTACTTCTCGTTCAAATTGTGCAAACAAACCCGTTTTTTCAAACTGCAGCAGGCTCGTTTTCCCGTGCATAATATTTTTGGCACGGCTCACCGTTGCACCAAACGCTTCGCCAATCGATTGATGGCCGAGGCAGATTCCCAATATCGGAATCTCTTTGTAAAGATCGCGGATTATTTCAATGACAATCCCTGCGTCTTTCGGTTCCCCGGGTCCTGGAGAAATAACAATCGCTTTCGGCTGCAATGCGCGGATTTCCTCAACTGTGATGGCATCATTTCGAATAATTTTTACGTCTTCTCCAAACTGTGCAATTTGGTGATACAGATTATACGTAAATGAATCGTAATTATCGATCAGTAAAATCATTTGCGCACCTCCAGCAATGCTTTTGCTTTATTTAACGTTTCTTCAAATTCCAATTCAGGGACAGAATCATAAACAATCCCTGCACCTGCCTGAACATAAGCTTTCTCATCTTTTATTATCATTGTACGGATTGCAAGGGCTAAATCCATATCCCCCGAAGTCGATAAATATCCAATAGCACCCGCATAAATCCCGCGCTTTCTCTTTTCCAGCTCATTAATAATTTGCATCGCACGAATTTTCGGTGCACCTGATACAGTACCTGCAGGCAGGCTTGATGCAATGACATCGACTAAGTGGGCATCGTCCCGTAATTTACCTGTTACTTCAGAAACGATGTGCATCACATATTTATATTTTTCTATTTCCATATATTTTGTAACAGCTACTGTTCCAACCTGCGCAACCCGGCCAACATCATTTCGTCCTAAATCAACAAGCATTTTATGCTCGGCTATTTCCTTTTCGTCTTGCAGCAATGCATTTGCGATTGCTTCATCTTCCTGTGCATTTTGTCCACGTGGCTTTGTACCGGCAATTGGATTTGTTGTGACAAGCCCTTTTTGAACTTTCACGAGACTTTCCGGTGATGTGCCAAGAACCGTATAATCCCCGAATTCCATAAAGAACATATACGGCGAGGCATTTGACGTCCGTAGTTTGCGGTAAAGCGTCAATGCATTTTCACGGTAATCAGCTTCAAACGTTTGTGACAAAACAACTTGGAAAATGTCGCCATTACGTATATGCTGCTTTGCAGTTTCAACCATTTCAATAAAGCGTTCTTTTTTAATTGTCGGTGCGAACTGTACATCGATTTCTGCTGTGTGCTTATATGAAACAGATGACATCATCATTCGCTCGATATCATCCACTTTTTGTTGCATGAAATCCATCGAATGCCCCACCTGAAACAGATCCATTGCTACAATGGATACTTGCTGTAGCAGATGATCGATGACGATGAATGTTTCATAAAAATAAACATGAACATCCGGCATATTGTATACATCGCCTACAATTTCCCCGATTTGTTCAAAATGATATGCTGTTTCATAACCAAAATAACCGATTGCCCCGCCAAAAAAGGCGAATGGAGCATCTTCTTTTTGAAGTGGCAATAGCTCCCTCAACAAAGTTAATACTGGTTTCTGCTCTGCCGTCAGCTCCGGATTATGGATAGAATAAGAACCGGATTCCGCATTCCCTTTCAGTTCACCAACGGGATTAAAGGCGATGAAGGAATAGCGCCCGTTTTGCTTAAATTTTGCATTGGATTCGAATAATACTTTTTTCGTTCCAACAATCGATTCAAAAATCGAAATAGGCGTGTACGTATCGCCATTTACCTGCTTCATTACATACTTATCTGTCTTTACTGCCATACTCATCTCTCCTCAGCTTTTCTTTTTTGTGAACACAAAAAGGCCCTTTCGTATTTAAAGGACGAAAGAGCCGTGGTGCCACCTTTATTGACTAAATTAATTAGTCCACTCAAAACTCGTAACGTGAGCGCTACGGCACAGCATTTCCTCTGTGCAGCTAGAAAGTCCATTCATAAAGTACGTTTACCGACTTCCACCAACCGTCAGCTCTCTATAAAACGCTGCTTTACTACTCTTTTTTCATCATCGCTTTTACTATACTTGCTATTGTATCGTTTCAGCCTGAGTTTTACAAACTATTTTAAATTAACTGTAAATATAAAGTTGCCCATGTGATTTTGCATAGTACAGACTCGCATCGGCAAAGGCGGCTAATTGTTCATACGATAATTCTTCTTGTGGAAGTTGATCTGAATGGATAAATCCAAAATGAATCGGAATTTCTACGACTCCTGATGTCGAATGAACAACACTCATTCGAAGTTTCTCCTCCAGTTTCATCAACAATTTAAAAAAATCCGCTTCCGAAATATTTTGGATAAAAGCTTCCCCTGTATTTTTTGTTAATACATTCACTTTTGCATTATGTTCAAAAATATTCGAATAAATTGATTCAAATAATGTAAATAACAACTGCTCTGTGAATAAACTGCCGAACAACTCTTCAATTTTGTCCGTTATAAAGCACCAATGAATACAGTAAAGCGCCTCATTATTTGTAAGTGCCTGTTTTACATATTGGATCGTACTCTCTTTTGAAACAACATGAGGATATTTGATTTTAAGCGCGGTCGTTTCTTCTTCAAAAAATAAATCATCATGTATATTCCGTATTTTGCGTATATTTTCCGGCTCTCTTTTGTTCGTTTCAATCAGCTGCTGCATTTCCTCCCTATATCGGAAATGCTTCATTAGGCCAAAACGCTCCAGATACCTTTCAACTACCGACAATAATACAAAGTTACGCTGTTTTTCCAACTGTAAAAAAGCCTGCTCAAATAATTTCAGACTTTCTTGTCTTTGCCCAGAATTATAGTTTAAAATCGCTTCCGCAAAAAGCAGACTTCCCTCATAGTAAGGATGTTTACCTGTGAGCTGTTGTAAAATGCCATGCTTTATCCGATTAAATTCCACGTCATTATTTGTTGATGCATAATAATAGAGTGCTCCAAAATAACCTCGGACGATCGTCGCATTGATTGAAGTTAGTTTTTGTTTATAAAATTCCGCCAAACGAATGGCGATCGTTGCTTTTTCCGAGTCATTTGTATAACGGTACTGTGCCGCCAAATTGAAGTAGTTGATAACGACAAGTTCATCATTCTGTAAAAAGTGGGCATATTCAAGCGATTTTTTTGCTGCTTCAATTGATTCATCATGATGTTTTGTAAAGATATGTTCGAGACTGTATAAGTAGTAGTAGATCATCTTATTATCACTGTTTCCATATGTTAAGCAAAGCTTTTCATAATCATCCATGACCGCGTGAAAATTTCGATAGCTGCCTATTTCAAAATATGCTGAGGCCAAATATTCATAACATAGAAGAGCTTCATCATATCTCTTTTCTTCGAGAGTAGTCGGCAATGTAATTGTGCTAAACTGAATCACTTCCATATATTTCAGCTCTATAAATGAATTACGTAAATGTTCGATTTGGTTTAAAATTTTCATGATACTCGCCCACCCCAATCATTTATCAATCCAAATACAGCTTCATAAATTTCACTTGCCTCATCAATTGCTTGTTCAAATATAAGTTTGAGTGGCTGTTCATGTTCCTCCATAATTTCCTGCAATTCTTTTACTACCGTACTTTGCAATAACGCCAGTTGTTTCGGGTAATTTTCAACTTCTATATATTTCGAATCATAGTAAGGTCGTAAACTTTTATCTTTGAATTCTCTAAGGGCTAGAAAGTTTATCGCAATTTCTTCATTTTTCTTCATTTTCTCTAAAACAAACTGATCGAGTTTCAAATAAATATATATCGCACAGATAAATGCCAGTTTGTCGTTCTCATATAACGCAAGCTGAATATAACGTTTTATTTGAAAGTTTTTAATTCTATCTAGTAAATAATTCCGCATTGGATAAATCATAATGTTTTCGGGATGAGCAATACGGTCAGCCTCTTCTGTATTCAGTAAATACCAAATATCAAATATTATGATAGAACGCTGGTATGAATCCTCACTGAAAGGTAGTATTAACGTGAACAAGTCAAGTTCATCTATCAATTGTTGAAATTGGCACATTTTTTCATCAGAAATTAAAAACATGCAATCTGCTACATCTATTTTAGCGTCCATGTAAAATATCCCACCTCAAATAACTGTCAGTTTCATCCATCATATCATAAACTTATAGCTGTGAAGTATTTCATTTCGTTATCATTTTATTAAAAAAAGTGATGTGCTGGAAACTTCTTTTCCAGCACATCACTTTTCATCTTTTCGGGAGAAAATGTTAAATTTAGTTCGAACGTTGGCAAATCATATCATATAAATACTTAGCTTGTTCAAATTCAGGCTGCAATGTATAAGCCTGTTTCAAATGATACTTTGCTTTATCGGTATCTGTTGTAGCTACCGCGTATAATACACCTAAATTATAATGCGCATCTGCATTATTCCAGTCTTCTTCAATTACAAATTCCAGCTCCGGCTTCGCAAAATCGAACATTTCCAAAGAGCAGAGCAAAATTCCGTATGCTAAACGAATTTGCAGATCTTTTGGCGCAAGCTCTGCCGCACGCTGCATAAATGGCAGGGCCAACTTGAATTGCTGTTCCCGCTCAAAAGATTTAGCCAGCATATAACAGGCATCTGCCCCTTCGATTCCGTAATCGATCGATTTTTGATATAGTTTTGCTGCTTCAGTATAGCGCTCAGCTTCGTAATATAAATTTGCCAATCCGTAATACGCTGTAGCAGCTTTTTCGTCTACTGTAATCGCCTTTTGGAAAAAACGTTCAGCACGTTCAATATCCCCCATTGCCGCAAGCAATGTACCGAAGTTCACATAGCCGATCGCATCGTTCGGCTGTGCTTCAATTGCCTGTGTAAAAGCTTGTGCAGCTTCTTCATAACGCTTTTCCTGGAATGCTTTAATCCCGATTTCATTATAGTTTGTATCCATTATGTCACCTCTATAAATATGTATAGACGCTCATTTTTAATGAACGTCTATCGTCTATTACCCTACATATGTTAATTTTTCACTATTTTTAAATACGCCATCGATTGTACCGCCACCTAGGCATTCTTCACCATCATATAATACAACCGCTTGTCCCGGTGTAATCGCTCGAACTGGTTCGGCAAATTCAATATATGCTGTACCGTCTTCACGCATAGTCACCGTTACCGGCGAGTCTTCCTGACGATAGCGGAATTTAGCCGTGCAATTAAATGTGCCCGTTTTGGCTTCACCTGTAAAGCTCATTTTTACCGCTGTCAACGCATCCGAATACAAGGCATCGTGATGGAAACCTTGGCCAACATATAATACGTTACGTGTTAGATCTTTACCGACAACAAACCAAGGTTCGCCGTCTCCGCCGATCCCTAGGCCGTGACGTTGCCCTAATGTATAGTACATTAAGCCGTCGTGCGTACCTTTTACCTCACCATCAAATGTTTCCATATTGCCCGGCTGCGCAGGTAGATACTGGCTTAAAAATTCTTTGAAATTACGTTCACCGATGAAACAGATCCCAGTTGAATCTTTTTTCTTCGCTGTTGCCAAACCTGCTTCTTCCGCAATTTTACGCACTTCAGGCTTCGGTAAATGACCAATTGGGAACATGACCTTTTCAAGCTGTTCTGAAGTTAACTGATTCAGGAAATACGTTTGGTCTTTATTATTATCAATGCCGCGAAGCATTTTCACACCATTCTCGTCATGCGCTACACGTGCATAGTGGCCTGTAGCTAAATAGTCCGCGCCAAGTGCCAGTGCATGCTCCAGGAAGGCTTTGAATTTAATTTCTTTGTTGCACATCACATCAGGATTCGGTGTACGGCCTGCTTTATATTCCTCCAGGAAGTACGTAAACACTTTGTCCCAATACTGTTTTTCAAAGTTAACTGCATAATACGGAATGCCGATTTGGTTGCATACTGCGATGACATCATCATAATCTTCTGTCGCTGTACATACACCGAATTCATCTGTATCATCCCAGTTTTTCATAAAAATACCGATTACATCATAGCCTTGCTGTTTTAATAAATAAGCGGCTACTGATGAATCAACGCCTCCACTCATTCCAATAACTACTCGAATTTGAGATGGATCTCTTGTTTCTACCATTTACTATTCACCTTTTCTTAGACAAATCGCGTAAAAGGCGCGAAGTCTTTCTTATAAATTTACGAAGTTAGACGTTTCACAATTTCAGCAGTACGCTTACCTGCTTCTCGCACTAACTCATCTGTTAATCCTAACCCAAAACTGAAGCGAATGGAACTACGAAGCTCAGGGGCGTTCTGTCCATACATTGCAACAAGTACATGGGACGGATCAATCGAACCTGCTGTACAAGCAGAACCGCTAGATACGAGTACGCCGGCCATATCCAAATTGATTAAAAATGATTCAACATCCGTCCCGGGGAAAGTCACATTCAATACATGCGGTAAAACGCTCGTTTGATGACCATTCAGATGAAAATCAATATTCGCCTGCTGGAACTGTTCGATTAAAATATTTTTGAAACCATTATACTGCTCCATACGCTGTTGTGAAGACTGTCCTGCTAACTCGGCAGCTTTTGCAAAAGCGATCACAGCCGGGACATTTTCGGTACCTGCACGGCGTTTTTTCTCCTGTGAGCCACCATAAAGGATATTTGTCAGTTTGACTCCTGTTTTTGCATATAAAAAGCCGATTCCTTTGGGACCATTAATTTTATGCGCCGAAACACTTAGTAAGTCAACGTGGAGTGCTTCAACATCCATTTTTTCCAGTCCAAATGCTTGTACAGCATCTGTATGAAATGTTGCGGTATGTTCTTTTACTATCGCACCAATTTCTGCGATAGGCTGGATTGTGCCGACTTCATTGTTACCATACATAATCGTCACTAAAATCGTATCATCACGTAAAGCCTCTTTTACCTGTTCAGCGCGGATACGTCCCGTTTGATCAACTGGTAAATACGTCACCGTGAAACCTTCTTTTTCAAGCTTTTCACACGCATGTAAAACGGCATGGTGTTCAATTGCGGTTGTGATAATATGTTTACCTTCTTTTTGGCGCGCATACGCTGTTCCAAAGATGGCCATATTATCGGCTTCTGTTCCTCCGCTTGTAAAAATAATTTCAGAGGGCTTCGCATTTAATTTGGCTGCCAAACTAGCCCGAGATTCATCCAGTGCTTTACGTGCACTGCGTCCAACTGTATGAATACTTGATGCATTACCGCTTTCCTCTGCCATTGCACGTGCCATTACATCAATTACTTCCGATGCAATTGGCGAAGTAGCGGCATGATCAAGATAAATTGAATTTTTCAAACTAACTAACTCCTTTAAATAACACTAAATGTAAAACATGTAACCGTCAGATACTTCATTATTCGTATATTTTGCCAAATCATCAATCGTCGTTGTATCCAATACATTTTTCACTGCATCCCGAATACGCATCCACAGTTCACGCTGTGGCGCTTCCTCGTTTTCAATTCCTTCAACCGGCTGGATCGGGCCTTCCAATACGCGGATGACATCAGCAGCCGAAATTTCATTAGGTTTATGTGCCAACATATAGCCGCCGTATGCACCACGAACACTTTTTACTAGACCTGCATTGCGGAGTGGAGACACTAATTGCTCTAAATACGCTTCAGATAAATCTTTATCCGCAGCAATTTGTCGCAACGGAATCGGTCCTTCACCATAATGCTTTGCCAATTCAATCATAATCGTTAAACCGTAACGCCCTTTAGTCGATATTTTCATCGTTACACCTCTTATTTTCTAGTCCTATAATATTATTCATTATAACACAACTCCTTTTAAACCACTCGGAAATACTTTATGATAATTAACAATAACCAATTTATTTAACTGAAAAGAAAAGGAGCGAAAAATTATGCAAAATGAACCGCTCGCCTATAAAATGAGACCTCGTACAATTCATGAAATTGTCGGTCAACAGCATATAATTGGATCAGCAACACCATTGTTTAGAATGATCGAAAAAGGACATGTACCTTCGATGTTGCTATACGGACCTCCGGGAGTTGGAAAAACATCGATTGCCAACGCCATTGCAGGGAGTTCGAAAATTCCGTTCTTTGCATTGAACGCAACACATGCTGGGAAGAAAGATATTGAGCAAATCGTGATGGACGCGCGTATGAGCGGTAAAGTCCTCTTATTTTTAGATGAAATCCACCGCTTCAACAAACTTCAGCAAGATACATTGCTGCCGCATGTGGAAAACGGTTCAATCGTCTTAATCGGGGCAACAACGGAAAACCCGTTCCATGATGTAAACCCTGCCATCCGTTCGCGCTGCGGGGAAATATTACAATTGGAACGCTTAACAGGCGATGATATCATTCAACTACTCAATCAGGCATTGGCAGATAAAGAACGTGGGCTTGGACATTTAGAAATTGATATAACCGAACAGCAAATCGAAAAAATTGCCAATGCTTCCAACGGAGATGCCAGAAAAGCATTAACCCTTTTGGAATCGGTCTATTATGCTTCAGATGAAAAAGACGGAGTAACTATTATCAACGATAATGCGATCGACGCACTTGCAAAAAGAATTGGGGTTTTTGGGGATAAAGGGGGCTCTCATTTCTATAACTTATTGTCTGCCCTTCAAAAATCGGTACGAGGCAGCGATCCAAATGCTGCGCTCTATTATTTGGCTCATTTGCTCGAAAATGGGGACTTAGTTGCAGTATGTCGAAGACTGCTCGTCATGGCCTATGAAGATATCGGACTTGCGAATCCTAGTGTCGGAGCACATGTGCAGGCAGCGACGGAAGCTGCCGTGAAACTCGGGTTGCCGGAAGCACGCATACCACTTGCAACCGCTGTCGTTGAAATGTGTTTATCGGACAAATCGAATTCAGCCTATAAAGCATTGGATTCAGCGATTGCAGCAATTCATGAAGGGAAAACCGGTGATATACCGAACCATCTAAAAGATGCTCATTATGCGGGTGCGGCAGAACTCGGTCATGTCGGTTACAAATACCCTCACGATTCCCCTCTTGGAACATTTGGTGGCTGGGTGCAACAGCAATATTTACCGGATGAATTGGCAGGTACCGAATTTTATAAGCCCGTCATAGCAGGTGAAGAAAAAAGAATGGCCGCTATATATGAGAAGCTAAAATCCTTTAAGAAATAAAAGACAATTTATAACGAATACAAAAAGAGTCATTTTCAAATCAATGAAAATGACTCTTTTATATTTTACTTTTCGTATGACTCTGCAAATTTCTTAAATGCTTTAATACACTGCTCCACATTGTCGGCAACAGTCAGCTTAACTTCTTCACCGCTTAACTGGTAAATACTCTTTTGAATCTCCGAAAGCAATTCTTCATTATTTTCAGTATGCGCGTTTGGAATACAGCTCGCACTTAACTCATAAAACTTACTCACATGTGCACGTGCATCCATATCATCTTCCGCAATTAAATTGGCATGCGCTAAACCGGTAAAGTATAAAAGTTTTGAAGCAATATCCATATAAAGCGTCCAATAAGTAGTGCTTGATGGCAGTTCCCCGTCATTTTTAGCAATGAAATAATTAAAATTATTCGCTACTTTGTGCAATAATCCATCAAGCTGCTCAAAAGCTTTCGACCAATTTGGTTTTGTATCGATATTTTCAAAAACGATTGTATCCATCTTCAACTGCAGACTCGGCAAATTCAATAAATCATTTTTCATTTCGATTGTCATTCTATCGTTCCTCCTTGCATCCCCATGCATATTATCAATACAATCTAACTATAGCAAAAAAAAGGAATTTTTCTTCAAAAACGAAAAAATCATTAAAATCCTGCCATATTTTTGCCATAATTATTCTCTTAATAGAATATTATGTCATTTGCCATTTAAAGATTCACCCGTCAAACGGGAAAAGTACTTTTCATACAATAACTTCTCTATATTTATATAGTCGTTTTTAAATACAACCATCTCACCCAGTTTATAGATTTTAACGGAAGGGCCTGAACTGTAAAAAAACCAATTAAATGATTCAATCCATACATCTAAATTTTTTTCATCATTGCTCAAAAATAATTGCTTTTCTTTTATTACATTCGCCATTTTCCAGAAACCTTCACTTAGCTTGAAGTTTTTCGTTAAAAAATCATATTCAGGTTCAACAATATGATCGGTGTCATAAATGTGAATCGTATTTAAATCGACATCAATTGCAATTTCCACTGAGCCGATCACATCATGTAAATTCAAACCCCGGTATTCCAATTGTTGTATGACCATTTCTTAAGCTCCATTTCTTAAACATTTTTATTGTTTTATCACAATAATATTGTATTCCATTTAATGAATAACCATTCATGACAAAACCACTTTATGAGGAAATTTTTGTATAAACTAATATAAGTATGTAATTTAATACGCAATAATTTGATTAACGGAAAGATAACTTTGATGATTCATTAATTGTCTAATGACGTTTTAGATGTAAAAACAACGTTTAAATCAATAAATATCATTTAACAATTCCTCAATAAAAAAGATGTGTTAAAAGGTTTCGAAATCCCTTTTACACATCCTTTCATTTATGGAAGTTTACGAATTACCCTTGAACACGTTTAATTTCGATATCTTTTAAAATCGTATTAATAACCCAGCTTGCTGCAATTAATCCGGCAACAGAAGGTACGAATGCATTAGATGAAGGTGGTAATTGTGCTTTGCGGATTTCCGCTTCAGGCTTTCCTACATATTGTGCAACGTCCGGACGTACGACAATTGGGGATTCGTCTGAAAATACAACAGTTACACCTTTTTTAATGCCTTCTTTACGCAGTTTAGTACGGATTACTTTTGCCAGTGGATCTGTATGCGTTTTTGAAATATCGGCAATTTGGAATCGTGTAGGATCCATTTTATTGGCAGCACCCATGCTTGAGATAATTGGAATGTTGCGTTTTAAACATTCTTTCATAATATGGATTTTGTACATAACTGTATCGGATGCATCGATTACATAATCAATTCCTTGTGCGAAAAACTGTTCATACGTTTCTTCTGTATAAAACATATGCATATCAATTACTTCACACTCCGGGTTAATATCTGCAATCCGTTCTTTCATAATAGCAGATTTTGATTTTCCAACTGTTGATAGATATGCAACTAATTGACGATTGACATTCGTAATATCAACATTATCTTTATCTACTAATATGATACGGCCAATCCCGCTGCGTGCACATGCTTCTGCCGCAAACGAGCCTACACCGCCTACACCTAAAATTGCGACTGTCGTTTCTTTCAGCTTTTCTAACCCTTCTGTTCCAATAGCTAACTCGTTTCGTGAAAATTGATGTAACATCTAATTTTACCCCTCAATCTTTATCATTCTACTAGGCATTATAACGACATCATATACGAGATGCAAGCAACAATCTAATGACAGAAAGCAGCATTTCCCATAATATCATTTCAGGAATGCTCCAATTCCAGTTATTATAACAAAATAAAAATACTCTTCTACATAAAAGTAGAAGAGTAAAATTAGAAATGGACGAATCCCAAAAATGCCGTCTTGCTACAACATCGTTTTGATCCCGCGTCTATAGCAAGGGGGTGCACTAATCGCAGCGTTAAACTTCCCGCTCCAAATGGGGCATGTTTGCTTCTACGGTAATAGTAGCTCCCAACGATTTATTGTTCGGTCAAAAGTGTTTAGTAACAAATATAGCGACGAACACATCAGGATTCGTATTAGTGTTATATTAACACCAATATTCTGATTATTCAATCGAAAACATTCCATTCTTATAAATTATTAAAATTGTACTAATTTTTTAGAATAATATGGTTCCAATTTACTTTATTTAAAAAGGTACTTCTTCCCGTGAGAAGAAGTACCTTAACATTTATTTTTTTGCTGTCGCTGCGATACGTAAGCTTAACTCTTCAAGCTGTGCATCTGAAACTTGTGATGGTGCATCTGTTAATAAACAGCTAGCTGTTGCCGTTTTAGGGAATGCAATTGTATCACGTAAGTTTGTACGGCCAGCAAGAAGCATTACTAATCGGTCAAGTCCCATCGCCAAACCACCATGTGGAGGAACGCCGTAGTCAAATGCTTCAAGTAAGAAGCCGAACTGTGCACGCGCTTCTTCTTCAGTAAATCCAAGCAGTTCAAACATTTTTGCTTGTAAATCCGGCTCATAAATACGTAGTGATCCGCCGCCAAGCTCATAACCGTTTAATACGATATCATATGCCTGTGCACGAACTTCTTTAGGGTTTGTATTCATTAACTCTAAATCTTCATCAAATGGGCGAGTGAATGGATGGTGGGCCGCATAGTAACGACCTTCCGCCTCATCGTATTCGAATAATGGCCAATCAACAATCCATAAAAATTCGAATTTCGACTCATCGATTAAGCCTAGTTCTTTTCCTAATTTTAAACGTAATGCGCCAAGTGCGTCTGCAACTACAGAAGATTTGTCTGCAACGAATAATAATAAGTCACCAGCCTGTGCTTGTGTTGCTTGGATGATTGTGTCAGCTGCTTCGCCTTCAAAGAACTTCGCAATCGGGCCATTCAAGCCTTCTTCTGTCACTTTTAACCATGCTAACCCTTTTGCCCCGTAACGGCCTGCAAACTCGCCTAATGCATCAATATCTTTACGTGAATAGTTTGCTGCTGCGCCTTTTACATTGATTGCCTTCACTTCACCGCCATTTGCCACTGCGTTAGCAAATACACCGAATGCTGATTCTTTTACGATGTCTGAAAGCTGTTTTAATTCCAGTCCGAAACGAACATCTGGTTTATCTGAACCGAAACGATCCATTGCTTCTTTATAGCTCATGCGCGGGAATGGTGTAACGACATCAATGCCTTTTACATCTTTCATAACTTGAGTAAGAAGACGTTCGTTCATTTCAATAATTTCATCCATTGATAAGAATGAAGTTTCGATGTCGACTTGTGTAAATTCCGGCTGACGGTCTGCACGCAAATCTTCATCCCGGAAACAACGAGCAATTTGGAAGTACTTCTCAAAGCCACCTACCATTAATAGCTGTTTAAATAACTGTGGTGATTGCGGTAATGCATAAAATTCACCATCATGTACACGAGATGGAACTAAATAGTCACGTGCTCCTTCTGGTGTTGATTTCGTTAAAATTGGTGTTTCCACTTCCAGGAAGCCTTCGTTTTGTAAGAAATTGCGGATTGTACGTGTTACATCAGAGCGCATCTTAAATGTGTCATACATTACAGGGCGACGTAAATCCAAATAGCGGTATTTCAAACGTAACTCTTCCGAAACTTCCGCATTGTTATCGATTGCGAATGGCGGGTTTTTTGCTTCATTAATAATCGTCAGTTCAGAAGCCACCACTTCGATTTCGCCTGTCTTCATATTTTTGTTAATTTGGGAAGCATCACGTAAAACTACTGTACCTTTTACTTCAATGACAAATTCATTACGAATTTTATTGGCAAGTTCTAAAGCGTCTTTCGCTTGATCACCGAAAACTACCTGTACGATCCCTTCACGGTCACGCATATCCACGAAAATTAATCCGCCTAAATCACGACGTTTTTGTACCCAACCTTTTAATACAACTTCCTGTCCCGCTTCTGCAGCTGTTACTAAGCCACATGCATGTGTTCTTTGCGCCATTGTTATTCCTCCAACTATTTGTTTTCTAAAACGTATTGGACAAGCTGACCGAATTCCACTTTTGTCTGATCGCCTGTTTCCATTGTTTTGACGTTTACTGCTTGCTCTTCTAATTCTGACTCACCTAATACAATGACAAATTTCGCATTCGCACGGTCAGCAGCTTTCATTTGCGCTTTCATTTTCCGGTCCAAATAATCCATATCTGCTGAAATGCCTTTTGCGCGGAACGAACTTACAAGTTCCACTGCTTTGAGTTTAGCTTCTTCACCCATTGCCACAACATACATTTCCAGATTATTTCCCGTTGCAAGCTCGATGTTTTTTGCTTCAAGCGCTAATAATAATCGTTCAATTGATAGGGCAAAACCGATACCAGGTGATTCCGGTCCGCCAATATCTTCAACTAAACCGTTATAGCGCCCGCCACCGCAAAGTGTCGTAATTGAACCGAACCCTTCACCGGTAATCATAATTTCAAACGCCGTATGATTATAGTAATCAAGACCACGTACTAAGTTAGGATCCACTTCATAGGAAATGCCCAGTACATCCAAATATTGTTTTACTTTCGTGAAGTATTCTGCAGAAGAATCCGTCAAATAATTTGTTAAAGCCGGTGCAGTAGCCATTGCCGGGTGTTTAGCATCTACTTTACAATCTAAAATACGTAAAGGATTTTTCTCCAGACGGCTTTGACAATCACTGCAAAGCTCCCCAACAACCGGAGTGAAATGCTCAATTAACGCACTGCGGTGCGCATCACGAGTATCTTTGTCACCTAATGAATTAATGACTAATTTTAAATCGGACAAACCAAGTGTTGTATAGACATCCATTGCAAGTGCCATTACTTCCGCATCAATTGCCGGATCAGCTGAGCCGATTGCTTCTACACCAAACTGTACGAATTGGCGATAGCGTCCTGCCTGTTGACGTTCATAACGGAACATTGGACCTGTATAATAAAGTTTGACAGGTTGATCTGCCTGACCGAACATTTTATGCTCCACGTATGCACGTACCGCTGAAGCTGTTCCTTCTGGACGTAATGTTAACGAACGATTTCCTTTGTCCGTAAATGTATACATTTCTTTTTGTACGATATCCGTTGTATCGCCTACACCGCGTTGAAACAGTTCTGTTGATTCAAACATTGGTGTGCGAATTTCGTTATAGCGATATTTTTCACATAAATCACGGATGACACGTTCTACATACTGCCATTTTTCGGATTGACCCGGTAAAATATCCTGTGTTCCTTTTGGTACTTTAAAATTCATAAAAGCACTCCTCTCTTAATTGACCAAACACATTGCGAGCTGAAGAAAGAAGAAAATAAAAAAAGCTTTCGTCCCTTGCAAAAACTGCAAGGGACGAAAGCTTGTAAATTCTTCCGCGGTTCCACCCTAATTGATGTATCTCTACATCCTCTCGAATTCGGATAACGGCCGATTCCGTCTTCCCCTACTAGAAAAAATTTTTCGAGGAAACGCCTCTCAACTGTTGTTCACATGTTACATACTGCAGGAAAGATTACAGCCTATGTCTTTCCCTCTCTTTTCAGCATTGGCAACCGCTACTTGTTTGGTCATTGGCAATGTTACTTTTGTTAAATTAACACTAATCTTAATGATGTCATGACAAGTTGTCAACCATTTTCAAAAAAACGCTATATTTTTTGTCATAAATACTTTTATAATATAGGGGGATATAGTGAAAGGGTCATTTAAACAAAATAATTTTAAAAGGAGGAAACTATGAAAAAAAATAAAATAATAGTTGGTTTATCAATTTTATTATTGTTCACAGCGGTAATTCCGTATAATTTTTCCGCTCGCCCTGCTTATGCCAACGGGGAACCGTTGTATGTAAACGCGGAAATTTTATATTTACGTGAAGGTCCCGGTCTTTCTTATCCGATCATCGATACGTTAAAAGAAGGAACTGAGATCATTTCGATTGAAAAACAAGGTGATTGGCACCATGTTCAGGTCGGACAACAAGAAGGCTGGGTTGCGGCATGGCTTGTGAAAACAGCAAATGTGCAAAAAGACTCTTCATCAGACAAAACGGTCATTTCTCAAGTGGACTCCTTAAATGTTCGCGTAGCGCCATCATTATCCGCATCTGTGCTGACGAAAATCTCTTCCGGGACGGAAAGTAAATTTTTACAACAGGAACAGGATTGGATTCAAATTCAGTTCGGGGAAATGACAGGTTGGGTATTCGCAGAATATGTCACAGTAAAAGATGCAAAGTCGGAAACACCGGAATCTCCAACTGATAATGTGCAACAGGAACAATCAAATGAACCTATAGAGCAAATTGATCCGAATACATTTACCGTTAATGTAAGTGCCGTAAACATCCGAAAAAAACCTGATTTAACAGCAAAAAAATTAGGACTTGCATCGGAGGGCCAACAGTTTAAAGTGCTTAGCCGCGATCATAATTGGGTCGAGATTGAATATGAAAAAGGCAAAAAGGGTTGGATTTACAGCTTTTACGGAACTTTCACAAAACAATTGAAACAAAATCATTCATCTGAGAAAGAAGAAGCGAAAAACTTTGTCACGATTATTTATAACGGGACAAACTTAAGGGAATCCCCTTCTACTTCTTCAAATGTAGTCGTTATCGCAGATGCTGGTCATACATATCCGATAGTGGAAAGTGAAGGCGACTGGTTTAAAATCGCAGTAAAAGATCAACAGACTGCGTATGTCGCAAACTGGGTTGTAAGTAAAAACAATTCACAGGGAACTACATCCCAAAACAATACAAGTCAAGTAGCCGAGCGTAAACAGGGTACATTAAAAGGCCTAACAATCGTGCTGGATGCCGGTCATGGCGGTAATGACCGTGGTACTACCGGCGTTCGTGGAACCGACGAAAAAGATATTAATATTATTACAGCAGAAATGCTCCGTTCCAAATTACAGGCTGCCGGTGCAAATGTTGTCATGACACGGGAATCTGATATATTTGTCGACTTGCGAAAGCGTGTAGCAGTGTCGCATCAGGCAAGTGCCGATGCGTTTATCAGTATTCACTATGACGCAAATGAAGATAGTTCAGTGAGCGGCTTTACGACCTATTATACAAATGGTTACCAGCAAAAGCTTGCCGAATATGTTCATGAAGGCTTGGCATCAAAAGTTAACTTGAAGGACCGTGGACCGCGCTTCGGAAACTATTTAGTGCTACGTGAAAACCGGCAAAATGCTATATTGCTTGAGCTCGGTTATTTAAGTAATCCTTCTGAAGAACGGGCAATTACTACAGATTATTACCGGGAACAAGCAACACTGGGCATTTATCAAGGGTTATTAAACTATTTCGACGACCAGCTTGAATAAATTATTACCATTTTTAAATACGCTGGATCATAACCCAAAAATGCTATTTTTCTCTAAGAGAAAAATAGCATTTTTTTGCTGAGCGTTAAAAATTGATTTCCATTCCAGGTCGGACGCTTTCCGCGGGCGTGGCCTGAGCCTGTAGTCTCAGGCGTCACGCTATTCCCGCTGGAGTCGCCTCCCCTCCATTCCAATCAATTTTTATAAAATATCCGTTACTTAATAAAGGTTTCTTCTTTTTCTAACGGTACTTCTATTTATGATTCACCCTCTTTTTATACCTCGTTTTCCTTATCCATTATTCCTGAATGACTTGATATAAATAAAACATTTCATCTTTATTCACAATGCGTGGTACCGGGTACAGCGGGTTCGCTTCTTGTATAGCGCGCTCTACCATTAATGGCACATCACGGTTGATGATTCCTGTTATTTTTCGAGGGATGTTCATCTTTTCATTTAACACTTCAATCGCTTCAATAAATAACTCTGCCTTTTTTTCATCGCTGTCTGTTATTTTCCCGATTCCTACAATCGTCGCCAGTTCTGCTAATGGCTTAGCAGCGCTTTTGCCGTAAAATCGCAGGACATGCGGCAGGATAATCGCATTGGCAAATCCGTGCGGAACTTGATAGAAACCACCGAGTGTATGAGCAATGGCATGAACATAGCCTACATATGCCCGGGTAAATGCAAGTCCGGCCAAATAGGACGCACGCTGCATTTCCGTCCTTGCTTTCATATCTGTTCCCTCAACATAGGCGCGCTCTAAATACTTAAAAATAAGTATAACCGCCTCACGGGCATATTTTCTCGTTTCCTCTGTATTACTTTTTCCAATATAGGCTTCCACGGCATGTGTCAAAGCGTCCATTCCTGTCGTAGATGTAATATGCGGAGGCAAATTAATCGTTAATACCGGATCTAGTACAGCGTAATGCGGGACAAGCACCGGATCCATAATAGCGAATTTCTCATGTGTTTCACTATTTGATACGACTGCGGCTATCGTCCCTTCGCTTCCCGTTCCGGCCGTTGTCGGAATCGCAAAAAACGGCGGCATTTCTTTTCTTACTTTGAATAATCCCTTTAAATCAACCAGCGATTTATCGGGGCGTGCTATCCTTGCCGCAACTGCCTTAGCACAATCCATCGGTGACCCGCCGCCAAATGCTATAATGCCATCACAATTATTCGCATTATACAGTTCCAACGCTTCTTCAATATTTGTGAAAGTAGGATTTGGAACGGTTTTACTATAGACAACAAATGCAATATTTTGCTCCTGTAAGCCCTCCAATAACTTATCCATAAGCCCAAGTTTGTGAATTCCTTCATCTGTAATCACTAAAAGCATATTTAACTCTAAACTTTTCACAAGGTCCGGCAATTTTTCAAGGCTGTTTTCCCCTTGGAGTAATTCTGGCTTTCTCCAGTTCATAAGCTTCATACCGACACGCATTGAACTTTGGACGGTTCTACAATAGGCTGTATACATCGAACGAAACACTCCATTTCTCTCTATTTATGTATCCTTACTTTAATTATTCCGCACTCCCTTTTAAAATTCCTTGTGTGTAACAAAATTGGGCAAATTAAAAACGAACCCAAAACGGATTCGTTTCATTAATCGTTGGCAAAAAATACTTTGTCTGCAAAGGAAATCGGCTGTTTTTCAAAGGCGGTTTCGCTCATCGCGATGACCGCCAGATCGATATCAAGTTCCTGCATTTTTCCGGCAGCAACTTCTTGATTCAGTTTATGGAAATCGCTAAATTGATTATCCGTAATAATCATAAGATCCCGCTGATGGCCAATGTTGTCTTGGGTAAAAAGTTCAATCGCCTTGTCTATAGCCGGCATAATTTGAGCGTCTCCAGTTAAAAAATGCTGCAGAAATTGATCGAACATTTCAATTTCAAGTGTTCCATTTTTAAAAAGAAGTGGTTGAGCCGGTTTATTACTAAACGGAAGTATGATTAAATCACGCTTTTGGACAGCACATAAATTAAATAGCGGTAAAATGGTCCCTTTTGTAAAGGCTTCAACCCCCTGCATAGCGTCAGATTGCTGTAGGATGACTATCATGGGCGAATAAAGATTTTTCATCTCTTCAAAGGGCACATACAGTACATTGCCATCAATAACAGTCCGATCTTTCAGTAATTGCTTTTGTTGCTCAATCGGGAATAAATAATCTTTATCCTGTATTTTCGGCATCGTTGCTTCCACTTCTGCAATCATTTCTTCAAGTGCAATTGCAATTTCGATAACCTCTATAAATAATGGTTGTTTACCGAATTTCTCCAAAAACTGTTGCTGCTCATTTTCATCTAAAGCTTGAAAAGATGCATTACGATATAAAAAATGAAGAATTTCATCTGTTAATACAGTCTTATATTCATTTGTCATGTAAAACCCTCCATCTGTTTTCAAATCAATACCGATAGTATAGCGAAGATTAAAATTAAAAAGTAGTAATTTAAACTGTGGACGAATAACTAACTTTATAATCGTTTTTTCTGCATAAAAAAAAGCGGTATCACTAGGATACCGCACCACACATAAATGTATGTAATTATAATTTTTGAGTTAAACCGTGTAAAGTATCTTTTAAATCACGATCGTTGTCTGAAAGCTCAATTAGGTTTCCTAAACGTTCGTGTAAAATTGGACGTTCAATTACTAGTTGCTCATCTAAAACTTGAACCAATAATTCAAGAAGCATACGGTTTTGTACTAATAATGCTTCTTCCACTCGATCTGGGTTAATTTTATATTCTTTTACTTTTTTCGCCATTTGAAAATAGCCTCCCTTTTGTTTATACAACGTTATTTTAGCACACGGTTGTTTAATTTTGTGAAATTATTTCAATTTCAGCATTCGTTTGTGTTTTTCTGTATATCAGCGAGTTGAATCCAGAAAATCTCCGTATGGAAAAAATCAGTCTTTAGTAAAAATGTTATCCATTTCAGCCTAACGTTTAACAGCCGATTTTTTTTACCTTCTCTATAATTTTCTCATAGATTGGAATCATATGCGCTTCCGTACATTTTTCGGCAACTTCGTCCATTGCGATCCAACCGACTTCACTGTTTTCATCAAGTTTCGCTTTAAATGTCGCTTCATCTTCCACTTCAAATATATAAGTCACATTAAAATGTAAATGTGCTGCAACATATTTTCCGTTTTTCATATGACCGATAACCGGCAGGATATCAAGCGAAATAATATCGTCCTGTATTGCTTTTGCTTCTGTAAGACCTGCTTCTTCCATCAGCTCTTTTTTCGCTACATTAAATAAATCAGGATCGCCGTCTGCATGACCGCCCATCCAGCCCCATGAATTATAAATATTATGATGAGCCATCAGTACACGGGTGCGGTCGGGGTTGAATACAAAAGCTGAAGCAGTAAAATGCAGAACTTCATTATTTCTTGTCAGGACATCCGATAAACTAGCCATTGCACGTAAAATGATGTCTCGATCTTTTGCTTCCTGTTCATTGTAAGGTACATACAGTTCAATTTGTTCATGTAAGGTCATTTTAATCCTCCCTATCCTAATTCCTTTTTGTAGTGTAAGCGTTATAATTTTAGAAAAATATAGCGAAAAGGACGTGACCGTCAATTAATTGCGGCACACCTCCTTTTCTGTTACTTGATAATGCTTATTTTCATTTTAGGAAATGAGCGTTTTGACAACTTTTGAAATTGTCGCTCCGTCTGCTTTTCCATCAAGTAAAGGCTTTGCAATTTTCATTGCATCCCCCATATTCATGCCTGAAGTAATACCAGCTGCCTGAAGCTCAGCTGAAATTTCTTCCTCTGTTAACTGTTTTGGTAAGAAGCTTTTTAAAATGACTAATTTTGCTTCCTCTTTTTCGATTAAATCTGGACGGTCTGCTTGCTTTGCACCTTCTAGTGACTGGTTTGTCTGCTTAATTTCACGATTAATGACAGCAATTTCTTCCTGTGGCGTCAATTCCGCACCTTTTTCCTTTTCTGCAGAATCCAAAGCGGACTTCACTAAAGTTAATACTCCTTTAGCCAATACATCTTTGTTTTTCATCGCTTGCTTTAATTGGTCAAATACAATTGTTTTTAACATGCTGTCTACCCCTTTATACTTAAATAAGTACATGACTTATTTGAATTACCTTTATTGTACCATGTACCCTTTCAATACATAAATTATTCATGAACAAATTTGTTTGATTAAAGAAAAAAAGTATAGGAAGTCTCCTCCCTATACTTTTACATTTAATTATTCAGTTCATAATGCTTCCCTTTTACAAGGTAGAATAAATGCTCAGCTATATTTGTTGCGTGGTCTGCCGAACGTTCGATACAGCGGCATACGTATGATAAACTCGTCACTTGTGCCACTTGCTCATTGGAAACAGACAACTTCATTAAGTTACTCAGTATATTGCCTGTTAATTCGTCGACCTCATCATCCAGTTTTGCAATTTCTTTTGCCTTAGTTGTATTCTCCTCTAAAAAGGCGTCGACAATTTGGCGCAGCATTAAAATTGTTTTATGGAACATTTCCTCAATCAGCTCCACGCTCGTGACAAATGGTGTTTTTCCGATTCGAATCGTTTCCTTTGCGATATTGACCGCATGATCACCTATGCGCTCCATATCCGTTGCTGCTTTAATCACAACAATTAAACGGCGTAAATCTGTCGCAACAGGCTGTTGTTTTGCAATGAGTAAAATGACACGGTCATTGATTATTTCCTCCAACCGATTAATCTTCGGATCGGTATCAATAACTTGTAGCGCCAAATCAATATCCTTTTTTAAAAAAGCTTTAAAAGACTCCTGCAATGAATGAATACTTAAATCACACAGTTCCATTAAATCTTGCTGTACCGCTATTAGATCATGTTCAAAACGCTCGCGAATCATCGTTATCATTCTCCTTTTCTCATTATCCAAATCGACCGGAAATATAGTCTTCGGTGCGCTGATCTGACGGTGTCGAGAAAATGATATCTGTCTTATCAAACTCTACTACTTCCCCGTTCAGGAAGAAGGCCGTTTTGTCGGAAATACGTGCAGCCTGCTGCATATTATGTGTCACAATGACGATTGAATATTGTTCTTTCATCTGTTGTACAAGCTCTTCAACTTTTAATGTTGAAATTGGGTCAAGCGCTGAAGTCGGCTCATCCATTAAAATGACATCCGGTTCGATTGCCAAACAGCGTGCGATACAAATACGCTGCTGCTGACCGCCTGATAACCCATAAGCATTTTGATTTAAACGGTCTTTTACCTCATCCCAGATGGCTGCACCTCGCAGTGACTTTTCCACAATTTCATCCAGGATTTTCTTATTTTTAATTCCATGTATTCGTGGTCCGTATGCGATATTATCATAAATCGATTTTGGAAACGGATTCGGTTTTTGAAACACCATGCCGACCTTCGTGCGCAGTTCTTCCACTTCATAGCCGTTTGAAAAAATATTACGGCCGCGATAATTGATTTCTCCTGATGTCCTTACGATCGGCACAAGTTCTACCATACGGTTTAATGCTTTTATATATGTCGATTTCCCGCAGCCGGAAGGACCGATAATTGCCGTTACTTCGTTTTCCTTCATGTCTAAGTTGATATCTTTTAAAGCATGGTGATCCCCATACCATAAATTAAAATTATTGGACTGCATGACATTCGCTTGATTCTGTTCGATTCCCATTGCAGATTGACGCACATTATTTTTCGTTAATACTTGAACCATTCCATTTCACTCCTAATAACGTTTTTGGAATTTATTTCGAATAAAGATTGCAATGGAATTCATCGTTAATAAGAAAATCATTAATACGATAATTCCTGCTGAAGCCACATACTGGAACGCTTCCTGCGGACGTTTTGCCCAGTCGAAAATCTGCATCGGCAATGCGGTAAATGTATCGAGATATCCTGTTGGTAAAAACTGCAGAATGACTGGAATACCGATTACTACTAATGGTGCTGTTTCACCAATTGCTCGAGATAACGCTAAAATACTACCTGTTAAAATTCCCGGAATAGCTGCCGGCAGTACGACCCGAACAATCGTTTGCCATTTCGTAGCGCCCATTCCGTATGAAGCTTCGCGCTGTTCATTTGGTACCGAGCGGATCGCTTCTTGAGCCGCAACAATAATAACAGGCAATATGAGTAGACTCATCGTCAGTCCGGCTGCCAAAATACTTTTTTCAAAGCCAAACAGTCGAACGAAAATTGTTAATCCGAGTAAACCGAAAACTATGGAAGGAACCCCTGCCAAGTTAGAAATATTTATGCGGATAAAATCATTTAATTTGTTTTGCTTTGCATATTCCTCCAAATACAACGCTGTACTTACCCCTAAAATAATCGAGACAGGGGCAACAACGCTCATCAGCCATAATGATCCGACTAGTGCTGCTTTAATCCCTGCATTTTCGGGAATACGTGACGCGAAGTTTGTAATGAAATTCATATCTAAAAAACCAATTCCTTGCGACAAAATTCGGTATAGTAACATACCTAAAGAAACAAGGGCAAAACTTGTAGCAATAATGAAAATTATTTTCCACATTTTATTCGAATTGAGGCGTTTATTCATCCGCTTCATCACTAAATCTTCTTGTATATAGCGCATATTAATACTCCTCTCGGAAGCGTTTTGAAATGTAGGTTGCAAGCAAGTTCATTGCTAAAGTGAAAATAAACAATGTAAACCCTACTGCGTAAATTGAGTAGTAAATAGTTGTACCGTAACCGGCATCCCCTGTCGTTACTTGCACGATATAAGCAGTCATTGTTTGAATCGAATCAGTAAAGCCAAAGTCGAATTTTGGTGTAGATCCGCCTGCCAGTGAAACAATCATCGTCTCCCCTATTGCCCGGGAAATACCTAATACGACAGAAGCGACAATACCTGATAATGCGGCTGGCAGGACAACCTTAACTGCTACTTCGAATTTTGTCGCCCCTAACCCTAACGCACCTTCACGAATCGAACTTGGAACAGAGCTCATTGCATCTTCGGAAATGGATGTGATCATTGGCAGTATCATGATTCCGACAACAATCCCGGGGCTTATTGCATTAAATATTTTCAAATCGGGAATAATGGCCTGTAAAATCGGTGTAATAAATGTTAAGGCAAAGAACCCGTAAACAATTGTTGGTACACCTGCCAGTACTTCTAAAATCGGTTTAATAATTTTTCGTACACGTTCTGATGCATATTCACTTAAATAAATGGCAGCGCCCAAACCGAATGGTACTGCTACAATAATAGCAATCAGTGTTATTTTAAATGTCCCGAATATTAATGGTAATACTCCATACAATGGCTCCTTACCTGAGAATGGCAGCCATTCTGTACCAAATAAATAATCGGTAATCGACACTCGCGTGAAGAATTCAAATGTCTCAAATATTAGTGTAAATACAATCCCAAACGTCGTAAGAACCGAAATTGTTGCTGCTAAAAATAACCCGATTGGTACTAACTTTTCGATTACTTTCTTTCCTTTGCGATTGCGCGAACGCTCGATTAATTGTTGGACACTTACTTGCTCCTGTTGTTTAAGAGCCATGTGCGAAAACTCCTTCCAGTCATCTATATAAATAATCGGTCAATTTTCATCATTAAAAAACGTGTGGGGAGGCATGAGAGCCACCCCACACTATTAAACATCGTAATTATTTTAATCCTTCTAACTCTTTTAGAGCTTCTTCATACTTTTCATCCGGTAAGCTCACATACCCTACTACTTCTGCCATTTCACCAGCATTTTCAAGTGTGAATTTCATGAAGTCATATGTAGCTTCATTGTCTTTAAGTGCACTGTTTTTCACATAAACGAAAAGTGGTCGTGATAATGGTGAATATTCACCTGATTCGATTGTTTCGTTTGTCGGTTCCACACCGTCAACAGTTACAACTTGCAATTTATCTTTATTTTCCAGGTAGTATGCGTATCCGAAATAGCCGATTGCATTTTTATCTGCTGTTACACCTTGTACTAACACATTGTCATCTTCAGATAATGTTGCTGTTTTAACAATGTCTTCACCGTCTAAAATGACTTCATCAAAGTAATCATACGTACCTGAGTCAGAACCTGGTGAGTAGAATACAATTTCTTCATCCGGCCATGAAGGATCAATATCAGACCATTTTTTCGTAGAACCATCTTCAATCCAAATCTTCTTTAATTGATCAACTGTTAAATCTTTTGCCCAAGTATTTTCAGGGTGTACAACTACCGATAAACCGTCGTAAGCAAGTTCAAATTCTGTATATTCTACTCCTGCGTTTTTAAGCTCTTCCATTTCAGTATCTTTGATTGGACGAGAAGCGTTTGAGAAATCCGTTTCACCATTGATGAATTTTTCGAATCCGCCGCCTGTACCAGATACACCAACTGCTACGCGTACATCTTTTTGTACGCCCGCGTATTCTTCAACTAATGCTTCTGTAATTGGAGCAACTGTTGACGAACCATCGCCTACTACGTTACCTGTCAATTGTGCGCTGCCAGTTTCAGCTTGTTCAGTGTTTGTTTGTGCAGATGTTGATGTTTCATCATTATTTTCTTCTCCACCACATGCTCCTAAAAGAATTGCTGAACCTAGTAAAGCTGTTGATGTTAAGTACTGCCACTTTTTCATTTGTAATTCCTCCGCTTGTTTAATAGATGTTTTTCTTACAATTCCAACTATAGTCACAAATTGTTAAGCTTATATAATTCCGCAGTTAATTGAATGTAAAGCTTTGTAAATAAAAAAGACAATTTACAGGAGTTCCCGGCAAATTGTCTCATTTTCTTCTTATTGAATCTTTTTTACGCTTTTAATGTTAATAAGTTTAATAGGATGTTCTGTATAGGCTGCTTTTTCCTTTTTCGTCTTTACTTTATGTACATAAAGTAAAATGGTTTTCGCATCTTTTGGATGGGCATAGCCTTCGAACGTAGCATTATATAACACTGAACCGTCGCGCATTGTAACCGTCGCTTTTTTTGCGTCAACCAATTCTCGTAAAAAAGGATAGGCTTTAACATTCCGTTCGCGTTCGGCACGGACTAAACGGGGCTCCAATACAAGCAGGAGCCCTTCAAAAATAACAATATAGATTACCGACATTAAAATAATGAGCCATGCCGGCAAATCCATGAATGCTAGAATCGCTGCATTACTTAGGGCACCGATGATCACAACAATATGTATTATCTTCTTTCTCATTAAATCTTCTCCTAAAAATAATCCCGTAGTCAGAAACTACGGGATCATAATTTTATTCATTTACAGTTTCAACTTCTTCATCCTCATCCAGCTTTTCATCTGAATGCTTGATGATCGGTTTTTCTACTTTACTTGTAGATAAGCCCTCTTCTGCATATTTATTTTTCAGTTCAAAATAGGAATCTACTAATTCACGTGCTGTCAAATTCGCCTGTGGTAAATAGTTATTTGTAAAGTTTGTTGTTGCCCATGGAAAAATGACTGCATAAGCAATTTCAGGATCATCAAATGGTGCGTAGCCTACATGGACAATATTGATCGTGTTAGTTTTCCATTTATCACGCTGCGGTCCATAGTAAACTACCTCGGCTGTACCCGTTTTACCAGCAGCTGTATAATCTGCAGTTTCAAACTGACGGCGGGCAGAACCATTTGCACCGAAGTAAACTCGGCGCAGACCTTCTTGTACATGTTCAATTTCTCCTTGGCTGTTTTCGATTTTGTTTAAAATTTTAGGTGCCACTTCTTCCACAACTTGCCCTAAATACTCGCCATCTTTAGAAGGGTTGCGTATTTCTTTTAACATGCGTGGTTGAATGCGGTAACCACCGTTTGCAATCGTTGAAATATATTGTGCCAATTGCATCGTTGTATACGTATCAAACTGGCCGATCGCCAAGTTTAATAGTTTTACATCGGTATCCGGGTCTGCCTGATAGCCTGTCGATTCTCCAGGAAGGTCGATTCCCGTTGGCACACCAAGTCCAAACTGAGCATACTCATTTCGCATTGTTTGCAATGTACCCGAAGCTAAACTAAAGCGCATTCCTGGTGAATACGTACGGCCGCCAATACCCATCGCAATTTTGAACATATAAACGTTTGATGAACGTTCCAATGCCGTTAAATCATCCAGCATGACACTACCAGTCTTATTGAATAAAGTATTCAGTGTAATATTCCCGATTCGCATTGGTGAATCGAGCATAACCGTCCCCGGTTTAATAACTCCCTCATTGTAGCCCATTAAAACGGTTGCTGCTTTTACAGTTGACCCTGCTTCATATGCTGAAGTGAATGTACCGTAAGAATAGTCAACAATATAAGGTTTGCCAGTGTCTTTATCTTTTTCTATTTTCTTGCCGACTACAGATAATAGCTCTCCGGTTTTTGGACTCATTGCAACTAAAAATCCGCGGTCCAATAATTGAGAACCACCTTTAGCTTTTAATTCCAATAAATACTTCTCCAAAATTTCATCAGCTTTTTGCTGCAGTTCCACATCGATTGTTGTTACTAAATCTTTGCCGGGCTCCCCTGCGAAAGTCGTCATCGTTTCAACTACTTGGCCCTTTTTATTCGTTATGTTTTTAACGACTGATTTTTCACCTTGCAAAATTTCTTCATACTGTGCTTCAAAATAACTTTCCCCAACACGGTCGTTCCGAGAATAATCACGTGCTAAATAAAAATCCAGTTTCGATTTAGGTACACCTTTGCTTGGTACCGTTGTTCGACCTAAAATCGCTAATGGAGATAATCGTACGCGTTTCCAATCGGTTGTCGTATTCACACCAGGCAGATCCGCCAATTGTTCTGAAACGCGAGCAAATTCTTCCGGTGTAACATTCTCACCTTTAATAATTTGCGGTGATAAATTATAGCCCGTCATCATTTCACGGTAAATCGCGAGAACTTCCAGGTCAAAGTCGGTAAGCTGTTCCAGTTCTTCATCTGTAATTCGATCCCGAATCCGTCGATCATACTCTTTATTGATTTCCTTCGTTTCTAATTCTTCATTTTCAAGTTGGAATTTCGTCATTTCCTTTTGTGTTACTTTTTCTTTTGCTTTTTCCGGATTCCGTAAAATCCAGAAATCTAATTTATCGCGCTGTGTTACTTTTTCTGTCGGCTGCTCGATGAGATTTGCAAGTTTTTCTGCAATTTCAAGCATTTCAGCGGATTTTGTTGTTTGCATTTTTGTATACGTAATCGCATTTTCAGGCTGATTATCAACTAAAATACGACCATAACGGTCAAAAATACGGCCACGGGGCACACTAGTATTTACCCGCACTTCCTCTGTACGCTCTAATGCACGCACATAATCTTCACCTTTTACAATTTGTATATATCCTAGACGAAATATTAGTACTGAGAACAAAACAAATATTGAAAAGAAAAGGATATTCATCCGAAAAGTTAAACTTGCCCGTTGCTTTGCCTTCGGATTTTGCTGGCGATTTTGCGTAATTTTGCGCAAAGAACTCTTCCCCTTCCTTACTTTATGTATCGTGTACATGAATGTATAGTCATAGCTTTTAGTATAACACTGAAAACTCCATGAAAAAAGAGTTCAGATTTTTATTATTCATCTTTTAGACGGCTTTACTTTTATAAAGTTTCACAAAAAAGAAGCTTCACGAAAATTACGTGGAGCTTCGTCATCTTTTTAGGAATTTCTTACAACAAGAACGTCACAGCGGGCATTTCTTAATATCCCTTCCGATACAGACCCAAGGAAAAGGCGGGCTAATTCCCCTTTTCCGGTTACACCGCAAATAATTAAATCAATTTCTTCCTGCTGAGGGATATCACGTGCAATGACGTGCTTAGGCGTTCCGTATTCAATAAGTTTTTTTATATTTACCAAGCCTGACTGCTGGGCTTTTTTTTCATAACTATCTAACAAATCCTTTTTATTATTCGTAATTTTTTCCGCCATATCAAAGTTATAGCCTTCTGAAAATGCAAAGGAACGGGTATCAATTACATGAACAATATACAGCTTACTTCCGACATTATTGAGTACAACTTGCACAGCTCTTCTAAAAGCAATCAGCGACTCATTCGTTTCATCCACGGCAACTAGTATATTTTTGTACGTCATGCTCATTTATTCCTCACCTCTCTTTACTTTATTCACAAGTAGCTTAGTTTAGGTGTACTTACGACTATATAAGGAAGAATAAAATATACAAAAAAGCTCTGCAACCGAAGTTACAAAGCCTTTTAGAAAATATAATTATTAAGCTGGACTACCTGCATCTTGTTCCGTTCACTGGAACCATGCAAGATGTCGAGCAATAAGACAGGACGAACAAGGAAATGTCCGCTCGTTTGTCCTTCTTTATTTATTTCTGTATTTCATTTTCATAGGCAGTAATCCACTGCTCTACCGACATTTTTTTGCTCAGTTCCCCGATCAGTTCATAGGGGATATGTTTTGTCGAGGTCCAGCGAATACAGCTTTTCCCCATATTTAGTTTTGTTGGAACCGCTTCGGCATAGGCTTCCTGAAACCATTTGAGAAGTTCAGGATTACTGTAGATGCCCATATGATAAAGGCCAATATGGCGCTTTTGTGGAGCAAGGGCCAAAAACGGTAATGGTGTGTTTCGTGTTACATGATACCCTTTTGGATAGGTTGTTAATGGTACATTATATGTGATCATATTCCTATCAATTGACTTTTCAAACCCTGGCGGCAAGTTCTCATCAATCGCCTCCATTAATTTGATAAAAGCACCGTGCCACTTCTCATCAATTTGTGCAATAAATTCATCAATCATCCACTGCCGCACCCCAATTCTATTTACTATTTTGAGCGTAGCAGATAACTGTAAAAAAATACATAAAAAAACGCATGGAAGTAATGAACTTCTCATGCGTTTTACGTTTAAAATATTTTGTACCTGCCGCTTCGCTTTCGGTACAGAAATAATTAAATTTGAATGTGCAAATTTAATTATTTTGCAGCTTGGAACTTAGCTTCTACTACGTCCCAGTTCACTACGTTCCAGAATGCACCGATGTAGTCTGGACGACGGTTTTGGTAGTTTAAGTAGTAAGCGTGCTCCCAAACGTCTAAGCCTAGAATTGGTGTTTTACCTTCCATTACTGGAGAGTCTTGGTTTGGAGTTGAAGTAACAGCTACACCGTCACCTTCAACGATTAACCAAGCCCAACCTGAACCGAAACGAGTTGTTGCAGCTTTTGCAAATTCTTCTTTGAAAGCGTCGAATGAACCGAATTTTGCATCGATTGCAGCAGCTACTTCACCTACTGGAGTGTTAGAACCGCCTGGAGCGATTAATTCCCAGAATAATGTGTGGTTAGCATGTCCGCCACCGTTGTTACGTACAGCAGTTTGTTTGTCAGCTGGTAAAGCATCGATGTTAGCGATTAACTCGTTGATGTCTTTGTCAGCGTATTCAGTACCTTCTACTGCTGCGTTTAAGTTTGTTACGTAAGTATTGTGGTGTTTAGAATGGTGAATTTCCATTGTTTTTGCATCGATATGTGGTTCCAATGCGTCGTAAGCGTAAGTTAATTCTGGTAATTTGAATGCCATGATAATATTCCTCCCTGGAACAAGTAATTAATGTTGATTACAGTACTAGGTTATCAAAAAATGATTGCTCATTCAATGAAAAAAACAGTAATATTTGCATTTCAGTCTTTTGACGGAAAGGCTGCGGATTACTCGTCTCACCTGTGTTTGTAATCTTTCCTCTATTAGTGTAAGCGATACCCGATCGATTTTACAAATATTTGCTCCCCATCAATTAAATCTACTTCAATTAATAAAAGAAACTAAATAGCAATAAAAAACAAGACAATCATAATGACTTGAATAATACCTTTCGTTACCACCGATGTTAAAAATCCGACAACTGAACCAACGCCAACTTTAATCGCCTGCTGTAGATTGCTTCGTGTCACAATTAACTCGCCAATGATGGCACCGATAAATGGTCCTGCGATAATTCCGGCAAACGGTATAACAAATGGCCCGATCAATAAACCAATCGTACTTCCCCACATCCCTGCTTTTGATCCGCCGAATTTTTTCACTCCAATTAGGTTCGAGATCGTGTCTGCCGCAAATAACAGTGCAACAAATAATAACTCAATTAACCAGAACCACCACGGCAATTCGGTAAAACTGTAAAATAGCCCATAAACGATAAACCCGCCCAACAAAAATAAGACAGATGGGATAATTGGATATACTAAACCGATAAACGCAATAACAAACAGCGCTATAATAAGTGTCCATGCAATAATGTCCAACCATTTCACATCCTTTCAAATTTTCTTCTTATTATGTGTTCACAGATTATACGTAATAAACAAAGAAAAGATTCAATTTTCTATTCCGAGTTCAAATCGAATTTTTTTCATGTTACACTACCTTTGTAAAGGAGCAACCAACAATGAAAATTTCACATATGCAGTTACTTATACATAGTTTAACAAGCCCTAAAAAACTGGGCGCCTATCGAATTCTATCAATTGGAAAAGTGATGCAGTATGCCTTTTTAATGATTACCCTTATTACCGCTTTTTCATTCGGCCAATTTATCAATACAGGGACAGCCGAAATTTTCGGTTATTCGGAAATTGAACAGTATGCACAAAATATTCAATGGATTGTTTACCCGATTGCCATTGTATTTTTATTCGTACTAAATACGTCGATCTATTTTATTAAGGTAAGTTTATATGCACTTGCAGGTTTGTTTTTCGTTAGGCCGATGAGACGACGCGGTGAATATCGGCAAGTATGGCGAACAGCTGTTTTTGCAAGTACATGGGGAACATTTCTAACGATGTTCGGAAATCTGTTTATCCTCTCTCAAACTGTAGTCACGCTTAGCAGTATTTTTATTACGATGCTCTTTATAATCGTTGCCTTAACAAAATATCCGGTACAAAAATAATAAATTCTCCTTATGAATCATATAGTTTAACAATCTATTAACGAGTTAAATTGTAGAGAGATAAGGAGGATTTTATTGCGCTTTTTAATAGCTTCCATTGTGCTTTTGTTGTTTGCGTTTGTCATTAAAGTAGATTTACAGGAAGGTACGCTCCCATTAGCATCCTTTTATGCTGCTCCTCAATCATGTGAGGAAGCGGAAAAAGAAAGCTATGTAGTCGTAAAAATCCAGCAGGACGATACAATTTACAGCCTATTCTCAGCAACTCCCTCGCCTATTAAAACCACTTTTCCTGAAAGACTTGCCCAATTTTATCAACTTAACCCGCATTTGAATTTACAGCCACTTGTACCAGGAGATACTGTCCTCATCCCAATCATCTCGAACGTGAAGGAAAATTGTCTAAATTGAATTCATAATGTTTCTTCCTTGTTCTTCTTTTCATACACTGATAAAATAAGGAACAGTGACGGCTTACATATCGTTATATCTATATAGGTGATATAACCACATTAAAAGCCTGAAAAGGAGAGAATTTTTCATGAGTGAAATCGTTCACCGTACGAAAACACGTCCTGTGCGTGTCGGTAACTTAACAATTGGTGGTAATAACGAAGTCGTAATCCAAAGTATGTGTACGACGAAAACACATGATGTAGAAGCAACAGTTGCCGAAATTAAACGTTTAGAAGAGGCAGGTTGTCAGATCGTACGTATTGCAGTACCGGATGAGCGTGCTGCAAATGCAATACCTGAAATAAAAAAACAAATTAATATCCCATTAGTAGCGGATATTCACTTTGATTACAAATTAGCACTAAAAGCCATTGAAGGTGGCATCGATAAAGTACGTATCAACCCGGGTAACATCGGGCGCCGCGAAAAAGTAGAGGCAGTTGTAAATGCCGCAAAAGCAAAAGGTATTCCGATTCGTATCGGTGTTAACGCTGGTTCTTTAGAGCGCCATATCCTCGAAAAATACGGCTACCCTACTGCAGATGGAATGGTAGAATCTGCATTGCACCACATTAAAATTTTAGAAGACTTGGATTTCCATGACATTATTGTTTCGATGAAAGCATCGGACGTAAACTTGGCTATTGAAGCATATGAGAAAGCTGCACAAGCATTCAATTATCCACTGCATTTAGGAATTACAGAATCAGGTACATTATTTGCCGGTACTGTTAAATCAGCTGCCGGTTTAGGTGCGATTTTATCTAAAGGGATCGGGAATACATTACGTATTTCATTATCTGCAGATCCAGTGGAAGAAATTAAAGTAGCTCGTGAATTATTAAAATCATTTGGCTTGGCATCAAACATGGCGACATTGATTTCATGTCCGACTTGCGGCCGTATCGAAATTGATTTAATTTCGATTGCCAACGAAGTAGAAGAATATATTTCTAAACTGAATGTTCCGTTAAAAGTAGCCGTTTTAGGCTGTGCGGTAAACGGTCCTGGAGAAGCACGTGAAGCGGATATCGGTATTGCCGGTGCACGTGGCGAAGGGCTGTTATTCATGAAAGGTAAAACAGTTCGTAAAGTTCCTGAAGAAACAATGGTGGAAGAACTGAAGAAAGAAATCGATAAATTAGCTGCTGAAATGGTTGCAAAGCGCGAAGCAGAAATAAATGCAAGCGTGTAAAGAAATGAGGTAATGGAAATGACAAACTTAAAACATCGGTTCGGCATTGATATTGATGGGACTGTCACATGTCCTGCTACATTAATTCCACATATTAATAAACAATACAATATTAATATGACGCTACAAGATGTAACGGAATATGATTTTTTAAGTGGCTTTCCACACCCTGTAGACCGCGCACAGTTTCAGGCCTGGTTTAAAGAAAATGAGCCACGAATGTATGAAGTAAGTGAGCTTGCTGCAGATGCACATCGCATTTTAACAGCATGGCAAAACCAGTATGAGCTTTATTATATTTCTGCGCGTGGAGAAAATGTTTTCGATATTACAAAAAACTGGTTTGATCAATTTAAAGTACCTTATGACCATATCGAATGTATCGGCAGTCATAACAAAATTGCCATCGCAAAAAAGCATGGAGTAGAAGCTTTTTTCGAAGACAAACATGATAATGCAGTGGAAATTGCCGAAGAGCTTAAAATTCCTGTCATTTTATTTGATACACCGTACAATCAAATGTCCGTACCGAATAACGTCATTCGCGTTAGTAATTGGGTAGAAGCAAACGATTGGATTCTTAAAAACTTTTAGTTGTACAAAACCAATTCTACAATAACCAAAAGGGTCAACTCAGCAATAATCATGCTGGGTTAACCCTTTAATTTTGTATTAAAAAATACTGCCACATTCCGTAATTGTTGTCGCCAAGTCTTCGCGGTAATTTTCATGCTGCAAGCTCAGGCTGTTTACATTGACTTCGTTTCCTCCTAGCGAGGAATGGATATACTCATTATTACCAATATACATCGCTACATGGCCAGGGAAGAAAATTAGATCCCCCGGCTTTAAATTTTCGCGTTCTATCTTTCTTAACGGGAAACCTTCCACTATTTTCGCATCTCGGAAAATATAGACGCCATTCAGCATATAGGCCATCGAAACAAGTCCTGAACAGTCAATGCCTAAAGGTGTTTTACCGCCCCAGCGGTATGGAGTTCCCATATAGCGAAAAGCCGTTTCCACAACTTGCTTGCGAAATAAAGCTTCATTTGCCGTATATACTTTAACTCGATCCTGGATCCAGGCTGACCGTACATACCCTTCTTCCCCTGTAACAAGCTGCACTTTTGCCCAAGCTGTATCAAGTCCTGCTTCCAGTACAACTTTTATAAAAGCACCCCGCGTCAATGTCATGATGTTTTCACTTTGTATTTTAGGGGCTGCAAGAACATCGGCAAAGCTTTGAATAACGACATCATTCGCTTCATATACCCAGTTTACAGTAGGTTCACTTCCAATATGCAAGTTGGATTTTAATGTATAGCCTTCGTAACGGTAAAAAGTAAGGATTTTGACCCAAGTTTCATCAATTTCTTCCTGTACCTCGACCGGCATCCCATACAACACCTCATCGATTAATTCAGAATGCGTGTCAGGTTCTGCATGTAAACTCGCAATTTTTGTTTTCACTACGGCATTCAATCGGTTCCCTCCTCCTGTTTTGTAAAATGCTCATAGACAATTTTAGAAATAGCACCAATCGTTTGTCTCGCTTTATCATTATCGGTCACTTCTGTAATGAATACCCCGATAAAATAATCGCGAACTTCTAAAAATACAATTCCTGTGTCATGATCCACAGTATCGAGACCGCCTGTTTTATGGGCCATCTTCACATCGTCTGCGATATAGCGTTTGAGTGATTCGTGACTGCGCTGTCTGCTTAATATATCAAGTGCAACTGCATTCCATTCACTTGTAAGAAGCGTACCTCTATAAATTTTCCGGAAAAGCTGCTGCATATCCTGTGCTGTTGTTACATTATCAAAGCCGAGCTTTTGACGTTCAAAATCCATCATCTTCCGCTGGACCCGAGTATTATGTAAGCCGATTTCATTAAAATAGTCATTGAATGCGTCCATCCCTAATAGATCGATACATACGTTTGTTGCTGTGTTGTCACTCGTAATCGTCATCCAAAGTAACAGTTCATGCAGTGTTGCTCGTATTTGCTTCTGCTCTGTAATGACACTGAAATCGACCATGTTTTCCGGCGCAATTTTGAAAACCTGATTTAAAATGCCGTTCGTTTTTTGCAAATGAGCTAAAATAGCAATGAGAATCGGCACTTTGATTATACTTGCACTGCTGAAGATTTCCTCAGCCCGATTTTTCCAGACGATTTCGTTCGTTTTGTAGTCTTCGACAATGACATGGACTTTATACGGGCATTGTGCAATGATGCGATCAAGTTGTTTATGCATTGTACTAACCTACAACCTGAATCGATCTATTCGTTGCATCGATCGTTACGGTTTTACCAAGCGGCAATGACATCGTCGGCAGCACATGACCACATGTTACATCTTTTATTATGGGAATATTCAATGGCACTAAAATTTCTTCAAATACAGCATCCAAACTTAAATTATTTTCTTCATTATTTATATCCATTGGCCCACAATCCGTCCAACCACCCAGCAAAATACCTGACAGCTGCTGGAGTTTCCCTGACAATGCAAGCTGTGTAAGCATTCGGTCGATCCGTTGTACATTCTCATCTATGTCTTCCAAAAATAGAATTTTCCCGTTCAGATCAATCTCGTATGGTGTCCCCAGAGATGCGTTGACAAGTGTTAAATTGCCTCCCACTAATTCACCAGTAGCCGTACCAGGAACAACGGTGTTCATATACTGGCCTTCCGCATTTTCCAGGAAATAATCACTCCATCCGGTATTGGTGACACTGTTGATAAAATACGTCCATGTATAGTCATCCATTTCAGGACGAATAAATTCTGTTGACGGCATCGGTGTATGGTACGTTACAAATCCACAGTGTTGATTGAATACAATATGCAGTGCTGTAACATCACTGTAGCCTGCAAATACTTTCGGGTTTTCTTTAATCATTTCCAGATCAAGCACTGGTAAAATCCTTGTCGCTCCATAGCCCCCGCGAATACAAAAAATACCGTCTATTTCAGGGTTGCGGAACATGTCATTCAGTTCTTTTGCACGCAGATTATCACTGCCTCCAAAATAACCGTGTCGCGCTCTGCACGTTTCTCCTACTACTACACGGAAACCCAACTTCTCCACTGCCTGGATTGCAAGCTCGATACGGTGTTCCGGTGTTGCTCCGGATGCACTGATTAATGCTACCGTATCCCCTTTTTTCAGTGACTTCGGAATTATCATTGCCATCGTCTACACTCCACTTCCGGCAAGCACCGCCCGATACTGTGCCTGCTCTTCTTGATTGGCCAATACGAAATGTCCCTCTTCAATTTCAACAAATTCAGGTGGATCCATTTCATACTGATGGACAGTCGGATCATATACTTGCAGCTTTTTTCTTCGTTCCTTTAGCGGATTCGGTTCTGGAACGGCTGACAGCAATGCTTTCGTATATGGATGCAGCGGATTGTTGAACAGCTTTTCCGTTTCACCCAGTTCAACGATTTTCCCTTTATAAATGACCGCCGTACGATCTGTAATAAAGCGGACAATTGACAGGTCATGAGCGATAAATAAATAGGTCAACTCACGATGTTCCTGTAAGCTGGACAATAAATTCAATACTTGAGCTCTAATGGAGACGTCCAGTGCAGATATCGGTTCATCCGCTACGATAAATTCCGGTTCCATGACGAGCGCTCTGGCAATACCGATCCGTTGACGCTGTCCGCCAGAAAACTCATGCGGGAAACGTGAGGCAAATTCCGGCAGCAGTCCGACTTCCAGTAATGCTTTTTTTACTTTATCTATCCGCTCCTGTTCATTGCCGTACCTTTTATTATTAATCAGGCCTTCCGAAACAATATAGTCAACCTTTGCCCGCTCATTTAAAGAAGCACCGGGGTCCTGGAAAATCATTTGAATCTTTTGGGTAATTTCATGATCCCAAGCGCTGGTAATACGACCATTGATCGGTTTACCATGGAACAGAATTTCTCCGTTAGTTATCGGATTAATGCGCATAATCGCACGGCCGATCGTTGTTTTTCCTGAACCGGATTCTCCAACAAGCCCGAATGTTTCACCTTTATATATATCGAAGCTCACATCATCTACTGCTTTGAACTGCTTTTTCCCTTGTCCAAAAACGATATCAATATTTTTCACTTCAATGAGTTTTTCTTTACTGTTTTTAGTCATTTGCATATTGTCTCCCTTCTGCAAAAAAAGCTTGCAACACTTCAGGGGGTTCTACTTTCGGTGCTTTTGGATCAAGGAGCCATGTGCGTGCATAATGGGTATCCGTCACTTTGAAAAAAGGCGGACGTTCAACGAAGTCGATTTTCAGTGCATATTGATTCCTCGGCGCAAACGCATCGCCCTTGATTTCTTTAAATAAATTCGGCGGTGTTCCTTTGATTGAATATAATTCCTCGCCCTTATTTCCCAATTGAGGGAGTGAAGAAATTAAAGCCCATGTATACGGATGTTTTGCATCGAAAAATACTTCCTCAGTTTGTCCAACTTCAATAATATCCCCGGCATACATAACTGCAATCCGGTCCGCGACTTTTGCAACAACTCCCAAATCATGGGTAATATATATTGTCGACAGCAAATATTTCTCCTGTAAATTGGTTAACAGCTGCAATATTTGTGCCTGGATCGTTACATCGAGTGCAGTTGTCGGCTCATCACATATCAAAATTTGCGGGTTGCAGGCAACAGCGATCGCTATCACAATGCGCTGACGCATACCGCCGGAAAATTCATGCGGGTATTGCTTATAGCGGCGTGCAACATCATGAATTCCTACATCACGCAACAGCTGTAATGTTTTTTCATATGCATCATTTCCTTTTAACCCTTGATGCAGCACAACGCTTTCCTCAATTTGTTTTCCGATAGTTTTCAGCGGATTAAGGGAGGTCATCGGGTCTTGTGTAACCATTGCGATTTTTTTGCCGCGAACTTTCAGCCAATCCGCCTCTGTTTTAAATTTCGATAAATCATGGCCGTCAAAGTGAATTTGTCCATCTGCAATATAGCCGTTTTTATCAAGCAGACCCATAATTGATTTTACTAATACTGATTTCCCTGAACCTGATTCCCCTACAATTGCAAGACTTTCCCCTTTATATAAATCGAGCGAAATATCACGGATAGCCGTCAAAGTTTGTCCACGCAGTTTAAATTTTATGACTAGATTTTCGATGGATAATATTTTTTCCTGTTCCATATAACGCCCTCCTCTTTAAACGTGATTTTTCGGATCTGCCGCATCGGCAAAAGCATTCCCGATAATATAAAAGGCAATCGTTATGACACTCAGCACGATACTTGGGAAAATTAGCTGATAACGTAAATCCGGTGACATCATCAATACTCTTCCTTCGTTGATCAGATTTCCTAATGATGGCTCACTTACCGGCAATCCGAGGCCGATATAAGTTAAAAATACTTCCGCACCAATTGCTGCTGGCACTGCTAAACTCATTCGCAGCATAATGACCGAAATTAAATATGGGAGCAGATTTTTCAGTATAATTTTATAGCCGGGTGTTCCTAATGTTTTAGAAGCCAGATTGTACTCCCGGTCACGCAGTATGACAATCTGGTTTCGCAGGAAGCGAGCCATTTCAACCCAACCGGTTATACACATGGCAATAATAATCGTCGATACGCCAGGTCGCAAAATATACGCCATTAAGATCAGCACAATCGTTGTCGGAATATTATCCACGATATTGTAAAGCTGGGTGATCGGTGCCTCGAGTTTTCGAGAATAGCCCCATAACGCACCAACTGTAAAACCGATCAGCACTTCAATAATCGCTACAGCAAAACCGATAAATAAGGATGTCCTTGTCCCTTCCCAAATTCTGGACCATAAATCCTGACCGATGGAGTTTGTCCCAAAAATATATTCATCATTTGGAGCAACATTCCGGTCCTGCATTCCAGTGTCCGGATTCAAATAAATTTGAGTCGGTGATTTTTGATCTGGTAAATAAGGTTGGACGAATGTAAATGCGATCAATACGATGACAAATACAAGTAAAAAAACAGCAATTTTATTTTTACTAAAGGAGCGGAAGGTCGAACGCCAATAAGAATAATTGGAATAAGCTGTTTCTTCCGCTTTTGCATCATCGACAGCGGCAAAGTCAAACATCTGATCATGCAGCTGTTCTGTTGATTTTTCCGAAATATTCTGAATCTCTTTCGTGAAAATTCCCATTAGCGTACACTGTCCCCTTTCCCTAGTTTAATTCGAGGGTCAACAATTGCCATCAGTAAGTCCCCTAAAATTAATCCAATAATCCCTAGTGAAGAAAATACAAGCACTAAACCTTGTACGACATTGTTGTCCTGGCGCTGAATCGCATCTACAAGCAATCCACCCATACCTGGAATCGAAAATAATGATTCAATATAAATCGAACCGGTAATCGTAAATAAAATTGTTGCCGGTAAATATTGAGCCATTGGTATAAAGGCATTTCTCATCACATGGCGGAACATAATCGTACGCTCTGTCACACCTTTTGCCCGTGCCAGCTTAATATAATCCTTGTTCAGCTCATCCACCATATAGCGTCGCATCCACATTGCATATGACGCAATCGGACCAAGCGCCAAACAGATTAACGGTAAAATAAAACTCCGTGGATTGTATTCATCAAACAGCATCGGCAAGTTGAACCATTCTGAAATATACATTTGAATCATGAGGAAATACACCATCGCCGGTACTGCTACAACAATAACAATATAGCCTGTGCCGAGCCGGTCGAGCCAGCGCCCTTTAAACTGGGCCATTAAAATGCCCAACGGTACCCCAACTAATAATGAGAGTGCTACAGCCCCTAATCCAAACAAAATGGAATACATCATTTTATCTTGAATAATGTCAAGTACTGGTACATCTGTACGGTATGTAATCGATTTCCCTAAGTCGCCTTGAATAAGGTTAACGTAGAAGTTTTTTAATTGGACTAATAACGGATCCCGTAAGCCAAGATTTGTTAAATAGATTTCCTGTTGTTCAGGCGACATTTTTTCTGCTGCTGCGCCTAGATAGCCTTCGTCAGGCATTAATCGTAACAGGGAGAAAACTATTGTAATGATGATGAATAACGTCAATATGGATTGCGCGAATCGTTTCGCAATATACTTTACCAAACACGTTCCCTCCTCAGTAATCAATTCCTCGGCGTATTGACGTCCGGATCGGTTTGTCGCTAGCGCCCTATACTTATTGAATCCGTGACACCTACAAAAATGAGGCATAAAAGCAGAAAGGAGATGCAGAAACATCCTGTCATCTCCTAATCTAACTCCATTTAAAATGCCTACGTATTAATTAGAAGTGTTTGCTAAAGCTTCCGCACGCTCTTTTTCCCATGCCTCTTTAGCAGACTTAAATTCTTCATTACTCATTGGCTTTTCTAGGATAGACTGACCTTTAAACTTCTCGGATGTAACACCAAATGGCGAATATTGTGATTCAAATGGATTTAACTTTGAAGCAGTGTAACCGCCGCCGCCTACAGCGTACGGAATAACAAATGCTTCCTCAATTAAAAATGCCTCTGCCTTTGCAAATAGCTCATAACGAACTGCCGGATCTACTTCTGCTTTTGCAGCTTCAACCAGCTTGTTATATTCACTGTTATAACCTTCTGCCATTTCCGGCTTGTTATATGTTCCGCCCTCTGTAAATGGATCTGTATACGTTGACGGGTCAGCAAAGTCAGGACCCCAGTTTGCTTCGATCATTGAGAACTTACCAGGGCGACGTACTTCCCCAAGGAATCCTGTCGCAGGACCTGCATATAGTTCCACATCGATGTAATCAGCACCTAAAAGGTTTTCAAGCTGCTGTTCCACTACTTGTGAGCGGTTTGCCCATTCTGGTGAACCAGAGTTGTAAGGTAATAATACCTTTACAGGGAATGTTGCTTTACCAGCTAATGCTGCCAATGCCGCCTCTTTATGCTCAAGAGCTAAATCTTTGTTGAATGAATCTGTTTCTGTAATTGCTTTTAGTGGCTCAAGCATTGTGTAATCTACACCTTCCACATCCACAAAGTTCTTCGGTGTAATTGTATTTGACAATAAGTCCTGTGGATTGTAAGGCTCGATCGTTAACATCGCTGATACACGGTCAAGTGCATGATAAAGCGATTTACGGAAATCTTTATTATTTACTGCTACTTTCCAGTTTTCAGGCTCATACTCTGCATCATATTGCGGATCAAAGTTTAATGCATAGAAGTATGTGTAGAAGTTATTAGTATTTTGGCGTACTAAATCTTTTTTGTCGTCACTGTTTAACCATTCATCCAAAATGGATGTCGGTATTAATGCCCCATCAATCTCATCGCGTAGGAACAGTTCAGGTGCAACAGTTGCCGCTTCCTTATTGTATTTATAGCGAATACGATCGATTTTCACTGTTTCTTTATCCCAGTAAGCGTCGTTTTTCACAAGTACACGCTCATTCTGAGGTTCGAATTTATCTAAAATATATGCGCCATTATATAAAATATTCTCACGAGTCGTTCCGAAAGCATCACCTTTTTCAGCTAAGAACTCCCCATTCACAGGGAAGAAACATACATAATTCAGCATCGATAAAAAGTATGGTGTCGGCGCTTCCAATGTGTATTCAAGTGTCGTTTCATCGATTGCTTTAATACCTACTTGCGAGAAATCCGTTACTTCGCCGTTGTAGAAGGCATCGCCGTTTTTCACGACTGTTGCAATCCACGCTGTCGAAGATTCGTTTTTCGCATCAAGCACATAATTCAAACCATCTACAAAGTCCTGTGCAACAACATTTTCTACATCTTTTCCTTCATGGTCTACCCACTTTACATCATCACGAAGTTTGAATGTCCATACAGTCGCGTCTTCATTGGATTCCCAGCTTTCGGCTAATCCAGGCTTAACTACTCCATATTGGTCATATTCTATTAGACCTTCTACTAAGTTTGCAGATAATGCAAATTCATTTGTTTCTGCTGTTTTTAAATAATTCAGTGTCTTAATTTCTCCGGAATACACTGTTCGATATTCTGATGTTTCACCAGAATCGGATGAATCCCCACAAGCTGCTAATACAAGCACAAACATACACAGTAACGCTAATAAAGATTTCTTCAACTCATTTCCCCCATTTCTCTTTTCTATCTGGCTAAGTAAGCCTCTATTAATAACCCGATACCGGGAGCATCGGTCATCTGAATATTCTCCCCTTCGAAAATCGGCCCCCCTTCAATTGGATCTTCACTGCACAAACTTGGTCCATCTAAATCGACCATTGTGACATTTTTGTTCGCTGCTGCAAAATGCGCAGCTGCACTGACACTAATTTTTGTTTCAAGCATACAGCCAATCATACAAGCGACACCATTTGCCTCTGCAATCTGGTTAATTTGTTGTGCTTTTGAAATACCCCCCGTTTTCATCAGCTTAATATTTATTAAATCCGCGGCCCGCTTTTCAATGACCTCGATCGCTTGCTTTGGAGAGAATACACTTTCGTCTGCCAGAATATTTGTATACGTATTGCTCGTAACATACTGCATACCCCTCACATCGCTGTAATGTACAGGCTGTTCAACGAGCTCAATATCTGCCCCTTTATCTTCAAGCTGATTAATGATTTTTACAGCTTCTTTTGCTGTCCACCCTTGGTTGGCATCAACTCTTAACGTAATTTCCGGACCAACTGCTTTTCTAATTGCCAGAACACGTTCCACATCTTCAGCCGGGGTTTTGCCGACTTTAACTTTTAAAATGGAAAATCCGCGTTTAACAGCTGCTATACTATCCTTCACCATTTCATCCGTGTCATTCACACTAATGGTGATGTCCGTAGTAATATTTTTTCGGTAGCCTCCAAGCAATTTATAAAGCGGGGCATTATACTGTTTTGCCCAGAGATCATAAAGTGCAATTTCCACCGCCGCTTTAGCGCTCGTATTGTGATAGAGACATGCATCGACTCGTTGGGATAGCAGCGCAATTTCATCAATTTCAATTCCAATAATAGCTGGTGCAATGACTTCTTCTATTGCATAGCGGATCGAGGAAATAGTCTCTCCGGTAATGACATGTGTCGGCGCTGCTTCCCCGATACCGATTAGACCATTGTCGGTATAAATAAAGACGACGATATTTCGAATACTATGTACTGTGCGAAGTGCTGTTTTAAACGGGGTAATAAGTGGTGCCTCGACCAGCCCCACCTCAACCTTTGATATCTTCATAAATTCACCTGCTTTATGTTAAAAATTGTAACAGTCTCAACACCTCGAAATAATCGGTTGTTTTGAACTGGACTGTATTATGCGGCTTAAATGTCGCGCCCGGATAAAACGAATTCCGGTATGCTTTAATATGATCCTTATAAATAATTTCTACGGTAAAATGCTTCGGCAATTCAATTTGAAGCTTTGTTCGGTCAATCTTCATTGATTGTTCTACAAGATATTTTGTCTGTTTCAATGTCGTTTGCGGACTTACATTAATTGTTGCATGACCGACTCCTTCTTTTGTCGCGAATGTGACAATTTGGTCATTGTAACGGGCGATATGCTCCGTTAATGCCTGATCCCCGCTAACAAAAGCAACCGGCACATCATGCAGTGCAGCTGCATATGTATTGATTAAGAATTCACTTGCATATTCCCCGTTTATTTTGACATCTGCCAATAAGCTCAGTGTATGTGCAAGCGGGTTCTTCTCACTGCCGCCTTCACTGTGATAGCCAATAAAAATCGCACGGTCAAAACTGCTGTCCAGTCCCGCTACCATGCACATCGGCTCTTGCGTCCAACCGCGTATGATTTTTACGTTTTCTGGCAAGTTTTCAATAAGAATATTTCGACCGGAGTCATGTGCATCTTTCAGTAAAATTTCTGTGGCACCGCCTGCAAATGCGCCTTCGATTGCCGCCAGCACTTCTTTTGTCATCTGTTTTTGAAACTGTGCATAATCCGGAGCGTTAAGTTCGGTTTCACTCCAAACCGTTGTGCCCGTAATCCCCTCGATATCCGCACTTATATATACTTTCATTTATTTAGATACCCCTTCCATTTATCATTAAATTCATCAGTGTAGAATAATATTTTTAAAGATTTAGATTTTTCTGTCTTTTATTTATAATCTATAAAATACCATACTTATTTCGATTGTGGAAGTTTTTTCTAATAGTTTTCAAAATAAAAAAATAAATATTCTAAACGCGAAAGCCTTTGATAAATCACACTATTTGTTAATTATTTAAATCATATTATCCCAATAGATATTATATTTTCATAAGAAAAAAAGCCTTCTACATAGGAACTATATAAAAGACTAAATAAGCTATTAAGTTTACCTAACGAAAAAATACATTATTCGACAAAATTATAGCTTTGGACTGTATGATTATTTCGCCCAGTTGTAGTTGTAGCTTGTGACAAAGAATTGAGGATCGCTTCTTCTGTCGCTTCGGCAGCTGCCATAAATAATGTGTTCATGACGTCATGATCTTCTCTTAACTGGCGGCGACTTTCCTGTTCTCCCTCAAATTGATGCTGCACTGTGCGGGCTGTTGTAAAGCCAATGACAATATCTCCGCTTCCATGGGAAAAGTGGCTGCCGGTTCTCCCTAACCCTATCCCGCAACGCTTTATAACTCGTTTCAACTGGCGGCTACTTAATGGGGCATCTGTCGCCATTACGATCATAATAGAGCCGTCTGTCGGACTAATTGTCGATTCCCTATTTTCAGCAGTAACCTTATATCGGTCTGTTAAAAATTCACTCGCCTTTCCAAAGTTACTCAATACAAGGCACCCGACAGTATATTTTTGACCTCCCCGATCTTCAACAATGCGGGAAGAGCTACCAATCCCGCCTTTATAGCCAAAGCAAACCATACCTCTTCCTGCTCCGACAGCGCCCTCTTCTATTTCATCTGTTTTAGCTTGCTGTATTGCTTCAATTGCATGCTCAGCTTTAACAGGAAAATGGCGGATGGAATTTAAATGACTATCATTACATTCCCCGACAATTATATTGACTGTCCCCGTCGAAATTCCTATCTCTTCGTTTTGTTCAAGTAAATATTGAAGTGTCCCCTGTGCTACATTCGGCACACCGAATGTATTGGTGAGCATGATTGGCGACTCAATTACACCAAGTTCATCTACTTGAACGAGACCAGTTGTTTTCCCGAAACCATTTAGTATATAGCTGGCAGCTGTCACCTTTTCACGGAAAAGATTGCCGCTATGCGGTAAAATAGCTGTTACACCAGTACAGGCCACATCACCTGAATTATTTAACGGATAATTCAAAGTTACATGCCCGACACTCACACCTTCAATATCTGTAATGCAGTTTTTATCCCCTGGAGGCAATTGCCCAATTGTTATCCCCATTTCACGTACTTTCATTGTTTGTTCTCCTTTAGTAACTATTGTATAGATTTATCGTAAACAACTTTTTCCAAAAAGAAAACAGAAAAAAGACACGCTCCCGATTAGGTCGTATCTTTCCGTCGTGTGAAAGGGTTTGAGTTGCTTTATTTCACAAAATTAAATTTCCAAAATTCCTCTTGTCCAACGATCCACAAAGCTTTCAAAAGTAATGCCATATTTGTTATACACTTCATGATAAACAAAGTAAATTCCCAGTTTGTCTAGCAATTCATCATTAATCCGCATTAAGATCACTCACTTTCGATTATTTAGATGATGGACTATTCAGCGCCATGCAATTCATATCTATTCTAATCATGCCCAGAGTGGCGAACGTTATTCATGACCAATCAGTCTCTGAATATTCGACTGATTATAATCTGTTACAATTTTTTCACAATCTGTTTAAAAATCCAGGCGAATCTTTCATCACAATTTAGTAAGATGAATGAAATGACAGCATTGGAGGGAATCTAATGAGAAGATTTAGTTTAGTACTATTAACTACAATTTTAATGGCTGGATGTGGTGATACGGTAGCTGACATGAAAGAGGCGGCGGCAGGTATTAATACAAAAGCAAATGAAGCAGCTTCAGCGATTTCAATCGATGTCCATTCCATTCGAGCAACTGAAATTGAATTCGACAAACAAACTTTTACTATTAACGATTTATTTAAGACTATATTACGCGATGTGCAATGGGATTATGACGATAACAGAGAAACACCGCAGTTAAAAATTACAGGTACTTGGCAAGATAACGGCTTATTTGCCACACATTCATTTACTGCTAGCCAAAAAGAACTCTTAAAAGAAAATGGCCAAGTAGAAGTCATTCTTTCATTTAAAAATGACAATATGGATGAATCCAAAACAAAAGTATCCATGCATATGAATGGACAGACACTTGTAAACGAAGACGGTCAGGAAATTCTTCATCACTTTTATAAAACCTACATACATTAAATGCCTTTAGTTTGTTTTCATTCAAACTTTCTATCCACTTTGTTTAGTAATAATACATGAGGGAATATAAATAATATCTAAACTTTGAGGAGGTCATAGTATGTCAAACGGATTTACAGATAAACTAAAAGGTGCAGGAAATAAGATTAAAGGTGAAGTAAAAGAAGAAATCGGTAAAAATACAAATGATCCATCTTTACAAGTAGAAGGTCAGCGCGATCAGCTAAAAGGCGAAACTCAGGAAAGAGTTGCTGATGTCAAAGATAAAATTACAACAAAAATCGATGAATACCGAAAATAATGTTTAACGACCGAAACTAGTAAATTTCATAATTACTAGTTTCTTTTTTTTGCGTTAAAATAGTTAATAAACTCTATTTTCCCGCCAAGTACTTTAGAATCAATTAAAAGGAATATTTTTATATTAATATAATCTCACTTTAAATTTATAGGAATTTTGGTATACTTTAGTTAAAATACACATTACTTTTTAAAGGGGAAGTTAGAATGACCATAGATCAATTTATACCCCTATCAAAAGACCGCTTATTTAATTGGCTAAAAACCTTAAGTAACCAGCTTTCGAAAGGATCGCTCATCATTGATGTAAATGATGAAAATTTACCTATTTTACATGCTAATTCACATTTTTTAAAACTGACCTCATTTAAAATGAATGAATTGCTCCATCAAAATATCAACATTTTCAATGGTCACAGAACGAATCAAACATCAATCGAAGAATTAAATTTACATTTAAAATCAGGCGTAGCAAAAAAATTTACGATTTTGCATTATATGAAAGAAGGTTCCGCTTTTTGGAATTCGATTACCCTTCATCCGATTCGAAATGAAGACAATGTCATTCAATATATTTTAATAACATGTGAAGATACAACAGAAGCAGAGTTAAATAAAATGGTTTATAAATTGGAGCATGAAGTGTATGAAGCAATCGATCATGAAGACAATCTGCAATCGATTTTAAATTTAATTACGGAGAAAATTGAACTTTTCTATATTCGCGATGTATATTGTGCCATACATATTTTCAATGAAAATTGTGAAGTCAAATCGTTAGGCACACATTCTTTACCATTGCCGATTATTAATGAACTCGATATATTGGAAATTTCGCCTAATACAGGTCTGAATTCGAATGCCGTTTATTTAAAGGACTTTGCAGACAAAGACCAGCATAAAGCACTTTTTAACTATTGGAATCTTAACCATGTTCAAGGCTCATGGACAAAGCCTATATTAACACCTCACAATGAAGTAAGCGGCATTTTGACCCTGTTCAATCAAGATGCAACGGAGTTAAAGCAAATCGATATCAATTATTTAAACCGATTGGCTCTGCTGATTCAATTAGCCATTAAATATGCTGAACAAAAAATCGAGCTTAGCAGACTTGCCTTTTTTGATGTTGAAACAAATTTACCAAACCTCCATTATTTTAAGTCTGAATTATCAGAATTAATTAATGCCGGTCGCTCAGGAATGGTCGCCATCCTCCATCCTACTGAGTTTAATAAGGTCGTTGATTTATATGGAAGGAATGCTGGTGCCGATATACTACGTCAAGTAGCAGATCGTATGCAAGTTTACTTTCCAAATGGTGATGCACTCATTTCACGATTTTCAAATTCGCTCATTTTAGGAAAAGTAAACGAAAGTGATTGTTTCCTTGCCTATAATCAGCATCTCGAGTCTTTGACACAAATGCCTTATAAAATCGACGGAAAAGAAATCTATATAACATTAAAAATCGGTTATACAATCTTTAATCAGTCAATGACAGTCGAACAGAGCATACATCAGGCGGATATTGCCTTATCCAATGCACAGAAGCGTACTGGGACGAGCTATTCTATATATGAAGATAATAGTACTAAACAACTGACTGAAGAAATGGATATCCTCAATCAATTGGCTTATGGGCTTCAACATGAAGAGTTCGAAGTTTATTTGCAGCCTAAAATTAACTTCCAAACAATCGAAGTGGAAGGTTTTGAAGCACTATCTCGCTGGAATTCAAGCAAACTCGGGTTTATTTCGCCGGTAAAATACATCCCGATCGCAGAACAAACCGGAAAAATTAAAGCGATTGATTTACTGAATTTCAAACAGATCCTTATCTGGCTTGAAAATCGTATGAATGAAAATAAAAAGATTTTACCGATTGCACTCAATATTTCGCCGGACCATTTTTACGACCCGGATTTCCTGGAGAATATAAGAAATATATTCTATCAATATAATGTGCCTCCTCATTATATTAAACTGGAAGTAACCGAAAGCATTGAATTGGTAGATTTTAAAAAAGCAAAAGAGATTTTGAATCAACTAAGACTAATGGGCATCGAATGTTCGATTGATGACTTTGGAATTGGCTTTTCATCATTAAGCTATTTACCACAATTGCCCTTTTCAGAAATTAAAATTGACCGCAGCTTCGTCAGTTCAATGAATGAACCTGGAATGTATGCAATCGTACAAACAATCATCCAATTGGCTAAAAATATTGAAATGCGTCCCATTGCTGAAGGTATTGAAACAGAAGAACAGCTGGCAATGCTTCAACAACTCGGCTGCCCTGCTGGTCAAGGCTATTATTTTTATAAACCGATGTCCATTACCGAAGCAGAACAATTACTGGACACACAAAAAACAGCTGACGAGAAGTAATTCACTTTCCGTCAGCTGTTTCTTTAGTTTAAATTGTTCGGTAAATCTTTCGATAAGAATGCGATTAAATCATGTAGATTTTGTTCGCTCACCCCATGGCCTACCGGATATGTTCGAAATGTAACGTCTGTATCATAGTCATTGAAAAAACGAACGGCATGCTCTGCCCATTCAATCGGATAATCATAATCATATTCTCCGTGAGATATAAAGATTTTTGATTTATCCATCGTTTTTTTACTATATTCAAGTGCAGCGAATTCCGGTAAATATCCGCTCAATGCTGCTGTTCCACGAATGGCATTGCCCATCACCATTGCAAGTGACTGTGCCATTGCTGCCCCCTGGTTAAAGCCAACAACATAAATTTGCTGTTCATCTAAATTGAATTCCCAAATTGCTTCCTTTATAAAGGATTCAATTCCTTTCAGCACTTTATCAAAAATTGCACGATTTGGCTTACCTTCTTCTTCAAATGTATAAAAAGCATAGCCAGGGCGATGTTTTATCGGCCCTTGCAAGCTAAAAATATGACAATGTGTTGAAAACGAATCAACAAGTTGAAGTAAATCGTTTTCATCGCTCCCTAATCCATGCAGCAAGAAAATCGCAGGTTGCTTATCTGCCTCAACTTTAGGTGCTTTGTGTAAATAAATAAATGGTGTATTCATTTTATATCTCCTTTTAAGAAAGCGTCATTTTATTGACAAGCTGGTCCGTGTAATAAGCCATATAGCCATCCAGCAATTTGATTGTTTCCTCAATATCGCCTTCTGTTAAAATTGTTGCATTTTTGGCACAGGCAACCGTCAAAAAATCAATCCGGTACGCATGTTCCACAGATGCATACGCATAATCGTAAATCACATCTTCATCTTCTACCTTTAATGCTTCATATTGCTGATGGAATGCTTTTTTGTAATCATCCATTTTCTCTCCGACACTGTTACGGATTTGCATTTGCTGCGCCATTAGTTCGTTTTCAATATAAGAAACGGTCGGCACTTTTCCTGTACTTAATGTTTCCCGGACAAGATCAGTCCATGCCATTTTATTTTCCACGTAATATGCGATATTCAACATTAAGCGATCATAAAAATCAGTCGTTGAAGTGGAAGAAGCTCGTTTTTCATCGATATTTTTTTGAAGCATCGTTTCGAATTTTTCTAGGTCCGCTTTATTCGATAGAAAATAAAGTGTCTGCTCGATATATGTAGTAATTTCCTTTTGCTTGTTTTCTGCTGTCATCATTCATCCACATCCTTCATCTGATTCTTCCGTAATTCTTTATTATCGTACCATTCCTTCAGTAAAATCGCACGCCTTCCAACTATATGTATGGCATATTGTATATGAATCTGGTCTTTTTGCCAAAGCTTTTTTCTTGTTACTTTAATCATTATATTGGATTTCAGATTTATAGTGAAAAGAAAAAATGCCACTTGCCATAGTAGACAAGTGACATTTTGAGCTTCGAATTAAAGTGCTTTTACTTTCGCAACTACATTTTCTACTGTGAAGCCGTATTCTTTTAACACAATTTTCTCTGGAGCCGATGCACCAAATTTATCAATTGCCAATACATCCCCTTCAAAGCCAACATATTTATGCCAGCCAAGTGATGCACCCATTTCAATTGCTAAACGTTTCGTTACAGCTTTTGGTAATACAGATTCTTTGTATTCCTTCGACTGCTTTTCAAAGCGGTCCATTGATGGCATTGACACAACAGATGCGTCAATCCCTTCTGCCAGTAATGCTTTTTTTGCTTCCACTGCCAAGCCTACTTCAGAACCCGTTGCAATTAACAAGGCATCCGGAGTTTCTTTAGATGAAGCTGAAACAACATAGGCACCTTTTTCAACACCCTCGTATACTGTCTCTTTTGCAACATCCAACACCGGCAAGTTTTGACGGGATAATACTAATACAGTTGGGTTTGATTTGCTTTCTACAGCTAATTTCCATGCTGCTACAGATTCATTTGCATCTGCAGGACGGATAACCGAAAGATTCGGCATCGCTCTTAATGATGCTAAATGCTCGATTGGCTCATGTGTCGGACCGTCTTCACCTACTGCAATTGAGTCATGTGTAAATACATATGTTACAGGTAATCCCATTAATGCAGATAATCGAATTGCTGGTCGTACATAGTCAGAGAATACGAAGAAAGTACCGCCAAATACATTTAAACCGCCATGTAATGCCATACCGTTCAGCGCAGCACCCATTGCAAATTCACGAACACCAAACCAGATGTTACGGCCTTCCGGAGTTTCAGCAAAGAAATCACCAGCGCCTTTAATTGTTGTTTTGTTTGAGCCTGCCAAGTCAGCAGAACCGCCGAAGAATGATGGCGTTGTTTTTGCAATGGCATTGATTGCATCACCAGATGATGAACGTGTAGCTACTGCAGTACCTGCTTCATAGACTGGTAATTCAGAAGCAAAGTTCTCCGGTAATTTGTTTTCCATAGCATTTACAAATTGGGCAGCCAGTTCCGGGTATTCATTTTTATAGCTTTCGAATAGTTCATTCCATGCTGCTTCTGCTTGTACACCTTGTACTTCGCTTGCTGCTTTAAATGTCTCATACACTTCCGCAGGAACAGCGAATGGCTCATGTTCCCATGCGTATGCAGCTTTTGTTAAAGCAACTTCATCAAATCCTAGTGGTGCACCGTGTGAATCTGCTTTACCAGATTTGTTAGGAGAACCAAAACCGATGACAGTTTTCACTTCGATTACAGTTGGGCCGCCAGTGTTTTGTTTCGCTTTTTCAATCGCTGAATTAATTTCCACGATATCTGTACCGTCTGTAACTTTTAAATAGTTCCAGCCGTAAGATTCGAAACGTTTTTGGATGTTTTCCGAGAATGACTTTTCTAAATCACCATCAAGTGAAATGTCATTTGAATCATAAAGTACAATTAATTTATCCAATTTTAAGTGACCTGCAAGAGAAATTGCTTCTGCAGCAACACCTTCCATTAAATCTCCGTCACCGCATAGTGCAAACGTATAGTGGTCAACAATCTCTTTGCCTGGCTTGTTGTATGTTGCTGCCAAGTGACGTTCAGCCATAGCCATACCTACTGACATGGCAATACCTTGTCCTAATGGACCAGTTGTCGCTTCAACACCAACTGTATGACCATATTCAGGATGTCCCGGTGTTTTTGAATTCCATTGACGGAAGTTTTTGATTTCTTCCATCTCTAAACCATAGCCACCCAAATGTAATAAACTATATAAAAGCATGGAACCATGTCCAGCTGATAATACGAAACGGTCGCGATTATACCAATTAGGATTTTGTGGGTTATGGCGTAATTGCTTCGTCCACAATGTATAGGCCATAGGTGCAGCACCCATTGGTAAACCTGGGTGACCAGAATTTGCTTTTTCAATTGCGTCGATTGATAATGTACGGATTGCGTTAATTGCTAACTGATCCATCTGTTGTGTCATTATGTGACATCCTTTCCTCGTACGATATTTATACCTTTTATAGTGTAGACAAATTCTCACAAGAAAACAATAATTTCTAAAAACGTCATCTAAAATATGTCATACTTAATATTAAATGTGACATATTAATGAAATGTTATTAGTTTAAGAATTTCTTCTGTGATTTTATTTGTTTTAATTTTTCAGGTGTCACATCATTGCCCTCTTCATCAATTACTTTCACATGCTCGATTGTATCGCGCATTGTGGAACGGAATGTATCTAAATACTCTTTGCGCAGCGCAGTGCGTTCCTTCGCTTGCTCTTCCGTCAATTTACCTTCTTTCGCTAATTTAGAAAGCTCATTAATTCGAGCTATTTTCTCTTTTGATAACATTTGAATCTCACCTTTCTTCCTACCTACTACAAAGGTATAAAAAAAACGACTTGAAGACAAGTGTTTACTCTTCAAGTCGCTCCATATATTCAATATATCTTCTATGTACGGTCGCTTTACTGATGGAAATGCCCAAACCAGACAATGTCGTAGCAATTTCTGCAAATGTTAAGCCTTTCTGGCGTAGCTGGACGATTTCTTCAACAGGGACTTCTTTACGTTCACGCCCTTCAATATTACCGCGGTTTTTTAAATTGTTTTGGGGCTGGTAGCCATTTTCTACAGCACGACGCATTCCCCGGCGGATTTTCGCATTATGCATACGACGCTGGTATTCTTCGACAATTGCTAAAATTTCGAGCAGCATTGTATCCATTTCGTTTAATACGACAGGACCTGCATCATTCAATGTATATACTGTCGCTTCATATTTTTGCAATAGGTGAAGTACTGCCATACGTGCATTACCGCGCCCTAACCGTGTTTCGTCCTGTACAAATAACGCTTTGACGCCGTCTTCTTTCATATAGTCAAGCATATCGAGCAGTCCATCTCGGTCCACATCATATCCGCTATGCTGATCCATGAAAATCTCCACATCATTATAGCCGAATGTTTTCGCATACTTTGTCAGCTCTTCTTGCTGACGTACTAGTGACGTTTCCTGTGTATTTTTATCCGTACTGACACGGCAATAAATTACTGCTTTAGTTTTTATCATTGTTCCCTCTCACTACTTTAATCGATTGCATATCAGTGGATTCATTCAGCTGGGCAATGTATTGTGAATCTTTTTCTACAGGTACAACCAGTACTTGTCCTAAAACAACTTTTTCATCCAGCAATCCGTTTTCCTTTTTCACTTCATCGATCCAATCATGCTTAGCCATTTTACCACGATATTGTTCTGCCAACGACCATAAAGTATCGCCATGCTCTATGCTAACGTGTTCGTATAATTCTATTTTATCGTCCTGCATCATGAATAAAGTAATCATAAGTACAGAGAATAGTAGAAACATTGATGTAAAGCCATTTAGTTTAGTTTTTTTCATTTGTAAAACCCTCTTTCGAATATATGTTCGGAATATTTGTTCTCATAATAATACGAACATATGTTTTTGTCAACCGTTTTTTCGAACTTATGTTTGCATTCGTGTTCGCATACTGCTATACTTACTTTAAGAAAAATAGCATGATAAAGAGGTGAGTTAGTTGACACAAAAAATTTCAAAGCGGCAGCAGGCTATTCTAACTTTTATAAAAGAGGAAGTTCGTTCTAAAGGCTATCCGCCATCAGTACGCGAAATTGGAGAAGCGGTAGGTTTAGCTTCCAGTTCAACTGTCCACGGGCATTTAGCTCGTTTAGAAAGTAAAGGGCTTATTCGTCGTGACCCTACTAAACCGCGTGCCATTGAAATATTGGACCAGGAAGAGATGAACATCACCAAACAAGGTGTCATCCATGTTCCGTTAATCGGTAAAGTTACAGCTGGTCTGCCTATTTCTGCAATCGAGGATATTCAGGAATATTTCCCGTTGCCGGATGCATACGGCTCACCGGAAGAAGAACTATTTATGCTTGAAATTATGGGTGAATCCATGATTGAAGCCGGAATTTTAAATGGGGATTATGTAATCGTCAAAAAAACGTCTACCGCGAACAATGGAGAGATTGTTGTAGCAATGACGGAAGATGATGAAGCGACAGTCAAACGCTTTTACAAAGAAAAAACTCATTTCCGCTTACAGCCTGAGAACAGTTCAATGGAGCCGATCATTGTCAATCAGGTTTCTATTTTAGGTAAAGTAGTCGGCCTCTATCGAAATATTCATTAATCAGAAGCTTGCCATTCTAATAGAATCGGCAAGTTTTTTAATGAAATAAAAAAACTCAGCCGTAAACGACTGAGCCTTTTATTACTTATGGCATGCTTCTATAAAACTTTTAAATAAGCGCTGTGCATAAACATCCCCGTTTGGCGCCAATTCTTCCGGGTGCCATTGTACCGCCACACAATACGGATGGGATTCGTGTTCAATTCCTTCAATAATGCCGTCTTTCGCAACTGCCGAAACAAGAAGTCCTTCCCCTAACTTTCCTACAGATTGATGGTGAAATGTGTTAACACGGAATGTTTCTTCTGTAAAAATCTCCTTAAATTTCGGTGTCTTCACTTCAACGGTATGTGCCAATTCTCCACGCTTTGAAGGTTGTTTATGTAAGATTATATTCTCCACCTGTGATGGTATATCCTGAATTATCGTACCTCCGAATGCAACATTCATAATTTGTTGTCCACGGCAAATACCTAGAACAGGCATTTGTCTTTTAAAGGCTGCCTTCATTAATAAAAGATCGCTGTCATCACGCTTTCTAACAACACTACCGATATGACGGTGCGGTTCCTCATTAAACAATAATGGATCGATATCCGCTCCACCAATTAATACGAGGCCATCAACTAAATTTAATACTGCTTCTACGTTTTCTTCCGTAGCATTCGGTATACAAATTGGTATACCCCCCGCTAGTTCTATCGACGTCAAATATGCGTTGTTTATATCCAATTTCTTGTCAAAATCATACATTGTTAATCCAATAATCGGTTTCATTCATTCTATCCCCTTACAATTTAAAGATAATTCCAATTATTTAAATTATACTATTTCGTTAAGCTATGTTACTACAAAAATATAAAAGGATTGCCTGATTGCAACCCTTTCCCTTTTAAACAATTTCCAGTTGTTTTATAAAATACTGTTTAATTTCTTTCCAGTTGTTCACACGCATGAAACCTTCTTCTGATCGATTGTACGGCATCGAATACAATATACCTGTTCCTTTAAATGACTTGAGTTGGCGTGGGCTATCGTCAATTAAATAATCAGTATGTATTACCGCTTTATTTCCACAAAACACTATGTTCTGTGTTTTGATAAATGGTAAATACTCCATTAACCAATCGTACTTCGCTGTAAATGACCCGGGTACATCCATGGCAGCTGTCGCAATATAAATCTCATAATGCTCCTGCAGCTCTCGAATGACATCAATTGCATCTTCATCCAGTACTTTTAAATCTCTGAAATAGCCGGGCTCATTTAATAGAGCAAATAATTTTTTCGCATCTTCTCTAGGTAAATCGCGCTGTGTCGTCAGAAGAAATTCTTCATCGGTAAAATTTGTCCCGAAATTCTCGTTATATGTAACACATAATTTCGAATAAAAGTCAGCCAGCACCTGGTCCATATCGATGGCAATGCTTTTTTTCATGTAATAGCCTCCTTGAAAATTCCTAATTTTAGTTTATACAATTGTATGGCGAAAAAACAAGGTATAACTCTTTACAATTAACAGCGTACATATTTACGTTTAAAGCCGATTCGTCCTTTTTCCACCTGTTTTTCTATTTCAGCAAAAGCGTGCAGCAAACCCGGCTTTTTCCCTTCACGTTTCGTTTCAATTGGCCCGATTTCCTTAGCGAATTGGACAGCCTCTTCATGTAGAGGTTTAAATGAAACACCTACTGTCATGACAAAGTTATTCATTGCTACTTGTGTACGTGGTGGTGCTTGACGGATATTTTGTTTTACATACTCAAGCATACCCAATAATTTTTCTTTTGAAAATTCTTCATCTTTACGATTGCCGAGCTGCCAGCAGTAACAATGCCAACCTGCCGACATTTTTAGTTCCTCACCACTTGCAATCCATTTATCGCTTACTTCTTGCGCAATATCGGATTCAGCCAAAGTCACTGCAACAACATAATCGGAAATCATATAAAAATAGGCTTGTTCAATCCAGCGATCGTAATCTTCTTCAGTCATTGCTTTCGGATCCGCAATAACCCCGGCAAAATACATTGCATCATAGTTGCCTGTCGCATAAAGCTGTTCAGCCAGCTCCTGATTTATTTTTATTTGTTTTACATACGGTTTCATCGAGCCAGTCGTTACACCGAATAACGGCTCCTTTGCTCCATTGGACATATAAATCTTTTTTGTACGCTCTTTACCCAATGCCTCTAATTCTTGCATCATTGTATCAAGTTTCATAATAGCCTCCTTATGTTCAATCGGTAAATTTTAATCCTTCTTATTATACGATTTATATACTTATCATTCCAAGGTACTGAAGCATTGGTGATCGCACATTTAAAATTTTTAAAAAATTGGCAATTGATTTAACCGAATAATAAAGCAACCTCTGAACAGAATAATGTCAGGAGGTGATTTTGATGTCAAAAAATAAAAACATCAATAACAAGAATAACGCCGAATTCGGAATGGAAACGGATGTTAACCAAGTAATGCAGCAAAACCAAAAAGCTGAAGCTAAAAAGCAACAAGCTTCTGGTGCGTTTGCAAATAGCGGTTTGCAGAAGAAACCGAATTCAATGAATGCTGAGTTTGGTATGGAAACAAACGTTAACCAGGTGAAACAGCAAAACCAGCAAGCTGAAGCTAAAAAGCAACAAGCTTCTGGTGTGTTTACAAACAGTGGTTTACAGAAAAAACTCACTTCAATGAACGCTGAGTTTGGCATGGAAACAGATGTTAACCAGGTAAAACAGCAAAACCAGCAAGCTGAAGCTAAAAAACAGCAAGCTTCTGGCTCTTACGGTAAAAACCGTTTCCAAAACGGCAATAAATAATGCATTATTGAACCGGCAATTTATATTGCCGGTTTCTTTTATATTATACGAATAAATTACAACAGTTATTTTGGTTAAAATTGAATACGACTATACAAAAAAAATGCAAAAAAAAGAGCTGGAATTTTAGCCCCAGCCCTTTCTTCTTAGTACATTTTCATATATTGGTCGCGTTCCCACTGGTGAACAGTTGAACGGTACATATCGAACTCAATTTCTTTTGCTTCTTTAAAGTTCGCATAGATATGGTTGCCTAATGCTCTTTGAACCACTTCATCTTTTGCTAGTAATGCTAATGCATCATCTAAAGCTGCAGGCAGATTATCGATGCCGTTAGCTTTACGCTCTTCTTCGCTCATTACATAAATGTTTCGGTTAATTGCTGGTGGTGGCGTTGTTTTTTTGCGGATCCCTTCAAGACCCGCCTCTAAAATTACCGCCATCGCTAAATATGGATTTGCTGATGGGTCCACTGAACGAACTTCTACACGTGTTGATACGCCACGAGAAGAAGGAATACGGATTAACGGTGAACGGTTTTGCGCAGACCATGCTACGTAACATGGAGCTTCATAACCTGGTACTAAACGTTTATAAGAGTTTACTGTCGGATTTGTAATTGCAGTAAAACCTTGAACATGGTCAAGCACACCTGCCATGAATTGCATCGCTGTTTCAGAAAGCCCTAATTCAGTAGACTCATCATAAAATGCATTTTCTTTTCCTTTAAATAAAGAAACGTTAAAGTGCATTCCCGATCCAGCTTCACCGAATAAAGGTTTTGGCATGAACGTCGCATGTAAACCGTGCTTACGTGCAATTGTCTTAACAACTAATTTAAATGTTTGGATGTTGTCGCATGCAGTAATAGCATCCGCATATTTAAAGTCAATCTCATGTTGACCCGGTGCAACTTCATGGTGAGAAGCTTCAATTTCAAAGCCCATTTCTTCCAATTCCAATACGATATCTCGACGGCAGTTTTCACCTAAATCTGTCGGTGCCAAGTCGAAATAGCCGCCGTGGTCATTTACTTCCAAGCTTGGCTCGCCTTTTGCATCCAGTTTAAATAGGAAAAACTCCGGTTCTGGTCCTAAGTTGAAATCTGTAAATCCTAGTTCTTTCATTTCCTTCAATACTCGTTTCAGGTTGTTACGTGGATCACCTGCAAATGGTGTACCGTTCGGATTGTAAATATCACAGATGAAACGTGCTACCTTCCCTTTTTCAGCTGTCCATGGGAAAATCATGAATGAATCATAATCCGGATATAAGTACATATCCGATTCTTCAATACGTACGAAACCTTCAATTGATGAACCATCAAACATCATTTTATTGTCCAATGCTTTATCTAGTTGGCTTACAGGAATTTCTACGTTTTTAATTGTCCCTAAAATATCTGTAAACTGTAAACGAATGAATTTTACTTGTTCTTCTTCTACTAGACGTTTAATATCGTCTTTTGTATATTTGCCCACTAAATTCCACACTCCTAAATTTGTTCAGTACCGATTTTACTCGATCTTTTATAATTTACACGCTATTGGTAAAAGCGCGATAAATCCCCTTGTCGAATAGATGTTTTTTGCATGCGTTGTGCCTGGCGCATTTCTTCACGTAAAATTTTGCGTAAGTCCGAATCGGAAATTTCTTTGCTCGCTTGCTGTGCTGCCGGATCATTTTTCAAAGCAAATACTTTTTTGATCCCTGCCATATTGATGCCCTGTTCAAGCATATCCTTGATTTCCAATAAAGTGTCGACATCATTTAAAGAAAACATGCGTCGATTTCCTTCTGTACGGTGCGGCTGAATTAAATCATGCTCTTCATAATAACGGATTTGTCTTGCTGTCAGATCCGTCAATTGCATGACGATACTTATCGATAATAGTGGCATTGAACGTCGAATTTCACTACTCAATTTAATTCACCTCCCTTATCGCTATATTACGACTTGTAATTTACATTGTCAAATGTATGTTAGAAAAACTGACATTACTTTTTTAAATGAGCGAAAAGTATACAGAATATAGCGAATTTTACGCATATAAAAAAATCGCCCATTAAATGGACGATCCCTAAATATCACTTTAGCTTTTGGACAGCAGAACAAATAGCATATTTTACATGTTCATATGTTAAACCACCCTGGATGAAGGCTGTATAAGGAGGGCGGATTGGACCGTCTGCCGTTAATTCAATACTTGATCCTTGAACAAATGTACCTGCCGCCATAATGACATCATCTTCGTATCCAGGCATATAGGCAGGCTCCGGCGCAAAATGGGCATTAATAGGTGAAGCAGCCTGAATCTCACGACAGAAAGCTATCATCTGTTCCGCCGTTTGGAATGAAACGGATTGAATGAGATCCGTACGAACATCAGTATAATGGGGAGATGTTGTCATACCGATTTCCTCAAGCATTGCGGATGTAAAAATTGCACCTTTTAAACTTTGTGCAACAATATGCGGTGCCATGAAGAAACCTTGGTAAAAGTCTGCTAACGTATTTAATGAAGCGCCTGCCTCAGCTCCAATTCCCGGTGATGTCATACGGTATGCACATTTTTCAACTAAATCTGCACGACCTGCAATATATCCACCGATTTTTGCAAAGCCCCCACCAGGATTTTTAATTAATGAACCGGCCATTAAGTCAACGCCAACTTCTGTCGGTTCAAGTAATTCCACAAATTCACCGTAGCAGTTATCTACAAAAATAATGGCATTCGGTGCGATTGTCCGTATTTTCACAACCATTTCGGAAATTTGTTTAATCGTAAATGATGGTCGTGTTGCATAGCCTTTGGAACGCTGTATCGCAATCATTTTCGTATTTTCGTTTACTGCCTTTTTTACACCTTCCCAATCGATTTTCTTATTGTCGATTAAATCTACATGAGAATAGCCAATCTTATAGTCTTTCAAGGAACCTGTATCCTTTTCGCCACCATCAACGATTGATTGTAGTGTATCGTACGGTTTGCCTGTAATATAAACCAATTCATCACCCGGTCGTAATACACCGAATAAACTTAATGTGATCGCATGTGTACCCGAAATGATCTGAGGACGTACGATGGCCGCCTCTGCCCCGAAAGTTTGCGCATATACACGCTCTAAATTATCTCGGCCCTCATCATCATATCCATACCCTGTTGAAGGATGAAGATGAAAGTCACTTACCTGATTATTTCGAAAAGCTGCCAGTACCTTTTGTTGATTATAAAATGCACGTTCATCGACTTCCTGATGATAAGTGCGGACTTTTTCTTCCACTTGTGCTGCAAGCGTTAATGTTTCAGCTGATAATATTGATTGAAATGCCATAATTCCTGCTCCATTCTGTTCAAACTGTATCCATTATACATGAAAAAAAATAGTTTTGACGAATGTTTGAAAAACTGCTATTGTCATGGTCGAAAGGACATTAAGGGAGAGATGTTTATGGCGTGGGATGTATTTAGTTTGATCGGAACGGTTGCCTTTGCCATTTCCGGGGCAATTGTGGCAATGGAAGAAGAGTATGATTTATTTGGGGTGTACATATTAGGTATCGTTACAGCTTTTGGCGGCGGGGCTATCCGTAATATATTAATCGGCCTGCCGGTCTCGACATTATGGAACCAGGAGCTTATGTTTCAATTCGCGCTTCTTGCGATTACGGTTTTCTTTTTAATTCCGCATCATTTATTTAAACAGTGGAGTCGATGGGGATACGTTACCGACGCAATCGGATTATCCGCCTTTGCCATTCAAGGTGCAATGCATGCTGTCCACCTGGAGTTACCGATTGTAGCAGTAATTGTAGCTGCCGTTTTAACAGGTGCAGGCGGGGGGGTGGTTCGGGACTTGCTTGCCGGTAGAAGACCCATTATACTGCGTCACGAAATTTATGCCGTTTGGGCGGCCAGTGCAGGTTTCTTAATCGGCCTTGAAATTTTTAAGGGGGATTTGTTTTTATACTTTTTATTTGTTTCCATTACTGTCCTGCGGATATGTTCATACACTAAAGGCTGGAGCCTGCCATCAAAGAAAATTTATTATACAAAGTAGGATAACTAAAGGGAGTGCCGAATCAATCGGCACTCCCTTCTTTTGGAAATTATTTAAATTCTAATTCTCCATCATAGGCCATCATTCCGCCATCTAAATTCGTTACATCAAAACCTTGCTCTGCCAGATATTCGCAAGCATTTGCACTGCGTACTCCGCCTTTACATACGACGATGTAGGATTTTGAATTGTCTAGTTCATTAGTACGTTCCGGGATTGAGCCAAGTGGAATATGTACAGCACCTGGAATCATTCCGTGTTCCACTTCAAAATCTTCACGAACATCGATTACATTTAAATCTTCATTTGCATCGAGTAAGTTGATCAGTTCATCTGTTGTCATCGTTTTCATCAAAAATCCTCCAATACTTATAGCATCTTAGTCATTATAATCAATCAGATCAAAATTCGCTACAAGTTTGGCTAGGTTGTTACTCTTCTTCCGTTAACGCTACATTTTTGGACGGTACAAAAGTAGAAATTGCATGCTTGTAAATAAGCTGCTGTTTTCCTTCCGATTCCAATAGTACGGTAAAGTTATCATATGATTTTATAAGTCCTTTTAATTGGAAGCCATTTAACAGAAATACCGTTACAAAAACATTATTTTTACGTAAATTGTTTAAAAAAGTATCTTGCAAATTTATCGATTTCATCGTCGTTCAATCTCCCTTACCTTAAAATACATGCAATAGTTACCTATTCGTTATGCGGACAAAATTTCCCTTTAAATTTAATGAATTTCAAATAAACTTTTTATTTTATTCCAATCATTTCCGATCCACGCAATTTCCATTTTATTTCGGAAATAGGTAAGTTGACGTTTCGCATAGCGACGGGAATTTTGTTTAATCTGTTCCACTGCTTCTTCAAGTGAAACAAGTCCATCAAAATGGGCATACAGCTCTTTATAGCCGATCGCTTTAATCGCCTGGACATCACGGATTCCCCCTTCATATAGCGCGCGGACTTCTTCGACAAGACCCGCTTCCATCATTAAATCGACACGTAAGTTAATTCTTTCATAAAGTTTTTCGCGATCCATATCCAACCCGATTATTACATGGTTATATAACGGTATGTCCCCTCGATTGAATTGCTCTTCTGCTCGAGAGACTCCTGCAAGTTCTGCCATTTCCATTGCCCGAATAACACGTCTTGTATTGTTCGGATGAATGGACGCCGCCGCTGCCGGGTCCATTTGAACAAGTTTCGCATGCATCGCTTCAGGCCCTAACACTTCAAGTTCTCTATAATAATTTTCGCGAGCTGTTTCATCGACCTCTTGTTTGGCAAATTGAAAATCATATAGGACAGATTGTACATATAACCCCGTTCCCCCAACAATAATCGGCATTTTCCCCCGAGCTTGAATCTCTTCAATTTTACCGCGGACAAGCTGTTGATATTCTGCAACCGAAAAACCTTCTGTCGGTTCTTTAATATCAAGCAGGTGATGCGGAACCCCTTTCATTTCGGCTTCGGTAATTTTGGCCGTACCGATATCCATATGGCGGTAGATCTGCATGGAATCTCCGTTAATAATTTCACCGTCAATCTCTTTTGCCAAGCGGATACTCAGCGCTGTTTTTCCGGATGCTGTAGGACCGATAATGGCCACGACATCGATTTTTTTATTCATCTTTTAACCACCGTACAATTATTTCTTTTACTTGTTCTTTCTTTTTTTCGTTTAAAATTTCATGCCGCATTCCTTCAAATATATGCACCTTTACATGTTCTACACCCGAACGTGCAAACAGTTTACCAACATGAAACGCCCCTTCTGCTTCAGGCCCGGCAATCGGATCATATGTGCCGTTTACTACAAGTATTTTTAAATCAGGACGTATTCGCGCATTCGCACGGTCATTTTCGAGCTTCAACATGCCTCCCGTTAAATCAACGAAAAATTGATTCGTCGGGATCACACCGCACAATGGATCATCAATATATTTTTGTACTTCCTCTTCATCGGTTGTAAGCCAGTCAAAATTTGTTTTCGGATCTTTAATTTTACGATTGAAACTGCTAAAACTAAGATCATTCATAAGATCACTTTGAATTTTTGCTCCCTGCAGGTTTACCAGCTGCTTCGCTATAATATGCCCTGCCTTATGAAGCAATGTCGGTGATCCCGTACCCGATAAAATCAGCCGTTCTATTTTATCACTATGCTGTTGGATAAAACGTCGTGCTATAAAAGAGCCCATACTGTGACCGAATATAATAGCCCGTTCTGCCGTTTCTTTCTTCAAAAAGGAAAGCACTTCTACAACATCATCTACAACAAGCTCAAAACCCTTTTCAGGTCCGAAATAACCAAATATGCCGTTTTTTTGCGCTGTAAAACCATGACCGCGATGATCATGCGCTGTTACAAAATACCCTTCATCACATAGCTTCTCCGCGAAATTTTCATATCGTCCACTATGTTCCGACATCCCGTGCAAAATATGAATATGCCCAATACGCTTTTTACTCGGTGTATATGTGCGGACAAAGATATCATGCCCGTCTGACATTGTGACGAAAAATGACCGTTGCTCCATAAAACCATCCCCTCGTTTATCCCGCATTAACTAGTAGTAATTTATCTGCCTCGAAAGCGTAATCTCAGAGGCAAGACTACCCGTAAAAGCCCGATTGGTTCGGGCCGACACAATGTTAGTCACACAAGCGTTGTCACAAAACGCGACGGTTTTAGCTTATGTTCCCTCTAATCAGTGGGAGTGAAGAGATCCCCACTTATTGAATTTTCACTGTATGAATTACATTACCCGTTTAAACATTTTTTCCACTTCATACGACGTAAAATGAATCAATACAGGCCGCCCATGGGGACATGTAAACGGATTGTCAGCATTTCGTAAGTCATTAATCAGTCTTTCCATCTGTTCTTTATTTAAATAATGATTCGCTTTAATCGACTTTTTGCAGCTCATCATAATGGCCGCATCTTCACGCAATTTTTTTATATCGGTTTTCCGTGCGCTTAGCACTTGCTCTATCAGTTCCTCTATAATTTCCTGTTCTTCGCCTTTTGGGAACCAAGTCGGGTATTCCCTTACAACAAATGAAGAAAGACCGAATTCCTCCAAGAAAACCCCTACTTCTTCAAGTGCCTCCTTGGATTCTTTTAGACGTAATGCCTCATCAGCCGCATAATGGAATGTTAAGGGCATGAGGAGAGTCTGGCGTTCGTTTGCATTCACTTCTCCGACTTTATCTCGGAAATATTCATACTTAATTCGTTCCTGTGCTGCATGCTGATCGATTAAATAAAATCCGTCTTCCATTTGGGCTACAATATACGTTCCGTGAATCTGTCCGACAATTTCGACTTGTGGAAAATGCCTTTTCGATTCGACTTCTTTCATTGGTGACTCTTCCAGGTACATTTCCTCTTCAATAGTCGGAATTTCATGGAAGTCTTCCGTAGAATGCTGTTCGCTGCTTTCCGGCTCAGGTGGAGCTGCAGGCACGACCTGTTGTTGTGTCGGGACCGGCGCATACGGCTCTTTTACAATAGATGCTTCATTTGATAATCGCTCAACAATTGTCGATAACTTATCCTCATTAAATGTCGGCTGCATTGCAGGTGCCGGATTCCAAATATTCATCTGTTCAGTTGGCGTTCGAATTGGTTTTTCGTTTTTTTCAGCGAGCGGAATACGGATAACCTCCCGAATCGCTGAACGGATCGTATCTTCAATAAGCTTCAGCAGTTCCGGCTCTTTACTTAAGCGTACCTGATGCTTCGCCGGATGGACATTGACATCTGTTAATTGCGGATCTCCCTCAACATACAAAAGTACGATTGGGAAACGTTCAATCGGTAAATACGTATGATATGCATCTATGATTGCCTTCTGAATCACGAAATGTTTGACCCAGCGCCCATTGACGAAAAGTGACATATAATTTTTCGAAGCACGCGTAACTTCAGGTAAACTTGCAAAACCATGTATTTTATAATCTTGATTTCCCCCTTCAAACGGCAGCATTTTCTTCGCATTGTGTGCACCGTATATTGCCGCCAATACTTGCTGCACCTGGCCGCGGCCGTTCGTTTGCAATAATGTTTGCCCATTATGCACAAGTTTAACCGCAATCGTCGGATAGCCGAGCGCAATCCGGTTAACAAAATCGATTGTATGCCCAAGCTCGGTCTGAATCGTTTTTAAATATTTCAGGCGTGCCGGTGTATTAAAGAATAGCTGTGCAACAGTAATATCTGTTCCCCTGCGCAGTGCGGTCGGCTGGTGTTCCTTCAAATGACCGCCTTCCATATACAGGTGCACACCTCCATTCCCGTCCGAAGTGCGTAATGTTAACTTGGAAACCGAAGCAATCGATGCCAATGCTTCCCCGCGGAAACCGAGTGTCCGAATACGGAACAGATCCTGTTCTTTTTCTATTTTTGATGTAGCATGGCGGGAAAAGGATTTAAGAGCATCTTCCTCGTCCATCCCGCTTCCGTTATCAATGACTTGTATCGAATGAAGGCCCGCTTCTTCCAGGAAAATTTCGATTGACGTACTGCCCGCATCGATTGCATTTTCAACTAGCTCTTTCACGACAGATGAAGGGCGTTCAACTACTTCACCGGCTGCAATTTTATTCGATAGCCACTCATCCATTATTTGAATTTTTCCCAAAGCCGTTCCCTCCTTTATTGATTGCCTAGTAATTTTTGCTGCAGTTCATATAGTAATGTCATTGCCTGCATCGGTGTTGTGCCCATCACATTCAGCTTTGCCAATGCATCAAGCACTTCTTGTTGTTCCGGTGCGATTGCTGATTCTTCCTCTATTGTAAACAATGAAAGCTGCTGGTCGTTCTCCATCACCTGTTCCGGCATTTGCGGATTTTGAGGTGGTTCTTGTTTATAATTGATCGCTTGCGGCTTTTCTTCATTCGCAGCTTCAAATTGCTCCAGTAATACGCGAGCACGTTGTAAAATCGTTTCAGGCATTTCTGCCAGCTCCGCCACATGGACACCATAACTTTTATCTGCGGCACCTTTTTTCACTTTATGCAAAAATACAACCCGGCCATCTTGCTCGGTTGCACTGACATGAACATTTTGCAGACGTGAAAGCTCATTTTCCAAATCCGTCAGTTCATGATAGTGGGTAGAAAATAATGTGTTTGCCCCGATTTCATCATGAATATATTCCATCATCGCCTGTGCCAGACTCATCCCGTCATATGTTGATGTACCGCGTCCGATTTCATCAAACAGCAGCAGACTGTTTTTAGTGGCATGTGTAATGGCATGCTGTGATTCAAGCATTTCTACCATAAATGTCGATTGGCCTGCCGCTAAGTCATCTGCTGCACCGATACGCGTGAAAATCTGATCAGTAATCGGAAGTATTGCTTCATCAGCCGGTACATAGCAACCCATTTGTGCCAATACGACAATGAGTGCTACTTGGCGCATATACGTACTTTTACCCGACATGTTCGGACCAGTAATCAGCATCATATTTTTATCATTTGTCAGCACACAATCATTCGGTACATAACTTTGCTTATTGAGCATTTTCTCGACAACCGGATGTCTTCCTTCAATAATTTTCAAAGCACGTCCGTCATGGAATACCGGCTTTGTAAAACGGTATTTGTCCGTTACCATCGCAAAGCTCATCAGTACATCAAGCTCACTAATTTGGGCAGCCAATGCCTGTACACGGGGAATATACCCTTTTAACTGTTCACGCAATGCTACAAATAAATCATATTCCAGCGCAAGACTCTGCTCTTCGGCATTTAAAATTAGTGCTTCTTTTTCTTTTAATTCTTCTGTAATAAAACGCTCGGCATTCGCCAAAGTTTGTTTTCGTTCAAAGCGTGCCAGGTCTGTATTATTCAAATGGGATTTTGTAATTTCGATATAATAGCCGAATACACGGTTATAGCCTATTTTTAAATTTTTAATTCCTGTCAGTTCACGTTCTTTTTGCTCAAGCTGGGCAATCCAGTCTTTCCCGTTTCGGGAGGCATCACGATATTCATCGAGCTGTGCATTGTAGCCATCGCGAATTACATCGCCTTCTTTGATTGAAATTGGCGGTTGATCGGTAATCGCCTCTGCCAGCAATTGTTCAATATCGGCGCATACGTCCAGCTTTTGTCCTAGTGCTGTACATTTTTCCAATCCGCTGGTTACAAGCTTTTGCTGAATCATCGGTACTTGGCGTAATGATTCACGCAGCTGTGCCAGATCACGTCCTCCAACAGAACCAAATGCAACTCGCCCTGCTAAACGCTCTAGATCATATACATTTTTCAGCAATGACGTCAATTCATCCCGCAAAAAGAAATCTTCCAGCAATTCTGTAACAATCGCCTGGCGTGCTTCAATTGCATTTTTCTTTGCAAGCGGCTGGTGCATCCACTGTTTCAGTTTTCGGCCTCCCATCGCCGTTACCGTTTCATCCAAAAGCCACAGCAATGTACCTTTAGAATCACCTCCGCGTATCGATTGAATCAACTCTAAATTACGTTTGGAATTCGTATCGATGCGAAGGAAGTTATGTGCCTCAGTATAGGTAAACGGCTGAATATGTGATAACGAACGCATTTGTGTACGTTCCACATATTGTAATAATCGCTTTGCCACGCCTTGTAGCTGAACCGGCAGATGAGCGACATACTGATTTGCTTTTACCGGGTCCATTTCTTCTGTTTCAAGCGACAGAACAATACCACCTGCTTCCGCATAATCTGCAAGCAGTAACTGCAGCTGCTCGTTTACGATCAATTCTTTTATTGCATATGCTTGTACTTGCTGAATTAATTGTTTTGCACTTCCTTCAATAACAGAACAATTGGCTTCGCCTGTCGATACGTCCAAATAGGCAAATACCATTTCATCATTTTCATTACTTTCAGCTGCTGCAATGAAATGATTGGATTTCCCGTCAAGTGCTTTCCCCTCTGTAATCGTACCTGGAGTAATTACTTGTACTACTTCACGTTTCACAACACCTTTTGCATGCTTTGGGTCTTCCGTCTGTTCGCATACCGCCACTTTAAAACCTTTTGAGACAAGTGTTTCGATATAGCCTTGTGCAGAGTGATGCGGTACCCCACACATTGGAATCGGATTATCGGTATTGCCTGAGCGCGCTGTTAGTGTAATTTCCAGAAGCTGTGACGCTTTAATGGCATCATCAAAAAACAGTTCATAAAAATCGCCTAAACGGTAAAATAAAAAAGCATCCTTGTAATCTTGTTTTACGAGTAAATATTGTTGCATCATCGGTGTATATGTAGTCATGTTTATTTCCCTCACTTGCTAAAACTTGTACAAGTATTATACCATTTGACTCGCATTTTGCCTTGCAAACGAAAAGAAAAGGAATTGTCTGAAAGTAATCTTCAAACAATTCCCCTCTGTTTACGATAGACTTTTGCAGTTTTTTACGACTTTAAATTTGCTGTTAAAAAATAGACGTTTTCACGAAAATGATGAGGAGTCATAATCTTTGCCATAATCTTTTCCGCCCGAGTCGGACGATGAAGACGATGACGAGGATGACGAGGATGATGATGAAGAAGTGCTGGATGGCTGCTGTGAACTTTCTTCATATGACCATTCATCTTCATAATCCAGTGGGTGTACATTAATCACAACTGTCGTTTCCCCAATTATCTCCACTAAAAATTCACGCTCGACCGTTACTTGGATTTTGTCGCCTTGCTTAGTAATCACTGCCTCAATACAATTCGGCGCTTGTAATACACGGACTTTTACATCATTTGAATCGACTTCATCTCCATCACGGAATGATAGTTTGACACGGTCCTTATAGGAAATTGTCTCTGTATGCACTGCCGTTTTTGAATGATTGTTATATGCGTACCAAACATTCACCTCGAATTTCCCTGTCACCTCAACAAATTTACCGTTACGTTTCGCCTGGTATTGATGGTTAATTACCCAACAACCTAATATGCTCGTTGGCGCATTCGGTGGACAGAGCGTTTCTACACATTCGGTACGCTTCTTCCCTTTTGCAATAACTGCTTTCGTCACAATTTGACGTAAACGCTTCACCGAACATCTCTCCTTTCTTCAACTAACTCGACTTATTGTATGCGACAGGTGCCTAAAGGGTGAAATGAGTTTTTAGAAAAAAAAACTACTACAAACCTTTGTTGTAGTAGCGCTTTTGCTATTGCTTCATTCAATTATACCTCGGTGCAGTTATGTCAGGAAGCGGGATAAGGCCTACATAGTGCTGTCTTATTTAGCCCATCTTTATTTTACTGAGAGCTTCATTTGCTGAATGAAGTTTTTAACTGCTGATCTAATAGTTCATTAATTTGTTCAATTAACATTGGTTTATAATAATAGTATCCTTGCCCAACCTGACAGCCTAATCGCTTTAGCTCAAGATGCTGTTCTTCTGTTTCGATTCCTTCTGCTACAGATACCATGTTCAAGTTATCCGAAAGCTGAATAATGGTTTTAATAACGGCATTCATCCGTGGATTCGCTAAATTATCGACAAAACTTTTATCAATTTTGATTTCTTTAAATGGCAGTTCCTGCAAATAGCTGAGTGATGAATAACCAACACCAAAGTCATCAATCGATGTTTCAATCCCCAGCTGTTGCAACTCGTCGATTATTTTTTTTGCTCTTATGACATTTTCCAGTTCGACACTTTCGGTTATTTCAAATTTTATAAATTTCGGATCTATTTTATAGCTTTCTATAAGGGCAATGGAACTTTCTACAAATGCCGGATTATAAAAATGGCTCGGTGAAATATTGATCGATACTTGATACAATTTCAATCCCGCATCGTGTCGCTGTTTTTGCCATAGGAGCACCTTCTTGAAAATTTCGAGGTCTACTTTATAAATATTACCGGTATTTTCTGCAACCGGAATAAATAACGTCGGTGAGACAACACCTAAATCCGTCGAATTCCAACGTGCCAAAGCTTCAAAACTTTCAATTTCCCCTGTCATCAAGTTCACTTTCGGCTGGAGCATCGGAAAAAATTCACTATTTTTTAGACCGCGAGCAAAATGGGCCAGTACATTCATTTCTTGTTCTACAGATTCAATTAAACTCATATTAAAATTTTTAATAACAGTGCCCGTTACTTTAAGGGCACTTGATAACGCAATATCCGCCTGGCGGACTGCTTCTATGTAATTAATACGGGAACTAAAAGATGAAGTTCCTATTTTTAATGTTAAGTATACTTCTTTTCCATCAATATAATATGGCTCTGATAAAAACTGTTCTGCTACAATGGGTGGAATCTTCATTTCCCGTAATGATAAACGTGTCGCTACAATAATCGCTGAATGGGTATACCTCGCAATGATCGAGTCTGCGAATGATGGGATATTCTGTATTCGATTTGCTAGCTGACGCAGCACTTCATCCCCGCCTTGCCGGTCATACAAATCAATAATATTTTGATATTCTCCCGGTTCAATAATATATAAATGCCCCATCGACTGATTTGCAGTAAAATCATTTAAAATGATTTTAAAGCGTTCATAATTATTTAATCCGGATGCAACATCACAAAAAGCAAGACGGTGAATCGCACTTTTTTGGTCAAAATATTTTAATGCGAGTGTAACAATCGGTGCGATTCGGTTCATGAATTTTATTTCAATCGTTTTTGGTTCTGCCCGTTGTTCAAAGTACATTGTAAATAAACCGATCGTTTTTTCTTCTGAATTTAAAATTGGCTGACTCCACATTGAAACTATACGATATTTATCGATAATCGGTCTATATGCTTCATGATAAATCGATTGCTCTAAGTCTTTCAAAATGAGCGGTTTATTTATTTTCCTATTGTCTTTCATATCCATTAATAAAACTTTCTCATCGAGCTCCTTCAAATCTTTCCACATTTCACCGTAAATATTAATCATCCGGTCATTTTCATCAACAAGGACGATGGAACAATGGCATTTCTTTCCGAAAGTTATTTCAACCGATTTGCAAATATTACGTAATACATTTTCAAGTGGATGCCCTGTTTCCAGACTAAAGTAGACTTCACGTTCCAGCTCAATCAACGACTCTATGTTCATGGAGTCCGTTACATCTTTCATTATGATCACACAATATTGGAGTATTCCTTGCTGATTAAACATTGGTAAATGCCTGACTTCGTTCCAAAATGCATACCCATCTTTCCGGTAATGAAAGGATGATGTTTTAAATGTCAGTCCATTTTCAATACTTTCCTGAATCGAATTCTCATTTAACATGTCAGTAAGAGGTCCCTGTAGTAAAGAAAGTGTTGACCCGAGCACATCATCTTCCCTGTACCCTGTTGTTTGCGTAAAGATCTGGTTTACAAATTCAATTGTATACCCTTTATTCGGGTTAATAATTGCTACTGCCAAATCAATCTGCCGAGCCATCTGACATAACCAATCGTACAATCCTTCATCACTTACACTTAGATTATCAAATTCGTTCATTAGTAAAGTCCTTCCTATATAGTTCTAACTAACTTAAATCATAACAAAAAATAGTAGGAATATCGACATATTTATTGTCACATATTGCTAAACTTTTAGAATATTAACTCTACATAAAAAAAGATATCCACGTGGGATATCTTTAATAATTATTTTAAGAACATGAGCCTGGTGTACTATTACGTACTTTTGATCCTGTTTCGCCTTTTAGTACATCGCCGCCTGTAGAAGCAATAACTTCATCTGTAACATTATTCGCAATGGCATTTGATACTAATTGTAACAGTTCATTTACTTCTGTCTGTGATTGCTTAAATTGTTGAACGACTGGTAATTCATCGATTTCAGTTTCAATTCCCGTAATTTTACCTTCAATCATATTAAGCGCTTTTTCTTTCCCTAAGTGCTGAAAGTTAACCGCCTGCTTTTGCAATGCTTTTAAAGAAGCGATCTTTTCGCGGACAAATTGATTTTCATTAATTTGTTCTTCCGCTTTTTTGAAAAATTCTACTTCTTCAGTATTCGCAATCATATGGGCAATTTCTTTTGCTTTTTCTACAATCTCATCTTTTGTATACAATTTTGTTGTCATTTTACGAACTCCCCCTCTTTTGTCACTTCTTCTACAAACTCACCCATTAAAGAGTAAGATTTTGCTTCTAAAATTTTTACATTTACAAGCTTACCAATAAATTTTGGATCTGCCTTAAAGTTAACAAGACGGTTTTTGCGCGTATAGCCAGCTAACACATCATCGCGTCTTTTACTGCTGCCTTCAACTAAAACTTCAACTGTTTGACCTTCCAAACCTTTGAGCGCTTTTGCAGAATACTCAGAGACAACCGCATTTAAACGGTGCAGACGGTCTTTCTTTTCTTCATCTGTTACATTATCGACCATTTTTGCAGCCGGTGTTCCTTCACGAGGCGAGTAAATATACGTGAACGCCATATCAAAGCCGACTTGACGATATAAATCAAGCGTTTCCTGGAATTGCTCTTCCGTTTCATTCGGATAGCCTACAATGATATCTGTTGTTAATGTTACACCCGGAATTGCCGCTTTAATTTTATCGACTAATTGCAGGAAATGCTCACGTGTGTATTTACGGGCCATGATTTTTAATATTTCGTTTGAACCGGACTGGACCGGTAAGTGGATATGGTCAACAAGATTACCGCCTTTTGCCAATACTTCGATTAAATGATCATCAAAGTCGCGCGGATGACTTGTCGTAAAGCGAATACGTGGAATATCGATTTTACGGAGCTCATCCATTAAATCACCTAGTCGGTATTCAATATCATCAAAGTCTTTACCGTACGCATTGACATTTTGGCCCAAAAGCATAATTTCTTTATAGCCTTGTGCAGCCAATTCACGCACTTCCTGAATAATTTCTTCCGGGCGGCGAGAACGTTCCTTGCCTCGTGTATACGGAACGATACAATATGTACAGAACTTGTCGCAGCCGTACATAATATTCACCCATGCTTTAATCGAGCCAATACGTTTTTTCGGAAGGTTTTCAATGACATCGCCTTCTTTTGACCAAACTTCGACAACCATTTCCTTTGACATATAAGCATCGTGTAAAATATTCGGTAATCGGTGGATATTATGTGTCCCGAACACCATATCAACATGCTGATACTGTTTTAATATTTTGTTCACGACAGATTCTTCTTGCGACATACATCCGCAAACACCAATCAGCATTTCCGGATTTTTACGTTTATATTTTAACAGGAAGCCTAGCTCACCGAATACTTTATTTTCCGCATTTTCACGAATGGCGCACGTGTTTAGTAAAACAACATCCGCTTCTTCAATCATTTCAGTCGGTGTATAGCCAAGCTGCATGAAAATACCAGCCATTACTTCTGTGTCATGCTCATTCATTTGACAGCCGTATGTTCGAATATAAAACTTACGATCCTGTCCCATTCCTAAATATTTTTCTTCGATATCAAAATCTTTATGATATTTTACTTCTTCTTTACCGCGCTTTTTCGCGTCTTTTAGTGAAGGAGCCGTAAATACTTTCTCAAAATATTTACTATAGTCTTTTTCTTCCTTAGGTTGTTTAATCTGCTGACTAGCTAGTCGTTGTTCTTCATTCATCGACTACTTGCCCCCCTATCATTTATTACCTTTACTCATTTCATCATTATAGCGAACTGTTGCTGTTTGTTACAAGCTAGTCGATAAATTGTTTGTAACTATTCAGGTCATTATCACGTAAAATTGTAAAAAATGTGACACTCAATTTGATTACCTGTGCCCAATTCATTTCATATTCCGATTCAAATTGATGCTTTGGCAAGCGCAGAACATCTTGAAATAAACGTTTTGCCTCAATGTTTTGCTGCGCTAAATATGCTAAAAACGCCAAAAACAGCTTGTGGTCTTCCAGTTGCAGTGCTTTATTTTCCAGCAGAGCATCTACCCGGCTTACAGGCGAATTGGCACGTTCAAACAATTTATTCAATTCACTTTCCAGTTTTTCATTTTTATAATGCAAAAAATTTAAAATATCGGTCATATTTTCTACCTCATTTTTAAAAAACATTTCAGTAAACTATCCTCTAAAAATAAAAGGCAGAAAGATTGCTCTATCTGCCTTTTACAAATACTATTTACTATCATCCATTTTCAGTACAGCCATAAATGCTTCCTGAGGAACCTCTACTGAACCTACTTGCTTCATACGTTTTTTACCCGCTTTTTGCTTTTCAAGTAATTTACGTTTACGTGAAATGTCACCGCCGTAACATTTTGCAAGTACGTTTTTACCCATTGATTTAATTGTCGAGCGGGCAATAATTTTTTGACCGATCGCAGCTTGCACCGGTACTTCGAATTGTTGACGCGGAATCAGCTCTTTTAATTTTTCAACGATTACTTTTCCGCGTTCATATGCAAAGTCTTTGTGTACGATGAAGCTTAATGCATCTACCTGTTCACCGTTTAGCAGAATATCCATTTTGCTTAACTTAGAAGGCTGGTATCCGATTAATTCATAATCGAATGACGCATAGCCTTTCGTATTTGATTTTAAGAAATCAAAGAAATCGTAAACAATTTCAGCTAAAGGCATTTCATAAACGATTTTCACACGTGTGTCATCGATGTAATCCATCCCTGAGAAGTTACCGCGTTTCTTCTGGCAAAGCTCCATAACAGCACCTACGTAATCATTTGGTACCATGATTGTCGCTTTTACGTACGGCTCTTCAATGCGGTCGATTTTTTGCGGATCCGGCATCATTGACGGATTATCCACTTTCAATACCGAACCATCCGTTTTTGTCACTTCATAAATTACAGAAGGCGCAGTCGTGATTAAATCAATGTTGAATTCACGCTCAATACGTTCCTGAATAATTTCCATGTGCAATAATCCTAAGAATCCGCATCGGAAACCGAATCCTAATGCCTGAGAAGTTTCTGCCTCATATTGTAATGCAGAGTCATTTAATTCCAGTTTTTCAAGTGCCTCACGTAAATCGTTGTATTTTGCTGTGTCAATTGGATAAAGACCGCAATACACCATCGGATTTAGTTTACGGTAACCTGGAAGTGGCTCTGTCGCAGCATGGCTGCCTGCAAAAGTTACAGTATCACCTACACGTGTGTCCTGAACATTTTTAATGGATGCTGTCAAATACCCAACATCACCTACTGTCAATTCAGCTTGTGGTATCGATTTCGGTGTATGAACACCTACTTCGATTACTTCAAACTCTGCACCCGTTGCCATCATTTTGATTTTATCTCCGGCTTTAACAGTACCATTTACAATACGGATTGAAATGATAACACCTTTATAAGCATCATAAACAGAGTCGAAAATCAGTGCTTGTAATGGGGCATCTGGATCACCTTGTGGGGCAGGTACTTTTTCAACGATCTGCTCCAAAATATCCTGGATCCCAATTCCTGCTTTTGCTGATGCAAGTACTGCTTCAGAAGCATCCAGCCCAATCACATCTTCCACTTCAGCGCGAACACGCTCCGGATCTGCAGCAGGTAAGTCGATTTTGTTGATTACCGGTAAAATTTCCAGATCATTGTCCAATGCCAAATATACGTTAGCCAGCGTTTGTGCTTCAATTCCCTGTGCAGCATCTACTACTAGAATGGCACCTTCACATGCCGCTAATGAACGTGATACTTCATATGTGAAATCGACGTGACCCGGTGTATCGATCAGATGGAATGTATAGATTTCGCCATTTTTAGCATTATATTTCAATTGTACGGCATTTAATTTAATTGTAATTCCGCGTTCACGCTCCAGATCCATAGAATCCAGCAGCTGCGATTTCATTTCGCGTTGTGTAACGGTTTGCGTCGTTTCCAATAAACGGTCCGCAAGAGTTGATTTTCCGTGGTCAATATGTGCAATAATCGAGAAATTTCGGATATTCTCTTGTCGTTTTAAACGTTGTTCTCGGTTCATGTATTATTCCTCTCCTAATTAGAAAAAACACCTGAGCCCATTTAGGGTTGGTGTCACTACATATGTAGGTTATTCATCCATTTACTTTTCTACTAAAATACAGCCTCTATCTCCCACCAATTTTAAGTAATGGAACATAGAGGCATAACGTATTTTAAATTATACTATGAATTGTAGTAAAACGACAACAGCGAACCTTCACCTACAATAGGAAAACCGTATTTCGCACTAAACTATAGCGAAATACGGTTTTTCATATTTGAGCGAGTAGCCGTGCTGAAATTGCTCTACGTGTCTCACACTACCCGCCTGCTATTTGTAAATCAATTAATACTTAAACTGCTGATTCAACGAAAGCAACCCGAATCGCCTGTGCTAAAACCGCCATCGTTCGTTGAAGTTCTTCTTCGGTGTTGTCGATACCCCCAAATTCAATCAGCAATACATTTGTTGCAAGATCTTGATTATAAACACCATCTACACCAGTACCAGACTTTTTAATAATTCCTCGTGAAATGCCAGGCACAATGCTGTTCACTTGCTCACTCAGCAATGTTGCATATGCTAAATTCGCTTCATATGCAGGATGTTCCGCGCCGACAACAAAAGCAATTTTTGCATATTGTTCATTATTTGCTGTAAGTGTCGTTACTTTTTTAGGGGCTGAATCCCGGTGAAAATCGATTACAAGTTCATATTCGTTTTCTTCCAAATACTGTGCCAATACAGGTCGAGCCACTTTGTACGCTTGGTGAAATGTTGCATCAACCTGTTTCATTTCGGTCATAACATCAAAATCTACAATATGTGGTGTTAAACCGTTTAATTCAAGATAATGCTGCATCATTTCTTGTAGTGAAAAGATATTCATTTCTTCATCATAAACTGCCTGCATCCCTTTTGTTTTTTTGACGATTGGCTTATAGGATTCGTGTGAATGTGTGAACATCAACAGTACATTGAATGGATCAATTTTCGGTTCTTCAGGTACTGTCACAATTGGCTCTGCCGCCGCATAAACAACGTGGGGACGTTCACTTTTACTTTTTTGTGTAGTCATTTCATTATTTGGAAAAGGGAATTGCCCAATAATGATAGGCAGTGAAAATAAAAATAAGAACAATAATGAGAAGCGTTTTAGTTTCCGCAAACACATCACCCTTTCTCCAATACAATATGGGAGAAGAGTAAAACTTAGAACGTATAACTAGCTTTTATTGTTCAGAAAATAAATTGCCGGTTAATTACCGGCTTTTTGTTTTTCTTCAAGCCATTTAAACAAACCTTCGCCTAGTAAAAATGCATATTGACTCAGCCAGAAGTCAACCTCTTTCGGAGTAACCATCAACCGCTCCGGATGGGTACTGAATACTTCTTCAAATAATTGTCGTCGATCTTCTGTCGGCCATGTTGCCCACTGACCGAAAATCGGCTCAACTTTCGTTAAATCGACTTCCTCGTTTACAGGTGTCCAGCTTGTTACTGAGAGCTTGCCTGAAGGTTTGTCTCTTTCCTGTATTTTAGCCGCAATCGACCTGAATGCTACATCTATTGCATCGGCTATTAAAATAGGTGCTTCCACAACTGTCGGAACTCCGATCGCTGTTACCGGTACGCCGAGCATTTCCTTTGAAATTTCCTTGCGATGGTTGCCGACACCTCCACCTGGATGTATGCCGGTATCTGTCAGTTGGATTGTCCGGCATAAGCGGGCACTTCCGCTTGTTGCAAGCGCATCGACGATAATAACAAGTGCAGGTTTAATTTTTTCTGCCAATGCATGAATATAATCGCTCGTCTCAAATCCTGTCTGCCCTGTAACACCTGGTGCATACAAAATAAACTTCGGGGAATCCAGTTCCGATTGTTTTTTATGCATCGCATCGATTGTATAAGGCCCAATCGCATCTGGGGTAATCGTCTTGTTTCCTAAACCGATTACTAGAATTTTTGAATCCGCCGTAATCTTGACATCCTTGTGCAGATCATGCAGGTAATGGATTAAAGATTCCTGCATTTGCTCAAATCCATGTCGGTCTTCCGAAGTTAATGTAGGGATCGACAACGTTATATACGTCCCTTGCTTTTTACTTATTCTTTCTTCCCCAGTAGCATTTACTTCAACTTTTGTGATTTTGACACGATTTTGTTGGGATTCTTCCATGTGAATGCCACGTTCATGTTCCAATGTTTCCTTTTGTTGTTTCGTTTGATGTTGGACAACTTCTGCTGTTTCATCAATTAAATCTGTTCGATTCCAATCAATTTTTTTCATAATGCACCTCCACAATTCAGTTTGTTCAAACTGTCAAGTAAATATTCTTTGCATTTATGTATTGCAATTCTTTCAATCCTTTGGTAGAATGATTTTTGTTGTATTGACACATGAATAAGTGAGAAAATACTCATCTCGTACCTAAATCTAGGAGGTGAAAGAAATGCCAAACATTAAATCTGCTATCAAACGTGTAAAAGTTAACGAAAAAGCTAACGCTGCTAACGCACAAGCAAAATCTGCTATGCGTACTACAGTTAAAAAAGCTGAGCAAGCGATCGCAACAGGTGCTGAAAACACACAAGAATTAGTAGTTGCTGCTTCTAAAGCATTAGATAAAGCTGCTTCTAAAGGTCTTATTCACAAAAACGCGGCTTCTCGTAAAAAGTCTCGTTTAGCGAAAAAAGCTTAATTGTAAACTTATAAAGCCAACTGTGCATCCGCACAGTTGGCTTTTTTCGTTGTTTTCTAGAATATAATAATTTCTATAGTTTCTTCATTAAAAACAGCTCAAGATGACGCTCACGATTTCCGCCTGTTGTTTTCAACTGGAGGTCTACTTCCGCCAGACTATAGAGTGCTTGCAGTAAACGCTGGTCGGATGGTCGGTTTCTTTGACCTGAAATAATCTGCACTCGGTATGGATGAATTTTAAGCTGCTTTGCAATCTGTTGCTGATGGTACCCCTTTTTTTGCAAATAGAAAATATTAGTCATCGTCCGGATATTATTTGCTAAGAGGCCTACAAGTTTGATTGGTTCTTCTTTTTGTCGTAATAGATCATGATATATTTTGAGCGCTTCTTCTTGATTATGCTCCAAATAGGCATTCAGCATTTTAAATGCATCATGCTCAAGCGTTTTTGCTACTAAATCCTCTACAAGCTCACGTGTAATTTCATGATCCTCACCTAAATACAAGGCCATCTTTTCTATTTCCATCTGAAGCTGGAGCATATTGGGACCAACCATTTCAAGAAGCTTACCGACTGCTTCATCTGTAATTGCTTTCCCATGCTGCTGTGCTTCATTTTTTACCCATACATTCAAGTCGTTGTTTTGAGGTGTTTCCGCTATAAGCACTGTACATTTTTCTTTCATAAGCTTCGTTACTTTTTTACGCTCATCCAACTTTTCGTACGGCGCGATAAATACGGTAATGGCTGTATCAGTAGGATGTTGCAGCCAGCTTTCAAGGCGCTTTAAATCATGGTCAATCTTTTCTTTGCCCTTTTCAGTCGCTTTTAAAAATGATGCATTTTTAGCTATTATTAATTTACGTTCCGAAAAAAACGGAATCGTATCCGCTTCATCAATAACATAATCAATCGGCTGTTCATTTAAGTCAAAGGTCATGATTTCCGCTTCTTCATTTTTTTGAAGAGCCGCCTTCAACTGCTTAATTGTTTCATCTACAAAATAGGATTCTTCTCCTACAAGCAAGTAAACCGGTGCGAAATTCCCCTTTTTAAAATCTTGCCATACTTTTGTTATCATACTGGGAACCTCCTTTACTTTCGTAGTTCTAAGTATACCATTTTTTACGTTATTGAGGATGTCCAGTTTCTTATCTCAATATGCCATGAAAAAAATATCCTTTCTATCTCCTCTCAATTAATTTATGGATATTTATTGAAAATCTCAACGATATACTAAACCAATAAAAGGAATAATTAGCATTTCATATAGCATTTTCAGTTAGAATATTCTATAATTATTGAAGATTAGGAGGGATACTTATGGCAGGACATCAAGATCCAAACTATGTAGCTGAAAACCCATTTGAAGGTCGTGGCCGCGCGATGAAAAGCAATGACTTCCCAGATGCCGGTTACGGTTTCGCCATCGGTGGCGGATTCTTCATAGTATTGTTTATTATTGCAATAATCGTAGAAGCAGCTACACGTCTGTAATTCCTTAGTAGTGGAATGATTTCTTATTAACATGAGAAATCATCCCACTTTTTTATTTCCTGAAAAGAGCATTCGATTTTTCTATATATATTTGATTCTCAGAGATGGAGACTTCTACCGTACCATCTAATCCAGTTGTTGCGTATGGGATATTTTTCGCTTCAAACCGATTAACAACATCAATATGCGGATGATTGTATCTGTTATTTTCTCCTGCCATAAACACGGCAAATTTAGGGTTTGTCACTGTGACAAATTCCTCGATGCTAGATGTTTTACTGCCATGATGCCCCCCTTTTAACAAATCGATATTTCGCAATTTCTCGTCATAAAGCTGAATCAGCTCCTTCTCGCCTTCCTGTTCCAAATCCCCTGTAAACAATGCGCGAAATGCATTATGCTTTACGAAAAGAACGAGGGAATCATTATTTCCTTCATATTCAATTTCCAGTGGCCATAAATATTCAAAAGCAGTTTGTCCGATTTGCCACTTATGACCAGCCATTTTCTCGATCAGTTTTGTATTTGTTTTCTCTAGCTCATACAAAAAATCATTCATAACCGGCTTAGCGATCGAGCCTGGTGTCACATGAACCTCCTTTACAAGGATTTCCCGCAACACCTCTTCAGCCCCCTCTACATGATCGGCATCCGCATGCGACAGCACAAATGTGTCGATTGTTTGCATCCCTCGACCTTTCAAATAGGGAACAACAACTTGACGCCCTACTTCATATACGGTTTTGCGCTCCTTCCATTCTTCCTGTTCAAATCGTAATAAGCCCCCTGCATCGATAACGATCACCGATTTTCTGCGTGGTAACTCAATAACAATGCAGTCCCCTTGACCGACATTGACAAAAGCAATTTTCAGATCACTATGCAAAAGTGGTTGTACATGAAATATAAAGGCAGGCAGTATTAAAGCAATGAAGACCTTTTTTAACGGAGCATGCTGATCGAGCAAATAAAAAGCGAAAAAAACAGAACTATATAAAAGGATCAGCCACATAATTGAAGGTTTACCAGGGTTCCACATTTGAACAATCGGCTGCTGAATATAAAGAATGAAATTTGTCAGCGCTGTACGCAAGGGCTCATAAATATAAAACAGGAAGGAGTCAAGCGGGAATGGCAAAAAAGTCAGTACAAGAGCAAATAAATTGATTGGCAAAATAATAAAGGAAAATAGAGGGACGAAAAAAATATTGGCGATAAAAGAGGAAAGGCTGATTTCATAAAAATGGTGTAGTAACAAAGGGTAAACGAGGATTTGACAAACAAAAGTAATATAAAAAGATTGTACCCAAAAATTAGAATAGCGCGCTAAAATACGGCCGGAATATACTAAGCTGTAAGTAGCCAAATACGATAGCTGAAAGCCGACTTGAAAAACTGCACCAGGCTCCAGTAATACAAACATAATAAAGCTAATTGACAGTGCATCATCCATCGGTATTTTCCAGCGAAAATACTGCGCAAGCATGATTAATTCCACGACGCTGACCGCACGCCAGATAGACGGTGCTCCTCCTGCTAAAACTGCATATAACGGCAATAAAATAAGCAGTAAAATTGTAGCGATTTCTCTACGAATCCTCAAGCGAAGCCACAACTGAAAAAACAGGAATGAGACAAGTGCGACATGCAAACCCGAAATCGCGAATAAATGGGTAATCCCAAGCTTTTGATAGGCGCGATTTAATTGGTCATCGACATTTTCCTGGAAACCAATCAATAGAGCTTGTGCCTCTGCTGCAAGCGACGGCGGGAAAGTTTCGACAATGTGGCGCTTTAACTGAAAGCGCTGTTCAAAAATAGGCTGCATGATGGATTTTTTTTGATGGGAATATTGAAGCTGTTGAATTTCGATGATTCCTCTTGCACTTCTGCTTTGCAAATAGCGGGCCATAGAAAAGCCATAGCGGTGTGCAGGGATTGATGGGGATACTTGCTTCCCGGTTACAATAAAACTTGTACCAGCGAGCTGCTGTGCCTCAAAGCGCTGTTTTTCTTTTTCATTTCTCAATTCATAGGTAACATATACTTTCTCACCCGATTCATTAATCATGAATCCTCGCAGCATCACACCATTTATAATGTACTCATCGGTCCATGTCAACAATGCGGGAAGCTCAACCGGCAATGAAAGCTTATTGGCCTCATAGGAGAAATAACTGTAACTCCCAATCCCAACAATTAAAATAAGCAACAGATGAATGTTTAACAGTCGTTTATAATGACTAAATAATAACAAAAAAGCAAGCAGGAAAAGAAGCCTTCCCGATTCAAATGCAGCAAGTGCACTAATACAAATCGACAAGGCGTAAAAAATCCAGTTATGCCTGAATAAGTTTACCAAATAAAGCATGCATCTTCTCCTCTAATGGGAGCAATTGATCGCGGCTTGCGCCTAACTCACGTAGTTTTTCGAGCATTTCAGCGGTTAGTGCGAACTTTTCATCTTGCAGAAAGTCAATTTTTGCTTCATCAAATGGAATATGTGCAACATGGACGTTAGCTTTTTTGAACAATTCCATTGCATAATTATTATTTTTATAATCTTTTGCATAATACACATTTTTAATTCCGGCCTGAATAATTGTCTTCGTACATGGCAGGCATGGGAAATGTGTGACATAAAGATCCGCACCATTTGCTGGCGTACCATATTTTGCACATTGCAGTAATGCATTTGTTTCGGCATGCACTGTGCGGACACAATGGTTGTCCACAACATAGCAACCTTCTTCGATACAGTGTTCGTCACCTGAAATGGATCCATTATATCCGCCGGCAATGATGCGCTTCTCCCGTACAATTGTCGCACCTACTGCAAGACGGCTGCATGTGCTTCTTAATGCGAGTAAATGACTTTGCGCCATAAAAAATTGATCCCAAGTAATTCGCTCCATATGATAACCCCCAAATGTTTTGTCACCTATCAGTTTAAACGTAGTTCCTGTCATTCGCAATGCAGGTTTGTTCAGAAATTTCACTTTATCCCGCATTAACGGGTAGTAATTTATCTGCCTCGAAAGCATAGCGGCAGAGCAAAACTACCCGTAAAAGCCCGATTGGTTCGGACCAACATGATGTTGGTCACACAAGCGTTGTCACAGGACGTGACGGTTTTAGCTTGTGTTCCTTCTAATCCGCGGGGAAAGAACATCCCCACTGAGTGAAGTTTCACTTTATCCCGCATTAACGGGTAGTAATTTATCTGCCTCGAAAGCATAGCGGCAGAGACAAAACTACCCGTAAAAGCCCGATTGGTTCAACTAACACTCCGCGGGGAAAGAACATCCCCACTGAGTGAAGTTTCACTTTATTTTACATCAATTAAGTCCTTTAACTGTTCAAATGTCTTATCACCGATTCCCGTGACATTTTTTAAGTCCTCAATGATTTGAAAATTCCCTTGGTCGGACCGATGCTGAATAATCGCAGCCGCCTTGGCTGGGCCAATTCCTGGCAGCTGAGTCAATTCCCCTTCAGATGCTTTATTTATATTAATTTTCCCGTTGGAACTTCCACTACCGGAACCGGTTGCCGGACTCGCCTGTATTATCTGTTCCATTACCTCTTCAGGTTCTTCCCCTATTTTCGGTATATAGATTACCATTTCATCGTGAAGCTTTTGAGCATGGTTAATGAGCACCGGATTGGCATCGTCCGTGTATCCTCCTGCCGCTTCAACAGCATCGACAATCCGTTGTTCTTCGGATAATGTGTACACACCCGGATATATTACCGCGCCTTTTACATCCACCACTATTGGCTTAGATTCAGTTTCGATTTCCGTTTCCGGTATTGTGGAAGGTTCATCACTTGCAGCAAGTGTCATTTGGTCAATTGTTTCGATCGTAGCACGGTTAGAGGAATCATCAAAGACTAACAAGTAAATTAAAATCGCTGCAACTACTCCGCCCAGTAGGGCAATTTGCTTTTTATACTTCTCCAGAAATGGCTGCAAAATAAAAAACACCCTTTCATAAAGAAGGTTTTATATATGGAGCTTATCTCCACTATACAAATTCCACTTCTTTATGAAAAGGTATTTCAATCAAAACTGCCGAAACTTACTTTTTCGACTATTTTATTTAACCGCACGAATAAAAATTCGTTCGCTTTCATCAGTCGGTTGTGCTGTCGTCCAGTCTGCCGTCACTTCAACATGAGAAAAACCGATTTCTTTCAGCCATTTCACATATTGCCCATATGCAAATGTGCGCTGATAATGTTCCTCGTCAAAACGTTCATACAGTCCGCTTTCTGTTAATACAAAAAACGTCATCTGATGATACACGGAATGCGGTTCTTCACCCGGTTCAGTATGCCAAACATAAGAAATTTCCCCGTCATCAAACGTAAAAGGACCATCCAGAAAAATATCGTCCATCTTAAATAATGAATGTACATCAAAGAATAGCTGTCCGCCTTCACGAAGACTGTCAAATATCCGCTTCAATGTTTCCATTACATTGTGATGCTCTTTTACATAGTTGATCGAGTCAATCGGAATAATGGCAACATCCAAGTCGCTGAAGCCTTCCAGCTCGTCCATTGACATAGCAAAAAGAGGCATTGTAACTTTCTCAGCATCCATACGGGCACTGGCAATGGATAGCATTTCTTCCGATAAATCAATCCCTGATACAGCGTAACCGGCTTTATGCAACATTAATGCAAGTGTTCCTGTACCACAGCCAATATCGAGCAGATTTTTATAGTTCTGTGCAGGTGCATATGTCTGAATCCATTCCACATATTCCGTGTACGGGATATCGGTCATCAATTCATCATAAACTTCTGCAAAACGCTCATAACTATTCATTGTCCATTTGTGGCGCGTCTAGTTGTGGTGCATCTCCCCATAGGCGCTCTAGGTTGTAATAGGCACGCTCATCTTTATGGAAAATATGTGCAACAACATCACCCATATCGACTAAAATCCAGCGTGCTGTGTCAAAGCCTTCAAGCTTACGTACTGTGTAACCCGCTTCTTCTGCTTTTTCTTTAATTTCACGTGCAATTGCCTGTACTTGGCGCTCTGAGCTACCTTCCGCAATGATGAAATAATCAGCTAAAAGTGAAATCCCCTGCATATTCAATGCAACGATATCCTCTCCTCGCTTGTCATCGATTGCTTTGTACGTAATATTTAATAACGTTTCATTCATGTATGTTTATTCCTCTCTTATTAAGCTGTTGTAGCATTCAATTGAAACAGGGTAAATTGCCTGCTGTGACGAAACTAAAAAACTGAGCGTATGGGTTACACATGCCCGGAATGCATCCTCTAAACTGATGTCTGCCAATGCTCTTAGTTCCTCTACACCGAGAAATTTACGATTTGGTTCAATCATATCTGCTACATAAATAATTTTCTCAAAAGTTGTCATATTCGCACGTCCGGTAGTATGGTAACGAATTGCATTTAAAATGGCTTCATCATTAATTTGGAATTCCGTCTCGACAATCCAGGCACCGACCGGACCATGCAATATCTCTGCATCCCAGTCAAGCAGGCGTGCATCCAACTGCTGCTCGGTTACAACTTGCTTCATCCAGGCAACATCCGCATATTTAGCAATATCATGGAAAATTGCCGCAATCTCTGCTTTTTTGGGATTTTCATCGTATTGCTGAGCTAAACGGATCGCTGTTTCCATTACACCAATCGTATGAATATACCGCTTTTCGGGCATTCGCTCTTTAATCGCTGCCAACATCGTTTGACGTTCCATACAAACCTTCCTTTCGAATATACTGTTCAACTGCAGCAGGCAATAAAAACTGTAAAGGTGCCTCTGTTTGCTGTAATCGATTTCGAATATATGTTGAAGAAAGGTCAATTTGCGGAGCTTCCACCATACACACATCGTAGGTTGATTTTGCTTCACTGCCAGGGCGCTTTACTCCAACAAATGTGACAAGTTCCATTAAGTCATCGATACGGTGCCATGTATGCAAAGAATCGATCATGTCCCCGCCGATAATAAAATAAAACTGTGTTTGTGGTTCTCTTTCGCACAATGCTTTCATTGTATCGAATGTATAGGATACCCCTCCGCGCTCAAGTTCATATGTTTCCACATGAAAATATGGAATGTCCTCGATCGCCAGCTCAACCATCCGCAGACGCTGTGCATTTGTTGCCGAGCGGGACAAATCCTTATGAGGCGGTTTTGCATTCGGCATGAAGCGTACTTCCGACAAACCAAGCGCTGCATACACTTCATTGGCCATCATTAAATGTCCGATATGCGGTGGATTAAAGGTTCCGCCAAAAAGACCGACTTTCTTCATTACACTTCACCTTATTTCGTAGCTACTTTAGGTAATACGATTTTTTTATTGTTGCGTGATTCTTTATATAATACAACTGTCAAACCGATCAGTTGAACTAGCTCTGCACGAGTACCGGCAGCCAGTTCTTCCGCCACGACATTTTTGTCTTCTTCACAGTTGTCTAAAATGCGTACTTTAATAAGTTCGCGTGCTTCCAATACATCGCGTAATTGTGCAATCATTGCATCATTTACGCCACCTTTCCCAACTTGGAAAATTGGATCTAAGTGATGTGCCTCAGCACGTAAAAAACGTTTTTGTTTACCTGTTAACATAATTTCCTCCTAATTGCGCCGTTAAACGGGCAATCATTGCATTTGTATTTGGATAATGACCTAACCAGTGTTCGTAGGCTATCGCACCTTGATGCACGAACATGCCTAACCCATTGATAATTATCGCACCTTTTTGCTCAGCCGCTTGCAAAAATGGCGTCATTAATGGATTATACACAATATCTGCAGCAATTGCGCCTGCCGGGAACTTTTCAAGCGAAAATGGTAATGCAAAGTCGCCTGTTGTCATCCCTGCTGGTGTTGTTTGAATAAAAATTTCAAAATTAGCCAGGCTTCGTTCTGCTTCTTGCATAGAAACAGCTTTGCCGGCATGCATGTCGTCAATGATCCGCTGTGCATTTTCAACTGTTCGGTTGGCAATCGTTATATTTTTATAACCTGTAAGCTGTAGAGCAAATGCAATACCACGGGCTGCTCCACCTGCTCCGATTAGTAAAATCGGTGCGTCCCGCTTCATTGTACCGATCGCATGCTCAAGTGATTTTACAAATCCAGGACCATCAGTATTATAGCCTTTTAATTTACCTTCTGCAGTGCGCACGACCGTGTTGACCGCACCCATTTTTTCCGCAAGTTCGTCGAGCTCATCCAGGAACGGAATGATCGTTTGTTTATGCGGAATCGTTACATTCCAGCCGCCTGTCCCTAACAGTTTGAATGATGCAACAGCTTGTTGTAGATGTTCTGGCTTCACGTGTATCGGAATATACGTTGCATCCACATTTCCCTCTTCATACCATGCATTATGCATTTCTGGAGATTTTGACTGTGCAATCGGATCCCCAATAACCGCAAACCACTTTTTCATCGACATTTCCCTCTTTCCTACTACCATTCATTCACTACAAAGTAACACTTGCTCCTACTGATGAAGAGACCGTTCAGTTAAATCAGTGACGGGCGAATGAATACTTCTACGCCTTTTGGTGCGTGTGCTGCTACGACAACATTGGCATGCTGCACAGTAACCCAGCCTAGCCCTGAGATGACTACATCTGTTTTCGGTTCTTTAATCGAAAACTCGTGACGCACTAATGGCGGTAATTGATCGATATGTTTAGATGTTGGTGGTGCAAGTAACTCACCTTTGTGCTCTTCATATAGTTGATCCGCACGTTCCAGCTTCGTACGGTGAATCGGTAAGTCATTTGCCACATGGACAGTAAATGCCGAACGCTCACCTTGAATAAAATCAAAACGGGCAAGAGCACCGATAAATAGGGTTTGTCCAGCATTTTGCTGGTACACTTTTGGTTTAATTTCTTTTTTCGGCATAATATATTTTAATTCGCTTGAATCGATATGGTGTGCCATTTGGTGATGATTAATAATACCAGGTGTATCATATAAAGATGATCCGTCATCTAGCGGAATGCCAATCATATCAAGCGTAGTTCCCGGGAAATGAGAAGTTGTGATAATTTCTCCTTCACCTGTAGCTTGCTTAATAATCCGGTTGATAAACGTCGATTTGCCGACGTTTGTACAACCTACAACATATACATCTTTGCCATTACGGTATTCTTCAATTGCTTCAACGACTTCCTGCATGCCTAATCCTTTATGTGCCGAAACAAGCTTCACATCAACAGGCTTCAAACCAAGCGCTTTTGCTTCACGTTTTAACCAGTTAATTACTTTCTTTTCTTTTACCGATTTAGGTAAAAGGTCTGCTTTATTTGCTACTAAAAGAACGGGATTATTTCCAACGAATCGGTGTAAACCTGGTAGCCAGCTGCCATTAAAATCGAATATATCCACGATTTTTACGATTAGACCTTGCTGTTGTCCAAGGCCGTTTAAAATACGTAAAAAATCATCATCCGTTAAACTAACAGGTTGGATTTCATTATAGTTTTTTAAACGGAAACAACGTTGACAAATAATCATTTCCTTTTCCAGCGAGGATGCAGGTGCATACCCTAATCCATTTTTATCTTCAGTTTGAATCACTGTTCCACAGCCAATACATTGTGGCATTTCATTCATTCACTATTTCCTCCTAACTACTATTGCACATTCATGCAAAAAAACTTGGGTCGTTTTTAGTCTTCCCAAGGATACTTTCCTTTTCGCTTTAAATCGTTATATACACGACGTTCGACGAAGCGGTTAAATTTTGTAACGAGTCCATCAGAGTCAGCAACAGGACGAACTAAAAACGTATAAAGTTTTTGACGTTTTGCACCCATCACATCTGTTAAAAGCTGATCTCCCAGCATCGCAACTTCATGGCGACGTAGACGCAGCTGAACAAGGGCCGCATAATATGCTGCACCTAATGGTTTTTTTGCACGAAAAATAAACGGTATGCCATGCGGTTCTGCAAACTGGCGCACCCGTGCTTCATGGTTGTTTGAGGCAATGATAATTTTTATGCCTGCTTCACGCATCATTTCAAACCATTGTACAAGCTCTTCCGTTGCATCAGCACGGTCCCATTCAACAAGCGTATTATCTAAATCTGTTATGATCCCTTTAATGCCTAAATCCTTTAATTTTTCCGGTGTAATTTCATATACACTGCGAATAAATTCATCTGGTAATAAAAAGTTGTACAAAGCCGTAACCCCTAACTCAAAATTTATTTATTCATTATACCATAGTAGCAAAGGCTTCTCCCATTTTTATCTTCGCCCCATTTGTTACATTCTCCGTAAATTCAATTGTATTTTGCTCGAATAACATTACGACAGTTGAGCCAAAAGCAAAATAGCCAACTTCTTCGCCTTTTTTCCACTGTGTAGATGTGTTCGTAAGTTCGATTGAATTCACAAATGTCGCTCCTACTTTAATGAATGCTGTATAATGATCTTTTTCATAGTTAATTTCGCTAATCATACGATAATTATGACTGATCGGTTTTTTCCCGTATTGTAAGCCCATCTGGTTAACAGGATAAGACTTTTGCCCAAGTATGTATTGTCGCGTAACAACACCATCAATCGGACTATGAATACGGTGATAATCTGCAGGACTCAAGTAAAAAACAATATATTTGCCATTATTATACCTCTTTGCCTGTGTTTCATTTCCCATTAGATCAATTAAAGAATACGGCTTATTTTTCACAGTAAACATTTCCTGATCTTCAATATTGCCGAAAGCTTCTATTTTCGCATCAACAGGACTCGCAAATATATCCGCGCGAACATCTACCGGACGCACTTCTTCTTTCAACTGACGAACAAAAAAATCATGCAGGCTCGTAAATTCTTTTGGGGATTTTGAAACTTCTTGTATGTTAATTCCGTATATTTGACTATAGCTACGAATAAAATTTTTACTTAAACGGGATTGAGCAATCTGTTGTAAAATTTTCGAAGAGATTTTACCATTTGATAGTTCTATCATATTCCGGTATAATTTTTCCTTCATTCTAGGTCCTCCGGTTTTAATTAAGTATTGATAAAGTGAACGGGATAAAAGTAAATTATATAATGACTGGCCATACAAAGATAGGTCTTAATATGAATTAACTATTACCTTTTTTTAATAGAACAAGTATAATAGAATATAGCCGATGTGCAAGGGAGTGTTTTCCAATGTTTCTTCTTCAAAAAGTCGATTCAACATTTAAAAAAATAAAAGCAAATGCTGCTAATATTATTACAATTACAAATATGTCATTTGGTGGGGCTGCAATTATGGCTACATTGAATGAGTATCATAGCTATAGTGTATTATTAATTTTTATCGCTGCTTTTTTAGATCGGTATGATGGTAAAGTTGCCCGTAAATTTAATCAGGAGTCCGAATTGGGAAAACAGCTTGATTCAATGGCAGACATTATTTCCTTCGGTGTAGCACCTGCCCTTTTAATGTATGAAATGGCATTAATGAATGCAGGATTTACAGGAATGATGATGCCCGTGTTATTCATCGCTGCCGGTGCGTTGCGTTTAGCTCGATTCAATGTAATGGATTCAACAGGCTATTTCGTAGGCCTGCCAATTACAGCGGCAGGTACGTTACTAACTATTTCATATTTCTTTACAAATACGTTATCTGAAACATTTTATTTTATTCTTTTTCCGGTATTAGCATTATTAATGGTAAGTACGTTTACATTGAAAAAAGTGTAAGAGCAAAATATCGCTCTTACACTTTTTTTCATTTCTGCGCAAAATTCATCATATACTGTCGAAAAGATGAAAGGATGTTAATTGCTTGAGCGGTTTTGTGACAGCATTGGTTCAACTTTGGCTTGAGCTTCCCGCATTATTAGGCTATTTAAAAGGGCAGACGTTTTATAAACCGTTATCACGCGAGGAAGAAGAGGAAGTCATCAATCGTTTTATAAAGGGGGATGAAAGCGCACGTGTTGAATTAATTGAGCGAAACATGCGTTTAGTTGCACATGTCGTAAAAAAATTCCATCCTTCACACGATTTGCTTGATGATTATATTTCAATTGGCACGATTGGTCTTATGAAAGCCGTGAGCAGCTTCACACCAGAAAAAAAGACACGTCTCGCCACATATGCCGCCCGATGTATCGAAAATGAAATTCTGATGCATCTTCGTGCACAAAAAAAAGTGCAAAAGGATGTCTCGTTATTTGAGCCGATTGGTATCGATAAAGATGGGCAGTCTCTTCAAATCCGTGATTTACTGCAGCTTGACGAACCTTCAACAATCGAAAAAATTGAACGACAGGAAGATTTTGCCCAACTGTATCGCTATTTAGATACATTAGATCCGCGTGAGCTCGAAATTATTTCCTACCGATATGGGCTCCAAAACTTCGACCCGCATACCCAAAAGGAAATTGCTAAAAGACTCAATATTTCACGCAGCTATGTTTCACGCATTGAAAAACGGGCACTTATTAAGCTTTACCAGCAGTTTAAGCACGGAGAGAAAGAATAAGTCTCCTTTGATTTGAAAGGAAGTTTTCAAACAAACATTAAATTAAAACATGATAAAAAAATGCCCAATCTTTTTTGTGATTGGGCATTTATCGTTTTGATCCGAATTATAATTTTGTAATAGCGTTTAATACGATTTCTGTTGAGTGTTTTGCTGCAACAGGTAAAAACTCATCAAATGACATGCTTGATTCTTGTCCTGCAATGTCTGATAGTGCACGAATGACAACAAACGGTGTATTGAATTGATGGCATACTTGCGCTACAGCCGCTGCTTCCATTTCCACGGCTTTCATTGTAGGGAAATCTTTTCGTACTGCTTCAACACGCTCAGGATTGCTCATAAATACATCGCCTGAACAAATTAGCCCTACACTGTAATTATGCTCTCCCACTTCTTTTACTGCCTGTTTTGCGACTTCCATTAAATTTTCGTCCGATTTATATGCTGCCGGCATCCCAGCCATTTGACCGATCTCATAGCCAAAAGCTGTTACATCTACATCATGGTGACGTACTTCATCCGAAATAACAATATCCCCAACTTTTAATGCTGCATCAAAACCGCCTGCAGATCCTGTATTGATGACAACTTTCGGATTAAACTTTTCCAATAGGATTGTAGTAGACATTGCCGCATTCACTTTACCGATACCGCTTTTTAAAAGTACCACTTCCTTGCCTTCATATGTACCTGTTGTGTATTCACTGTTTGCGATTGTTTCCGTTTTCGTATTTTGTAGTGCGCCTCGTAATAATTCTACTTCCTGCTCCATTGCGCCGATTACTGCTATTGTCATTTATTCATTCCTCCAATTAAACTTGCTCACTAAACGCGTTATTGTGAACCTTCCAATGTTGATAAAACTTCCACTTGAATCGGTTTCCAGCCTTCATTGTCGACCCATTCAATACTTACACGGTATTTCTGTTCTTTATCCATCGATGTGACAACGGCAATTGCATTTTCTGCACTACCGTTATTATTCACCCGCAGCACAATACTGTTTTCCTGCTGTAAATCGATGACACTAAATATTGCTTTAAGTTTTTCTTCGTAATCAATATGCCCTTTTTCATATGTCGATACATGTTCACCAGTTTGTGCCGTCGGATAGGCCGGCCAATTCGGATTTGTAATCACTTCTTTTACTGCCGGATCATCGGAAGGACTTACCATATTATCCGATTCAGAAGTCGGCTGTTCCGTTTCATCCGAAGAGTTTTCTTCCTCTTCTGCTTCTTCCGGGACATTTGCTTCTGTTTCATTATCTTCCGTCTCCTGCCCAGCATCATCTTCCGGAACATCTGTAGCTACTTCCGCCGGTGAATCTGGTTGTTCGGCTTCGTTTTTGGGGCTTGGCTCTTGCGTAATAATAAAAATTAATGTTGCCACAATTAATACAGCGACTACGGCGATTAAGTAATTTAACCTTTTATCCGCTTTCTGAAATTTCGTCTGTTTTGATTTTTGTTCAGCATACTGTTGTCGTGTTTGAAATCGTCTTTTTCGTTCCATTTCAATTCCTCCTATGCAAACCTATTTTAGCATTAGAACATCAAAGGTTGCACGGAAATTAAACACTGAAAAGTCTTCCAGTACTTAACAAAAGAAAAGCAGCTAGCAATTTATGCTAACTGCTCCAATAATTATTTTACTTCTAAAATAATAACTTCCATTTCTCCGCCTGGTGTTGTCAGTTTTACAACATCATCCACATGCTTGCCCATCAATGCTTTAGCAATTGGAGAATCATTTGAAATTTTACCTTCCATCGGATCGGCTTCAGCTGAACCAACAATTGTGTATGATTCTTCGAAGTTTGCACGTTTACCGTTGATCAGTTCATCAAATGTAACTGTTTTACCTAAAGAAATTGTATTTGATGTTTCGTCCTCAGTAATAATAACAGCATTACGCAGCATTTGTTCAATCAAAGAAATACGACCTTCCACAAATCCTTGCTCTTCTTTTGCTGAATCGTATTCAGAGTTCTCAGAAAGGTCACCGAAGCTGCGAGCTACTTTAATGCGCTCTACTACTTCCGGACGCTTTACTGTTTTTAATGTGTTTAATTCATCTTCTAATTTTTGTTTTCCATCAAGTGTCATTGGATATTGTTTTTCGTTTGACATTATTCCCACTCCTTAGTATTAACTTGAAAACGTTTACTTTTTGCGTTTTCTATTTCTATTTCTAAAAAAATACGTATAAATTTAAATGTTATTTTCACGTATTTTGTTCATAAATAACAGAAAACCCGACTACTAGTTTACGGTATGTGTAAATCCCTTCTTTTAGAAGAAGTTTACACCGTAATACGGGCAGCCGAATTTTATGATTAATTATTTATGTTGTTCTATCAATTTAAAATGTAATTATTGTAAATACTACATCATCATATTACAAGTTCGATTCAGTTTCAAGAATTGTTTTTATTTTCGTTACCATTAAGTCAATTGCAACGTTATTTTCCCCACCTTCAGGGATGATTACATCTGCATATCGCTTAGTAGGTTCAATAAACATATTGTGCATTGGACGCACTGCAGTTAAATACTGTTCGATTACCGAATCAGCTGTGCGACCGCGTTCTTTAATATCGCGTTGAATGCGTCGGATAATACGTAAATCAGAGTCCGTATCCACAAATAATTTAATATCCATTAAATCACGAAGACGCTCGTCCTCCAGCACTAAAATTCCTTCAACGATGATTACATCTTTTGGTTCCACATGAATGACTTCATCTGAACGTGTATGCTGTACATAATCATAGACCGGTTTTTCCACTGATTCATAGGCAAGTAAACGATGAATATGCTCAATCAGCAAATTATTGTCAAATGCCAACGGATGATCATAGTTCGTTTCCAGACGCTGTTCAAACGTCATATGGCTTTGGTCTTTATAATAATAATCCTGTTCGATTACAACTACTGAATGTTCACGAAAAACATCATATATAGAACGTGTCACGCTAGTTTTACCTGAGCATGAACCACCGGCAATACCGATTACAACTGGACGGTTTGACATTTAATTATTCTCCTTTCGCATCATATCAAAATGTGATAATGAGCGATCAACTTTAAATTTAACGATTTGTAGCGGGTGGCGGGCAACATCTAGTTCATTGCCGTCTTTATCCCAAAGCTGGCCAACCGTCATTTTGAATGTATCCATATTAGGGCCGAAAAATTCAACCGTATCGCCTGTCTTGAAATAGTTACGTTGTTCCAATGTAACCATTTGAGTGTCGGCATCATAATCCATTACAAAACCAGCAAAATCCCACTTCATTTTATGTGAATGGAAACCAAACATTTGTTGCTTATAGCTTGGCTCACCTTCAAAGAATGACGAAGCAGTTGCACGGTTTGCACAGCGCGCCAATTCTTCCAGCCATTCTTTTTCAAATGTAAAGTTTTCCGGGTCTGCACAGTATGCATCAATTACTTTACGATAAACAGAAATAACTGTAGCGATATAGTGAATCGATTTCATACGGCCTTCCACTTTTAATGAGTCAATACCTAACTCAATCATGTGTGGAATGGATTCGATTAATTTCAGGTCTTTCGGGCTCATTGCAAACGGTGCTTCGCCTTCGTTAAACAATGCCACTTCTTCACCGTCATTATTTTCATATAAGTCATAATCCCAACGGCAAGACTGACAGCAGCCGCCACGGTTTGAATCACGTGCCGTCATATGGTTTGAAAGCGTACAGCGCCCTGAATAAGCGATACACATTGCACCGTGCACGAATGCTTCGATTTCAATGTCTACCTCTTCTTTCATTTTACGCATTTCTTCTCCGCCTACTTCACGTGCCAAAACAACACGCTCCAACCCTTCTTCTTTCCAGTACTTTACCGCTTTCCAGTTAGATAAAGACTGTTGTGTAGAAAGGTGGATTTCTAGAGAAGGTGCACATTTTTTACAAGTTTCAATAATTAACGGGTCTGCAACGATAATTCCTTTTACGCCTGCTCCCTCGATTGCTTGCAAATATTCTTCCAGCCCGTCCATGTTTTCATTATGAGCGAAAATATTCGTTGTTACATATACAACGGCACCGTATTTGTTTGCAAATTCAACGCCTTCCTTCATTTCTTCAATCGTGAAGTTCCCTGCGTTTGAACGTAAACCAAATTCCTGGCCACCGATAAATACAGCGTCGGCACCGTAGTGTACGGCTACTTTTAATTTTTCCAGGCTTCCTGCTGGTGCTAAAAGCTCTGGTTTTTTCGTAATTACTGTTTTCCCGTTAATTGTTTCACGGATTCTTTCATTTTGAATTAATTGTAGCATACTGCGTTCGTTCTCCTTCCTAGTAAACTGTTTCCTTGTAGATGAAGCCAGTATCCAGTGGACGTAACGCTGGCTGAATTGCTTCGATTTGCTCAAATAGTTCAGATTTAATGTCATCGTACGCATCTTCACCTTGCTCAAAATACGTATCAATCGCTTGACGGTAAAGTTTTGTAACTGTCACCGTATAATCAAATGTTTGAAGGACACCATCGATTTTAAATGAATCGATGCCCGCTTCAAATAATTCATTTAACTCCTCGATAATGCACATATCATTCGGTGAGAAAATATGTGTGCCATTCATATCCTCATAGATCGGATATTTATTTTTGCGCTCTTTATCGTGAAGGAACATATTTTTGTTTTCTTTTCGATTTTCAATTTCCATCGCTTCGTCACGGTAAAGGAAATAGTTCCCTAAAAGTGCGCGCTTAGATTGGAACATACAAGTCATGCCATGGACTTGCACTTCGATTTCATGCTTTGTATTTTCTTTAATTTCAATAACTTCATCCACTGAAAGTTCACGTGCCAGTACAGCACGCTTACTTCCGCGTTCACCCCAATAGTTCACTTGGAAGAAGTTTGTTGCTGTCGTTTCCGGATTCCAATGTAACGGAATGGTTACATTGTTTTCACGCACAGCGATAATTACGGCTGGGTCTCCGAATAATAATGCATCTACCCCAATACGCTGCATCTCCACTAAATATTCACCCAACGCATCTAAACGATCGTTGTGGAATAAGGCATTGACTGCTACATAAACCTTCTTACCTGCAGCGTGAATCAGCTTTGTTGCTTCTTCCACTTGTGCTACCGTAAAGTCTCCAGCCAAACGTAAGCCAAATTTTTGTTCACCGATCACAAAAGCATCTGCACCTGCCTCAAGCAGTGCTGTAATATGCTCAATGGATTGTGGTGTTACTAATAATTCTGGTTTTTTCACACTAATCACCTCTTCAAACAAATTAACAAACCATCACCGACAGGGAAAAAGGCACTCGAATAATCAGGATGTGCCATAATCCAGTCTGAAAATGTTTTTAAGTTGCGAATCATCGTTCTTTTTCTTCTAGGTACTTCTTTTATATCTAAATCCGATAGTCCGTGCATATACATATTGTCGATGTATAAAACGCCACCCGGTGGAACGAGTGATGCGTATTTTTCGAAAAACTTCATGTATTGCCCTTTTGCCGCATCAATAAAAACAGCATCAAAAGTAGATGGAAGTGTTCCCATGTCTACTTCTAACGCATCGCCCTCAATTACTTGTATGCGGTTTGCCACCTCTGACCTTGCAATGAATTCCTTGGCATACTGAACCCGCGACACATCACGTTCTATCGTCACAATATGACAATTTGGCAGCGCTTGCGCCATTCGTATAGCAGAATAACCAATTGCCGTACCAATTTCCAAAATCGATTTCGGGTTTTGAATGCGTAAAATTTGATTTAGTGACTCAATCCCGGCAAGCTGCATAATCGGGACATGATTCTGTTCTGCGAAGCGTTCCATTTCCATTAGTAATTCATCACGTTCAGGAATGAAGGAAGCAATATAAGCGTCTGATAATTCCATTCGTCATTCTCCCTTTACCTGGTTGTTTGCGCTCATCTTTCATTCACAAGAAAAAAGACGAAACGAAGATGTTTGCGCCTACAAAATTGTTATATAAGGACAAAAAATCACAATTTATAATAGCATGAAAAGAAAAGGAATGCGAACAATTTACTGAATTCCATCGTAAAACGGAAATTTCAAGCCATTCGATTCCTTTTCATCCATTAAACTCTCTTAGCGTAAGTATTTTTCGATGTTCGATAAATGTTCATCATACGTTTTAGCAAAATGATTTATGCCTTCTTTATCTGCCAGGAAGTATAAATAATCCGTTTGTGAAGGGTTCAGTGCCGCTTCAATTGATGTTTTTCCGGCTCCCGCGATTGGTCCAGGCGGTAATCCAACATTTTGATACGTATTATACGGGTTGTCCACTTCCAAATCTTCATACAGCACGCGGTCTTTATGAGAGCCTAATGCATACAGTACGGTTGGGTCTGTCTGTAAAGGCATATCAATTTCTATACGGTTATAGAATACACTTGCAATCGTTTCACGGTCCGTTTGGGCAGTTGCCTCTTCTTCAAGCAGTGATGCAAATGTCAATAGTTCATGAACAGATGTTTCACGTTCTTCCAATACCGGTGTATACTCGGAAACAATCGTATTCATTGCAGTAAGCATTGTATCGATAATTTCCTCGATTGATGGATCTTCCTCAAAGAATGGATATGTTGCCGGATATAAATAACCTTCTAATGGATGACGAATATTTTCCTTTAAAATGGCCTCTGACAATAAATCAGGATACTCAGTGATCAATTGCTCCACATAAGCGGCATCCGTCACTTTTTTCATGAAGTCCTCTGCTTTGTGAGAAGTATTTTTCTGTACAATATCAGCTACTTGCTCTAGCGTTAACCCTTCTGGCACTGTCATTGTAAATACAGGCTCGCGATACACACGACCTGTCTTTAAGCTTTCAATAATTTCGTCGAGTGTCATGGATTTCGTCAAAGCATAACTGCCTGCTTGGAATTCCGATTCATTTTTAAATTTAGTGTAATATTTAAAAATCTGCGCATTCTTTACAATGCCCTTATCTTCTAAAATAGTTGATATTAATGTAATACCTGACCCCATCGGAATTTCGACTTCAACTTTTTCGTTCGATTCCGGGTCCGTTGGTTTCAATGCCGATGTCACATAGCTATATCCTGCTAAACCGACGATGGCGATAATCAGAAGAGCGACAAGCGCGATGATTCCCACAATTTTACGCACCGTTTTAACTTCTCCTTTACGCTCTTTCATTTTATTGAACATTTCTTGCTTTTTATTTTCGTCCAGCACGGGAGCCCCCCCTTTTTCTCTTTCATAATGATACATAAAAATCTCTTTCGACACAATATCGAGCGACGAAAGGTATGCAAATTCTCACTATTTGCGACGTTTTATAATAGAAAATGTTCGTTTTTGTCTAATTTTGAACAATAAAAAAACCTTACCGCCGTATAAATCGTCAGTAAGGTACTTGAAATTAGTTTTGTGCTAATGAATTTAATACTTGCTCTACCATTTCCCACTCTTCGTCTGTTTCGATAGGCAGCAAGTCCGCTACTTCACCGTTGTCGCCAGCGATATAGGCAGAAGCGAATACTTCTTCAAGAACAGGCTCATCGTCTTCCATAATGGCATAGAATAAGTAATTTTTGCCGTTGCTTTCGAAGCGGTGCAAAATTTGGCACATAACTTCTTCATCATCGTCATTCGTGATCGTGAAGTAATTTGTCTGATCTGCGCCAAACTCCGCTAACACCGTATTCATAACCTCTTCGACCATCGCCCATTCGTCATCTGTTTCGATATCCGAAAAGCCGCTCATTTCGCCATTTTCGTCAAGTACATAGCGAAGTGCAGAAATACCGGCTTCTTCATCACCGATTAATGAGAATAACACATAAGAATGCTCTTCTGAATCAAATGTAAAAACAACGCGGCATTGTTGCTCCCCGCCGTCTTCTTTTTGCAATATAAAAATATTTTCTTCCATACTATTTCCTCCCAATGAATGAATAAAACAGAGTAGGCTCAACACCCACTCTGTTTTTATCGTGTCAAATGAATTATTCTTCTTCGCCTAATTCGTCTTCGATTTGGTTTAATACTTCTTCGATTAAATCCCATTCTGCTTCTGTTTCAATCGGCGTTAATTCGCCATCTTCACCGTTTTCAGCAGGAACAAATGCAGAGGCAAAGATTTCAACTGCGCCGTCTTCATCTTCTTCTGCACCTACTAGAGAATATAATACGTATGATTTACCGAACTCTTCTGAATCGAAAGTGTGTAAAATTTCGCAAAGTTGTTCGTTGCCGTTTTCATCGACTACTGTAATGTGATTTTGTTGTTCTGACATGATCGTCACCTCTTCATAATATTTAGGCATTGGTGCCTGTTGCTGCTCAATTCATTATACATAAAGCCTTTTCGGATAAGTACAAAAATGCCTCATATAAAGCAACTTTAGTTTTTACTATCTAAATAACCTTGTAAAATCATGACAGCAGCCATTTTATCAATAACTTGCTTTCGCTTTTTACGGCTTACATCTGCTTCGATCAGCATTCGCTCAGCAGCCATTGTTGTCATACGCTCGTCCCAAAGTTTAACAGGAAAACCAAATGTATCTTCCAGCAACTTTTTATAGCTTTCGGAAGCTTCCCCGCGGGGACCGATTGTATTATTCATGTTTTTTGGGTAGCCTACAACAAATTCTGTTACATTGTGTTCCTTTACAAGCTCATTAATACGTTCAATACCAAATTCGCCTGCCGCTTCATCGATTTTTATCGTTTCGATTCCTTGCGCTGTCCACCTTAGCGCATCGCTAATTGCAACGCCGACTGTTTTCGAGCCGACGTCTAAACCCATAATTCTCATTTATCCGCCTCAGTATTCTTTCTAATATAAAATCTAACGAGTTCCTCTAAAATCTCGTCACGTTCAAGCTTGCGGATTAAATTACGTGCGTCCTGGTGGCGAGGGATGTATGCCGGGTCGCCAGATAATAAATACCCCACAATTTGATTTGTTGGATTATACCCTTTTTCCTCTAAAGCCGTATACACCTTCAGCATCACTTGCTTTACTTCTTGTTCCATGGATTCTTCTGGAAAACTGAATTTCATTGTTTTATCGAAAGAACTCAAGACCAGCACCTCGCTTTCAGCAATAGGGAGATGGAGCACTATCTCCCATCTCCATTTATATCATTATAACTTATTCCTGCAAGCACTTCAAATATGCCAGTAGTAAAATTTAGATGTTTAGAAAGATTTTACATGTTCGTAAACAGCATTCAACGCATCTTCCAATTTAGAAGCATCTTTCGCACCGGCCATCGCCATATCCGGACGACCGCCGCCTTTACCGCCGCAAGCTTCAGCAACTTGCTTCACAATGTTTCCAGCGTGATAGTTTCCACCAACGATATCCTTCGTTACACCCGCGCATAACATGACTTTATCGCCATCGACTGCTCCAAGAACAATTACAGCTGATTCCATTTTTTCTTTTAAATCATCCATCATCTGGCGTAATTGATTATTGTCTTTTGCTTCTACACGAGTTGCAAGTACTGTTACATCACCAATTTTTTGTGCAGCATCTAATACTGCGCCAGCTTGTGCATTTGCGATTTTTTGTGACAATGAATCATTTTCGCGTTGCAGTTCTTTGTAATCTGCTTGAAGTGTTGCAACACGAGTTGCCACGTCTTTTGCATTCGATTTTAAAAGGCCTGCTGCTTCATTTAAAATTGCTTCTTCTTCTTTAATCGCTTCATATGCCGCTTTTCCTGTAACAGCCTCAATTCGGCGTGTACCTGCACCGATTCCGCTTTCGGATACGATTTTGAAAATGCCGATTTCAGATGAACGACTTACATGCAGTCCACCGCAAAGTTCGATCGAATAATCCGAAACAGCTACAACACGGACAACATCCCCATACTTCTCACCGAACAGTGCCATTGCACCCATTGCTTTTGCAGAATCAATATCCATTTCCTGAATCACGACTTCGATATCTTCCCAAATTTTTTCGTTCACTGCACGTTCAACTTGTGCAAGCTCTTCTTTTGTTGCAGCACCAAAGTGAGAGAAGTCAAAGCGCAAACGATCTGGTCCTACATAAGAACCTGCTTGTGCTACATGGTCACCTAATACATCTTTTAATGCACGGTGCATTAAGTGTGTTGCAGTATGGTTTTTAAGGATTAATTTACGTTTTGATTCTTCAACTTTTGCAGTAGCGATATCGCCGACATTCATTTCACCCGATTCCACTACAACTGTGTGTAATGGCTGGCCGTTTGGTGCTTTTTGAACATCTTTTACAATGGCCGTGAATCCGTCTGCTTCAATGATACCTGTATCGGCAATTTGTCCACCCATTTCAGCATAGAACGGTGTTTCAGATAGAATAACCAACGCTTCTTCACCTTCGGAAGCTGTTGAAGTTTCTTGACCGTTAACAACAATTGCAGCAACTTTTGCAGAAGCTTCCAATGCATCATAAATAAATGTAGATTGCTGTGTTAAATTCGACAGAACTTCGTTTTGCACTTGCATTGAATCAACGTCAGCACGTGCATTACGCGCACGTTCACGCTGTTGTTCCATAGAAGCTTCAAAACCTTCTTGGTCAACTGTCATGCCAACTTCTTCTGCGTACTCTTCCGTTAATTCAATCGGGAAACCGAATGTATCATACAAACGGAATGCATCAGCACCCGGGATAACTGTTTCACCTTTAGCTTTTTGGCTTTCTGCAACTTCGTTGAAAATTGCTAATCCGCCATCAAGTGTTTCATGGAAACGCACTTCTTCATTTTTAATCACACGTTGAATAAATGCTTCTTTTTCTTTTACTTGCGGATAAAAATCATGCATAATCTCTCCGACAGTCGGCACTAATTCAAACATAAACGGTTTTTCGATGCCGATTTTTTTCGCATATCGAACAGCACGACGTAATAGACGACGCAATACATAGCCGCGGCCTTCATTTGATGGTAATGCACCATCCCCAATAGCAAATGCTACTGTACGGATATGGTCGGCAATTACTTTAAATGGTGTATTCACATCTTCAGTCGATCCGAAAATTTCTTTTAAATCCACTTCATGCGGACGTTTGTAACTACGGTTTGCGAACGTTTCTGTTTTTTCAATGATTGGCATGAAAAGATCTGTATCAAAGTTTGTTGGTACATTTTGTACAACAGAAACGATACGCTCAAGACCCATACCTGTATCGATGTTTTGCTTTGGAAGTGGCGTATAAGTGCCGTCCGGATTATGGTTGAATTGAGAAAATACTAGGTTCCAAATTTCAAGATAGCGCTCGTTTTCCCCGCCTGTGTACATTTCTTCTTCCGGTGCACCAACGCCGTACTCTTCACCGCGGTCATAGAAAATTTCAGAGTTTGGACCTGATGGACCTTCCCCGATATCCCAAAAGTTGCCTTCCAATCGGATTAAGCGCTCTTTCGGAATTCCGATTTCATTATGCCATACGTCATAAGCTTCCTGATCCTCCGGGTGGATAGTTACCGATAACTTTTCAGGATCGAAGCCCATCCATTTTGGATCCGTTAAAAACTCCCAAGCGTAATGAATTGACTCTTTTTTAAAGTAATCCCCAATAGAGAAGTTCCCTAACATTTCAAAGAATGTGTGGTGGCGCGCTGTTTTCCCTACGTTTTCGATGTCGTTCGTACGAATCGATTTTTGTGCGTTTGTAATGCGCGGGTTATCTGGAATGATACGTCCGTCAAAATACGGCTTTAATGTTGCCACACCTGAGTTGATCCATAAAAGCGATGGGTCATTAATTGGCACTAATGGTGCTGATGGTTCAATATGATGCCCTTTTTCTTTAAAGAAATTCAAATAAAGACGACGAATTTCAGAACCTGTCATAGTTTTTGTTGTCATGATTTTTTCCTCCTAAAATTTATTGAAGTCGATGAATTGTGGTACAGATTAATTACACCTTCACGCATATAAGCGCTTCATTTACCGGAAATTTTTATGTTCCGCAAAATGAAAACAAAAAAAGCCTCCATCCCGGTAAAGGGACGAAGACTATTATCTCGTGGTACCACCCTAATTTATAACGCGCATGCATTATATCTCAAGTGCTTGTAACGTAAGCAAACGGCAGTGGTTAGCTGCACTCTGGAGTAGCTTTCAGTATTTATTCGGGGAGATTTTTTCAGCCGGGAAATCTCTTTCTGTTCACGAAGTCCATACGTACTTGTTCCATCATCGTTTTCATTTTATTATGCTCTTCATTATAAAAAATAGACATCGTGCTGTCAATCGGCATTCCTTAATAATTAAAACGTTTTTTCGTCAGTAAAATTAAAAGGATTGCAGGCACTGTACATATAATCATTCCTAAGAACGCCAAACCTGGCTCAATTTCATAAAGTGCACCACCTAAAAGTGTAAGAATCGCTGCACTTAAACTCATTGCAAGTGCAGAATAAATCCCCTGTGCATTTGGAATTTGCTCTTGCGGTAAAGCTTTGGAAATATAGCGGATAAAGGCATAATGCGCCATCGCAAATGACAGAGCGTGTAGTGCCTGAGATAAGATAAACATCGGCATATTCGGAAATGCGTAAACTAGTATCCAACGAACACTCGAGCCAATTGCAGCAACGAGCATTAACGAAGAAGGCTTCCACTTTGTCAAAAATGTATCTGCCTTATAAAAATAAAGGATTTCAAATATTACTGCGACATTTAAAATCATTCCGATATAAAACGGATTGACATTCAGCTCCTGTAAATAAATATAGCCGTAGTTATAGTACGATGCGTGTGCCCCCTGAAGCAAAATAACAACAAACAATACGATGATGAAGCTTTTTACTTTAAATAGCCCTTTCATTGAGAGCGTTTTTCCATTTTCTTTTACCGGCACTAAACTTAACACTTGAGGTGCAGGCATAAATTGAATGATGAGTAATGCGGCCAATCCTACAATCATCATCCATAAAATCATTTGCTCCCCGTACATCCCGCTAATCATACTAATGATCAATACAGCGACAACAAACCCGAAAGATCCAAATGAACGTGCTTTTCCATAATGGATGGATCCATGTTGCATTAATGTGGAAGCACTGCTCTCAACAGCCGGTAGTAATGCCGGGTAAAAGGCGCTGAACAGCAATGTCATTAAAAACAGGCCGCCAAATGAATTAATCGGTATGTATAGCAGTGTCACAACTAATGAACTTGCAGTAAAAAAGATCAGCACATTTTTGTTGCTCATCACTTTTGAAACAAACGGAAAAATAAACATCGTCGAAAGTGCCCTTGCAACCAGCCCAAAACCCATTATTATGCTCGCTTCCGAAACCGTAAGCTCTTTATCATTAATAAGCCAACCCGTCCAATATGGCAGGAAAATCCCCCACGTAATAAAGAACATAAAGAAATTTTTCGCGAGCCAACGCTGATTATTCATAATCTTCATCCTTTTTTCTAATTTATTAAGTTGAATATTAACATGAGAAATACTACAATAATGTGAGAAATCTCATATTTTATTGGAAGGAGTTGCTCTATAATTTGAGAAAGTTACCAATAGATGAAAGTCTCCCCTATATCGAACAATACCCGATTTCCCAATATTTTTCGTTTGACATTGTCCCATATATCAATGTGTACGAATTCGACAAAGGGGAATTTATTTTCCATGAGCACTCTTTCCCCGACTATTTATATTACATGGTCGAAGGGAAAGCTAAATTATATATTACCCATAAAAACGGGAAAATTTCGCTCATCGATTTTATTACAGCCCCAACGTTTATGGGGGAAATGGAGCTCCTAAACGCCGAACGCTATTCAAAAGGCATTCAAACTTTGTCAAAGTCGGTATGTTTTGCGATTGCGATTCAGGAAGTGAAGGAAAAATTATTGACAGATCCTGTTTTCCTAAAAATGCTCTGTCTATTTTTAAGTCATAAAGCAACAACAGCAACAACAAAATATACGCAAAACCAGGCCTATCCTTTGGAAAACCGGTTAGCTTCATTCATTTTACTATCGTCGGATCAACAATTCTATAAAGAAAAACATACTGAAGTCTGTGATTACTTAGGTGTATCATATCGCCACCTGCTTTTTGTCCTTGCACAATTCAGCGAGGCAGGCTATATTACGAAGCAAAATCGCGGGTATATCCTGACAAATCGTTCCGAACTAGAAAAACTGGCAGCAGAAATTTCGTACTAAAAAAGACTGCGCTAAAAATAATTTTTAGCACAGTCTCTTGAATACTGAATGATATTAAATAAACATACCAGCAATTGCAGCTGATAATAATGATGCCAATGTTCCTGCAGCAACCGCTTTAATCGCAAGCTGTGCAATCATTGGACGTTTATCCGGTGCCATACCACCTAAACCACCGATTAAAATACCCATTGAACTTAAGTTTGCAAAACCACAAAGCGCAAACGAAATAATGATGGCTGTTTTGTCCGATAGCTCGCCGATAACCGGACCGAAGTTAGAGAAGGCAACAAATTCATTTAAAATTAATTTTTGACCGATAAACGAACCTGCACGTACTGCTTCATCCCAAGGTACACCGATTAAAAATGCTAGTGGAGCAAATACATAACCTAAAATACCTTCAAGTGTTACATTTTCAAAACCGAACCATCCTGTGATACCGCCTAAAATACCGTTTAATAAGGCAATTAATGCGATGAAACTTAATAGCATTGCTCCAACATTTACTGCTAATTTCAAACCGTCAGAAGCACCAACAGCCGCTGCATCAATAACGTTTGTCGCTTCAGAATTACGCTCTAATTTAAAGTCATCTTCATTTACTTCTTCTGTTTCAGGAATCATTAACTTTGCCATTACCAATCCTGCTGGTGCAGCCATGAAACTTGCTGCCAATAAGTATTCAAGCGGAACACCTAATAAAGAATATCCGATTAATACTGAACCTGAAACCGATGCAAGTCCACCTGTCATAACCGCGAACATTTGTGATCTTGTCATTTTATTTAAAAATGGACGAATAACAAGCGGGGCTTCAGTTTGTCCAACGAAAATATTAGCAGCAGCATTCACTGATTCTGCTTTTGTCGTACCTAATACTTTTGATAAGAAACCACCGATAATCTTAATGACAAATTGCATAATCCCTAAGTAATAAAGGACAGAGATTAAAGATGAGAAGAAAATAATAATTGTTAATACGCTCATCGCGAATACAAATCCGACATTATCCGGATCTGCTAAACCGCCAAATACAAAGACAATCCCTTCATTGGCATAACTAACCAGCTTCTGTACACCATCAGAAAGTTGCATAAGCTTCTCACGGCCAAAAGACCACTTTAATACGATAAATGCAAAAATCAATTGGACAATTAATCCTGAAATAATAATTCTCCATTGAATTGCTTTACGGTTACTAGATAACCCGATGGCAATCGCTACGACTCCCAGAATACCTATGATTCCCCATACGAAATCCATGTATGTGCACCTTCTCCTTTAGTTTTGAAAACCTTTTCATTTTGTAATAACTGACATCCAACTTCGGACGTCATATAAGTTTTTTTTCATACTAACATACCCATAGAAATAATATTAATTAATAGTTTCTTTTAAAAGTTCTGATTTTTCAGCAAAAAGTTATCATTTTTTTAGTATGTCCCGTTTTGTTTCAAACTTTTATTATATTTTAAAAACATTTTCCCTGTACACGTGAACATAAACTCATCATTTTTTAAAATTTATCCTAGATAGTACTTTTCCATAAATAAAAAAACTAGCCATTCCCATTCAATGATGAACGGAAATGGCTAGTACTATTCTTCGTTGAAATCATACGGCGATATATTTGCCATACCAATTAATGGGTGAATATATGGTGCTGTTTCTGCCGTTAAGTGATTTGGCAGGGATTCCCCGATCTTATGTGAAGCCGAAACATTCAAGAGACCGAGCTGCTCTGATGAAGGAATTTGTTTCACTTCACTTACAGACGCCTTTTTCTCTTCCAACTCCGGTGTCGCTTCCATCTTTTCTTCAGCAACAAATTCTGAATTTAAACGTGCCTTCAATGTTGTTAAGCGTGTTAAATCATCTGTTTTTGCTAAACCGCTCGCCAGTACATCCGGCTCACCACATAATATTAAAAAGTTTTTAGCACGTGTAATACCCGTATACAGTAAATTTCTTCGAAGCATTTTCGAATAGCCGCGAACAATCGGCATAATGACCGTTTGAAATTCAGAGCCTTGCGATTTATGGATCGAACAGCAATAGGCCAATGTAATCTGATTTAAATCAGCACGCTGATATGTTACTTCGATCCCATCATAGCTGACGATAAGCAAATCCTGCTTTTCCACTGTTTCCTTTGCACGGATGATGGAAATTACTTCTCCCATATCCCCGTTGAATACATTATTATCCGGCTGATTCACTAGCTGCAGCACTTTGTCCCCTATACGATAAATCGTATCACCAAAAACAAGTTCTTTTCTCGTCCCATCATTCGGATTGACAAGCTGCTGGATTTCTTTATTTAAATTATCGATGCCTGCAGGTCCTTTGTACATTGGCGCCAATACTTGAATATCTCGAATTGCCTGTCCCTTCGCAAGTGCACCTTTTACAATCTGTGTGACAACACTCGTTACTTGTGCGGCTCCAGCTTGTATAAACGAGCGGTCCGTTGTTTTTGCAGTCAACGTATCCGGAACTTTGCCTTTTTTGATTTGGTGGGCCATCTCGATAATTGTAGAACCTTCCGCTTGACGGTATATATCTGTTAATTCGACAGTCGGAATTTGTTTGGATGCAAGCAAATCCTTTAAGACTTGCCCTGGACCGACAGGCGGTAACTGATCTTGATCCCCTACAAAAACGACTTGAACATCTTCATGCAATGCTTTTAACAGTTGATGTGCCAGCCATGTATCAACCATCGACATCTCATCGATAATAATGAGACGACCTACGACTTCACGCTCTGTTTCTTCATCCTTTTCCTGACCATTAAAGCCTAACAGCCTGTGTATTGTCATAGCAGGTAAGCCAGTCGATTCCGCCAGTCTTTTCGCTGCACGTCCTGTTGGGGCTGCAAGGACAATGGGAAACGGTTCCTCTTTTTCAGCATATGTTTTTGGATTTAATGATAACCCGTGAAGTTCCGCATATACTTCCACCAAACCTCGTACAACGGTTGTTTTTCCCGTGCCGGGTCCTCCTGTTAAAATCATGACGGCAGAATTGATTGCCGTTTCAATCGCCTGTGCCTGTGTTGGCGCATACGTCACATCATATTGTTCTTCAATATCGCCAATTGCTTTTCGGATTTCATCTTTCGTAAAACTTTCAGCTGTTTTGTTTTTTTCTTTCAGTTCATTGATCTTACTTGCAATACCCACTTCACTAAAATAGAGTGACGGTAAGTACATGCGTGTTTCCTCGCCGCAAATTTTCGATTCCTCACGCATATCGATTGCCGCTTTCGAAATCGCTTCATACGGGATTTCGATGCGCTGACTTTGTTCAAGCATATCTTTAACCATTGGAAGTACCATTTCCGCATCCAAATAAACATGTCCTTCTGATAATGCGGCATTTGTCAGTACATGGAAAATGGCAGCCTTTATTCGATCCGGGTGATTTCCCGTAATACCCAGCTTCGCACCAAGTTCATCGGCACGTATAAAACCGACCCCTTCCACTTCCTCGATTAAACGGTAAGGGTTTTCTGTCAGTAACTGAATTGTTTCTTCCCGATAAGCCTGGTAAATTTTCATCCCAAGCTGTGGCCCAAAGCCCCAATCATTCAGCCGCACCATCACCCGTTCCAGTCCAAGGTTTTCCTCGATCGTTTGGCGAATATGTAATTTTTTTTCAGCAGATAACCGGGGAACAGCATCGAGTGCTGACGGATCTTCCAGTATTTTCGTAAGAGCATCCATACCGAGCTTTTCTACAATTGTCTCTGCCGTTTTTCTGCCCACACCTGAAAATAGATCACTTGATAAATAATGGACGATTCCTTGCTCGGTTGTCGGCACTTCTTTTTCAAATGTATCAATTTGAAATTGCATCCCGTATTTCGGATGACTTTTTAACTGCCCTGTAAAGCGGTATTGTTCATCATTGACTAATTGCGGGAAGTAGCCAACAATGATGATTTCTTTTTCGTCATACTGAATGTTTGTTTCTTGAATTTTGACACGAACAATGGAGTACATATTCGTTGCATTATGAAAAATTGTTACAATCGGTCGACCTAAAATAAAGAGCTTATTTACGTCAAACAAATTTAGATTTTCCGCCATTTCCATGCCACGCTTTCTAATAAATTGTAAGCCCATTTTATCATACCGATTAAAGCATGTCCTACAATAATGCAAAGAAGCCATTACGTCTGATTTTTCTATTAATTTAGTACGCTAAAATGTTATGATGATAATAGAATGTTAGAGAAAGTAGTGACGAACATGAATTTTAGACCTTGTATTGACTTACACGATGGAAAAGTAAAGCAAATTGTCGGAAGTACACTTGGCTACGAAAATAAAGAAGTGGTTGAAAATTTCACTTCTGACCAAGGCGCCTCGTATTACGCTTCATTATTTCTGCAAAACAAACTGACGGGCGGACATGTCATCATGCTTGGTCCCGGCAATGAAGAAGCGGCAATTTCTGCTTTACAAACTTACCCGAACGGTCTTCAAATAGGTGGCGGTATTACGGCCGACAATGCACAAAAATATATTGATGCTGGTGCTTCACATGTAATTGTGACATCATATATTTTCCATGACGGCCAGCTTGATATGGACCGGCTGGAACAATTAGTAAAAAAAATCGGTAAAGAAAAACTTGTCCTGGATCTGAGCTGTCGGAAACGTGAGGGTAAATGGTATGTTGTCACTGACAAATGGACAAAATTCAGCGACTTTGAAGTTAATGCGCAGTCAATTAAAGTAATCGAAGAATATTGTGACGAGCTGCTCATCCACGCGGTTGATGTAGAGGGAAAACGCAGTGGCATGCAGGAGGATTTAGTACGTGACTTGGCTGAATGGACATCGATTCCGACAACGTATGCTGGCGGTGTGCGTTCAATTGACGATTTGAAAAAGTTCGAATCACTTTCAAATGGAAAATTGCATGTTACAATCGGCAGCGCCCTTTCTATTTTCGGCGGTGACCTCGACTTCCAAACAGTAGTGAACTATTGCGAAGGTATTGAATAGCCTAAAAAGATAAAGATTTTTCAATGAATACGGTAAGAAACGGATATTTTAAACAGCGAACACCCATCTTTCTCTCAGAGAAAAATGGGTGTTTGTATTACATATTGAACATAAGACGTTTCGCGATCATCTGGAACTCTTCCGGACCGATACCCGGTGCAAACTCTTCCGGCAATTCATCTAAATCCGGCATTTTTGCACCTTTTGGCGTGCCCTCTTCAACAATGAGTGGTGCATTCGTTGTCGGATGTGTCCCTTTCCATATTTTATTAATATCCTGGTAATCCCCTACGTAATTCCACGTAAACAACACATTTCCATAACCACGTTCTTCGTATTTTCTTGCATGGTCAAATACATGATTGTCAAGGCTAGGGATTGGAAGCATCCGAGTTACATCCACACCTGTCGCCATTTCCAGTGCTTTTGCATAGGCAACTACATGTGTCCCGCCACGCACCAGTAAATAGCCGATCATTTCACGGGCTGTCGGATGATCCGTCATCTCATATACCCGCATTTTATGTGTCCGCGCGCCACACTCCAAGAAGAAATTATGCAGTAAATCGAGCACTAAATTCCCGCTCGTAAACACATATTCCCCATTCCATGGCTTACCCATCGAATCAACAGGTAAAGCTGTCTGTGCAGAAGCGATAAAGCTTTGCGTATTGCGCATATTTTTAGCGTTCATCATCGGTGCCAGATTCGGGTTTCCGGAAAACGTCGTATCTTTGCTTAGTAAATTGATTGTCGTCGCTACGAGCTCCACATGTCCAAACTCTTCTGCTGTAATACTCGCAACTAAATCGTAAAATGGTTTTAATTTCTTTTTACCACGGAAATTGAATGACTGATACATATAGTTATTCAAAGTCGACATTTCGCCAAACTTACCGCCTAGTAATTCCTGTACTGCACTTGCAGCATTTGCGTCTCCATATTCAACCTGTGGTAAATCAATAAGTAATCGATTGACGCGTTGAAACAATAAAGCACCCCCTAATTGTCATTGTAAGCTTATGACGATTATGGAGTGCGTAGACCTCATTCATTTTATTTTTTTAAAAACGGCATGATCGAGACTATTTTATCGATACGAATATAGAACGGTGTCTGGCAAACATCAAGCACAATATAGTCCGGACAGATTGCTGCCAATATCCCTTGCTGAACACGATTCCCTTCTTGCTGAACGGCAACCATTTGCCCTAAATAATTTTGGATCGCTTCTAGCCAGTACGCGTTCGGATATGCGTTCATTTGAACCAAAAAATCACTCCTTTGTATGCATACTGTACAATATGCGAAAAAGGAGTGATCCGTTCATCGATTATTTACCTTTAGACTCAATCGTGATTGTTACAGGACCATCATTAATAAGCGCGACATCCATCATTGCACCAAAAATACCTGTTTCAACATGTAAACCATTTGCCTTTAATTGTTCGTTAAATGCTTCCCATAACGGCTTTGCTTGTTCCGGTCTTGCCGCTTCAACAAAACTTGGTCGCTTCCCTTTTCGAGTATCGGCATATAGTGTAAATTGGGAGATTGATAAAATGTCGCCGCCTGCTTCAGCAATGGAACGATTCATCTTGCCGTCCTCATCTTCCCAAATACGCAAGTCGGTAATTTTTTTCGCTACATATGCGATATCCTCTTCTGTATCACTATGTGTAATGCCCACTAGCAGTACATAGCCTTTTTGAATAGCACCTGTTACTTGTCCATCGACTGTAACAGATGCCTGTTTTGAACGTTGTAATATTACGCGCATCTTTTCCCCTACTATCTATTGATTAATTAATTACACGCTGAACCGAATAAATATCCGGTAGCTGTTTAATTTTTTCGACAACACGATGTAGTCCTGAAATATTGGTGATGGCAATCGTTAAATGAATCGTGGCAATTTTTTCACGATCCGCACGGCCTGTAACTGCCAATATATTGGTTTTCGCTTCACTGACAGCATGCATAACATCATTTAAAATTCCTGGACGGTCGAATGCAGAAATCTCGATATCTACTGGGTAGTCTTTCCGGATTTGTGTGCCGTCATTTTCCCATTCCACTTCAATTAGACGCTCCAGGTTTCCATCATCTTGGATGTTCGGACAATCTGCACGGTGTACTGAAACACCACGACCTTTCGTAATAAAGCCGACAATATCATCACCTGGTACCGGAGTACAGCAACGTGATAAACGAATTAATAAATTATCGATTCCTTTAACTATAACACCTGATTCCGTCCGTTTTTTCGGTGTCGGGTTATTCATGCTTTTAACGATTTTTTCGAGCGCTTCTTCCTGTTCACGCTCTTTGCGCATTTTTTCTGCCAGACGATTGACGATCTGCTGAGCCGTTATTCCGCCTACGCCTACAGCTGCATATAAATCATCTTCATGTGTATAGTTGAATTTTTCAATAACCCGTTTAATATTTTCAGTTGTTAAGACTTCCTTCATATCAAACTCCTGAGCCTTAATTTCTTTTTCAACGAGTTCTTTCCCTTTAACAACACTCTCTTCACGCACATGCTTTTTGAAAAATTGCTTAATTTTGTTTTTCGCCTGCGAACTTTGGGCAATCTTGATCCAGTCTCGGCTCGGGCCGAATGATTGTTTCGATGTTAAAACTTCTACAATATCCCCAGTTTTTAAAGGCGTATCAAGCGGTACCATTTTACCGTTTACTTTTGCACCAATTGTTTTATTCCCGACTTCCGAGTGAACGCGGTAAGCAAAGTCGATCGGCACAGAACCGGACGGAAGCTCAATAACGTCCCCTTTTGGCGAGAATACATATACCATGTCCGAGAATAAATCGAATTTCAGCGATTCCATAAATTCTGCTGCATTCGACGATTCATTTTGGAACTCCAGAATTTCACGGAACCAAGTCAGCTTTTGATCAATTGTTTCAGCATTTTGTTCAACGGTTTTGCCTTCTTTATAAGCCCAGTGTGCGGCGATACCAAACTCCGCTATTTTATGCATTTCCTTCGTACGGATCTGCACCTCAAGCGGATCCCCATATGGTCCGATGACAGTTGTATGTAGGGATTGGTAAAGATTTTGCTTTGGCATCGCAATATAATCTTTAAAACGTCCCGGCATTGGCTTCCATAATGTATGGATAATCCCGATTACCGCGTAGCAATCTTTAATACTATCGACTAAAATACGTACAGCCAGTAAATCATAAATTTCATTAAACTGCTTTTTTTGAAGGACCATTTTGCGATATATGCTGTATAAATGTTTCGGACGCCCAAAGATATCCGCTTCAATTTCCACTTCTTTCAGCTGGGAATTGATTTCGTCCATCACGTTATCCAAATAAGCTTCCCGTTCATCACGCTTTTTCTTCATCAAGCTGACGATCCGGTAGTACTGCTGCGGATTTAAATAGCGTAATGCCGTATCCTCCAGCTCCCACTTCACTTTCGAAATTCCTAATCTGTGTGCTAATGGTGCGAAAATTTCAAGTGTTTCCTGTGAAATGCGGCGTTGTTTTTCAGCAGGCAAGTGCTTTAATGTCCGCATATTGTGTAGACGGTCTGCCAGCTTAATTAAAATCACCCGGATATCCTGAGCCATTGCGACGAACATTTTTCGGTGGTTTTCAGCCTGCTGCTCTTCTTTTGACATGTATTTAATTTTCCCAAGCTTCGTTACCCCGTCCACAAGCTTGGCTACTTCTTCACTAAACTCGTTTACTAGATCTTCGCGTGTCACTTCCGTGTCTTCCACGACATCATGCAAAAATCCTGCTGCCACTGTTTCAGGATCCATCTGCAGCTCAGCCAAAATACCCGCCACTTGTACCGGGTGAATAATATATGGTTCTCCTGAGCTGCGGAATTGCTCTTTATGTGCTTCTTTCGCTACCTCATATGCTTTAACAACAAAGGTAACATGTTCTTCGTTCATATAAGATTTGACGAGCTCGAAAACATCTTCGGGCGCCAATATTTGTTCTTTCGCCATTATGAGTCCACCTGTTCTTTCTATTTTCGCTTTAAGTATAAGTTCAATTGTATAAAAGATATCTACTAAATGTAAAGGCACGTGGGCATTTAGTTTTGCAGAAAGTCGAAATTTGTAGAATTATTGAACAGCTTCTAGTATAGAACTCATTGAAAAAAAAACTATCCCGCAAAGTTTTTGCAGGATAGTTCAGTGAATTAATATTGAATTAAAGTTTTAATTGGAATATTGTTGATTTTGTTACGGCCATTCAATTCTGTAAGTTCGATAATGAATGCTGCACCTACTACTTCGCCGCCTAATTGTTCGATTAAGCGAACTGTTGCTTCAACTGTACCGCCTGTTGCAAGCAAATCATCACAGATTAAAACTTTTTGACCAGGCTTCACAGCATCTTTATGCATTGTTAATGTGTCTGTACCATATTCCAATCCATAATCTGCAGAGATGACTTCACGTGGAAGTTTTCCTGGTTTACGAACTGGTGCGAAACCGATTTCCAATGCATAGGCTACAGGACAACCAATAATAAATCCGCGTGCTTCCGGACCTACGATGATTTCAGCGCCAACTTCCTTCGCATATTTTACAATTTCATCAGTCGCATATTTATATGCAGGACCATTATCCATGATTGTTGTAATATCTTTAAAGCTGATGCCCTCTTTCGGCCAATTTTCAACTGTTGTTACGTATTGTTTTAAATCCATTCTTCCTATGTCCTCCTCAAGAACTCAATCGTTCATTAAACCATTGCTTGAGTTCGCTGTATGTGGCATATACCAGCTTTTGCTCAAGTTCGATTTGTTGTGAACGCAATTTATATGACGTTGCTTCGGATAATGCTTTTTTCGGTGCATTTTCGTTTACTGTCGTCAAACCATTCTCTATTGTAACAAATCCTAGCTCAAAAAACACTTTTGTCATAAATTTAATTACTTCTATATTTAGTCCGATATGTTCGGATAATTGTCGAATATGTTCTTTCAAGTTAAAAGCCGGACGTTTTTTCAGGAATCCATAATACCATTTAAAGTGTTCCCTTGTCGGCATACCATTAAAATACGCTGATTGGTCTGTATATAAATGTGCATAGATTCGTTCAATTTGAACGTCTTGCAGTAATTTTTCCAATGCGGCTACATTTTCCGGCAAATCGAGCAATACGATATTTTTGTGCAGTTTATCGGTTTCCGTTTCAATTGTGAAATTAATAATTTCTTTCGGAATTTCCTGTTCAAAGTGAAGTTTTGTCTGTTGGGAAAAAGCAATAAAATCAGTTTTTTCCACATGAATTTTAGCAAGCCAGTTTGCAGTCTTGCTTTTCCCACGGTAATCGTACAGCTGCCATTCATTAACCCGAACATCCTGAATCATGAATTGCGGTTTTTTATTCCCCTGCCATTCATTGATTTGCAAATCACCAACCAATGATAATGCAACACCATATGAAATTTCATCATGTAAAAAACCTTTATTGAACCCAATTGCATCAAGAGTACGATACGGATCTTCCAATTCCATTTTCAGATGATTTTCACCGGAACCGATTTTGCGCATCGATTTTACTTTTACATCCTGAATCCCAAAAACCGGCTTCGGAAATTCTGTACCAAATGGAGCCAATTGTCGCAGTTCTTCAATCGCCTCAACGGTAATTTCACTTAGCTCTATCGGAACATCAATTTGCATGTTTTGCACAAGCTGCTCTTCTGTTAAACAAAGTTTGGCCTGTTCGTTTAACCGGGTACGTAATGATGCCACATGTTCAATCGGTAACGTCATCCCAGCTGCCATTGGATGGCCGCCGAAATGTGGTAAAATATCACGGTTTTTTGCCAACTCATTGAACAGATGGAAGCCTTCAATACTTCTTGCAGAACCCTTTGCAATCCCTTTTTCATGATTAAGGGAAAGAACGATTGTCGGACGGTAATATTTTTCGACTAATCGCGATGCAACGATTCCGACAACACCTGGATTCCAGCCTTCCCCTGCTACGACTAGAACAAGGGAATCTTTTAATGAAGCATCATCTTCAATCATAGCCATTGCTTCATTTGTAATGTCTTCCACAATTTTTTTCCGTTCAGTATTTTTATCATTCAATTGGGTAGCCAGTGTATTTGCCTGAAGCGGGTCTTCGCTCATTAAAAAGTGTACTCCCGGTTCGGCACTGCCTAGTCGTCCGATTGCATTCAGGCGGGGGCCAAAATAAAAGCCAACAGTTTCTTCATTGATGTCTTTCTTGTTTGCCCCTGATGCATCGCAAATGGCCTTTACCCAAGGATTTGGAGACTGCTTTAACGCCTGTAGACCGCGCTGTACTAAATAGCGATTTTCGCCAACGAGCGGCACTAAATCGGCAATCGTCCCCACTGCCACATATTCAAATAGATGATCAGGCAACTCGCCGTACAATGCATGTGCCAATTTAAAGGCTACCCCTACCCCTGCGAGTTCTCCAAACGGATAATGACCTTCTGGCACACGCGGATGGATGATGACGTTGGCATCCGGTAAAATATTACCCGCTTCATGGTGATCGGTAATAATCACATCCATACCAAGCTCTCTTGCCATTTTTACTTGTTCAATCCCGCTTATCCCATTATCGACCGTAATAATTAAATTTACGCCATCTTCATAAGCTTTTTTGAAAAGTTCTTCATTCGGTCCATATCCATGAATAAACCGATCCGGAATGACAAAACTGACATCTGCCCCCAGATCAAGTAAAGCATTTAGCAGCACAGTTGTACTTGTAATACCGTCCGCGTCGTAATCACCATATACCAGAATCTTTTCTCCATTATCCAATGCCTGTTCAATGCGCATAACTGCGTCTTCCATTCCAGCCATTAAATATGGATCATGATACTGGGTTTCATCAATTTTCAGTAATGGTTTTGCCTCTTCTATCGATGCGCAACCACGTGCAATTAAAATTTTTGCTGCAATCGTTGAAATATTCAGCTGTTCACTGAATTGTTTTACTAGCTGCTCATCTTGCTTTGTTATTGTCCATACTTTTTGTGACTGTATCATATATATTCACTTCCTCACGCAGTTCATTATAACGGAAATCTATCATGTTTCCCAAAGTTTCTTCTGATATTACCAGAAATATTGATACGGAAATTTAATAAGTCTGCTAGTTAAAATGACCATACGTTTTCTTAAATGAATCTATTAAACAATAAAAAAGCTATTTGGAACGATGTTCACGTTTCAAATAGCTTCTAAAAATCAGCATCACATATTATCTACTCTTTCTGAATTTTATCGCCGCCCGAAATTTCTTCGGTTATAAATTTGGAAGCACCCTGTTCCCGAAGCTCATTTTTCAGTCGGATAATCTCTGCATCTTTTTCATTAATCAGTACTTGTGCTGCTTCAAGATCTTTTCGAACTGCTTTCATCTGCCTTTTCCCTCCGTACATACGGAATGCCGAAAAACAAAAACTGATGATAAAACCGATTAATACCGACCCTAAAATAACTAATATCAAAGGCCAGCGTGCTTCTCCAAAGACATAATTAACCTGTACGCTATCCACATTAACTGTAGCAAAAATGGCAATAATAAGAGCAAAAATAAGTCCAACTACCAATGTCCATTGAATTTTCATAATGAACCTCCTCTCACGTCTTACTTTAAAAATTTATTCCTTTTTTTCAGTGAGGGTAAACAAAAACCGCATAATTTGCCCGAAAGCAATTACGCGGTTCATATATTTATACTTGTGGCTCGTCTGAACCCCATTGTTTTTTCTCTTTTTTCACAACAGAAGTACCTTTCTTGTCCATTTCACGGCATTTCAGTGAATACCAAACTTGTGCCGCGATACAGATTGAAGAGTAAATCCCTGTAACTAACCCGATTAACAGAGCAATCGAGAAGTTTTGAATTGATGGAGCACCTAGGAAAATAAGTGCAATAACTACAATAATAACCGTCAATACTGTATTTACAGAACGTCCCATCGTTTGACGAAGTGATTTGTTGACAATCAATGCCAGCTCTTCTTTCGTCGTAATTTCTTCGTGACGGTCAATATTTTCACGGATCCGGTCAAACGTGACAATTGTATCGTTAATCGAATAACCGACAATTGTTAATACCGCAGCGATAAACGTAATATCTACCTCTAGACGCAGCATACTGAAAATAACAATAATGAAGAATACATCATGCAGTAAAGAAACAATCGCCCCTAGACCCATACGCCATTCAAAGCGGACTGCTACATAGATAATGATACCAAGTGCCGCCAGTGCCAATGCATACATCGCATTTTTCGCCAGTTCTTTTCCGACAGTAGCCGATACTGTACTTAAGCTTGGTTCATGTCCGTATTTTTCATTTACCTGCTCTTTAAAATCAAGTACTTGCTGTTGAGAGAAGTCATCTTTATACCGCATTACGGCGATTGTTTGATTATCGCCTGAAATAACAACATCCTCGTTTGCAAAACCGATTTCGTCCAGATAATCCTTCACTTCTTCTTGAACCAGCGCTGTATCAGATTTAATCTCTACACGCGTACCACTTGAGAAATCGATTCCTAAATTCAGTTTGAATATACCAAGAACAACAATCCCTGCAACTAAAATGATTGTAGATATCGCATAGAATTTTTTACGGTTTCCAACGAAGTCCAATTTATCAAATTTCGTTGTTAAATCCAATGAAGTAATTCCTTCATCAATTGAATGCTGTTTTGATCTGCTAATTCCGAACCATGCCGGATTATTGAAGTAACCGCTGTTTACAAGAAGACCCTGCAATACGCGGGAACCCCATACAGCTGTTACAAACGATAGTAAAATCGAAATAATTAATGTCGTTGCAAACCCTTTAACTGAACTTGTCCCGTAGTAGAACAATACGGCAGCAGCAAGTAAAGTTGTCAATTGCGCATCAATGATTGCTGATAGTGATTGTTTTGAACCTAATTTATATGCGTCTTTTACTGAATGGCCAACACGCAGTTCTTCACGAATACGCTCAGCTGTTAAAATATTTGCATCAACGGCCATCCCGATCCCTAATACGATCGCGGCGATACCCGGTAATGTTAATACAGCATTAATACCATTAAAGACGATTAACACTAAATATGTGAATACCGATAATGTAATAATAGAAATAAACCCTGGTAAACGATAGTAAAACAGCATGAACAGGAAGATTAAAAGTACGCCGACTACTCCTGCGAATACTGTATCATTTAAAGCATCTTCACCGAATTGTGCCCCAACCGATGTTGAATAAATCTCCGTTAACTTAACAGGTAATGAACCTGCATTAAGTATAGATGCAAAGTTTTTCGTTTCATCTACTGTGAAGTTACCAGAAATCATAACATCTGTTGTATTTAATACTTGAGTAACAGAGGCTGCAGAAACAAATTTTTGCTCTTCGGGTGGCTTTTTGCTTTCTTCAGCGTAAGAATCTACGCCTTCTTCAAAGTCCAGCCAAACAACTAATAAGTTATTCGGTGCGCCCATGCTCATGACTTTTTGCGTCACTTCTGCGAATTTCGCCGCATCTTTCAATGTTAAAGTTACAATTGGCTGGTTTTGCTGATCAAATGAAGGCGATGCGCCACCTTCCTTTAAATCTGTCCCATCGAGTAAAATATTATCATTTACATCACGGAAAGTTAAATTCGCTGTACTCGATAATAGCTCTCGAGCAGAATCCTGATCAGCTAAACCTGCAAGCTGTACACGAATACGGTCTTCCCCTTCAATTTGAATGCTTGGCTCACTAACCCCGAATTCATTAATACGATTATCTAATGCCGTAGTCGTATCTGCCAATACATCTTGGGTAATCTTTTGTCCATCAACAAGTGATTCCACTTCATAAAGTACTTCAAATCCACCTTGAAGGTCCAATCCAAGTTTTACATCGTTTAAAACCTTCTCTACCGTTGTGCCCATCCCTGTAAATAGCAATGCTACGACAAGAACGAACGTAATGATACGGTTTGCTAATTTCATTAAAAAATCCTCCTCAATATCACACGAAACGCGGTGTGATGTAAAACGTAAAAATTACCATCCACAAACTATGTATTCATTTCAATAATTTTCTGAATCACTTTTCAAAAATAACAATCCGATAGTTTGAAAAGCACAACACTCTCATTATGAAACAGCTTATGGAAACTGTCAAATTATTACTAGATAATTTATTATATTATTCTTATTTTTCCCTACTCTTTAAGCGGATGGAACAAACCTTGCAGCTCTTCATTGGAAAGCTTTAAGTTCAATTCATTGCGCTTAAAATCCTTTATTTGCATATAGCTTAACACTTCCGAAGCAGTTGCACCGAAAATGCCGGCTGTCAGCTCATGCAATCGCATATTTTGCACATCTCTTTTGCGCCACACCTTATCAATGCAATATTTCCATAAATCTTGTTCTGTTATCGAATCATATCCATAGTAATGAAATTCCTCGATTTTGTTCGTCAATATAAGCTGTACCTTCTCGTAAAGGCCGAAAAATGGAATTTGCATGTCGATCACTCCTGAACTTAGGTTTTAACTGCGATTACTACTGCATACTTTATTGTATATGAATGAAATTAAATTGAGAAGGGAGAAAGTAGAAGTTATTTGGGCTCATTTCTAAAAGGAACATTATTTTTAATGTTTGTCATATTTATTTCAAAATGTCTCGGGTTTATGTACAGAATGCAGTTTATGCGTATTGCCGGGGAGGAAGCGGTCGGACTCTATATGACGGCTTACCCGACATTTATATTTTTCATCTCGCTAATTCAATTAGGTATTCCGATTGCCATCTCTAAGCTGATTGCCGAATACCACGCGAAACGGAAAACGGAACATGTCACATCGGTAATGAAAACTGCAATCAAAATTTCGGCTATATCAATTATTTTATTTAGCCCATTCATTTATTTTGCTATTCCGTATATCGCAAAAGTGCTTTTACATAATGAAAACCTTATTTTCACTCTTTATATTAGCCTTTTCACAATTCCGATCGTTATCTTTTCAAGCTTAATAAAAGCATATTTACAAGGTTTAGCGAAAATTGCACCAACTGCGTGGGCACAGCTTCTTGAGCAGCTTGTACGAATTGGTCTCATTGTCGTATTATTGCCGTACTTCATTTCAGAGTCGCCTGCATTGACGGCAGCAGCCGCTATGGGAATAACAGCGATTGGTGAAGTTTTTTCATTACTGTTTTTAGCGATCTTTTATAAACGCTCGAGTAGAATGTTCAAAAAGGGTTCAACAGGCACTTCCTTTACAAAGCCGATTTTTAATATTGCACTGCCTTCAGCGGGCAGTAAATTGTTTGGTACCTTTACATGGTTTTTGGAACCAATCATTTTCTTAAAAGCACTGACGGTTTCAGGATTGGCTGCAGGCGCGGCAACTACATTGTACGGGATCATCTCAGGTGTGCATATACCATTACTCTTGTTTCCGGCTTTCATTCCTGCTGCATTGGCAATTGTACTCATTCCTGCCGTTAGTAGCGCACTAGCCAGCAATAATTACCCGTTGCTGAATAAACGCATTACACATTCATTACGACTATCTTCTTTAATTGGCTGTATGGCCGCTACAGTGTTTTTCATACACGGCGATGAGTTGACTATGGTACTGTTCCATCTTGAGGAAAATCGTGGCTATATGAAAATATTGGCTCCTATTTTTTATTTTTATTATATACAGAGTCCGCTTCATTCCATCTTACAAGCACTAGATGAAGCACAGGCTGCCATGATGAATTCCATCTATGGAGGAATAGGGAAACTATTTTTACTGTTTTTCCTTGCCTCACAACCCGCCATTCAGGAAAAAGGCGCGATTATCGCTATAGGCTTTGGCGTATTGATTACGTCCTTCTTACACATCGCTTCTATTAGACAGCAGAAAAAGATTAATGTAGGTTTCCGCTTCTTCGTTCTGCCATATGGTATTTTCATCCTTACTTGTTTTGTACAGCCGATCATTGCTGCCGGAATGCCGCTTATCTTAAGCGTTGCAATTACGATTGGGTTTGTCTTGCTGTTACTGTTCATTACAAAACAAATCCGTTTTAACGATTTCCATTATCTTCGTTCAATATTTTCGCGCTCGTAATTGGACAAACCACTTTCCGTCTTCATAACTGCAGTAGAATATATCGCGTATATTGGGATAACCGTTTACCAATAATTCATGAACGAGCCATTTTTCATCTTTACCAATAATTTTTAAATGTCTTTTATCAACATAGCCATCCAAAATGAGTGGTAAAATAAATCCGCCCTGATCTTTTTGGTAAATCGATAGCTTTCCGGATTGCTCCAAAAAAGCGTAGGCAACATCCTGCACAGAGCATACTCCCTGTTCACGTAATTGCTGGAGTAAATCGTCGAGATTGTAGCGCTGCTTTTTCATTTCCGCTTCACAAATATATCCGTCGCGGATAACAAGCGACGGATCGCCTTCAATGAAGTCGCGCAGTTTTTTATTTTTTAATATGAGCCAGGAGTTTAAGTATTGAATCAGAAACAATAAAATAATAGGCAAAATGGCTTTAAAGAACTGCCTGTCATAATCGTCCAAGGCAATTGCAGCTACTTCAGCCATCAATACGAATATTGCCAAATCCACAATACTGAGCTCACCAACTTCACGCTTGCCCATAAGGCGGAAAACAACTAGTAAAATAACATATAAAACAATTGTTCGAAATATAATTAATGTATAATCTTCCAATTGATTCACCTCTCATACAATAGCTTGTTCGAAATTGCATGAAAAATACAAAAAAGCTTGTGGAAAATTAAACTCCACAAGCTTTTTTATGTAACGTTTAAACCGATTCTACACGGCCAATTGCTTGGCGTTCGAATTTTAAACGTGTATTTCCGTCAACTATTAAATAGACAGTCGTATCTTCAATTGCATCTACTTCTCCGTGTAAGCCACCTACAGTAACTACTTTATCACCACGTTTTAAGCTGTTTTGCATTGTAGCAGTTGCTTTTTGACGTTTTTGTGCCGGACGAATTAAAATGAACCACATCGCAACGAACATTACGATAATCGGTAAAAATTGTACTAAACCTTCCATTTTCAAATTGCCCCCTTTCTCTATCTCTTTCTCACTTACCTAGTATAGTATAGAATTGCAGGTTTTTGCGCAAAAAACTCTTTTTTTTCTCAAAAAATTATATGGAATTTCGAATTTCGAACATATTTTTAGAAATTTTTAGCATTCGGTTTATTGTAACCGTACTTCTCAAAGAACTCTTCTTTGAAATCGCCTAAACGGTCTTCGCGGATTGCCTGGCGTACATCTTCCATTAATTTAATAAGGAAGCGTAAGTTATGGTATGACGTTAAACGTAAACCGAACGTTTCTTCTGTACGCAATAAATGACGCACATACGCGCGTGTATAGTTTTTACATGTGTAGCAATCGCAATTTTCATCGATTGGCGTAAAGTCTTTTGCATATTTCGCATTTTTGATGACCATACGTCCTTCAGATGTCATCAATGTACCGTTACGTGCAATACGTGTTGGTAATACACAGTCGAACATATCGATGCCGCGCATTGCTCCATCGATTAAAGAGTCCGGTGAACCGACACCCATTAAATAGCGTGGTTTATCTGCCGGCATCATTGGAGCAGTAAATTCCAATACTTTATTCATAATATCTTTCGGCTCACCAACTGATAAACCGCCGATTGCATAACCAGGGAAATCGAGCTCTACTAATGCTTCAGCCGATTTACGGCGCAGCTCTTCATATTCCCCGCCTTGAATAATACCGAACAGCCCTTGCTCTTCCGGGCGTTGATGTGCTTCTTTACAGCGTTTTGCCCAACGTGTTGTGCGGTCAACAGATGCTTCCATGTATTCGTATGTTGCCGGGAAAGGCGGACATTCATCAAATGCCATCATAATATCAGAACCTAAGTCGTTTTGGATTTCCATCGCTTTTTCCGGTGATAAAAACAGCTTGTCGCCATTTAGATGGTTTCGGAAATAAACGCCTTCTTCTTCGATTTTACGGAACTTAGATAATGAGAACACTTGGAAACCGCCTGAATCAGTTAGAATTGGACGATCCCAGTTCATAAATTTATGCAGTCCACCTGCTTCTTTCACGATATCATTCCCCGGGCGCAACCATAGGTGATATGTGTTAGACAGAATAATACCAGCATTCATTTCTTTTAATTCTTCAGGGCTCATTGCTTTTACTGTCGCTTGTGTACCAACTGGCATAAATGTTGGTGTTTCAAAGGAACCGTGTGGTGTATGGACAATACCTAAACGCGCACCTGTCTGTGCACATGTTTTAATCAATTCATAACGAATTGGTGGTTGTTTTGTTGTTTCAGTCATATAAAAAAATCCTCTCGTTTCTAAAGTAAATACAGTACTTCGAATGAAAACACCTACTAAGTTTAGTAGGTGTTGCACAAATTATTATTGTATATAGGTTTTTGTTTAATTGCAAATTACTTAGCCGGACGGATAAACATGGCATCGCCAAAGCTGAAGAAACGGTATTTTTCTTTAACGGCTTGTTCATAAGCGTTCATAATTGTTTCTTTCGAAGCGAGTGCGCTGACAAGCATCACTAATGTTGACTTCGGTAAATGGAAGTTTGTAATCAGGCCGTCGATTGCTTTATATTCATAGCCCGGATAAATGAAAATATTTGTCCAACCATGAGAAGCGACAATTTTACCGTCATTTTTCGATGCAACTGTTTCAAGAGTACGGGTTGAAGTTGTCCCTACCGAAATAACTTTGCCTCCAGCTTGTTTGACACGTTCAATTACAGCCGCTGCCTCTTCTGACACACTGTAAAATTCAGAGTGCATATCATGGTCCTCAATCGAATCCACACTGACAGGTCGGAATGTACCAAGTCCCACATGCAGTGTAATAAATACGACTTCAACACCCTTTGCTTTAATTGCTTCAAGTAATGGCTGTGTAAAATGAAGGCCAGCTGTTGGTGCTGCTGCAGAACCACGCTCTTTCGCATAAACCGTTTGATAACGATCTTGGTCTTCCAACTTTTCACGAATATATGGCGGTAATGGCATTTCACCCAGTTGGTCTAAAATTTCATAAAAAATCCCGTCATATGTGAATTTAAAAGTACGGCCACCGTGATCCAGTTCACCTGTGCAAGTCGCAGTCAACAACCCATCACCAAATGTAACGACTGTGCCTGTTTTAACACGTTTTGCAGGTTTTACTAACGTCTCCCACTCATCGTCATTTGTCTGTTTTAACAGCAACAATTCAATGTTCGCGCCAGTATCTGCTTTGACACCCATTAAGCGTGCAGGTAATACACGCGTATCATTTAGTACAAGGCAATCCCCTGCATTTAACTCATCTAAAATATGACCGAATGTGTGATGCTCGACTTCCAATGAGTTCGGATTTACTACCATTAAACGACTCGCTGTACGATCCAATAATGGTATTTGGGCAATTAATTCCTCTGGTAAATAAAAATCAAAATCTTCTACTTTCACGTTCAAAACTTCCTTCTATTCTTTTTGTGTCTGCGGATAACCGAAATGGTCGTAACAAAGATTTGTCGCGATTCGGCCACGTGGTGTTCGTTGAATAAATCCGATTTGCAATAAATATGGTTCATATACATCTTCAATCGTAATACGCTCTTCTCCGATCGATGCCGCTAACGCATCCAATCCGACAGGACCTCCGCCAAATCGTTCAATCATTGACTGCATCAATTTATGATCGATATGATCAAGTCCTCGTGGATCAACTTGCAGCAGTTCGAGTGCCTGTTCCGCCAAACTTGTGGAAACAATGCCATCTGCCAATACTTGTGCATAGTCACGGACACGTTTTAACAATCGATTTGCGATACGAGGTGTCCCTCGGGATCTGCGGGCAATTTCAAATGCCGCATGCTTATCCAGCACAACACCAAACAATTCACCGGAACGGATAACAATTTCGGCTAATGACTGCTCATCATAATATTCCAGTCGCGATAAAACACCAAAACGGTCACGAAGCGGTGCAGATAAAGCACCTGCTCTCGTTGTTGCACCAACGAGTGTAAATGGCGGCAACTCCAATCGGATCGAACGGGCTTCAGGACCTTTTCCGACTACGATATCCAGACAGAAATCTTCCATCGCAGAATAAAGCACTTCTTCAATCGCTCTTGGCAGGCGATGGATTTCATCGATAAAAAGCACATCCCCTGCTTCAAGAGAGCTTAAAATCGCTGCTAAATCACCAGGTCGCTCAATCGCAGGACCGCTTGTCATCTTTACATTTACATCCATCTCGTTCGCTATGACAATCGCTAACGTCGTCTTCCCTAAACCAGGTGGACCATAAAGGAGAACATGGTCAAGACTTTCCTGACGTAGCTTAGCGGCTTCGATAAATATTTTCAGGTTTTCTTTCACTTTATCTTGGCCTATGTATTGCGCTAAACGTTGCGGTCTTAAAGAAAGCTCAAACTGCTGCTCGGCATCTGTTGCTTCACCAGAAAGTACACGGTCTGACATGCTTCTCACTCCTTTTTATTTCAATTTCAACAACAGCTTCAATGCCTGTTTAATATAGGCGTCTGTCGTCGTTAACTTATCATCTTCACTTAATTGCGGTCTGATTTTGTCTAATTCCTTTTCTGAATAGCCTAATGCGACAAGTGCCAGCATCGCTTCCTGCAATTCATGTTCATTCGGATTCACTCCAAACAATGGCAGCTCATTTTCTGCACTTGGTAACTCGACGTGATCAAGTAGCATGTCCAGCTTCCCTTTTAGATCGAGAATCATTTGACGCGCTGTTTTTTTCCCGACGCCCGGGAAACGGATTAAAAATGCTTCATCTTCCATTTCAATTGCCTGAATGACTGAAGTCGGATTACCGCTCGCTAAAATAGCAAGCGCGCCTTTTGGACCAATGCCTGATACTTGAATTAGCTTTTTAAATAATTCACGCTGCTCCAAACTATTGAACCCGTATAAATTTTGGGCATCTTCACGCACTTGCAAGGATACATATATTTGCTGTTCGCTTGCAGATGTACGGAATGCAAATGGATTTGGCGTATACAGCATCCAGCCAATGCCTTGTTGCTCTAATACAATATACTCGGGTGTAACCCTTGTAACCTGTCCTTTTAAATAATCATACATCGTTTTATCCCTCACATTTCTCGCTCTATTATAGCATAAGAGTTGTGAATTACCGAACGTATGTTGGTTCAAAAAGAAAAGACCGTCCTTTAAGACAGCCTTTAATAGTTTATCATATTCTTCTCCATCTAACATCGATTATAAACTGCCAATTACTTTTGCAATGTATCGATCTGTCTTGCAAAAGAATCGTAATTTTTCATCCAGTCATAAACAATCGATTGAATAAACGGATAGCAGGAAAGCTTTTGACGGTCGCTGAGTTTCAGATAAAACAGACATTCCCTTAATATTTCATTCGGGAAAAACAGATAATGAAGCTTTTCCTGCGCTTTATGCAAATAATGGTGGTCATTTACAAGCGGTTGTATTTCATACTGAACATGCGGCAATACGCGATGAAGCCATAAAATAATTTCATCTGAGGCTTCCCCTAAAGAAGCTAAATCAAAATCAATAAGTTTCACGTCTTCACCACGTAGCATCACATTATGATGAACAACATCCCCATGTAAAATCGTTTGCTTTTCACTCGGAACTGTTATTTGAGCCATTAAACCTAAGGCATAGGAAGCATGGTTGACTAAAATATCATAATTGCTTTTTAATAAACGTCTTAGTTCTCTTTCATGATGGATAAAACGCTCAAATCTCCTCTTCCACTTCTCCTCTAATCGATATGTGGACAAGATGCCTGTTTCCGCCCAAGGAATGACTTCACATGTTTCATGCAGTTTTTCGATTGCATGCAGGGAAAGCTGCTGATGTTCAAACCGTTTATACTCCGCACTTTTCCCTTCAAACCAAAACTGCTTTAATATATGCGGCTCTTCATTTTCTACAAGTGGAATATGATATGGAAATTGTATATTTTCAAGCTCTCGATGAATCGCTTTAACTTTCTGCGCCACAAAACCATTCTCGTAGTACTTCATAAAAAAGGACCCTTTATGTGTATCCCACTTCCAGCAATTCTCTTTAATTACTATTGACATGACTTAGGCGGATGTGGCATTTGGTGCATTTGGGGCATCGTATTTGCTGGATATGGCATCATGTGCTGCATTGAATTTTCTTGATATGGCATCATGTGTGGGTAACAAGGGTTTGGTTGACGCATCATGTGGTCAATTTCTTCATAATACTGGTGCACTAGGTGATCTTTATCATGGCAATGATCTTTCTTTAATGAAGACTCATCATTAAAAATCGGCTGCATTTGCATTTGCATCGGCATCGACATCGGCATTGGCTCCATGTACATATTTGGTTGCATTTGCATCGGGGATTCCATTGCCATTTGGTTACATTTTGAACATCCATGCATTTGAGGCATCGGCATTGGATGCATGTGCATTGGCATTGATTGCATGTGCATCGGAGATTCCATTGCCATTTGATGACATTTTGAACATACTGGCATTTGTGGCATCGGCATTGGCATTGGCATTGGCATGTGGTGACATGTTGGACACACAGGCATTTGCGGCATCGGCATTGGCATTGGCATCGGCTGAATATAGTGTGGTTGTTCGATAAAAATCGGTTGCTGTGGTTGCTGCGGAGGTTGTTGAATAACCGGTTGCTGTGGCAATGGCATTGGTTGCGGTGCTGTCACCGTATTTTCAAATGTCGGCTGAACATGTACATGTGTTTGCCAGTTTGGCATTGGCATTGGCATTGGCATTGGCATTGGCATCGGCTGTGGTGCCGGTGGCTGGAAATAAATATCCCCTTGCCAAATCGGCTTTTGCGGCTGTGGCATAGGCATAGGGGCCGGTGTTGGTACAGGCACTGGTGCCGGCTTAACGATATGCTCTTTCTTCGGTGCTGGAGCTGGTGCAGGCATTTGTACCGGCTGCTCTTTAACAGATTTCGGCTGTTCCTTCACAGGTTGCCGCATTTCTTTTTTCGCTGTCGTGTCCGGTAAATAAATTTCCATCCCCGGAACAATATAATCAGGGTTTGCTAAATGGGCATTTAATCGCTTTAATTCATCAAAGCCAACCGCGTATTGCTTCGCGATTTTCCACAAAGTGTCTCCCTTTTGAACAATATGAACGCGCACTTCTTTCCTCCTTTTCTCGTAATAGCATATGCACAAATTGTGCTATTGCCACAATGTTCACGCTTAGCAAGCGGTAAATATGATAAGATGAAAAGGAACTGGTATGCTAATTGAGGTGAATATATTGAAAAAATTATTAGGTGAAGAACGGCGTTTGGAACTGCTTGCATTGTTAAAAACGGCTGAACAGCCAATGACAGGTACAGATTTGGCGAAGCGTACAAATGTTTCAAGACAAGTCATCGTCAATGATATGAATTTATTGAAAGCACGAAATGAACCGATTGTAGCAACAAGCCAAGGGTATATTTATATGCACAATGTCCAGCAAACACGCCTTCAACGAAAAATTGTATGTATGCACAATCCAAATGAGGCAAAAGAAGAACTTTTCATATTGGTCGACTGTGGGGTTATGGTCGAAAGCGTTATAGTCGAGCATCCGGTATACGGAGAAATTACCGCTTCGATTATGGTATCAAACCGCTTGGAAGTGGAGCATTTTGTAAAACGCGTCCAAGAAACTAATGCCCTTTATCTTTCTGCATTAACGGACGGTACACACTTACATGTCATTAGCTCGACTTCTGAAGAAAGCTTGAATCTGGCAGAAGAGAAATTACGTCAGCGCGGGTTTTTAATTGAAAACTAAGATAAAACAGCTTATTCAAAAGACACCCTGTCACATGAATAAGCTGTTTTTTTATGATTAGTTCTGCTGCGCTCCACTCCCTATGAATGTTTTCCGGCGATACACGCTTAGTGCAGTCCCAATGACAAACGAGTTTATTAGAAGAGATGTAAAACCGTAACTTATAAAAGGAAGCGATAATCCGATAATCGGCAACCAACCAAGAATCATTGCCACAGAATATCCAAACTGCATGCAATAAAAAGATACTGCTCCGATTACAAGCATTTTGCCATATGAACGGGTTAATTGTTTTGCTTCCCAAAGTATACGAATTGCGATGGCGAATAATACCGTTACGACAGCAATTCCTGCAATGTAACCAAATTCCTGGATAAGCTGTACTAAAGCAAAATCTGTATGCCCTTCCGGAATATATCGGATCGTCTCTGCCCCAAACCACCCAGCTTCATTTAATGCATTTTTGATTGCCAGATAAATATAGCCTTCCTGTGTGGCATAGCTTTCCGGATTCAGAAAAGCATAGATACGTACAAGCTGGTAATGGTGCAGCTGCGGAGTCATCAGAAACACCGCACTAGCGATTAAGCCAATCACTGTTATACTTGTCAAAATTTTCGATTTTAGCGAGTAGTCACTTAAGTAAAACAAAATAGTAACGACCCCCGCATAAATAAGGGCTGCTGTCAGGTTTGGCGCACGTAAAATAAACCATAACGGCAAAACAAATAAGATGATTAACTGCCAACTTTTAAATTTCTTCTGTGTAAAAAAGCCTGCCCAAGCAATGAGCAGCAATGGTAAAACGGTCCAAACCTGAATCTGTATCGGCCCTACCATTAAATAGCTTTGCCCGGAAACCATAGCTGTCGGAAAATAATTTAATATCATTAACAAAATAAGGGCACCCAAATATATAGCTAGACTGAAACGCTCCAGCTTCCGATAATCGATATACATCAGTGCTGCTATCAATAGGACGGCACAAAGAAGGTGCAGCCATTTGTTTCGAATAAAATAATTAGTCATGTCTGCCCCAAAAATAACGGTACTATCAAATGTTAAAATCGGGATAAAGCTGGCCCCTAATAGAATAGCAACTAAACTAATCAGCAGCCAATCGACTTTGGGCCGGTGAATCTTGTCCATCGATTTTCCGAGTGCGGATGGTGAGCCCATTTCATCAATTGCTTTTCGTTCCGCTTCATCGGGTGTATACCCTTTTTTTAACCAGGCATTTTTCGAATGTTCTATATGGTGCTTTAATTCATCATATACATGTACCTGAGCTTCTTTTGAACGAATAAAGGCTGTTACTTTATTTAAAAAACGTTCACTCTGCATGCATACGCACCCCCAATAGACGCTCCTTCAATGTCAGTTTGATTTGTCCCTCTTGCTGTAATTGTTTTTTTCCGGTCTTCGTTAACTCATACCGCTTAACGCCGTCCGTCCAATTTGCGAGCACAAACCCATTCCTTTCCTGTTCATGAAGAATTGAATAGATGATTCCCTCATTATCGATTACATCCTGTATTCCCCTTACATGCAGTAATTGCGTAATTTCAATACCGGACTTTGCTTCAATTAAAAGTGATAAAATTACCCTTTTCAACTCATCGATGTTTAACTGTCGTTGGACATTTTCTTTATGCTGCTCTGTGAACTTTGTGTTGGAAAATGCGGTGCGATCCATCGCTTTTTTTAAATTTTTTAAACGATCATCCATTTTCTTCACGCTCCAGATGTTTTTTTAATAGCTGCTTTCCTTTTCTAAGCCTTGTTTTTACCGTGTTTTCACTAATTTGCAGTACTTCGGCCATTTCCTTCATCGTCTGATCTTCGTAATAGCACAAGTAAATAACTTCACGATATTTGACCGGCAGTGCCATGACCGCCTTGACTAAGTTATTATCTTCCTGCTGCTGTATGACTTCTTGTTCAACGGACATACCGCTTTCTACTTTCATAAAAACTTCATCATCTTTTGCTTCGACATTTTTGGCATACCAGCTTTTCAAATAATCTTTTGAATGATTAATTGCAATGCGCCAAAGCCATGTTTTTAACGATGAACCATATTGAAAAGAAGGGAGTGCCTTGTAGCATTTCACGAAAATTTCCTGCGTCAGATCCTCGGCAACCGAATGATTATGTACATATTGCATAACAAGCTTTAATATCTCTTCCCCGTACTGTTGCATTAATTCATCTATAATCATTTCATTTGATAAATTAGCGGTATCATTTATTAAATAACTTTCCACCTAAATACCTCCTTTCATCAATTAGACGAGCCTCGTTTTAGGAAAGTTTGATTTTCATAAGGAAAATTCTAATATAATTACAGAACTTCTAATAAAAATTTTTATCTTCTAATAAATTGTCGATTTTCTAAAATATCGTTTCGATGTTCTAATAATGGTTTGCTTTTTTCTAATATCGCAGCTGGATATTCAAATATCCTTATGACATTTTCAAATATCCCACAGCAATGTTCTAATATAAATGTCATGTATATTCTTTTCAACCCTACACTATTAAAATTTAATAAACTCATTGTATTTCCTAATAAAAGCCACATTTCTTCTAATAACCGCACCCCACTGTTCTCATAAAAATCCGAACAAAAAAAGCACTCCGCATGAAGCAGAGTGCACCTGTACATTTTATAAAAATCGTTTTCGCTGTTCCGGTGACGGTAGCATACATTCCTGTTTTTTTCCGAACCATTTGTAGCGATTTTTGGCAATCCAGCGATACACAAGATCACGAACGGGTTTTGGTACAACCACAAATACGTAAAACAGCTTCCACAAACCTGATAAGTTTCGTGTAATTTTAAGTGCGGCCGTCGATTCCGTAAAATGCTGGTCGTCTTCTATAAACACAATACTATCTGTGTTTTCCGGTACATCATACTCTTTTAACAATACCCTTCCAACCTCACTTTGCAGCGACGCAAACTGAAACAATGCTTTCGGGTCACGTTTAATAATAAACTGGACACTTGCATCACAGAAATTGCACTCTCCATCAAATAATAGGATTCGCTTCATGCTCTTCACCTCACTCTGGTGTGACGTATGTATAATATGTACCGAGTGACTTCACTTTGCAGCCTAGTGCAATCAGTTCTTCCACTGCACCTTTCATCATCGGTTCCTCTTCATCTGCTAGTATATCAGTAATGAAGAAATAATTCCCCAGTCCTGTTTTAAGTGGTCGTGATTCAATCTTACTCAAGTTCAGTTTACGCCATGCAAATACCGAAAGTACTTGATGAAGCGCACCAGATACATCTGTCGGTAATGTAAGCATAAACGTAGTTTTCGGTTGTGCCTGCAACGGTACTAAACCATGCTTTATATTTTGCTTCGATAAAACGAAGAAGCGCGTATGATTAAAATGGAAATCATGGATATTGTGTTCGAATATATGTAAATTATATTTTTCAGCGGCAGAAAAGTTCGCAACGGCAGCAATACAGCGGTCTTCAGTTTGGGATACAAGCTCTGCTGCGGCAGCAGTTGAAGAATACGATGTCTGTCTTACCCCTCCATGATTATAATATAAATATTTATGGCACTGTGCTAAAGCATGCGGATGTGAATAAATCTCCTCGATTGCCTCTTTATTTTCCGCAAACTTTTTATTCACTAATAAATGCTGCTGAATTTTCGACATCACTTCAGCTGTAACGAAAAGCTCGGATTCATGGTACAAGTAGTCAATTGTTAGCGGAACAGAACCTTCCAGTGCATTTTCCACCGGGACTACCGCCAGCTCAACTTTCCCTTCCGATACCGCTTCAATGCATTCCGGAATCGACTTGTACGGAATATGCCAATCATGCGGAAATAGTCCCTTTGTTGCTAAATATGTAAATGATGCTTCCGGACCTAGGTAAGCAATTCTTTTTTCCCAATTTTTTTCTGACATCAATAAGCACCTCGATCATAAGTTCTAAATTTTCTGGAAATTCATCCTATAAGAAAAGCTGTCCAAAATGCCCTAAAACACATTGGACAGCAATTTTATTTATTATATCCTGATGTATTTGCACCGGAACATCTCACTTTTTCTGTTAAACAACATTGCTCTTCAAAGGAAAGTTAAAATGCGCCAGAACTGATTACTTCAGCAGATTCGATAAATTCAAGTTGATTTAAGCTGCGAATAAGTTCATCCAGCTCATAAGACATGCTTGTAACATCTAAAGAAAGCGTCACATTGGCACGTCCTTGAATCGGAATTGTCTGATGAATCGTCAGAACATTGCAATGTGCATCAGATACAGTTTCGAGTAATTTGGCAAGTGTACCTTTTCGATCTTGTAATTGAATGAAAACTGTTAAAATACGCTCTTGCACAATCGAATGGAAAGGAAAAACTGCATCACGATATTTATAAAATGCGCTTCGAGATAAATCCACTTCTTTTACCGCATCCCATATAGATGAAACAGATCCTTTTTGCAATAATTGTTTTGCTTCCAATGTTTTTTGCATCGCATCTGTCAGGACATCTTCACGCACTAAATAATATCGCTGATTTGCTACGTTTTTCATCGTCATCCCCCACTTAATTAGTCGACAAAGTCAAATTCGAATTCCATTAAACGTACAGTATCACCGTTTTGGGCACCGCGTTTACGTAACTCTTCATCGACACCCATCGCACGTAATTGGCGAGCAAAGCGTCGAATACCGTCTTCACGGCTGAAGTCCGTCATTTTGAATAGGCGTTCGATTGTGTATCCTGAAAGAACATATGCACCATCGTCATCACGTGAAATTTCGAAGTCGCCGCCTTGGCCTTCATGCTTGTACATTACGACTGCATCTGATTCTTCTTCAAGTACATCGTGTAATAAGAACTCCGGTGTCACTTCTAAAAGATCCGCAATTTCAAATAGTAATGGCTTTAACCCTTGACGAGAAACCGCTGAAACCGGGAAGACCTTTACATCTTCTCCCACTTTCTTTTTAAACTCTTTCAAGTTTTCTTCCGCATTCGGCATATCCATTTTGTTTGCAACGACAATTTGAGGACGCTCAAGTAATCGTAAGTTATATTGTTCAAGCTCGTTGTTAATTGTTACATAATCATCATAAGGTTCGCGGCCTTCCATACCGGACATATCGATTACGTGTACGATTACACGTGTACGCTCAATGTGACGCAGGAACTGCATTCCTAATCCGACACCTTGGTGCGCACCCTCGATAAGACCAGGTAAATCTGCCATTGCGAATGAACGGCCATCATCAGTTTCCACCATGCCTAAGTTCGGTACGATTGTCGTAAAGTGATAAGCGCCGATTTTAGGTTTTGCAGAAGAAACAACAGAAAGTAATGTTGATTTACCAACAGAAGGGAAACCAACTAATCCAACATCCGCCAATACTTTCAATTCTAAAATTACTTCCAGCTCTTGACCTGGTTCGCCTTTTTCGGCTAATTCTGGTGCTGGGTTAGAAGGTGTCGCAAAACGGCAGTTACCACGTCCGCCACGGCCTGCTTTAGCAATTACAGCTTGTTGACCATGTTCAACTAAATCGGCAATGACTGTTTTTGTTTCAGCATTCATCACAACTGTTCCTGGTGGCACTTTTACGATTAAATCTTCTGCACGACGACCGTGCATCCCTTTACTCATTCCGTGCTCTCCACGTTCAGCTTTGAAGTGACGTTTGTAACGGAAATCCATTAGCGTACGTAACCCTTCTTCTACTTCAAATATAACGTTACCGCCTCGTGCTCCGTCTCCACCTGCAGGACCACCATTTGGTACATATTTTTCACGACGGAAGGCAACCATTCCATCCCCGCCGTCTCCACCTTTAACATAAATCTTTACGTGATCGACAAACATTTCTTTCACTCCTCATATGTGAAGAACATATTTCCAACTTGTATTCGTTTGTTCATATGTTTCCACATTAAAAATATTCTGTTCTATTGAAAATGGCGACTGTTCCCATTTTCCCTTTAAATGAAATGAAATATTCCATTTCTCTTCATATGTTTCGATGTTTAACAGTAATTGATGCTCTTCATATGGATCAAGCTTGTCGTAAACATGAATAATTGTGTTTTCCAAGTATTGAACAATCGCTTCATCGTACTTGCTTTGTATTGGTGCGTTTACATTACTTGTCATGCTTAGTTGTAAAGCCGGATAACGCCAACTCAGGGTATGAAGCCATTCCACTGTTTCCGTTAATTGAAGTCGATTGATGTTCGAAAGCATTTTACAATGTTCAGACTGGTCAAAAATTACCTTTTTCGCCTCGTCCACTCGTCCTAAATCTAAGTTCATCTGGATTAAATGAAGCTGATTCAAATAGTCGTGATTCGCAAAGCGTAATGCTTCACTTACAGTTAATTTTGAAACGGTCATTTTACACACTCCGTATTACAGTATTATTAGTATAACAAGTTTTTCATCAATTTTCCTTCCATACTTCATACTCATGCCATATTCAATACTTAAGAAAATTTCAACCATCCATTTATAAAGGCATCTCTTCATTTTTGTGCAAAACTTAAAAAAGGACTGCAATAAATGCAGTCCTTTCATTGCAAGAATTATGCTTCTTGAGCTGTAGGGTATACAGATACTTTTTTCTTGTCGCGACCATAGCGTTCAAATTTAACAACGCCGTCAACTTTTGCGAATAATGTATCGTCACCACCGCGGCCTACGTTTGTACCTGGGTAAATTTTTGTACCGCGTTGACGGTAAAGAATTGAACCACCAGTAACAAATTGACCATCAGCGCGTTTAGCACCAAGGCGTTTAGACTCAGAGTCACGTCCGTTTTTAGTAGAACCTACACCTTTTTTAGATGCGAAGAATTGAAGATCTAAAGTTAATAATAACATTCTGTTCCACCTCCTAGATCATTTTATATTTCAATTCGATATATTCTGAATAGCTCGCAGTCATTGTGTAGAACTGTGTCACCATTGTGTTCAGAATAACTTGTAATTTAGCGTCTGTTTCATCATTCAGTTCAGCTTGTGGAACAGTTACTTTTAAGTAACCGCCTTCAGCACCTTGTTCGATTTCAGGAGTAATTCCTGTAATTTGCGGGATTGCATTCACTGCACCAAAGGCAACAGCAGAAGCACCAGCACAAACTAAATCTCGACCATAGATATCCGATAGAGCATGTCCTGAAATTTCAAATCCATACGATTTACGATTTTCATCACTATAAATAGTTACTGTAATCATATCCATCACCTACTTATTAAGCGTTGATAGCTTCAACTACTAATTTTGTGTAAGGTTGACGGTGACCTTGCTTACGACGGTAGTTCTTTTTCGCTTTAAGTTTGAAAACAGTAATTTTCTTTTGCTTACCTTCTTTAACAACTTTAGCTGTTACAGTAGCGCCAGCAACTGTTGGAGCTCCAACTTTAACTGTTTCTCCACCTACGAATAAAACTTTGTCAAAAGTAACGATTTCGTCAGCAGCCACACCTAGTTTTTCAACATAGATTTCTTGACCTGCTTCAACTTTGATTTGTTTACCACCAGTTTCGATAATTGCGTACATTAAAATGCACCTCCTCTTAGACTCAGACTCGCCCGGAATTGCAGGTGACCTATAAAGGTACTTAAACCTGTTCAGCGCGGTTGCAGTAGCACGGGTGCTACAAACAATAACATTAAAATACTACCACATCAGAATTATCAAGTCAACCGCTTCATAACTATTTTCTCAAAAGCAGAACGGTATTTTCGATATTTCCAATCTCCAATTACTTTGCTCCATAAAAAGAGGCTTATAATTGCTAAAGACAATGTCTGCGGCAATAAATATAATAGTACGATAATTGTTACCGTAAGTAAATAAAAAGAAGCCGTTAAATAAAATTCGAAAATTTTAGAAAACGGCCGCCATTTCAAAATGCTGTAACATAGTATTCTTCCACCATCCAGAGGCCAAATGGGGATGAGGTTAATAGCTAGAATAAAGAACTGAACTTCTATTAATCTCGCACTGAGCATATCGGGCAGGAATAAACTGATAAAAATCCCGAGACATGTTGCAACCGGTCCTCCAATAGCGATAATGATCAGTTGCTGATAGGATAACTGCAATTCATCCTTAATCGTCATCTCCCCGCCGTAAGGAACGATTTTACATTGCGTTATCTTGGCTCCGACAAGCTTTGCAGCGATAAAATGACCTAATTCATGAAATAATAACGAAACAATAATAACACTGTATAAAGCAATATCACCATATAATACGATTGATAAGAGCAGTAACAAAAATAATGGATGAATCGTAATTTTCATCTAAATCGGCTGTTCCTTTAGCCAGCGAATCGTTTCTTCCATATTTAAAATTTCCCCGTTACGTTCAATCTGAATATAGAGTTCCCCGCTTTTTTTCGTAGCGACAACTGCACCTTTTGTTACCGTTGTATAAGGCAATACATAGAAGTCGTCCACAAAACCAAACGTAACCGTATCCCCTGTATCATAAACAACCGAGACCGTTTTCCCGTTATATTTTGTATGGCCCGTAAACACAATCATCCCATCATACAATGCATTTAATACGAACGGTTCATCATACACGAGTAAATATCCGTCATTAAAACGATCAATTGTCTCAAAGAGCTGTAATTGACTAATCGATACATCTGCACTAACAGGGAGCTGCTGGTCTTCATTAGACAACATATTCACCACCGCTTTTCGCATCATGACTAAATCATCCGAACTATAGACAACCGAATGAATGACACGTTTTGTAGCGATATCCCCATAATAATTACAGCTATAAATAACAACAAAGACAATACTCGCGATGAGCCACTGCCATTTTTTCAAGCTCACCATCCCTCTTTTTGCACTAGTATATGTCAGGAACAACAATACAATTCAGGAAAGCCTGTACATAGAAAAAAAGCTGTATAGAATAGTAGATTACATTCCATACAGCTTACTTCTTATTTAAATAATGCTTTTATTTTTGCAAAAACGCCTTTTGGCTGATCATCTTCCAAGGACATTAACGGCACAGAGTCCCCTAATATACGGCGTGCGATATTACGGTATCCCAATGATGCTTTGTTATTCGGATTCATGACAATTGGTTCACCTTTATTGGATGAACTGATAACATCTTCACTATCGACAATGATTCCCAATAAATCAATCGATAAATGCGTTGTTACTTCTGTAATATCCATCGCATCTCCGTTGTTCATCAAGCTCTTACGGATTCGGTTAATAATAAGCTTAGGCGGTTCGATTGGTTCCTGTTCCAGCAATCCGATAATACGATCCGCATCTCTTACTGCTGAAATTTCAGGTGTTGTCACAACAATGGCACGATCTGCACCAGCGACCGCATTGCGATAGCCTTGCTCAATACCGGCCGGACAATCAATTAAAATATAGTCAAACTCACGCTTCAACTCATCGATCAAAGCTTTCATCTGTTCAGGGTTAATCGCGTTCTTGTCTGTATTTTGGGCAGCAGGCATCAAGTATAGACGTTCATCTACACGTTTGTCCTTTACTAATGCCTGATGCGTTTTGCAGCGGCCCTCAATGACGTCCACTAAATCATAAATGATCCGATTTTCCAAACCTAATATAACGTCTAAATTACGCAGTCCGATATCCGTATCGACTAGACAAACTTTCTTACCTTGAAGTGCCAATGCCGTTCCTAGGTTTGCAGTCGTAGTAGTTTTTCCTACTCCACCTTTTCCTGAAGTTATAACGATTGCTTCTCCCACATTAGCGGCCCCTTCCTTATATAAGGTAGCTTTTTGAGCTCCAGTTTCATCAGTATTCTTAGAGAATAATAATTCTTCATCACTCATTTAGCTTCCTCCTTTGAATGTTGATAAATTCGGTCGTACATTTCTTATTTCCTGGATTCTATCATATGCTATTACATTATTTTCTCCAAGATAGGCAAAAATCTGATCGGTATTGTCTAATATATATTGCGACTCGTTCGTCATTACTTCCACATAATTCCCAATCAATATATGTGTTGGTTCAAAATGTGACGCGGATACAATTGCTTGTTCATTGCCATCCATGCCTGCATGCACAATGCCTTTTAACTTACCCGCAATATGTACATTACCCCCTGCCTCAATACGTCCGTTTGGATTGACATCACCTAACACAAGAATATCGCCAGTAACACGAATCGTTTGTCCGGAACGCACAATTCCTACATATGTTTCAAAGCGACTAGTCTCAAGCAGTTTATGGCTTTCTTCTAATGTAATAACATCACTTTGAATTTTCTTCACACATAGCTTTTGCTGCCTTTCCACAATTTCAGTAAGCTGGTCTTTTTGTTCTTGTGTACAGTAACGTTTACCTAAGTGTAATTGTACATCTATTTTACCATCAAGATGGCCGTCTGTAACTTTTTTTCCAAGTTCTTCTACCAACTCTGTAAAAGAACATTGGTCATCCAAACGAAGTACTAACCCATCTTTTGTTCCTTTAATATGGATAAGTTGTTTTTTCATAGCTTTTTCAAGTCACCTCGCGCTACATAATAACGAAAAGAAAACAACCGGATTATGGATCCGCTTTGTTTCTTTTCGTTTTTTTAAAATGCTATTGTGCCCGTTGAAATACACGTGCGTTAAGACAATATTTAAACGCCCATGCAAGCATTATCAAAAATAATAGATTACCAATTGTTGTCGGAACTAACCGATTCACTAGGAACGGCTGAAGCGCCATCGTTGTAAATTGGAGCATATAGAAAAATTCATATACAACAAATTCGAAAACAATCATCAGCAATAATGCCAAAATCGTAGAAAATACTAGATGTGGATGAACACGTTTTACACACCATGCCGCTATATAACAGATAGCAGGATATAAAACCGTATAAAGACCAATAATATTAATATAAAACACATCAAAACAAAGTCCAAAAATAAGACCATAAATCATGGCTTTTTTTCGGCTGTAATAAATGGACAGAAAAATTAAATATAAAATTAAAAAACGCGGAATCAAATAATAGATTCCTTCACCCAACTGCAATGGGGAGAATACGGCAAACTCCGATTCAAGTAAAAACAGCAAGACAGCAACGAAGCCAATTAAAAATCGAGCGAGCATTACTTATCCCCCTCATTTTCATCGGCCGGTCCATTTACTAAATCTTCATTTGTACTGCCGCCATCAGAACCATCTACCGAAATTGTTTTGCGCTTAGCAATAATAACATGCTCGATCATTGAAAAATCTGCTGCTGGTTTGACATAGGCCATTTTCGTTAAACCGAAGTCATCAGTTGTCACTTCTGTAATCTCACCGATTAAGATACCTTTCGGGAAGATTCCCCCTAGTCCGGAAGACAATACTTTACCGCCTTCTTTAAGTTCCACTTTAGAATCGATACGCTTTAATAGTAATTCGTTACGCTCAACGTCATAACCTTCTACTAAACCATGAATTTCCTTATTCTTTTCATCATGTACAACCGCTGACACACGATAGTTTTCATTATTCGTATAAAGCAGTTCCACTTCTGAAGTATAAGGTGTTGCGATGACTATTTTACCAACTAGCCCTCGAGAAGTCATAACAGCCATGTTTTTTTCAACTCCATGTGCTGTCCCTTTGTTTAAAATAATTTTTTCTTCCCACTGATCAGGGTTTCTCGCGATGACCGTCGCCTGAATTGGGTCGAAATCACGCAAACTTTCCTCGATTGATGCGAGTTCACGCAATGAAGAATTTTCGGCCTTTAAAGTACTCACTTCTGCCTTTAGCACGGCAAAGTCTTCTAGACGCATTTTTAAGCGCTGGTTCTCTTCATACGTATTTAACAGCGAATCAATATTGCTAAAAATACCTGTTATGTAATTAGCCGGCTTTGCGACAAGGGATTGTGCAAAGCCAACTGTATCTTTAATAATTTTCTCGGGTAATGTTGCGTTATGACGATCACGTAAAGAGAAACCAATCAATGCCACTAGAAAAATCACGCTTACTAATAGGACAATTAACTTTTTATTAGAAAAATGTGGCACTGCCAGTCCTCCTTACTTCAGTTGTTGTGCGCGAATTAAAGCGATGTTGTCCAATGCTTTACCCGTTCCGATTGCAACACAATCCAGCGGATCTTCAGCAATAAATACAGGCATTTTTGTTTCATCACTGATTACTTTATCTAAATTACGTAATAATGCGCCACCGCCTGTTAAAACAATACCACGCTCCATTACGTCTGCAGATAATTCAGGTGGTGTTTGTTCCAATGTTTTCTTAACACCATCTAAAATAACAACAATCGCTTCATGTAAAGATTTTGAAATTTCATCTGATGTAATTTCAATTGTTTTTGGTAAACCCGTTAACAAGTCGCGTCCGCGAATTTCCATCGTTTCAGCAGGTCCTTCAGCAAGTGCTGTACCGATTTCTACTTTGATGCTTTCTGCTGTACGCTCACCAATTGTTAAGTTATATGTTTTACGGATGTAGGCGATAATGGATTGATCCATTGCATCACCACCGACACGTACTGATTCACTTGTTACAATACCGCCTAGAGAAATAACAGCTACTTCTGTTGTACCTCCACCGATATCAACTACCATCGAACCTGTTGGCTCCCATACCGGCAAGTTTGCCCCGATTGCTGCAGCAAATGGTTCTTCAATTGTAAATGCTTCTTTTGCACCCGCTTGACGACTTGCATCAATAACAGCACGTTGCTCAACCGAAGTAATACCATACGGCACACAAATCATGACATTCGGTTTCTTCCAGTTAGAACCCGATGCTTTCATTGCTTCTTTTAAATAATATTGGATCATTGCTGTTGTAATTTCGAAATCAGCAATAACGCCATCTTTCATCGGGCGGATTGCCACGATTGAACCCGGTGTACGACCGATCATATTTTTTGCGTCGTTTCCGACTGCTACAATATCGCCAGTTTTTGTATTTTTCGCTACTACTGATGGTTCACGTAATACAATTCCTTTACCTTTTACAAATACTAATGTATTAGCTGTGCCAAGATCAATCCCGACATCTTTATTCCCTAATCCAAACAAATTAAGTACTCCCTTTCTTATTAAAACGATTTCTAATTTATGATGCTAGCAAAATCATACGCTCTATTATAACGAATTACATCAAAAAATTATAGTGTTACAAGCACCGAATCGCGACTTTTGTCGAATGTTTTTTTCTACAACACTACTTTACTATTGTATTTCTATTTCCGTTACGAAACAAATAAAATTAATATGTAAGATTTAACAAAATCGCCACATGCTTATGACGAATATAACAAATAAAAGTTGCAATTGCGAAAATTGTCGACGAATTTTTAAATCCGTAATAATTGTTATCGCAATGTAATAATTTGAAACTTCTATCAGTGGGGGTTTTCTACCTCCCAGAATTAGAGGGAACACAATCTAAAACCGTCCCATCCTGTGACAGCACTTAGGGATCCATTGGGTTTTTACAGTATTCTGATTTCGTCTTACTACCTGTTAATTCGTGATTAAATAACTGCAAAATAAAAAGACAAACGCTTTAATACGTTTGTCCAGTTGCTTAGGATTCCTTAGAATTAGAAATATCCCTTTTCTTTCATGCTTATAAACTGATGATCACCGATGATAACATGGTCGAGCAAGTCGACCCCGACTATTTTACCTGCTTCATAAAGTCTTGTTGTGACATCAATATCTTCCGGACTTGGTGTCGGGATGCCGCTTGGATGGTTGTGGGAACAGATTATAGAAGCAGCGGAACGTTTTACAGCTTCGCGGAATATTTCCCGAGGGTGGACGATGCTGGCATTCAAGCTGCCAACAAAGATTGTTTGCTTATGAAGCACCTGATTTTTTACGTTGAGAAAGAGACAGACAAAATGTTCCTGCTGTAAGGACGTCATATCCTGCATTAAAAAGGTGGCTGCATCTTCCGGAGATCGAATAGTAAAGCGTTCTTCTAAATCTCTCGACGCAAGTCGTCTTCCCAGTTCAATCGCAGCGAGCAGTAAAACCGCTTTTGCTTCTCCAATTCCTTTTATCTCTGTTATTTCTTCCAGTGTTGCATGCTTTAAATTATGCAATTTTTCGAAGTTAATCAGTACCCGGTTAGCTACGGTCAACACAGACTCTCTTTTTGTCCCGGTCCCGAGCAAGATGGCGATCAGTTCCTGATTTGACAGACTCTTTGCTCCTTGGCGGATGAGGCGTTCACGCGGGCGGTCTGATTCATGAACATCATGGATTTTCATATTCAATAACGGTTGGACCGTCATTTACATCACTCCTAAAATGGTAGTTTTAGTAGTTGTAATGTAAGCATTTTTTGAACTAATGTAGCAATCGGTAAACCGACGACATTATTGTAGTCCCCTTCAATACGGTCAACGAGCATGGCGCCACTCGTTTGAATTCCGTATCCGCCTGCTTTATCGAATGGATCTCCTGTCTGAACATAGGCCTTGATCAATTGCGGAGAAATTTCTTTAAATAGTACGGATGTTACTTCTACAAAAGTATGCTCTGTTCCGTCAGCCAAAATAAGGGCTACAGCAGTCATTACTTCATGGCGATTCCCGGCAAGCTTTGTTAGATGCTCTATGGCTTCTTCCTCCGAAACAGGCTTGTGCAGTATTTGATTATTAAACACAACAATTGTATCCGCTCCGATAATACATTTCCCCTGACATTTCTTGGCCACATCACGTGCTTTCAACAATGCCACTTCTGTCACATATTCACGAGCCGTATCGACTGTTACGCTTGTTTCAACAACATCGCTCGTCACAATGGTAAACGGGATATTCAGCATTTGAAGCAGTTCCTTTCTCCTTGGTGAAGCAGAAGCTAATATTAGTTGTTCATTTGTAGTAAAATTCATTTCCAATCCTCCTACCCACTATAGTAACCGAGAAAAGGAAATTTGGACAACAGCCAACTCTAGTTGCAAATATACAAAAACAAGATTTCTGTATGTTTACATTGATTAAAATGTTACTTTCAAGCAATCCAAACTCTCAAAATAATTTATAAACATATGCAGACGAACAACATTCGGATTCGTGGAAAGCTTAGAAACTTCCGTCATAAGTGCCGTCCAGTCTTTTGGCACTTGTTGTTTGTCAATTGCTTCTTTATCTTCCAATGAGAACATTTTCGAATCTTTCAATGTGACCGGCAGCTGAAATTCTGCAGGATTAGGACAGCTGCTCATAATCGTAATTTTTTTATAAAATCCGGTCGGTACAATCGTTAATGCTGTTTCCACTTTTTCTGTGTCCAGTCGGGACCAGACAAAATACTGCTCGTCCACTTTAACAACTGCTGCCTTATTTAGCGTAGGATAAGTGCCTAAAAATTGTGCTGCACTATCAAAATTTGAAAAAACACCATGCTGCAACGCAAAATACTGTTGCTGTACTTGCTGCTCCTCGGGTGTTTGAACTGTCGGGATTGTTTCTGCAGCTTCTTCGGTTGTCGTCGGTAGTTGCAGAATAAAAACAAATAGTATGACGCCAGCAAGCCCTGTAATACTTCCAATGAACATTGCTTGAAAAATGGCATTATTCCTTAAAGCTTTCATCGTTGCCACAGCTCCATCTCTTTTTCATACAATAATAGCAAAATAGCGATAAAAAAAGAGGAGACTGCTGTCGCCTCCCTCTAAAAAGTTTTCGCTATTATTCCTCATTATTTGCAATTGAAGTCCGTTTGGTTCTATTAATTTGCTTTGCAAATCAGTTTGGACGCTTTCCACGGGCACTCGTGACCTTGGAGTCACAGGCATCGTGCTTTTCCTGTAGGAACCGTTTCTCCAGCTGCATCAGTGCATATTTCGTCGAATTTCACTTAGTAAATAAAGTGAGCCGGTTACAATTCGAACCGTGTCACCTTTTACTAAACCTTGTAAAAATTCGTTTACATCATCTATTATTTGTTTTTCCTTCGCTTGACTAAGTTCGTAAAGAGTCATTGCCTGCATTGCACGTTCATTATGAATATTGGCGAAATAAAAAGCATCACCAACTTCTTCCAATAACTGCAGAATTGTTTTGATATCCTTGTCCGCCAGTAGCCCGATAATAAATTCAATTCGCTTATTTGGAAAATTCTCTTTAACCGTATCAACCAATGACTGAATGCTTGCAGGATTATGCGCTCCGTCAAAATAAAGATTGGGGCGAATTTGTTCAAAGCGCCCGGCAAGTGTTGCATTGTTCACACCATTGCGGATTTTTTGAACATCTAGCAGCAGTTCGAATTTCTTTATAACTTCCAGAAATGCAGTAATGGCCAATACCATATTATGCCCTTGATGTTTCCCCAATAGCTGACGCTGTAAATCGGAAATAGTAATTTGCTGTAATGGGTACTCATACGTTTCTGTCCCATCAAGTTTTGTAACGAAAAAATCCTTTCCAAACTTGGATAATAGCACATTTTTTTGAATGGCTTCTTTTTCGAAAACTTCCGTAACCTCTTCTGTCATATCCCCAACGACAGCAGGACGGTTTTCTTTCAATATACCGGCTTTATGATACGCGATACTCGTTAATGTATTGCCCAAAAAATTCGTATGTTCCAAAGCAATACTCGGTACTACCGAAACAATCGGTGTCACAACATTTGTACTGTCTTCTCTGCCGCCCATGCCTGCTTCGATTAATACTAAGTCCGGACTTTGCTCAGCAAAATATAAAAGCGCAACTGCCGTCAACAGTTCAAAGTCTGTTAGTTTTCCGCTAAGCCCCGCTTTCGCCAATTGCTGAAACATCCGATCCATCTGTTCATTCGTGATTGGACGGCCATCAACCTGTATTTGGTCATGAACATCCACAATGCAAGGTGACATGAATTTCCCGACCGATAACCCGTATTCCCGTGCCATCCCTTCAATGAAAGCCAATGTTGAACCTTTTCCGTTCGTTCCCGCTAGATGAACGACATTCAGTTGTTTTTGTGGCTCACCTAACTTACGGAGCGCGAATTCAATTGCCTCCAAACCCGGCTTGATCGCTTGTTCACTTTCCACTTGCCAACGCTCTTTATATACTTCCAGTAATGGAATCATGAAATCCACTCTCTTTCTATAAACAGACTGCGCACTTCAGCGATAAAATACAAAGAGCCGGTAATAACGAGCAGCTCGTCTTCAGCCAAATGATCCATTTCTTTTTCAATTAGCACCTGCCAGTTTGAATGCATAAACTTTTTTGAATGTGTACTTTGTTCAAATAACTGCTTCGCTGTTGCTGCTCGCGGCAGATCAATTTGTGTGAAGTGCATTTCAGATGCGACATCATCCATTAACTTTATACTTACTGCATGATCCTTGTCCTGTAATGCAGCATAGACAAACTTCACTTTATGCTTCGGCGCGGTATCTTTCAAAGTTTTAATGAGGGCAGTCGTCCCTTCCGAATTATGGGCACCGTCTAAAATGACATTGTGGCGTACCCGTTCAAAACGCCCTTCCCACTTTGCATGCTGCAAGGCCAGTTTTACTTTTTGTGCATCAAACGATGAAAGGAATAAATCGGCTGCCGTAATGGCAAGCGCGGCATTCGCCTTTTGATGTTCCCCTGCCATCGCAAGTTCAATCTTGTCAATGCTGATATTGCCTCTGTAGTCAAAAAAAGCACCTTTTTGATTCTCTACATAAAAGTGTTCGCTTATCGTATAAATCGGTGCATGCTGTTGTGCTGCGGTTTGTTGAATTACCGCTAGCGCTTCCAGATTTTCTACTCCGACAACGACCGGCTTACCTTGCTTAATAATTCCGGCTTTTTCTGCGGCAATTTCCGCATACGTTTCCCCTAGCATATCTGTATGTTCAAGCGATATCGTAGTAATAACACTCACTTCCGGGGTCACAACATTTGTCGAGTCCAAACGTCCGCCAATCCCGGTTTCAAGCAAAGCGATATCCAATGATCGCTCCGAAAAGTATTTTAGGGCAAGTAATGTCATGAACTCAAAAAAGCTTGGAAACTTTCCGTCCAATTTATTTCCAACAACTTCCGCAATCTCGTTTGCAATACGTAAAAAGTCCTCATCGGAAATTTGCTGTTTATTGATCGTCACCCGTTCATTCGCACGCTCTAAATGCGGAGATATGAAGGCACCGACCGTTAAGCCATGCTCGATTAAAATCTCACGCGTTGCATTCAATGTTGAACCTTTTCCATTGGAACCTGCAAAATGAATGAATTTCGTTTTTTGTTCCGGATTGCCAAGTGCATCCAGGATAATCTTCGCCGACTGTAATGGTTCGCCTTTATATTGGCTTGCTTTTAACTTAAAAATAAAATTTGTGCACTGCTCCATCGATTGAAACATTATGTTCTCTCCCTAATACGGCTAATATGTAATATATTTTATTATAGCTGAATTAAAAGAAAGAGGTACCATTATACGGTACCTCTCTTTGGCATTACATGTTTTTCAGTTCTGCAATGCGTTTTTCAACTGTTGCGTATTTTGCTTCATAATCCGCCAGTTTTTCGCGCTCTGTTGCTACTAATGCTTCCGGTGCTTTTGAAACGAATCGTTCATTTGATAACTTTCCAGAAACTAATTTTACTTCTTTAGCCCATTTGTCGAGTTCTTTTTCAAGACGTGCGATTTCTTCTTCAATATTGATTAAGCCTGCAAGTGGCATGAAGATTTCTGCGCCTGAAACTACTGCTGACATTGCTTGTGCTGGTGCTTCAAGATTCGCCCCGATTGTTAAGCCATCCGGGTTACAGAATTTTTCAATATAGCCTTTGTTCACTTCAAGCACTGCCGATGTTTGTTCGTCTTTTGCTGAAATCGTCATCGGTACTTTTTTGCTCATTGGTGTATTCACTTCTGCACGAATATTACGTACTGAACGGATAATATCCATTAACAGCTGCATATCGCCTGCTTCTGCCGTAAAGTTGAATGCTGGGTTTACAGTCGGCCATGCAGCTACCGTAATAGACTCACCTTCATGTGGCAAGTGCTGCCAAATTTCTTCTGTTACGAATGGCATGAATGGGTGCAGTAAACGCATCGTATTGTCTAAAACGTACGCAAGAACTGAACGTGTCGTTAATTTAGCTGCTTCATCTTCACCATACAACGGCAATTTCGCCATTTCGATATACCACGAACAGAAGTCATCCCAGATAAAGTTGTAAAGTTCACGGCCTACTTCACCGAACTCGTATTTATCAGATAAAGTTGTTACACGGTCAATCGTTTCGTTCAAGCGTGAAAGAATCCATTTATCCGCTGTAGAAAGGTTACCTGTTAAATCGATTTGTTCAAATGTTAGGCCTTCCATGTTCATCAATGCAAAACGAGAAGCATTCCAGATTTTATTTACGAAGTTCCATGTAGATTCTACTTTTTCTGTAGAGTAACGTAAATCTTGACCTGGAGATGAACCTGTTGCAAGGAAGTAACGCAATGAATCCGCACCATATTGGTCGATTACATCCATCGGGTCAACCCCGTTCCCAAGAGATTTAGACATTTTGCGTCCTTCAGCATCACGAACTAAACCATGGATTAAAACGTCTTTAAATGGACGCTCGCCTGTAAATTCTTTCCCTTGGAAAATCATGCGGCTTACCCAGAAGAAGATGATATCATAGCCCGTTACCAACGTATTTGTCGGGTAGTAGCGCTTGAACATTTCAGATTCTTCATTTGGCCAATCCATTGTAGAAAACGGCCATAAAGCAGATGAGAACCACGTATCAAGAACATCTTCGTCCTGTGTCCAATTCTCAGCATCTTCAGGTGCTTCTTTTCCTACATAAAGCTCGCCTGTTTCTTTGTTGTACCAAGCTGGAATTTGATGACCCCACCATAATTGACGTGAAATACACCAGTCATGGATATTTTCCATCCAGCGGTTATATGTGTTTTCAAAACGATTTGGTACGAAGTTTACTTTTTCATTTTCATCTGCTTGCATTTTTAATGCTTCTTTAGCTAGTGGAGCCATTTTTACGAACCACTGCTTAGAAAGGTATGGTTCTACAACAGCATTCGTACGCTCTGAGTGGCCTACTTGGTGTACATGTGGCTCGATTTCTATTAATACGCCTGCCTCTTGCAAATCCGCAACAATTTGCTTACGGCATTCGAAACGATCCATACCCGCATATTTACCAGCTAAGTCATTCATTGTACCATCTTCGTTCATTACTAAAATACGTTCTAAGTTATGACGATTACCAACTTCAAAGTCGTTCGGGTCATGTGCCGGTGTCATTTTTACAACACCTGTACCGAATTCCATATCTACATAGTCATCTGCTACAATTGGAATTTCACGACCTACGATAGGTAAAATGACAGTTTTCCCTACTAAGTGTGCATAGCGCTCATCTTCCGGGTGTACAGCTACACCAGAGTCACCTAGCATTGTTTCCGGACGAGTTGTTGCAACGCGTAATTTACCTGAACCATCAGCAAGCGGGTATTCCATATGATAGAATGCGCCTTCTACTTCTTTGTGAATTACTTCGATGTCTGAAAGGGCTGTTTTGGCAGCTGGGTCCCAGTTAATAATACGCTCACCACGGTAAATGTAGCCTTTTTCGTATAATTTAACGAATACTTCTTTTACAGCATCCGATAAACCATCGTCGAGTGTGAAACGCTCTTTTGAATAGTCTAAGCCTAAACCTAATTTCGACCATTGTGCACGGATGTGAGAAGCGTATTCCTCTTTCCATTCCCATGTTTTTTCAAGGAACTTTTCACGGCCAAGATCATAGCGGGTAATACCTTCACCGCGCAATTTTTCTTCTACTTTCGCCTGTGTCGCAATACCCGCATGGTCCATACCCGGTAACCATAGTGCGTCATATCCTTGCATGCGTTTCATACGAATTAAAATATCTTGCAATGTTGTATCCCAAGCGTGGCCAAGGTGCAGCTTACCTGTTACGTTTGGCGGTGGGATAACGATAGAGTATGGTTCCTTATCGCTTGTTGGATCTGCTTCGAAAAATTTGCCTTTTAACCACCATTCATAGCGGCCGGCTTCAGTTTGCTGCGGATCGTATTTTGTTGGCATTGTAATTTCCGTCATGATGAATCTCTCCTTTGTCACCTTATTATTGGACATAAAAAAACTCCCTTCGTCTTAAAAAAGGACGAGGGAGTTAATTCGCGGTACCACCTTTATTTCCGAGCGGCTTAATTCAATCGTTCGCATTCTTCGTCTCCACTCGGCAATCCTCACGAACTATTTGTTCATTGTCGTTGCTTCGCTTCGTCGTTCCTTGACTGGCAAATGCATCTTTTCAGCATTTCCCCGTCATGCGCTCGCATAATTTCCCTTAAGCTTTTCGGCACTTCATTCGATAACGGTGTTTAACCGGATCCTAGCTACTGTTGGTTCACTAAGTCAGCTCCTAGGCTACCTTCTGCATGGTTGATGGAGAAACTTTTCAGCTACCGTTTCCTCTCTTGCCATCGATCTCATACGTACTCTTCCTAATCTTCGCTTCAATTATATAGTTGCACTTTATTTTAAGCTGTTTTTAATGAAATATCAAGCACGAATGGCGAATATACTTTAACACGTTATCCGTTCTCTTCACATATACTATGCAAAAGGAGTCTGGACATTGCGAAAAAACTACAATCCATATTTATTGCCTCCATGGCTGAGAAAATTCCGTTTCTTTATGCGCCATTGTATTTTGCCGATTACGATTTTTCAGGCGATCCGAACGGTCTTGCTTCCGACAACGGGTGATATATTATTGCTGGCCCTTCTAATTTTATTTACTTACTTATTGCTCACAGATTTCATTTAACAAAAAAATGTTCCGTAAGCTTCAATTCTTACGGAACATTTATTTATTTTTTTATTTGTATTTGTACACGGCTATACGCATCGGCCAACTGTTCCAGGAAGTCAAGCTCATGTGGAACGGTTTGGGCCAGCTGCGTTGATTCTACCTCTACTTCTGCTTCTACTTCTTTTTCCGCTTGAAGTCGGGGTTGTACTTCTTCTACAGGCTTTTGCTCCAAAACGATTTCTTCAACTGGTGCGGGCTTCTCAACTCCAGCTATTGCTTGTACTTTCTTTTCCACATCACAATGGACAGCCCAGCTGCATGAGCAGTAGCCATTATTTGGTTCTACTTTTATGTCATTTATGCGAAGTGAGACAGATTCAATATCATCGTTTGGAAAATCTACTGAAAAAGGCAGGGCATATTCGAAATAACCATGATCTTTTTCAATATCCATATGCTCGATATAGATACCTTCCTCCGTTTCATCCTCGCGTGCTACATGATCAAATTGAATATTTCCTTTTACTACATAAATTCCTCTTACTACGACGGAATCTTCATTAATTTCTTCATGCCATTTCGGTTCTACTACTATTTTAGAATTCTCTTGAACATTTCCTAATTGCTTTGGAAATGTAAATGTCTCTTTCATTTCCCACTGTTGCATAAAAAATCCCCTCCCTACGCTTACATTATGCATAGAAAGGGAATTTATGATTTAATTATCGTGCTAATTTTCCAAAGACATTATGGAATGCCTGAACTGTTTTTGCGATTTGTTCTTCCGTATGCGCTGTTGAAATAAATAGTCCTTCAAATTGTGAAGGCGGCAAGAAAATTCCTTCTTCAGCCATCAGTTTAAAGTATTCAGCAAATAGCTCTAAATCCGAACTTTTTGCCGAATCAAAATCAATTACATCTTCGTTTGTAAAGAAGAAACCAATCATCGACCCTGCGCGATTCACTGTATGTGGAATATTGTATTTCGTCGCTGCTGCACGGAAACCTTCTTCCAACTGGTCTCCTAGCTTGCGGAAGTATTCATAAGAGTCTTTGTTTAAGCGGCTTAATGTTTCATAGCCGGCTGTCATAGCAAGTGGATTACCTGATAATGTGCCTGCTTGATAAATCGGGCCTGCCGGAGCGATTTTTTCCATAATTTCACGCTTTCCGCCAAATGCACCAACCGGTAAACCTCCGCCGATTACTTTCCCTAAACAAGTAAGGTCAGGTGTAATTCCGTAATATTCCTGGGCACAGCCATAGTCTACACGGAAGCCTGTCATTACTTCATCGAAAATTAAAACCGTTCCATTTTCTTCTGTCAGCTTACGCAACCCTTCCAGGAAACCTGGCTGTGGCGGAACAACACCCATATTGCCTGCAACCGGTTCTAAAATAACTGCCGCCAAATCAGCGCCGAATTTTTCGAATACTAATTTTGCTGATTCCAAGTCATTGTATGCAACCGTTAGTGTATTTTTGGCAATATCAGCCGGAACACCAGGTGAGTCAGGTAAACCAAGCGTCGCAACACCCGAACCCGCTTTTATAAGCAGCGAATCCCCATGACCGTGATATGAACCTTCAAATTTTAAAATTTTATCGCGTCCTGTAAATCCACGCGCTAAGCGAAGTGCAGACATTGTTGCTTCTGTTCCTGATGATACGAAACGAATCATTTCCATTGACGGCAAACGGTCCATTACAAGTTTCGCCAATTTGTTTTCGGAAACAGTTGGTGCACCAAATGATGCGCCTTTAGCTGCCTGATCCTGAATAGCCGAAACAACTTCCGGGTGTGCATGTCCTAAAATTAACGGACCCCACGATAGGACATAGTCAATATATTCATTGCCATCGATATCTTTAATAACTGCACCTTTGCCTGAATCCATAAATATCGGATCCAAGTTTACTGATTTAAATGCACGTACAGGAGAGTTTACTCCTCCTGGCATTAAATCAACCGCTTCTGTGAATGCTGCTTTTGACTTTTCATAACTACGCATATTATTTTTCCTCCAACCAACGACAGACGTCTTTTGCATGATAAGTAATGATTAAATCCGAACCTGCACGTTTCATACCTAATAATGTTTCTAGTACAACTGCTTTTTCATCAATCCAGCCATTTTGTGCAGCTGCTTTTACCATTGAATATTCGCCTGAAACATTATATGCCACAACAGGCAGCGGGAAGCTGTTTTTCACATCACGGATAATATCCAAATATGCTAATGCCGGTTTCACGATTAGGAAATCTGCACCTTCTTCAACGTCGGAAGTTGCTTCACGAATCGCTTCCATTCGATTGGAAGGATCCATTTGATACGTTTTACGGTCACCGAATTGTGGTGCCCCTTCCGCTGCTTCACGGAATGGTCCGTAATAGCTTGAAGCGTATTTCACCGCATACGACATAATCGGAATATGCTGGAAGCCTGCTGCATCCAAACCTGCACGAATTGCCGTTACAAAGCCGTCCATCATGTTTGACGGAGCAATAATATCAGCACCGGCTTTTGCTTGAGAAACTGCTGTACGTGCCAACACATCAAGTGATGGATCATTTAAAACTTGTTCGCCTTCAATGACACCACAATGACCGTGGTCCGTAAATTCACATAAGCAAGTATCTGCTACGACTAGAAGCTCTGGATGACGCTCTTTAATTAAGCGCGTCGCCTTCTGTACAATCCCATGATCATGGAAAGCACCAGTGCCGACTGCATCCTTTTCTTCAGGAATTCCGAACAGTAATACCGCACGAATGCCTAGATCTACAATTTCATCCATTTCAGCAGCCAAATTATCTAATGATAACTGGAACACGCCCGGCATTGAACTTACAGGGTTTTTAATATTTTCACCTTCAATAATAAACAACGGATAAATAAGGTCTTCTTTTTGTAGGTATGTTTCTTTTACGAGTGCACGCATCGCTGCATTTTGACGTAAGCGACGGTGACGTTGGAAATATAGTTCTGTCATTTTGTCTGTTCCTCCAGGATGAGCTGTTCAATTACAGCTTGCATCGTATAGATTTTCGGTTGCACCATTGGCTGTACCCCATGCTTTTCAAGGGCCGCTGTTGTTACATGACCAATCGATGCAAATTTCACATTTTGCCAAGCTACATGCGGCACAATATGCTCAGCATAAATATCAACCGCAGAAGGGCTGGCGAATATTACAATCGGTTGTTTTTCGGTCAGCAGGCACTGTGTTAACTGCGCAAAATATATACTGCACGGACGTGTTTCATAAACGGTCCATTCATCTGCTCCGGTACCTTTGTGTATCGTTTTTTTCGCCTTCGATCCGCGTATAAATAGTGCACGTTCCCCTGGCATCATTGAAAATTCCTTCACAAATACATCAGCACTGTAAACAGTTGGCATAAAATGAATTTTATAGCCGTGCCCCTTTAATAAAGCAGCTGTCTTTTCACCGACAGCTGCAATTTTCATTGTTGCAGGAATCGTCTGTTCATGCCGTATACATTTATCGACAAAGCTTTTCACCGCATTTTGACTCGTAAAAATGAGCCAATGATAGGCCTGTAATTCCTGAAGATAGAATTTATCTTCCTTAGAAATCTTTTCTACTGTTTCGATTAATGGATAATTATAAACTTTCCCGTGATGTTGCTCAATCAATTGCTCTACAGTTCTTACAACAGCCGACCCTGTAATAATCAATGTTTTTCCTAAGAGTGCATTACTCGGCATCTAACTCAGCCTTTACTTTTTGAATTAAGTCAAAGGCACCTTGCTCTGTTAATTTTGCGGCAACTGCTTTACCAACCGCATCCGCATCTGTACCTGTCAACGTTTCTTTATACGTTACAGAAGCATCCGGTGCTGCCACTAGACCAGTTAAAGTAATTGTGTCACCTTCTACTGTTGCATAGCCAGCAATCGGGACTTGGCAGCCGCCATCCATTGCAGCTAAGAATGAACGCTCGGCATGTGCTGTAGCCCATGTAGTGGCGTCTGTTAATTTTGTCAGTTGTTCAAGCAGCTCCGTATCATCCGCACGGCATTCAATACCTAATGAACCCTGTGCAACTGCCGGAAGGCAAATATCTGTATCTAAATATTCCGTAACGACTTCATCGCTCCAGCCAAGTCGTTTCAAGCCTGCTGCAGCTAAAATAATCGCATCGAAATCTTCAGTTTCCAGTTTTTTTAGACGTGTATCGACATTTCCGCGAATCCACTTAATTTCAAGATCTGGACGTGCTTGTAATAATTGTGCGCTACGACGTAATGAACTCGTTCCAACGATTGCCCCTTTTGGCAGATCAGCAAATTTCACATGACCATTTGAAATAAAGGCATCGCGCGCATCTTCTCGTGGAGGGATACAGCCAATGATCAACCCTTCCGGCAATACGGCAGGCATATCTTTCATCGAGTGCACGGCAAAATCGATTTCTTTATCATATAGAGCTTGCTCGATTTCTTTAACGAATAGTCCTTTACCGCCAACTTTAGAAAGCTGTACATCTAAAATGCGGTCGCCTTTTGTTACAATTTCCTTAACTTCAAAATCAAATGGTACGCCAGCCTCTTTTAGCTCATTAATAAACCAGTTTGTTTGTGTTAATGCTAATTTACTTTTTCGGGATCCTACAATAATTTTTCTCACGTTACTCCGACCTTTCTATTCTGCTAAACCCACAGATGGAAATTTGATAATTTGCTGCCGAGGAAGAAATTAATGACTACGAGTAAAAATAAATAAACATGCACTTTAGCATATACCATGCCAATTAATTTTCCTCTCTGATGCAGCAAGAAAATAATTAAGTAAACTATCGATACGATAAACGAACCTAATATTTTCACATCGAAAATTGAAACATTCTCTAATGTTAAAAATGCCCATTCTAATCCTAAAATTAAACTTATTAATAGCAATGGAATACCAATAATGGTTGATAAATTAATCCATTTCACCATTTGCTGTAAACTTGGCAAACGTGACCATAAATTAGTAAGCTTTTTTCGTTTTAATATGCGATATAAAATTAAATATAGCAGCGAGAAGACAAACGCAACAGAAAAAGCTGCGTATGACACAATCGCAAAACTAATATGGATTAGCAGCATTTCAGAAACTAATGAATCACCGACAATCTGATCGTTCGTTTGCGGCGCAAATAAATGGATTGTCATAAATACAAAGCTCAATACATTAATAAAAAACACTGGTAAATCTACTCGTACAATGCAATGAAGGACGATAGAAAGTGTCGTTAAGAGCCATGCATAAAAGAATACTCCTTCATACAACGATAAAATCGGAAATCTCTTCGTTTCAATGATAAATAAGACGATAAATAAAGTTTGTAACACCCAAACAATAGAAACAAACCAAAAAGCTACACGTCTGAATTTTATATTTTTATAAAGATAGTCTGTGAAATATAGTACGATACAGAGCCCATAGAGAATGATCATGAGCTCATATAATCTTGTCATTACCATTTCTGTCATATGCACCCTTCTCCTGATGGAAACTTACTAAAAAAGCGCTTTCGCTATCTATAATTTTACCATATAGATACGAAAACGCTTATGTTTTATTTGAATAAAGTGCTTCAATAAGGCTCAATGTCTATTGGCTATTGTTCAATTAATAAGATAACCCTGGTTTTAAGGTTACCTCTTTTGCTGTTTCACTTCTTTTCACTTCCGGGCGTAATTGCTGAACTTCATGCTGCACTTCATCTTCAATACCGAAGATTTGCTGGAACAATGCAAGCTGTGCTTCCGCATTTTTCTCGTTTGCAAGTTCTTTTGCTTGTAGAATCGGCGTTTTCAATAGCTGGTTAATAATCGATTTTGTATGCTTGTTTAAAATTTTGCGTTCGCGCTCTGTTAAATTCGGCATTTTGTTTTCGATACTCAACATTGTTTCTTCTTGAATAGATGCCGCTTTTTTGCGTAAGGCAGAAATAACAGGAACAACACCAAGTGTATTAAACCAATCTTTAAATTGAATAATTTCCTCTTGAATCATCGCTGTAATTTCATTTGCCGCACGTTCACGTTCAGCCAAGTTTGCTTGTACAATTCCTTGAAGGTCATCAATATCGTACAGGAATACATTGGACACATCGCCAATACGCGGATCTAAATCACGCGGTACCGCAATATCGACCATAAATAAAGGATCGCCTTTACGGAATTTCGCTACATCTTTCATTAAGTCATAATCGATGACATAATCTGTTGCCCCAGTTGAACTGATTAAAATATCAGCTTCCAGCAGCGTACATTGAAGTTCATTCATTGCTTTCGCATCTCCATCAAATTTCGATGCCAAGTTTTGGGCTTTTTCAAATGTACGGTTAATAACCGTTACTTTTCCTACACCATTTCCGTATAGGTTTTGAATTGCAAGTTCGCCCATTTTACCGGCACCTAAAATGGCTACATGCTTATCTTTCAAGGAACCAAAGATTTTTTTGGCAAGCTCTACGGCAGCATAAGAAACAGAAACAGCATTTTCCCCAATCGCTGTTTCACTATGGGCACGTTTTGCAAATGTTACTGCCTGTTTAAATAGTTGGTTGTAAACTGTACCAGTTGTACCAATTTCCTGACCTTGTAAAAAACTTTTCTTTACTTGTCCTAAAATTTGCGTTTCTCCAAGCACCATTGAATCAATACCAGCCGTTACACGGAATAAATGGTTCAATGAATCATCTTCTTCACGGATGAATAAGTGATCCTCAAACTGTTCCATCGGTATGTTAAACCAGTTCGCCAAAAATTGTTTAATATAATAGCGACCAGTGTGTAATTGATCAACAACCGCATAAATTTCTGTACGGTTACAAGTAGAGATGATTACATTTTCCAATATGCTTTTTTGCTTTTGTAGCGCTTCCATAGCATTCGGAAGATCCGATTCGATAAACGAGAGCTTTTCACGAATTTCTACTGGCGCTGTTTTATAATTCAGGCCTACTACTAATGTATGCATGAATCCCCACACCTCACACGTTCTAATTCATAGATTTTATTGTAACATAATTGCAGCATGATTCTAGTTTAGTTTGTGAACATGACATGAAAGTATATACTAAACCTACTTAATTAAATCCAAAAACAACTTTTAAATTGTCAGCGGATAACTGAACCTTTGTATATATACCCTAACTTCAGAAAAATACATCTTGTCCCAAAGAGAGCAAGATGAAGTCCATTCCAAAATGAATCGGGAATTGTTAAATTAGAATTATTCTAATGTAAGTTTAACAAAGTTCGACACAGATTTCAATCATTCAAACTAAAAAAGAAGCTCACTTTATAAGTGAGCCTCTATTTTGTCACATATTATGAATTTTAGTCCCAATAATATTGCCGGTTGCATCAATTGCCTGGAATTCAACCTCTACATATAAATCAAATTCCGGGAACTCATAAAGGTTCGGTCGATGCATATAACGAGAAGAACCTCGTGCAGGCAAGTCGTATTTAACATCCCCACTCGGTGAAATGAAGACAACGCGAACACCTTTTACATTGTCACATCCTGTATTTACATCTGCCAGGATTGTTACTTTTGATGTTTCGATACGAACATCGGTATTGTTAAAGATTGTATCCCCTACTAGACAACTATTATTCATAACAGGTGTTTTACATAAAATTGTCGTAATGATTGCTTGCAAAGAGCCGTGCAAGTTTTCAATCGATGTAATATTTTGATATGTGCCATTTGTTTCGGACGAAATATCTTTCAGTAGTTTCTCATTTACCGTTGTATATGACCCAACAGAGACAGTGTGAATTGCAATTCCTTTTAGTTTTGCATCTCTCAGCACCTGTTCGAGTCCATTGCTGTTCGAATAACCGTCAGTAACTAGTACAATAGCTTTGCTCGTATACTGGTTTGTCGTGAAATTACCGATTGCTGTTTCAAGGGCTTTCACAATATTTGTCGATCGGTTTTCATTTTTATACGTTAACAAACTATCGATACTTGAAACAATATCCGCTTTGTCTGTTGCTTCGTGATTTGGACGATTATTAAAGCGATATACATGACTAGGGTTTGCCCCGATTTGTTTAATCGTTTGCTTCACTTTATTCGCTGTATAATTTTTCGCATCGCGTGCTTTCATCGAACCAGAGTGGTCTACAACAAACATAACTTCCGATTCAACGGAACATAAATTGTTTTCATAACGCGGGTTGGCAAAGATTTGTTCAGAGACCGTTGTATTTTTCAGGCTTTGAACGACCTTATCGTAACGTGGATCCAAATCGATCAACCGCGCCTTTACTTGCGCTTTACCGTATAAAATATCATCAAAGTAAACTACCGCGGATCCGCGGCTGCCTGTGCCGTTATTATAGTCTTTCGTATTTGTATCGAATGATACGACACGTGTTTTGCCGTTGAAAGTTACTTCCACCGTGCCTTTATAATCGGTAATAATAACCCCGCCTGGTGCGACAAGGTTGACGATTACTTTTGTATATCGGTCCATGCCTTCCGGACGCTGCTGCAGCTCTTTACCTGCAAGCAAAACCTTAATTTTTGCAACGGCACCTTCGAGCTTCCCGATTATATCCGCATAATCTTTTCGCAGTAAGTTTTTGTCGATTTGGCCTAAACGATCATACATCGCCTTAATGACCTCTACCGATTCTTCATGTGCTAATGTTACCTGGTCTGCAATCGGTAAAAATTTGTCTGTCAAATAAATAATGACCGCATGGAGCATTGAATCGAATGCTTCCGTATCTTCTTCACTCATGACACCTTGCAAATCATATGTCGCGCGTCCCTCATTGTTGACCGTGTACATTACTTTAGCACTGCCGAGACCGCCCCAAGAAGATTCCTCTTTTGGTCCTTCAATCATATAGTCAAGAATTTGTTCAAACAGCCAAACCGATATAATTTGACCTTCCAGCTTCAAATCTGCATTCCCGTATTGAATTTCCTTGGAAGTAACCTGGCCTTGTGTCAGTTTTCCGTCAGCAGTTGTATAGCTTTCCCATTTAGACCCTGTCATCACTTTTAAGTCCGGATCGTAGTTTGAGATTGTTATAACCCCGTTTTGTGTAAATGGTACTGTCGTTGTCCCTACAACACCTTGAGGTAATGCCGGTAAAGGTCTAACGCCAGGGTCAACCGTTCCGCCATTCCACTCTGTCTGTTCAGGATCGAACACTTCATAAGAAATACGAAGTTCTGCTTTTGGCACATAGCGCACAGACGCTTCAATCACCTGATTTTTGTATGTGTAATACTTTTCTGATGGATTAATCATCTCAAAGCGAATTGTATCCACTACTGACTTCGTTAAAGCTGGTGCCGTTACATATACGCTAAGCTGTGGTCCATCGGTATAGACCGTTGTGGATTGACCGCTTGTACTTGTATTCGTTTCGGAAACTTTTGCCCCTGCTTTTGAAGTTACTTTAAATGCCAATGATTCATCATATGAAATGTCATTGCCGTAGCTATCTCGCAGATCAATTGTGATTAATGTGGAATCAACACCGTTTGCTGTAAGTTCCTCGTTTTCTACATTTATTTTTTTAACTGCTTTATAAACATCCGGACGTGTCGTTTTATCATCCGTATTTTCACCTGGTGTTGTCGGTATTGTCACAGTGCCGTTTTTACTCTCAACAAAGTTTACCGGTAATGTAATTTTATTATTATCTTTGCCAGCAGGTGTACTTGCCAGACCTTCAATTGCCAGTTTCCCTTGCTGATTGATTCGGTACATGAAGACTGCCATATCACCGCGATTAATATTGCGTGTCGGCTTATAGTCCTCGTATGTTTGCTTTCCTGTTGTACCTGTCGTAATTTCGTTCATATACAAATATCTGACCGCCTGAATCTCGGATAAATCAAGACCATTTACCGCCGCATAAAGCCGCGCAAAATGTCCGCGTGAAATATTGGCATTGCGTTTCGATTTATTATTTACACCATATAACGGAATATTCAAGTCGCCATAATATTCATAGAGCATATCTTTATCATTTGTACTGAAATGATAGTTTTTGTCCATCTTCGCCAAAAACTGCAGCATTTGCCATTCCATTACGAGTGTTCCGGACTGGAATTTGTTTCCTTTGTACAACTGCAAATAATCATTATCTATTGTCCATTTGGCTGCTTTATACTTCGAATTTTTTTTCGATATATCCGAAATTTGCTTACTTGCAGCTTCCGTTTCCGTAGCACCGAACGGAAATACTACGGAGAATACTAGAAGACAACATAGCAGCATGGCCATTAGTTTCTTTGTTTTACTCATGTTTGCAACCCCTTAGTTAAAAAACAGAATATTGTCTCGGTAATTTTCTTTTAAATCTGTTTCTAAATAACGTAAAAATCGTTCAATGATTGCAGAAGATTGTGCACGTGTTAATGTAGCTTTCGGATTGAAATACCCTTCACTTCCTGACATTAACCCTAACTGCGTTGCGACATAAATCGCATCGCGTGCATAATCCGTAATTTTGTAATCATCTTTATAGTCTGTAGTATAGCCAGGCTCAGGTGCTTTACCTTCCAGCCCAAGTGCGCGTACTAAAATTGTCGCTGCCTGCTGACGTGTTAAAAAACCGTCCGGATCGAATGTTGTTGGTGTTTTCCCTTTAATAACGCCTTTATCAACCGTTGCCACTAAGTAATTGTAATCTTTTACTGTACGTTTCACGTCTTTAAAAATAGATGGCTGTGTCTTTTTGCGGTTCGTTTCTTCCAATACACGCAGATCGATTGCTTTACCAATGGCAATTGCAAAATCATAGCGCTGAACAGGTGTATTGGGTGAGTAGAAGTTCGATTGATCATCTAATATGCCCAGTGAATAAAGTTTCTCAATTTGCACGCGTGCCCAGTTCGAAGATAAATCTCGGAATTTTGGAATTTTCAGCATTTCAAGCTTTGGCATATAGTCGATGTTGCTTGCGACTGTTCCTTCACTAGCAGGCAAGTCGTATTCATATTCCGATAATGAATCAGCAGAGCTAATCGTTTTATAGTTACCGTTAAAACTAGATAACGATGCATCATTTTCGTTATATTCCAATGTTCGCGACTTGGATGTTGATACTTTGTTTTTCACTGTACCAATCGTTCCATCATCAAACTCAATCTCGAAATCCGTAATTTGTGTTTCAGTAGCCCCCCAGAAGTTTTCATATCCTTCATTGCGGCTATCTACATGTACTGTAATTGTTTTTGTAACGGCATCTTTGCTACGTCCTGTCGTTTCGGTATATGTTTTACGTGCAATCGCATTTCCTGAATAATAGTCGGATGCCGGACGCTTGTCTGTAATCGTACTTTTAGAAAGCTGGTAATCGGCCAATGTATAGGTTCTGTCACCAACCGTAATTTTTTCAGTAAATTTTGTAACTTCACCCGTTGCCGAACTTTGCCCAACTTGGTCATAGTTTGTGACATCGTATGTATACGTAAAATTCCGTGTTAGCTTTTCCCCATTTGGCCCTGCCAACGTAAACTTATATGTTTCGGTTAACTTGCCTTTAGATTCCCTCGTTGATATCGTTATATTTTTATTTGTCCCTGTAAATTTAATCGGCTTTCCTGTTAAGAAAAAGTATTCTTCATACTCATATTCGTTTTTTATGCCGCCTGTTAGATCAATAGATTGTGCGGAACTTGATGAAGGGAGCAGCATCAGAAAAAATGAGCATGCCACTAGGAAGGTGAAGCAAAGTTTCTTTCTCACAAATTTGTCCCTCATTTCTTTATGATTCACTTATTATGAAATGGCATGCGAGAAACCGGTCCCGCATGCCTTTTTAATTAGTTTACTAATAATACATAAACTTCCGATGTTGAACGTGCAATCGCTGTAACATGATCTGCTTTTTTAATATCAGATATGTCGATTACTTCCCCATCTTTAATAACCATTGCTTTTGATAGGTCGAGCGAAAGTGAACCGAATCGGTAACTCCAGTGACCATCTTTGTTCCACTGGCTGGTGTTAACAACCGATATCTTTTTCGTATTGAAATTAATCGAACTTACACGGCCAGTTAATGTTAACGTAGCCAGTTTTTCATTTGGCACAAAATGAATGCCCTCAATATGACCATCATTTACAAAGAAGTATCCGTAATATGGATTTGGTGAATTTGTGTAATTATCATACAAATCGAGATCCAGTTCCGGAATGACTTTAAATTGCTTTGTTCCATCCAGTTCTGAGGCGATTGTTGAATTACTGTAAGCAAATGATGCAATGGAATTATCCGTATTCCAGAAATGATTATCGAAACGTTGTAAGTCTGATAACTCCACTTCATATGCATCTAAGTCCGCCACATTAATTCGACCAAAGTAAAGTTTGTATTTTGATAGATTCGGTGCTAAATAACCATCATTTGTTATATTGACGATATGGGCATAATCACTCTTAATCGCCCCATCTGTTAATACAAATGCCGTTGTCGATATTGGATTTTGCGCTAAATCAAGGGCAATAAGTCCTTCAGGTTCAACTAAACGGCCATTGCGAATCAAGATTGAACCGTTATGATAATTTAATTTTAATGAATTTTTAAGTTGCAGTGTGTTCACACCAAGATTGACACTTGTAATAGGTTGATAGAATGTACGCTCATTTTTAGCTAATACGATAATTTTATCGATTACTTCTTTGCTGAACTGAGTTTTTGTTACAAAATAAAGCTCGCTATTATTATATTTTTTTAATTGGCTTTTTGAGATTTTTTTATTTCCTACGTAAATGCTTGTACTGTTCGTAAAATTAAATGTTGCTTGTGTTTTCGTTTTTACTGTTCCAAAGCGCCAGTTTAGTAAAGGATGCGCATTTTTAACATTTAGCGTATTTTTGTTTGTATTAACTGTATTTAAATCTGCTTTATATAATTCCGCTACCATATTTGCTGTGCTCATAATTGTAATTTCAGCTATACGGGAAGTATTGGCTGTTGCAAATTTTAGACGGACACGGTCTCCAACATAAAGTGTGCTTAAATCTACAGATGAGTTTCCTTTGAAAACTTCCGTATTGTTTGTCACTGAATAATTTTTAGTTGAGGAACCGTCGACCTTTACACGTAGCTGCAAACCGTTCGGATCAATTTGTGTGACAACACCGGTTACTTGTTTGCTGTTTTCGACGATTGAACCGCCTTCTACATTTGTAGAGCCACGCATTTCCGTAATTTTGCCCAAGTTTACTTTTATCGTGACACTCATGCCTGCTTTAAATCCATCAATCGTTGTCAGCGTACTATTAATATAGTATTTACTAGTATTGGCAAGGTTAAATGTTGCAGTTTTGCCTGCACTATTTTTTAATATGACACTTTTTAATGTTCGTGTGACATTTCCCTTCTTATCTTCTGTTTCATTATAATTCGCTTTCATAAATGTATATGTATTCGATGCTGCTTCAGCTTTTTGCACTGTTGGTAAGATCGCTAAAGCAATTGTAATTGCTATCAATACGGTAATGAGTTTTTTAAGCAATTTTCCTGCCTCCTTCTTTCAGTAACTATTTCAATTCATAGTAAACGCCCGGAATATTTGTAGTTAATACCAAATATTGTTACAAGGCCTATTTTAGTGTAACAAAATTGCCGACTATTGGCATTGATTGTCGAAATTATTTATACGTAAATATCGATTGTTTTACCTAATATGGGGTGTGATGCATTGATCACTTCGACTATTTGTTTCGCATTATCTTGCTTAAAATCCATCGCTTTTTTCGTCATGGTCAATGAAACATTTTGTATCAATTCGTTATGTTTCACCGACATCGCTAATGCAGCAATATCCAAATGTACACCTCCTATTTACCTTTATCGGCAAAATACTATGAATATCAAGTAGTTATTATAATTTACGAGAGTAAATTGGCCAAAATAAAAAACAACCCCGAAAGAATTTCGAGGTTGCATTGTTTACATGCGTGATTCAATTTCTGCCCAAGCCTGTTCTAGACCAAGACCCTTTTCAGAAGAAAACACGATTAATGGATCTTGCTTTTCCATTTGTAGTGTTTCCCGGACAATCTTTTTATGCTTATCCCATTTCCCCTTCGGAATTTTATCTGCCTTAGTTGCGACAACTATTACCGGGATATTATAATGCTTTAAAAAATCATACATCATGCAGTCATCTGAAGTCGGGTTATGGCGAATATCAACAATTAAGATAACCGCTCTTAACTGCTCACGACCCATAAAGTACTGCTCAATCATTCTTCCCCATGCTGCACGTTCTGATTTTGAAACTTTTGCATAGCCGTATCCTGGTACGTCAACATAATAAAGCTGTTCTTCAATTTTATAGAAGTTCAGTTGTTGTGTTTTACCAGGTTTTGACGAAATACGTGCCATTGCTTTACGGCCAATCATACGATTGATAAACGAAGATTTGCCGACATTTGAACGACCCGCTAAAGCGAATTCAGGTAGCCCGTCTTCCGGGAACTGTTCTGGTCGGACAAAACTGCCGATCATTTCTACGTTATGGACTTTCATTACTTATTAAAACCTCCATCTAGTGCGAGCGCAAGAACTTCTTCCGCTTGTGAAACTAGTTTAAATGTGAGTTGCTCACGAATTGTTTCAGGAATATCATCAATATCACGTTCATTGTCTTGCGGAATGATAATCGTCGTTAATCCTGCACGGTGGGCACTTAGTGATTTCTCTTTTAAGCCGCCGATTGGCAATACACGACCCCGTAATGTTACTTCTCCAGTCATTCCAATTTCGCGTTTAATTGCTTTTCCAGTTATTGCGGACACTATAGCAGTCGTAATTGTAATACCTGCTGATGGACCATCTTTTGGTACAGCGCCTTCCGGAACGTGGACATGAATATCGTGCTGATCGAAATAATCAGCATCTACTCCTAAATCATTTGTTAATGTGCGGACGAATGAAAGCGCAATTTGTGCAGATTCCTTCATTACATCGCCAAGCTTCCCTGTTAAAATTAATTTACCTTTACCAGGTGTTAATGAAACCTCGATTTGTAATGTATCACCACCGACTGTTGTATAGGCAAGTCCAGTAGCGACACCTACTTGGTTTTCCAATTCAGCTTGTCCATAGCGGAAGCGGTGTTTCCCAAGCATATCCACTAGTACTTTGGAGCTGACCGTTACTTTTTTCTTTTCACCAGATACGATTTTTTTCGCAGCTTTACGGCAAACAGTCGCAACTTGACGTTCCAACCCACGAACACCAGCTTCACGTGTATAGTAACGAATTAAATCCGTAATCGCTTCGTCTTTCATTGCCATTTGTGTCTTCTTCAAACCATGTTCCTTCATCTGTTTCGGAATCAAATGGTTCTTAGTAATTTCTACTTTTTCGAATTCTGTATAACCTGCAATATTAATGATTTCCATACGATCCAATAATGGTGCAGGAATTGTACTTAAATCATTTGCTGTTGCAATAAATAGGACATCTTGCAAATTGTACGGCTCTTCAATGAAGTGGTCACTGAATGTATTATTTTGTTCGGGATCCAATACTTCCAGCATGGCAGCAGATGGGTCTCCACGGAAGTCATTTGACATTTTATCGATTTCATCAAGTAAGAATACAGGATTTGTCGTGCCTGCTTTTTTCATCCCTTGAATGATACGTCCCGGCATTGCGCCGACATACGTACGACGGTGACCACGAATTTCAGATTCATCACGCACACCGCCAAGTGATACACGGACAAATTTACGGTCAAGGCTTTCCGCAATGGAACGCGCTAAACTCGTTTTACCTACGCCCGGAGGTCCGGCTAAACATAAAATCGGACCGCGCAATGAATTCATTAATTGACGTACTGATAAATATTCTAAAACGCGCTCTTTCACTTTTTCTAAGCCATCATGATCGCGATTTAAAATTTCTTCTGCATAGGCAATATCAATACGGTCTTCCGTTTTTTCCGTCCAAGGAATCGATACAAGCCATTCCAGATAGTTGCGGATGACACCACTCTCTGCACTTGCTGCAGGCAACTTTTCGTAGCGGTCAAGTTCTTTTAACGCTACTTTTTGTGTAGACTCCGGCATTCCGGCACTATCGATTTTTTTGCGAAGTTCGGCAATTTCACCCGTTTTTCCTTCGCGATCACCAAGCTCTGTTTGGATTGCTTTCATTTGCTCACGCAGATAATACTCTTTCTGTGTACGCTCCATCGCTTGTTTCACTTTTGTACTGATTTTTTTCTCGAGATTTAGAATCTCCTGCTCGTCATGCAAACGAATCATCAAGTGATCTAAACGCTTTTTAATGTTCGTAATATCGAGCACTTCTTGCTTTTCGTTAATTTTGAAAGGTAAATGAGAAGCAATAACATCTGCTAATCGACCCGGTTCTTCAATATCAAGCACCAATTCGATTGTTTCTGTCGTAATTTTGTTTGAAGATTTTGCATATTTTTCGAAATACGATAACACAGTACGCATTAAAGCTTCCGTTTCTGCATCTTTGTGCAGCTCATCTTCAAATAGTTCCAAATCTGCAGTTGTAAATTTCCCGGAATCTTCATAGCTGACCATTTCCGCACGGTTTAAACCTTCAACCAGAATACGTAATGTTCCATTTGGAAGCTTCAGCATTTGTTTTACCTTCGCTAATGTCCCCATTTTATAAAGATCTGCTTTTCCCGGTGAATCAACACGCAAATCTTTTTGTGTTACTAAAAAGATTGTGCTATCTTCAAGCATCGCATGTTCTAGTGCAGCAATAGAACGTTCTCGACCCACATCAATATGTAAAACCATCGTTGGGTATACAAGAAGTCCTCTTAACGGTAAAACTGGCATATTAGTTAATTTTTTCGTCACGCGGGTATTCACCTCCATCCAAATCTTTAAAAAAACCCGCAATATAAGTATGTGTTAGTTCCTTGTCAATTACGCCTAAGCGTTACTGTGTCCAGATTTTTCCGAGTTTAGGTACTCAAAATACTACAGAAAACCATTTTTAACGCTTCAAAACCTGTGACATCCTGCTAAAATATCCGAAACCTTATGTATATGCTTTTTGTAAGAAAAAGCTGACTTTGGACTTGCTTGAGAAGTCTAAGTCAGCTACATAGTTGGAATCCATTCAGCTATTAATTAAGCTGAAGTTTTTTTGTTGTCGTCTTTTTTCAATTCAGACCCATCATCCAAAATTAACTTTGGATCTGCTTTGTCACGAATTGTTTCAGCTGTGATGATACATTTTTTAATATCTTCACGTGATGGTAATTCAAACATTACATCAAGCATTGTCGCTTCAATAATTGAACGTAGACCACGGGCACCGGTTTTGCGTTCAATTGCCAATTTAGCAATTTCGACAAGTGCATCGTCTTCAAATTCCAGTTCAACATCATCAAGCTCCAACATTTTTTGGTATTGTTTTGCTAAAGCGTTTTTAGGCTCAGTTAAAATTTGTACTAATGCATCTACATTTAACTGCTCTAATGTAGCCAATACCGGTAAACGTCCGATAAATTCAGGAATTAAACCGAATTTCAACAAGTCTTCAGGAATTAACTGTGACATGATTGAAGCATCTTCATCGATTCCTTTATTTTGTGTTGAAGCAAAGCCAATTACTTTTTCGCCTTGACGACGTTTAATAATTGTTTCGATTCCATCAAATGCTCCACCTACGATAAACAGGATATTCGATGTATCGATTTGAAGGAACTCCTGGTGTGGATGCTTACGTCCGCCTTGTGGGGGAACACTTGCAACTGTACCTTCTAAAATTTTCAGTAATGCTTGTTGTACACCTTCGCCTGATACGTCACGTGTAATTGAAGGATTTTCGGATTTACGAGCAACCTTGTCAATCTCATCAATATAAATGATACCCTTTTCTGCACGTTCTATATCATAATCTGCAGCCTGGATTAGCTTTAAAAGAATATTTTCAACGTCCTCACCAACATAACCTGCTTCAGTTAAGCTTGTCGCGTCAGCAATTGCGAATGGTACATTTAAAATACGCGCCAACGTTTGAGCAAGTAAAGTTTTACCGCTACCAGTTGGTCCGATTAATACGATATTCGATTTCGACAATTCAACATCGTCAATTTTTGAATTCGAATTAATACGTTTATAGTGATTATATACAGCAACTGCCAATGCTTTTTTTGCACGTTCTTGTCCGATTACATATTCACCTAAAATATTTAAAATCTCTTTAGGTTTTGGAATTTCATTGAACTCGATTTCCTCTTCGATCCCTAACTCTTCCACTACGATCTCCGAGCATAGTTCGATACACTCATCGCAAATATATACGCCTGGTCCTGCAACCAGTTTACGAACTTGTTCTTGTGGTTTACCACAAAAAGAGCATTTTAAATTGCCTTTTTCATCATTAAATTTAAACAATTTGGTTCACCCCTATTCAAGCAACAATCTTACAAGATTCTAGTTGTTTTATCAAATAAATTGATTGCGCGTTGTTACTAGCTTATTTTATGTCCTATTAAACTTTGCTGGCTGTTCAATAGTTAATGAAATTATCCCGCATTAACGGGTAGTAAGACTCCCGCCTTTCGACTAAAGTACAGCGAAAAGGAAAGGCGGGAAATCAACTACCCGTAAAAGCCCGTTTGGTTCAACTAACAATCAGTGGGAGATAAAGAACCCCCACTGATTTAAGTTTCACTTTATATTGTAACTTTTTATCATTAAATATTCAAATGAACCAACTATTATATGTATGTATTCAAAGGTAGAAAACAAGGCACGGGAATACCGTACCTTGTCAAAATCTCATTTTATTCAATCCGTACTAGTTTTATCTTTATGTTAGACGGTAGCCCAGGAGTAAACCAGTACTTGTCGGCACTGATTCATGCTTCACCATGGTCATGAATCAGCACAGGATTGAATTCAAATCGATTATTCAAAACAAATAATTAGTTAGAAATTTTAGCGTTTTCAACTAGGAATTCAACTGTTTTTTGAGTGCGGATATCGTTCTCAAGAACTTGAGTTCCACCTAAAGCAGTTAAAATTTGATCGTTTGACATACCGAATTGAGCAGCCATTTTTTCTACTTCTGTATTGATATCTTCTTCAGATACTTCAATGTTTTCAGCTTGACCAATTGCTTCTAAAACTAAAGATACACGTACACGGTTTACAGCTTCTTCAGCCATTTGAGTGCGTAATGCTTCTTCGTTTTGACCTGAGAATTGGTAGTAAAGGTCTAAGTTCATACCTTGCATTTGTAAACGTTGGCCGAACTCTTGAACCATGCGGTCAACTTCAGTGTTGATCATTCCTTGTGGAATTTCAACTTCTGCATTAGCAGCCGCTTTTTCAACTAACTCGTCGCGTAAAGAAGCTTCTACATCTGCTTCTTTGTTAGCTAAAGTAGTTTCTTTTAATTTAGTGCGTAATGCTTCTACAGTTTCAACTTCTGGATCGATTTCTTTAGCGAACTCATCCGTTAAGTCTGGTAATACTTTTGTTTTAACTTCTTTAACTGTTACAACGAATTTCGCTTCTTTGCCAGCTAATTCAGCAGCATGGTATTCTTCTGGGAAAGTAACTACTACATCTTTCGTTTCACCAGTTTTAGCACCTACTAATTGCTCTTCGAAACCTGGAATGAAAGAACCAGAACCGATTTCTAATGCGTAGTCTTCACCTTTACCGCCTTCGAATGCTTCTTCACCAACAAAACCTTCGAAATCGATTACAGCTGTGTCGCCTTCAACGATTGCTTCATCTTCTTTAATTTCTAATTCAGCTTTTTTAGCTAATTGAGCGTCGATTAAAGATTGAACTTCTTCGTCTGTTACTTCAGCAGATTGTTTTGTTACTTCTAAACCTTTATATTCACCTAATTTTGGTTCTGGTTTCACAGTTACTGTTGCAGTGTATGTGAAGTCAGTACCTTTAGCGAAATTCTCAGTACCCGCGATTTCTGGGTAGTCAACTGGCTCAATACCAGCTTCGTCTAAAGCAACTGGGTATGAAGAATTGATAACGATTTCTAGAGCATCTTGGTAAAGAGCTTCTACACCGTACATTTTTTCAAATACGTTACGAGGCATTTTTCCTTTACGGAAACCTGGTACGTTAATTTGTTTTACTACTTTTTTGAAAGCTTGGTCTAAAGCTTTATCAACTTCTGCAGCTTCTACAGTAACCGTTAATAAACCTTCGTTACCTTCTTGTTTTTCCCATTTTACTGACATATATATTACCTCCAAAGTTAACATTCGTTTGAATAAACAAACTCGTCATATATATTGTTTGACAACCATTTTAGTATAACATAGATGCTCAATGTTTCAACTTTTTTCACTACTCTTGCAAATCCGACATTTTTTCTATGTTTTGTAAAAAAGTAACTATTCCACCATTCATTTCACTCTCTTCACCGAACATTAATTTCACATAATGGATATAGCCTGCAGCAACTTCTTCACTGGAAAATCCGGCCCATTCAAACGGGTAAAGTACGATTGCATGTTTGTCGATTAAGTGCAAAGCAAACTCTAAAGTAGACGGCTCCTGTGCCAGTTGTTCCGTTATAAATCCCGTAATTTCAGTATATTGAGGCAGCTTCGTCGGCAACGGAAAATTCACCGGGTTTAATTCTTTGGACTGACCTAGTTTTGTTACAGTGACTGTCATATTGATTTCTTGTTCAACAAGCAGTATGAGCAGTAAGCTTTTTATAAAGGGTTGGATTGTTTCGTTTTCAATGAGTGCTTTCAATTCACCGGAATAGGGACGGATATTCTTTTCCGTAAGTTCATGAATCAGCATCATTTGCTGTTGTGCTGACATTACAGAAAATTCTGTTGCCGTAAATTCTTCAGGTTCGTTATCTTCAATAATTGTTGCTTGAAAATGGGATTCCTGGTTTTCCGCAATATGGGCATTCAAATTTTTTAAGCGTTCGAATTTTTCCGCTTCATATTCAGGGATTAATTGTTCGTCAAACAATGATTCAATGATTTTTTCAACTTGTTTAAATTGACGTAATTGCATGCAGATCGTTAAGTACAGTTCCATCACTTCAAAGTACATGTTTGGACCTATCGCAAGCAATTCCTCACAAACTTGTTTTGCTCGTTCGTAATTTTTTTCTTCATATAATGAGTATGCAAATATACTAAGTGATACTTCATCTCCCTCACCTAGTAACAAAGCTTGCTCAAATAGTTCATTTGCTTCTTTATACTGGTTATTTTCTGCCAAATATTTTGCTTCATTAAATAAACGATCCATCATCCCCGGAAATAAAATTACTTTTCCATGATCTTTATTTTTTTTATTTTCTTTCATCTAATCACTCCATCGGCGACAAAGTAATGCAGTTGCACTCTTCGTCCATTGCATTTATTTTAACGTTGTTTATTCATTCCAACAATAATTATATGAATGCATGATTTAATCTGAAATCGCGACCCTTTTCATTCAATATTCCCGTTCTTAATTGTAATTAACCTAATTTATTGTTAATAGCAACAAAAGGACGGTTATTGTGTGTATGAAAAAAGTCGTTCTGTTTGCATTGAACGGCCAGTGCGGTATACTAAGCGCTATGTACATTTTACGTAAAAGATATAATTAAATTAATTGAAAGAAGGATTTATAGATGAAATTTGGATTTATCGGACTTGGAAACATGGCTGGCGCGATTATTCACGGCATGATTACAAGCCAGCAATTTAATGCTGCCGATGTATACGGGATGAATCGGAGTCGTGAAAAAACCGAAGACCTTGTAAATAAATACGGCATTCAGGCAGCCGATACAATTGAACAGATAATGGAACAAGTAGACGTAATTGTCATCGCTGTAAAACCTCAAATGTTCGAAGATGTTTTACCTACAATAAAAAAACATCTAACGAATAAACACATCGTCATTTCAATCGCCGCCGGAAAATCACTCGATTATTTACATGAGGAACTTGGAAGCGAAACATCTATTTTCCGGGTTATGCCGAATATTAACGCAACAATCGGGGCATCGACAAGTTGTTATTCAACTCAGAAAGCTAGTGCAGGTCAAAAAGCAATCATTGAGAAGCTTTTTGCTACTGTCGGAACAATTGTCGAGCTTCCTGAAAACCTATTTTCAATCTTTACAACAATTGGTTGTGCTTCTCCTGCCTTTACTTACCTCTATATCGACTCATTGGCCCGTGCAGCAGTTCGTGAAGGGATGCCCAAAGATATGGCACTTCAAATTGCGGCAAGCTCTGTATTAGGCAGTGCGCAAATGGTATTACAGTCCGATTCTCACCCATGGGCATTAATCGATCAAGTATGTTCACCTGGAGGAACGACAATTCAAGGTGTCACTTCCCTTCAAGTTAATCACTTTGAAAGTACAATCTACGAAGCCGTTGATGCAGTAACGAATCGTGATACATTTTTACAAAAACAAACAGTTAAATAGATATGCCTGCCCAGTGGATATAACTTCTCACTGGGCTTTTTCTTTTTTATAAAGTAATGATAATAAATTATTTTTTTATTTTCTCTTAATTCTACAAAAAAAATATGAGAACATAATTGCTAACTACCGTACTATTCTATATAATCAATCTTGTTTCAAAAATGAAACCAAAAAATTATAGATTTGGAGCGTGACAAGAAATTGGGTAAAGCATTGATTATTGGAGCTGGCGGTGTAGCTAGCGTTGTCGTACATAAATGTGTACAAAACTCAGAAGTATTCGAAGAGATTATGATCGCAAGTCGAACAAAATCAAAATGTGATGCTTTAAAAGAAAAATTAGATGGTGGAAAAACGATTATTCACACAGCACAGGTGGATGCGGATAACACTGAGGAACTAATTGACCTAATCAATGGATTTAATCCAGATGTGGTGATCAATGTAGCTTTACCATATCAAGACTTAACTATTATGGATGCATGTTTGGCAACGAAGACTCACTATGTAGATACAGCGAACTACGAGCCTTTAGATACTGCTAAATTCGAATATAAATGGCAATGGGCGTATAAAGAGCGTTTTGAAGAAGCAGGTATTACTGCGCTTCTAGGTTCAGGTTTTGACCCAGGTGTAACAGGCGTATTCACAGCGCATGCACAAAAGCATCATTTCGATGAAATTCATTATATCGATATCGTTGATGCAAACGGTGGAGACCACGGACTTCCATTCGCAACAAACTTCAACCCTGAAATCAACATTCGCGAAATTACTGCGAACGGTCGTTTCTGGAAAGATGGCGAGTGGGTTGAAACGGAGCCTTTAGAATATAAAACAGTTTATAACTTACCGGAAATCGGTGAAAAAGATTGCTACCTTCTATACCATGAAGAACTGGAATCTTTAGCGAAAAACATTAAAGGTTTAAAACAAATCCGCTTCTGGATGACGTTTGGCGAAAAATACTTAACACATTTAAACGTTCTTGAAAATGTAGGTATGACTTCAATCGAGCCAATCGAATTCCAAGGACAAATGATTCAGCCAATCCAGTTTTTAAAAGCTGTTTTACCAGACCCAGCTACATTAGGTCCACTTACAAAAGGTAAAACAAACATCGGCTGTATCGTTCGCGGTATGAAAGACGGTAAAGAAAAAACTTACTATGTATACAATGTATGTGATCATCAAGAATGCTACAGAGAAGTTGGCTCACAGGCGATTTCTTACACAACTGGTGTACCGGCAATGATCGGCGCTATGCTTGTAATGAACGGCGAATGGCAAAAACCAGGTGTATGGAATGTAGAAGACTTCAATCCGGACCCATTCATGGATGCATTAAATAAATGGGGATTACCATGGCACGAAACAGAAAACCCTGAATTAATCGACTTGGAATTCACTTCTGCTGGAGAAAAAGCATAATGGCAGAAATTAAAAACACGAAAAAATCTGTGATGGCAGCTGCTCTTGAAAAAGAAACAGGCATTGACTGGTCAAAAGCACCATCTCCTGCCTTCGTAGTGGACGAGCGATTACTTGAGCGCAATTTAAAACTGTTAAAATCCGTACAAGATCGTACGAATTGCGATATTTTACTTGCACTTAAAGGGTTTTCTATGTGGTCAACATTTCCGATGGCGCGCAATTATTTAGCGGGGATTACATCTTCTTCACTATTTGAAGCACGTCTTGGCTTTGAAGAATTCGGCAAGGAAGTACACGCGTATGCCCCTGCTTATGCAGAGCATGAAATCGATGAATATTTAACTTATGTCGACCATATTGTATTTAACTCATTTGATCAGTTAAATAAATACAAAGACAAAGTGTTAAATCACGAGAAAAATATTTCAATCGGTTTACGTGTAAATCCAGGATATTCAGAAGTGGAAACACCTTTGTATGACCCTTGCTATATTAATTCGCGTTTAGGTATTCCGGTGGAGTCATTCCGTCCGGATGAACTTGACGGTGTAGAAGGTATTCACTTCCATGCAATGTGTGAGCAGGGTGCTGAAGTTCTAGAGCGTATTTTAGTACACTTTGAAGAGAAATATGGTGAATACTTGCATCAAATGAAGTGGATCAACTTTGGCGGCGGACACCATATTACGAAGCCAGGTTATGATGTCGAGCTATTAGTCAGCTTAATCAACCGCATTCAGGAAACATATGGCGTAAAAGTGATTTTAGAGCCAGGTGAAGCAATTGCGCTTAATACAGGATATTTAGTGGCGACTGTGCTTGATATCGTACAAAACGGTATGGAGCTTGCGATTGTCGACTCTTCAGCTACTTGCCATATGCCGGATACACTTGAAATGCCTTATCGCGCACATATTATCGGTTCGGGTCAGCCAAACGAGAAAGCCTACACTTATCGTTTAGGTGGGATGACTTGCTTAGCAGGCGATATTATTGGAGACTATTCTTTCGATGAGCCGCTACAAGCAGGCGACAAACTTGTCTTTACGGATATGGCCCATTATACAATGGTAAAAACGCATATGTTCAACGGTGTAAATTTACCAAGTATTTGCACTTACAATGAACAAGATGGTGTGAAAGTAATTCGTACTTTCCAATACGAAGACTACCGTAACCGTTTATCTTAATTAACAATAAAGGGTAACAAAAACATCCATTTCCCCAGTGAGGAAATGGATGTTTTTCTGATTTCAAGAGTACCGTAACCGTTAGAAGTGCTCCGACATTAGTTAATGTATACTTCCACTATTTTGAATGACTTGTTGCACCAAGCTAATTAATATAGATATCACAGAGTATATGATAAACTTACTTTTAGTAACTTACTAAAGGAGTCTATTAAAAATGAAGAAATTTGAATTCGGCATCTATTCCCTCGCTGATATTGGCACTGATCCTTTAACAGGAAAAGCCCCTTCTCCTTCGCAACGATTAGAGGAAATTTTACAGTTGGCGGACTTAACTGAAAATTTAGGGCTGGATGTGTTCGGTGTCGGCGAGCATCACCGTCTTGATTATGTCGTATCTGCTCCGCCTGTTGTTTTGTCTGCGATTTCTCAACGGACAAAACATATTAAACTGACGAGCACAACAACCGTTTTAAGTACGGTGGATCCTGTTCGGCTTTTTGAAGATTTTGCAACGCTTGATTTACTAAGCAACGGCCGAGCCGAAATTTTAGCAGGTCGTGGTGCATTCATCGAATCTTTCCCGCTTTTCGGCTATTCAACAAATGATTATGACGCATTATTTGAGGAAAACTTACTGTTACTTCAACAATTAAATTCACAGGAATGCGTGACATGGAGCGGTCAATTCCGCCCAGCTTTAAATAATGCGGAAATAGCACCTAGGCCCTTTAATCAGGAAATTCCTATTTGGGTTGGTGTTGGCGGCACACCGGAAAGTGCCGTTCGAGCAGGTCGTGTCGGAGTTGGGATGGCACTTGCAATATTAGGCGGTCCCCTTGATCGGTTCCAGCCACTGGTGAATCTTTACCGAAAATCCGGACAGCAGCATCCTGAAAAATTAAATGTTGGAGTTACCGGTCACCTTTTCATTGCTGAAACAACTGAACAGGCGCTGGAGCAATTTTACCCTTACTATAAAAACTATTGGCAGTATGTTAATCAGCAACGCGGCAGTTTCAGCTTCCAGTTATCTTTTGAACAATTCATCGAAATTACCGGACCGAACATGGCATTATTCGTTGGAAGCCCTGAAGAGGTTGCGGAAAAAATTATTAAACAATATGAATTCTTCGGGCATAGCCGGTTTTTGGCGCAGCCGGATATTGGCGGTCAACCATTTGAACTTGTTAAAAACAGTATGAACTTATTTGCCAACGAAGTCGTTCCAATTGTTAGAAACCACATTGAACTGAAATCATAAAACTTTTCTATAGTTAGTGAAAACGAGCACGGCAACAACTTTTTGTTGTACCGTGCTCGTTTTTTAAGTTCCACAATAACTTACAAACGGTGGTTCTTCGTCTGTCGGTGGCTGAGTATATTTTTTGTACTGCTTCGGCACAGTAAACGGGCTTGTCAGTACTTGGAGCATTTCAGCAAACATTGAAGGGTCGCCTTCTGCAAACTGATCGATTGCCTGTTCCACAAAATGATTTCTTGGAATAACGGTCGGATTAACGGACTGCATTACCTGCATTGTTTCATCAATCGTCGTGTCTTGTTGTTCAATCCGTTCAAACCATGTTTTTTCCCACTGTTTAAAGGCGTCTGACTGGAACAAATCATTATCCGGTCGCTTACCTTCCGACAATGCACGAAATGTGTTTGTATAGTCTGCTTCATGTTCTTCCATTAAATTCAGCAGATCATCTATCAGCTTTTCATCCTGATCATCAATCGAAAGTAGACCTAATTTTTCCCGCATTTCACTATAATAATAAGCTTCATAAATAGAAGGGAATTTCCCTAGAATAGTTTGTGCAAATTGAACTGCTTCCTCTTCGTTTTCATGAAGCAGCGGGAGCAGACTTTCAGCGAAACGCGTTAAGTTCCATGATGCGATCGGCGGCTGATTGCGGTAGGCGTAACGCCCTTGACGATCAATCGAACTGAATACAGTTGCCACGTCATACGTATCCATAAACGCACATGGCCCGTAATCAATTGTTTCACCGCTGATTGTCATATTATCAGTATTCATTACACCATGAATAAAGCCGACACTCTGCCACTTCGCAATAAGGGAAGCTTGTCTATCAATTACCGCTTCGAGCAGGGCAAGATAGCGGTTTTCTGATTGCATCAGCTCAGGATAATGGCGCTCAATTGCATAATCAGCCAAAGCTTTTAAGTCGTCCGCCTCTCCAAATGCAGCCGCATACTGAAACGTCCCGACACGTAAGTGACTTGCAGCAATCCGTGTTAGAACAGCGCCTTCCAAAGCTGTTTCACGATAGATGATATCGCCAGTTGCCGTAACAGCTAAACTACGTGTTGTTGGTATTGAAAGTGCATGCATTGCCTCACTGATGATAAATTCACGTAACATTGGACCAAGCGCAGCACGTCCATCGCCTCCACGAGAATATGGTGTAAGACCCGATCCTTTCAACTGAAGATCAAATCGTTTCCCATTTTCCGTGAGGTGTTCTCCGATTAATAACGCTCTTCCATCACCTAACATATTAAAATGCCCGAATTGATGTCCTGCATAGGCCTGTGCAATTTGTGCTGCGCCATCAGGCATTTCTTGTCCTGCCAAAATAGCGGCACCATGCTCTTTTAATTCCCGAGCATCTAACCCGAGCTTCTCAGCTAATGTACGATTGAAGATGACGATTGAAGGTGATGTCACTTCATTAGCTGTTACATGGGAATAAAAAGTTTGCGGCAACTCCAAGTAACTGTTATTAAAACGAAAACCAAAATTCTGCTTTTTATCTGTCATTGTTTTCGCCTCATTCCTTTCAAAGATGCATTTATTATAAACTTTTTTATAAAAGTTAACCAAAATTACGCCCGGTTAGTATGTTAACCTATTAAAAATAAAAGTTGACACAAAACAAAACTCAATTTATATTTATGTTAACCAAAACAATATAGAAGTTAACAACAAGGGGAGTAATATATGGAGACTGTTCACAAAACACAAAGCTTTAAAACGATCGACTTAATTTACAGTGCACTTTTTGCGACACTTATTATGATTGGGGCAAATATCACATCATTTGTACCCTTTCTAACGGTCGGTGGTGTACCGATAACATTACAGGCGTTTTTTGCCATCCTAGCAGGTTTAGTACTTGGATCAAAAAAAGGAGCCATTGCTTGTGCGGTGTATATGTTTATCGGTCTAGCAGGGGCACCGGTGTTCTCTAAATTCACAGGCGGATTTTCGGCGATTCTACTTCCGACTTTCGGCTTCATCGTAACATTTATTATAAGTGCATATATTGCCGGTAAAATTGCCGAAAAGTTTCAAACACGACTTGCCTATATTATTGGTGCACTTATAGCAATGGCGGTTAACTATATTATAGGAACAACATGGATGTATTTTGCCTATACATTATGGGCATCCGCTCCAGAAGGTTTTACGTTTAAAATGGCATGGCTTTGGATGATTCCGCCAATGCCAAAAGATATTATTCTTTCAATTTTCGCCGGATTCTTTGCTTATCGTATTCAAAAAATCCTGAAAATCCTGCCTACTAAATAAATAATTGATTGCAATAGAATTCCTCATCTCATGTTCTCGGCGTCATCATTATACCGAGATTCATATATTTGGTATACTTTATTCAATAGATGAAGGAGGAATTTCATATGGCAAATCATTATCAAAATATTGTTGTTGCAGTAGATGGTTCAGAAATAAGCGAACTCGCTTTTAAAAAATCGATTGATATAGCAAAACGAAATATTGGCTCGACTTTACATATTATCCATGTAATCGATACGAGCTTCTCCACATCTTTTGATATGCTTTATGATAATATGGTTGAATTGGTTCGCAAACATGGCGAAGTTTTACTGGACCGCTATGAATTGGAAGCAAAAGAAGCAGGCATTCCTGCGATCAATAAGATTTTAACAAAAGGCACGCCCAAAACAATTTTAGCAAGAAAGCTTTCAGAGCATGCACCTGCAGATATTATCATATGTGGTGCAACCGGCTCGAATGCGGTCGAGCAGATGTTCATGGGCTCCACTACGGAAGCAATCGTTCGGCATGCAACATGCGATGTTTTAATTGTACGGACACCCGTAAAATAAAAAAAGGTTATGAGGAGCGCAAAAATGGCCCTCATAACCTTTTTAGATCATTAAAATTTCCCGGATATCCTGTTCGGTTAACGTTCCCTTCGACGATTCATCGCCGTCCAATATATCCGAAATAAGCATTTTCTTCTTCTGCTGTAGTTCACTCATTTTTTCCTCGATTGTACCATTTGCAATGAGTTTAATCACTTGTACAACTTCCTTTTGCCCCATACGATGGGCACGGTCGGCCGCTTGTTCCTCTACTGCCGGATTCCACCATAAATCATATAAAATGACGGTATCTGCGCCTGTTAAATTCAGTCCTGTGCCGCCTGCTTTCAAAGAAATCAAAAACATATCCCGCTCGCCATCATTAAAAGAGTTGCATAGTGCAATACGCTCTTCTGAAGGGGTTTGTCCATCAAGATAAAAATATTGTTCCCCGCGCTTGGAAAGTTCTGTCGCAATCATTTTCAGCATTTGCGTAAACTGTGAAAATATTAATACCCGGCGGCCAGATACCTTCGATTGTTCCAATAGTCGGAACAGCTGTTCAAACTTGGCGGAACTCCCTTTATACCCTTCGACAAACAGTGCCGGATGACAGCAGATTTGACGCAGTCTCGTAATTCCGGCCAAAATACGAATTCGGTTTTTATGGAACGTTTCTTTATCCAGATGCTTCATTGTATCGACACGCAGTTTTGCCAAATAGGCTGCATATAACGCTTTTTGCTCCGGTAACAGTTCGGCTTTTTCAATCATTTCCTCTTTTTGAGGCAATTCACCCAGTACATGTTCTTTCATTCGGCGAAGGAGAAACGGCCGTACTCTGCGTGCAATATCTTTCCGCTGCATATGGCGGAACTCCTCTAGCTCGCGGAACAGCTGCGGAAAGATGACACGGTATATCGACCATAATTCCGATAATGAGTTTTCAATCGGTGTTCCTGTTAAACCAAAGCGATTTGTCGCACTGATTCTTTTTACTGTTCTAGCCGTCTGTGTAACCGGATTTTTAAATGCCTGCGCTTCATCAAAAAATACCGTATGGAAATGCTGACGTTCATAAAATGCACTATCTTTACGTAATAACGGATAGGTCGTAATGATAACATCATGTTCTTCCATTGTACGAAGCAAATGAAGCCGCTCGGATACTTCCCCATCAATGACAATTGCTTCGACTTCAGGGGCAAATTGCATGAACTCATACAGCCAATTGTATGAAAGCGAGGATGGACAGACGATCAGAACCGGCTGTTTATTTGCACGGATGATCGGCAATTCAGCTACGATAAAAGCAATACTTTGTACTGTTTTACCAAGTCCCATATCATCTGCAAGCACACCACCGAATCCATAATTCGAAAGCAATTTTAACCAGTTAAAACCATGTTTCTGGTAATCCCGAAGAATCGGTTCCAAGCTTTCCGGAACTTCAAATTTCAATGTTTCAGGATGTAATAACTGCCCTGTAAACTGTTTAAACGATTTTTCCGCTTCAAATATTTCACTTTGTTCAAACTGCTCCAAAAACGGTAGACTATCCAATATTGGCATATTAAACGTTAATTCATATTCATCATCCTGAGCCGGAATTGCTCTAAGAAAGCGCTGAATTTCTTCAATTTCCTTAGTCTCCAGCGAAAGCAATGCCCCATCTTGCAAACGATAATATTTTTGCTTCACTTTGATGGCCGCTAAAATTTCTTTAATTTGCTTATTCGTAACCCCATCCATTTCAAATTTAAATTCAAGCCAATTTGTCCGTTCCTTTTGAACGTTCACCCGGATTTTCGGAAAGTTATTTTCTTTTGCTATCCGCAGTTTGACAGAATTTGTTGCATAAATTTTAGCGAGTTTTGTGAGTTTCGGAAGCTGGTGATATAAAAACTCGTATTCAAGCTCTTCATTTTGCATATAGTAGCCGCCATCCGTTTTTGTAAAACCGCTTCCATCCATCAACGCTAAAACCGCCGCTTCCTTTTCGATATCACGGATGATGAACACATCGTCAGAAAGCTGTTCATCCAATGGTTGAATGACAAATTGCCCGTATTGAAATTCCACCCCTGCAAGGAAGCGGTTTTTCACACGGTCTAAATAAATGTTTGCGACTAATGGCGTTTCCATCTGTTTTGCTGAAAGCTCTGGAGCCATTTCAACAATACCTATTTTTTTCAATTTAGGTATCACCTGTTCCCGGAAGTAATCCCAGTGTGAATGCTCAATCGTTAATAAGGTTTGTTGCTGAAGCATCTGCTTTAATTCGAAAAGCTGTTTCATACTATCTTCACTCATTTGCGTCATTTCCCCATCAAATAGCACTACCCGGTAATTAGGAAGCAAGCAAGCTCGTTTAATTCCTTCTATATAAAGCTGATAATCTTTCCCCTTTGCTTTAATGAAAAAACGAAGTGCTGTAGGTTGTGTTTGTAGCTTTACATCGCTATAGCTTTCATTTTGATACAATAACGAAACATTTTCCGTATTCGATATCAATGTAGCTAGAAGAAACCAAGATGAGGGTGGAATGATCAGCAGATGCTGCTCCTGATTTTGTACAGGCGTGTCACTATAAAGTGTATCATCTTCTACAATTTTAATTAGGAGCTGTAAAATGGCATCATGCTGTTCCTCAAAGCAGAACTGTTCAAAATTATAGGTGATATTTTGAGATATCCGATATGGCTTTTTATTTTTTATATGTGATAAAAATTCGCGAATTGATAAAATCTGTTCTCCATTAATCTGGAGTTGTATACTAAAAAACGGGTCTTGTTCTGAAAGTTGAACAGGCGTTAATAAAAACTGCACTTCTAATATTTCCCGTTTTTCAAAATGACTTTGCTGTCTTGTTGTTTGTATTGTCTCCTGTTTAAAAATAGAAAGAAAGCTGTTTTCAGAAATTAAATTTCCAACGTTTTCATCAACTTGCATCGATTGAGCTTTATTTTTATTGTTATTAAAAATAGCGATAAGTACTGCCGCAACATGTTGACAGCTTTTACTGAAATTACCCAATGTCGGACAGCTGCAAGTTGTATTAAATTGACCTGTTCCCTCTTTTTCTACCCGGACAACGAATTGTTCCGTACTGTTTACAACCGCTTCCCCATACACATCTGTATATTGCAGGAAATTAACTTTCCCTGTTTGATAAAAAGTTTGTCCTTTTTTAAAAGAAACGGTTCCGCATAGATTTTTTATTTGTTTTTCTGAAATTTTTATATCCATGCCGATCCCCCTTTTTCTATTTAATCCATTTTCTCATGTCCCCCATTGAATTACTAGCTTGAAGCGAATATGAAAAAACCAGAAAAAGATTTAACGATATGAGGTGAGTAGCGGTGTTGGAGTTAAAAGAGGAATATATGAAAAGGGGGCTAATTGGTTAGCCCCCTTTTAAACTCAAGCAAAAGATGATTTAATTTTTTCCAGATGTCGGACTGTTGGCGTCAAGTTGGCAAAGAAGTATGCTTCACGCAATTTGCGGGATGGAACACTTCCCGCAACATAGCCGGCTGCTCCATTGTGAATCATATTCGCCTGTACTGCAGCTAATGTATCGTGCACTGCTTGGAGACGTGTGTTTACAATTCCCTTCAATGTCAAATTTGCTGCCAAGTTGTTCAACTCTGCATTTATTCTTTCATATTGGTCTCGCAGTTCGTTTGCCTGGACTTTTAAGTATTCATTGCAACCGTTTTGCTTCGCTTTTACTTTTTCAATACCTTCGACTGCAGCGGCAATTACACCTGCACCAAGCGGAACTTGATAATAAATAAACGTTGGGCGGATAATATCGCAAAATGCTTTTGCATCCTCGGAAATGACTAAGTCTTTTGAAATTACGACATGATCAAATTTACAGGAATATGTCGCGCTGCCATTCACTCCAAGGAAACCAAGTCGTTCATTCATTTCAAGACCTTCGATATCAGTTGGTACAAGCACCAAAACTTCACGACTATCGACTGTCGCAACTGCACCAAAATAATGACGGTTCCCCAAGTTGGATACAGCTGGCAACGTTCCATTAATGACATAGCCTTCTTCTGTCTCTTCTGCCTTCAGATGGAGTTTTTCTAATCCGGAATAGTACTTCATCGCATTTGATAATCCTGTTGCACCAAGCTTTACGCCGCTTTCCAGTTCCGGTAATATCGTTTGCTTTAAATACTTATTGTCACTATTACGTAAATAAGTTAATGCGGCTAAATGGCACCAAACACAAAACGCTGTTGTCATACAAACCTTTGCCGTTTCACGAACAACTGCTGCCTCATCCTGTAATAGCGTCGATTGCTCCTTATTTGCCGATTGAAAGAAACCAGCCTCACTTAGCGCTAAAATATAATCTTCTGCATAATGTGCCTGCTCATCGACCTTCTTCACTACGGGCTTCAGTTTTTCATCGATGATTCGTTGTAACAATTCTTTGTTCAATGCCATTGTCCCCGCATCCTTTCCTTTTAGTCTGCCAATTCCGTTAATGATGTGATCGGTGTTTGTACTGCTTCTCGTGCACGTTTTACAGCCGCTTCGTCTGGTGCATCATAGAAACATAAACATTTTGTCATATCTTCACATACATACGTACGAGAGAATTTTACATCTGGAACTTCTTCGTATTTTACCGAATTTTTCTTTTTACGCTCTAAATATTTTTCCATCGTAATTTCTGCAGGAATTTCCCATTCTACTAAGTAGTTTACTTGCTCGCCGCCCGCTTTTACTTCATCAAGTTCTTTACCGATTAAACGGACTTCCTTTACTAGATCAATTGCAACACCTTGAGTTTGTAACGCTGTTTTTGCCGCTTCCTCATCTGCTGCTTCAATAATGAAATAACCACGTGAAAAGTCTTTCGCCACTTGTACTTCGATAACTCCAACACCTTCTGTACCATGCACTTTTTCGACTAATGCCGAAAATGCTTCTTTTGAAGAAACCTCATTAATTGTTGATTCTACTAAATATAAACTCATTGTATTTTCCTCCTAATAGTAAATGTTAAATTATTCTATATTCAAATAGGCGTTCTTTAGAGCGCACTATGAATACCCATTTCAATAGTTCTTATAGGTTAAAAAAATTAACTCGCATTGCATAAAATTAATGTTTATACTTGTATCAAGGAGGCGAAAACATGAAAACACGTTATGACTTACCCTGTAACATTGCACAAACATTAAATATTTTGGGAGATCGTTGGACGCTTCTCATTATTCACGAACTGCTTATCGGCGAAACCAACTTTAATGATATTAAGCTCAAGCTTCCAGGTTTATCAGCGAATATTCTGTCAAATAGGTTAAAAGAATTGGAAGAAGCACAGATCGTTCAAAGCGAGCTATATTCCGCCCATCCCCCACGCTACCGTTATACATTAACCGAAAAAGGGACAGCCCTTGAGCATGTATTCAACTCCATGATTATATGGGGTGCTGATCATCTGGAAACCTGTTATAAAGAAATCGTCGGGCCTGATGAACAGCGTGTAGAAGTCGGTTATTATTCTACTGAAACAGGCAAACGCGTCGACACGATTCATATACGGCCATTAAAAACTGTCTAAACTCATTAGGCAGTTTTATTTGGCCCCTCCCCAAATGCGGTTTACCCAACTTTCAAAATAATGAATGCCTTTGTCGAGTAAAAGACCAAGTACCCCAATTACAACAATGCATGCCATAACTAAATCTAGACTTAAGGAATTTCGTGCATCTACAATTAAAAATCCTAAACCCGATTGCGCTCCGACCATTTCCCCCGCGACGAGGAAAATCCACGCTGAACCTAATGCCATATGCAGCCCATTGGCGATCATTGGAAATGATGCCGGCAATATAATTTTCCGCATTGTCTCAAAAGTGCTCATTTCAAAATTTGATGCGATTCGTAAATACGTTTTATCAACTTTTTTTACCGATGATACCGTTGACAATAACACCGGGAAAAAGGCAGCGATAAAAATAATAACGATCGCCGGCATATTGCCAATGCCGAACCATAGAACGATAAACGGTGACCACGCAATCGGCGAAACCGGTCGCAATACTTGAACTACCGGGTCGAGCACTTTCCAGACTGCCGGTAACCTTCCTAAAATAAGCCCTAACAAAATTGCTGCAACGACAGCGATCAGATAACCTGTGAAAAATCGAAATAAACTAATTTGTATATGTGCAAACAGCGAACCATCGGAAATGATCGCCAGTAATGCTTCCCCCACTTTTAAAGGCGGAGGGAAAAGTGCCGACTGGTGCCCACCTATCATAATTGCAGCTTGCCATACGAGAAGTAATAATAGAAAGCCAAGTGTAATCGGGGACAATTTCTTCACTATCGCCATAATATCCCTCCATCCTCTACTAATTTACAAAGCTAGCATCAACAAAATCTTCATAGGAAGGAGGGTTTTCGGATAATCCCATCTCCAGTAATGCATCACGTAAAATCTTATAGCTGTCTTGTTCAATGCGTAAATTATCGTAGGAAATCCAATCTAATGAAATATCCAATACATTTTTTTCAACTGTTAAATATTGCCCAACGACTTCATGCATATGATCGTCTTTCCCTTGTGCAAGCTCTCCGCCTGCTACATAGTCATCGACAAATTTCCCTGCCAATTCTTTATTATCTTTAATAAACTGACCGCGCAATACTAAGCCGCAATCAATTGAATCTTGCCAAATTTCTTCTGACTGATAAAGCACTTTTCCGTTTTCCAATGCAACAGAAATCGCACCAAACGGCTCCGCTACTACATAACCAGCAATACGCCCTTCCGCTAAAGCAGCAGGCATTTCCGCTGGCGGCAATTCGATAACATCCACTTCATCGTAAGCAATGCCATGCTTTTTCAGCATTTCATACAACAAAATATTGTGTGTTGAAAACCGGCTTGGAATTGCAAAAGATTTTCCTTTCAGTTCTTCCACGGATTTTATATCCTTACCTCCGATTAATACATTGCCATCACGATGACCAAGTGCGACTGCTTTTAGGTCAATGCCTTTTTCCTTTGCATTCATCGCTAATTGGATTAATACAGATGCCCCATCAATTGCACCAGTATTCAGTGCATCCATCAGCTCAGGCCAAGAACCGAATTTCACTAGCTCTAAATTATAATCTTCATATTTTGCATCATTTTGCATATATAACGGAACCGCGTGCGTAATCGGTAAATACCCGATTTTAATCGTTGGCTTTTCACCGTCACCTGTAGTACTTCCTGTTTCGTTCGTCCCGCACGCCGTCAACAATACGACGAACAGCAGTGTCATCATTAACGCTACTTTTTTCATCTACTATCCTCCTAAATGTTAAATTCGATTGCTGCTTTATCATGAGTAAATTGGAATTCATTAAAAATAATTTCGCGGTAATGTTGAAAATCTGCATCAGCACGATTGCGGTCCTTTGGCAACTTCAGTACAACTTCTTTATGAATTTCACCTGGATTAGGCTTCATAATAAGAATGCGATCTGCTAAATAAATTGCTTCATCAATATCGTGAGTTACTAATACAATTGTCATTTTCTCGCGTTGCTGGATTTGTTTTAATTCATCCTGTAAATAATAGCGTGTAAATGTATCAAGCGCTCCAAACGGTTCATCCATTAAAATAACTTCCGGTTGAATGGCCAGCGCACGGGCAATTGCGACCCGTTGCTGCATACCGCCTGAAAGTTCGCTAGGCAGTGCATTAGCACGGTCTTCCAAACCGACCATCTGTAAATAATGGGCCGCTCTTTTTGTAATGTCAGCATTCGATAAATTCGAATTTTCAATACCGAGCTCCACATTTTTCCGAACAGAGCGCCATGGCAACAGCCCGTAATTTTGCATAAGCATAATACAGCGCTTACTAGGTTTTGTAACGGCAGTCCCATCAAGCAGGATCTGTCCTTGATCAATCGTTTCAAAGCCACCGATGCAATTTAGCAATGTACTTTTACCACAACCGCTTTTCCCAAGAATGGCAATGACTTCACCATGATTTATATTAAAAGAAACATCTTTTAAAACTGTCGGACCTTTTTCTCCATACGACTTTGAAACTTCTTTAATTTCAATCTTAACTGTCGACAACTAGTTTTCACCCCAATACCGATTATTCAACTTGGTTTTATATTATATGAGTTATATTATTATACTTACTTAAATAAAACAACCTTATTTTTTAATTTATTTTTATTTTCTAAAAAATAATCGGATATTTTTTGAATATAATGTAAAATGAAACAATGTACCATACGCAGGTTTGGCACGTTTCATCGGAAAGTGAGGTTATATGAATGAAAAAAGTAACATTAATTCCACAAGCACTTCGTTATGCACCAGAAATTCATCGTTTATCGCAGGCGCCCGAAGTAAAGAATGCACTCGGACTTCCGACACAATCTGTGGAAGATACGGAAAACTTTATTATTAATACTATAATGGAGGAATCAGAAGGGAAAACTATTTCCCGTTTAATTTTGAATGAAGAGGACCAATTGATCGGAATTACAACATTGATGTTTATCGATCAGTCCAATAAACAATGCCATATCGGAAGCTGGATTGCAGTGGATTATTGGGGCCAAGGCTATAATCTGGCTTCCAAAATCGAACTTTTGAAAATAGCATTTGAATATTTACATCTTGAAGTAGTATTTGCCGGTGCACGTACAGTCAATTTGCGTTCTCAAAAAGCGCAGGAAAAACTTCCTTTCATATCTTTAAATGTCGAACAGCAATTTCCTGAAGAACATTTGCTGCTGGAAAAGAGGCAAAAGCAGCCGTGTATTTTAAACGCTGTTTTTAAGGACAATTTTCTAAACTATTTATACTCAACACAAAAAGAACGGAAAATTTAGAGGTTACTCTAATTTTCCGTTCTTTTTTAATTGTTTTAGTTAGCAGTAGCTTGTTTTGTAAAACGTGGATGTGCCCATAGTTCACGCCATTTTATGACTGATGTAATAACAATGATCAATCCTAGTGTCAGCATAATAATCGATAAAATACCGTTTAAAATATTGTAGCCACCAGCCATATCGTTCCAGTAAACATTTTTCACCATCCAGAATCCTGCTACGTTTACCGTAATATATAAATATACTAACGGAATAAAGCAAGTTAAAGCATAAATACGCTTATCCGCTACTTTTAATACGAATGTTACACCGCATACTAGACCAATGGAGGCCATTAACTGGTTGGACACACCGAATAATGCCCATACAGAAGCAATATCCCCTGAATTTAATAAGTATCCCCACATGATACAGGCCAATGCACTTGCCCCAATTGCGCCTGGGAGCCAATCCGTCTTTTTAAGCGGCTTATAAACATTTCCTAAAAAGTCTTGAATTAAGTAACGAGCTGTACGTGTACCTGCGTCAATTGCAGTTAAAATAAATACAGCTTCAAACATAATAACAAATTGATAGAAATAAGCGGTTAAATGGCTAAACCATTCTACCCCAGAGAAAATGGATGCCATACCGACTGCAAGTGTCACTGCACCACCAGTACGCCCCTCCAGATCCATACCAATTGCTTCTGACAGCACCGGTAAATCGACAACCGTCATTCCCAATTTTGCGAATGCTTCAGGTGATGAGTTAATCGCAAAGTAATCTGCCGGATGCAGTACAGTTGCAGCGATCAGTGCCATTACTCCAACGACACATTCTACGAGCATAGCACCAAAACCAACTACGCGAATATCATCCCAACGGTTTAACATTTTCGGCGTAGTACCTGATCCTACAAATGCATGGAAACCGGAAATAGCTCCACAAGCAATTGTAATCGAAACGAATGGCCATACAGGACCTGCAACGATCGGACCGCCTCCTAGGAAGTCAGGAATAAACGCAGGGAATTGAATTGTAGGGTTAATAATAAACACCCCAATGATTAAAGCAATAAATACCCCTATCTTCATGAAACTGCTCAAATAATCACGTGGTGCAAGTAAGAACCAAACTGGCAATGCAGCCGCAAAGAACGCATAAATCGGCAATAGAATCGATAAAGTTTCACGATCTAATGTTAATACATCGCCTAGCCAAGTACCTTGAATAGACGGTCCGTAGAAAACGGCCCCAACGAGAAGGATGACCCCAAGTATTGTTGAAATCTTTAAGTTTCCTGTGAATTTATTGATCAGACCCATGAGCATCGCAATCGGAATCGTTGCTGCAACTGCAAATGTTCCCCAAGGGTTTTCTGCTAAAGCTCCTAAAATAACCATTGATAAACCGGCCATTGTAATTGTAATGATGAACAGCATCGCTAATCCTGTACAAAAACCAGCGACAGGCCCAAGCTCTTCACGCATAACTTCCGATAATGACTTGCCGCCTTTTGTCATCGAAGCAAATAATACAACTGCATCGTGTACGGCACCCCCAATAACAGCACCAATTAATAACCAAAGATAACCCGGTAAATAACCAAATTGCGCGGCTAAAATTGGTCCAACTAACGGTCCTGCTGCGGCAATTGCTGCAAAGTGATGCCCAAAGGCTACCCAACGATTTGTTGGCACATAGTCTTGCCCGTCATTTTTTTCATTTGCAGGTGTAGGTGTATCTTCGTTAATCTTTAATACTTTCTTTGTAAAGAAAATTCCGTAAAAACGATAGGCAATTACTAAAATACAGATTGCCCCAATTACTAATGTGATCGCATTCATTTAACTTTCCCCCTATGTATCTCTCTTATGTTGTAATATAACAATATCAAATTTCATAACTGTTGTACTACAATTTTTAAAATTGACTGAAAATTATGCATAATAGCTATTTTATCATACCAAACTACAGAAATTGTAAAAATTATCGAAATAGTTTAAATAAAATACCCTTACAATGCTTTACACGCCTATGTCATTTGAAATACTTCTATTTTATGATGAACCTCTTCTTCAGATTCTAATAACTTTACATCATTTTTTTGTAATATAAATGAAATATAATTTATGTTTAATATAACGAGAGATGGGAATTTAACTAGTAAGCTTAGCAATAAGCTAAAAAATTTTCACTAGGAGGATGTAAGAAATGGCTAATAACAACAAACGTAATCAGAATCAGAATGACGGACAAATGACGGTTCAAGAAGCGGGTCGTAAAGGCGGAGAAGCTACATCTAATAACCATGGTAGAGAATTTTATGAAGAAATCGGCCGTAAAGGCGGAGAAGCTAGCAGCGGAAACAACCAAGGCGGTAATAACAACAATAACAACAACAGCGGCGGCAAAATGAGCCGTGAAGAAGCTGGCCGCAAAGGCGGAGAAGCTAGCCGTAAAAACAATAATAGTAACAATAATAACAACAAAAATAACTCATAATGATTTAATTAACCTTGAAGATAGGTTGATTCTTGATGTAAATATTAATTATTTACATTAATAATGGGTGTTTGCCATTTAGAAGAATGGCGAACATCCTTTTTTGTATGGATTTTTCCCGTATTATCCAAAATCCCCCTCGAACAGTATACATATCCAAACAAATTACTTGAAAATATTATATAACAATTATATATTATTTTATGCTTGCTTAAATTAAAGCGAGCATTTTATTGTGCTTTCTTATTTATTTTATATATATAGAAAAGGAAATGAGCGTATACATGAACCAATATACAAACGAATTTTTATATAAATTAATTTGTTCCACTATACAAGCAACCGGCCTCCCGATAATGTTGGAGGAGGATCATACCGGAGTAAATATGAGCTATAATTTTATAACAAATGTTGTTAGTTTTGATGCAAACCGTTTAGTGGAAGCAGCTGCCGAATTATCAAGCATTCCATTTGATCAATATGTAAAAACCATTACACTTCATGAACTAGGTCATGCTATTGACCGCCCTGCACTAGATGCTTCTTTAACTAGAACCCTCGATTATTTTGATATGAGAGATCAATATTCTACTAAAGAAATTTTTAAAAATCCTGATTTATTAGGCATGATAATAGAAGAACATCAAATGAACATTGCCTTTGAAGAAACAGCATGGGCTAATGCTGCAATCCTAAATCAAAAATTACAAATCATTGATCAAAATACATTTGAAATGATAAAAAATCATAGTCTTTCCACATATATTAAAAATTATGAAGAAGATTTGGCAGCTTACAAACAGCTACTGGAACAAACAGAGCTTCAGCCTGCTTAATTTTAGTGAGCCCAAACAAAAAATGACTGAAATGCATGTAATAAAATAACGATCTTGAAAGCGAATATTTCCTTTCAAGATCGTTTTTCTGTAATAATTTAACTTTATATTTCAATTATTATCGGCAAAATCATTGGCTTTTTCATTTTTAATGTAAAGATATATTGATCTACCGCGTGTTTAATCGCTTTTTTCATAGCAAACGGATTGGATTCTTTAAAGTTTTCGACAGCTGCTTGAGCAATTTCGTTAATATCATTTATTAATCCTTCTGATTCTCTCGCATAGACGAATCCGCGAGAAATACTGTCAGGACCAGATATAATGGACCCATCGAATTTACTGATCGTGACGACAATCACAAGCATCCCATCTTCGGATAGTTGCTTCCGATCTCGCAATACAATTTCACCGACTTCATCGCTTCCAGTACCATCCACGTACGTATCTCCTGCCGGAATAGCACGTGTTTGCCGCGCTTCCCCGCCTTTAATGTCAACAATTTCACCATTTTTAAGGATAAATGTATGCCCTTTTTCAACACCAACCGCTTCTGCGAGTGAACGATGAATATGAAGCATGCGGTATTCTCCATGAATGGGAATAAAATATTTTGGCTTCATGAGTGTCAGCATCATTTTTAAATCTTCTTGATAGCCATGACCCGATACGTGCATACCGGTAATGCTTGAATTTCCGTATACTACTTTTGCGCCAAGCTGAAACAAATTATCAACAATTTTTGAAACATCTTTTTCATTTCCAGGTATTGGTGAAGCTGCGAAAATAACCGTATCGCCTTGCACAACTTTAACATCCCGATTACGGCCAGTTGAGAGTCGGGAAAGCGCAGCTAATGGCTCCCCTTGGCTTCCTGTACATAATATTACTGCCCGTTCCGGCGGTAACTCTTTTAATTCTCTTGGCTCGATAAGCATCCAGCCTGGAATATCCAAGTTGCCCAGTCGCATCGCAACCGACGTAACATTGACCATGCTGCGACCTAGAAGAACAATTTTCCGATTCGTCTTTTTTGCTGCTTCGACGATTTGCTGAATGCGATTTACATTGGATGCAAAAGTAGAAATGAAGATTTTTCCGGTCGCTTTTTGAAATTCCTCATCCAAATGACCTCCAATTACTTGCTCGGATGGTGTAAATCCGGGACGTTCGGCGTTTGTACTTTCGGATATGAGGGCGAGCACCCCTTCTGTACCGAGTGCTGCCATTTTATGAATATCTGATGGTTGATCATTAACGGGTGTGAAATCAAATTTAAAGTCACCTGTATGAATGACTTTCCCTTCAGGCGTATGAAAAACAATCCCTAAACAGTCGGGGATACTATGACTTGTCTTAAAGAAAGTGAGCGATAGTTGGTCAAAATTAATTTTCGACTCTGCATTAATCTCAATTAATTCTGTATTACGGAGCAATTTGTGCTCCTTTAGTTTCAGCTCAATTAACCCAAGGGTAAATCTGGATGCATAAATTGGCATATTAATTTTTCTCAACAAATATGGAATTCCGCCAATATGATCTTCATGTCCATGCGTTACAACTAAAGCTTTGATTTTATGTTTATTTTCTTCCAAATAGCTTAAATCCGGGATTATCAAATCGACACCTAATAAACTCTGATCCGCAAATTTCCCGCCACAATCAACGATAACTAATTCTTGTCCATATTCAATGACATACATATTTTTTCCGATTTCATTAATGCCGCCTAATGCGAAAATGGATAGTGTATTTTCAGTATTTTGCAACTTCGACTCCTCCTATAGGATGGATATTTTTATGTGTACATAAAATTTCGCCTTATTTATTAGTATTTCTAATTTAAAAAGAAACTATACGAAAGCAGTTCACGATGTTTTGAAATAATTCATCGTATTTCGCCCATACTAAAAATGAAAGGAATTGATTATGATGCTAAGTGAAAAACAACTTACTAAATTAAAACGACTGCTCATCGAACAAAAAAGAGAATTAATTGGTGATGTCAACACAAATGAAAATGAACTTATTGCACGTGCCAGTTTAAGGGACTCTACAGATGAGCTCTCTACTATTGACAATCATCCCGCGGATTTAGCGACCGAATTATATGACCGTGAAAAAGATATGGCATTAAAAGTGCATAGTGATGACTTATTGGGCCAAATTGAAGCAGCATTTGATCGGATGAATGACGGTACATATGGAGTTTGTGCAAAATGCCAAACAGAAATTCCATATGATCGACTGCAAGCAATTCCGTATACGGCTTTTTGTATTGAGCATAGTGATGCAAAAACTCCTGCGGCAGATCGTCCGGTTGAAGAACAATTGCTCCATCCGGCTGTCGACAACTCCTTTTCAAATAGGGAAAAGGATGATGAGCTTCAAGATAACGAAGATTCCTTCCAAATCGTCGCACAGTATGGAAATTCCGATACACCAGCAGATTTTGAAGGAGATTTCGATCACTACAACGATTTATACAAAGATAAAGATGATGAAGATATGTATTCTGCACTGGAAATATTGCATGTTTCCAAGGACGATTTTCTGCAGGGGCAAATTTCCAAAGAATATGCAGACGAAGCACGAAAACACGATTATTTGGATTGACTGCAATATAATCAAAAAGCCGAGAATGTCTATATTCTCGGCTTTAGTCAATTTATTTCGCGATTTTTAAAATTGGCTTAATAGTAGTCCCATTTTTAGAGTCTTTAAAAGCTTCATTAATTTGTTCGAATTCATAAAATTTTACGAGTCGGTCAAACGGGAATTTACCATCTTTATAATAGTTGACTAATTCCGGAATAAATACACGAGGTACCGAATCTCCTTCGATGACTCCCATCATTGTTTTTCCTTCCGCCATAATATCGTTATGGACATCGATTGTCATCTCAGGTGTCACCCCTACAATCGCACAAGTACCTAATGGACGTAATGCATTAAGGGATTGCTTCACAACTGGTGGCACACCTGTCGTTTCAACTGCATAGTTTGAACCGCCGTTTGTAATCTTTTTAACCTCGGCAACGACATCAACATTCCGTCCATTTAAAACATGTGTTGCCCCGAGTTCTTTAGCAAATTCCAATCGGGAATCATGGACGTCAACGGCAATAATTTGTTTACATCCTACAATTTTTGCTGCCATCAACGCAGACAAACCAACAGCACCGCATCCGTATATGACAATTGTAGAACCAAATTGTGGTCGAAGTCGATTTAATACTGTCCCGGCACCTGTTTGAATACCACAGCCCAGAGGACCAAGCAACGCTAAATCAACATCCTTATCTACTTTTACAACATTTCGCTCATGCGCAATTGCATATGTTCCGAATGAAGACTGACCGAAAAATGTTGCTAATTCAGCACCATCTTTTGATAGACGTGTTGTGTAATCATCCTGAACGCCGCCAAAGTTGAGTGGGTTAAACGTATCACATACTGTTGGATGACCTGTTAAACAATTTGGACACGTCCCGCAATGTGCAAACGATATGACAACATGATCACCCTTTTCTAAACTTGTTACACCTTCTCCCACTTCTTCTACAATTCCAGATCCTTCATGTCCAAGAACAGCTGGAAGCGGAGCAATTGCTAAATCTCGTGCTACCGCGTCTGTATGACAAACACCTGTTGCTACAATTTTAATCAACACTTCATTTGCTTTTGGGGATGCTAGTTCTACTTCCTGCAAGACAAAATCTTTTCCTTGTGCTTCAGTTACAGCTGCAGTAATTTTCATTTCAATGTGGCTCCTTATTTGTTAATTTATTCTCACCTACCTTACTATTCCCAATCATTTTGTAATTACACTTATAAAAAAAGAGACTTATAAAACAAAAAACTGTGTAAAAGCGATGGCACTTTTACACAGCATTATTCATAACAAAACACTCTATAAAACTTTATAGGTGGGTAGTCATTTGGTAAAGCTCTTCTGCAGTAATTGCAACATCTCTCGTTTCTTGACCGATGTTGCCGATGACACTGCCCAAATTTGTTATATCCATTGCGACTTCCTTTATTTGTGCTTCATTTTGTTCGATTGCCTTCAAAATTTGCTGAAATATCGTTTGGGTATTGATCGATACATCCAAACCTGAATCCACCCTCAACTGAACCCTTTCAATCATTTGAACAGCAGTCGACGTTAGCAGCGTGGACGTTTGGATGAGATTTGTTATATTTTCTACAGAGCTTTTCGATTGTTCCGCCAGTTTCCGTACTTCCTGTGCGACAACAGCAAACCCTTTACCATGTTCCCCCGCTCTTGCTGCTTCAATCGAGGCATTTAATGCAAGTAAATTTGTTTGGTCTGCAATATTTTTAACAAGGGCCACAATATCGATAATCTGTTCAGAAGACGTTTTTAAATTCCCGATCAGTTGTCCCATTTCAACCGTACTATTCCTAATTTCAAGCATTTCCTGCTCCAGCCTTGTAACTTCGCTGTTCCCTGTCACTGCATCTGTATGTATATGCTGTACAATTTTAACGTTAGATTCAATCGTACTACTTATCTGAAATGTATGGCTGTTTACTTGTTCAATCGATTGGTTCGTTTCTTCCGTTAAGTCTGCAAGGTTTTGAATAATGGCGGATAATTTATCCTTCAGTTCAAACTTTACAACATTATATTGCTCTTTTCGAAGATTTAAATTTTCCTTTTCATACTCCTCTAAAACAATCTGCATCTCAAGGTTAATAAGTTTTGACACATTTAATTGAATAATTTCTCTTCCTGCAACATCCGCTATGTCTTTACTGATAAGCATAATCATTGTTTCCTGCAACTTTTGAAATGTGCCCATATACCATTTTGGATCCAACCCGATTTTGAAATGCATGCGGGCGAGTTTTCTTTTCGCTTCGATTGTTTCTTCATTAAAAACCCCGTCAAACATGGAAATAATGTAAGAACTCAATGTTTTCTTTAAGCGATCAATTTTTGTACGCTCTTCGATTATCTTTTTTAAAGATGGTACGGCTAATACATTTTCATAAAATACATCCGTAATCTCGGATACTCCCGCTGCAATTGCTGGTTGATATGACTTTATGCGCCGTAAATTTTCTTCCGCTATACCAATCAGGTTCATCTGCTGTGCTAATTCAGGCATGCTTTTTAATTCAATTACAGGATTAAAGTCATTCAATTCCTCACCTTGATGTGCCTTTTCTACCAACACTTTCTGCTTCCACCACATTACCATTATCCTCACCCCAACACTTTGTATAATTATTGTATAACATTGTTTACTATTTATTGTCAACTTTATGCGGAATAATTAATATTAATATACAAACATTATACAAACATAAATGTAATAATAAAATAATCAATATTACATAGTATTTTTAAACTCGATACTATACAGTTAAATAAAGATTAAAAGGGGGGAACTTTACATGTCTTGCAGAAATTGTGTCGTGTCAGAACTACAGTTTGAGATTTTATTAAAAGGCGAAAAAAATATCGCTATGTTGGATATGATTGTCGAACACTTTAATCGCCGGAATTTAACAATTACTAAAAAGGAACAACTTGTAACGATACAAGAATCCGGCGTGAAAGAGTTTCTTGACTTTAGTAGAGACTATATGGAGCCAGAACAGATTTATTTTAGAATGGATGAAATGCCTTGGGAGCACCTTGCTGAAATTGAAACCGTTCTGGAAATGCAATGGATTGATGATGTCATACATAGAAATGCGGTAGTCAGCTACTCTCAGCCTATTGTAAATAGCAGAAACGAAATCTACGCATATGAAGTGCTGTCACGCTTTACCCGAGAAGATGGCTCACTCATTTTTCCAAATGAAATTTTTGCCGCAGCTAAAACCCGAGGGCGCCTGTATGCGTTGGACCGTTTATGTCGCATGGCTGCCGTAAAGTATGCTGCTGTACTGAAGAAAAAAACATTTATCAATTTCATTCCTACGTCGATTTATTCTCCTGAATATTGCCTGCAGTCAACGGTAAAGCTCGCTAACCTTCTGGAAATTGACCCGAATCAATTTGTATTTGAAGTCGTGGAATCGGAGCAAGTTGATGATATTGATCATTTAAAATCGATTTTGAATTACTATAACAAAAAAGGCTTTCAATATGCCTTGGACGATGTAGGGGAAGGTTATAATACTCTGGAAATGCTTGGCGACATAAAGCCGCATTATATGAAGCTTGATATGAAATATGTACAAGGCGTAAATAATGATTTTGAAAAACAAAATACCGCCAAACAGTTTTTGAAAAAAGCGCTAGAAATTGGCGCAACACCACTTGCGGAAGGAATAGAAACTCAGGAAGACTTTGAGTGGCTAAAACAAATCGGCTATAAGTTATTCCAAGGTTATTTATTTGGTAAACCAAGCATCGAACCACAGCGAACGATTGCATAAAAAAGGCTATGTGTAGAATGGTTGCCCACTACTGCACATAGCTTTTTTATTAAAATAAATTTACCAATAAAAAGGGTTTTACACGTTATTTTTTCGGTTCTAAATCTTCAATTGAATCAATGTCCATATAAGCTGGTACGACGAAGCCATTTTGCGTACCTTCCAAGTTTTCGCCTAAGTCCACAATATCGTCTTTGTGTTTTTCATAGAATGCCTCATGAGTTGTCGGCAACCATGGCGCCACAGTAGCATCCCCTTCACCAGTTGCAATTGCCTGGAACATGATCGCAGGGTCTACAGGTATTACTTCTACTTGATAACCTAAATTTTCCAACACTATTTTAACAACGCTGCTCGATGCAATTTCTGAATCCCATGGGACTGAAACAAGTTTCACTTTTTCTCCGTTACCTTGTTCAATACCCTTCGTCCACTCACTTACTTTATCATCGTTATTTTCAATCCAGGCTGCAGCAGCTGTTTCAAAATCTCCATTTTGTGCATCATACATGACTTGTTCCATATCTTCCGGTTCCCAATGGAATCGATCAAGCACTGTGTAGACGTCCGGTAAATCCTTTTCAAGATCTTTTCTTACAACAGTATTTATATTTTCTGCTCCTCCTAAAACTCCTTTAGGATCTTCAAGGAATTTTAAGTCATAGGCAGAAAACATCCAATGGGGTGTCCAGCCAGTTACAATCACCGGTTCTTCATTGCGAATCGCCTGTTCCAACGTCCCGATCATGCCTGCAGTTGAACTTTCCTGTAATGTCCAGCCTTCCAGATTTTCATATTGTTCCAATGTATCATGTGACAAACCTGTTATCCCCGCGCCAGGCTCTATCCCAATGATTTTATAATCTACATGTTCACCTATACTTGCAGATTCATTGTTTGAATTATCACTGCTGCCTGTATCATCTCCGCATGCTGCTAATAACAATGCTGCAGACATTCCTATAGTTAAACCTAAAGTTTTAAATCGTTTCAAAATGTTTCATCCCCTATAATCTGAATTTATCTACTCCCAAAAATCGACAACCCAATTTTAACTACAAGTTGTTACTTTTGTCAAACTAGAGGAACAAATAAATAAAGCCCTGTATAGGCCATTTACGGAGCATATTTCTATTTATTCTTTCGGTTTTAAATCTTCAATCGAGTCAATCTCTACATATGCCGGAACAACAAAACCATTTTGCGTCCCTTCTAGATTTTCACCTAAATCAACAATATCGTCTTTATGCTTATCATAAAATGCTTTGTGAGTTGTTGGTAACCATGGTGCTACCGTTACATCCCCTTCACCAGTTGCGATTGACTGGAACATAATGGCCGGATCGACTGGTGTTACTTCAGGTTCATACCCTAATTGTTCCAGCACCAATTTTATTATGCTGCTCGATGCAAATTCCGAATCCCAAGGTGTTGAAATGATTTTTACCTTTTCGCCATTTCCTTGTGCTATATCTTTTGTCCATTCACTAACTTTATCTTGATTAGTTTCAACCCAATCGGCTGCTGCTACATCAAAGTCACCATTTTCTTGTGCATCATACATGACTTTTTCCATATCTTCCGGCTCCCAATAAAAGCGGTCAAGTACTGTATATACATCAGGCAAGTCTTGTTCTAAACCTTTTCTGGCAAGTGTTTGAATGTTTTCAGCACCTCCCAAAATACCTTTAGGATCTTCAAGTATTTTTAAATCATAAGCCGAGAATTTCCAGTGTGGTGTCCAGCCTGTCACAATAACCGGTTCTTCATTTCGTATCGCCTTATCCAACGTACTCAGCATTCCAGCAGTTGAACTTTCCTGTAATGTCCAGCCTTCCAGATTCTCATATTGCTCCATTACTTCATGGGAAAGGCCAGTTAAACCTGCTCCGGGTTCAGTAGCAACTACTGTATAATCGACTTGTTCGCCAATACTGGAAGACGACGCTCCGGCCGAACTTTCTTTATTCTCCGTATCATCTCCGCAAGCAGAAAGTAGCAGCGTGGAAGACATTCCTAAAGTTATACCCATTGTTTTGATTTTGCTCATCTTCTCATCCTCTTTTAAATTTTTTACCTAAAAAGTAACAACTCAATATTAACAACAGGTTGTTACTATGTCAAAAGGTTTTCTAAAAAAATTAGTTACTTACCGGTATTAATTCTTACTCGTAACAGTCATTCAAAACAAACAAAAAAACCTGCAGACAGAAGAAAGGAATTCTTCGCCTACAGGCATTTTTAAAATTATTTTGTTTTTAAACCATACTTGCCAAAGCCGTCTGTACCGTCTCCAATATACTTAATAGCGCTGTTTTCATCCAATACATCAACTGCTTTTTTAGAAGATTCAAATACAACGTTTACGCTATCCGGAATCGGAGCGAACTTCCAGTTGCCATCTGCTGTCGGATCAATTGTTTTTTCGGCTAAAATATAGTCGATAATTGCCTGACGGTTTTCATCCGGATAAATTTCAACCGCAGTCGCATTACGAACACCTGGGAATGTACCATTCGCACGATAGTTATTTGTCGCTACGATAAATTCCTGTGCTGCATCAATTGGCTTCCCGTTATATTGCAGATTGACAATACGTGATGATTGTTCGTTTACAACTTTTCCGCTTGCATCATATTTTGCCGGTTTTGTTACATCAATTTCATACGTCACACCGTCAATAACATCATAATTGTATGAACGGTATTCGGCGTTGATTAATTGCTGTTCTTCTGATTTTGTTGCATCTATTTGATTGAATTGGCCTGCAGACATTTCAAGCCATTCTTTCACATCTGCACCTGTTACCTTCAGCATCGCAAGTGTATTATCATATAAATATAAATCTGCTACATTTTTAATTGCAAGCTCACCTTTTGGTACAAATGTATAGTATTCCGGATCACTTCTTGTTCCGGCTTTGAATGGTGCACCCGCTGACAGGACAGGAAGGTTTTCATACGCTGTACCTTTCAACTTTTCTTTCACATAGATTGACTGGGCATTCGTTACAATTTGAATAGAAGGATCATCTTGAACTTGCGAGAAGTAACTGTGAATGTTCGCTGTCGTTGTCCCTACTGCCTGACGCACATATTTAATTGTTCCTTCATGTGCTTCTTTTACACTTTCTACAACCTTAGCGCTGACAGCATCATTATCTTTTGCGATTTCACGAACCGCGCCAGTTCCTGTTGTAACATCCCATGAGTCGTCTTTTTTCTCAAGCTCTAGATCAATGACCCCTAAATGGCTACCAAATTTACCGGCCATAACAATCGGCTTGCCGTTCATTGTTCCTTTTTCAATATCCACATTTGTTATAGAGCTATCCACTTTACCAGGGAATACGCCATGGGCATGCCCTGTAATGATTGCATCCACATCTTCAATTGTAGATAGTAAATACGATACATCCTCTTCCCCTTTTTCATGTGTAGCATCTCCCATACCAGAGTGTGAAAGTACTACGACAACATCTGCTCCTGCTTCTTTCATTTGCGGAACGACTGTTTTAACAGCCTCTACGGAATCATCGACTGTTACTTTTCCTTCTAAATTTGCTTTATCCCATTTTAAAATTTGAGGTGGCACAATACCTGTTACCCCAATATTAATCAACGTTTTTTCACCGTTTGAATCGACTACTTCTTTTTCAATCATGACATATGGCTCATACATTAATTCCTTTGTCGTTGCATTACGCACATTGGCATTTACATACGGGAATGGGGCATCATCCGTTACTTCATCGATAAATTCCAACCCGTAGTTAAACTCGTGGTTACCATATGTCGCGACATCATAATCAAGTGCGATCATCGCAGCAATCGATGGATGAACTTCGCCGTCTTTTAATTTCGTTACTGACTGAATATACGAGCCAAGTGGCGTTCCTTGTATTGCATCTCCATTGTCAAACAGCACTGTATTTGGATTTTCCTCACGCGCCTTTTCGATTAGCAGCGCAGTTTTTGCCAAACCTAAACTGTTCGTTGGCGTATCTTTGTAATAATCATAGTTTACAATATTTGTGTGAATATCCGTCGTTCCTAAAATACGTAAAGAAACCGTCGTATTTGCCTTTACCGGACTGTATTCTTCCAAAAAGCGCTGAAGAATTTTTTGCATCTGTGCTTTTGTTACAAAATCATTCGGGCGAATCGTTCCGTCTTCAAAGCCTGTCAGTAATCCTGTTGCTACCGCTTTGGCCATTTCCTGGCGATTGCCTTGTCCAATTTTATTTGCATCTTTAAACTGATCCAATACCTTTTCAGAATATGTTTCCTTATCCTGCAATCCTCTTGCCGCAATAAGGAATGCATGTGTGCGTGTCAGTTTTTCGTCTGGTGCAAATTTAGTTGGAGTTTTTCCTTTAATTAACTTTAATTCTACCGCTTTTTCAATATAAGGCTTAAGTGAATCAGGTACATCCTGAAATTTTACAGTCTGACCAGTACCGACCTCTACTCCCAATGCATCGATTACGGCCTTCACAAACACTCCACGTGTCATATCTTCATTTGTAGAGACTGGTGCCGCTGAAACTGCTGACATGCCACTTGCTAAAAGTGTTAGCGTTAAGGCTGATGCAGATAGTTTTTTCAACATTTCTTTCACTCCCATATTCTGTAGTGTATAACAGAACTATCATACTAAATTGCCAGAATAGTAGAAAAGAGTAATTTGGTACAGGTTATTCCAATCAAAATAGTACTTATATGACAGAATTTAACTTACAGTGAATTTACAGCCTCTTTTATATTATCGCTATGACTGATTGCAGAAATAACGGCGACTCCATTTACTCCGGTTTGTCTAACAATGAAACTATTTTCTACAGAGATTCCGCCAATTGCTACAATCGGGAATTGGGGGTACTGAGATTTCGCTTCTTGCAGTAACGTCAGCCCTACTGGTGCTCTCGCATCATCTTTTGTATAAGTTTCATAAATTGGACCAATTCCCGCATAATCCGCCCCATTTGCAATGGCCATTTCGAGTTGCTCCATCGTATGAACCGATACACCGATGATTTTATTTTTCGCGCAAGATCTAAATTGTTTAATACCGGTGTCTTCCTGCCCTACATGAATACCATCTGCATTTAATGTTAATGCAAGCTCGACATCATCATTAATAATAAACGGCACTTTATATGTTTGGCACAGCTTTTGGCATTGACGGGCAAACTCTGCATACGCATCGCCTTTTAATGCATTTTTTCCTTTTTCTCTCAGTTGGAACATCGTAATGCCTGCCTGTAACGCTTCTTCCAAAACAAGCAACGGTTCGCGTTTACAATTGGCCGTTCCCATCACAAAATATTTATTCAAATCAAAAGACATGGACATCGCACATCCCCCGCTGTTCATGATAGGCGAAATGATTTGTCGGACCGAACCCGTGACCAATATTAAGCGGATGACGGATTGCAAGCTGCACATATTTTTTTGCTTCTATTATGGCTGCCTCTATCGATCTGCCTTTTGCCATTTCCGCGGTAATCGCTGCAGAAAATGTACATCCTGTACCGTGAGTATGTTTCGTATCCACCCGCTCGGTTTTCATTTTAAATGGTTGCGTCCCGCGAATGAAAACCGTATCTGTCGCATGCTTACTGTTTAAGTGACCACCCTTAATGACAACACATTTCAGCCCCAGACTTAATAAATCATGCGCCGCTGATGCGATATCCTTTTCCGTTTGTATTTTATAGCCTGTCAGGATTTCCGCTTCCGGTATATTCGGGGTACAAACGGTTGCGAGCGGCAATAACTTTTCTTTAAGAGCTGTTGTTGCCTGCTGCTCTAGCAAACTGGCACCGCCTTTTGCAATCATGACCGGATCAACGACAAGCGGAATATCCGTATTTTTTAGTAAAGTCACAATGGCTTCGATAATTTCAGCACTAAACAGCATCCCTGTCTTAATTGCCTTTACGTCGAAATCTTGAAGTACTGCCTTTAGCTGAGCTTGAACGAAATCAGCCGTTGTCGGAAAAATTCCATGCACTCCTTCAGTATTTTGTGCGGTTAATGCGGTGATTACTGATGTACCGAATACACGGAGTTCCTGAAACGTTTTTAAATCGGCTTGAATCCCGGCACCGCCACCGCTATCCGATCCTGCTATCGTACATGTAATCATTTTCGTCCCCCCGCTAAATTTTCTAGTTCATTCAAGAAATTTGTGTGGAAATTTCCTATAGTTGCAACAGAATTGGCACTTGCCTGTTTATATTCATTAAGTAGCGTCATTAAGTCATCAAACGGTTCTTTACTGTTTGCAAGCACCGCTGCACATAAGGCACTAAGCAAGCAGCCACTCCCCGTCATTTTTGTCACCTTTTCATGACCACCCGCTACAAATTCCACTCTTTTCCCATCAGTAATAACATCTTGTTCTCCTGTTACGATCACAATACATTGATAGTTATTAGCCAACTTTTTGGCAGTCACTGCAACATCGATATCTCCTTTGCCACTATCCACACCTTTAGACGCCCAATTTACTCCCGCCAGAGCCGCCATTTCTCCAATATTGCAACGGATTACATTAATCTTTAAACGATCGAGCAGTTGTTGTGCTGTCTCCGCTCGAAACTTCGTTGCCCCTACACCTACTGGATCAAGGACAACGGGAGTATTATGCATGTTTGCGCTAAGTCCTGCTTTCTTCATCGACTCTATTGTCCGTTCATTCAAAGTGCCCATATTTAAAAGTAAAGCATTCGCCTGGGCAGCCATTTCCCCCACTTCTTCTATTGCATCCGCCATTACTGGTGAAGCTCCTACCGCCAGCAAGCCATTCGCTGTAAAGTTTGCGACAACATAGTTGGTAATACAATGAACTAATGGTTGTTTATTATAAATTGCTTGCAGACTCATTTACATACACTCCTTGTTCCCAGCTTTGCTTCGTCCAAGGCATTTCCCAAAACATCCATTCGTAATAACAGCTTTTCTTAAAATGCTCCTGTAATACTTTAAGCTTTGCAGGTTGTTCTTTCGCATATCGATCTAGCATCGATTTTTGTACTTCAATATTTTGAAGCATCTCCTCGGAAGCATATAATGCAATCCACTGTTCATAAAGAGGTATATTGGGGCATGCATCTTTTAATCTTTGCCCAATTTCCTGATACAGCCATGGGCATGGCAGGATTGCCGCAAATGCTTCTGCTACATCTCCGTTATGCACTGCATTGTACATATGGCTCACATAGTTATAGGCTGCTGGTGCTGGTTCGAATTGTTCTAAATCATCCACAGTCACACCTAATTCTTTAAACGTTGTACGGTGTAACTCAAGCTCGGCATCATGGATAAACTTTGCTGTTTGCAGAAAATATTGAACATCATCATCCGTTGTCGCTTTTGCAGCTGCAAGAGCTAATACTTTCGTATAATGTTTTAAATAATACGCATCCTGCAGCATATAAAACTTAAACTTCTCAAGCGGTAGACTCCCATCTGCAATCCCTTGTACAAAAGGATGATAAAAGCTAGCCTCCCAATAAAAATCCGTTTCTTTTCTTACCTTTTCACAAAATCCCATTGTTACTCCTCCTTTTTGTTGGCGGAAGCACAAAAAAGACGTCTCAACATATAGAGAGACGTCCCCAAAAAGTGTAGATACACTTTTCATTGCTCCCTACGTCCGTATTAACGGCCAGGTTCCAAGGGTCAGGTTTTAACCTTCTCAACACTGCTGTGTCCCCCCGCAAATCAAATGCTTGTGTATTTGCAAAAGAAAGACTCCACGTAAAATATACGCGGAGCCAAAGTAAGTACATATGTATAGCTTGTACTTTGCTCCCTACGTCCGTATTAACGGTCAGGTTCTAAGGGTCAGGTTTTAACCTTCTCAACACTGCTGTGTCCCCCCGCAAATGCATTTAATTACCCAGAGTGTAACAAATTAATTCGACCCGGGCAAGTGAATTCACAAAATTACGAAATTAATAGTTCAATAACAAATTCACAAAATAGCGCATCGTTAGTAAAAATTTTGTTACTAATGATGCGCTGACATCTATTGTAGATGGGTTACTGCAGATCTTTTACCAGTCAGTTCCTGATAAGCCTGAGCATATTCCTCGGCCAGTTTATCGACATATTGTTTTGTGGAAGTAATCTCTTTAATCGCGCCAATTCCTTGCCCGCTGCCCCAAATATCTTTCCAGGCTTTTGCGGTATTATCGTTAAAGTTCATTGCTGAAGGATCACTTTCTTTTAAATTACTCGGGTCCATCCCCGCGTTCATGATAGAACCTTTCAAATAATTCCCGTGGATTCCTGTAAATAAATTGCTGTATACAATATCTTCTGCAGTACTATCAACAATCATCTGTTTATATTCTTGACGAGCAAACGCTTCTTCGGTCGCGATGAATGGTGAACCGATATAGCCAAAATCAGCCCCCATCGCCTGTGCAGCCAATACCGAATGTCCTCGTGCGATTGATCCTGATAAAGCTAATGGACCGTCAAACCATTCACGGATTTCCTGTACGAGCGCAAATGGGCTTTGCTGACCTGCATGGCCACCTGCACCTGTTGCTACAGCAATGATGCCGTCTGCACCTTTTTGAATCGCTTTTTTTGCAAAATGATTGTTAATGACATCATGGAAAACGATGCCTCCATAACTATGTGCTGCCTCAAATACTTCTTCACGTGCACCAAGTGAAGTAATAATAATCGGAACTTTATATTTCACACAAAGCTCCATATCCTGTTCCAGACGTTCATTTGTTTTATGAACAATCTGATTAATGGCAAATGGCGCAGCCGGCTGATCCGGATTTTTGGCATTATAGCTGGCCAACTCCTCTGTAATTTCAGCTAACCATTCATCCAACTGGCTTGCCGGTCTTGCATTTAACGCAGGCATTGACCCAACTATTCCTGCCTTACATTGTTCAATGACCAATTGCGGATTGCTAATAATAAACAATGGTGCCCCGATTACTGGGATACGTAAGTTTTGTAAAATTTCCGGAATATTCCCCATCTATAATCCCCCTTTTATTCAGCTACTACTAATACTTCATCAGCTTCAATAAAATCTCCTTCTTAATTTAGATGACAATCAAAAAGTCAGATGTTTTTTCATCTGACTTTCTTTCCTTTTGCTATTTCTTCACTACATTAAAATTAGCCCCGATGAGCTGCCAATTTTGCGGGAATGGCAGACCGAGCTTCCAATAGCCGACTCCGCGCAAATTTAATCGCTTTACTAAATCGAACTTCGCCTGAATCGAACGCGCATCTTCAAACCAGACAATATGTGAACGCCCTTGCTCATCATAATAGTTAAAGTAGGGTGCCTGTGCTGTATAGTCAAATTGGATTGCCGCGTTGTAGCGTTTGGCCACTTCAATTGCACGTTGCGGGCTTATCGCTTCTGCGTAATCTCCTCCTTGTACAAAAGGTAATGTCCAATCGTAACCATACAAATTTTGCCCAAGTAAAATTTTATTTGCAGGAATTTCTGTTAATGCATACTGTACTACTTGTTCGACTTGCGGCAGCGGAGAAACGGCCATTGGAGGTCCAGCAGAATATCCCCATTCATATGTCATCAACATAACAAAATCCACTATTTCGCCGTGCGCCTTATAGTCATGGCCCATAAACCATTCCCCCGGCTGATCGGCTCTCGTTTTTGGAGCCAATGCGGTAGAAACGGTATATCCTTCCGCATGCATACGCTCGACAGCTCTTCGGAGAAAATTATTATAAGCTTCCCGCTGATCGCGTGCAATCCGTTCAAAATCAAAATGAATATCCGAAATATTTCCGATACGCTTTGCTTCAGCAATGATATTGTCCAGCAGTAAATTTTGAACAGCAACACTTTGGAAAATATCACGTGCTAGCTCAGCACTAAACTGATAATCCTCGAGATTAGTGATTGCCATTGCTATTCCTGTATTATTTTGTTCAGCAATTTCCGGTAATGGGTTAATTGTAGGCGCTTTTAATGAACCATCCCGTCTTGCTTCAAAACTGAAAATAGCTAAATACGTTAAATAAGGACTTGCCTCCCGAACTTGGTCGAGCAGCGTATCACTTATTTCATCGCCTCTTGGTTCTACATATGCCAAAATTTCTGCGGACCTTTTAGTTGGTTCCGGTATATACAATGAGGTGCCAATCATCAGCAACGCATCTGGATTCAAGCCATTTGCTTGTGCGAGCGTTAAATAATTCACCTGAAAACGTTGACCAATTGACCATAAACTATCCCCTGGCTGTACAATATAATACTGCCCTTTCAATGGAACGACCAATGCTTGCCCGACCACTAACCGGGCCGGCTCCGGAATTTGGTTGGCTTCCACTAAACTCTGCACCGTTGTTCCATAAGCCTGTGCGATTGCCCACAATGATTCTCCCGGTTGTACTACATGAATTTGAATTGTCCGTCCTCCTTTTCCTATGTACTAATTTATGAACTATATACCGTATTAATGCGGAAAGATAGGTTAGAAATATATAAGTAACCATGACAAAAAACAATATTATACATTTTCATTCATTCATATGCGCAACCAGGTTGACTGTTTCATACTATAGTTGTGAGGTGAAAAAATGCCAAGAGTAAAATACCGGGATTCCGATGTGGATTTGATGGCACGAATGATGCGGGCTGAGGCTGAAGGTGAAGGAAAACAAGGGATGCTGTATGTCGGAAATGTAATTGTGAACCGAGCTGTTGCTTCATGCCTGGATTTTAATGATGTGAGAACAATCGAGCAGGTTATTTTCCAAGTACAGGGCAATAACTATTCTTTTGAGGCGGTACAAAAAGGAAACATGTTTTATCAGAGGGCTAGAGAGACTGAAAGAAGATTAGCAAGACAGACGCTGGACTATTGGCGAGACCATCCGGCGAAATATGCACTTTGGTATTTTAACCCATCCGGCCCATGTCCTCCTACTTGGTACGATCAACCATTTACAGGTCAATTTAAACAGCATTGTTTCTATGAGCCTATAGCAGGAACATGTGAAAGTGTTTATATGGGCTAGCATTACCTATTGCTCAGCTATATAAGAAAAAGCCTTGTACATTCTATGTAGCGAGGCTTTTTCATTTTTCTTTATCCGTTACTTTTTATTGGATTGCTGGTTTTTATCATGGTTTGTTTTATTATTTTTATTTTTTAATTTCGAATCGAACTCTTCGGCAAATTCCGCTGTATTATCTTCCGGATTCCGGTTGTGACTTGTTGTATTTCGGTGTAATTCTTTATAGGTAGAAAAAGGATTATGTGTTCGCGTATTCATCGTTTCTTTACTGTTTTTGCTCATTTTATCACCTCCTACTGCCTTAATGTGTTCAGGATAGGAGGTTTTATGCTTTTTTCAGGCTTCCTCAATTTTTGTAATGAAAAAAAGTTGTAAAGCCATATTAAGAAGGAACCAATATTGAAAGGAGCATTTAAATGGGCAGAGATGATAGTAAAAGTAAAGGAACGAATAAACAATCATTACCGCAAACACCGAAAAACATGAAAATTGCACCAAACAAAGTAAAGGAAGAAATTGCGAATGAACTAACCGAGCTCCATCAGCAAGCAAAAAAAGGAAAGAGAAAAATGTATTGATATGTAAATGGCCTTCATTCCAGTATGTACTGGAATGAAGGCCTGATTTACTTCAAGACAAAGGTTAGAACTGTCTCGCCTTCGCATTAATTCTCAAAATCTGGTTATGCAGAGTTACCTCTGTTTCCCCTTTGATTTGAGACTTTTGATGCTTGTCGCTCGCCCAGTTTTGGTGGATCTTCTTAGATTTTGGATCTGTGAAACCCTTCTTATCCATTCGTTCCGCCTCCCTATGTTTAAAAGTGAATCAATTTTAGTATGGCTGTACTTGCTGCAGTTATTCCCTATAAAGATAAAAATTGATATCGACACATTTCCTAACAATTCCGAATTTCTTCCGCGTATGGAATCATTGCATCCACCAATACTAAACGTGTGAATCAGTCAATTTTCGCAAGAAAGGATGAGGAACAGTGGCTAAAAAAAGTTCAGGTACACCTAGCTGGAAACAAAATCACCCGATTACTTTATTATCCAACTCCGTTGAACGAACAGAACGTGCAGTAAAACAGGCAATGTCCCACCCGGAGGAATTTGCGGTGGAACATGCTTTTAATTCAATGGAACGTACCGAAAATGCACTTGCCAATGCAGAGCAAAGACAGGAGCATTTGGATATTGTCGAGCAGAATAAATCCAAACTAGATGAGCTAAAGCAAAGCATCCTTGAAATTGATGAAACCTTGAGGGATTCATAAAAGTTCCCCCGTTACCTCTAAGGACGTAACGGGGGGACTTTATTTACATATATAATGCACTTAAAAAAATCCCTAATGCTTCTTCATAAATTTCACCGAATTGGCTGATCGGTAAAGGATTCGTTCCAAGCCCCAGTTCAACGGTGAATCCGGGGCGGCGCCAATCTTGAATAAACCAGTCTTTGTAACCCGCATAGCTTTCTATTGTCTGCACAGGCTCATATCCGCTTACCCTCGCAAATTCATTGACAAGCTGTTCTGTTTCAGGAGGTTCCAATCCCATGAATCCCCAATAAATAACTTGACCTTGTGTATGGAAAGCCAAAACCCGAGCAAAATCCCGCTCTACTGTCAGATCGGCCATTGCAATGGATTCCGGTTCCGATAGCGGACTTTGCCCACCATAATCCCGCGGCCCAGGCGTTTTCGGGTTTCTTTCTCTTTCCCGTTCCCATTCAGCAGGGAACTGGTCGTTCAGATCAACCCCATTAATATTCGCTTTCCAACCAGAGAAATCAGTACTGCCGCCATTCCATTCAATAAGCTTATTGCGGATTGTTTCATCTTCCGGAGGTCCGTTCAGCACTAAATCCACTCCGTCGGGATTTACCATTGGCACAATATTTAAACTCGTTTGATTATACAATGGCAATGTATATAGGCCTCGTATTGAAGCATTATTCGTTAGCGAAATTAAATAATCATTAAGAAACGTCATGACAATCGACGTCGTAATCCACTCATTGGCATGAAAAGAAGCATTAAAATGAACACGTTTCTGCCCGTTCCCAATCGTGAGCCCCGGAATTTCTTTTTCCAATACGGAATTGCCAATCGGCTTATTTGCTATAAACGGATAGATTGCCTGCAATGACCGAATATCCTGCACCATTGTCCTATAATCGTAATTCTGTTCACCATTCACAACTCTCCATGTTACACGAACAGGCAACCGCAACCATAGACCAACCTGAAGTACGTATGGATTGAGTACCGGATTGAGCAGAAAAAGCGCATCCATCGGCATATTGATTCTTTGTGCAATCGACCAAACCGTATCTCCCCGTTGAACCGTATACTGACTTGTCACATAACCGGGAATCTGAACGGGTTGGTTGGGCATCAGGGTTTGTGCATTCAGATTCCGATTCGAATCAAGAATCAGCTGAAAAGGAAGATTAAAAACTTGGCTATAATACCAAAAGGAATCACCCGGTCTTACGAAAATCTCCACAAAGCTCCTCCCTCAATAAAATCATCAATAGGAAAGTATATGAATGGGGGGAATGATTATTAACACGTTTCGAGAAAACGGATTTATTTCCGTCAAACACTTTCTCTATCCCCTAATATTTCCCTATATAGATGAAATGGAGAGCAACATTATGTTATAGTAGAATCTACTAAATTTTTATTGTATGGAGGTTCATCATGGAGACGAAAAGAATATCGCTGCATCGTGCACTATCTGAGTTAAAAATGCTTGGTGAACGGATCCAATCGGCTACGTACCGCGTAGTGCTGGCTCGAGCAAACCGAAAAAGCAACGAAAAAATTGAAGGCATGTCAATTGATGAATACAAAAAAGAAATGCAAGGTTCGTATGACAAAGTCACAAGCCTTATTCAATACCGCAATAAACTAAAAGCACTCGTTGTTGAATCAAATGCTAAAACAATCGTTAAAATTGGAGCAAATGAGATGACAGTGGCTGAAGCAATTGAACGTAAACAATCAATTGCATATGAGAAGGATTTACTGAATCATCTACGCCGCCAATATTTTGAAGCAATCGACGAAGTAACAGCTGCAAATGAGGCCCTTCCAGAAAAGCTTGAAAATTACCTGATTAATATTTTGGGCAGCAAGGAAAAGCAATCATCCTCAGACGAAGTGAAGCTTCATACCGATACTTTTATGAAGCGCAATGAATATGAATTGATCGACCCGATGCAAGTAAAGAAAACCATTGACGAGCTTGCAGCAAAAATCGAGGAATTTGAGTCAGAAGTAGACGCTGTATTATCAGAATCAAACGCCACAACATTTATTGAGATCTAACTAATAATTTGCATAGCGTAGCGAAAACAGTAAACGGATCGGCGCTCGTGCTTTGACTGTGTGCGAGTTGAAACAACCAAACAGTCACTCAACCTACAATTAATAGATGAATTTTTAATAGAAAAGTTCAAAGCATAAAGGTCAAAGCTGAAATATCAAAATTCAAAGCTCTTAACTTTTAAAGCTCAATGTTCAAATGATAAAGCTCATTCAAATCCTGGATCATGGTTTAGGTATGCCGATTCATGACCGTCTGTGGCTCCACCAGGCAGCTATTGTTGTGCACAAATAAGCCGAATTCGCTTTCTTAGCGAATTCGGCTTTTGTTTTACTTACCCTTTTACCGGCGCTCATTTTTCTGTCCGAATAATTATGGATAACAAAAAAGAAGCAGTCAATTGCAACTGCCTCCCTCAAAATTTAATAGGACAATCTCATTTTCATCATACCAGTACTTTTCTGCTCTATCTATGTATGATAAAAAATCTTCGTAGCGTCCTGTCCAATTTTCAGGTACAAAATCCTCGTAGGAAGCTGGTTCTGAATAAAGGGAGTACAGCTCTCTTTTATCGAAATTTACGAATAAAGAAGGCATAAAACTATAAAAAGTGTCCTCTTTCGTTTCAGTAAGTAAATTTAATTTAAGTCTTTCTCTTAATTCTTTTGCTGAAACAGCATACTTTGCAATTCTTAGAGCAAATTCTGCATATGAATCCTCATCTAATATATCTATACCTTTCCTTTCATCATCTTCTTCGATAAAAGGACCAGTATATGCAATTCCCATTTCTTTAAATTTCTTTTTATATGCCTCTTCTAGTTTTTTTCTATCTAAAAACCAAATATCTTTTTTGGAAACATACCATTTGAAATGATTATTAATTAATACACCGACAATAATATTCTCAAGTGCTTTAGGTACTAATAACAATTATTTCACCTCCGTCTATTGATTCGCCCTTTTTGGAATGCATTTATTTACTCTATCTCTTTGTTTTATAGGATCTGTTAGCCGTTGTTTCCAACACACTACTTCGCGAACTAACTTCTCAATTAAGAAATACAATATGCCAATTTAAAGTAACTCCACTCCAACTTGTTTATAAAATTTAACTTTTAATTTCTCATCTCCCCCCACATTTATTACCATAACTTTGCCATCTTTTTTTATACTTGATACATTATTTAAATCACCTGAAAATACTATAGAATCATTAAATGTAATGGTTAGACTACTCGTTTGTTGATATACATCTCAGGTTAAAATCACCTTGAAATTTTGGTCATCTTTGTAAGTATAAATTAATTCTCCATCATCTATATTACCCGATATACTAACCGGCTCACTTTGAAAAAGTTCTAATAGATCGTACTCATCATACTTTATAAACATTCGTCTTCATCCTTTTATTGATTATTTCGGTATAACTGTAATAACATCGTCTGATTCTTTATAATTACTTTGACATCCTTTGCTTCATGAACAAACGATCTTCTATTACCAGGTGTCTTTTTCGTATTCATTATAGCGTCTTCAATAACTGAAGATGGAATATTTCTTGGATTAACCTATTTTTTGATAAAGTCACTAAATTCTTTTGTTTGTGGCTTATAACCTAATTCTTCAGCTTTCCCACGTTACTATCTATAATTTTATCAATCGCTTTCGGTATTTTCAAAAATTCCCCTATTGGAATGAAGGATGCTAACGCAATACCTTTATCAAGGCCCGAAGCATTTTTATCTTCTAGCGTGTTCACATCGTCCAATATTAAGAAATCCAACAAACCTTTTCCGACTTTTGTAGCGCCACTACCGACATCTCTTAGGAAATTAAGAAAACCATTCCCCTCATCTTTCACATTATCTACAGTTGTGGCTGTAGCGGTAAGCTCTTTTGCGACTTCTTTTTCTTTTTGCTTCATAAATGAAACGAAATTTGTTGAAACCATTGCGCCGCTGAGACCGAAAGTACCTAAAGGCTGTTGACCGGTTAGATAAATACCCGAAAGTCTGTAAGGATTCGCCCCTCCGATTCCTCCAGGATCAAATAGTGGGTTCATATTAATCACTTGATCCAACGATTGCGTACGATAGGCCCGTGCAATCATTAACGGATTCTGACTATCGAATGACTGCCATTGTTCTGCCAGGAAGTTAACATCGGTATGAATATTGAAAACATAAAAAAGCACTCGTCGCCTAATATAGACAATCAAGTGCTCATAGTTAACTCTAACCATATTTCCTTTACATTACTGCACTGGACCCATAAATTCAGTAATAATACGAATATGTTCCTTCAATTTGACTTTTTTTAGATTCTCTACTTTTTCTGCTCCACCTAAACCTAGCAAAGGTGTATAGCCAAAGCAGTCATCATACTCTGGTTCATTATATTTTTCTATTGCTTCTGGATAAGGAAGCCAATCTAAAGCCTTCTGTCTAAAAGCCTCTTCCTCTAAAAATCTAAGAAACAAGGAGTATTTTGAAGCTACAACTTTTGTTTTACCTTTTCGGTAGTTTATTGTTACAATATAGGATTCTTGATTTTCATCCTTTTCAAAAAGTATTAGATCACCCATGGATGTACTGAAAATAGGTATTGTCCCTTTACTTCTTAAATAAGACTCATTTACTAAAGAGCTGAATTCATCAGGGTTTATTATTTTTAAGTATCCATTCATAATTGTACCATACCCATATGATTTCCATACTTCAATTAAAGCTTCTGGAACCATATTCTTATATTTATTAATTGTATATTCCTCAACTTCACTTACTTTTTTAAAATCTTTAACTAAGCTCAAATTGTTAACCTCCTCTAATGTGTAAGCTTAACATTTAAATAAGTATTCTTTCGCTGATCAGATGTCAATGATTTAGTTAGTTCACCTATTTGTTCATCGACAATATCAATTCTATACTTCCATTGTGATCCAATTGATGAATTTATTCTTTTATCTCCCATACCACCAATATTTAGCGGTTTACCTCCAGCAATTTGGTCAGGATTATGGAGGGCTGCTTGCGATTTCAACCAACTATTTGCATTTTTCTCCACTTCTTCCCATGACATACCATTTTCGAACAATTCTTCTATCTTTTTATTTAATGCTTTTTCTCGAGCTGCTTGTTGGGCAGCGTTACCTTCAATTGCACGCCCTTGTTCAATATACTTCTCACGATTTTTCAAATACTCATCAACTGTAAGTTCATTCATACCTTTTTCTTGGTCTTTCAATTGTCTTGCAAATTCTTCGGAGTCATGTTTATCATTTCTTTTAAAATTAACTTCAACTTCTTTTATTCTTGGTAAATGCTTTATATTCCCCTTACCAACAACCTCATCTACATCACTCTTCTTAACAACCTCACCCACGTTACTATCTACAATCTTATCAATTGCTTTCGGGATTTTCAAAACTTTTCCTATCTCTCTAGAATATCCAAATAATCGTCTTAGGAATTTTCGATTCAAATATTGGGTAAAAAATACAAAAACCCTGAAAGACAATGTAGTCAATCAAGGTCAATAAACTAGAAAATTACAATATTGATTCTCTTTCTAAATCAAAGATATCTATCTCTTCCTGTTCAAATAATTCTTCTAATGTATCTGTTCCTTTTTCTTGAGCAAATAGATATTCATTCTCAGATATTGGAACAGCTAGCAGCCAAGCCACTTTTTTATTTGGAAATTCAAGTGTATTTAAATCTTCCCACAAGAAAGGTGACACAAATAATATATGTTTCATCTCAGTATTGGGATAATACGTCTTTATTATATCTCGAAATACTGAACCATGGGAAACTGAAAATTTTGAGTTAATAATACAAAATGCACAGCTTGCCAATATATTAGGATATTGCTTATAATCTGTTGCTAATGCGCCAACTATTTCTATTCGCAAAGGCGTTTTTTCAACAGTCAATTCAATTGAATGGTCAGATAGTCCAATAGTTGAGTATGATGATACACCGTCAAATGGTCTATTAACTGTTGAAAGTATATCAATGTTACTGACATTATTTTCGTCCCAGTATTTTGAGACACAAGGTTTACCCCCTAAAGCATGTAGAGCTGTCTTTGCTATTATTTTATTCTCATTAGAAATACTCAAAGTAAACCTCCTTATCCATCTTCACAATTTTTATATCCGAAATAATCGTCGGTCAGTCTTTACTTTTAAGGCTTGAAGATGGCAATTTAGGTCAGCAATGGTCTGGATTATTGTGTTCATCTAGAAACTCTTAGCCTCAAATTGGGCTTATAAAGTTTAGCTTTACTATCAGAATAAAGAGTGATGTATTTGACACTCCGTATCATAAAATAATCATGGGATAGCGTCCCATGGTTTAAAAAAATTATAGTTTATGAATTTTCAAATCACATTTATCTTCTTCTGCCATATCCATCGCTGTTCGTATCACTTCAAAGAATGTTTTCCCATCAGTTGTTGCATAATAGTTCGCAAGATTAGTTACTTTGGAACTTATTTTATCCCCCCACGGAGGTTCTTGTGATAAATCATCAATATCCCATATAACATGTTCTTGAGAGTGTTTTGATAATTTCTGTTCAATTTATTTAAATTAGATTTTGCAACAGAAACATCATCCCAATTTAGTATGTCATTATACAACTCATTCATAATTAAAGGGTATTTTGTCCCCCATCCTTCTTTTTTTGCCACTCTGAGTATGATAGGTCGTAATATCTCCGTTATTATTAGTACCTACGAATTCAAACTTTGCTTTTCCATTTTTGTTATTTCCCATAAACTTGACATATATGAGAATCAAAAGGAAGTCAAAGAAAAAGGAATTACCATGAGCATGTCCCATAAAGACACGCCAGTTGATAATTCCCCTATCGAAATGTTTCACTCCTCACTAAATTCGGAAACGTTCTACCTCGATAGAATCCACAGCACGACGAATGCTTGTGTATCTCGAATCATCGAAGAGTATATAGATTATTATAACAATATCCATATTCAAACGAAACTAAACAACCAGTCACCGGTAAAATACCGGCAACGGCTGTTTAAATAGTGGTTTTCTTTCTGTCTCAAAAACGGTCCCCAGTGCCAGACAATTAAGTGCTCAGTTAGTAAAAAAGTTAAAGTAATAAACCTACTGTTATTACTTTAAATATTCAGCCTCCCATTTATCCTGTTTCTCGTCTAGACTAATTTCTGAAATGTCATCATACCCATAATTAAGTTTCATTCTCCCCATGTTATCCAAAATATATGTTAAACTTGTCCATTGTTCCTGGTCTTGAACCATAAATTCATTCCAAAGTTCTTCAAAACAGTCATACAGTTCTTGTTTTAATTTTCTATGCAGAGGTTTATCAATATTAAACACATCAACAATATCTAAACTATATACCGGTTGTTCCTGATTTACTGGATAGTAATAAAAAAATACTTGAGAAAACCCCTCTCTTACCTCAGCATATAATAAAATCTTTTCCCATTCTTCTGGTATCATCTCAACAAATATATTAGCTACCTTTTGGCAGATGACTTCCATCTGTTTTGTCTCCAAATTTAACTACCTCCATTATAATTGCTTAAATTAACTTCATACTTCTTACCATTAATTTTGTATTCAACTTCAAATTTTGAAGGACGGGAAGAATTAACTTTATAAATAGGTTCAATTTTAACTTCAACTGTTTTGCCTGATTCTAAAGCCTTTTTCCAAGAAGTTTTAAGAAATCGAAAAAAATTTTTTCGACTTTTGTAGCGCCACTTCCTATATCTCCTAAGAAATTAAGAAAACCATTCCCCTCTTCTTTCATATCATCTACTGTTGGGACTGTAGATGAAAGCTCTTTTACGACTTTTTTATTTCGTTGCTTCATACCAATTACTTTCGGGATTTTCAAAACTTTTCCTATTGGGATGAAGGATGCTAACGCAGCCCTCCATAAAAAGAAACCTTGAAAGGCATTAGCCAATCAAGGTGTACAAGTCTATTCTTCACATAGTTGAATAATTTCTTTGGGAACAGATTCAAAAATTAATACTTCTGGCTTTGGATAAGACCTCTTTATTAAATAGTCTTCAAGTGTCATCATACTTTTCCAATATAGTTTTAGCCAATATTCAATAGTTTCTCCAGTATCAAAATTTAAAGCTTCCTCATCAAAGTCTTTCAAATCCTCATAGAATGCTTGGTCATAGATTGAAAGGGAAATATCACCATCAAATACTAAGATTTTATCCGTAAATATAGGAAAGCCAAAAGAATTTGAAAAACGATTGGTTAGATCAACACCTATTGCTTCTTTAAAGTTAAGCCAGGCAGGAGCATTGGAGGGTTTTAATAGTTCTGTTATCTCAAATTTTACTCTACCACCATTACTATATCTATTATTAGACTTAGTAGAATATTTAATGCCACCATTCATGACTTCTTCCAGCGAAACATGATGTTCATGATTTTCAGGTAAATATGCATGATACAACATATTACTCAAGTATTTCACCTACTTAATAGTTATTTTCTTGGAACATATGGAAAATGTGAGCTTCTGGTTGGATCAACAAGATTTTCAAATACCCTATGACTCCCTGTCGGTGTATCAGGTGTACTGATATTTCCGTCAAATTCTTTATAATACTTAGTTTTTTTGTTTGGATTTGGATTGTTAGGATTTGGCCAGTTTGAATAAGCTTTATCAGGATTAGTCATTGTTTCTTGCCTTAACTTGGCTACATCCACATCTTCACCATATTGTGACCTATTAGGAGTAGATGGTCTACTTGGCTCAAACATATGTTTTTCAGAATGTGGGTTAACAAAGTCTTTAGGATTGCTACCACCACCTGGTTTGGTAGGAACTGGAGCATCACCCTTCCCCTTACCAACAACCTCATCTACATCACTCTTCTTAACAACCTCACCCACGTTACTATCAACAATTTTATCAATTGCTTTAGGGATTTTCAAAACTTTTCCTATCGGGATGAAGGATGCTAACGCAATACCTTTATCAAGACCCGAAGCATTTTTATCAGCTAGCGTGTTCACGTCCCACCGCAATTAAAGCGGAAGCTGTCACAAGGTCTATGCCTGGCATGGAGTGCAGTTGAAAGTCTTGTAAGTTCATTAACTCTTTTAATTCATTCTCTTTCCACATAACACATTTCCTGCTTTCAAAAGAAATGTCTCGGACAATACTTCTCACAAGAAAGTCTAGTGTTTCTTGATGTTCTTTTGTTGTATTCCCATCCTCTTTCACTAGCTTCAATATTTCATTCGCTTTTTTCACCGAACAAGTATTGTTACTCACTTTTAATAAAAAGGTGGTCAACTGTTTTACACTCACACCTTCTAAACAAGATGGTGAAGGGTGCCGTTCCCAAAACGCCAATGCTGTTTTTCCATCTACTTCTGAGAAAAACTTCTTATAGCTTGGATAATGGTGGCTTAATTGAAATTGTAATTGGTTCTTTAAAGCACCTTGAGCTTTTGCTAATGCATTTCTTCTTGAAACCAACTGTTGTATCGACCAATATAAATCATGTGGTTTTACGTCTGGCAATTGATCAAGTTTATTTACCAATATACGTACCACACATTCTGCATCCCAGCTATCACTCTTTTGCGTGGTCATATGGCTTTTTCGTTCAGCGTATGAAAGAGCTGGATTCACTTCTTTTACTACCTGTCCATGGTCCGTTAGTTTGTAGGTTTTGCAGTATCAAAGTCCTCTTGACATGTAAAATGTTAACTCTCCTAATTATCTTATTATTTTCACAAACAAAGTACTAAAACAGAATGTCTTGAATGTACTACCTTCATGAGCTATGAATTTCATAGAATCTTTTTAAATTGTTCAATACAAAAATTTCTCACAAAAAAATAAAAAGCACTTGTTGTCTATAGTAGACAATCAAGTGCTTGAGGTTAATTAAATAAGTGTGACTAACTTACTGGCATTCTATCAAGAGTTAGAATCTACCAAAAAGTATCTATTCTGTTAACATATTTAGAAATTCTTCAAAGCTATTACTTACAATATATGTTATAGGATTTAAATCTGAAGACTCTTCATGATTCCAAACGCATACAACAGGCTCTTCAACATTGTTACGATAGTCTAAACAAACAAAGTCACCTGCAAATAAAACAGCTATTGGTAGCAGTTCAGTACCTACTAAATTTTCATCAAAAACAATTCTTTCGTCTAGTTGAGTTCTAACTACTCCTATATCGTAATACTCATCATCTCTTTCCCCGGTTACTTTTAAAATACATAAAAACCTATCAATCGCATAAACATGGCTATTACACTTAAAACTATCCTTTATAGGAGTACCACCATTATATTTTTTTATAAATTCTTTATACGTTTCTGGTAAATTTATTCTCCACTTACCTTCCTTTTCAGAAAGTAAAGTATCGTCCGGCAAGGGATAAATTATTGATCCATCCTTAAATTCCATTTCTATACCTCCTCAATATTATTATCTTGGAGCGTCGGCCCACATACCTTTAGTCCTTCCACCATTATGAGGTGTAATATTATGAATACCAAAGGGGACTAGCTCCATTTTACCAGGTACCTCCGTATGATGCCACGTCATCCCTTTTCTTGTACCACCTATTTGTTCATCTAACCACTTAAACTGTTCTTTATCCGATAGCTTCCAAAATCTATCTGGTAGCTGAACAGTCTCTTCTACAACACCTGCACTTGCAAAATCGGCAAATCCATACCTCATACCATCTGCTTTTGTAATCTTTATTTCAGGAATATGTGCTTTTGCTATAGCCATTTCTTTTATCTTTCTTTTTTGAGCAGAAGACAAGCTATCCCCACCCGGAATGGTATCATCCCAAGACCAAGGTTTGTTTAAATCAACATGTTCTTTATATACTTTTGCATAGTCTTCAATGATTTCATCAAATTTCTTGTTACCATTTATAAAATCATCGATATTTCTTAAATTAGTTTCACTAACTCCCTTACCTTTATCCGCGCCCTTACCAACAACCTCATCTACATCACTCTTCTTAACAACCTCACCCACGTTACTATCAACAATTTTATCAATTGCTTTAGGGATTTTCAAAACTTTTCCTATCGGGATGAAGGATGCTAACGCAATACCTTTATCAAGGCCCGAAGCATTTTTATCAGCTAGCGTGTTCACATCGTCCAATATTAAGAAATCCAACAAACCTTTTCCGACTTTTGTAGCGCCACTTCCGACGTCTCCTAGGAAATTAAGAAAACCATTCCCCTCATCTTTCACATTATCTACTGTTGTGGCTGTAGCGGAAAGCTCTTTTGCGATTTCTTTTTCTTTTTGCTTCATAAATGAAACGAAATTTGTTGAAACCATTGCGCCGCTGAGACCGAAAGTACCTAAAGGCTGTTGACCGGTTAGATAAATACCCGAAAGTGTGTAAGGATTCGCCCCTCCGATTCCTCCAGGATTAAATAGTGGGTTCATATTAATCACATGATCCAGCGATTGCGTTCGATAGGCCAGTGCAATCATTAACGGATTCTGACTAGCGAATGACTGCCATTGTTCTGCCGGGAAGTTAACATCTGTTACCCCTTCTGTCATCATCGTTTCTATATTGGTAATCCATGTTTTCATATGCATCAGGTCTGTTTGAATTGTCGTTAATGCATCGGTTTGGGACACGTCAAATTCAATCAGTTTTTCAACGGTTTCGTCCCGATGTCGTTTCGCGTCATGTACACCCAGATGGACTTCACTATCATCCAGTTTTGGCAAGTTCACGATATCTGACACTTGGTCCATGATATTATTGGCTTCATCTGTCAGCTCTTCCGTCACTTGTTTGGCTCGGTTTAAGCCTTGCTCGATTTCGCCTTCCAATGCTGCTTGGCGAATAAAGCCTGATGAATCCGGTTCAAGCGATGAAAGGGCTGTTTTCATCTCTTGAAGAACACTAGTAAAGCTATTTTTAAAGGTATTGAAAAATGTGAGGAATGGCAAATGGCAACTCTCGTAATATGCACGTAATGCTTCTCCACCTTGACCTTTTAGCGATTCTTCTAATTGTGTGAGACCTTGAACAGCACTTTCAATTTGTATCATTTCAATTTCCAGGCGGGTTAACTGATTAACAGTTCTTTCAAGTCCTTGCTGAAACTCATTTACATCCAATACCTTCAATTTATCACCATCTTTTTATTCATTACGTTTGAATTGGCCTCCGTTTTTACCTTACTCCGACACTCATTTCCACATATGTTGCCCCGGAATGACTGCGTTTGTATTCTACAAAGTAAGGGCTGCTCTGCGAGAAATTATGTTGTTGTATGTGCTCCGCCAGTTCCCAAAACTTTACTTGAGATTGTTCATCAAATTGATCGGTAATCCGCGTCATCAGCATGCCATTAATTGAAAAATAGCTTCTGAAATTAACATCTTCTTCAGAACTTATTTGCGAAATTTCATTCTCTTCGATCGGCCGGAAAATTTCAGCAGTCATAACGGATGCGGTCGGGTCACTGATAATAGAAAAAAACATGACATCGGCTGTATTGTATCCATGACTCGATAAAATTTGATCAAAATCTTGGAAAGCCAGATCAATTTCTTCCGGGACAAAATTATAATATTTTGAAGCTACATTTCTGTATGCAATTTGATGGTTTTCTATAATCATTGCACTTCGCTCCATTCTTTCAATGGGACATACAAATCAATGATATATTCTCCGTAAACATTTAACAGTACACAGATATATGAATCCTCTACGGAAAGATTTTCTGCTACTGCATACGCTTTTACTTTCTCATAAGCAGTCCTGAAATCGAATTCTTCCTGTGCATGGCGCAATAACAGAGATTGATTCAATTGGTATTGATTTAAATAGGCGAAATCGGTAATCCCTTCTTCAAATTCGATTTCCGTATTAATCGGCATAAAATAAGTAAACAAACCTTCCCCATCTTCCTCTTCTTCAAACGAGAAAAGCACCGGCCCATTTTTATACACTTCATGATTTAACGGAAAATCTTCCATTACTTTTATTCCTTCAAGCCAGTTCTCTTTTTGATCTCTCACACGAAACATAATTAAATGATCGAAATGCAATCCGCGAATCTCCATATGATTGAGTCCCCCTAACTTTGTTTTACTTTTCTAGTATTTTTGGCTGCTCTATCCGTGTTCAGATAACCGTTTATATCAAAGTTGAAGCTTTTAAATCTGATTTTGCAATATAGTATAACAAGCTGCTCCGGCAATACGAAAATGAGTGTATAAAAAATACCGAATGGTAAAAAGACTAGCATGATTGTTTCAAATAAATCGGACGAACCTGTTTTCATGACAAATTGGATAAGAAAAACAAGCGCTGTACTGCCGATGACTGCAATTGGAATATACGATTTCGTTTCAAATTTCCCACGCATTTCCTCGTTTCTTGACCCTGCACGGTAATGACCTTTTTTTAGAAGTAAATAAAAGCGGATCCACGTAGCAATAAACAATACACCTGCAATTGAAAGTGTAATCCATGTTAAATTTAGTAGCGATTCAACTGTTGCAGCGTCCTGTTCCCCTAAAAGAAATAACGGGCCAAGGTATAAAAATACAGAAAAATTTTGTGTCATAATAATCGACAGGAAGTACTGCAGCTTCTCCATCTTATTAAAAACGACAGGAATAGCGAATAGAAGGGACAATAAAATAATGATTCCTGTAAGCCACATATGAATTGTTTTAATGCTTTCGAAATTTGGATAGATTGTGTATTTACCTGCAATATTATAAGTTAGATAGAAAAACAGTGCCTGCAGGAAAATGCCTAATACAAGCACAGATGCCAACGAATTCGGACTTTGTCTACCAGACTCCAGCGGTCCTCGTAATACTGAGAAATCTTGTTCTGATAGTTTTTTTAGCATGCGGTGATTACCTCCATATTCATCAGTGGAACCAGCCTTTAATTTTATCCATGGCCGATTCCCCTGTTTTTTTGTCTTTTTTGTTAAGAAGCGTATTGGCGAAGATTCCGACTGCAACACCAACAGCAGTACCGACACCCGGAATTGGAACAGCGGCTGTGAATAATGCAACACTTGCAGCTTGTACCGCACCGCCCACCGCTGTATCGATTGCCGTATCCACTGTGGCACGTGTGTGGGCCTCGGCTCCTGTTAGCCCGTCATCTTTTGCATTATGGTAATTGCTGTAGTAGTTCAGACCGGCCGATACAGGGCCAAGTGCTTTTGTAAATCCTTTTGCAGCCCCATTGGTAAAAATCCCTTTTACATCTACAGCATCTTTGAATGACTTACCCGCACCTGCTACAGTAGCTTTACCAACCGTTTTGGCTTTTTCGGCAATGGTCGCTTGATCATTCCAGTATTTTAGCGATGAATGCTCTTTTAAGGCAGCTTCCCCAACTTTGGACCAGCCTGATTGTCCCTTTTTTTGCGTAGCAAACTTTAAGGTTGCCCGATTATTTGCCTGCTGCTGGTAATGTTTTGGTTTCCATGCTTTATTTCCTTTTGGCAATTTATAATTAAACTCGCGCATTGCTTTTGCATCCGGTGTTACACGTAAATAATGGAGGGCACGTTCACTGGCAAGCATACGGTATACATTTCGGCCTGTTCTCGCATCACGCACCAACTCCATTTTCAGTCCGCCGTTTTTCCCTGCCATGAACATGCCAAAGCTTTCAACTGCGCCATTGACCGCGGTATTAAATTTCTTTGCATTCCCTACATCTTCTTTATGTCCCATAACTGTTTCGTCTGCAGATGTGACATCGCCCGGTTTTTCCTCTACAGGCTCTTCTGTCACTTCTTGAACTGGATTTGTTCGGCTTGTTAAATTTGTTAAAAGGGCTGTCGTTGAAGCATATTGCGCCCAATGTTCAGCAGGGAAATTCACATCGGTCAACCCTTCTGTAATCATCGTTTCAAGGTCTTTAATCCAAGTACTCATCGCCGCTAGATCGCTTTCCACTCCTGCAAGCACAGCTGTTTGGCTATTGTCAAACATCATTAAATTTTCAATTGTTGTATCCCGGTGGTTTTTGGCAGCCTGGATTTCGCTTTGTACTGCAGAATCATTGAGTTTCGGCAATGAAACAATATCTGCCACATTGTCCATAATTCCATTCGCTTCAGTTGTTAGGCCCTCCGCAGTTTCTTTCGCATTTTTCAAACCTTGTTCAACACTCGTTTCAAGAAATGTTTGTTGAATATAGCCGCTTTGATCTGGTTCGAGGCTGGTTAACGCGGCTTCTGTTTGCTGAAGAAATTCCTGAAAACTGTTTTTAAATAGATAAAAAAATTGTAAAAAGGGCATGTGGCAATCTCGGTAAAATGTACGTATTGCATTCCCACCTTGCCCTTTTAAAGATTCCTCAAGCTGAATAAGTCCCTGTATAGATGTCTCAATTGTTTTCATTTCGGTATCAAGTCTAGTCAGCATGGTTATACTGCGCGCAAGACCGCTATGAAAGTTTTCTGCATCCAATACTTTCATTATTCCATCAGCCTCCCATGACTAGAAGCGGCACCGTTAATAGTTGTTGATATCCGCTGATCCTGCTCTTTTAAATATTGCACAGAATTTTCCGTTGTTTGAATATTATTTTGCAGCACAGCCTGGTAGCTTGTTAAAACCTGTTCCAATTGCAGCGACAGCTCGTTTAATTTTGTAACAACATCCAACATATTCCCTTCAATTGGCGATTCTGCTTTAGGTTTCAGTGTTGACGCAGCATTCTCCATTACTCCCAGCTGTTCTTCAACATCCGCATATACAACTTTCACTTCATTCGACATATTCCTTCTCTCCTTTCCGTTTTTTTGCTTCTTATGTGTTAGCTTTTATCACCCTGTACCATTTTCGGGACTAGCCATAACAAGACAACGAATATACAAGCTATCAAGAGACCAATATAGAAAAACTGCAGCCCATTGCTTTTGCTGTCGTCATCAGGAATCGATTCGGTTATTTTGGTTTTCACTATTTCTCTTTCATTTGAAAACAGACCATATTTCATCGAATCGTAAGCAATCGTTTTCCGTTCTTTAAAATCACTTATAAAAAGCTCTTCCTTTATTTTCTCGTTTCGTTCTAATACTTTTGGCTTGAAATCCAACTGTTTTTGCTCCTCCCGGATATTTTTCCGGTTGTCCAGCAGGGATTCATTATGAAGATACTCTTTGTTGTCTTTAAATTCTTTTTCTTTAAATTCATTGGGATTGAGGTTATTCAATTCAGTAGCTGCAGACACTTGCTTTGTCTCTAAATTTAACGGAAAGCCGGATTCAATTTCGAATCCGACTCCCATTAATATACTAAATCCAAAAACAACTGCTAATTTCCTACATTTCATAAATCGTTTCCTCATCTTGTTCGATTTTACGATTTTTAATTTTGCTTACAATGAGTGGTACAAGTGCAAAAACCCCAATGAGAAGTGCAAGCACAATACTTGCAGAAATAATCAGTGACTCCGGACCATATTGAATCGATAAGTACACCTTCGACATCGGATCCTCATAATCAATATTGGAAGCCAGAAGTGTCAGCATTGGTGTGACAAAGAATACAATTACTGCAACGGTTACAAACCACCCAATTAGCGGGCCCACTGAAAAGCCGGCAAAAATAATTGTGGAAACTGCTGTTAATAATAAAATTGTGAATATCGTCCACTCAATCGAGCTCGTTTCATTTAACGAATAAATATCCATTCCGTACATACTAATAATTAGTCCGACAATCAGATTAAGCAAAGCAAACAATGCAATGCGCACACTTCGTTTATTATTTTTTAAATAGTAGCAGAAGTAGCCGATTAATAGTCCGCTGACCAGAACAATTACGAGTACAATTACGGGCGGTATTTTATTTTCCTGCACGGAAGAATTCAAGCTTTTCGCCGCAAGCGGTGTTGATAAATGATTGTAGATATGGCCGTTCCTTTGTCCATCGATAAATGCATTGTTAAGTACATCATGGATCGCGTTCCGGTACTTTTCTGTCGTCACCACATTTTCATTCCACTTGTAATTCAATTCCTCTGTATCTGCGTTGACGTTCTTCGCTTTTGATTCCAAGTCATTTGTAACCGAGATAATGTTGTCCTGGTTTGCCATAATACTGTTCATTGCATTACTCATCGCCATTAAGTTTTGACTGATGCTTTGTTGATTCGTGACAAGGCTGCTGCCGTCAGCTGGCGGCGTGGCAACTTCTTCAGATCCGGCAATAAAGGCATCAAGGCTTTGTTGCATACTGTCCGCACTTGTCTCAATTGCATCCAGCTGTGCAGAAATCGCTTCATAGTCTGCATCGACTTTTTCCATATACGTCAGGAAGAAAGAATTAACTCCTTTTTCCAAAGTTGCTAATTGGTTTTGTGAAGCGGGAACGTCCATTTGCAATTCATCTAAAATTGTCGTTCCCCGATCATTGATACCTAAAATCGTATTGACATGCGATGAAATCTCCTTAAAGTTGGATTCTTCGCTTAAGTTCGTTTGCACGACCGCTTCATACTGGGCCAGTGCACCGTAATATTCCATCAGCTTAGTCGTATTGTTACTTACGATAGATTTCGAGAAAACATTTTTCAGACGCTCTATTTTACCGTTATTCATCATAGGCAGCGCCATAATTTCCGCTTCTTTACGCTCGATTTCTTCGATTACGGCTGTTGCATTTTCAAAGGTTGGTTTTTTTTCAACTACTGTCTCTTTAACCAATTCACTTTGAGATTGTACAAATTGTTCCTGCAATTGTTTTTCCTGCTGTTGGATATGCTGGATATTTGCTTCAATTGTTGTCATCTGTGATGAAATTTGTGTAAGCTTTTCGTTTACTGCTGCAGTAGCACTTGCATTAACTGCGGCTTCCGGTGTCGTTTCGCCCGAATTTACAGCTGTAGCACCCACTTCCTGTTTCAGTGAATTCATGTTCTGGACTAAGCCGAGCAGTTTTTCGCGTTCCGAATCAAGCGCTGTAATTTTTGATGAAGCGATAAAGTTATTTGTATTGTCTGTAACTTTGCCGCTACCATTTTTCGCTTGTGTTGTCGGATCTGCTGTAGGGCTACTAGCATCAAGCTGATTCTTTAGACCAATCACTTGATTTTCGTATTGCACTAATAGCTCCCCTTCTACTTGCTTCAGTAGGCTGATAATCTCATTACGCTGAACGACTACTTCATCCGATAAATTTTTAACATTATCTTTATTTTTGGCCAGCTGATTCTCCAATTTTTGTACATCGGAATTGAACTTTTCATTATGCTCCATTAAATACGATTTCACTTCCACATAGCGGGGGTCATGCTCACTTTTCAGCGCGATGATTGAGGCCGTATTTGCATTTTGCAACGGTTGTAAAAGCTGCGGCTGTGTACTGTGATACTCTCGATATGTATCCACATAGGTAATAAATTGTGCCAGCAGCCCTTCAAATTCACCTGCGTTTTCGATATTCCCCTCAATCGGAGTGTCTTTAACAGTGGCAGCCAAATTATCGAGCAGGCTCTTTTGACTTTCAATATCACCAACCACGCTTGCTAAATTCGGCTGATAAAAGTTGGAAATCGTATTTAAAAACTCCATCTCTTTTTGAAGAATCGTATCAAATTCATTTCGTACTTTCTCCAAATCCTGAGATACATAACTCCAGTATAATGTTGCGACTTTCCCGTTAACTCTTGCAGTTGCATTGTCAATTTCTCGCAATACTTTTTCACGGTTTGCCGCGTTCAGCTGACCGGAAACAGTATACTTAAACTCCGCTTTTACCGGCTGTTGCTCTTCATATGTCATGATGTTTTCCGAGAAATTCGAAGGGATATATACGACCGCATCGTACTCTCGATCTGTCAGCCCTTTTTCGGCTGCGCTTCTGCTGACAACAGACCATTCATATTCGGAATCCGTCGATAGAATCGGCTGCACTTCTTTTCCGAATTCCAGTGAACTTTCTTCTTTTTTTGAACCTGTATCTTCATTGACAACCGCGACTTTTTTCGTTCCATTCGATGAATCGAAAAACGGATTTTCTCCGATTGCCATAAAATAAAGGACAGGTGCTCCTACTATCAAAATCATGACGATTATGATTTTTAACATGAGCTTTTTTTGAGCCGTCATGAATAGATCTTCCTTTCACTATCAAAAAGTGGTATTTGGATTTTCGTTTCTTTATTGTTTAGGACATAATAGCCAAACCCTGCTTGTATCTCTTCTTCTTTACGGTCATAAGGAAGCGTGTACAATGTTTGATCAGATTTTTTCATTAATAGAACTGCCTGGCGAATTTGCTTCACTTCCGTAGTTAACACATCGTATCCCTTCGTTAAATCTGTAGAATTTCCTGATGCGATGAAGTTGAACCCTAAATAGCCAGCATTTTTCATCAACTTTGTAATCCGTTCCTGCAATTTTGCATCAATGCCCGAATTGAAACGGGCATAATCATCGACAACCAGCAAAATTGGTGTAAACTGCAACGTTTTGCGCTCAGCTATCGCCGAATTGGCATAAGTCATCTCACGTATTGAAAGCTGCCCTTCTATTTGCGTTATCCATTCTTCCACATCATCTTTAGATTCCAAATACGAAATCGATTCATTGTCGGTAAACATAGCCAGACTTCTGTCAAACGAATCAAAAACGCCGATATGCAGGACGTTGTTCTCTACTGCATTCGTCAACAATACTTTAAGCACATTTGTTTTTCCTTTTTGGGCTTGTCCCATAATCAGAAGGTGCTTGTTCGTCAGGAAATTCACTACGACAGGTCGAACAAATTCTTCATCCAGACCTATCGGATATAAATGCTGCTGACCCATTAATCCGCTGTATTCAGCTAATTGTTTCACGGTTAAATTAGTTGGAAGCATTGGAATCGGTGATGGTCCAATATGATCCTTATACTTTTCTTTTAATATCTTTACAGTTTCTTTAATACCTTCAATTACTTCGAAATCATTATCCCCGTTTGCCGGCAACAGAAGTTGCGAGAAGTTTGCTTCGTCTTTTTTAATAATTGCCCGACCCGGTATTGCTTCAGGTACTAAAGCGGTTTTCCCGAGGATTGTATAGGCTTCACTATGATCCATTAAATAATGAACAATTTTCGTCTTGAGGTTGTTCATGACCGCTTGACGAATCGAAGAAATACGGGTCGCCGTGAAAATCATATAAATGCCTAAAGACTGTCCATCCCGGACAAATTGGTTGAAGTATGTTTCCATATCCGGCATTTCATCTTTAATGAAATCAAAATTTTCTACAACAACAAAGATAAGTGGCAGCTTATTATCTGCAATGCGGTTATAAAGCTTGATATTGCCTACTTCCAGTTGCTGAAGCAGCTGTTTTCTTCTTGCAATTTCATCTCGAACCATTCGCATAAATTTATCCATTTTGCGCCCTTCTTCCATTAAGAAGAAATCAGCTGTATGCGGAAGTTGTTTTAATGGCAGCAATGAACCGTTCCCAAAATCCATCAAGTAATAATGGACTTCCTCAGGACTGTAATTTTCCGCAATATTTAATAATAATGTCAGCACGGTAGTTGATTTGCCGTAACCAGTTGAACCAAAAATACCTAAGTTCCCATCTTCCATCACGCGATAATAATATGGCGATTGACTTTGTTTTTCCGGTTCATCGACGAAGGCCATTGCAATATGTTCCTGAATTTCTGATGTAAAGCCGTTTTTGTGCAATCGTTCTGCAAGTGGAGGCAGCCAAGGACTTTTCAGCTTTTCGATGTTGTACATTTCCTGGGTTTCTTTAATTTTGTCTACGATTGCTTCGATTTCGGAAAGCCCTTTTTGTTTACTTTCTTTTGCGGCTATATTTGATAATGGGATCAACCCTAAATCTGTTACAATTGCAACTTCATCTTCCCCGCCAATGTGCTCGGATTGATATGGAGCTCCACTCCATGCTGATTGGAATAAGTCGTAAACTTCATTGTTGCCAACTTGCAAGTAGCCCCTGCCGGTAACAGTGATGGATGCGGCATCGGCATTTTTAAGAATTTCCTTACTGTCGTTTGCATCCTGAACCTTTAATGCCACTTTGAAGCGGGCATTACTCCATATTTGATCATCTATGACCCCGCCTGGCTTTTGTGTTGCCAAAATCAGATGTACTCCCAGGCTACGTCCGATACGAGCCGCGCTCACCAATTCACGAATGAAATCAGGTTCTTCATTTTTCAGCTCCGCAAACTCATCCGAAATTAAAAACAGATGCGGCAGAGGTTCTTCAGCAAGTTGTAGCTTTACTAATCCTGTATAGTCATTAATATGGGTCACGTTATAGCGGTCAAAAAGACGTTGACGACGCTTCAGTTCACTGCGGATCGAGGCAAGTGCCCGATTCGTAAAGTTCACGCTACCTTCAATATTTGTGATGGTCCCTAGAAGATGCGGTAATGTTCTAAACGGCTGCGCCATCCCTCCGCCTTTATAGTCAATCAGCAGGAATGCAACTTCATGGGGATGAAAATGAACAGACAATGATAAAATATAGGTCTGCAGAAATTCACTTTTCCCTGACCCTGTTGTACCAGCTAATAGTCCATGAGGTCCATGTGCTTTCTCATGAAGATTCAGATACACAAGATCATCTTTTCCCTTCAGGCCGATTGGTACAGCAAGGGACTTGGAGGATTCATTTTCCATCCAGCGATCGCCAATTTGAAGTTCATCGGCTTCTTTCACATCCATCATTTCAAGGAACGTTATACTTTCAGGAATTGAATTTGTCATCCCTGTCTGATGATCCAGTGTCCTTAATAGTCGGGCAAAATGTTCATTATTATCCTGACGGTGGAAATCAAGTTTAAACGGAATATTTACCGCTTTTTTATCCTGAATTAATATGTCGCCTTCTGTATCATTTAAGTATCGAACAAGAGTATGAATATTGTCCGACAAACTTTCCTTTGCATCTGCTGCAAAAATGGCTGAGATGTCCAAGTCTTTATGTTCACCTTCAAGATATTCCAAAATGACATGATCAGATATTAACTGCTGGTTTGTAATGATGAAAACAAGATGCGGAGTAAAATGGAGATTTTCTTTGTTCTCCTTAATATCGCGCTCGCGAATCATTTCATAAATCGTTGACAGCAGCTGATCCCGGGTTTTCTCGTTATAGATGAACCCGCGTGCATACATATTCGGAATATTGAAATGCGGCAGCCACTTCATCCATTCAACGTTCTCATAATCAGCTTCATCAAAAATAAAAACAAAGCGCAAATCATGATAGCTGTGGAAAAATGCAAGCTGGCCTATAATCTGGTGAATTTCCTTTTTTACAATTCGCTCTTTCCCGATTAGTCCAATCGGTCCTTTTGCCAAATTCGCTATAACAGGGACATCTGAAATCTCTTTGTATACTTTTTCAAGTTTTTGGGATTGTTCGATTAGATCGTCCATTTCGCGATTGGCCATATCATTCGAGTTCAAGGCAATGGTAAAGCTAGAAGGAACGATTCCTGTTCCTAAACGTAATTGCAGAAAATCATTACTTTCCAAGGGACGCTCCCAAATCCGGTCGGAAATCTGATTCGTCAAATATTTCATACGTTCAAATTTAGGAAAGTGAAACTCCATTGTAAAGCGCTGTTTTTCGGACAGCTGTTGCAACTCTTGCCGTTTGTTTTCCAAATAGGCCGTATAGATACGAATACGTCTTTCTTTCTTGCGCTTTTCATTGCCACGGTCTTTAAAATACTGCACGGTTGATGTAATGAGCGTCATGACGAACATGACCATCGTAATCAGTATAAAAATGCCGCGTGGTTGAATAACCGCGACAATCCCCATCACAATCAGCATGACAAGCGGCGGTAAAATGATGAGCCATAAACCACGGTTTGACGGGTCGTTCTCCTGTGAAGGAAATGACAGTGAAACCTTTTCTTTCGGCAGTTCATAGACCATTCTTGGCGTTCTTCTGTATATCGGGTATTTCTTTTTCATTTCCGATTCAGGTTCACTGATAACCGAAAATCTTGTTTCAAACTTTTCAAAGCTCGTCACTTCCAGAACATCCTCTTCCACTAGACGAAAGAAAATAAATGGTGTAAAAATCAAGTCTCCTATTTGGATTTCCTTAGTTGACTGCTTTTTTTGTCCATTTATGTAGAGCATAGTATTTTCCGGAAGTTCAGCAATCCATTGTTGCCCCACCTTCAGCAGTGAAAAAGACTGCTGCTGGATTTCAGCTTCAGATTGCCAAACAACATCTGCCTGACCGTCTATTGTAGAAAGAGAAATTTCCGTTCTATTCCCTACAAAATACGTCTCACTTGAAGGTCTTGAAAGAAAGAGAATGATTTTCAGCATTTTTTTGCCGGTACTGTCTTTCCACTCAAAAAATTGCTTAGGATTCACTTTCCCAAGCTGGCTTCCACTCTGTTTTACCGTAAAACCAAAGGAATCCTCGGTAATCTGGAGCGGGCCATCTGTAAATGGAATGCTTTGAATTGTTACAGTATCAGATGAATTATTCCCTACTGTAATGGAATTCTTTTTTAGTTGATTTAAATCTATGGACTGATAATAGTTGTCATAGAAAAATATAAGTGTACTCATCAAATCACCTTCTATTAGGGATTTCCTAATCATGTAATGTTTTTTTCGAAAGTGTTTTTACAATTTTCGGTTTGAAGAACATTAACTGAAGTTATTCGGCTCCCGCTTCCTTAGTTTTTTCCGGCTGGGCAGTCTTCTCCGCTTTTGCTTCGTTCGTACTTTCAGGAACTGTATTTTTTTCTTCTGCTTTTTCCTGCTCTTGCTTTGAAACGGGATCTTTTCCGTCATCTGTATTCACATCTTCAGATTCCAGCGCTTCTTTTAATTCTTCAAGCTGTTTTGTCACTTCGTTTATTTCTGTTTGAACTTTGTCAAGCAGCTGTTCGCGATCTTCGCCGTCTAATTCTCGGTCAGCCTTGATCGATTCTTCATAATGCAACAGCGCAAGCATAATCAAATCTAAATCTTCCAATTGCCGCGCCACCGTTAACGCTTCCTCTGCCTGTCCCCTGCCAATGTAAATCCAGTACTTAAAATAATCCGGATCTGTTTGCAGTGTAATGGTCTTTAAGACGTTTTCCTTTTGCTCTTCCGTCAAAGTTTCATTAACAATGTAGGCAAGCGATAACTCGTACTGAATCACGTTAGGCATTTTTTCAACGTCATACTGTGCAAGCTGATCGATAATGTCACTGTAATTTCCTTGGATGTACGGTGCTTGTACAGCTACATACGCTTCTTGTTGCGGCTGTATTACGAGAGCTGCGTATCCGGTATAGATTCCTAACGGCAATAACACTAATAGAAGCCCCATCAGACTATACCTCACCCAATTCCATTTTGTTTTTGCAATTTTTGTATATTTTTTCACTTCTTTTTCCAGCAGCTGCAGCTGATCTTGGATGATGGTCAAAAGTTCTTGTTCGTCTTTCGCTTCCATTATTTTTACTGCCACCGGACTTAATTCAATTGACTTGGAGAACTGAATATATTGGTCAAACTTATATTTTGGCTGTACCGCGGCGGCAATGATTGCTTTTGTTTCAGCCCAAAGTCGTTCCTTATTTCTTTCATAAGGAGGGATACTCTCTTTTACTCCAGAATGCAGAAAATAAGCGGTCAAACTTTCATCTATGAGAATATTTTCAGGACAAACAATGAGATGAAGCCGGTTTGACTGGTGTAGCATGATAAACCTTAATACCTTTGATGCAAACATCCATCGACTTCTTTCATCTAATGTTCGTAATTTACCGAATGTCATAAAGTTCGGTTCTTTTTTATATGTAAAAATTAATTCATCTTCTGTTAACGTGATGTTTTTCTCAATGAAAGGATTGTTTTCTTGCAATAACGTAATTTCCAGTTCATTGGCTAATTTAATTTTTTCACGTTGAAACGTAATTACAATCTTGTCCTGTTCAAACTTGAGGGCCGCCTCTAACTGTTTTTCTAAATAGGATGTTTTTTTATCTGTCATCTCCATGACTCCTCACAAAATTTCTAATCGATCACCTGTTGTGATGCCACTGTTCACCAGGTGGTCATTCCCGGACAAAACTCGTTGCTTATTTGTATTTCGTACCCAGAACCCTTCTTTCGGTGGATAGGGAATCGACTTTACCTGCCAAACGATTTCAATTAACTCTTTGACGGAATAGGAGTTTGATAGACGAAGATCGAAGCACTCCCCGTTATACTGTTTTAAATCTATTGAAACTTCTATGTACATATCCTTCACCTCAACACATCTTCTGCAACATAGCGATAAACTTGGTCAAATCGATCAGCAAAAACAAAAAGAGCGCCTTCATCCGAATATGACGCTCTTTGAAAACTTAAACACCGATGAAATTTAGCCGCGAATTTGTCCTGCAATTTGACGATCTGCATCTGCAAGAGCATGTGCAGTATTTTTCAGTTGTACTGAAACATCCTGTAAAAGTCGTTGCATATCTTGAATTGATGGACGTAAAGTTGCATATTGATCCGCGAATGCGCGACTTGATTCACCTTCCCACATTGACTGCAGTTCCTGAATCATGTTATCTAAACGCGAAATTTGTTCTTCTACTTGAGCACTTTCACTCCCATAGCGATTCGACATTGCCTCTAGTTCTGCTGGGGTAACACGAATAATTCCTGACATGAAGTTCTCTCCTTTTTGGCATTATTAAATTTCGCAATCAAATTCACAAAATTTAACAATCCTCATTTTCAATCTCATTCTATAGAACCTTCGCAAATAAGGTCAATAAGAATATAGCAAAAGAGGAATTTTATACTAATTTTTTTGGAATAAAATAAGCAAAGTATATCATTTTATGTTATTTTCTTTGTGATATATTTAAGTGGTATTATATAATAGTTCCTACAATTTGCTATAAAACCAATTATTTACTCTATATAGGTACCCATATTTCAAAAGACTAAACCAATTAATTGAGAGGTGATAGAATGTCTTTAGCGTACTGGTATGCTCTGTTAAATAAAAAGCAAAATGATTTGAACCGTTTACAAACGTGCAATGGTCAATTAACCGGAAAGCAAAGTGAGTTCTCAAGCAATCAGCATCTTATGACAAAGCCAGAACTTACTTCAGCTACATGGAAAGGGACTTTAGCTGCACGATTCGATGACATCCGAATCGACGGTATTGTCGCTAGCTATGAAGAAATCCAAAATACTCAATTTTCCAGAACCTTTTCAACTTTAACTGATAAAATGGAGCAAATCCGTCTGGAGATTGAGTCAATCCGCGCTACGATTGCGCGTCTTGAAGCGGAAGAGAACAATTGATAAGTTCGTTATAGGCGGAATGACGAAGAATTTTATGAAAAAAGAAGGATGAATCTTTAGCATAGAATTCTTCGTCATTCAAGTTACCTTCCGACCACTCGATTTGAATAATGCTGAAATCATGATAAAAAGAATCAGAACTATTCCTAAATACCCCATGATGACATACAACTTACTGATCAAAGTTGTAAAACCGACTAAGCTAATCGCAAAGCCAACAATACACAGGAGATTGATAACGACCTTAAATGCAAAACGGTCCTGTTTTACTATTCGGACAGCCAGTATATAAAGAGTTCCTACAGCGGTACTGTAAATCATGGCTAACAGCACAAAGGACATGATGATTCCAACTGTAGGATGAATTTGTTTAGCAAGTTCCAGTGTCGGCATTTCGACTCCGGCCACAATATCCATTTTGGCAAATAAAGCTACATTAATTAGTAAAATGAGTAACCCTAGTATGATGCCTCCTAACGCGCCGCCTCTTCTAGCAACCTTTCTATTCGTTGCCGTTCCCCCCATTACAATAAGCATTGCCGCACCTGCCGCAATATTATAAGAAACATATATAACGGCGCTGGAAAACCAATGTGGTGATGCAGAAGGCTGGCTTTTCGCGATTACATTCAGCTCGCTCACTGAATATTCCATCGTAAACAATGAATAAATTAATAGAATAAATATGATTCCGAGTAAATATGGCATAAGAGCCGCCAGCATTTTAATGATACTTTCTGCATTAAGCATCAGTGTAATTACAACAAGTATTGCCATAAACAAGCTTCCTATCGAAGCATCCACACTGTACATCTGATTAAAAGTAGAACCTGCTCCAGCCAGCATAACCACCGCAATACCGAACAGCACAAAGGAAATTAGCTGGTCGAGTACCGGACCAAAAAAGCGTCCACCGATAAAATGAATACCTTCCTTATGGGAAGACGTCTGTAAATCGGAACCAATCTGTGCAAGCGTCATCCCCAACATCGTAAAAATAATCGTCGCTACAATACATCCAAAAACACTCATTAATCCAAAACTAGTAAAGTACTGCATAATCTCCTGTCCTGAAGCAAAACCTGCACCGACAACTAAACTGACAAACGCCCCTGCAATTTGAATACTCTTTTTCAATTCGCACCTTCTTTATATTTCTATTTATCATAGATACTTTATGTACAGGCAGGTAGAAAACATGCTTGAATATAAAAAGAAGAGAATTTAGGATGAAAATAACCGTAAAAAAATACTTTAACCGCTATTTTTCTGGACGGTTAAAGTATTATAGAATGAAATATAACTTTTCTAATAACTAAACTTTACACGAACTGATGCGCTTACTGTCATTGTTCCAGGTTCTATCGGTGTCACTACCTGTCGGCTACTTAACTGCATCGCTTTGTACGGAATCGGAGCGATCGTTTGCTCTTCTATTATTTCCACCGGCATCGTGTGTAATGTGACGCGCATCGTTTTAGCCATAGCTGTTGCTTTCCCCACGGCATCGATTAGAGCAAACTGAAGTGCCTGACGATAGTAAACATCTGTATCCATTATTTTAAACTCGATAGCGGATACATGGTTTGCTCCATTTCGAATTGCCGTATCAATTACCGTACCTACTTGGCCAATATCCGCTATTTTTACTGTTATGGCGTTTTGAACCTCGTAGCCCCTTAGCACCTGTCTTCCATCTATGAAATCATACGTTGGAAAGATATTGTAAGCAGTCGTCTGAATGGATTCTTGGGGAATATTTAAAGCCCTTAGTGAATCAATCACACGAGTCATAATAACCGCATTTTCCCGCTGAATCGTGCTGACATTTTCGCCTTGCGTTCGAACTTCGATTTGCACTTGCGCATAATCAGGCTGAGCAATAATTTCACCATTCCCAGTAACAGTCAATTCCCGTATACTGGCGACTGGTTGAAACATCATTTGTGGGTGATACAAGAGCTTCCACCTTTCTTATAGCCGGTTTCTGTTATACTATGCACTTCATTCCTTGGAGTTGTGTAAAGATGTGTGTGAGTTGCAACAACCAAACAGTCCCTCAACCTACATCAACATTTTATTGTTCAATAGAAAAGTTCAAAGCATAAAGCTCGATTAACTGATAGCGTTTCCTCTGCACTGAATTTAGTCATAAAAAATACACCTCCAATTGAGATGTTTCTGACAATTGGGGTGCAGTTCATTAAGCTCCAAAAAATTTATAAGTGTTCTTACCCGCCAATTTTGCTTGATATAGAGCTTTGTCCGCATGTTTTAGGATCTTTTCCAGAGCAGATGTATCTTCTGCCGTATAATGGACTATGCCAAGACTTGCGGAAAGTTGATATTCGTTATCCCATGTATTGAGATACTCAAGAAGTATTTCAGCCTGTTTGGCAGTTTCTTCTTTAGAAGAAATATGAGGTAAATTTATAATAAATTCATCTCCTCCCAACCTCACTGCAAATACATTTTCGTGAAGTTTTATAAATTTTTTAATTCTTGAAGATACAATTTTTAAAATTTGATCCCCTGCATCATGGCCATACAGATCATTTATCTTTTTAAACCCATCCAAATCAAGAAAGAATAAAGACCCTCCTAATTCTGAATATTCCTTGAAAAACGCGAAAAGAAACTCTCTATTGTAAAGTCCTGTCAAAGAATCTTTATAGGCCAGTTTTTCCAACATTAAATAATATGAAAACATCTTCGCTACCTTTTGAAGCAAACTGATGCTTTTTGTATCAAAATGAGCAGCATCTTGATGTACCACACATAATGTGCCAAACTTTTCCCCATTTGTAAGGGAAATTGGGATACCCAAATAGGAATTAATATTAATTTTCTCGCTTATTTTTTTCAGCTCTTCAAAATCCGTTTCTTTACTGATATCTTCATATATTAACGGCTGATTATTTTCAAAATCAATTTGATTACAAGCCGTTTGATTAAGCTTTACTGCCATTCCTTCAGACAATAAAATATGTGAATCTGCATTTGAAAGCCGAAGAATCACTTGCTCATTCTCGGTGAATGAACTTAAATAAATCAGTTTGTCAGGCATAATTTCCTTAGCTAGTTCTAATACATCACTGGCGAGTTCATTAAAATTTTGATACATCTGTAATTCCTGCATTGGTATCACCATGAAATTACCTCCATTCCAGAATATCCGTTTGAAGTTATAGTTTATGGAAACATTCAAAGTTTTTATAGTAAAGATTTATTATCTTCCATTAATAGTAACATAAATAAATATGTCTTTATCTATAATTGAATTTCTACTACTTTACCCAGTCTTTGCTATAAGTATGGAAATAAAAAAGAAGCAGTCAATTGTAACTGCTCCCTAATTTATCTTTTATTTTTTTGGGGGTGATAGTATAAATCAAGAATCTTATCCATAAAAATTGACCGTTGTATAGAATTGGAGTGATACCATTCTTCCAAGCATTCCTTTAACAGAATACGCTTCTGTTCTTTAGTAAACTGCCCCTCTTTCACCAGATGCCGGACTTCTTTTAAAAACAATAAATATTCCGGATCCATCCCATCAACAATCGCTGCGAATTCATCACGGAGATTTTTGGCAAGCATCGGGCTAATACCGCTCGTCGTCACCGCAATTGTTATTTCATTTTTCTCATAAATTGCCGGAAAATGAAACGAGCTATTGGCCGGATCATCGACAATATTGATCAGCTGATTGGTCTGACAGCTTTCCTTAACCCGTTGATTTACCGCTGTATCATCTGTAGCCGCAATGACGAGAAATGTCCCTAGCACATCACTTTTATGAAAGGATCTTGCAATATGCTCGATTACATCACTTTTCACAAGGTCATGTAAACGTTCCTCAAGTACCGGACTTACGACTGTAATATTCGGTTGAAAGCGTAATAACGACTCGATTCTCTTAGCCGCTATTTTTCCGCCTCCTATTACAATTACTTTTTTATTTCGTATATTGACCATCATCGGTAACATTGTCAACTTTTCACTTCGCTCATTCCATGAAATTGTCGGCCATCCGTTACTGCTTCTACATAACCTTTACGAATTGTAAAGTCACCGAAATGTTCACCTTCGAATCGCTCTTTTGCATATTCAGAAAAAATTGGCGAAAGAGTATTTAAGATTTCTTCTTCACCGATATTTTCTTTGTAGATTTTGTTTAAGCGCTGTCCTTTAAAATCACCGCCCAAGTATAGATTGTACTTGCCGGGTCCTTTTCCGATAAAGCCGATCTCGCCCATTGCTGCACGTGAACAGCCGTTCGGACATCCTGACATACGAATACCGATCTCGGTTTCACGCAGCCCGTTATCTGCCAGTATTTCATCAATTTTCGTAATTAATGAAGGCAAATAACGCTCTGCTTCTGCCATTGCCAGGCCGCAAGTCGGCAATGAGACACAGGCAATCGAATTGCGGCGCAGTGCAGAATAATGCGCACCGTCCGTTATGTTGTAAGCCTTCAACAGTTTATCAATGACCGTTTTTTTCTGAGGCGCTACATCTGCAATCAGAAGGTTCTGGTTTGGAGTTAAACGAAACACCCCTGAATGAACTTTGGCAATTTCACGCAAGCCGGTTTTTAACTGGTAATCTTCAAAATCTTTAATTCGTCCATTTTGGATAAATAACGTAAAGTGCCATTTTCCATTTTCTCCTTTTATCCATCCGTACTCATCTCCTGTACGACTGAATGTGTACGGTCTTACTTGTTCAAGCTCCCACCCTAAACGATGATTCAGCTCTTGTTTAATAAAATCCAAACCTTTTGCATCTACCGTATATTTAAAGCGGGCCTTTTTACGTTCTGCCCGATTCCCGTAATCACGTTGGATTGTTAAGATTTTCTCCGCAGTTTCAAGCAGACGGTCCTTTGGAATATAACCAATTAAACGGCCTAATTGCGGGTATGTTTCCTTATCGCCATGCGTCATACCCATCCCGCCGCCGACCGCGACATTAAAGCCCAGTAGCTCGCCATTCTCGACAATGGCAATAAAACCAATATCCTGTGAAAATACATCAATATCATTGCTCGGTGGAACGGCAATACCGATTTTAAATTTACGTGGCAAATACAGTGCGCCGTAAACCGGTTCAACTTCTGTATCCTGTATACCATCATAAACTTTTTCTCCGTCCAGCCATAATTCATGGTATGCACGAGTACGAGGCAATAAATGTTCACTTAACTTCGCGGACCAATTATACACTTCTTCATGAAATGCCGATTGATTCGGATTTACATTACACATTACATTACGGTTTACATCACCGCATGCCGCGATACAATCAAGCAGCACTTCGTGAATTTCCTGCATATACTTTTTGACATTCCATTTCAGAATGCCATGTACCTGGAATGCCTGACGTGTCGTTAGTTTTAGTGACCCATTCCCGTACTTTTCCGCCATCTCATCCATTACAAGCCATTGTTCTGATGTTGCGGCACCACCCGGAGTTCGGACACGGGCCATAAATTGGTAAGCTGGCTCCAGCTTTTGTCTTTCTCGTTCTGTACGTAAATCCCGGTCATCCTGCAAATAGCTGCCATGGAATTTCATGAGACGGTTATCATCATCCGGAATTCCTGAACTAATTGGATACTGCATTGTTTTTTCTAAAGTTCCCCGCAAATAATTACTTTCGTCTTTAATACGTTCGACATCATTCGGTTTACCCGGCTGTGGGGGAAGTACGATTTTCTGACTCATATGCCTATCTCCTATCTCTATTAAAATTAACGGTCCATAACAAAAAAAATGGTTTAATATACGTCTCGCTGATAACGTTTTTGACTTTTTAGCTCATTAAAAAATAATGTAACTTCTTCTTCCGTTTTGCTGCCCTGTTCCGCAACAATTTTGCGCAATGTTTGATCCACATCATGCGCCATATATTTCTCATCACCACATACGTAGATGACCGCACCTTCATTTAACCATCGATATACTTCTTCAGCATTTTCAAGCAGACGATGCTGTACATAGACTTTCTGTTCTGTATCACGTGAAAAGGCTACAGATAATTTCGTCAATGTACCATCTTTCAGCCAGCGCTGCAGCTCAGTCTGATACAAGAAATCCGTAACAAAATGCTGATCTCCGAAGAACAGCCATGCATTGCTTTCGATTCCTGCTTCAGCACGTTCCTCCAAAAATGAACGGTAAGGGGCAATCCCAGTACCCGCACCAATCATAATAATTGGTGTTTGCGCATTTTCCGGCAGACGGAAATTCGGATTTTTATGAATATAAATCGGAATCTTATCTCCAATTTCAATTCGCTCTGCCACTTGCCCAGACACAACGCCTAAACGTTCACGTTCATCTACTTCATAGAAAACTTTACCGATTGTTAAATGAACTTCGTCTTCATTTGCCTTTTGACTGCTTGCAATGGAATACAGGCGTACCGGATTTTTCCGGAGCTGATCAACAAACTGTTGGGCATTCCAGTTGAAAGGTCCAAAAGTTTGCACAACATCCAGCAAATCTCGTCCATAAACATATTCCTTTAGCTTCGAATCATCCTCCAGCAATGCCTCAAGCCTATCGTTTTCTGAAAAGACAGCCAGCTTTTGCAGTAATGGCTTTGTCAGTACAGTAATTTCAAAATGTGAAGTGAGTGCTTCATTCAATGTTTTAGAATGATTTTTCACCGTCACTACTTCCGAGCCTTCAAAGCCAAGCGATAATAGTAATGCAGTTACCAAATTTGCATCATTTTCAGGAAGAATGCCGACGCTATCGCCCGGTTCATATGTCAAACCGGATCCTTCCAATGAAAGCTCCAAATGTTGAGTCTTCTTATTCGACCCGCGACCATTTAAATTGATGCTTTCCAGTACTTCCGCATAAAAAGGATTATTTTTGTCATAGGCCGATTTTTCACCAGCAGCTACCGCAACCGGTATATTTTGAAATTCCAGTTGTTTGCTCGGCGTATTTTGCGCCATTGCTTCCACGACCTGTCCAATCCACTGTGAAACTTGATCATCATAATCCAAGTCACAATCGACACGCGGAACAATCCGTTTACCACCTAATTTTTCTAGTTGTTCATCAAAATCAAGTCCCGTTTTGCAGAAAAATTCATATGAGCTATCGCCTAACGAGAGAACGGAAAAAGATACATCCTCCAGTTTCGGTGCTCGCTTTCCATATAGGAAGCTATGGAAGGAGATTGCATTATCCGGTGGATCACCTTCGCCATGTGTACTTGTTATGATGAAAATATTTTTCTGTTTTTTCAGATTATTTGTTTTAAAATCAGACATTGCAGACAGAACGACCTCGACCCCCTGTGACTCTAAAGCCGTTTTCAATTTACCTGCAACTTGTTGTGCATTGCCTGTTTGCGAACCGTATAAAATGGTTGCTTCCTGTTTGACTGCCTCCAGCACTGAAACGGTTTGCCCTTGTTCTGTAACCGTTACTTCAAGCGGCTGATTGGAATCTCCTATTGTTTGTATTGCACTTAAATAACCATTTAACCAAACTTTTTGATAGTCCGTTAATGTTGGATAAAGCTCATTGATTAATTTTGTCTGTGCCTCGGAAAATGGGCTATTATGCAGATTTAACGTCAAAACTTCCACCTCGCGAATTGTGTTTTATTTCAATCTGATTTTTTCATTTTTTTCAATTTGTACAACATGACCGTCCTGAATAACTAACGTCACTGTTCCATATTTCACTGATGCAACCGTATCTTTAATCTTCTCAATCGTTTGGTTAATATCATTTGATTTCGTCATGACTAAATGCCTCCTAATTTTCAGATGACCTCTTGCACTCTTTCCAGCAAAACATTCCGAACTTTTTCGTTGTAGCCTAAATGGTTGCATAAAATTACGGAAGATGAATCTAGGTCAAGCGTCCGAATTCTTTTTTCGATTCCTACACTTAAAAGTCCCGAAAACAATAAATAAGGTACAATAAAAACTTGCTTCGTCTGCTTGGATTTCAGTTCAACTAATGTCTGATCAAAAGACGGACCTGCCCCATATAAAAAGCAAGATTTTACTTCTCGGAAGCCGTAAGTTTCCTTTAGCTGTTCACTGATTCTCGCCATATCTCTTACAACGGCAATATCGCTGCTTCCTCTGCCGATTAATAAAACTTCTGCGTCAGCATTAATCGGCATCTGTTGTTCAACAATTCTTTCATAAACTGTCTCAATTAAAGCTGGATGAATTCCAAATGGGCGCCCGGTTGAAAAGGTTACGTGCGGATAACGTTCTTTCGCAATCTTAATTTCAGCTGGTATATCTTCATTGGCATGCTGAGCCGTTAATAATAAAATCGGGACAACCGATATATGTGTTGCACCTTGATTGACACATTTTGCAACACCTTCCAGAATATTAGGCTCTACTAGTTCCAAAAAGGCAGTTTCCTGAATTTCTGTTTCTACATAAGATTTTGTTTTTTCTAGAAACTGTATTGCCTCATCTGCGCCTTTTTTCAAGCGTGTACCGTGCCCTACATACAAAATTGCCCTCATCGTACTCACCTGCTTTACACAATTTTTTCCTTTATTCTTTTATCCTGTTGTACTGTTTGCTCATACCATGCTATTTTTTCACGTAATGCCACGACCTGACCCACGATAATCATGCTCGGATTTTTTATATCGTTTACTTTAGCAATCTCAACAATCGTTCCTAATGTCCCTGTAATCGTCTGCTGTTGTGCATAAGTCCCCATATGTACTAATGCGACGGGTGTAGAAGCATCACGTTCAAATGTTAAAAGTTGCCGGCAAATATATGGTAAATTGCCTATCCCCATGTATATGGCTAGCGTATCTATGCCTTTTGCCAAACTCTCCCATTGAATGGAATCGTCCTTTCCTTCACGCATATGTCCTGTGACAATCGCAAAACTGGAGCCTAAATCGCGATGAGTAACCGGTATCCCTGCATAGGCTGGTGCTGCAATGCCTGATGTAATTCCCGGCACGATTTCAAAAGGAATGCCATTTTCCGCTAATACTTCCGCTTCTTCAGCACCACGTCCAAAAACGAATGGATCGCCGCCTTTTAATCGGGTTACCGTTTTACCTTGTAAAGCATGATGAACTAAAGAAAGGTTAATATTTTCCTGAATCATCGCATGACGGTTCGGCAATTTCCCGCAGAATATCAACTGTGCGCCGCGCTTTGCATATGATAGCAGCTCATTGTTAATTAACCGGTCATATAAAATTACGTCTGCTTCTTGTATACAGCGTAAGCCTTTTACTGTGATTAAATCGACATCACCAGGCCCTGCCCCAACAATATATACTTTCCCCATTAATTTACTCCCCTTTACAAAAACAAAAGTCCAATATTTGTATAATAAACCATATGATACATGGAAATTTTCTACAAATCAATAAAACCAAGTAAAAAAATATGAATAATTAGTTTAATAGTGCAAATTTATTATTATTTCATTACGTTAAACAGAAATAGCCTTTCATAAAAATAAGCTAAACATATTTGTTTAGCTTATTTTTTGTTACACAACTTTATAACGACCAAGCAGCTTGCGTCCGGCATATGCGAAAATACGGTCCATAATAAAGCCCATTAATCCAAGAACGACAAGACCCACAAAAATCCAGTCTGTTTTAAAATATAGTCGAGCATTCCAGATCATAAAACCGATTCCTTCATTTGCCGCAACCATTTCCGCCCCGACAATCGCCATGAACGACGATCCCATCGCAAGCTTCGCACCTGTAAATATGTACGGTATTGTGGCCGGAATTACAACGTAAATAAGCGTTTGAAACTTTGAAGCCCCCATACTTTTAGCAGATAATAATTTATCATTTGAAATAGATAGGACCCCTGTTAATGTATTAATGGTGATGACAAAAAATGTTGCATAGACAATTAAAAATACTTTTGACTGTTCGCCAATCCCAAACCACAGCATAAATAAAGTAATGAAAGCAAGTGGCGGGATGAAGCGCACAAAGTTAATGACCGGTTCAAACAGTGCCCGCACAAACTTGTTCGTTCCAATAAGAAGGCCAAATGGTACAGCAATTAACAACCCGAGTGTCCATCCAGCCAGCACCCGTAAAAAACTGTAGCCCATATATAGAAACAATGTCCCATCACTGGCAATTTCAATCGCCCCAATCAATGTTAAATAGGGGCTTGGCAAAAACATCGGTTCGGAAAACATCGATGCAATTTGCCATATAAGTAGAATAAATAACCAGCCAATCATACCGGACTGTAAAATCAATTTACCGATTATGCTTTTTTTCTTTACCTTTACGACAGGCGCCACTTGCTGTCCTTTTTTCAGTTCAATTGTCGTCATAACCTGCCTCCTATTATTCTAAACAAAGCTTTTATTAAATCGAAAAGTCCTCAAAATGTGTCTGAACTTGCTTATAATGATTGTTAAAATCAATACTTGTTATATCACGAGGATAAGGCAGCTTTACGTCATAAGCCGTCTCGATCCGCGAATTCGGACCGACAGACATTATGCCAATCTTCTGACCTAAAAGAATCGCTTCCTGAATGTCATGTGTCACAAAGATAACGGTTTTATTTGTTTCTTTCCAAATTCGTATGAGCTCATTTTGCATCGTTCGTCGTGTCATTGCATCAAGTGCCCCAAACGGTTCATCCATTAATAAGATTTCCGGCTCATTTGCCAAAACACGGGCAAGCTGAACGCGCTGCTTCATCCCGCCTGACAAATTATCTGGAAACTTTTTTGCATGGCCAAGTAAACCCGTTAGCTTTATGAAAGTATTGGCTATCTTTTTTCGCTTTTCTGGAGGCACCTTCTTCATTTTTAAGCCAAATGAAATATTCTCCTCAACAGTTAACCAAGGGAACAATGCTGAATCCGCTGACTGAAAAACGAAACCGCGTCCATCTCGGTTTTCTTCACGAGAAGTCACAATGTGCAATTCGCCAACTGACAAATCCAAAAATCCCGCAATAATATTCAGCAGTGTTGATTTACCGCAGCCACTTGGACCGAGAAGTACATAAAACTCGCCCTTTTTAATCGATAAATCTACATTTTTTAATACATATGTCGGATTTTCAATATCTGTTTGAAATGTTTTGGCACCATTCTTAATTACAATTGCTTCTTCTGTTATCGTGTTCAGCATTGCCTTTTCCCCCTTAGTTAGTAAGTTACCTTGTCTTTCAATACTTGCTTCGCCGGATCTAGATACAGCTTTTCATCCAAATTAAAATCTTCATCCAAAATACCGCGCTCCAGCAAATACGCTTTCATCTTTGATAAATGTGTATAGTCTTCTTTCGTAAAACCGAGCGTATAGTTCACTCGTTTTAAATCAAGCAGTATGTCTTCTTTTGTGATTTTCAGCTCTTTGTAGCCGATGTCCGCAGTACCTTCCGGGTTCCCCTTTACATATTCAATTCCTTGTTCAATGCCTTCAAGGAACTTCCCGATTTCTTCTGAATTTGCTTCTGCAAATTTTCGGTCCACAATTAAATAGCTCGATACACTTAAATCAGGTACAGAACTCAATCGGTCGATTTCATGCACACCATCAATATTTTTGAATTTCTCTATTAAGGCACCCGTTCCAATAACGACATCGATATCCCCTTTTTTCATTCCGACTATTGCTTCATCAGGAGTACTGTACGGTATATATTTAATTTCGTCCTCGCTAATACTGTAGTGCTCCAAGTATTTAGCCCATTGGTATTCAGAAACAGTTCCTTTTGCAACACCAATTTTTTTCCCTTTAATATCCGCCGGTACCTCTATTCCCTTCACTGCTAGAATTTCAGACAGACTGACAGAGTTGAAATGCTCATCGCTCCCTGTCAGTGATGAAACGACGACGAAATCACCTTTACCTAGCGAGTTCAGTAATGCATAATCTGCCGCCAAACCTGTATCTGCCTGCTTTGTCAAAACAGCGTTCACAGTATCGATTCCGTAGGCAAAATTGGAAAGCTCTACATTCAATTCTCGATCCGCAAAATAATTGTTTGCAGCAGCTGTCCGGATTTGGAACGACCCCCCTGCTGCTGTATCGATTGCTGCCCGAATTGTTTTGCCATCAGCATTGGCTGAATTTGCATCATTCCCGCACGCCGCCAATATAAGCGCTGTTACTAATAAGAGCAGTAGATGTATCGTACTTTTTAGTTTCATATTTTCACTCTTTCCACTAACTAACTATTTTTATTTTTATACTAGGAATTATGTTCAAAAATTCAAGTTGTAATTTTCTTCGCCACTGTCTCATCATAACGAGCAACGCAAAGCGCACCTTCACCATAAGAAAAAGCTTCTTTAATTTCAGCAACCGAATGTGCACCGCCTTCTGCCGCATTTGGCACACGGAAATCTTTTACATCAATTGGCTTGATCTCTACTTCAACCGGTGTTTCCAATTGTGGTACCCAGTTGTACGGCACACGGTATGCGCGATAGACCATATTTGACCCTCGTTCATTTTTATAGGCAGAAATATATTCCCAAACAATTTCGTGGTCTGCCGTTACTTCAAAAATTCGGCCATTCGAACCTTCTGTAATAAGCGTATTGCCATTTTCCAAACGCTGTGCCGAACTAATATAAGGACTGTAGAATTTATAGGAATCTGTTGGTACTGAATACTTCGCTTCATGCCCAGTATATTGCCATACAATTTCAAGTGTAATCGGATCGATTTCCAAAATGCGGGAATGGTCGCGGATTGCCACTTTATTGCCATCAACCGAGTTTGGATTCGGTGCGCCGTATCCTCCCCAGCCTCCGTTGTCAAATACTAAAACATTCCCCTCTCCTGGCAAACCTTTTGGAATGATATGTGCATGATGTTGTCCGATAATCCATCCTAAATGTTTCGTCTCCGGTGTGTCATAATCCGGTCCAAGTTGCCATACGATTTTCCCTGTCTCTTTGCTTGTAATTGCGATAATATTTGCCTCACGCGCATCCCATATAATATTGTCCGGATGGAAACGCTCATCACCATTATCATAATGGCGATTCGGACCAACTAATGAAATGGAATTAATGTGAAGCCAGTCGCCTGAATGATTACCGAAGAAACGTCGATTCGGTTCTTCATAAATCGCCTTTTTTGCTTCCTCACTAAAATTAAGCTCATCGAAATGCTCATGTGCGTTCCATTCCCATACGATATTGCCTTCCCAATCGACCTCAATAAATGCATCATCCAATAATGGGTGTTTGGAAATTTTTTCGTTCGCTACATCACGGTGAACTAAAATCAATGTATTTCCACCTGTTGTTTGCGGCTCCTGACCTGGTGCCGGATAACCTACAGGGCTGCCAGTACGCTGGTAGTCGTGGTGTGCTCGTGCATACCATCTTGCTTCCTTGCCCGGATCTTCAATATATTGATGTTTGTCAAATTTCCATACAACATTACCTTCAAAATCAATTTGTACTAAATCGCCCTCATCCTGGAAACCATACTGCGGATCACGATTAAACGTGTGCCCAAGTACAAAACCACCTGGAAATACTTTGTTCGGGAAGCCTCGTAGCCCTTTCCATAAATGAACTTCTTTCCCGTTCATATCAATCAGTAATGCCCCTTCATTTGCTGCCTGAAAAATTGTATAACCGCTTGCCGCCTTTTCAGGATTGTAAACTGTTGCCCCTGTCGGATGAATTGTTGGATTTCCCATATATATCGCTCCCTTTTCATTATTTATTTAAGTTAACCGTTTATTTGACATTCAAGTGCTATTCAAACATTGTTGATACCCTCTTTTGTTTAGTTTCCTCCTTCCAAGACAACCGCTTTTAACAAAAGATAAAATGAAAAGGCACTAAAAATACAGCCTCCTCCAATATGTTTGGTGAGAGGAATGTATTTTTAGCGCCTTTAGTTGTCTAATCAGCACTTTATTAAATTTTTCTTTAAAGGAGCAGTTTATTTATCCAATACCTAGTAAACTACTTAACTTTAAATGTATTAACAGTATCGTACCGATTTAATTCTTATTCGTCAAGTAGGTTTTTAAAATAATTTAAAATTTCAGATATTTACAGCATTTATCGGGGAAGACCGCTAGATAAAACGGCATGATAAAGATGATTCACGTTTTAAATAAAACTAAAAAGACATTCTCCCATTCTGAATGTCTTTTTTTATCGTAATATTATTTAATAACCCCTTCAAATTCTTCAATAGTCTTACTAAACTTTGATTGAGTTTCTGAGACGGTTCTTTGTAGATCATCTGTTATTTTACTGACTTTTAAAGCTTCACTTGTAATATTTTCTATGTTCGTATTCACATTTTTAATGGCATGATCAACATTGCTGGCCAATTTCCGAACTTCATCTGCCACAACTTTAAAACCTCGTCCCTGCTCTCCTACACGGGCTGCTTCGATTGCAGCATTTAAGGCAAGTACATTCGTTTGCATTGAAATATTACGGATAATTTTAGTCGTATCAGTAATCAAATCAATTTGTTGCTCCAATGATTTAATTGCTTGTATTTTTTCCATTGAATTTTCAACAACAAGATTTACTAACTCTGTTGGCATTTCCTTTAATTGAGAAGTAATTTTTATTGTGCTATTTTCCCGCTCTGTAATATTAGTTGCAATTTTAAGTACAGCATCTACTTGCCCTTCGTCATCCATAATTGGAATATAGGTAGCCTCCAACCAAAGTAGATTCCCCGTTTTCCCAACCCTTTGGATTTTGCCCTGATACTTTTCCCCTTTACCAAGACAATCCCATAATTCTTCATAGGCGCTACTGTTTCTGAAATCAAGTGTACAAAACTCTTTATGTACCATCTTTTTCATTTCACCTACTGTATATCCTAATGTTTTAGCGAAATTTTCATTTACCCAAATAACCTCTTTGTTTAGGTTAAATTCTATCATGGCCAAATTTGATTCAAGTGCAGTCAATACAGATGTTTCATTTAAAATTTGTGTCGTGCTATTGTTAGGCGGAAAAGTTTTCATCTTGTAGAAGCTCCCTTATGAAGAATATTTTAGTTCAATTATAATAGGAAATTACTCCTACAGTAAAATATTTAACTCCCATTAAATTAATTTTATTTATCTTAGATTAGGTTGAATGTCATATGTTTGGAAAATAACTTATTTTATAAAATAAAAAAATGCCCTGCAGAGCATACCTGCAAGGCATTTTATAATATATAAGCTAACTGTTCTCATGCCTTTGTTTATTTGCAACATACATCAGCAGAACAAGCATGAGCATTGTCATGATCAAAAATGCAATGGCATCCCAAAACGCGGCACGATCGCCTGTTCCGAGAAGATTTAAATAAATAGTAGTATAAGTGTAATAAAGCTGCGGTACAAAATACAACACGGCCAAAATTAATGTTAAAACAATTCCAACTATGTAAAACACACTATACAGACGGATCAAGTTCCATTCTCCCTGGAACATCTCTTTATTAATTTCCACATCTTTTCGTCGTTTCTTAAATCTGGAGTTCAAATAGATTTTGCCGTTTTCCATCAAATTATAACAGCCTGTTATATTTTCCACAACATAATAAACATCGGTTTTCATATAGAAACAGCATTGATAGATAAATTTAATGAAAATATCCAAAACGATGATCCCGAGAATTCCTATAATGCCCGCATCCGGAAAAAGAAGCATTGCACCAAGTGAAAGGAAAAGAATTACTTGCTCAAAGGACAGTCCGGCAAGGTACAGTATATTTCTCTTTTTTGGATCGAGCTTCCAAGCTTGAGTGAGGTCTGTTTCAAAAACAATAAATATCAGCCGATTTCCAATACTCAATTTAGCCGGCAAGTCATGTGATCGAATGGCAAGGATATGTCCAAATTCATGTATTAAAATTAATAATAAAGATATAAATAAATAGCTTATAATATTTAGCATCATAGAATCAAAGAGAAATATATCTTTGTAATGGGGGAAAAGATTCGGATTCAGTATGAGCATGACGATGTTCGCTACGAGCAAAAGCAAGTAGATCTTGTTCATCACTCCATTAAAAAATAGGCGCCCCACCGAATGCGGAATCCATAGGAAACCACCCGAACCTGATGTGGATTTAGACTGCTCTTTCTTAACGAGCATACCATCCACTTCTTGAACAAGTCCTAACTCCAATAGTTGCTCCACAAAATCTATAATATCCACTTCTTCATCTGGATATGAAGTTTTTAATGCATGTTCAATTGAAACAAGTTCCTCACCTTGTTCCAAACGTTTGATGGCATCCACACCTATCTCAGGCAATTCGAAAAAATCACCTGAAATCGGCTCTTCTACAATATAATGTTTTTTATCTTCTCGAATGGTTAACGGATATAACGTTATTTCGGATTGCAAGGATACCTTCAATATATAGCCTCCTTATAATTTAAAATAGGATGCTATAATTATAGCATCCTAAGTATGTACCTACTTATTTTGGAATAAGGAAACACCAAAAGCAAGTTACTTTGATTTTATTAAGTTTACGAATTTTCACTCTTCTTCCCCCCTCTCAAGTCTACACCTTTACAATAAGTTTTAGAAATTTGCACCCAATCAGGATAAATCTGTTTAAATAATTCTACCAGTTGTGGATCGAATTGGCTTCCTTGACCATCGAGAATTCGTTGATATGCTACTTCAAACTGAAGTGCAGGACGATAAGACCTAGAGGATGTCATTGCATCAAAAGCATCGGCTACCGCAGTAACTCTCGCTAAAAATGGGATATTTTCCCCTGATAGTCCATTTGGATAACCTTTTCCATCCCATCTTTCATGGTGATGATAAATTACTCCTATATTATCTGCAATTCCTTCAACATCTCTGATAGCTTCTGCTCCAACCACAGGGTGCGTCTTAATTATATCAAATTCTTCGTCCGTCAACATGCCAGGCTTTGTCAAAATGGAGTCTGGAATACTAACTTTTCCAATATCGTGTAATAGGCAGGCATAATAAAAATAATTTAACTCAGATGGTTTAAATTTCCCTGTAGCTTCTGCCATTTTCATTGCATAAGCAGCAACCCGTTCACTATGGCCACGCGTATATGGATCCTTCAATTCCAATGTAGCAATGACACCTTTAACAATGCCTTCCAATTGTTCATCATATGAGTTCTTCAAAGCTTTTATATAATTTAATATCCGATGTAGCAGTATAAAAGCAATAAATGAACACACTATCATTATGATTATGGGAAACATAACTATCGGATCCTGTATAACTATTCCTACTATAATATATTTTACAATCAAACCAATTGATACATAATATGTAAATCTCTTAGTTACAAATATAGGAGAGAATAAGATAAATATAACTTCCACTAGATTACCACTAGTGTACGCTAGGGAACTATCTTTGTAATACATAATATCTGAAAATAAATTAGTAAGAAAATAACCAAGAAATATTATATACTTTACAAATTCTGTTTTATTTTTTTTAATTAAATATATAGATAAAGGAATTAAACCAAGTATAAGCCCATATTTTATATACATAAAATTGTACCATATCAAACTTTTATTATTCGCGTCATGCCACGGAAATGCTGGAAAAAAATCATAGTATAATATGTCATATACAAAAAATACAATATAGAATAACCATAAAAATAGGATGGTAGAACGCTTTTCTTCTTGTAACAATGATGTTTTCTTCATTTTGTACCTCACAATTAAATTACCAATTAATAGATCTTCTGTTTCATATCCAATTATAACACGATAATGGAAATTAGTTCTATATGTCTATGATTTATATTTCTCATTTATTTATTAATTTGCTCTATTCTCTATTCTTTATTTTCTATTTAGTTTATACGTAATTACTTATTTATGAACATTCAAAATCGTTCTTAAAATAAAGAAGTCCTAATCATAATTGTGATTAGGACAAATTCTCGCGATAAAATATATTTTATTAATTGCTCTTTTATTTGTGTCTTTATGAGAATCTCATTTTCCAGCTATTAAAACGGATACTCTCGTGGGTCTGTCTGTACAGAAATCCATTTTGTTGTTGTAAATTCATGGATTGCCCATTCGCCGCCATATCGGCCTAACCCTGAAGCTTTCTCTCCACCAAAGGCTATGATCGGTTCATCATTGACTCCCTGGTCATTAACGTGAATCATTCCTGTTATAATCTGTTTCGCTACTTCAACGCCATGTTCTGTTGTACCGGCATGAACAGCACCGCTCAGTCCATAGTCACTGTTATTCGCAACACGGATCGCTTCCTCTTCACTATCTACAACAATAACACCTACAGCAGGTCCAAAAATTTCTTCCTGTGCTATCGGCATATCATTTGTTACATTCGTCAAAATAGTCGGAGCCAGCACATTGCCTTTCACTTCCCCTTTAAGGGCGTATTCTGCTCCTTGCTCGATGCTTTGATCAATTAACTTTTGAATCCGTTCAATTTGTTTATGATTAATAAGCGGACCTACTACAACATCATCATTTTTTGGATCCCCGTATTTGATCTTGGATGCTCTATCCACAAATGCTTTTAGAAACGATTCGTATACCGGGCGTTCAACAACAATCCGATTCAGCGACATACAAATTTGTCCGCTGTTTAAAAATTTACCGAAGGCAGCAGAAGCAGCTGCTCTTTGAACATCAGCATCTTTCAAAACTAGCATGACATTGTTCCCGCCAAGTTCCAGAGCGACACGTTTCAGGTTTCTTCCACAAAGCTCCCCAATATGTCGCCCTACCTGTGTAGAACCGGTAAAAGAAATAATTTGAGGAATCGGATGTTCAACAAATGCATCTTTAATTTCTGATGAGCTGCAAACCGTAATATTTAGTAATCCTTTAGGGATACCAGCCTCTTCAAAAATTTCACCTAGAATGAGTCCGCCTGATATCATCGTTTGCAAATCAGGTTTAAGCACAGCCCCATTGCCTGTTGCCAAAGCAGGAGCAAGGGAACGCATCGTTAAATGAAACGGGAAATTAAATGGACTAATGATCCCCACTACCCCAGCAGGATTATGATATACCCGGTTCTCTTTCCCAGGAATAATGGATGGCATTATTTGTCCATGCATCCGGAGAGGAAATGTAGCAGACTCTTTCATAATACCAATGGCGCCACTAATTTCAATGTTCGCTTTTGTATGGGAAGCCCCATTCTCCTCCACTAAAATCTGCACGATTTCTTCTCTACGTCGTTCTACAATTTGTGCAGCTTTTTCTATGATTGCTTGTCTTTGATAGGCATTGACCTGCGCCCATTCTTCTTGTGCGTCTTTGGCAGCCTTATATGCCTCATCTATGTCCTTTTCATTTGCCAACCGGATTTCTGCAATCGTTTCCTCATTATATGGATTCTGATCAACGTAAACTCTTTCGCTGTTTCCTTCTCTCCATTCGCCACCAATAAACTGTTTGTTCCATTTTTTATTCATAGGTACCTTCCTTTCCAATTAACGCAGTTTGCTCAAGATGCCATGCTTCTTATTTGAATGCATGTCCATGTCACTTTAATTACCCTTGATTCGCCATTTTATTACCACAAATATCTGTTTCTTTTATTTATCCTATAACATAAGCATTTTCCCACGTTAGTATAAGTGAAAATCTTCACAATATACGTGTGTTATGGATACATTTTGAAATCCTTCTCCACATAATGTATAAATTATATTCAAAAAAGCCAAGAAAGCATGTCTTCACAGCGTTTCTTGGCTTCTTGCCCCTTGATTTCCAAAATAATGTTTACACTTTTGCTAAGGTTCCGTTAACTATGGGCCGAACGGTTTTTACTTTCCATCAACTTAATGTATTCATCAAAATATACCTTTTCTGCATTTGAAGCTCTATCTAATGAATTCATAGCGCGATGCCACAATGGATAAATAGGTTCAAGTGCAGTTAAATCATTAATTTGGGTAATACCCTCTTTTGTTAACTTTAAACTATATGATGCAATGTTTTCATGTAACTGTTCTTTAGTTCTTGCAGACAAAACAATTGAATCTACACACCCAGTGGAGACCTAATACTATTAGCCATGCCTAATTCTTTACCTGCAGGCAAAATTTCAAACTCTGCTTCACGTGATTCCGGAGTGTAATAGATTTGCTGTGCAATTGGCGGTATCATATTATTTTCTACTGCCCATGTATGTGTCTTCGCAAGCGCCCAGCCACTGTAATCCGATACCCCCCAATGCCGTATTTTCCCTTTCTTAATTAAGTCATTCATCTCTTGGACAGTTTCGCTAACTGGTACTTGACCATCCCAACAATGTACATAATATAGATCGATATAATCAGTACCAAGTCTTTTTAATAGCGCATCTATGGATGAATCAACGTTGATTAAATCACCCGTATCGGTTGGTTTATCTATTAGCTGAAATCCTGTTTTACTGCTGATGATCATATCATAACGTTTATCTCTTATCGCTTTGCCAAAAATAACTTCTGCATCACCTTTCGCATACATATTCGCTGTATCAAAATGGTTGATGCCTTGATCCAGTGCGTAATCCACCATATAATTTGCGGTTGCCTGATCCATAGCCCCCACACCTTCAAGGCCATTTGTACTGAACATTACAGTGCCCAAAGCATATTTAGAAACATTCAAACTTGAATTGCCAAATAAAGTATTATCCATCATGATCCCTCCTATTCATTGTGTTTTCCCACGTTCCCTATTAAATAAAACATTCTACGGTTAGAACATTGCTAAGTTCCTGTTGCGAAGGTTGAAGTAAAAAAATAGTTGATAGTTTAAAATTACGGGTAAGAAATATAGGAGAGTTGTTGCAAATGGGAGCGATGAGCGATTGAGCTTCCCCTTTGCTTTCAAAGCCAACGATGGAAGGAGTGTTTTAGTTGAGTAAAAAGAAAGAAATCAAAAAATTAAAAGATCATGCATTTGCAGATCTTTGTTTAATCGAAAAAGAATTTCAGCAAATTGTAAAAAATACTTCGAATAAATCGGGTACTTTTAAATGGCTGGAGCTATTAAGCGATTATGAATTGGAGGAATTTTACGGTCGGCGCAGAGACCGTAAATACGCTACGCTCACAGTTGAGTTATATTCATTAATTGAACAACTGTTAAAAGAAATTTATAAAGTTATTTTCAAACGTAAATATAGAAATAAATCGGATAACAATATAATTCTTGATCTAGAGGAACAGTTGGGTGATAACTTAATTTTTAAGAATAATACTAAATTATTGGCGAATCTCAGAAGTTGTATTGTTCATGAAGAATTCTCTTTAAAGGCTGCAAGAAAGAAAATAAACATTAAAAAGAAAAATAGAATATTATTTAAACAATTGATGAAAGATGTTGATTTGTATATAGAAAATATAAAGCTGAAATAAAATTGGACTTTCTTACGTAAACAACTACATTAAGGAAATAAAAAACCGCCAAACTTGTTTAATTCAAGTTTGACGGTTTTATGTACGTCCCAGGAGGGATTCGAACCCCCGACCGACGCCTTAGAAGGGCGTTGCTCTATCCAGCTGAGCTACTGAGACATGTTTTTCATCACCAATTGGTAATTAAGACATTTTTTATTATATGGTAGATTTCTTTTAAAGTCAACAACCTAATTCAAAAAAATTATTATTTAACTAAAATAATTTTCAGTTCTCTACATTCTTCATTAAAAAAGTGAAGTCCGCTTTAAATCAAGACTTCACTTTGATAATTAACGCTCATAAAATAATTCATCAATCAAATTATTATTATCATCATAACATTGTAATGTAAAATGCGTTGGAGTTGTTGTAAGGGTGACAAATGATTTTTCTTTTATCCGTCGAGGTTTCAGTAAGCTACCCGGATTAATAAATAAAATGTCATCGATATATTCCGCGCCAAGTATATGTGAATGACCAAAACATACGATTTGTGCGCCGACTTCCTTTGCGCGGTAAATCAGTTTCATCGGAGAGTTTTTCACATCGTATAAATGCCCATGTGTCACATACACACGATCTCCATTTACCTGAAACAGCATCTCCTCCAAATAGTTCTGGTCATGATCACAATTCCCTTTCACACACTCTATCCCTTGCATAAGAGGATGTGCATACGGCAATTCACTATCGCCACAATGGATCACTTTATACGCATCTGGATGGTAGCCCTTTACACGTTCAATGATTTCCTCGTCACCATGTGTATCACTCATAATCAATAGCTTCATTCGTATCCACATCCTTTACATTTCTATTCTTAGTGTGACAGCATTGAAATAAAAATTCAATCGTTATTAAACAAATTTTTACAATTTCCAACAATTGCCTGAATTGCCTGAATTGTTATATCAGAAATTCCGCTAACTGCAACGCCAGTTTACGAATGGCATTGCCTCGGTGTGAAATGGCACCTTTTTCTTCGGCAGACAGCTCAGCCATATGCTTTTCCAATGCAGGTACATAAAAAATCGGGTCATAACCGAATCCGTTTGTTCCCTTCTTTCCATGCGCTATCATACCTTCACATGTGCCAAATACCGTTTTCGTTTCCATATTTGGACCTGCAATCGCCAATGCACAGCAGAAACGGGCTGTACGCTGGTCTTCCGGAACGTCCTTCATGTTTTCCAGCACTTTCACCATATTTGCTTCATCGTCATGATCACCGGCATATCGTGCTGAAAACACTCCAGGCTCACCATTTAATGCATCGATCGCTAAACCGCTGTCATCAGCAATTACGATTTGACCGAGCATCTTCGCTAATGTTTCCGCTTTTAAAATTGCGTTTTCTTCAAAAGTCGTACCTGTCTCTTCAATTTCCACATCTGGAGCAACCTCAAACATTGTGACAACTTCATAGCCGAATGGTCCGAATAGTGCTTCAAAGTCTTTCGCTTTTCCTTTGTTCTTTGTTGCGATTACTACTTGTTTCATTATGCTTCCACCTTTCCAATCAAGTTCGCGATGTCACCTAGTGCTGTTTTCTGCATCTCGATTAGCTGCGCAATCCCGGCTTCTCCTAAATCGAGTAATTCATTAAGTTCTGAGCGGCTGAATGTCGCTTCTTCGCCTGTTCCTTGTAACTCCACAAATTCGCCGGCACCTGTCATAATAACGTTCATATCGACTTGTGCAGCTGAGTCTTCTACATAGTTTAAATCCAAAACTGCGCCAATATTTTCTAGTTTTCCGACACTTGTTGCAGCTAAATAATCTGTTACTGGAAATTTCACGAATGGCTTGTCAATGCCTAATTTCGCAATTGCCTGTGTCATCGCTACAAATGCACCTGTAATCGATGCCGTACGCGTTCCACCATCTGCCTGAATCACGTCACAGTCAATCCATACCGTTTTTTCACCAAGAGCTTCTAAATCAACGACAGCACGTAATGCACGGCCGATTAAGCGTTGAATTTCCATCGTGCGGCCACTTACCTTCCCTGCAGAGCTTTCACGACGTGTGCGTTGCTCTGTAGCGCGTGGTAGCATGGAATATTCAGCCGTAATCCAACCTTTACCTTGTCCACGTAAAAAACCAGGTACTTTTTCTTCAATCGTTGCATTACAAATCACCTTTGTATTTCCAACGGTTATTAATACCGAGCCTTCCGGATGCATTAAATAATTATTATCAATTTGAACTGGACGTAATTCATTCACAGCTCGTAAGTCATGTCTAGTCATTCGTGACCTCCTCAATTTGTTCGCGCACTTATCTTATCATAATTTAAGGAGTGTCTAAAGCAGAAAAGCAAGACATAGAAGGAAAAAGCTCAAATTAGACAAAATGCCTAATCTGAGCTAATAACTATTTTTCGAATGTAATTTTACGTATATCCAATTCACCTTTTTCCAGCCAACGTTCTGCTATGGAACGGAAAATCGGCACGGAACCAGATGCATGCAGAATATGCTTCGGCGGTTCTTCATCTGTTCGTAATTGTCCTGTATAGCTTAAAATCGCTTCGACATCTTTTGCCGTTTCTTCGGCAGATGACAGGACATGAACTTGTGAGCCTACTGCTGCCTCAATTTGCTTTTGTAAAATAGGATAATGTGTACAGCCTAAAATGACTGTATCAAATCGCTCATCTTCAAGCGGCTTTAACCCTTTCGCAACGAGATCATACGAAAATTGGCCTTCGTATTCGCCACTTTCAACGAGTGGCACAAATGTAGGACAGGCAAGTGGAATTATTTTCGCTTTTGTCGACAATGATTTCACCGCTTCTTCATATGCGCCACTTTTGATCGTGCCTTCTGTCGCTAATACGACAACTTCATTGCGCTTTGTCTTTTTTATGGCCGCTCGTGCCCCTGCATTAATAACTCCTAAAACCGGAAATGGCATATGTTTTTGCAGACTTTCCAATGCAACGGCAGTCGCAGTATTACATGCAATGACAAGCATTTTCACATTCATCTTTTCGAGCGCTTTTGCCATCTCCCATGTAAAATTGCGGACTTCTTGCTTTGTGCGTGGCCCGTAAGGACATCGCGCCGTATCACCTATATAATATATTGTTTCATTTGGCAAAAGCTCCATAATCGCTTTTGCCACTGTTAATCCGCCAACTCCGGAATCGATAACACCAATTGGGGCATTCACTTGTACCGCCTCTATCCTATTTCATTAATAAATGTAGTTTTTGTAATGTTCTTGATAATTGTTCAAACTCTTCTGCGTTAAATTCCTGTGTAATATCCCGCAAATAATTTTGACGCTTAAAAATTACTTCTTCGATAATTCTTTCGCCTTCAGGTAAAAGATGAATCCGTACAACACGTCGATCATTTTCGTCACGTACACGCTGTACCAATTCATTTTTCTCCATCCGGTCCACTAAATCTGTTGTTGTCGAAAATGCTAAATACATTTTCGTCGACAAGTCACCGATCGTCATATCACCTGATTCATGCAACCATTGCAATGCAATAAATTGCGGAGGCGTAATCGTATAATTGCTTAAAATTTCTCGACCTTTTTGTTTGATTAAGTGTGAAATATATCTCAGTTCTTTTTCCAGGATTGCTACAGATTCAGAGCTATGTGTGCTGTGATCTTTCATCTACTCCATTCACTCCTCGATGCGTTTCATAGTTCTATTTTGAAGTTTTTTTTATAAAATAGCAAGCATCGAATCAGTATATTGACAATTCCTGAAGTCTCAAAAGCTCAAGAATCGCTTGCGTACGACTTGATACACCCAGCTTTTGAATCGTATTGGAAATATGATTACGAACGGTTTTTTCACTAATGCCTAGCTTCGTTGATATTTCCCGTGTTGAATAGTCCTTTATTAATAGCTCAAAAATCTCGCGTTCTCTTTTTGTTAACAGCGAACGATGCTGCGGACGATTCATTTTGCAACACCCTCCTATCCTCTTCTTTGTACATTATGTCGAAAATACAAAGCGGGTGAGGGCATTTAACTATTTCCCAAGCAATAATTTTTTTTGCTCTTCCAGTAGAGGGACACCTTTCCCCGTGTCACTGCTCAATTGTACAAGCGTTCCGCGCCCCGTATAGCATACTTCATCTTTTTCATTTTTCACCAAATAATGCAAATCAATTGAAGATGTGCCGATTGATGCCGTTTTAACAAAAATTGTAAGTTCTTCATCAAAGAACACTTCTTTCAAATAATCGCACTGAATGTCTGCCACAACGAGCATATTTCCTGTTTCCGATCCAGCAGTAAAATTAAATCCTAATGCTTTAAAATATTCGATACGTGCATACTCGAAATAGGCAAATACTTTTGTATTGTTTACATGCCCGTACATATCTGTTTCTGAAAATCGTACCTTTACCTTTGTAGAAAATGAAAACCCTGCCATCCACTCTGCTGCATCCTGAATATATGTAGCTCGCATAAAAAATTCCCCCTTTGTTTGATTAGCTCATCATCCCCTGATAATGAATACCCATTCATTATAGCATAATTTGTCTGAAGCAAAAAGCAATCAAAACAAAAAGACCCTCACCGAAGTGAGGGTCAATTATATTCATTCGATTAGTCAACCATGTGGTCAGAACCGAAGAAGTTTTTGAACATTTGAACTGTTGTTTCACGGTTAAGTGCAGCAATAGATGTTGTTAAAGGAATACCTTTTGGACAAGCAGCTACACAGTTTTGAGAGTTACCACAGTTTGCAAGACCACCGTCGCCCATGATTGCATTTAAACGCTCGTCTTTATTCATTGCACCAGTTGGGTGTGTGTTGAATAAACGTACTTGTGATAAAGCAAATGGACCGATGAATGATGCTGATTCAGACACGTTTGGACATGCTTCCATACATACACCACAAGTCATACATTTTGATAATTCATAAGCCCATTGACGTTTGCGCTCTGGCATACGAGGACCTTCGCCTAAATCATAAGTACCATCGATTGGTACCCATGCTTTAACTTTCTTAAGTGCGTTAAACATGCGCTCACGGTCTACTTGTAAGTCACGGATAACCGGGAAAGTTTTCATTGGCTCTAAACGAATTGGTTGAGTTAACTTGTCTACTAATGCTGAACAAGATTGTTGCGGACGTCCATTGATTACCATTGAACATGCACCACAAACTTCTTCCAGACAGTTCATATCCCATGATACTGGAGTCGTTTTTTGACCATCAGCAGTAACAGGATATTTTTGAATATGCATTAGAGCAGAGATAACGTTCATACCAGGACGGTAAGGAACTTCGAACTTTTCAACGCGTGTAGCACCATTCTCATTGTCTTGACGAACGATTTCTAACTTAACTGTTCTACCAGTATTTACTGTTTCCACTGTTTAGTTCCCCCTTCTACGCTGAGTAGTCGCGTTTACGTGGTGGAATTAACGAAACGTCTACTTCGGCATAAGTAATAATTGGTTCGCCCGTTGCCGGATCGAACTTCGCCATAGTTGTTTTTAAGAAGTTTTCATCATCACGTTCTGGGAATTCAGGCTTGAAGTGAGCCCCACGAGATTCGTTACGTAATAATGCACCCTTAGTCATAACTTTAGCTAAATATAGCATGTTCTTTAACTGACGAGTGAAGTGAGCACCTTGATTCGACCATTTTTGTGTGTCGTTAATGTTGATGTTTTCCCAACGCTCTTGAAGCTCAGTTAATTTCGCATAAGTTTCTTCTAATTTTGCGTTTACACGTACAACAGTCATGTTGTCAGTCATCCACTCACCAAGCTCTTTGTGTAGCAAGTAAGCGTTTTCTGTACCATCCATATTAAGGATAGCTTCCCATTTCTCTGTTTCTTCCTGTACGCGACGCGTGTAGATTTCTTCAGGTAAATCTTCTGCATGCTTTTTAAGTCCTTTAATGTACTTAACAGCATTTGGACCAGCAACCATACCACCGTAAATCGCTGATAATAATGAGTTCGCACCTAAACGGTTTGCACCGTGTTGTGAGTAGTCACATTCACCTGCAGCGAATAAACCAGGGATTTCAGTCATTTGGTCATAGTCAACCCATAATCCACCCATTGAATAGTGTACCGCTGGGAAGATTTTCATCGGTAATTTACGTGGGTCATCACCTACGAACTTCTCGTAGATTTCGATAATACCACCTAATTTAATATCTAATTCATGAGGATCTTTATGGGATAAGTCTAAGTATACCATGTTTTCGCCATTAATACCCAACTTTTGATTTACGCACACGTCAAAAATCTCACGTGTTGCGATATCACGTGGTACTAAGTTACCGTAAGCAGGATATTTCTCTTCTAAGAAGTACCAAGGCTTACCGTCTTTATACGTCCAGATACGTCCACCTTCACCACGAGCAGATTCAGACATTAGACGGTTTTTGTCGTCTCCAGGAATCGCTGTCGGGTGAATTTGAATCATTTCACCGTTTGAATATGTTGCACCTTGTTGGTAAACAATCGATGCTGCAGAACCAGTGTTGATTACTGAGTTTGTTGTTTTACCGAAGATAATACCAGGACCACCTGTTGCCATAATTACAGCATCAGAACGGAATGAGCGAATTTCTTCAGAACGTAAATCTTGTGCTACGATACCGCGGCAAACGCCTTCGTCATCAAGCACCGCACCAAGGAATTCCCAGTGCTCATACTTCGTAACTAAACCAGCTACTTCGTGTGCACGAACTTGCTCGTCTAGGGCATATAATAATTGTTGACCAGTTGTCGCACCAGAGAATGCTGTACGGTGCATTAACGTACCGCCGAAACGACGGAAGTCAAGTAAACCTTCTGGAGTACGGTTGAACATTACACCCATACGGTCCATTAAGTGGATAATACCAGGTGCTGCATCACACATACCTTTAACTGGTGGTTGGTTCGCTAAGAAGTCGCCACCATAAACTGTATCATCAAGGTGGATCCATGGAGAATCCCCTTCACCTTTTGTATTAACTGCTCCGTTAATTCCGCCTTGTGCACATACAGAGTGTGAACGTTTAACTGGAACCAACGAGAATAATTCAACTTCAGTACCAACTTCAGCTGCTTTAATCGTAGCCATTAAGCCAGCAAGACCGCCACCAACGACGATAACTTTACTTTTTGCCATGATTATTTCTCACTCCTCATTAATTGCTAAAAACTTTTACTCATATTTCATTCCATCTAGGATCTTAACTATGTAGTAGTGAATAAGTTAAGTGATTAGACGAATGCTAAGATAGCTGCAACACCAACGATTGCTAATACTACGAAAATTAACAACGTAACATAAGTTGCGATTCGTTGAGATTTGTTAGATTGCGTAATACCCCAGCTTACTAAGAAAGACCATAAACCGTTTGCTAAGTGGAATGCTGCTGAAACGATACCTAAGATGTAGAATACTAACATTAATGGATTGTCAACGATTTCAACCATCATATTAAATTCAACTTCAGTACCGAATGCTTTTTGGATACGTGTTTGGAAAATATGCCACGCAATGAAGATTACAAGGAAAATACCTGTGAAACGTTGCAGTGCAAACATCCAGTTACGGAATGTGCTGAAGCGTCCAGTATTGTAAGTTGCAGTAAATGCAATATACACTCCATAGAATCCGTGGAACATTAATGGAATATAGATAATGATCCATTCCATCGCTAACAACAACGAATGTGGAAGTAATTCCATAACACCTGTTGCGTTATTGTAAGTTTCTTCACCGCCAACTGCAGTGAAGTTCAGAAATAAGTGGAACACCAAGAACAACCCGACAGGAACTACACCTAATAACGAGTGTAAGCGGCGCCATAAAAATTCACGATCTTTCGACAAAACTGTTACCCCCCTTAGTACTTGAAATACACATGCACAACGTCTCAAATTTGTAAAAGTTGTGATGTTGACTGCGCATTTCATCATGGTACAATATTATGACATGTCCATTGTACTCTCAACAGATACTAGCGTCAAGGCAACGCGGGATATTTTATAATCATTTTAAAGACGGTTTTACGCTGTTTTGAGAACCGTTTTTTCTGCTTATAACTCATTTTTTCATGAAAGAATGAAAATTATAAGAAAATTTATGAAAGAGGTTTTTTATATGGAAGGGTACAAAATGAAAACGATTCCAACTTTTGGGTACGAAATCATTCGTGACCATCTTCTTCCTTCTATTCTAGGTAAGCATGAAGAAGATGTTTTATATTGGGCAGGTAAAGAAATTGCAAGAAAGTTTCCATTGTTTTCAATGGATGAACTGCCTTCATTTTTTTTGGAAGCTGGCTGGGGCCAGTTAGTTTTGGAAAAAGAAACGAAGGACGAACTTCATTACATACTTTTGACGACAGAAGAACTGCCACTCAATATTGTACAACGTTGCTTCCGTCTTGAAGCTGGCTTTTTAGCAGAACAAAAACAAAAGCAGCTAGGCTATTTGACGGAATGCTATGAAGAAAAAGATAATGACAAACATGTCGTAAAATTTACGTTGAAATGGGATTTAAAAGAGAAGATTTAGCCTTCACCTTATCATAATCAATATTATTGCTGAAGCAGCAAATTTACTCAATAAAAAAGCTGGAAATAAGCCATTACAGCTCATTTCCAGCTATTACCTTAAGAAACGGTTACTTCTTTCATCGCCAAATTGAATTCCTCATGCAACACATTCGCAGCACGAACCATCTCATCCTGTGGGATAACTACAGACACTTTAATTTCTGAAGTACTGACCATTTTTACAGGAATATGTTCGCGACCCAAGCGTGCAAACATGCGTGCGGCTACTCCCGGATTGGATGCCATCGCAGAACCGATAATAGATACTTTCGCTAAACCTACTTCAAAATCCGCAAAACTAAAGCCAAGCGACAGTTTACTAGTTTCCAATACCCGTAAAGCTTCCGCAAACTCATCTTTCGAAATTGTAAAGGAAATGGTCGGCTTCACGCCATCAATGACTGCTTGAACAATAATATCCACATTGATATCATTTTCTGCTAAAACACTAAACACTTCTGCCAATGACGCGGTTTCATAAGAATCATAGCCTATCGTCAAACGAATTATATCCGATTCGTAGGCTACCCCGCGTACAAGTAAGTTTTTCTCCATGTCTACATCCCCTTTAATAAAAGTGCCTTCCACGTCCTGTACGAAAGAGCGTACAATGAGCGGTATATTATATTTTTTGGCAAGTTCAACCGCACGTGGGTGCAAAATTTTAGCTCCTAAATTTGCAAATTCCAACATCTCATCATAAGAAACTTCCGGAAGTTTCCTGGATTCTTTAACAATTTCTGGGTCTGCCGTGAAAATCCCTTCAACCGATGAAAAAATCTCGACACGCTCTGCTTCAAGAGCAACCGCCAATGCAACCGCTGAAGTTTCAGAACCCCCTTTGCCGAATGTTGAAATATTATCTGTCCCCGTAACTCCTTGAAAACCAGCTACTACGACGATTTCTCCTAATGCTAAATGTTCCTCAATCCGTTTACTATCAACATGACTGATCCGTGCATTGCCATGTTTTTGATTTGTTTGAATGCCTGTTTGCCAACCAGCAAGCGACACCGCTTTACCACCATGCTCCTGAATTGCCATCGCCAGCATTGCACTTGTCATTTGTGTTGCTGATGCGACAAGTGCATCCATTTCCCGTTTCGATGGCTCATCGGTAATTTCGGCAGCATATTGTCGGAATTCTCGTCGTAAAGCGGGCATTGAAGAAACGACAACGACTAAGTTTATGCCACGTCCTTGCTCTTTTATCACTTTTTTAGCCACCTGTACTATTTTTTCCGGTGTAGTCAATGCCGGACCACCAAACTTTACTACAACTGTCTCCATTTTTTCCCCTCCTTGAATAAAACCGAATACAAAAAAAGGCTTTCCATGTTCATGGAAAGCCGCCGTCAATACAAATAAATAGTTATAAGTTTTCAGGATAGCCCTCCAGAACAAAAAGCTCTGACAGTTTTACATCTCTTAAATGCAAAACCAGCAAACTACGCGAACAATACGCACTTCACTTCGGCAGGACCCCCTTTCGATTGCTGTCAATGGAATTGTTCTTCCTCAAGCAATGTACTATTGAATACTGCGCCTCTATCTTAGTAAATATTGAATTGTCTTAAATATTAGCATAACACTATTCTTTATTCAATGGTGCTTCATGAAAATGGCGATAAATAACTTCCGCCAATTTTGCCGGAACACCGGACTCCTGCAGTTGCAGCTCGCTTGCCTCGCGAATTTTTTTTACGGACCCAAAATGTTTCATAAGTTGCTGCTTTCGCTTCGGACCTACACCTTCAATTCCATCAAGAACCGAAGTAATCGCATTTGTCTGATGCTGCTGACGTAAAAATGTGATTGCAAATCTGTGCACCTCATCTTGAATGCGCTGCAATAAATAAAAACCGTCACTTGTACGCTTTAACGGAACAACTTCCGCCGGCGTTCCAAATAAAAGCTGGGACGTATTGTGCTTTTCGTCTTTTGCCAGCCCCGCTATTGGAATGACTAACCCAAGTTCGTCTTCAATTACTTCTCGTGCAACTTCCATTTGCCCTTTTCCTCCGTCTATGAGAATCAGATCAGGCAATGGCAGATTTTCCCGCAATACACGTGTATAGCGGCGTCGAATAACTTCCTGCATCGCACCATAGTCATCATGTTTAGCCGCTTCTCTAGTTTTATATTTCCGGTATTCCTTTTTCGCAGGCTTCCCGTCTATAAAAACAACCATTGCTGAAACAGGATCAGCTCCATGCATATGACTGTTATCAAATGCTTCAATTCTTAACGGCAATGGAATTTGCATCGCTTCGGCAAGTGCTTCACAAGCCCCCACTGTCCGTTCCTCTTGACGTTCAATTAACTGGAACTTCTCGTGAATGGCGATTTCTGCATTTTTCATCGCTAGATCAACAAGCTCTTTTTTTGAACCGCGCTTCGGTGTCACTACTTTAACATCCAACAGCTTTTGTAAAATCGTTACGTCAATCGATTTCGGAACAAAGATTTCTTTTGGTAATAAATGATGCGGCTGTTCGTAAAAACGGCCGACAAATGTTAAAAATTCCTCTTCCGGCTCATTATAAATCGGGAAAATCGATACATCGCGCTCAATGAGTTTGCCTTGACGCACAAAAAATACCTGGACACACATCCAGCCTTTTTCCACTGCATAGCCAAATACATCTCGGTTGCTCAAATCATCTGTTACAATTTTTTGCTTTTCCATAATTTGATCGATATGGGCGATCAAATCACGAAATTCCTTCGCACGTTCAAACTCAAGATTTTCGGCAGCATCGATCATTTTTTGCTGAAGATCTTGCTTTATTTCTTCGACTCCTCCGTTTAAAAACTTTGAAATCTCATCGATCATTACGTCATACACTTGTTTTTCAATGTCCTTTACACACGGTGCCAAACATTGCCCTAAATGATAGTACAAGCATACTTGATTAGGCAGATGTGTACATTTACGAAGCGGATACAAACGGTCCAGTAATTTTCGCGTTTCGTTTGCTGCATAGGCATTCGGATACGGTCCGAAATATTTTGCTTTATCCTTCTTCACTTTTCTTGTCGTAATAATACGCGGGTATCGTTCGTTCGTAATTTTTATATAGGGATACGTTTTATCATCCGTTAATTTCACATTATATTTCGGGTCATGCAGCTTAATTAGATTCAGTTCCAGAATAAGGGCTTCCAAATCGCTTGAAGTCACAATATACTCGAAGTCTTCAATCTCACTTACTAGTCTCGCTGTTTTGCCGTCATGGCTTCCCGTAAAGTAAGAACGCACTCGATTTTTCAATACTTTGGCCTTACCGACGTATATAATTGTGCCTTGACGGTCTTTCATAATATAGCAACCTGATTCGTTCGGTAATATTTCTAGTTTTGCTTTAATGATTGCATTCATCTTCTCACCTGTTTAATATGTCCTTTCTTTATTTTAACTGATTGGAGTATTAGAAAAAAGCCGTACACCTTATACGGCATACGGCTTTTTGACATATCAATTGCGCCTTGGCGTTTGAATAGCCAATGGTTTAATTATTTGTTGTCGTTAATGAAATCGATTAACGCTTCTTTTGGCATGAAGCCAGCAGTTTTTGCTTTTAATTCACCATCTACGAATAATAATAATGATGGGATTGACATGATTTGGTAATCAGCAGCAGTACCTTGGTTGTTATCTACGTCCACTTTTACGATTTTAACATCGTTACCGATTTCTGTATCTAATTCTTCAAGAACTGGAGCGATCATTTTACATGGTCCGCACCAAGTAGCCCAAAAGTCTACTAAAACTGTGCCGTTTGAAATTTCTTGTGGAAATGTTTGATCTGTCGCGTGTACAATTGCCATATTAAATAGCCTCCTTAAATAACATATGGTTGTAGTATAGCATGTTTTCCCAATTAAACAGTAGTAAAATGCTTGGGAATATAAAGGCACCGGATTTTAACTGTTGTTTTCTGATGCTTAATAAATTTTTATTAGCATTTTTTATTAGTTATTTGAAGACATATACCCTTAGATTGAACATGTTAATTCTTTATTTGAAACTCTGGTTCCGATATTTAAAAAAACCTGCATTTTATTAGAAAACATACTACACATAAGATCTTTTAACTTATACTGGAATTTCTGATACAGTTATTAGCACCATTTCCCGCATCATATACATTAACTCCTTCAAAAAAAGCTCCCTTCAAAAGAAGGAAGCCCCTAATTAAATATTATGCATTTACTTTAAGCGCTTTAAACTCTTCGATTAACATTGGCACTACCTCGAATAAGTCACCAACAATTCCATAGTCCGCTACTTTAAAGATATTTGCTTCTGGATCTTTGTTGATCGCAACGATTACTTTAGAGTTTGACATACCAGCTAAATGCTGAATCGCACCAGAAATACCTGCAGCGATGTATAGGTCAGGTGTTACAACTTTACCAGTTTGGCCGATTTGTAATGAGTAATCGCAATATTCTGCGTCACATGCACCACGAGATGCGCCAACTGCTCCACCTAGTAAATTAGCAAGCTCTTTTAATGGCTCAAAACCTTCTCCGGATTTAACACCACGACCACCTGCAACTACTACTTTCGCTTCTGAAAGGTCTACACCTTCAGTTGATTTGCGCACAACTTCTTTAATGATTGTACGTAAATTTGTAATATCCACTGAAACTGATGATACTTCACCAGTACGAGAATCGTCTTTTACTAATGGTGGAATATTGTTTGGACGGATTGTCGCAAAAATAATACCATCTTTGATTTTTACTTTTTCAAATGCTTTACCAGAATAGATTGGGCGGACGAATACTGTATCATCCCCAGCTCCTTGGATTTCCGTAACATCTGAAATTAAGCCAGATTGTAGGCGTGAAGCAATTTTTGGCGATAAGTCTTTACCTAAAGAAGTATGACCGAAAACGATTGCTTCTGGATTTTCTTGTTCTACTACTGCTAAAATTGCTTGGCTGTAGCCGTCAGATGTATAGTTTTTCAAGTGTGGATGTTCTACTGTAATAACGCGGCTCGCTCCATATGCGATTAATTCCTGCGTAAAATCAGCTACTGCATCCCCTACTAATAAACCTACTACTTCACCGCCGTCAGCGATTTGTAAACCTGCTGCAATTGCTTCGAATGAAACGTTACGTAAGCTCCCTTCGCGAACTTCACCTAACACTAAAACTTTCTTTGACATAGAATATCCCTCCATTACCATCTTCGTAAAAATTTTCGTACTCTAGTTGACTTCTATTAGACTACTTTTGCTTCGTTATGAAGTAAGTTTACTAATTCTTTTACCTGTGCAGAAAGATCGCCTTCTAATACACGACCAGCCGCTTTTTGTGGCGGTAAGTAAATTTCAACTGTTTCTACTTTTACTTCAACATCGTCTTCATCGATATCCAAATCATCCAATTCAAGTTCTTCAAGCGGTTTTTTCTTCGCTTTCATAATACCTGGTAAAGATGGGTAACGTGGCTCGTTTAAACCTTGTTGAGCTGTTACTAATAATGGTAATGATGTTTCTAATACTTCAGCGTCCCCTTCGATATCACGTACAATCTTAACGTTCGTGCCGTCGATTTCCAATGAAGTAATTGTTGTTACGTAGTTAATGCCCAGCAGGTCTGCTAAGCGCGGGCCAACTTGTCCTGAACCACCATCGATTGCTACATTTCCTGCTAAAATTAAATCTGCTTCTTTGTCTTTTAAATATTCCGCTAAAATATAAGCTGAAGAATATTGGTCAAGCTCATCTAAATCATCTTCTGTATTAATTAATACCGCTTCATCGGCACCCATTGCTAAAGCTGTACGTAACTGCTTTTCTGCATCTTCGCCACCGATTGTCACAACTGTTACTTTACCGCCTAATGCGTCGCGCTTTTGAATTGCTTCTTCAATTGCGTACTCATCGTATGGGTTGATGATGAATTCTGCACCATCTTCTTGAATTTTACCGCCGGATACGACGATTTTTTCTTCTGTGTCAAAAGTACGTTTTACTAATACAAAAATATTCATAATCTAGACCTCCTAAAAGCTTTTTAATTTTAATCCCGAAAAAACAGGGAAGAATACATTTTTTTATTTGCCAGTAAATACTGGCTCACGTTTTTCAATAAATGCTTGGATTCCTTCTTTAGCATCTTCAGAAACAAATACCTCACCGAAACTGTTTGCTTCAGCATTCACTCCATCGTAATAAGATGATGGTTTCGAGTAATTCAGCATTTGGATTGCTGCTTTAAGAGCAATTGGTGATTTCTTCGCAATTTTTCTAGCGATTTTCAATGTTTCCGGCAACAGCTCTTCGTCGGAAAAAGCACGGTTTGCTAATCCCCATTCTACAGCTTCAGCCCCTGTAATCGGGTCGCTTGTAAACATCATTTCCGCTGCCTTGGCTACACCAACATATCGTGGTAATCGCTGTGTTCCTGCAAATCCAGGTATTAAGCCTAATGATAGCTCAGGTAAGCCTAATTTTGCAGATGCGGTTACAAAACGCATATGGCATCCCATTGCAAGTTCCAAGCCGCCGCCTAATGCTGCACCGTGGATTGCGGCAATAACCGGTTTACTGAATGTTTCAATACGCTCGAAAACATCTTGTCCATTTTTCGCCAATCCTGTAAATGCTTCGCCTGACTGTACGCTCGTAAATTCTTTAATATCTGCACCTGCAGAAAAGAAACGTCCTTCGCCATGCAAGACGATGACACGTACATTTTCATCTTCTTCGACAGCGTCTAAAAGTGCATTCACATCATGGATCAAGCCTTGTGAAAGTGCATTTGCTGGTGGTCTTGAAATTGTTGCAATTGCGACCCCTTCTTCTACTTTCCAACTTAGAAACTCCATCCTCTACATCCCCTTTATGCTTTTAGTGCGTTTAGCAGTAATTGCTTCACTTTCGGAGCTTGCTCTAATAAATCATATCGATTTTCATTCATTACCCAAGTTGTCGTAATTTCGTCAATTGTGCCAAACACCATTTGTCTCGCAATACGAACATCCATCGTCTGGTTGAATTCACCATTTAGCATACCTTCGATTAAAATTTGATCTAGTAAAATTAAGTATTCTTTTAGAATAGAATTAATTTTCAGTCTAATTTCTTTATTCGATTGCCGTAGCTCAAGTTGAGTTACAGTTGCCAAGTAGCGATCACTTGATAGAACACGGAAATGATTTTCAATCATTTTACATAACTTATCGGAAGCAGTTTCCCCACTTTTTATTATAGCCTGTAAATTCTCTACGAAAATACCCATTTTTTCCTGGAATACAGAAATTAAAATATCTTCTTTGTTTTTGAAATATAAATAGATTGTACCATCAGCAACCCCAGCTTGTTTGGCTATTTTTGAAACTTGGGCTTGATGATAGCCGTTTTCAGCGATAGCAATGACTGCTGCGTCTACTATTTGCATATATTTGGGTTTGTTTCGTTTCAAGCAGATCACCACCAAAAAAAATATGAAAACATGAATGACCATTCATTCATGTTTTCATATTATAATTTGTTCTGCATTCTGTCAATAGTTTGCTAAACAATTAATTAATTTGCTTCTTGTTGTGCCATTTTCTGTTTCTCTTCTTCAATTAGTGTACGTCGTAAAATTTTTCCTACTGCTGTTTTCGGCAGCTCTTGACGGAATTCATAGAAACGCGGCACTTTATAAGCTGCTAAGTTTTTACGGCAATACTCATTCAGTTCTTTGTCTGTAACAGATTTACCCTCTTTAAGAACAATGTATGCCTTTACAGTTTCTCCACGATACGGATCCGGTATACCGGCTACTATACACTCTTGAACCGCTTCATGCTCATACAGCACTTCTTCTACTTCACGCGGGTAAATATTAAATCCGCCTGCAATTATCATATCTTTTTTTCGATCAACAACATAGAAATAACCCTTTTCGTCCATATAACCTAAATCACCCGTTAAAAACCAGCCATCTGCAAATGTCATTGCTGTTTCTTCAGGACGATTCCAGTAACCCTTCATAACTTGTGGTCCTTTTACCGCTATTTCGCCGATTTCACCGACAGGCAATACTTCCGATTCACCTGAACGTAAAATTACCGCTTCTGTATTCGGCCATGGTAAACCGATTGAACCGTTGATACGATGATCCCAAATCGGATTGGCATGTGTAACTGGAGAAGTTTCTGTTAAGCCGTATCCTTCTACTAAACGACCGCCTGTCAATTCTTCAAACTTTTCCTGTACTTCCAGAGGTAATGCAGCGGAACCGCTTAAACACGCTTTAATTGACGACAAATCATATTTTGCTAAATCCGGGTGATTCAACAAACCAATATACATTGTTGGGGCGCCGGGGAATAACGTTGGTTTTTGTTTATCAATTGTCTTCAATGCTTGCTCAGCATCAAATTTCGGTAATAATACCATCTTGCCTTGCTGCATGACCGATAAAATTAATACCGTTGTCATACCATATACATGGAAGAATGGAAGTATGCCTAAAATTGTTTCTTCACCTTTTTTACATTTATACATCCATGCATCACACATCAACGTATTTGCAATGAGGTTTTTATGTGTTAGCATAACACCTTTTGGGTAACCTGTTGTACCGCCAGTGTATTGCAATAGTGCCAAATCATTTTCAAAATCAAAGTCTTGTTCGATTTTATCCATTTTGGCCATTTTCATAATTTCTGTAAACAGGTGATTCGTTCCGCTATGTTCCACTTTTACACTAAAGCCATACTGTTTCTTTTGGATGAACGGATACACTAAGTTTTTGGGGAAAGGCAAATAGTCTTTAATTCCTGAAACGATGACATTTTCTATCTTAGTCTCATGTAATATTTTCATTGCCCTCGGGTATAAAATATCCATTACTAAAATCACTTTTGCTCCGGAATCTGCCATCTGATATTGCAGCTCCCGCTCGGTATAAAGCGGATTCGTCTGTACGACAACCCCACCGGCATACATCGTACCATAATAGGCAATGACCGCTTGCGGACAGTTCGGCAGCATGATTGCTACACGATCCCCCTTCTCCACCCCTAGAGAACGCAGGTAGTTCGCAAACTTCAACGCTGATTCATAAAGCTCTTTGTACGTAAGCTCGCGCCCCATAAAATGGATAGCAACCTTATTAGGCATTGACTCAAATGCTTGTGTTAAAAACTGGTGCACAGGAATTTCCGGCAGCTCAATAGAATGTGGTACTTCTTTCGGATAGCTTGCCAACCAAACCTTTTCTGTCATAAAACTCCTCCCCTTTACTAAAGCTTTACTTGTTTACATCATTATAATGAAAATTGGAAATGGTTTCAAACTATTTTCATAGATACACACGTTTTATTCTCGATAATGCAGATATTTTCTCGCTAAATATTTTGAGTTTTATAGTAATATTGAATTTAAAACATATAGGACTATTCGTTTAGTATGGAAATATACTTTTTTAAAAAAGTTTTAAAAGTTTTTGTATATGGTGATAATCTTCCTAAATAAAATTTAATGAAAAAAAGCAAATGAACTAACTCAATGCTAGTTCATTTGCTTTTATGTTTAGAGTGTCATCATGTAGTAAATGCCGACTGCCAGAAATATGAAACAGACGACGAGTAAGATTTTCGATAATGTTTCCATGTGTATGCTCCTATGAAATACTTGCTCCGATAACAAATGACAAACCGAGGGAAATTGTAAATGAGATAAACCCAACTGAACGGTTGTCAGCAGCAATCTCCTCATCAACATTAAATTTCGGTGTTAAAAACTCAAATAAAAAATATGCAAAAATCAATAAGGTAAAACCAAACAAACCCCAACCGAGCATTTCAATAAAAGATGTATGCTGATTAATTGAATATCTGAAAATATTACAGACGCCTAAAATTTTTCCTCCAGTAGCTAAAGCGACCGCGACATTTCCTCTTTTTATTTCATCCCAATTTTTATACTTTGTTACGACTTCAAATAAAATCATCGATACAAATAGGCAAAGGACTACCACACTAAAATAGCCTGCTGTTTCTACGAGAGGATGGTGCCAAAAGTCTGATCCTAGCAATCCATTTTACCCCCTTTAATTAGTTTCTTTATATGTTTAATATTAGCGCATCATTAAAAAGGAGCAACAACTATTTTAGTTCTACGACTGTAACACCGAATCCGCCTTCGCCCGCTTCACCATAACGGTATGATTTGACCCGCTTATGGTTTTTCAGGAAGTTTTGAATTCCCTGGCGTAAAGCCCCGGTCCCTTTACCGTGAATAATCGATACACGCGGATAGTTCGCTAATAACGCGTCATCTAAATATTTTTCTGTGCGAATAAGTGCTTCTTCATATCGTTCCCCACGTAAATCAAGTTCCAGTTTCACAACACTGTTGCGATTTTTCACATTCATCATCGGACGGGTAGCCTGCTCTTTTTCTGGTTTCACATACTCTAAATCAGATTCGGGCAGTTTCATTTTTAAAATACCGATTTGAACAACCCACTCATTTCCTGCTTTTTGCAAGAGTGTTCCTTTTTGACCGTAGCTTAATACTTTTACTTCATCGCCCACTTGCAGGTTTTGCTTACGCTCACGGGCAGCGACAGCCTTTTGAAGCACTTTATTGTTATCAATCGGTGCTGCATTATCTAAACGCTTCTTCGCATCGATTAACTCGTGCTCTTTCACCGATAACGCGGCATTTTCTTTCATTTTCCTCAACTCTGCAATAATCGTTTCCGCTTCTTTCTTCGCGTCATCAACAATTTTACGAGCCTTATCTTTCGCTTTTTTCTCCAGGTTTTCCTTTTTCTCATCATAAATACGAAGACGTTCTTCCAGCTCTGCCCGGATTTTTTGTGCATCTTCCAGTAAAAGATGAGCTTCGTCCGCTTCACGTTCAGATCGTAACCGGCTTTCTTCTAGTGAAGCAATCATTGACTCAACTTCATGACGGTCAGTACCTGTAAAGGATTTTGCATGGTCGATTACATTTGAACTTAATCCAAGACGTTTAGAAATTTCAAATGCATTCGAGCGACCTGGCACCCCGATCAGTAATCGATAAGTAGGGCTAAGTGTTTCAATATCGAACTCTACACTCGCGTTGACAACAGATGGACGGTTATAGCCGTATGCCTTCAACTCCGGATAGTGTGAAGTCGCCATAACACGTGCACCGCGATCAACTGTTTCATCCAAAATAGCAATTGCGAGTGCCGCACCTTCTTGCGGATCGGTACCTGCGCCAAGCTCATCAAATAATATTAACGATTTTTCATTAAATTTGCTTAAAATGTCTACTATATTCACCATATGAGAAGAGAAAGTTGATAATGACTGTTCAATCGACTGTTCATCACCAATATCAGCAAAAATTTGCTCAAACACTGCCAATTCTGAACCATCGAGTGCCGGAACAGGCAAGCCGCACTGTGCCATGATTGTACACAGTCCCACTGTTTTCAATGTCACTGTTTTACCGCCTGTATTTGGTCCTGTAATGACAATTGCTGTGACATCTCGTCCAAATTCAATCGTATTGGCAACTGCATCTTCAATCGGCAATAACGGGTGTCGTGCACGGACTAGTCGTGTATAGCCTTCTTTATTCATTTTTGGCATTGTGCATTTATTTGCTTGTCCGTACTTTCCTTTTGCTAAAATGACATCCATTTCTCCAAGTAGTTGTACAAGAACAAATATTTCGTGTCCGACTTCCTGTACCCTTAAAGTAAGCTCGGATAAAATACGCTCAATTTCAGCCTTTTCTTTCACTTTCAGACGCTGTACTTCATTGTTCGATTGAATCACTGCATCAGGCTCGATAAACAGTGTTTGACCTGAAGCGGACTGATCGTGGACAATTCCGCCGTAATGTGAACGATATTCTTGTTTTACCGGGATTACGAAGCGGTCATTACGAATTGTAATAATCGCGTCAGACAGCATTTTCGTTGCATTTGCACCACGTGTCAGACTTTCCAGCTTTTGACGGACTTTGGATTCTTCTGAACGCAATGACTGGCGAATTGAGCGTAGTGCAGGGCTCGCTGAATCAAGAACCGTACCATTATCATCAATACAATCATTAATTTCGTGCTGCAGTGCTGTCAAGACAGGCATTTGTTCTTTCCGTTCGATAAAATGCGGGATTTCAATTGTATTTTCCGATTCAATATCTTCAATGAAATTTCGTAATATTCGACTTGCTCGTATTGTGCTCGCGATTTCCATTAATTCCATCGGGCTAAGCATACCGCCAATTTGCGAGCGTCGCGCATGTGGACGTACATCGAAAATGCCACCCAACGGCACATTGCCTTTTACACGCAAAATGGCGAGTCCTTCGTCCATTTCCTCCAGTAGTTCGACAACTGTATCGTAATCTGTTTCCGGTACGAGCTCTTCGATTGCTTGTTTCCCGATCGAATTTGTACAAAATGCCGCTACTTGTTCACGTACTTTATGAAATTCTAGTGTTTTCAATGCTCGTTGTTCGATCATGAGAACACCTCCTATTACTTTTCTTTATTTTTAGTCAAACTGTACTATGGAGTTGATTTCCATTCCAGGTCGGACGCTTTCCGACGATCAAGAAACAAAGTTAAACCTGCTTGTCTTTGTTACTATGCGCCGAGGATTGGGGCATTTTATTGCGATCACCGCAGAAGCAACGACTTGATTTATAAGAAGTGCTAACTCTTAAATCAGGAGTCGCTCCCCTCTATTCCAATCAACTCGTTTCATAATCAATTTCCCTATTCTTTAATCATTTATTTTTTGAAATAAATGCTTCGAATTTATCTTTTGACCATGTGTTGACGATCAGGTCTTTTTTCAGCCATGCTTTTTGTGCATATTTGACCCCGATGTCCATGAAGCGCAGCTGGTCAATTGCATGCGCGTCTGTATTAATGGCAATTGGTACATTTTTCTCCATTGCCAGCGTTAAATATTCGATGCTTAAGTCCAGGCGGTACGGATTTGCATTTAGTTCCAATATTTTCCCGTGTGCTGCTGCCCATTCAATCAATAACGGGACATCCGGATCATAGCCTCCGCGCTGTCCGACAATACGACCTGTCGGATGAGCAATCATATGGACATACGGATTTTCAACCGCTGTTTTTAAGCGTGCCATAATTTTGTCCTGCGGTTGTGTAAAGCTTGAATGAATGGATGCAATAACAAAATCCAGTTCTTTTAAAACATCGTCCCCAAAGTCCAAAGTACCATCAGGAAGAATATCCATTTCTGTCCCTCTATATAGTCGGAAATTTGGATTTGCTTCGTTAAATGCATAAATATCGAGCTTTTGCTGTTCAAGTCGTTCAGGTGTTAGTCCATTCGCTACTTTTAAGTATTGCGAGTGATCAGTAATGACCGCATGCGAATACCCGTTATCTATTAAAGCTTGCCCCATCTCGCTGACTGAATGCGCTCCATCAGACCAAGTTGTATGCATATGAAGATCCGCTACTATATCTTCCAGCTTTACTAACTCACTTAGCTCGTCCAAACGATCCAGCTCTTTACCGCTTTCACGCACAGTCGGTGGAATAAATGGTAAGTTGAAATGCGCAAAAAACGCTTCTTCCGACTCAAATGTTACGACAGTACCGTCTTCTTGCTCGACACCATATTCACTGATTTTCTTCCCCATAGATTTAGCAAGCTGACGCATGCGTACATTATGGTCCTTCGATCCAGTGAAATGATGAAGTGCTGTTGCAAATTCTTCCCGAGTCACTAAACGGAAATCCACACTTACCGGTTCTTCACGGTCCAATATAACAGACACTTTTGTATCCCCTGCTGCAACGGTTTCTAATATTGCGAGTCGCGTTAAAATCGCTTCACGTACAACTTCATATTCCTTTGTTGCTATGATGAAATCAACATCTTTACTCGTTTCCGCAACGCGTCGGAAGCTCCCTGCAACCGAAAACAGCTCCACTTCAGGTAAACTTGCCAAAAGCTCGTTAATCTCCAATACTACAGGCTCGAGCTGCCAAATAGGTAAACGTTCCGCGCGGGAACCAAATGTTTCAAGCTCTTTTAAAATTTTTTCCTCTGTTTTTGCCGCAAACCCTGCAAGCCCCCTTACTTGACCTGCCTCACAAGCTGCTTTTAATGTAGCCGCATCAACTATGTTCAATTCCTGATACAATTTGGCAAGCTTTTTACCACCTAACCCCGGTAGTTTCATCAATGGAACAAGCCCTTTCGGTACGATTGCCTCAAGCTCTTTCAATACAGTTGATTCCCCGATTTCCATCAGTTCCGTAATAACCGCTGCTGTTCCTTTACCGATACCTTTAATTGCTGTAATATCATCGATTTCGCTTAGACTCCGCTCATCTGCTTCGAGAGCCGCTGCCGCTTTTCGAAAGGCGGATACTTTAAATGGATTTTCTGCCTGCAGCTCCATATATAACGCGATTTTTTCCAATGTACGAATAATAATTTTTTTGTTCATCATCATTGTCTCTCCTTTAAAAAAGCTCCTCCCGAAAATCGAGAGAAGCATTCGCATGATTTTCAAATCAATTACGCCTCGGCATCATGGGGTCCCGTTCCGGCTAAGGTCCTGTTGTGAGGATAAATCAGCCGTTTTCGCTCAATGCCACGCTTTTTAGGTTGGCTGGTTCTTTAGAAACTCCTTTTACGAATTGGGGACACCCGCTGAGAATTAGTTAATTTTTTTGAATATACCACCAGTTTTGGAACATGCTCGTAATAATCGGTGTATGCTCAAGTATGAGTCCTGCCAAAATGGAATTGTCGATGAATGTTTGAATCATTTCCACCGGCAGTAATGCCACAACATACAGCCCGATAAAGAGTACAAGATACATTTCGATAAATCCAAGAACTGCACCCAATACATAGTTTAGCGAACTTAATACAGGTAAATACGTTAAAAAATCAAACATCGACCCGACAATTTGGAGGGCAATCTTTACAGCGAAGAAGATAATGGCAAACGCAAAGACGCGATAAAATGTACGGTCAACATCAAGTGAATCCAGAACGAGCGTCACTGTTGAACCTTCTGTAAATCCAGGATACGGAATCCATAATACAAATTTTTCTGCAAGCGGCTTATAATAAATAATCGCTACAATGAGGGCAATAATAAAACTTCCGATATTAATAAGCTGAACAACGAACCCTCGTTTCGCTCCAACTATAAGACTAATGATAAAGACTACGAGAATAATTAAATCCAACATGTATGTCAACCCTTCAAATGTTTCAATTGTATTTCTAGTTTTTCAAATTGCTCTTTTAATAATAGATAGTCGTGCACAGAATTAACGGCTGTTAATACAGCTAGCTTCGCTGTATCTAAAGATGGATTATGGGCACTGATTTCCCGCATTTTGTCGTCCACTAATGAAGCAACAAGACGCATATGGACCGATGATTCTGTTCCTACCATTTTATATGTATTGCCATATATTTCTACGGAAATGCGATTCTTTTCTTGCTCAGCCAAAATAATCCCTCCAGAAAAAATAAGTGAACAGTAACGAAAATACAATTTTCGATTCTTTGCCCAATAAATGATTGAATGCAAAACTGATTGGTTCTATTATATAACGATGCCATTTTCCTATTGTACATCATACCATTTCCAAATTCACTATCGCAACACCATGTCCCGAATGTTCCTGTGAAAGAATCATACAATATGAAAGTTTCCCTTTTCTATTGTAAAAGCTATACTACATAGTAATACATTGTTTTTGAAAGGATCGATTATGACAAATATCGTTTTACTATGCAGTGCTGACCAACAGCAATCTATTCAACATTTCTATAAAGACGCCCTTATTGAACGGAAGGCTCCCGGCGTAATTTTTGCGGTAAAACTTGCCGATACGGCCATTACTGCCTATAAATCAGGAAAAGTAATGTTTCAAGGGGCTGGTGCAGAACGTGAAGCCGCACGTTGGGGTCAAGCAAGTGCTCAAGCTCCTAAAATTGCATCCACTAAAGGTGATACACTCCCTGAAAATTTTGCATCCTTATCCGTTTTGGGCTCAGACGAGACTGGAACAGGCGATTACTTTGGCCCTGTAACTGTAGCGGCTGTCTATGTTCCAGCAGATAAAATAGCGCTGGTCCAAGAACTTGGCGTGAAGGATTCTAAACAATTAACTGATGATTATATGCGTCAAATCGCTCCGGACTTAATGAAGGTTTGCGCTTACAGTATATTGACGCTTCGCAATGATAAATACAATGAAATCCAGGCACGTGGTTACTCGCAGGGAAAAATAAAAGCGCTGCTGCACAATCAGGCTTTAAAGCATGTATTGACAAAAATAGCACCGGAAACACCGCAATATATTTTAATCGACCAATTTGCAGAGCGTGGAATTTACTATAATCATATAAAAAATGAAAAAGAAATTGTCCGCCAAAACGTCCTGTTCTCGACAAAAGCCGAAAATCTCCATGTAGCTGTTGCTACTGCTTCGATTTTGGCACGCTATGCATTTCTTAAAGAAATGGATCGTCTGGCAAAAGTGACAGGGTACCCTCTTCAAAAAGGAGCAAGCGGTAAAGTCGATGAAATGGCCGCAAAAATCTGGTTAAAGCATGGCGAAGAGACACTACGTTCCATGACAAAATGGCATTTTGCCAACACTGAAAAAGCACGCAAACTTCTGCAAAAAAGAAGGTAAATAAGGAAAAGGAGCTGTCGCCATAATTGGCAATAGCTCCTTTTTCGCTATTTTTCCATTATTGCAAAGTAATTTTCCTCATCATCAGCAAAGTTGAACACTTTCCCGAAAGGCATCTTCATGAATTCCCCGACTGTAATTCCTTTTGATTTAAAATCTTCATACAGTTCCTCTAAATTTTGGGCATAAAACATTAGAGAAGGCGTAGACAAACTCAATTCTGGCGACATTTCTTCTATCTTCTTTTTATCATGCAATACAATGCTTGTCTGTGCTTCATCTTTTGGTGCAATCGTAATAATTCGCATGCCGTTATCGATGTCAGAAACTACAGTAAATCCTAATTTTTCAGTCCAAAACTTCTTTGACTGCTCCTGGTCTTCTACATACAACATGACTTGCCCTAATTGTTCAATCATTTTTCGAACTCCTTTTTATACAAATTACTTTACCAAGTATTTTACCCAAGTATAACAAATAAAAAAACGGCAGGAGCAAAAACTCCTGCCGTTTCACTATTTTATTTTTTTTCTTGTACTGCTCCCGTAAAGTCTTCACGTTTCGTTATGTCTACACGCTTAATAAATAGCGCTAAAATTAAAGCTACGACTGTAACTGCTGCTGCTACGAAGAAACTGTACGTAATCCCGTCAAGCATTGCCTGTTGCATTACCTGTGCTTGGGCTTGTGCAATTTGCTCAGCAGTCGGCTGTACTGCAGATGAAGCATTCGCTTGCATATCCGCTGCAATTTCAGCTGCACGTGTTTTTGTGTGTGAGTTGAAAACTGTTACTAAAACAGCTGTACCAATTGCCCCTGCTACTTGCTGAGCTGTATTGTTCATCGCCGTACCATGCGGATTTAAACGGTTTGGCAATGCATTTAATCCGTTTGTCATAATCGGCATCATGACCATCGAAATACCTAACATACGGATTGTATAAACTGAAATAATAAATAAATAAGTTGAATCAACTTCCAAATATCCTAATCCGATTGTTGCTAATGTTGTAATCGTTAACCCGACAACCGCTAAAATACGTGGTCCGAATCGGTCGAATAATTTCCCTGTAATCGGCGACATAATCCCCATTACAATTGCACCTGGCAACATCATTAATCCTGCTTCAAATGGTTCGATTCCTCGAACACTCTGTACATAGGCAGGCGTTAAAATCATCCCTGAGAACATCGCTACAGATAATACCATCGATACGACAGATGCGAGTGCGTATGAAGGATATGTGTAAATACGTAAATCCAGTAAAGGTTGTTCCAAGCGGAATTGACGAATGATAAACCAGGCTAAGCCAATTGCCCCTACGGTAATCGTTCCCCATACTTCTACTGCTGACCAGCCAGCTGAACTAGCTGTACTGAAGCCGTATAATAATCCGCCAAAACCGATTGTAGACAATACAATAGAAAGTATATCTATTTTAGCATCACGGTTTGGAAGGACATCTTCCAGTTTCCAAACTGCCAGTAAAAGTGATAAAACGGCAATTGGAAGAATCATTTTAAACAGAACGCTCCAGTCGTAATGTTCCACAATCCACCCTGATAGTGTTGGTCCAATTGCTGGTGCCAATACCATAACTAAACCGAACATCCCCATTGCCTGCCCGCGTTTTTCAACCGGGAAGCTGATCAGCATTACGTTCATTAAAATCGGTGCCATCGTTGCTGCCCCAGCAGCTTGAATCATACGACCTGCCAATAAAAAACTGAAGCTAGGCGCAAATGAGGCCAATGCTGTACCAATAACGAAAATCGCCATCGATAAAATGAATAAAGGTCTTGTTCTGAACTTCGTAATTAAATACGCCGAAGTAGGAACCAATACCCCGCTTACAAGCATATAGCCTGTCGCTAACCATTGTACTGTTGAATAATCTTTAATATCAAAAGCAGTCATAATAGACGGTAAAGCTACGTTTAATAATGTATTATTTAAAAATGCTACAAACGCCCCGACAAATAATACGGCAATCATTAAATACGGGGGTTTTTGAAATGTTTTTACATCTTTTGTCTGTTCCATATTTTTATTTCCCTTCTTTAATCTTTCAATCTTCCTATTTCTGTACTCGAACTATTTTATACTCGGAGTCCAATAAATTCAACAATTTTATACTCGAAGTCTAAAAACATTGCGAATCCACGCTTTAAACAGTAGAATGAGAGTACAATTCAGAGTATATAGTACAAAAAAATTCACTTTTATTACGTTATATGCACAGTAAATCGTTTTAATTGATATGGAGGAAGTTCATGAATCAACGAAAAAGACAGGTGCTTGATAGTGCATTGCAGCTTTTTATCGAAAAAGGCTTTCATGAAACATCAATACAAGACATTTTAGACAAAGCGCTTATTTCAAAAGGGACATTTTATAATTATTTCTCATCTAAAGTGGAATGTTTTAAATCGATTATGGAACAGACCCGATACGAAGCGAGCTTATTACGACATGAGATGTTGCTAAATCAAGATATAACCGATGAAAACTTATTATTGGAACAAATTCTCGTTCTTATGCAAATCAATAAAAAGCAAAACTTAGTATCCTTGTTCGAAAATATCTTTCAATCGAATGACAAGGAGCTCCGTCATTTATTGGAACGCTATCGCCTATTAGAAATTGAGTGGGTATCCAATCGTTTCACAGATATTTTTGGCGAGGAAGTTCGCCCCTATTCTCTAGAGCTTGCCATTTTATATTTTGCGATGGTTCACCATTTAACCTATTCCCACCGTATCTTCTACAGTGAAATGATTGACCAGAAGAAAATTTTGCAAATTGCATTACGTAACGTTAAAGCAATTTATCCTATTATGTTGGAAAATGGCGACATCCTCATTACACAGGATGCCCTTCAACTAGTCGAAGAGAAAAAAATTTACCAGTCGATTACAAAGAACGATTTAATCGAAAAGGTTCAAGGATTCCTTGACCAGTTAAAACTCGATACCGACAATAGGGTGGGGACTCAATTCACTGAAAGTATTCTGGATGAACTGCAGCGTAACGAGTTGCGTCTTGCTGTTATCGAAGCTATGCTTAAGCCTTTCCGGGAAGCTTTTGTAAACACACCGCATGCCGGTGAAAATGTCGAGCTTGCAAATTTATTATGGTACTTCATTAAAAACGGGGACCAGAACTAATATTAGTGTCTGATGATCCTCACCAATAAAAAAAGTCGTATTGAACGTCATCTGTTCAATACGACTTTTTATTAGTTATTGCTCGTCGAGATGTGCACTTTTAATTGCTTGCCCTTAATAGGCGTTGTTTTCATCGCTTTTAACACGAGATTTCCTTTTCCATTTAGAATTTCTACGAATGTAGATGTATCCAGTATCGTAATAATGCCGATATCAGCGGCGGTCATCCCCGGAATCTTTGCAATTGTTCCGACAAAATCAACAGCACGCAGCTTTTTCTTCTTACCGCCATTAAAATAAAGCTTCGTAATGTTTGCATCAACTTTGGCATTCTTTTGTTTTTTCTTTTGTGGTCGGCTCTGCATCTTTTTGTCAAACGCTTCGGCCTTTGCCTCAACTTCCTCGTGTGTCGGCAAATCCACCTTCGTAATCGTAAAGCCGATCAGTTCTTCAATCCCCGCAAGAAAATCATGTTCAAATGGTGTTACAAACGTAACAGCTTTTCCTTCCTTGCCGGCACGTCCTGTTCGACCGGTACGATGTACATACGCTTCTTTTTCCATCGGTAAATCATAGTTAATCACTAACGAAATATTCTCGATATCAATGCCGCGTGCCGCAACATCTGTTGCCACTAAATAACGGAAATCTCCGCGCTTGTAGTCGTTCATGACAAGTAAGCGTGTTGACTGGTCCATGCCGCCGTGCAGCTTATCGACACTGTACTCTCGGTCATACAAATAATCATGCAATGCATCGACCCGATCTTTTGTACGACAGAAAATAATGCACGTATCCGGATTTTCCACAACTGCAATTTTTTCGACAGCAGCTGTTTTTTCCTCATCCTGCACTTCAATAACGGCATGTTCAATTTTTGGCGCAGCCTCTTCAGATTGTACTTCGATATCAACCGGATCATTTAAGTAATTGGAAGCCAGTTTTTTTATCGATTCTGGTACTGTCGCAGAAAACAGCATCATTACTTCACGATGTTCTACATGTGCCAATATCGCTTCAACTTGCTCGATAAAGCCCATGTTGAGCATTTCGTCTGCTTCATCAAGAACAACATAGCGAATTTTATCGAGCTTCAATGTTCCCTTTTCGATATGGTCCAGCACACGTCCTGGCGTACCAACTGCAATATGTGTTTTTTGCTTTAATTCGTCCTGTTGATAACGGAACGGCTGCTTTCCGTAAAGTGCAGTAGCTTTAATACGTTTATAACGCCCAATATTGGTAAACTCCTCTTTTACTTGAACAGCCAATTCACGTGTCGGGGTCAATACGAGCGCTTGTGGCTTGTTTTCGATCCATTCAATGTTTTCGCAAATGGGAATTGCGAATGCTGCAGTTTTTCCGCTTCCTGTTTGTGCTTTCACAATTAAATCCTGTTCTTTTAATGCGTGGGGCAATACTTTTTGCTGAACTTCAGTTGGGGTACTGTAATCCAAATCTTTAAGTGCATTTTGCAATTCTGGTGATAATGGAAATTCGTTAAAATTAGTTGTCATATTTATTCCTCATTTTCTTCTATTAATGAATGATTCCCGGATCAACAATAGCGATAAATTTCCTTGTTGCCTTCGAGAGTGAAACATTTTTTAAATGGACAATTCCTAAACTGCGCTTAGGAATTGGCTGTTGGAGCTCAATTTCATATAAAAGCCCTTTATCCAAGTAATCGGTCGCAAACTCCTTTGTTACACTTGCGACACCTAAATTGATTTTTGCAAATTCCAATACTAAATCATGTGAGCCTAATTCGAATTCAGGTGAAATCGTATAGCCTTGTTCTTTTAGATAGTTTTCCACATAATTACGAGAGTTTGCCTTTCTCTCCAAAAAAATTAATGGCAGCTTCATGAGCATATCGAGGCGAATTGGCTTTTTTGATAAGTTTTTATATTTTTGTCCGCACACAAATATATCATGAATTTCCTTACAGGGGCTAACTTGAAGCTGGGGATCTTGAATCGGTAAGTTGCATATGCCCAAGTCTGCTTCCCCTGATTTGATAAAAGCCAATATTTCATTCGTTGTACCGTTTAAAACCTTTAGTTTAATGCCAGGATACCTAATATGAAATGACTCTAAATAAGGCAGTAAAAAGTATCTTGAAATCGTATCCCCTACACCTATACGTAAAACGCCTGTACGCAGATTTTTAAATTCGGCCATTTTTTCTTCACCCGCGTCTAAAATACCAAGAGCAGAATTAACGTATTCGTGTAACAATTCACCTTCTTCTGTTAAGGTTACCCCTTTTGGTGTTCTATTAAATAAAATAGTATCAAGTTCTTTTTCAAGCTTAGAAATAGACTGGCTAACTGCCGGCTGTGTCATGTATAAAGCATTCGCTGCCTTTGAAAAACTTTTACTGCGACTTACTTCATTGAATATGCGATATGCTTCTAACTTTATTATCATATAACCCTCACTTATATCTGATATTAGAATTATTAATTTTACTTATATCACATGAACAGGTTATAGTAAACATTGTGAGATTACTTATGTTTTGCTTAAAGGTAAGCAAAAGCAATTAAAATATAACTTACAGCTATTGAAGGAGAGATTATTTTGGAACGTGTAGTAGGAACGGTTGTACGAGGTCTTCGTGGCCCAATTATTAATGAAGGTGACGATATTGTTCAAATCGTTGTTGATACAGCGTTAAATGCTGCAAAGACAGAAGGCTATGAAATTGAAAATCGTGATATTGTGACTGTAACAGAATCTGTTGTTGCACGTGCACAAGGAAACTACGCTAAAATTTCAGATATCGCATCAGATGTAAAAGCCAAATTCGGAGATGATACAGTAGGTGTTATTTTCCCGATTCTTTCGCGTAACCGCTTCTCTAACATTTTAAAAGGAATTGCAGCAGGTACGAAGAAAATCGTTCTTATGTTAAGCTACCCATCAGATGAGGTGGGCAACCATTTAGTATCATTGGATGAGTTAGATGAAAAAGGCATCAATCCATGGACAGATGTACTGACAGAAGCTGAATTCCGTGGTCATTTCGGTTTTAACAAACATACATTTACAGGTGTGGACTACATCGAATATTATAAAGAATTAATCGTTGAACAAGGCGCGGAAGTAGAAGTTATCTTCTCGAACAATGCAAAAACGATTTTAGATTATACGAAAAGCATTTTAACTTGCGATATTCACTCTCGCTTCCGTACAAAACGTATTCTAAATGCTGCTGGTGCAGAAAAAGTGTTTGGTCTTGACGACATTTTAGCTGAATCTGTAAACGGATCTGGCTGTAACTCTAAATATGGATTACTTGGATCAAACAAATCGACAGAAGATGGCATTAAATTATTCCCGGATAACTGTCAACCGATTGTTGATGACATTCAAGCAAAAATATTGGCTGCTACTGGGAAACTTGTAGAAGTAATGATTTACGGTGATGGTGCATTTAAAGATCCAGTAGGCCAAATTTGGGAACTTGCAGATCCTGTTGTCTCACCTGCTTACACACCAGGTCTTGACGGTACTCCAAACGAGATCAAGTTGAAATATTTAGCGGATAACGATTTCGCTAACTTGCAGGGTGAAGAGCTGAAAGAAGCAATCAAAGACTATATTAACAACAAAGAAGAAGATTTAACTGGCAATATGGCCGCACAAGGTACGACACCTCGTAAGCTGACAGATTTAATCGGTTCATTATCTGACTTAACTTCAGGTTCAGGCGATAAAGGAACACCAATGATCTACATCCAAGGTTATTTCGATAACTATACGAAGTAAAAAACAAAAAGACTCAATTTCCCTCAAATGGAAATTGAGTCTTTTAATTCCTATAAAAAAATAAAAGGTGCAAATTTTAGATTTCAAAATTTGCACCGCTTTTGATTTAAGCTAAAACTTTTTTAAATTACTTTTCAATGCCCTCTGTCCATTTGTTCACAACATCTTGATTTTCTTCAATCCATTGTTGTGCTGCTTCTTCAGGTTTTGTTCCTGAGTAAATGTTCAGCATAACTTCTTCGATATCTTCTGTTGTCCATTCAAAGGCATCTAAAATCTTGAAAGCATCAGGTGACTCTTTTTCTAAATTTTGACGTACAAATGTGTGAATGCTTTCTTCTCCGCCGAATACGCCTTCAGGATCTTCCAAATATTTTAAATCATAATTGGCAAATTTCCAGTGTGGGCTCCAGCCTGTCACAACGATATCTTCCTCATTTTTAATCGCTTGTTCTAAAGCAACTGTCATCGCACCCGATGATGATGGTTGTAATGACCATGATTCCAAGTTTGGATACGTTTCAAGTGCTCTTTCAGCAGCTGCAACTACACCTGCACCTGCTTCAATGCCTGTAATTGTCGATGCCGCTTCAGTCGATAAATCAGCAATTGATGTTGCTTCCATATAGCTTGGTACAACTAAACCGATTTTGGCACCTTGCAAGTTTGGTCCTAAATCTTCTACGTCTGCTCCGTATTTTTCATACTGTGAAGCATGTGTAGCAGGTAACCAGCCAGATACCATCGCATCTGCTTCACCTTTTGATACAGCTTCCCACATGATGGCATTGTCCAATGGTGTAATATCAACGTTATAGCCGACACTTTCCAGTACTTCTGCCACTACATACGTAGATGCAACTTCAGAATCCCATTCTACATAGGCTAATTCGATTGAACCTAGATCTTCTTTAGATGAAGTTTCTTTTTTCTCTGTTGTGTCATCTCCACACGCAGCTAATAATAGCGCTGCACTCATTGCTGTTGCTGCAGGCATCCATTTTAATTTTTTCATTTTACTTTCCCCCATTTGATTTTTGTTTATTTAAACTTTGTGTTAAACGGTCTACAATAATAGCGAAGATTACTAGACTTATCCCCGCAACAAATCCATTACCGATTTGTGCTCGTTGTAGAGCCGATAATACTTCACGACCTAAACCTGGCGCACCGATCATTGATGCAATAACGACCATCGATAATGATAAAAGTACCGTTTGGTTAATACCGGCCATAATTGTAGATTTTGAAAGTGGCAATTCTACTTTTACTAATTTTTGAGTGAAAGTACTACCATAAGAGTCCGCCGCTTCGATTAAATGAGTCGGAACTTGACGGATACCGAGATTTGTAAAACGTACAGTTGGTGGTAATGCGAAGATAACTGAAGCAAATACACCTGGTACGACACCAATCCCGAAAAATGCAACGGCTGGGATTAAATATACGAACCCTGGCATTGTTTGCATAAAGTCTAAAATTGGTTTCAAAATTTCTTCTACTACTTTTGATTTCGACATGAGGATACCAAGTGGTATACCAATTACAATCGCGATTAAACTTGAAAACAACACGAGTGTAAATGTATTCATAAGCTGTTCCCATAAACCTTGGTTTAAAATGAATAGTAAACCAATGATTGAAAAGATGGCTAAGCCGAATTTTTTGCCTGTTGCGAAAAACGCTAACACGGCAATGATTAAAATAAATACGTATGGTGGAATAGCAGTTAATGTGGATGTTACAAAATCCATCAAATCTTCACCGTTATTTTGAATAAAACGGAATTGCGCTGAAAACGTATCTGTTACAATATCCATCAGCTTTTCCACATTTTCCGCCACTGGTAATGGCGTCGCTAAATTTAATAGTTTACTCATTGTCTACACCTCCGTTTTTTTCAGAGGCTAACGACTCTAAAACAACTCCACGAATTAGTACTCCGCGCAGTTTCCCTTCTTCTACAACAGCTAATGGTGTCGGAGAATCGGAAATAACCGATAAAATATCCTGTATGACTGTAGATGGTTCAACAATCGGCATATCGTTACGTAAAATTGATTGCAGTGATTTTTCACCGGATTGCGCTAGCTCCAGTGCATCATTTGCAGTAATATAGCCTAAATATTTTCGGGCTTTATCTACTGCGAGCAAGACACTTACTTTATCTTCTCTCATACGCTGCAACGCAACTTTTGGCCCTTCATGATCAATTTGGATTGTCATTGGACGAATCATCGCATTTTCCGCTGTCAATACTTTTGAACGGTCCACATCTTCCAGGAATGAGCGGACATATTCATTTGCAGGGTTTGTCAAAATTTCTTCCCCTGTTCCTACCTGCATGATTTTTCCATCCTTCATAATAGCAATACGATCACCAATACGAAGCGCTTCATTTAAATCATGTGTAATAAAGACAATTGTTTTCTGTAAATTAGCTTGTAACTCCAATAGCTCATCTTGCATTTCTTTACGAATGAGCGGATCAAGAGCAGAAAAAGCTTCATCCATTAATATGATTTCTGTATCATTTGCCAAAGCACGTGCAAGCCCTACACGCTGCTGCATACCGCCTGATAATTGATCTGGATACTGGTCTTTATAGGAGAGTAACCCTGCATTCTGTAAAGCCTTTTCTGCTTTTAATCGTCTTTCCTCTTTCGGAACGCCTCTGATTTCCAGGCCATACTCTGCATTTTGTAAAATGGTACGTTGCGGGAATAATGCGAAGTTTTGAAATACCATGCTCATTTTTTCTCTGCGAACAACTTGCAGGCTCTTTTTATTGAGCTTTGTAATATTTTGATCATCTATATAAATATCACCACTCGTTGGTTGAATGAGACGATTGAGTAAACGGATCAATGTAGACTTCCCACTTCCTGAAAGCCCCATAATTACGAAAATCTCACCTTCTTCAATTGTCAAACTTGCTTCATATACACCGACAGTAGCATTTGTTTCTTTTAAAATCTGTTCTTTGGATTTTTCTTGCTTCACGAGCTTCAATGCCTGTGATGTATTTTTTCCAAATACTTTAGTGACTCGGTCAATTTTAATTTTCCCCATAATCCACTTCCTAATAATAATTAATTTCATGCTAGTAACAACTTTATATTTATCTCGGGTTGTTAAAAGCAACAACTTTTATATTAATAGACGTTGTTACTATTGTCAAATGAGAATTGATTTTTATGTACATCCAACTAGAAATAAAGTCCCTTAAACAGAAAAAACTACTCCCGAAATACAATGAGGGAGTAGTTTGTTTTTGTTGAAAATTTGACACTCTATATCGAATCAGATTGAAAGTTGTTACTTTCCAGCTGTAAAAAGTGTTTTACATTCGAATAGCATTCTTCTTTACCGATAAAAAATAATGTATCACCCGCGGACAATGTTGCGTATGGCCCAGGCGAAACAATCAGCTCATGATCTTTTTTGATTCCAATTATTGTAGCACCTGTTTCCTGCCAGAAATTAATTTCGCCAACATTTTTTGATAGGAATGGGCAATTATCGGTAATATCAATTTGAAAAGGTACAAACGGGTTAATCGATTGATATCTGCTTGTCCGATTGACCATTTCTCCTAATGTATCCTGGAAATGATGCAACTCATCAATTTGGCGTTCAATACTGTCAGTTAATTGTTTTTGTAAATCTCTTATTGATTTGACACCAGTTAACCGCTGAATGTATTTAGCTGCATTTTCATAGGAAACGATGACAACACCGCTTCCCTTTGTCGCTTCTACTATATTTAAATCCTGTAGAACGGCAATTGCTCGTCTAGCAGTTTCCGATGAAACACTGTATTGAGATGCAAGCGATGAACGGGCATAAATCTTTTCCCCGACAACATATTTTTTTTCAACAATTTTAGCGGCAATATCTTCTGCTATTACTTGATATTTAGGCTGCTTAATTTGGATTTTCTTCTCCATTAATTGCACTCCTTTGTGCTGTGTTCAGTATGCATAAGCAAAATTCCTATATTTATACTATATCGAAATTATATACCTTTTTATAAAAACCACAAATAGTTCAGTAATTTTGAACAAATTTTTTAAAAACAATTATAGAAATAAGTTTTATTAAATGTAGGTATTTTTTTCTGTTAAATACTAACAATAACATTATTCACTGTTTTATTCGAGTTATTTCTTCCTTTTTCGACAAAGCCCATACTTTAGCACTTTAACTCAATAAACATGTTTATTATCCACAAAAATAATGATAAAATTTTGATTATTGTAAATTAGAAATAGGTGTATCAATGAAAAAAATATTTAGAAAAAAACCAATCAATGACCTTTTACTTAAAAGCGGAAATATGCAGTTGCCTAAAACAATGGGTTCTTTCGATTTGATAATGTTAGGTGTCGGTGCCATTGTCGGTACAGGCATTTTCATTTTACCTGGGACGGTCTCTGCTCTCCATGCAGGCCCGGGGATTGTCTTCTCCTTTACGATTGCTGCAGTCGTTTGTGCATTAGCCGCGCTATGTTATTCTGAGTTTTCTTCTACTGTACCCGTTGCAGGAAGTGCCTATTCATATAGCTATATTGTCTTTGGTGAAATCATTGCATGGCTGGTCGGCTGGGCATTACTATTAGAATACGGCCTCGCAACTGCTGCCGTGGCAACAGGCTGGTCAGGATATTTCGTATCACTGCTGGAAGGTTTAAATATCCATTTACCGGTAGCATTGACAGGGGCATTCAGTCCTGAAAACGGTACTTATATTAACTTGCCTGCAATTTTAATTATCTTTGCGATTGGTGCTTTACTTTCATTAGGAATGAAAGAATCAACTCGTTTTAATGCAGTATTGGTTGCTATTAAACTCGGCGTTATTTTATTGTTTATTGTAGTTGGCGTCTTTTATGTGAAGCCGGATAACTGGACACCCTTCCTGCCATTTGGGATGAGCGGTGTATTCACAGGTGCTGCACTCGTATTTTTTGCTTACTTAGGCTTTGATGCCGTGTCTTCTGCTGCGGCGGAAGTAAAAAATCCACAGCGGAATATGCCAATCGGAATTATCGGTTCCCTGCTTGTCTGTACAGTATTGTATATTGTAGTTTCACTTGTACTGACAGGGATTGTTCCATATACTGACCTCAATGTAACCGACCCTGTATCGTACGCGATGCATGTTATCGACCAGGAATGGGCAGCGGGGATCATATCGCTTGGTGCTGTCATTGGCATGATGACCGTTATATTAGTCATGATGTATGGCGGGACGCGATTATTAATGGCCTTTGCCCGTGACGGCTTAATGCCTAAAATGCTGGCACACCTAAGTGAAAAGCGCAAAATGCCTGCTAAAAATACGTGGCTGTTTACATTGATTATTTCGTTTTTTGCAGGATTTGTTCCATTGGACTTGTTGGCGGAACTTGTAAATATGGGTACATTGGTCGCATTTATTTTCGTTTCTGCCGGCATTTTATATTTACGTAAAAATAAAAACTTACCGCAAGATCGATTTAAAGTACCATTTTATCCTGTGTTACCAATCTTATCATTTATTCTTTGTATTTTTCTGATTACGCAACTTTCCTTGCACACATGGATCGCTTGCGGAATTTGGTTTATTATCGGTATAATCGTATATTTCACGTATGGAAAAAAACATTCTACGATGAATTCTAATACTAAATAACGGCAATGTGAATTGGTACTATAACCGCTCTATTTAAAAGCGCAGCAAATTTGTTTTCATAATTTGCTGCGCTTTTATTTGTCAGTTTGTCAGAGGGACAGTCCCCGTCATATCCGTAAATAATATTGTGCAAATCTTCTGACCTGGTTAAATTGTTTGTTTTTGAACCTTTTACTGATGCCAACAAATTGCTAATATGAGAGATAATTTCAAGCAAGGGAGCGTCAATTATTATGGAATCATCACGTTCAATTTCTACTTCATCAGAAAAAACAAAAGATTTAATTATTACGAGTCTTCTTATTTCACTTGTATTCGTAGCAACATTTTTTATTAATATCCGTTTGCCGATTGCTGCAAATGGAGGGCTTGTTCATTTAGGGTCTGCCATGCTCTTTATTATCGCAATCTTATTTGGTCCAAAAAAGGGTGCGTTGGCCGGAGCATTCGGTATGGCACTGTTCGATATTTTATCTGGATGGACATTGTGGGCACCATTTACATTCATTACACGTGGTCTGCAAGGCTATATTGTAGGAAAAATTGCTACAATGCATGGGAAAAATGGGGGAAGCTTTATTTATAACTTAGCAGCTATCGTTATCTCGGTTCCATTTATGCTTGGAGGTTATTATATTTGTGAACGTGTTCTCTATGGAAACTGGATTATCCCACTTGCATCAATTCCAGGAAATCTCGTTCAAAATGCAGTAGGACTAATCATTGCAATACCAGTATGTATCGCTTTGAAAAAACTGCCCCTTTTTAAATAAAATGAAACTTTAATTAGTGGGGGGTTTCCTCATCCCCCATAGAGACGGGACCCCGTTAATGAGGATAAAAAAAATTGGTTAGCGGCCAATTTCGCTAACCAATCCTATTTTTATTTTACTAATTTGCTAATTGCTTTAAATGCATCGCCTTTTGCTACTTGCTGCATTTCGAATAATGCCATTTCCACACTAGTTACGCGTGCACCAAGCTGCATCATTTTCTGGATGCCTATCTCTCGATTACTCGCTGTGCGTGAAGACACACAGTCTGCCAGCACTTCGACTTCATAACCATTTTCCAGTAATTGAGCTGCTGTTTGATACACACAAATATGGGCTTCAATTCCGGCCAATAAAATCTTCTTGCGTCCTGTTTGCTGTAATGCTTGTACAAATTCCTCAGTATCATAAGCACTGAATGTAATTTTTTCAATCGGTTTTTCATCTGTTAAATGCTCCGCAACTCGCTCATCTGTCGGACCAAGCCCTTTTGGATATTGCTCAAGCCATAAAATAGGTAATTCCAATAATTTTGCCCCTTGTACCATTGTGGCAATATTACCTACAACGAGTGCGCTTTCCTCAACAACTTGCGCCAATTTCCCCTGAATATCAATCAGTACTAATACTGCTTCTTCTTTTTTTAACATGAATATACCTCCCCTAAGTTGCATTCTTCTCTATTATACTGAACTTTCCCACTAAATGAATAGTAGATCCTCCATTGAAACGAAATGCATGACACTGTATAGTGAAAAGAGAAATGGAGGATTCACATGTTGCGTCTTAGTTGGCTCATAAGTATGGGCATTAGTTTATTTGGAGTATTAATCATTCAGCACTTTTTTACGGTAAAACCGGACGATGTTGCAAATGGAGGAAATCTTGGTGCTCTTGGTTTAGCGCTTGTTGCACCATTTATTATACTTAGTTTATTTATTACGTTTCGCTTCTTTACTGAAAGCGCCAGAAACGCAAAGGATCAGCTTATGCGTATGATTTATTTAGTATTTGGAATTGCGCTGTTAGTGGCATTCATCTATTATGCCAATGATTTTTCAAATAATGTGTATGCATCCCTCGGCGGTGATACGAAGACACCTGGTTCCACAATCTACCGTTTCCCCCTATTAAATGAGTATACGAATCACGTTTTTCTTAATTTTTATACGTTTGGAATTGTCCATACAGTAAGTGCTTTAATCGGAGCTGCTAACGGAATGTTCAAATCTGCCAAACAATCTCCGCAATAACAAAAACCCGAATGGTCATTAAACCATTCGGGTTTTATTATCGTTAAATTAGCGTACTTCTGCACCAGCTGCTGCCAATGCTTTTAGTACTTTATTATGTGCTGCTACTACTTCTTCGTCTGTTAATGTACGCTCTGGGTCGAAGTATGTTAATGAGAAGGCTACTGATTTTTTACCAGCCGTCATTTTCTCCCCTGCATAAACATCAAATACTTTTACTTCTTTCAGTAAAGAAGTTCCGGCACCTTTAATAATGCTCACAATTTCACCGGCTGGAGCTGCTACATCCAATTCTAATGCGATATCACGACTCATAGCCGGGAAGCGCGGAATCATAGAATAAACAAGCTCTTCTTGTGTTGCACTTAAAATGGCATTTAAGTTCAGTTCGGCTACATATGTTTCTTTTACATCAAATGCTTTTTGTTCTTGCGGATGAAGCTGGGCAATGACACCCACTTTTTCGCCATCTAATAATACATCAGCTGTACGGCCAGGATGTAAGCCGTCTACTTGCGCTTTTACATAGCTTACGCGAGATGTTAAGCCTAATTTAGCAAATACCGCTTCAACAATACCTTTTGCAACGAAGAAATCAACATTTTTCTTCTCGCCCTGCCAAGTATTATCAATCCATTTACCAGTTAATACAAGCGCTAAGTGTTCTTCTTCAAATGGAAGTTCCTCAGCTGTTTGTCCAAGGAAAACTGATCCGATTTCGTATAATGCTACTGTTTCCGCTTGACGAGCTACGTTATAACTTGCTGCCTCTACTAAGTGGGGAATTAAGCTTTGGCGTAGTGTAGAGCGTTCTTCAGACATAGGCATTAATAACTTTGTTGTCTCCTCAGCTTTTAATGCAAACTTTTGAGCGTGCGCTGCTGAAGTTAATGAGTAAGTTACCGCTTGATAAAGACCGGCACCTTCCATTACATTGCGTACGATACGGCGTCCTGCTTGATATGGCGTTAACCGGCCAACTTGTTCACTCGCTGGTAGGCTTACAGGGATCTCATCGTAGCCATACATACGTGCAATTTCTTCAACGATATCTTCTGGAATTTTAATATCCTGACGTCTTGTAGGCGCATCAATGATTAATAAACCATTTGCCGCTTCCACATCAAATTTTAAACGCTCTAAAATAGAAAGCATATCCTCTAAAGAAATTTTCATGCCTAAACGGCCGTTAATAAAGTCAGGTGATACTACAACACGAGCTGGCGTTTTATCAAGCTCATCTACTAGCACTGTACCTTCCAATACTTCTCCTCCTGCTAATTCAGCAAGTAATTGTGCTGCACGTTCTGCTGCAGGAAGGACACGGTTCGGATCTACACCTTTTTCAAAACGTGCAGAAGAATCCGAACGTAAGCCGATTTCTTTTGAAGTACGACGCACAGATGCCGGGTTGAAGTAAGCTGATTCGATTACTACTGTCGTAGTAGAATTGGACACTTCTGATTTAGCACCGCCCATGACACCTGCAACCGCTTCTGCTTCTTGACCATTTGTAATGACAAGATTGTGGCTTGCTAATTTACGCTCCTGATCATCAAGCGTCGTCATCACTTCGCCATCACGAGCCATACGCGTTACGATTTCACCAGTTGCTAATTTATCGTAGTCAAATGCATGTAATGGTTGACCGTATTCCATTAATACGTAGTTTGTAATATCGACTACATTATTATGTGGACGTACACCTGCAGACATAAGCGCATGTTGCAACCATAATGGAGATTCTTTTACTTCAATGTTTTTTACAACCTTCGCTGCGTACATTGGGTTTGCTTCTTTATCTTCTACCGTTAATTTTAATACATCTGCCGCTTCTTCCGCTGAAGCAGTATAATCGATTTTCGGTAATTTTACATCTTGAGATAAAATCGCTGCCACTTCATAAGCAACGCCAAGCATGCTCATTGCATCCGAACGGTTCGGTGTTAAACCAAGCTCAAGTACTGTATCACGTAAGCCTAAAACATCTAATGCATCGGCACCTGGAGTTGTATCAGCTGGCAGTACATAAATCCCTTCAGCATAAGCTTTTGGTACAAGACGGCCTTCAATGCCCAATTCTTGAAGTGAACAAATCATCCCGTTTGATTCTTGGCCGCGTAATTTCGCTTTTTTAATTTTAATGCCGCCTGGTAATTTTGCTCCTGGACGCGCTACGATGACTTTTTGACCTGCATCGACGTTTGGTGCACCACATACGATTTGCTGAAGCTCTTCTTCCCCAACATCAACTTGGCATACATTTAATTTATCAGCTTCCGGGTGTTTTTCTTTAGACACAACATGACCAACAACAACATTTGTCATACCTTGTGAACGGTCAATTACTGCATCTACTTCAATCCCTGCACGCGTAATTTTTTCTGCTAATACATTTGCTTCCAATGAAGAAATGTCTACATATTGACTTAACCATTTTAATGAAACTAACATTTATATTGTCCTCCTTCTTACACTTCTGCCTGGTGGAATTGTGATAAGAAGCGTGTGTCATTTGTATAGAAATGACGAATATCATCCACACCGTATTTTAACATTGCGATACGTTCTGCACCGATACCGAAAGCGAAACCTGAAAGCTTAGTTGAATCGTAGCCAGCCATTTCAAGTACGTTCGGGTGTACCATACCAGCACCTAAAATTTCAATCCAGCCAGTTTGCTTACATACATTACAGCCTTTACCTGAACATTTATGACAAGATACGTCAACTTCTACAGAAGGCTCTGTGAATGGGAAGAATGATGGTCGAAGGCGGATTTCGCGTTCTGCTCCAAACATTTTCTTGGCCAATGCATCAAGAGTTCCTTTTAGGTCAGACATGCGGATATTTTCCCCGATTACAAGACCTTCAATTTGCATGAATTGGTGAGAGTGTGTCGCATCATCTGTGTCACGACGGAATACTTTACCTGGGCAAATCACACGAATCGGTTCGCCTTTTTTGGCTTCCATTGTACGTGCCTGAACTGGAGAAGTATGTGTACGCAATAATGTTTCTTCTGAAATATAGAATGAATCCTGCATGTCACGGGCCGGGTGACCTTTAGGCAAGTTCATAGCTTCAAAGTTATAGTAGTCTTTTTCTACTTCAGGTCCTTCTACGATTTCGTAGCCCATACCTAAAAACAGGTCTTCGATTTCTTCGATTACACGTGTTAACAAGTGACGGTTTCCTGCACGTACTTTTGCACCTGGTAACGTCACATCGATTGACTCGTTTTCAAGCTGCGCTAAAATTGCAGCTTCTTCTAAAACAGCAACCTTTTTCTCAAGTTCGGCTGTTACATTTTCACGTACAGTGTTAACTAGGGCACCCATTTTCGGACGTTCTTCTGCAGAAAGTTTCCCCATTCCTTTTAATAAATCCGTGATCGGTCCTTTTTTACCTAAGTACGCAACACGAACGTCATTTAATGCTTTTAAGTCAGCTGCATCGGCAATTTTAGCTAATGCTTCTTGTTCCAATTGCTTTAATTGTTGTTCCATTTACAAAGTCCTCCTTAATAAAATCCAGTGTCATAGTGCCTGGTTTGAACCTGTTGCTTTAACAAATTTACATATACGCACTATAATAATCACCATTTGTGAAAATAAAAAATCCTCGCCCCCTAAGAAAGGGACGAGGACGAGTTTCGCGGTACCACCCTAGTTATTGCAAAAAGCAATCACTTCATTGGAGCTAACGACTATGTCTAGCCGGCAATCCTTTCACCACAAGTGGATCCCGGATGCTGCTCGCGGGGTGAACTTCACTATACAATTTGTTAGCAAGCTTTCAGTCATTGGCTTGCATTCCCTAAAACAAATGGTGTATACCTACTCTTCCCGGTCAACGCATTTCGTAATATATTCTCCAACTAGTTTAATGTATTTTCGTACATTTATCAACTAGCTGGAGCGTTTTTCATCATTACATATCCCAAAGAAGGATTAATAAAGAACCTAAAACAGTCAATACTACTAAACCGATTCCGTATACGATGTTCGAGTAGATAGCCCACTTGTCATTTGTTTCACCAGCGTGCATGAAGACAATAAACTGTAAACCTGCTTGAATGAATGCTGTCACTAAAAGGATAACCATTCCAGTTGTGAATGACATATCTGTGAAGTAAACAAGCATTGCAATCACTGTTAAAATCAGTGAAAATACGAAGCCCATAATTTGGCCTATTGGGAAGAACTTAGCCATAGATTACATCATTCCTTTCAAGTAAATGAAACTGAAGATGAAGATCCAAACAACATCCAGGAAGTGCCAGTATAGTGAGAATACAAATGTTTTCCCTGCTGTTACTGAGTTAAGTCCGCGCTTGGCAATTTGGATCATAATGAAGATTCCCCAGAATAAACCAAACGTTACGTGAAGACCGTGTGTTCCTAACGTTGTTAATAAAGCAGATGTGAAGGCACTAGTTGTAATACCTGCACCAACATGTACATAGTGTACAAATTCATAAATTTCTACAGAAATGAACGCTGCACCAAGTAATAATGTAATACCCATAAATGACAATGTCGCTTTTTTACTGCCAAGACGCATTGCATGAATAGCTAAACCGATTGTAAAACTTGATGTTAAAAGAATGAATGTCTCTGCAAGTACTGGACCGATTTCGAAAATCTCAGCTGCAGTCGGACCGTCACCTGTACGACCCGAAAGAACAAAGTATGATGCGAATAATGTACCGAATAACATAATTTCCGCACCTAGGAAAGTCCAGAACCCGAAGATTTTCAGGTTATTTTCCTCTGTTGAATATTCCAATGGAACATTGTTATTAACTTTACCCATTATTTCGCACCTCCTTCTTTTTCATATTTTTTCTCGATTAACTCAACTTCTTCTTTATGGATATGGTAGCCATGGTCGTCTTCTAGTGAACGGTAACCCATACAAGCTAAAATACCGATTAAGCTGATGATAGCTAAAGTAAACATACTGAATACTAGAGCGAAACCACCGATGAAGAAGAATACTGATAAGATAAATGTTTGACCTGAGTTATTTGGCATGTGAATATCTTTAATTTCACCTTTGAATAACTTAACGCCGTTTTTCTTAGAATCCCAGAATGCTTCTGAAGTTGCATCAGTTACGTCTGGAGTAATTGCAAAGTTATAGTGTGGAATTGGCGTATGTGTCGCCCACTCAAGACCACGTGCATCCCATGGATCTGAACCGATGTCGCGTGGAGAGTTTTTGAAACTGTACCAAATGTTCCATACTAGCATTAAGAATGAAACAGACATGATTCCGGCACCGATAAACGATACCATGTTTAATGTACTGAATCCAGCTGCGTCAGAGTATGTGTACATACGACGTGCTTGACCATCTAAACCAGTGATATACATTGGAATGAATGATAGTACGAAACCTGTTGACATTACCCAAACAGTTGCTTTACCTAGACGCTCATTTAACATGAAACCGAACATTTTCGGCCAGTAGAATGTTAAACCTGCTAACATCGCGTAAACAACACCAGGGATGATTACGTTATGGAAGTGAGCTACTAAGAACATTGTGTTGTGGTATTGGTAGTCCGCTGCTGACATCGCAAGCATAACCCCTGTTACACCACCTAATGTGAATAAAGGAATGAAGTGTAATGCATACAACATTGGTGTTGTAACAACAATTTTCCCTTTATAAAGTGTAAATAACCAGTTGAAAATTTTAACCCCTGTTGGGATCGCAATTGCCATTGTTGTGATCGAGAAGATCGAGTTCGTGAATGCACCTTGACCCATAGTAAAGAAGTGGTGAGTCCATACAGCGAACGAGAATACTGAAATTAAGATCATTGACCAAACCATTGACGTGTAACCATATAAGTTACGACGTGCGAATGTCGAAATTACTTCAGAGAAAATACCGAATGCCGGTAAAATTAAGATATATACTTCAGGGTGACCCCAAACCCAGAATAGGTTGGCCCAAAGCATGTCCATACCACCGTCACCGATAGCAAAGAATTTAGTATCCCATAGACGGTCCATTGTACCCATAGCTAATGCTACTGTTAATACTGGGAACGCGAATACGATAATTAAGTTTGCAATAAGTGCTGACCAAGTGAACATTGGCATTTTAAATAATGTCATGCCTGGAGCACGCATTTTCATGATAGTCGTAATGAAGTTAATACCTGTCATTAACGTACCAAGACCCGCAATTTGAAGTGCCAGCATGTAATAGTTTGTACCAACTGATGTACTGAATTCATTATCCGCTAATGGGAAATATGAAGTCCATCCAGAATCAGGAGATCCCCCAACGATGAATGAGATATTGAATAATCCCATACCCATGAAGAATAACCAGAATGCCAAGTTGTTCAAACGTGGGAACGCAACGTCACGTGCCCCGATTTGTAAAGGTACTAAAAAGTTAAAGAAGAATGTAATGAATGGCATTGCCATGAATAAAATCATGACTACTCCGTGAGTTGTAAATACTTCGTTATAGTGCTGAGCGTCTAAGAAACCGTTTTCTGGAATAGCTAGCTGTAAACGCATCATTACGGCATCGACACCGCCGCGGAAAAGCATAACTAAAGCAGTGATTAAATACATGATACCGATTTTTTTATGGTCAACAGTTGTAATCCATTCACGCCATAAGTAGCCCCACAATTTAAAATAAGTAACGATCGCTACTAACGCGATTGACCCTAAAACTATAGAAGCCATTGCGATATAAATTAATGTGCTTGGGTGTGGAACTGCAAACTGTGCAAAGAATTCCGACATAGTAGTACTCCTTTCGAAAAGTTGTTACTTTCAAAAATTAGTGTGAAGAATGGTCCTCTTCATCCTCTTTTTCTTCGTCTGAAGATTCATGGTTGTGTTCCGGAGCTGGTGAGAACTCTAGATGTGTACCAGTGTAAGTTGATTTACCAAGATGACCTGGCTCTAATAATTCATCAAACTTCTCTTCTGTTAATGGAGCAGCCGTTTCATGAACTTCTGTTACCCATTCATCAAATTCTGTTTGAGTTAAAGCTGTTACATCAAAAATGTTTTCTGCAGTACCACGACCTGAGAAGTTCGCGTTACGTCCCCAGAATTCGCCTGGGTTGTCAGCAGCTAAGTGTAATGTTGTTACCATGTCTGCCATTGCATATTTCTGACCGCCAAGTTGCGGAATCCAGAAACTTGTAATTGGACCATAAGAGTAAAGTTTAAATTCAACTGCACGTCCAGCAGGAATGTATAGGTAGTTTACTGTTTCAATATCTTGTTCCGGATAGCTGAAGTGCCATTTCCAGTTAGATGATGAAGCATAAATAACTAAAGGTTCCTGATCCTCATATTCTTGAGGAACACTCTCAACAATGTAGTTACTCTTAACTGAAACAAATGATAAGAAAATAACGATGATTACAGGAATACCAATCATAAATGTTTCTACAAGCCAGTGGCCATGAATATGCGGTGGCTCGTAATCTGGACTTTGTTTTGATGCACGGTATTTAAATAACATAAACACCAAAATTGCTAATACTGTTAAAACAATCCCTGACATTAAGTAAATTAATAACATTGTGTCATCGGCTTGTCTTTGAGCTTGAGGACCTTTAGGATCAAGAACTGCTAACTTATCGTTACAGCCTGCTAAAAGAATAGCACCTAGTCCCATGAAAGAGAGTAATGTTCCCTTCATATTTACTTTCATAGTTGGACTCCTTTCCAATTAAATAAAGCTTGTTAGATTTTGCTTAAGCGCTTTCATGTGAGAGCGAAAATAAAATAATGACGATAGTGCGACATCGAATGAATATTTTCACTTTTTACCATTTACACTATGCATATAGTGGCAAATAGTCAGACCATCAATCCATCACCATTTAGAACCTTTAAATTGAATCCCATAATTAACAGTTTGCACACTATTTTAAAAAGCATTATTTTATTTTTTTATTGTGATAACTTAAGGCGTCTGTCTAACCTACTTAGATTTTAGTTAAACATCAAATAAGTGTCAAAACATCAAATTGGAAAAAACCCTTATTTCTCCCAATTTACGAGCAATTCTTTTTTAATATTTTAAAATAATGACGGCAAACGCAGTAAAATAAAGCGATTTCGAGCTAAAAGTTACCTTCATTTCAAAAATGACATTTCTATGAACTCGTTAAAGTTCATATTTTGGGACTAATCAGAAAGCTCAATACGTTTCATTTTATGGGCTTTATTTCCACTTTTTACCTAATATTTTAAAAGAAATAGGATTTTATAAGTACTTACTTACAAAATCCCACCTTTAAGTTTTCCTGTTTATTTTACAAATGCATACAATAAAATTCCTGTTGCCACCGCAACATTCAGTGATTCTGCCCCGCCTAATATAGGAATGATGATGTTTTGGTCTGTTTTTGCCAATATTTGTGGATTGATACCACTTCCTTCATTACCCACAATTAAAGCAAATGAATCACTCGGTTCCACTTTTTTGTATGAAATCGATTCATCCAATGAAGTGCCAAATACACGGATACCGTCAGCCTGCAGGTTTTCTACCCATTCCATCAAGTCGCCACGTACAACAGGAATATGGAAATGAGAGCCTTGTGCAGAACGCAATGATTTTGGATTAAATGCATCGACACTGCCTTTCCCTAACACAACTGCATCAATTCCTGCTGCATCTGCCGTTCGGATCATCGTGCCGATATTTCCCGGATCTTGAACCGCATCGACTAACAGTACTTTTTTCCAATCAAATTGTTCATCTTCGGAAATTTGGCGCTGCTTACAATGGGCAAATACCCCTTGGGAATTTTCAGTTTCCGCAATTTCTTTTGATACTGCCTCATTTACATGGACTAATACTACTTCATCTATTGCCCATAATAAAGGTAGATCAACACCATCACGCACAATAATCTGGACGATTTGGTCTTTATGCTTTAACGCTTCTTCCACTAAATGAAAGCCTTCTACAATATACTCTCCTGTTTTTTCTCGCTCTTTACGTTGTGTAACAAGCTTTTTCCAATGCTTCACTAGTGCATTTTGTGTCGATTCAATTCTTTTCATTATTTCCCGTCCTTTTTTCCGTACTCGATTGTATATTCTATCACAATTATTTTGTAATCCATAACGCAATGCCATGTATAAAGTTTATTATTTTGAACAAAGTATGGGAAAAGGAGGTTTCATATGGATTTTCAAATTAGACAAGCAATTACTGCCAATGTAACGGGCTCAGATGCCGCTGAATTTCAGGATATCGTCAATGATGCCATTGCACGTGGCGAGGAGCATTTACTTCCTGGCCTTGGTGTATTTCTGGAAAAATGGTGGAATGGTGCAAGCGAAAGCGAGCGAAGCGAATTTTCGCAAAAACTGGCAAAGCAGTTTGTCAGCTAACATTAAGCATAACCATCCATCATTCAAGTATGACTCCATACAAAAAAGCAATCCAGCGTCTCCCGGATTGCTTTTTCTATGTAGTGATGGGGCATTCCATCTTGAATACAGACATCACTTGTAGTACTTCATGAATCGTCACAGCGTCTCCCATTGTTATTCATGTTGAACTACTACATTATTTATTTGCCCTTCCTGCCCATAAATAATGCATTGTTCGCAGCGGCGACTACAACCCGTAGTACAATACCAAATGCTTGTTACTGATTTTACGCCAATAAAGATACTAAAACTGCTTTTTGGGCATGCAGGCGATTTTCTGCTTGCTCAAATATATAAGAATTTGGGCCGTCAATAACTGACGTCGCAACTTCTTCCTCTCGATGTGCCGGTAAACAATGAAGGAACATATAATCCGGCTTTGCATGGGCAACCAATTCATCATTGATCTGATACTTTTCAAAATCCTTCAGTCGCTTTAGTGTTTCTTCTTCCTGCCCCATTGATGTCCATACATCTGCGTAAACCGCATCTGCATCTGTAACAGCTGCCACTGGGTCATTTGTTACAACAATAGTACTGCCGTTACGAGAAGCGATCATTTGTGCTTTTTCAATAAAACGTTTATCACATTCATATCCTGGTGGTGTTGCAACTGCTACATGCATACCAACATGTGCTGCTGCAGCGATAAGCGCATGTGCTACATTATTGCCATCACCTACATAAGCGATTTTTAATCCTTTCAATTCCCCTTTATTTTCGGCAATTGTTTCAAGGTCAGCTAATGCCTGACATGGATGATCAAGGTCCGTTAACCCATTAATGACCGGAATCGAGGCGTTATCAGCCAATTCTTCAACCATTGTATGGGAGTTGGCACGGATCATGATTCCGTCTAAATAACCTGATAATACTCTTCCTGTATCAGATATTGGTTCACCACGGCCAATTTGCATATCGCGAGCATTCATATACATTCCATATCCGCCAAGCTGCTGCATGCCTACTTCAAATGATACACGTGTACGCGTTGAACTTTTTTCAAAGATCATGCCAAGTGTCTTACCTTCCAATAATCGTGGACATTTGCCCGCTTTTGTAATTATTTTCAACTGTGTAGCAAGTTCAAGCAGTTGCTTCACTTCTTCACTCGTATAGTCAAGCAATGTTAATAAGTCTTTTCCTTGTAAACTTTCAACAGGCTTTAATTGCACCTCTTCTAATAATTTCATCATTACACACCTCTGTGAGCTTTATGTTGGTTTTATTATACAAATGAATAAATATAAAATCAAGTGAATTATTATAAATTATTTAAATTAATAAAATTGTACAATAATTAGACTTATTCATGAACGATGAAATAATTCACTTGAAGGATATATTTTATGTTTTTTGGAGAAGATATTCGATTTTTATTGAATTCTAATTCATTTTTAAGCATACTATTTACAGCAGTACATTTTGGAAATAATTTACTCTATCACTGATTTAGGAGGAATCATTATGCCGCACGCGATCCACACAGTGGAATTACCATTATCTAATGAGATAATATGGAATTTTCTAAAGAACTATAATAATTGGGCTCCATTAATTCCAGGTTATATCGAGCACGAAGCAATACATGATACGCAGTTCACTTGGACTTTACTTGCAGATTTAGGGTTCACGAAAAAAAAGATTATTCTTCAAGTAGATATAACTGATTCTGTTGAACCGACTGATGTAAAATTTAACATAAAAGGTTTGTCCGACAACTTTGATGGGAACGGCTACTTTAACATTGCAACCGGCAATAACGAGTCCGCTCAAGTAACAGGCAGCCTGGATTTATCTGCTGGCGGTTTTATGGGGATGATGATCAACCCTGTTTTGGAAAGTTTCGTACCTAAAGCGACGTCTGATTTAACGAACTCAATTGAAACAAAGCTTACTGCCCTACATGATGTAAAATAAACAAAAAACCATTAACTTTCCTGACAATCGGAAAATTAATGGTTTTCGCTTATTTTAATGGCGATTGTACAGCAGGTTTCAGCATACGATGCACAATTCCTTCATCATATTCACTGCAGACACTAATACAAACTTTCATATATAATGTAAGTCACAGTAAAATTCGTCGTTTGATAACTGCTAAACTCATTCATCTTTTCTTGAATGCCTTCTCCAGTACATTTTAATATAGCTACTTTTCTCGTCCAAACTTCTGAAAACGCCGTGCCATTAGCTATTCTTCTTTTTTCCTTCAAACCCTTCTACAACTATTTCCGGCTGTATTCATAAAGTCCCCTGTTCCAGGCCATCCTCTAAAAACATTTCCCAAATTGATTCATTTATAGAGATCTATTGAAACACACCATCGCGTATAATTGTAGTATTTACTGTAACGTTCACTTTCATTTCGGAAAACATTTCATCCCACTTTTTTTTATCAATATCCGCATTTCGATTCTGTGCTTTATAATATTCGCCAAACTGGAATATATCGGTATTGATTTCATGGCTATAGTCTATAATTTGATTAATTTCACTTTCAATTTTCTTGTTGATTTCTTTCTCAAGTTTATGAATGATGCTCGGATTATCCATGCTCACATCTGAATCAACTTCCAATAACCGACATTCAATTTTAATCGTCAAATTGAATTCAGGCACTGCCGAATCTACTAGTTTAATCTTCCGCTTTGAATTTATAGAGTCAATGGCTATTGGTAGTCCTTCCGAGGAATCAGGGGGGGATTTTTCCAATGTTGTTATAGGTATTTCCATTTCAAGCGTTCCATTATGAGTCTTCCCTTTAACCATCAATATATAAATTGCTTCCTCTGCCGGGAGTTTGCCGACTATTTTCCCTTCGTTAAAAAAAGCTATACCAGATATTTTGATATTATTTTCTTCTCTTTCTAATATCGGCATGGAATAACTATCTATAAATGATAGTTTATCTCTGTTGATTTCATGGAGAGTCGATGAAATAATATACTGCTTGTCTACATTATATTTAATTAATTGATAAATATGTTGTCCAAGATCAGATATATTTTCATACTTATACTCTAATAGTTCGTTCAAATCCCCTTCCACAGAAGCTATATATGTTGCATTGCTGATTTCGGAATTCATTTTTAAGATATGAATGTTCTCATTTAAACCTACTTTAGCCAGCTCTTCACCGTATAACACAACCCGTAATTGCCCTGAGCCAATAGTCTTCGATGTTTTTAAATCAATTTTTGAACGTGCCCCCCTACTTGTTAATGCAGTTGCAGATTGCAGTTCAATTTTACTTTCTAAATCCGGATTAATTTGTCGGATAACAGCAATGGCGGCCAACTTATCCTCATCAGCTAAATCAAAGCCTACCAATGTTGTTAAACTGATTCTTTCAAGAATTTTCTGTTCTGCACAACCTACCAAAACAATAATACAGGCGAACAGCAAAATCAGTTTTTTAAACGTAGTCAGCTCCTTCATTCCCTTCTCGCTTGTCGTTTAAAGACTTTTTTCTTTAGGAGAGCAATGAAATATAATAAGACAGGGTAAGCAAATACGATATAAAATGCGTAGTACCCAAAATAGTTGTTGAATGTATTAATCTCAAACCGTGTCTCCACAATCAACGATGCTATAAATATAAAAAGGGAGAAAATAATAATAAATTTCTTATCGGTTATATTTATTATTCGGCTAACCCCCCTATAAGCAGACCATGCAAATAAACAAAGGTTCGGCAAGATTATCATCATCCAGTAACAGACCGTTATCAGTTCAATCCGTTCAAGAAATGGCAAACGGACAATGCTGAATAATGATAATGTTGCCCAAATCGTTTTCTCAAGCTGTTCCCCACTAAAAAATGTTAATGTAACCAACATAACAAACAAATAAATAGCCAATGTAAACAGCAATCCAAAATGTACAAATTTTTGCGCCTTATTCTTTTCTTTGACATATGGATAAACCGTATTAATTATTTCAAAACCTACAATCGTAAGCGTCATAGAGTACGCTCCTTTGAGTAGACTTATAAAATCATTGTCTAGTACAGGCAAAAGGTAATTAACATTCGAATATTCAATAGGAAATAACAGTACAATTAAAATCCAGAGACTTAAAAAAAAGCTAAAAAAACAAACTCCAATTATTACTCTTAGGCCGCCCGTGAATGCATAACTTACAGTTATAAGCAGTGTAATTGTAATAAACGAAGAACTTAAGCCTGGAAATACCCATGTATTAATAACATCTGTATAATTTTTAATAATGGCAAAATATGACATACCGCAATATAAAATATAAGTCAAATTAATTAAATTCCCTAAGTATTTACCGAATAAATCCAAATTCACTCCATAAATGTCATTTGATTCGTACAATTCCAGCGTTTTAAAAATTATAAAGACAATAAAATGTGCTGCAATAAAACTAATAATGATGGAAATCCAGGCATCTTGTTTTGCATCTTTATAGATAATGCTTTGAAATCCATGAACTCCTACACCTATTTGAGCAGAAGAAATGATGAAAAAGAGAAGAGGGGCATTGAATGTTTGAGTGGGATTAATTTGCAGCATTTTCTTCACTCTTTCACCTTCTCCTTGTCACCCTTAAGATTTACACGTTTTTTTGAATAATCCGGGTTTTCCACTCTCGAATTTGGCGATTTTCGAATAATAAACGGGTATGGCAGACGAACTAGGCTATCACCCAAGTCTTTAAGTCTAGGTGGATAAAACGGTGCCATATAAGGAGCACCTAAGCTTGTTTGTCGTAATAGATGAATCAACAGAACACAAAGGGCAAGCATTATCCCATAATAACCCCAAAACCCAGCTAAAATGATGATTGGAAAGCGAAGCAATCGAATAACATTCCCCATCATATAACTCGGTGTAATAAAGGAAGATAGCGCACATAGAGCGACAATAATAATAAGAATATTACTCGTAATTCCTGCCTCCACTGCCGCTGTACCAAGTACAATCCCGCCGACAATCCCAATTGTTTGGCCTATTTTTGTCGGTAATCTTGCCCCAGCCTCACGAAGCAACTCCATAATCAGTTCCAGGAAAAGTGCCTCTAGTATTGGAGGAAACGGTACTCTGGCTCTTGATTCACTAAGCGGCACTAAAAGGGGCTGTGGAATTACTTCATAATGGAAAGTTAATGATGCTACATACATCGGGGTAAAAAAAATTGAGATAAAAATAGCCAAAAACCGTAACAATCTTACAAATGTTGCTATTGGCCAACGCAAGTTTTTATCTTCTCTACTTTGAAAAAACTCAATAAATGAGTAAGGGCAAAGTATTCCCATCGAACTGCCATCAACAAGAATGCCTATTTTCCCACCCAATAAACCATCGCAAAATCGATCGGGGCGCTCCGTTAATAACATCTGAGGGAAAATAGACAGGGAGCTGTCATCGATTAATTCTGCCAGTTCCGCACTATCAATTAAATCTTCAATATCAAGAGCCTGTATTCTTTGTCGGACAGTATTTACATTTTGTTCTGATGCAACACCATCTATATAAAGTATAGAGAGCGATGTATTGGTCTGATTCCCTACCTTTAATTTTTCATTACTAAGATTTTTACTTAAAATAAACCGTCGAACAAGCGAGATATTTGTGGAGAGACTTTCATTAAACCCCACTTGCGACCCGATAACTTGCGATTCATTTTCAGGTGCAGACAACCCCCGTGATTCTCTTGCTGGAATGAGGACCATAGTGACCAGTGCATGTCCCGCCACATGAATCATAACAGCGCCTGTTAACATAGTATCGATACTTTGATTTAATTTATTTTCCACGTTTACTTGTGGTAAAGGTAACTGACTATGGATACTACTCGGTGTTCCTTCTTGTATATTCTGCAGAACAGGTAATATTTTACCGTTCAATATATCTTCTTTTATTAAGTTATCGATATACAAAATAGTAATTGAATCTGTTACATATCGAATTACTAAATCAGCCGGTGAATGAATTTGCTCTTTTACTTTTTTTATAAAAACATCAGTTGAATCGGAAATGGGTTGCCAATCATCCGTTTTGGTAGTTACTTCGGAAGTTGATGAAGTAGATTGTTTTTCACCCTTATCTTTTGAAGGCCTTGTTAAATCTCCTGTTTGTTTTTTGAACGTTGCCTTTTTATTCTTTTTTTCAAAAAACATAAGCTTCCCCCATTTATCTAAAATTATATTTTTCGCCTACTCTATGTTTTGCTGATTAATGAATTCATTATTTCCAAATTATAGTCAAATATTCAAAAAGTACTTATTTTTATTAAGAAAATAGGTCGGGTTGCGGAATTTACAGAGACATAAGAGGTTGGTAGTTAAAGGAGGTATGTTAAAATAAAATATCCATTTCCTTATAAGGAAATGGATATTTTTTCATATTATAATATTAAGCTGCTAATAATTGTTCTATCTGCAGTTTATATATTATTCAAATGTAATTTTATTTACTGTGTCACGGTCTAATCGTTTAATCACTTCTACAATTAATTTAACCGCATTATCATAATCATCACGATGTAAAATTCCTGCATGTGAGTGAATATAGCGTGTTGCAACACCAATTGCCAATGATGGTACACCGTTTGCTGTAATGTGAATACTTCCTGCATCCGTACCGCCGCCAGCCATTGCTTCGAACTGGTATGGAATGCCCGCTTCTTCAGCTACATCAAGGACAAATTCACGTAAACCTGTATGAGATACCATTGATGCATCATATACGACAATTTGTGGACCTGCGCCCATTTTTGAAGTCGATTCTTTCGGTGTCACGCCCGGCGTATCGCCAGCAACACCAACATCTACAGAAAAACCGATATCCGGCTGTACTTTAAATGTAGAAGTTTTCGCACCGCGAAGGCCGATTTCTTCCTGTACATTCCCGACACCATACACAATGTTCGGATGCTTTTCATCTTTTAATGCTTTCAGTACATCAATCGCAATCGCACAGCCAATACGGTTATCCCATGCTTTCGCTAATAGATGCTTTTCATTTTTCATTACATTGAATTCGAAATATGGTGTAATCATATCGCCTGGACGTACGCCCCACTCCATTGCTTCTTCTTTTGATGCGGCACCGATATCAACGAACATTGATTTAATATCGACTACTTTGTTTCGAACATCTGCCGGTAAAATATGTGGTGGCTTTGATCCGATCACACCAATAATTTCTTCCCCTTTACGTGTTGTAATTGTCACACGTTGGGCAAGCATTACTTGGCTCCACCAGCCGCCTACTGTCTGGAAGAAGACAAACCCTTTATCATCAATGCGTGTAACCATGAAACCAACTTCATCCAAGTGACCCGCAACCATAATTTTCGGACCGTTTTCATCGCCTGTTTTTTTTGCGATTAAACTTCCTAAGTTATCTGTTTCCACCTCATCTGCATAAGGTGCGATATACTTTTTCATCACCTCACGTGGTGCACGTTCATTTCCTGGTATACCGTTTGCATCTGTTAAATCTTTGAACATTTGTAATGTTGCATCAAGCTTTGTCATGTCGGTTTTCCCCCTAATAATTACTCATCTTTATTATAGCGACAATATTTCGAAATGTGAAATAGTTTCTCGGCATTATGTAATTTAATAGCCATTTCGTTGCCGTTCATAATTCTTCTCATTTTTTAATTCATATGCATGCAAAACATCATCAATTGAAAAATCCAGGTTGTAGGCAATTATGCTGTATTGTTCCCACATCGCCCTGTAATTTTCTTCTGTTTGGTGCTGCAGAAAGGTCAGGATAGTCTGTGTCGCATTCAGGAAGGTTTCTGTTAACTCTTGCTTAACCTTTAAAAAGGGCCATTCTTCTAGCAGAAAACCGCGCATATTTCCTAGTGAGAGCATAAAGTGGACCGAGTCGACATACTCCTCCAAAAGAACAGCTCTTTTTGATGGCCCCTTCGTTGACCAGAACTTGAAACAGCGTGTTTCATTGGCCAATTCACTTAGCTCAACTAATAATGCGAGGCCTTTTTCGGCAAATACATCTTTTTGTACTTGTTGGTTTTCTTCAATAAATTGGTCTAGCTGCCGTTGCTTTTCAAATAATTGACGAAATTGCATCAAAACATCCCTCTTTTTCAAAATAAAATGAAACTTTTTATACTACTCAATCGTATAGGAGGGAATCACCGTAAGCAAGGAGGAAGTTTCATGGCTTTATTGTTACGAATTGCCATCATCCTTCTCATCATTTACATATTTTACAGAGGGGTACGCTACTTAATCGACCCAAAGCGTAAATTGGATGAGGCCTATGAAAATGGACAATATTATTTTTATGATGATGTGAAAAACATTCGGAAAAACTTTTTCATATCGTATAAGGGGGCTTTATTTGAAGGAGAAAAATATTTAGGTACGACGGACAATGCATTTGAAGTCGTAAGTATTTTCGTCTTTGTCCATGATGCGATGAAACTTCAAGGGTTTACAAAAGAGGATTTTATGTATTTGGAAAACGAGATTCTCATGAATTATCCAAACGCCTCGATTAATTGGAAAAATCCGATAGAAAAACTGATGAAAGACTAACTGGGGACAGCGAACCGTATGATTGTACGGTTCGCTTTTATGTTTGAAACCTTTTTCATATATATCCGTATAAATGGATGAGGTGAAATATTATGGAAATTAATATTAAGAAAGCAGGTTATATTGTAAATCAATCAAGCATTGAGCAAATTGATTTTTCAATGCAGCCTGGAACTATTACTGGTTTAATTGGGGGAAACGGAGCCGGTAAAAGTACTACAATTCAATCAATGCTTGGTGTTATTCCTTATTTTGAAGGGACAATCACCATCCCCTCCTACGGTTATGTACCTGAACGGCCATTATTATACGAACATTTTACACTTCGTGAGCACCTTCAATTTTTAATCGATGAATATAAAGACAAAACACTTTGGGATAAAGCAGATCAGTTACTAACTCTCTTTCAAATTGACCAGCGACTGGATGATTTGCCGATATACTTTTCAAAAGGGATGCAGCAAAAAGTTATGCTTGTATTGGCATTTTTAGGTGAAAGACCACTTTACATATTGGATGAGCCCTTCATGGGACTTGATCCGCGAGCTATGCGGGAACTGCTCGTTTTAATCGAAGAACGCAAACAACAAGGTGCCGCTTTTTTACTTTGCACACACCAATTAGAAATGGCTGAAATGCTTTGTGATCATTACATTCTCCTCCACGAAGGTAAAATCCAGGCTAAAGGATCATTGAGCGAACTTCAGCAAATGATTGGACTACCTATTTCTTTACTAGATATCTTTTATGAATTTCAAGGCAGGTTATAACTATGTTTGCAAAACGCCTTTATCGCTCATATCAATTTAATTTTAACCTTATTAAATCAATCACAGATTGGACAGTCCTTCTATACCTTGTAGTACCTAGTATCATTATCGGCTTTTTCTTATATCGCGATTTCGCTGTTAATTTTCAGGTAATCGAGCTTCAGCAAAATTTCTTACTCACTCTGTTATTTGGATTAAGCTTTTTCCTAGTAAAATCATCCGTACGTCTCTTTGTATACGATGCTGATTTGCTATTTTATAAGCAGCAAGGAAGGAAAATTCATCAGATTAAACTATTTGGTTATAGTTATTCATTTATATTTTTTAACTTTGTTCTTATTATACTATTATTGCTCGCTTCACCTTTTCTTGTACTACCATTTTGGGAAGTACTTTTCGCTTTGAATATAATAAGCGTACTCCATATATTTATACAGTATAAATGTCAAAAGTGGTTTACAAAATGGCCGTTACTATTTATTATTCATGCACTCATTATATTTAACCTTGCCATTTTACCATTTTGGGTATTTTCCCTATTGCTTCTTGCTGCTCACTTACTTTTATTAAATACCGTACTAAGCAATCGTTACTGGACAATCGAAACCCGCTGGGAATACGAAGCCTTTTACCGGTGGATGAAGCACCTGTATCAATTTAGCTTGGAAATGCGTTATTATATGCCAGCGAAGACAAAACAGCCGCTTATTTTACTTGCGAAAAATAAAATATTAAGTACCCATCGTATCGATAATTTAATTTACAAAACATTATTGAGGAAACTGAATTACTTGAAATCTCCGGTCCAGCTCATTGTCCTTGCCATTGCCCTCCTCTTCGTTCTTCCAATATGGGCAAAAGCAATCGTCCTCATATTTTCTTTTATCGGTTTAAACGTTGCCCTAAGTTCTATTCTAAACGAAATTAAACAAGCTCCTTTTTTTCAACTAATGTCTGTTCAGGAAAACGAGTGGCTTCAGGCAAAAACACGTTTAAAATATCGACTATTTCCTCCACTTGGCATTGTCATGATGCTCCTATTATTTATTGGTTAAAACAGAACCGGATGCTGCATTTTACTGCAGCATCCGGTTTACCGATTATGTCCGTAATGCCCGGGATTTGCAACTGCTCCAATCGTACTTACCCAGCGGTTAGTATAATTGAAGAATCCGGCAACATATGCAGCTTCCAAAATTTCATGGTCATTAAAACCCGCTTCACGTAGTAAATCAACTTCTTTTGTCGTTATTTCATTTGGATACCTTGTTACACGGTAGGCATAATCACATAACGCACGCTGCTTTTCCGTAAGTTTTGCGGAGCGGTAATTGTATGTTAACTGGTCAACCCATCCCGGATTTTTTGTTAGCCCCCGAAGGACATCACTATGTGAAGTAAGGCAATAGCTGCAATTATTTGTCGAAGAGACGACAAGCCCGATCATTTCCTTGTCTGCTAATGATAAATACGTTGTTTCTTCATTGAACAGAGAATATTTAAATTCCAAAAATCCTTTATACTGCAGCGCATTCAATGGAAGAATTTTAAATAAATTATTTACAAACCCGTTTTGCTTCTGCTGCTTTTCAACATGTTGATCGAAAAGTTGCTGTATATCTTCCGGTATTTCCTCTTCACTTGGCTTCTGTAAATAAGATAATTGCTCTTCGTATTTACTCATTTCATTACTCCCCGCTTTCGAATTTACTGAATTTATTATAAATTACAACTACTAATCTAACAAATGAATAATCTTTTTCTATGCATAAAAAAAGCACAGACAAATTTAGTCTATGCTCCAAGATCATATTAAAATAGCTGAACTAGTATAAATATATGAATTGCCCCAAGTAAAGGAAAGCCAAATGCAAATTGGTTATGCTTCGTTTTATGACGAAATAAGTACATCCCTAAAACACCGCCAAGTGCGCCACCGAGTACCCCTAATGTTAATAGTGTTCTTTCGGAAATACGCCATTCCTTCTTTTTAGCGCGTTCTTTATCTATGTACATATATACGCATAGTACGAGTGAAACAACTGCGACATATGAAACTGCTGCTAATCCCATCTGAATCCCCCTAGTCAAAAAAAGACTGATAAGGAGCAAATCCCTATCAGCCTTTATTGTATACTAAAATTATTTAGCTACTGCTTTTTTAGCTTCTTCAGCTAATTGAGCGAATGCTGTGCTATCTGTTACAGCTAAGTCAGCTAACATTTTACGGTTAACTTCGATACCTGCTACTTTTAAGCCGTGCATTAAACGAGAGTAAGATAAACCGTTCATGCGAGCAGCTGCATTGATACGAGTGATCCATAATTTACGGAAATCACGTTTCTTTTGACGACGGTCACGGTATGCATATTGACCTGATTTCATTACTGCTTGGTTAGCTACTTTGTATAACGTGTGTTTTGAACCATAGTAACCTTTAGCTAATTTTAAAACTTTTTTGCGACGAGCGCGTGTTACTGTTCCGCCTTTTACGCGTGGCATAGTAATTACCTCCTGCTAATTCTTTCGAATGCTAATTTTTATTTTTGTTATTAATAATCTTTTAAACGGTCAAGATTATTTCATGTAAGTTAATAATGTACGGATACGCTTGAAATCGCCTGAAGTTGCAACTTTTGCTTTACGTAAGTGACGTTTTGCTTTAGTTGATTTGTTAGCGAATAAGTGAGAGCCATAAGCACGGTCAAATTTTAATTTACCAGTACCTGTTTTTTTGAAACGTTTCGCAGCTCCACGGTGAGTTTTCATTTTTGGCATGTCGATTTCCTCCTAAACTTGTTTCTACATACGTATTATTTCTCTGTCTTCGGTTGAAGAACTAAGAACATGCTTCGGCCTTCCATCTTCGGTTTTTGTTCAACCGTAGATACTTCAGCACAAGCTTCAGCAAAGCGATCTAGCACACGCTGACCAATTTCTTTGTGTGTGATTGCACGACCTTTAAAGCGAATTGAAGCTTTAACTTTATCTCCTTTTTCAAGGAACTTAATCGCATTACGTAATTTCGTTTGAAAATCATGTTCATCGATTGTCGGGCTCAAGCGAACCTCTTTCATCACGATAACTTTAGAATTTTTACGAATTTCACGGTCTTTCTTTTGCTGATCGAACTTAAATTTACCATAGTCCATGACACGAGCGACTGGTGGCTTGGCTTGAGGGGCCACAAGGACAAGATCCAAGTTAGCACGAGCGGCAATTTCCAACGCTTCTGTACGCGTTTTTAAACCAAGCTGATCACCATTGTGATCAATTAGACGAAGTTCTCGCGCGCGGATGCCTTCGTTTACATACATGTCTTTGCTAATATTAATCCACCTCCAAGTGTTTGTCGCGAATACATGAGTTGGTGTAAAGTATAACCCTGTCGAACGGTACAACTCTGCGTGATGTCCATATGTTCTTCTTGTTTTACAAACAAAAAGGACGGACATTTGAGATGTCCGCCCGCTATATGTGCATACGCATTCATGCGTAAAACAATTCAACGTTTCTAATACCTGCACGTAACTTATATAAAAGCACTTGTCAGGTGAGAAGCGGGCAGCCTCTACTTTCAAACTTTTGTATTCATAACTTAAATAATCTTAACATGAGATCCAATTACCGTCAAGCATTTTTATATGATTAATTTACTTTAAAAAATAAATGAAATTAATTTTCACTTCCGGGTTTCACTCAAAATATTCGTGGTATCTAATTAGGGACCAACATTTTATCGATAGGAGGAATTTTTAAACATGTTCAGACATCAAAAAGAGTTACAATTTGAGGTAAAAGTTGAAAAACCAGATCCGTTATTAGCAAAACAAATTCAAGAAGTTCTTGGCGGCCAGTTCGGTGAAATGAGTGTCATGATGCAATATTTGTTCCAAGGCTGGAACTGCCGTGGCGAAGAAAAATATAAAGACTTATTAATGGATATCGGTACGGAGGAAATCGGTCACGTTGAAATGCTATGTTCTTTAATTAGTCAATTACTTGACGGTGCGTCACCGGATGACCAGCAAAAAATTGCACAGGATCCAATGATGAACGCAATTATGGGCGGCATTAATCCGCAACATTTAATTGTTAGCGGTTTAGGAGCTACACCAAAAGATTCTAACGGCGTACCATGGAATGCCGGCTACATTATTGCAAGTGGTAACCTGCTAGCAGACTTCCGCGCAAACTTAAATGCCGAATCTCAAGGGCGTTTACAAGTCGCACGTTTATATCATATGACAAAAGATGAAGGTGTACGTACAGTATTTAGAAAAATGCTGGCACGCGACCGTTATCACCAATATCAATGGATGGCGGCAATCAAAGAGCTCGAGGAAAAGAAAGGCTTCGTCGTTCCTGCTTCATTCGCACCGGAAGACGAGTTGGAAGCTCAACCGCATGCCTATGAGTTATGGAGCTTATCAGAAGGTACAGCATCTAAAAACGGTCCCTGGGCACAAGGCACAGCACCAGACGGAACTGGGGAATTTGTATTCTTGGATAATCCGGCACCAATGGGACAAGTACCGAATCCGCCTGTACCACCAACAACTCTGCACCATGATATCGATGTAGACAAAAAATTATAACTTAAAATATGCAACCCTTAAATTACCGCTAGTGAATGGTAATAAAAAAGAAGGCGTCCCTATTTTATGCGGGATACCTTCTTTTTTTATTATTTCTTTACTTCTGCAGTAATGTCTGCCAGGAACTGTTCAAAGCTGATTGTTTCTGAATCCTTCGAACCGTAACGGCGGATATTTACCGCATTTTCCGCAACTTCTTTATCTCCAAGTACAAGCATGTACGGGATTTTTTGCATTTGTGCTTCGCGGATTTTATAACCTAGTTTTTCTTCGCGGTCATCCATTTCCACACGGATACCAGCTGCAGCTAATTTTTCTTGTACTTCGCGTGCATAATCATAGTGCACTGCGTTTGATACAGGAATAATTGTTGCTTGCACTGGCGCCAACCAAGTCGGGAATGCCCCTTTGTATTCTTCAATTAAGAATGCTACGAATCGTTCCATTGTCGATACAACACCACGGTGGATAACAACTGGGCGTTGAGGCTGACCGTCTTCACCAATGTAAGAAAGGTCGAAGCGTTGTGGTAATAAGAAGTCAAGTTGTGCAGTCGATAATGTTTCCTCTTTACCAATAGCTGTTTTTACTTGAACGTCTAGCTTCGGACCATAGAATGCTGCTTCATCTTCTGCGATGAAGTAATCATAACCAAGCTCATCCATTGCTTCTTTTAACATCGCCTGTGCAGTTTCCCACATTTGATCGTCATCAAAGTATTTCTCAGTGTTGTTCGGATCGCGGTAAGAAAGACGGAATGAGAAATCTTTAAGATCAAAGTCTTTATAAACTTCTAAAATCAGTTCCACTACTTTTTTGAATTCTGCTTTAATTTGATCCGGACGTACGAAAATGTGCGCATCATTTAAAGTCATCCCGCGTACTCGTTGTAGACCAGATACGGCACCACTCATTTCATAACGGTGCATTGTTCCAAGTTCTGCGATACGGATTGGTAAGTGACGGTAAGAGTGCAGACCGTTTTTGAATACCATCATATGATGAGGACAGTTCATTGGACGTAAAACAAGTGTTTCATTGTCCATTTCCATTGGCGGGAACATGCCATCTTGATAGTGCTCCCAGTGTCCTGATGTTTCGTATAATTTTTTCGAGCCAAGCACTGGTGTGTAAACGTGTTTGTAACCTAAAGATAATTCTTTATCTACAATATAACGTTCAATAGTACGGCGGATTGTTGCACCGTTTGGTAACCAAAGTGGTAAACCTTGACCAACTGTTTGGCTAGTCATGAATAAATCCAGTTCTTTACCGATTTTACGGTGGTCACGTTCTTTTGCTTCTTCAAGCATTTGAAGGTGGTGCTTCAACTCGTCTTTAGTGAAGAATGCAGTACCGTAAATACGTTGCAGCATTTTGTTGTCTGAGTTACCGCGCCAGTAAGCACCTGCTAATGATAATAATTTGAACTCTTTTAATTTGCCTGTAGATGGTACGTGTACACCACGGCAAAGGTCAAAGAAATCGCCTTGGTAATAGATTGATACTTGGTCATCTGCTGGTATTGCTTCTAGTAGTTCTAATTTGTATTCGTCGCCGACTTCCTCGTATATTTTTTGTGCTTCATCACGAGAAACGTTTTTACGCTCAATTTCGATGTTTTCAGCAATGATTTTTTTCATTTCTTTTTCGATTGCTGGTAAATCTTCTGCAGTAATCGGTGTTGGTGAATCGATGTCATAGTAGAAGCCTGAATCGATAACTGGACCGATACCTAATTTTGCATCCGGGTAAAGACGTTTTACTGCCTGTGCTGTTAAGTGGGCAGTTGAATGGCGAAGAATTTCTAACGCTTCGTCTGATTTGTTAGTAATGATTTCGATCGCACCATCTTGTTCGATTCCTGTTTTGGCATCGATTAATGTGCCGTTGATTTTCCCGGCTAAAGTTGATTTTTTAAGACCTGGGCTGATTGAGCCTGCAACGTCTAATGTAGATGTTCCCTTGGCAAATTCCTTTACTGCGCCATCCGGGAATGTTAATTTGAGCATTTCTGACATGTTGTTGTCCTCCTTATAAGGTTTTTATTTAATTGAGAGTAGCAAAGTGTCGTCATCCTAATCCGTTGATTTCCGTTTCGGGCCGACGCTTTCCGCGGGCTTGGCCTTACACGAGCGTCTCAGGCGTCACGCTATTCCCGCTGGAGTCGCCGCCCTACACTACAATCAACTAATCTATAGCTATAAATTAATTTGCTCCCAATATTTTTTATCAGTCAAAATATATTAAGGCAAAATAAAAAGCACCGTCCCAACAAAGGGACGATGCTGTATGCTCGTGGTGCCACCCTTCTTCCTTCTTCGCAAAACGAATCAGAAGCTCTCGGTCAGTTAACGTACTGAGAAACGATGACGGATTGGCCCCGTCACTGCTCGAAGGTAGTAAAGTAAAACGCTTGTGCTAGGAAGCTTGCAGCCGTGTCTTCCCTCTCTAAAAGCCAGTTCGTTAACTTGTTGTCCTTTTCAATGCATTTATTATTTATTTACGTACAAAGTATACGCTCGATTTTGCAGAAATGCAATATTGAAAAATAAAACTTTCAATATTTTATTTTCTTCGGTTTGTTCCTGTAATTTCAAGCGGTGTTGTTAATGCCTGTACTCGTTGTAAAATACGGCCCGATTTCATTTCGTCAATTGCCCCATGTTCGGTTACCGCCCATTGTTCTTCCAATTGTTTGTAATTGAAGTTGGACGATATAAACGTCGGTAATTTTTCCGCCATTCGATAATGCAAGATTGACCCGATAATTTCATCTCTTGTCCATGTAGAAATCGGCTCTGAACCTACATCATCCAGCATCAGTACCGGCACTTTTTTTACAAAATCGATTTTCTGCTCAATCGATCCCTCTGTTACCGACGACTTTAATTCTCGGATGAATTCCGGCATATACACTAACAAAGTTTGAATCCGTTCTTTGGATAAAGCATTTGCGATGGCACCTAAAATATAGGTTTTGCCAACACCAAATGTTCCGTATAAATACAGCCCTTTTGCAGGAAGTTCTTTTGTTTCCCGATATTGCTTCCTGAATTCGACCATAAACTGTGTTGCAGCCATACGGGAGTTATCATTCATATCCATTTCATTAAAGTCTGCATTCAGGACATCTTTTGGCATATACATGGTCTTCATCATTGAAGCTAGCTCCCGCTGATCATCTTCTTTTAACATTTGCTCACACTTGCGGTAAATAATATTAATCTGACCATTTGAAAGCATTAATTGCGGAACATGGCCTTTATAGAAATTTTGACACTGCGATGTTGAACCGGCTCCACAGCAAGTGTGCTTTTGCTCTACAAATTCAAAAAGTGTCGTCATTCCATATTGAATAACAGCCGAGTTTTCCGTCATATTATGGTCATTCATAAACTGTTGTACACTTGGATGTGAAAGCACCCGGTTTTTTAATTCATTATATTTTTGCTCAAATGATGGGATGTTAATTTTATTGAGCGAATCTTTTATTGGTTCGATCGTACTCACCTGCTTTTTAATCACTATTTAATTGCTCTAATAACTTTTTGCGTTGCTCTTCAAAATCAATTGGGTTTTGAGTATTGCTAGAATTAGTTTGTTGTACAGGTACCTGATCTTTTTCTTTAAACCAATCCGGCACTACGCCAACTTTCCTTGCACCGCGTTGTTTGTTCTTCTTGTCTTGCATTTCAGTATATACTTTCGCTTGGGTAATCGTCTGAATTTTATTGTTTCGCCATGTATTTGCGACACTGTTAATATATTTTTCAGGCAATGCACCTTCTGTCTTTTCCATTACATACTCTAGCATGTAATTGACGACAGCCGGGATCATCTTGTAATGCAGGATTAACTTTTCTGCTGTTGCGACAACATACGCAAATGGTTCATGACCATCGTTTAATTCTTTTGTAAAAAGATAAGGCGTCGCTTTTTCATAGCGGGCCAATTCAGGCGTAAACACATAATCCCCCGGATAATATTTCGGTAAATCCTGCTCGGTAATTTTCACGTCTACTTTGTTTTCTTTATAATTTGTTTCAATGTAAGCAAGTGCATCTTTAGCCAACAGGATATCTTTCAGCTGCATATTTAGTGCCAGCGTCTGAATTTGATTACGTCCAAAACGGCTCGTTTTATTCGTTAATATAAATTCAAGAATTGCGTTGACAACACCAACTTTAATGCCATGTTTTAATACAAGGTCATCCACTTGCTTCACTAACATTTCAACCGGTTCTTTACCGTTAAGTAAGTTTTTCATGAAATCATATGGCAATGTTTCATCGAAAGCCGGAATCCATTTTGACATATCTTTAACCGTAACTTTAAATGCAAGCGGTGTATCCATCGTAATTTTAGAAGCCTTCAATTGAGATCCATCGCTTTCTTCAACAATACGAAGGGCTTCCAAAGCATTTGCAGGCGGATTTAACATCCAGTTACCTGCGATTGACTGCACAAAGTTTTTTGTCAGTTTTCCATTGCTCTCGTTGTAGGCATATTCCATCAGCACGTTGACAGCGCCGACCGAAAGCCCTTGCTGCAATACGAGTTCCTCCGCTAAATCGACAATAAATTTTACCGGCTTTTTCCCTTTATACAGCGATTTCAAGAAATAATAAGGAACCGTTTTATCATAGTGAATTGATTGGTCATCTACCGTTAAATAATCTTCTGTCACTTTAATAAGATTGCGTTCATTTCGCTTTTCAATATAGTCCAATGCTTGCTCTGCTGTTTTAATTTGATTGTATCTGATTTCTGATGCCAACGCTTCTACAAACGATTCTGGTAGGTTCCCTTTTGTTGAATCCCAAACATGGCGAATAATGACGTTCGCCACTTCAATCGGTATATCATAAGAACTGTAAAGCGATTCTGCTATTTTCACATGCCCTGAAAACGGTTCTTCACCATGAGTCAATATAAGTAAATACTGATAAGGCGTAGAATTTTTAAAATCAACTAACGCTGAATCAGGAGAATCATTTTTCGAGTTATTATTTTCTTCAACTTTATTCAAATCGTTATTCGTAACCGTAATTTGCGATAAATTTTTCGATTTACGATCACGGTAGCTATGTTCAACTTTTGCAATTTCCATTGTATTTTCAGCTGTTTTTGCACCTTTTTTCAGCCAGTTATTCATGACAACCTTCATAAAGTTTTTATTGTAATTCAGTTCATCATTCATTGAAATATAATGAATCAAAACATTCAATGTGCCGTAAGATACCCCTTTTCTAATGAAATTGTTAAATTCCATTACAACGGATTCCGGTGGCAAATAACCATTAAATTTTTGAAAAACTTCTATCGGTGAGGTTTTTTCTAAATACTCGATTAAACCTTCTTTATCATTAATATTTCGCTGTGTTTTTGCAGGTGCAGTGTTCATTACTTCTACCGAACGGAAAATGTCCTGTTTTTTGATCAGTTTCGGTTTCGAGACACCGACGTTCAACTGGTAATATTCTTCACAGCGTTTTTCCAGCTCTTTTTTCGTAAGTCCATCATCTGTATCCCATGCCAATAACACAATTCTTTGCATGTCCGTTACAGAGAAATTGTACATGAAAGCTAATTTGGCAATAGCAATTTTAATATCAAGTGTAAATAATTTACTTGGAATCAAGTTTTGGCTCATGCCCATCATGAAGCTTTTAAAATCAAATAAGTCATACTCAAACGGGTACGACATTTTTGAACGTTCATTTACTGAACCTGTATTTTCCTGCATGACTTGCTTTAACTCAGTTTCTGTTATTGCTACAAATGCATCGTTAAAGCTGCATGTCACATCTTTGTATCCATGTAAGGAAATATCATGTTTCGTTAATTTATTTCGCAATGCTTCATACTGGTCACGACCGATTTTTCGTAAAAGCGCTACCGAAAGAATCGAATCGTCAAAAAAATCGCGGCCAGTCAAAGGCGGATATAAAATATACTTCATTGATTTATATGAATCCATCATTTTTTCAAATGACTTCACTAAACCAATTGCCTCTAATACAATTCTTGCTTGTAGTAATTGCTTCGGTTTAAAACTTAATGAATCCAGCAGGTTGCTATGAAAACAAGTTGCTTTTTCGTGTTGTTGTGTTTCAACCCATAACTTTAAATATAATGCGGTAGCTTCAACACCGATAATCGGCTGATAGCATAATTGCAATGCAAGCTGATGCTCACTAGTGATATTTTGAGGGCAATGAATTTCACAATGGTCATATGGATTTAGCTGATTCATCATTACCATTTATCCCTCCTAACACTTATTTGTCATTTGACTGACGGGTCATGATTTCTTTCAGTTCCTCGATAAAGACTGTAATATCTTTAAATTGACGGTAAACAGAGGCGAAGCGCACATAGGCCACCTCATCAATTTTTGCAAGTCGGTCCATCACCATCTCCCCGACATCTTCCGAGCGTACTTCCGCATTGCCTAATCGGCGTAATTCCTTTTCAATTGATAGGACAATCTCTTCTAATTGATCTAATGCAACTGGTCGCTTTTCACATGCGCGGATCAGACCACGCAACACTTTTTCACGACTAAACTCCTCGCGTGAGCTATCCTTTTTCACTACGATTAAAGGGGTTTCTTCAATTTTTTCAAATGTCGTAAAGCGAAAAGCACAAGATTCACATTCACGACGTCTGCGAATTTCTTTATTATCATCAACAGGTCTTGAGTCTACAACGCGTGTACCGTTGTATTGACAAGCTGGACATCTCATATAATAATTTCTCCTAAAAGTTAGTTAGTTTATTCTATTATAACAAAAACAACGCGCTTGAAATAGTGCTTCACGCGCGTTGAAATTTTCCAATGGAAAGTCATTCAATTATATAGTGCATTGGTGCTTCACACAATAGAAAAAGCCTTTTGCAAAAATGGTTTGATTTTCCGCAAAAGGTTTTTCTGTTACATCAGACGTATTTACGCCTTTTTGAAGTGATCTATCACATTTTAACAAGCATTAAAATTATGCATTTACTGTTGCTAATTCGTTTGCAATTTTCTTTGTTAAGTCTACTACGCGTGCAGAGTAACCCCACTCATTATCATACCATGCGATAACCTTTACTTTACGGTCTCCCAATACAATCGTAGTTAAGCCGTCTACAGTAGATGAGTACGTTGTTGTATTGTAGTCAGAAGATACTAATGGCTCCATAGAGAAGTTTAAAATACCGTTCATTTTGCCGTCAGCTGCCGCCTTAAATGCCGCATTTACTTCTTCTACTGTAACGTCTTTTTCTACATCTACAACTAAATCAACTAAAGAAACGTTTGGTGTTGGTACACGTAATGCCATACCATGAATTTTCCCATCCAATTCCGGTAATACAAGGCGCAATGCTTTTGCTGCACCAGTTGAAGTTGGGATAATTGATGATCCGCAGTTACGTGCACGACGTAAATCTTTGTGAGGGTTATCGATGTTGTTTTGATCGTTTGTATAAGCGTGAACTGTTGTCATTAAGCCGTTTACAATACCGAACTCATCGTTTAATACTTTTGCTACAGGAGCTAAACAGTTTGTCGTACAAGATGCATTTGAAATAACATCATGCTTTGATAAATCCAATTTATCATCATTTACACCTAAAACAACGGTAATATCTTCATTTTTACCAGGAGCAGTTAAAATAACTTTTTTCGCGCCAGCTTCAATATGTTTTGCTGCTTTTTCACGTTCATTAAATTTGCCAGTAGCTTCGATTACGATATCTACACCCATTTGAGCCCATGGTAATTTTAATGGATCGCGTTCACTAACTAATTCAACACGTTTGCCGTTTACAATTAAGGCACCTTCGACTGCTTCTACAGTCCCCGGGAACATACCATGATTTGTGTCATACTTAATTAAATGTGCTAACGTTTCAGATGGATAGCTTGCATTCACCGCTACGATATTCACGTCACCGCGCATCATTGCTTGTCGGAACACCATACGACCAATGCGGCCAAAACCATTAATTGCAATAGAAACTGTCATATTATTTAAATCCTCCTAAAAGTACGATTCATTCGTTTTGTTTATTCGTTGATTAGTATAACACATATTATAAAAAGTTGAACATATTTAATCCACTAAATTAAATTTGTTATTTTCAGATAATACATACCCTCAAAATAAAAACCTCAACCCAATTTTTAATAAAATTAGTTGAGGTTATATTTTACTTCAGTACATTCCATTCATACAAAATATTTTGAAGCTGAATTGCTGTATCCTCCAGCGTACCGTTATTATGAATGACAGCATCAGCTAGCTGTTCTTTTTCTTTTACCGGAATTTGTGAGGCAATACGGGCATTTGCTTCATCTTCCGTAAAGCCGTTTCGTTCCATTAAGCGCTGCAGCTGAACTTCTTTATTTACAGAAACAACAATGATTTTTTCAACGAAATGTTCCAGCTTGCTTTCAAATAACAGCGGAATATCCATGAAAATGTTTTTTTCTCCATAAGACATTAATTCATCACGCTGACGCAGCATTTCTTCACGAATAGCCGGATGTATAATGCTATTTAAAGTTTTTCGCATTTCTTCATCATGAAAAATAATACTTCCCACTTTTGCACGGTCCATTGAACCATCGTGTGCAACGACTTCCGGTCCAAATGCTTCCGCAATTTTTTTTAATGTCGGTGTACCAGGCTCGACTACTTGCCGCGCCACTAAATCGGCATCAACGATTGGTAATCCGTATGACTCAATCATTTTAGCAACTGTACTCTTTCCACTGGCAATACTACCTGTTAAACCAATAATCACAGCAATTCCCCTTTATTTTTGACATTGCGGACAATATGTTGATGTTCTGCCCGCAATTACGAGCGACTCTGTATTTGTTTCACATACAACACATTGCTTTTTCCCATACATTTTCAGTCGATGCTGCATTGTTCCAGCACCACCATTAATACTCCGGTAGTCTGAAATTGTCGATCCACCCGAATCAATGCTTTCCTGCAACACATCACAAATCACACGAAAGAGCGTCGTCTTCTGCTCGCGGCTTAACTCATTCGTTGCTTTTCCAGGATGAATAAGCATTTTGAACAATGCTTCGGTTGCATAAATATTCCCGCAACCAGAAATTACCTGACCGTCCATGATGACTTCTTTAATCGGTTTTTTCGCGAATTTCGGTTTTTCACTTTGCATGATGAAAAAATCACAGGCGATTTCATCAAAAGGCTCCGGTGCCATTTTTAACAATGGTGGATGATCGGCAATTTCTTTAATAAACCGTAATTCACCAAAACGGCGGATATCTGCATAGACAAGCAATTCTCCGCTTGCCAATGTGAATATTGCATGAATATGCTTGCGGAATTTTTCTTCCGTTATCTCCAGCACATCAGTAACAACAAACCATGCGCCACTCATCCCTAAATGATTCACTAAAATAAAACGTTCATCATCTTTCTTGAGATGAAAGAATATATATTTTGATCTGCGCTCCAATTTATCGATTTTCATATCGCGTACTAATAGTTCAAACTGAGAAGGCTTTGCGTTTTTTACAATCGCCTGTTTTCCAGCTTCATGTGATGTATAAACAACATCCGACAATGAGACAGATTCAATCGTCTTTCCTTCTACAATTGGCCGTAAATCACGTACGACCCCTTCTACTTCTGGTAATTCCGGCATAAATGGTACTCCTTATTTCGCATCGTACCATGTAGCACCATATGAAAACTCAACCTTTAAAGGCACACTTAACTTAATTGCATTTTCCATAACTTCAGGTACGATACGTTCTAAAATTTCAATTTCTTCTTTTGGTGCTTCAAAAATAAGCTCATCGTGAACTTGTAATAATAACTTCGTCTGTAATCCTTCTTGTTCAAGGCGTGCGTTCATATCAATCATTGCTTTTTTAATAATATCCGCTGCACTTCCTTGAATTGGTGTATTCATCGCAGTACGCTCTGCAAAACTTCTTAAATTGAAGTTCGAGCTTGTAATGTCCGGCAAGTAGCGGCGGCGATTTAAAATCGTTGTAACGAACCCTGCTTTCTTTGCCTCTTCAATACTTGTATCCATATAGTTTTTTACACCCGGGAAGCTTTGCAAGTAGTTTTCGATAAAAATTGCCGCTTCTTTACGGGTAATATCAAGGCTTTGCGATAAGCCGTAATCACTAATCCCGTATACAATACCAAAGTTAACAGCTTTTGCAGTGCGACGCATTAAACTTGTCACTTCGTCCGGATTCTCAAGATTAAACACATCCATCGCCGTACGCGTATGGATGTCCATCCCTTGCTGGAATGCCTCTACAAGCGCATCATCTCCGCACATATGAGCCAATACGCGCAGCTCAATCTGTGAATAGTCCGCAGCAAACAAAATCCAATCCTTTTTCGACGGAACAAATGCTTTTCGAATTTTGCGTCCTTCTTCTAAACGAATCGGGATATTTTGTAAATTCGGGTTCGTTGAGCTTAAACGCCCAGTTGAAGTTAATGCCTGCTGGAATCGAGTATGCACTTTTGAATCTTCTTTATGCACTTCTTTTATTAAACCTTCAATATATGTTGACTGCAGTTTCGCAAGCGTTCGGTACTCAAGAATATGCTTCACAATGTCATGCTCGGACTGTAACTTCTCCAGTACATCGGCTGCTGTTGAATATCCTGTCTTTGTCTTTTTAATGACAGGTAAGCCTAATTTATCAAATAAGATAACACCAAGCTGTTTCGGTGAATTAATATTGAATTTCTCACCTGCCAGCTCATAAATTGTCGCTTCCATTACTTCAAGCTTTGCTTTCAAATCATCACCCATTTGACGTAATGTATCAATATTGACAGTTATCCCTTCGCTCTCCATTTTCCCTAAAATATGTGCAAGCGGCAGCTCCAGCTCCTTGTATAATTCAAACTGTTCATTTTCCATCAGCTTTTGCTCTAATAAAGGCTGCAGCTTCCAAACTGCTACCGCTTTTCGGCTCACATGTTCAGCTACATGATCCGCACCTGGAACAACCCACTTCGCCCCTTTTCCGTAGATTGCTTCATTGGATTGGACATCCTGGTAACCGAATTCCTTTGCAAGTGTTGCCACATCATCACCAGATATCGACGGCTTTAAAATGTACGAAGCTAATAATAAATCGAACTCCACGCCTTTAAGCTCAATCCCTAAACGATGGAGCATTGCTTGTGTTGCTTTACTGTCCACAATATACTTTTTCTTAGTTTCATCTTGCAGCCATGCTTTTAAGTCCGCATTATCAACTACATTATCAATCGCTGTATAAACCGTACGTTCTCCGTCTGACAAGGCTAAACCGAGGGCATTACAGCTATGGTAATGTTCGTTTTCCAACTCGAGGTGGATTGCCATCGTTTCTTTTAACATGTCGCCTGTAATAGCCTGTACATTTTCAAATACTAATTCAGCTTGTTCCGTTTCTACTGCTTCAAAATCACTTTTTTCAATTAAAGATTTAAAGCCAAGCTCTTGCCATACATTAAGAAGTGCTTCCTCATCCGGACCTGCATATGCTAAATCATCAAGTGAAATTGTTAATGGTGCATCTGTATGAATTGTCGCAAGCTTTTTTGATAAGTGAGCCATTTCTTCATTGTCTACCAGCTTTTCTTTCATTTTCGAAGCTTTCAATGAATCCATCGCTTCATATAATTTTTCAATCGTCCCGTGTTCTTTCAATAATTTAATCGCTGTTTTTTCACCAACGCCTGGAACTCCCGGAATATTATCGGATTGATCTCCCATAAGCCCTTTCATATCGATAATTTGCTCCGGTGTCAGTCCATACTTTTCTTCAATATGTGTAGGTGTATATTTTTCGATATCGGTAATCCCTTTACGGGTAATATATACTGTGACATCCTCTGTTGCGAGCTGCGTTAAATCTTTATCTCCTGAAACAACGATAACTTCGATCCCTTGTCCAGCAGCCTGTTTTGCTAACGTTCCGATAATGTCATCTGCTTCGTACATTTCCAGTTCATAGCGTTTAATTTTGTATGCATCAATCAGTTTTCGAATATAAGGGAATTGTTCGGAAAGCTCTGGCGGAGTTTTTTGACGGCCCCCTTTATATTCACCGAATGATTCATGACGAAAAGTCGTTTTGCCGGCATCAAACGCAACAAGCATTTGTGTCGGATTTTCCTCACCGATAATTTTTTGAAGCATCGTTGTAAATCCGTAAGTCGCATTTGTATGAATCCCGCTGTCATTTGTCAGCAGCGGCAATGCAAAAAAGGCACGATAAGCCAATGAGTTTCCATCTAGTAAAAGCAATTTTTGTTTTGTCATGCAAGTTCCTCCATTAATCAATTTCACCTCGGCTTGATTACGCCCGGACTCGGGTCAGGTTCACAGGATACGGATCAGTCATCCGACGCTTTTAACCTGATCTTCTTTTAAATACGCTTTGCCGAATCTGTTGCTTCACCCGGTGGCATCAACTTCTGGCGTGTGTTCAAAACGCGCCGAAAGAAGATATGTTACGATTGTATGTTCTCCTTCTACTTTAGCGATTATTGCGATGAATTGCCAACATAAACGCAAATTCTGCAATAAAATTCTTATTCACCACAATTATGCAGCTCGCCAAAGCGACTGTTCCTTCCCAAGGACTAGAACATCAGCAGGCAATACCCACTAGTCGCAATGACTCATATCAGCTCAAACACCATCTTATAATCCTTATGCAAACGGAAACCTTCCGCAATATGTATTGCCGCCTAAAAAGAAAAAATCCAGATGAATGCAATATGGCATAATCTGGATTTTCAAATCATTGTATTAAGTTCATTTAGTTTAGAAGTTATTTATACAAAAAAAAGAATCTTTATATTTTGAAGTGATTAATTTGTCCTTTTAACTTAATAATCATTTCATTCAATTCGTGTGCAATGCTCAGCATTTCTTCAGTCGATGCTGTCTGTTCTTCTATTGATGCAGCAATACTTTGAGAATGCTCATTGGATTCTTCCAATGACTGAACCGTTATATCCGTTGTTTCAAGTACCTGATTAGAGTCCGTTGCGATGCCTTGGACTGCATTTGTTACATTTTGAATTTCATTTTTCATATTATCCACTAATTTAGAAATTGTATTAAATGTTTCAACAGCCGAGTAGATCGTCACGCTTTCCTGCTCGATTTTCGTTACAACATTATTAATTGCAACAACAGATTCATTTGAATCTTTTTGCATTTCATTAATCAATGTCGTAATATCACTCGCCGAATTCGCCGATTGTTCTGCCAATGAACGGACTTCATCCGCTACTACTGCGAAACCTTTCCCGTATTCCCCAGCTCTTGCCGCTTCGATTGCCGCATTTAAAGCAAGTAAGTTGATTTGATCTGAAATACTTGAAATAATTTTCGTGATTTGACCAACTTCTAAAGAACGGCTATTCATTTGTTCTGTTTTCATTAATGACATTTTCGCCGTTTCATTAATTGTTTCGATTCCTGCAACAGACTTATGAATAACTTCTATTCCTTGTGTTGCGACAGTATTGGTATCTATCGCCTCCTGTGCCACTAATTTCGTAACATTAGAAATTTCTTCAATTTTGAATGCGATCTGTTCCACTGCCACCCGGTTTTGTACAGCGCCTTCTGTAATTAGCTCAGTACTAGAAGCAATTTCCTGAATTGCGCCCGATACCTGATTCGATGTAATTGTTAACTGTTCTACCGTCTCTTTTAATATCGAAGAACCTTCCTCAACATGGTCGGATGTGTCGGTTACATGGTAGATAGTCTCTCTCAATTGCGTTTGCATATCCGAGAAGCTAGTTGTTAAACGCCCGATTTCGTCATCACTGTATACTTCCAATTGTTTTGATAAATCACCCTGTGCCACAATTTCAGTGTGGTTTAAAAGCTGATTTAAAGGATTCACAATTTTTTTTGAAACCATAACCGCTATAATTGCGCCTATAATCAATGCAACAAGCAGTGAAGCAACTATAATTATAATTAACAATCTATTCAATTCATCAATAAAATCCGCATCCGCATCCAATCCCAGAACAGAATCCGTCCCAGGAATTTGAAGAAAGGTTGATTGGTGTTTTCCATAATCATCTTCATAGATATCGCTCGCCACTGTTTCCGTTGTGGAAAGTGCCGCTGTCTGTTCTTCTGTAAAAGCAAGCGGTGTCAGGTAATCTTCCGAATTCCCCAATACCAGAATAACTTCCTCTCCATCGACTTTACTCATAATATAGGCATTTTCCAGATCAAAATCATTTTGGAAATCGGTTGTGGCTTCCAGTAATTTTTCATATGAAGCCTTGTTTTTCTTAGCATCATTCACTATATCCGCGTCAAAAAGCGTACTGAATTTTTCCATACTCAACAATAAGTTTTGGTTGTGCTGCGGAATGATCTGGTTATTAATTAAGTTGCTGGAAACCAAAAATAGAATTGAACTAAAAACAACACTTAATAAAATAATTGGAACTAAAATTCCTAATAAAATCTTGGTTTTTACTGAATTAAATTTTTTTAACATTTACATTGCTCTTTAAAACAATTATGAAATTGTTTTAACCAAGCTTCCCCCCAAATTTAATTTTTCACATACAACTTTTCTTCTTTTTCTACATATTCCATAAAGTCCAACGATAGGATATGGTCATTTTGTGCCAACGATTCACTGCTAAAGAAAATGACAGCAAACGTCGCACCCTGACCGTACGGAATATGACGATATTCTAAAATATGGTGGAATTGTTTCTGCAATAATTCATGGTGTATCACAAGCCCGTCATCAATCTTTATCTCACCTTCAAACTCGGCACAAGTAAAGCTGTAAATTTTATTGTCCATTGCGTTTATTAAGGCAGCCCAATCCGGTTTTTTCTGTTCGAAGAAATAGTCGTACGAGTTAACCCCATATGCAAAACTTCCCAATTCGGTCGTACCTGCACCAGCAAAGCGTAATGGATTCACTTCAATTGGTATAATTGTTCCTTCATCATCCATGCGCAGTTCTACATGCAGCGGCATTTTCCGTAAATTGAAGATCTCCCCAAGTCCTTGCAGATACTCGGTAATCGGAGCTAAGTAATTTTGCAGCACTTGCTTACTCGTATAATAAATACGATCACTCATATCTTTTTCGTCTTTGAACATACGTGCAAATAAATTGAGCACAACCGGATCATTCTTTTCATCGTAGAAAAGATCGATTGCAAATTCCTGCCCCTCAATATAACTTTCAACGATAAAGGTTTCGCTACCCAAAACATCCTTTGAATCGTCTTCACTCGATTGTTCCATCGTCTCTTCCATTTTATCGATTATACTTTGGAATTCTTGTGGATTCTCTACCCTGTAAACCCCAACACTTGAGTAACCGACTGTCGGCTTAAAGATTAACGGATAGGGTAGTGAGGATAGATCAAGTTGCCCTAACTCACCTGAAGTAGTTTCTAAAAAAAAGAAATTAGGATAACTCTCAGCTAAACGCTTTCTGAATGCAAATTTATTTTTAAATAAATTCGCTGTTTTTGTTACATGCGATTCTGCATAATATTCATTTAGAATCTGAATGGCTTCTTCAGAATTCATGATGATTAAATCCTCTTGTTGAAATACTTTCACCAGATTTTGGTCATCTTCTGATTTGTGATTTAGAATCAACTGTTGTTGAATATCCAAAACCTTTACTTTCTTTTCGATCAATGTTTCTGCTAAGAGTGGGGATACATAAGCTGTATCTAATAGAATCAAAACTTTCACTTCCTTATATGTATGAACTAATAATTAATTAACGTGCATTATTACCTAATTTTTCTGAATATATAAGTATTTATACCCTAAAAAAATTATTGCATTATATGCACAAAATACTACACTTGTTATATTATACACACTTATTCAAATTTTCCTATTTATTTTCAATTTTATTTAATTAAACTTGCTATAATAAACAAAAACCGCGTGGGATAAAATCCCGCGCGGTCTAAATATTTATTTAATTTTATTTTTGAACTTCACTACATGTACACCGTTTTTTTCTTCTTTATAAAAAATCTCTTCAAAAATAACCGTTAATAAAAAGGCATTTAAAAATGGAATGATGACATACATCGGCATGCCGCCTAAATCGTATGGCATCAACCCGCGTGCAAATACTTCTACAAAACCAATTTGTGTGAAGTAAAAGATCATACCAATACCAACTTGCCAGATTGGACGTTTATCTTCACGTTTTTCAAACCACAGCACTTTCTTGAACGAATCCCGTACATCTTCTGCAATAAACAAACTTAATACTAAAATAGCAATAAACAAAATTGGTATATGAAAAATTTCCACCTTCACGAAATTAATATTAGATTGATAAAAAAGCGCCGTTACAGATGTTGCCATAATAAAAGCGATTAAACTATTCTGTATTACTTTACTCAAACTTTGCCACTCCCCCTGTATGAACTAACTATACTATAGTATAACAGCAAAATAATAGTTTCCAATAATATAATTTGAAAATTTAATGAAGTTTTTTCCCATGCAAAGAAAAGCCAATTAGAATGGCTGATTCTAATTGGCTTTTACATTATTTAATCTATTTGACCGGATAACAGTTTTGCATATGGCGAGTCTGACGGGATGATAATCATCGTCTCATTTCCGATTGTTTTCTTATATGATTCTAACGTTCTGAATAAACTGTAGAATTCCGGGTCTTTCGAGTAGGCAGCATTATAAATTTGTGCGGCCTGTGCTTCTCCTTCTGCACGGATGACAGATGCTTCTTTGTTTGCTTTCGCAAGAGTCACTTGAACTTCCTGGTCTGTTTTCGCCTCTTTACTGCGCTTTTCCGCATCTCCTTCTGACAGATACTTTTGCGCAATCGATTGACGTTCAGAAACCATTCTTGTATAAACAGACTGTTCGTTTTCCTCAGGTAAATCTGTGCGGCGAATACGTACATCAATTACTTCAATACCAAAGTTGGCTGAATCGATTAATTCATTGACGCGTTGAGTAACACGGTCATTAATGTTCCCGCGTTTCGAATCCTTTTCATTAATAATATCGCCGTATTCCGTTTGACCGAATTCTGTTCGAAGTGCCGAATAAATGAACTCCTCCATACGATTTTCCGCATTGAGCAACTGTCCTGCATTTGAAATTAACGCTTTTGGATCCGTTACACGCCAAACAGTATAGTTATCAATAATAATTCGCTTTTTATCCTTTGTACTGATCTCTTCTTCTGTCATATCATGTGTCATTAAATTGCTTGGTAAAGTTGTCACACTTTGAATGAACGGGATTTTCATATGAAGTCCCGGTTCACTTTCATACTTGACTACTTCCCCGAACTGACGAACTACTTTATATTCATTTTCTTTAACAATATACAGATTCGCAAATACGACAATTAATGCTGCAAACACAACCGTTAATACAATAGCAGAAGAAACCCATTGTTTTACATTTATCGGCTTCTTATCTTTCTTTAATGGTGTTGGTGCTTTTTTCCCATTTGTATTACTGCTATTTACTTGTTGTTCAGCGTCGTTTGCTCTCGGTACTTCCTTCACTTCTTTCGACCCTTTTTTGTTGCCGAACAGTTTTTTCACAAACTCATCTAAATCGCCGTCAAAGTTATTTTTGTTGTTACTCATTCACTTTTGCTCCCTTCTTTTTTCTCTTCTGTAGAAGGAGGTGTCGTTTGCATTGGCTGGATCGGCAAGTACTTCATCGTACCGCTGCCGTCATCATTCATAATATAAATTTGGGCATTCGGTAAAACTGCCTCCAATGTTTCGAGCACTAATCGTTCACGTGTAATATCTTTATTCAGACGGTATTCATCATAAAGCTGGTTAAATAAAGCTACTTCACCTGTAGCTTGCTCGATACGTGAAGCCTTTTCCCCTTCTGCCTTCGAAAGAATTGCAGCTGCTTCACCAACCGCTTCACTTACTCGCTGGTTTTCGTATTTTTCCGCTTCGTTAATCTTTGTATTTTTTGTCTCTCGTGCATCGGTAACATCTGTGAAAGCTGCACGCACTTCTGCATTCGGCACCTCTACATCTTGCAGCTTTACTCCTAAAACCCCAATACCGATATCGTATTTTTCGATTAACGATACAAGCAATTCGCGTGTCTCTGCTTCAATATCCGCTTTACCATCCGTTAATGCCTCATCGATTGTTGAGCTACCTATGATGGAACGAATCGCACTGGATGTCGCATTATGTAAAATCGCTCGCGGCTCCTGTGAACTAAATAAATATTTTTTTGGCTCAACAATACGCCATTGAACAACAAGATCTGTTAAAACAATATTTTCATCACCTGTAATCATTTTTGTTTCTTTATCGAATGCTTCAACCGTACCGTCCGGGTTTTGCTTATAGCCGAATTGTAAACTGTACGTTTCTTTTGATAAAATTTCTACAGACTGTATTGGCCACGGTAATTTAAAATGAAGTCCTGAATCTTGTATTGTTTCATCCGCTTGACCAAATGTAATTACTACTGCCTGTTCCGATTCATCTACTGTATACCAGGATGTCGTCACAACAATAATACCTACGACAGCCATGAGAATAAGCGCTACCCACATTAATGTTCTTTTTACACTCATCATATAAAGCCTCCTTACTTTTCAATTTCCTCTTATTCTACGGGTAACCATTTGTAAAAGTTTCATATTTTTTCAAATTGAGGGGTCAGAAATTTAGACATAAAAAAACTACACAGAAAGCTTCCAATTTTCTGCGCAGTTTCTTCATTATTATATTCAATTCCATGTTTTGCGTTACCTTCTTTTAGAAACGGGGGTTTCTATAAAGAACTATAACACCGCAATATAAAGGTAATTTAAATGTTTTGTAAATATACTGTTAAGCTTCAATCTTTCAATGGCAGGTAAACTTTAATACTCGTACCTTTACCAACTTCACTTTGTACTATAATTTTCCCGTTATGTGCTTCAATCAAATGCTTTACAATGGACAAACCAAGGCCTGTTCCTCCAGAATTTCGGCTTCGTGCCCGATCTACCCTGTAAAAGCGCTCAAAAATACGTGAAATCTCTGCTTTTTCAATACCGATACCTTCGTCTTTCACTTCAAATATTCCGTATTGGTCATTGGCACTAATACGCAGTGTAACCGTTGTTTCTTCTTTAGAATAGGCGATCGCATTGTTAATCAAATTCGTAAATATTTGCATTAGCCGATTTACATCACCTAAAATAACAGCATCCTGCTCTATTTCAACATCAAACTGCATATTTTTATTTTCTAATTGCGCGCTTGTCAAATCAACAACCCGAACTAAAATATCCTGCAGCTTTGTCGGAACTACATCGAGTGTAAAACCATGTCTCTCAATTTTGGATAGCTCGAGCAAATCATTGACGAGCACTTGAATGCGATTGCTTTCATCATGAATAATCGTTAAAAAGGAAAGCAGCATCTGCTCATCATTAAACGCTCCGTCAAGAAGCGTCTCAGAAAATCCTTTGATTGATGTAATCGGTGTACGTAGCTCGTGCGATACGTTTGCGACGAAATCTTTACGAATCTGCTCCAATCGTACAAGTTCACTCACATCATGCATTACAATTACGACACCGAGCCAGCGTCCATGTTCTCCAACAACCGGAGCACCGTAAACTTGCTCATAATACACTTCATTTGCGATTTCCATTTCAAGCTGCTGACGATATGGTAATTCCGTTAAAAATACATGATCAATAAACTTTTCAAGCTCTTTTGGCAGCCCGAGCATCATAAAATTATTGCCAATGAGCTTCTCTTTAGGCAGCTCAAATAATGTTTGGAATTTCTTATTAACAATCGAAATATTCCCTTCCCGGTCAATCATCATTAAGGCACTGCCCATATTTTCAATTAATGTTTTTAATCGCTCTTCCTCAATAGCTCTTGTTTTCGTAATATCCTGCAAATTGCGCGCCAGAATATTAATGGAATTTCTCAACTCAACAATCGTAGTCGGACCATTCGCAAAAGCGCGCGCACGGTAATTTCCTTTTGATAGCTCTCTCGCGGTTTTTGTAATATTAATAATCGGTGTTATAATATTGCTCACAACCCGATATGCCATAAAAGTCATTACAATGAGACCGCCAAATAATAATGCGGCAATGATTAAATATATTTTTTGTTTTGTACTTTGTAGTCCTTCAGCCTGTCTATCTATTGCATAAGTGCCTAATATGGCTTCTTTCTGTGTCTCAGTAAGTTCTATTTTCTCCTGCTCGATCACTTGCTCCAATTGCTGCTCAGAATCCTTTGTCACTTCATGAACAAACTCATCTGCGAAAAATGGAAAAAGCTGCCCTATGAACAGTCCTAGAACAGCTAAACTTGATCCAATTACTAAAATAAACGAATAAAATAAACGATTTTTCATTGCGTTCATTATTTTTTTGGCTCCTCAAATTTATAACCTAAACCACGGATTGTTTTAATATACAGTGGTTTACGACTATTTTCTTCAATTTTATCCCGCAGATGACTAATATGTACGTCTACAATTCGAGTATCCCCGGCAAAATCGTAGTTCCATACGGCACTAAGCAGCTGATCGCGTGTTAAAACACGGTTTTTATTTTCAAGCAAGTAAACAAGCAATTCAAATTCTTTTGGCGTGAATTCCAAAGACTCATCATCGATAAATGCTTCAAATCGCTCCGGGAAAACTTTTAAATTACCAAATGTGTAGACTACTTCACTCGATTCGACTGTTTCTTCCACAACTGGTCCCGAGAAACGTCGCAACACAGCCTTCACTCGTGCAATTACTTCACGCGGGCTGAACGGCTTTGTCATGTAATCATCAGCCCCAAGCTCTAGACCTAATACTTTATCAAATTCATCGTCTCTCGCAGTCAACATAATTATCGGTATATTGATACGCAATCGTCGTAATTCTTTACAGACTTCGACCCCATCAAGTTTTGGCAGCATTAAATCCAATAAAATCAGATCTGGTGATTGTTCTACTGCTGTATCAAGACCTGCCTGACCATCATGCGCCAATAGAACGTCAAAACCTGCTTGTTCCAAGTTATATTTTAATAGTGTTGCAATTGGCATTTCATCTTCTACTACTAAAACCGTTTTAACCATTATAAGTTCCTCCAAAATCGATTTGAAACCCCCATCTCAAAATCAATCTTCCAGTGGTTGGCTATCAACTATTTCTTTAAATATGTACTGAATAAAGCACTACCTTCATAGTAACAACTTTTTTTGAAAAGTACAATTATTCCTCTGTTCAGCTATCTATATGCTCTTTCTTATTCGAAGAAATCTAATCCATATTATTTCGATAGGTAAAATAATTTTTACTATTGACTGAATATTTATTATTATGGTAACATTTAGAAAAAATGTTCATGCGCACTATTTAAATAGCCTGTGTAAATTTTTTTATTAATAATCCCTAGTAATTCAATATGTTAAGTATTTTAACGGAAAGTAGGTGCTTCCATGACAAATGGAATCAATATTGAGTTAGTAAATTTAACAAAAAGTTTCGGTGAAAAACAAGTATTAAAGGATATTAATTTAACAATCCCCGCTGGACAATTTGTTGCCATCGTCGGGAAAAGCGGATGCGGGAAAAGTACGCTTCTCCGTATCATTGCAAATTTAGAACAAAAAACGGCAGGAGAATCTTTAAAAGACGGTATTCAACAGGAAGACTTTTCAGGCGTTCGCGTCATGTTTCAGGAAGATCGTTTACTCCCATGGCTGTCTGTATTAGAAAATGTAGGGGTAGGCACAGAATTGAAAAAGGATTGGCAACCACTTGCATTAAAATCACTTGAACATGTGGGATTAAAAGACCGCGCAAAAGAGTGGCCACATGTACTGTCAGGTGGCCAAAAACAACGGGTTGCATTAGCTCGTGCGCTTAGTGCACAGCCAAGACTTTTATTGTTGGATGAACCGCTTGGTGCATTAGATGCGCTGACTCGACTTGAAATGCAAAATCTAATTGAACAGCTGTGGCTAAACCAGAAATATACATCGTTGCTCGTGACACATGATGTGGCAGAAGCCATTGCATTGGCAGATCGGATTATTTTAATCGAAGACGGAATCGTTGCTTTAGATTTGCCGGTAAAACTCCCTCGACCAAGAACGCGGTCAAATCCACAATTTGCGGAGCTCGAGGAAATTCTGCTTCAGTATTTATTAGGACAACAAACAAAAACGGAAACATCGAATAAACAAAAAGAATTACAGGCAATTATTTAAGGAGGTATTACAAATGAAAAAACTATTATCCATCTTTTTTCTCTTAACTTTATCGGTTATTTTAGTCGGGTGCGCATCATCGAATGCAGAAAATAAAAAAGTACGCATTGGCTATCAGAAAAACGGGACAACATTGCTATTAAAATCGAATGGCGAATTGGAATCACGATTAAAAGAATTAGGTTATTCAGTGGAATGGTCTGAATTCAATACAGGAAGTTCGATTCTTGAAGCATTAAACTCCGGGGCCATCGATTTTGCCAATGCAAGTGATGCACCATCAATGATGGCACTATCAAAAGGAATGAATTTCAAATACATTGCAGGTGAAGAATCGTCTCCACAAATGGAAGGTATTTTAGTGAAAAATGATGGATCTATCCAATCTATCGAACAATTGAAAGGAAAAAAAATTGCGTACAATAAAGCTTCAATTTCAGAGTATTTATTAGTTACTGCTCTAGCAACAGTTAACTTGACTCTGGACGATGTAGAATCGGTTATTTTAAGCCCGGCAGATGCGAATATTGCTTTTGAGAACGGCGATGTGGATGCATGGGTAATTTGGGATCCGTATATGACGGTTTCCGAAAGTAAAGGCAATCAAATCTTAACTACAGCAGAAGGTATTGTTGAACACCGCAGTTTCTACTATTCATCTGATAAATTCATCGAATCCAATAAGGATGCGGTCGTTGCCTATGTGGAAGAACTATCTAAAGTTGGTGAAGCCATTGATACTGATTCAAGCGAGGCAGCAGAAATTCTTGAAGAGAATACAGGTATTGCCGCAGATATATGGGTAACAAGCTTAGCCCGCCGTTCATCTGTAGCTAGTTATTTGGATGAAGGCGCTCAAGCAGATTTACAAAGACTAAATGAAGATTTATATGACATTGGCTTAACAAGTAATCTTGTAGAAAATCTCGAAAACCATATTTGGAAACCATAAGAGGTGAGAAAAATGAAGAAGAAAAAATGGATTCATTTGATTGAGCCATGGATCATCCCAATTTCAATTATTATCATATGGGAAGTATCGAATAAAACAGGTATTCTGGCCAACACAGTTTTGCCTGCCCCTTCCGATGTAGTAAAAGCAGGCTATGAACAAGCTGTTTCCGGTGTTCTGTTTGATCATCTTCAAATTAGTACGACGCGTGCTTTAATTGGGTTCCTAATCGGCGGCAGTATCGCTTTTGTCATCGGTATTTTAAATGGAATTGTTCCTTTTGCACAGCGTTATTTAGATACAACTATTCAAATGCTGCGAAACATCCCGAATTTGGCACTCATCCCTTTAGTTATTATTTGGTTTGGTGTGGGTGAAGAAGGAAAGATTTTCTTAGTTGCAATCAGCGTATTTTTCCCGATTTATGTCAATACATACCATGGTATCCGCAATGTTGATCCACGGTTAATCGAAATGGGTAAAATTTATAATCTTTCGAAATACAAGCTGTTTTTTAAAGTAATTATTTTAGGTGCAATGCCATCGATTTTGGTCGGTATTCGCTACTCATTAGGAATTATGTGGCTTACTTTAATTGTTGCAGAAACAGTAGCAGCAAGTTCGGGAATCGGCTATATGTCGATGAATGCCCGTGAGTATATGCAACTTGATATTGTTGTGTTGGCGATTATTTTATATGCGATTTTAGGAAAAATTGCAGATTCCATTGCAAAACTATTAGAGAAGAAATTATTAAAATGGAATCCCGTGTATCAATAAATGAAAAACCAAAAAGGGCCTCGGTAATAACCGAAACCCTTTTTTATTTATTTCAGTGCTTTCATTACATCTTTTACGGCATCTGCGGATTGATCTAACGCTGCTTTTTCATCTGCTGTAAGCTCAAGTTCGAATATTCTCTCGATACCGCCAGCACCTAATAATGTCGGAACACCTAAATAAATCCCCTCATAACCGTATTCACCTTCTAAATAGGCAATTGCCGGTAAGACTCGTTTTTGATCCTTTATAATTGCCTCTGCCATTTCCACCATTGCCGCAGCCGGTGCATAATAAGCCGAGCCATTCCCTAATAAATTCACGATTTCACCACCACCTACACGTGTACGCTGTACAATTTCCTCTAAACGTTGTGCAGGTATTAAGCTTTGTAAAGGAACGCCTCCTACCGAAGCATACCGTATTAAAGGCACCATTGTATCACCGTGACCTCCTAATACAAGTGCAGATATATCTTTTACCGATACATTCAGTTCCTCGGCAATAAATGCACGGAAACGGGCAGTATCCAACACACCCGATTGTCCAATTACCCGATGTTTCGGGAAACCAGATTCTTTAAATACTGTATAGGTCATCGCATCAACTGGATTTGTAAGAACAATAATCGTTGCATAAGGTGAAGTACGGGCAATTTCTGATGCAACGGCTTTCATGACACCTTGATTAATCTGTACTAAATCATCTCGACTCATTCCTGGCTTCCGGGCAACACCCGCAGTTATTAAAACGACATCTGAGTTTGCGGTATCCTCATAATCGGAAGAGCCTTTTACATAAGAATCAAAGCCTTGTACAGGCGATGCTTCCCACATATCCAATGCTTTTCCCTTCGTAGGATTTTCTGCTGATGGAAGATCAATAATTACAACATCACCTAGTTCTTTTTGCGCTGCCAAAAATGCTGCGGTTGCCCCTGTAAAACCACTACCAATAACGGAGATTTTTTTACGTTTTAATGTCACCAAGAACCACTCCTTCATCGTAAATAGATTTGTGTCATGAAAATTATATAAAAAAAAGAGAGAAAACATAATGCTTTCTCCCTTTTTTTACTATTAATTATTTCAAATCTCAAAGTAAACTATTTCCAATTGTGTAAAATTATATAACTATATTATTCATTACTAAACAATTTGTTCATAATTTCACATATATAGGCAAATGTTTAAAACTTTTGATTAGAAGTTTTCGATTAATTTTGTAGCGAATTCAGAACATTTAACTTCTGTAGCGCCGTCCATTAAACGTGCGAAGTCATAAGTTACATATTTAGAAGAGATTGTTTTCTCTACTGAATTTGTAATTAAGTCTGCAGCTTCTTGCCATCCTAAATGCTCAAGCATTAATACGCCTGATAATAATACTGAAGATGGGTTTACTTTATCTTGACCAGCATACTTAGGTGCAGTACCGTGAGTAGCTTCGAAAATAGCGTGACCAGTTAAGTAGTTAATGTTAGCACCTGGAGCGATACCGATACCACCAACTTGAGCAGCTAATGCGTCAGAGATGTAGTCACCATTTAAGTTCATAGTTGCTACTACGTCGAACTCGTTAGGACGAGTTAAGATTTGTTGTAAGAAGATATCAGCAATAGAATCTTTTACGATGATTTTGCCTTCTGCAACAGCTTTAGATTGTGCTTCGTTTGCAGCAGCTTCGCCTTGCTCAGCTTTGATTGCATCGTATTGGTTCCAAGTGAATACTTTGTCGCCAAATTCAGCTTCAGCCACATCGTAACCCCATTGTTTGAATCCACCTTCAGTGAATTTCATGATGTTACCTTTGTGTACTAAAGTTACTGAAGGACGGTTGTGTGAAATAGCGTACTCGATTGCAGAACGTACTAAACGTTCAGTACCTTCTTTAGATACTGGTTTAATACCTAATCCAGAAGTTTCTGGGAAGCGAATTTTGTTAACGCCTAATTCGTTTTGTAAGAAGTTTAATAATTTCTTTTGCTCGTCAGAACCAGCTTTGTACTCGATACCAGCATAGATATCTTCAGTGTTTTCACGGAAGATTACCATGTCAACATCTTCTGGACGTTTAACTGGTGAAGGAACACCGTCAAAGTGACGTACTGGACGTAAGCAAACATATAAATCCAACTCTTGACGTAATGCTACGTTTAGAGAGCGGATACCGCCGCCGATTGGAGTTGTTAAAGGACCTTTAATAGCGATTAAGTATTCGTTGATTTTTTCTAAAGTTTCAGCTGGTAACCATTCACCCGTTTTGTTGAATGCTTTTTCACCTGCTAATACTTCTAACCATTCGATTTTCTTTTCACCGTTATAAGCTTTTTCTACAGCTGCGTCAATTACGCGAGATGCTGCAGCCCAGATATCTGGACCGATACCGTCACCCTCGATGAAAGGAATAACAGGATTGTTTGGAACGTTTAATTTACCATTCTCTACTACGATTTTGTTAGTCATTGGAAATTTGCCTCCTAATAATCATAAATCTAGGACTGTGTCAAATCACAGTCCCAGATATTTTAACATACTTTTTTAATTAGCGCTCGTTAATTGGAACGTATTTTTGCATATCTGGACCAACATACTCCGCACGTGGACGAATTAGACGGTTGTTTGCATACTGTTCTAAAATGTGCGCTACCCAACCTGAAGTACGAGATACTGCGAAGATTGGTGTGAATAAGTCATGCTCGATACCTAAAGAATCATATACTGATGCTGAGAAGAAGTCTACGTTTGCAGGTAATTTCTTTTGCTCAACAATCATGTCATGGATTTTCACTGACATATCGTATAATTCTGGTTTGCCTGTTAATTTAGTAAGCTTTTCAGACATTACACGTAAGTGAGGTGCACGTGGGTCGCCTTTGCGGTATACGCGGTGACCGAAGCCCATGATTTTTTCTTTGTTATCTAATTTGTTCTGAACCCAAGATTCAACTTTATCAATTGATCCGATTTCAGTTAACATTTTCATAACTTGCTCGTTAGCACCACCGTGTAATGGGCCTTTTAATGCGCCGATTGCAGAAGTTACACCAGAGTATACATCTGATAATGTCGCAACACATACACGTGCAGTAAATGTAGAAGCGTTTAATTCATGGTCAGCGTGTAAGATTAACGCTTTATCGAATGCTTCAATTTCGATTGCTGCTGGTTCTTCACCTTTCAGCATATATAAGAAGTTTGCTGCATAACCTAATTCTGGTTTTGGAGCAACTGGTTCTTTACCTTGACGTACACGTGCAAAAGTAGTTACTACTGTACCAATTTTTGCTTGTAAACGGATCGCTTTACGATAGTTTGCTTCAGCTTCCATAACATCTGCTTCTTCGTCAAATGCACCTAACATTGATACCGCTGTACGTAGTGCTGCCATTGGGTGCACTGTGTTTAAAGGCATAGATTTGAATAAATCTGTGATTGCCGCTGGAATTTCCATATTTTTAGCTAATTCTTCTTTTAAGTTAGCTAATTCTTCAGCGTTTGGTAAACGCGTGTTCCATAACAAGAATACTACTTCTTCAAAAGTCGCATTGTTAGTTAGGTCGTCGATGCCATACCCTACATATGTAAGTGTATCATCGATAATTGAAGAAATTTTCGATTCTGCTGCTACGATACCTTCTAAACCTTTTGTTGCTGACATAAAAAATCGCTCCTTCACTTAGTAAATTAATTTTGTAAGTGCTTTCTTTTTACTCTATTAAAAAGTCGCACACTCATATCGTTCTGCTCAATTGAACCTATAAGTAAATCGCTTACAAATTTCATTATAATCAATTTTGACGGCTTTGTGAATGAATTAGTAGGATTTTAGGAAAAAATCACATATGTGATAGAATTCACGCAAAAAAGAGAATTTATAATTTGTAATGAGTTAATAAAGGTATTAATTAGGAGTGAGATAAATGGATTATACAAATAAAACAAACCAATGGCTAGTAAAAAGTAGGAACATTATCGTTCTTCTACTTTATTTTATCCTTTTTTACTTCATTCCTCCTATTATTTTCGGTCTATTTTTCGCTTACTTACTGTTTCCCGTCTTCCTCTTTTTCAAACAGCAATTTAAACTACCATTCTTTCTCGTTGTCATTATACTTTCGGTATTTTTATTCTCGGTTGTCGTCTCTGTGATCATGCTGATTATTCATAGCTTTATCACCATTCTCCCTCAGCTGCAGTCAACACTCTTATCTTTGGATAGCACCTATATGAAACATCCGCTTCTTCCGTTTATTGTTGAGAAGCTCCAAAGTTTTATAAGGGACTTGCTGTTTTACACAATCAATTTTATAAAAAATAGTTTTCAATCTATATTTGAGTTTTTTATTTTCATTGTCACATTCTACTTCGCACTGATGGAGAGCTATAAAAACCGATTATGGTTTTTTGCTTACATACCGAAAGCTTATCGCACTACATGGGCACGCTACTTCCAAAAAGGTATGGAGCTTATCGGCCGCTTTATCGTTGTGGAAATGCAATTGTTTACACTGACGTTTATCCTGCTATGTATTGGATTTTATTTTTTAAAGTTTGAAGCATTTGTAATTAAAGCTTTTTTAATTGCCTTTGCAGATTGCCTGCCTTTTTTAGGAATCGGCATTTTCCTTATTCCAGTTTCTATTTACTATTTTATTGTAGACGAACCGATGATAGGTATTGCCATATTAGTTCTGTACTTTATGGTACAAATGATAAGGCAGCTAACTGAATCCATGCTCTGGTCACATACGTTGCATTTACGTATGATCCACACATTTCTAATCAGCGCTGCCTCAGTTTTACTATTTGGTTTTTACGGAATCATCCTTAGTCCAATCTTACTGATGATTGCCATTAAGGTAAAACAACATGCTATTTTTGCAAAATAACGACTTGGCCTCTTTTCATCTTTTTACGTAAATAGTAGAAGATGACCGGTTTAAACAGATTTCGCGTAATTCCTGAAACAAATAATATTCCGAGAATATCCGTAATAAAGCCAGGTACCGCCAAAAGTACACCGCCAACAAAAATCATAAATGTCTCAATGACCGGTACTGCAGGAGGCTGACCTTGCTGCATACTCTTTTGAATATCCTGTATAGATTTTGTCCCACGTTTTTTGGCAATTAGCAGTCCTGCTATGGATGTGAAAATAATTAATAACAATGTATAGAAAACACCGATTGCATTTCCAATTACGATAAATACCGCAATTTCAGCAAATACTAGTGCCAGTAATCCAAATAATATCTTTTTCATTTATGAACCTCCTCTTCTTCTATTTTATACGAAACAGCGCAGAAAAAGTTTCAATAAGCGTTATAGCAAAAACAAACCACCATTTTTTTAATAAAAATGGTGGTTTTGCTGTACTAAATTAAATTTTTCACTTACTAATCTTAAAGAACGCTGGCATGTCCTTTATAAATAACACCAGTTTCAGCATCCATTGTAATTTCCTGTCCGTGCTGAATTAAAGTAGTTGCTTCTTTTACACCGACAATAACAGGAATTCCTAAGCTTAGGCCGACTACAGCCGCGTGGGATGTTAGCCCGCCTTCTTCCGTAATAATACCTGCGCATTTTTCAATTGCCGGCATCATTTCACGGTCAGAGCCTACTGTTACAATAATTGCTCCTTCTGTGTCGTAAGCCAACGCTTCGGCTGCATTGTTGGCGATGATTGCATTACCAACAACTGACAGTTTACCAATACCTTGTCCACGTGCCAATAAGTCACCGATGACATGTACTTTCATTAAGTTCGTTGTACCTGCTTCGCCAACTGGAAGACCTGCAGTAATAACAACTACATCACCATGGCTGACAAATTCATGTTTTAGCGCTTCATCAACTGATAACTCTAAAATCTCATCCGTTGTAGTAACACGCTGCGTTAAAATTGGTTTAACGCCCCATACTAATGTCAATTTCTGTGCAACATTAGGCTGACTTGTAACTGCGATAATTGATACACCTGGTCGATATTTTGCAATCATTCTTGCAGTATTTCCGCTTTCGGTTGGAGCTAATACTGCTTTAACACCAAGATTAATTGAAGTATAGGCAACCGCCTGTGAAATAGCTTCTGTCATATTTGCTTCTTTTTCACGGCTTCGTTTTGATACAATTGCTCGGTAATCCAATGCGTTTTCCGTACGAATCGCAATTTTGTTCATTGTAGCTACAGACTCTACCGGATAAAGACCAGCTGCTGTTTCTCCTGAAAGCATGATTGCATCTGTGCCATCCATAATTGCGTTTGCAACGTCTGATGCTTCTGCACGAGTTGGACGTGGATTGCGCTGCATGGAGTCAAGCATTTGTGTAGCTGTAATAACAGGCTTGCCGACTTGGTTACATTTTCGGATTAATGATTTTTGTACTAATGGTACTTCTTCTGCAGGAATCTCTACACCTAAGTCACCACGTGCCACCATTAAACCGTCTGAAACTTCAATGATTTCATCAATGTTGTCAACGCCTTCTTGGTTTTCAATTTTAGGGATAATTTGAATGTGGCTGCCGTTATTTTGTTCCAGCAGCTCTCGAATTTCGAGTACATCCTTTGCAGTACGAACAAATGAAGCCGCGATGAAATCGATCCCTTGCTCAATACCGAATAAAATATCCGCTGCATCTTTGTCAGTAATACCCGGTAATTTCACAGAAACACCCGGTACATTCACACCTTTTTTATTTTTTAAAATACCGGCGTTTTCAACGATTGTATGAATTAAGCCTTGCTCGCTGTCTTTCGCAAGTACACGCAATTCGATTAAGCCGTCATCCAATAAAATTATATCGTTTTGATCTACGTCTTCAATCAGCTGATCATATGTGATGGAGAAACGTGATTCATTTCCTAAAACTTCTGTCATCGAAATATCGATTACTTGTCCTGTTACTAAATGCAACTCACCGTTTTCCATTGAGTGTGTTCTGATTTCAGGTCCTTTTGTGTCCAATAAAATTCCAACCGGTTTTTTCATGCGTTCTGCTGCATCACGAATTGCAGCAATACGATTCGCATGTTCCTCATGATTTCCGTGTGAGAAGTTTAAACGGGCAACATTCATCCCTGCCTCAATTAACTTTTCTAACATTTCTGGTGATTCACTAGCCGGTCCAATAGTACAAACAATTTTAGTTTTTCTCATAGTTTTGTCATCTCCGTTTTTATGCACTTTAAATTGAAAGCTCTTTTGATAATGTATACAAACTTAAATCTGCCTGGTGCTTAGTTTCAAATGCTTTTCTTAAATCATAATCGATTATAGCGTGATTTTTCACGCCAACTGCTCTACCACCTTTGTTTTCCAACAATAGCTCTACCGCTCTTGCACCAAATCTTCCTGCTAAAACGCGGTCCCGAGCCGATGGAGACCCTCCTCGTTGTATATGACCTAATACCGATGTCCGAATTTTAATCCCTGTGCGTTCTTCTAAAAGGTTCGCCAGTTTATGACCATTCATTACACCTTCAGCTACAATAATAATACTGTGGCGCTTTCCACGAGCTACTCCACGCTCAAGACGTGTAACAATATCATCCAGATCATACGCCTCTTCCGGTATTAAAATCGATTCTGCACCAGCTGCCAAACCTGCCCAAAGAGCAATGTCTCCTGCGTCGCGGCCCATTACTTCAATAACAAACGTATTTTCATGACTTGTTGCCGTATCTCGGATTTTATCGATCGATTCAACGACTGTATTCAGTGCTGTATCAAAGCCAATCGTATATTCTGTACCGGGTACATCATTGTCGATTGTACCCGGAATACCCACACACGGGAATCCTTTATCAGTTAATTGCATTGCTCCACGATAAGTACCATCTCCGCCAATGACGACTAAACCTTCGATTCCCTCTTCTTTCATGCGTTCGATTGCTCTATATTGTATATCATCCTGCTTAAATTCAGGGAAACGTGCTGAATACAGTTTCGTTCCGCCTCTTTGAATAATATCGCCAACAGAACCAATATCTAAAAGTTCAAAGTTCCCATTATAGAGTCCTTCATAACCATGATATACACCGACAACATCAACATTATGAAAACGCGCTTTACGAACGACTGCACGAATAACAGCATTCATTCCAGGTGCGTCTCCACCACTCGTTAAAACCGCAATCTTCTTCATACGACCTTTTCCTCCTATTACGCTGTTACTATCCACATTAACAGAAAACACGCTCATATGTAACTATTCTAGAAAACAAATTGAAATGCTTTTGAAAAAAATGAAGAATGCGCTCACACGCATTCTTCGTAGTACAATACTGTTATAAAACAACCTTATTGTTCTATATATTGTCCAATATTTTTAAATTTCATATAACGATTTTCAACTAATTGATCTGCACTCTCTTTATTTAGGTCATTAAGAATGTTTGTAAGATATTCTTTCATAAAGATCGCCTGCTGCTCAACATCCTTATGGGCACCGCCGGCAACTTCCGGAATAATTCCATCAATTACTTTAAGCTCCTTTAAATCAAGTGCTGTTATTTTCATCGCTTCAGCAGCCTCTTTCGCATAGCTTGCATCTTTCCATAAAATTGATGCAGCTCCTTCTGGAGAAATTACGGAATACGTTGAATTCTCAAGCATCAAAATTTTATTTGCCACTCCAAGTGCAAGTGCACCGCCGCTTCCACCTTCACCAATTACAATACTAATGATCGGTACCCGAATACCGGCCATTTCAAACAAATTACGCGCAATCGCTTCACTTTGGCCACGTTCCTCGGCTGCTTTGCCCGGATATGCACCTTTCGTATCTATAAAGCAAATAATTGGGCGTTTGAATTTTTCTGCCTGTTTCATTAAACGTAACGCCTTGCGGTAACCTTCAGGATGAGGCATACCAAAATTCCGGCGAATATTTTCCTTTGTCGTTTTTCCGCGCTGGTGTCCAATAATCGTAATGGGTTGACCATTAAACGATGCAATTCCGCCAACAATTGCTGCATCATCTTTAAATGTACGATCCCCATGCACTTCGATAAAATCTTCAAAAATTCGTTCAATATATTCCAGTGTCGTCGGACGATCAGCATGACGGGCTACTTGTACACGGTGCCAAGGTTCCATATTGGCATATACGCTTTTTTCAAGTTCCTCCAAGCGAGTTTCCAACTTTTCAATTTCCCCTGTCATATCGACATCTGCTTCCGTGGCAATTGTTTTTAACTCTACAATTTTTTCACGAAGTTTTACAACCGGTTCTTCAAATGCCATTAATTTAGACATGCGATACGCCTCCTTGTACATGCAATTTAACAATTGTTGCAATTTTGTCGCGCATTTCTGTTCGGTTAAAAATTGCATCAAGCTGTCCATGATCTAATAAAAATTCTGCTGTCTGGAAATCATCCGGTAACTTTTCACGTACCGTTTGTTCTATTACACGACGCCCCGCAAACCCTATCAGACTTTGAGGCTCTGCAATATTATAATCACCGATCGATGCAAAACTAGCTGATACACCACCTGTAGTCGGATGCGTCAAAATTGAAATATATAGTAGGCCTTCCTCGCTATGGCGTTTTAGAGCCACACTCGTTTTTGCCATTTGCATTAATGATAATACGCCTTCTTGCATACGTGCACCGCCACTTGCCGTATAGATAATAAACGGCACTTTCAGCTCTGTCGCCTTTTCTACAGCGCGTGTAATTTTTTCACCAACAACTGATCCCATAGACCCCATACGGAAATGCGAATCCATTACCGCTACAACAACCTGCATCCCTTTTAATGCACCTACACCTGTTAATACAGCTTCGTTTAACCCTGTTTTCTTAATATCCGCTTCCACTTTTTCCACATATGCAGGGAAGTTTAACGGATTTGTTGTTTGAAGATGATCGTCCATTGATACAAACGAACCTTCATCTAAAAAACAGGCGATTCTTTCATTGGCTGTCAAAGTAAAATGATGCTGACATTTCGCGCATACTTTTAAGTTTTTTTCGAGTTCTTTTGTGACATGAATGGTTTTACATTTTGGACATTTTGTCACGATGCCTTCTGGAAAGGATTTTTCATCTTCTTTTCTAGTAATATTATCAGTATTTTTTTTACGACTAATTGTAAATAAATCACGAATTGCCATCGTAATCCCCCTTTATATTGACGTAATCATTCTTTAATAATGATCATCCATTTTTCATATGAATCAATTGCTTCTTGTATATATCCCATTTGCAATGAAGCAAGCAGTATTTTTAATTCCATTTTCTCTTCTTCTGTAATTTCATTTGCCGATAGATTATTGCTGAAAGAAAGAAGCTGGAGCCAAATTTTTAATGCGAGGCGGTTCCCTGAAACGATCATACACTCACGAAGTATGTCTTCTCGTTTTAACTCCTGCCCAAGTTCTACCTTTACAAAAAAGCTCTCCCAAATCGGCAGTGCCCTTAAATTGTCAGACTGGCAAATAATTCGGATCGCTTCTTTTTCGTGCATTTGTCTTGTTGCATGCACATCCGCGATCGATTTTTCGTCCTGTAATATAAAAGAGCTGACAATTTCAACAAACTGATGGTGTTGCATACTTGACAAATATGTACCACCGCCATGCCTTGTTTCGATCAAGCCAAGTAACTCCAGACTGCGTAATGCTTCCCGAACCGAAGACCTTCCCACTTGTAGCTGCTCGCTTAACATTCTTTCTGAAGGAAGCTTTTGCCCTTCCTGAATATTTTGTTCTTCAATTAAATCGTGTAATTGCTTAACAATTTGAATAAACATCTTTTTTGCGGGCTTATCTTCCAAATTTTTCACCTCACCGTGTCCTACGCATTCCATTATTATTAACAAAAGTGGTCAGACCAGTTACTAAAGTAAGAATACAAAATGTTTTTCTCATTGTAAAGAGAAAATGTAAAACTTATATTTTATATATAATAAAATTTGCGAATATATAACTAGATTTCCGTTTTTTCGATAAATTTAGCTGAACCCATATAAAAAGAGCGCCTCTAAAGCTATTAGAAAGCGCTCTTTATTGCTATTTATTTTATAATAATCTGTTTAACTTTTATTTGTTGTTTATTAAATCGGTGCTCGTAAAAGCCCTCTATATAAAGCAATCCTTCTTCTCGGATTTTCCCGACAACTTGTTCATATTCTTTCGGGAACAAGGTTAAGGATACTGTTCCATACTCATCTTCCATTTGTACAAATGCCATCAATTCACCGCGCTTTGTGCGGAGCTGGCGCATTTCCCTGACTTGACCGATTATTTTTACAAATGCATTGTCTTTAAGTTGCGCCAATGTTTGAACAGTTGCAGTTACTTCAGGGAATTGACTTCGTAATTTTACAATTGGATGGTCCGATAAATAAAAACCGAGCACATCCTTTTCGTATTGCAGCTTAATTTTTTCCGGTATTGGCGATGTTTCACTATATTTCGGTTTGCCAAATGCCAGTAATGCCCCTTCAAACAAGTCATCCCCGCCTGGACGTACAAAATCAGCCTGTTTTTGCGCGCCTTCAATAGTGGCAAGTAGTGTGGCACGATCTTTCCCGAATTCATCAAGTGCACCTGCTTTAATGAGCGGTTCGATAATTTTCCTGTTGAAATTTGCTGTCGTCAACGTCACCGCCAAATCAAAAATAGAATCAAACGGCTTTTGTCTTTCTTCACGTGCAAGTAACAGTTTTTGCATAAAAGGCTGTGGTACACCTCTAATGGCTGACAAACTAAATCGGATTTTCCCGCTTTCCACTTTAAAGTGACGCATACTTCGATTAATCGATGGTGGTAAAATTTCGATTCCCTTTGCTTTTGCCTCCATTAAAATTTGGGCAAGCTTGTCCGGGTTGCCTGTTGCATTTGTCAAAAGGGCAGCATAAAAATTCACAGGATAATTGGCTTTTAAGTACGCCATTTGATAAGAAATAACACTATAGGCAACGGCATGGCTTTTCGGAAAACCATAATCAGCAAAACGAACAATTAATGCATATACTTCTTCGGCTGCCTGCTGTGTATAGCCTTTTGTTAAGGCTCCTTTTACGAAAGAAGCTCGCTGCTGCTCCAACACGTCACGTTTCTTTTTACTCACAGCACGACGCAGCAAATCAGCCTGTCCAAAAGAAAAGCCAGCCATCACATTTGCAATTCGCATAATTTGTTCCTGATAAATAATAACGCCGTATGTCTCTTCCAAAATCGGTGTTAAATGCGGATGAGGCATAATTACCTGCTCTTTTTTATGCTTTCTTCTTGCGTACATCGGGATAAATTCCATTGGGCCCGGTCGATACAATGCATTGACCGCAACAATATCTAAAAAGTGGGTCGGTTTAATTTCACGTAGTGCATTTTTCATACCGTCCGACTCAAGCTGGAAAATGCCATTAGTGTCGCCATTTTGTAAAAGCTCAAATGTTTTTTCATCATTGAGCGGAATGTGATTAAAATTAATTTGTCTATTATGGGTAAACTGAATCGATTTCCGGATTTGCTCTAAAATCGTTAAATTTCGGAGCCCTAAAAAGTCAATTTTCAACAGCCCGTTTTGCTCCACTTCTTGCATAGGCCACTGTGTTAAAAATATCCCGTCATGTCCTTCTTCAATTGGCACGACATCGACTAATGGAACAGGACTCAATACAACCCCCGCTGCGTGTGTTGACGCATTCCTTGGAAGACCTTCCAATCGCAGAGATGTTTGAAACCACTTTTGACGGATAGGCTCCGCTGTAATCCATGCTCTCAAGTTTTCCGACATTGCATATGCTTCCTTCAATGTAATGCCAGGTTTATTTGGAATAAGCTTTGAAATCATTTCCAATGCTTCACTTTCAAAATTGAACATACGAGCTACATCCCGGGCAACCGCCTTGGCTGATAATGTACCGAACGTAATAATTTGCGCGACATATTGTTTGCCGTATTTTTTCGCCACATACTGAATGACTTCATGCCGTCTCGTATCTAAAAAGTCGATATCGATATCCGGCAATGTAATACGTTCCGGATTTAAAAAACGTTCAAACAGCAAATCGTATTGCAATGGATCTACCTGTGTAATCTCGAGTGCAAATGCAACAAGAGAAGATGCGGAAGAACCACGGCCAGGACCTGTTAATATTTGGGCTTCACGAGCAAACTGCATAAAATCGGCAACAATCAGAAAATAATCTGAGTAGCCCATCGACTGAATAACATGAAGCTCATAGTTCATCCGTTCAACATAATGACCAGGCAATGTATTCGTATTTAAACGTCGCTGTAAACCAGTCATTACTTGCTGCTGCAGCAAGTTTTCCGCCGTCTCCCCTTCTCCAACCGGAAACTTCGGCATATAAACATTATTTGTGTTTAGTTCAATTTGACAGCTTAATAATAAATTTTCCGATTGTACGAGCCATTGTTGCTGATCATGAAATTTTTGCTGCCATTGTTCGGCTGTCAGTAAATGATTTTCCTGTTTATTACTCTGAACAGCATCATTCAGTTTTACACCGGTATGAATGGCTTGTGCCACTTCATAGGCAAAGAAGTCCTCTTCATTGAAAAACAGACTTTCATGTGTAGCAACAATTGGGAGTGCATTTTTTTCAGCGAGCTGGACTGCCGAACTCTCCAAACTAGATGTGTCGGATAAACGGGAAATCCCGATATACACTTCATCCGGATAAGCCTTCATGAATTCTGCCAATACTGGCTCTGCCATTTGCTGTAACCATATTGCCTGTTGTTCGAGCGCGGGAATCATAAAAGCAATTCCTTTGCCATATGCAAGCAGCCATCGTAACGGAATTGTTTGCTCCGGACGAATGGCGATACTGCTGGAAATTTTCAATAAATTACGATATCCTTCATTTGTTTTTGCATATAAAACAAGCGGTAATGATTGTTCTTCTGTCAATTCAAGCTGAATTGTCAAGCCTACTACCGGATGAATACCTGCCCTTTTCATTTCAAACCAAAAAGGCAAAAGTCCGTACAATTTCGTATTAACAATTGCACAGCTTTTTGCCTTTTGATGATGTAAAAAAGGGATGAGCTCATCTATACGAATTGTACTTTTCAATAAATCGGCACTTGTCCGTACTTGCGGATATACAGTCACCCGTCATCCCTCCATCATATTATTTATATTCACTGCAAATGACTTTCAAATCTTCAATTACTCGATCTGCCTCTTCCCAAGAGTAAGCTGTAGCACCGGACGCCAATGGATGTCCGCCACCATTATACTTTTTCGCAAGACCGTTGATAACAGGACCTTTCGAACGTAAACGAACGCGAATCGCATCATTGTCTTCAATGAACATCACCCATGCTCGGATATTCTTTACATTGCCCAATGAGCTGACTAATAGAGAGGTTTCGGAAGGTGTAGCATCATATTGCTGTAAAATGGCTTTAGGTAATTTTATCGAGGCCGCCCCGTCTTCATCCATTTCAAAATGCTGGTATATATAACCTTGAAGATTTAATAGTTTGCGTTCCATTTCGTACATCCCATCAAATACTTCGTTACGGTCGAAATTATATTGTACAAGTTGTCCTGCTGTTTCAAAAGTTTTCGGGCTCGCACTCGGATATAAGAACCGCCCTGTATCACCGACAATTCCCGAAAATAACAGGCGTGCCGCTTCATCTGACATTTTCCAATCCGCATACGTTTTGCCTTCTTCATAGAGCTCATAAATCATCTCACTGCATGAACTGGCATCCGTATCCACCCATAATAAATCGCCATATGCATCATCATTTGGATGGTGGTCGATTTTAATTAGAAAGTCGCCATTTACATAGCGCTGATCATCAATACGTTCTGTATTCGCTGTGTCTGTCACAATAATCAGTGCCTTTTCAAACTGCGCATCTTCAATTTGCTGCGGAGAAGCCATGAAAGATAATGAGTCGTCATGCTCACCGACCGTGTATACCACTTTTTCGGGATAATTTGTGCGAATTAACTCAGCCAAACCTATTTGTGAACCGTATGCATCTGGATCCGGTCGTACATGGCGATGCAAAATAATTGTTTTATACTGTTTAATTTTGTCAATAATTTGACGTTTCAAAACATTTCCTCCTCGTCCATAATGAATACCTATATCATTTTCCATTAAAAATCGTTACAATATTTAGTAGTTTGGCTATTAGGAGGTTCACTATGGTCTATTTAAATTTTCTGTTTGTTGCCTGTATTATAGCGTCACTCGTATGTTATTTCTATTTTAAAACAAAGCAGTTCCGTTCGACACTGCCTATTCGTCGTAAATGGTATACTGCGAAAGCCGGAGTTGCGCTTGCCGCATTTCTCATCTTCTTTGGTCTTAATGCAACGATTCTGTATCCGGATATTTTAGGGTTTGCCGTTGCTGCTGTTTTCCTTATCGTTGGAGCAGGTTTAGGTGTCAATAACTATAAACGCATGCAGCATGAAGGCCGATACATAAAGGAAGAATACGAATTAAACAGGTAAAAGAGCGGGGTCTGTCGAAAGCGTTTTACTTTCAGCAAGACCCTTTTTATCGTTCTAATAGCTGGAATGTCATCATCGCTTTTCCAACGAGATTTGTCGCGCTGTATACTTCAAAGTCCATTTTCACGAATTTACGAGACATGTCCAAAATTCTAGGACGGACTGTTAATACGCTTTCCATCTGTACGGGCTTGATGAAGTAAATGTTCATATTTTCAACTACCGCTTCCCCGCGCTTACGACGCTTCAATGCAAAAGCCCCGACTTCGGATAATAGGATTGTAAAGGCACCATATGAAATCGCACCAAACTGATTTGTCATTTGCGGTGTAACAGTAAATTCAACTTCAATGTCCTCTTCACCCATTACACGCATTTCATTTTTCACTAGATCATCAATCGTTTCGCCATGCTGAGGCTGACGCTGTGCTAATTGAATTGCCTTCAATACATCCTGACGACTGATAACCCCTTTTAATAGCCCTTCTTCATCAATGACAGGAAGCAAGTCGATTCCTTCCCAAATCATTCGGTGTCCTGCTGAAGCAACACTTGTTTTCATTGAAGCAGCAATCGGGTTCTTCGTCATTACTTTATCAATAGGCTCTGACTCTTCTTTCCCGATCACGTCCTTGCTCGTAATCATACCGACAAGTCTGTTTTGGCCTGTCACTACAGGGAAAGCCCCGTGTGTCGTACGACGGTTCTGTCTATGGAAATCGGCAATTGTATCATTATTTTTTAATACAGCTGTATCTTCCATCGGAACATACACATCTTCGATCAGTAAAATGTCTTTTTTAATCAATTGGTCATAGATGGCACGGTTAATCATCGTCGCCACCGTAAATGTATCATACGTTGTCGAAATAATCGGTAAATCCAATTCGTCGGCCAAGTCTTTAGTCGATTCTGTTGTATCAAAACCGCCTGTAATTAATACTGCTGCCCCTGTTTTCAATGCATATTCATGGGCCTGGGTACGGTTTCCGACAATGAGCAGGCTCCCCGCATCTGTATAGCGCATCATATCATCAAGCTTCATCGCACCTATTACAAATTTCGTCAATGTTTTATGGAGACCTGATTTTCCACCTAATACTTGACCATCTATAATATTTACAATTTCAGCAAATGTTAAGCGTTCAATATTTTCTTTCTTTTTCTTTTCAATTCGAATCGTTCCTACACGTTCGATTGAGCTTACAAGACGTCGGTTTTCAGCTTCTTTAATCGCTCGGTAAGCTGTCCCTTCACTCACTTGCATTTCCTTTGCAATTTGACGAACCGAAATTTTATCGCCAACTGGTAGTGATTCAATGTATTGTAAAATCTTCTCGTGTTTCGTTGACAATTACATCACCTATTTCTCATCATTCATTTATGTCTTTAGTGTACCATATTTAAACGGCGCAATTATACTATTTTCAATACATATACCCGTATAATTGCTTATAAATGTAAGAAAAAGCTCATCAATTAAATAAGACAAACTGCCCAACAAAATATATTGTGGGCAGTTTGAGTTTTTAGCACAAATAGTATCAAATTGATTGCGTCAGCAGTAAATTAGAATTTCACATATTCCCCTGGCTGCAATACTTGTACTTGTGCGTCTTCAACAAGATTCGCAAAGTCAGCCGGATTTTGTTCAATCGGCGGGAATGTATTGTAGTGGACAGGCACAACAATTTTCGGTTTTAATAACGAAACCGCATAAGCTGCATCTTCAGGTCCCATCGTAAAGTTGTCGCCAATCGGTAAAAAAGCAATGTCAATTGGATGACGTTTCCCAATTAACTCCATATCTCCAAATAATGCTGTATCACCAGCATGATAAATTGTTTTTCCCTCTGCCGTAAATAAAATTCCGGCCGGCATTCCCGTATAGATAATTTCATTGTTTTCCGTTACGTATGACGAACCATGAAACGCCTGTGTAAATTTCACTTTTCCAAATTCAAATTGGCGTGCACCACCAATATGCATATTGTGTACTTTGCACCCTTGCCAGCCTAAATAGTCTGCAAGCTCGTTTGGTGCAACTACAAGGGCATCATGCGCTTTAGCTAATTGTACAGTATCACCAACATGATCATTATGTCCATGCGTCAATAAAATGACATCCGGTTTTTCGTTTTCAACCTTTAAATCTGTTTGTCCATTTCCATTAATGAAAGGATCAATTAAAATCGTTGTCCCGTTTGTCACAATTTTAACGACGGAATGTCCGTGAAATGAAATCTGCATTTAACATACCTCCTAAAATAACCTTCCTTGTATCATTCGATAAATATGCACAATTCTCCTTTTTTTGATATGCTTATACGGCGAATTCATTAATTGAATAACAAAGGAGTTTTATACAATGTCGAAATTAAAACAATTACAAAATCATTTAAAAGAAAATGGTTGGGATGCTGCTTTTATTACAACACCTGATAATGTCTTTTACTTTTCCGGTTTTAAAAGTGAGCCGCATGAACGTTTACTTGGTGTTATGGTATTTAAGGACGCGGAACCGTTTTTAATTTGCCCTAAAATGGAAATGCCTGATGCAGTAGCTGCAGGATGGGCTTTCGACGTTGTCGGACATGAAGATACTGAAAATGCCTGGGATGTTGTTGCAAAAAATGTCGAGGCTCGCAACGTTGCCTTCGATACATTGGCTATTGAGAAATCTCATTTAACAGTTGAGCGTTTAGAAGCGATCCAAGAACGATATGAGCAATTAAAATTTGCAGGTATTGATGAAAAAATTAACGCGCTTCGTATTTCAAAAGATGAAGCGGAACTTGAAAAATTACGTAAAGCTGCCGAATTAGCGGACTACGCAATTCAGGTTGGCTGTGATGCAATTGCAGAAGGCGTAACAGAAATGGAAGTTTTAAATACAATTGAATCAGCTATTAAGGCAAAAGGCTATGCGATGAGCTTTGATACAATGGTATTGGCTGGAGAAAAAGCGGCTTCTCCTCATGGAACACCTGGAAACCGCAAAATTAAAAAAGGCGACCTAATCTTATTTGACCTGGGTGTTATTTACGAAGGGTATTGTTCAGATATTACGCGAACAGTAGCATTCGGCCAGCCAAATGACGAGCAAATTAAAATTTATAATGCTGTTCGCCGCGCAAACGAATCTGCAATTGAAGCAGTTAAACCAGGGGTCCGGGCGATGGACTTGGATAAAATTGCCCGTGATGTTATTACAGATGCAGGCTATGGCCAATACTTCACTCACCGTTTAGGCCACGGTCTTGGTATTTCAGTTCACGAATTCCCGTCGATCAACGGCGCTAACGAGTTCGTTCTAAATGAAGGAACAGTTTTTACAATTGAACCTGGCATTTATAAAACGGATATTGCAGGCGTTCGTATCGAAGACGATGTCGTTGTAACAAATGATGGTGTGGAAGTACTTACATCATTCACAAAAGAACTTGTAATTTTATAAATTTAAACTTCGATTAGTAGGGGCTTCATCCCCTTTACCGCTAAGCTTTCGCGTACTACTCGTTAATGCGGGGTAAATTATTAAACAAGTAAATTGTATAGAAACTATTAAATTTGCATATACTATAGCGAGCAGTCCTTTACAGAGGTCTGCTCGCTTTTAAATTTTGGTAGGCATTTCAACCAATTATCCACTTTACAATTTTTAACTTGTTTTCTAAAAGCAAAAATGAGGAATAGAAGATTAATTACTTAAAAATAACCGAAAGGAAGTGGTGCATTATGAAAAAATGGTCATTTACAACGCTACTTATAATTTTGCTTACACTATTGCCAATAAGTCAAATTGAATGGAATACGGAAGCCGAAGCGAGTCAAACAAGTAAGGTAAATAATGAAGTCATTTCAAATAGTGCATCACCGAACAAAACGGTAAAGGAAAAAGCTCCTGTCTCGAATACAGGCTTTATGCCAAAAGTAAATCGCAGCTATACGTATAAACCTTCTTTTGAAGATGCCGGACAAAAAACATATACCGCTTCTAAAAATAAATCGATCGAAAACTCGGTAGAATTGTTGGAAGAAGACTATATCGGCTATACGTATATTGAAGATCAGCAGCAGCTTGCATTAGGAGTTGCCTACTCAGATATATTTTTCTTCTCATTAAGCTACCCGATGAAAGAAAAAACAACAATTACCGATACGAATTATTTATATGACGGTACTACGGAAACAACACCCGTTTACGTTGAAAGCACAAATGCAACAGTTAAAACAAAAGCAGGAACATTCCGTAATGTAGTAGTCTTAAAATATCCAAACGGCTCGAAAATCTACTTAGCAAAAGATCACGGTATTATCCGCATTACCGATTTTGAAGGTAATATTACAACTGAGTTAATCTCGGTTAAATAAAATGACCACATAAAAAATCCGCTACGTTTGGTTTTGCCAATCGTAGCGGATTTTATTATTGCTGTAAAATGCTTATTAATTTAATCCTGTCAGTGCCCCTAATACATCTTCTACTTCTGCATATGACAGCCCTTGCGCGTCTGCTACTGCACGGTATACAACTTTACCGTCTAATGTATTAACGCCGCGTTTTAATGCTAGGTTGTCCAGGCATGCACGTAAAAAGCCTTTATTTGCAATTTGTAATGCATAAGGAACTGTATTGTTTGTTAACGCAATTGTCGACGTACGTGGAACCGCGCCTGGCATATTTGCCACCGTATAGTGGACAACACCATATTTAACAAATGTAGGATTGTCATGTGTTGTTACTTTTTCAGATGTTGCAAAACAGCCGCCTTGATCGATTGCAATATCAACAACAACAGATCCAGGTGACATCGATTGAATCATTTCCTCTGTAACCAATTTTGGTGCCTTCGCTCCTGGAATCAGCACTGAGCCAATTACTAAATCAGCAGAACGAACAGCATCTGCAATATTATAAGGATTTGAAATTAATGTTTGAACATCTCGACCGAATAAATCATCAAGTTGGCGTAATCGTTCTGGATTTAAATCGATAATCGTAACATCCGCTCCCATGCCAACTGCTACTTTAGCTGCATTTGTTCCCGCAATACCACCGCCAATTACTGTTACTTTACTGCGTGGAACACCTGATACACCACCAAGCAAGATGCCTTTACCGCCTGGCAGCTTTTCTAAATAATGTGCGCCGATCTGTGTTGCCATTTTACCTGCAACTTCACTCATCGGTGTTAATAATGGTAAAGAACCGTTCGGTAATTGAACTGTTTCATAGGCAATACCGATTACTCGATTTTCAAGTAAAGCTTTAGTCAATTCAGGCTCCGGAGCTAAATGTAAGTACGTAAATAGTATTAATCCTTCACGGAAATACTTGTATTCACTTTGTACAGGTTCTTTTACTTTTAAAACCATTTCTCCTGCCCATGCTTCGGCCGCTGTTTGTACAATATGGGCACCAGCGTCAATATAGTCCTGATCCGTAAATGCAGATCCTAATCCTGCACCTGTTTCAATATATACTTCATGACCATTTGCGATTAATGACAATACCCCTGCTGGTGTCATCGCAACTCGATTTTCGTTGTTCTTTATTTCTTTCGGTACCCCTATTTTCAACATAATTCCTCCCTTTAACAATCACTTAGAAATATGATTAACATAAATCAAATCCATTTTACCAATTTTACCCGCAAATTAGTAGAGGATTTTGAATGTAAATTCTATTCTGAATAATGAATCGTTAATCATATCTTACTCCTGTATAGAAACTGGCAATATATTGCTGAAAAAAATATTTTATAATAGTAAAAATATTTTTTACTATAAATCCAAACTTTGTGACCATTTCATGGAAGTTATTGTATTTCACCTATTTTTTGGCGCAGGAATTATGTTCTTTGGAAAATTATTTGGTATAATATAGTTATAGATAATTAGGAGGTATGGAAAATGGCAAACCATTATAAAAGCATTGTAGTAGCAGTAGACGGCTCGAAAGAAGCAGAATATGCATTCCGTAAATCAATCGATGTTGCAAAACGCAATGAAGGTGCAACAATCAACCTAGTAAATGTTATCGATACACGTTCTTTTGCAGCTATAGAAGCTTATGACCGTTCAATTGCTGAACGTGCTCAACAACATTCCGAGGAATTGTTAAACGGCTACAAAAAGCAAGCTGAAGCAGAAGGCGTTGAAAACGTTAATCTGATTATTGAATATGGCTCTCCTAAAAATATTATTACAAAAGATCTTTCAAATGTTGTAGAAGCAGATTTAATTATCTGTGGCGCAACTGGTTTAAATGCGGTTGAACGTTTCCTGATCGGTTCTGTATCAGAAGCAATCGTACGTTCAGCTACATGTGACGTATTAGTAATCCGTACACCAGAGTGATTTAAATAAGTAACATACAAAATGCCATCTTCTCAATTTGAGACGATGGCATTTATTATTATCGTTTCTGATTATTGCTTTCTTTCCACATGCTTACTTTTTCGAAGAACATTGCGAGAGCATCACGGTTTGACATATTCGGTACTTTTGCCAATAAAACCTCACGCGGCGCTTTTAACTGCTCACTTTGCTTTTGTAAAATTAAAATACTTTTCTCATGTGTTTTTGATGAGAACAGGTTTTCAGGCAATTGGATGACTGCCTGAATCCATGCATGTCCTTTAATATACTGGTGAAGCTGTTTTGCCTGATCTGATTCAAATAAATTTGCCGGAATCAGGAAAAATCCAAAGCCACCTTCTTTTGTATAATTTAAAGATTGCTCAATAAACAGATGGTGTGCGTAGCTCATTCCTTCTGCCGCGCATAATTCATAGTCAAGTGCTACTTCTTCATTCGGATAAAATCCTACAGGTAAGTCGCAAACCACCGCATCAACTGGATCGACCAATAGTTTTTCCAGTGCATCTTGACGGAATAATGTAACAGGTTGTTGGATCAGGTCTCCTGTCGCTGCTGCTAGTCGAATTAATAAATCATCAACTTCCACTCCAGAAGCTGTCACTTTTCCTTCCAATGCATTCATGACTGTAAAGAGTAGATTCCCTGTACCGAGTGCCGGGTCAACAATTGAAATCGTCCGTTCCGATAATTCCTGGTCAAAGCACTGCTCTACAAAGTGGCTTACAATCAGCCCCAGAGTATCCGGTGTCATTTGGTGATTCGGCTGGGCACTTTTACGCATCCCCTTTAAAATTGCGATTTGAATCGCTTTACGCATATCTTCCTTCGTCGCTCCTTGGACTTGCCATTCAAATTTCCCGTCCAATGTATCTTCCAGTGTTTGCAGTAAAGCTTCCAAATAATCCTGCTCTTGCTGCCCTACAATATTTTCTGCATTGTCATTAATATATTTAAATATTTGTTCAAACTTTTCCATTAGACTAACTCCCTCATTCCATTCATTTGGATTTTTCGCCTGATTGCGACATATCCATTAAATGAACAACCCACTCAATCATTAATCATTGAGTGGGTGTTAATTATACATGTAATTACTTTACAACAAAATTGTTCAAAACGAAATTATTTTGCAAGAGCTTTTACTGCTTCAATCGCAGCATCATAATTCGGGTGGTCTGTACCTTCTGGAACATATTCCACATAAGCAACTTTGCCAGTTTCATCAACAACAAAAATTGAACGTGCTAAAAGGCGTAATTCTTTCATATGTACGCCATATGCTTCACCGAATGATGCATCGCGGTGGTCTGATACTGTTACAACATTATCGATACCCGCAGCTCCACACCAACGTTTTTGAGCAAATGGTAAATCCATTGACACTGTATAAATTACAACATTGTCACCTAAGTTAGCCGCCGCTTCGTTAAATGTACGAGTTTGCTTATCACATACACCTGTTTCCAATGAAGGAACAACTGAGAATAATCGAATTTTACCTTCAGAATCTTTTAAAGTTACTTCTGATAAATCGTTTGCAACCACTGTAAAGTCCGGTGCTTGATCACCAACTTTTACCTCATTACCGATTAGTGTTACTGGACTGTTTTTAAATGTTACTTGTGCCATATTAAACGCCTCCTTTATATTCCCTAATATTACTAAAAAAGATTTAGCAATTGCAACTAACTGAGCTTATATTCATTAAATTAAGAAGAGAAAAAGAAAAGAGCTGTTTTTATAAGACGAATCTTACAAAACAGCTCTTCTCTTGCTTAGAAGGTGTCGATAGTAAATTATTCCCCCTTCTATTCATTTTCAAACATCTTTTGTATAAATATTTTCATGAACAACGACCGTATCCGCAAAATAATCGGCAATACTTTTATTGTTCGGTGAAAAGGCTACGATTAAATACGGCAAGTATAATAATGTGCCGTTGATAAATCGGCCTACCCCTTCACGAAACAGAACTGTCATCCAATCCAGTGCTTCCCCGTCATCTTTTTCAACCTTTATTCCAAACGTCATTTTCCCTAAAGTTTGCTTAAAAAATTTTGTCATGAGCACAAAATAAGCGTAGAAAATAATTCCCGAAAGAATTGTCATTGGCGCATACCACACATCGCTGGCAACACTCCAATTCATCAATGCAAACACCGGCTTAATCGAGACGCCGATAATCGCACTTATGACAATTGAATCCAACAGAAATGCCCAGAATCGCATCCAGAAGCCGGCTGTTTTTTGTTTAATAGAAGGCGGCTTTACGACAGATGCTTCATCCACTACTTCGATTATGTCAGTCATCGTAATCCCTCCTATTAGTAGTCACCATATAAATACATCATACGAGGCGAATTTGTCGTTGAAATAATTTTGGACAATACTTCAGACTCAGCAGATGGTCGCAGCATAGAACCTAGTTTTACACCTAATAAAGAACCCCAGCTTGACGTATCCATTGTATATTCAAACAGCTCTGCATCTTCCAATCCAAAATCCGCGCGTAATGCATTAACTGTCGCTTCTTCATTTCCAATTTCATCCACCAACCCTGCTCGCAGTGCCTGAGTACCGCCTAATACACGGCCATCCGCCACTTTCTTCACTTGCGCTTCAGACATATTACGCCCAGCTTCGATAATATCGACAAAATGCTCATATGATTCATCAATCATTTCCTGCAGCATCGCAAGTTCCTCTTTTGTAGAAGGTCGTACACCGCCAAACATGTCTTTATGTTCGCCTGATTTGATTGTTTCAAACTCGACACCGAAATTTTCGGCTAATTTCCCATAATTAATTGATTGCATAATCACACCGATTGAACCGGTAATTGTTTCTCGTTGTGCAAAAATCTTATCTGCTGGTGCTGAAATATAATAACCTCCGGAAGCAGCCATTGATCCCATTGATACATAAATCGGGATTTGTTTTTCCTCTTTTATTTTCAATAGTTTTTGGTAAATTTCCTCTGATTCAATGACACCGCCACCTGGAGTGTTTACAGATAATACAACCCCTTTAATTGTATCGTCTTCCAGTACAGCATCCAATTGTTCCATAAACTGCTGGTGGTTGTAATCAACAGTTTCCCAAATGCTTGGTTCTCCTACATCCTGAATTACGCCATCTACCGTTAAATGCGCAATTCGATTCGTTAAGTCTCCCGTTTCCACTACGCTTTCGTATGTGAGCGATTCCGTACCCATCAAATTGTCGATACTAGTAAAGAAATCGGTCTTGAAAATGGAAATAATCGTATTGATCCCAATAGAGAAAAATAATAATACGGCAGCAATAATAAGTGCCACAACTCGTTTTGTATTCATTTTCACGCCTCCTCAATATATGTACGAAACTATTTCACAAAAAGTTTCATCGAAAACCATTTCCTTCAGCGATTTTGACATAATCCCACTTGATTAAGCAACCATACTTTAGGTTTTATCTAATGGCGAAGCCTCATTTCTATTAATTAAGCTCGGTTTAAACATGAATACTGGCAGAAAAAAAGGCGGCAAATTTCGCCACCTTTTATTCATTACCCGGGAAATATTTGTCGAGCAATGGTATTTCCCTTACTTTACACGCAATTCAACACGACGGATTTTCCCTGAAATTGTTTTAGGTAATTCATCTAAAAACTCTATAATTCGAGGATATTTATATGGTGCTGTCAGCTGTTTTACATGATTTTGCAAATCTTCTACAATTGTTGGGCTTTCTTTTAATGTAACATCTTTAAGGACGACAAATGCTTTTACAACATTCCCTCGAATTTCATCCGGACTTGCAACAACAGCACATTCCTGTACAGCAGGGTGCTTCGTTAAAGCATCCTCAACTTCAAACGGCCCAATTGTATAACCTGATGAAATAATAATGTCATCATTACGGCCTTCAAACCAGAAATAGCCGTCTTCATCCTTTATCGCTCGGTCGCCTGTTACATACCAATCCCCGCGATATTGAATCGCTGTACGTTCCGGATCTTTATAATACCCTTTAAATAGTGCAGGTGTCGATTTGTGTACTGCGATATCTCCAACTTCACCTGCCGGGACAGGCTCACCATCTTCATTGATTAAATCAATGATATTTCCCGGAGTCGGTTTCCCCATGGAGCCGGGACGCAATTCCATGTTTAACAATGTTCCGATCAATAATGTATTTTCTGTTTGGCCATAGCCATCACGGACAGTTAACTGATGTTCACGTTCGAACGTTTCAATTACTTCACGGTTTAATGGCTCACCTGCCGAGACAGCGCTGCGCAATGAAGTTAGATTAAATGTATTTAACTGATCTAACTTCGCCATCATTCGATATTCTGTCGGTGTACAGCAAAGCACATTGATGTGTTGCTGCTCTATTAAATGTAAAAACTGTTTAGGGTCAAACTTCCCTTTATATACAAATCCTGTTGCGCCACTGCCTAATACAGCAAGAAACGGACTCCAAATCCATTTTTGCCATCCTGGAGCTGCAGTTGCCCATACCGTATCACCATCACGTACGCCAAGCCACTCCGCAGCCGTTGTACGTAAATGTGCATATCCCCAGCCATGTGAGTGCATTACAGCTTTAGGATTTCCTGTTGTGCCTGATGTATAGGCTAAAAAAGCAAGATCATGTGCTGTCGTCTCAACAGAATCGAACTCGTTTGACTGTTGCTCTGCAAGCGCCATTAATGAAGTCCATCCTTCTTTTTCTTTTCCGACAATAAAGCATTCTACATTCGCTAAATTTTCTACATGTTCAAATTCATTTACGAATTGTTCCATCACGATAATCGCCTTAGCCTCAGAATGATTTAGTCGATAATCAATATCTTTAGCTCGCAGCAACTCCGAACTTGGAATAATGACCAATCCTGCTTTTAATGCCCCAATATAAGAAACATATGCTTCTAAACAGCGAGGCAGCATAATTAAAATGACATCACCTTTTTTTAGTCCTTGTGCATAAAAGGCATTCGCTGCCTGATTTGCTCTTTGTAGTAACTCTTCGTATGTATAACGCTCTTGGTGTCCATTTTCTTCTTGAAAAATTAACGCTGTTTTCGATTCTTTATTATCGTGTTTTTCAAATTCATTCACAATATTATAAATTTCCGGTGCAACTAATTGATTTTCATTCATTTTTAATACTCCCCTTTGTTTAAAAAAAATGAGTCTTACCTTATTAGTATAATAATCCTTCTCGTTAATATCAAAATATTCCGCCACTTTTTATTGCATAACAAAAAATATTTGTTACCAAAATAAAAAGAAACGCTACTTTAAAAGTAGCGCTCCTTTTTTAAAAACGGATTATTGGTTTTGGTTGCCGCGTAATTGCTGCTCTGCCATCTGTACTAGGCGTTTCGTAATTTCGCCACCTACAGAACCGTTTGCACGAGATGATGCGTCAGGACCTAATTGTACGCCAAATTCTTGTGCGATTTCGTATTTCATTTGGTCTAAAGCTTGTTGTGCACCAGGTACACGTAATTTGTTTGAGCTGTTGTTGTTTGCCATCTGTCTCTCACCTCCTTGTGACATTAGAATGCACCGGGAGGAAAGATTAATACATAAAAAACACAGGTAAATTATAGTTTCATTAGGAAATCATTATCAGTTTCTAAAAATTATAGTAAATCCGCGAATTTATCTTCTTTTACTTCCTTCTGAGGGAACTGATATACTTCACGGTTTTTAACGGCACGATCAATTAATTCATCGAATTCCGTAAAGCTTTCAAAACGCTGAACTTTTTCTAATTTCGGTTTTGTTTTTGGACTAGACGGTGTAAATATTGTACAGCAATCCTCAAATGGCTGGATTGATGTTTCGTATGTGCCAATATCTTTTGCGATTTTGATGATGTCATTTTTATCTGCTGAAATTAGCGGACGTAAAATTGGTGTATTTGTCACATCATTAATTGCAGTTAGGCTTTCCAATGTTTGTGAAGCGACTTGTCCTAGGCTTTCACCTGTTACAATACCTAATGCGCCAACTTCTTCACGCACTTTATCGGCTACTTTCATCATCATACGACGTGTTGATGTCATTGACATATTGTCTGGGACTGCATCTTTTACTGCTACTTGCAGTTCTGTAAACGGAATAACATGCAGGCGAATATTTGCACCGAATTTTGTTAGTTCATTTGCAAGCTCTTTAACTTTTTGTAAAGCATTATCGCTTGTATACGGAGGACTGAAGAAATGAATCGCATCCAGTCGAACGCCACGTTTCATCATTAAGTAACCGGCAACTGGACTATCGATACCGCCTGAAAGCATTAACAGCGATCGTCCATTTGATCCAATCGGCATTCCTCCAGCACCTTGAATTACTTGCGCCATCATATAGATTGCATCTTCACGAACTTCAATTCGCAATGCGAAATCCGGATTTTTCACCTGTACTTTAAAGTTAGGGAAATTCGGTAAAATTGTAGCTCCCATTTCACGCTGTAATTCATGTGTGTTTAATGGGAATGTTTTATCTGTACGATGTACTTCAACTTTAAACGTTAAATCACCTTTTTCACGATAGTCTTCTAAAATTTCAAAGGCTAAAGCTTTCATTACATCCAAATCTTTTTCACAAGAAGCGACAGGGCTGATTGATTGAATACCGAAAACATGTGGTAAACGATCCATCAGTACATCAAATTTCTCTTTATTTTCAACTTCAATAAACATACGGTCACGCTCTGCACGAATTTTCAGTGGTGCAATATCATTAAATGAATAACGGACATTATCGCGTAAACGGCTAATAAAATCTTTTTTGTTTCGACCTTTTGTTGATAATTCACCATAGCGAACTAATATTTCCTTAAAAATCATTGCATTATTTCTCCTTTTAATTCTTTCATTACGATTGTAAATTGCTTTTTGAATGAAGCAATATCTTCGTCAGTATTAATTGCGCCTAAACTTAAACGAAGGACACCGTTTTTAAAGCGACTATCGATATTCAATGCTTCCACAACATGGCTTGTTTTCGTTTGTTTTGACGAACATGCACTTGATGTTGAAACGATAATATCACGTTTTTGTAATGCATTTATTAAAATTTCACCTTTAAGTCCTCTAACACTAAAAGATAAAATATGCGGTGCGCCATCTTTTGGCGAAAGGACATATACTTCCTGACCAAATTGCTCAAAGAAATGATGGAGATCTGCAGACCATTTTTTAAAGTTCTCAAAATTCTCCGGCATTCCTTCTACTGCTAAACGAGCCGCTTTTGCCAATGAAACAGCTTGCGGTACTGCAACCGTACCACTTCTTAATCCGAACTCTTGTCCACCACCAACAATAAATGCTTTCAGTTGAGGTTTTTTACGGAATGCCAACAGGCCACTCCCTTTTAAGCCTTGAATTTTATGTCCTGAAATCGAAATGACATCGGGACCATTATCCCCATCAAAAAAGACTGGCAGCTTTCCGAAACTTTGGATCGCATCAACATGAAACATTGCCTGGCATGTACGATGAATGATTTGTGCCGCTTCTTTAATTGGCTGAACAGCTCCAATTTCATTGTTTACATGCATAATGCTCACGATGATTGTATCTTTGCGAAGCTTTTGCTGTAATTCCTCTAAAGAAATGACCCCATATTTGTTTACTTTCAAGTAGTCAATTTCATAACCTTCCTCTTCCAAACGCTTGACCGCTTCCAATATCGAAGGATGTTCTATTTCTGTCGTAATAATATGCTTGCCTCTAAAATTACTAGATTTTGCAAGACCAAAAAGCGCGGCATTATTCGATTCCGTACCTCCGGATGTAAATAAAATATTCTTTTCGTCTGTATGAAGAATATTTGCCAATTGCTCACGAGCTTTTGTTAATAAAGCATTTGACTCGACTCCTGCACGGTGAATCGATGCAGGGTTGGCGTAATATTGTTCATTTACTAACATAAATGTAGCCAAGACATCTTTGTGCGGTTTTGTTGTCGCACTATTATCTAAATATATCATCTATACTCAACCTTCTTTATTAAAACTAATTTTCCGTAATCTATTAACATTACAGAGTTGCCTGCAATCATCACTTACCAAAGAGAGAGGTTGTGTTAATAGTCAAATTGACTATTAACACAACCTCATAAATGTGCTTATTTATTATAACGCTAAATGGATCAACATGTAACCGTTATGCTTATTATTTTGTAAGCAGCTGCTCCTGAACGAGCTCCTCAATACGTTTAATCGCATTAGGATCGATAATTTCAACCGCTTTTGCTGCATCTTCCAGTGCTTTTATGTAGCGGAATTTCTTGAATGCGTCCTCAGCTTCAAGTAAATTTTCATGTACTTGGCGGTTAGTTGCTCTGTAGCGGTTTCCAAACTGAATAAGACGCTCAATAATTAATACGTTCTCTATCATTTCCTGTGCTTTTTCATGTGTTTCTTCAATCGATTGCTTTGCATTTAGTAAATGCTGGTTTACTTGGATAATATTCAACGGCACTTCCTGTAAGCTTTGAACAACAACAAAAATCTGCTCTGCCGCCTCTTCTAATCTTGCATCCATTTCTTCCGGTATTCCAGGAATATTGGCACGTCCAAGCAGGCGTTCGGTATCTTGCAATAAGCGCTTTAAAGTTTCCAATTCAGCTCTTGCTTTATTTTCATCGATACGGAGATTTTTTAGTTTGTTAGAGAACTTTTCCTGTTCTTCAGCAATTTGCTCGATCTCATCAGTAATTTCTTTTAGCTCTTCCTGTAAGCTGGAGTAGGCAGACTTTTCTTCATGAACACGAGTTGATAACAACTCATAGCGTCTTTGTAGAACTTCCAAGTGCTTTAAGCCCACTTTAGGAATTTCCGCCTCTCTGTCCTGCAAACGGTAGCTATGCTGTACATACGCAACTTCATCATTAATGTCCTTTGTAAGGCGCATTACATCATTGATCACACTGTACATGCCGGAACAGTTGCGTTCCACATACTTTCTTGCCATTACTTCTTTTTCTAGCAAATTGTAAAAATGGTCGATTTCATCATTAATTGTTTCAATTCGTGGTGATACAGCCGGTAAGTTTAATTCAGCAATTGCCGCTTTTAACATTTCTAGTTCATTCTCAAGCCCATTCAGATATTCAGTCAGTTCTAAATGGCGTAAATAATACTTTTGCTCTTCCATTTCACGCTGTCCAATACGAAGTTCATGAATTGCGGTCGGAATTTTTGTTTGAATTTCCGTAAGCAATGTCGGCACATCATTTAGTAAGCTGAAAATCTCCTGTGCTTCACTGTTTAACTGAAGAACAATTTCACGTGCCTGCAAATAGTTGCCGTCTTTCGTTAACTCATCGAATTCTTCAAACTTTGGTATAAATTGCTCAAGCTTCTTTTCCAATGCTTCCAAAGCCGGACCAAATGAATGCTGGTGTGCCAAAATCGTCTTACGTGCAGAACGGTAATATTCTTTCAACTGCTCAATTTCAATACGGTTTTTCTCTTCACTGCCAATCAATTCATCCAGCTCTGTAATAATCTGCACACGTACTTGCTCACATTTTGCAAGCTCTTGCTCGATGTCACGTTCTGTATGTGTTGCTTTGTTAAATTTAAATCGGTCGACAAATTCTTCCGCATCAAACAATAATTCGTCAATTTTCGGAATTTGCTTATCAACAACATCCAACCAACGATTACGCCAGTTTTCAAAAAGCTCTTCTGTTTGACCGTTCATATTAAGGGCTTTTACTTTTGCGAGCTCCTCAAAAATCGGGTAATGTTGTATTTGTAGTTTTTCCTTATCTAATCGTCCTATTTCTGCATTATGCTTGCGTCTTACTACTAAGCCTGCCATTAATAATGCTAATAGTACGACGACAACAATGATGATATACTTTATCATTGTAAGCCCCCTAATCCCAAATAAAATCAATATTTTAGCTATATACGTATTATTTATAATAACATGTTTTCTAATATTTGTTTAACTATTTCCAGCTTTTTTTACTTTTAAATACCATATTTTTGAAGGAAGGTCATTCAATTGAAACGAGACGGTCATATACATACACCTTTTTGTCCCCATGGTTCTACAGATTCGATAGAAAAATATGTCGAAAAAGCGATAACAAGCGGATTTAAAGAAATCACATTTACGGAGCATGCACCTTTACCTGAAAACTTTGTCGATCCAACACCTGACAAGGATAGCGGAATGAACCCTGCTTATTTGATGGATTACTTTAAACAACTGCAGTGCGCAAAAGAACAGTACGAATCACAAATTAAAATCAATATTGGGCTGGAGGTCGACTATATTGTCGGCTTTGAACATGAAACAAAACAATTTCTCAATGAAGTCGGCCCATTATTGGATGATGCGATATTATCCGTACACTTTTTGAATTTCCAAGACGAATATGTATGTATTGACTTTTCACAAGAAGTATATTTACAATTTGCCAATAAGGTTGGCGGCATTCTTCCTATGTATAAGCTATACTACGAAACCGTGAAAAAGTCGATTTTGGCGGATTTAGGTTTATACAAACCTAAGCGTATAGGACATCCTACACTAATTCATAAATTTCAGCTTGCCCACAATGAGCAGGTCGATGACACAGCTGACATAAATGAACTATTAAAGATGATGCAGAACAGCCATTATGAGCTTGATTTTAATAGTGCTGGCCTAAGTAAACCGTATTGTAAGGAGACATACCCGCCCTATCCATTTGTGAAACAGGCAATTAATTTACAAATTCCAATTGTTTTCGGCTCGGATGCCCATACGGTAGCGGATTTACATCAGCATTATGAAACATTACTGAAAAAAATAACTTTTTAATTGGAGGATTCTATGTTTGGAAATATCACTTATAACGGTTCAATAACAGACCAGTACGAACAGCTATCTAAACAGCTGGATGCATTGCTTGAAGGGGAAAATAACTTAATCGCTAACTTAAGCAACGCTTCAGCTTTATTAAATACTTTTTTAAAAGAAATTAACTGGGTAGGATTCTATTTAATGAATGAAGGCGAATTAGTGCTTGGACCATTCCAAGGCTTGCCTGCTTGTGTACGAATTCCTGTCGGGCGCGGTGTTTGCGGTACAACGGTTGCCAAGGAGCAAACAATGGTTGTAGACGATGTTCACGCTTTCCCTGGCCATATTGCTTGTGACGCTGCATCAAAATCGGAAATCGTTATTCCATTAATTAAAAATGGTGTCGTTATAGGTGTTTTAGATATCGACAGCCCGGTTGAAGCACGTTTTACTGATGAAGATAAAGATGGTTTGGAAAAATTTGTGGATGTACTGTTAAAACATATTTAATTACTAAAAAGGGAGTGCCCGAAAAGTTATTCCGGGTACTCCCTTTAATATTGCAGTTCCATTGGTTTTTCATATACACATAAGCGGTTTTTTCCGTTTCGTTTTGCATGGTATAACGCCATATCAGCTTGCGCAAACATATTTTTGAAATTAGGACGACTGCTCTTATGCCATGTAATCATACCCGCAGAAACCGTAACTGATGGATTTGATACACTTGGTACCATTTGTACAATCGAATCCGAAATTCCAATCGCTTCACTGTCTGAAATATTCGGAATATAGATGGCAAGCTCTTCACCGCCCCATCGCGAGCAAATCCCCTTTTTCCCTATTTCATTTTGCAGTCGCCTAGCAATTTGCACGATTACTTCATCTCCGACTTGATGCCCATATGTGTCATTCACCTTTTTAAAGTTATCGATATCAATTAAAAGGAACATTCCTGAATCGTCCTTTTGAATGGAATTTTCTACGAATGAATCAGAGTAACTTCTTGCATAAAGCTTTGTTAAATGGTCCCTATCCACCATCTCCTGAAGTTGTTCACGTAAAACAGAATTGGAAATGGCTAATGACGAATGGTGAATAAGCGATTGCATTAGCTTAAAGCTGTCAAAGGAGAAGAAATACGGCTCTTTATGCAATACAATGCTAAACCCGATAATATCTTCTTCAACAATCATTGGAATGGCCATAATCGACTTATACTCAATGTCTCCTGAAATAAGACGACTGAAATCAGCAATAAACAATGGGTCTTGTGTCGTCTGAAAATGTTTTTCCACGTGTTGGACATATACATTGCACGCTACATAATCGAAAAGATCTGTACACGCTTCGGTCATGATATACTTTTCATCTTCTTTAAACATGAAACCTATTTCCATAGGCTGAAAAGATTTCAACATTTGCTTTTGTAAAAATAAAAGCATCTCGCTGATCGTCAATTTCATATTTAAACGGTGGGAAGTTTCATTGATTAACTGTAAATCCGTGATGAGACGATGTGATTGATGATAGAGTTTTGCGTTTTCCAAGGCATTTCCTGAAGCTTGCGCAAGCATACGGATAAATTCTTTTTCCGAATTCGCGAATGAGTAATTGATCGGTGCTTTTACCTGTAAAATTCCGTATATTGCTTGTCTCCCTTTTATAGGCACATTTAATAATCGACGGTTTTGTTCAACGGCTATATCTTCTTTCAATTCTCCCGATACAAAAGACTCGATTGTTGCAGGCCGCTCAGATAAATAGTCAAAGGGCTTTATTTTCACTCTCGTTTGACGGTCTTGGTCATTTGACAAGATCAGCTCTACTTCAAGTCCAGGAAAATTTTCTTCTATTGTAATAAGCACATTTTCCAAAATTACATCAATGTCCATCGTTGAATGGAAAAGATCTGTCATCCCATATAATTTACGGTACTTTTGCTCATTCGAATACACTTCGTATTTTTGGATTAAATATTTATAGGAAGCGGATATCGCCCCTACTATTTCTTCAGTCAGCACTGTTTGTATAGGTGCCCCGACAGGATTATATTTAAATATAATAATAGCTTCTATTTTATCATTTATTATAAGTGGCATAACATCCGTATGGTTTTCAAAATACGGCTGTTCTTTTAAAAACCCGGGTAACTTCACAACTTTGTTACCATTAAAATAGGGTTGTATTAAATCTAATGCTACATCAACATTCAGTAATTCTAAGTTGTCGATCGGTTTCAAATTATTTTCGCTTACATGAAATAAAAAACAATGTTCCATATTAAAGTGTTTAGTTAGGTTTTCTTCTAATAGGAAAAAGTAATCATAAAATTTACTTCGTTGTAATTTCTTATTCATACAAAGGCTTAAAATATCCGATTTAAATTGATCAATCTTTTGTTGATTTTCCACCATTAAATCACCTTTTCTTTTACTATTGCGATGTCGGTTCTTTTCACTTAACATCAAGTATACACATTTTATGTCTTATTGACTATTTAAATTTGTTATATTTTTCTAGTAAACACCCCAATTTGAATTGTTTTTTGAATATTAAAGTATTTTCCCGTTCTTATCTACTACCCGCTTTTGTGCTTAAATACCCACAAAACGATAAATTATTTTTATTTTTCTTTACTACATATTATCTTCAAAATGTAAAACACCTTTGTTGACGGATAGAAAAAAAAAAGATACAATAGCCTTTGTGTAAAATGAATGCAGTAGTTGTATAACTTAAATGTAGTATTTTATTCCTTCTGTGTAGACAGAATGGTGTATTGTGTAACCCTTTCGGCTGCATGGGCGAAGATACATGAAAATAGAATACCGTTTAATGTCGGGTACAACTGGTTTTTTCTTTTACAACAAAAACCAATTTTAAGGAGGAGACACAATTATGTCTCGTTATACAGGTCCATCTTGGAAACTATCTCGTCGTCTTGGTATTTCATTAAGCGGCACAGGTAAAGAAATCGCAAAACGCCCTTACGCACCAGGTCAACACGGCCCGAACTCTCGTGGTAAAAAATCAGAGTACGGTCTACAATTAACTGAAAAGCAAAAATTACGTCATATGTATGGTATGACTGAACGTCAATTCAAAAACACTTACCTACGTGCTGGTAAATTACAAGGTGTACACGGTGAAAACTTCATGATTTTACTTGAAACTCGCCTTGACAACCTAGTTTACCGTTTAGGTTTAGCTCGCACTCGTCGTGCAGCTCGTCAATTAGTTAACCACGGTCACATCTTAGTTGATGGTAACCGCGTTGACATCCCATCTTACTCAGTAAAACCAGGTCAAACGATCTCTTTACGTGAGAAATCAGCTAACCTTTCAGTTGTTGCTGAATCAATCGAAGTAAACAGCTTCGTACCAGAATATTTATCATTCGATGCAGACTCTAAAGTAGGTACTTTCGTACGTTTACCAGAGCGCTCTGAATTATCTTCTGAAATCAACGAACAATTCATCGTAGAGTTCTACTCTCGTTAATCTTTCGAGCTTCAGATATATTCGAATCAAACCATCAAGCCCTGTTTATCGGGTGCTTGGTGGTTTTTTTATTTAGATTTATTTTCCGCAAAATTTTTTTCAAAATTGTTCAATCGCCCCGATCAACCCTTCTTCGTTGAATAGGATAACGAGGAAAGGGGGTGAATATTATGGGTTACGGTTATGAAGGATATCAAAATCAAAACTATAATAACTACGGTGGTTACGGCTGTGGTGGTGGTGGCGGCAACAGCGGCGGTAACAGCTTAACATTCGTTCTAATTGTTGTTCTATTCATTCTTTTAATTATTGTCGGTGCTACTTTCGCTTACTAATAACTCCGATTCCAAAGAAGGCTTCTAGCTAGCCAGAAATAAATCCAACTACTTATTACTGCTTCTCGCCCTTAGGGTCACTTCCCCCAGTGACCCTTTTTATTTTGAGTTTCATTAACTTTTCATCCTTACATGTAGACACAAACATTACATTCCGCTAACAATAAAAAAAGATGCTGTACGCTATAGAGCGGCAGCATCCTTTCTATTCAACTCGTAACAATCCATACTAAATACGCTTAAAACAAAAAGTAAGTTGCTCCTAGTACCGCAATTACTATAAACGAAGCAAAAAATGCTTTCCACTTAGATATACGGTGCACTTCCGAAATCCCAATAACTGTGATGACATATGTCCAAATACTGCTAATAATAATCAGAGTCCCACAAACAAATTGCAGAATCAAATCACCTAGTGATGTCTCCATATAGGAAATAGAGAAAAATGACTGTGGTGCGAATTGCATCCAGAACAGAAGAACCGGCAATATCCAAATATAAGGAATCATTGTCACACTGATCATGCGGAACATTTCTTTAAACTTCCCTGTACCACCGAATGCTTTTGCTGATAGTGTCAATACGCCTGCCGATAAAACTGTTGAAAGAAAATATAGTACTAAACTTAAAAGAAATGTTGAATAAACGATATCTCCCAGCGTATATTGTCCTGTAAATTCACTACCGATAAAACTGACTAAATTACTCGCAAACACTCCGATAATACCAACGAAAATGAAATAAGATAACTTTTTAGTTGTTAACACATAACGAATAGTATCTCGGGGTTTAACAGCAATGCTTAATATCGCATGTCGATCATCGACTGTACCTGTTAATTGCTCACTCAAAATAACATCCCCCTAAAAATATGTATACAATCTATTATACTGATATTTTTAAGGTGATACAAAATTATTGCTTCTTTAGTAGCATACCAATCTTTTACTATTCGGCAGATTTAAGAGACACATAGCCCGCCTTTTCCACTAATGCCTGCCCTTCATCCGAGAGCACCCAATCAATCACCTGTTTAACATTTCCTGTTGGCTCGCCTGCTGTCACAATATAAAATTCAGAAGCAATCGGATACGCATTGTTGCGAATTTTTTCTCTTGTCGGTGCAACCCCATCGATTTCCAAAAGTTTAATTTCTTTATTTTTTACCATCTCATTTGAATAGTAGCGGAAAGTATAACCAATTGCGTTTTTATAATTTTTATATTGGGACACTTCATTGATAATTCCGCCCATTCCAGTCGCTACATCTTCCGTTGGGGCTTCCATTAACGGTTTATCCCCCATAAGCCGTTGTAATGCTGTTTGTGATCCGCTGTCCTCAGGTCTTTGGAATGCACGGATTGCATCGTCTTGTCCGCCAACTTCAGACCAGTTTGTAATTTCCCCTGCATAGATTCCCTTAATTTGTTCGAGCGATAAACGATCGACTTTGTTTTTACTGTTCACGAATAAGACAAACGCTTCTTTTCCAATAGGCGTCAAATGTAGTTTAATCCCTTGTTGTTCTGCCTGGTGAATTTGTGAATCGGATGGGCCCGCTACAAATATCATATCCGTATTACCAAAAATCAGGTTCGTATAGGCTTCGTGCGTCTGATTCACCATCACTTCACTCTTGTAAGGATTATATTCTTTTTCAGGATAAAGATGCTCTGTAATGGCTGCATACAATGGATACAAAGCCGTTGCACCATCCATCTTCGGCAAAGGTTCCTCTATTTTTAAACTCGGTTTCTTATCCAATTGCACTAATTTATTCTGATCTGTAAATGGCTCATATTGATAAATATTCACTTCCGCGTCAACAGTCGGTACCCTGCCATCGAACCATTTATAAATTGGTTGTATCGAGGTGACGACCAAAACAATTCCGGCAATTGACCAAAAGATTTTTATACGCTTACTGTTTTTGTAAAATACATCAAAAATCACAAGGACAAAACCAATATATAAAATGACCGCAGCAGAAATTACTAACGGTATATAATGAATCTTGCCACTAAATGCTACAAAAAATAACAATATGAAAGTGAAAAAGCAAACCGTCAGTAAGACAAAAATCGAAATGACAATTTTCCCTAAATAAGATTTATTTTCCATACTCCCACCCCTCTCCTCCTATAGTTCTTTATGAAACGAAATATTCCTTTTAAAAAAACGTCCTGGAAAACTACTTCCCAAGACGTTTAATTTAATTAAGCAAATTTCACCATATGGTATTTTTTCTTGCCGCGACGAATAATGGCAAAGGCGTCTTCCAAACGGTCTTTCGCATCGATTACATATTCCAGATCTGTAATTTTTTCTCCGTTCACGCTAATTGCACCGTTCGTAACATCTTCACGTGCCTGACGCTTTGATGAAGAAATTCCTGCTTCTACGATTAACTCCACGATATTTTTGTCTTCTTTCGCCACTTCTACAGAAGGTACACCGGAGAAGGCTACTTTCATTTCCTCTACTGACAATGCTTTTAAGTCACCGGAGAATAATGCTTTTGTAATACGTTCTGCGGCTTCCAGACCTTCCTCACCGTGGATCAGACGCGTCATTTCTTCAGCCAATGCTTTTTGCGCTTTACGTAAATGCGGCTCTTCTTCAACACTTACTGCAAGGCCTTCAATTTCTTCACGTGACAGGAATGTGAAGATTTTTAAGTATTTCACAACATCTGCATCCGCAGTATTGATCCAGAACTGGTAAAACTCGTATGGAGATGTTTTCGCAGCATCGAGCCATACAGCGCCGCCCGCTGTTTTACCGAATTTTGTACCGTCCGCTTTTGTTACAAGAGGAATTGTAATACCGAACGCTTTCGCATTTTCATCATGCGTTTTACGAATCATTTCCAAGCCTGTTGTAATATTGCCCCACTGATCCGAACCACCTACTTGAATTCGAACGTTGTGATGATCGTATAAATGATTGAAGTCAATACCTTGGATTAATGTGTAAGCAAATTCAGTAAATGAAATACCTGAATCCAGGCGTGACGCTACTGTATCTTTATTTAAGATGTAGTTTACATTGATCAGTTTCCCGTAATCACGAAGGAAATCGATTAATGTCATTGGACCTACCCAGTCATTATTGTTTACAAGAACAGCACCATTTGCAGCATCCGATGAAAAGTCGAATAAGCGCTCCATTTGCTTTTTAAGTCCCTGCACATTTTTATCGATCTGGTCCATCGTCTGTAATTGACGCTCTTCTGAACGGCCAGATGGATCCCCAACTGTACCTGTAGCTCCACCAACTAATAAAATCGGTGTATGACCTGCTTTTTGGAAACGGCGTAACGTAAGCAATGGCACGATATGTCCGATATGCATCGAATCCGCTGTCGGGTCAACACCTACATATAGGGAAACCTTCTCTTCGTTTAATAACTTTTCCATACCTTCCGCGTCTGTTTGCTGGTATAACAATCCGCGCCATTCCAAGTCTTGCAGTAATTCGTTTGTCATTTGTTTTCTCTCCTTTTACATGATGCGTCATTTACTTGTAAGGAAATAAAAAAGTCCCTACACGCAAATGCATGCAGGGACGTCAAATTTTTATTTAACGCGGTACCACCCGGCTTGAAGAAATTTAAATCTCTTTCTTCCACTTTAAGCGTCTATAACGTGACGATCCGTTCAGGCTCCAAGTACGTAATTCATAAATGCGCTATGTCTAGCTTTCACCAACCGCTAGCTCTCTATGCAGGGAACACATTTATTACTGCAAACTCTTCGTTGCCTGAAATTTATATTTTCTATTCTACCTAGAAAATAGTTGATGTCAATATTTATATTCGTTTATATATCAAATATGCTATAATAAACAAGATTTTAGGAGGTCGATGATGTGAAACAATGGCTCGAAAAATTAAATAAAAAAATCGAAATCCTTGCTTCTTCAGAAAGAATGCGCTTCGTCAGAATTGGAGGCGGTGTATTCTGGAATTTAACTTTACTGGCTATTATTTTTATAGCTACGACACTGTTGTTTGTTGGAGGTGTAGGCGCAGGTTACTTCGCATCATTAACAAAGGATGAACCTTTGCGATCGAAAGAAGAGATGCGCGAACAAATTTTCAGCTATGAAGAAACAAGTGAACTTTATTTTGCGAACGATATTTACATAGGAAAGATCAGAACTGATTTAGATCGACGTGAAACATCGCTAGCTAATATATCCCCATCCTTAATTAATGCTGTTCTTGCTACAGAGGATGAATATTTCCGTGAGCATACCGGCATTGTGCCGAAAGCGGTAATACGTGGATTACTGCAAGATGTATCCAACTCGTCTACACAGACAGGTGGCTCTACACTAACACAGCAATTAATAAAAAACCAAATATTAACGAATGAAGTTTCTTATGAACGTAAAGCGAAGGAAATTTTACTTGCGTACCGTTTAGAACATTTTATGACAAAAGAAGAAATACTCGAAGCCTATTTAAATATCATCCCGTATGGCCGAAATTCTTCAGGTCGTAACATTGCCGGAATTGAAACGGCTGCACAGGGTATTTTTGGTGTGTCCGCATCTAAATTAAATCTACCGCAGGCAGCTTATATTGCCGGTATCCCACAGGCACCTTTCACATATACGCCTTTTACAAATAAAGGTGAGCAAAAAAGTGCGGAAGGGATGCAGCCAGGTATTGACCGTATGAAAACGGTTCTTTATCGTATGCAGGAAGCAGGCTATATTACGAAGAAAGAATATGACGAAGCAATTGCCTATGACATTTCTAAAGACTTCAAAGGATATGAAATCCGTCCGGAAGAAAAATATCCTTGGTTAACAGCAGAGCTTGAGCTGCGTTCAAAAGAAATTTTCGCAAAAATACTTGCCGAAAAAGACGGCATTGACCCGGACCGTTTAAAAGAAGAAGAGAACTTAAATGAAAAATATACAATACTGGCAGACCGTACAATACGTTCAGGCGGTTACCGTATTTACTCAACGATTAATAAAGACATGTATGATGCCATGAAAAAAGTGACGGAAGAATTCACTTTATACGGACAAACATACAAGAAAAAAGGAAAAGATCCTGAAACAGGCGAAGAAATCGAAGTGGATGTTCCCGTACAAACAGGAAGTATGGTTATTGAAAACAAAACAGGCCGTATTTTAAGTTTTGTTGGCGGGCGCGACCATGAAATTGAACAATTGAATCATGCGACACAAGCTTACCGTTCAAACGGTTCAACGATGAAACCGTTACTTGCCTATGCACCAGCGCTTGATTACGGTGTCATTGGTGCAGGAAGCCCTGTAGTCGATGTGAAATTTAAACGTAGTTATGACAACTATGAACCCGTCAACTATATTCCAACACAGGAACTAGGAATTATACCAGCACGACAAGCAGTTGCATCATCACAAAACTTAGCAGTACTGCGTTTGTATGATTCAATTTTAGATCGTCGTCCAGCAACCTATTTGGAAAAAATGGGCTTCTCAAAGTTGACTGAAGGAGATTATGTCAATCTTTCTACATCTATTGGCGGGATTACTCACGGGGCAACTGTCGAAGAAAATACAAATGCCTATACAACCTTTGCAAATAACGGACAATTTAACGATGCCTACATGATTGAACGCATTGAGGATCTGGATGGCAATATTGTTTATGAACATGAAGCTGCTCCAGTTGATGTATTTGCACCGGAAACTGCCTATATGATGACTGATATGCTACGAGGTGTTATGAAGCAAGGTGGTACTGCAACATTGGCGAAGAGTCAATTGAAATTCTCATCTGACTTTGCCGCAAAGACAGGGACTACACAGGACCATAAAGATGTTTGGCTAGTCGGATACAATCCGAATATTTCTGTTGGCGTTTGGTTAGGTTATGACCAGCCACGCACACTTTATGCATTTAATAACCGTTACCAGCATCCAAGTCAGCGTGTAAACCGGTTATGGGCTAATTACCTGAATACGCTTTATGACATTGACCCGGAATTAGTCGGTACGAAAGAAACTTTCAAAAAACCTGAAGGCGTTGTAACACGATCATTTTGCGGCATTTCAGGTCTGGCACCTTCTACTTCATGTGCCAATGCCGGTTTAGTTACGTCAGATTTATTTAATAAAAATGTATTTTTACCGTCTAAGCCGGATGACAGCTTTGTATCTTCTACATCGGTTGTTATTGACGGCAACACATATGCCGCATTACCGAATACACCTACTGAGTTTGTCCAAATGAGCGGATTCGGATTAAATCAGGCATTTGTTGACCGTATGTTAGGCAGACTGGGTGGTGACGCATCGAAATTATTGTCATTCACATCAGGTAAAGGTGTTGTAACCGGTGCACCATTCTCGGCAGACAGTGCACCACCACAACCTGTTTATGCTACATTGGCAAACGGTTCACTTTCGTGGACAGCCTCTTCATCAAATGATGTCGTCGGCTATCGTGTTTATAGCGTTACCGATCAAGGAAGATCGCTCGTACGCTCATTAAAATCTTATGAAGGGTACCGGGTATCTGTTTCACCAGGTGTTCGCTACATCGTCGTAGCAGTTGATATTACAGGATTGGAATCAGGCTATTCGAACGAAGTTGGAGAAGTTGTCGAAACGGCTCCACCGGAAACGGAAGATGAGGAAAATGTTGTACCCGGAGAGGTAATTGAAGAACCAGAAGAACCCGAAGATCTTGACGAAATTGAAGTTGACGTTGATCCTGTCGAACCATCAGGAGAATAACAAAAAAATCTCACCAACTAGTAAAATTGTTGGTGAGATTTTTTAATGTAATTAAATTGATACCTGTTCCTCTTTTAATACACCTTTTAATAAATTGACCGCTTCATCAATTTCTTGTTCGCTAACTGTTAAAGGTGGTAATAGACGAATCACTTTCGGTCCGGCTGCAACCGTTAATAGACCGGCTTCATCCAATGCGGCAACATAAGGTGCGACATCTTCGCCACCGAGACTTAACCCCAGCATTAACCCTTTACCTTGAACCGAATATTTTTCTTCCGGAAATGCTTCTTCCAGTTTATTTACAAAGTACGCTGATTTTTGTTTCACATTATCCAAAAAGGCATCATTGAATATTTGATCGATAACTGTTTGCGCGACGGCAACGCCTAATGGATTTCCGCCGAACGTCGTACCGTGTGTCCCTGCACTAAACGTGTTAAAGAGCTTTTCTGTCCCAAGTATCCCCCCAATCGGGAATCCGCCACCTAGACCTTTTGCCATTGAAACAATATCCGGTTTGATGACTGTCTGTTCAAATGCAAAACGAGTTCCTGTACGTCCGATACCCGTTTGTACTTCATCAACAATGACTAAAATATCCGATGATTGCTGGATTTCATGAATGGCTTTCGCGAATTCCTCCGTTACGGGATTTACGCCACCTTCACCTTGGATCATTTCCAGCATAATCGCAGCAGTATCAGCATCAGCTGCTGCTTTTAATGCTGTAACATCATTAAACGGCAAAGTTACAAACTCGCTTACTAATGGACCGAAGCCGTTACGTACTTTATCTTGTCCTGTTGCACTCATCGCTCCAAATGTACGTCCATGAAAGCTCTGTTCAAAAACAATGATTTTATGTTTTCCTGTATGCTTACGTACTAGTTTAATAGCCGCTTCGTTCGCCTCTGCACCGCTATTACAGAAAAATGCATACGATAAATGCAAATCTTCCACTAATGATGCAGCAAGCTTTTCCTGTCCTGGACTTTCAAATAAGTTACTAATATGCCATAACTTTTGACTTTGTTTTTGAATGGTTTCGACAATCGACGGATGTGCATGCCCTAAACTACATACGGCAATACCGCTCGTAAAATCTAAATATCGTTTCCCTGTCGTATCAAATACCTCTGTTCCTTTTCCTTCGACAATAGCGAAAGGTCTTCTTGCGTAATTTTGGAATAATGCACTCATTTCACTAGCTCCTCACTTAAAATAGTCGTCCCGGTTAAAGTTTCATTTACAATTTGTACAGAAGGAATGCCTGCCTTCAAACAGTTAAGAGCGCCCTGTACTTTCGGAATCATACCGCCGTAAATATGCCCGTCGTCAATCCATTGTTCGATTAACCTTGGTGTCACTTCCGTCTGATATTCATCCTTTATACGAATACCGGCAACATCTGTCACAAGCAGGAGACAATCAGCGCCGACTGCCAATGCAATTTCACTCGCAACTGTATCGCCATTAATGTTCAGCGCCTGCCCGTCCTTCGTTGCACCGATACAGGCAACGACAGGTACAATACCAGCTTCTGTCAAAGTATTTAACATATTTATATTAACATGCTTCACTTCTCCTACATATGCGTAAGTTTCGTAATTTAAAAATTCACTTTCGAGCAGCCCGTCATCAAAACCATTTAGTCCAATGGCAGAAATATTTGCTGAATGAAGTTCATGAACGAGTGAAGGATTTACTTTTCCGATTAATGTTGACTGCACAATGCCGATCATTTCTTTACTCGTTACACGCAGTCCGTTTACTGTATGGGACTCAATTCCTACAGCGGCTAATTCACGATTAATCGCTGGCCCTCCGCCATGTGTAATAATGAGTTGGATCCCTTGTTCCTGCAATGCTTTAAAATTGCGAAAGAAGGCCTCGTTAAGACCTTCTAATGTACTGCCACCAAGCTTGATGACCATTTTACGAGCGGTATGATGCGTTGATTTGAACGTAGTCATAAGTCAGGTCACACCCCCATGCAAATCCGTGTCCTTTTCCAACTTCCAGTGACACAAATATTTTCACTTCATGCTGTTTTAATATTTCGATGAGTGCTTCTTCGGAAAACTGAATCGGTTCGCCGTTTTCCACCATTGTAGCTCCACCGATTTTAATTGTAATTTTATCAGGATCGATTACAGCTCCAGAATAGCCAACTGCTGCAATAATACGACCCCAGTTTGCGTCACAGCCAAACACGGCTGTTTTCACAAGTGGTGAACCTACAACTGTTTTTGCGATTTTACGCGCTTCTTCATCTGAAACCGCTCCATCCACTTCTACTTCGATGAGCTTAGTCGCACCTTCCCCATCACGTGCAATTGACTTTGCCAAGTCTTCTGATACGAGACGTAGTGCTGTGTAAAAGTTTTCCCAGTCGGAGTGCGCCGGAGATAATGGGTCATTTCCTGCTAAGCCATTTGCCATTACAATAACCGTATCGTTTGTTGACGTATCACCGTCAACTGTAATCGAGTTGAACGTGCAATCCGTTACACTCGATAACGCTTTTTGCAGCTCTTCTGATGCAATATTGGCATCTGTTGTAATAAACCCAAGCATTGTCGCCATATTTGGTTCAATCATGCCAGAGCCCTTTGCTGTTCCTGAAACAATTACTTCCTTGCCATCAATGATCGTTGCATACGTTGTGTTTTTCATTACTGTATCGGTCGTTAATATTGCTTGAGAAAAATCAATACCGCTTTCTAGCTTAGAATCCGGATTTAATAGCTCTACACCTTTTTTAACTGGTTCCATCTTCATAATTTCCCCGATGACACCTGTAGAGGCTACCCCTACCAAACTAGATGCGATACCAAGCTTTTGTGCTGCAAGCAGTTGCATTTCATATGCATCCAATAATCCTTGTTTGCCTGTGCATGCATTGGCATTTCCTGAATTTACAATTACCGCCTGCATTTTTTTCGTTTCATATACAACTTCTTTTGTCACTTTCAACGGTGCTGCCTGGACTGCATTTGTTGTGAATACGCCGGCAACACTTGCAGGTACTTCACTTACCAAAATTGCTAAATCTTTTTTCTTATGTTTAAGCCCACAATGAACACCTGCTGCAGTAAACCCTTTTGGTGACACGATATTTTTACTTGATAGTTTTTTCATCTCTATTGTTGAAGTCATCTAGTGACCCTCCCTTAATTTAAAGTCCTCGTCATAATATGGGGTTGATTTCTATCTATCTCTTCTTTATCAGTTAAATAAAATACGAAACGAGTTGTAAGCCTGTTTGCTGCGGAAGCCCGAATTGGACGTTCATGTTCTGAATTGCCTGACCGGCCGCTCCTTTAACTAAATTATCGATGACTCCGATAATCGTTGCCCGGTTTGTTCTTTCATCAAGCTTCACGTATATGTCACAGTAGTTAGAACCTTTTACTCGGTTTGTTCCTACAGCGGATGCCTCTTGAATCACCCGGACAAATGGGTGATTTTTATACGTTTCTGACAAACAGTCCACTAACTGCTTTTGTGTTACACCGTCCGTCACTTGTGCATAGGAAGTTGCTAAAATCCCACGTGTCATCGGTACAAGATGAGTATTAAACGTTATTGTTGTTTCAATATCGGTAAACATCGAGATTGCTTGTTCGATTTCGGGAATATGCTGGTGTTCATTAATTTTATATATGGAGAAGCTTTCATTTGCTTCACTGAAATGTGTTGCTTGTGAAGGTTTATTACCAGCTCCCGAAATACCACTTTTTGCATCGATGACCAAAAAGCTCGGATCAATTAATCGATTTTTTATAAGAGGCAGAATGGATAATAAAACTGCCGTTGGATAACAGCCAGGGTTGGCAATTAAATCAGCCTTTTCAATTGCTCGTTCATTCCATTCCGTTAGGCCGTAAACACTTCGCTCCACTATTTCCTGTGGCGCCGGAGTTTTTTTATACCAAGTTTCATAACTTGCTAAATTTTTAAGTCTGAAATCCCCGGATAAATCAATTAACTTTGGTCCACGTTCAACTAAAGACGGGAAAATCGTACTCGATACCCCAGATGGCGTACTTGCGAAAACGACATCGTACTCCGCCAATGCATCATCTTCCAATTTAAGTAATGGTTGATCATAAATATCCGTTAAGTGTGGAAATTTATCCGAAAATTGAGTTCCTACTTCTGAGGATGTAAATAACCCGATTTCTTCTACCTCTTTATGATTATGCAAAAATCGTAATAGTTCCAATCCCCCGTACCCTGTTGCACCGATAATACCTGCTTTCATGTTGTCACCTCGTCATTTTTGTATGGCCGAAAATTTTATACGAATTCTAAATGATAAAAATAAGTATAAGTATGTATATTTATTTAGTCAACTGTATTTTTATATAATTGTATATTATTCTAAATTATCGTTCAATAATAATAACCGCAATAATATAAAAGGCGCCTACATATGTAAGCGCCCCGATTTAAGAAGTACTGCCATTTAAAGTTACTCTTCCATTGTTGATAAATCGCCTGCAGGCAAGTCAAGTTCCCAAGCCTTTAGTACACGACGCATAATCTTTCCGCTTCGGGTTTTAGGCAACTTATCTCTGAATTCAATTTCACGTGGTGCTGAATGAGCCGATAACCCTGTTTTTACAAAGTCTCGAATATTCGCTTCAAGCACTTCACTCGGCTCTACCCCTTCACGTAACGATATAAATGCCTTAATAATTTCGCCGCGGACCGGATCAGGTTTTCCAATTACGCCTGCTTCCACTACATCAGGATGTTCAAGCAGTTTACTTTCCACTTCAAATGGTCCAACTCGCTCTCCCGCTGTCATAATCACATCGTCTACACGACCTTGGAACCAGAAATAACCTTCCTCATCCATAAATGCAGAATCTCCTGAAACATACCATTCTCCTTTTAAAAAATAAGATTCATACCGATCAGGATTTCCCCATATTTGACGCATCATTGCAGGCCACCCTTTTTTGATCGCCAAATTCCCCATCGTATACGGCGGCACTTCATTGCCTTGGTCATCTACAATCGTTGCATAAATTCCCGGCACAGGTTTGCCCATTGAGCCTGGCTTAATCTCCATCGATGGGTAGTTGCAGATCATATGGCCACCTGTTTCCGTCATCCACCATGTATCGTGAATACGATGGTTCAAAATCTCCAATCCCCACTTCACAACTTCCGGATTTAATGGTTCACCGACCGATAAAACATGACGAAGCGTAGAAAGATTATATTTACCGATAATATTCGGACCTGCCCCCATCAACATACGAAATGCAGTTGGCGCACTATACCATACCGTGACGCCATATTCTTCAATTGCCCCATACCATGCTTGCGGACTGAAGCGCCCCCCTACAACGACATTTGTCACCCCATTTAGCCATGGACCGAAAATGCCGTAAGCTGTTCCAGTCACCCATCCGGGATCCGCTGTGCACCAGTAAATATCGTCTTCCTTTAAATCCAATACCCACTGTGCTGTCTGGTATTGCTGAACCATTGCATAATGGACTTGCAATACCCCTTTTGGAGCACCTGTTGATCCGGATGTATAATGCAAAATGGAGCCATCTTCTTTATCGACCCATTCAATGTCAAAATCCTGAGATGCCTCTGCAAAGTATTTATTAAAATCTAAGATCTTATCCGTTTCTTCAATATTTTCCCCGACTACAAATACCGTCTTTAAATGCGGCAGCTTTTCCAGCGGCACTCTGCTCAACAGTGCAGGCGTTGTAATGATCACTTTCGCCTCACTATCCATTAACCGGTCATATACGGCACCTTCCATAAACGCTTCGAATAACGGACCAACTATCGCGCCAATTTTCAATGCACCAATTAAGCTGAAATAGAGCTCCGGCGTACGAGGCATAAAAATAAAAACACGATCGCCTTTATTTAATTCCGCCTTTTCTTTCAACACATTCGCCGCTTTATTCGAATGACGTTTCATATCATAAAAAGAATATGTCTCTTTTCGGTTCCCATCATTATAATAAAGAGCCACTTTGTTTTTGCGGTGTGTTGTTGCATGTCGGTCTATTGCCTCATACGCAATATTGACTTTCCCCGTTTCAAACCAAGAAAATGCTTGTTCACTATGTTGCCAATCATGATTTGCAGCTGTATCCTCATAATTTTTCAAATTATGTTCCCCTGGAATAACTGCTAGCTTTTCCATCGTTTTCATTCCCATGAAAAATCCCCTTTCATTAAAAACTACAATCATTTTACAATAAAAATACTATAATAGGCAAAATATTTAAAACTTTCAATCAATTTAGTGACATCTCGCGAATTTAAGCGTATTTTCGCATGAAATAGAGTATAATAGATGTATTAAAAGCAGGTGGTGTGATTATGATTCATGTGAAAAATTATTATCGTCTTGAATTCAAAACGAGGAATGGTAATGTTTTAGTAGAAGGGCCTGTTCCTTCCGAAAAACTTGCTACCTACACATTACATGAAGATTTAAAAGCTTTTAGACCTTCCCATCAGCAGCATGAAGCACTTGTTGGGATTGCTAAACTGGAAGAAGGACGCATTATTGTCATTCGACAGGATAATATAATTGTCGGCTATGTTACGTATCTCTATCCAGACCCGTTGGAACGCTGGTCAGAAGACCGTATTCCAGATATGATTGAGCTAGGTGCCATTGAAGTCATTCCTGCTTTTAGAGGATCCGGCGCAGGCAAAAAATTATTGGAAGTGTCATTTATGGATGATGCAATGGAAGATTATTTAGTGATTACAACTGAATATTACTGGCATTGGGATTTAAAAGGAACCGGTTTATCTGTTTGGGAATATCGGAATCTGATGGAGAGAATGATGACATCAGTTAATTTTGAGTATTATGCGACAGATGATCCTGAAATAACTTCTCATCCTGCCAATTGTCTAATGGCGCGTGTGGGGGCACGTGTTGGAAATGAGACATTGGAGAGATTTGACAGACTTCGCTTTAGAAATCGTTTCATGTATTAATTCTTATCACAAAGGGGAATGAACTATGATTGTCGAAGAAATCATGCAAAGAGAGATACATACACTCCTGCCCGAAAACACGGTGCGCGATGCTGTGCGCCTTATGCGAGAGGAAAATATCCGTCATGTGCCAATTGTAAACAAAGAAAATGTGGTTGTGGGAATCATTACAGACCATGACTTGAAAAATGCTTTGCCTTCTCGATTGCGCGAAGAACCCGACTCTACGATTTATGATGCCCCAATCGAGAAAATCATGGTTAAAAATCCGATTGTCGGTCATCCGCTAGACTTCGTTGAAGAAGTGGCCATGACTTTTTATGATGCTAAAATCAGCTGTTTACCTATAGTTACTGCCGGCAAACTGGTCGGCATCGTTACGACGACTGATTTACTATATACTTACATCGAATTAACAGGCGCACATAAGCCCGGCTCTAAAATTGATATTCGGGTAAATGACAAACCTGGCATGCTTTTTGAAATTACAAAAGTATTTCACGAAAACAAGGCAAATGTATTAAGTGTACTCGTATATCCTGATGGTGAAAATGTGAAAACCCGAATTGTAAGTGTCCGTCTGCAAGTAATCAATCCGCTGCATATTATTGAAGATTTGCGAAAGCAAGGATACGATGTATTGTGGCCAAACTTACCTGGCGTCACATTATGAAAAAAGCTGTATTTATTTATTCACCAGAACAACTCACTTACAAATTTTCGGACACACACCCGTTTAACCATAAGCGATTACACTTAACGATAGATTTACTGAAAAATATTGGTGCACTTCAAGATGAGGATATCGTCCCTGCTCGAATTGCAACAGATGAAGAAATTGCGCTGGCTCATGATTTGCAGTATATAGAGATCGTAAAAAAGGCAGGCCATGGCGAGTTAACTGCCCAGCAAGGGGAACCATATGGTATTGGAACAGAAGATACCCCCATTTTTAAAAATATGCACGAAGCAAGCGCACTTTTAGTTGGCGGTACATTACAGGCGGTCGACCAGGTACTGCAGGGAAAAGCTCAGCATGCATTAAACTTGGGCGGTGGTCTCCATCACGGTTTCCGCGGAAAAGCATCCGGTTTTTGCATTTATAATGATAGCAGTGTAGCGATAAAATATATCCAGGAAAAGTACGGACTGCGTGTTTTATATGTAGATACTGATGCCCATCATGGAGACGGCGTTCAATGGTCCTTTTATGATGACCCGAATGTATGTACATTATCGATCCATGAGACCGGCCGCTATTTATTTCCGGGTACAGGCAATATAACAGAGCGCGGAAATGGTGAAGGTTACGGGACTTCTTTTAACTTCCCGATTGATGCATTTACGGAAGATGAGAGCTTTTTGGAAATTTACGAGCAGTCAATGCGGGAAGTATTTGAATTTTTCAAACCGGATGTCGTTTTGACACAAAATGGTGCAGATGCACATTATTTTGATCCGCTCACACATTTGTACGGCACAATGAATATTTATAAAGAAATACCGAAGCTTGCCCATAAATTGGCACATGAATATTGTGGCGGACGCTGGATTGCAGTTGGTGGCGGAGGCTATGATATTTGGCGGGTCGTCCCACGAGCATGGTCACATATTTGGACGGAGATGACCGATCAGCCTGCTCCGACTGGACCGTTGCCACAGCAATGGCTTGATAAATGGCAATCGGAATCACCTGTTCCGCTAATCCCGACATGGAATGATCCTCATCCTTTATATGATCCTATTCCGCGCAAAGCAGAAATTGAGGAAAAAAATATACGAATGCTTGAAAAAGCACTACATATTATTCGTACAGAAAAAAACCGTTCATAACATTTGCTTTGAAGTAACTATAAGGCTATAAATAAAACAAAGCGCCTGTCAGCTTTTGCCAGGCGCTTTTGTTATTTACTCGAACCACGCTTTTCTATGCGATGAGGTAAGATGACATGTTGCTGTTCAACTTCCTCTTTGTTCATATACTTCGTTAATAAGCGCATTGCGACAGCTCCAATATCGTATAAAGGCAATACAACACTTGTAAGTTTTGGTCGTACCATGCGCGCTAGTTTTGAATTTTCGAAGCTGATAATTTCAACATCACCCGGCACATTTTTTCCACTATCTTGAATGCCATGTACTAGTCCAATTGCAAGCTCATCATTCCCGACAAAAATAGCTGTAGGCGGTTGCTGTAGTTCACTTAAATTCTCCCAGCTTTCCAATCCATCATCATAGGAACCATCTCCAGCAACAATCAATGCATCATCTATTTCAATGTTTGCTTTTTCAAGCGCATCTTTATAGGCTGCAAGTTTATGCTGACCATTCACTGTATACTGTAGCGGACCAGAGACAAAGGCAATTCTCGTATGTCCATTATCAATTAGTGTTTCTACAGCTTCAAATGCCGCATTATAATAATCAATGTTTACAGAAGCTACTTTTTCAGTTGAACTGATCGATCCTGCCAATACTATCGGTACAGGACATGCCTCCACCGCGCGTTGAATATTGTCTGTTACCTCTTCACTCATCATGACAATACCGTCAACCTGTTTTCCTAGCATTGTATCAAGCAGAGACAACTCTTTTTCTTCATTTTGATCTGAATTTGCTAAAATGATATTATAGCGGTACATTGTCGCAATATCTTCAATGCCTCGTGCCAGCTCAGCATTTAAATTATTCGAAATATCAGGGATGATGACTCCTACTGATGTTGTTTTTTTACTTGCTAAGCCACGTGCTACTGCATTTGGACGATATTCGAGACGCTCAATCACTTCCAACACTTTTTTTCTTGTTGCAGGCTTAACATTTTGATTTCCATTTACTACGCGAGATACGGTTGCCATTGATACATTCGCCTCACGTGCAACATCATAAATTGTGACAGTCAAAAGTTTCTCCCCCTTTTTATCATAGTGATACAAGTTTTTATAAACGACTAGTAGAACTAATTGTTATGTATAGCTTCATCATATAATATTTCCATTTCTATTTTCAATCTAAAACCCAGTGAATACGTGGTTTTTTCGTCAATTGTCTTAAAATATTCAAAAAGTATGCTACCAAAACGATAGCACTTGTTAAAAATTGTAAATCACTCTACCACTTCCGTCAAATTAAAATGTACAGACATATTGAAAGCCCATGTTGAAATTACTCAACATGGGCTTATTAATGATTATTTTGACACTTCGTATTGCTTCATGAATTTTAAAAGTTCTTCGTAGTAAGCATTGAAAGTTGGAATATCCATTTGCTGCTGCTGATCCGATAATGCAACTGATGGATCTGGATGCACTTCTGCCATTACTCCATCTGCTCCAATAGCGATTGCCGCTTTTGAACATGGCAACAATAAATCGCGACGTCCTGTAGAGTGCGTCACGTCCACCATTACCGGTAAATGTGTTTCTTGTTTTAAAATCGGAACTGCAGAAATATCCAATGTGTTACGAGTTGCTTTTTCATATGTGCGAATACCGCGTTCACATAAAATAATGTTTTCATTACCTTTTGACATAATGTATTCTGCTGCATGAATAAACTCATCGATTGTCGCTGCTAAACCACGTTTTAATAAAACTGGTTTATTTGTTGCTCCAGCCGCTTTTAACAGTTCAAAGTTTTGCATATTGCGGGCACCAATTTGAATAACATCGATGTAGTCCAATGCATGGTCTAAATCAGCAGGTGTTACGATTTCTGTGATGACACCTAAACCGTACTCTTTAGAAACATCCTTTAAAATCTTTAGACCTTCCAGACCTAAGCCTTGGAAATCATATGGAGATGTACGTGGTTTGTATGCACCACCGCGAATTAATTTTAAGCCTTTTTCCTGAATCGTTGCAGCAACTGCAGCAACTTGCTCATATGACTCAACCGCACACGGTCCAAATACGAAAGAAGGAGCTCCTGTACCAATTAATTCACCATTTACATTAATGACAGTATCTTCTGACTTTTCTTTACGTGAAACGAGTAATTCCTTTTTCTTTTCTGCTTCTAATTGTTTAAGGGCTGTTTTGAAGATTTGTTTAAAAATATAATCAACCGTCATTTGATTTAAAGGACCGTTATTATTTTCCTTAATTAAGTCAAGCATGTGACGCTCACGAAGTGGATCATAGCGATTGACACCTTGCTTTTCTTTAATTTTACCGATTTCTTCTACTACTGATGCACGTTCATTAATTAAACGTAAAATTTCTAAGTTCAAGCTGTCAATCTGGCTGCGTAAGCTTTCTAAATCTTGTTGATGCATATTCCTCTACCCCTCTTCTTTGCGTATCCGGCACTTTCAGATAAATAAAAAGTATGATACATTTTTAAGTAATAAACTTATTATAATCAAACTATTGTAGAATGTCACGTCTTTTTAATTTAGCGATTCAACTCGCTAAAGTATATTGTGATAATAATTGAAAGGAAGCGTTTTCATATGGCAAACAAATTGTTCGCACTTGATATCGGAACACGCTCCGTTGTCGGCATTATTTTAGAGCAACATGCAGATACCTATCATGTGGCCGATATTTTAGTAAGAGAACATAAAGAACGGGCAATGGTTGATGGTCAAATACATAATGTTTTGTACGTAGCTGAGCTTATACAGGAAATTAAGAAGGAATTGGAAGAGACGCATGGACCTTTGGAAAAAGTAAGTGTTGCAGCAGCAGGACGGGCATTAAAAACCGAACAGGCCAGTGTTTCCATTTCTATTAAAAACCGACCGATCTTTACGGAAGAAGATATTAACCGCCTGGAACTGCAAGCAGTACAACAGGCCCAGCAACAATTATTGCTTCATAAGGAAGATACAAAAAATAATCATTATTACTGTGTCGGCTATTCTATTTTGTATTTCCGTCTGGATGGTGAAGAAATTGGAAGTCTTCTCGATCAGCAAGGTGAGGAAGCATCCGTAGAAGTGATTGCCACTTTCCTGCCACGTGTTGTTGTGGAATCATTGCTTGCTGCATTAAAACGGGCAAATTTGGAAATGGAAGCCCTCACTTTAGAACCGATTGCCGCAATAAATGTGCTGATCCCTCCTTCAATGCGCCGTTTGAATGTAGCACTTGTTGATATTGGTGCGGGAACATCGGATATTGCCATTACAGATAAAAGCACGGTTGTAGCATATGGGATGGTGCCGACTGCTGGCGATGAAATTACGGAAAGTTTAAGTGACCATTATTTATTGGATTTTCCGGTCGCTGAAATGGCCAAACGACAATTACATACGAGTGATGAAGTTCTTATTCAGGATATTTTAGGATTTGACGAATATTTTCCACGTGAAGAAGTGATCAAAGCAATATATCCTGCCATTGAAAACTTGGCAAAGTCCATCGGAGAAGAAATTTTACGGTTAAACAACAATACGCCTCCAAAAGCGGTCATGCTAGTAGGTGGAGGAAGTTTAACCCCCCACTTAACAGAAGAAATCGGAAAAATATTAAATTTACCGGCTAACCGTGTGGCGGTACGTGATGTGAATGCCATTCAGAATTTAACACGCGCACCACATATTGCAGCAACGCCTGAGCTTGTGACACCGATCGGGATTGCGATTGCCGCCCAAAAATCACCGATTCATTACATGTCTATTAAAGTAAACGAACAAGTTGTACGCCTCTTTGAGTTGAAGGAAATGACAGTCGGGGATGCTTTTTTGGCTGCGAACGTCAGAGCAAAACAACTATATGGAAAGCCAGGACATGGTTTGTCGATTACAGTGAACGGTCAAAATGTTTTCGTACCTGGGGAGCATGGGCAGCCAGCACAGATCATATTGAATGGTGAACATGCATCGATTAAATCCCTTATTAAAAATGGAGATCAAATACAACTGATTCCCGGAAAAGATGGGTCAGGCGCATCTGTTACGATAGGGGAAATTATTGATCATGCTTCCGTAAAGATTGTGACAATCCAAGAAACGCAATATACTATTGGACCGAAAATATTCGTAAACGGGAAAATCGGAAAAATGGATTCTCTTTTACAGGACCGCGATGTAATTGTCGTCGAAACAAGCGAAACGGTGGAAGATGTATTGAAATTAATAAACTATTCTATACATGCAAAGCAGTTCGAACCGTATTTTGTCCATATCGATGGGAAACCTGTATCCTTCCCTGATTTTTCATCTCAGCTTTACATTAATGGTAAGCCCGGGAAACTGCATTACCCTGTTCAAAATAGTGATAAAATTACATTTAAACAGCATCATTTACCCACTGCTGAGCAAATTGCCGCCCATTTGAATTTGTTATTGGAAGAAAAGGTGATTGTTACGTTCCAGCAAGAACAGGTGGAACTTGTAAAAACAGCGAGAGAGTTTTCTGTAAACGGTCAAGTTGTACAGCGTGAAGCAACAGTGCCGAATGGGGCTACAATTAGTATTATCGAAAAAGAGTCAAGCAAATGGATTTATCAGGATGTCTTTCGATTTTCCAGCTGGCAGCTTCCTGCGTCATTTAAAGGGTCCTTTACGATTTTAAAGAATGGGCAGCCTTCTTCATTTGATGCTGAAATATTTGGTGGCGATCAACTGGAAATCCATCTAACTGATCAGCCGATTGTTGGTTAATAAAAAAAAGGCCCCCCAAATATTTGGGAGCCTTTTTTTATTGAACATCTGAATGACGAGTTGAGTTTGCTGCGATATCTGGATCTGTATTTACGCTATCTGGATCCGGAGATTCGGCAGCGAGTACTTCTTCATCTAACATTTTATCTAATGGCAATGGTTCTTCACCTTCTGATGAAGCTGTTCCATCATCGAAAGCAGGTGGTTGTTTTGCTGTTTTGGCTTTAACTTTCTCAACAATTGAAGAAGATTGTTCTTTTAATTGCGATGAAAGTTGTGCAGTCTTTTCCTTTGCCGTGCCGGAAAGCTCAATGCCTTTATCCTTTAATGTAACAGCTTGTACTGCTACATCGTTACGCATTTCACTGCCTGTCTTCGGTGTAAGTAATAAGGCTGTCGCTACACCGACAATACCGCCTACTAAAGCACCAATGACAAAATCCTTTACATGAATTTTTTCATCATCATAAATCGAATCATTTAATCGGTTATAATCATAGTTTACGCGTTTTTCTTCCATTTTAAAAATCCCCCTTGTGATTGAGTGTCATTTTCCCATTACTTACGTTTTAAGAAACCAAATTTCGACTTTCCACCTAAACTTGGTGGTGTTTCATTTGTTTTAGTACTTGTATAAATTACATCTTCTTCATTAATCGGCTTGCGCTGACGCCATTGATCTGCAATCCCCATCGCTACATTACTCCATTGAACGACTTGCGCAATTTTATCTTCATTTTTATGCACTTCTGTTGAAATCGATGTTGTAATGCGTTGAACGGATGAATTCAAGTTATTAACAGAATCGCCAACACCTTTTACAGCATGCATTACTGAATTTAACTTCTCCGATTTATCTGAAATATCATCTGCCAATGCGTTTGTTTTTGTAAGCAGGCTCGTCGTCTCACGTGTAATGCCTTCCATTTGTCCTTCGATACCAGCAACTGTTCCCGCAATCGAATTTAAAGTATTCTTAACAGAAAACAATGTCATACCAATACTTACACATAGGACTAAAAATCCGATTGCAGCCACTAATGCCGCAATATAAAGTAATACTTCCATCAAAAATAACCTCCTCTATCTAGTTCCAATTAATACATTCGACAAAAATTGCGACAATCCTTTTCCTAGAAAAGCATTTTTTTCGCTAAAACCTCATGAAATTCAAGCTTTTCATACGTGAATACTTCTAATTTGTTATTTATTTATTCACTAAAGGCGAATGACCATTTTGTCCATGCTTTCATATTCCCCAATCTCTTGATGAATAAAACCCTTAATGAATAGAAGTTCCAACATTTATCCCGCATTAACGTGAAGTAAGACTTCCGCCTCTAGTGTTTATCAGGGTAAAAAGGCTAGGGAAATGCAAGATTGGTGAAACTAACAATCAATAGGGGTTGAAGAAACCCCTACTGATTAAAGTTCATTTTATGTATGGAAAAACAGCTTATCCTTCTACTTCCAGGTTAAGCTGTTTTTCAATTAATTCAAAATTGCTTCAAATGCATCTTGATATTTATGAACATCTCCCGCTCCCATAAACAGGAACACGGCATTTTCATGTTTTTTAAGTTGATCTACTGTTTCAATTGTTAAAACAGTACAGCCATCAATTAAGTTAGCTAAATCATTAATCGTAAGCTCTCCTTGCTTTTCGCGTGCAGAACCAAAAATATCACATAAATAGGCTGCGTCGGCACCGCTCAAACTATCCGCAAAGTTTTGTAAAAATGCTTTAGTTCGAGTAAACGTATGTGGCTGGAATACCGCTACAACTTCACGCTCAGGATATTTTTGTCGAGCTGATTGCAAAGTTGCCGCAATTTCTGTCGGGTGGTGTGCATAATCATCCACTAAGATCGCATTGCCAACTTTCGTTTCAGTAAAGCGACGTTTTACCCCGCCATACGTATTTAGGCGTTCTTGGATCAGCTTTGCCGGAACTCCTTCATAATGACACAGTGAAATTACCGCCAACGTGTTTAAAATCGTATGGTCACCGAATAACGGAATAAAGAATTTACTGTAAAACTCATTACGTACATAAACATCAAATTCCGTTCCTTCCGATGTTTTAACAATATTACGCGCAGAAAAATCATTTGCAGGATCAAAACCATAATAAACCACTGGTACATTGGCTTGAATTTTCTGAAGCTGTTCATCATCCCCGCAGGCAATAATTGCTTTATTCACTTGTAAAGCCAGCTGTTGGAAAGCATCATATACATCATCAATGCTCGTGAAATAATCCGGGTGATCAAAATCGATATTCGTCATGATTGCATAATCCGGATGATACGCTAAAAAGTGGCGACGGTATTCACATGCTTCCATAACAAAATAGGAAGCATCTTCTTTACCTGAACCAGTACCATCACCGATTAAATAAGATGTCGGCATATAACCGCCTACAACATGGCTCATTAAACCAGTCGTAGACGTTTTACCATGTGCACCTGTAATGGCAATTGAAGTATAGCGATTGCTGTACTCGCCTAAAAACTTATGATAGCGAATGACTTCAACACCTAGCTCCCGTGCACGCACTAATTCTGGATGATCATCATTAAATGCATTCCCTGCAATAACTGTTAAACCTTCTTTAATATTGTTTTCATCAAAATTTAAAATTTCTATTCCTCGGTCACGTAATGGTTGCTCCGTGAAATAATATGTTTCATAGTCGGAACCTTGAACTTGTTCTCCTGCATCAAATAGGATTTGCGCCAGGGAACTCATGCCTGAACCTTTAATACCGGTAAAATGATAGCGTGTCATTATTTATAAAACCCTCCTAGGATACGAAGACCCCATTGAATTATCAATTTTATTGTTTCAAAGTATGCCTACATTATAGCACTAAATACACGTTACGATAATTGAACGACAATTCAAATTTTTTCATTTGTCCAATTACCTAGTTCTTTAGCCTCCAAATTGCTCAAACAGCTCTTCTTCTGTAATATATACATCTCTCGGTTTGCTTCCTTTTGGTTCTGAAACATAACCATGTCGCTCTAACATATCGATTAATCTAGCTGCTCGATTATAGCCAATATGATAACGGCGTTGTAAAAGTGATGTCGATGCTGAGCCTTGTTCAAACACAAATCGGCATGCCTCTTCAAACAACTCATCTTGTTCCTCTATTGTTTCTGAGCGTTTTAATAATTCTTCCTGTTTAAAAATATATTGTGGCTCTCCTTGTTCACGTACATACTCGATAATTTCTTCGATTTCGTCATCTGTAACAAATGTACCTTGAATACGGGTTGGAGCCGACATTCCATTTCCTAAATATAGCATATCTCCGCGACCAAGCAATCGTTCTGCGCCCTGCGAATCCAATATTGTACGAGAGTCGATTTGCGATGATACAGAAAAGGCGATACGCGTTGGAATATTTGATTTTATCAGGCCTGTAATAACATCTACAGAAGGGCGCTGTGTAGCAACAATCAAATGAATTCCTGCAGCACGGGCCTTTTGCGTAATTCGCACAATGCTATCTTCCACATCTTGTGGAGACATCATCATTAAATCTGCCAACTCATCGATGACAATCAATAAGTATGGTAGCTTCTGTGCATACATACCATTTGCATCACACATTTTATTATATGCTTCTATTTTACGTGCACCGCTGTGCATAAATAACTCATAACGTCTTTCCATTTCTTCTACTGCCCACTTTAATGCTGCGGTAGCCGCTTTAACATCTGTAATAACAGGGCTGACTAAATGCGGAATATGGTTAAATGGAGCCAGTTCCACCATTTTCGGGTCAATCAGCATTAGCTTTAATTCATTCGGATTTGCTTTATAAAGCAGGCTGACTAAAATCGAGTTAATACATACCGATTTACCCGATCCTGTCGCTCCGGCAATTAAACCATGCGGCATTTTCCGTAAGTCGATTGTGACAGGCTTCCCTGTTAAGTCCAAGCCCAGTGCCGCCTCTAATGGAGAATCAGAATCTTTAAACGATGCTGATTCTGTCACTTCAGAAAGACGGACCGAACGCGAAATCCGGTTTGGAATTTCAATACCGATTGAACGTTTCCCCGGAATTGGCGCATCAATACGAATATCTTTTGCAGCCAATGCCAATTTAATATCATCCGTTAAATTGCGGACTTTACTTACTTTCGTCCCGTGCCCTACCGTAATTTCGAATTGCGTAACAGCAGGTCCTTGTACGATCGATTCAATTTGTGCCTGAACCTGGAAATGCGATAGTGCTTCCACTAAATTTTCGCCTTGCTCATCCATCCAGTCACGGTCTTCTACCATTTCCTCCGGTGGTACTAAATATTCAAGAGGTGGTTTTACATAAGGTATTCTTTTAACTGGAGGTGCTTCTATTAAAGTTTCCGCTTCATCCACTGCCAATTCTTGTGAAGTAGATTCTTTTATGTCTGACGTTTCTTCAACAATCGGATCTTCCTCTTCATTAACTAAAGGAAGTACGGTCACTTCTTGAATTTCGGGTACTCCTTGAATATCCAATGTTTCTGGAACTTCTTCCACTATCGCTTCCGTAGTTGCAGCAACTTCTAAAAGTTCATCTTCTTGTGCCGGTACAACGGATTCACGTTCCAGCAATCCAATTGATGTAGAAGTAGAATTCCTCATCGTTCCCTCTTCAAGCTGACTGTTTGGTTCATGCTTTACGACTTGCTCGTTAAAAGTAATGACTTGATCATTTTCATGTGCTTCCCGTGCATCATTCTGAGTTGTTTGAGTATCTTGATAAAAAGTTTCCACTTCAACATCGTTTTCATGTTGCACAAAATTTTCTCGTTCAGTAAAAGCTTCATTTGGCTCTTCAAACGTATTTACACTCTCTTCTCGCTTAACTTCGTCTTCTTTATTTTTTTTACTTTGTAGACTAAGTTGCTGCTCGACAAATTGCTTCGTCATTAATTTTTGCTTATCTGACTTCAGCATTACCACATTAAAAGGAACACGGCTTCTTGTGCTGATCGGCTGTACTATGTCCGCTTTTTCCTTATTTTGCTCAATGATAGTCGCTTCCTCAGATGGTGGCATTTGCTCTACATTCAATTGTCCAATGTGAATCGTCGAGTTTTCAATCGTCACATGCTTCACTTGTACATCATTGATTGTTTCTGCAACAGGTGTGTCAACTTTTACAGTATCTTCCTGTTCATTTCCTATGTCAGTCACTGCTTCGTTCTGTTGCTCAAGTATCGTTTCTTCCATTGGTTGTTGGTCTACCTCAGTTGGTTCATCCTTTTCGACTAAAACCACTTCTTCATGCTCAAGCTCAGGTTCTGTTTCTGATTCAACTGGTTCTGTTTGTGGAATCTCAACTGCTGAAGAAGACTCGTGTATTACATGTTCCTGCTGCTCTATTACTGTCTGTTGATCTTCATCTGGTGATGGTACAGCAACTGGTTCGACCAAATGTTCTGGCGTTTCATTCTGCACAGATTCAATTATTGATGAATGTTGCTGTTCCTTATTTTTAAGCTTTTCTTCCTGCTGTTTTTCGATTAATGTTTCAATCGATGACGGCTTTTTAAAACCGTGTACAGGGGACGGAACATCGGTAGGAATAAAACGTTTCCTAATTTCGATCGGTTTTAGAATTTCTTTGTTTTCCAATCTCTCCGCTCGTACAGGCTTATTATGGCGTATTGCTTCCCGTTCTTCTTTTAAATTTGGCAAGCGACGAACAGGATCTCTTGTGTGCACAACATTTGTTTGACCTTTCCCTTTACGGCGGCGTTCCAGTAAATCTCGTATACCAGATACTTCGACATCATATACTTCCTGTACTGTATGCTTTTGCAAATAATTTGGTAATGTCAATTTTTCCTTGTCATCATCATAAAATCGCGTTGTTTGTCTCTGCTCATTTTCTTGATTCGCTGTTTCCTCATAATCATCTTCTATTAAAGGGAATCGGAATGCTTTTTTCGGTGCTTCTTTTTCTTCCTGATAATTTTGCTGCGCCTCAGTTTGTTTTGATTGGTTTATATCATCCAGTTGGGAATACTCTTCATAATCATCATATTCTTCATCTGGATCCATTTTAAATAGTTTATTAAATTTATTTTTAATCCAACTCATAATTAACCACTTCTTTCCTTAAAAACATTGCCGTACAAATTCCACTATTTGAGACGGTCTTTATTTCTTATATTAAATACAGTATATAAATAATATACACCTCAAAAGCATATCATATTTGCCGGGTAAATGCGCTTTGTCGCTGATATTTTTAAGGATAAAAAAAAGTTAGTATGAGAGACTCAGCTCAACATACTAACTTTTCGTACTAATTAACGAGTTGAAACCTCAAATGGGCTTCCTACTTCTGCAGAATCATCCAGTACTAAAATACCTTTTACTTCCGGTGCGCCTGGAATTGCCAGTTCACGTGCAGAGCAAAGCATCCCGAATGAATCTTCACCACGTAAGTTTCCTTCTTTGATCAACAAACCAGAAGGCATCACAGCACCAACTTTTGCGACAACTACTTTTTGGCCTGCATCTACATTCGGTGCGCCACATACGATTTGTAATGTTTCATCCCCAACGTTCACTTTACAAACACTTAGTTTATCTGCATTTGGATGCTTTTCTTTTGATTCAACATAGCCGACTACAAATTTTGGAGAAAAATCTACTTCTAAAGAAATTTCTGCGCCATTTGCTTGTAAAGCCGCTTCTAATTTATCTACAAGTTCCGGTGTTACTTCTACATTCCCTGCAACATCCAGTTCTACGTATTTGCTTGCATTAAAAAGGTTGAATGCTTTCACTTCACCAGTTGTTTCTTCTTTTAGGATGGCTACATCGCCAGCGAGATCCATCGCTGTTTTTACGATTGGCTCCATTGCTAATTGAACTAGTAGGACATCTCCTACATGTGCTTTGTTGTAAGCTACTTTCATTTTTCTTCTTGCTCCTTTTTTACTTTGTTTTTCGCTAAAATAAATATCGGTTCTAAATGACCGTTTTCATATACAAATGACAAGCTCGTAATTGGAACCGCGCCAACTGTAAAGAAATGCATCGTCATCTGCGCTAATACATCATACCCTACTTCATTCCGAATATCACCAATAATTAATACATCCTGGTGTGGGACAGATACCGTCATTTCGCCTTCAATTTGGCTTTCCATTTCCTTTAAAAAGCTTTCATTTAGTATTCGGCTTGCATCATAACCGTCATTCTGATTTAAAAAGTAATAAATATTGCCTGAAACTTCATCCCGTTTTACAGAAGTCGGCAATTTTTTCACAGAAAAACGGGCTGCTTCGCGTATATGCTCTTCTGTTACGTTTAATTTCGGCAACATTGATTCATCAATTAAACGATAAGTTGTGCCTAGATCGAGTGCATAATAAATACGTGTTTCCGCCGTATGGTCTGTCATGACAAATGCATGTCCATCATTTGACTTTTTAGGGAAGGACGTTGAGCGGATGATCGGATAAACAGAAGCAAGTCCGCCAAAGCCCTTTTCTTCTTCCCGTTGCATCGCTAAAAACGTTTGCTCAATTGTATAAATCACTTCATCAATTGCCTGCTGTTTTTTCGTTTCGTACTTCGTTAAAATTTCGGGTAAAGAGATATCCATCCCTCGTCCGATTTTTTTATGTTCAAGACGTAATTTGTCATGCTTTTCATCGAATGTGAATGTAAAGTTTGCCTCACCTAATTTAGTCTTCAGTTCAGCTACTAACTGTTTCGATTCCATTCAACCACTCCTTTATCTAATCAAAAACGGCTCACAAATGTGAACCGTTCCGTTTACTTCTTCTATTGTAACAAAAAAGCCATGTGATTACTTTACTCAATGCTTGTACAATGCTTCAACTAATCAATCACTTTCACTGTTTTTACAATTTCCATCATTTCCTGGATTTTATCGTCAATCTTCTTATCCACGGAAATAGTCGACAGCTTTACGCCGCCTAAATTAACAATCAGCTCATACTTTTCTTCAGGAAATTTTGTGACAGCAGAAAATCCGAATTGGCCAGCCGCATCGAATGTTTTCTCTTCAACGATTTCATTTTTATTTTCCTGCTTTAATAGATCATACTGTAACTGACTGTCTTCCGGTTCGTTTTGATTGACGAATAGTATATAGGAATCTTTACCGTTCAGAATCGTATAATTCAATTCATCGATTCCTTTTTCAATACTATATCCATTTGGTAAGTATAACTCTATATGTCCAATCGTTTTGTTTGCTTTATTCGGTTCGCTGCTAAATATTGTTTCAGCATTTTCCATCCCTGCTTGTGCCTGTTCTTCGACTGTTTGACTACATGCTGATAATATAACAACAAGTGAAGTAAGCAAAAACGCATGTATCCATTTACGACTCATTGTTTTCCCTCTCTTTCAAACGTTCAATCGTATCATAAATATTTTTCAAGCCGTAATGCAACAAATGTGCTCTATATCTGGTCCTTTTGATCTTTATTCATTTTATACAGTATTTGGCCAACTAATAACTTAACAATGTGTTCAAACATTTCTTTTCGGTCAATCAGATTATTTGAAAAAATACCCACTGCCCCTTGATGATGACGAATATTTTCGCTATTTGTATAGACGTCCATCACTGGTCCAAGTTCCTTTCCCATACGAAGCTCCTGTGCAATTTCTTCAGGTAAGGCAAATTGTGCTCCTGAGCTGGCTATGACTGTGCCATCCTTTAAAACAGCCGCCCCCCAATTACAGCAATACATTGTTCCTTCAATTTCATCGACGCCGCCTTCAAGTCCAAATGTTATATCAGCATTTGTCAGCATCATCGTATGACGTGCACGATTGATTGCACCCTGTCTTGTTTCTTCATTTGAGAATGGCTGAATCGACACATCAGAAGGTACATCCATATTTTCTATTGCCGCTTCCGGGAAATACTGTTTAACAATTGCTTCAACGGCACCTAATTTTGCTTTATTTTTCGATCCGACTGCTACTTTCATTATTTCATCTCCAAGCTGTTCATTTTTTAAACGGTCTATACCTATAAAAACTGGTTTACCGATTTTTATGTAAGTCACGTTAACCTATTGTCCGCAACTAAAAAACAAGAATGCGATAAGTTCGCATCCTTGTATTATAATATAATATTGACTTTTTTTATACGTTTGCGCGAATAGATTCGATTGTAGAACGGTCTGCACTTTGGATTAATTTCACTAGCAGTTCTTTCGCCGCTGCATAGTCATCTACATGAATAATCGAAGCAGAAGTGTGAATATATCGTGAGCAAACCCCGATTACTGCCGATGGAATTCCGTCATTTTGTGTGTGCACACGTCCTGCATCTGTACCACCTTGAGAAACGAAATATTGGTATGAAATATTGTTTGATTCTGCTGTATCCAGCACGAATTCACGCATACCTCGGTGTGTAACCATTGAACGGTCCAGGATTCGGAGTAATGTCCCTTTACCTAGTTGACCGAATTCATTTTTATCACCCGATGTATCGTTCGCCGGGGAAGCATCCAATGCAAAAAACAGATCAGGCTTGATCATATTCGATGAAACCGCTGCTCCACGTAAACCGACCTCTTCCATAACATTTGCTCCGGAATAAATATGGCTCTTCACTTCCTGACCATGAATCTCTTTTAAAAGTTCAATTGCTAATCCACAGCCGTAACGGTTATCCCAGGCTTTCGCCATAATTTTTTTCGGGTTGGCCATCGGTGTGAAAGGACATACCGGAATAATGGATTGACCTGGTCGTACACCTAAATTCTTGGCATCTTCTTTTGAATCCGCTCCGATATCGATCAGCATATTTTTTATATCCATCGGTTTCGAACGTTCCGCATCAGTCAGTAAGTGTGGCGGAATTGATGCAATAACACCCGGAATTTCACGATCTTTCGTATAAACTGTAACGCGTTGTGCCAGCATTACCTGGTTCCACCAGCCGCCAAGTGTTTGGAAACGGATCATGCCGTTTTCAGCAATGGAAGTAACCATAAACGCGACTTCATCCATATGGCCAGCGACTAAAATTTTTGGCGCTTGTTCTTCTTTAGCTTTACGCACGCCGAATACGCCGCCTAAATTATCCTGAATAACTTCATCAGAATATTTCGCTAATTCCGAGCGCATAAAATTTCGGACTGCACGTTCATTCCCTGGTGCACCAGGCAATTCTGTTAATGTTTTAAAAAGAGCAAGTGTATCTTGATTCATTCTGCAACACCTCTAAATGTAGATTTACCTTCATTATACCACAAATTGCAAGTAATATTTCGACTTTCGAACCTTCTATTATTTTTACTCTATTTTCAGAATATGATAAAGTATAGGTAGTCACTATTTTGAGGAGGTATTTTGAAATGAATTTAAAAGACTTTACAATAGGGGTTGTAACAGGGATAGCAGCAGCTGTCATTGTTAAAGAAATGAGCAATCGTGTCGCACCATTTGCGAATCCAGATCATATTTTAGCCAACATTAAAGATGAATTTAAAAAGCATGCACCAATTGATGGTTCTTGGATTTACATGAAAACTGAAAACTTCAGTAATGGCTTTACAGAAACACCGGTCTATCGTGGAGGTATTTCTCGTACAATTAACGGCGAGCTTGAGAACTACGAGTTCGCAGCAGATGCCCGTTCCGGTGCCATTGTAGATATTAAACAAATATAATGTTAAGGATGCGATGACGTGATTTTGTCATCGCATTTTTTCTGCTTTACATCAAAGTATTTTCTTTACCTTTAATCATTGTGAACACAAGTATGCTAAAAGTACACAATCGATAAGAAAAGCACCTGCATCGTAAACTATGCAGGTGCTTTCGTTTTTACTTAATCAATGCCGGTTTCGAACGTTCGAGGCTGTCTTTTACTTCTTTGCCTGTTGTATCCCATTGAATCATGCGGTAATACGCATCATGATAGAAAATAAAGCGGTAGCCATTTTCAAGTGCTTCTTTCATCAACTTTTCTTTCGCAAATACGCTTGTCATCGGGTAATCATCATACGCCAATACCCAAAGCGGATTTTGGTGGGCATGTGTCGGCATAATATCCGCCATATGTAGCGCTACTTCCCCATTTTGCTCCAGGCGAACAATCGCATGACCTTCACTATGACCACCCGTATGGATCATTTTTAAGCCTGGAGCTACTTCCAGCTCCCCTTCATATGTTGAAACTAAATGCTGTACAGGCTCCCAGTTTTCTTTCCAATACGTATTTTTCGAACGAATATTCGGATTGCGCATCTCATCCCATTCAATTTGTGTCGTGTGAATAACTGCATTCGGGAAAACTGGAACAAGCTTGTCCCCTTCCCACTTCGTTAAACCGCCAGCATGATCAAAGTGAAGATGTGTCATTAAAATTGCATCAATATCACTTGGCTTTAATCCAGCTTCAGCTAAGCTTTTTTCAATTGTTGATTCTTCGGAAACGCCGAAATTGCGAAGCTGCTTTTCATTTAATTTACCGGCACCTACACCCGAATCGATTAAATAATTTTTCCCCTCGTATTGAATTAAGATTGGTTCACATGCTAATTCAATCTGGTTCAGTTCATTTACCGGATATTTACGAGACCACAGTGCTTTTGGCACTACCCCAAACATAGCCCCGCCATCCAGTGCTGTAACACCCCCATGTAACCATGTCAGTGTCATGTTGTGAAATTCAAATCGATCCATTTCTCCATCCCCCTAAATCGTTAATTATTTCGTCTTGTATTGGCATTCTAGTCGATATATTGGCTGACCGAGCTTCGAGAATTTCTCCTCGTATTCTGTCATAATATTATCTTCCGGCATATTGGCATGTAAGTCCAGCGATACATAGTTTAATGCCATACCATACTCGTTCATACTTACGAGTGAATATTCAAAAAGACCACGGTTATCCGTTTTAAAATGGATTTCACCGTTATCAACTAAAATGTTCTCATAAATTTCCAGGAATCCTTCGTGTGTTAGGCGACGTTTTGCATGGCGCACTTTTGGCCATGGATCCGAGAAGTTCAGATATACACGGTCCACATCCCCTTTTCCGAAAAACTCTTCCAGCTTCGCACCATCAACTTTTAATAAACGTAAATTAGATGGTTTGTTCGCTGCTTCAATTTTTTCAAGGGCACAAACGATCACACTATCAAATAATTCAATACCGATATAGTTAATCTCCGGATTTTGCAGTGCCATCCCTAAAACGAATTGCCCTTTACCCGTACCAACTTCGATATGAATCGGGTTGTCGTTGCCGAATGCTTCAGTCCACTTGCCTTTATAATCTTCCGGGTTTGGAATAATTACATCAGGATGTTGTTGAATATATTCCGCTGCCCATGGTTTATGCTTTAATCTCACTTACTTATCCTCTTTTCTATTGTGTAGCTGCATCATATTATAACGGAAAATAGCATCTTTTGCTTTTATTTTGCTAAATTCCATGCTTTTTTCTGAACGGTTATTTGAATTTTGTTTTGACCGGTTACTAGTTTTTGTGTTTCACCGTCTGCATGTGCCATGACTGGTTCATCAAAAAGCAACTTTGCTTCCATTGCTGCAAACTGCTCGACTTCCTTCAACAAAGTATGCTTTCCTAAAAATACAGTCCCAAAAAGGAATAATAATTTCCATTTCGACAAATTGGAGACGACTGTCAATTCGAACTGGCCATCGGATGTAATAGAATTAGGAGACAACTTCATCCCCCCGCCAAAATAAGGCTGGTTGCTGGCCGTTACAAACCATACATTTTGATATTGCTTAATTTTCCCTTCACAGGAAATGGTGAGCTTAAACGGCATGAATGACGTAATAAGGATAGCTCAGCTTTCCCAGTTTCCATTTATTAAGCGACCTTTTCAGCGAGGACCTGTTAGCGATACCCGCGACTAATGCATCAAATCCAACACCAAAATTATTAATGAAGTATTTAGTTGTTCCGCCTTGTCTCACTACTCCACAATCATGAGAGGAGCTATTTACTGTATTTATAAATTGCTCGACCTGTTTGCTCGTTTTGAATGCTTGATATCCCCTGGCAAAATCATTACCCGATCCTGCTGAAACTGCCCCTAAATAAACATTTTTTAAATGTATTGCGCCATTCAGCACTTCGTGAATCGTCCCATCCCCGCCAATAGCAATAAGACAGACCGGGTTTTCCTTTGTCGCTCGTCCGGCAAGTTCATTGGCCAGCAGCAGTGTATGTCCTTCGTATTTTGTCAAATGGCTTTGATACGGGATTGCCAACTGTTGTTCAAACTGACGCCAACGCTTAATCCCCTGCCCGTTTCCTGCATAAGGATTAATTATAAAATGTACTTCCATTCATCAATCTTCCTTATTTTCCGTATTCCAAATATCCCGATGAAAAGATGTTGTTTGAACTGTATTTAAAATTGCTTGTGCACCTCGTATTTGCATATGCTTCATCGGTGAAACAGAATGCTTTAATTGTGCCATCCATTCCGGAAATTTCCGTTTATCCACAAATGATATACCATACATTGTTCCAGGATAATCAATATAGCCGTTTCGTGTTAACAACACTTTACGGATCGGCAGTTCAATATTGTTCTGATGAAAAATCTGTTCGACAACTTTTTCCATCCGGTTTAACTGAATTAAAGGGCTTAACACTTTTTTTTCATTTTTCCCGTCCTTCTTTAACCAGAAGCGTTCGCTATTTGCGATATAGACCGCCTGACTTTCCTGTTCCAAAACCGTAATGCACAGACATTCTGTCGGTGTCATAATAATAATATCCAACTCAATCGGCGCTTTTTTCACTCGTAAAATCGGATAATAGAATACTAAGTAATTGTCCGGTAATGTTTGAAGCATGGAACGCAATAATGTATCGCGCATAAATTTTGGATCTACATAAGATTTTTCACGTAATGTCGAACTCGCCCATTTCATTTGGAAATGAAAAAACTGATCGATGAACATTTTTTTTAGTTCTTCCAATGTTTTTGGCGTGTAGACTAGATTCGGTTCAAAATTTAGCGTTGTATCCTCTTCTTGATGCGAATCTCCCTCTGTTGCCCACTCATTGGAAATGGTCACTTTTTCGATATCTTCTTGTTCTTCTTCCGGTACATCTTTTTTAAAAGGGAAAAGTTTTTGGAAAAGCGACTTTTTCTTCTCTTCCTTCACCTCTTCCTCTATATGTTCCCAACGCTCGATTGTTTCTCCAGTCTGCCATTGATACTTTATCCGCTCCCACTGATTTTGTTTTAAGCGAATAAACTGCGTCGGATAGCGTGCCAAGTCAATTTCATATCGTGAAATATAATCTTGAAGTTTTATTAACTGAGCCATTTTATCTACTCCCTAAGTTCATTCCTATTTTTTATTACATTACATTTTACAGGTTATCTGCCCAAAAAAATAGCGCCTTGCCGATTAGCAAGGCGCTATTTTATTAAATTGTGTAATTATAATTCTTTCCCAAACCATCGGAGTTGATTTCCATTCCGGGTCGGACGCTTTCCGCGGGCACGGCCTGAGCCTGTAGTCTCAGGCTCGCGCTATTCCCGCTGGAGTCGCCTCCCTTCCATTCCAATCAACTTGTTAAAAATTAAATTTTAGCTTTCTAAAATAATACATCGTACCAGATTAAGCTTTAATCCCTTTTGGAATTTTTGTTTCGAATTGTGCTTGTAATTTACGTGTCCATTCACCCGGTGTGCCGTTGCCGATCACAGTACCGTCAATTTCAATAACTGGTGTTACTTCTGATGTCGTTGAAGAAACGATTACTTCTTCCATTGCAAGCAGCTGTTCTTTCGTCATTGCCTGTTCGTTAACAGTAAGTCCGATTTCCGCTGCACATTTAATAATTACTTGACGTGTAATCCCGTTTAAAATCAGGTTATTGGCCGGGTGTGTGTACAGCACACCATCTTTAATACCGTAAATGTTTGAAGATGAACCTTCTGTAACAATCTCTTCACGGTGTAAAATCGCTTCATAGCAGCCTTTTTCATATGCTTCTTGTTTTGCAAGAACCGCGCCAAGCAAGTTTAATGATTTAATATCACAACGCAGCCAGCGAATATCTTCCACAAATGTTGCCTTTACACCCTTTTCAAAGTTTTCCAATGGGCGTGGATTTTCTTTTGCATTCCCTGTTATTACCGGTTTCACATCATCACCAGGGAAAATGTGGTTACGAGGGCCGGCACCACGAGTAATTTGGAAGTAAACATGACCTGTGTCAATGTTGTTCGCCTCAACCAGTTGATGCAGTAATTGGTGTAATTTATCTTTCGTATAAGGAATCGTAATACGGATTTTTTCAGCACTGTCATAAAAACGGTCAATATGTTCAGTTGCTGTGAAAAGTTCCCCGTTATATACTTTCACGACTTCATACACACCGTCACCGAATTGGTAACCGCGGTCTTCCTTGTCTACCAGCACTTCTTCATTTTTTACAATTTGATCATTCCATAAACTAAAGCTCATCTCAAATACCACCTTTTAATTAGTTAGTTGCTAAATTTACAATTGCTTCTGCATAAATGGCAGTCGCTTTTATCAAGTTTTCAATATCAACAAATTCATCTGCCTGATGGGCAACATCCTGTTCACCAGGGAACAGCATGCCGAATGCGACCCCTTTTTTCATGACGCGCGCATATGTCCCTCCGCCTGTTGAAAGAGGCTTCGAGAAATCATTGCTGTATTTGCGATAAACTTGGAGCAATGTTTGTATCAATTCATCTTCCTCGCTTACATAATGCGGGATTGAATTGCTCACTACATCTAACGTAAAAGCTTCATGCTGTAATAATGCCTGTACTTTCGTTATTTTTTCTTCAAACGGATATGTCACGGAATAGCGCATACTTACTTCAATTGACGAACCGCGCTCATCAAAAGTTACGATTCCCGGATTTAATGTTGTCGGTCCTGACATCGCATCTTCAAATTGGAAGTCCAATGCTGTGCCGTAATGATCGTTGTCAAAAACACGGACAATAAAATCGACAAACGACTTACTCTGATTTGTCGTCACAACATTTTGTAAAAACTTCGCTAAATAAACCGCTGCATTTCGTCCTTTTTCCGGTTCCATTGCATGGGCTGATTTACCTTTCAAAACAATTATAATCCCATTATCGTTTTTAGTGAAAGTACCTTCAACGTCATTTTCTTTTAAATATTTCAGAAAATTCTCATTTGTGCTCTTTTCGGCATATTTTAAAGTAGCAGTTGCTTCATCCGGCACCATATTTGTTCGGTTACCTGCATAGAATGACAGTAATTGCTCATCGCTTGATCGTTTTTCTTTACTTGAAAACGTTAAATGGGCAATACCTTTTTCAGCGTTGATTAGCGGAAAGTCTGCATCAGGTGCAAAACCAATTGTCGGCATTTCTTCTTTTTCGAAGTAGCGCGTCACGCATTGGAAACCGCTTTCTTCATCTGTACCAATTATCATTCGTACTCGTTTTTTCAAAGGGATTTTCGCATCGTGAATCAGTTTCATCGCCAGCCAAGCCGCCATTGTTGGACCTTTGTCATCAATCGCACCACGACCAAATAATTTTCCATCTGCCACTTGCCCTTCAAACGGAGGATACGTCCAACTAGCGACATCTCCGGCAGGTACAACATCGACATGGCAAAGCACACCGACAAGTTCTTCACCTTGGCCCATTTCAATATGGCCGGCCATATGATCCACGTTTTTTGTAGTCATCCCTTGCTCCACACCTTTTTGAAGCATAAATTCCAATGCTGCTTTCGGACCAGCACCGAAAGGCATTATATCAGAAAAATTATTTTCATCTTTTACACTTTCTATTTGAATCAATTGCTGCAATTCTTTTATAAGCTCTTCTTTTCTTTCCTGAGCCAGTTGTAACCAATCCATCACTACACCTCATTTTTATAATATTGTTATTGTACTCCTTCTTGTTAAAATTACAATAATCATTTGACTTTAATCGGCATCCTCTATTTCTAGGAATATTAAATATATGAATTTTCTGTAAAAATAGTGTTTTTCGTCTCTCATTTCTGGAAATCTGTTTGGTTTTCCGCTATAATGTATGTGTCAGAACATCAATTCTGACCAAACTTTCAGAAAAGGGGATGTCTAAGGCAAACTACTAAAGCCTAAGTGCACTCCGCACATATTTTGTCGTCCGCTAGTCTTATGCCATGAGAATTTAAGATCGAAGGAGTGGTTTTTAGAAATGAAGCCAACTACTGATAGAATGCTTAATCGTATTAAAGACGTGTATATGTTTATCCTCAATAAAGGAGAAGTGACTACACAGGATTTAGTCGAAGAGTTTAACATCACTCCTCGCACCATTCAAAGAGATTTGAATGTGTTAGCCTTCAATGACTTGGTAATGAGTCCAAGTCGGGGTAAATGGACAACGACGAAGAAAAAAGTAAAAATGACATCTTAGAATTTTGAAAGCGGCTGATTCTTATTTTGTGAGAAAGGACTAATTGTCCCAACATAACGTAAGGTGTCGATCAGTTACACATGAAATATTATGAACATTGCTGAGTCAGCAAGCGTTCACTTAGTTCTTGACACAAGAACTAAAAGAAGCGAATGCCTTTTCGTCGGGGCATTCGCTTTTCCTTTGTTTATTATTTTGTCGCTAACAGCTCAAGTTCCTGTTCTGTCAGCTCGCGGTATTCACCTAATGCCAACTCTTCATCAAGCTTCAATGTTCCCATTGACAGACGCTTTAAATACGTAACCTTCTTGCCTACCGCCTCAAACATGCGCTTCACTTGATGGAATTTCCCTTCTTGGATCATCAGCTCAATTTCCGATTGCTCGCCGGACACTAATATTTTTAATTCTCCAGGCTTTGTATGATAACCATCTTCCAATGTTACACCTTGTGCGAAGGCTTCGATATCGGCTTCCGTTACTACTCCGTCAATTTTGGCGTAATACCATTTCGGAACATGCTTTTTAGGAGAAAGCAGATTATGTGCTAAATTGCCGTCATTTGTAATGAGCAGCAGCCCTTCCGTATCTTTATCTAAACGTCCGACAGGGAATGGCTCAAAGTGCTGATACTCTGGATCCAGTAAATCAATGACCGTTTGATCGTAGCGGTCTTCTGTTGCTGAAATGACACCCGGTGGTTTATTCATCATTAAATAAATAAACTCTACATATTCCACACGCTCGCCAAATACCGAAACATTTTGTTTTTCAGGATTGACATGCATTGCTGAGTCTTTCACTGTAACACCGTCCACTGTTACAGCTTTTTGCTTTAATAATAGTTTCACTTCTTTTCGCGAGCCGTAGCCCATATTAGCCAGTAATTTGTCTAAACGCATATAGTCCTCCATGAAAAAAGGGGACGCCTTCGTTACGACGTCCTCATTTTTATTTTACTAATCTTAATTTACGTGCAATTTTTGTAAACTTTTCACCTAATAATAATTGGGCTAACCCTAGTCGATAAGAAATCGCGCCATAAATAATGGCACCAACCCCTGCACAAATGATTGAATATAGAAGCGCTAATACTTTCGTAGAAGCCGGAGCAATCGCTGTTAAAACAATATGTGTGATCCATACTGCTAACGCCATGACAATTGTCAAAATAACAATTAACAAAATACGGCGTAAAACTACTGTCGCATTGTAATTTGTCACTTTTTTAATAACAAAAATATTGATTGCGATTGTCGCTCCATAGCCAAGTGCTGTCGCTAAAATCGCACCATCAACCGACATAATATGAATAAGCGGTGTATTTAGTATCGTCTTCGTAAGCAAGCCGACAAGTAAACTGAAGATAACCCATTTTTGGTAATTGACCCCTTGTAACATGGCGGCTGTTACTGTAAATAATGCAAAGAAAATCGCAATTGGTGCATAGTGGCTTAATACTTGTGTGCCCATTTCGCTGTAGGAATAGAAGAAGTGATATAAATCCTCCGCTAAAATTGAAATTCCGATCGCTGCCGGTACGGTAATAAACAGCAGCACCTGATAGGTTTTATCCATCGAACTATGTACTTGCCGTAAATTGCCTTCCGTATAAAATTTCGTGACCGTTGGAATGATGGCCATCGAAAATCCTGTCGCCAAAACGACTGGAATCATGACAATTTTTTGTGTCAACAAGTTAAGCATTGTAAAGTATGCATCGCTAATTTCTCCTGATATCCCACTGGCAATCATCGCACGGTTAAATGTCAGCAGATCGACAAGCTGGAATAATGAGCCTCCCAACCCAACGAAAACAACAGGAATCGAATATTTAAATATCTCTTTATACATATCCGAATAAGGAAGTCTCTGTTCTTTCGGCGCGACAACCTGAACTGCTTTAATCTCGGGGCGCAGCTTTTTCCAGAAATAAAACAATGTCAAAAGTCCGCCAAGCGCTCCAATAAATGCGGCAAATACCGAGAAATTAATTGCAGTAATCTCATCACCGTCCATAACTTTGACAACGATGAATGCCCCGCCTAATAAAAAGACGATACGCACTATTTGCTCGACCAGCTGAGAAACAGATGTCGGCAAATAATGTCCGTATCCTTGCAAGTAACCACGGACTAAACTCATAAACGGCACAACAATCAGTGCATAACTTACCCACTTGATGACACTCGCAACTTGCTCCACAGTAAATGTCTGTTCTTCACTATCAATCACAATATTTGCTAGCGGTGTTGCAAGCAGATTCATTAAAATAAACGCTACAATTCCTGTAAGCGTCATCAGTAATGCACCTGTTTTTACTAATCTGCGACCGGCATCAAAATCCCCGAGCGCATTATATTTCGATACGAATTTTGATACTGCAATCGGCAGTCCCGCAATGGCAATACTTAACATAATATTATAGGGGATGTAGGCGTAATTATATAAAGCAATATTATCTTCACCTACAATGGCGTAAAACGGGAAAATATAAACTAACCCTAAAAGCTTTGATAGAAACAATCCAATTGTTAATATGGCTGTTCCTTTCATTAATGAAGACATGAAATAACCTACCGTTCTATATGAAATTCTCTTTTAGTATAACAATTCACTTACAATACGATTTCGTAAGGCAAGTTATTTATTTACATTATTTAACTTCCTTCTTGTGACGGTGTTCTCATTAAAAAGTTCCCGTACAATTCCTTTTACAAGTTTACATGTGAAAGTCCATTTACTCAAATAGTTTCTTCACTTCGTGTATAATAAGTAAGAGAAAAATCCGTTGAACGAAAAAATTATTGCAAAAGAAAGTGAGAAATTATCTATGTATGATGTAATTGTAATAGGAGGCGGTCCATCAGGATTGATGGCAGCAATTGCCGCAGCCGAGCAAAACAAAAAAGTGCTCCTGCTTGAAAAAGGCTCAAAACTAGGAAAGAAACTGGCCATTTCTGGCGGTGGACGATGTAATGTAACAAATCGACTATCAGCGGAAGAAATCATTAAACATATTCCCGGCAATGGGCGCTTTTTATATAGCCCCTTTACCGTTTATAATAATGAAGATATTATTGCATTTTTTGAAGGGCTTGGCGTGGCATTAAAAGAAGAGGATCACGGGCGTATGTTCCCAGTATCCAACCGCGCACAAGATGTTGTTGATGCACTTGTCAATGAAATGAAGCGATTAAAAGTAGAAGTCCGTTTGCACACGGCAGTTAATAAATTGTTGATGGACGATCAAAAAATATATGGTGTACGTTTGGAAAGCGGCGAAGAAATCCGTACAAATGCTGTTGTTGTCGCAGTCGGTGGTAAAGCTGTTCCTCAAACCGGCTCTACTGGTGATGGTTATCCATGGGCAGAACGGGCTGGCCACACGGTTACTACACTTTACCCGACAGAAGTTCCCGTTACATCAAAGGAACCCTTTATCCAATCACGTGAGCTACAAGGGTTGGCATTACGTGATGCCGCTGTTTCCGTTTTAAACAAAAAAGGAAAAGTTCTTGTAACACATCAGATGGATATGCTGTTTACACACTTTGGCTTAAGCGGTCCTGCCATTTTACGCTGCAGTCAGTTTATTGTAAAAGAGCAGTTGAAAACAGGGAGCGCGCCAGTACAAGTTCGTATTCAATCATTACCGCAGTACAACGAAGAAACATGCTTCCAAATGTTAAATAAAACAATCAAGGAAGAACCGAAAAAAGCGGTAAAAAACTTATGGAAATCACTCGTTCCAGAACGCTGGCTATTATTTTTAATGGAGCGTGCAGGTATTGACGCACAGTTAACAGGCATAGAATTATCTCAGGAGAAGATTCGCAATTTTGCACGCGAACTTGTCGCGTTTACGATGGACGTTCACGGTACCCAACCAATTGAAAAGGCATTTGTTACAGGAGGCGGGGTTTCGGTAAAAGAAATTGAACCAAAAACAATGGCCTCCAAGAAAAAACAGGGACTTTATTTCTGTGGTGAGATTTTAGATATTCACGGTTATACGGGGGGTTACAATATTACTTCTGCTCTCGTTACAGGACGAATTGCCGGTATGAGTGCGGGGCAACAGTAACGTTTCTGTTTTTAATCGTAAAAATACTAGAACTGCTCATCATTCCCTAGTATCATAAGAGGTATGTACACTCAGGAGGATACAGCACGATGAATAATAATTCTCAAAAAAACCAAACTATGCTTTATTTAGCATCTGATGAGCTCATGCAAACTCATTTAACCTGCACAAAAATAAGCAATCGTAATAAAGATGAATTTACCTTTTCCATTCGTGTTTTTTGCTATGTTGAAAAAAATAACTCCTATGCGAAAAGTGTTCCATTATATTTGATACTTGGCTTAAATAAACAAGGTGTTGGCATGTCTTTGGCTGTCGATTTGGTCAATATACCAAATGTTTGCCCGATGCAATTAAAAAAGATTATTGAGCATTTGCAAAAAAGTCCGGCACTATTGCTAATTGTATGTCAGCAGCTTGATAAAATTGCTTCTTCCTCATCAATTGAAGAGGCGGTGCAAGCAAAACTGGCAAAGCATTTCTTCATTGAAAATGCGCCGAAAGGGATTACAAGCTTTACGACCAACCGTCAGGCAAACGAACTGTACTGGCTCATGCAAAAAAACCAAATGATTTCTGATATGGATTCATTTAAATTAGATGGTGAAGGCGGGCATATTGCATTTACCGTCCAAATTGGCTTTAAACATGATTTTATTATGCAATGCTATGAAGTAGATTGCATGATGCATATGTTCAATGAAGACGAAAAGCTCGGCTATTATTTTGAGCTTTATTTGGATCAGGAAAATTACCATCATCAGCTACTATATGAAACGTTGCCGGATCAGTTCATGGACAACAAAACATTTTTAAATCAGGTTTTGGAAGAAATGAAAAAACGCAACGAAGAACAATATGACGATTACTTGCAAGATTTAATCGAAAAATTTACAGCGAGCATCTAGAAAAGAGTCAATCCTCACTATAACAGGATTGACTCTTTTGTTTATACATATAAGTAAATTGCGAAGAACATCGCGACACTGCCGCCCATAACAAATAAGTGCCAAATCGCATGGTTGTATGGAATGCGGTCATTTTTGTAAAAGTACGTGCCGACCGTATAGGACAGTCCACCCATTAATAATGTGGCAAAACCGGCGATGCCAATATGTGCGAATAACGGCTTGGCTACAAAAATAATGAGCCAGCCCATCCCGATGTAAACGAACAGCGATAGTAATTTAAAACGGTAAACAAAGAATTGTTTCAGTACAATACCGATTGTCGCTAAAATCCATTGAACCGCAAAAATTGTCCATCCCAATTTGCCGCCAATTGCGACTAATACGATTGGTGTATACGTACCTGCAATCAATAAAAAAATGGAGCTGTGATCGAGCTTTTTCAGAAATGTTTTATGTTTTGGCCATGAATGATACATCGTTGAAGCGAAATACAGGCAGAACATTGAAATACCAAAAATAATATAGCTTACGAGCTCTAATGTTGTGCCTTGATGCTGGGCTTTGTTCACTAACAGCAATGTTGCGGGAATCGTCAGCAATGCGGCAATCCCGTGTGTCAGCCCGTTCCAAAATTCTTCTTTTGTACTATATCCACTTTGTTCCATCATGATTTGTGTCATAAAGCCACCTCTTTCATTATTCAATTATAAAAAATTGTGTCTGTTTGTTATAGAAGAACTTGTCATGCTTTCCATATGATATTTATCATGGATTTGCTGGAAATCTAGGGAGGGCCTGTCCATTAAAGCTATACCCCCTTCTTTCACATAAAAAAACCCACTGGGAAAAATTTTTTCCAGTGAGTTATTGATAGTCTTATGCCTGGATATGGCGAGCGATTTTTTCTGTTAAGCGAGTCGTAACTTTCGGCAATAATACTTTAATAGCCGGATTCAATACTGCTCCAGAAAGACCTCCAGCAGTTACTTCTACCACACCTGTCATATATGTACCGCCATCTTTCGGCTCAGCTGTAAATTCGCCGCCGCCTTTAATATTATCCGATAGCCCAGTTATTTCAAATCTGATGTTAGAAGGCTCATTCATTTCGATAATTTTAATTTCGATTTCAACTTTTTTCTTTAAACCTTTAAAGTTTCCTTCGAATGTCCAATGTGATGTTTGGGCATCCAGTTCTTTATGTTCTTTGTACGCCGGAACTAATACAGCCCATTTTTCGATTTTACTTACGAAAGCCCATACTTGTTCCTGGCTAACTGGGATTTGTACTGAATGTGATGCTTGTGCCATGTTGTTACACTTCTTTCTACTATTCATTAAATGTGACCATTTACTATTCTAGTATTACATAGAAATCGGTTACGCAACATAGTTATTTTTGCTTTTCATATGAAATCTAAATAAAAATACACGGTGGTTTTCCAAATGAAAACACCGTGCATTAATTTTATTTGATTAATTATTTAACAACGATATTAACTAATTTACCTGGGATGACAATTACTTTCACAACTGTTTTCCCTTCGATAAATTCTTGTACTTTGCTGTCTGCTAAAGCAACTTTTTCTAAATCTTCCTTAGTAATATCTTTTGCAACCGTTACTTTTGCACGTACTTTACCTAAAACTTGTACAACAACTTCGATTTCATCGTCTACTAGTTTTGACTCATCGAATGTTGGCCATGTTGCATACGTAATTGTATCTTCATGTCCTAAAATTGACCAAAGCTCTTCAGCAATATGCGGTGCGATTGGCGATAAAAGTTTCACGAAGCCTTTTGCATATTCTGTTGGAATAACTTCCGCTTTGTAGCAATCATTAATGAATACCATCATTTGTGAAATTGCTGTGTTGAAGCGAATGCCTTCGTAGTCTTCCGTCACTTTTTTCACAGTTTGGTGATACACTTTTTCCAATGTTGTGTCAGCAGAATCTTGAACTTTTGCAGCAAGCTTTCCTTCATCTGTGACGAATAGACGCCAAATACGATCTAGGAAACGACGTGCCCCGTCAAGACCGTTCGTGCTCCATGCTACAGAAGCTTCCAGTGGACCCATGAACATTTCGTATAAACGTAATGTATCAGCACCATGTGAAACGATAATGTCATCAGGGTTTACAACATTGCCTTTAGATTTAGACATTTTTTCATTGCCTTCACCTAGAATCATCCCTTGGTTAAATAACTTTTGGAACGGTTCCTTCGTATGAACAAGTCCTAAATCATAAAGCACTTTATGCCAGAAGCGTGCGTATAGTAAGTGAAGTACCGCGTGCTCTGCGCCACCGATATAAATATCGACTGGTAGCCAATGTTTTAATAGTTCCGGATCTGCAAGCGCCTGATCATTTTTCGGATCGATATAGCGCAGGAAGTACCATGATGAACCGGCCCATTGTGGCATTGTATTCGTTTCACGGCGTCCTTTTTTGCCTGTTACTGGATCAACTACATTCACCCATTCTTCAATATTTGCAAGTGGTGATTCACCAGTACCTGAAGGACGGATATTTGTTGTTTTCGGTAATTCCAATGGCAGTTCCTCTACAGGAATCGTAGTCATTGTGCCATCTTCCCAGTGAATTACTGGAATTGGTTCTCCCCAGTAGCGTTGACGGCTGAATAACCAGTCGCGTAAACGGTAAGTAATTTTCTTTTCCCCTACACCATTTTCCACTAACCATTCAATTGCCTTCGCAATACCGTCTGCTTTATTTAATCCGTTTAAGAAGTCCGAGTTAATATGCGCACCGTCACCAGTGAATGCTTCATTCTCAATGTCTCCGCCTTCAAGAACTGGAATGATTTCTAAATTGAACTCTTTTGCAAATTCATAGTCACGCTCATCATGTGCAGGAACAGCCATAATTGCACCAGTTCCGTATGTTGCCAATACATAATCCGCAATCCAGATCGGCACTTGTTTGCCGTTGATCGGGTTCACTGCATAAGCACCTGTGAATACACCTGTTTTTTCTTTTGCTAAGTCTGTACGTTCTAAATCAGATTTTAATGATACTTTTTCCAAGTATGCCTCTACTGCTTCTTTTTGCTCTGCAGTAGTAATGTCAGCTACTAATTTATGCTCTGGTGCTAATACACAGTATGTCGCGCCAAATAATGTATCCGGACGTGTTGTAAATACTTCGAAGTTTTTGTCTGTGCCAGCAACAGTGAATTTCACTTGTGCGCCTTCAGAACGGCCGATCCAGTTACGTTGCATTTCCTTAATTGATTCAGGCCAGTCAACATCAACTAAATCATCGACTAAACGGTCTGCATATTTTGTAATACGCAGTACCCATTGTCGCATCGGACGACGTACTACCGGGTGACCGCCACGCTCAGAAACTCCGTCGATTACTTCCTCGTTAGCAAGAACCGTACCTAATGCTTCACACCAGTTTACTGCCACTTCATCTACATACGCTAAATCCATTTCCACTAACTTAGTGAAAATCCATTGCGTCCATTTATAATAAGACGGGTCAGTTGTGTTAATTTCACGATCCCAGTCATAAGAGAAGCCTAGCTCGTTAATTTGACGTTTGAATGTCGCGATGTTTTTAGCTGTAAATTCAGCTGGGTCATTCCCTGTATCAAGTGCATATTGCTCTGCAGGTAAACCGAATGCATCCCAACCCATTGGATGAAGGACATTGTAGCCTTGCATACGTTTAAAACGAGACAAAATATCTGTCGCTGTATAACCTTCAGGGTGTCCTACGTGCAGACCCGCACCTGATGGGTAAGGGAACATATCCAATGCATAAAACTTTGGCTTATCCATTTCATTTTCAGTTTTGAATGTTTTATTGACATCCCAAAACGTTTGCCACTTTTTCTCAATTTGCTGATGATTAAAACTCACAATAATTCCTCCTTTAAATATATTCTTGCTGTGGTTTATGTATTTTAGGCGTATCATCAATGATTTAACAGAATATTTAAAAAATAAAAAAATCCCGTCCCATCTTATGATAAGAAGGGACGAGAGATATTTTTTACTCCCGCGGTACCACCCAAATTAGTGACGCAGCACTCAGCTTCATTTCTTAACGCGAATACACGGCCATTAGCTACTATTACTTCACTAAAGCAAACTCCGAGGCGAGTTCAACTTGACACTTACCGGCTTCCACCTGCCGCCAGCTCTCTATAAAGTGTGTCCATTTACTATTCCTCATCACAGTCAATATTATTATTTCATTCATTTTAACGAATTCAACACAAAAGCACAAGTAACTGTTTTATGTTTGTTCTTTTCCTAGCGTACGATCAAAGAGCAGACATGGAATAATGGCAACGATAATTAGTACCGATAATATAAGCATTAATATTTGCATGCCATATAAATCTACCATTAACCCGCCAAACACAGGCCCAATCATCCGCCCAATTGTCGATGCACTATTGACGAGCCCTTGATAAAAACCTTCTTGTCCATGAGGTGCCAGTTTATTGGCAATCATCGGAATGACCGGTGTGAAGAACACTTCCCCAAATGTCAAAATGACCATCGCTGCAGCAAACATCTTAAAGTCCTGGGCAAAATAAACGACGATATAAGATAGCGACATCAATATCAGCCCAAGCACCAGCTGATGCTTTATTTTGTTTTCCCAACGTGTAACAAGCGGACGGATAATCGGCTGAACAGCAACGATCATAAAGCCGTTGATTGTCCAGAGTAAACTGTATTCAGACAGGCTCATTCCTAATCCTTGTGTATAAGAAGAAATGGTCGCGCTCCATTGGGAGTAGCTTAACCAGCAGACGATTAAAGATATACTTAATATACTAAGCGCCACAATCGGCCCTCTGTTTCTTCTTTTTGTCTCATTACCTGAGAAAGGTTTTGTTGTCAGTCCCTTCATATCAAAACGCTTATATGTTGTGATGACAAGTACAAAAAATACAGCATAGAAAAATAGATTCGCACTAAATACATAGTCAAACTTAATATCGGCAACAATGCCAGCCAATGCCGGGCCGATTGCGACCCCTACGTTGTTTGCCAAAAAGATCGAGTTAAAAGCACGTCGACCTCCTTCTGGCCAGGCACTTCCTGCAATCGCATAAATCGCCGGGTATACAATCCCTCCACTAAAGCCCATCATCGTTAAAAATATGATGTATTGTGGCCAATCATGCCAAATCGTTAATAGTGTGATTGACAATAAATTAAATACAACCCCAATTAAAATTGCTTTATAGCCACCTAATTTATCAAATAAGTAACCGCCTACTAGATTGCCGAAAACACCAGCCAATGAATTTAACATAAGGACAATTCCAGCGGTAGTTAAGGATTTTCCTAAATGATCATGAATATAAATACTATTTAAAGGCCATAAAAACGAATTTCCGACCGTATTTACGAATGTACCAATAATTAATAGCCATACTTGTTTCGGCACTAACTTTCCTCCTTCAATATTTGCTCAATTTACTAGTTTATTCTTTAACAGGAATTTGTACAAGAAAAAGATTTCTATTAGGACACGATGTTCTGTCCATGTTAGAATAATACGTTAGAGGAGTGAACAAGGAATGACAGAAACAAATTTTCCTTTCCCGTCAGATGGGAAACGTTATTATACATGGAATCGCTATTTACGAAACGAATTCGGAAAGAAAGTATACAAAGTCGCTTTGGATGCAGGGTTTGATTGTCCAAACCGTGATGGGACGGTCGCTTTTGGCGGTTGTACATTTTGTTCAGCAGCTGGTTCAGGTGACTTTGCGGGCAGTAAAGTCGATCCGATTCCCGTACAGTTCGAAAAGATCAAAGCAAAAATGGAGAACAAATGGAAAGACGGCTTAACAATGGCCTACTTCCAAGCGTATACAAATACACACGCTCCACTTGAAGTACTAAAGGAAAAGTTCGAAGCAGCGCTTGCCTGTGAAGGAGTAATGGGCCTTTCAATTGCAACGCGTCCAGATTGCCTGCCGGACGATGTTGTAGAATATTTGGCAGAGTTAAATGAACGCACGTATTTATGGGTAGAATTGGGACTTCAAACGGTTCATGAAAAAACGGCCAATTTAATTAACCGTGCACATGATTATGCGACATATGTGGAAGGGGTTAATAAATTGCGCAAGCATGGCATTCGTGTAGTGACGCATATTATTAACGGATTGCCGCTAGAGGATTACGATATGATGATGGAAACGGCCCGTGAAGTGGCAAAGCTCGATGTCCAAGGTATCAAAATCCATCTTCTGCACCTTTTAAAAGGAACACCACTTGTGAAGCAATACGAAAAAGGCATGCTGGAATTTATGGAAAAGGATGCTTATATTCAGCTTGTAGCAGATCAGCTTGAAATTATTCCGCCTGAAATGATTGTCCACCGTATTACTGGTGATGGTCCAATCGATTTAATGATCGGTCCGATGTGGTCTGTCAACAAATGGGAAGTTCTGAACGGAATTGATGCAGAGCTGGAACGTAGAGGTTCTTATCAAGGGAAGTTTTATAAGGCGGAAGTGTCCAAATGAAATTAGAACGTGTTCTTCAATATGCCCAAACATTATTGGAAATGTCGGTTTCCGAGGGTGATATTGCGGTCGATGCAACAGCTGGAAATGGACATGATACTCTTTTTTTAGCAAATCTCGTTGGGGATGACGGCTATGTATATGCTTTTGATGTGCAAAAAGAAGCGGTTGATGCGACATTGCACCGTCTGCTCGACAATGCACTCGAGCATCGGGCTATTGTTTTAAAAGACGGACATGAAAATGTAGCAAATTATATTCATAAACCCGTATCAGCAGCAATTTTCAATCTTGGCTATTTGCCCGGCAGCAATCATGAAATTGTGACAAAGCCGAATACTACAATCCAAGCGATCGAAAGTTTGTTAAAGCTGTTAAAAGTCGGAGGAATGATCGTTTTAGTCGTCTATCACGGTCACGAAGGCGGAAAAAATGAGCGCGATGAAGTAATCCGCTATGTAAGTGATTTACCGCAAAAACATGTACATGTTCTGCGCTATGAATTTATGAATCAGAAAAATGATCCCCCGTTTATCATTGCATTAGAAAAAGTAAAAGAATTTCCGATAGAGGGCTAAGTTTTCTTAGCTCTTTTTCATATCCTTAATGAGGTGAAATGATGCGTTTATGGCATACCGAGTTAATTCCCTTTATCCCAAAAAGTCAGCTGCTTGCCCAGTGGCGCGAGTTGAACAGCATTTTCGTGAAGGAAGACAACCATGTATTAATCAATTATATTTATGAATACCCAAAAGAGGATTTATATATTTATACGCAAATTGTTCTGAAGGAAATGCGCGCCAGAAACATTACAATTCGTACGATTGATAAGATGGATCGTTATTTTGTCGATCTTCGTTTGTCTGAAAATGAATACTATCCGCCATACAGCCGCCACCATAATGATAAGTATTTAACGATTTGCTACTATAATTTATATGAAAAATATATTCGCGGACAAAAAGATTTTACTGCGGAACAATTTGAGGCACTACATCAGTATTATTCCATAAAAAAAGGAGCAGCTTTTTAACTAGCTGCTCCTTTTAATCTACTAATCTTTCTTATATGTCTCCCAGAAATCAGCATTTTTAATTCCGAGTTTTTTCGGATCAAATACTGGGTCTTTTCCTTCTTTTTTCTGTTGCTCATAATCCTTCAACGCAATGAGGGCCGGTTTCATGATGAATAATAGCATAATTACGTTAATCCAAACCGTTAATCCTAAACCAACGTCACCGAATGCCCAAGCTAAATCGGACGTTTTAACTGTGCCGTAAAATGCCGAAGCCAATAATACGAATTTCATTAACAATATCCCGATACGTCTTGCACTGCCATTAAACATATACGAAACATTTGTTTCAGCAATATAGTAATATGCCATTAATGTAGTGAAAGCAAATAGGAATAAAGAAATTGCGACAAACCCTGAACCAAAGTTATTTAAAGATGGGAACGCATCATTTACAGCTGCTTGTGTAAAGCCTGAATACGTAATCGTCTCATCCATTTTTGCTTCAATCAGAGCTCCGTCTTGACTACCCTCATGGACATTGTATGTACCCATGAATAAAATCATTAATGCTGTTGCAGTACATACCAAGATTGTATCAATATAAACTGAAGCTGCCTGCACTAAACCTTGCTTTGCAGGATGCGATACTTCTGCAGCAGCAGCTGGATGTGCACCAGTACCTTGACCTGCTTCGTTTGAGTAGATGGCACGTTTTACACCCCAGAAAATTGCGCTACCGATCATCCCGCCAAATACTGCATCTGTAGCGAAAGCACTACGGAAAATTAAAGCAAACACTTCAGGCACAGCTGTAATATTCATAATAATAATAATAGCCGCTACTAACAAATACGCTAATGCCATGAATGGTACTAAAATTTGGGCAGCATTTGCAATACGCTTAACACCACCAAAAATAATAACCGCCAGCAGGAGAATCGTAACTAGTCCAGTTACCCATGGTTCAATTCCAAATGCATTATCAACTGCACCTGCGATGGCATTTGCCTGAACTCCAGGCATTAAAAATGCAACAGAGATAATCATCGCAATGGCAAAAATAACACCTAATGCACGTATTCCAGTTGTTTTTTCAATGTAGAACGCCGGACCACCACGATACTGTCCATCTTTTTTCTCTTTATAAATCTGAGCTAACGTCGACTCCATATACGCCGTTGATGCCCCGATAAATGCTGTCACCCACATCCAGAACACCGCACCCGGACCACCGAATGCAATAGCTGTTGCGGTACCAACGATATTACCTGTACCGACACGGCCCGACAATGCAATCGACAATGCCTGGAACGAAGATACACCTGCTTCTGATTTTTCTCCTTTGAACATTAACTTGAACATGTCTCCAATTAGCCTGACTTGTGCAAACTTTGTTAGGATAGAGAAAAATAAACCAACGATTAAAATACCATAAATCATAACAGGACCCCATAAAATATTGTTGGCCCATCCTACAAAATCATTCAAGAAACCCATACTATACCCCCTTTGTTGAAATAATGTATTAATTTGAAATTTAGTATATTACAAATATTCGAAAATTTCGATATATTTTTTTTAAGGAAATAAAAATAAACCTAACAAAGTATGATTTTGTTAGGCTTATCACTATTCAATAATATATCCCAAGTCTCTTAAAACATTATTAATATAATCTATCGTAAATTTAAAAACATCTTCCCGTTCCACTTCAAAATAAAGGCTGTGGAGGCAACCTTTCCATTGCTTATAGTGAAACTCGGAAAGCGTATGCTCTGTTATCCATTTCTTAGATGTACTAATGTCTGAAACTTTATCATTTTCACCCGTCATTAATAATACTGGGATATCCGGAAACTTCAATTCAGGGTTACGGATTGTCCGCGACATTTGCTGCCAGTCGCGATACCATTTTACCGTCACCATACTCTTCAACGGTAATTGCTCTTTTAGTTCCATTAACACATCTGTGTTCCGCGTAAGATGGTGAGGCTCCAACTCATGTTTCAGCTTAACATTCGATGTAATGGCGCTGAAGCTTGATAAAGCATTCGACAATTTTCCCGGTGCCAGCTTTAAATTAAACCAGGGGGATGCTAAAACAACACCCGCACATTCTATTTTATTGTTCTGAAGTACATACGTAGCTATTGCAGCCCCTAGGCCATTTCCTACGATAAAAAGCGGTACGTTATATTCTAGTGCCACTTTCAATAATACTTTTGTATACTTATAATATTCTTTAAAATCTTCATCATGATACGTTGTATACTTTCCTTGCTCTCCATGTCCAGGTAAATCCCCCATTACAACATGAAAGTGTGAGCTGCGGAACTTTTCAATTAACCATGCGTACCACCGATGATGTTCATATGCGCTATGAAGAATAACGACTACGGCTTTTGGTTGTTGCTCTGTTTCCCATTTCCACATGGCCAATACTCCTTACATATAAAATATTTTTATGACATAAACACGTGATCCTTTAATTCAGGAATGAGTTTGCCGATTATCAAAAAATTACGATATTGCACCTTCTTTAACATCGGCATCATTATATTACTATTTATTTGTATAATTATAATACATTCCGTTCTAAAAGAAATGTTAATTGAAAAATCTTCACGTTTTGTTACGATATCTATAGATTTATCTACAATTTTATAGAAGAAATGAGGAAATGCACATGATTTACCCTTATAAGGATAAAATACCAACGATTCACCCTTCTGCATTCATTGCAGACTATGCCACAATTACCGGTGATGTAACAATCGGTGCCGAAACTTCAATTTGGTTTAACACGGTAATTCGTGGCGATGTAAACAAAACTATAATTGGTGACCGTGTCAGTATCCAGGATTTGAGCTGCCTTCACCAAAGTCCCGCTGCCCCTCTCATTATTGAAGACGAAGTAACAGTAGGTCATCAAGTTACATTACATAGCTGTACAATTAAAAAACGCGCTTTAGTTGGTATGGGTTCCATCATACTGGACGGGGCTGTTATAGGCGAGGGTGCATTTATTGGTGCCGGCAGTCTTGTACCACCGGGAAAAGTGATTCCTCCCAATTGTTTAGCGATGGGTCGCCCAGCAAAAGTCGTACGTGAAGTGACAGCAGAAGATCGCGCAGATATGGATCGGATAATTTCAGAATATGTGGCAAAAGGGCAATACTATAAATCACTTCAAAAATAATTTAACAGTCATTCCCCTCTTTGAATCTTATAAATCTATACCTTGTTAAAAAGAAATCTTATATAAGATCATAAAAAAGGAGCTATCCATTAAACTGGATGCTCCTTTTTATTATATTAAATTCCTGCTTTAGCTTTCAATTCAGCCGCTTTATCCGTACTTTCCCATGGCACATTTAAATCTGTGCGACCGAAATGTCCGTATGCTGCTGTTTGCTTATAAATCGGACGACGTAAATCAAGCATTTTAATAATGCCCGCAGGACGTAAATCAAATAGCTCACGTACCCAGTTCACGATTTTTGATTCTTCTACTTTTCCTGTACCGAATGTATCAACCGCGATTGATACAGGTTGTGCAACACCGATTGCATACGCCAGTTGCACTTCAGCACGGTCAGCTAGGCCAGCTGCTACAATGTTTTTAGCAACATAACGTGCTGCATATGCTGCAGAGCGGTCAACTTTTGTCGCATCCTTACCGGAGAATGCTCCGCCACCATGACGCGCATAGCCGCCGTAAGTATCAACAATAATTTTACGACCTGTAAGACCTGCATCTCCTTTAGGCCCGCCGATTACGAAACGACCTGTTGGGTTGATGAAGTATTTTGTTGCTTCATCCAATAATTGAGCAGGAACAACCGGTTTAATAACGTGCTCTTTAATATCTGTTTGAATTTGTTCTAATGTTGCTTCTTCATCATGCTGTGTTGAAATAACGATTGTATCCACACGAACAGGTTCATTGTTTTCATCATATTCGATTGTTACTTGTGTTTTACCATCCGGACGTAAATATTCCAATTCTCCTGATTTACGTACTTCTGTTAAACGACGTGCTAATTTATGAGCTAAAGAAATTGGCATCGGCATTAATTCCGGTGTTTCGTTACATGCATAGCCGAACATTAATCCTTGGTCGCCTGCACCGATTGCTTCCAGTTCATCATCCGTCATTGAACCTTCACGTGCTTCCAATGCTTGGTCAACACCTTGTGCAATGTCAGGTGATTGCTCTCCTACAGCTACTAGTACTGCAAGGTTTTCCGCATCAAAGCCGTACTTACCGCGTGTGTAGCCGATTTCTGCCACTGTATCACGGATAATTCCTTTCATATCTACATAAGTAGAAGTTGTAATCTCACCAGATACTAGTACTAAGCCTGTTGTTACCGTAGTTTCACAAGCTACACGTGCATTTGGATCTGCAGCTAAAATAGCGTCTAAAATGGCATCCGAAATTTGGTCACAAATTTTATCCGGATGTCCTTCCGTTACACTTTCTGATGTAAACAGTCGACGATTTGTCATGTCATTTCCTCCTAAATCACTTTGGCAATTGTTTTTTATTGATACGGTACTCATTACCCATGTCCGTTATATAAAGCAATTACGCTAATGCGTATCTACCTTTTAACGTCAAGCTATATTTGCTTTAACACGAGGGTCTGAAAGGCTGTAACTATATAATTTTCGCTCAGCACGAAATTGTAAAACAAAATAAAAAAAATCCTTTCTCTCATAGCCGTGTTCATCACACGTGAGGAAAGGATATTACGTTTCGTTACCTTTCACTCTTATCGTTCAAGGGAATTTTTGCCCTTGCATCAGGTTGGCACCAACACGTATAAAATATACGCAGGTTGCCGGGTTTCATAGGGCCTGCCCCTCCACCAGCTCGGGATAAGAGTATCCGTTCAATTAAACATCTTACGCAAAAAAACAAGTGCTGTCAACAAATTTTGACGTATTTCGCAATGTTTAAAATTCCGGAAAAAATAATTTGCAATTAGTATAGATTATTTCACTTAATGTGTTATACTATTTTTGAATTAGGAATCAACTCCCCTCTATAAGGGAATACTATAAAAAAGGATGGTATTTAATAGATGAATTCGGTAGAAATTGCTAACGAGCTGAAAGAACTTTTAAACGGGGAAAACATCAAAACTCAATTATCTGTTCCACAATTAGTTGAAAAAGCTACATCACGCGGAGAAGCCGTGCTGACTGTTGAAGGTGCATTACGTGCCCAAACAGGAAAATACACTGGCCGTTCTCCAAAAGATAAATATATAGTAAAAGAAGAAATTTGCAACAATAAAATCGATTGGGGCAAAGTTAACCGTCCGATTTCTGCAGAGGTATTTGATAAACTTTATGTGAAAGTTGTAAATTACTTAAAAGAACGTGACGAGTTATATGTATTCAACGGTTTTGCAGGTGCAGACAAAGAGTCTCAATTATCCATTAAAGTAATTAATGAATATGCTTGGCATAATCTATTCTGTCATCAATTGTTCATCCGCCCAACAGCAGACGAATTGGCTAAACATGTTGCCGAGTTTACAATCGTATCTGCGCCAAACTTCAAAGCAGATCCTGAAGTAGACGGTACAGGATCGGAAACATTCATTATAACATCTATTGAAAAGAAAATCATCTTAATCGGCGGAACTGAGTACGCAGGTGAAATGAAGAAGTCAATCTTCGGTATTATGAACTACTTATTGCCTGAACAAGGTATCTTCCCAATGCATTGCTCTGCAAACGTTGGTGAAGGTGGCGATGTTGCATTATTCTTCGGTCTATCTGGTACGGGAAAAACAACTTTATCTGCTGATAAAGATCGTAAATTAATCGGTGACGATGAGCACGGTTGGTCTGATAACGGCGTATTCAACATTGAAGGTGGATGCTATGCAAAAACAATCAACCTATCTGCTGAAAATGAGCCGGAAATTTATAATGCAATTCGCTTTGGTTCAGTACTGGAAAACGTTGCGGTAGATCCTGAAACACGCGAATGCGACTATGCTGACGGTTCATTAACAGAAAATACACGTGTCGCTTACCCTATCGACTATATTGACAATATTGTGTTACCATCAGTAGCAGGTCATCCAAATACAATCGTCTTCTTAACAGCCGATGCATTTGGTGTATTACCTCCTATTTCTAAATTGACAAAAGAGCAGGCAATGTATCACTTCCTAAGTGGTTTCACATCAAAACTTGCCGGCACAGAACGTGGTGTAACAGAGCCAGAACCAGTATTCTCTACATGCTTCGGTTCTCCATTCCTACCGCTTGCTGCAACAGTTTATGCAGAGCAATTAGGTAAGAAAATTGATGAGCACGGTTCACAAGTTTTCCTAGTAAACACTGGTTGGACTGGTGGCGAATATGGTGTAGGCAGCCGTATGAAGCTTTCTTATACACGTGCAATGGTTCGTGCTGCAATCGATGGTAAATTAAATAACGTTGAGACAACTCAAGATGCAGTATTTGGATTAAACATTCCAGTAGCCGTTGAAGGTGTACCATCTAGCGTATTAAATCCTCGTGATGCATGGGCAGATAAAGCTGCATATGACAAAAAAGCTGCTGAACTTGCTGATCTGTTCAAAAATAACTTCACGAAATTCGAGAATGTTGATGAAGCAATCGTTCAAAAAGGCGGCCCATTAGTATAATTTACTAATGACCAACTTTATTCAATCAAAAACAAACAGCATTTTCCTCTATGGGGAAAATGCTGTTTTTACTTTGTATAAAATAAGGTTTTCCCTTATTATTTTTTTCCTAGTTCTGTTCAGACTTCTTACTTTCTTGGCGTTTCATCCAATTACATAAGTTTTTCACAGTGTCACGGTTCAAGTCTGGAGGATAATGATGCTTTAATCCGGATGAGAACCATGTCTCAACAGATTTTCCTTCCTTTTTTAAGTACTGCTCTAGTTTATAGGCATGCTCAATATCCACATGCTGATCTTCTGTACCATGAATTATGAGTACCGGAGTTTGAAGTTTTTCGATTTCAAGTAGTGGTGTCCGGTCATCATAGTTTTCCGGTACTTTATTTGGTGTACCGCCAACAATCCTTTTCAAGCCGCGCCGCATATCCACCCGCTCCCAATATGTTGCTGTCGCATCCGATACACCTGCCCATGTTACGAGCGATTTAATATCATCACGTAAAATCGCTGTCCACAATACCATTAATCCACCACGGGAAAAACCATACAGATTCACTTTGTCCACTTGAATAAAATGCTTCAGTACTTCTATACCGTTAATTGCATCATAACGGTCATCACCGGCAAATTCATCCTTACCTTCTCCCCCGCGATTTCCGCGATAGTACGGAGCAAATACTACAAAGCCTTGCATCGCAAATTGGGCAATACGTGCCGGTCTCACCATACCGATTGATTGGAGCCCCCCACGCAAATATAAAAGCGCTTCATATGTACCAGCCGCTTGTGGACGTGCCAATAATCCTTTTACACGCAGGCCTTGTGACCAATACGTAATTTCATCTAATCGGATATGGGGATTCGGTGATGGGTAATTGCGTATCGAAAAAATCTTACCATTGTCGTTCATGATTTTTCACTTCCTGCAACATCTTTTTCATTCCTGCATCCCGCATATAGAAACTTAAATTCGGCTGCTTCCACAAATCCTCTTCTGTCAGCCATAACATGCCTTCTGTTTCATGATCTCCTGTAAAAGGTTCAATGTCCTTTACTTTGGCAGTAAAAACCGCTTTGCAAAAGGGAATGTCATCATGCACGATGTAGTAGGCAAACCATTTTACATCTTCTATTACAACATTTGCTTCTTCATAAACTTCACGGATAGCCGCTTCGTATAATGTCTCTCCAGGCTCCTGCTTGCCTCCGGGAAACTCAACACCACGACGGTGATGAATCGTACATAACCATTTCCCTTCATATTGTACAAGGGCCAATACATGCTTAGGTTCAACTTCGAAAGGACCTTCATCAAATCTTAAATCTACTTTTAAATTATTTTCATCGATAAATGTAAACATCTTTTCGCTCAACTCCTCTTATTAGTGTAACGAACAGATGTCTACGGTTCAATCAAATCGCCTAATTATCGAGTAAAGTATGGCAGTTGCTCGACGAACTTTTTCGCTTCCTCGTCTCCAAATTCATGAATCAGGGCATATACCTTTTTAAGTCGGTGGTCGATTTCATGATTTAATCTGTCCAAATGATATGGAATAAACGGCATATGTGCACGGAAAGCATTTGACGCTTCCAGATGTTGCATCTGATTAAACAGCTTCATAAATACACGGGCCTTTTGCGGTTCCATTTTTAAAACAAATTCATACGAAGATCCAGGATGCAAATTGCATGTTAAATTGGCAACGGATACATAAACATTATTTTTTTCCATTATTCTCACCTCATATTTAAGGTGGACTGCAATAAAATCATTTATACATTGGAAGCATATATCGTGCAGTCATTCCATCAAATGATTAATAAAAAAACGACCCCAAAACGGAGTCGTTTTATCCAATATTAGTTGCCTAAATAAGCATTTAACATCCATGTATGCTTTTCAAGGCTTTGGAATTGAGCATTCAGTAAATCCTCTGTACGGTCATCGCCTTCTTCTGAAGCTGTTTCCATTGCCTTATTTAAAGCTCCCATAATTGTTTTGAAGTCTTCGATTAATTTAGAAACCATTTCCTCTGTTTCTTCTTTTCCTGAAGCCTCTTCAATTAGAGAAAGTTCTAAATGTTCCTTTAATGTTGCAACAGGCTTGCCGCCCTTCGTTAAAATACGTTCTGCAATTTCATCTAAATTTAAAGTTACTTCGTTGTAAAGCTCTTCAAATTTGACGTGTAATGTAAAGAATGATGGTCCGTTTACATACCAGTGGTAATTATGTAACTTCGTGTACATTACCGACCATGTTGCTACTAAATCATTTAATTGTGTGTTTAATTGTTTCTTTGCCATTTGTCCTTCACCTCATAAATTATATTTAAAACTTCGATAACGAAATTTTAATCCTGATATAAAATCTTTCTATTGCTTATATTTTTAGAAATGTATCATTGCTTGTATTATATCCGTTATCCGACTTCTTAAAACATTTAGTTCAATCATTCTTCACACTCACCGCAGGTTTTTCCTGTAAAATGGAAGTTGAGGTGAAAAAAATGAGCTTACCTATTGTATTGATTATTATCTTAACGATAATGGGTATTTTTGCATTCTCTATTATTTTACTTGCCCGGAAAAACAGCGTATCATTAAAGCAAACCGATGATTCCAAACCAATCCGGACTTATAAAAATGGAGAGCAAAAACAGCAATGAAAAAACTATTTATCGGATTAATTCGTCTTTACCAAAAATATATTTCGCCTATGACGCCACCATCTTGCCGGTTCCACCCGACTTGTTCGAGCTATGGAATTGAAGCAATTCAAAAACATGGTGCAATAAAAGGATCGATCATGACGATCATTCGAATCATAAAATGTCAGCCGCTTCATCCTGGTGGCTTCGATCCTGTTCCAGAAAAATGGCCTTCGAAAAAAAAATAATTTTCGAAGGCTTTTTATATTGTTTTTTTTTATTGAATCCTGTATGATTGAAAATGTTCAAAAATACAAATCGTAATAATTACTATTTAAGGAGATTTAATTAATGAAAAAATGGTTTTCAATCATTTCGATGTTTACACTTGTTTTATTATTAGCTGCCTGCAATGCAGATGATACGAAAAAAGACACAAACGAATCACAGCAAAAGGAAGATGCCCTTTCTGTTTATACAACCGTTTACCCATTGCAGTATTTTACGGAACAAATCGGTGGAGAGTTTGTTGATGTTTCTTCCATTTATCCTGCAGGTGCAAATGAACATTCGTTTGAACCAACTCAAAAGGATATGATGGCGTTAGCAGATGCAGATTTATTTTTCTACATTGGTCTTGGTTTAGAAGGTTTTGTTGAAAATGCGCAAAAGACTTTGGCAAATGAAGACGTAAAATTAGTTGCTACAGCTGCCAATGTAACGGAAGATCAGCTTCATATTTCCACAGGACATACACATGCTGAGCATGAGGAACATGATGACCACGGACATGAAGAAGAACACGCACACGAAGAACACGATGCGCATGTATGGTTATCCCCAATTATTTCACAGCAGTTAGCTTTAACGATTAAAGATGAACTAGTTAAAGCCTTACCGGAACACGAAGCAACATTCAATTCAAATTACGAGCAATTAGTAACAGATCTTGCGGCATTGCACTCAGACTTTGAAGAAATTGCTGCAGCTACTACGAAAAAAACATTCTTTGTATCGCATGCTGCATTCGGCTACATTGCGGGACATTACGGCTTCAATCAAGTACCTGTAGCTGGTTTAAATTCGCAAAGTGAGCCTTCACAAAAGGAATTAACGGCAATTGTTGATTTAGCAAATAAAGAAAATATCCAATATATTTTCTTTGAACAAAATGTTTCTTCAAAATTAACGGAAATTATTCAAAAGGAAGTTAATGCAGAAACGTTAACGTTGCATAATTTAAGTGTTTTAACGAAGGAAGATATCCAAAACAACGAAGACTACTTTACGTTAATGCGTAAAAATATGGATGTCCTCAAGCAAGCTTTGAGCAATTAATCATTTAAAAAGGTCCAAGCATTCATTATGCTTGGGCCTTTTTATCTCCTCATCACTCTTCCAGCAGCTGCATCAACTTTCTTCTTAGCAGTTTATTGGAACCGCTTCGAGGTAAATGACTGACGAAGTGAACATGTTTCGGGACTTTATAATTTGCTAAGTGCTGTGCGCAAAATTTGATGATTTCTTGTTCTGTCATCTGATTTTTTGCAACAATAAAGGCAACAGGGACTTGCCCCCATTTGTCATGCTCCATTCCGCACACACCTGCCTCTTTTACGTTCGGGTGACCGAGCAATAAATTTTCAATTTCAGCCGGATAAATATTTTCTCCGCCTGAAATAATTAAATCACTACGACGATCAACGACAAATAGATACCCTTGTTCATCCAAATAACCAACATCTCCTGTATGAAGCCAGCCATTGATGGTTGTCGGTTTGTCTTTAAAGCGGCCAATATATTTCGGCGTGACATGAGGTCCGCGGATTAATATTTCACCAATGAATTCCCCGTCTTTTGCATCAATTTTAATTTCATTGAAAAACAGCGGTTTGCCGGCAGATCCGATATGTGTCATTGCATCCTCGTTTGCCAGTGTTGCGGTTTGCGAAGACGTTTCTGTCATACCGTAAGTTTGGGCAACACACAAGTCCAGTTCTTCTGATCGTTTTAAATAATCGATCGGTACTGGACCGCCACCTGCTAATGCGACTGTGAAATTGGGATGTGCTTTTTTACCAGCCTGCTCCATTTCGGAAAGTATATTTTCGAGGATGACCGAAACGACTGACATTTTCGTAACGGTACCTTCCATAATTTCCTGTGCACATTTTTTAGCATCAAATTTTTCATATAAACGTATTTTCATCCCATATAGCAATGAACGGACGACAATCGAAAAACCACTTATATGAAAAATTGGAACAGTACAAAGCCATGTATCCTTCTCTGAAATGCCTAAATTCAATGCTGAGCTGATTGCACTTGAACTATGGTTTGAAACGGTTTGGCAAACTCCCTTCGGAAATCCAGTTGTCCCGGATGTATACATAATCGTCAAAGCAAAATCCTCATTCCACTGTGCTGCAATATCATATTCCGACTCCGTTGTCTTATAAAGCTTCGAAAATGGGATGATTCGGTCATCATCAGGAAGTTTGACAAGCTCTTCATCGGCGACTAATATCGCATCTACTTCAGCATCTTCAACTTGATACGCAAGCTCCTGCTTTGCCAGTCTGCCATTCAGCAGTACCATTTCGCATTGTGCTTGCATACATGCATACAGCAGTTCGATTAAAGGCGGTGTAGATGGTGCTAAAATAGCCACCCGTTTTCCATTCGTTAAACGAAGTGTATTTAATTTATAAGCTAACCTAACAGACTGTAAATAAAGCTCGTTAAACGTCCATTGCTCGTCATGAAAGCTCAGTGCAACCCGATTTGGTGTTAAATAGGCTCGTTGCTTGATCCAGTTTGGCTGCATCCTTTTTCCCTCCTATCGTAAAGAAAAGGGATGTCCAAAGTTTTCGGACATCCCTTTTGAATTATTATAACGAACAAATCAAGGGAAACGTGGGAATTGACCGAAGTCTGGTTTACGTTTCTCTTTAAATGCATCGCGGCCTTCTTTTGCTTCATCTGTTGTGTAGTATAGAAGTGTCGCATCACCAGCAAGTTGTTGGATACCAGCTAAGCCGTCTGTATCTGCATTCATTGCAGCTTTTAAGAAACGTAATGCTGTTGGAGACATTTCAAGCATCTCTTCACACCATTTTACTGTTTCATCTTCTAATTGCTCATATGGTACTACTGTGTTTACTAAGCCCATTTCAAGTGCTTGCTGCGCATCGTATTGACGGCATAAGTACCAGATTTCACGAGCCTTTTTGTGTCCTACGATACGTGCTAAGTAACCTGAGCCGTAACCAGCATCGAATGAACCGACTTTAGGTCCTGTTTGACCGAAACGTGCATTTTCTGCAGCGATTGTTAAGTCACATACTACGTGCAATACGTGCCCGCCGCCGATTGCATAACCTGCTACCATCGCTACAACCGGTTTAGGAATTTTACGGATTAACGTTTGTAAGTCTAATACGTTTAAGCGAGGAATTTGGTCATCGCCTACATAACCGCCATGACCGCGTACTTTTTGGTCGCCGCCAGAGCAGAATGCATGCTCGCCCTCACCTGTTAGAATAATTACGCCCACACGCTCATCATCACGAGCACGTGTGAAAGCATCGATCATTTCCGCTGTTGTTTTTGGGCGGAAAGCGTTGCGAACTTCTGGACGGTTAATCGTAATTTTTGCGATCCCGTTATAATATTCATACTTAATATCTTCGTAAGTATGTAAAGATGTCCATAGACGTTGCTTTGTCATATATATTGCCTCCTATTTCGGTTATGAAATCGTTTCCTTTACTATTGTAGCAAACTTTGTCGGATTTTCCACATGAATTGCGTGGCCAACTGCTGGAATTATAAGATGATTTGCTTTTTTTATATGCTCTTGCATTTCAATGTTTAATTGAATGAATTTTCCATCACGCTGTCCGGTAACAAGTGTCACAGGCATCGTTAATGTATTAAGCTTACCCCAAAGTTCAGGCATTACACCTGTCCCCATCCCGCGCAGACTGTTTGCAAGGCCGATTTCACTTTGTTGCATTCGCTCTGTTCGAATTTCCTGCTGTACTACTGCAGGAAGACTTTTTTGAGAAGCAAATAGCGGTATATTTTCCCACTTGGTTACGAATGATTCAATCCCATTCGCGAGTATCTTTTCAGCGAGTGTATCATCCGCCTGCTTTCGTATACTACGCTCCTGGTCATCTTTTAAACCCGGAGAAGCACTTTCCAACAGTAAATGCTCGATTGCAGCCGGGTAGCGAACTGCATAGCTCAATGCTACACGCCCCCCCATCGAATAGCCTACCAGCGAGAAAGTATCAAGCTGTAAGTGATGGAAAAGTTCATGCAGCAGTTCCACTTGAAAATCCATAGAGTAAAATTCAACAGTAGCCGGTGCCGCTGTTTTACCGTGTCCGATTAAATCAACGGCAATACATCTGATGTTTGACGGCAGTTGCGAAACTATCTTTTTCCAAGTATTTGTGCTCCCAGTAAAACCGTGGAGAAATACAATTGTCTGAGTTGCCTGTTCATTCCACTGATCTATATTTACATCCTGGCCTTTTACAGTGAATCGAGCCATTGTTCCATCACCTCATGAATACGCGCCCATAACTCACGGTGCTGCTTTACATTCTCATCACGATCTGTGAAAGCTTCGATTAGTTTAATCGGTGTTTGTTTATCTGCTATTAATGCATTCTTAAATTGTTCCAATGATGTGGCTTTTTCGTAATCCAGCTCATACATTTTGGCCATTTGTTCGAATGTCAATGCAGTCGGTGTACCGAAGAGATCTTCATAATGCTCTTCTACCTTCGATTGCGGTAAATAAGAGAAAATTCCGCCACCGTCATTATTCATGACAATTACCGTTAAATCACATTCCTGATAACGGCTTGCAACAAATGCATTTGCATCATGTAAAAATGCCAGATCGCCAATTAATAAATACGTTTTGCGGTTTTTGCGACCATTACTGAAACCAAGTGCTGTAGATGTTACCCCATCAATTCCATTTGCTCCGCGGTTTGCAAAAATTTGAACAGGGCGATTTTGTGTAAGTAAAAACGTATCAATATCACGGATTGGCATACTGCTGCTGACATAAATGTCGGCGTCTTCCTCAATACTTGTCAGGAATGCCTGTACCATTGCTCCTTCATCATCAGCAAATTGACTGTACTTTTCAATGACATCAGCTGCAAGTAAATCTGCCATTTTCCAAAATTGAACGTACGCCATTTCTGCTTGAGAATTTGCTAATTTCAGCTCCGATAGCCATTCTCCAGGTAACGCATGAATGAAATGTGTCGACATATGAGTAGAATCCCTATACATCGGATCTTCATCGATAACAATATAGCTTTGCGGATTTGCCTGAACGATAAACTGCATTAAAAATTTTGATACAGGCTGTGCACCGAATCGAATGACCGTTTGTGGTCGGACATTTCTTTTGAAGCGTTCATTTTTCATCAATGTATCATATGTAGAAATCGCATATATTTGGCAATCTTCCGGTATTTCTGTGCGCAGGTTCGATAAGCTTTCAATCATTACCGGCCATTTCACTTCACGAATAAAATCCCATAAATATTCTGTGTTCGTTCCTAGCGGCAATTCCCCTACAATCAGAATTCCTGTCGTTGTTTGTTCGATGATTGCTGTCAGCTCTGCCACCGCTTGTTTAGCAGGCTGAAGTTCATTTGTATAGCTTTTAATAAAGCTTGAAACCGGCAATTTATCGGTAAAATCAATGATTAGCGGTTCACGGAACGGTATATTTAGATGAACCGGTCCAAACGGTGCGGTCGTTGCAATGTTTACCGCACGCACTGTGTGTCGTTCGATAAACGGAATCGTTTGCGGTGCCTCATCCGGAATCGGGAATTCTGCCGACCATTTAACATTATCGCCGTATAGCCGTACTTGATTGATCGTCTGTGGTGCTCCTACTTCGCGCAATTCATGCGGACGGTCTGCTGTTAAAACAATTAACGGTACACGTGCATATTTTGCTTCGACAATGGCAGGATAGTAATTGGCCGCTGCTGTTCCTGATGTACATACAAGCACGACTGGTTTCGCAGTTGATTTAGCTAAGCCTAGCGCGTAAAAGGCTGCCGCTCTTTCATCGACTTGACGATGCATTTCGATTTCCTTTGTTGAGGCAAATGCATAGGCAAGCGGTGTAGAGCGAGAGCCGGGACTTACGACAACCTGCTCTACACCAGAAGCTACTAACGCTGACACAATCGTATAAACATATTTGGATAGTACTTCACGTTCATTCATGTAATTGGCCTCCTAAAGCTCGAAGCATTGGACGGAATTTAACGAGTGTCTCTTCATATTCCGATTGTGCTTCCGAATCTTCGACAATTCCTCCGCCTGCATATAAATACGCTTTATCCTGTACTAATGCTGCCGAGCGAATCGCTACCGCAAACTCGCCATTTCCGTCAGCATCGAGCCAGCCGATTGGCGCTGCATACAGCCCTCGGTTCATCGGTTCATATGTCCGGATTATTTCCATTGCCTGTTCACGCGGAACTCCGCCTAAAGCAGGTGTTGGATGCAAATGTTTCACAAGCTGCAAAATTGTTGCATCTTCATTTAACTGTCCTTCAACAGGTGTATATAAATGCTGAATATCACGGATTTTTAATAACTTCGGTCCATGAGGTACCTTTACTTTTGAACAATTCTTTTTGAAGGTGTCGGTAATCATCTCAACAACATAGTGATGCTCACCAAGGTTTTTCAAATCGCTCAGCAACGTTCTTCCAAGTTCCTCATCTGCTTCAGCTGTTGTTCCGCGCTTAATCGAACCTGCCACACATGAAGAATAGGCACGTCCGTTGTCTACCTTTACTAACCGTTCCGGTGATGCGCCGTAAAATAGTAAGTCACCATGCTCTAAGCCAAACAAATAACTTTCCGGCTGCTCATGTACGACATGCGACAAAATTTGCGGAGAAGTGATCGTTTCCTTAAATTGCAATGCTAAAGATCGTGCAATGACAACCTTTTGCGCTTCATTTGCTTTGATTAAGCTCGTTACCTTATTGATGGAATTCAAATATTCCTTCTTATACGGTTCCATATAGCTTGTCATCGTCGGCTTCGCATAAGTTTTAACTTCCTTCACTTGTGCTGCATGAATGAGCTCGTCACGTTCTTTACGAAGTGCTTCAAACGTTGTTGCGCTGTTTTCCTCGTCCGTAATATAGTTTATTGTGACATAAGCTTTATCATTGCGAATAACTAACTGATGTGTTGCGACAGTAAAGTAGCTTTGCGGGAAGTTTGTCCATTCTGCTGAAACTTCATTTTGTGGATCAAAAGTAAAGCCGCCAAAAAGGATTGGCTGCAGATGCTGATCTTCCTCTATGATTTGACTCGTCAGTTTTTTCCATTCATGTTCTACTAAATCGAAACGAGCGTGAGACGCATTGTTTGCAATTGTATAGGCATGTCCTAAACCAACCAATGTGAATGTTTTTTCACGATTTTGCCAGTAGTTTCGTTTTCCTTTATATTTCGATTCGCCTGCCGCAAAAAATGCCAATGCGGACAAACGGCTTACTTCGATTGTTTCCATATAAAAAATTTGCTTTGAATTTGAGCCTACTTCTATTTCAGTGGCGTTGTACCACTTGTGTTGCATGAAAATTCCCTCCGTCATGTTGCAAATTCACTAAGTATGATGCAAGTATAGCGTTATTTTAATACGTGCTTGAATTTTTATATAATTTGCTCATTTTTTTTGCGTTCGCGCAGTAAATAATACCTTCTTATCATAACATTTTTCGAGCAAACGTTACATGTATTGTCCCTTCACTCTGTTCAATTTGTTTTATTTGCATTACAATAGTTTAGATAATTGTATTTAGTTAGGAGCGTTTTTTTATGACAAAAGTCGTTGAAGCGGACAAGGGATTTAAAGTTTGGTGGCATTTAACACGTCCCCACACATTAACAGCTTCATTTGTACCGGTATTATTAGGTACGTCGATGGCACTTTCAATAAATCATGAAACAGTTCATTTTGGCTTGTTTTTTGCAATGCTGATTGCCAGTATGCTAATACAGGCTGCAACAAATATGTTCAATGAATATTATGATTATAAACTTGGCCTGGATAATGAAAACTCCGTCGGTATTGGTGGCACAATCGTCCGACATGGTGTAGCACCAAAAACAATTATGGCTATTGCGCTAAGCTTTTACGGCATTGCAATGCTATTAGGTGTTTACATATGTGCCATGACATCCTGGTGGCTAGTTGCTGTCGGACTTGTATGTATGCTGATTGGCTATTTGTATACTGGAGGACCGTACCCGATTGCTTATTCACCATTCGGGGAGTTAGTTTCAGGGGCAGTAATGGGTATGGGTATTGTTCTAATTGCCTTCTTTATTCAAACAGGTGATGTGACAGCTGATGCTGTAATTATCTCTGTGCCGAGTATGATTCTAGTTGGGGCAATTATGCTTTCTAATAATATCCGGGATATTGTAGGAGATACTGAAGGCGGGCGTAAAACAATGGCTATATTGGTTGGCCGACATAACGCTGTTACAGTACTTGCTGGTTTCTTTATTGTTTCGTATATTTGGATTGCTGGCCTTGTAATTCTAGGTCATTTGACACCATGGGCACTGCTTGTATTATTAAGTGTAAAAAAACCGATTGAAGCGATTAAATTATTCAGAGCAAAAGAAAAACCGCTCGAAGTAATGCCGGCCATGAAATACACAGCCCAAACAAACACGATTTTCGGTTTCTTGTTGGCTGTTGGTTTATTAGTTTCATATTTCATTTAAAACTAAAAGAGGTATGTTGAATAATCAACATACCTCTTTTACTATTCCATAACCTCATCAACATGATCAATACATGTTAAAGCTGTCGGAATTGCTTCTAAACGCTCAAAAGGAATCTCTTTCCCGCATACGATACATTCCCCGTATGTGCCTTCATCCATTGCATTTAAAGCTGTTTGAATTCTTTCAATTTCATCTTCTTTCAATTCATTTAGTGTTTTTTCGGTAACAATTGTCGTTAAATCGGTCGCTGCATCTGCTGGATGATTGTCAACTGCAGTTATTTCTGTATCTTCAACAGCTGGTTCTTCATTAACATGCTCCTGCAAAGTTGCAAGCTCCTCTTCTAAAATACTACGTAAATGGTGTAATTGATTGATATCCATATAAAATCCCCCTTTTTCCATTAATAAAATATTACCTATATGAGGATTTTTAAACATCTTTTCTTATTTATTTGCTGCATAAGCAACGATAACATCATGCAAAAATTGTGTAGCACCTGGCCCTACCCGGTCATCATAGTAAGCAGTAAACCGTTCATCACTTACATACATTTGTGCTAGGCCTATATGTGCTTCCGGGGTATACTTTGCCCAGGAGAAGCTTAGCCAGCGTTTATGAAGCTCTGCTGCTTCCATTGCAACGTCTGACGTTACATCGCCGGACGCCATCGCTTCTTTTAATCGTTCAAACAGTTGGTTTTCCAATTGCTGCATTGCATTATATTGCTCTTCAGTCATCTCTTTAAATTTTTTATTGCTCGCTTCCACTTTAGCTTCACCGTATTTATTACGTATTTCCTCACCGTAGCTCTTTTCATTTTCTTCGATTAGATTGTTTTTAAACACGTCAAATTTCTGTTCATTTGTCATCTTAAGTTCCCCTTCCATTGTTTGGATTGTTTGTTCTATCGTTTTCAGTAAGTCATCAATATGTCGTCTTTTCTTTAGTAATAGCTCGGATTGTTTTTTTAGCTCTTCTTTTACTTCATAATCTGGATGATCGAGCAGTTTTTTTATTTCCTCTAACTTAAAATCCAGCTCCCGGTAAAAAAGTATTTGCTGTAACCGGTCAATATCTTTTTGGCTATATTTTCGGTAGCCATTTTCTGCAATCGTAGAAGGCATCAGCAAACCGATTTCATCGTAATATCGTAGTGTGCGTGCACTCACACCAGATAGCTTGACTAGTTCGTTTATTAACAATTGATCACCTCCTAATTAGTACTATAAAGGTTGACGTAACGTGAAGGTCAATAGATATTATAAAAAAAGAAGCTAACCTAAGTTTTTTCAGGTTGCTTCAATTAATATCTTTTCCAATCTCGGGATAAACTCGTGCAAATAGCTTTCAGGTAATGCTGACATTTGTTCTAATCCGATCTGTTTCACTTCATAATGACGTATATCATTTTCGTATTTATAACCGGATACTTCAATTTACTTTATTTTTGATTCGCAAGCAATATAAACTGTTTTAAGTTAGCAGAGTATATACCATCCAGTTCTTCTCTTTGAATTGAAAACTTCTCAAGACCACCTGTTAATTCATAAACAAATACATTTGCAAACTCATAATCCTTTATTTTTTCATTATCTATACTGTACGGAATGACTCCAAGTGACGTTAATTGCGAAAACATGACCTTAACCCCTACTTCTTCCTTTAATTCGCGTATACCATCTTCAATTGTCTCCGTTGCCAGTATATGACCAGCTGCCGTAATATCAAATTGGTTTGGTTAATCCTTTTTATTTTTGCTACGCAGCTGTAAATAAATACGCCATTCAGAATCTACTTTTTCAATAATCCAGCAATGAAACACTTCATGCCAATAACCTTTTGCATGAACGAGATGACGTTGTTCAATGCCCGTTTCCTTATAAAATTGATCAAATACTTTTAAACGTTCATTCATAAGCTCTTCTCCCTTTTATACAAAAAAAACGCCAAGTACATTGTAACAGTACTTAGCGTTTTTTTGTCTACCTATGTATGACCCGTACGGGATTCGAACCCGTGTTACCGCCGTGAAAGGGCGGTGTCTTAACCACTTGACCAACGGGCCGATGGCGGAGACAGAGGGATTTGAACCCTCGCGCCGCTTACGCGACCTACACCCTTAGCAGGGGCGCCTCTTCAGCCTCTTGAGTATGTCCCCAAAAATAGAAAAATGGCTCCGAAGGCAGGACTCGAACCTGCGACCTGCCGGTTAACAGCCGGATGCTCTACCAACTGAGCTACTTCGGAATAATACTATGGTGGGCCTAAATGGACTCGAACCATCGACCTCACGCTTATCAGGCGTGCGCTCTAACCAGCTGAGCTATAGGCCCTATTTAAAAACTGGAGCGGGTGATCGGAATCGAACCGACAACATCAGCTTGGAAGGCTGAGGTTTTACCACTAAACTACACCCGCATATGGTGGGTTTGGACGGAATCGAACCGCCGACACTTAGAGCTTCAATCTAATGCTCTACCAACTGAGCTACAAACCCACAAATGGCGGTCCCGACCGGGATCGAACCGGCGATCTCCTGCGTGACAGGCAGGCATGTTAACCGCTACACCACGGGACCATTTGGTTGCGGGGGCAGGACTTGAACCTGCGACCTTCGGGTTATGAGCCCGACGAGCTACCACTGCTCCACCCCGCGATAATATTATGTTTGAACCTGTTTTAAGTACCCAGTTTGTAAAAATGGAGGAGGTAGAGGGATTCGAACCCCCGCGCGGTGTTACCCGCCTGTCGGTTTTCAAGACCGATCCCTTCAGCCAGACTTGGGTATACCTCCGTTATATTTAATACGTTAACTGGTGGACCTTACAGGACTCGAACCTGTGACCGGACGGTTATGAGCCGTCTGCTCTAACCAACTGAGCTAAAGGTCCTTTAAGATGGCGGCAGAGGGAGTCGAACCCACGACCTTTCGGGTATGAACCGAGTGCTCTAGCCAACTGAGCTACACCGCCAGGATCTTTATTTTGGTTACAAATTATGGTGGAGCCTAGCGGGATCGAACCGCTGACCTCCTGCGTGCAAGGCAGGCGCTCTCCCAGCTGAGCTAAGGCCCCATAAATGATGGTCGGAATGACAGGATTCGAACCTACGACCCCTTGGTCCCAAACCAAGTGCTCTACCAAGCTGAGCTACATTCCGAAATAATATGGCGCGCCCGGCAGGAGTCGAACCCACAACCTTCTGATCCGTAGTCAGACGCTCTATCCAATTGAGCTACGGGCGCATACTGTTTATTTAAAAGATGGTGCCGAGGGCCGGAATCGAACCGGCACGGTGATCACTCACCGCAGGATTTTAAGTCCTGTGCGTCTGCCAGTTCCGCCACCCCGGCATTTTTTGGAGCGGAAGACGAGGTTCGAACTCGCGACCCCCACCTTGGCAAGGTGGTGTTCTACCACTGAACTACTTCCGCAAAATGCTTAAGATATTTTTACTCTGACAGTAATATGAAATTAAATGGTGCGGGTGAAGGGAGTCGAACCCCCACGCCTTGCGGCGCTAGATCCTAAGTCTAGTGCGTCTGCCAATTCCGCCACACCCGCTAAGCAGTATATAAACTGGTGAGCCATGAAGGACTCGAACCTTCGACCCTCTGATTAAAAGTCAGATGCTCTACCAACTGAGCTAATGGCTCTCTAAATGGTGCCGGCGAAAGGAGTCGAACCCTCGACCTACTGATTACAAGTCAGTTGCTCTACCAACTGAGCTACACCGGCATTTAGAAATGGTGGAGGATGACGGGCTCGAACCGCCGACCCCCTGCTTGTAAGGCAGGTGCTCTCCCAGCTGAGCTAATCCTCCAATGGGTATTTGCTGATTACACTTTCGTAACCGCATGTCCTATCTCTTAAGGACAAGATTTATATTATCATTACTTTTTTTATAATGCAATACCTTTTTTGAAATTATTTTTAAAAAATATATTATTTTCTATTTTTTCCATGAACCAACTGAGATTGCTCATGAAAACGTTTACTTAGTATAACGAAATTCTAATATGTTTGTCTAATTTTATCAAGGCTTGTTTTTAATATTTATAAATCATTCTGATATAATTATTAATATTACTTATAAATATCAAGTGTTTTAGAATATACGACTACTTATTTATACATTTTATATACTGAAGCTGTCAAGAAAATGTCCGTACTTTTATCATTATTTTTTTTAAGTATTGATATAATGTACATTTTATTTATTTCCACCTATTGGTTTCTCAATATAGTCTTTATCTTTATGTTATTTTCATTATTTTTATTATTCTATAATAATTATTTCCGTGTTTAAATACGCTTAGAATTGCGCTATTTCATTAAATGATTTTGATGCATACCGCAGCCTTATTGGGATTCCACGATTCGGCCGTTAAATCCTTGTTATTTCACCTTTAAATTGCTTTTTACCATGTTCTTTAATGAACCGGGGATTTGATACCTCTATTTGAATTAATGATGGGAAATCCGATTAAAAAGCCCTCTAACATAGTGTCAACTAAACTTCTTGCATGCTCACAATCGACCTTCATTAAATAACCGGAAAATCTCTGCTTTCTTTTTCGCTCCTGCCTACTATCTTGTTCTCCCTTAATCCATGTTTAGTGATCGAGGATGTATGCTTTTTCACGCAGTATCAATAAAACAATATAATCTTAAAGTAGATTCCGTTTGTGGGTTAATTGAATAAAAATATTTCAACACAGTTTTTTTATCTTTATTATAAGACAGCATAATATTGTGTAAGAAATTTCATCCCTTAAATTTAGCAGCATTGTTTATTATCTTAAGAGAGCTTTTACCGCAACAAAAAAACGCCAAGTACATTGTAATAAGTACTTAGCGTTTTTCGTCTTCCTATGTATGACCCGTACGGGATTCGAACCCGTGTTACCGCCGTGAAAGGGCGGTGTCTTAACCACTTGACCAACGGGCCGATGGCGGAGACAGAGGGATTTGAACCCTCGCGCCGCTTACGCGACCTACACCCTTAGCAGGGGCGCCTCTTCAGCCTCTTGAGTATGTCCCCAAAAATAGAAAAATGGCTCCGAAGGCAGGACTCGAACCTGCGACCTGCCGGTTAACAGCCGGATGCTCTACCAACTGAGCTACTTCGGAATAATACTATGGTGGGCCTAAATGGACTCGAACCATCGACCTCACGCTTATCAGGCGTGCGCTCTAACCAGCTGAGCTATAGGCCCTATTTAAAAACTGGAGCGGGTGATCGGAATCGAACCGACAACATCAGCTTGGAAGGCTGAGGTTTTACCACTAAACTACACCCGCATATGGTGGGTTTGGACGGAATCGAACCGCCGACACTTAGAGCTTCAATCTAATGCTCTACCAACTGAGCTACAAACCCACAAATGGCGGTCCCGACCGGGATCGAACCGGCGATCTCCTGCGTGACAGGCAGGCATGTTAACCGCTACACCACGGGACCATTTGGTTGCGGGGGCAGGACTTGAACCTGCGACCTTCGGGTTATGAGCCCGACGAGCTACCACTGCTCCACCCCGCGATAATATTATGTTTGAACCTGTTTTAAGTACCCAGTTTGTAAAAATGGAGGAGGTAGAGGGATTCGAACCCCCGCGCGGTGTTACCCGCCTGTCGGTTTTCAAGACCGATCCCTTCAGCCAGACTTGGGTATACCTCCGTTATATTTAATACGTTAACTGGTGGACCTTACAGGACTCGAACCTGTGACCGGACGGTTATGAGCCGTCTGCTCTAACCAACTGAGCTAAAGGTCCTTTAAGATGGCGGCAGAGGGAGTCGAACCCACGACCTTTCGGGTATGAACCGAGTGCTCTAGCCAACTGAGCTACACCGCCAGGATCTTTATTTTGGTTACAAATTATGGTGGAGCCTAGCGGGATCGAACCGCTGACCTCCTGCGTGCAAGGCAGGCGCTCTCCCAGCTGAGCTAAGGCCCCATAAATGATGGTCGGAATGACAGGATTCGAACCTACGACCCCTTGGTCCCAAACCAAGTGCTCTACCAAGCTGAGCTACATTCCGAAATAATATGGCGCGCCCGGCAGGAGTCGAACCCACAACCTTCTGATCCGTAGTCAGACGCTCTATCCAATTGAGCTACGGGCGCATATTGTTTATTTAAAAGATGGTGCCGAGGGCCGGAATCGAACCGGCACGGTGATCACTCACCGCAGGATTTTAAGTCCTGTGCGTCTGCCAGTTCCGCCACCCCGGCATTTTTTGGAGCGGAAGACGAGGTTCGAACTCGCGACCCCCACCTTGGCAAGGTGGTGTTCTACCACTGAACTACTTCCGCAAAATGCTTAAGATATTTTTACTCTGACAGTAATATGAAATTAAATGGTGCGGGTGAAGGGAGTCGAACCCCCACGCCTTGCGGCGCTAGATCCTAAGTCTAGTGCGTCTGCCAATTCCGCCACACCCGCTAAGCAGTATATAAACTGGTGAGCCATGAAGGACTCGAACCTTCGACCCTCTGATTAAAAGTCAGATGCTCTACCAACTGAGCTAATGGCTCTCTAAATGGTGCCGGCGAAAGGAGTCGAACCCTCGACCTACTGATTACAAGTCAGTTGCTCTACCAACTGAGCTACACCGGCATTTAGAAATGGTGGAGGATGACGGGCTCGAACCGCCGACCCCCTGCTTGTAAGGCAGGTGCTCTCCCAGCTGAGCTAATCCTCCAATATTCTAGCGAAGCGACGTCCTACTCTCACAGGGGGAAGCCCCCAACTACCATCGGCGCTAAAGAGCTTAACTTCCGTGTTCGGTATGGGAACGGGTGTGACCTCTTTGCCATCATCACTTCACTATAGTGGCCTTTAAATAAGCCTATGTAAAAGAATTTCATTCTTTCAAAACTGGATAAACGTTTCATTGAGTTTGTGCAATAAAATGTGGTTAAGTCCTCGACCGATTAGTATTCGTCAGCTGCATGCGTCACCGCACTTCCACCTCGAACCTATCTACCTGATCGTCTTTCAGGGGTCTTACTTACTTGCGTAATGGGAAATCTCATCTTGAGGGGGGCTTCATGCTTAGATGCTTTCAGCACTTATCCCGTCCATACATAGCTACCCAGCGATGCCTTTGGCAAGACAACTGGTACACCAGCGGTATGTCCATCCCGGTCCTCTCGTACTAAGGACAGCTCCTCTCAAATTTCCTACGCCCACGACGGATAGGGACCGAACTGTCTCACGACGTTCTGAACCCAGCTCGCGTACCGCTTTAATGGGCGAACAGCCCAACCCTTGGGACCGACTACAGCCCCAGGATGCGATGAGCCGACATCGAGGTGCCAAACCTCCCCGTCGATGTGGACTCTTGGGGGAGATAAGCCTGTTATCCCCGGGGTAGCTTTTATCCGTTGAGCGATGGCCCTTCCATGCGGAACCACCGGATCACTAAGCCCGTCTTTCGACCCTGCTCGACTTGTAGGTCTCGCAGTCAAGCTCCCTTATGCCTTTACACTCTACGAATGATTTCCAACCATTCTGAGGGAACCTTTGGGCGCCTCCGTTACTCTTTAGGAGGCGACCGCCCCAGTCAAACTGTCCGCCTGACACTGTCTCCTACCCCGCTAAGGGGCATGGGTTAGAAGTTCAATACAACCAGGGTAGTATCCCACCGACGCCTCCTTCGAAGCTGGCGCTCCGAGATCTCTGGCTCCTACCTATCCTGTACAAGTTGTACCAAAATTCAATATCAGGCTACAGTAAAGCTCCACGGGGTCTTTCCGTCCTGTCGCGGGTAACCTGCATCTTCACAGGTACTATAATTTCACCGAGTCTCTCGTTGAGACAGTGCCCAGATCGTTACGCCTTTCGTGCGGGTCGGAACTTACCCGACAAGGAATTTCGCTACCTTAGGACCGTTATAGTTACGGCCGCCGTTTACTGGGGCTTCAATTCACAGCTTCGCTTGCGCTAACCGCTCCTCTTAACCTTCCAGCACCGGGCAGGCGTCAGCCCCTATACGTCACCTTACGGTTTTGCAGAGACCTGTGTTTTTGCTAAACAGTCGCCTGGGCCTATTCACTGCGGCTTCTCTAGGCTATGCACCCAAAGAAGCACCCCTTCTCCCGAAGTTACGGGGTCATTTTGCCGAGTTCCTTAACGAGAGTTCTCTCGCACACCTTAGGATTCTCTCCTCGACTACCTGTGTCGGTTTGCGGTACGGGCACCTCTCACCTCGATAGAGGCTTTTCTTGGCAGTGTGAAATCAGGAACTTCGCTCATACGAGCTCGTCATCACAGCTCAACGTTAAAGTATGCGGATTTGCCTACATACACGCCTTACTGCTTGAACACGCGCAACCAACGGCGTGCTTACCCTATCCTACTGCGTCCCCCCATTTCTCAAACGGTGAGGAGGTGGTACAGGAATATCAACCTGTTGTCCATCGCCTACGCCTATCGGCCTCGGCTTAGGTCCCGACTAACCCTGAGCGGACGAGCCTTCCTCAGGAAACCTTAGTCATACGGTGCATGGGATTCTCACCCATGTTTCGCTACTCATACCGGCATTCTCACTTCTAACCGCTCCACCAGTCCTTCCGGTCTGACTTCAACGCTGTTAGAACGCTCTCCTACCACGCATACTCAAAGTATGCATCCACAGCTTCGGTGAATCGTTTAGCCCCGATACATTTTCGGCGCAGCGTCACTCGACCAGTGAGCTATTACGCACTCTTTAAATGATGGCTGCTTCTAAGCCAACATCCTGGTTGTCTAAGCAACGCCACATCCTTTTCCACTTAACGATTACTTGGGGACCTTAGCTGGTGGTCTGGGCTGTTTCCCTCTTGACTACGGATCTTATCACTCGCAGTCTGACTCCCGTGTATAAATATCCGGCATTCGGAGTTTGTCTGAATTCGGTAAAGCGAGATGCCCCCCTAGTCCAAACAGTGCTCTACCTCCGGTATTCTCAATCACGAGGCTAGCCCTAAAGCTATTTCGGAGAGAACCAGCTATCTCCAGGTTCGATTGGAATTTCTCCGCTACCCACACCTCATCCCCGCACTTTTCAACGTGCGTGGGTTCGGGCCTCCAGTGAGTGTTACCTCACCTTCACCCTGGACATGGGTAGATCACCTGGTTTCGGGTCTACGACCACGTACTAATTCGCCCTATTCAGACTCGCTTTCGCTGCGGCTCCGTCTTCTCAACTTAACCTCGCACGTAATCGTAACTCGCCGGTTCATTCTACAAAAGGCACGCTATCACCCATTAACGGGCTCTAACTACTTGTAGGCACACGGTTTCAGGATCTATTTCACTCCCCTTCCGGGGTGCTTTTCACCTTTCCCTCACGGTACTGGTTCACTATCGGTCACTAGGTAGTATTTAGCCTTGGGAGATGGTCCTCCCGGATTCCGACGGAATTTCACGTGTTCCGCCGTACTCAGGATCCACTCTGGAGGGAATGAACTTTTGACTACAGGGCTTTTACCTTGTTTCGCGGACCTTTCCAAGTCGCTTCGTCTAATTCATTCTTTTGTAACTCCGTATAGAGTGTCCTACAACCCCAAAGAGCAAGCTCTTTGGTTTGGGCTCTTCCCGTTTCGCTCGCCGCTACTCAGGGAATCGAATTTTCTTTCTGTTCCTGCAGGTACTTAGATGTTTCAGTTCCCTGCGTCTGTCTTCAACACGCTATGAATTCACGTGAAGATACTATCCGATTAAAGATAGTGGGTTCCCCCATTCGGAAATCCCCGGATCAAAGCTTACTTACAGCTCCCCGAGGCATATCGGTGTTAGTGCCGTCCTTCATCGACTCCTAGTGCCAAGGCATCCACCGTGCGCCCTTATTAACTTAACCAAAAGTTAACACTTAGATCAGAGATCTAAGATTTAAGTTTACACGTCAATTGCTTGACTTGTTTAAAAATCTATAAAATAGAAATTTGATTTATTGCTTTCAATGTCGTTTTATCCAGTTTTCAAAGAACGAAGCAGCTGACTTCAATCACATCGTGAGAAGCTTCACTGATTTTGCTTCATGCAGCTTTGCGACGTAAGCGCAAGCGTCAGGAGCAAGGTTTGAAGTATTTCATTCATTTAAGAATGAACCTTCAAAACTGAACAGCAAACGTTAATGTTACAT